>NZ_JABEME010000009.1 GCF_013004645.1 Stenotrophomonas africana | reverse complement strand
GACCGTTGGCGCCATGGATGGCGCCATCGAGCCCCCAGGGACGGGTTTACGGCGTGTCCTGCCCACCCACACCGCCCCGCCATCCCACGGAATGCCGCTTTGGCTCTGGCCGTTGCCGTTGCTGTTGCCTCTGCAGGTGCAGGGCGCAGCCCTGCCGAACACCCTTTACAGCGGCAGGGGTGCCTGCGCCGGATCGATCCGGCCTTCGCCGCGGGTGATCTTCTTGAACTCCGCGCGGCTGACCGACACGTAGCGGTCGTTGCCACCGATCTCCACCTGCGGGCCGTCCTGCACCGCGTGGCCATGCTCGTCCACGCGTACCGTCATCGTCGCCTTCTTGCCGCTGTGGCAGATGGTCTTGATCTCCTGCATCTCGTCGGCCCAGGCCAGCAGGTACTGGCTGCCTTCGAACAGCTCACCGCGGAAGTCGGTGCGCAGGCCGTAACACAGCACCGGAATGCGCAGCTGGTCGACCACCTCGCTGAGCTGCCAGACCTGGGCGCGGGTCAGGAACTGCGCCTCGTCCACCAGCACGCAGCCCATCGGCCCGTTCGTCGCCAGGTCCTGCTCGACCCAGCGTTGCAGGTCGGTGTCCCGGTCGAAGGCCATGCCCTCGGCACGCAGGCCGATCCGCGAAGCGACCACGCCGGCGCCGGCACGATCATCCAGGCGCGGGGTCAGGATCGCCACCCGCATGCCGCGTTCGCGGTAGTTGTGGGCGCTCTGCAGCAGGGTGGTGGTCTTGCCGGCGTTCATCGCCGAATAGTAGAAGTAGAGCTTGGCCATCGACGGATTGTACGCCGCAGCCCCGCTCCACCGAAGCCGTTCAGCAACCCCACCGGCGGCCGCTGTGGTCGTCACCCGGCCCCGCTACAATCCCCATCCCATGCACGGTCTCAATCCCCCCCAAGCCGCCGCCGTCCTGCACATCGAAGGTCCGTTGCTGGTGCTCGCCGGCGCGGGCAGCGGCAAGACGCGCGTGATCGTGGAAAAGATCGCCCACCTGATCAGCTGCGGCCGCTACCCGGCGCGCCGCATCGCGGCGATCACCTTCACCAACAAGTCGGCCAAGGAAATGCGCGAGCGTGTGGCCAAGCGCCTGCGCGAGCAGGACGCCGACGAGGTGACGATCTGCACCTTCCATGCGCTGGGCCTGAAGTTCCTGCAGATCGAGCACGCCGCGGTGGGGCTCAAGCGCGGCTTCTCGATCTTCGATGCCGACGATGCCGCCGCGCAGATCAAGGACCTGATGTACGGCGCCAAGCCCGATGACATCGAGGACATGAAGAACCTGGTGTCGCGCGCGAAGAACGCCGGCCTGTCGCCCGAACAGGCGATGGCCGCCGCGCGCAGCAATCGCGAGAAGGAAGCGGCCAGTGTCTACGAGCGTTACCAGCTGCGGTTGACCGCGTTCAATGCAGTCGACTTCGACGACCTGATCCGTTTGCCGGTGCAGATCCTGGAAGAGAACCCGGAGATCGCGCTGGCCTGGCGTGAGCGCATCGGCTACCTGCTGGTGGACGAATGCCAGGACACCAACGACGCGCAGTACCGGCTGCTCAAGCAGCTGGCCGGCGACAAGGGCAACTTCACCTGCGTGGGTGACGATGACCAGTCGATCTATGCCTGGCGCGGTGCCAATCCGGAAAACCTGCAGCAGATGGGGCGCGACTATCCCAAGCTGGAGATCATCAAGCTGGAGCAGAACTACCGCTGCTCCAACCGCGTGCTGCGCGCGGCCAATGCGCTGATCGCCAACAACCCGCACGAGCACCTGAAGAAGCTGTGGAGTGACCAGGCCGACGGCGAGCGCATCCGCGTGTGGGAGTGCCGCAACAGCGAGCACGAAGCGGAAAAGGTCGCCGCCGAGATCGCCTTCGTGGCGCAGTCGCGCAATGTGCCGTGGAGTGATTTCTGCATCCTGTTCCGCGGCAACTTCCAGTCGCGCCCGCTGGAAAAGGCGATGCAGCTGCTGCGCATCCCGTATCACCTGACCGGCGGCACCATGTTCCTGGAACGCCAGGAAGTGAAGGACACGCTGGCCTGGTTGCGGCTGCTGGTGAACCCCGACGACGACACCGCGTTCATGCGGGCGGTGCAGTCGCCCAAGCGTGACGTCGGTGCCGGCACGCTGGCCAGGCTGGCCGAACTGGCGCAGGAAAAGGACATGCCGATGGCGCAGGCCGCCGAGGCGATCGGTGCCCTGCAGCAACTGCCGCCGCGCGCAGCCAACAGCCTCGCGCGCTTCACCGACATCCTGCGCGACCTGCGCGCGCAGATGCGGCAGATCAGTTCCGGCGACATGATCCGCAAGGTCGCCAAGGAATCCGGCCTGCTCAGTGAACTGCGCCAGCAGGCCAAGGAAGAAGCCAGCTACCAGCGCCGTGCCAACAACATCGAGGAACTGGCACAGTGGTTCGAGGGCGGCCCGCGCGGTGCCACCGCCGCCGACCTGGCCGGCCAGCTGGCGCTGCTGTCACGCAGCGACAAGGACGAGGGCGGCAACCAGGTGCGCATGATGACCATGCACGCCTCCAAGGGCCTGGAATTCCCGTACGTGTTCATCGTCGGCTGCGAGGATGGCGTGCTGCCGCACCAGGTCAGCCTGGACGAGGGCAACCTGCAGGAGGAACGGCGCCTGCTGTACGTGGGCATCACCCGCGCCAAGATCCAGCTGTGGATGAGTTACAGCAAGCTGACGCGCAAGTTCGGCGAGCATGTGCGGCTGAAGCCGAGCCGGTTCTTCGAGGAGATTCCGGCCGAGGAGATCCAGCGCGATGGTGCTGATCCGGTGGCTGATGCGGTGCGCAAGAAGGAACGGGCGAGTGCGGGGTTGGCGGCGATCGAGGCGTTGTTCGATTGACCGGCGAACGGCGCAGCCCCTCGTGGTTGGCGCCGCTCGCAATGCATTCGTGGGGGGCCTGGCGGGTGGGCTGGTCGGGACACGCCGTAAACCCGTCCATGGGGGCTCGGCCGCGGCATCCATGCCGCGGACGGTCCCGCCCAGCCCACCCGCCAGGCCTCTGACAGTTTCCGTGCATGCCAGCCACGGAAAAGAAAAAAGAAAATCAAAAGCAGCAGCCGGGAGTTGAGGCAGAATCGGGGTTTCGGCTGGAGGTCTGCCTGTGCAACCGATCGAGAGTGAACGCCTGCGCCTGCGTGCGATTGAACCGGATCGCGATGCGGCGCCGATGCTGGCGCTGTTGAACGATCCGGGCTTCGTGCGCTTCATCGGTGACCGCAATGTGCGCAGTGAGGAGCAGGCGCGGGAATACATCGCGCTGCGTGTGCTGCACAGCTATGCGTTGAATGGCTTTGGCATGTATGCCATCGAGCGGTTGTCCGATGGTGCCTGGCTGGGCAACGCCGGGCTGGTGCGGCGCGATGGCTTGCCGGGGCCGGACATCGGCTACGCGGTGCTGTCGGAATTCGCCGGGCAGGGCTACGCCGGTGAGGCGGCGCGGGCGGTGTTCGCGCATGCGCGCGCTGGGCTGGGCCTGCAGGACCTGTATGGCATTACCGATCTGGACAACGTGGTGTCCGGGAAGATCCTGCTGGGCCTGGGCATGCAGGAGCGCGGGGTGATCCAGCTGCCGGGCGTGGACAGCCCGAGCCGGCTGTATGCCACCCCGGGTGCGGCGCAGGTCTGACCCCTGATGTTGGCAGGTGCCGGCCGCTGGCCGGCACAGTAGCGGCTGATGGTGGGCGCCGACCGTTGGTCGGCACCCCCCCCTTCAACCGCGCAGTTCGGCCAGCTGTGCCTGCAGTTCGGCCACGGCCGCTTCCAGCTGCGCCACGCGCTCGGCCAGGCCCGGGTCGGCCGCATCGCTGCTGCCACCGCCGCTGTTGGCGTACCTGGCCGCCAGCGCCGCGCCATCCACTTCGCCGCACAGCAGGTGCATGTAGCGGTCTTCGCGCTGGCCGCTGGCCCGCGGCAGCACCACCAGCAGCGCGCGCTGCTGCAGGCGCTCGATGGCGTGGCGGGCTTCGTCGGTGTCGGCGAAGCGGTGCAGGCGTTCGCTGCGCGTGATCAGTTCGCCCAGCGTCTGCGGCCCACGCAGCAGCAGCAGCGCCAGCAGCACGGTCTGCTGCCGGGTCAGGTCCAGCGCGGCCTGCAGGCGGTGCTCGTAGCGGTCCGCGCGCGAGGAGAAGTGCTGGCGAGCCAGGCCCAGTGCCTCCAGCTGGCGCAGCGCATGCTGCACGCTGCCGGCGTCCACGTTCATCACCGGCTCGCGGGCGGTCTTCTGGTTGGCGGCCGATTGGGCGGCATTGACCGTCAGCGGATAGGTATCCGGGGTGGTCGCCTCCTTCTCCACCAGGCAGCCCAACAGGCGGGCCTGCACGGCGTCGAGCAGGGGAACGTCGGGGGTCTGGGCAGGGTCGGTCATGGCGGCTTCCGGAAGACAACGGGTCAACCGTCAAGCATAGCCGTCCCGGCGGTGCCTTTGCCGGTAAAATGGGCCGGTATATCTGATTGCCGGTGAATCCATGCGTCGTCCCGTTTCCCTGTCCCTGACCCTGCTCGCCACTGCGGCGCTGGGCCTGTCCGCCTGCAAGCGCGTGGATGCGCCTGCCGCCGAAGCCGCTGCAGCGGAGGCCCCGGCCGCCGCTGCCAAGGCCGATGGCGCGCTCGATGCCACTGCCAACGACAATCTCAATGCAGTGTTGTGGATGCAGCGCGCGCAGGAGTACAAGGCGATCACCGAGCAGACCTACCGTGCCGCCGCCGATCACCTGGATGCCGCGCTGAAGGAAGCCCACTGGGATGCACTGGTGCCGGAAGAACGCGGCAACGAGGCCAAGGGCCTGAAGCCGGCCGTGGTGCTGGACGTGGACGAGACCGTGCTGGACAACTCGCCCTACCAGGCGCGCCTGGTCCGCGACGGCAAGGAATACGATGAAATGACCTGGGACCAGTGGGTGGCCGAAAAGAAGGCCAAGGCCATTCCGGGCGTGGTCGATTTCGCCAAGGCCGCCAATGCCAAGGGCGTGACCCTGCTGTACATCTCCAACCGCGCCGTGCACCTGAAGGACGCGACCCTGGCCAACCTGCGCGAGCAGGGCCTGCCGGTGGCCGATGACAGCGTGTTCCTGGGCCTGGGCACCGTGGTCGAAGGCTGCGAGCAGGCCGGCAGCGAGAAGAACTGCCGCCGCCGCCTGGCCGGACAGAAGTACCGCGTGCTGATGCAGTTCGGCGACCAGCTGGGCGATTTCGTCGAAGTGACCGCCAACACCAACGAGGGTCGTGACGCGCTGCTGCAGCAGTACCACGACTGGTTCGGCGAGCGCTGGTGGATGCTGCCGAACCCGACTTACGGCGGCTTCGAGCCGGCGCAGTTCAACAACGACTACAGCCAGTCGCGCCAGTCCCGTCACGACGCCAAGCGCGCTGCCCTGGACTACGCACCGTGAGCCGCGCACCGCTGCCGCTGCGCGACGACGAGCGCCTGATCTTCGCGCTGGACGTGCCTGACCGCGTGCAGGCGCTGGAGTGGGTCGATCGCCTCGGCGACAGCGTGGCGTTCTACAAGATCGGCATGGAACTGCTTGCCTCCGGCGAGTACTTCCAGGTGCTGGACGAGCTGGCCCGCCGCGACAAGCGCGTGTTCGTCGACCTGAAGTTCTTCGACATCCCGGCCACCGCCGCGGCGGTGATCAAGCGCCTGTCGCAGTGGCCGGTCAGCTACGCCACCATCCACGGCTGGCACCCGGCGATGATGGAAGCCTGCGCCGCCGCCAACAGCAGCGACATGCGCCTGCTGGCGGTGACCGTGCTGACCTCAATGGGCCGTCCGGACCTGGCGCAGATGGGCATCGACCGTGAACCGGTGGACGTGGTGGTCGAGCGTGCGCTGGCCGCCCAGGCGGCTGGCATTGATGGCGTGATCGCCTCGGGCCAGGAAGCCGGCCCGATCCGGGCCGCCACCGGCGCCGGGTTCTCGATCGTCTGCCCGGGCATCCGCCCCGGCGGCCCGGTCGGTGATGACCAGAAGCGTACTGTTGGCGTGGACCAGGCCTTTGCCGATGGCGCCGATGCCATCGTGGTCGGCCGTCCGATCCGCCTGGCCGCCGATCCGCAGGCCGCAGCCCGGGCCATCCAGCAGGAAATCGCATCGGCGCTGGCTGCGCGCTGAGATTCCGCTGCCAAGGCTGCAGGCTCGAACGCCATCCCGACCCGCGCGGGATGGCGTTTTTGCATCCGCCCGCGGAGCGGTTGTGCCCGAATCGCCGCAAAACCTGCCGTAGATTTCCTGAGCCCGGTCCCAGGTACCAGGTCGTTCAATAAAATCAACAATTTATACGGCACTACGTGAAGTGTTGCCTTAACTTGAGCGGCAGCGTAGGATCGCCGCCATCCGGTCCTCGGACCGGACATGCGCCACACCACTGTCCACCGGCCCTGCGCCGGCTTGAAGAGCCTGTGATCCCCGTGATCCCGGCTCTTTTTTTATTCCGGTCAGTGACTTGCACGGGCAACAGCGTAAACCGTGACGTCCCGGCTTGCCGCTGTCACGTCGCAGGCCGCAAGATGCGGACCGGTCCGGGGAGTCCGAGTGCATGAGCGTGGCAGTGCGAGGAAGGTCTGCGCGTGGATGGGGGTTGGTAGCCATGCTGCTGCTGGCCGTGGCCGCGTGTCGTGAATCGGCCAACGATCCGGCCAAGCCGGCGGCCGAACCGGTTGCGGCGGTGCAGGCCATGGCCCTGCGCCTGGCCGAGGACGATCTGGTCGGCTACGCGAAGCTGTCGGTACCGCCGAGCCAGTACCAGCGCCTGCAGCAGGCGTGGGACGAGGGCCACAGCCAGTGGCCGCTGACCGAGCTCCCGCTGGGCGACCAGCTGCTGCCGATGCTGGCCGCCCTGCGTGCGCCCAATGCCAGCGTCGAACTGCAGCGCAGCTTCGACCGCCAGCTGGCCGGCCAGGCCGGTGCCGTGCGCCAGGCCGCGCAGTCGATGGGCAACTTCGGTGTGCAGTACCTGCGCCATCAGAAGGGCTATACGCCCGGCCAACAGTCCCACTACATCGCCCTGGTGGAAACCCTCGCCAGCTGGGCGCAGGGGGCACCGATCAGTGACCGTGCCCGCGCGCGCAGCACCAT
Source organism: Stenotrophomonas africana (assembly GCF_013004645.1). GTDB lineage: Bacteria > Pseudomonadota > Gammaproteobacteria > Xanthomonadales > Xanthomonadaceae > Stenotrophomonas > Stenotrophomonas africana. The sequence goes on along the minus strand of NZ_JABEME010000009.1, from coordinate 181,235 downwards.
CGCCGCGCTGGTCGGCGCGGCCGACAAGGTCGGCTTCGACGATGAGGCCGGCCTGCAGGCCGCCGGCATGGAAGGCAGCCTGCAGCAGCTGGCACCGTTCATCCACACCCTCAAGGCGGTGCTGGGCAGCTACGGGCTGGGCGTGGACGACGCGCTGCGCAGCGTGCGCGGCGAATTGCTCTCGGTGGAGGGCGACAATGCGCTGGTACGCCTGCACTACGACCTGGCTGGCCGCGAAATGACCCTGCAGCTGCCGCTGAGCCGCCGCGAGGGCCACTGGTACCTGACCCGCACCCTGGCCGATACCGACGCCCTGCTGCGCAAGGCCGACGCGGCCCGCGCTGCTGCGTCGCCGTCACCGGCCGAAGCCCCCGCCGACGGTGGGGAAGCGGCAACGCCGCCGCCTAAGCCATAATGGCGCCGATGTCGAAACAGAACCCGCTGCCGTTCCCCGGCGAAGAATCCCAGTCGACGCCCGCCGATACGGTGCCGGCGTCCCCCTCGACCGGTACCGGCCCGAACCCGGTACCGCCGCCCGCGCACGCGCGTCCGGCTGGCCGCCGCCCGCTGTGGGCACGGTTGCTGGGCCGCCTGGTCGAGCCGTGGCTGTCGCTGAAGATCGAGCCGGAAGACCCGGGCCAGTACAACGATGGCCGCCCGGTCATGTACGTGCTGGAAGACTACGGCCTGTCCAACGCGCTGATCCTGGACAAGGCCTGCCGCCAGGCCGGCCTGCCGTCGCCGCTGGTGCCGCTGGCCGGTGACCCGACCGGCCGCAAGCGCGCTTACCTGGCACTGTCGCGCCGCAGCTCCAGCAACTCGCTGATCCCCGAGCAGCGCGGGGCCAAGACCCATTCCGATTCGCTGGCCAAGGTCCTGCAGGCGCACCGCGTGCGCGACGACCTGGACGTGCACCTGGTGCCGGTGTCGATCTTCGTCGGCCGCGCGCCGGACAAGCAGAGCGGCTGGTTCGCTGTGCTGTTCTCGGAAAACTGGGCGCTGGTCGGCCGCTTCCGCCGCCTGCTGGCGGTACTGCTCAACGGCCGCAGTACCATCGTCCGCTTCGCCCCGCCGATCTCGCTGCGCAGCACCGTGGACGAAGGCCTGGAGCCGGAACGCACGGTGCGCAAGCTGCAGCGCGTGCTGCGTACGCACTTCCGCCGCATCCGTGAATCGGTGATCGGCCCCGACCTGTCGACCCGGCGCCTGCTGGTGGACCAGGTGCTGGCCGCCGAACCGGTGCGCGAAGCGATCGCCGCGCAGGCCAAGCGCGACAACTCCAAGCCGGCCGATGCCTGGAAGAAGGCGCATGCCTACGCCTGGGAAATCGCCGCGGACTACTCCAGCCCGGTGGTGCGCTCGGCCAGCTTCATGCTCAGCCACGTGTGGAACCGCATCTATGCGGGCGTACTGGTGCACCACCTGGACAAGTTCAAGGCCGCCGCGCCGGGCCACGAAGTGGTTTACGTGCCCAGCCACCGCAGCCACATGGACTACCTGCTGCTGTCCTACCTGCTGTACGACCGCGGCATCGTGCCGCCACACATCGTGGCCGGCATCAACCTGAACCTGCCGGTGGTCGGCACCCTGCTGCGCAAGGGCGGTGCGTTCTTCATCCGCCGTTCGATCCGCGGCAACGCGCTGTATTCGGCGGTGCTCAGTGAGTACGTCGCGCAGCTGGTGGCCGGTGGCTACTCGCTGGAGTACTTCGTCGAAGGTGGCCGTTCGCGCACCGGCCGCCTGCTGCAGCCCAAGGGCGGCATGATCTCGATGACCCTGCGCGCGTTCCTGCGCCAGCCGCGCAAGCCGGTGCTGTTCCAGCCCATCTACATCGGCTACGAGAAGCTGATGGAAGGCGGCAGCTACCTGGACGAACTGTCCGGGCGGCCGAAGGAAAAGGAATCGATCTGGTCGCTGCTGTGGGGCATCCCCAAGGTGCTCAAGCAGAACTACGGCCAGGTGGTGGTGAACTTCGGCGAACCGATCGCACTGAACGACGTGCTGGCCGAGAAGGCGCCGGAGTGGAAGGGCGAGGCGGTATCCGAGGACGAGAAGCCGGCCTGGCTGTCGACCACGGTGGACACGCTGGCCGAACGCATCCAGGTGCGCATCAACGGCGCTGCCGACGTCAACCCGATCAATCTGCTGGCGCTGGCGCTGCTGTCCACGCCGAAGCATGCGATGGGCGAGGCCGACCTGATCGCGCAGATCGAGCTGTGCAAGACCCTGCTGGTCGAGATGCCGTACTCGGACCGGGTGACGGTGACCCCGCACTCGCCGGAGCGGATCATCGCCCATGCCGAGGAAATCAACGTCCTCACCCGCATCAAGCACCCGCTGGGCGATGTGCTCAGCGTCAGTGGCGACACCGCGGTGCTGCTCAGCTACTTCCGCAACAACGTGGTGCATCTGTTCACCGCCTCGTCGTGGGTGGCCTGCTGCTTCCAGAACAACCGTCGCATGAGCCGTACCGGGCTGGTCCAGCTGGGGCGCACGGTGTACCCGTTCCTGCAGGCCGAACTGTTCCTGCCGTGGAGCGAGGACGAGTTCGCCCACCGCATCGACCGGACCATCGATGTGTTCGTGCGCGAGGGCCTGCTGCAGAACGTCAACGATGACGACGGCGGCATCCTGGCGCGTAATACGGGGCAGACCGACGAGGTGTTCCGCCTGCGTGCGATCGGCCATTCGCTGCAGCAGGCGTTCGAGCGCTACTACATCGCCATCTCGGTGCTGGTGAAGAACGGCCCCGGCGTGCTCGGCGCCGCCGAGCTGGAAAGCCTGTGCCAGCAGGCGGCGCAGCGGCTGAGCCTGCTCTATGCACCGGCGGCGCCGGAGTTCTTCGACAAGTCCCTGTTCCGCGGCTTCATCCAGAAGCTGCGCGAACTGCGCCTGGTGTGGCCGGACGAAAACAGCAAGCTGCTGTTCGACGAGCGGCTGGATGCCTGGGCCAAGGATGCCAAGTTCATCCTGGGCCGCGAGCTGCGCCACACCATCGAACGGGTCAGCCCGGAAGCGGCGCGCCCGGACGAGCCCGCGCCGCAGGATTGAACGTAGCGCCGGGTCCTGCGGTGGGTGTGGACCTTGGTCCACACCTTCCAACCGTGCCAACCAAGGTTGGCACCCACCAGGACGGTCTTCAGGCCGGTTCGTCAGGAATCTGCAGGCTTTCCAGCCTGGCGATGCAGTCCTTCAGCTGCAGCTTGCGCCGCTTCAGGCGCTTGGCTTCCAGTTCATCCTCGCCGTTGGCCGCCATGCGGGTGATCTGTTCATCCAGCAGGCGGTGCTCGGCGCGCAGGGCGGCGAGGTGCTCGACGATCTCGGCGGGGCTGTAGGTGTCCACAGCCTCCGAGCATACACAGCGATGATGACCGCCGGGAGAGGGGAATTCCGACCCCCGGCCGGGGCCGCTCCGAGCCGTTAGAATGGAGCCCATGAGTGCCGTGATTTCCCTTCCCGATCCCCTGCCGCGCGCCGCCCGCGATCCGCGCGTGGCCGAGCGCGAGCAGCACAAGCTGGCCAAGCGCCTGCGCCGCCAGGTCGGCGAGGCGATTGCCGACTTCGGCATGATCGAGGCCGGCGACAAGGTGATGGTCTGCCTGTCCGGCGGCAAGGACAGCTATACCCTGCTGGACGTGCTGCTGCAGCTGCAGAAAAAGGCGCCGGTGCCGTTCGAGCTGGTGGCGGTGAACCTGGACCAGAAGCAGCCGGGCTTCCCCGAGCACATCCTGCCGGAGTACCTGGCCGGGCTGGGCGTGCCGTACCACATCATCGAGCAGGACACCTATTCGGTGGTCAGCCGGGTCATTCCGGAAGGCAAGACGATGTGCTCGCTGTGCTCGCGGCTGCGTCGTGGTGCGCTGTACAACTACGCCGAAATCCATGGCTTCACCAAGATCGCGCTGGGCCACCACCGCGACGACATGGTGGCCACGTTCTTCATGAACCTGTTCCACCACGCCAAGCTGTCGGGCATGCCGCCGAAGCTGCGCAGCGACGACGGCAAGCACGTGGTGATCCGGCCGCTGGCCTACGTGCGCGAGAGCGACATCGTCGACTACGCGCAGGCACGCCAGTTCCCGATCATTCCCTGCAACCTGTGCGGCAGCCAGGAGAACCTGCAGCGCCGCCAGGTCGGCCTGATGTTGAAGCAGTGGGAGAAGGACCACCCGGGCCGCATCGAGCAGATCGCGCGCGCCATGGGTGAAGTCCGGCCCTCGCAGCTGGCCGACACCACCCTGTTCGACTTCATGGCGCTGGGCCGTCGCGACGACGCGCCGCTGCCCGACGCCCATGCCTGGCTGGCCGGTTCACCGGCCGATGCCGACGCAGATCCCGAGACGCCCACCGTTTAAGGTCGGTCGCCCTTCCTCTTTGCCATCCGGAATTCCATGTTCTTTCGCAACCTGACGTTCTTCCGTTTCCCGACCACCACTGATTTTTCCGAAGTCGACACCCTGCTGCCGCACGCCCTGCTGAAGCCGGTCGGCGCGCTGGAAATGAGCTCGCGCGGTTTCATCTCGCCGTTCGGCCGCGAGGAGAAGGAACTGCTCTCCCACCGCATTGCCGAGCACCTGTGGCTGACCGTGGGCGGCGAGGACAAGATCCTGCCGGCGGCGGTGGTCAACGACCTGCTCGAGCGCAAGCTGGAGGAGATCGAGGAGAAGGAAGGCCGCCGCCCGGGTGGCCGCGAGCGCAAGCGCATGAAGGACGACCTGCTGCATGAACTGCTGCCGCGCGCCTTCGTGAAGTCCTCGCGCAACGACGCCTTCATCGACCTGCAGCACGGCTACGTGGCGGTGGATACCTCCAGCCGCAAGACCGGCGAGTACTTCATGTCCGACATCCGTGGCCTGCTCGGCAGCTTCCCGGCGATGCCGCTGAACGCCGAAGTCGCACCGCGTTCGATCCTGACCGGCTGGATTGCTGGCGAGCCGCTGCCGACCGGGCTGAGCCTGGGCGAAGAATGCGAGATGAAGGACCCGGTGGAAGGCGGCGCGGTGGTCAAGTGCCAGCACCAGGAACTGCGCTGCGACGAGATCGACAAGCACCTGGACGTCGGCAAGCAGGTCACCAAGCTGGCGCTGATCTTCGAGGACAACCTGTCGTTCGTGATCGGCGACGACCTGATCGTGCGCAAGCTGAAGTTCCTCGACGGCGCCCTGGACCAACTGGAGCATGCCGACGAAGACGGCCGCCGCGCCGAGTTCGATGCCCGCTTCGCCCTGCAGAGCGCCGAGATCCGCCGCCTGTTCCTGTTGCTGGAAGAAGCCTTCAAGCTCAGCAAGGCTGACTGAACAGGCAGCCCGACGGCCGCCGGTCATCCGGCGGCCCGAAGCAGCGCTATGCTGGGCGCATGAGCCGTCTGCTGCGCCGCCTGATCAGCCCGACCCCGCCTGCCACCGTACAGCGCGACACCGTTCGCCTGCGCCTGGAGGATGCCGAGATCGAGGTACTGCGCGTGCGTGATCCGCGTGCGCGCCGCATCAAACTGAGCGTGGACGAACGCGGCGCACGCTTGACCCTGCCGCCGCGCGCAAGCCTGGTGATGGGCGAACGCTTCCTGGAACAGCACCGCGACTGGCTGGCACTGCAGCTGCGCCAGTACCAGGGCCAGGGCCTGCCGGCACCGCTGCAGCCGGGCGAAGCCGGCGTGCTGCCCCTGCGCGGCGAACTATTGCCGCTGCGTTGGCAGGAAGGTCGCTACGCGCGCCTGGAGATCGACGCGCACGGCGCCTGCGTGCAGTGGCCGACCCGGGGCGGCGATGCCACCCTGCGCCGCCTACTGCGCGAGTTCTACGAAGCCCAGACCCGCGCCGACGTCGGTCGCTGGCTGCCGAAGTACCTGCCCACCCTGCCGCGCGCACCCAGCCGCCTGCGGCTGAAGGTGATGTCCTCGCAGTGGGGTTCGCTGGCGCCTGACGGTAGCATGGCGCTGGACCTGGCCCTGGTGTTGGGCCGCTCGGAAGCGTTCGAGTACGTGCTGGTGCACGAACTCTGCCACCTGATCCAGCCGAATCATTCACCCGCGTTCTGGCACGAAGTGGAACAGCGCTTTCCCGCCTGGCGGCAACAGCGCGACTACTTCCAGCTTGAAGGGCGACGCCTGAAGGCCATGTTGCGGCAACTGCTGTAGCGCCAGCGCTACAGCAGTTGCCCACGCATTCTTCCTCTACCCCCGCCTTCGGCGCGCCCCTTCAACAGAAGGGGCTTCACTCCAGAGCGTGTGCTGAGCAGTCGAGCAAGCTCGATGCTGCGCAAAGAATGGGCATTCCCCACCATGGCAACGAGCCATGGAGCGCGCGCAGCGCGCGACCCGCTCCTGCTCTTCTTTCTTTCTTCCGTGGTGGGCACACCGGAAACTGTCGAAGGACGGGATGGGTGGGATTGCGGGGGTGTCCGCGGCATGGATGCCGCGGCCAAGCCCCCAAGGACGGGTTTACGGCGTCCCCCGCAATTCCACCCATCCCGGCCAACCTCATGGTCGTGCAGACCCCACCCACCACGAGGGGCTCAGCCGTTGGCCGAAACCTTCACCCCGCCCGCAACGCCGCTGCCGTGGCCCAACGTGCCGCCACCCGCGGCGCCGTAATGCACACCGCCTGATCGGTCACCGTCGTCACCGCACGCTCCAGCAGCTGGATATCCGCCTCATGCTGGCGCGCCACATGCGGGTCCTCGAAGAAGATCGCACGCTGGCAACGCCCCTCCAGCACCCGGTCGGCAATCTGCGCATCACCGCCCATCGGGCCACTCTGGTAGCGCGTCACCCAGGGCGTATCGCTGGGCCAGCCCCGGCTCCAGGCCAGCTCGTTCAAGCGCTGACCGGTGGTGCCGGTCGCCACGCGTTCACCGAACCGGGCCAGCACATCGAAGTGCTCATCGGCGAAGGCCAGCATCGCTGGCTTCATCGCATCGTGCGCGATCAGCGCCAGTGTCTGTCCTTCGAACGCATGCAGGTCGTCGGCGCCGGCATCGGCCGCCAGCCCGGCGTGGATGCGCTCCACCTCGACCCAGTCGCGTGCGGTGGCCACGGTCGAAATGAACGGCTTGCCGTGGATCACGCACTGTCGCTTCAGGGCCGTGGCCTCCGGAAACACCGAGGACGGATCGACCGGATCAATCAGATAGATCGCACCATCCAGTGTCCGATCCGGCCCCATCCCGACCACCTCGGCGACCAGCTTCATCAGGCCACCCTCGCGCCCGTAGGGATAGCGGTGCAGGCCCGCATATCCAGCGAGGAAGCCCTGTCGTCCGATCGCGTCATGGGTGCGGCCGACCGCGTGCAGCGACACGCCCAGTTCGCGCAGGCCGGGTTCGCTGACACGCAGCCAGCGGAACAGCGCGGCGCGCGCGTCGTGGTGATGAAGACGGTTGGCAGCCAGGCCGATGCGCATCGAAAGCTCCGCAGGTACGGGTGAAGGCGGCAGTGTATGTCGGCATTCCCCTCTCTGGATGTTTTTACAACTTTCTTCATTGCGGCCTGTCCGCACGTCGCTAGCGTGGCAGACAGCGGTACCGCTGCGCGGCCGTGCACTTCCGTCCGCGAAATGAGGATGCCCATCGTGAACGTCGCTGGCCTGCCTGCCGCCGCCGTGGTCCTGGCCTGCCTGCTGCTGCCCACCACAGCCGCCGCCGCTGGCTGCGAGTCGCCGCTGCACATCGCCTGGCCCGCCGACCGCGCACCGTTGTCCTCCAGCGAACAGGGCCAGGCGCGCGGGCTCGGCGCGGAGTACCTGGCGCTGCTGGAAGCACAGCGCCCGCTGCAGATGCAGCCACTGCGGGGCGTTGCCGTGGCCGAGGGGGCGTTGCCCCACGACACCCAGGCACTGCTGGGGTGGCCACGTTCGCAGGTGCCCATCGGCTGGGTGGCCAGCGCGCCCTACCTGCAGCTGCCGCAGGTGATCGTGCGGCGCCGGGATGCGCCGCCGGTCATGGGGCTTGAGGCCCTGCGCGGGCGCACCGTGGCCAGTCCCGATCCATTGCCGCTGACTGCGCTGCTGGCCGAGCAGGCGCCCGGTGCGCAGCTGCTGCCACCGGCACCGATCGACGACGCGCTGTCGCTGCTGGGTACCGGCCTGATCGATGCCGTGATCGCCAATCTCGGCGAGGTCGAGGCCGCGTTACGCCGCTACCGTGGAGATTCACTGGTGGTCGCAGCACCGGCAGGAATCGACGACGCGCTGGTGCTGGCCGTCGTGCCCGCCTGTGCCGATGTCATCAGCGAGTTCGAGCACGCCGTGTCGCAGCTGACGGACGCGCAGCACGAGGCGATCCGCGCAGCCTGGCAGCCGGCCGGGCCACGCAGCCAGTCGTCACCGTCGCCCTTGCGTTGGCTGGTAACCGCCTCGCTGATTGTGCTGGCGCTCGCGCTGGTATACGCCTTCGGCTATTGGCGCGTGCACCGTGAAAGCGCGCGCCGCCGCGTAGCCGCGCAACGCCTGCAGGAGGTGACCTCGAATCTGCCGGCCGTGGTCTATCAGGCACGACGTTCCGCCGCGGGCTATTACAGTTTTCCGCAGATTGCAGGTGACGTGCAGACCTTGTTCGGGATCAGCGTGGAAACCGCGCTGATCGACCAGCAGCGCCTGCTCGCAGCGGTCCACCCTGATGATCGCAATCGGCTGATGGACGCTGTCGATGCCGCTGCGCTGGCGCGTGGCCCGATCGACGTCACCTTCCGCACGCGATCGCCACAGGGCTGGCGTTGGGTACGCTCTCATGGTCGACCGCTGTCCTGCGATGACGGCGATGTCGAGTGGAGCGGCTACTGGATCGATGTCAGCGAGGCGCAGTCGCGCACCCGGGCGCTGGCCGAAGCGCGCCGGGAGGCCGAGCAGGTGGCGCAGGACAAGACCCACTTCCTGGCAACGATGAGCCACGAGATCCGCACGCCGATGAGCACCCTGCTGGGCATGCTCGAACGACTGGCTGGCAGCGACTTGGATCCGGGCCAGCAGCAGGTGCTGGCGACAGTCGGTGATGCCGCGCGGATGCTGCGGCAGATCCTCGACGATGTGCTGCACAGCCAGCGATTCCAGGCCGCGCCGCTGCAGCTGCGGCCCACGGATCTGGGCGCCCTGGTACGCGCGGTGCAGCAGCTGCTGATGCCGGTCGCAGCCAGCCGCGGCCTGTACCTGCGCGCCGAGCTGGATCCGGCATTGCAGGCTGGATCGCTCGCCGACGGTCTGCGCGTGCGCCAGATCCTGTTCAACCTTGCCGGCAACGCGCTCAAGTTCACCGAGCAAGGGGGCGTGGAACTGCGGGTGCAGGTGCTGCAGCAATTCGATGGCGGCCAGCGCCTGCGCCTGCAGGTGAGCGACAGCGGCGTAGGCATCAGTCCTGAGCGGCAACAGGCGGTGTTTGCCGCTTACACCCAGGCCGAAGCATCCACAACACGCCGCTTCGGTGGCAGCGGCCTGGGCCTGGCGATCTGCCGCGAGCTGGCCGAGTCGATGGGCGCGCAGCTGCGGCTGCGCAGCGCGCCAGGCGAGGGCACCACGGTAAGGATGGAGCTGGAGCTGGCTGGCTGTGCGTTGCCCGCAGAGCCGCGACCTCTGCCGTTGTCGGCAATGCGGCCACTGTCGCCGGCCCGGGTGCTGGCAGCCGATGATCATCCCACCAACCTGCTTCTGCTGGAGCAGCGCCTGTGCGAGCTGGGACTGCAGGTGCACGCCTGCGGGGATGGCCGGCAGGCCTTCGAGGCCTGGCAGACGAAACCCTTCGACCTGGTCATCACCGACTGCCACATGCCGCACATGGACGGCTTCGCGCTGGCGCGGGCGATCCGCGCCGACCCTTGCCCGGCGCGTGCGCAGGTGCCGATCATCGCGCTGACCGCCAGCGTGCTGGATCGTACCCGCGAGGCCTGCCGCGTGGCCGGCATCGACCACTTCCTGGCCAAGCCAGTGGAAACCCGCGAACTGCACGCGCTGTTGGCCGTGCTGCTGGCGCCGCTGTCAGCGGGTCAGTAGCCGCACGATGCTGGCGGCGGCATCGCGACCCTCGGCCACGGCGGTTACCACGAGGTCAGCGCCGCGCACCGCATCGCCACCGGCGAACAGACGCGGATGTGCGGTCTGGAATGGCAGGCGATCCTTGCCACCGGCCACGATGCGACCGTTGGACTGGCCTTCCACGCCGTGTTCGGTGAGCCACGCCGGCACGGTTGGTGAGAAGCCGAAGGCGATGATCACCACGTCCGCCTCCAGCAGCGATTCGCTGCCGTCGATCGGCACCGCATTCTGGCGGCCATTGGCATCGGGCTCGCCAAGTCGGGTCTCGACCACGGTCACGCCGATCACTTCGTCGTCGGCGCCGGCTTCGATCGACAGCGGCTGGCGGTTGAACAGGAAGCGCACGCCTTCTTCGCGCGCATTGGCCACTTCGCGCGCGCTGCCGGGCATGTTGGCTTCGTCGCGACGATAGGCACAGGTGACCTTGGCTGCGCCCAGCCGCACGGCGCTGCGCACGCAGTCCATGCCGGTATCGCCGCCACCGAGCACCACCACGCGCTTGCCGTTGAGGTCGGGCAGGGCGATGGTGTCCTCCCAGCCGGCGATCGGCCGGCCCTTCGGATCATCGCCGCCGACGATGCGGCTGTTCTGCACCAGGAACGGCAGCGCCGGCAGCACGCCCTTCAGGTCCTGGCCGTCGAGGCCGCCGTCGGTGTAGCGGTAGGCGCCGGTACCAACGAACACCGCGTCGTGGGAGTCCAGCAGCTGCTGCACGCTCAGGTCGCGACCGATCTCCACGCCGAGGCGGAACTGCACGCCCATGCCTTCCAGCACTTCGCGGCGGCGATGGATCACGTCCTTGTCCAACTTGAAGCTGGGAATACCGAACTGCAGCAGGCCGCCGATCTGCTCGTAGCGGTCGTAGACCACGGCGGCGATGCCGGCGCGGGCCAGGCGGTCGGCGCAGGCCAGGCCGGCCGGGCCTGCACCGATCACCGCCACGCTGTGGCCGGTCGGCTGCACCGCGGCCAGATCCGGGCGCCAACCACTGGCCAGCGCGGTATCGACGATGTACTTCTCCACCGCACCGATGGTGACCGCGCCGAATTCCTCCAGCGTGCAGCTGCCTTCGCACAGGCGGTCCTGCGGGCAGACCCGGCCGCACACTTCCGGCAGCGGGTTGGTGCTGTGGCACAGCGTGGCCGCTTCATGGATGCGGTTCTCCTGCACCAGCTGCAGCCACTGCGGAATCGCGTTGTGTACCGGGCACTTCCAGCTGCAGTACGGGTTGCCGCAATCCAGGCATCGGCCGGCCTGGTACTGCGCGTCCTCCTTGCCGAACTTGCCGTACAACTCGCCCCAGTCGCCGGAGGTGCGCAGTTCCACCGGGATGCGCTGCGGCATGGTGCGAGGCAGGTCGAGGAACTGGAAGGCGTGCTTGCGGCTCATGGCGGGCTCTGTGGTGTTTTGCGGTTGCCGGCCAGCGGCCGGCACTACGTGATCCTGGGTTGCCGGCCAGCGGCCGGCACTACCGTTACGCGGCGCGGCGGAGGGTTTCGGTCAGCGACTCGATGCTGGCGGCCTTCGGTTTGACCAGCCAGAACTTGCCGATGTAATCGCGGAACTCGTCCAGGATCTGCTGTGCCCAGATGCTGCCGGTCAGCTCGCGATGGCGACCGATCAGGCGGTGCAGGTGCTGGCGATAGTTTTCGAAGCCCTCGGCCGACACGCGATGGATGTCGATCAGCTCGTGGTTGTAGCGGTCGACGAAATCGCGGTCGACGTCCAGCACGTAGGCCAGGCCGCCGGTGAAGCCGGCGCCGAAGTTGAGGCCGACCTTGCCCAGCACCAGTACCACGCCGTCGGTCATGTACTCGCAGCAGTGGTCACCGGCGCCTTCCACCACCGCCAGCGCGCCGGAGTTGCGTACCGCGAAGCGCTCGCCGGCACGACCGGCAGCGAACAGTTCGCCGCCGGTGGCGCCATACAGGCAGGTATTGCCGATGATCGCAGTGCTGCGTGCCTCGAAGCGCGCACCACGCGGGGGGCGCACCACCAGGCGGCCGCCGGCCATACCCTTGCCGACGTAGTCGTTGGCTTCACCCTCCACTTCCAGGTGCAGGCCACCCACGTTGAACGCGCCGAAGCTCTGCCCGGCACTGCCGCGGAAACGCAGTTCCAGCGGTGCCTCGGCCATGCCCTGATTGCCGTGCGCGCGGGCCACCGCGCCGGCCAGGCGGGTGCCGATGCTGCGGTCTGTGTTGTGGATCAGGAAGCGATGCTCGCCGCCGCGCTTGTGTTCGATGGCCGGTGCCAGCAGGCCATCCATCTGCGTGGCCAGGCTGTCCGGCGATTCGTACAGGCGTTGCGCCGCGCAGTGGCTGCCTTCGTAGCGGCTGTCGGCCAGCAGGCGCGACAGGTCCACGCGCACGCCCTCGCGCGGCGCCGTTTCGATCTGCCGCAGCAGGTCGGTACGGCCGACGATCTCCTCCAGCGAACGCGCACCCAGGTACGACAGCCAGCCGCGCACTTCCTCGGCCAGCAGGCGGAAGAAGTTCTCCACGCGCTCCGGCTGGCCGGTGAAGTGGTTCTCGCGCAGGCGTTCGTCCTGGGTGGCCACGCCAGTGGCGCAGTTGTTGAGGTGGCAGATGCGCAGGTACTTGCAGCCCAGCACGATCATCGGCGCGGTGCCGAAGCCGAAGCTGTCCGCACCCAGCAGCGCGGCCTTGACCACGTCCAGGCCGGTCTTCAGGCCGCCATCGGTCTGCAGCAGGGTGCGCCCGCGCAGGTCGTTGGCCAGCAGCGCCTGGTGCGCTTCGGCCACGCCCAGTTCCCATGGCACGCCGGCATAGCGGATGGAGCTGACCGGCGAAGCGCCGGTGCCGCCGTCATGGCCGGAAATGGTGATCAGGTCCGCACCGGCCTTGACCACGCCCGCGGCAATCGTGCCGACGCCGGCATGGCTGACCAGCTTCACCGACACCAGCGCGGTCGGGTTGACCTGCTTGAGGTCGTAGATCAGCTGCGCCAGGTCTTCGATGGAATAGATGTCGTGGTGCGGCGGCGGCGAGATCAGGCCGATGCCTGGGCGCGCGTAGCGCAGACGTGCGATCAGTTCGTTCACCTTGTGGCCGGGCAGCTGCCCACCCTCGCCGGGCTTGGCGCCCTGCGCGACCTTGATCTGCAGCACCTCGGCATTGACCAGGTATTCGGCGGTCACGCCGAAGCGGCCCGAGGCGACCTGCTTGATCTTGCTGCGCTTTGCGGTGCCGTAGCGTGCCGGATCCTCACCGCCTTCGCCGGAATTACTGCGGCCGCCGAGGCGGTTCATGGCAATGGCCAATGCTTCATGTGCTTCCGGCGACAGTGCGCCCAGGCTGATCGCCGCAGTATCGAAGCGCGGGAACAGGGTACTGGCTGGAGCCACCTCGTCCAGCGGTACCGGCGTGGCGGCCGGCACCAGTTCCAGCAGGTCGCGCAGTGCCGACGGCGGGCGTGCATGCACCGCATCGCAGTACTGCTGCCAGGCACGCGGATCGCCGCTGCGCGCCGCGCGCTGCAGGGTGGTGACCACGTCCGGGTTGTACATGTGGTACTCGCCGCCGTGCACGTACTTCAGCAGGCCGCCGACATCCACGTCCTGCTGCGCATCCCAGGCCTGCGCGCACAGCTCGCGTGCGTCGGCATCCAGGCGCGCGAAACCGGCACCACCGATGCGCGAGGCGGTATCCGGGAAGCACAGGTCCACGACTTCCCGTTCCAGGCCGATGATCTCGAACAGCTGTGCGCCGCGGTAGCTGGCCACGGTACAGATGCCCATCTTCGAGATGATCTTCGACAGGCCCTTGTAGACGCCCTTGCGGTAGCGGCGGCCGATCTGCGACTGCTCACCGCCCTTGCTGAGCTTGAGAATGCCGCGTCGGCCCAGGTCGAACAGGGTCTGGTAGGCCAGGTACGGATACACCGCCGTGGCACCGAAGCCGAGCAGGCAGGCCATGTGGTGCGGGTCGCGCGCGGTGCCGGTCTCGACGATGAGGTTCACGTCGCAGCGCAGGCCCAGCCGCGAGAGGTGATGGTGGATGGCGCTGGTGGCCAGCAGCGCATGCACCATCGGCCGCCCGGCCACCGGGTAGCGGTCGGACAGCAGCAGCATCACCATGCCCACGCGCGCGGCCTGTTCGGCCTCGCTGCAGATACGCTCGATGCCGGCGCGCAGGCCCTCGTCCTTGCTGTAGGACAGGTCGAGCAGGCGGTTGGCCTGCACGTACTGGTCCATCTTCAGCAGCTGGCGCAGCTTGCGCTGGCTCAGTACCGGCGAATTGAGGATGACGTGGTTCACCGTCTCCGGGCCGGCATGGAAGATGTTGGTCTCCTTGCCAAGCTGGGTGGACAGCGACATTGCGCAGTCTTCGCGCAGCGGGTCGATCGGCGGGTTGGTGACCTGCGCGAAGGCCTGGCGGAAATAGTCGTACAGCGGGCGGCTGCGCTGGCTCAGCACCGCCATCGGCGTGTCATCGCCCATCGAGCCGGTGGCTTCCTGCTCGGTCTCGGCCAGCGGCCGCAGCACCTGCTCCACTTCCTCGCTGCTGAGCTGGTACAGCTTGTGGTAGCTGCGCAGGGTGCCTTCGTCGAACGGCTCTTCCACCAGCGAGGGATCGATCAGTTCGGTCTGCAGGTAGGTCACGCCCTGCTGCAGCCACTGCTTGTACGGCGCGCGACCACGGTTGATGCGGTCGATGGCTTCGGAGTCGAGCAGGTCGCCGCGCTTGAGGTCGATGGCGATCATCTCGCCGGGGCCGAGCTTGCCCTTGCGCACCACGCGCTCGGTCGGCACTTCCCACACGCCCGCTTCGGAGGCGACCAGGAAATGACGGTCGGCGGTCAGCATCCAGCGCGCCGGGCGCAGGCCGTTGCGGTCGAGGGTGCAGACGGCGTAGCGGCTGTCGCAGGCAACGATGCCGGCCGGGCCGTCCCACGGCTCGCTGTTCAGGCCGTGGAACTCGTAGAACGCGGCCAGGTCCGGATCCTTGAACTCCAGCGACTGGGTAGCCGGCGGCACCAGGATGCGCAGCGCCTGGATCAGCTCCATGCCACCGGCGACCATCAGCTCCAGCATGTTGTCCAGGCTCTGCGAGTCCGAACCGTGCATGGAAATAACCGGGTCAAACTCGCCGATATCAAAGCGCGGCGTCTTCCACACCTTGCTGCGTGCCTGCGCCCAGCGCCGGTTGCCTTCGATGGTGTTGATCTCGCCGTTGTGGGCGAGCATGCGGAATGGGTGGGCCAGCGGCCAGCGCGGCAGCGTGTTGGTGGAGAAGCGCTGGTGGAACACGATGGCGCTGGAGGCCAGCTCGCGGCGCTGCAGGTCCGGGAAGAAGCGGCTGAGCTTGTCCGGCAGCACCATGCCCTTGTAGCTGATCGCATCCGGGGTGAGCGTGGTGACGTAGAAGTCGGCGTGATCGCGCAGCTCCTGCTCGCTGCGGCGGCGTGCCAGGAACAACGCCAGCGCGAAGCCGGCATCATCCTGGCCAACGCCGGCATCGACGAACACCTGTTCGATGCGCGGCAGCGTGTCGCGCGCCAGTTGGCCGCAGACGCTGTCGTCGGTCGGTACCTCGCGCCAGCCGGCAACCTTGCAGCCCACCGCTTCCAGCTGCGCCTGCAGCTGGGCGCGGCAGGCCTGCGCCGCGTCGGCGTCGTGGGGCAGGAACACCAGGCCGGCGGCGAAGCGTGCGGCGACGGCGATGCCGGCCTCACCCGCCAGCAGTTTCAGGAACGCATCGGGGCGGCGCAGCAGCAGGCCGCAGCCATCGCCGGTCAGGCCATCGGCGGCGACACCGCCACGGTGGGTCATGCGCGAAAGCGCGGCGATGGCGGTATCAACCAACAGGCGCGATGGTTGATCGTCGAGCTGGGCGACCATGCCAAATCCACAGGCATCGCGCTCGGAGCGCGGGTCGTAAAGCCCTTGGCGGTTGCGGGGGGCCATCTCTACCTCGATGCGTATAGGGTTGGCGGCGACACTCGTCCCCGCTCATTCCCTGGAGCGCATCGTGAGGCCACCGGATGCCTCGACTAGATCACAGGTTGCTGCAACGCCGCAATACACGGTTGCAGGTGCAACGGAACGCGCCGGCAACCCAGTGCCGGCGCGGGGCGGGACTCAGCCGCAGCGCACGCCGCTGACGGCGCCCTTGTCGTCCACTTCGATGTTCAGGCGGTCGCCGAGGAACTCCATCGTGGCCACGTCGTTGGGCTTGAGCACGCGCAGCTGGCTGGCGCCGGCATCTTCCTGCGCCTGCTTGCCCAGGGCGTCGGTGTAGGCCTGGCCGACCAGGCTCTGCACCTGGCTGGCGTCGCAGGTGCCGACCGGCGGAGCCTCGGTGGCCTTGCCGGCGTCGTCGGCCGGCGCCTTGGCCGCTTCGGCGGCCTGCTGGGCGTGGGCGGTGGCCGAATCCTGTTCATCCAGCGCCGGTGCCTGGCAGGCGGTCAGGGCCAGCACGGCCGGCAGCAACAGGGCGGAGAGCGAACGGGCGCGAATCGGGAACGACATCATGACTCCGGAAGGGGTTGTGAAGACCCGAGCATAGCGGCGAACCGGCCCTCACGTGTTTGTCTTGCGTTATCGACAGGATCACCGCGCCGCACCCGCGACACTCAGCGCATGCCAACGCCCTCCACCCCGGAACAACAGGCCGCGCGCGCCGCCGGCCTGCGCTATGTCGATGACACCCAACCCGGCTTCAGCCGCCGCCGCGCGGGCAAGGGGTTTGCCTACCGCGATGCCGAGGGGCATGCCGTGCGCGAGGCGGCAACGCTGCAGCGCATCCGCGCCCTGGCGATTCCGCCGGCGTATACCGCGGTGTGGATCTGCGCCCACGCCAACGGCCATTTGCAGGCCACCGGCCGCGATGCACGCGGGCGCAAGCAGTACCGCTACCACCCCGACTGGGCCGCAGTGCGCGACGCCGGCAAGTTCGACCGGGTGATCGCCTTTGGCGAAGCACTGCCTGCGCTGCGGCGCCGGCTCAGCCGCGATCTCAAGCGCAGTGGCTTCCCCCGTGAAAAGGTGCTGGCGGTCGTGGTCGCGCTGCTGGCCGACACCCTGGTGCGGGTAGGCAACGAAACCTACGCCAAGGAAAACAAATCCTTTGGCCTGACCACGCTGCGTAACCGGCACCTGGATCTGCTGCGCGGCGGGCGCGTACGGATGCGCTTCCGCGGCAAATCCGGGCAGCTGCATGAAGTGACGGTAGGCGACCGCCGGCTGGGCACGCTGGTGCGCGGTGTACAGCAGTTGCCGGGCCAGGCGTTGTTCCAGTACCGCGACGACGACGGTGTCGTCCAGCCGGTCGACTCCGGTGCAGTCAACGATTACCTGCGCGAGGTGATGGGCGAGGATTTCACCGCCAAGGATTTCCGCACCTGGGGCGGCACCCTGGCCGCAGTGCAGGCGTTCGCCGCCACTGAGCTGCCCGAACCGGCCAGCCAGCGCGCGATGGCCAAGGTACAGCGCGAGGTGGTGTGCAAGGTGGCGACCCAGTTGGGCAATACGCCTGCGGTATGCCGCAAGGCCTATATCGACCCCTGCGTGTTCGCCGGCTGGGAGCGCGGCGAACTGGCGAAACTGGCCGGCCTGCGTGGGCCGCGCCAGTGGGAACAGGCCACGCTGAAGGTACTGCGCCGGGCGCGGCGGCTGGCCAAGCGCAGCGCCTGAGATGACGTCGGGCGCGCCTGCCCTGCCCGGCGGCACCCTGCAGCGTGGGGCTTGCTCGATGGCGGTTATCCGCAGTAGATCGCGGTGATGTTGTTGGTGCGTCCCTTTTCGATGGTCAGGCGGTCACCGCCTTCGCTGGCCGGTGGCACCCGCGGACCGTCATGGCGCAGCACCCTTACATGCAGGCTGTCGCTGTCCACCCGGGCGCGTGCGACGGTGGCATCCGAAGCGGCCAGGCCAAGTGCGCCGCGCACCATGTCGCTGTGGCACTGGCCGGAAATCACACCGTCGATCGGCTGTACCTGGGCCACCGGCGTGCTGCTGCAGGCGGCGAGGGCAACGCTGAGAGCGGCGGCGGCGATCGCATGTTTCATGGAGGCATTCCTCGTGTGGTTGCCTGCAGGGTGCGACGGCGCACGTGGTGGCGGAATGAATGCCGTGCACGCGGTGGGCACGGAGTGCTCACTGCCCCCGACAGCCCGGGCGGAGAGACTGCAGGTGCGGCGGATGCCGCCCCCGGTAGTGCCGGCCGCTGGCCGGCAACCCCAACCCTCCCGAGGAGACCTGCATGGCCACCACCAAGAAGACCCCCACCCGCCGCAAGGCATCGCCGAAGGTGCGCAAAGGCACCCAGGCCGCGCCAGCCGCCACCGAGACCACCGCATCCCAGCGCCCGCGCGTGGTGAAGACCGCCACCCGCAAGGCTGCCGCTTCCGATCCGCGCGCGGCCCGTGTGGCAGCGCGGCAGCGGCGCCTGCAGGACCAGGAGAAGGCCAAGGACGTGCGCGCGGCAAAAAAAGCAACGAAGACAACGAAGAAAACCGCAACCCAGGCCGGCACGCGCCGACAGCCGGAGGCGATGCCGGCGCAGCAGCTGGCCAAGCCGGGCCATGAGCACGCACTGGAACTGGCACCGCGCTTCCTGGCACCGGACTACGTCGGCAGCGGCAAGCTGCAGGGCATGCGCGCGATCGTCACCGGTGGTGATTCCGGCATCGGTCGCGCGGTAGCGGTGCTGTTTGCGCGCGAAGGCGCCGATGTGGCGGTACTCCACCTGGACGAAGCCGAGGATGCCGATATCACCCGCCAGCACGTGGAGCGCGAAGGCGGTCGCTGCGTGGTGATCGCCGGTGACGTGCGCGATCCGCGCTTCTGCAGCAGGGCGGTGAAGCAAGTGGCCAAGGCGTTCGGCGGCATCGACATCCTGGTCAACAACGCCGCGTTCCAGCTGCATTGCGAGCGCCTGGAGGACCTGGAGGACGCGCACCTTCAGGAGACCCTTCAGACCAACATCGGCGGTTACATCCAGATGGCGCGTGCGGTGCTGCCGCATCTGGGCGAGGGCGCCAGCATCATCAACACCGGTTCGGAAACGGGAATCTTCGGCAGCAAGGCGCTGATCGACTACTCGGCCACCAAGGGCGCAATCCATGCGTTCACCAAGTCGCTCGCCAGCCAGCTGCTGCCACGTGGCATCCGGGTCAACTGCGTGGCGCCGGGACCGGTGTGGACGCCGCTGAACCCGGCCGACAAGAAGGCGGAGGACGTCGCTGAGTTCGGCAAGGACAGTGACATGGGCCGGCCCGCGCAGCCGGAAGAGCTCTCGCCCGCCTATGTATTCCTGGCCTCGCCGGCGTGTGCCAGTTACATCAGCGGGGTGATCCTGCCGGTGATGGGTGGGCCGCGGGGCTGAGCCGACGGTAGTGCCGGCCGCTGGCCGGCAGCCTCAGGGCACGGTCACCGCAGGCGCATAGAGATCGGCAATGCGCGGAATGAACTGCTGCGGATTGGCACCGACAAGATTGGTCAGCACCACCACCGCCACGCCGCGCTCGGGATAGACCACGAAGGCCGAGCGCGCACCGCCGATACCGGCCACCTGAAGGTCGGGCGATGCGCGCAGCACCGGCCAGCCACCCGCCCATGGGCCGGCACGGCCATCGACCAGGCGCTCCGCGCTCCACATCCGCCGCAGGGCCGTCTCCGGTAGCAGGCGGCCTTCGGTCAGCGCGACCAGCCAGCGCGCGGTGTCGTCGGCGGTGGTGAGGATGCCGCCACCAGCCCACAGCGAAGGCGGTATGTCGTAGAACCAGTGCGACAGGCGGGACGGTGCATCCGCAGCGTCGGTGGCACGTGGGGCCAGGCTGTACATCGTCGCCGCATCCGGAATCAGGTCGTAGCTGTCGCCGAAGGTGGTGCGGGCCATGCGCGCGCTGCTGAACTGGCCGGTGGCGAGGAAACGTTCGTAGGGCATGCCGGATTGCTTCGCGATGATTCGTGCCAGCAGTACGTAGTTGGTCTGGTTGTAGGCGAAGCGCTGCCCGGGTTCGGCTTCGACCGGCTGCGCAGTGACGGCCGCCCACGCCTGCGCTTCTGAGCCAGCGCCCAACAGCCCGTTCGCATCAAGGATGTCCGGAAGGCCGGAGGTATGTGCCAGCAGCTGGTGAACGCGTACGTCTCTCCACGCTGGTGGAAGATCATCCAGGTAGCGCGAGGCCGGCGCGTCCAGATCCAATCGCCCCTCCTGCGCCAGCTGCGCGGCGGCCACGCCGGTGAAGGCCTTGGTGGCCGAGTTGAGCGGGAAGCGGGTGTCGCGCGAGGCAAGCACACCATTCTCGACATTGGCCAGGCCATAGGCTTCGGACAGCACGATCTGCCCTTGCTTGACCACCGCGACCTGCAACCCGGGGATGCGCTGCTCCAGCATGATCTGGCGGATCAGGCGGCGGGTCTGGTCGTTGGCCTGGTCCTGGCTGGCAGAGATGGCGGTGAAGGGCAGGGCACTGGTGAGCATGAGTACGACTCGAAGCGTTGGGCGGAACATGCGGAATTCCTGCAGGGCGTCCGGATCGGATGCAGCCGGCGCGCCAAAGGTTTAAGCGCTCGGCGCCCCTACCGTTCGTCGGCCCATGACTTCCGGGGGGTTGACTACAGTTGTCGTCAAGCTGACAGTGACGACACGTGTAGTCAAGGGAGTGGTGTCATGCGTGGCAAGACCATCGGGGACCAGGAACTGGCCCTGCTGCAGTACATCGATGAACATGCGCCGGCCACGGTCGGTGAGGTCGCCAGCGGCTACGGCGAGGCCCGTGGCCTGGCCCGTTCCACCGTGCTGACGATGATGGAGCGGCTGCGGGCCAAGGGGTATCTTCAGCGCCAGCAGCAGGACGGCGTCTACCGCTACCAGGCCACCCGTGGCCCGGAAAGCGTGCTGCAGGGGGCCGTGGCCCAGTTCATCGACAACACCCTCCAGGGCTCGGTGTCGCCATTTGTGGCCTACCTGTCGCAGCGCCAGCAGGTCAGCGACAACGAGCTGGCCGAGTTGGAAGCGCTGGTCGCCCAACTCCAATCGCGTCGCCACGAGGGCTGAGCCATGGACACCACGATGCTGATCCCAATGCTGGAACGGCTGGGCTGGACCAGCCTGCAGACCGTGCTGCTGGTGGCGCTGGTCTACGTGCTGTGCCGCGCGCTGCCGACACTGTCGGCGGCTACCCGCTGCCGCCTGTGGTGGCTGGTCTCGCTGCAGGCCGTGCTCGGCCTGTTCTGGAGCCAGCCGTTGCAGTTGGCCTGGCTGCCGGCACCGCAGGCGGTGGCGATGACCGCCACTGACGTTGCCGCTGATCTGGTCTACCCACTGGCGCCGGAAGCCTCGGCGCAGCTGCTGGCGACAATGCCGATGACTGCACCGGACGTGCCGGCAGTGGCGTGGTGGGCCGTCGCGTTGGCTGCGCTATGGGCATCGGGCGTGCTGCTGATGGCCCTGCGCACTTTCGGTGAGTGGCGCCGCTGCCGGGCGCTGCTGGCCGCCGCCTATCCCTGCGAGGACGAGGCGCTGGTGCAGGCCCTGCAGCTGGCTTCCGACGCACACGGCGTGCGCCCTGCACCGCGGCTGTGGATGAGCACGCAGGTGGACTCGCCGCAGCTGGTCGGGCCGTTCCGCCCGGTGCTGCTGCTGCCGGCCGGCGACAACGCCCTGCAGGGCGATGCGCTGGACCTGGCACTGACCCACGAACTGCAGCATCTGCAGCGTCGCGACCTGCAGTGGGGCCTGCTGCCCGCACTGGCGCAGCACCTGTTCTTCTTCCATCCGCTGCTGCGCCTGTCGGTGCGCGAATACGCCCAGGCCCGGGAGGAAGCGGTGGATGCGGCGGTGGTCGGCCAGCATGGCGCGAGCCGCCAGGCCTATGGCCGCCTGCTGCTGCAGCTGGGCGTGGCCCCGCAGCCGCACCTGGGTGTGGCCAGTGCCGCACCGAGCACCGCCAGCCTCAAGCGTCGCCTGCTCTCGCTGCAGTCGCGCCGGTCCTGCCCGCGCCTGTTGGCGGTGGCCCTGACGGCCATCGTGGTGGTGGTGGGCGTGGCACCAATGCGGCTGGTCGCAGCGCCAGTGCCGCCGGCGCCGCCCGCGCCTCCTGCGGCACCGACCGCCGTGGTGCCCGCGCCGCCGAAGGCTCCGCCTGCACCCCCGTCGTCCGCGCAAGTGCCAGCCGTGCCTGTGGAGCCGGCACCCCCCGCCGAACCGGCCGATGTGGAAGAACCGTCCGGTCCTGACGATGCCGACGTGGCCTACGTCGACGATGCCGCTGGCAGGGATGAGGACCATGACGACACGACGTCCACCACCACGTCCATCACCACTTACGGTCGCCTTGATCTGGGCAAGTCGCCGCGGGAGGCCTACGTGCTGGTCGATGGTGATTCGACCTTCGCCAACGGTGGCATCGACGACGTTACGGTGGCCCGCAGGCAGCTCGGCAAGGGCCCGGCGCTGTGGTTCCGCCAGGGCGACAAGCGCTATGTGGTGCGCGACCCGATGCTGATCCAATCCCTGCAGCGTGCCTACAGCGGCGCCGCAGACCTGGGGCGCCAGCAGAGCGAACTGGGCCGCCAGCAGAGCGCGTTGGGTCGCCAGCAGGGCGAACTCGGCAAGCAGATGGGTGAGATGGGGCGTCTGCAGGGCGAGGAGTCACGCCGCATCGCACTGGCCGCCGCCGAGGTGGCGCGCAGCGCGATGGCCGCCCACGACATCAACCGTGAGGCGGCTGCGGAAGCGGCGAAGGCTGCGCGCGGTGCAACCAGCGACGTGGCCGTTGCGCGTGAGGCCGCCCGCGAGGCCGCCGCCGAGGCACGTCGTGCGATGCAGGAAGCCCGCAGCGAGGCCGCGCAGTCCGGCCGCACCCGTGACATGCAGCGTCTGGCCAGCCAGCAGTCTGAACTGGCCAGCCGCCAGGCGGCACTGGGCAGCAAGCAGGCCGCGCTGGGCGAGCGCCAGGCACGCGTGCATGCGCAGGCATCGCAGCAGGCACAGCAGGTGATCGCGCGCGCACTGGCCAGCGGCAAGGCCGAGCAACTCTGATCGGTAGTGCCGGCCGCTGGCCGGCGATGTGGGGTGCCGGCCAGTAGCCGGCACTACCTTGGGTCGATCAACCGCAGCTGGCGCGCTCTATCCGGTTCTGCGCGTCCACCTGCACGGTCACCCGGTCCTGGCGAAAGTCCATGGTCACTGCCATGCCCGGCTTGACCACCCGAGCACCGCGCGCGCCGCTGTCGGCCACCAGCTTCTTGATCGTGGCTTCGTCGGCAGTCTTGCCGGTGAAGGCGTCCAGCGCTTCCGGCCTGCATTCGTGCGCGGTTTCGGCCACGGGCGCCGGTGCGGGATCATGGGTGGTGCTGCTGCCGGCATGACTGCAGGCGGCCAAGGGCAGGATGGCGAGCAGGGCCAGGGGATTGAGGCGCATCGTCGGGCTCCAGGCATGGATGGTGGCGGCAGTGTCACCGCTGCCACCGTCAGGCCGCGTCAACGCCTACGGCCCGACCAGTGCCAGCGTCTCGCGCTCGCGTTGCTCCTCGCGTACCAGCCGTTGCAGCAGCAGGGCCAGGGTCACTACGTCCTGGTGGTTGTGGTCAGCGACCCGGCGCAGATTCACGGCGTCGCCGCCACGCAGGAAGCGCAGCCATGCGCCCGGCGCCTCCGAGCCCGGCAGGTCGTCCTCGCGCACCACGCGCAGCAGCTGGCGTTCGATGGTGGACAGCTTGCAGTTCTCCCACGTGCCGCGATAGCGGCGGCGGGTCGGATAGAGCAGGTCGACGTGATCCAGTGCGGTGATCGGGCAACGCTGGCGGGCCAGCCGATAACGCGCCTTCAGCAGGGGCGCATCGTAGCTGCGGCCGTTGTAGCTGCAGAACACGGTGGACGGCTGCAGCCAGCTGGCGAAGGTGGCGAGCATCGCGTCCTCGGCGGCCATCGTCGACATCAGCAGTTGGCGGATGCGCAGGCCTTCGCCGCGCTGCGGGCAGGCGTGCCAGTCGGCGGCACCGATCATGAAGGCGCGGGTGCCGGTACCGCCGGCCAGGCCGGTGGTTTCGGTATCGAAGAACAGCAGGTCGCGCGCGGCCACGTGCTGGCCTTCGCGCTTGGCGAAGGCCAATGACAGCGGGGCGATCGGGATCGGTTGCGGCTGCAGCGACTCGATCAGGAACAGGCCCGGCGCGATCTCCTCGCCGGGCAGCTGGCGATCCTGTGCACTGGCGCGTGCCGGCGCGGCTCCACCGCGCGAACGCAGGCCGAGCAGGCGATGCAGGCTGCCCACTTCCGGCCGCCGCAGCGGTGCGGATGCCGGTGCGGGGGCTGCAGCGCCGGTCGGCTTGTGGCGGATTTCCTGTTCGACCCAGGCGAACACCGAACGCTCGGCCGGTGGTTGCCGCGCATCGTTGGCGGCCACGGGTGGCAGTGGCGCAGGGGGCACGTCCGGCGCGGCCGGTGTGCTCGCCTTCGGGTCGCCGGCCTGCCTGCGCAGCAGGCGCAGCTTGTCCAGGCTCAGGCTCACGGTGCCATCAGCTCCATCGGCTCGCGCGTGGTCACCACCACGTCGCGCACGTGATGGCAGGCCTCTGCATCGAACAGGTCCAGCACGCGCAGCGCCAGCGCGCGCGGCGAGGTCTCATCTTCCTCCTGTGCGGCCAGCACCGGGCCCACGCAGGCCGGGCAGCCGGCCTTGCAGTCGCAGCGCTGCACCAGTTCACGCGCGCGCTGCACCAGTTCGGCCTGGCGCTGCCACAACGGCTCGCTGAGGCCGACGCCACCGGGGAAGTTGTCGTACAGGTACACGGTGGGCACGAATTCCTGCAGCAGCTCCACCACACCGGGATCTCCCTCGCTGCCACGCAGCTGGCCACGGCCGCTCTGGTCGGCGATCGCGAACCAGGAACCATCGCCGTTACCCACCGACTTCTGCAGGTCGCGCGCATCGGCCATCACCGCCACGGTGGCGACGATGTGCAGCGCATACGCCGCACCGAGGAAGCCGTCCAGCGCATCCTGCTTGCTGGCGAACGCGCGCAGCAGCAGCGCCTGCGGCAGCTGCCACCACACCGCAGTGGTGTGCAGTTCCTGGTCGGGCAGGTTCACCGGCCCGTAGCCGATGTTCTCGTGGGTGTAGTAGCGGATCTTCTTGTAGCCGGCCACGCGGCGTACCACGTGCACTTCGCCATGGTGTGAATCACCCCGGCCGGCCACGCCGCCATCGAAACGGTCCAGCACCTTGAGCTTGGTGAAGTCGATGCTGTCGGTGTAGTAATCCACATGCGTGCGGGTGACGTAGGCCTTGCGGCCGTCCCAGTCCAGCGTCTCCACCTGGTACGGCGTGGACTGCACCATGTGGATGGCGCCTTCGTACAGGGTGAGCGCGGCGGCCGAATAATCGACCTCGGCGATGATCTGCTGGCGGCCATCGCTGCGGTCGACCACCACGAAGTTGCCGTCGGCCACCGCACGCAGGCTGACCGCATTGGCCGGATAGCTGTCGGCGATCCATTCCCAGCGTTCGCCTTCGCGGTGGATCACTTCGGTTTCGGCCAGCGCTTCCAGGAACACTTCCGGATCGATCGGGCCGAAGCCATCGCCGACCCGGAACGGCAGCTCGAAGGCCGCGCAGCGGATGTGGTCGAACAGGATCAACGGTTGGTCGGGCGCGATGCGTGCGTGTTCCGGCGACGCCTCGGCGAAGAAGTCCGGATGGCGCACCACGTACTGGTCCAGCGGCTGCGAGCTGGCCACCATCACCCCGAGTGCGGGCTGCTGGCGGCGACCGGCGCGGCCGAAGCGCTGCCAGGTGGCGGCCACGCTGCCCGGGTAGCCATTGAGGATCACCACGTCCAGGCTGCCGATATCCACGCCCAGTTCCAGCGCCGAGGTGCTGACGATGCCATCGATGTTGCCCGCGCGCATCGCACGCTCGGTCTCGCGGCGTTCGGTGGGCAGGTAGCCACCGCGGTAGGCGCGGATGCGCGGCGGCTTGCGCGGGTCGTGGTCGAAGATGTCCTTCAGGTACTTGGTCAGCACCTCGACCATCAAGCGTGTCTGCGCGAACACCAGGGTCTTCAGCCCGGATTTGATCGCGATGCGGGCGATGCGATTGCTCTGCGAGCGTGCCGAGGCACGTAGGCCGAGGTCCGGATTGATTACCGGCGGGTTCCACAGCAGCACCTGCTTCGGCCCGCTGGGCGCACCGGATTCGGTGATGGCGGTAACCGGCGCCTCGATCAGCGCCTCGGCATGCGCCTGCGGGTTGCCGATGGTGGCCGAGCACAGGATGAACTGCGGTTGTACGCCGTAGAACGCGCAGATGCGCTTGAGCCGGCGCAGCACGTTGGTGACGTGACTGCCGAACACGCCGCGGTAGGTATGCACTTCGTCGATGACGATGTAGCGCAGGTTCTCGAAGAACTGCGCCCATTTGGTGTGATGCGGCAGGATCGCCTGGTGCAGCATGTCCGGGTTGGACACCACGATATCGCCGTGCAGGCGGATCGCCTGGCGCGCATCGCCGGGGGTGTCGCCGTCGAAGGTGAAGGCCTTTACGCCCAGGTCACCGGCACGGTTGAGTTCCAGCAGCTCGGCCACCTGGTCCTGGGCCAGCGCCTTGGTCGGGAACAGGTACAGCGCCTTGGCCTTGTCCTGCATCGCAGCGCTGACCACCGGCAGGGTGTAGCACAGCGACTTGCCGCTGGCGGTGGGGGTGACGATGGCCACGTGCTCGCCGCGCTGGCTCGCCTCCCAGGCCTCGGCCTGGTGGCTGTAGAGCTGCTCGATGCCACGCGCCTTCAGCGCGGCGGCCAGGGCAGGCGGAACTGAATCGGGAATGGGCGCATAGCGGCCTTCGCGGCCGGGAATGGCAAAGCTGCCGGTGATGCGGTCCTGGTAGCGGCGCTGCAGGCGCGCGCTGAGCAGGGCGCCGTCGCGGGCGGGCAGGCCATCGCGGGTGGCGAGCTTCTGCTCGGCATCGGCGGTGCGCTTGGCGAGTTCGTAAGCCATGGAAGATGGAGCCGGGACGGATTGCGAGGGGTCACATGGCACCACACTCACGTCTCAGGATGTGAGACACCGCACACGGCGGCCGTGAACCGTTCAGTGCTCGCGTCCCGTGGCGTCGCCGCATCGCCCTTGGCTGAACAGCTGCCGGTGCAGCAACGAAATCTGAAGCCGGCATCCGTATCCTTGGGCGCTGGACGCAACCAACAGGGCGGATGGCTGTGGCACGACGTGGAACGCAGGGAGCACTCCTGGCCGGCATGCTGCTGGCCGGCATCGCGCAGGCGCAGCAGGCCGCGCCGGTGGCAGTGCCCGATCCTGCACCCGTTCCCCCTGCTGATGCCCCGGCGGCAACCACCGCGCCGATTTCCACCACCCTGCCGCAGGACAATGTCACCACCCTCGGCGAAGTGCGTGCGCTCAAGCCCGACGACGAGCCGCTGGACCTGTACCGCTTCAAGAATCCGGTGAAGTTCGGTGACAACCGCTTCAGCCGCGACTGGAGCGAACCGCCATCGCCGGAGCAGGTCAGCATGGGCGGCGGCTACATCATGATGGGCGTGGTCAAGGGGGTCATGGCGGCCGCCAAGGGCGTCAACAAACTCACCGGCGGACCGGCGCAGATCCAGGCCGCCGTGGCGCGGCCGCCACCGGAGCTCAGTGCCGAACAGCGGCAGCGCGCGCTGCGGTTCTCCCAGGAGCAGGATGCCGGCGATGCACCGCCGGTGAAGTAGCCCGGTATATCCTGCCGGCTCCCCCACCAATAGTGCTGCCATGTTCCTGCGTTCGATCTGCCTGATGGCCACATTGCTGCCGGTCTCCGCCTTCGCGGACGGCATCGCCGGCGGTGGTGCCTGCCGCAACGGTGCGTTCCCCTCCGAACAAAGCCAGTTCGCACTGGCGCGGGTGATCGATGCACCCCGTCTGTACCTGCTTGGCGACATGGACGGCTGCCCGGCCAAGGGCGAGCCTGCCTGCCGACAGCGCAGCTATGTGGTCAACGGCGATACCGTGGTGACCGGGCGTGATCTCGGCCGCTACCGCTGCGCGTTCTTCCCGAACAAGGTGGGTGGCAGTGCCGGTTGGGTCGACCGCAGCAAGCTGCAGCCATTGCCGGTGGCCGTGCCAACGCTGCAGGACTGGGCGGGGGAGTGGAAGGATGGTGACAACGGCCTGCGCATTACCGTGCAGGGCGGGCAACTGCATGTGGAGGGTGACGCTTATTGGCCCTCCGCCAACCCCACGCCGGAGCAGCGCCCCTATGGACCCAACATGGGCCAGGTGGAAGCGCGCGCGGCGCCGCGTGGCGCCGACGTCGAGTTCGTCGAGGACACCTGCAAGGTGCGCGTGCATTCGCTGGGTGCGGTGCTGATCGTGGCCGACAACAGCGAATGCGGTGGCATGAACGTGCGCTTCAACGGTGTCTACCGGCGCGCGGGCAAGCGTTGAAGGACGCATGAGGATTGGGGTCAGTAGATCCACGCCTTGCGTGGATGCTGCCCGCGATCCAATCGATGCGGTCAGCGCCGCCGTTCCAGCCACCACAGCAGCGATGCGCACAACACGAACGCCAGCCACCACGGCCAGCGTGAGCCTGCCACGGGTTGCATCACCGACGCATTCGCCGATGTACTGGAGGCCAACGCCCGCGTGGTCGCATCGATCATCGCCTGTCGATGCAGCGCAGATGCATCCTTCGGGTCGAACACATAGCGCCAGACAACGCTGTCGCCATGCTGCAGGCGCTGCCAGCCCGCTTCACGCGGCCACCAGCCGGCGCAGCGCAGCGCCGACGTCGCTCCATCGACAATCAGGGGTACAGCGTCGCCACGCTTGCTGAAGACCTGCAGGGGCGCCTGCGCGCCGCACAGCGACTGCCGTTCTCCGGCCCAGGCAATCACTTGTGGTGACCACAGCGCATCACCGCTGCCCTGCGCGCGTGCCAGCGTGGCAACCACGTCGCTCCACAGTTCGCCGTGGCGGTCATCGCGGCCGGCCAGCACCCAGCGCCAGCTGTCGGTCAGCGGCAGCAGCCCGATGCGTCCGTTGCCGACCGCGCGCCAGCCGCCGACGGCCTTGCCGCCCCGATCGTGCAGCAGCGCGTTGCTGCCCGGCGCCTGCAACGCCAGTGCTTCCAGCGAAGGCAGCGCGGCACTGTGCGAGCTGCGGTCGGCCTCTTCGCCGTAGCCGGTCGGCAACGTGCCGGCGGCAAGCGGGCCACGTCGTGCGGCGAGGATCGCGCTTTCGCCATCGCTGGGAAGTTCAAGGGTGTGGCTGCTGCCATCGCCCTGCACGGGCAGGCCCAGATCGCGGAGGCGCTGGCGCGCACCGGCCGAAGGCGCGCCCGCACTGCGTACCAGCACGCCCAGTCCATCGTGCAGTGCCTGGCGCACGGTGGCCAGCTGGCCTGCACTCAATGCCGCGAGGCTGCGCTCGTCCAGCAGCAGCAGATCGCTGCGCATGAGCGATGCTGCATCAATCGACACTGCGCCATCGCCGATGCTGAGTCCGGCCCCGGTATCCGCCTGCACCTGCACACGGATGCCGGCATCGGCCGCCCAACGCCGCAGGTACTTCAGCTCTGGACCCGGCGCGCTGGCGCGCACCAGCAGGCGCAGCGGTGCGGCCGGCAGGGTCTGCTGCGGCACCGGTACGCTGTCCACCACATGGCCGTCGGCATCGAGCAGGCGCAGCTTGAACACGCTGCGGCCTTCGGCGCGGGCGATGCCACTCAGCTGCACGCGGCCGTCGTCGGCAACGTCCGTGCGATCGACTACGCTGTCGGCCGGGTCGAGCAGTTCGGCCTTCGCCTTGGCCGCGCCACGCGCCTGAGCCTGCACATCGAAGCGGGCACCGGGTGCGACATCGGCCGGTGGTTGCAGCGCGATCCAGCCGCGCGGCTCCGGTGCGGCCTGCCAACGTACATCCGGCGGCAGCACCGCGTCGCGGTCACGTGCGGCCAGGCCCGCACCGACCAGCGTCAGCGTGGCGGCCGGATGCTGGCGCAGCGCGGTGGCCAGGTCGGGAACGCGCTGTGCGCCGGGCACATCGGCAGCTTCCGGCAACAGCAACAGCGGGCCTTCGCTGGCCGGGAGCGCGCCGGCCTTGCCCGCATCGACGCCAAGCACGACCAGCCCGCCTGCGGGTTGCTGGTGGGTGGGCGGCAGCAGGCAGAAGTACAGCAGCGTGGCGACGATGATCTGCAGTGCGATCACGCTCCACCGGCGGCCAGGGTGCGCGGTGCGTCCACGCAGCTGGCGCACGCTGGCGATGACCACCGCCAGAGCGAGTGCCAGCGCAATCCACAGGTTCAGGCTGGAGGCGTTCATGGCTGCCCCTCCAGCGCATCGAGGTAGCGCTGGCCCATTGCATCGGCAGCACTGCGCCGCATCGCCTGCGGCAGCGGACGCTGCAGCGCCCGCCACAGCTGCGCGCGCAGGCGCTGGCGACAGTCGCTGCAGTCGGGCTCGATGCGCAGCTGCTCGATGGCCGCAGCCAGATCCAATGCATCAGGCAGGTAGGCTGCATTGCGCTGCTGCCAGGCCGCAAGCGCATCGAGATCCGGTGCGCCGTTGTCATCACCCAGGCGCTGCCAGGATTCAACGATGGCCGGATCGGGCGGGATGCGCGCGGCCAGCGGCAGTTCGCGACTGGCCAGTCCAGCGCGATCACCGCCGAGGCGACGGCCTTCATCGATCGGTGGCAGCTCCGGCCCGACCCGGGCCAGGTAGATGCGCTCGGCCTGCTGCACCTGCTTGATCAAGCCCAGCGCCTTGTAGGCAAAAGGCAATGCCTGCTCCGGACGGCCCTGGCGCAGCTCGCCTTCGGCCGACCACATCTGGTCCAGCGCGGCCTTCAGCGTGGCACGGGTCTGCGGATCGAGCAGGGTGGCCGCCTCGGCGTGGTCATGGGTGTGGCCGTACTCCGACAGCACATCGGTGGCGCTGCCGAACACCGGTGGCGTATCGGCATTGGCCGGCTTGCCGCCGTGGTCGTGGCCGTGCGCGTCGTGCGCGCCTGCATCGGCGCCATGGTCGTGATCGTGCTCGTCGCCATGGTCGGGGTCGTGGTCGTCTGCGGCCGGCGTATCGCTGGTGGGCAGGTCACTGGTCGGCGGTGGCTTCGGCGCACCTTCGCTTTCCTCGCCCAGGAACTGGCCGTAGCGCAGGCGCAGGATGCGCTGGTCGACACCGATCGCATCGCTGCGCTTCACGAAGTCCTCGGCGGCCAGGCTGCGTCGCTGCCGGATCAACGCTTCGGCATCGATGATGATCTGCCGCTGGCTGCGGAAGTACGCAGGCAGGGTCTTCTTGATGCGGCCCTCGAGCTCTGCACCGAGCGCGACTTCGGTGCTGGGCAGGCGCAGGATCACGCTGCTGCTGCGCCCGGTCTGCGGCGTGGGTGCATGATTGTCGCGCACCTCCAGCTGGGCGATCACATCGTTGCCGGGCTGCGCACCCAGCGACGCCAGATCAAGGGTGTGGGCGAAACGCCGCGCGGTGGCTTCGCCGCTGCCGGCAAGTGTGACGCTGCGCTTCACGAAGGTGATGTTCTCACCGCTACCCTGGGTGGTGGTGATCGACAGCGTTGCCTGCGCCGCGACACCGTAATCGTCGCTGGCCTCGAAGCGCAGTGCCCACTGTCGTTGCCCCGGCGTGCCCAGCACCAGGCTGGCCGTGGGCTCCAGTACGCGCACGCTGGGTGCACGGTCGGCCACCACATCCAGCCGATGCAGGCGGGTCTCTGCCAGTGCCGGTTCGCTCACCACGCGGTACAGCACCGGCGTGCGTGCAATGTCCTGTGCCTGCCACTGTCCTTCGTGCTCGCTCAGTGGCAACCGACGACCATCGTGGAATTGCAGCCATGCCTTGTCCGGGGCGCGGTCGAAGCGCAGCGACCAGGACAGCCGGCTGTCGGCGGCGACCTTGGCGTCCAGCGCATTCTGGGTAAGCGTGGCCTGGCCGGTATAGGCCGGCGCGTCGATGCGCAGGCGGGTGGACTGCAGGCGCAGCGGGCCTGCGGAAGCAGTGCTGCCGGGCGCCGACGTGCGGGTAGGCGCGGAACCGGGGTTCGAACGTGGCCAGCCCAGTGCCAGCACAACAATGGCCAGCCCTGCGATCCAACACAGCGCCAATGCACCACGTGGCCAGCGCGGACGCAGCTCCGGCATCGCGCGTTCCAGCGTCGCCAGCACATGCGCACGCTGGCGCTGCTGCAGCGGATTGAGCGTGGCGGCATCGGCGAACAGCAGATCGGCGCTGTCCTCGCTGGCACCGCTGCCATCAAGGTGGCGTTGCAGCCACTGCCGGTCGAGTTGGCGGGCATGCGCAGTGGCGAAGCCCGCACACGCGAGCAGGCTGATCGTACCGACGACGCAGGCGATATCGAAACCTGCCAGACGCAGGGCCAGCACCGCCGCAGCCAGCGCCCATGGCAGGCCCAGCAGCAGGGTGATGAGCGCACGGCGCCGGCGCGCACGTTGCCAGGCGTGCTGCAAGGTATTCATGCGCCCACCCTGCGCCAGGCACTGCTGGCCATCCAGCGTTCCAGCGCGAACAGCAGCACGATGGCCAGCAACAGCCAAGGCGTTGGCTCACGCAGCGGTGGTGTTGCAGCAGGCAATGCGGCCCGCTGCGGTGCCTGGTCACGTGCATCGCCCAGGCGCGGGGCCTTGGGCGGCTGCAGCGCCAGCAGCAGGGCACGCGGCAGTCGCGGATCGCGCAGCGCGGCGTTGCTGGCGGCATTCCAGTCGCCCGGCAGCGACAGCAGATAGCCGTGGCCGATGCGTTGCTGCCACAGCAGCGGTGTGCCCTCGGCATCGCGCAGCAGGATGCTGGCACTGGCAGCAGGCTTGCCGGCAGTCATGACACGACCGCCGTCACGCAGCCACGCCTGCCAGGTCGCCGGCAGTGCATCGCTGCGGCTCCACACGCCGATCTCGCCGCGTTCGGGCAGGGCATCTGCCGGCAGCGGAGCGAGCGGTGCCTGCACGCCCCACGCGCGCTGCAGCGCGTTCAACCAGCGCTGGGCAGTCGCGGATGCTTCGCCGTGCACGCGTAACCGGGGCGGAGTTGCTGCAGTCTGCGGCGGGGTGACCGGCATCGGCTGCGTGTGCCACTGCACGTCGCGCGAAAGCTGCAGGCGGGCACCATCCAGGCCGGGCAGGGGATCGGGAACGTGCACGACCAACGCGGTGCCCGCGGGCAGCTGTGCGTCCAGTTCGCGCAACAGGCTGGGCAGGGAGGCGCTGGCTGCAGGCGGCGCCTGTTCGATGGCGGGGAAGCCAGGTGCCAGCCAGTGCCAGTTGCGGTCCGCAGCGGTACCACGCAGTGCAGCAGCGTCCAGCCCGGGGGCCACCACCGTCCACGCATCGGAGGCGGGAGAGGGGCCGGTCAACGCAGGTCGTGCCAACAGCAGGGCCAGTGCGGCCAGCAACAGCAGACGCACCAGCAGCAACGGCCAGTCATCGAAGCGGATGCGCTGGCGCGGCCGGATCTGTGCGCGCAGCCAGCGCAGCGCGGCGAAATCCAGCGGCGTGTACGGATGGCGCCGGGCCAGATGGATCAGCAGCGGCAGCAGCCATGCGGCAAGCGCGGCGAGGGCGAGCGGGAACAGCAGGGTCATGCACCGCCCCCCCGGCCGAACAGCGCCTGCAGTGCCTGGTCCAACGGTCGGTCGAGCCAGCCGGTGGCACTGGCGATGCCACTGGACCGCAGGCGCGCATGCAACGCGCTGCGTGCGTCAGCGAAGCGCTGCAGGTAGTCGGCGCGGATCGCCGCGCCGTCGCCCAACAGTTCCTCGCCGGTCTCCGGATCGCGGAAGCGGTGGCCGGCGTCGAACGGGAAGTCGCGCTCGTCGGCGGTGAGGATCTGCAGCAGTGCCACTTCGCGGCGCGCGCTGGCCAGCTGTTCCAGCAGCACGATGCCGGCGTCGTCGAAGCCGTCGCCGATCGCCAGCAGCAGGTCGCCCGGGCGCACGCGTTCCCACAGCGGCCGAAGGCGATCGGCCGCAGGCCAGGCGCCGCGCGCCTGCAAGGCATGCAGGTGCAGATGCACGCGATCACGCTGGCGTGCGCCGTTCGCCGCGGGAACCAGCTGCAGGCCATCGCCGTTGATCGCCAGCAGGCCGAAACGGTCACCCTGCTGCAGGGCCAGTTCAACCACGCAGGCGGCCACACCCCGCATATGGTCCAGGCGCGTGCGCTGCGGTGCCGCGCGATCCGCCTGGTTGGCCGAAGCGGTGGCATCCAGCAGCAGCCAGACCGTGATCGGGCTTTCGCGTTCGGACTCGCGCACGAAGAAGCGATCCGAGCGGGCGTACAGCTTCCAGTCGATCTGGCGCAGTTCGTCTCCCGGCTCGTAGGCACGGTACTGGGCGAACTCGAGGCCGGCACCGCGGCTGCGGCTGGCGTGCTGGCCGATGCCACTGGCGCCGCTGGCCAGGCGCGGCTGCAACCGCAGCAGGCGCAGGCGCGCACGCAGTTCCGGTGGCAAGGTCAGCGGGGTACCGGCGTTCACGGGTGGATCAACCCGGGAACGGCACGGCCTGCAGCAGGGCGGCGACCACGTCGTCGGCACGCTTCTGCTCGGCCTCGGCGGCGAACGACAGCAGCAGGCGATGGCGCATCACCGGCGCGGCCAGTGCCTGCACATCCTCGCGGGTGGCGGCGAACCGGCCCTGCAGCAGCGCACGGGCCTTGGCGGCCAGCACCAGCGACTGCCCGGCACGCGGGCCGGCGCCCCATTTCACCCATTGGTTGATGGCGGCCGGCGCGCCGTCGCCCGGACGGCTGGCGCGTACCAGGCGGGTGATCCAGGCCAGCACATCGGGGCTGACGTGCACCTGGCGCACCGCGGCCTGCAGTGCGATGACCGCTTCGGCATCCATCACCTTCGGCACCGCGTCGGTGGCGCCGCCAGTGGTCTGTTCCAGGATCTGCCGCTCCTCGTCCTCGCTGGGGTAATCCACCAGCACGTGCAGCAGGAAGCGGTCCAGCTGTGCTTCCGGCAGCGGGTAGGTGCCGGCCTGCTCGATCGGGTTCTGCGTGGCCAGCACGAAGAACGGCGCGGGCAGTGCATAGGTGGTACCGGCGTAACTGACCGTGCGCTCCTGCATCGCTTCCAGCAGTGCGGCCTGGGTCTTGGGCGGGGTGCGGTTGAGTTCGTCGGCCAGCAGCAGGTGGGTGAAGATCGGGCCCTGCTGGAAACGGAAATGGCGATGGCCGGTGCCGTGGTCTTCTTCCAGCAGCTCGGTGCCGAGGATGTCGCTGGGCATCAGGTCCGGGGTGAACTGCACGCGCCGGAACTGCAGTTCCAGCGCCTGGCCCAGCGAGCGCACCAGCAGGGTCTTGCCCAGGCCCGGCGCGCCTTCCAGCAGGCAGTGGCCACCGGCCAGCAGGCCGATCAGCAGCTGCTCGACCACGGTGTTCTGGCCAACCACCGCGCGTGCGAGCGCAGCGCGCAGATCGTGCAGGCGCGGCAGCAGGGAATCGAGGTCGGGGGAGGTCATGGGCGTGCAGGTCCTATCAATTGTTCAACGCGTACATCACGATGTTGACGCCGAAGCGCGTGTTGTCTTCGGCCAGGAAGCGCTTGTTGCGCCAGTCGTAGTCCCACTCGCAGCCGTAGTCCTTGTTGCTGTAGAGCAGCCCCAGGCGGCCATCGACCTCGATGCCCTTCAGGTAGTCGTGCACCAGGTCGTCGCCCCAGCCGTTGAGTTCGAAGCTGGTGGCGGGCGGGCCATCGGGGAAGCGGAAGAAGCTGCGGTACAGCGGGTGGCTGTTGGGCAGCTTCTGCAGCGCCCTGGGACCGAACAGGCGGCCCATCTGCGCCTCGAACGAGGTGGCGAACAGGCCGTCGATATCGTGGTTGCAGTCGTCGACGAAGACGAAGCCGCCATTGCGCACATAACGCACGAAGTTCTGCCGCTCGGCGGCGTTGAACTCCACCAACGTGTGCCCGGCCAGGTAGCAGAACGGCGCTTCCAGCATGCGCGGGTCGGCCAGCGCCACCACGTGTTCCTGCGGGTCCACGCGCAGCGAGGTGTAGTCGATCAGCGAGGTGATCAGGTTGGACGGCATGCGCGCGTCCACGTCCCAGTCACCGGAGTCGTACTGCAGGCGAGTGAACCAGAAGTCGTAGCGCGAACTGCGCGGGCCTGCCTGCGCGAAGGCCGGCAGCGCCGCCGCCGAAGCGGCAGCGGCCAACCAGCGCAGGCACGCCCGGCGATCCATCAGACCGCGTCGGACAACGAGGTGAAGGTGAAATCGCGCAGCTTCATCGGCGGGATCATCATCACGTAGCTGGATTCATCGCCGGCCACGCGCACCGGCTTGCCCAGCTCTTCGATGTTGTTGAGCATGATCACCGGCGACTCGTTGAAGCGGAAGTTCTTCACCGGGTGCTTGATCTGGCCGTTCTCGATGTAGAAGGTGCCGTCGCGGGTGAGGCCGGTCAGCAGCACGGTCTGCGGGTCGACCATGCGGATGTACCAGGTACGGGTGACCAGGATGCCCTTCTGGGTGCCGCGTACCAGCTCGGCGGTGCTCTTGTCGCCACCGCTCATCAGCAGGTTGCCCGGCGTGGCCTTGGCGGTCTTGCCCTGCTTCTGCGCCCAGAAGCGCGAGTAGTCGAGGTTGGCGATCCTGCCGTTCTCGATGATCGCCATGCGTTCGCGCGGCATGCCTTCGTTGTCCCACGGCAGCACCGGTGCATCCGGATGCCAGGGGTCGGCAATCATGGTCACGCGCGGGTCGTAGACCTGCTCGCCCAGCTTGTTGCCGCCACCCTTCTTCGACAGGAAGCTGCGGCCTTCATCGGCCGAGCGCGCGCTGAAGAAGTTCATCATGAAGCTGATCAGGCCCGCAGCTGCGGCCGGCTCCAGGATCACCGTGTACTTGCCCGGTTCCAGCGCCTTGGCTTCCTGCGACTCGGTCGCCTTGCGCATCGCGATGCGGATGTCCTGGTCGGCCTTGAAGTCGGCCGCATCCTTCAGGTTGCGGCCGACCCAGCCCGAACCGCGGCCATCTTCGGTACGCACGGTGCAGGTGTAATCGAAGTTGGTGGTGCGCTGGTAGGCGAAGTTGCCGTTGCTGTTGGCGGTGGCCTGGAAGCCCTGGCCGTCTTCAAGGAAACCGGCGGCGATCAGGCCGTGGCCACGGCACGGGGCGATCGAATCGGCGGCGACCTTGGCACGGAAGGCCGGATCGATGGCAGCGGTGGATTCGCTGAAGGTCGGGCTGGCGCGGTAGCTCTGCTTGCCGATGGCCGGCATGAACTCCGGGTTCTCCGGGGCCAGGCGTGCCAGGTCTTCGGCACGGCGCACCACGCGTTCCAGCGCGGCGTCGTCGAACTCGTTGATCGAGGCCGTGCCGACGCGCTTGCCGAAGGCGACGGTGACCGCCAGCTCGGTGTTGTCGACGATGCCGCTGGTGGAGACATTGTTCAGTGCGAAACGGATGTTGCCGCTGATCGAACCCGCCAGCACGGCAGTGCATTCGTCGGCCTTGGACAGGGCAATGACCTTGTCGAGGATGGCCTTGGCCTGGGCTTCGGTGAAGATACTCATGGTGTAAGGGCTCCTGACCGATCAGCCGAGGCTGCGTGCGGTGTTGATGACGTTGATGCCGTTGAAGCGCGCGGTGGACGAACCGTGCGAGACCGCTGAGACCTGGCCCGGCTGGCCCTTGCCGTCGAAGAACGAACCGCCGAGGCGGTAGTCACGCTCGTCGGCCACGGCGGTGCAGGCATTCCAGAACTCCGGCGTGCGGATCTGGTAGGCCACGTCTTCCAGCATGCGGGTGATCTGACCGTTCTTGATCTCGTAGAACAGCTGGCCGCCGAACTGCGCGTTGTAGCGCTGCTGGTCGATCGAGAACGAACCATCACCGATGATGTAGATGCCGTTCTCCACGTCCTTGATCAGGTCGGGCACGCTCAGCGGCTTCTTACCCGGTGCCATCGACACGTTGGCCATGCGCTGGAACTGCACGCTGGACCACGAGTCGGCATAGCAGCAGCCGTCGGATTCGGTCTTGCCGAGGATGTGGGCCTGGTCGCGGATGGTCTGGTAGTCCACCAGCTTGCCGTTGCTGATCAGGTCCCAGCGCTTGCACTTCACGCCTTCATCGTCGTACGCCACCGCGCCGAGGCTGCCCGGCTGGGTCTTGTCGGCGAAGATGTTGACCAGCTCGCTGCCGTACTGGAAATGCTGTTCGCGCTTGTCCAGGGTGGCGAAGCTGGTGCCGGCGTAGTTGGCTTCGTAGCCGAGCACACGGTCCAGCTCCAGCGGGTGGCCGATCGACTCATGGATGGTCAGCCAGGTGTGCGACGGGTCGAGCACCAGGTCGTACTTGCCCGGTTTCACCGAGGGTGCCTTCAGCTTTTCCTGCGCCTGCTTGGCGGCGGCGATGGCGTCTTCCTTCATGTTGTAGGAAGAGCTGTAGTTGACCACGCCATTCGGGCTGACCACCTTGCCGGCAGCCGCACCGTCCAGATACTCGTAACCCAGGCCCATCGGCGAGGACAGGCCTTCGCGGGTACGGAACTTGCCGCTGGACTTGTCGATGGCGGTGATCGTCATCGGTGCCCAGATGCGGTGCACGTCCTGGTCGATGTAGGAGCCATCGGTGGAGGCGAAGTACTTCTGCTCGTTGACCAGGAACAGCATCGAGTTGACGAAGCTGGCGCCGGCGCCCATCGCCGCGGCGTTGACGTCCAGCAGCAGGCCCACCTTGTCCTTGATCGGCACCTCCATCGCATTCTTGCGGATCGGCGTGCGCCAGCTCACCTCGCCCACGCCCGGCGCCTTGGCCAGCTGCACCGGTGCGGTCTGCACGCCGGCATTGGCCTTGGCAATCGCCGCAGCCTGCTGCGCGGCCATGGCTACGTCGGCGGTGCCCAGCGCATTGGTGGCGGCGAAGCCCCAGGCACCGTTGACGATCACGCGGATGCCAACACCGGTGGACTCGGTGTTCACCACGTTCTGCACCTTGTCCTCGCGGGTGATCACGAACTGCCGCAGGTAGCGGCCGATACGCACGTCGCAGTAGGTGGCGCCGGCCTGGCGGGCGGCGGCCAGCGCCGCATCGGCCAGCCGCTTCTTCAGCCCCAGGTCCAGCGTGCTCTGCAGCTGCTCGGCGGCGATCGCCTTGCCGAAGAAGGAGGGCACGATCAGCCCGCCTGCGGTAAGCCCGGTCAGGGCCAGGAAGTCACGTCTTTGCAAGGCTGCTCTCCATGTCGAAGGATGGGTGGCTCAAGCGCCGAGACTGCGCGCGGTGTTGATGATGTTGATGCCGTTGAAGCGGGTGGTGGACGAACCGTGCGAGACCGCTGAGACCTGGCCGGGCTGGCCCTTGCCGTCGAAGAAAGAACCACCCAGGCGGAAGTCACGTTCGTCGCAGATGGCAGTGCACGCGTTCCAGAACTCCGGCGTGCGGATCTGGTAGGCCGCGTCCTCGACCATGCCGGCGATCTTTCCGTCCTTGATCTGGTAATACAGCTGGCCGCCGAACTGCGCGTTGTAGCGCTGCTGGTCGATCGAATACGACCCCCGACCGTGGATGTAGATGCCGTTCTCCACGTCCTTGATCATGTCCTCGACGCTGAGCGGCTGCTTGCCCGGCGCCAGCGAGACATTGGCCATGCGCTGGAACTGCACGCTGGACCAGGAATCGGCGTAACTGCAGCCATGCGATGCATCGCGGCCGAGGATATGGGCTTCATCGCGGGTGGCCTGGTAGTCGACCAGGATGCCGTCGCGCACCAGGTCCCAGCGCTGGGTCTTTACGCCTTCGTCGTCGTAGCCGACCGCACCGAGGCTGCCCGGCTGGGTCTTGTCGGCGAAGAAGGTGACGATGTCGCTGCCCCAGCGGAAGCCGGCATCGCGCTTGTCCAGCGTGGCGAAGCTGGTGCCGGCGTAGTTGGCTTCGTAGCCGAGCACGCGATCCAGCTCCAGCGGGTGGCCGACGTTCTCGTGGATGGTCAGGAACAGGTTGGATGGGTCCAGCACCAGGTCGTACTTGCCGGGCTTCACCGACGGCGCCTTCAGTTTCTCGCGCGCGTGGCGGGCGGCGGCGATGGCGTCCTCGACCGGGTCGTAGGAGTCGCGGTAGGCGGTGATGCCACCGGGCAGATGCACCTTGCCGCGCGCATCGCCATCAAGGAATTCATAGCCCATGCCCATCGGCGAGGACAGGCCGGCGCGGGTGCGGAACTTGCCGCTGGCCTTGTCGATGGCAGTGGCGGTGAATGGCAGCCAGATGCGATGGATGTCCTGGTCGATGAACGAGCCGTCGCTGGAGGCGAAGTACTTCTGTTCGTTGACCAGGAACAGGGTGGAATTGATGTAGTCGGCACCCGCATTCAGCGCGGCGGCATTGAGCGCCAGCAGCAGCTCGACCTTGTCCTGGATCGGCACCGCCATCGCGTTCCTGCGGACGGGCGTCTGCCAGCGTGCCTCACCCACCGAGGGTGTCGGCGCCAGCTGCACCGGCCGGGTCTGGATGCCGGCGTTGGCGCGGGCGATCGCCGCCGCCTGCTCGACCGCAGCGCGCACGGCGGCTTCGGTCTGCTGATGGGTGGCGGCAAAGCCCCAGGCGCCGTTGACGATCACCCGCACGCCCACGCCGGACGATTCGCGGTTGGTCACATTGCCGACCTGGTGTTCGCGGGTGATGACCGACTGGTTGAGGTAGCGGCCAATGCGCACATCGCAGTAGCTGGCCTTGGCCGTGCGTGCGGCGGCGAGCGCTACGTCCGCCAGGCGTCTGCGCTGGACGGTATCGACCGGGGCGAGCAGCTGCTCGGCGGCGATGGCACGGGAATGCGGCAGCAGCAGGCCCGCCAGGCCCAGACCGGAAAAAGCCAGGAACTCACGTCGTTGCACAGCGTTTCTCTCTCTCGCTTGCGTGCGGTTGGCAACGGGCCGGACCGATCACGTCAACTTCCCGACTTTCGCCAGCGCGGCGCGTCCGGGCAAGTGACTGCAGTCATGGTTGGGGGTGTTTCGGCAGGGCTGCGCCCTGCACCTGCTCAATGCAACGGCAACGGCCAAAGCCAAAGCCAGAGCCAGAGCGGCATTCCGTGGGTTGGCGGGGCGGTGTCGGATTGCGGGGACGCCGCAAGTACGTCCGTGTAGGCTTGGCAGCCGCATCCATGCGGCTGACACCCCGCAATCCGACACCGCCCCACCTTCGACAGGTTCAAGCGGCTGTTGGTAACTGCGGCTGTTGTGCCGCACGGCTGTTGGTAGGTGTCGACCTTGGTCGACACATCTGTCAGACATCGAATGAATTCATCCACGCATGGCATGGATCTACCGTGTCGACCAAGGCCGACACCTACCAGAGCAGTACGCCGTTCCGGCTGATCACGGAAAACTGTCGAAGGCGGGGTGGGTCCGGTTGCAGGGGTGTCCGCGGCATGGATGCCGCGGCCAAGCCCCCAGGGATGGGTTTACGGCGTCCCCTGCAACCGGACCCGCCCCGCCAACCCACGGATAGCCCGCTTCTGCTGTTGACGTTGCCTCTGCAGGTGCAGGGCTGCAAGCCCTGCAAACCCAAACCCCTCAGTGAGCAGCAGGCCGGGACGGCGGCAGCCACGCCGCCACGATACCGAGCAGCGGCAGGAACGCGGTCAGCTGGTAGACGTACTCGATGCTGGTCTTGTCCGCCAGCAGGCCGAGCACGGCAGCACCCAGACCACCCATTCCGAAGGCGAAGCCGAAGAACAGGCCGGACACCATGCCGATGCGATGCGGCATCATTTCCTGTGCGTACACCACAATCGCCGAGAACGCCGACGACAACACGAAACCAATCAGCACCGCCAGCACCGTGGTCCAGAGCAGATCGGCATGCGGCAGCATCAGCGCGAACGGGGCCACGCCAAGGATCGAGGTCCAGATGATCGGCTTGCGGCCGATGCGGTCGCCCAGCGGACCGCCGAGGAAACCACCGGCGGCCGACGCCACCAGGAACGCGAACAGATGCAGCTGCGCCTGTGCCACCGGGATGCCGAAGTGGTGGATCAGGTAGAAGGTGAAGTAGCTGCCGATGCTGGCCATGTAGAAGTATTTGCTGAAGATCAGCACCAGCAGGATCGCCAGCACCTTGGCCACGGTGCGCGACGGATGCCGCGGGGCCATCGACGCGGTGCTGGCCGGGCGTGGCGCGCCCAGATGCAACGCGTACCAGCGGCCAACATAGGTCAGCAATGCGATGCCGATCAGGGCGGCGCCGGCAAACCACGATGCCGCGTGCTGGCCATACGGCACGATCACTGCGGCGGCAATCAACGGGCCCAGCGCTGTTCCGAAATTGCCACCCACCTGGAACACCGACTGCGCGAAGCCATGGCGACCACCCGAGGCCAGCCGCGCGATGCGCGAGGCTTCCGGATGGAAGATGGCCGAACCAATGCCGACCATCGCCGCCGCCATCAGCACCACCGCGTAGTTCGGTGCGAAGCCCAGCAGCAGCATGCCGCACAGGGTCGAGGCCATGCCGATCGGCAGCGAGTACGGCGCCGGGCGGCGGTCGGTAGCCATGCCGATCAACGGCTGGAAGATCGAGGCGGTGAGCTGGTAGGTCAGCGTGATCAGGCCGATCTGGGTGAAGCTGAGGTTGAAGCCGCCCTTGATCACTGGATAGATGGCCAGGATCAGCGACTGCATCATGTCGTTGACGACATGCGAGGTGGAGATGGCGGCCAGCACACCGGGGGCCACCGGGCGTGAGGTCGTTGCGGGAGAAGCCAGGGTCGACATGGACGCAGTCAGGTTGGGGGCGAGCCACGCATGCTACGGTGACCTCCCCCTCCCTTCTGCCGCGTTCGGGTCATGGCATATCGCAAAAAGGACATCCCCTGCCAGGTCCGCGAGACTGCGCCGTGGAACGAGGTTCCGGTGCACCGCCCAGTGACCTGCCGCGCCCGCCATTACAAGCCCGGGACCCACATCGCGCCCCACCGGCACCGCCGTCACCAGCTGGTGTTCGCCATGTCCGGACTGATGGTGGTGCGTGCAGACGGCGGCCGCTGGGTAGTGCCTTCAACCCGCGCGATCTGGGTCCCGGCCGGCACGGCCCATGCGGTGGACTGCATCGCCGAAGTACACATGCGCAGCCTGTACGTGGAGCCGGACTTCGCGCCGCAGCTGCCGGACGAAGCGTTCGCGGTACAGGTGGCGCCGCTGCTGCGCGAGCTGCTGCTGGCCGCCAGCCTGATCGAGACCGCGCATGTGGACGACAGCCGCGACGGCCGCGTGGTGCGCCTGCTGCTGGACGAGCTGCACCGCATGGACGCGCTGCCGCTGCACCTGCCTTCACCCACCGACCCGCGCCTGCAGCGGATCTGCCAGCACATCCAGAAGCATCCCGGCGACGACGCCACGCTGCAGGATTGGGCGCAGGCCCTGCAGGTGGACGTGAAAACCATCCAGCGTCATTTCGCCAGCGAACTGGGCATGACCTTCGGACAGTGGCGACAACAGGCGCGGCTACTGGCCGCGATGGAACGGCTGGCGGTCGGCGACAAGGTCATCGATGTCGCGCTGGCAATGGGTTACGACAGCCCAAGCGCGTTCACCAGCATGTTCAAGCGGCAGCTGGGACAGACACCGGCGGCGTTTTTTCGATGATCCTTTGAACGGTATCCACGCATGGCGTGGATCTACTGCACCACAAACGACAACGCCGGGCATGGCCCGGCGCTATCGTTCATCGCTTCCGTCGAAAAACTCAGGACGTCATCCGGTCCCAGAAGCCCTTCACGCCATCCATGAAGGTGGCCGACTTCGGCGAATGCTTGCGCGCCTCCTCGCCGACGAAGGTGGCTTCGAACTGCTCCAGCAGCTTGCGCTGTTCGTTGGTGAGGTTGACCGGAGTCTCCACCACCACGCGGCAGTACAGGTCGCCCTCGCTGCGGCTGCGCACCGAACGCACACCCTTGCCACGCAGGCGGAACAGCTTGCCGGTCTGGGTCTCGGCCGGGATGCGGATCTCCGCCTCGCCGCCCAAGGTGGCCACGCGCACGGTGTCGCCCAGTGCCGCCTGCGAGATGCGGATCGGCACTTCGCAGTGCAGGTCATCGCCATCGCGCTGGAAGATCGCATGCTCGCGCACGCGCACTTCCA
This sequence comes from Stenotrophomonas africana, assembly GCF_013004645.1. Classification (GTDB taxonomy): domain Bacteria; phylum Pseudomonadota; class Gammaproteobacteria; order Xanthomonadales; family Xanthomonadaceae; genus Stenotrophomonas; species Stenotrophomonas africana. The sequence goes on along the minus strand of NZ_JABEME010000009.1, from coordinate 137,119 downwards.
CGTACAGGTCACCTGGCGGCGTGCCGGCCGGACCAGCCTCGCCTTCGCCCTGCAGGCGGATGCGGTCACCGGTATCCACGCCCGCCGGCACCTTCACCGACAGCACTTTGTCTTCCTCGACACGGCCGTTGCCGTGGCAGGTCTTGCAAGGCTTGGCGATGATCTGGCCACGGCCGCCGCAGTTGTGGCAGGCCTGCTGCATGGCGAAGATGCCGCGCTGGATGCGCACCTGGCCGCGGCCATGGCACACGTTGCAGGTCTCGACCTTGCCGTCCTCGGAGCCACTGCCATCGCAGTCGCCGCACTCGGCCAGGGTCGGGATCTCGATCCGGCGCTCGACGCCGCGCACGGCTTCTTCCAGGTCCAGTTCCATCACGTAGCCGATGTCGGCACCGCGACGGGCCTGGCGCGGACCACCGCCGCCACCGCCAAAAATGTTGCCGAAGATATCGCCGAAGATATCGTTCATGTCCGGGCCGCCCGGACCGCCGCCACCGCCCATGCCGTGCTCGAACGCGGCGTGGCCGTGGCTGTCGTACATGCGGCGCTTGTTGCCGTCGGACAGCACTTCGTAGGCTTCCTTGCACTCCTTGAAGGAGGCTTCGGCCGCCGTATCGCCCGGGTTGCGGTCCGGGTGGAACTTCATCGCGCAGCGACGGTAGGCCTTCTTCAGCTCTTCGTCGGTGGCGGTGCGGGCAACGCCCAGCACTTCGTAGTAATCGCGCTTGCTCATATCGTGAATCGGGTTCCGGAAAGTCGGGATTCGTCAAAGCGGAAGAGCGGAACCAGGTCCGCTCTTGCGTCGGGCGCCCCGACACGCCGGTGGGCGGTCAGGACCCTGATGCGACAACGGGACGCTGATGGCCAGCGTCCCGTGTCGGTCCGGATCAGGACTTCTTGTCGTCCTTGACTTCGGTGAACTCGGCGTCGACCACGTCGTCCTGCGCCTTGCCGGCATTGCCGGCGTCGGCACCCGGAGCACCACCCTGGTCGGCCGAAGCGGCGGCGAACAGCGACTGGCCCGCTTCTTCCAGCGCCTTCGACTTGGCTTCGATCTGTGCCTTGTCGTCACCCTTCATCGCGGTTTCCAGGTCGGCCAGCGCCGCCTCGACCTTGCCGATGACATCGCCACCGACCTTGCTGCCGTGCTCGGTGATCGCGCTGCGGGTGCCGTGGATCAGGGCGTCGGCCTGGTTACGGGCCTGCACCAGTTCCTGGAACTTCTTGTCTTCTTCGCGGTTGGCTTCCGCGTCGGCGACCATGCGCGCGATCTCTTCCTCGGACAGGCCCGAACCGGCCTTGATCTCGACCTTCTGTTCCTTGTTGGTCTTCTTGTCCTTGGCCGACACGTGCAGGATGCCGTTGGCGTCGATGTCGAAGGACACTTCCACCTGCGGCAGGCCGCGCGGGGCCGGCTCGATGCCGGACAGGTCGAACTTCGCCAGCGACTTGTTGAAGCGGGCCTGTTCGCGCTCACCCTGCAGCACGTGCACGGTCACCGCCGACTGGTTGTCCTCGGCGGTGGAGAACACCTGCGAGGCCTTGGTCGGGATGGTGGTGTTCTTCTCAATGATCTTGGTGAACACGCCACCCATGGTCTCGATGCCCAGCGACAGCGGAGTCACGTCCAGCAGCAGCACGTCCTTGACGTCGCCGCCCAGCACGCCGCCCTGGATCGCAGCACCCAGTGCCACGGCTTCGTCCGGGTTGACGTCCTTGCGCGGTTCCTTGCCGAAGAACTCGGTCACCGCCTGCTGCACCTTCGGCATGCGGGTCTGGCCACCGACCAGGATCACTTCGCTGATGTCGCTCGAACGCAGGCCGGCATCGTTCAGGGCCACGCGGCACGGCTCGATCGACTTCTTGATCAGGTCTTCCACCAGCGCTTCCAGCTTGGCGCGGGTCAGCTTGATGTTCAGGTGCTTCGGACCGGAGGCGTCGGCAGTGACGTACGGCAGGTTCACTTCGGTCTGCTGGGCGCTGGACAGCTCGATCTTGGCGCGCTCGGCAGCATCCTTCAGGCGCTGCAGGGCCAGCGGATCCTTGCGCAGGTCGATGCCCTGGTCCTTGTTGAACTCTTCAACCAGGTACTCGATGACGCGGTTGTCGAAGTCTTCGCCACCCAGGAAGGTGTCGCCGTTGGTGGCCAGCACTTCGAACTGCTTTTCACCGTCGACGTTGGCGATCTCGATCACCGAGACGTCGAAGGTGCCGCCGCCCAGGTCGTACACCACGATCTTGCGATCCTTGTTGTCGCCCTTGTCCAGGCCATAGGCCAGCGCGGCCGCGGTCGGCTCGTTGATGATGCGCTTGACGTCCAGGCCGGCGATGCGGCCGGCGTCCTTGGTTGCCTGGCGCTGGCTGTCGTTGAAGTAGGCCGGCACGGTGATGACCGCTTCGGTGACCTTCTCACCGAGGAAGTCCTCGGCGGTCTTCTTCATCTTCTCCAGCACCTTGGCCGAGATTTCCTGCGGGGCCATCTTCTTGCCGTCGCTGGTCGACACCCAGGCATCGCCGTTGTCATGGGCCAGGATGCCGTACGGGACGTGGGCGATGTCCTTCTGCACTTCGGCATCGGTGAACTTGCGGCCGATCAGGCGCTTCACCGCGTAGAAGGTGTTCTTCGGGTTGGTGACAGCCTGGCGCTTGGCCGAGGCGCCGACCAGGACTTCGCCGTCCTTGGTGTAGGCGACGATCGACGGGGTGGTGCGATCGCCTTCCGAATTCTCGATGACGCGGGCCTTGCCGCCGTCCATGATCGCCACGCACGAGTTGGTGGTGCCGAGGTCGATACCAATGATCTTGCCCATGGGGGAGACTCCTGAGGATGCTTGTTGGTGTCAGTCCGGCCGTTCGGCCGGTGGATGAATACGATGTGGGGGAGGCTCGTGGAACATTCAAGCCACCTCCCGAACGCTGTGTTCAGCGCTTGGAAAAGCTTGCCAGGCGTTGCCTGGCGCGACCGGGGCCGGGCATCACCCGGCACGGCCGATCAGTCGGCGGCCACCACCACCAGCGCCGGCCGCAGCAGGCGCTCGTTGAGCAGGTAGCCCTTCTGGAACACGGTCACCACGCTGCCCGGGGCGGCGCCCGGCGCCGGCACCTGGCTGATGGCCTGGTGGTGTTCCGGATTGAACGGCTGGCCGGTCGGATCCAGCAGGACCAGACCGTTGTCGGCGGCGACCTTCAGCAGCTGCTTGTAGGTCAGCTCCAGGCCTTCGCGCAGCGGATGCGGGTCGTCGCCAGCCGCCTTCAGGCCTGCATCCAGGCTGTCGAATACCGGCAGCAGCTCGCCCAGCAGCTTCTCGTTGGCGAACTTACGAGCCTGATCGATGTCACGGGCAACGCGCTTGCGCTGGTTCTCCAGGTCGGCGCGCTCACGCAGCGCATCGGCCCTGACCTGCTCAACTTCGGCGCGCAGGCGCTCAACTTCGTCGTTGACGCCGGCGGTGGCGGCCGCATCGGCGGCACTCTGCTGGGATTCGATATCTGGATGTTCGTGGTTCATGTCTGGGTCCCTGGCGGTCAATCTCCGCCTCCACCCACCCTAGTGTGGGCGGGATGCTGCGTTTCAAGCGTCGGATGTTCCGGGAGTGCGCCCGGCCGGTGAAAAGGCTGCCCCGAGTACATCGGCGGTGGCCTGGACCAGCGGGATCATGCGGTCGTAGGCCATCCGCTTGGGACCGATCACGCCCAGCACGCCCAGCACCTGGCCATTGGCGGTGTACGGGGCGGTGACCAGCGAGACGCCCTGCAGCGGCATCATCCCGGTCTCCTCGCCGATGAAGATGCGCACGCCCGGCGCCTGGATGGTCCGCTCCAGCAGCTGCAGGATCTCGCGCTTGCTGGAGAACAGCTCGAACAGCTCGCGCAGGCGCTCCAGGTCTGACAGGTCCTGCACCCCCATCAGACGGGTCTGGCCGGCCACCAGCATGTCGTCGGCAGCCGGCTGCAGGGCCTGCTCGGCCAGCTCGATGCTGTGCGCCAGCAGCTGCTCCAGCTCGGAACGGGCGTCGCGCAGCTCCAGCAGCAGGCGGGTGCGGATCTCGGCCATCGGCAGGCCAGCGAAATGGGCATTGAGGTAGTTGGCCACCTGCTCCAGCTGGCCCGGCGCGAACTCCTGGCGGGTCTCGATGACCCGGTTCTGCACCTCGTTGTCGGCAAACACCAGGATCGCCAGCACCCGGCGCCCGTCCAGCGCCACGAAATCGATCTGGCGGAAGGCGAACTGCTCGCGCCGCGGCGCGCTGACCACGCCGACGAAGTGGCTCATCGCCGACAGCAGCTCCGAGGCGCTGCCAAGCAGGGCCTGGGTGCTGCCACCGCCGGCCAGTTCCTGGCGCAGCCGGGCCAGTTCGCCCTCGCCCGGCGGCTGCATCTGCAGCAGGCTGTCGACGAACACCCGGTAACCGTGCGCGGTCGGGATGCGGCCGGCCGAGGTGTGCGGCGACGCCAGCAGCCCCAGGTCCTCCAGGTCGCCGAGGATGTTGCGGATGGTGGCCGGGCTGACCTCCAGGCCGGCCACGCGCGCCAGTGTCTGCGAGCCGACCGGCTCGCCGTCCTGGATGTACCGCGCGATCAGCGTGCGCAGCAGATGGCGCGCACGTGGGGCAAGCTGGTCGGGAGAACCGTGCATGGAATCAACCTGTGAGACACGGACACTAGATAATGGCGACGCATCACCTTGGCAAGTCATTGGACCTCCCTCGCGCGCGTGCTAGCGTTGCGCGGCTGCTGATACCCCCTTACCCATGCTCAGACATCTTTCGATCAAGGATTTCGCCGTCGTCCGCGCCACCGAACTGGAGTTCGGGCCAGGCATGACCGTGGTTTCAGGCGAGACCGGCGCCGGCAAGTCGCTGATGGTCGACGCGCTGGGCTTCCTGTCCGGCCTGCGCGCCGACAGCGGCGTGGTCCGCCACGGCGCCGCCCGCGCCGAGCTTTCGGCCGAGTTCGCGCTGGACCAGCTGCAGGCCGCACGCCAGTGGCTGGCCGACAACGAGCTGGACGATGAGGAGCAGTGCCAGCTGCGCCGGGTGATCCGCGCCGATGGCGGTTCGCGGGCCTGGATCAATGGCCGACCGGTGACCCTGGCGCAGCTGGGCGACCTGGCCTCGCTGCTGGTGGAGATCCATGGCCAGCACGAACAGCAGGCCCTGCTGACGCGCCCGTCGCAGCTGGCCCTGCTGGATGCCTATGCCGGCAACGAGAACGAGCGCCGCCAGGTCCGCCGCGCCGCTGGCGCATGGCAGGCGCTGGTCGATGAATCGCTGGCCCTGTCGCAACAGGGCGACGTCAGTGACCGGATCGGCTTCCTGGAGCACCAGCTGCGCGAGCTGGACCGCGAGGATCTGGAGCCCGAATCGATTGCCGCACTCGGCGCCAGCCACCGTCGCCAGGCCCATGCCAGCGCCCTGCTGAGCGCCTGCCAGGCCGCCAGCAACCAGCTCAACGGAGACGACGGCAGCTCTGCGCTGGACCTGCTGCAGCAGGTGCGCCACGAGCTGTCGCGCCTGATCGAGCACGACCCGCGCCTGGGCGAGGTGGACGGCCTGATCGAGAACGCCTCGATCCAGCTTCACGAAGCCCTGTCGCTGCTGGACCGGGTGCATGACGACCTCGACGCCGACCCGGAACAGTTCGAGGAAAACGAGCGCCGCCTGGGCCGCCTGCACGACCTGGCCCGCAAGCACCGCGTGCCGATGGACGAACTGGGCGCGCAGCGCGAGCGCATGCACGCCGAAGTGGAGCAGCTGCGCGGCGCCGACGAACGCCTGCAGCGCCTGGCCGGCGAGATCGACAAGGCCGCCGCCGCCTGGCGCGCACAGGCCGACGTGCTGACCGCCAGCCGTCGCAGCGCTGCGGCCGAACTGTCGGCCACCACCACCGGCATCATCGCCGAGCTGGGCATGGGTGGCGGCAAGTTCCTGATCGAGCTGGAGCCCCAGGATTCCGGCAAGCCCGACCCGCAAGGTGCCGAACGGGTGGAGTTCCTGGTGGCGGCCAACGCCGGCCAGCCGCCGCGCGCCCTGCGCAAGGTGGCCTCGGGCGGTGAACTGTCACGTATTTCGCTGGCCATTGAAGTGGCCGCACTGGATCTGGATGCGGTGCCGACCATGGTGTTCGACGAAGTCGACTCCGGCATCGGTGGTGCAGTAGCCGACATCGTTGGCCAGAAGCTGCGCGCGCTCGGCGAGAAGCGCCAGGTGCTGTGCGTGACCCACCTGCCGCAGGTCGCTTCCAAGGGCCATGCCCACTACCGGGTCAGCAAGGCCCCGGTGGAAGGCATGACCCAGAGCGCGGTGGAAAAGCTGGACAGCAAGGCGCGCGAGGAAGAGCTGGCGCGCATGCTGGGCGGCGTGGAGGTGAGCAAGGAAGCGCGCGCCGCCGCACGGAAGCTGCTGCAGGTGTAATGCCGGCACCCGTGATCGGGGGGCCGAAGACCGTGAGGTTGCCGGCCAGCGGCCGGCACTACCCCCGTGGCTGCGTCAGGTCGACGTTCTCCACCAGGAAATCAAGAAACGCGCGCACCCGCAGCGGCAGGTAACCGCCCTGCCCCAGGAACACCGCGTGCACCTCTTCCAGGTCACCTGGGTTGGCCTCTTCCAGCACCGGCAGCAAGCGCCCGGCGGCGATGTCCTGCTGCACCTGGAACGCTGCCAGGCGTGCCATGCCCAGCCCTCCCAACACCAGCTGCCGCAACGCATCGCCATTGCTGGCGCGGGCATTGCCACTGGGCAGCACCATCCGCTCGCGTCCGTCCTGCAGCAAGGGCCAGCCCTGCATCGCACGCGCATGGCCGATGTCCAGACGGTTGTGCGACAGCAGCTCCTCAACGTTGCGCGGCAGTCCGTGCCGCTGCGCGTAGGCCGGCGCGGCCACGATCATCATCCGCGTCGCGCCCAGCCGCCGTGCCACCAGGCTGGAGCTCTTCAGCGGACCGGCGCGCACCGCCACGTCGGTGCGCTGCTCAAGCAGGTCGATCACCTCGTCGTTGAGAGTCAGGTCGACCCCAACCTGGGGATTGCGCTCGAGGAACGCCGGCAGCAGCGGCAACAGAAAGTGCTGGCCGAATGGGACATTGGAATTGACCCGCAGGCGTCCGCGCGGCTCGGCATGAGCGCTGGCGCAGCGCTCGGCCTCCTCCAGATCGGCCAGTACGCGCAGGCCGCGCTCGTAGAAGGCACAGCCCTCCGGGGTCAGCTGCAGCTGGCGGGTGGAGCGCTGCAGCAGGCGCGTACCCAGCCGCTGCTCCAGGCGGGCCACAAGTTTGCTCACCGCCGACGGCGTCATGTCCAGCGTGCGGGCGGCGGCGGAGAAGCCGCCGGTCTCGATCACCCGCACGAACACTTCCAGTTCGCCGGATCGGTTGATGTCGGGTCGCGCCATGGCGATGAATCCAGTTCACAGATGATTGTCCATGCGCAGTCTAGTTCACAGATACGTGCGGAATCACCATGGCGCTCCCTTCACTCAGGACCGCCCGATGAACCGCTTGCGCCTGCTCACCGCCACCGCCCTGCTCACCTTGTCCGGGGCCGCCGGCGCCTCAACTGTCCCGCACTGGGTCGCCAGCTGGCAGGCCAGCCCGCAACCGGTCTGGGGTGGGGCGTTCCTGTTCCCGACCCTGGTCCCGGCCGCACTGCAGGACCAGACCTTCCGCCAGACGGCGCGCATCAGCCTGGGCGGGCCTCGGCTGCGGGTGCGACTGAGCAATGCCTACGGCACGCAGCCGCTGCGGATCGGAGCGGCGAGCGTGGCCGCCCGGACGGGGGACATCCCGCAGCCGCTCAGTTTCGACGGCCAGCCCGGGGTGCTGATCGGCCCAGGGCAGGAACGGCTGAGCGATCCGCTGGCGGTGGCCACCGAAGATCGCCAGGCGTTGCAGGTCAATGTCTTCGTACCGGGGCCGACGCCAGTGCAGACGTTTCATTGGGAGGGTCGGCAGACCAGTTGGATTGCGCCCGGCGACCAGAGCCTGGCCCAGGCTCTGAGCGGGGCCAGCAGCACCACTGCCCGGCTGTTCCTGGCCGGCATCGAGGTCGAGGCCGCCGCCAACACACGCAGCGTGGTGGTGCTCGGGGACTCGATCACCGACGGCGCCACCGCCAGCCTGGACCAGGACCAGCGCTGGACCGACCACCTGGCCGCGCGTCTGGCACGGCGGGGCGTTGCCGTGATCAACGCCGGTATTTCCGGGGGGCGGCTGCTGCGCAATGGCATGGGCGAATCCGCCCTGGCCCGCTTCCAGCGTGACGTGCTGGATCAGCCCGGCGTGGCCAGTGTGGTCGTGCTGATCGGTATCAACGACATCAGCTGGCCCGGCACCGCGTTCGCCCGGAGCCAGGCCCGGCCCACGCTGGCCGAACTTCAGGCGGGGTATCGCGTCCTGGCCGAGCAGGCCCGAGGCCGAGGTGTTCGGATCGTAGGCGCCACCCTGACACCGTTTGCCGGCGCCCTGCCCGGCACGCCGCTGGACGACTACTACCACCCGGACAAGGAGGTCCTGCGCCAGCAGCTCAATGCCTGGCTGCGCACGGACAGCCCGTTTGACGCGGTGATCGACCTGGACGCGGCGCTGCGCGACCCGGTCGCCCCCTCACGGATGGCCGCCGCCTACGACTCCGGCGATCACCTGCATCCGGGTGATGCGGGGAACCGGGCGATGGCCGAGGCGGTGGATCTGGAGGTGCTGATGGGTCCATCCACGCGTGGCGTGGATCTACCGTAAGCAACGAAAAACCCCGGGCAGGCCCGGGGTTTCGTCGCATCTGGCTGGCCGGAACGGCTTACTTGCGCTTCTTGCGCACGTACAGCACCAGCGAGTGCTCTTCCAGTTCGTAGCCGTGGTCGGCTGCGATCTTGCGCTGCAGCTCCTCGATCTCGTGGCTTTCGAACTCGATGATCTTGCCGCTGTCCACGTCGACCATGTGGTCGTGGTGGCCGCCGCGGTCCAGCTCGTAGACGGCCTGGCCGCCTTCGAAATTGTGCTTGAGCACGAGGCCGGCGGCCTCGAACTGGGTCAGCACCCGGTAGACCGTCGCCAGACCGATCTCGTCGCCATGCTCGAGCAGCTGGCGGTAGATGTCTTCGGCGGTCATGTGGTGCTGGGCATTGCGCTGCTCGAGCAGCGCCAGGATCCGCATCCGCGGATGGGTCACCTTCAGGCCGACTTTACGCAGGTCGTGGGTTTCCATAGGTCTCCGTTCATTGGCGATTTAGCGCCAGCTGCCTCGGATTGGGTCGCGGTGGCACGCCGGGAGTGTATCATCGGTTTGATTTCCCCAACCGCCAGTCCCGATGCGCAATCTCCTGTTGGTCGCCGCCGTCGCCCTGTCCACCACCGGGTGCGGCATCATCTACAAGCAACCCATCTATCAGGGCAACCTGATCCGGGAAGATGCCGTGGCCAAGCTGCAGGTCGGGCAGAGCAAGCAGCAGGTCACCGCGCTGCTGGGCACCCCGTCCATTCCCGACCCGTTCCACGCCCAGCGCTGGGACTACACCTCCAGCCAGCGCGTGAACCGCCTGGGCCGTACCGAGGTGAAGAACTTCGTGGTGTTCTTCGAGAACGACACCGTGACGCGCTGGGAAGGCGACTACTTCCCGGGCAACGACAAGGCCCTGGCCCAGCAGACCGTGCGCCAGTTCGGCCGCAACCTGCCGAAGGACAAGAAGAAGAAGGGCCGCTGAGGCCCCCTGCCCGTCCTCCGGGACGGGTCGTGGGAACTAACCGCCGAGCGCGCGTCGCCGGCGGTTGTCCTTGGGGTCGGCCTGCAACGGGCGTAGCAGCTCGATGCGGTCGCCATCCAGCAGTGCCTGCTGCGGGCGCGCCAGTACCCCATGCACGGCCACCGCCGGGCAGTTGGCACTGCCTTCCAGCGCGGCAGCGGCAATCGCCTCGGCCACGGTCGCGCCCTCGTCCAGCTGCAACCGGCGCGAAAGCACCCGCTGCGGCCAGACCAGCACCACCTCGACCTCGATCATCGCTCAGGCCTCGTCGGCAACGCGGATGAAGTCGTTGACCATGCGGTCGGCCAGGCTCTGGAAGCCCAACGCCAGGGCCGGACCGAGCAGGCGCGAACTGGGCTCGAAATCCAGGGTCAGGGTGACCTTGCAGGCATCTTCGGCCAGCGCATGGAACTCCCAGCGGCCGTGCAGCTGCTTGAACGGGCCATCGCGCAGCTGCATGTCGATGCTGTGCGGGCGCTGCAGGGTGTTTTCAGTCTGGAACCAGGTACTGAACGAGCCCAGGCCCAGGTCCAGACGCGCCACCAGGCGGTCCTCGCCCTGCTCCAGGATCTGGGCGGCCGAGCACCAGCGGAAGCGGCGCGGATAGGCCTGGACGTCATTGACCAGGTCGAACATGCGCGCGGCCGAATGTTCGACCAGGGCGCTGCGGCGGATAGTAGGCATGAATACAGGACGTTTCGGCAATCGACCGGGCAGGCCCGAATCGGAGACAATACGGAAATGAGCAAGAACAGCGGCAAGGATAAAGCAAAGAGCGCGACGGCCACCAAGACCATCGCGTTGAACAAGCGTGCCCGCCACGAGTACCACATCGAAGACCGCTTCGAAGCCGGCCTGGCCCTGCAGGGCTGGGAGGTGAAGTCGATCCGTGCGGGCCGCGGCAACATCGTCGACGCCTACGCCTACGTGAAGGATGGTGAGATCTTCCTGATCGGCGCGCAGATCACGCCGTTGATCCAGGCCTCGACCCATGTCGTAGCCAACGACCGGCGCGATCGCAAGCTGCTGCTGCACCGGAGCGAGATCGACAAGCTGGTTGGCAAGGTCGAGCGCGATGGCTACACGATCGTGCCCACCGCGATGTACTGGAGCAAGAACAAGATCAAGCTCGAAGTCGCTCTGGCCAAGGGCAAGCAGACCCACGACAAGCGCGATGCCGCCAAGGACCGCGACTGGGCGATCGAAAAGCAGCGTGTCATGCGTCGCGGCAACCGCGACGCGTAAGGCGGCTGCGCATCACCCTGTCGAGTCGAGCCATGCTCGGCTGCCTTGGTCTTCTGTAGAGCCGAGCCATGCTCGGCTTCGGTAAGAAAAGCAGTCGAGCATGGCTCGACTCTACAAAAGGCGGGTCAACCCGCCAGCACGCCCTGCCCGCGCATGCGCGGTGCCAGGGCTGCGTGCATCACCGCCAGGTGCATCACCACGGCCAGTTCCGATGCACAACGGTCATCACCTGCCCGCCATTTCCGGGCCAGTTCGGCAGCATCCGCTGGCAACAGTGCCAGCAGCTGGGCATCGTCCAGCGCATCAGCCGCGCCCTGCAGCTGGCGGGCCATCTGCCGCGACTGCCACACGTGCACGCCAATACTGAGACTGGCCAGCGACATCAGCACCACGGCCAGCCCGTGCTCGAACCACTGCGACAGCACTTCCGGCCCCCACAGCAGGGCCGCGAGCACCGCCAGGCCCGGCAGGCGCCACCCCAGCCAATGGATGCGACCGCGCTGTGACCAATGCACCACCACCGCACTGGCGACCAATGCCGCGGCCGCCGTTGCCGGCAGTTCGGTCAGCCAAGTGGCCGCGAGCAAAACCGCCAGCACCGCCCAGACCCAGCCCGGCGGCAACGCGCGCCGCTGGTAATCGGCACCGACCGGCCCGATCAGTTGCCGCAGGCTGCGTTGTTGGCTTGCATCGGTCACCCACAGTCTCCGTGTCTGTCCTGGCCCGGATGGTCGTCGCCAGTGTGTCGCAAATCCGTGCCAATGACGTTAGCAATCCGCTATGACACTGGCTCTACAACATGTTGTGGATTGCCAAGGTGACTGTTCAGCTGATTTGGCGTAGCATTGCCAGCGTTGGGCAGGCACTGGCCGTGGCGACACGAAACAGGCCTTGTACCTTGCAGAACTTGAAGAAACCGGGGGTGCATTGGTTTCGACGGGGGTTGTGAAGTCGCCTGGCGCATGCCGAGGGGGTAGCTTTCCTCGTAAATCCAGCTGCAAAACTCTAGTTGCCAACGACGACAACTACGCTCCGGTCGCTCTCGCAGCCTAAAAACTGCGGTGCGTGACCTTCTGCCGACTTAGGCGGAGCCTCGAAACTGCTTGTGTCCATGCTCGCAGCGTAGAGTCATTATCATGGAATCGCGCTGGGCGGCTGCCTGTCAGTCCGGCACTAGAACACAACAGGCTGGTTCCCGGGTGCGCTTTGCACACCGTGCTGCTCGGGGATGAGATTCAACGGTGAGCTAAGCATGTAGTGCTGGGGATGGAGTGCCTTCGGACGGCGGTTCAATTCCGCCCACCTCCACCAACGAACGGTTCGTCAAGGACCGGAGAAGCCCGGAAACCCCCGCATCACAAAGGGTTTCCGGGCTTTTTTATTGTCCGCGTCAGACCGGGGCGATCCGTTTCAATCCGTGAGACGGCAGGGGACATCAAGAGGTATCCGACCGCACCCAATGAAGCGATACCCCCAATGCATCTGACCGACGCAGTAATCAGGCGCGCCAAGCCCAGCGACAAGCCGCAGAAGATCACCGACGGTGGCGGCCTGTACCTGCACCTCACCCCGATCGGCGCACGCAACTGGCGCTGGAAGTACCGCATCGCCGGCAAGAAGAAGCTGCTGTCGATTGGCCTGTAGCCGGTCCAACTTCTCAATCGGTTGCCCGCCTCCAGCTGGTCAATCCCTACGACCATTGCACCAGCTTCGGCCGCTCTCACGCCCCCCCCCACCTTCATGCCCGGCGGGACGTCTGCACTCGCTAGCTGGGTAGGCACAGTACCCGAACACGCCGTTGTACCCCATGGCATAGCTCAGCTCGAAAGTGACGTCTTTGGCCCAGACCGGCCGAACCATGTCGCTGAAACTCATGATCTCCGACATCAATTCTGACCCAAGCCGCTCCTACTGATTAGGTTGCAGAATAATTAGGTGTCGCCTTCGACCACGTTCACCCTGCCGCCCAAACGAGGATTCAGCACTAAAGTCGCTGCATCTCGAAATCGACCGAGCATCGCAGAATTGGAGCTCGCCCCATGATCTGAAGCCATCGCTGCGGAGATTTCATATCATTTTCGGCTAACTGCACATCTCTCCGGAGGTGCTGCGAGAAGCGAAATCTCACAACACGGTTGACAGGTCCAGAGGTGGCTCGCAAGGATGGCCTCCCCAACAACGGAGACACAAGGATTCGATATGCGTGATCTAAATGAACTTGAAATTGCAGAGATTTCGGGTGGTTCGGGTAGCATCCAATTCCAGATTGGCCAGAGCGACGGCACTCACGTGCGTGGAAACTTCGCGCAAGTCGGAGAAATGGCGTACCGCTATGGCCGAATCGCACCATTCAGTGGAATCGGCGCTGCAGGCCTGATCTGGAAGCACATCATGATGGAGTGATGCAGCAACCCAAGCCCCGACCTGAGTCGGGGCCTGGACCATGGGAGCAACATTGGTGATCAACAAGATTGCGCTCAGGAAGCCTCGCGCCATCGCAGAGAACAAAATATTGGTAGCGGCAATCGCAATAGTAGGCACTGGTGCAGCGCAAGGAATTCTGAACTCATTCGACGTCTTCGGATCAAAAGCGGTGACCGAGATTCTCGCATTTCTTGCTTGCGCTTGGTTATTTCCCAATGAACCGCGTAGAAAATGGTCACTCGGCCTGGCGACCGGCCTGATAGCTACTGGATTATCACTTGGAGCAATCTGGGTGATTTTCATTGGCTTCCCCGGAAGACACGAAACGAACTTCCCAACCTTAACGGAAATACCCATAAAATTCTACGCACTGGGCCTGGTGACAAGCTGTATCGTAGCTCCACTATTTGAGGAAAAAGTTGTAAGACACCTCCTTCTCGATGGAGCGTCCCACTACTTTGGGAAGCTGGCTGCCACCATTGGGGTAAGTGCGCTATTTGCTGTAGTTCACGTCGACGCGGTAGTGTCGGCCTTTCTCCTCTCTGCATTCCTCTGCATTGGCACGCAACTATTCAATTTCAACTCAACACAACGATCGGTGATTCACGGTCTCGTCAATTTCTCCATCCTGCACTGGGTGATTTTCTATCCGACATTTCGTGATTTTCTTGGTTCCACACCTTATTCACCACTTTGAAAATAGCAATTGATCGGCACATAAAAATGGCACGGGAGCTCATCGTCCGTCGCCCGTACTTGCATAGCGAACTTGCCAATTGAGTTCGCACAGCGATTTCTTGCATTCTTTACTTATCCCAAGATCTCACCTTTTTGAGGGACTAGCTCATTGACGTTGTAATTCAGTCCGAGGCAGCGGAATGTGGCCTTGCATGCTTAACCATGGTCGCATCACATCATGGCAACAACATTGGACTTCGAGAACTCCGTCGCCGCCATTGCCTTTCACTTAAAGGTGCCACCCTTGCTCACATTATGGAAGCTGGGGGAGCGCTCGGCTTTCGCTGCCGCCCCGTGCGCTTGGAAATGGAGCACCTGGACCAACTGCAGTTGCCCTGCATCGCTCACTGGGATCTAAACCATTTTGTTGTAATCAGCAAGGTTAATCGCAACGGCGTCACCGTTTTGGATCCCGCTTACGGAAAGCGTAAGCTCTCCTTGAAGGTGATCTCACGCCACTTCACCGGGATTGCTCTGGAGTTGCATCCGACTGCCGAGTTCCAGGTGACCCCTCGCCCGCCAGCGGTCTCGCTCGCACAGCTGACAGGAAAGGTAGAGGGGCTTTGGCGAGCTTTTGGGCTACTGTTTCTCTTGTCCGTTGCACTTCAGGTATTCGTCCTGACAGCACCATTCTTCATGCAGTGGACCGTAGATCAAGCGCTCGTCGCCTATGACAGAGACTTGCTGAGCGTGCTGGGCGCGGGGTTCGCTCTGGCACTTCTGCTGCAGGTATGTATTGGGCAGATTCGAGGCAGGGCGGTCATCTATCTATCAAATCGACTCGACCTGCAATGGACTGGCAACGTCTTCCGCCACCTCCAACATCTGCCCTTGGACTATTTCGAGAAGCGCCATCTGGGTGATGTCACGTCACGGATGGGAAGCATCCAAGCCATTCAGAGGACACTGACAACCAGCTTCGTAGAGGCACTCATCGATGGCCTCATGGCAGTTGTGACACTGGGAATGATGCTGCTGTACAGCTGGAAGCTAGCGCTGGTCACGCTGCTCGCGATTGGTCTGTATGCAATTGCACGTGCCTGTGCATTCCTCCCCCTGCGGCGATGCACAGAGAAACAGCTGATCGCCGGGGCACGACAGGAAAGCCATCTTCTTGAGTCGATTCGGGGCGTGCAGTCGGTAAAGGTCGCTGGCCGCGAATCAGTTCGCCAAGCGGGCTACTTCAACCTCATGAACGAGACTGTCAATCAAGAAGTTTGGCTCTCGAGGTTTGGGCTGAGCTTCAATGGTGTCAATCAATTGCTGTTTGGCCTAGAACGCATTGTAGTGATCTGGCTCGGGGCACTATTGGCCATGGACAACGTGTTCTCCGTCGGCATGCTAATTGCGTACCTCGCCTATAAGGACCAGTTCTCGCAGCGCGTCGCAGCGTTGATCGACAAGTCGGTGGAGTTCCGCATGCTTCGCCTTCACAGCGAGCGACTCTCCGACATTGTTCTCACTGAGCCGGAGCACGACACTTCCAACGGAAACGCGCTGTTGCCAGACGGACTCCGCATTGAAGTCGAGGGACTTGGCTTCCGCTACGCCGCTGGGGAGCCATGGGTGTTGAAAAACTGCAGCTTTGTGGTGGATGCCGGTGAGTCGGTCGCAATCATCGGCCCTTCGGGTTGCGGGAAGACTACGCTGGTCAAGATACTCCTTGGGCTCCTACAGCCGACGGAGGGTCAGGTCCGCATTGGCGGCGTGCCCCTATCAAAGATCAGCATAAGGGGCTACCGCCGCATGATCGGAGCGGTGATGCAGGATGACCAGCTTTTCGCGGGAAGTGTCAGCGACAATATTGCCTTCGAAGATGATCATCATGATGAAGCAAAAGTGCTTGAGGCGGCGCAGTTGGCTGCCGTGCATGACGACATCGCGGCCATGCCCATGGGCTACAACAGTCTGATCGGCGACATGGGAACGACTCTCTCTGGAGGCCAGAAGCAAAGGGTGATCCTCGCTCGCGCCCTGTATCGCAAACCTAAATTGCTCTTCCTGGACGAGGCAACCAGCCACCTTGATGTGGAGCGCGAAAGACTGGTTAATGAGGCCATAAAACGGCTTGAACTGACTCGGGTGATCATCGCCCATCGGCCGGAAACCACCGCCAGCGCCGACCGCGTGCTGATCATGCAGGCGGGAGCGGTGGCGCACGTACTGACCCAGAACACATCCATCCCCCTCGCGCCGGAACGAGGTGATGCAGCAGGGCTGACTGCATGAGCGGCCTCTTCCGCAAGGAGGCGATTGATGCCCAGCGACGAAGCTGGCTGGGCGGGATATCCTTCGTACAGCCAGTCCGTTTCTGGCTTCTAGCGCTATTCGCAGCGATAGCTGCCATAGGCATCGTCAGCTTCTTCTGGATCGGCGAGTACTCGCGCAGATCGCGGGTTCCTGGTGAGCTTGTGCCCGACCTCGGGCTTTCCACGGTCGTCGCTCCATCCGCTGGAGTGGTCGCAAGACTTGATGTCGAAGAAGGTGATCATGTGCAACGCCAAGATGGGCTGCTAACGATCAACGTGCCTCGAGTAACGTCCTCGGGCCAGGACGCCGTATCAACATTGCTCGACGCACAACGCTCCCGCATAGCCAGTGTAGGTGCGATGAGTGAATTTCAGGATAGACAGCTGGCAGCTCAACAGGATGGCGCCAAGACCCAGCGATCTGCGATGTTGCGTGAGCTTTCGCAGATCGACGCGGAGATCCATACCCGCGGCGAGCAGGTGAGAATCGGGCGCGAGACCCTCGCCCGCTATCGGAGCGTCGAGGATGAGCGCTACGTGAGCCTGATTCAGATCAACCAGCAAGAGCAATCGATGCTTGAGGCGGTCAATGCGCAACAAGCCCTTCAACGCCAGGCAACCTCGATTCGGCGGAACTTGGCCGAGCTGGAGCAGCGGCTTGCAGAGATTCCCCATCAAAGGCTATCCGCCAAGGCAGTGTCTGAGCGTGACCTTGCTGCGTTGAATCAGGAGTTCGTCCGGATAGAGGCCGACGGAGAGCTGCTCCTTCGAGCCCCGGTAACTGGGCTGGTGGCAAATCGACTCGTTGAGGCCGGCCAGGCGGTGCAGCCCGGCCAACCCATTCTCAGCCTGCTTCCCAAGGGGTCCGAGCTTCGAGCACAGCTGCTGGTGCCCAGTTCAGCTATAGGTTTCGTTAAATCAGGCGACCGGGTTCTGCTGCGCTACCACGCCTATCCCCATCAGAAATTTGGAGCCCACGAAGGAACGGTCATCCGCATCTCTCGCAGCGCCTTGACGGGGAACCAGAAGGAAGGAGACACGAAGCAGTCTCTATATCGAGTCCTGGTCTCTCTGGATCAGCAGGGGGTGATGGCATACGGGAAGACGGAGCCGCTTCGCCCTGGCATGCAGCTCGAGGCAGATATCATTGGGGAGCGTCGCAAGCTTTATGAATGGCTGCTGGAACCGCTCTATTCCGTGTCCGGAAGACTGAAGGGCTAATACGCGACGGCCCGATTGGACCCGCGTCAACAGACGACTAGTCACGAACCGTGGAAGCCCGGAAATGCCACCAACGTGGGTTTACTGGCTTTTTTATTGGCTGCTCTATGCCGCTGCGAAGTGCATTCCGCCGGCGCAACCGCGATCCTACGCCGTCAAGCAATGTCGGCAACGCGCATCTTCTCTCGCTTTCGACATCACTGAATCACTTCAGAATTTTCTCACTCTCTCTCTTTGTGGGAGATCTATCCGCGAAGCCGTTGGTCCTTGGTCGCCATCAGGATGAAGACCACGGGATACCTGCACCCTTCACATCAAGCCGCGCCCGAGGAGCACAGTCTGTTCAACACATCTTTCACAAAGCAACTGCATCCATGCGTACGTCGCTTTGGACCTCCCTTGCCAGCGCCACCACCCTGGTCCTGGCCAGCGCCCCCGCCCCCGCCTACGCCCACCCCACCGAACGGGCATGGACGCGAGGCATTGCCAGCAACGAGCAGTACAGCAGTTTCATCGTCAAATACGGGGACGGCAGCAGCAAACGCGCCTCCGCCACCACCGCGCAGGATGCACTGAACAAGGGCCTCGGCATCCAGCAACGCAGCAAGCGCTCGATCAGCGCTGCGCCGGCCGAAGCAGTGACCCACCAGCGCCGGATGGGCGGCAGTGCCGACGTCGTTATTGCGGACAAGGCACTGGACCTCCCGGAAGCGCAGATCCTGATGCAGCGCATCGCCGACGATCCGGATGTCGAGTATGTGCAGCCGAACTATATGATGAGCGCATTCGCCACACCGAACGACCCGCGCTTCGGCGAGCAGTGGCACTACAGCAATCCAACCAGTGGTGCGCGCCTGCCGGCTGCGTGGGACCGCACCACCGGCTAGAGCGTGGTGGTGGCCGGGGTCGATTCGGGGTATCTCAACAACAACGACCTGCAGGCGAACCTGTTGCCGGGTTACGACATGATCTCGCCAGCCGCTTGCGCAGTGATTGGCAGTGCATCATCGGCGAGCTCAATCCTAGCTGTGGTGGCTCCGTCGATGACGACGGACGCGACGCAGATCCTTTTTGATGCCTCGGGCATCGCACACGGCATGCACGTCGCTGGAACGGTCGCTGCGGTCACCAACAACCAGATCGGCGTGGCCGGCTTGGCCTACAACGCCAAAGTCGTGCCGGTGCGCGTACTCGGCAACCAGGGCAATGGGTTCCGCCGACATCATCGACGGCATGCTCTCCGGCGAACTGCAAGGGCGTGAGCGCGGTGGGTGCCAACGATCAGGGCGGGCGTCGTGCGTTCTACTCCAACTATGGCGCAGGCATCCACATCACCGCGCCTGGCGGCGAGACCTGGTCGTGCCGCGCCCCAGTGGGCGAGTTCCTGCCACTGGCCACGCCGCCGAACCAGACCAACTGCGCACCGACCCGGCAGCACCCGGCACAGGGCATTCTGTCCACCGTGGGCAACATCGCCTTCGACTTCATCTCCGGCACGTCGATGGCGGCGCCCCATGTCGCGGGCATCGTTGCACTGATGCAGGCCGTGGCACCGGTCCCCAAGACCACCGATCAGGTCAAGGAGATCCTGCGTCGAACCGCGCGCCCGATCGCAGCAGCAAACTGCCCGGGAGGTTGCGGGCCAGGCATCGTGGACGCGGCAGAAGCCGTGAAGGCAGCCAGCAATTGATGGCGTGGCGCAGCGGCCCAGCGGGGTCGCTGCGGCGTTCAAGCACGCATTCGCTTCGTACACGTTCGTGACACCTGCTTCGGCTCATAATCGTCGCGTGCGCGCCCCACCGGGTGCCCCGCTCCGTCACGAACAGAAGGATCTGCAATGAACTCCCAAGCCGGCATATTGGTCCTGGCATTGGCCACGCTCTCCGCGGGCGCCACAGCCCATGCCGCCATCGCCCCTACCGGCACCGCGACGCTGGAAGCCCTGCTGGCCTGCAAGGCAGGTTCAAACTTCAGCGAAGCCGAGGCCATCGATGCACTGCAGGCCGCGGGCCTGGCCAGGAAACCGGGTGGCACCTTCGAGCCGGAGGACAAGCCGGTCGCGCTGTTCGGCGGTATCGTCACCAGTGCCGATGTGAACGTGGCCGAGGGCGAGAAGAGCCTCTTCGTCTACTTGAATGGCGTCGACTCCAAGCGTCTGGCCAAGGCGTGGTCAGTGACCACGGTCAACGAACACGCCAACACGGAGGAGCCTTCATACGTGAAGGCCATCGACAAGCGCCACACCCTGCACGTCATCGCAGGTGACGACTATGAGGGCTATTCCGCTGCGGTGAAGTGCCAGATCACGCCGTAGTGGCCTGATCCGCGCTACAGCCAGCGTCGTACTCGCTGACGGAAGGCGGCGTATGCCTCGGGAAAGCGGGCCGACAGCGCCCGCTCTTCCGGCACGATCTGCAGCCGCGTGATGTACAGCACGAACAGCGGGACAGCCAGCAATGCGACCGGGCTCTGCAGGTACAGCATGACGCCTGCCAGCACCGTGGCCTGGCCCAGATACATCGGATTGCGCGTGTAACGGTACACACCATGCGTGACCAGCGCGCTCGCCATTGCCGGGCGCAGCGGGTTCACCGTGGTACGCACGCGACGGAAAGCCAGCTTCGGCAGCAGGTTCAACGTTAAGCCGATGGCCACCACCCCACCGGCCAGCAGTGCCGGCATCGGCAGCGGAACCACCGGTCCCGCTGCCAGGCGGCTCGCCAGGTAGCCGATGGCACCACACAGCAGCATCACCAGCGGCGGTGGAACGCGGGTCTCAAGCCAGCGCATCGCAGTCCCTGCATTCGCCCATTCACCCCAGTGTCACACGTGAATACCTGAATCGCTTGCATGGCAGGGGTTTCATGGCACAAACCGACCGCCCGGTATCTTCCGCTTTGACATGCCGACCGCTAGAGTGGCGCCACCGCGCAGGAGGATCGTATGGCTACCACGGGCTTGGGCTTCATCGGCCGCACGACCCTCATCATCACCGTGCTGCTCGCCCTGGGTGGTTGTGCCACGTTGCGCCAGTTCGGGCCGTCGGTACAGGTCGCCTCGGTCACGCCCGGCCAGTACATCGCGCTCAAGCGCGGTGACATCCTCACCACCGGGAAGCTCAGCTCGGCGACGACGGAAACGCTGCGCGTGGCCGGGCTCGATGAAGGCGTCTGTGCCAAGCCGGGCCTGCCCTGCATCGAGGCGATGGAAGCCAGCATCGTGGTGCGCGAGGAAGACAAGCGGTCGAGCCTGGCCGAGTTGTGGCTGCAGTATGCGATGACCCTGCCGGCGCCCAAGCGCGAGTACTCCACGTCAGGCCGCGCCAAGAGCGCGATCACCGAACTGGACGCCGACTTCCAGCCGCGCCTGGACGCGTGGATGCAGGTCGCGCGGCAGGCTTACGCCTATCTGTTCTTCACCGAGCGAACGGCCAACCAGCGGGGTTTCGAGGACCGCCAGACCCAGGTGCGCGACTACTACAACCTGGCCGTGCAGGAAGCCTCGGTGCAGTTGTACAACGCCTATGCCACCGGGCGCGTGCATGCTGAAGCCAGCCATTTCCAGCTCGGCCGCTGGACCTTCGTGCTGGCGCCTTCAGGTGAGGCATCGCCGCTGGACAAGCGTACGCCCACCGAGCTGGTACCGGCGGCCTCGCTGTCGTTCACCGGCACCCTGCGCAGCGTGCATCGCCGCGATGGCTTCGGTGCCGAACTGGTGGCCGTGATGGACGATCCAACCGCCACCCCGGCCACCACGACGCCGGCCACAACACCCGCCACGAAGACCACGCCGGTCCCGCAGAGCTGGAGCGAAATGCCTTCGCCGTCGATGACCGTGCTGCTGCGCTTCTCCGGAAAGAACCTGTGGGAAGTGCTGCACGACGACGAGCCGGAACTGGAAATCCACGATCCCTACCAGGTCACGGAAGTGACCCTGCACGGACAGGAAGTGCCGCTGGCCGCGAACTTCACCGCTGGCTATGCGCTGTGGCTGGCCCGCTCCAACTTCAGTCACCAGTCGCTGCGATCGCTGTTCGGCGGCAAGGGCGGCATCGAAACGCCGCATCTGTACATGATGCAGCCCTACGACCCGAACCGCCGCGTACTGCTGATGATCCATGGCCTGGCCAGCAGCCCGGAAGCCTGGGTCAACGTCGCCAACGAGCTGATGCGTGACGACGAGATCCGCCGGGATTTCCAGATCTGGCAGTTCTACTACCCGACCAACATGCCCATCGCGATGAGCCACGATGCGATGCGTCATACGCTGGCCGAGGTGTTCAAGCACTTCGACCCCAGCGGCAAGGCGCAGGCCTCGCATGACATGGTGCTGGTGGGGCACAGCATGGGCGGCGTGATCGCACGACTGATGATCTCCTCTTCCGGCGATCGCCTGGTGGACACCCTGCTGGCGACTGCGCAGATGACGCCGGCACAGCGCGAACTGCTGCGTACGAAAGGCGCACCGGTACTGACCTTCCTGCCAGAACCGGAAGTATCGCGCGTGGTGTTCATTGCCACCCCCCACCGCGGTACCGACGTGGCAGGCACCCGCCTGGGCCGATGGATCGGACGCCTGGTGCGGTTGCCCCTGACTGTATTGGAAGACGTCGCCACCATCGCCAACGACGGCCAGATCGATCGCAGTGACGGCAAGCACGGCTATCAGATGAACAGCATCCAGAACCTGGACAAGGACGATCCTTTCGTCCGCGCCGTGGCCGACCTGCCGATGTCGCCGAAGGTCCGCTACCACTCGATCATCGCGCGCGCCAAGGCCGACGGCCCGCTGGAGAAGAGTGACGACGGGCTGGTGCCCTACTGGAGTTCGCACCTGCCGCGGGCGGAGTCGGAGAAGGTGATCGTATCCGGGCACAGCGTGCAGGAAGCCACGCCGGCCATCGTCGAGCTGCGCCGGATCCTGCATGAGGACATGCAGGAGCACGGGCACCAGACCCAATAGCCGTGGGCAGCTGAGGGAAATCCCTCATCGCGCCTGCGCACCCGCCCTCCTATGCTGGCCCGACATTCCCCGCAGGAGGTCCGCATGAACGCGCAAGAGCCCAGCCGCCAGCCCAGTCCCGATCCAGCCGAGCGCGACGCCTTCTTCCCGTCACCGTACTCGCTGTCACAGTTCACCTCGGCCAAGAGCAACCTTGCCGGTGCGGACTACCCGGACGCACGTCGTGATGGCCGCTGGAAGGTGCTGATGATCGCCGCCGACGAGCGTTACCTGCCCACCTCCAACGGCCACCTGTTCTCCACCGGCAATCATCCGGTGGAAACCCTGCTGCCGATGTACCACCTGGACAAGGCCGGTTTCCACATCGATGTAGCCACGCTGTCCGGCAACGCCGCCAAGTTCGAGTGGTGGGCGTTCCCGCGTGAGGACCAGGAGATCGGCGGACTGTACGACCGCTACGAAGCCCGCTTCCGCCAGCCACTGCCGTTGGATGAGGTGGTGGCAGGCCTCGATGCCGCGTCGAACTATGCAGCCGTGTTCATTCCCGGCGGCCATGGTGCCCTTATCGGACTGCCGCAGAGTCGCGCGGTAAAGGCGGTCCTGCACTGGGCGATGGCCCACGAGCGCCACATCGTCACCCTCTGCCACGGCCCGGCCGCGTTGCTGGCCGCAGGCGTCGACGAGACCGATGGTGGTTCGCTGTTCCGCGGCTACCGCATCTGCGCCTTCCCCGATGCGATGGACCGGCAGACGCCGGAGATCGGCTACATGCCCGGGCAGCTGCCGTGGTTCTTCGGTGAGCGCCTGGCACAGCAGGGCGTGCAGATCGTCAACGACGGCATCGATGGCAGCGTGCTGCAGGACCGCCTGCTGCTGACCGGCGACAGCCCGCTGGCCGGCAATGCGCTGGGCAAGCTGGCCGCACGCACGCTGCTCGACGCCCTCGCCGGGCGCTGACCCGGATGAGCGAATTGGTGCAGGCGTTGCTGGAGCTGGAACGCGCCCGCTCACTGAGTGCGGTCGGCGCGGTACTGCGCAGCATCTCTGCACCGCTCGGCTACGACCGCGTGCTGGTGTTCGCCACCGGCACGGGATTGGAGCGCGGTACCCAGCGCGTGTACTGGATCGAGGGCGACTGGTTCGGCGACGGCAGCAGTACCGACCTCGCGCGCTACCTGCACGCCTGTCCGGTCAATCGCCACGTACTGGACAGTGACGCGCCATTCTTCTGGAGCAAGCGCCAGGGGGTTCGCGGCGAACGCTATCAGGTGGTGAAGCAGCCACGTGGTGAAGGCCTGCACGGTCTGCAGGTGCCGGTGTTCGGCACCACCGGCCTGGAAGGCGCGATCAGTTTTGCCGGGACAGCGATCGATGCATCGGCCAGCGCGCGACTGCTGCTGGATGCTGCTGCAACTGCAGCATTCCGTGCCGCACGCCGGCTTGCCGAATCGCCTGCCGAGCTTTCGGGAAGCGCACTCAGCAACCGCGAGCGCGAAGTGCTGCGCTGGGTCGCCGCCGGGCGCCGGCAAGCTGAGATCGCGGCCACGCTTGGGCTTTCCACGCGCACGGTGGAGAACCACCTGCGCCACGCGCGCCAACGGCTGGGTGTGGCGACCACCGCGCAGGCAGTGCGTGCTGCCAGCCGTCGCGGCGAGATCGAAG
This sequence comes from Stenotrophomonas africana, assembly GCF_013004645.1. Classification (GTDB taxonomy): domain Bacteria; phylum Pseudomonadota; class Gammaproteobacteria; order Xanthomonadales; family Xanthomonadaceae; genus Stenotrophomonas; species Stenotrophomonas africana. Next base: position 112,886 of record NZ_JABEME010000009.1, on the reverse strand, counting down.
ACTGATCACGGCGAGGCACTTCCGGTGGTCTGGGTCGCGTGTTACACACGCCATGCGCATGTGCGCGATTGCAGAAAGCAAGGATGATGCTGATGAAACTGCAACTGGCCTCGATGGCTGCATTGATGTTTGCATTGGGTAGCGTGGTACCGGCAACCAGCCACGCGGCCGGATCCCCCGGATCGACGACCGATTGCGTGCCCGTAAGACTTGGGCCCAACCTCGTGCATCAGCGCTGCACCGTAACCCGTACTCTGGCAGATGGCACCGTTTTCACGTCGGTGTACTGGATAGACGAGAACGGTCAGTGGTACCTCCCGGCAGACTGATCTGCATTGGACACCGACTACGACTACAAGGAGTGTGATCAATGACGCTGCACAATCGAATCACCGCTTTTTCCTTCGCTGCAGCGGTGACACTTGCCGCGCTGCTGCCTTCAGCACCGGCAAATGCCGCCGAAGAGGTCGGCCTGCAGGAAGAGTGCGTGCCCTTCCGTGCCGGCTTTGGCATCCATCAGCGCTGCACGCTGTACGTGCTCTATGACGACGGCACCCGCGTGGCCAGCGACCACTACAACCGCGACGAGAACGGGATGATGTACGACCCCTGATCGCGCCCGCGCGATCCGCCGGGCGGCGCCTTCACCGCCCGTCCGGCATCTCCCAGCCGCCCATCCCGGCATACCCCTGTCCTCGCCTTCCATGGCATGCTTCGTGAAACCGTTTTCATGGAATGGAGGGATTCCACGATGTTGTCGCGTTTCCGTCGCCCTGCGCTGTGTGCGCTGTTGGCGCTTGCCCTGCCTGCCGTCGCCTGGGCGGCTACACCGGCGCCACTGAAAGTAATGTCGTTCAACGTCCGCACCCCGGCTGATACCGAACCGGGCAAGCGCTGGCCCGATCGTCGCGACGCGATGGTCAAGGTCATCCTCGATGCGCACCCGGCGGTGATCGGCACGCAGGAACTGGTGAATGAACAGGCTGACTACCTGTCCGGACACTTGCCCGGCTACCGCTGGTTCGGCGAGGGCCGCCGCGGTGGCAGCGGCGATGAGCACATGGGCGTGTTCTACGACAGCAAGGTGCTGGCCATCGAGGAATCCGGCAACTTCTGGCTTTCGGATACGCCGGACGTGCCCGGCAGCATCACCTGGGGCAACCTGTACCCACGCATGGTCACCTGGGCCCTGTTCCGGCGCCTGGACGACGGCCGCCGCTTCTACTTCATGAATACCCACCTGCCCTACCGTGACGAGGACGAGCCGCGTCGGGTGAAGGGTGCCGGACTGATCGGAAAGCGACTGGCGACGCTGCCGGCTGACCTGCCGGTGGTGTTGACCGGCGACTTCAACAGCGAACCCGGAGGAGACACCTACAAGGCGTTCACCCGCGTGCTGCAGGACACGCGCACCCAGGTAAAGGCGCCACAGGGCCCGCGCCTCACCTTCCATGACTTCACCGGCAAGGCCACCGTGCAGCTGGACTGGGTGCTGGTGCGCGGCTTCCATGCCCGCAGCTTCGTCACCGATGACCGCCGCATCGACGGTGTGCTGCCGTCGGATCATTTCCCGCTGGTGGTCGAGCTCGACTGGCCCACGCCGTGATCCTGCGCGGCAGCCGCTACGGTGGCGGCTGCCGTGACAACAACCGGTACAGTGCCTGGTGCTGATTGCGTGCCTGGCAGATGCGGGCACCTACGGCAAGGAACACGGCGATGCCGATCAGGCCCAGCCCCAGCAACGGATCCGGCAGGCGCACGAAGCCGATCGCCGCAGCCATCGTCGCCAGTACCAGCAGCACCACAACGGCCACCGACAGCCCGGCATCGGGTGGCCCCGGATCACCGAACAACATGCGCTGGGTATCCCGTTTGTCATCGGTCATCGTCTGTCCTCCCAATAGCCTGCCCCACTAGTTACACGGCGGATACGGCTTCCGGCAGAGTCAGAAACGTCATGACTGTGACCACGTGCACGGCTCGTGCCGCACCCGCCCATCTTTGGCCATGAAAGAAGAAAGGGACGGAAGCCATCGCTTCCGTCCCCTTCGGGTTACTGCACCTGCGCCACGCTCGGTGGCTGAGGCGACTGTCCCCAGCCGCCCAGCGCCTTGTACACACCGACCACGCTGACGTTGACTTCGGATTCGGCTGCGGCCAACGCGTCATCCGCAGCCAGTTGCGTGCGCTGTGCATCCAGCAGCGTGAGGAAATCTTCCGAGCCCTCGCGGTAGCGGATCTGTGCCAGCGATTCGGCACGACGTGCCGCCTGCGCCTGCTCGACCACGATCGCCAATCGCGCCTGCTGCTTGGAATAGCGGGTCAGCGCGTTCTCGGTATCTTCCAGGGCCAGCAGCACGGCCTGCTCATACTGTGCTGCCACGCCTTCGGCTTCCGCCTTGCTGGCGCGCAGGCGTGCACGCACGGTACCGAAGTCAAATGCCGCCCAGCTCAGCGACGGGGTCAGCGACCAGGCCTTGTTGTTGCCATTGACCAGGCCACTGGCATCGCCGCCGAGGAAGCCGACGAAGCCGGACAGCGACAACCGCGGGAACAGATCCGCCGTAGCCACGCCGACGCGGGCGGTCGCGGCCGCCAGGCGACGCTCCGCCACGCGCACGTCGGCGCGTTGGCGCAGCAGCTCGCGGGTATCGCCCAGCGGCAGTGCCTTGGCGAATGCCGGCACTTCGTGCGGCGCAAGCATGGCGGTCAGCGTCTCCGGCCGCTGGCCCAGCAGAACCGCCAGACGATTGCGCGACTGCGTTTCGGCCACTTCCAGCAGCGGGATATCGGCCTCGATCGCCTTCAGCCGCGCACGACTGCTCTGCACGTCCAGCTCACTGCCGGCGCCCAGCTCCCAGCGCGCCTCGGTCAGCTTCTGCGTCTCGCGCAGATTGACGAGGGTGTGCTGGGCCACGGCGATGCGCTTCTGCGTGCCGCGCAGCTCGAAGTAGTTGCGCGCCACTTCGGCAGCGATCAGTACCTGCGCGTCGGCCAGGTTGGCCTGCTCGGCGTCGAGGTCGGCGCGCGCGGCTTCTGCAGCACGGCGCTTGCGGCCGAACAGATCCAGCTCCCAGCCGGCATCGAAGCCGAGCTGGTAGCTTTCACTGAACACCCGCTGCCCACCCAGCTGCGGATCGGGTTGCTTGCGGCGGTCGTAGCTGCCGCCTGCGGTGATGTGCGGCGCCTGGTCGAAGCGGCTTTCGACGAACACCGCGCGGGCCTGGCTGACGCGGGCCACGGCCACGCGCAGGTCCAGATTGTCCGACAGTGCGCCGTGAACCAGTTCTTCCAGCACCGGATCATCGAACTGCGCCCACCAGCTGGCCACCGGCGAAGTAGTGCTGAAGACCGGCTGCTGCGCGCTCTGGAGGACCACCGGTTCCTGCACCGGGGCCTTGTAGTTCGGGCCGACGCTGACACAGCCCGCCAGCACCAGGCTGGAGACGGCCATCGCCAACGTGCGGATCACCATGGCAGCACCTCGCCCAGGTAGGTGAAGCTGCCGCTGGCACCGGATTCGCCGATCAGCGCCATCTGCACGCTGGAGCGCGCGCCTTCGGCGATTTCGATTTCGCCGTTGCCGCCGTTCATGTCGGTCTTCACGTAACCCGGATGCACGGTATTGACCTTGATCGGGGTGTTGCGCAGCTCGTAGGCCAGGCTCAGGGTCCAGCTGTTCACCGCGGCCTTGGAGGCGTTGTACGCCGGAATCTTGAAGTCGTAGATGCCCGATGCGGGATCCGCGTGCAGGGTCTGTGAGCCGAGCATGCTGGACACATTGACGATGCGGCCGGACTTGGCCTGCTTGACCAGCGGCAGGAAAGCCTGGGTGACCGCCACCAGCGCGTACACGTTGGTGTCGAAGGTGCGCTTCCAGGTATCCAGCGACTGTTCCGACGGCGCCTGCGCCGGGTTCTCGATCATGATGCCGGCGTTGTTGACCAGGATGTCGAGGCGGCCGTGACGCTGGCGTACCTGCTCGACCGCTTCGGCGATGCTGGCCGCGTCGGTCACGTCCAGCTGGATGGCTTCCACCGGCAGGCCCTCGGCCTGCAGCTTCAGCGCCTGCTCGACGGCGGTCTCGCGTTTGCGGCCGGCCAGCAGCGTGTGCACGCCGGCCTGGGCCAGCTGGCGCACGGTCTCGGCGCCGATGCCGCGGGTGGCGCCGGTGACCAGCGCGATCTTGTTCTGATGGGTATTCATGGATGCATGCCTTGTGAGGGGGAAGCCGCCGCCGGCCATTGACCGGCGGCGACGGGGTTCCATGTCAGTGGTGGATGGTCGGCTCGCCGTGCTGCACCAGCTGGCCACCACCATTGCGGGTGACGAACTTGCGCAGGGCCACGTAGAACACCGGGGTGAGGAACAGGCCGAACAGGGTCACGCCCAGCATGCCGGCGAACACAGTGATACCGGTCACCGAGCGCACCTCGGCACCCGCACCGTGCGACAGCACCAGCGGTACGGTGCCGGCGATGAACGCGATGGAGGTCATCACGATCGGGCGCAGACGCAGGCGGCAGGCTTCCAGCGCGGCCTCAACGATTCCCTTGCCGCCCATCTCCAGCTCTCTGGCGAATTCGACGATCAGGATCGCGTTCTTGCACGCCAGGCCCATCAGCACCACCAGGCCGACCTGCACGAACACGTTGTTGTCACCACCGGTCAACCACACGCCGAACAACGCGGACAGCAGGGTCATCGGCACGATCAGGATCACCGCCAGCGGCAGCGACCAGCTCTCGTACAGCGCAGCCAGCACCAGGAAGGCCAGCATGATCGCCACCGGGAACACGATGAAGGCCGCCTTGCCCTGGGTCGCCTGCTGGTAGCTCAGGTCGGTCCATTCGGTGGTCATGCCTACCGGCAACACCTTGCCGGCGATCTCGGTCAGCTTGTTCATCGCCTCGGCCGAGGACAGCAGGCGCGGGTCGGCTTCGCCGGCCAGGTCTGCTGCCGGATAGCCATTGAAACGCAGCACCGGGTCCGGGCCGAAGGTCTGCTTGATGGTGACCATCGAACCGATCGGCACCATCTCGCCACGGTCGTTGCGGGTACGCAGCTTGCCGATGTCCTCGACCGTCTCGCGGTACGGACCGTCTGCCTGGGCGATCACCTGCCAGGTACGGCCGAACTGGTTGAAGTCGTTGACGTAGGCCGAACCCAGGTAGGTCTGCAGCGTGTCGAACAGTTCGGTGAGCTGCACGCCCTGTGCCTTGGCCTTGACGCGGTCCACCTCGGCATCCAGCTGCGGCACGTTGGCCTGGTAGCTGGAAATAGGGAAGGCCATGCCCGGCGTCTGCGCCACGGTACCCTGCATGGCCTGCACGGCATTCTGCAGTGCGCCGTAGCCCAGGTTGCCGCGGTCCTCGATGAACATCTGGTAGCCGTTGCCGTTACCCAGGCCGAGGATCGGCGGCGGCATCATCGCGAAGGCGAAGCCTTCCTGCAGCCCGGCGATCTTCTGGTTGATCTCGGCATTGATCTGCGCGGCGGTACGGCCATGACGCTCGGCGAACGGCTTGAGCGGAATGAACGCCACACCGGTATTCGGCGTGTTGGTGAACTGCAGCGCGTTCAGACCCGGGAACGAGATGGTGTGGGCCACGCCATCGGTTTCCTGGGCGATCTTGGCAACCTTGCGCAGCATTTCATCGGTACGCGCGATCGACGAACCTTCCGGCAGCTTCACGCCGGCGATCAGGTACAGCTTGTCCTGGGTCGGTATGAAGCCCGGCGGCACCAGCTTGAAGATCACGCCGGTACCGACCAGCAGGATCGCGTAGACCACGAACACCGCACCACGACGGCCGAGGATGCGGGCAACGCCACGTTCGTACTTCTCCGAGCTGGACTTGAAGAAGCGGTTGAACGGACGGAACACCCAGCCGAACAGGCGGTCGATCAGGCGGCTCGGGCCGTCCTTCGGTGCGCCGTGGGCCTTCAGCAGGCGCGCGGCGAGGGCCGGCGACAGAGTCAGCGAGTTGATCGCCGAGATCACCGTGGAGATGGCGATGGTGACCGCGAACTGCTTGTAGAACTGGCCGGTGACACCCGACAGGAACGCCATCGGCACGAACACGGCGCACAGCACCAGCGCGATCGCCACGATCGGGCCGGAGACCTCGCGCATGGCCTGGTGGGCCGCTGCGGTGGGCGACAACCCCTCCTCGATGTTGCGTTCGACGTTCTCCACCACCACGATCGCGTCGTCGACCACGATGCCGATCGCCAGCACCAGGCCGAACAGGCTCAGCGTGTTGATCGAGAAGCCCAGCAGGTACAGCGCGGCAAAGGTACCGACCACCGACACCGGCACCGCGATCAACGGAATGATCGAGGCACGCCAGGTCTGCAGGAACAGGATCACCACCAGCACCACCAGGGCGATCGCTTCCAGCAGCGTGGAGACCACGGCCTTGATCGAGTCACGCACGAAGATGGTGGTGTCATACACGGCTTCGTACTTCACGTCGGCCGGCATGGTCTTCTGCATCTCGTCCATCGTCGAGATGACCTGGTCGCGGATCTCCAGCGCGTTGGCGCCGGGCGACTGGAAGATACCGATACCGACCGCGTTCTTGCCGTCCAGCTGCGAGCGCAGGGTGTAGTCACCGGCGCCCAGTTCCAGGCGGGCCACATCGGCCAGACGCACGATCTCGCCGTCCACACCGCTCTTGAGCACGATGTCGCCGAATTCCTTTTCGGTCTTCAGCCGGCCCTGGGCGTTGATCAGGGTCAGGAACTGGCTGTTCGGCAGCGGTTCCGCACCGAGCTGGCCGGCCGAGACCTGCACGTTCTGCTCGCGCATGGCACGGACCACGTCGCTGGCGGTCAGGCCGCGCGACGCCACCTTGTCCGGGTCCAGCCAGGCGCGCATGGCGTAGTCGCCACCACCGAAGATCTGCGCGTCACCCACGCCCGGAATGCGCGCCAACGCATCCTTGACGTGCAGGCGGGCGTAGTTGCGCAGGTACAGGGTGTCGTACTTGCCTTGCGGCGAGGTCAGGTGCACCACCATCAGGAAGGTCGGTGACTGCTTCTGCGTGGTCACGCCCTGCCGGCGCACGTCCTCGGGCAGGCGCGCCTGCGCCTGCGCCACGCGGTTCTGCACCTTCACCGCCGCCGCGTCCGGGTCGGTGCCCGGGCGGAAGGTGACGGTCATCTGCAGCACGCCGTCCGAGCCGGCCACCGACTTCAGGTACATCATGCCTTCGACGCCATTGATCGCCTCTTCAAGCGGCGTGGCGACGGTCTCGGCAATGACCTTGGGGTTGGCGCCCGGATACACCGTGCGTACGACCACCGACGGCGGCACCACTTCCGGGTACTCGCTGATCGGCAGAATTGGAATCGTGATCAGGCCTGCGGCGAAGATCACGATCGACAGCACCGCCGCGAAGATCGGCCTGTCGATGAAGAAACGGGAAAAGTCCATGGAGGAATTCCTGGGAAAGGCGTTCGGCGGGCAACAGCCGCCCTGCCCCTCGTCACGTTGACGAAGGCAGGAACGGCTGCCGCTGGCGCCGGCAGCTAAGCGGGGACGCGGATCAGGAGCCGGCGGATCAGTGGTTCAGCGCAGCGGTGGCATCGCGGCCCGGTGCGGGCTTCGCGGCCTGTGGCTGCATCGCCACGGCCTTTGCCTGCACCGGCATGCCCGGCATGAAGACCTTCTGCACGCCGTCGATGATCACCTTGTCGCCGGCGGCCAGGCCGTGCTCGACAATGCGCAGGCCGTCGGCGGTGCGGCCGAGCTGGATGTCACGGCGCTGGGCCTTGCCATCCTTGTCGACCACGTACACGTACTTGCGGTCCTGGTCGGTCAGCACGGCCTTGTCGTCGATCAGCAGGGCCTGGAACTGGCCGCTGCCGAGCAGCTGCACGCGGGCGAACAGACCCGGGGTGAACTGGCGGTCGGCGTTGTCCAGCAGTGCGCGGACACGGATGGTGCCGGTGCTGCGGGCGACCTGGTTGTCGAGGAAGTCGACCTTGCCGGCGTGCGGGTAACCCTCCTCACCGGACAGACCGACCTTCACCGGCAGCTCGCTGTCACGCTCGCTGGGGCGCTCGCCCTTGCGTGCCATCTGTGCGTAGCGCAGGAAGGTGCTTTCGTCGGCATCGAAGTAGACGAACACGGTATCCAGCGAAACCAGCGTGGTCAGTACGCTGGCGCTGTCGCCGGCGGTGACCAGGTTGCCGGCGGTGACCATCGCGCGGCCGGCACGGCCATCGATCGGTGCACGCACCTTGGTGAACTCCAGGTTGAGGCGGGCCGCATCCAGGGCCGCCTGCGCGGCCTGCACGGCGGCGCCGGACTGATCGGCGGCGGCGCGACGCTGCTCGGCCGTCTCGGTGGAAATGGCCTGCTGCTCAGACAGACGCTTGGCACGCTCGGATTCGCTACGGGCCAGCGTGGCCTGGGTGCGGGCACGGGCGAGTTCGGCGGCAGCGCGATCATACTCGGCCTGGTAGCTGCGCGCGTCGATGGTGAAGAGCACTTCGCCCTTCTTCACTTCCTGGCCTTCGACGTAGTTGACCTTGTCGATGTAGCCGGACACGCGCGGACGCAGTTCAACGCTCTGTACCGCTTCGACGCGGCCGCTGAACTCGTCCCACTGGCTGACCTGCTTGACCAGCACCGGTGCAGCGCTGACCTGCGGCGGCGGCGGTGCACCGGCTTCTTCGGCGTGGCCGCCGCTGCAGGCCGCAAGCACGGCCGCGGCAAGGATCGACACGCCGGCCATCGCAATGCGATGACCGAAACGATGTGGGGTGGAATTGGGGGAAGTCATGGCATGCATCCGTACGGAGGGGTGGTACAGCTAGATGAGAACGTGTTGCAGAAATCGGCGGCGTATCCTGCGACCTCAACCATGGTCGAGGTCAAGCGACGCCTGCGGTATCGCGCCACAATGGGGGAACTTCAAGGTGCAACAGGCCGCGCGGCAGTTCGGCATCGCTGCTGTCACAGCGGACGATGGCGCGGTTGTCGCGGCAACCATCCAGCAGCGAGACCACGCGACGACCGACCAGCAGCGAGCTGGGCCACTCGATGCAGGCATTGGCCGCGTTGGCCGGGGTACAGACGGGGCTGCAGACTTCCAGCATCTGCGCACGCACGCCCAACGCCTGCGCTTCCTGGTGCACCACCTGCGCGTACATGCGCAGCGCGGCGGTAGTGATCGAGGTCTCGCCGTAGCCTGCCCATGGCTTGGCGTTGGCCGGGCTGCCGATCATCACGTAGCGGCGCGCATGCACGTTGTCCTGCAGCAGCGGCAGCAGATGACGCACTGCGTGCACGTGCGGCATCAGATCGGCCTGCATCGCGCCCAGCAGTTCATCGCCGTTGCGGTCGGTCACCCGGCCGCGGCGGTAAGGGCCGCCCATTGCGGCGATCACCGCTGCCAGCGGGCGCGGGCGATGCGCAATGCGTTCGGCCAACGCACGGGCCGAGCCGTCATCGCTGAGCGAACCCAGCAGCGTCTCCAGGCCCGGCTCGTCAGCGAACTGCTCATGCAGCGCCGCCAGCCGGCCTGGATCACGACCGACCACCAGCACCGGGCTTCCGGCTTCCAGCAATGCACCCACCACGCCCTGGCCGACGGCACCGGTGCCGCCGAGGACCAGGACTTCGGGCGTCAGTATCCCATTCACGGGACATTTCCTCCCAAATCCGGGATAGTCCCGATTCGACGCAGCCGATCACCCTTGTGCGGGACCAGGCGGATGGCACCGCCACGCTGCTGACGCATGGGCGCGGTAAACTCACGAAAGTCCTTGTGTACCAAGGAACTCGGACGGGCTTCGACGGTCATCGCCAGGTCCAGGGTGTTCTGGCCGGCGTTCCGGAGTCGGGCAAGAATGTTGCGCAGGCTCATGGCGGACGGGCTCCAATTAACGAATGGCGCCACGATAGACCTCAAACCTTTACTTGATTAGTCCTGATTAAGGGGAATAATCATCCCGCTCCCGGTCCAATCGTTCTGTCACGATTGTCCCATCCCCGACGTCCAGGATCCCCGACCATGTCCCACGATCTCAACGAGACGCTGATCTTCGTCAAAGTGGTCGAGCAAGGCAGCTTCATTGCCGCTGCCAAATCGCTCGGCCTGCCCAAGACCACGGTCAGCCGCAAAGTGCAGGAACTGGAAACGCGCCTGGGTGCGCGCCTGCTGCACCGGACCACGCGCCGCCTCGGCCTGACCGAAGCCGGTTCGATCTACCACGAACATTGCCAGCGCATTGCGCGCGAGCTGGAAGAAGCCGAGAGCGCAGTGAGCCAGCTGCAGTCCGGCCCGCGTGGCTGGCTGCGTTTCACCGTGCCCTATTCAATCGGCATCACCTGGATCGCCCCGCTGCTGGGCCAGTTCCATGCGCAGTATCCAGAGATCCGCCTGGACATGCATATGGGCAACGAGAAGCTGGACCTGATTGCAGGTGAAGCGGATCTTGCGCTGCGTGTCGGTGCCCTGCCCGATTCCAACCTGGTGGCGCGCAAGCTGGGCAGCCTGCGTACGCAGGTGTTCGCCAGCCCGGCCTACATCGAGCGCTATGGCGAACCGCTGCATCCGGAAGAACTGCAGTTCCATCGCATCCTGGCGATGCGCAAGCCGTACCACACCGGCAACTCGCCGCGCTTCACCTGGCAGCTGGGCGAGAACGGCGGCGAGTTGCGCGACTTCCCGGTCACCCCGCTGATGACCGCCAACGACATGTCTGCGTTGAACGGTGCGCTGGTGTGTGGCGAAGGCCTGCTGCTGACCGGCGATGTGATGGCCAAGCCGTTTGTTGAATCGGGCATGGTGCGCCGCGTGCTGGCCGGCTGGACCGGCCCGGAAGTGGACTTCAACGCTGTGTTCGCTGGCGGCCGCCTGGTTTCGCCGAAGGTACGTGCGTTCGTCGACTTCCTGGTGGAGAAGCTCAACTTCGATGCCAACTACATGCTGGCGCAATGCCCGGGCGCGAAGCTGGCGCAGCAGCAGAAGGAAAAGGAAGACGCCGCGCTGGAAAGCAGCGGCAAGCGGATCCTGGAGAAGGTGGCCGCTTCGGCGGCGTAACCGGACGCATCCACGCACGGCATGGATCTGGCCAGCGCGCGGCGCGGCGTTCTGTAGAGTCGAGCCATGCTCGACTGCTGTTGGGACCGCGCCGACCAAGGTCGGCATCTACCAGAAGAGGAGTCGAGCACGGCTCGACTCTACATGCGCTATCGGCGTGCCGAGCAAGCTCGGCACCTACAGAAAATGCCGCCTGCAAGGGCGGCATTTTCGTTCCGGCTGCGTGGCTTTCGGTAGATGCCGACCTTGGTCGGCGCCGTTCGGAGAAGCCGCAACCGGAAGCGCTATCGGCGTGCCGAGCAAGCTCGACACCCACAAAAATGCCGCCTGCAAGGGCGGCATTTTCGTTCCGGCCGATGGCCGGACCGGCTCAAGCAGTAACGCTACGCGTTACTGCTTGAGCGGAATCACACGGATCTCGACGCGGCGGTTCTTTGCACGGCCGGCATCGGTGCTGTTGTCGGCAATCGGGTACGACTTGCCGGCGCCCAGCGTTTCGATACGTACGCTCTGCACGCCCTGGCCGATCAGGTACTGCGCGACCGAGTCGGCACGTTCCTTCGACAGGCGGTTGTTCACCGCGTCGCTGCCGATGCTGTCGGTGTGGCCGACCACTTCGATCATGGTCTGGTTGTAGTCGCGCAGGGTGCCTGCCACGCCGTTGAGCGAACTGTAGAACTGCGGCTTCAGGGTCGACTTGCCGAAATCGAAGGTGATGCCGTCCGGCAGGTTCAGCATGATGTTGTCGCCCTGGCGCTGCACATCGATGCCGGTGTTGGCGGTGCGCTCGCGCAGCGCGCGTTCCTGGCGATCCTGGTACTGGCCGACGGCGGCGCCGCTGAGCGCACCGATACCGGCACCGATCAGTGCGTGCTGACGACGCTCGGTGGCGCTGTCGCCGGTCAGCAGGCCAGCGGCCACACCAATCGCGGTGCCGATCAGCGCATTGCGGCCGGTGCGGTTCTGCTGCTCGGTCGGGTTGCCGTACTGGTCACTCTGCACATAGGAGCCGCCAGTGGCGCAGGCCGACAGGACGGCCGCACTCATCAGAGCCAGTGCGACGTTGCGGGTAGTGTTGCGGATCATGGGGTTCTCCTTGGTTTCCGGTCGGGCCGGCGGCTTGCGGGCGCAGAGAGAATAAACAGCCCGATGCGATGCCGGAATGATGATGCGGCGTGGCGACAGGGCCGCGTTCAGCTAACTGACTGGATCACTCAGCCGCCACTTTACCCTTCTCCCGACTGGCGGTAAGCCGCCAACGCTGCGTCGCGGCCAACCGCCAGATCCACCAGCGGGGTACGCGGATAGCCCGGGGCATGCGCCGCCAGCAGTAGCGGATGCTGCCACGGCGCGAAGCGCGCCTTCACCGGCAGTGCCGCCAGCTCGGGCACCCAGCGGCTGATGTAGCGGGCCTGTGGGTCGAACTTCTCGGCCTGGGTGACCGGGTTGAACACGCGGAAGTACGGCGCGGCATCGGCACCGGTTCCGGCCACCCATTGCCAGCCCATCGTGTTATTGGCCAGGTCGGCATCGACCAGAGTGTCCCAGAACCAGCGTGCGCCCTGCAGCCAGTGCGCACGCAGGTGCTTGCACAGGTAGCTGGCCACAATCATCCGCACCCGGTTATGCATGTAGCCGGTGTGCCACAGCTCGCGCAGGCCGGCATCGACGATAGGCACGCCGGTATTGCCGCGCTGCCAGTCGTGCAGTTGCGCTGCAGTGGGCGTGGCCCAAGGGAAACGGTCAAAGCGCGGGTTGAGGTTGTCGGTGGGCGTCTTCGGGAAGTGATGCAGCAGGTGGTAGGCGAAATCACGCCAGCCGAGCTGGCGCAGGTAGCCGTCGATGTCCGCGTCGGTGCCCGCACTGCGCAGGCCTTCCAGCGCATGGGCAATGCGCCACGGTGCGATTTCGCCGAAATGCAGGTGCGGCGAAAGCCGCGAGGTGCCCACGCGATCCGGCAGGTCGCGCTGCTCGCGGTAACCGCGCAACGCACCGTCCTCGAACACGGACAACGCCTCCAGCGCGCCAGCCTCGCCCGGTTGCCAGTGCTCCCAGAAGCCGGCATCCCAGTCCAGCGTCGGTGCCAGTTGGAGATCATCCAGTGCGAGGCTGTCGACCGCGTGCGCCGCCAGCGCCTTCGGTGCGGCCTGCAATGCGGGCAGGCGCCAATGACTGAGCACGTTGCGCCAGTAGGGAGTGAACACCTTGTAAGGCTGGCCCTGCTGGGTCGCGATGTCCCAGGGCTCGAACAGCAGGCTGCCATTGCAGCTCTGCGCGTCGATGCCCTGCTCGCGCAGCGCGCGCTTGATGGTGGCGTCACGCGGCTGTGTGGCCGGTTCGTACTTGCGGTTCCAGTACACCGCCTCGGCGCCGGTCTGCTCGATCAGCGCCTGCAGCGTAGCCAGGCTCTCGCCGCTGCGCAGTACCAGGGCCGAACCGCGCGCGCGCAGGTCGGCGTCGAGCGCGGCCAGTGAGCGATGGCGCCACGCGTCCGATGCTGCGCCCGGCAACCACTCACCCTCCTCCTGTGGCGCATGGATGTAGACCGGTACCACTTCATGGCCGGCATCGAGCGCGGCCTGCAGGGCCGGATTGTCCTGCAGCCGTAGATCACGGCGAAACCACACCAACGCTACCGACACGTGCATCGCCTTCGTTCTGGATGCCGCACATGATAGCCAGCGGCGGTGAAGGCGTTGCGCGCGGCGGGGTCTGCTAGGCTGCCGGGCCCGCTACTGGAACACCTGCGCCATGGATGAGCTGCACGCTCCCTTCGCTCGCTTCGGCCTGCTGCAGGCCCAGGATGAACGTGACTGGGACGGACCCTTTCCGCTGCCATCGGTGCTGGCGCGCTTCTACGCGCAGGTCGGGCCACTGGGGCGCGAGATCAACGCCAGGGTTGGCCATGCCGGCATCACCATCCCCGGGCTCGAGGTGTGGGTGCCACCGCTGCAACGGCTGTGGCGCCATCAGGCCGGTTACCGCTGGAACGGCATCAGCGGCGAGGCGATCGAAGACTGGCCCGCCAGCTGGCTGGTCGTGGCCGATCTCGGCGCCGATCCTTTCATCCTCGACCTGGACGATGGCCGCGTGCTGTTCGCACGACATGGCTGTGGACGATGGGAGCAGGACACACTCGTCGACGACCTGCCGACCCTGATGGCCATTCTGGCCGCGGCCGGCACTGTGTATCTGGAAGCCGGAGATGATCTCTACAACGATGACGACGACGGCGGCATCCGCGCCGCATACCAGGAAGCGGCCGTGCAGGCAGTGGCCCGGGTGCTGGGCGACCGCCTGCAGGCCGAGGCCTTCATCGAGACGTTGCTGGGATGAATCCACGCATGGCGTGGATCTACTTTTCGAAGCGCTCCATCGCCTTGCTGATCAGCGCACGCGCTTCGGCGGCGTTGCCCCAGCCGTTGAGTTGCACCGGGTTGCGCCCCGTCGGCAGGTCCTTGTAGACCCGGAAGAACGCCTCGATGCGCTGGCGCTCGATCTCCGGTAAATCCTGCAGATCGCGGATAGTGGCGTAGGTCGGGTCGACCTTGTCGGTCGGCACGCCGATGATCTTCTCGTCGTGCTCACCGCCGTCGATCATCTTCAGGTAGCCGATCGGCCGGAAACGCACGATCACGCCCGGATGCAGCGGTTCGCGGGTCAGCACCAGCGCATCCAGCGGATCATTGTCACCGGCCAGGGTGCGCGGCATCGAGCCGTAGTTGGCCGGATAGGCCACCGGCATCGACTGGAAGCGGTCCACATGCACCAGACCGTCTTCCTTGATCTCGTACTTGGTGAAGCTGCCGGCCGGAATCTCCACCGCCAGATTCACCTCCTGCGGGGCCTGCTTCGGCTGCGCCACCAGGAACGGATGCAACACGGTATCGGCAGCGGTCACCGCACTGGCCAGCAACAACAGGGCGGCACCGATGGCAGCGAGAGGAACGATGCGACGGGGCGCGTTCATATGCGTCTCCTCATTCCCAGCAGCGGTCGGCACGCCCCTTGGCGGTCTGCGCGCGCGGGCAGTCGCGTGGCGTGATGCGGCCTTCGGCCAGCTCCGTGCGCAGCTTGCTACCGTTGGCATCGCGGCGCAGTTCGAAGGCGTCGTAGAGACGACCGGTCACGGTGCGGGCTTCATAGCGCAGGTGCTGTGGGTCGATATTCAGCACCTGGAACAGCTGGGTGTCCTCGGCCACCGGATGCATCGTCCTGCGTGCTTCGTCGGAAAGGCGGTACTGCTTCGGTCCGGCCACGGTCACCACATACTGTGGCGTCGCCGCCTGCCCTTCGCCACGACGGCCATAGGTGTGATCGTGGCCCTGCAGCACCAGATCGACGTTGTGGCGGCGTACCACCGGCAGCAGCACGTCACGCAGCGCGGCGTTCTCACGCCCTTCGCGCGGCGAATAGAACGGCTGGTGCAGCAGCACGATGGTCCACGGCTGCGGATTGCCGCTCAGTACCTTGTCCAGCCACTGTGCCTGTGCCTTGGCGGTGCCCAGGTCGAGGGCCGACGTGCCATCGACCACGGCCACGCGCACGCCCTGCGCATCGAACCAGTAGCTTGTCTGCTGTGCGGCGCTGGCGCCATTGCCCGGCAGCGCGAACGTGACCGGCCAATGCTTGCCCAGCACGCGGCGTTCCTGCGGGGTGTCCTCGAATTCCTCGAAGTACTCGTGGTTGCCGATGGCCGGGGCCACCAGGGTTTCCTGCGCCAGCCAGCTGGTAGCGGCAAACCACTCGCCCCACTCGCTGTCATCCATGTTGTCGCCACCGCTGACCAGGTCGCCGGCAAACAGGCTCATGCGCGCCTGCGGTGCAGCCTTCTGCGCGGCACGCACCACCCGGCTGACGTGGCTGACGTTCTTGTTCTGGGTATCACCGAAGTACAGCAGGGTCAGCGGCTGGTCGGCGGCGGCCAGCGTACGCAACTGGTTCCAGGCGCTCCAGCTGCCATTGCCTTGCACGCGGTAGACGTACTGGGTATCCGGCTGCAGGCCGCTGATGTCGGCGCGATGATGATGCGACAGACCGTTCTCGGTCTGCAGCGCACGGGTCGTTGCGCGCACCTGGCGGATGCCCTCGATGGCCGGCGAATCACCGGCGAGGGCAATCTCCAGCAGCGGTGCCTGCACGCTGCCGTCGGTACGCCAGGCCACGGCGAACCCATGGCTGGGGTCGACCGCCGGCGAGGCGACGATGCGGTCCGGTACCGTCGTCGCTGCATAGTGCCGGCTGCCCGCCGGCACCTGGGTATTCGGTTCGGCCGCCGCGAACGACAGCGACGGCAACGCCAGCAGCAGGCCCAGCGCCAGCGTACGCATCAGGCAACGACCGCTCATGCGCCACACTCCAGTGGCAACGCCAGCTGCTTGGCGATGCTCTCCCAGTCGAAGGCCACCACACCCTGGTCGTCATGCACGGCATACAGCGCACCGTGGGGAAAGCGTGCGCTGGGTTGCTGCATCATCCAGATGCCGTCGGTGTTGGCCACGGTATTGCCCTGGAACGCGCCGACCGGCTTCAGCGTGTGGCGGTCGAACAGGTGGAACACGCTGCGCTGCTTGCCCTGTTCGGTGGTGATCCACCATCCGTCCTTGCCACAGGTGCGCAGGGTCACGCCTTCGGCCTGCGCCTTGAACACATCGCGGCCGAACGTGGTGCCGGTGAAGCGGCCCGCCAGGGTATAGACCTTGAACTCGCTGGCGTAGCTCTCGTCCTCTTCCGCAATCAGCAGGCGGTCGTTGTCCGGATCGCCCCAGATCGACTCGACCACGCGCAGCGCACCGGCCGCGGTGGTGTCACCGATGCTGGCCACCAGCTTCGCCTCGACCTTCGCACCGTCGCGGGTCACGTGGTACTGGCGCACGCGTTTGTCCAGCTCGGCCAGCGGCGGCAGGATGTCACGCCCCTGCGCATCCTCGCCGTTGTCCCAGGAGTCGGTGACGTAGACGCTGTAGCCATCGGCACGGCGGTCGACCCACAGCCCGTACGGCTTGCGCAGGTCGTCCGCAGCGAAGGTCGCCAGTGGCGCGAAGTCCGGCAGGCTCAGCACCTGCACGCGGTGATTGTCGCGCTCCACGATCCACAGCAGGTCGTCGGTCACCGCGATGCCGTTTGGGCGGTCGAACTGCCCCGGTGCGGTGCCGCTGCTGCCCACGTCACGCAGGTGCTGGCCGGTGCTGCCGTCGTAGACCACCAGCTTGTCGGTCGCCTTGGCCGTGGCGATCAACCACAGCATGCCATTCGGAGCGCGCCAGGCCGCCGGCGAATCGATGTTGTCAGCCGGGGTCATCGGCGAAAGGAACGCCTCGGCGATGGTGGTCACCGTGCGCTCGCCGCTGGCCTTCGCTGGCGTCGCGGCCATGGCAGGATCGTTGCCGGCGGACGGTGTGCAGCCGGCGGCCAGTGCAACGGCCAGCGCGGCGGCCAGGGCAGTGATGCCACGCGCCATCACAGTGCCACCTTCAGGCCCAGCGCATAGGTGCGGCCATATTCTTCCATCTGCAGGGTGCGCGAACGCGTGCCCTGGTACAGCTCCAGCGGCTTGTCCAGCAGGTTCTGCGCCTCGAAGTACATGCTCACCCGCGGGGTGAACTTGTAATCCAGCGAGAAATCGAGCTGGGTGTTGGGTGCAACATAGATGTCGAACGCGCGGCCCTTGCCGATGCTGTCCAGGTACTCGCTGCGGTATACGGCCGCCAGGCGCGTGCTCACACCGTACTTTTCATAGCCGATGTGTGCGCTGTAGACATGCTTGGAGGCGCGCGGCAGCGTGAAATCCTCCCCCGCACGGTCCTTGATGCCGGCATCGAATTTGGTATCCAGCCAGGTGCCACTGGCACCGACCAGCAGTCCATCCAGCCCGGAAGGCAGGAAGGCCAGCTGCTGCTGCCAGTTGAACTCGGCACCACGCACGGTGGCCTTGCGGCCGTTGATCGGCTGGGTCACGTCGAAGCCGCCGTAAGCCGGGTCGTTGGTGCGCACGGTCTCCACGATGTAGCCGTCGATGGACTTGTGGAACAGGCCCAGCGAGACGATGCCGGTGCTTCCGATGTACTTCTCCACCGACAGGTCGATGTTCTTCGACTCGTACGGGTCCAGTTCCGGATTGCCCAGGCGCACTTCCTCGTCACCGCGGCTGTAGCCCACGCGCGGTGAAATGTCACCGAACGAGGGGCGCGATACGGTCTTGTTGGCCGAGGCACGCAGCACCCAGTCGTCTGCAGCGTCATAGCGCAGGTGCAGGCCCGGCAGCACGTTGGTATAGCTGCTGTTGGCCACGCGCGGGGTGACGGTGAAGCTGCGGCCGTTGGCGGCCACGTCCACCTGGTTGCCAACCGCCTTGAACTGGGTGTTTTCCACGCGCACGCCGCCAATGATACGCAGCGCGCCCACGTCCCAGGTACCCATCGCATAGCTGGCGAAGATGTCTTCGCTGGCAACATAGTCCTCTTCCAGCGATGTCATCGCGTTGCCACCGGCATCCTGCGGGCGGGCGCTGTACTGGCCACCGTTGGCGGCCCAGAAGGCGCGCATCGCGGCCGAATCCATGCCGTCACCCAGGTTGCCGTGGCGGTGTTCGGGCGAGGAGGTGCTCCAGCTCGACAGCGCTACCTTCGGGCCGACGCGCAGTTCGCGCTCGTCCACATTCACGTCGCGGTCGCGCCAGCGTCCCAGCAGGCCGAACTTGATGCTGCTGCTGTCGCCGTCGAAGCGTACGTTGACCTGCGCGCTGTGCTCCTTGTCGTTCACCTGCTTGGGCGAGAGCACGAAGCGGTCGAACGCATAGTTGCTGTTGTCCAGCCACTGCGGGTTGTCGAAGCTGTAGCTGGGCAGGCGGCTGCGCTGGTCAAGCGTGCCGTTGAAGGCCTTGCCGTTGAGCTTGAAGCGCGCCTCCATCTCGTCGTTCACCCGCTCCTCGGTGCGGGTGTAGCCGATCCGGTAATCGACCACGGCGTTGGTCAGCTTGTTCTCGCCACCGAGACTGGCCGCGAAGGTGTTCTCCTTCTTGGTGCGGTAGCGCATGCGCTTGTCGATCGAATCCTTCGGCATGCCATCCAGGCGGTACTGGTCGGTGCCGGTCTTTACCATCTTCGCGTCGTCGAAGTTGAAAATCACGCGTTGGCGGGTCTCCGCATCGTCGAACTGGCTGTAGAGCGTGCGCAGGTAGTACTTGCTGTCGTCGTTCGGCCGCCAGTCGAGGTTGAGGTTGGCACCGATGCGCTTGCGCTCGATCTCGTACTTGCGGTGCTGCAGGTTGATCGCGGTCACGTCACCGGGGGCGGCATCGTCCTCGCCGTCGTACTCCACTTCGGTGTTGTCCGACTCGAACCGGCGCTTCTGGTAGTTCACGCCCAACGCCACGCCGAACGTGTCGTTGAACACTTCGCTGTAGTTGAAGGCGGCCTTGGGGCTTGTCTCGCCGGACAGCTGCTGGTGGCTGCCCTCGATCTTGCCGCGCAGGCTGCGACCGTCGCGGTCGAAGGCCGAGGCCGATTCCACCAGCACCGCGCCGCCGATGGCATCACCGGGCATGTCCGGGGTCGGCGACTTGACCACGCGCAGGCGCTCGGTGGAGTCGGACGGGATCACGTCCAGCGGCGCGGCACGGCTGGAATCCTCCGGCGTGCCGACCGCGATGCCATCCACGCTGACGCTGTTGAGGTTGGCGTCCAGGCCGCGGATGACCACGAAGCGGCCTTCGCCCTGGTCGCGGGTCACGCTGATGCCCGGCAGGCGCTGCAGCGACTCGGCCACGTTCTTGTCCGGATACTGGCCCAGAGCATCGGAGGAGACTGCGTCCTCGATGGCGTCGCTGCTGCGCTTGAGGTCGACTGCGCGGATCTGCGATTCGAGCTGGGCACGCACCTCGATGCGGTCCAGGTCGACTGCATCCGACGCCACGGCGCCGGTGGCGGCTACCGCCTGCTGCCCGGCGGCCTGCAGCGGTGCTGCGGCCCCCATTGCCAGGGTCAGGGTGATGGCAACGGCCAACGGAGTCTTGATATGCACTGGGAATCCCCATTCCTGTTAAGAATGGGTCTGCACGGTATGTCCGCAAGGTTGCATGGCCGTGACATGCGTCTGCACATTTCGAGTAACACCGCTCCGGGCCAGGTTTGGGTTCGGCCCGCCAATCCGGCAAAATGGCGCCCTCTCTCCTTCTCCCCCCTTCCGACCATGAAGATCGTCGAAGTGCGCCACCCGCTGG
Organism: Stenotrophomonas africana; assembly: GCF_013004645.1. Classification (GTDB taxonomy): domain Bacteria; phylum Pseudomonadota; class Gammaproteobacteria; order Xanthomonadales; family Xanthomonadaceae; genus Stenotrophomonas; species Stenotrophomonas africana. The sequence goes on along the minus strand of NZ_JABEME010000009.1, from coordinate 92,606 downwards.
TGCAGCACAAGATCGGCCTGATGCGCAACGCTGCGCTCAGCACCAAGGACTTCCGCGAGCTGGCCAACGAGCTCGGCACGCTGCTGGCCTATGAGGCCACCGCCGACCTGGATACCGAGCCGCACACCCTGCCCGGCTGGGCCGGCCCGGTCACCGTGCAGCGCATTGCGGGCGCCAAGATCACCGTGGTGCCGATCCTGCGCGCTGGCCTGGGCATGCTCAGCGGCGTGCTGTCGCTGATCCCGGCCGCCCGCGTCAGCGTGGTCGGCCTGCAGCGCGATGAGGAAACCCTGCAGCCGGTGCCCTACTTCGAGCGCCTGACCGGCCGCCTGGAAGAGCGCGACGCGCTGATCCTGGACCCGATGCTGGCCACCGGCGGCACGCTGATCGCCACCATCGACATGCTCAAGCGTGCCGGCGCCCGCCGCATCAAGGGCATCTTCCTGGTGGCCGCGCCGGAAGGCATCGAAGCGGTCAAGGCCGTGCACCCGGACGTGGAGATCTACACCGCGGCCGTCGATGCCCAGCTCAACGACAAAGGCTACATCCTGCCGGGCCTGGGCGATGCCGGCGACCGCATCTTCGGTACCCGCGTCGGCTGATCCGGCGGACCGGGGTCAGAGCCCTTTCGTGCCGAAAGGGATCTGACCCCAGGCGCTACCCCAAGCGCTGTACTACAGGCCGGCTGCGGCGGCCGGGGCACCATTCTTCACGTGGCCTTCCTGCCAGCAGGCCAATGCTCCGCGCACCCGCCACCGCTTGGAGTGTCCCCGATGAAAGCTTCATTCCTGCTGGCCGCTGTCCTGCTGGTCAGCCTGCCCTTGGCCGCCAATGCCACCACGCCGCAGCAGCAGCGCATGGCCGACTGCTCGGCAAAGAACAAGGGCCTGAAGGGTGACGCCTACAAGACCGCGCAGAGTTCCTGCCTCAGTGGCCACGCCGCCGAAGCCAAGCCGGCCAATGCGCAGCAGGAACGCATGCGCAAGTGCAACGCTGACGCGGGTGCCAAGAAGCTGGCCGGTGATGCGCGCAAAACCTTCATGAGCAGCTGCCTGAAGGCCTCGTAGCATCGCTCGTCCAGATCAATCAAATGGGGTCAGAGCCCGTTGCGCAGCAACGGGATCCGACCCCGACAGATCGCAGCCAACCGTCAGAGGCGGGGCTGCAAGCCCTGCCGACAACACCCCTCACCCCAGCGCGCGCGCCTTCAGTTCGCCCTGCTCGTGCAGGGTCACGAAACGACCCTTGTCATCGCGGCCCAGCTGCGCCAGTGCCACCTGCGGGTCGTGGGTGAAGAACAGACGCACGTTGCGCGCCAGCTTGTCTTCGAGGAACTGCCGCTTCTCGTCGATCAGCAGCTCGGCGTTGCGGTCATAGCCCATGGTGATCGGCACGTGCACCCATGAACGGCCGGGAATCAGGTCGGCGCAGAACACCACGCCGCCATGCGGCCCCTCGCCGGCCTGCGCATGGCCGACGATCTCGGCCAGCATCAGCCCCGGTGTGTGCCCGTCGCTGTAGCTGAAGCGTACGCTGCGCCCCAACGCCTTGGAGTATTCACCGTCCACCACTTCCAGACGGCCACTGGCCTGCAGCAGGCCGGGCAGTTCCGGAATGAAGCTGGCGCGGTCGCGCGGGTGTGGCTGCACGGCGCGCTGCCAATGCTGCGCGCCGACCACGTAGGTTGCGTTGGGGAACAGCAGTTCCGGCTCGCGACCCTCGCTCCACGCCGCCAGCAGGCCACCGGCATGATCGAAGTGCAGGTGGCTGAGCACCACTACGTCGATATCCTCGTGCTCGAAGCCGGCTTCGCGCAGCGAATCGATCAGCACGTGCTGGCTTTCCTGCACGCCATAGCGCTCGCGCATGCGCGGATCGAAGAACGCGCCGATACCGGTTTCAAACAGCACGGTCTTGCCTTCCAGCGGGCTGGCAAGCAGTGCACGGCAGGCCAGCTCGATGCGATTGAGCTCGTCCGGTGCCGCCCATTTTTCCCACAACGCACGCGGCGCGTTGCCGAACATCGCGCCGCCGTCGAGGCGCTGCGAGTTTCCACGAATAGACCAGAGTTTCATGCGTCGATTATCGGCGCCGGCTCGTTAAATAATCGCTAGGAGGAAAACAGAAAACCCCGCCGGCAAAGGCGGGGTTTCGGTAATCGGCCAGATTGCCGGCCAACGGCCGGCACGACCGGATCAGCGTACCGGTACGACCTGGGCACTGCCCACCGGATTGCGCGGGTCGCTGCCGCCGAACAGCTTGTTCGCCTTGCGGTCCCATTCCACGGTCTGCAGGTTGCCCCACACGTGGCTGGAACCGCGGCCACCGGCGGCAACGTCGCCCGGCAGGTCGATCTTGTGACCCATGGCCTGCAGCTGCTTCACCGTCGCCGCGTCGAACGCATCGTCCTCGGCTTCGATCAGGTCCGGCAGCCACTGGTGGTGGTAGCGCGGCAGCGCGGCAACCTGCTGCGCGTCCAGGCCGTCGTCGTAGCCCAGGATGCCCAGCAGCACCATGGTGATGATGCGACTGCCACCGGGGGTGCCCAGCACCACCACCTTGTCGGCGTTCTCCATGAAGGTCGGCGTCATCGAGCTGAGCATGCGCTTGCCCGCCCTCGGCGCATTGGCTTCATAGCCCATCACGCCGAACGCATTGGGCGTGCCCGGCTTCAGTGCGAAGTCGTCCATCTCGTTGTTCAGCAGCACGCCGGTGCCCTTGGGAATCAGCCCCGAGCCGTAAAGCAGATTGACGGTCTGGGTGGCGCCGACACGGTTGCCGTCACGGTCGATGATCGAGAAGTGCGTGGTCTCGTCGTCTTCCAGCGGCGTCGGGTTGCCCGACAGCAGGTCGCTGGGCGTGGCCTTTTCCGGATGGATGGTCGCGCGCAGGCCCTGTGCGTAATCCTTGCTGGTCAGCACCTTCTGCGGAATCTGCACGAAGTCCGGATCGCCGAGGAAGAAGGTGCGGTCGCGGTAGGCGCGACGCATCGACTCCACCACCAGATGGGTGCGATGTGCCGGGTCCATCTTCCTGATGTCCCAGCCTTCCAGGATCTGCAGCATGCTGGCCAGCGCGATGCCGCCGGACGACGGCGGCGGCGCGGTGGTGATCTTCCACCCGTTGTAGTTGAACACGATCGGCTCGCGCTGCTTCACGCGGTAGCCGGCCAGCTCTTCAGCGGTCCACTGGCCGCCGGCCTGCTTCACGCCGGCCAGCAGCAGCTTGCCGGTCTGGCCCTTGTAGAAACCATCGAAGCCCCCCGCAGCCAGTCGCTCCAGCGTCTGTGCCAGTTCCGGCTGCTTGAACAGGTCGCCGCTGGCGATCGGCTTGCCGTTGCGCAGGTAGACCTCACGGGTGCCGGGGTAGCGTTCCATCACTTCGCGACGCGAGGCATAGCCCTTGGCCATGCGGTCGTACACCGGGAAGCCTTCGCGCGCGATGCGGATCGCCGGCTGCAGCGAGGCCGACAACGGCAGCTTGCCGTGCTTGGCCGACAGCTCGACCAGCGCTGCAGGCAAGCCGGGAATACCGGCCGACCAGGCGCCGTTGACCGAACGATCACGGTCCAGGTTGCCCTGCTTGTCGAGGAAGGCCTGCGGAGTTGCCGCGGCCGGTGCGGTCTCGCGAGCATCCAGCATCACGTCCTTGCCGGTGGCCGCGTCGTGCAGCAGGAAGAAGCCGCCGCCGCCCAGTCCGGAACTGATCGGCTCGACCACCGCCAGCGTGGACGACACCGCCACCGCGGCGTCGAAGGCGTTGCCGCCCTGCGCCAGGATGTCGATGCCGGCCTGGGTGGCCAGCGCGTGGCCGCTGGCAATGGCTGCGCCGTCGGGGCGCTCGGCACGGGCCGGGCTGTCTGCCCAGGCCATCGGGCTCAGCAGCAGGCCGAGCAGCAACAGGGGGCGGACGATCAGCGTCTTCATTCGGATGGGGGCTCCGCGTAGAGTTCGGGGTGATCGTGCTGCAACTTGCGCAGCTTGGCCAGCAGCTGGTCTTCCGTTTCCACGATCTCCGGATCCGGGTCGATGCACTCGACCGGGCAGACGACCACGCACTGTGGCTCGTCGAAATGACCCACGCATTCGGTGCAGCGCGCAGGGTCGATCACGTAGATGGTTTCACCCATCGCAATGGCCTGGTTCGGGCAGGCCGGCTCGCATACGTCGCAGTTGACGCAGAGCTCGTTGATTTTCAGCGACACGGCGATACTCCTCGCCCGCGCCCTGGGACAAAGGACCGGCCAGCGCGGGCGCGCGGGCCGGTCAGGTCATCAGCGGCGCCCTTGCAGGACGCCGCCCGGGCCATGCCGGAGCATGGCCGCCATGGCTCGGTATTACTTGGCTTCGACGAAAATGTACTCGGCACCGGTCGGCTGGATCGCAGCCTGTACGCGGGCGTTGTCGGCCGACTGGCCGATGAAGACGACGCGCACGCCCTTCATCGAATCCGGCGACACGTCCTTGAAGACGGCCTGGATCATGTCAGCCATCTTGCCCGAGGCCGACGAACCGAAGGCCAGCATGTTGCCCGGCTGCACGCCACGGGCCACGGCCTGGGTCGCGCTCTCGGTCTGGCGCTCGTACTTGGCCTGGAAGTCCGGGTCCGATTCCGGCGAGAGGTAGTACAGGAACGGACTGTTGGTGATGTTGCCCATGTTCTGGATCGCCACTTCCTGCAGGTACTTCTTCCAGCCTGCATCGTCGTCCTTGGACGGAGCGACCAGGGCCTGCTTGGCCTCGTCGACCGGAGCGGCCTCTTCCTTCTTGCAGGCGGTGAAGGCCAGGGCCAACGAAGCGATCAGCATCGCGCGCATGGTGGTGTTCATGGGTTTCCTCCCGGAATGGTGCGTGGTGTTGTACGTAATGGGGTGCGGGTACAGCAGGGCTTACGACTGTGCAGCCTTCGCTTCGCGGACCTTGCGCAGGGCTTCGAGCACCGCGGCCGGCACGAAACCGGACACGTCGCCGCCCAGGCGCGCGATCTCGCGGACCAGCGAGGACGAAATGAAGCTGTGCTGCTCGGCCGGAGTCAGGAACAGGGTCTCGACCTCCGGAATCAGATGGCGGTTCATGCTGGCCATCTGGAACTCGTACTCGAAATCGGACACCGCGCGCAGGCCGCGCAGCAGCACCCCGCCCTGGACCGAACGTACGAAATGGGCCAGCAGGGTGTCGAAGCCGATGACTTCGACGTTGCCGTGGTGGCCCAGTGCGCCACGTGCCAGCTGCACGCGCTGCTCCAGCGGCAGTGCCGGTCCCTTCGACGGGCTCTGTGCCACGCCGACCACGACCTTTTCGAACAGTGGTGCGGCCCGGCTTACCAGGTCGATATGACCGTTGGTGATGGGGTCGAACGTGCCGGGGTAGACGGCAATGCGGCGGTTGGCCACGGTCATGGGCGGATGCAGATGTTCAGATGAGGTCAAAGTGTAGCAGTGGCGCGGCGGTACAGGGCAAAGCGCACCTCACGGGTGCCGCCCTCGCGGTGCAGCAGCCAGTCCGGCGGCAGCATCGGCACGTGGCCGGCCGGCGATTCCAGGTACAGCCAGGCATCGGCAGCCAGGTGCCGCGGCAGCTGGGCCAGCACGTCCTGCCACAGGCCATCGGCGAACGGCGGGTCGATGAAGACCAGGTCGACCTGCTGCGCCTGCGCCCCTTGCAGCCAGCGCAGGGCATCGGCCTGCACGACGGTGACCTGCTCGGAGGCCTGCAGCTTGGCGACGGCGGCGGTCAGGTTGCGCCCGAGCTGCGCATCGCGCTCGACCAGGGTGGCGTGGGCGGCACCGCGCGAGACGGCTTCCAGGCCCAGCGCGCCGCTGCCGGCGAACAGGTCCAGCACCCGCGCGCCGCCCAGCCTGGGCATCAACCAGTTGAAAAGGGTCTCGCGCACGCGATCGCTGCTGGGCCGCAGCCCCGGCAGGGTCGGCACCGGCAGACGGGTATTGCGCCAGCGACCGCCGATGATGCGGACCTGGCCGTCATTGCCCCCACGGCCGCTCATTGGCGCCCCCGGCGGGGGGTATTCGAGAAATTCAGCATGAGCAGGATTGTAGTTCGGCCGGGCGGCGCCCGGCACCCGTCGAAGCCATGGCAACGGCCGAAGCAACGGCAAAAGCCGGCTATCCGTGGGTTGGCGGGGTGGGTCCGGTCGAGGGGGACGCTGCAAGTACGTCCATGTAAGCTCGGTCGCCGCATCCATGCGGCTCACGCCCCCTCAACCGGACCCACCCCGCCTTCGACAGTTTCCTGCGATCTGTCGGAACGGCTCTTGGGGTCAGATCCGTTTTCCTGCGGAAAACGGATCTGACCCCAGTTTTATTTCGATATCTGACAGAGGTGTCGACCAAGGTCGACACCTACCAACAGCCGCGTGAACCTGTCAGAGGCGGGGCGGTGTGGGTTGGCAGGACCGTTGGCGCCATGGATGGCGCCATCGAGCCCCCAGGGACGGGTTCACGGCGTGTCCTGCCAACCCACACCGACCCGCCATCCCACGGAACGCCCGCTGTTGCTGTTGCTGTTGCTGTTGCTTCGGCCTCTGCAGGTGCAGGGCTGCAAGCCCTGCCGAACAACCCCTTGATTTCGGGACAATCAGCCATACCCCTTGGCGAGGCCGCACGCGCTGGCGCGGCATTGCACATGGAGCCCTATCGATGACCGACACCATCCAGACCGAAACCCTTGGCTTCCAGACCGAAGTCAAGCAGCTGCTGCAGCTGATGATCCACTCGCTGTACTCCAACAAGGAAATCTTCCTGCGCGAGCTGGTCTCCAATGCCGCCGACGCCGCCGACAAGCTGCGCTTCGAGGCCCTGACCCAGCCGGCCCTGCTGGAAGGCGACAGCGAGCTGCGCGTGCGCGTCAGCTTCGACCCCGCCGCGCACACCATCACCATCGAAGACAACGGCATCGGCATGAGCCGCGCCGAGGCCATTGCCCATCTCGGCACGATCGCCAAGTCCGGCACCGGCGATTTCCTGCGCCAGCTGTCCGGCGACCAGAAGAAGGATTCGCAGCTGATCGGCCAGTTCGGCGTCGGCTTCTACAGCGCCTTCATCGTTGCCGACGAAGTGGAAGTGACCTCGCGCCGCGCCGGCCTGGCTGCAGGCGAAGGCGTGCGCTGGACCTCGCGCGGCGAAGGCGATTTCGACGTGGCCACTGTCGACAAGGCCGAGCGCGGCACCCGCATCGTGCTGCACCTGAAGGACGGCGAGCATGATTTCGCCGACGGCTGGCGCCTGCGCAGCATCCTCAAGAAGTATTCGGACCATATCGGCCTTCCGATCCAGATGCCGAAGGAAGGTGGCGAAGAAGGCGCCGCGGTCGAATGGGAAACCGTCAATCGCGCCAGCGCGCTGTGGACCCGTCCGCGCACCGAGATCAGCGACGCCGAGTACACCGAGTTCTACAAGCACGTGGCGCACGACCACAGCGATCCGCTGGCGTGGAGCCACAACAAGGTCGAAGGCAAGCTGGAGTACACCTCGCTGCTTTACGTGCCCGGCCGCGCGCCGTTCGACCTGTACCACCGCGACGCGCCCAAGGGCCTGAAACTGTACGTGCAGCGCGTGTTCGTGATGGACCAGGCCGAGCAGTTCCTGCCGCTGTACCTGCGCTTCATCAAGGGCGTGGTCGATTCCAACGACCTGTCGCTGAATGTCTCGCGCGAGATCCTGCAGTCCGGCCCGGTCATCGATTCGATGAAGGCGGCGCTGACCAAGCGCTCGCTGGACATGCTGGAAAAGCTGGCCACCGACAAGCCGGAGCAGTACGCCACGTTCTGGAAGGAATTCGGCCAGGTGCTGAAGGAAGGTCCGGCCGAGGACTACAACAACCGCGAGAAGGTGGCCGGCCTGCTGCGCTTCGCCTCCACCCGTGGCGACGGCGATGCACAGACCGTGTCGCTGGCCGATTACCTCGGCCGCATGGCCGAAGGCCAGGACAAGATCTACTACCTGACCGGCGAGAGCTACAGCCAGGTGCGCAACAGCCCGCACCTGGAAGTGTTCCGCAAGAAGGGCGTGGAAGTGCTGCTGCTGACCGACCGCATCGACGAGTGGCTCATGGGCTACCTGACCGATTTCGACGGCAAGGGCTTCGTCGACATCGCTCGTGGCGACCTCGACCTGGGCGCGCTGGAAAGCGAGGCCGACAAGCAGGAACAGGAAGCAGCCGCCAAGGACAAGCAGGGCCTGGTCGAGCGCCTGAAGACGGTGCTGGGCGATGACGTGGCCGAAGTGCGCGTGTCGCACCGCCTGACCGATTCTCCGGCGGTGCTGGCCATCGGCGAACAGGACCTGGGCCTGCAGATGCGCCAGATCCTGGAAGCCAGCGGGCAGAAGGTGCCGGACAGCAAGCCGGTGCTGGAAATCAATCCGGGCCACCCGCTGATCGCCAAGCTCGATGCCGAAGCCGATGGCGCGCGTTTCGATGATCTGGGCCGGGTGCTGTTCGACCAGGCCGCACTGGCCGCCGGTGACAGCCTGAAGGACCCGGGCGCCTATGTGGCGCGCCTGAACAAGCTGCTGCTGGAGCTGTCGGCCTGATTGACAGGATGGAGGCCAACCTTGGTGACGCGCTTTTGTAGAGTCGAGCCATGCTCGACTGCTCCATGAGTGCCAACCAAGGTTGGCACCTACCAGGGCGGGTCGAGCATGCCAACCAAGGTTGGCCCCCACCTGGGGCGGCGGTTGGCACCTACCGAAGTGGGCTGCTCAGACCTCGCGATCCAGCAGCGAGCCCAGCATCTGGTCCTGGCGGCGGATCACCGTGGCATTGGCGGCGAAGGCCACCACCTCGGCTTTCGCCGCCAGCAGATCACCCAGCGGTGCGCGGGTATCGGCGCCAATGGACGTCACCGAAGCCTGCACCCCGCCCTGCTCCACCGCACTACGCTGCAGCTGCAGGCGTTGGGCATCGGGAGTCGCCAGGTTGGCCACGTTGTGCGCGGCCACCTGCACGCCCTGCTGGGCCACACGCATCCCGCTGAGGGCGATTCCCATCACGTTGTTCATGGCGGTCTCCGGGCCGCCCTGCGCAGCCCTCCGGACCGGTTAACGGCCGGCGGGCCGCGACCTTGAGTCCACATCGGCCCGACAGGCCCGAGTGGTAGCATATCCCTCTGATTTCAGCGCCTTTTGCCAATGCTCAGTTTTTTCCGCCGCAAGAAGCCCCAGGATGCCCCCGCAACGGAGGCACCCAAGACCCAGCACTACTCGGCTGAAGAGCTGGCGGCGGCGTTCCCGTCGGCCGCGCCGGTCGAGGACAAGGAGCCGGCACCGGTAGCCGTACCGGCCGAGCCCGCACCGGTCGAGCCGCCCCCCGCAGCCATCGTTCCGAACGCTGTCGAGCCGACCCCGGTGGTTCCGGCTCCAGTCGCACCGGTTCCGGCAGCTCCTGCACCCACGGCGCAGATCGACGTCGCCCCCGTCGCGGCCCCGGCCATCGAACCGGCACCCGCACCGCTGCCTGAGCCCACCCCCACACCTGTCACCGACGATCTGCCTGCCGCCGCCTCGGTCGACGCCGTTCCGGCGCCTGCCGGCAAGCCCGGCTGGCGCGAGCGCCTGCGCAACAGCGTCATCGCGCGCAGCTTCGGTGGCCTGTTCTCGCGCAACCCCAAGCTCGACGACGACCTGCTGGACGAGCTGGAAACCGCACTGATCACCGCCGATGTCGGCGTAGGTGCCACCACCGACCTGGTCGAGGGCCTGCGCAAGCGCATGAAGTCGCGCGAGTTCGCCGACGCCAATGCACTGCTGGCCGCGCTGCGCGCCGAGCTGATCGCAATCCTGCAGCCGGTGGCCAAGCCGCTGGTGATCGACCGCAACGCCAAGCCCTTCGTGGTGCTGACCGTCGGCGTCAACGGCGTCGGCAAGACCACCACCATCGGCAAGCTGGCCAAGCGCTTCAAGGACGATGGCCACAGCCTGATGCTGGCCGCCGGTGACACCTTCCGTGCCGCCGCCGTGGCCCAGTTGCAGGCCTGGGGCGAGCGCAACGGCGTGGCCGTGGTCGCGCAGGGGCAGAACGCGGATGCCGCTTCGGTGGCATTCGATGCGCTGCAGGCCGGCAAGGCCCGTGGCACCTCGGTGCTGATCGCCGATACCGCCGGCCGCCTGCACACCCAGTCCGGTCTGATGAACGAGCTGGGCAAGATCCGCCGCGTGCTCGGCAAGATCGACGCTACTGCACCGCACGAGGTGTTGATGGTGATCGACGGCACCACCGGCCAGAACGCGCTGTCGCAGTTGCGCCAGTTCAATGCCGCGGTGAACGTGACCGGTTTGGTGGTGACCAAGCTGGACGGCACCGCCAAGGGTGGCGTGGTGTTCGCACTGGCCCGCGAGTTCGGCATTCCGATCCGTTTCGCCGGCATCGGCGAGCGCCCGGAAGACCTGCGCGTGTTCGACCCGGAAGCCTTCGTCGACGCCCTGCTGCCCGAAGCGCTGGGCGGCTGATACACCGCGCAGCCACGCAAGGCGTGGCTCTACTGCGATCCGGTAGAGCCACACTACGGGTGGCTGCCTCTCTGGAACACCGATGCCCCGCCAGCCGCACGCCAGCGCCAGCACTGCCCAGCAAGACGACTTCGTCGCCCGCCTGCTGCACTGGTTCGACGCCCACGGTCGCCACGACCTGCCCTGGCAGCATCCGCGCAGCCCCTATCGGGTCTGGTTGTCGGAAATCATGCTGCAGCAGACCCAGGTGGCCACGGTCATCCCGTACTTCCAGCGGTTCCTGCAGCACTTCCCGACCCTGCCCGACCTCGCCGCCGCCAGCAACGACGCGGTGATGGCGCAGTGGGCCGGGCTCGGCTACTACGCCCGTGCACGCAATCTGCATGCCGCTGCAAAGCGCTGCGTGGAACTGCACGACGGCGACCTGCCGCGCGATTTCGATGCATTGCATGCCCTGCCCGGCATCGGCCGCAGCACCGCTGGCGCGATCCTCAGCCAAGCCTGGAACGACCCGTTCGCGATCCTCGACGGCAACGTCAAGCGCGTGCTCAGCCGCTACCACGGCATCGAGGGCTTCCCGGGCCTGCCGGCCATCGAGAAGCAGTTGTGGGCGATCGCCGAGGCGCACGTGGCGCAGGTGCCGGCCGGGCGCATGGCCGATTACACCCAGGCACAGATGGACCTGGGCGCGACCGTGTGCAGCCGCGCCAGACCCGCCTGCGTGATCTGCCCGCTGCAGGACGCGTGCGTGGCGCGCCGCGAAGGCCGCACCGCTGAACTACCCACGCCCAAGCCCAGCAGGACCCTGCCCGAGCGCGAAGCAGTGGCCCTGCTGCTGCGCGACGCCCAGCAGCGCGTGCTGCTGCAGAAGCGGCCGGACACCGGCATCTGGGCGCAGCTGTGGACACTGCCGCAGGCCGACGCCGGCAGCGTGCTGCAGGACTGGTTCGATGCCCATGTCGATGGCTCGCTGGAAGATGCCGAGGAGCTGCCAGTACTGCAGCACACCTTCAGCCACTACAGGCTGCACCTGCAGGTACTGGCGCGCCAGGTGAACGGCCTGCGCGTGGAAGAACCCACGTTGCGCTGGGTCGCCTACGCTGAATTGCCCGCGCTGGGCCTGCCCGCGCCGATCCGCAAACTGCTCGACGGCGCGACGATCAAGACGCCAAAACGAACTTCCAAGAAACCCCGCAACCACGAGTGAGCGCCATGCCCCGAACCGTCTTCTGCCAGTACGAACAACGCGATGCCGAGGGCCTGGACTTCGTGCCCTACCCCGGCGAGCTGGGCCAGCGCATCTTCAACAACATCGGCAAGCAGGCCTGGGCTGCGTGGCTGGCGCACCAGACCATGTTGATCAACGAGAACCGCCTGTCGCCGCGTACGCCGGAACATCGCGCGTTCCTTGAAGGCGAACTGGTCAAGTTCCTGTTCGAGAAGGACGCGGAAAAGCCGGCAGGCTTCACCCCGGAAGCCTGACACACAGGTAGTGCCGGCCGCCAACAAAAAGGGGACGGAGGGGATTAAGTCGTTTGTGGCACAAACGACTTAATCCCCTCCGTCCCCTTTTTTGATCATTTCGCCGGCGCGGTGTTTTCCTCGCGCTCCTGCACCTGCGCCTGGCGCAGTTCCTGTTCGGAGGCACGCAGCGCCTTCACGTCCAGCTTGCGAATGCTGTTGATGAAGCACGGCATGCGCGGGCCGCCGGTAGGGCCGCGCACCAGCACTTTGTCGAAGCGCGCCGAAACACGGTTCATCTGGCTGGTCAGGCCGATGGCGGTGGCATACGGCAGGTCCTGGCAGGGGCCTCTAAGCTCCAGCAGGTAGGCCTCGCTCGGGCGCGTCCACACCGCCAGCGCGCTGTCGCCCAGCTCGGTCCAGCCGTTGAGGGTGCCGAAGAACTGCATGTCGTTCTGCGGCGCACCGGCGTGGGCGCGGTACAGGTCGAGCTTCTCGGCGCTGCTGAGCCGGCCAGTGGTGGCGCAGGCGGCCAGGGCCAGGCAGAGTCCGGCCATCAGGATCGGGGTCTTCATGGCGATCTCCTCGGGGAACTATCGCCATCATGCGCCTGGGCTGGCAACGCCGGCGCGACGACCGGCAGCCCCATTCAGGCGCCGGTCGGCGGTCGACCCAGGTCGACCTCTACCAAAGCAGACCCAAGGCCCCGGATTCCGGTAGTCGCCAACCTCGGTTGGCGCTTGCCCTGCAGGAGCAGCCGACCAGGGCCGGCCTCTTCCAAAGCGGGCCCTGCGCCTCAGACGTCGGCGTGCGCCAGCGCGTGCAGGCGCCCTTCGCGCAGCTCCAGCACCCGGTCCAGGCGCCGCGCCAGGCTGCGGTCGTGGGTGACCAGCACCAGACTGGTGTGACGCGCACGATTCAGTTCCAGCATCAACTCGAACACCGTTGCAGCCGTGCGGTCATCCAGGTTGCCGGTCGGCTCGTCACCCAGCACGCAGGCCGGGTGATTGACCAGTGCCCGCGCCACCGCAGCACGCTGGCGCTCACCACCGGACAGCTCGCCCGGCTTGTGGTCCAGGCGATGGCCGAGGCCGACCGCTTCCAGCAGCGTGGTGGCCCGGCTGCTCGCTTCTGCGACCGCAGTGCCAGCCAGCAGTACCGGCATCATCACGTTTTCCAGCGCGGTGAACTCCGGCAGCAGGTGATGGAACTGGTAGACGAAGCCCAGCGCCTGGTTGCGCAGCAGGCCGCGCGCGGTGTCCGACAGCGCCGACATGCGCTGGCCGGTCACATAGACCTCGCCGGCGGTGGGAATGTCCAGGCCACCCAGCAGGTGCAGCAGCGTGCTCTTGCCGGCGCCGGAGGCACCGATGATCGCCACCGTCTCGCCGGCGGTGACGGTCAGGTCCAGGCCATCGAACACCGGGGTCTGCATGCGCCCTTCGGCGTAGGTCTTGCCCAGTGCTTCGGCGCGGATCACTTCATCGCCGCGGTTGAAGACCTTATTCATAACGCAGGGCCTCCGCCGGCTGGGTGCGTGCTGCCCGCCAGGCGGGATACAGGGTGGCCAGGAAGCTCATCAGCAGCGCGACCACGGTGATCGCCACCACGTCGCCGGTCTGCATGTCGGTCGGCAGGCCGGTGATGTAGTACACATCCTCCGGCAGCAGCTTGACGTTGAACACGCTCTCGATGGCGCCGAGGATGCGCTCCAGGTTGAGGGTCAGGGTGATGCCGCCGATCAGGCCGGCCAGCGTGCCGAAGATACCGATCAGCGAACCCTGCACCATGAACACCTGCATCACCCCGCCAGGAGTCAGGCCAAGGGTGCGCAGGATAGCGATGTCGGCCTGCTTGTCGGTCACCAGCATCACCTGCGAGGACACCAGGTTGAAGGCACCCATGGCGATGATCAGCGACAGCAGGATGCCCATCACCACCTTCTCCATGCGCAGCGAGTGGTAGAGGTTGGCGTTCTGCTGGGTCCAGTCACTCACGCGGTAAGCACCGCCGAGGCTCTGCGCCAGGTCCACGCCCACTTCCAGCGAGCGGTCCATGTCGTGCAGTTTCAGCCGCACGCCGGTGGCACCATCGCTGCGCAGCACGCGCTCCAGGTCCTGCATGTTGGCAAAGCCGACGCCACGATCGACCTCGTTGTAGCCGGCCTCGAAGATGCCGCTGACGGTGAAGCGTTTCATCCGTGGCACCGCGCCGGCGGGCGTACCTTGCACTTCGGCAAACGTCACCAGTACCTGGTCGCCGACGTCAACACCCAGCCAGATCGCCAGTTCCTTGCCCAGCAGCAGGTTGAAGCTGCCCGGCTTGAGGCTGTCATAGCTGCCCTTGGTGACCTTCTTGTCGATCACCGAGACTTTCGGCTCCAGCGCCGGATCGATGCCCTGGATGATCGCCCCCTGCACGCGCGGGCCGCTGATCATCGACTGGATCTCGATGTAGGGTGCGGCACCGGCCACGCGCGGGTCCTTGCGGGCGACGTCCACCACGCGCATCCAGTCCGGCATCGGCTCGCCGTCGCGGCTGATGGTGGTGTGCGCGGTCATCTGCAGCAGGCGGCTGCGGATTTCCTTCTGGAAACCGCTCATCACCGCCAGGGTGGTGATCAGCACCGTAACGCCGAGCGCGATGCCCAGAATCGATGCCATCGAGATGAAGGAGATGAAGCCGTTGCGGCGCTTGGCGCGCAGGTAGCGCAGGCCGATCGCCACGGGAATGGGTTTGAACATGCAGGCACGCCAGTCAATTCAGCTTATGGTGCCATTGACCGGGGCCGACGGGAAACGCTGCGTGCGGCCACGGCCAGTCGCAGTTCACGTCGCTGCCCGGAATCGAGCACATCCGGCCAGAACAGCAGGCGCCGGCGGCGCCGATCCTCACGCCAGAGCAGCAACAACCATGGGCCACGCACGACCAGTTGTGGTGCATCGACGTCCTCTGCGGCCACCTGCAGCGGCTCGGGCGGTACCGGCAGAAGCACCTGCACGCGCGGCCTGCGCTGGCGCCAGGCCAGTTCTGCCAACCCGACGCCCCAGGCCAGCAACACGGCGGGCATCAGCAGCCGTGGCGGCAGATCCGATGCGCGCAGCAGCCAGGGTGCGGCCAGCAGTACCGCCAGCTGGGCGGCGGCCTGCAGCCGCGAGGGGCGCCACTCAAGGCTTGAGGGCGAGGATCTTCTGCATGAGGGGGATCGCGTGCGCATGCGGGCAGGCCTCATAGCCCATGAACCAGCGCCACAACTTATCGTCCTCGCAATCGAGCAGGAACAGGAAAACTTCGCGCTCTTCGGTCGGCGCAGTGCTCCATTCACGGTCCAGGTAACGGCCGAACAGCTGGTCCAGCTCGCGCATGCCGCGGCGGCAGCGCCAGCGCAGCTTCTTCAGCAGAACATCTTCTTCCATCGTGTTTCTCCAGATACAGCAAAGCCACGCATGGCGTGGCTCTACTGGGGTGGCACAGCCACGGATGGCGCGGCTCTACCGGGTACAGCCAGAGCCGATCAGGCGCGGCGTTCCATCATCAGCTTCTTGATCTCGGCGATCGCCAGCGCCGGGTTCAGGCCCTTCGGGCAGGTCCGGGCGCAGTTCATGATGGTGTGGCAGCGGTACAGCTTGAACGGATCTTCCAGATCGTCCAGGCGCGCACCGGTGTCCTCATCACGCGAGTCGATGATCCAGCGGTAGGCCTGCAGCAGAATCGCCGGGCCCAGGTAACGCTCGCCGTTCCACCAGTAGCTCGGGCAGCTGGTCGAGCAGCACGCGCACAGGATGCACTCGTACAGGCCGTCCAGCTTCTTGCGGTCTTCCGGCGACTGCAGGCGCTCACGGTCCGGCGGTGCCGGGGTCTGAGTGCGGATCCACGGCTTGATCGACGCGTACTGCGCGTAGAAGTGGGTCAGGTCCGGAACCAGATCCTTGACGACGTTCATGTGCGGCAGCGGATAGATCGGCACTTCCTTCTTGCCGCAGTCCGAGATGGCTCGGGTGCAGGCCAGGGTGTTGGTGCCGTCGATGTTCATCGCGCACGAACCACAGATACCTTCGCGGCAGGAGCGGCGGAAGGTCAGGGTCGGGTCGATCTCGTTCTTGATCTTGATCAGGGCGTCCAGGACCATCGGGCCACAGGCGTCCAGATCAACTTCATAGGTGTCGGTGCGCGGGTTGCTGTCGTCGTCCGGACTCCAGCGGTAGATCTTGAAGGTGCGCACGTTCTTGCCGCCGTTCTTGACGGGGAAGTGCTTGCCCTTCGTGATCTTGGAATTCTTGGGGAGTGAAAACTCGGCCATGGCTGCTCTCGTTGGCTCAGGCGGCCCGCGCCCTTGGGCGCGGATTGCATGGTAGGCGGGGTCGGATCAGTACACGCGCGGCTTCGGCGGCACTACGGACACGTCGTCGGTCAACGTGTACATGTGCACCGGACGGTAGTCGAAGCTGCACTTGCCCTTCTCGTCGACGCTGACCAGGGTGTGCTTCTGCCAGTTGACGTCGTCGCGGTCCGGGAAGTCCTCGTGCGCATGCGCGCCGCGGCTTTCCTTGCGCTGTTCGGCCGAGTTGATCGTCGCCACCGCGTTGAGCAGCAGGTTGTTCAGCTCGTAGGTCTCGATCAGGTCCGAGTTCCACACCAGCGAACGGTCGGAGACCTTCACGTCCTGGAACGAGTCGAAGATCTTGTCCATCTTCTCGCAGCCTTCCTTCAGCGTCTGGCTGGTGCGGAAGACTGCCGCGTCGGCCTGCATGGTGCGCTGCATGCGATCGCGGATGACCGAGGTCGGGGTATCGCCGTTGGCGTGGCGCAGCTTGTCCAGCAGGCCCAGTGCCTTGTCGCAGGCATCAGACGCCAGCGGCTTGTGCGATGCGCCCGGCTTGATGGTCTCGGCGCAGCGGTTGGCCACCGCACGACCGAACACCACCAGATCCAGCAGCGAGTTCGAACCCAGGCGGTTGGCACCGTGCACCGACACGCAGGCGGCTTCGCCGATCGCGTACAGGCCGGGGATCACCGCGTCGGGGTTGTCGCCGTCCTTGCGGACGACTTCGCCGTGGTAGTTGGTCGGGATGCCGCCCATGTTGTAGTGCACGGTCGGGATGACCGGGATCGGCTGCTTGTGCACGTCGACGCCGGCGAAGATGCGGGCGCTCTCGGCAATGCCCGGCAACTTGTCGTCGATCACGCCCGGGCCGAGGTGGGTCAGGTCGAGCAGGATGTGGTCCTTGTGCTCGCCGACGCCGCGGCCTTCGCGGATCTCGATGGTCATCGAACGGCTGACCACGTCGCGCGAGGCCAGGTCCTTGTAGTGCGGCGCGTAGCGCTCCATGAAGCGCTCACCGCTGCTGTTGCGCAGGATGCCACCTTCACCGCGGACACCCTCGGTGATCAGGCAGCCGGCGCCGTAGATGCCGGTCGGGTGGAACTGCACGAACTCCATGTCCTGCATGGCGATGCCGGCTCGCATGGCCAGGCCGCCACCGTCGCCGGTGCAGGTGTGCGCCGAGGTGGCGCTGAAGTAGGCGCGGCCGTAGCCACCGGTGGCCAGCACCACGCCCTGGGCGCGGAACAGGTGCAGGGTGCCGTCGGACATGTCCAGGGCCAGCACACCGCGGCAGGCGCCTTCGTCGTCGAAGATCAGGTCGAGTGCGAAGTACTCGATCATGAAGCGCGCATCGTGCTTCAGCGACTGCTGGTACAGGGTGTGCAGCATCGCGTGGCCGGTACGGTCGGCCGCCGCGCAGGTACGCTGCGCCGCCGGGCCTTCGCCGTACTTGGTGGTCATGCCACCGAACGGACGCTGGTAGATCTTGCCTTCGGCGGTGCGCGAGAACGGCACGCCGTAGTGTTCGAGCTCGATGATGGCCGGGATGGCCTCACGGCACATGTATTCGATGGCATCCTGGTCGCCCAGCCAGTCCGACCCCTTGATGGTGTCGAAGAAGTGGTAGCGCCAGTCGTCCTCGCCCATGTTGCCGAGCGCGGCGGAAATACCGCCCTGGGCGGCAACGGTGTGCGAACGGGTCGGGAAGACCTTGGTCAGGCACACGGTCTGCAGGCCCTTGGCGGCCAGGCCGAACGTGGCGCGCAGGCCGGCGCCGCCGGCGCCGACCACGACCATGTCGTACTTGTGTTCGGTGATCTTGTAAGCGGACATCTAATCTGGATTCCTGTGTTGGTGCCTGGGCTCAGGCAACGCCGAGGGCGATGCGGCCCACCGCAAACACACTGACGATCATGCCGAGCACGGCGACGAACTTCACCGCGGTCTGCAGCACCAGGGCCAGCAGCGATTCGTGGATGTAGTCTTCCAGCACGACCTGCATGCCGAGCTGCGCGTGCCAGAACATGGCGATCAGCAGGCCGATCAGCGGCACTGCGTTCCACGGCTTGGCCACGGCGGCGGCGGCGGTCGCGTAGTCCGAGCCCAGCAGGCTCAGCACGAAGACCAGGAACCAGATGCCCAGCGCCACCAGGGCGGCGGCAGTCAGGCGCTGGTGCACGAAGTGCTCGGTGCCGGTCTTGGCCGAGCCCAGGCCGCGCACGCTCTTCAACGGGGTACGGAACTTGCTCACGCGGCACCTCCGAACATCACATAGGCCCACACCAGCAGGGTGATCACCAGGCTGCCGATGACCGACAGCCAGCTGCTGCGGATGAAGGCGGGGATGCTGAAGCCGATGGCGAAGTCCTGCACCACATGGCGGATGCCATTGCACAGGTGATAGGCGAACGACCATGTCCACGCGAACAGGAACACGCGGCCATACCAGGCCCCGGCATGGCCGGTGAAGCAGTTCCAGGACTCGGGCCCCATCATCAGGGCCAGCAGCCCGGCGGCGATGATGAGGGCACCAACAGACAGAAAGACGCCAGTGGCTCGATGCAGGATCGAGGTGGCCATCTGAATCTGCCAGCGATACACCTGAAGGTGCGGGGAAAGTGGGCGTTGTCTGGTCGCCATTCGCTGGGCTCGTTGTCTCGGCTGGGCGGCACGCGGCCGCGTTGGCTCAATGCTGATCAGAAATCGATGCAGCGTCCGTTTTTCTCCCAATCGCCATACCGCACCGGATCAAGTCCGCCGCGGCCGCCGAATTCCTCTGCTTTTTCCTGTTCCACGGGCACGGGTGCCGCGGGGACCAGCGGGGCTTCAGATTCGTCGTCGGGAGTGGGGGTTGTTTGGCCTATCATGTTCGGTCTCGCAACGCACAAATTTTAGACCTCGTTCACGTGCCTGACAACCTGCCCCCTGCTTTCGTCGGATATCCGCGCCTGCCCGGCCACCAGTTGCTGAGCCTGCAGGGCGTGGATGCGGCCGTTTTCGCCCACGCCCAGTTCAGCAGCGACGTCACTGCCCTGCCCCTGCAGCACTGGCAGTGGAGCGCCTGGTTGAGCGCCAAGGGCCGCACCCTGGCGGTGTTCCAGCTGCTTCGGCTGGCCGAGGACCATGTGATGCTGGTGCTGGCCGACGGTGATGCCGATGCGATTGCGTCGCAACTGCAGCGCTTCGTGTTCCGCCGCAAGGTCAAAGTGCTGCTGCGCAGCGATCTGGCGGTGGCCGGCGCCTTCACTGCGCCCGAGGCCGCCAGCGCCGCCGCGATTGCGCACACTGCAGGTGATGGCTGGGAGCTGGACGTGGGCAGTGATGCCCTGCCGCGCACCTTGCGTATTGCCAGTGCCGATGCCTTCGCTGCCGGCAGTGAGGCCGATGAAGCCGCTTTCGCTCTGGCCTGGCGCCAGGCCGACCTGCGCTACGGCCTGCCGCGCCTGGAAGAAAGCCAGCGCGAAGTGTGGACTCCGCAGCAGCTGGGCCTGGACCGTCTGAATGGCTACAGCGTGAAGAAGGGCTGCTACCCGGGCCAGGAAATCGTCGCCCGCACCCACTTCCTCGGCAAAGCCAAGCGCGCGGTGCAGCTGCTGCATACCGCGGCACCGGCGCAGGCCGGCGATGGCGTGCAGCAGGATGGCGCGGCGCTGGGCACGATTGCCAGCGTGGCCGGCGACCTGGCACTGGCGGTGCTGCCGCTGGAGGCCGGTGATGCTGACCTGCAGGTGGGTGATGCCATTGCGCAGCGCGTGCCGTTGCTGGATGGTCTGGCACGCTGAAGCAGGTTGGTGGGGATCTGCACTGGTGGGTGCGGACCGTTGGTCCGCACGCCTTCGGCGGAGGAATGGTAGTACCGGCCGCTGGCCGGCAACCACGCACAGTTGAGGTTGCCGGCCAGCGGCCGGCACTACCCGCTACAGGCGCTCGCCGGTTTCCGGGCTGAAGAAATGCAGGCCCTGCGGGTGGATCGCCACGCGTATCTGCTCACCCACCGCCGGCAGCGCCTGCGGCGCCACGCGCATGGTCAGCGCGTGCTGGCCACTGCTCAGATTGACGAATATCTCGTTGCCGACCGGCTCGATGCCCTCGATGCGCGCGGTGAATGCATGCGCATCGTCGGCAGCCGCCGGCTGCAGGTGCTCCGGACGCACGCCCACCGCGATCGGCTTCTGCAGCCATGCCGGATCGATCGTGGCCTGGCCCAGCGGTGCACGCCACTCGCCGTCGACCACGGTCACGCCACCGGCATCGCCCTGCAGCGTGCCACGCAGCACGTTCATCGCCGGACTGCCGAGGAAACCCGCCACGAACAGGTTGGCCGGGCGGTCGTACAGGGCCATCGGCGTATCGATCTGCTGGATGATGCCGTCCTTCAGCACCACGATGCGCTGGCCCAGGGTCATCGCTTCGACCTGGTCGTGCGTCACGTAGATCATGGTGGTGCCCAGCTTGCGGTGCAGCTGCGCGATCTCGGTGCGCACGCTGTGGCGCAGCTTGGCATCCAGATTGGACAGCGGTTCGTCGAGCAGGAACACCGCCGGCTCGCGCACCAGCGCCCGGCCCAGCGCAACACGCTGGCGCTGGCCGCCGGACATCGCCTTGGGCAGCTTGTCCATCATCTCGGTCAGGCCCAGCGTCTGCGCGGCCTCGGCGATGCGCTTGTCGATGGTCGCCTTGTCATGCCCGCGCAGCTTCAGGCCGAAGGCCAGGTTCTCGGCCACGGTCATGTGCGGGTACAGCGCGTAGCTCTGGAACACCATGGCGATGTCGCGATCCTTCGGCGCCACGTCGTTGACCACGCGATCACCGATGGTCAGCGTGCCGCCGCTGATCTCCTCCAGGCCAGCCACCATCCGCAGCAGGGTCGACTTGCCACAGCCGGACGGACCGACCAGCACCATCAGCTCGCCATCGGCGACCTCGAAGCTGGCGTCCTTCACCGCGACCTGGCCGTTGTCATAGACCTTGCGCACACCCTGCAACTGCACTTTTGCCATATCACCTATCCGGTCCGCCCGAAGCCGGGCTGTCTTTTGGGACTGCCTCGGCCCTCCCGATGGCAGTGATGATTGCGCGCTTGCCGCATGACGGCGAGCACTGCAATCGAA
This sequence comes from Stenotrophomonas africana, assembly GCF_013004645.1. Classification (GTDB taxonomy): domain Bacteria; phylum Pseudomonadota; class Gammaproteobacteria; order Xanthomonadales; family Xanthomonadaceae; genus Stenotrophomonas; species Stenotrophomonas africana. The sequence goes on along the minus strand of NZ_JABEME010000009.1, from coordinate 71,248 downwards.
TACAGTTGCCCATTCTGCCATGTAAACGTTTTCACGTGGCACTATCCGATGATCGGTGCGCACCGATCTGCGTCGGCGGTTGAACGAAGGTTCCGCCGAGGTAGTGGTTTCGAATGGAACGGTCTTCCGGTATCCCGGAGAACGCCCCCGACGAACCTCGGACAGGCAGTTGCGCGGATGTCCCCCGAACCCAGCCATGAAGCGATTGACAACGATGTCACCCGGATCTGAAACTCGAGCGATGCACGACACCCTCTTCCTGTTCGGTGCCACAGGTGATCTGGCCCAGCGCTACCTGTTCCCTTCGCTGCTTCGCCTGCTTGGCGACGGCCTGCTGCCGGAGGACTTCCGCATCCGTGCGCTGGCCCTGTCCGGGCATGACACCGAAGCCTTCCATGACATCCTGCGGCCGCGCCTGCAGCAGGCCATGCCGATGGCCACGCAGGATGACATCGGCGCCCTGCTGCGCCGCATCGACTACCGTTCGGTGGACCTGCGCGATGTCGACTCGGTTGCCGCCGCGGTCTCCGACCTGGTGGACCGCAAGTGCGTCAGCTACCTGGCCATCCCGCCGGGCCTGTACATCTCCACCTGCGAAGGCCTGGCCAAGGGCGGTGCACTTGCCGCACCGGCACGGCTGATGCTGGAGAAGCCGATCGGCAGCGACAGCGAGAGCGCCGAGGAAATCATCAGCACCATCGGCCAGTGGATCGACGAAGACCGCGTGTTCCGCCTCGACCACTACCTGGGCAAGGCAGCGGTGCAGAACCTGATCGCGCTGCGCTTCGGCAACACGCTGCTGGAAGCGGTGTGGAACCGCAACTACATCGAATCGGTGCACATCCTGGTGGCCGAGAGCGAAGGCGTGGACGGCCGCGACGCCTACTACGCACGCTCCGGCGCGCTGCGCGACATGGTGCAGAGCCACATCCTGCAGCTGCTGTGCATGGTGGCGATGGAACCGCCGGCCTCGCTGGAAGCCGACCGCATCCGCGACGAGAAGGTCAAGGTGCTGCGCGCCCTGCGCCCGCTCGATGCCAAGCACGCTGCGCGTGACAGCATCCGTGGCCGCTACACCGCCGGCACCATCAACGGGCAACCGGCCCAGGCCTACCAGCCGCCGGAAGGCAGCGACGTGGAAACCTTCGCCGGTGTCACCGCGCATATCGACAACTGGCGCTGGAGCGGTGTGCCGTTCCACCTCGTCACCGGCAAGCGCCTGCCCGAGCGCACTACCCGGGTGGTGGTCACGCTGAAGCCGGTCACCCACTGGCTGTTCGAGCGCCCGCAGCGCGCGCAGGCCGCGCCGAACCGCCTGGTGTTCCAGCTGCAGCCGCAGGAAAACATCGAACTGGGCCTGATGAGCAGCCTGGCCGGCCCGGAATGGGGCGCGCTGGAACTGCATCCGCTGGAACTGGAACTGTCGGTGCCGACCGGCCTGCACCGCCGCATCGCGTACGAACGCCTGTTCCTGGACGCGTTCAACGGCAACCACACGCTGTTCGTGCGCGATGACGAAGTGCGCGCCGCCTGGGCCTGGATCGACAGCGTCGCCGATGCCTGGAAGGACGCCAAGCTGCCGCTGGAACCCTACCCGGCCGGCCAATGGGGCCCGAGCAATGCGGGCGAGTTCCTTCCGCAGGATGTGGACGCACCGGACACTGGAGCCTCGGCATGAGTGCCAGTTCGCAGCCGGTGCTGGTCGCCGACATCGGTGGCACCAACGCCCGCTTCGCCCTGGCCGACACCTCGCTGGACGCACCGCTGCAGAAAGACAGCATCCGCGAGTACGCGGTGGCGGAGTTCCCGTCGCTGGGTGATGCCGCGCGCCACCATCTGGAACAGATCGGCGCCACTGCAAGCCGCGGCGTGTTCGCGGTTGCCGGTCGGGTCGATGGAGACGAAGCGCGCATCACCAACCATCCGTGGGTGATCTCGCGCAGCCGCACCGCCGCCATGCTCGGTTTCGACGAACTGCACCTGATCAACGACTTCGCCGCACAGGCGATGGCGATTTCACTGCTGCAGCCCGATGACGTGGTCCAGGTCGGCGGTGCCGCCTGGGTCCCCGGCAAGCCCGGCCAGCCGCGCAACTACGCGGTGATCGGCCCGGGTACCGGCCTGGGTGTCGGCGGCCTGATCCTGCGCCACGGGCGCTGCTACCCGCTGGAAACCGAAGGCGGCCATGTCAGCTTCCCGCCGGGAACCCCGGAGGAGATCCGCATCCTGGAAATCCTGTCCGAACAGTTCGGTCGCGTCTCCAACGAGCGGCTGATCTGCGGCCCTGGCCTGGTCAACATCCATCGCGCGGTGTGTGAGATGGCCGGTATCGACCCGGGCCAGCTGCAGCCGGTGGACGTGACCGCCCGCGCCCTGCACGGTGATCCGCAGGCAATGCGCACCGTGGACGTGTTCTGCGCGGTGTTCGGCGCCATTGCCGGTGACCTGGTGCTGACCCAGGGCGCCTGGGACGGCGTATTCCTGACCGGCGGCCTGACCCCGAAGATGCTCGATTCACTGCAGCACTCCGGTTTCCGCCAGCGCTTCGAACACAAGGGGCGGTTCTCTTCGATCATGGCGCGCGTGCCCTCCTTGGCCGTGATGCATCCCCACGCCGGACTGCTGGGCGCCGCCGCCTATGCCGCCGACGCCGAACGTGACGCACCTGGAGTTGCCGCATGAGCCCCACCTTCCACGACGACCGCATCGAGTTCATCAACCACGGCGATGCCGATGGCTGGATCGAGGCAGTGGCCGCCGAGATGGCGCAGACCCTCAACCACGACATCAACGAAGTGGGCCGCGCCCGCATCCTGTTGTCCGGCGGCACCACGCCGGCGCCGGTCTACCAGGCACTGGCCGAGTTGGACGTGCACTGGGACCGGGTGGAAGTGAGCCTGGCCGACGAGCGCTGGCTGTCGCCGCAGGATCGCGACAGCAATGCCTGGCTGGTGCGCGAAAACCTGCTCAAGCGCGCCGAAGGTGCGCATTTCGACCCGCTGGTGCGCATCGGCAAGCCGCTGCCGGAATGCGTCTACACCGCCAACCTGCAGGCCCAGCACAGCCAGCCGCCGAGCCTGGTGGCACTGGGCATGGGCAACGACGGCCACACCGCCTCGCTGTTCCCGGGCTCGAAGGACCTGGCCCGCGCACTGGAAAGCACCCTGCCCTACGCGGCACTGGATGCCACCGGCTGCCCGGGCGCGAACCAGTGGCCGCTGCGCATCACGCTGACCCCGCACGGCCTGCGCCAGTGCCGCCAGCGCCTGCTGCTGCTGCGTGGCAAGCAGAAGCTGCAGGTGCTGCGCCAAGCGCTGGACAGCAACGATGCCCAGCAGTATCCGATCCTCAACGCGATCAACCTGGAAGGCGCGCGCCTGCGCGTCCACTGGGCTGATTGATGTCGGCGGCGGCGCCGCGCCGCCGCTTGCCTCTCGCCACCACGAACGCCGGTAGCCAATGAGCCTCCATCCGCAACTGCAAGCCATCACTGAGCGTGTCATCCGCCGCAGCGCCGCCTCGCGTGCCGCCTATCTGGCCGCGATCGACGCCTCCCTGCGTGAGGGCCCGTTCCGCAGCCGCCTGAGCTGCGGCAACCTCGCCCACGGGTTCGCCGCCTGCGGCGGCACCGACAAGAGCCGCCTGCGTGGCGGGGTGACGCCAAACCTCGGCATCATCACCGCCTACAACGACATGCTGTCGGCGCACCAGCCGTTCGAGACCTATCCGGAACAGATCCGCGAGATCGCGCGCGAGCTTGGCGCCACCGCACAGGTGGCCGGCGGCGTGCCGGCGATGTGCGACGGCGTCACCCAGGGCCGCGGCGGCATGGAACTGTCCCTGTTCTCGCGCGATGTCATTGCCCAGGCCACGGCGATCGGCCTCAGCCACGACATGTTCGACACCACCGTCTACCTCGGTGTCTGCGACAAGATCGTACCGGGCCTGCTGATCGGTGCGCTGGCCTTCGGCCATCTGCCGGCGGTGTTCGTGCCGGCCGGCCCGATGACACCGGGCATCCCGAACAAGCAGAAGGCCGAAGTGCGCGAGCGCTATGCCGCCGGTGAAGCCACCCGCGAAGAACTGCTGGAAGCCGAGTCCGCCTCCTACCATGGCGCCGGCACCTGCACCTTCTACGGCACGGCCAACTCCAACCAGGTGCTGCTGGAAGCGATGGGCGTGCAGCTGCCGGGCGCGTCGTTCGTCAATCCGGGCACGCCGCTGCGCGATGCACTGACCCGCGAAGCGACCGAACGTGCGCTGGACATCACCGCATTGGGCGATGACTTCCGCCCGCTGGGCCGGATCATCGACGAGCGCGCGATCATCAACGCCGTCATCGCGCTGATGGCCACCGGCGGGTCGACCAACCACACCATCCACTGGATCGCGGTGGCGCGTGCTGCCGGCATCGTGCTGACCTGGGACGACTTCGACGAACTGTCGCAGCTGATCCCGCTGCTGGCCCGCGTCTATCCGAACGGCGACGCCGACGTGAACCGTTTTGCGGCCGCAGGCGGCCCGGCCTTCGTGTTCGGCGAGCTGATCAAGGCGGGCCTGATGCATGGCGACCTGGTCAGCGTCGCGCGTGGCGGCATGGCCGACTACGCACGCGAACCGCAGCTGCGCGATGGCCAGCTCGTCTATCTGCCGGGCCTGGAACGCAGCGCCGATGACGAAGTGGTGCGTGGCGTCGACAATCCGTTCGAGCACCAGGGCGGACTGCGGCTGCTGCGCGGCAACCTGGGCAAGTCGCTGATCAAGCTGTCGGCGGTGAAGCCGCAGTACCGCACGATCGAAGCACCGGCGGTGGTGGTCGATGCACCGCAGGTGTTGAACAAGCTGCATGCCGGTGGCCTGCTGCCCGAGCATTTCGTGGCGGTGGTGCGTTACCAGGGCCCGCGTGCCAACGGCATGCCGGAACTGCATTCGCTGGCGCCCCTGCTGGGCCTGCTGCAGAACCAGGGCCGGCGCGTGGCGCTGGTCACAGACGGCCGCCTCTCCGGCGCTTCGGGCAAGATCCCGGCAGCGATCCACGTGACGCCGGAGGCTGCCCGCGGCGGCCCGCTGGCCAAGGTGCGCGAGGGCGACATGATCCGCCTGGATGGCGAGGCCGGCACGCTGGAAGTGCTGGTGGACGCGGCCGAATGGGCGGCACGCCCGCTGGCGCCGAACACTGCGCCTGCCGCGCATGACCTGGGCCGCAATCTGTTCGCGATCAACCGCCGCGTGGTGGGTCCGGCCGACCAGGGGGCGATTTCGATTTCGTGCGGGCCGGCGGCGGCCGATGGCGGGCCGTGGGAGTACGACGCGGAATACGAGCTGGGGCACGATGCGGCGGCAGCGGCGGCGCCGCATGAGGCAAAAGACGCCTGAAGCGAAAAGCCGCGGCAGGCTTCCCGACCTGGGCAGTAGAGCGCCCTGGCCGGGACACGCCGTAAACCCTTCCATGGGGGCTCGGTCGCGGCTGGGGCTACCCGCGCCCTCCTGACACTCTACGGCGCATCGACGCCGCGAAGTGATCACTGAAAATCAAATTCAAAAGCAGAAGCAAAGGCAGAAGCAGAGCTATGGGTATCGAACAACATCAGGTGAAGGCGGCGGAGCTGTTGCATGCGGCGGGCATCCTGCCGGTGGTGACGATTCATACGCTGGACCAGGCGCGTGCGGTCAGTGCGGCGCTGCTGGAAGGTGGCTTGCCGGCGATCGAGCTGACGCTGCGCACGCCGGTGGCGATGGAAGCGCTGGCGATGCTCAAGCGTGAGCTGCCGGACGTGGTGGTGGGTGCCGGCACGGTGCTGACCGTGGAGCAGATGCAGCAGTCGATCGACGCGGGCGCGGACTTCCTGGTGACCCCGGGTACGCCGCCGGCGCTGGCCGATGCACTGGCCGCTGCGCCGCTGCCGGTGGTGCCGGGTGCGGCAACGCCGACCGAGCTGCTGTCGCTCTACGCCCGCGGCTTCCGCGTGTGCAAGCTGTTCCCGGCCACGGCTGTGGGTGGCCTGGCAATGATCAAGGGACTGGCGGGGCCGGTGGCGGACCTGAAGCTGTGTCCGACCGGCGGCATCACCGAAAACACCGCCGCCGAATACCTCGAGCAGAAGAACGTGGTCTGCATCGGCGGCTCGTGGATGGTGCCGGGCAACTGGATCGCCAACGGTGAATGGGACAAGGTGCGCGCCAGCGCCGCCGACGCCGCCAAGATCATCCAGCGCGTGCGCGGCCACTGAGCCCGACGCAGCTGTAGAGCCGAGCCCATGCTCGGCTCCGCGCCAGCGGAACGGAAAGCAGCCGAGCATCGGCTCGGCTCTACAGAACCAGCATCCAGAGCGTGCAAAGCGCGCGACCCGCTCCTGCTTTTCAATCTTCATTCCGCGGTGGCGGCGCACGGAACCTGTCCGTGGCCGGGCGGATGGGTTGTGCAGGGGCGTGAGCCGCATGGGCCCGAGGCACGCCTCGGGCGGGTTGGGTAGGACGCCCAACCCTGGCCTTGCCGTGTGCGCAGGACAGCGCACACGAGCAAGCGGCGACCGAGCTTACAGGGACGTACTTGCAGCGCCCCCTGCACAGCCCATCCGCCCGGCCAACCACCACAATCCAACCGCACTACCACCGCGAGGGGCTCAGCCGTTGGCCGAAAACCTCACAGCGGCCGCGCCGGATCCACCAGCCCGTACTGGCTGGCCATCCGCGCCAACGCGATGTTGTCGTGAATCCCCATCTTCTCGAACAACCGCGCCTTGTGCGTGTTCACCGTCTTCGCACTCAGGCTCAGACGACGCGCGATGTCCTCCTGACGCAGGCCCTGGGTCAGCAGCAGTGCCACCTCCAGCTCGCGCGGCGACAGGCTGTCGAACGGCGAACCGTTGCCTTCCACCGTCGACAGCGCCAGGTTCTGCGCGATGCTGGTGCCCAGGTAGCGACGGCCACCGGCCACGTCACGCACCGCGCGCAACAGCTCCTGCGCATCGCAGCCCTTGCCGATGTAGCCGGCAGCACCGGCTTCAAGCAGCCGCTTCGGCAGCGGGCCATCTTCCAGCACCGACACGATCACCACGCGGGTATTACGGTGGCTGCGCACGATACGCTCGGTCACTTCCATGCCGCTCACACCCGGCAGGTGCAGGTCACACAGCACCACATCCGGCAGCAGCTGACGGACTTCACGCAGCGCGTCTTCGCCGGTCTCGGCTTCGCCCACCACCTCGATGTCGGTTTCCCCCGACAGAATCATCTTCATCCCGGTGCGGACCAGCGCGTGGTCATCCACCAGGTAGACTCGAATCGTCATCCACGTACCTCTTCGAATGCGGCCATTGCAGGTCAAGCTAGGTGGGGTGCCGATACCCCTGCAAGCGCGTTCGGAATGCGACCCCGGCAATCTGCCTTGCGCATCACAGTACCGCGCGTTGTGCTTGCCCCCTGTCTTGCAGAACCTGCTGCAACGAAACAACTGATCTATCACGTAGACGTCCCTCAAAGGCCATCCACGTCAATCCCCCTGTGATGATGCTTCGCTGGCCTTCGCTGGCGGCGAGCCATGACGTCGCCATGGGTGCCGGCGACTGAACATGACCAGATAGCACCCTACCACCCAAACCAGCGCGGCACACCATCCGGCCAGGATATCGGAGGGGTAATGCACCCCCAGATAGACCCGGGACACGCTGACCAGCAGGCTGAATGCCGGCGCCAGCAACAGCACCGGCCAGCGCCAGCGGGTGTTCCAGGCCAGCAGCACCAGGGTCACCGCCAGGGTCATCGAGCCCATCGCGTGGCCACTGGGGAAGCTGAACGTCGATTCCGGGGCGATCGATTCCCACAGGCTGGGGCGCTGGCGCTGGAAGAAGTGCTTGCTGCCCATGTTCAGCAGTGCCGAGCCGACGAAGCTGACCGCCACGAACGTGGCTTCACGCCAACGCCGGTAGCCCAGCAATACTGCGATGATCAGCACATCGGCCGGGATCAGGAACCATTCGTAGCCCAGCCTGGAAATGAGCACGAAGAAGCGGTCCAGCAGCGGCGAATGCAGGCCATGCATCTGCCACAGCAGCGGCGCGTCGAAATGGAACGATTCAAACTCGTGCACCTCATCGGCCAGGGCGACGAAGCCGGCCAGCGGCAGCAGCACGCCACCGAACAGCAGGACCAGGCGCCAGGCATTGCGCGCCATCCAGTGGCGGAAGCCGGAGGCGGACTCCGGTGCAGCGAGGATCGCGGGCTTATCCGGCGCTTCGGACATATTTGTGTTCGACGTAGTCGTCGATCAGGGCGACGAACTCCTGGGCGATGTTGTCGCCACGCAGGGTCACCTTCTTCTCTCCATCGACGAACACCGGTGCCGCAGGCGTTTCACCCGTGCCCGGCAGCGAGATGCCGATGTTGGCATGGCGCGACTCACCCGGTCCGTTGACGATGCAGCCCATCACCGCCAGGGTCATGTTCTCCGCACCCGGGTGATGGATCTTCCACAGCGGCATCTTCTCGCGCACGTGGTTCTGCACCACCTTGGCCAGCTCCTGGAAGAACTCGGAGGTGGTGCGGCCGCAGCCCGGGCAGGCCGTGACCAGCGGCGTGAAGGCACGCTGCCCGGTGGTCTGCAGCAGTTCCTGGGCAACGATCACTTCCTGCGTACGCGACTGACCCGGTTCCGGGGTCAGCGAGATCCGGATGGTGTCACCGATGCCTTCCTGCAGCAGCACGCTCAGCGCCGCGGACGAGGCGACGATGCCCTTGCTGCCGATACCGGCTTCGGTCAGGCCCAGGTGCAGGGCGAAGTCCGAGCGCTGGGCCAGGTCGCGGTAAACCGCGATCAGCTCCTGCACGCCACTGACCTTGGCCGACAGCACGATGCGATCGCGCGGCAGGCCGAGCTCCACCGCCTGCTCGGCCGAGTCCAGCGCCGAGCGGATCAGCGCCTCGCGCAGCACGCGGCCGGCGTCCCAGGGCTGCTCGCGCAGGTTGTTCTCGTCCATCAGCTTCGCCGCCAGGGCCTGGTCCAGCGAGCCCCAGTTGGCGCCGATGCGCACCGGCTTGTTGTAGCGGATCGCGAACTCGATCAACTGGGCGAACTGCAGGTCCTTCTTCTTGCCGAAGCCGACGTTGCCCGGGTTGATGCGGTACTTGGCCAGCGCTTCGGCACACGCCGGTTCGGCGGTGAGCAGCTGGTGGCCGTTGTAATGGAAGTCACCGATCAGTGGCACGTCGATGCCCATCATCGCCAGCTTGTCGACGATGCGCGGGATCGCCGCAGCGGCTTCAACGGTGTTGACGGTCAAACGCACCATTTCCGAACCCGCACGCCAGAGCTCGGCCACCTGCTTCACGCTGGAGGCGACGTCGGACGTGTCCGTGTTGGTCATCGACTGCACCACGACCGGCTTGCCTCCACCTACGGTGACCCCGCCGATCTGCACGGCATGGGTCTGGCGGCGGGGCCAGGAGGTGGCATCGGAGGGGGGAGTCGGGCGGGAGACGGCGTCGTGCATGGGCGCATTCTACCGCCCGCCCCCGCATTCGGGGTGACTCGCATTCAGCCGGAGGCACGGCTGCGGCCGATTGTCGCAGGCACGGTCACGCGTGAACGCATACGATGAGCATGAATGACCGGTCCCGACGCCCCGTTTCTCCGTACCCTGTGCAGCCTGCGCTGGCTTGCCGTAGGTGGCCAGGCCGCCACCATCCTGGTAGCCACCTGGGTGCTGGGCCTGCCATTGCCGCAGCTGCCGCTGTGGGCCGGCGTAGCCGTGCTGACCCTGTTCAACATCTACACCCAGCTGCGCCCGGAGGCGGCCGACACCGCGCCGCTGACCGCATTCGGCCATATCCTGGTGGACGTGATCATCCTGACCTGGATGGTGGGCTGGAGCGGTGGCATGGCCAACCCGTTCAGTTCGCTGTTCCTGATCCTGATCGCATTGGCCGCGTTCGCCCTGCCCCTGCGCTGGGCGCTGGCGGTCGCGCTGGCCTGCCTGCTCGGCTATGCCGCCAGCGGCATCTTCGGGCAGCCGCTGCCGGATGGCTATTTCCGCGCGCAGGACCTCAACCGCTGGGGCGTGGTCGCCAATTTCCTGATTTCCGCGGCGGTCGTGCTGACGTTCTCTACCCGCCTGGCGCTGGCGCTGCGCCAGCGCGAGCTGGAACTGTCGGCCCTGCGCGAACGCTTCGCCCGCAACGAGGGCATCGTCGCCCTGGCCACCCATGCCGCCTCGGTAGCGCATGAGCTGAACACGCCGCTGGCGACCATGACCCTGCTCGCCGATGACGTCGCCGAGCGCAGCGAAGAGCCCGAAGTACGCGAAGACATGGAAACCCTCCGCGAGCTGCTGGTGCAGTGCCGTGAGCGCGTGCTGGCGCTGGCCGCACCGGCCTCGGCCGATGCACCGGGGCGCAGCCACTCCAGTGCACAGCAGGTACTGGAACAGTGGCGCCTGGTGCGGCCGACCATCGACCTGCACCGCAACGACGATGCGCCGCTGCGGCTGCCACTCGACCCGGGCGTGGGCCATCTGCTGATGGTCCTTCTCAACAATGCCGCCGACGCCGGCGAGAAGGCCGGACGGCCACGCGTGGACCTGGACCTGCGCATTGAAGGCGACGACCTGATCGGCGAAGTACGCGACTATGGCCATGGCTTCGACGCCCGTGCTGCCGTGCTGCCGGGCAAGCTGTTCGGCAGCAGCAAAAGCGAGGGCATGGGCGTCGGCCTGGCCCTGTCCCATGCCACCATCGAACGCCTCGACGGCGAGATGTGGATGCGCCCGGCCCAGGGCGCCGGCAGCCGCGTCGGCTTCCGCCTGCCGCTGGCCCCACGCGAGGAAACCCCATGAGCACCTCAACCCTCGGCCTGCTGGTCGACGACGACGAACTGTACCTGCGCACCCTGCAGCGCAGCCTGGCCCGCAAGGGGCTTGAAACGCAGACCGCGCAGGATGCCGCCAGTGCACTGGCGCTGGCCCGCCAGCATCCGCCGGCGTTCGCGCTGATCGACCTGAAGCTGGGCAGCGATTCCGGCCTCGCCCTGATCCAGCCGCTGCGCGCGTTGCGCGCGGACATGCGCATCCTGCTGGTGACCGGCTACGCCAGCATCGCCACCGCGGTGGAGGCGATCAAGCTCGGCGCCGACGACTACCTGCCGAAGCCGGCCACGGTGCCGATGATCCTGCGCGCCCTCGGTGAGGAAGACGACGGCCCGGCCGACGATGGCGAAATGGAAGTGCCCGACGCGATGACCCCGATCAGCCGCCTGCAGTGGGAACACATCCAGCAGGCGATGCACGAGACCGGCGGTAACGTGTCCGCGGCCGCGCGCCTGCTCGGCATGCACCGGCGTTCGCTGCAGCGCAAGCTGGCCAAGCGGCCAAGCCCGGAACGCGATCCCAGCCGCTGATCGCAACCGGACCGGTCCGGCTCAGACCTCGGCCAGCGCCGCTCGGTCCTGCGCGGCACTGGAACGCGATGCCGGGGCATCGACCCGCGCCGCTGCCGTCTCCTGCAGCAGCGGCGACGGCAGCACGCAGGCCGGATGCATGCGCAGGAAGCCATAGATCGCACCTGCCAGGCCGATCATCAAGCCCGGGGTAAAGGCCGCGCGGGTCAGTCCGCCGACCATGCCCTGGTGCTCCTCGATCGAAGAAACGATCTCGATGGCGGCCTCGTCCTGCGGATAGGGGCATCCCTCCGGATCCAGCGCAGCCGCCAGCACCAGCAGCTCCCGCGTGGACAGGTCGCCATGGCACAGGGTGTGGCTGAACCCCCATTTGCCGCGCGCGTCGGCCACAGCCCGCCGCATGTCACGCAACTGCGTGGGATCGCCAGTGCGGGCATACAGATCCGCCGCCGCCAGACCGATGCCAACACTGCCATGGCACCAGGTCGGGAAGTTCTTCTGCCCATCCTGCAGGTGGATGTCGCGCCAGTGCCCGGTATGCGGTTCGAACAACGCCGCCTGGAACGCAAACGCTCCTTCGGCCAACTGCCGCCAGGCGGCGCGCTCAGGCACGCTGCCGGCGTCCGACCGCGCCAGCCGTGCCAGCGCCCAGCCCATGCCCATCGCGCCATGGCCAAAGCCACCGATCGGCTCGCGGAACTGTGGCGTCGGCCAGCGTGCGCCGTCGGCATCGACGATCGCCGCTTCCTGCATGCGGCGCCCGGCCGCAGCCGCCAACTCCAGCCAGCGCGTTCTGCCGGTGGCCTCGGCCAGCGCCAACAACGGCAGGATCATGCCGGACACGCCATCAATCAGTTCAAATTTCACCGGCCCCTGGAAGCCACGACGTTCCACGCCCTCCGCACAGCGCTCGGCCAGCGCAAGCAGTGCGGGGCGCTGCAGAAGATCGTGCAACGCCAGCAGGGTCCAGATCTGCGAGCCTGTGCCGACGAATCCACCATCGATCCCGGCGGGATGGCGCTCGCACATGGTCTGGAACACCGCAATGGCGCCTTCGATGGCCGGATCCAGCCCGGCCACCGGGTCGGCACGTCCCTGCTCCACTTCCCGGCGGTAGGCCGCCAGTGCGAACGCAATGCCCCCCAGCCCGAAATACAGGTCGGGCTGCACCGGCTGGACGGTCCATCCTGTGCGGGTCACCTCGGGCGTGATCCACGTCATCGAACCATCTTCACCATGCACGGCCAGACGCAGAAGATTCTCCACCGCGCGTGCCGCAAGCGTTCGTCGGCGCAGGTCCAGATCGTCCGCGCGCGGCTGCTGCGCGGCATAGCTGTAGCCGGAGCGAGCCTCGGCGCGGGCCAGCGCATGCTGGTTCAGGTCGGTGGCCACCAGCGTGCTGCGGATGGTCACGTCTTCCAGGTCGATGCGCATCGCACGCCAGTTGTCGGCGATGGAGCGGATGCGGGTCGCGTCCAGCCGCGAAGTGAAGATCGGAATGTCACCGTGGCGCAGGTCGTCCACTTCTCCACGTACGGTTTCCAGATCCGATGGCGCAGCCGGTGACACCGCTGCATTGCGCACCAGCAGATCGATCGCGCGCTCAACCGCCTGGGCTTCCTTGTGCAGCGAGGCTGGATGCCAGAGCATCCGCCCGAGCTCGGCGTAGGCCATTGTCGGCCGCCGCACATCCCGCACCTGGCAGCCTTCGAAAGCCGCCAGGAGTGGCATCAGTTCGCCCTTGGCATCGAGTGCGCGCAGGCGCCCGCTGGCGTCGATGAAGCCTTCGCTGATGTGGTCCCAGTACAACGAAACATCCGGCTGTGGACTGGGGTGGTTCTGTGCGATGGCGACTTCGGCCTCGACCATGCCAAGCCGGGCCGGCCCCGTCCCATCCTCGACAATCACCGGCACCTGTACCCGCGGCTGCTCGCCTGGCAATGCGCCGGCAGCCGACAGGTCCACACCCTCCATACCGAGGCCGGTGGTGCGGAACGGCACGATGCCGGTGCGCAGCACGGAATTGCGCATCAGTTTGATGGCCGTATCGTAGGCGTCGCCCAGGCCCGACGGCTCGACGTCGATCACCTGCGAGAACACACTTTCTGCATCGATCACCACCGGCACCGGCCCGACAGCGATGAGGTTCTCCAGATGGATGTCGGTACCACCGACCAGGCGCAGGATCGCCAGCCAATGGCCAAGACCGCGGTAGTAGGCACGCAGCTCTTCGTCATCGGCGCAATGACGGTGCGCGGCAAACGCGGCCCAGCCATGGCTGCCACGGTCTACCACACGCGGCACACGCACCCGGCCCGGGCCCTCGCCGAAGACCGCAGCGAGCAGGCCATCGAGCGCCGCATCGATGCGCAGCGAGCGCGGTTTGTACATCAGCACGCCGCCGTCGAACTGCAGCCGTGCCACGGTCCGGCCGCCGCCGTGCAGGTCACCCCGCCCCAACGCGATCGCACGCAGCACTCCGGCCGGAGCGTCGAGCAGGTCCGTCAGCAGCGCACGATCACTGCCGATGCGCGCGGCCAGCTCCACCACGGCCGCGCATTGTCCTTCAAGCATGCGCGACAGCCGCGGCAACAGCACCGGGTAGCGTCGCTGCAGATGTTCACGGAAACCCTCGCTGGTGGCGAGGGCTACGAATTCGTCCAGCGTGCCGGCGCTGTCAAGCGGGCCGATGTCACCGCCGCGCGCAGCTGCGTGTAGTTCCAGCAACAGCACACGGTTGAGCTTGAGCTGGGCATGCTCACGCAGCGCCGCGTCGCCCTGCGCGTGCAGCAGTTCGCGCTCACCGGGCTGCAGCGCAATGGCAGGGTCATGCAGGCCGGCCGCCAACGCGGCGCGCGCATGGGCAAGGAAATGTTCGGTGATGCGCGCAAACGCGGCCGCAGCCGGAGAAGCGGTCATTACGCCCCCTGCAAGGTATCGGGAAGTCTGTTCCAGTTGCCGGCACGCAGCCGCAAGGCGCTGCGTGCCGGCTCGGGCTACATCAGCAACACAGGCAGTGATTGACCACGGACATCGTGGTGGTGCACTCGGTGCCACCACCGGTGATCAGGGTGTCGGAGGCCGACGTGAGTGCGGACTCGGTAGCCGCAGCGCCATAGATGAACAGCGAACCCGCAGGGTTGGCGCACCCATCCACATCGTCCGAGCCATTGAGCCAGCCGGACACAACATCGTCATTCAGATCCATTCGCAATCTCCTGTCATTCACAACATGAGGCGTTGAGGACATGGATCGATTCCACGTCCCTTCGGATACGGCCAGTCCCTGGCATCAACATCATGCTGCGAGCGATACTGGATGACAGGTACAGCCGCCCGTGCACACTGCAATGGCAGGCGATGCGCAGTCAAGCTGCGCTGCGGCAGGCACGCGGATGCGCTGCATGTGCAGCACGCAAACGACACGGAATGCGTGGCCGCGCACCATTCATGCGCGACCGGATCGAAGGCAAGCGGAGAGACATGGGATGGCCGGCCGGCGCCGGCACATCCGCAGGCCGGGTCAGCGCTTCAGCTGCGCCAGGATTTCGCGGGTCATCGGGTCGGCAATCGCAACATCCTCACCCTGCAGCGCCGGCAACAGGCCACTGGCCAGCTGCTTGCCAAGCTCGACACCGAACTGGTCGAAGGCATTGATGTTCCAGATCACCGACTGCACGTACACAGCGTGTTCGTACATGGCGATCAGTGCACCCAGCGCCTGCGGGGTCAGCGCGTCGAGCAGGATCAGCGTGCTCGGGCGGCCGCCCGGGTAATCACGGTGCGGGTCGTCGCTGCTCTGGCCATTGGCCAGTGCTTCAGTCTGCGCCAGCAGATTGGCCAGCAGGGCCTGATGATTGATCGTGTAGGGATCGTCGTTGTGCACGCAGCCGATGAAATCTGCCGGAACGATGCTGGTGCCCTGGTGCAGTGCCTGGAAGAAGCTGTGCTGCACATCGGTGCCCGCGCCGCCCCACCACACCGGCACGGTGTCGGTGGTGACAGGTTGCCCGTCACGCTGCACGCGCTTGCCCAGGCTTTCCATCACCAGCTGCTGCAGGTAGGCCGGCAGCAGCGCCAGGCGCTGGTCGTAGGTCATCACCGCGTGCGTGGCATGGCCCAGCAGGTTGCGGTTCCAGATGTCGGTCAGGCCGTGCAGCACCGGCAGGTTGCGCTCCAGCGGTGCATCCAGCGCATGCGCATCCATCTGCGCCGCGCCTTCCAGCAACTGCTCGAAGCGATCGAAGCCGACTGCCAGCGCGATCGGGAAACCGACCGCCGACCACAGTGAATAACGGCCACCCACCCAGTCCCACATCGGCAGCACGCGATCGGCGGCGATGGCAAAGGCCTTGGCGGCGCGTTCCGGATTGGCACTGACTGCATACAGGCGTTCGCTGCCACCCAGCCAGTCGTGCAGGATCTGGCCGTTGAGCAGGGTTTCCTGCGTACCGAAGGTCTTGGAGATCAGGATGCCGGCGGTCTTCGCCGGATCCAGCGTGGCCAGCGTACGCTGCATGGCGGCGCCGTCCACGTTCGAGACGAAATGCACCCGCAGGCGCGCACCGCTGACTGGGCGCAGCGCGTCGGCAACCAGGCGCGGGCCAAGGTCGGAACCACCGATGCCGACACTGACCACATCGGTCACGCCACTGTCTTCCAGCGCGCGCACCAGCACGCCCATGCGCTGGCGGATCTCGCGCGCGGTGGCATAGGCCTCAGCCGCCACCGGCGCATCGACCACATCGCCACGCAGCGCGGTGTGCAGCGCCGCGCGACCTTCGGTCAGGTTGACCTGCTCGCCACGGAACAGGCGGGTGATGGCGCCACCGACATCACGCTCGGCAGCCAGCGCCAGCAACGCCTGCAGCGCCGCAGCATCGTATTTCTGCCGCGCGAAGTTGACGTACAACGGACCGACCCGCAGCGCCAGATCCTGCACGCGCCCGGGTTCGGCGGCGAGCAGGCTGGGAATGCTTGCGCCCTTCAGGCGCTGGGCGTGGGAGTGCAGCGAGTCGAATCCGTTGTTCGTTGTCATGCGGCCTGGGTCGGGATCGTGTCGTTGGTGTGGGTGATCTGGTTCTTGCCATCAACGTACACCAGCTTCGGCTTGAAGCTGTCAGCTTCCTGCTCGGTCATGCTGGCGAACGCTGCGATGATGATGATGTCACCGACCTGCACGTGGCGCGCGGCGCCACCGTTGAGCGAGACAACGCCGCTGCCGGCTTCGGCGCGGATGGCGTAGGTCGAGAAGCGCGCACCGTTGGTCACGTCCCAGATGTGCACCTGCTCGAACTCGCGGATGCCGGTGGCAGCCAGCAGGTTGTCATCAATGGCGATCGAGCCTTCGTAGTTCAGCTCGGAATGGGTGACGGTGGCGCGGTGGATCTTGGTCTTGAGCAGGGACAGGTGCATGGGGGCGCTGCAACGGCAAAGGAAAGAGCGGATTCTAGCACCCGCTTGGCCATCGCCAGGGGGCGGCGGCAGGACGCTGAAGGCCGTTCAGGTGCCCTTGCCCGGCGGCGGCGCCGTGGCATGGACGGCACCGCCCTGCGGTGACAGCCTGAACACCGTATGGAAGGCCAGCCCGGAGGCCAGGCCCAGGCCCCCTGCAGCCAACACTGTCAGCCCATAGCTGATCACATCGAATGTATCCACATAGCGCAGGCGCTGCAGCAGCGGCCCATGGATCGCGCCCGGCCATTCATGGATGGCCATGGCCAGCGCGCCCAGGGCAGACCCTGCAAGCACGAAGCTGATCCGGCGCAGGGGCTGCCGAGATCGCGGGAGCATCGCCATCGGCAGGAACACCGCGATGGCGATGCAGACGCCCAGCCCGAACATCAGTCCACCGCCGGTGAGCGCGGGCATCGGCGTGCGCCTGAATTCAAGTGCGAACATCAGGCCGCCAAACAGTTGGGCCGGCAGCATGCCTGCCGCCAACACCGCCAGGATAGAGGCCTGGGCAAGACGGCCGGTATCAGTGCCGGGGGTTTTCATTTCAGGTCTCCCGTCCGTGGGAAGTGGAGAGGCGCCCGTTGCGGGCGCCCCCCAAGCCGCATGCGGCTCAGAATTCCAGGTTGTCGATCAAGCGGGTGGTGCCCAGACGTGCGGCGATCAGCGCTACGCGGCCGCCGCCGTCGAAGGTCGGCTCGGCCAAATCGGGCGTGCGCAGCACCGCATAGTCGACCTGGAAACCGGCTGCCTGCAATGCCGCCGTGGCGTCGGCCTCGATGCGGTCACGTGCCAGCCCGGCTACATAGCCTTCGCGCATGCCCAGCAGGGTGCGGTGGATACTGGTCGCAACCGGGCGCTGTTCGGCGCTCAGATACTGGTTGCGCGAGCTCTTGGCCAGACCATCCTCGTCGCGCACGATGTCCGCGCCGACGATCTGGATCGGGAACGACAGCTCGGCCACCATCTGCTTGATCACAGCCAGCTGCTGGTAGTCCTTTCGGCCGAACACGGCCACGTCCGGCTGCACCTGCAGGAACAGGCGCGCGACCACCGTGCACACGCCATCAAAGTGTCCCGGACGGCTGGCGCCTTCCAGCACTTCACTGACGCCGGGCGCGTGCATCTGCGTGGTCTTGTCCACGCCCAGCGGATACATCGCCTCGACGCTGGGCAGCCACACCGCATCGCAGCCGGCCTGCTCCAGCCCGGCCACGTCGGCCTCGGGCGTACGCGGATAGCGACTGAAATCCTCGTTCGGCCCGAACTGGGTCGGGTTGACGAAGATGCTTGCCACCACCTTGTCGGCGTACTGGCGGGCCAGGGTCACCAGCGAATGATGGCCACCGTGAAGGTTGCCCATGGTCGGCACCAGCGCCACGCGCAGGCCCTCGCGCTTCCACTGGGCGATCTGCTCGCGCAATGCGCCGAGCTCGTTGAAGGTCTGGATCATGAGGCGTAAGCGTGCTGTTCGTCGGGGAAGCTGCCGTCGCGCACGGCGTCGGCATAGGCGCGGGTGGCACCCGCCACCGAACCGCCTTCGGCAAGGAAGTCCTTGACGAACTTGGGACGGCGATGGCCACTGTCCAGGCCAAGGAAATCGTGCAGCACCAGCACCTGGCCATCGCACTGCGGGCCGGCACCGATGCCGATGGTCGGCACTTCCACAGCGGCAGTGACGTCGGCGGCGACCGGGCTCGGCATGCACTCCAGCACCAGCAGGCTGGCGCCCGCAGCAGCCACGGCCCTGGCATCTTCCACCAGCTGGCGTGCGGCATCGCCACGGCCCTGGATCTTGAAGCCGCCCAGGCGCAGCACCGACTGCGGGGTCAGGCCCAGGTGCGAGCAGACCGGAATCTCACGCTCGACCAGGTAACGGATGATGTCGACCTTGAAGCCGGCACCTTCGATCTTGACCATCTCGGCACCGGCCTGCAGCAGCTGCAGCGATGCATCCAGCGCGCGCTCCGGGGTGGCATCGGCGCCGAACGGCAGGTCGGCCACCAGCAGCGCGCGCTGCAGCACACGGGCCACGGCGCGGGTGTGGTAGACCATGTCGGCCACGGTCACCGGCAGGGTCGAATCATGGCCCTGCACGACCATGCCCAGCGAATCGCCAATCAGGATCAGGTCAACGCCATTTGCGTCGAAAGTGCGGGCGAAGCCAGCGTCGTAGGCGGTCAACATGACCAGCTTCTGGCCATTGCGCTTGGCCTCGGCCAGGGCGGGAACGGTCCAGGGCTTGCTGTCTGCGTGGGTGCTCATGTGCTGATAACCGGGGGAGATAACCCGGGCATTATCACCCTATCGGCGCGATCCCGCAGGCATCCACCCGCACCACTGCATCCCGCACGCGACCATGGCCGGGAATGGCCAGATCCGGCGCGATTTCGGCCAGCGGCACCAACACGAAGGCACGCTCGTGCAGGTAAGGATGCGGCACCTGCAGACCGGGCTGGTCGAGCACCTGCGCGCCATACAGCAGCAGGTCCAGGTCCAGCGCGCGCGGGCCCCAGTGCACCGCCGGGTCGCGCACGCGACCAAAGCGCTGCTCCAGCGCCAGCATCGCCTGCAGCAGCGTGTCGGCCGGCAACGTGGTGTCGACCGCAGCCACCGCGTTGACGAACGGCGGCTGGTCTTCATTGCCCCAGGCCGGCGTGGCGTACAGCCTCGAGGCCTGGCGCAGGCGGGTACCGGGCAGCCCGTCGAGCGCGGCAATCGCCGCGCCGACGGTGGCGGCCGCGTCGCCAAGGTTGGCGCCGAGGCCGATCCAGGCAAGGGTCATCGTTTACTCGCCAGCCGCACCGGCCGGGGCGCCCGGACGACGGCGGCGACGGCGGCGCTTGCGCGGTGCCCCGCTCTCGTCATCACCCTCTTCGCTGTGCATCACGTCCAGCGACGATTCCAGCTCGCGGCCGGACTGCGCCTGTGCCTCGCGCCAGAACTCGACATCGGCGGCGTGCTCGGCCGAGGCCACCTGACGCAGGCTGAGGAAGTCGAATGCAGCACGGAAACGCGGATGGGTCAGGGTGCGGAATACGCGCTTGCGCTGGCGTGAGCCGAAACGCGACTGCAGCAGCCAGATCTCCTGCATCGGCAGCGAGAAACGGCGCGGCAGCGCGATGGTGCTCAGCTGCTGCACGGTGACGCGGTCGGCGGCACGGCGCTGCGCTTCCTCCGGTGCCACGCCCTGCTTGAGCAGGGTCGCCTGCGCGCGGCAGAACGCCGGCCACAGCAGCAGCGCGAACAGGAACGCCGGCGAGACCGGCTCGTCGTTGGCCACGCGCGCATCGGTGTTGGCCAGACCCTCGACCAGCATGCGGCGCAGCGCGCCAGTGCGGTTGGACTTCAGCGCCTTGGCGCTTTCCGGGAACAGCACGTCGAGCAGGCCGTAGCGCTCCAGGCCTTCGAAGCTGGCCACGCCGTGCCCGGACAGGAACAGCTTCAGCACTTCCTCGAACAGGCGTGCCGGCGCCGCTTCGTTGAGCAGGCCGGCCAGGTGCGGGATCGGCGCGGCGGTGCCCTCTTCGATCTGGAAGCCGAGCTTGGCCGCCAGGCGCACCGCACGCAGCATGCGCACCGGGTCTTCCTGGTAGCGCTGCACCGGGTCGCCGATGAGCTTCATCAGGCGCGCCTGCACGTCTTCGAAGCCGCCGGTGTAGTCACGTACCGAGAAGTCCTCGATGGCGTAGTACAGGGCGTTGCAGGTGAAATCGCGGCGGATGGCGTCGTCTTCGATGGTGCCGTACACGTTGTCGCGCACGAGCATGCCGTTTTCCATCTCGCGGTCACCGCTGCCGTCATCGCTGTTGGCGCGGAAGGTGGCGACTTCGATGATCTCGCGGCCGAACACAACGTGGGCGAGGCGGAAGCGGCGGCCGATCAGGCGGCAGTTGCGGAACAGCTGCTTGACCTGTTCGGGCGTGGCGTCGGTAGCCACGTCGAAATCCTTGGGTTGGCCATTGACCAGCAGGTCGCGCACCGCGCCGCCGACAAGATAGGCGCCGAAGCCTGCATCGCGCAGGCGATAAAGCACGCGCAGGGCGTTCGGGCTGATGTCCTTGCGGGAGATCGTGTGCTGGTCGCGCGGGATGACGCGCAGGCTGAACGGTGATGTAGCAGAGGAAATGATGTTGGCGCTTCCGGTTGAAGTTTCGGGATTGCCCAATGGCATCGAGGTGCATATACTAGCGCTCCTGCCTCGGCAGCGACACAGTTACGCTCCCTTCGTCTAGTGGTTAGGACGTGGCCCTCTCAAGGCTAAAACAGGGGTTCGAGTCCCCTAGGGAGCGCCAGTCGCCGCAGCAGGAACCGAAAAAGCCCGCCTTGTGCGGGCTTTTCTGTTTTCCGGGATTGCAGTGATTGCGGTCGGGTTGGTCGCTTTGGCGCCTCCCTGCAATCGGCTCGAGCCGGGGGGGGTCACCCAGGGCAGGACACGCCGTGAACCCATCCATGGGGGCTCGATGGCGCCTTCCTTGGCGCCAACGGTCCTGCCCTGGGTGACCCCACCGACTCTGGACGGTTTCCCGCCAGCTGCGGCAACAACCGACCATCGCTTCGCCGCATCCGCACGCACCATGAAACTGTCAGGAGGGGGCAGGCCGCCCTCTCCAGGACCGTTGGCGCCATGGGTTGGGCGCATGCGCCCGACGGGTTGGGCAGGAGCCCAAGCCTGGTCTTGCCGAGTGCGCAGGACAGCGCACGCGAGCAAGGCGCCATCGAGCACCATGGATGGGCTCTTGCGTGTCCTGGAGAGGGCGGCCTGCCCCCTCACACTCTGGACAAGCAGGCGCCAACGGAACGCAACCGAAGCCAGTCGCCGTCAGCCTTCCATCTGCTCCAGCTCCTTGCCCTTGGTCTCGCGCACGCAGCGGACCACGAAGACGATCGAGAGGATCGCCGCGACCGCGTAGATGCCATAGGCGCCGGCCAGGCCAATGCCGGCCAGCAGCATCGGGAAGGTCACGGTGATCGCGAAATTCGATGTCCACTGCGCCGCGCCGGCAACGGCCAACGCCGGGCCGCGGATCTGGTTGGGGAACATCTCGCCCAGCATCACCCACATCACCGGGCCCCAGGACATGTTGAAGAACACCACGTAGACATTGGCCGCGACCAGCGCCAGTCGACCCATACCGTCGGACAACTGCAGTCGGCCGTCGGCCAGGCTGCCACTGGCGAAGGCAACCACCATCAACACCAGCGCCACCGACATGCCGACCGAGCCGATCCACAGCAACGGCTTGCGCCCGATGCGGTCGATCAGCAGCACCGTCAGCAGGCAGGCACCGATGCTCAGCGCGCCGGACAGCACGTTGATCAGCAGTGCGTCGCTTTCCGAGAAGCCCACCGCCTGCCACAGCACTGCGCCGTAGTAGAACACCACATTGATGCCGACCAGCTGCTGGAACATGGCCAGACCGATGCCCACCCACAGGATCGGACGCAGCCTGCCGGTGGCCTTGTTGAGCAGGTCGCCGAAGCGCGGCTTGTGCTGGTCCTGGGCCAGACTGGCTTCGATCTCGGCCTGCTTGGCCGCCGCTGAGGCCTCGCCGTACAGCCGCGACAGTACCGCCCTCGCCTGCTGCTGACGCCCCTTCAGGACCAGGAAGCGTGGGCTTTCCGGAATCACCAGCAACAACAGCAGGAACAGCCCCGACGGCAGTGCCTGCATCCAGAACATCCAGCGCCAGGCCTCATGGCCCAGCCATAGCGGCTCGGTCGACGCGCCGGCGGCACGGGCCAGCAGGTAATTGCTGAGGAAAGCTGCGAACAGGCCGCAGATGATCGCCATCTGCTGCACCGTGGCCAAGCGCCCGCGATAGCGCGCCGAGGCCACTTCGGCAATGTAGGCCGGCGACATCACACTGGCCGCGCCCACCGCGAAGCCGCCGAGCACGCGTGCGGCAATGAACAGCCAGGAGGCGTGAGCGGCACCGGCACCCAGCGCCGAGACCAGGAACATCAGTGCCGAGGCGATCAGCACGCCACGACGGCCCAGACGATCTCCCAGCCAACCGGCCAGGAAGGCACCGATCGCGCAGCCCAGCAGCATCGAGGCGACTTCGAAACCGAGCGCCGCCTCACTGGAGTTGAAGGCTTGGCGAAGGCCATCGACCGTGCCATTGATGACACCACTGTCGAAGCCGAACAGGAACCCACCCAGGGTGGCCACGCAGCTGATCAGGACGATGAACGCCGTGTTCTCACCGCTGCGGGAGGCGGTACCGGGCTGGGCTTGGGACATGGACGATCCTGCTGGGAAGAGGTCCGGCCATCCGACGCAGCCGGCTGACCCGCAGCGTCGCACAGGCCTCACCCCGCCGCCAATGGCCGCCACGGCCGCGCCTGCCAGACGCCCGATTTCCGTCCCGCGCCGACACCGGGGGCCAACCTGTTCTAGAATTGGCGGGTTCAGGAATCGATCCACCCCCAGCCCATGCCCTTTGTCGTCACCGAAAACTGCATCAAGTGCAAACACACCGATTGCGTGGAAGTGTGCCCCGTGGATTGCTTCCACGAAGGCCCGAACTTCCTGGTGATCGACCCGGATGAGTGCATCGACTGCACCCTCTGCGAACCGGAGTGCCCGGTCAACGCGATCTTCCCGGAGGACGATGTTCCTGCCGGCCAGGAAAGCTTCGTCGCCCTCAACGCCGAGCTGGCGAAGGAGTGGCCGGTGCTGACCGTGCGCAAGGACCCACCCGCCGACGCCGGCGAATGGGACGGCAAGCCGGACAAGCTGAAGCTGCTGGAGCGCTGAGAAGCGCCCGCGGCGGTAACGAAAAGGGCGCCCACGGGCGCCCTTTTCTGTTTTCCGGTAAACGCCAACCGCAAGATCCGGTATGCCAACCTTGCGATCCGGTAGGTGCCAACCTTTCGATCCGGTAGGTGCCAACCTTGGTTGGCACAGAAGCGCCGACCAAGATCGGCCTCTACCCGGGCAGGTGCGGACCTGGGCCGCACCCACCCGACCGGCTCTTACTGGGCCAGCTTCGCCTTCAGCGCGGCGATCAGCTTCACCGGCGCTTCGGCGGTGGCCGGCAGGCCACGCGGATCGACCGCGGAGATGTAGGCGCCAGCATCGACGGCGACCACGCGGACCAGGAAGTTGCTGCCTTCGTAGGCCACATCGTACGAGCCCAGCAGCTGCGCGCGGCTGGCGATGGTCACGCCTTCCACGCCTTCCAGCGCGGTACCAACCTTGGCGAAAGCTTCATCTTTGCCACCGGCGATGGTGAAACCGGTGTTGCCCACGGCCGGGGCCGCGGCCACCGGGGCTGCCGGCTTGGTCGCCGACGCCAGCGTCGGCACCTTGTTGTCACCGGTGGTGGTCGGCAGGTTCAGGTCCGGCGGCACTTCCAGCGGACGCATTTCCGGGGCCAGGGCGTAGTCGCCCTTGACGCCACGCTTGAAGCAGCCGGTGGTGCCGGCGGCAACGGCCACCGCAAGCAGGGCGTAGGACAGCACGCGGACAGTGGAAACGGATTGACGCATGTGAATCTCCTGGGTCAGACCAAGACGAGAGGTCAGTGGCTGGAAAGGGCTTCGAGGGCGGCGATGTCGCCGGCAAGGTGGTCGGCGGCCGCGTGGTGCGGCGCCGACAGTGGCAGCAGCGGCAGGCGCAGATCGTGGCCGATGCCGATACGGCGCAGCAGCGCCTTGACCGGGATCGGGTTCGGTTCAACGCCGCAGAATTCATGGAACGGCTGCAGGCGCGCATCCCAGGACTCGGTGGCCTCGTGATCGTGGGCGGCGGCAAGCTCGCACATCCGGCGGTAGGCGCCGGGCAGCACGTTGGAGCCGACCGAGATCAGGCCGTCGATACCGGCCCGGATCGAACGCGCGGCCGTACCGTCGTCGCCGCTGAGCACGGCGAACTGCGGGCTGCGCAGGGCGAGCAGCGCCTGCACCCGGCCGGTGTCGCCCACCGCCTCCTTGATGCCGACGATGTTGGGGTGGCTGGCCAGTTCGGCCACGGTGTCCGGCTGCATGTCGCAACCAGTACGGCCTGGCACGTTGTACAGCACGACCGGCAACCCGCCCTGGTCGGCGACCGCGCGGTAGTGGGCGATCAGGCCGGCCTGGGTCGGCCGCACGTACGGCGGGGTGACCACCAGCGCATGGCTGGCGCCGAGCGCAGCGGCACGGCGGGTCTGTTCAATGGTTTTGGCGGTACCGGACAGGCCGGTGCCGGCCATGACCGGGATGCGGCCGCCGATGCGCTCGACCGCGCTGGCCAGCAGCAGGTCGTACTCGGCATCGGTGAGGGTTGCCGCTTCGCCGGTCGAGCCGGCAACGACAACGCCATGGACGCCACCTTCCAGTTGCAGGTGCAGCAGGCGCTGCCAACCGTCGGGATCGAGGGCGCCGTCGGCCCGGAACGGGGTCGCCAGCGCGGTGATGAGGCCGGAAAGGGACAAGGACGTGCTGCTCTTGGCTGGGAAGGGAAAACGCCCGCCACGAAAGGCCGGGGGTGACCTGAATGTTACTTGCGGCGCGAAAGCACGGGCAAGTATGCTGGACACCGGTGGATCCCCGCCTCTGGCGGGCATTCAGACTAACGCATGCATTACCCGGAATCGCCTTGACCGACACCACCCCGCGCCCCGCGCCGAGCGAAAACCACCTCCTGATCAACGCCTACACGACGCATCCGGAGTCCCCCCTGCTGTCCGTCACCCGCCGCATCGCCGACAGCGGCTGCAATCTGGTGGACGCACGCCTGGCCACGGTCGGCCGCGATGTGTCGGTCACCGCCCTGGCCACCGGCTCGTGGGACTCGGTGGCCAAGCTGGAGGCGATGCTGACCCGGCTGGAGCGCGAGGAAGGCCTGAAGCTGGTCTGGTACCGCACCGCCGCCAAGCAGGCGCAGTCCAACCTGCTGCCGTACATCGTCGAGGTGATCGCCGCCGACAAGCCGGGCATCCTGTTCCAGCTGGCCGATTTCTTCGATCGCCAGGGCATCACCATCGAGAACCTGCAGAGCACGCGCTACCGCGCCATGCAGACCGGTGCGGAGATGTTCAGCGCGCAGGTCACCATCGGCGTGCCGGCCAACATGCACATCGCCGCGCTGCGCGACGACTTCCTTGAATTCTGCGACCACCTGAACCTGGACGCGATCATGGACCCGATGAAATTCTGATTCTTCGCGCGCCTCTCACGGGCGCGTGGCGTTTCATGCAATTGTCGTAGAAAGAACCCAGGCTCGACAGAAGGACCTCATGAACAACGGCGATACCCTGGACAGCACCACCCTCTCCCTGCCGCTGGCACTGTCCGGTGGCGAACAGGCCACTCTCGGCGACTACGCCGGCCACTGGCTGGTGCTGTACTTCTATCCCAAGGACAGCACCCCCGGCTGCACCACCGAAGGCATCGACTTCAACGCACTGCTGCCGAAGTTCAAGAAGGCAGGCGCGGTGGTACTCGGTGTCTCGCGCGACTCGGTGAAGTCGCACGACAACTTCTGTGCCAAGCAGGGCTTCAACTTCCCGCTGGTCAGCGATGGCGACGAAGCGCTGTGCAGCGCCTTCGACGTGATCAAGATGAAGAACATGTACGGCAAGCAGGTACGTGGCATCGAACGCAGCACCTTCCTGATTTCCCCCGACAGCCGCATCGTGCAGTCCTGGCGCAAGGTCAAGGTTGCCGGCCATGCCGATGCCGTTCTCGCCGAACTGAAGGCCTCCCAGTCCAAGTGAGTCCCACTGCCTACTGTGTCTGCCATCACCCTGCCCCGCAGCAGGCCGTGGTGGTTTTTCCCTGTCCGTAACCAGGAATCGACGATGACCCGAGGCAAGCGCATCTACGTGCTGGATACCAACGTGCTGATGCACGATCCCACCGCGCTGTTCAAATTCGAGGAGCACGACGTTTACCTGCCCATGCAGGTGATCGAGGAGCTGGACAACGGCAAGAAGGGCACCTCCGAGGCGAGCCGCAACGCCCGCCAGGTGAGCCGCTTCCTCAATGAGCTGGTGCAGGAATCCGGCCTGGACAACCTGGCCGACGGCATTCCGCTGCAGCGCCCCAATGGCCTGCAGCTGCGCGGCAAGCAGAGCGCCGGCAAGCTGCGCTTCCAGACCAGCCATTTCGACGCGGGCAAGAGCTTTGGCAAGGTCATTCCCGACAATGCCATCCTCGGCGCGATCCTGGCGCTGAAGGAAGAAACCCCGGACCTGCCGGTGGTGTTCGTTTCCAAGGACATCAACCTGCGGATCAAGGCCGCCATCGCCGGCATCGTGTCCGAGGACTACGAGAACGACCGCGCGCTGGACGATTTCAGCCTGCTCTACACCGGCGCCACCGAGCTGCCGGAAGACTTCTGGAAGCGCCACGGCGACGACCTGCGCAGCTGGAGCGACAAGGGCCGCACGCATTACGAAATCCTCGCGCAGGATGGCGAGGAGTGGTACCCGAACCAGTACGTCTACCTGCCGGGCGAAGACGAGGTCGAGCTACGCGTCAGCCGCGTGGTCGGCGACGGCAAGGTGGTGCTGTCGCTGGTCGATGATTTCCGCCACGGCAGCCACGCCGTGTGGGGCATCAGCGCCCGCAACCGCGAGCAGAACTTCGCGCTCAATGCACTGATGGACCCGGAGATCGACTTCGTGACGCTGCTGGGCACCGCGGGCACCGGCAAGACCCTGCTGGCGCTGGCTGCCGGCCTGGCGCAGACGATGGACCAGCAGCGCTACCGCGAGATCATCATGACCCGCGCCACGGTCAGCGTCGGCGAGGACATCGGTTTCCTGCCCGGCACCGAGGAAGAGAAGATGACGCCGTGGATGGGCGCGCTGACCGACAACCTGGAAGTGCTCACGCACAATCAGGAAGGCGGCACCTGGGGCCGCCAGGCCACCAATGACCTGCTGGCCAGCCGCATCAAGATCCGCTCGATGAACTTCATGCGCGGCCGCACCTTCCTGTCACGCTACCTGATCCTGGACGAGGCGCAGAACCTCACCCCCAAGCAGATGAAGACGCTGATCACCCGTGCCGGCCCCGGCACCAAGATCGTCTGCCTGGGCAACGTCGAACAGATCGACACGCCCTACCTGACCGAGACCACCTCGGGCCTGACCTACGCGGTGGATCGCTTCAAGAACTGGCCGCACAGCGCACACATCACCCTGCGCCGTGGCGAGCGCTCGCGCCTGGCCGACTACGCTTCGGAGGTGTTGTGAACCGCCGCACCCGCCTGCTGCTGCCCACGGCTGCGATCACCCTCGCAGCCGTGCTCGGCGCCTGCACCACCACGCGCGGCCCGGCCAGCGTGCCGACCGCCGAGCGTACCGGCCAGTCCTGGGTGGTCACCCGCCCGATCATCGCCGCACAGGTGCTCGACACCTGCTCGCGCGCCAGCCCCGGCCGCGAGGCCGGGCGGGTCAGCGGCTACTGGGCGCCCAGCCGGCAGCAGATCGACCAGCTGGAAGCGCAGCTGTCGTCGCTGGAGGCCCAGGTGCCGAAAGTGCTGGACTTCGACCGCCAGTACGTCGGCATTGAAAGCGCCGGCAAGCGGCTGATCTACATCAACGCCTTCCACCTGCCCGACGACAGCGGCATCAATCCGGCACGGGAAGCGATCCGCGTCTGTGACGGTGGCACGCAGTTCTGGGGCGCGGTGTTCGACCCGGCCAGCAACACCTTCAGCGAGCTGCAGTTCAACGGCGGCTTCGGCGGGCCCTGAGGGGCCCCGCCGATGGGAATACGCCTGCCCACCTGGGTCTGGATCGGCGCGGTCGCGCTCTCGTGCGTAGCCGGTATGGTCAACGTGGTCGGCTTCCTCGGTTTCGAACACCAGGCGGTCAGCCACATGACCGGCAGCACCAGCCAGCTCGGCATGGCACTGGCCCAGGGTGACTGGCGCGCGGTCGGCCACCTGTGGGGGCTGCTGATCGCGTTCTCGCTGGGCGCGATGCTCAGCGGCCTGCTGATCCAGGACAGCACCCTGCAGCTGGGCCGGCGCTACGGCGTGGCGCTGGCACTGGAATCGGCGCTGCTGCTGGTCGCCATTCCACTGTTCGAACAACACCAGATCTGGGGCGCGCTGGCCGCCGCCATGGCCTGCGGCCTGCAGAACGCGATGGCCACCACCTTCAGTGGCGCGGTGGTGCGCACCACACACCTCAGCGGCATGTTCACCGACCTCGGCATCGGCCTGGGCCACCTGCTGCGCGGGTTGCCGCTGCAGGTACGACGGCTGACCCTCAGCGGCCTGATCATCAGCGGCTTCCTCGCCGGCGGCATCATCGGCGCCTGGTTGTTCATGCGCTGGCAGTACGACGCCCTGCTCGCCCCGGCCCTGCTGACCGGCCTGACCGGGCTGGGTTATGTGCTGTACCAGCAGTGGGCGCGTTGGCGGCATTGAATCAAGGACATCCACGCATGGCGTGGATCTACCTTCCCCTCCGGGACCACGGCACAATCAACTGATGAGCCCGACCACTCCCGTTTCCGCCCTCACCATCGCCGGCTCCGACTCCGGCGGTGGCGCCGGCATCCAGGCCGACCTGAAGGCCTTCGCCGCGCACCGTGTGCACGGCCTCTCGGCGATTGCTGCACTGACCGCGCAGAACACCCGCGGCGTCATTGCCGTGCACGTGCCCCCCATCGAGTTCCTCCGCGCGCAGCTGGATGCCTGCTTCGACGACTTCGACATCCATGCGGTGAAACTCGGCATGCTGGCCAACGCCGAAGTGATCCATGCCGTCGCCGATGCACTGGAAAAGCATCGCCCGCCGCACGTGGTACTGGACCCGGTGATGGTCGCCACCAGCGGCGCACGCCTGCTGGAGGAAAGTGCGCTCAAGGCCATGCGTGAGCGCCTGATCCCGCTGGCCACGCTGATCACCCCCAATACGCCGGAAGCGGAACTGCTGGTCGGCCGGAAGATCAGCAACGGTGAAGACGCAGAACAGGCCGCCTCCGCCCTGCTCGACCTGGGGGCCGGTGCGGTGCTGCTGAAAGGTGGCCACCTGCATGAGGGCAACCGCGTGATCGATCGTTATTTCGACGGCGTGAGCAGCGAAGAGTTCATCCATGCCCGCCTGCCGCTGGACGCACATGGCACCGGCTGCACGCTGGCCTCGGCCATCGCCGCGCAGTTGTGCAATGGCCTGAGCCTGGCCAACGCCTGCGAAGCCGGTATCGACTACGTTGCACGCGGCCTGCAGCAGGGCTATGCCCCCGGCCGCAGCGAGGTGCTGGTGCTGGATCACTTCGGCGCGGCACCACACGCATGAGCCTCACACCGGACGTCCTCGCCATGCAGTGCGCTGATGGCCATCGCTACGAAGTGATCGCCTGCGTGCCTGCACAGCCCATCGCGCGCCTGCTGTGGTTGCCTGCGCTGGGCGTGGCCGCACGTCACTACCTGCCACTGGCGTTGGCGCTGGCGGCGAAGGGGGTGGCGGTCTACCTGCATGAGTGGCGAGGCAATGGCAGCAGTTCGCTGCGTCCGTCACGCACGCAGGATTGGGGCTATCGCGAGGTACTCGAACAGGATCTGCCGACCAGCCAGGCGGTACTGGCCGCAGCAGATGACGACGCCGGCGCCCTGCCCTGGGTCATCGGTGGACACAGCCTCGGTGGGCAGCTGGCCTGTGTACACGCCGGCCGCAACCCGCACGACTTCAACCGGCTGTGGCTGGCCGCCAGTGGCTCACCGTTCTGGCGCGGGTTCCCGCCACCGCGTGGCTGGCTGCTGCCATTGGTCTACCGCTTCCTGCCGTGGATCGCGCAGCGCCAGGGCGTGCTGCATGGCCGTCGCCTCGGCTTTGGTGGCACCGAAGCGCGTGGACTGATTGCCGACTGGGCACGCGTGGGCCTGAACAACCACTACGCCGCGGCCGGCATGGATGAAGACCTCGACGCGCAGATGGCACGCGTGCATGGCAGCGCACAGGCGGTGCTGATGGAGCACGACTGGTTGGCACCCACCGGATCGATGCAGACGCTGCTGGCGAAGCTGCCGAATGTGGACGCGCAGCTGCGCGTGCTGTCCGCGCAGGAACTGGGCACCCGCGCCGATCATTTCGCGTGGCTGAAGGCCCCTGATGCCGTGGCTGACAGCTTTTTCATTCAGTTGGATGAAAATTTTCACAAAACTGTTGACGGTACGCGCCGACATCCGCATAATTCCGCTCCTGTCGCAGGGCGCCCGTAGCTCAGTTGGATAGAGTACCTGGCTACGAACCAGGCGGTCGGGAGTTCGAATCTCTCCGGGCGCACCACTCGACAGGTTTCCAGCATCCGCCGCTGGAAATGCAGTAAAATTTGATTGTGTACCGCGCGCCCGTAGCTCAGTTGGATAGAGTACCTGGCTACGAACCAGGCGGTCGGGAGTTCGAATCTCTCCGGGCGCACCATACACAGTCAGCACAAACAAGTTTATGTAATTGGCGCCCGTAGCTCAGTTGGATAGAGTACCTGGCTACGAACCAGGCGGTCGGGAGTTCGAATCTCTCCGGGCGCACCATTACACCGAAACAGCAGGCCTCGGCCTGCTGTTTTTTTATGTGTGTTTTTCGGCAGGGCTGCGCCCTGCACCTGCAGATGCTTCAAGTCAAGGCAACGGCAACAGCAACAGCAACAGCTGGTATTCCGTGGGTTGGCGGGGCGGCATGGACAGGCAGGACACGCCGTAAACCCATCCATGGGGGCTCGATGGCGGCATCCATGCCGCCAACGGTCCTGCCTGCCCATGCCGCCCCACCTCTGACAGATTTCCGCGATCTGATGGATCCACGCCATGCGTGGATGAATCTCCATCGAGTTCGAGTATTTCGATAATTGATCGAAGAGCATCCACGCATGGCGTGGATCTACCGTGTCGACCAAGGTCGACACCTACCAACAGCAGCGGGACTCTGTCGAAGGCGGGGTGGGTCCGGTTGCGGGAGTGTCCGCGGCATGGATGCCGCGGCCAAGCCCCCATGGGTGAGGGCGCTTTGCTTGCGAAGCACTGCTTCGCAAGCGCCCGAACGCACAGCCGCCAGCGGCTGGGCCGGCCTGGGGGTTTACGGCGTCTCCCGCAACCGGACCCACCCCGCCATCCCTCAGGAAACCAGCTGTTGCTGTTGCTGTTGCTTCGGCCATAGCTGTTGCTTCGGCGGGTGCAGGGCGCAGCCCTGCCAAACCCCTACCCCCTGGCCATTGCCTGCCACCATTGCGACAGCAGCTCCGGCCTGCGCAGGCGCTCGCGCCACCAGCGCAGTGCAGCGCCATCCTCGCCGGTGCGCCAGGCCAGCCAGAAGGTCTCTTCCGGTTTGTGTTCCTCCACCTCACGGATCACCAGCTGGCCACGCGCCACCGCAGCGCGCGCGCACGGTTCGGGCAGGAAGCCGAAGCCCACGCCTTCGCACTGCAGCTTCAGCTTGCTGGCCATGTCCGGCACCGTCAGCATCTCCTGCCCCATCAACAAGCCGACCGTGCGCGGCAGCAACCTGCGTGCGGAATCAGAGACCGCGATCGCGCAGTGCTCGACCAGCTGCTCTCGACCCAGCACGCCCGGCACTGTGGCCAACGGATGATCGGGCGCGACCGCGAACACGAACTCCACCGTGCCCAACGGCTCGACCACATAACCGCCGCCGCTGGGCCCCTCGCCGGGCGCGCCGACCAGCAGGTCGGCACGGCGGTCCAGCAGGGCCTCCCAGGTGCCGGACAGAGCCTCTCCGATCAGCCGCAGCCGCGTCGGCGCCTCCGCCTCACGAAACGCGGCGATGTCCGGGCCGAGCAACCAGGTCGGGAACACCGAGTCCACCGCCAGCGTCAGTTCGGTCTCCCAGCCCGACGCCACCCGGCGCACCCGCAGTTCCAGCTCCCGGGCGGCGCGCAGCAGGTGCCGCCCCTCGTCCAGCAGCGCGCGTCCGGCCTCGGTCGGCTCGGCACGCGGGCCGATCCGGTCGAACAGCTGTACGCCCAGGTCCTCCTCCAGCTTGGCCACGGTGTACGAGATGGTCGAGGGCACCTTGTGCAGGGCCTTGCCGGCGCCGGCGAACGAGCCGCGGCGGTCGATGGCATCCAGGATCTGCAGGGCATCGAGGCTGAGCTTGAGCATTCGAATTTTTCGATGATGGCTGTCAAAACTATCCGTTTTTCAAACCCCGGGCGCAAGCGGATACTTCTCTGCAACGGGGAAACACAGCGGCTACCGGCCCACCCCGCCCCATCGAAACCATCGAACAAGGAGATTCCATCATGCTGCAGATCCGCAAGAGCGCTACCCGTGGCCTGGCCGAGCATGGCTGGCTGTCCTCGCGCCACACCTTCTCCTTCGCCAACTACTACGACCCGCGCTACGTCAGCTTCGGCCCGCTGCGGGTGATCAACGAAGACAAGGTGATCGGCGGCCAGGGCTTCGGCACCCACAGCCACAGCAACATGGAAATCATTTCCTACGTGCTGGGTGGCGCGCTGGAGCACAAGGACTCGATGGGCACCGGTTCGGTGCTGCGCTACGGCGACGTGCAGCGCATGAGCGCCGGCAGCGGCGTCAGCCACAGCGAGTTCAACCACTCGACCGACGAGACCGTGCACTTCCTGCAGATCTGGATCTTCCCGGACACCGAGAACGTCACGCCGTCGTACGAGGAGACCCATTTCGCGCCGGAGACCAAGCGCGGCCAGCTGCGCCTGATCGCCTCGCCGGACGGTGCCGACGGTTCGCTGCGCATCCACCAGGATGCCCGCATCTTCGCCACCATCCTCGATGGCGGCCAGAAGCTGCACCATGCGCTTGGCAACGGTCGTGGCGCCTATGTGCAGGTGGCGCGTGGCCAGCTGCAGGTCAACGGCATCACCCTGGAAGCCGGTGATGCGCTGCAGGTCAGCGACGAAGCGCAGTTGACCCTGGAAAACGGCAACGACGCTGAAGTGCTGGTGTTCGACCTGCCGCTGTAACGACAACGTGTAGAGCCGAGCCCATGCTCGGCTGCGGTGTGACAGCCAGCCGAGCATGGGCTCGGCTCTACAGGACCTGCGTCAGAACCTGTAGTTCAAGGTGAGTCGTACATTGCGCGGCTCACCCCAGGTGTAGGTGCTGTACCAGTTGAAGATCGTGTAGTACCGCTTGTCGAGCAGGTTGTTGACGTTGACCGTGGCCGACAGGCGATCGTTGAACTGGTAGCGCGCCATCGCGTCGAGCAACCAGTAAGGCTGCGTGCGATGCACCACCTTGGCCTGCGTGGCCGGATTGGTGATCTCGCCGAAGGTCGAATCCTGCCAGCGCGCCCCACCACCCAGCGTCAGCGCCTGCCAGGCACCGCGCAGGCGATGGCGGGTATGCAGGCTGAACTGGTTCTCCGGTTCCAGCGTGGTCACCTTGGTCCCCGCCTGGCGGGCGATCTTGTGGGAGAACCCACCCTGCACCTGCCAGCCCTCGGCCAACTGGCCCGACATCTCAAGCTCGTAACCCTTGGTGCGCACGCCCATCAAGGCGCGGTAGGCGATGTCACCGGACGGCGTGCGACCACTGGTGGCTTGGGCGAAGTTGTCCTGATCAAGCTGGAACAGCGCCGCACTGGCATTGAGGCGTCCATCGAAGAACTCGGCCTTCAGCCCCATCTCGTAGCTGCGGCCTTCCAGCGGATCCAGTGCCTTGCCCTGCTCGTCACGCTCGCCCTGCGGCTTGAAGATGGTGCTGTAGCTGGCATACACCGAGTAGTGCTCACCGAGGTCGTAGACCACGCCGGCATACGGCACATAGACGCCGGTCTCGCGTGTATCCGGCGAGCGGTAGCTGGCCAGCCGGCTGCCGACGATCAGCTTCAACGGATCGGCCACGTCGAAACGGCCGACCACGTACAGCCCGTTCTCACGGGTCACTTCATTGTTGTCATAGGTGCGCTGCCACTGCGGTTCGGCAATGTCGCCATTCCAGCTGCGGTAGTCCGGCACGGTATCCGGGAAACCCGCCTGAGGGCCGTAGCCGGTATTGGTCCAGCGCTTGCGCGAGGCACTGCCACCCACCACCAGTTCATGCTCGCGGCCGAACAGGCCGAAATGCCCACTCACATAGAAGTCGGCGGCATTGCTGACGGTCTTGCCGACGTACTTGCCGAGCCACAGGCTGACGCCCTCGCCGGTCAACGGATCGGGATTGCCGGCGGCGGCACCGGCCAGTGCGGCGTCATAGCCGTTGACCTGATGGTTGAGCTGCAGCTTGGCAATCCAATCGTTGGCGAACGTGTGCTCCAACGTGGCGAAACCGGTACGCACGTACTGGCGCCAGCCGGCCCATTGCGCACCATTGTTGAACGAGCGAGGCATGCGGTTGAAGTTGCCGGCGCTGTCCAGCAGCGGAATGCCGCCCCACGTGGAGCCCTTCGGGTCGCTGTCCATCACGTCGCCACCGATCGACAACAGCGTGCGCTCGCCCAGATCGGCTTCCAGCACGGCATAGCCGACCATGCTGGTGCGCTGGTAGTGGTCCAGGTTGGAGTGCTTGTCTTCCCAGGCCCCCACGGCACGGCCACGCAGGCGGCCATCGGCAGTCAGCGGACCACCGACATCGAGCTCGGCGCGGTAGTCGTCCCAGCGGCCGACACCCAGTGAGGCGCTGCCGGCGAAGTCCTTGCCCGGCTTCTTGCGCACCAGGTTGATGGTCGCACCCGGATCGCCCATGCCGGTCAACAGGCCGGTCGCGCCCTTGAGAACCTCGATGCGGTCGTAGATGGCGGTATCGCTGAGCGTGTTACCGGCGGAGTACGCCGAATTGCGCGACATCGGAATGCCGTCGTACTGGAAGTTCTGGATCGCGAAACCACGCGCGTAGTACTCGGTGCGTTCGCTGTCGTAGGTGACGATGCTGATGCCGGGGGTCACCCGCATCACGTCGTCGATGCCGTGCAGGCCGAAGTCATCCATCTGTGCGCGGGTGATCACGCTGATGGTCTGCGGGGTCTGCCGTGGCGTCAGCACCAGGCGGGTCGCGGTGGCAATGGTGCCGGGCGTATAGGCGCCGCTGCCCTCGGTGATGGTACCGAGCAGGTTGGCGGTGACCTGTACCGTCTGCAGGGTCTGCGATGCAGGCGCCTGCGAATCCTTGGCTGGATCCGTACTGGACTGCGCAGCAGCAATACTGCTGCTGGCCAGTGCAGCGATCAGCAGGCCCTGCGCGAGCGCCTGCGGCAACGCGCGGCGACGCGGCAAGGGAAACGGAGCGTGTGCAACAGGCGCAGACAGCACGGCGGGACCTCCACGATTGGGTGGGATCCTCTGGCGGCGGCTGGAGGGAAGAGAGGGACGCGGCCGGAAAGCCGCAGGCGCAGGAGTGTACTCCCCTGCGCCCCGGCTGTCGTGCGGCGTGCTGTCGTGCGGTGTGCTGCCGCGGGGTCAGCCGCCGATGGCAGCGCACGCCTCCAGGATCAACGCCGTCACTTCCTTCGGCTGCGAGGCCAATGAGGCATGGCTGGCATCCAGCTCCAGCACGCGCTTGGGCTGCATCCTCGCGGCCATGGCCTTCTGGTTTTCCGGCGCGATCATGCGGTCGTGGCGGGACAGCTGGTACCAGCTCGGCGCGTGCTTCCACGCCGGATCGCTGACCGCATCACCGAAGGTACTGGCCAGCGGCGCCTTCTGGGTCACCGCCATCACCCGGCCCTCGTCCTCGCTCAGATCCTGGCAGAAGCTCTCATGGAACTTGTCCGCACGCAGCCACAGGTAGCCATCGCTGTCCGGTGCCAGGTTCGGCGCCGCCTCCGGCAGGTGCTGCTGGGTGATGCCACCGGGACTCTCGCCGGCATCAGGCGCGAACGCGGCGATGTAGACCAGGCCCTTCACGTTGGGCTCGTTGCCGGCCTGGCTGATCACCGCGCCGCCATACGAGTGGCCGACCAGCAGTACCGGCCCGTCGATCTGCCGGATCATTTTCCGGGTTCGCCCTGCGTCGTCGGCCAGCGAGGTCAGCGGCAGTTCCACCGCCTGCACACGGTCGTGGCCATTGCGATGCAGTTCCAGGATCACCTTGGCCCAGTGTGCGGCCCCGCCCCAGAATCCATGGACGAGGAGGATGGTCGGTGTCGTGCTCATGTACGGATCTCCGGCAGTGGCCGGCGGGATGCCGACCGTGCAGCCACTGTCCGTGGGCGACGTTAATCGCCAGTGACGCGATCGGGTCACTGCAATCGTATGCGTCGCCCGATGTCACGCATGGCACTTGCCGAGCCGACCTGAAAACGTTTCCATAAACGTCCCCTGGAGCTTCGCATCGCGCATGACGCCTTCATCCCCACGTGCCCAGCAGCACGCCACCCGCGCCGCCTTCTTCATTCCCGGATTCGCCACCGCCGCATGGGCGCCGATGGTGCCCTACGCCAAGGCCAAGGCCGGGCTGTCCGACGCCAGTCTCGGCGCCGTGCTGCTGTGCCTCGGGCTCGGCTCGCTGCTGGCGATGCCGTTGGCGGGTGCGCTGACCGGGCGACTGGGCTGCCGCCGGGTGATGGTGATCACCTGCGCGATGATGCTGTGCGCCCTGCCCTTGCTGGTGCTGGCACCCTCGCCAGTGGCACTGGGCGCGGCGCTGTTCGTGTTCGGCGCAGGCGTCGGTGCGCTGGATTGTGCGATGAACATGCAGGCGGTGGCGGTCGAGCGCGACGCCGGGCGCGCGATGATGTCCGGCTTCCATGCCTTCTACAGCATCGGTGGCTTTGTCGGTGCCGGCTGCATGACCGGCCTGCTGATCCTCGGCACGCCGCTGTGGCTGGCCGCGCTGGTTTCGGTGGCGGCGCTGCTGCTGGTCGCGGTGCTGTCGGCGCCGCACTGGCGTCCGCAACGGATCCTGCACGAAGGACCGTTGCTGGCGCTGCCGCACGGCGTGGTGCTGTTCATCGGCATGCTGGCCTTCGTGGTGTTCCTCGCCGAGGGCTCGATGCTGGACTGGAGCGCGGTGTTCCTGGCCGAAGTGCGGCAGGTGCCGCGTGACCAGGCCGGCGCCGGCTTCGCGCTGTTCACCCTGGCGATGACCGCGATGCGCCTGTTCGGCGACGGCATCGTCGAGCGCCTCGGCCGCACCCGCACCCTGGTCTTCGGCGGCATCACCGCCGCAGCCGGTTTCACGTTGGCCACGCTGATACCGTCGTTCCCGGTGGCGCTGGCGGGCTATGTGCTGGTCGGGCTGGGCTGCGCCAATATCGTGCCGGCACTGTTCTCGATGGCCGGCCAGCAGCGGGTGATGCCGGAGAGCATCGCCATCACCGCGGTGACCACGCTGGGTTACGCCGGCATTCTCGCCGGCCCGGCAGCGATCGGTGCGCTGGCACACGGCACCAGCCTCGGCTTCGCCTTCCTGTGCGTGGCCGCATTGCTGCTGGGCGTCGCGGCGTCTGCCCGCTCGCTGGCACGACGGGTGGCCTGACAGAAAAAGGGGACGGAGGGGATTAAGTCGTTTCCAACCCAGGAGTGCGGGAAACGACTTAATCCCCTCCGTCCCCTTTTCTCAGCTGCGCGTCAGCCACTCGGCCTGGGCCGGCAGCTGCGGTGCGGGGCACACGCTCTGCGGATGATGCTCGTCGCGCGCCATCCAGTCGTCGACCACTCCAGCCAGCAGGTCCAGCCGCAGCGGCAGGGTGATGTGGTCCTCGCCGCGCATCTCGATGTAGTGCGCGCGCGGGTTGGCCTGGGCCAGTTCGCGGCCCTGGCTGACCGGAATGTGCTGGTCGCCCTGCCCGTGCAGCAGCAGCACACAGGCGCGGGTATCGGCCAGCGCGCGCGCTACATCCACGCGGTCCAGATCGACGTCGATGCGGCGGCTGGCGGCGGCGATCACCTGGTTGATGTCCTGGCCGCCATAGCGCCAACGCGCGTACGACGCCACCGCCTGCGCCTTCAGGCCTTCCGGCTGCAGTCCCATCAGGTGCGGGATCATCGTGCGGATCGCTACGCCGGCATTGGCGAACGATTCCATCGCCACCACGCCTTCCACCTGGTCACCGAGCTTGTCGGCGGTGAACACCGCCGTGGCCGCACCATAGGACACGCCAAACAGGTACAGCGGGCCGGTCACTTCACCACGTGCACGCAGCTCGCCGATCACATCGACCACGTCATCCGATTCATAGGTGCCATAGCCCGACGGCCCGGTACCGGACTGTCCATGGTTGCGTAGGTCGAGCGTGACCACGCGGTAGCCGGATTCGGCCAACTGCAGCGACCATGGCAGCATCGAATCACCGTTCATCATCCAGCCGTGCAGCAGCACCACGGTGCCGCGCGGTGCCTGCGCGCGGAACGGCTGCGGTACTGCCAGGCTCAGGCCGGTATCCAGCGGCAGGCCGTTCTCGTGGCGCTGCGGCAGGTAGTGGTAACGCGCGCCGTAATCGCCAGGATCGAACACACGCCAGAAGATCGGCACGCCATCGCGGCCGGGCGCAAAACCGTGGCGGTTGGGCAGCTCAGCGATGGCCGCAGCAATGCGCGGGCGATCGAGCAGGGTCGATACGCCACCCGGCGCGATCAGCCGATCGGCGAGCGAGGTGGACGAGGCATTGATCGAGGACGAGCATGCAGCCAGCCACAGGCCGGCGCACGCCAGCAACAACAGCAGCAGGCGCTTCATGGGCAATCAGGGAAAAGGTGCGACAGCGTGGCAGGTTAGCGATGCGGGCGTAGGCCATCTATCGCGCGCGGATGACGGCTTGATGACAACGCAGGAACGATTCAGCTTGGTGTGAACGCTGTATCCGTTCAGTCATTGATCCGGATCAATGAACACGCGCGCAGCATTGCCCACAGTGCCGCCATGCGCACCTCGTTCAAGCTCGCCATTGCCCTGGCCGCCACGCTGGCCGCCGCCTACGGCATCGCCCGCACCACGCCCTACTGGTTCGCACCACGACAGACGGCGCAGGTCGACATCCGCGATCCGACCCTGATCGCGCAGGGACAGTACCTGTCGCGCGCCGCCGACTGCGCGGCCTGCCACACCGCGCCGGGCGGCAGGCCGTTCGCCGGTGGCCTCGGCATGCAGACGCCGATGGGCACGATCTACTCGACCAACATCACGCCCGATCCGGACACCGGCATTGGTGCCTATGACTACGCCGATTTCGAACGCGCGGTGCGCCGCGGCATCCGCCACGACGGCCAGCCGCTGTATCCGGCCATGCCGTACGCCTCGTACGTGATCGCCAGCGATGCCGAGATCAAGGCGCTGTATGCCTATTTCATGGGCTCGGTGCAGCCGGTGAAGCAAAGCAACGCCGACAGCACGATTCCATGGCCGGCCAACATGCGCTGGCCCCTGGCCTGGTGGCAGCTGCTGTTCGCACGCCCGCGCACGTTCAACCCGGATCCGTCGCTGGATGCCGGCCAGCAGCGCGGCGCCGAACTGGTGGAAGGCCTGGCCCACTGCGGCGCCTGCCACACGCCACGCGGGCTGGCCTTCCAGGAAAAGGCGATGGCCGACGATGGCGGTCGCCAATTTCTGTCCGGCTCGGTACTGGAAGGCTGGTACGCGAAGAACCTGCGCAACGAATCGACCGGCCTGGCCAGCTGGAGCGAGGGCGAGATCGTCGACTTCCTGCGCACCGGCCGCACCGATCGATCGGCAGCCTTCGGTGGCATGGCCGACGTGGTCGAGCACAGCACGCAGTACCTGTCCGACGCCGACCTGCTGGCCATGGCCCGTTACCTGAAACAACTGCCGGCCCGCGAAGGGCGTAGCGCACAGTGGTCGCCCGGTGCCGACACCACCTCCGCCGCACTGCGCAGCGGCGACTACCGTGTTGCCGGTTCGCTGGCCTATGCCGAGCACTGCCAGGCCTGCCACCGTGCCGACGGGCGCGGCATGCCCCGCGTCTATCCGGCGCTGGCCGGCAACTCGATCGTGTTCGCCGATGACCCCAGCTCGCTGGTGCAGGTAACCCTGATCGGTGGCCGCACGCCGCACACCCCGCACGACCGGATGGCCTTCACCATGCCCGGCTTCGAACAGCTGCCGAACGCGCAGCTGGCGCAGATCCTGACTTTCATCCGCAGCAGCTGGGGCAACCAGGCCAGTGCCGTGAGCGAGGTCGACGTGGCGCGCATGCGCCGGGTGGTGCGCGACAAGCCGGTGCACTACGTTCCGCAGGAGGCCGCACGATGAAACGTTCGCGCAAACGCTCCCGCCTGCTGATCGGCAGTGCGATCACCCTCGTGATGCTCGCCGGGGCCGGTACCCTCGCTTACCGTCATCTGTATCCGGACCTGGATGCCGCCGTGGCCAGCACGATCGATATCCTCGATGCGCAGGGCAAGGTGGTCGGGCACTACCATGCGCCCAGCGCCGAAGAAATCGCCGGGCTCGGCAATGCCGAATCGGTGATGCTCGGCCGCCGTATCCTCAACGAGACCGCACGGCTGCTGCCGGACAATGTCGGCAACGATCTGAACTGCAACTCGTGCCACATGGCCGAGGGCAAGCGGCCTTTCGGCAATCACTATTTCAACACCGGCGGCGGCGCCTATCCGCGTTACATGCCGCGCCCGGGCAAGGTGATCGGGCTGACCGAGCGCATCAACGGTTGCCTGCAGCGTTCGATGAACGGCAAGCCGCTGCCGAAGGACTCGCCGCAGATGCGCGCCATGCTCGATTACATGGCGTGGTTGAGCAGTCCTGTGCCAGAGGGTGCAAAGGTGGCCGCCCCCAGTGAGGGGCCCATCGACAGCACGCTGACGCCGGACCCGGTCCGCGGCCAGGCGCTGTACGCCGTGCAGTGCGCCGCGTGCCATGGCGACAACGGCGAAGGACGGCGCGACGCCAGCGGTGACATCGCCTTCCCGCCGCTGTGGGGCGACCACAGCTTCAACATCGGCGCCGGCATGGCGCGGCTGTACAAGGCCGCCGGCTTCGTCAAGCACAACATGCCACCGGCGGTGACCCGCGAGCCGCCACTGGGGCAGCAGGTGATGCCCGACCAGGACGCGGTGGACATCGCCAGCTACTTCATCAATCAGCCCCGACCGGACTTCGCCAACAAGGCCAAGGACTGGCCGCGCGACCCGAAACCCAAGGACGCGCGGTACTGACAGGCAGGCGGCCGGGGGCACGGCCGTCACACAACACGGTTCCTGCATCGCCACGTCATGCCGATGTCATTGGCGCTGCCGACACTCCGGGGCTTCCCTCCTCTGAAGGTCCGGTCTCGATGCGAACGTCTGCGCGCTTTCCCCGTGTCTCGCTGCTTGCCCTGCTGATCGCCCCCGCACTGGACGCCCTGGCCGAAGCACCGCAGGGCGATGCCGCTGAAGCGCGCAGCAGTGAGGCCCGCACCCTCGACCAGGTGCAGGTGATCGGCCAGGCCACCAGCTACGCCAAGACCTCGGTGCGCGCGGAAACGCTGAACCGCCAGACGGTGATGAGCAGCGTCAACGACGCGCTCAATGAAGTGCCCGGCGTGGTGGTCAGCGAGGCCGATGCCACCGGCTCGTCGGTGTGGGCTACGCAGATCAGCATGCGTGGCTTCGTCACCAACCGCGACACCCAGCAGATCGGCACTACCATCGACGGCCTGCCCAATGGCGGCTCAGGTTACGGCGGCGGCTCGCTGGCCAACCGCTACATCGACACCCTGGACCTGGAAACGGTGGAAGTCAGCCAGGGCACCGCTGATATCTCCTCGCGCTCGAACGAGGCCCTCGGCGGCACTCTGAACTTCCTCACCAGCGATCCGCTGCAGGACAGCCGTCTGCGCTTCGTGGTCGGCGCCGGTGACAACGAGGCGCGCAAGTACTACGTGCGCTACGACACCGGCCTGCTCGGCGGCCACACCCGTGCCTGGGTCAGCGCCTCGTCGGCGCGCGTGCATGACTGGATCGATGGCAGCGGCAAGACCAGCAACGACCACGTCGCCGGCAAGTTCATCACCGAACTGGACCGCTGGACGCTGACCGGCTACCTGTCCTACAACGATGCCGACGAGCCGGAATACACCAGCGTCTCACCGAAGGGCTTCGCCACCAATCCGGATCGTGACAACCTGGTGGGGACCCTCACCGGCATTCCCTATCTGGACCAGAACTACCGCTCCGGCTCGCGTGCACTGCGCGAGAACACCTTCGGGTACCTGCGCGCGGCCTTCGACGGCGGCAACGGCTTCAAGGCCTCGGTGGCCGCCTACGGGCACCGCATGCAAGGTCGTGGCGATTGGCTGCCCCCCTACCTGGCACAGGTCAGCGATGAGGGTGCGGGCCGCCCCGAATCGGAATACCTCGGTGGCAAGACCGTGTATGGCGGTAGCAACCGCGGCCAGATCTTCTTCGTCAATCCCGATGGCAGTGCCGCCCAGCGCCTGGCCAGCTGCACCCCGCGCCAGGGCTTCACCGCCGAGTACGATCCGAACTGCTATGCGGGCAACGTGCTGGGCGCGCAGTCCTACCGCCACACCCACTACGACAACGACCGCATGGGCGTGACCACCGACGTCGAATGGCGCCAGACCTTCGGCGCAGTCGACAACACGATCCGCGGCGGCCTGTGGGTGGAGAAGCTGGACCGCTCGGCGCGCCGCGACTGGCACCGCCTGCTCAACGTCGGCCAGGACATCGCCTTCGACCACCAGCCGTACTGGGTACAGTTCGAGGACAAGTACAAGGTCGACGAGCAGATGTACTACGTCGAGGACGTGGCCCGCTTCGGGCCGTTCAGTGCACGCCTGGGCGTGAAGCAGTTCTTCGTCGACCAGTCGCGTCGCCGCGTGATCGGCGCCAGCGAACACGTGACGTCCGATTCCAAGTCCGATCCGCTGCTCTCCACCGGCTTCACCTGGGCGCCGGGCGTGGAAGGCATGGAGCTGTTCGCCGGCTTCTCGCAGAACTTCGCCGCCATTCCCTCCGGCGTGCTTGGCGAGACTGATCCGCAACGCTTCCGCAACGTCGAGCCGGAGACCGCCGACAACATCGAAGTGGGCATGCGCATCAGCCGCTGGCCGCTGACCGCCTCGGTGACCCTTTACAACATCAAGTTCGACAACCGCATCGTCTACCTGCCGGCAGGTTTCGTCAGTGGCATCGACTATCTCGGCGAGACCGACGGCGTCTACGAGAATTTCGGCGGTGTGGAAAGCAACGGCCTGGAAGCCGCGTTCGGCTACGGCTGGGACAACGGCTGGCGCCTCAACGCCGCCTATACCTACAACCGCTCCAAGTACCTGGGCAGTGGCGATGCCGCGCGCGATACCCAGCTGGGCATCGTCGATGGCGCCAAGGTGATCGGCCAGCCCGAACAGACCCTGGTGCTGTCGGCCGACTGGGAGGGCGAGAACTGGAATTTCGGCCTGTCCGGCCGTTACCTGGGCACGCGTTATCTCGACGCCGCCAACGTCAACAAGCTGCCCTCGGCCACCGTGTTCAACGCCAACATCGGCTTCGACCTGCAGGGCCTGTCGCCGCGTCTGAAGGGCATGGGTGCCAACCTGGTGGTGAGCAACCTCACCGACAAGCGGTATCTTGCGGGGGTGGACGGCCGCGACAACGCCTTCATCGGCGCTCCGCGCACCGTCGGCATCTC
This sequence comes from Stenotrophomonas africana, assembly GCF_013004645.1. Classification (GTDB taxonomy): domain Bacteria; phylum Pseudomonadota; class Gammaproteobacteria; order Xanthomonadales; family Xanthomonadaceae; genus Stenotrophomonas; species Stenotrophomonas africana. The sequence continues at coordinate 26,909 of NZ_JABEME010000009.1, read as the reverse complement.
CTTCCGCGTGGACCTGTGAGTGAGCCCGTGACCGATATCGGCCGACGCCGGTTGTTGCAGGCCGGCGTTACCGCCGGCCTTTCACCGCTGCTGCCCAGCATCGCCCGGGCCGCAGCGATCGCCCCTGCGGCGCAGGCGCGCAGCCTGGAAGACCTGCAGCACATCGTGGTGTTCATGCAGGAGAACCGCTCGTTCGACCACTACTTCGGCACGCTGCCGGGGGTACGTGGTTTCGGCGACCGCTTCGTGGCCCCGGCGCCGGCGCTGCAGGCCGGTGGCCGCACCCGCAGTCTGTGGCTGCAGCCCGACGCGAGCGGCACGCGCGCAATCGCACCGTTCCCGCTGGATACCGCCGCGCACTTCGGCTACATGCGCGTGGAAGGCACGCCGCACACCTGGCCCGACGCGCAGCGTGCCTGGGACCACGGCCGCATGGGGCAATGGCCGAAGGCCAAGCAGAACCACTCGATGGGCTACTTCCAGCGCAGCGACCTGCCCTTCCAGTTCGCCCTGGCCGATGCCTTCACGATCTGCGACGCCTACCACTGCGCGATGCAGGCAGGCACCAACCCGAACCGGGTGTTCCTGTGGACCGGCCACAACGATGCACAGGCCCGCGCCGGCGGCCCGGTGATCGCCAATTCGCATGACAACTTCCCCGAACACGGCGGGCATCCGGCGTCGTACCGCTGGACCAGCCATGTCGAGCGCCTGCAGAAGGCCGGCGTGTCCTGGCAGATCTACCAGGACATGGCCGACAACTTCACCGACAACCCGCTGGCCGGCTTCGAGGCGTTCCGTCGGGCGTACAGCGCTGCACCCGGGCATGATCCGCAGCTGCGCGCACGCGGTGTCAGCACGCGTGGCCTGGCACAGCTGCGCCAGGACGTACTCGACGGGCGCCTGCCGCAGGTCAGCTTCATCATCGCCGACGCGGCCGGCAGCGAGCACCCCGGGCCCTCCAGCCCGGCGCAGGGCGCGGCCTATACCGCGCGCGTGCTGGATGCGCTGACTGCCGTTCCGGAAGTCTGGAGCCGCACCGCGCTGTTGCTGATGTTCGACGAGAACGACGGCTTCTTCGACCACATGCCTCCGCCGGCTCCTCCTTCACCAGTGGGCACTGGCTGGGCGGGTGCGTCTTCGGTCAGTACCGAAGGCGAGTACCACCGCCATCCTGCGCCGGGTGATGAGAAGTACGACCTCGCCGAACTGCGCGGCCGCCCGTATGGACTGGGCCCGCGCGTGCCGCTGTATGTGATCTCGCCGTGGAGCCGGGGTGGCTGGGTCGATTCGCAGGTGTACGACCACACCTCGGTCATGCGGCTGATCGAACAACGCTTTGGCGTGGCCGCACCGGACATCTCGCCGTGGCGCCGCGCGGTCTGCGGTGACCTGACGGGTGCCTTCGACTTCGCCCAGCGCGATACCCGCCCGTTCGTCCGCAGCCTGCCCGATGTGAGCGCGGTGGCCGCACGTGCCGCTGCCTTGCCAGGGCGTACCGTGCCGGCGCTGCCGGAGGGGCTGAAACCAGCAAAGCAGGAAATCGGCGTACGCCCGGCGCGCGCCCTGCCCTATCGACCACAGGCATCGATCGCTGCGGTGGACGCCTCGGGTGTGGATCTGGCGCTGGCCTGCGAAGGTGCAGCGGCGGTGCTGCATGTCTACGACCGGCTGCGGCTGGATGCGGTGCCACGCCGCTACACGCTGCTGCCGGGCATACCGCTGCGCGAGCGCTGGCCGCTCGATGCCCAGGGCCGCTATGACCTGTGGCTGCTGGGCCCGAACGGCTTCCACCGCCACTTCCAGGGGGCGGCCAAGGATCCTGCCCTGCAGGCTTCAATCGATCGCGCGGATGGCCAATTGCGGCTGCACCTGCGCAACCTGGATGACAGCGCACAGCAGGTGCGTGTGCAGGCGGGCGCCTATGCCGGCCACATGCCCGAGCAGACGGTGGCCCTGCCGGCGCGCGCGGAGACCACGTTGGCGTGGGACGCAACGCCCACCGCAGGCTGGTACGACCTGCACATCGGTGCGGGCGACAGTACCCTGCGCCTGGCCGGCCGCGCCGAGGATGGGCGCCCCGGCACCAGTGACCCGGCGATGGGCAGCGAGCCATTGCGGTTCGAACACGATTGAAGGATCTCTGTAGAGCCGAGCCCATGCTCGGCTGCTCTTCGATAACTGACCGGAAAAGCAACCGAGCATGGGCTCGGCTCTACAGGCTGGACCGGTAGCCTCAGGCCTCCTGCAATCCCGGCCGGCCGTGCTCCACCGCATAGCGCTTCCAGCTCTGCAGTGCGCCATCTGGCTGCATCACGGTATCCAGCGTTTTCATGTCGCCGATCCACGCATCACGGGTGACATCGCACAGCACATAGCCACGCTTGTCGGTGGTCGCCCTCAGATAAGGGCTGTGCGCGAGCTGATTCCTGGCGTACGCATCCACGCCCTGACCATCCGCCCCCGAAGTGATCGACGTGGCGAGGAACTCGCTGGAGACCACACCCGAGTCACGGTAGTCCTGCACCAGATCGCTGGCATAGTGGCGATGCGCGTCGCCGCAGGCGGTCACCACGTTGCCGAAGCCCACCTTCTGGATGTGGTCAAGCAGGCGCCGGCGGCTGTCCAGGTAGCCCGACCACTGGTCATCGGACGACTGCACCACGCCGTCCTTCTCGCGCATGTAGTTGCCCAGCGCCACCTGTTGGGCGATGGTGTGCCAGCGCGGTGCGGCATCGGCCAGGCCGTCGAACAGCCAGCGCTCCTGCTTCGCCCCCACGATGCTGCGCTCCGGCGATTCCACCTCCTCACGCAGCGCCATGTTCACCTGCTTGCTCCGGTATTGGCGGGTATCGAGCAGGTGCAGATCCATCAGCGTGCCGTAGCGTGCGCGCCCGTACATCTGCATGTGGCCATTGCGAGGGAATGCCGAACGGCGCAGTGGCATGTTCTCGTAGTAGGCCTGGAACGCCTGTGCGCGGCGCAGCAGGAACACTTCGCTGGGCGTATCGTCCTGGTCTTCGGCACCAGCCCAGTTGTTGTCCACTTCATGGTCATCGAAGGTGACGAACCAGGGTGCCGACGCATGCGCGGCCTGCAGGTCGGCATCGCTCTTGTACTGGGCGTAGCGGCGGCGGTAATCGTCCAGCGTGTAGGTCTGCGGCCCGACATGATTCCGCAGGTTGGTGAACGGCTGGCCGTTCATCTTCCGCAGGCCCGGCTGGCTTTCGCCTTCGTAGATGTAATCACCGTAGTGGAAGACGAAATCCAGCGGCTCCTCGGCAATACGCCGCCACGCGGTGTAGTGGCCTTCTTCGTAGTGCTGGCAACCGGCCACCGCAAAACGCACGCGATCCACCACGGCCGTGGCTGCGGGCAGCGTGCGGGTGCAACCGACCGCACTGGCGTGGCCGCCGATGGTGAAGCGGTACCAGTAGGGCCGTCCGGGCGCCAATCCATCCAGCTCCACGTGCACGGCGTGGCCGAGTTCGGGATGCGCCATTGCCGAGCCCTGACGCACCACCTTGCGCATGCCATCGTCTGCTGCCAGTTGCCACTCGACCACCATCGGCCGGTTTGGCATACCGCCGCCGAACACCAGTGGCTCAGTTGCCAGCCGTGTCCACAGCACCATGCCATCGGCCGAGGGATCACCCGAGGCCACGCCCAGGGTGAAGGGTGTGCTGGCGAAGCGCGGCTTGACCAGCAGGTTGCGCGGGTTCAGCGCGGTGGCATCGGCCTGCGCGGCCAGCGCGTGTGCGGTGCCCATCCAGGCGCCGGCGGCAGAGAGGCCGGCCAGGGCCAGGAATCGCCTGCGATTGATCGTATCCACGGCTGCGCCCTCAGTTGTAGATGATGTGGAAGTAGAAGAAGCGGCCGTAGTCGTCGATCTCGGTACGGAAGCGCCCCTTCGGGCCGGTGCTGTAGGTCGGCTGGGTGTTGAACAGGTTCTTGGCCTCGTACTTCAGCGTCACGTGCCTGCTGACCTTGTGGCTGAAGCCCATGTTGAAGGTCATGTACGGGTCGTAGTACGAATCCAGCCACTGGGTGTCGCCGAAGTCGACCAGCATGCGGCTGCGGTAGGTGCCGGACAGGCGCAGCTGCGCGCTCTTCCACGGCATGCGCCAGATCACCGAACCGTTTAGCGACCAGTCCGGCTGGTACAGCAGCCGGTCCAGGCGGCGCTCGGTGCCATCACTGATGCGGTAGTTGGTCTGCCCTTCCAGCCGCGTGGCGTTGAAGTACATGTCGAAACGCTGGCGGCCCCACTGCAGGTTGCGGTTGGCCACCGCGAACTCGACACCGCGCAGCGTGGACTCATCGGTGTTCATCGGCTGGGTCACCCGGTAGCGGGTATCACCCACGTTCTCGAAGGTGGTCAGGGTGTAGATGTCGTCCTTGATCACCTTGTCGAACAGCGCCACCGAGACCAGGCCGTTGTTGCCGTTGAAATACAGGTCCCACGCCAGGTCGATGTTGTTGGAACGGCGCGGCTGCAGGTTGGCATTGCCCTGCTTGATGCTGCAGAAGCCCCTGCCCTCCTCGTCATCGCCGCAACTGGTGCTGGTGGCCTGGGCGATGTTGCTCGGCGTCGGCCGGCCCAGCGTTCGGCTGGCGGAGAAGCGCAGGCGCTGGTTCTCGGTAAGCTTGAAGGTTGCATTCAAGGAGGGCAGCAGATTGTTGTAGCCACCGCTCGTGTTGCGGAAGGCGGAGGTATAGGTAGTGCCGCCATCATCGCTGAACGGGCTGTAGGCATCGAAGCGGGTGTGGTCGTAACGCAGGCCGCCGATCAGCAGCAGCCGGTCCCAGGCGTAGTGCGCGGATACATAGGCATTGGTGATGTCCTCCACATACTTGTAGTCACTGGTGACGTTGGCATTCGGATACGCCGCATTGTTGTTGCCCAGTTTTGGCAGCAGTTCCTCGTTCCACTTGCGGTTGTCGATCAGCGGAAAGCCCGGCACGCTGCCCAGCAGCGTCGAACCCGGGTACAGGTAATCGTTGAGCGTGGCACTGCTCTTGAAATAGTCGAAGTCGATGTCCTGCCAGATCTTCAGATGGCGGTACTCGGCACCGGCGGCCAGGCCGAAACCTCTCGCATCGGCATCGATGTTGTAGCTGAAGTCGGCGCGCAGGTTGTCGATGCTCTCCTTGGCATCGCGCGGGGAGACGTAGGCCTGCGCCGGATTGAGCTTGAATGCGGAACTGGTCAGCAGGCTGGAATCGGAAACGGCCACCGCGTTGGGGAAGCCGTGGCTGTCATTCTCGTAATCGACGAACAGATTGCTTGGGTAGGCGCGCACCCCCCAGTAAACCTGGTTGTTGTGGAAGGTCTCTTCGGTATGGCCACCGCGCAGGGTCAGCTGCGATCGATCACCGATATCCCAGTTGAAGCTGGCGATGGCACCGCGGTTGTTGCGGTCCCAACGGTCGTGCCGGTTCTTGATGTAGATGCTGTTGATCTGGGTGGTGCCGCTGTCTTCGGTCTGGTTGCGGATCGGAAACTTGGCGTTGCCGTACAGATCGGTCTTGTTCATCGTCGAGTTCTCGTAGAACCGGTACGAGTACAGCAGCAGCGATGCGTAGAACGGATCATCCGAGGGCTTCCACTCAAGCTTGGCGGAGCCACCGAAGTTGGTGATGAAGTTGGTATAGGTGCCGGTGCTGAAGTTGCCAGGCGCACGCAACCCGTTCCAGCCCTTGGCCTCGTCCGGACCCGTGGTACCGTCGGTGAGGTATTTGCCAGCGTCGTTGTAGTAGTAGTTCGACTCCACCCAGCGCTTGACGCTGTTGCGCGAACGCTGCTCATAGCGTGCCACCGCAACGATGCCGAACGACTGGTCGACGCCGAACTGGTTGGAGAACACCATCTTGGCGCTCTTGCCGAAGTGGCCCAGGGTCTCGTGGTTGCCGCCAGCGCTGCGCTCGACGTTGGTCTCGGCGGTGGAATAGATGCCTGCCACATCGGCAAACACGTACTTGCCGGACCGATCGAAGGCGCTGCGGCTGATGATGTCGATCACGCCGCCGATCGCATCCGGAGCCTGCTCGGCACTGAAACTCTTGTAGATGTCGGTACGGGTGCCGATGTCGCTGGGAATCAGCTGCAGGTTGTTCATGCGCTCGCCGGAGCCACTGCCTCCCACGCTGGCAATCGCGATGCCATCGATGGTGGTGTAGTTGAGGTTGGCCTGTACGCCGCGCACGGTCACGTAACGTGGCTCACCGGCATCCTCCACCGCACTCAGGCCTGGCGCGGCCATCAGGCTTTCGGCCAGGGTCTCGTCGCCGTAGCTGTCCATCTCGTCATACACCACCGAATCCTTGATCACCGGCGACGACTTCTTCTGGTCGATGACCTCATGTGCGGCAATCACCTTCACCGTGTCCAGGGTCGGCGCCGCCATCGCCTCGGCCTCGCGCGGCTTCGGCGGGGCCGGCTTCGGCGCGTTGCGTACGGGTGCCGGATCGATTGCGATGACATTGCCATCCACCACGGTGTAGCCCAGGCCGGTACCGGCCAGCAGTGCATCCAGCGCCTGCTTGACGGTGGCACCGCGCGGCACCGCACCGGCCATGCGGGCATCACCGCCGGCCGAGTACAGGAACTGCACCCCGGAACTGCGCGACAACTGCTCCAGCGCACGCGCCAACGGCTGCGCCTCGATCGGCGCCGAAACGCGGGCCTCGAGACCATCGGTAGTGGCCGCAGCCGCCGACGGCACGCTGCAGGGAGACAGGGCGAGGATGATCGACAGGTAGAGCGTGTTGCGCATCACGGGTCCTTGGAAGAGAGAAGGCAGCAGGTGCCGCTGCGCGGATCGGCAGCGGCTTCTCCCAAGTAAGAGCCCGCATCCACCGAAGTGGAGAACGCGGATTCGATGAATTTTTTCTGACAGTCCACGACCACACGGGCCTCAGCGGCTGCCAACCCGCACGGTGTCGCCTTCGCGCCTCACCACGAAGCGCGGGTCGCGTTCGAGGAAGGCCTGCAGCGCACCGATGCGATGCGCATCGAGGCTGCCCGACAACCGTGCCGATGCCGCACCTTCGTCCAGCACGCGCACCTGCATCTGGTTGTGCCGGTTGAAGGCAGCGGCCACCTCGTCCAGCCGCTCATCCAGGAAGGACACTTTGCGCCGCTGCCAGTCCAGCAGCATCGACAACGGTACATCCAGCGACTCCACCGCATGGCTGCGCGCGTCGACCTGCACCACCCGGCCTTCGCCCAGTTGCGCAAGGCGCCGGGCGTCCGCGCCCTGGCTCCATACCTCCACCTCGCCGGAAACCACGCCGATGCGCGTGCCCTGCAACCGTCGGGACACATCGAACACCGTGCCGATATCGCGGATCTGCAAGCCGTTCACCTGCACCTCGAACGGCCGTCGGTCACCGGCGATATCGAACGTGGCCTCACCCTGCAGCAACTCCACCTTGCGGCTGAACCAGCCAATGCGTACCCGCAGGCGGCTGTCCGCGTTGAGCCGCACCTGGGTCTGGTCGGGCAGCACCAGGTCGCGAAGTTCACCCTGTCCGGCACTGTAGAGCTGCCCGGTGGGCATCACCTGCGGAACCAGGCCCACGCCGAGCAGGGCGATACAGGCTGCGGCGGCCATCACCCACCAGCGCGCACGACCGCGACGCGGCACAGCGCGCGGCGGTGCGTGCACGCTGGCGAACAGCGGCACCACCTTGGCAGCGACCTGCCGTGGCGGCACCAGCGCCTCTTCAGGCAACGGTGATTGCAGCGCCTCACCCACCTGCCGGTGCAACGCGAGGGCGTGCATGTAGGCGCGCACGTGCTCCGGCGAGTGCTTCATCCAGCCCAGGAACGCAACCCGCTCGGCCTCGCCCAGTGTTCCGTCGCGATTGCGCAGGAACCAGTCCATGGCCTCGCAGGCGATCGTGTCGTCGACTACGGGCGATGAGGTCCGGTTCATGTGTGCTCCCTGGCGCCCAGCGCCTTCCTGCAGGCCTCCAGCCCCTTGCCGATGTGCTTGCGCACCATGTGCACCGACACCTGCAGCTGCTGACTGATGGCCGGGCAATCCAGCCCGTCGCGGTAGTGCAGCTCCATCACCCGACGCGTGGTTGCCGGCAGTCGTGCGATGGTGCTGCGGATGTCATTCCAGCGCTGCGCACGCTCGAATTCACCTTCGATGTCTTCTTCGCTTTTCAGCACTTCGGCCAGCAGATCGACGTCTTCCAGCGGCGGCAGCAACGACCGCGCACGCGCATGCTCGCGCGCGAGGTTGGCCGCCACGGTGAACAGGTAGGCTTCCGGGTTCTCGACCGCACCGGCATCTTCGCCGGTGCTGCGCAGCAGGCGAAGATAGACCTCCTGCGCCAGGTCTTCGGCATCCTCGCTGGCCGAACCGCGACGCAGGAAGAAGCCACGCAGCAGCCGGCGCCGCAGCGCGTAGCTCTTCTCCCAGATCCTCACGCTGTTCACGGCCGGCCAACCACCCCGAGGCTGGAAAGCCCCGCAGGGTGACCGCCATCGATGACAGGGGCGTTTCAACGACCGGCGGGCAGCCGCTAGAATGCCGCCCCTGCAATGTCCCGGCAGCCGGCACAAGGAGTGCCCCGCGCTGCTTTGGATCGGTGGCCGTCGTGCACCGGAACCCGCCCAACGCCTGGCGCGCTGGTTGCCCATCGTCGCCTGGTGCCTGCTGGGCGTCGGCGTGGCGATCATCCCGGTGTTCCTGCCGGGGCTGTCCCCGGCCTGATCAGCGGCCGCGCCCAGCGCATCGGCCCATGATACGGCGCGCGGCACCAACCCTTGCTTGCCAGAGACCCAAGCCCCGCCCGCCTACCGAAGCCTGGGGGGCAGGCCTACGCTTGTCTTCTCGGTGGCCGCCACGGTCGCCCTTCGCGTCACGGCCCCCGCCGTTGCGACCCCGCTCCAGTGCTGTGCGCCCTGCCGGTGTTGTCGCCCAGGCAGACGTCCGACCGGCGCCCTCTGGAGAAAGCCATGAACCAAGCCCTGATCCCCTTCGATACCGACCCGCTGGAAACGCGGGAGTGGCGTGAATCGCTGGAGGCGGTGATGCAGGCCGGCGGCCGGCCGCGCGCGCACTACCTCATCGACCAGCTGAGCGATCTGGACGCCGAGCAGCACGGCGACCTGCATACCCGTGCCTGGACCGCCTACGTCAACACCATCCCGCCCGAGCGCCAGCCGGCCTACCCGGGTGACCTGGCCATCGAGCGCCGCCTGAACGCGATGATCCGCTGGAACGCGATGGTGATGGTGCTGCGTGCCGGCAAGCATTCCAACGTCGGCGGCCACATCGCCACCTACCAGTCCGCAGCGGTGCTGTACGACGTGGGCTTCGACCACTTCTTCCGTGGCCGCACCGACACCTTCGACGGCGACATGATCTACATCCAGGGCCACTCCGCGCCTGGCATCTACGGCCGCGCATACGTGGAAGGCCGCATCGATCCGGCACGGATGGACAACTTCCGCCGCGAAGCCGGCCGCGAAGGCCTGTCCTCGTATCCGCACCCGCGCCTGATGCCGGAGTTCTGGCAGTTCCCCACCGTGTCGATGGGGCTGGGCCCGCTGACCGCCGCCTACCAGGCGCGCTACATGCGTTACCTGGAATACCGCGGCCTGAAACAACACCAGGGCCGCAAAGTCTGGGCCTTCCTCGGCGACGGCGAGATGGATCAGCCCGAATCGCTGGCGGCAATTTCCCTGGCCGGCCGCGAGCGGCTGGACAACATCGTGTTCGTGGTCAACTGCAACCTGCAGCGCCTCGATGGACCGGTACGCGGCAACGCCAAGGTCATCCAGGAACTGGAAGGCACCTTCCGCGCGGCTGGCTGGAACGTGATCAAGCTGATCTGGGGCAGTGGCTGGGACGATCTGCTGGTCCGCGACCACAGCGGCCTGCTGCGCCAGCGCATGATGGAGTGCGTGGACGGCGACTACCAGACCTTCAAGTCGCAGAGCGGCGCCTACGTGCGCGAACACTTCTTCGGCCGTTACCCCGAGCTGCTGGCGCTGGTCGCGCACATGAGCGACGACGACATCTGGGCGCTGGCACGTGGTGGCCACGATCCGCAGAAGGTGTACGCCGCCTACCAGCAGGCGGTGAACACCCGCGGCCGGCCGACGGTGATCCTGGCCAAGACGGTCAAGGGCTTCGGCATGGGCGAAGCCGGCGAAGGCCAGAACATCAACCACCAGCTGAAGAAGATGAGCGCCGATGCGGTGCGCGCCTTCCGTGACCGCTTCAACCTGCCGGTCAGCGACGACCAGTTGGAGGAGATGCCCTATCTGCGCCCGGAACCCGGCAGCGCCGAGGCCGCCTACTTCGCCGAACGCCGCCGCATCCAGGGTGGGCAGCTGCCAGCGCGCCTGGCCAAGGTGGATCCGCTGCCGCTGCCGCCGCTGTCGATCTTCAACACCCAGCTGCAGGGCAGCGGTGATCGCGGCCAGTCCACCACCATGGGCTTCGTGCGCATCCTCACCAGCCTGCTGAAGGACCCGGAACTGGGCAAGCTGGTGATTCCGATCGTGCCCGATGAATCGCGCACCTTCGGCATGGAAGGCCTGTTCCGCCAGATAGGCATCCACTCCTACCTGGGCCAGCTGTACACCCCGCAGGATGCCGGCCAGCTGAGCTATTACAAGGAAGCCAAGGACGGTCAGATCCTGCAGGAAGGCATCAACGAATCCGGTGCGATCTGTTCATGGATCGCGGCCGGTACCGCCTACAGCAACCACGGCCTGGCGACGATTCCGTTCTACATCTTCTATTCGATGTTCGGCCTGCAGCGCGTCGGCGACCTGGCCTGGGCCGCTGCCGATGCGCGTACCCGCGGCTTCCTGCTCGGTGCCACGTCGGGCCGCACCACGCTGATGGGCGAAGGCCTGCAGCACGATGATGGCCACAGCCACGTGCTGTCGTCGGTGATTCCGAGCTGCGTGTCCTACGACCCGACCTACAACTACGAGCTGGCGGTGATCATCCATGACGGCCTGCGTCGCATGTATGTCGACCAGGAAGACATCTACTACTACATCACCGTGCTCAACGAGAACTACCCGCAGCCGGCACTGCCCGAAGGCGCCGAGGCCTGCATCCTGAAGGGCCTCTACCTGCTGCGTCCGGCAGCCGCCGATGCCGCCTCGCAGCCACGCGTGCAGCTGATGGGCAGCGGCTCGATCCTGCGCGAAGTGGAAGCCGCGGCAGAACTGCTGCAGCAGGACTTCGGCGTCGCCAGCGACGTGTGGAGCGCCACCAGCCTGACCGAACTGCGCCGCGACGGCCTGGCCGCCGAACGCTGGAACCTGCTGCACCCGGCCGAGGAACCGCGCGTACCCTTTGTGCAGCAGTGCCTGCAGGGCCATGAAGGCCCGGTGGTGGTGGCCACCGACTACATGAAGATCGTCGGCGACCAGATCCGGCCGTTCATCAACGACCGACGCTTCACTGCACTCGGCACCGATGGCTTCGGCCGTTCCGACACGCGTGAGTCGCTGCGCACGTTCTTCGAAGTGGATCGCCACTTCATCGTGCTGGCCGCCCTGAAGTCGCTGGCCGACGAAGGCCGCATCGAGCGCGCGCGGATGCAGGAGGCCATCGACACGTATGGCATCGACACCGGCAAGCGCGACCCGGCGACGGTGTAAGGTGCCGGTGCCATGCCCGCGGAGTTCCTCCCCGTGGGCATGGCACCGGCGGCGCCGCTACGGTATCCGCTTGAACAGGTTGGTCTGCAGGATCGGCGTACCGTCGTGACCGTAGAACGCCTTGGTCTCGGTCATCGTCGTACGGTCGGCCGCCACGGTATAGATGCGGGTGGAGGCCGGCGTGCCATGGTCCACCAGCTGCATCACCAGGGTGTTCGGCGCCGGCAGTTTCAGGTTGGCCTTGTCCGCGCCGTAGGTGCCGGACAAGGGCCCCGGCGTACCATCGAGCGCCAGCGTGCCGTCGGATTTCATGGTCTTGCCGTCGTGCAGGACGATGTCCACGTGTGAACTCCAACGGCCCGCACCGGCGTCCTTGAACTCGAGCACCACGTGCTTCGGGCGCTGTGCTTCGGGAAGCGCAGACGTGGCGATATCCAGCGACCAGCGCCCCAGCAGCGGGGAAGGCGACGCGTCCACTGCCAGCGCCGGAACGGCGGGTAGCGAAAGCGCAGACAACAACACAGCGGACAACAGTTTCATACGTTGCTCCGTTCCAGTGAAGAAAGCGCTGCGTGACGCGATCGGGGGCAGCGCCCGAATCGTGCGCGGCATTGGCAGCCCAGCACAAGACCAAGCGTTGAACGGGCGGCGACCGCGTTCGCTCCACCGCGCGCGTTGCCCCTGCCGCAAGGCCCGTTCCACCCTTGTCGATACAAATAGTTACGTTATAACATTTCACGTCTTTTTCACGGATCGTGCCATGCGTCGCCACCTGCTTGCTGCTGCCATTCTGTTCGCCGTCCACACCGCCCAGGCCGCGGACGAACCCACCCTCCCCACCCTCCAGGTCCAGGCCTCCCAGCCCTCGCGCATCGACAGCCGGGCCACTGTCGACAATCCACAAGCCCAGAACCGCACCCTCGGCAACCTGCTCGAACATGTCTCCGGTGTGCAAAGCAGTGCCTTCGGGCCGAACGCGGGCGCTCCGGTCATCCGCAGCCTCAGCGGCAACCGCGTGCAGATCCTGCAGGACGGCCAGTCCATCCTCGGCATGAACGCGATCAGCGGCGACATCAACATTCCGTTCGATCCGCTGTTCGTACGCAGCGTCACCGTCAACAAGTCCTCCGACACCGTGCGCTACGGCGGCAATGCGATCGGCGGCAGCGTGGAGATCGATCCGGGCCTGATCTCGCGCAGCATGGAAGACAAGGACCAGTCGATGGAACTGGTCCTGCGCAAGGGCTTCAATGCCGCCGACGCGCAGGGCTTCCGCATGAACTTCAACAACCAGCGCAACCTCTCGACCAACCTGCAGGTCTCGCGCCAGCGTATCTCGCACTACGACATCCCCGGCAAGAGCAAGGCCAGTGTCTGCAACACCCGACTGTTCCCGCCGACCGGCGGCGTCAACTCGGCGCTGGCCGACAGCTGCCAGAAGGAAGCGCGCGTGCAGCAGATCTACAACAAGGCCTCGCAGCCCTACATCGACCAGTTCATGACCGAGAACCCGGACTGGGCCGATGGCGATTTCTCCTTCTACACCAACAACCCGACTTCGGTCTGGCAGCGCCGTACCTATATCAATCCGGTCAATCCGGCCTATGTCGCCGGTACGCCGTCATACGTACAGAAGCAGATCAACAATGATGTGACCCCCGACTATCACCACCGGCTGGGCAACAGCTACGCGCGCAATTCGCAGGTGGCGTTCGGGTCGACCCTGTTCTTCGACCGTGGCTACGTCGGCGTCAGCATCGATGCCAAGGACAGCGAATACGGCGTGCCGGGGTTCTCGATGCAGAATCTGTCGTTCGGTTCCAACTACGCCAACGCATTGCCGGTGGGCGTGGTGATCAAGCAGGAACGCTACGCACTGGAAGCCCTGTTGCGCGATCCGCTGCCGTGGTTCGAGCGCGCCGAACTGCGTGTTTCGAAGCTGGACAACACCTCAGGCGAACGGCTGGGTGCCACCCGGGCCAACGACTACGATTTCGAGAGCACCCAGGCCGAGCTGCTGCTCAGCCATCAGCGCGTCGGTCCGCTCAGCGGCCTGCTCGGCTACAGCCACCAGTCGCGTGATGTCACCGGCAGCGGTTCGCTGCGCTACCTGCCTGACGTCGACACCCGCAGCAACGCGGTGTTCCTGAAGGAGACGCTGGACGTCGGCTGGGCCAGTTTCGACGCTGGCGTGCGCCACGAGCGCGTTGACCATGACCTGCAACCAAGCCGCTTCAAGACAGCGCGCAATGCCGCCAACACGAAACTGCAGGACCGCGACTACCGACTCAACAGCTACAGCCTGGGATCGTATGTCGAGCTCGGTCCGTTGTTCGCCGCCAAGGTGCGCTACTCGTCCTCGCAGCGCGCACCGGAAATCAACGAGCTGTATGCGAGCAATGCTCACTATTCGGTGATGACCCAGGAAGAAGGCAACCAGAACCTCGAGCCGGAACGCGCGAAGAACCTGGAGTTGACCGGCCTGTTCCACGTAGGCGATTTCGAACTGTCGGCCACCGCGTACCGGATGAAGTACGAGAACTATCTGTACCTGGGTTACTCGGGCGTGCAGACCGCCAATCGCCTGCCGCTGAAGTACTGGAAGCAGACCGACACCACGGTGAAGGGCTACGAGATCGATGCCTCGCAGGCATTGGACCTGGGCCGCTACGGCACGTTGAACGTGTCCGCCTTCGCCGACCTGGTGAAGAACAAGGCCGACCGCCCCGATTCGCTGCGTGCCCACAATGACGGCGAGTACCTGCCGAACATGCCGACCAACCGCTACGGTGCCAATCTGCAGTGGCAGCGCGAAGGCTGGAAGGCGCAGCTGTCCAGCACCTACTACGACACGCAGAAGTACCTCGGCCGCAACGTGAGCGAGGAAGTGCCGCTGGATGCCTTCAACCTGGTCGACCTGCAGGTCAGTCATGAGCTGCCGGTACGCAACAGCTATATCGCCGGCATGGAAATTTTCGTCAACGGCAGCAACCTGCTCAATGAAGAAGCACGGCCGCACAACTCGCCGCTGAAGTACATCGCGCCGTTGCCGGGGCGTGGTTTCCAGGTGGGTGTGACGGTGAAGCTCTGAGGAGAGCGTGATTCGGTCGCCATCCAACGATCAATGATCGCTGGATGGCATGCCGGGCCCCTCCATCCGCGCAAAGAAAAACGCCTGCAGATCGAGGATCTGCAGGCGCTTCTTTGTATCTGGCGGAGTGAGAGGGATTCGAACCCTCGATAGAGCTTTTGACCCTATACTCCCTTAGCAGGGGAGCCCCTTCGGCCACTCGGGCATCACTCCGGGGTTTTCTCCGCGTCTGGTGCGTTGCACCTCAGCGGGGCGTGAATCATAACGTTAATCGAGTGCGAAGGTAAAGCGTTATTCGGCAGAATTTTCGCTACCGGTGCCACCGGCTTCATCACCACGCTGGATGCGCTGATAGATCTCTTCGCGATGCACAGCGACGTCCTTCGGCGCGGTGATGCCGATACGCACCTGGTTACCCTTGACGCCAAGCACGGTGACGCTCACCGAGTCTCCGATCATCAGGGTTTCGCCGACGCGGCGAGTCAGGATCAACATTTTTGTAAGTCTCCATGGAACCGTGTGGAAGGGTATCCCCCACCGGCTTGACGCTCCGTCAAGAAGCGCTACCACGACAAAGGGAAAAGATTCGCAATGGTACCGTCAGCCGTCCCGCTCCTACAAGGAGGGGGACGGCCAGGTTCATCACAGGCGGGGGCTGACCCATTCGACGACTGCAGCCAGCGCAGTGGCAAGGGCGGGCCCGTCCTCGCCACCACCCTGGGCGAGGTCCGGGCGTCCGCCGCCCTTGCCCCCGATCTGACTGGCGATATGGGACAACAGTTCCCCAGCCTTGACCTTGCCCATTGCGCTGCCGTTCACACCCGCGACCAGGGCGGCCTTGCCGTCCTGGGCGCCGGCCAGCACGATCACAGCGTCGCCCAACTGCTGCTTGAGGCGGTCCATGGCGTCACGCAAGGCCTTGGCGTCGAAGCCCTCCAGGCGGGCAGCCAGTACTTTCACGCCAGCAACCTCGACGGCCTGGCCGGACAGGTCGGCCGTGGCACCCGCGGCAACCTTGGCCTTCACGGCTTCCAGTTCGCGTTCCAGCTGCTTCTGGCGCTGGCCGAGGGCACGGATCTTCTCGACCACGTCGGCGGCGCTGCCGCCGAGCAGTTCAGCGGCCTCGACCAGGCGGGCCTCTTCGGCGTCCACGTAATCCAGCGCACCCTGGCCGGTAACAGCCTCGATGCGGCGCACGCCGGCGGAGACGCCGCCCTCGGAGGTGATCTTGAACAGGCCGATGTCGCCGGTACGGTTGACGTGGGTACCGCCGCACAGCTCGGTGGAGTAGTCACCCATCTTCAGCACGCGCACATGCTCGCCGTACTTTTCGCCGAACAGGGCCATCGCGCCGAAGTCCAGCGCTTCCTGCATGCCCATGTTGTGCACTTCGGCGGCGTTGTTGGCGCGCACCTGCTGATTGACCTTGCGCTCGATCACGGCCAGTTCATCCGCGCTGATCGGCTGGAAGTGCGAGAAGTCGAAACGCAGGCGGTCCGGAGCGACCAGCGAGCCCTTCTGCTGCACGTGGGTGCCGAGCACTTCGCGCAGGGCGGCGTGCAACAGGTGGGTGGCCGAGTGGTTGAGGATGGTGGCGCCACGGCGCTCGCCATCGACCTGGCCAGACAGCACATCACCGACCTTCAGGCCGCCTTCGGACAGGATACCGACATGGCCGTGGAACTGGCCGGCAAACTTCTGGGTGTCTTCCACCGCCAGGCGCACACCGCTGCCGGTCAGCACGCCGGTGTCGCCGACCTGGCCGCCGGACTCGGCGTAGAACGGAGTCTGGTTGGTGATGACGATGACTGCGTCACCGGCTTCGACCGACTGCACCGGACGACCGTCCTTGAGCAGGGCCAGCACGGTCAGGCCGTCGGCCTGCAGGCGGTCGTAACCGAGGAACCGGGTCGGGCTCAGGGTCGCCACCAGCTCGGCCGGCAGGGTCACGCCACCACCGAACTTGCCGGCCGCACGCGCGGTCTCGCGCTGCTGCTCCATCGCGGCATCGAAGCCGGCAATGTCAACGGTCAGGTCGCGCTCGCGGGCGATGTCCTGGGTCAGGTCGAGCGGGAAGCCATAGGTGTCGTACAGGCGGAACGCGTCAACGCCCGGGATCACGCCATTACTGGCCTTGCCCGCGACGTCTTCGAAGATCTTCATGCCGGCGTCGAGGGTTTCGGCGAAACGCTCTTCTTCGGCCTGCAGCGCACGGGTGACGGTGTCCACCGCTGCCGGCAGTTCCGGATAGGCCTCGCCCATCTGCTCGACCAGGGTGGGCACCAGCTTGCTGAAGAACGGCTGGCGCACGCCCAGCATCCAGCCGTGGCGCAGTGCGCGACGAATGATACGGCGCAGCACGTAGCCGCGGCCTTCGTTGGACGGCAGCACGCCATCGACGATCAGGAACGAACAGGCCCGGATGTGGTCGGCGATCACGCGCAGCGACTTGTTTTCCAGATCGGCAGTGCCGGTCAGTTCGCTGGCCTTGCGGATCAGGGCCTGGAACAGGTCGATCTCGTAGTTGGTGTGCACGTGCTGCAGGATCGCCGCCAGGCGCTCCAGGCCCATGCCGGTATCCACGCACGGTGCCGGCAGCGGCACCAGGGTGCCATCCGGCTGGCGGTCGAACTGCATGAACACCAGGTTCCAGATTTCGATGAAGCGGTCGCCGTCTTCATCCGGAGAACCCGGGGGGCCGCCGGCGATATGGTCACCGTGGTCGTAGAAGATCTCGGTGCACGGGCCGCACGGGCCGGTGTCGGCCATCTGCCAGAAGTTGTCCGAGGCGAACGGTGCGCCCTTGTTGTCGCCGATGCGCACGATGCGCGCTTCCGGCACGCCGACCATGTCGCGCCACAGTTCGTAGGCTTCGTCATCGGTCTGGTAGACGGTGACCAGCAGGCGTTCGGCCGGCAGCTTCCAGACCTGGGTCAGCAGTTCCCAGGCCCAGGCGATCGCGTCCTTCTTGAAGTAGTCGCCGAACGACCAGTTGCCCAGCATTTCGAAGAAAGTGTGGTGGCGCGCGGTGTAGCCGACCTGGTCGAGGTCGTTGTGCTTGCCGCCCGCGCGCAGGCAGCGCTGGACGTCGGCCGCGCGCACGTAGCTGCGCTTTTCCGCGCCAAGGAACACGTCCTTGAACTGCACCATGCCGGAGTTGGTGAACAGCAGGGTCGGATCATTGCCCGGCACCAGCGGCGCCGACGGCACGATGGTGTGGCCTTTACCCTTGAAGAACTCAAGGAAGTCGCTGCGGATCTGGGAAGTCGTGAATTTGGCGGATGCGTTCATTGGGGGCTGGCAGTCTGCGGGCCGGCGGGCCCGGACCACCGGCCGCGTTGGCCAGGGTCGCGAGGGACCGCCGAAAACCTAAAGGGTATCAGGCCCGGCGCCGCCAGTCTCAGTCATCCGGGTCGTAGCGGGTCGCGCGGCGGATGCTGTCGCCGTCGAAGCCCCGTCGGGCCAGCAGATCGGCGGCCTTGCGCCGCTGTGTCAGGTCCTGCGGGCCGGCCTCGCCAAAGCGTCGGCGGACCAGATCACGGGCGTTTTCCTGCCAGTCGCCTTCGTAGCTGTCCATCGCCGCGGCAATCGCGGCGCTGTCCAGGCCGTGGGTCCCCAGCTCGGCGCGGACATGGATCGGCCCATAGCCGGTGTTGGCGCGCATCCGCACCAGGTTTTCGGCAAAACGGGTGTCGTCCTGCCAGCCGGCCTCGGTCAGCTTGGCGACAGCCGCCTGCGCAGCCTCGTCTTCGATGCCACGAGCGGTCAGCTTGCGGGTGAGTTCCTTGCGCGAGTGCTCGCGGCGGACCAGCAGGCCCAGCGCTCGTTGCACGGGCGTCTGCTCGCGCGACCGGCGTTTGCGGCCGGTGGGAATGTCGTCGGCGTCGGACATCGGTGCTCCAAGGGTGGCGCCGTCCGTGGCGCCCTGCCCATCCCTGGGCGATTCGAACCTGCGGGACAGGGCGACGTCACTGACGGCGCCACCCTGCCCCACAGCAAGCCTTATTCGTCGTCGCCTTCGTCGTCGCCTTCCTCACGGGTGGCTTCGGTCGGCTGGAACTTCTCGCGCAGCTCGGCTTCGAGCTTCGCGGCAACCGTCGGGTTGTCGCGCAGGTAGCCGCGGGCGTTGTCCTTGCCCTGGCCGATGCGCTCCTCACCGTAGCTGTACCAGGCGCCGGCCTTCTCGACCAGCTTGGCATCCACACCCATGTCGATCAGCTCGCCCTCGCGGCTGATGCCTTCGCCGTACAGGATCTCGGTGATGACCTGCTTGAACGGAGGCGCCAGCTTGTTCTTGACGACCTTGATCTTGGTCTGGTTGCCGATGATCTCGTCGCCCTTCTTGATCGCGCCGATACGGCGGATGTCCAGGCGCACCGAGGCGTAGAACTTCAGCGCGTTGCCACCGGTGGTGGTTTCCGGGCTCTGGCCCGGCATCATCACGCCGATCTTCATGCGCAGCTGGTTGATGAAGACCACCAGGGTGTTGGAGCGCTTGATGTTGCCGGTCAGCTTGCGCAGCGCCTGGCTCATCAGGCGGGCCTGCAGGCCCGGCAGCTGATCGCCCATCTCGCCTTCGATTTCAGCCTTCGGGGTCAGCGCGGCGACCGAGTCGATCACCAGGATGTCGACCGAACCCGAACGGACCAGCATGTCGGCGATTTCCAGCGCCTGCTCACCGGTATCCGGCTGCGACAGCAGCAGGTCGTCCACGTTCACGCCCAGCTTGGCGGCGTAGATCGGGTCCAGCGCGTGCTCGGCATCGATGAAGGCCGCAGTGCCGCCCATCTTCTGGCATTCGGCGATGGCCTGCAGGGTCAGCGTGGTCTTGCCCGAGGATTCCGGCCCGTAGATTTCAACGACACGGCCCTTCGGCAGACCACCAATGCCCAGTGCGATGTCGAGCATCAGCGAACCGGTCGGGATAGCCTCGACGGGCTCAACCACGCGGTCGCCCATGCGCATCACCGAGCCCTTGCCGAACTGCTTTTCGATCTGGCCCAGAGCTGCAGCGAGGGCGCGCTTCTTGTTCTCGTCCATCGGATTGGTCCTTGCAGAGGTCGTGTCGTTGGAAGTGCTGTCTTTGGGGGTCTTCTTTGCCATGGGCTCACTTTAAGTCGGATGTATCGCACAGGCTGAGATTCTGCCCGGCGCTCTGAAAAGAATTATCGGACATCCGTACCAACCTCAGTGGAACCAGAGAATCGCCACAAAAGACCGCGGGGTAATGCGCTATGGAACGGGTCAACGATTGGGTCGCAGCAGGCCGCAATAGAGGCCTTCGATCGCGAAATCCTGATCCGGCAGCACTTCGATCGGCTTGTAGTCGGGATTACGCGGCAGCAGGCGGATACGATCCTTGGCGATCTTCAGCAGCTTGACGGTGATCTCGTCATCGATGCGCGCCACCACGATCTGGCCGGAATGGGCGTCGCGGGTGCGATGGACGCCGATCAGGTCACCGTCGAAGATGCCCTCATCGATCATCGAATCGCCCTGCACCTTCAGCAGGTAGTCCGGCGCCGGCGAGAAGAACACCCGGTCCAGCACCACGAAATCGTCCGAGCCGATGTCGGCGCCGATCGGCAGGCCGGCCGCAACCCGGCCGAGAACCGGCAGGCGCAACACGCTGTCCGCCAGGCCCGGCTCGGCCAGCTTTTCGACGGGCGGCGCCTGCACCAGGCGGATACCGCGGGCCTGGCCAGGGATGCGACGGATCGCACCGGCCTGCTCCAGGGCTTCCAGGTGGTACTGGGCCGCGCGCACGCCCTTGAAGCCGAACGCACGTGCGATTTCAGTCTGCGACGGCGGTGCGCCTTCGCTCTCGATACGCTCGGCGATCAACTGCAGGATCGCCTGCTGGGTGTCGGTCAGGTCCATGGTTAGTAGTATTACTACTAACCGACGAGACTGCAAGTGCCGGGGACGACAGGGGATGATGCGGGCCCTGTTGGGCCGAGGCATGCTCGGCAAGCGCACTAACGCCCGGCCGGTCGGCAAAGCAAAAGCAAATGCAACCGCGGCCGCAGCCGCAGCCGCAGCCGACCAACAGTCGGCTCTGCAGGAATCGCTGCGCGATTCCGCGGTAAACGCATTCACGTGTGTTTGCCACTTCTCCATATCGAGAACAGGATCCACACGCCGCAGAAGCCGGCGCCGATGAAGCCGCAGACGCCCAGCGCCAGCAGCCAGCGGCTGGAGACGCCGCCGACGCTGTGCATCACGATCGAGGAACCGATGATCAGCGCAGCAGTGACGATGCCCATCACCAACCGGTTCGCTGCGCGGTTCACCTGTTCGCCAAAGCCCTGCAGCGCCGTGGTTTCCACCTTCAACTGCAGGCGTCCCCGGCGCGCCGCCTGCACCAGCTTGCGTAGGTCGCGGGGAAGCTCACCGGCGAAGTCGACCAGGCCCAGCAGGCTGCGGCGGCCGCGCTTGAGCAGCGCCTTGGGCGCATAGCGCTGCAGCACCACCCGCTCCAGGAACGGGCGCGCGGCACTGGCCATGTCGAAATCCGGGTCCAGCTGCCGGCCCATGCCTTCCAGGGTCAGGAACGCCTTGATCATCAGCGCCAGGTCAGCCGGCAGGGTCAGGCTGTAGCTGCGCAGCAGCTGGGTGATGTCGCCCAGCATCAGGCCGATGCGCAGGTCCTTCAGCGGCACGCCACGGTACTGGTCGACGAACTGGCTGATGTCGTGCTGCAGCCGGTTCTCGTCCACCTCAACACCGCCGGCCCAGTCCAGCAGCACGTCGGCCACGCCCTGCGGGTCCTGCTCGACCAGCCCGTGCAGCAGCTGCGCCACCTGGAAACGCCGGACTTCCGACAAGGCACCGACCATGCCGAAATCAATCACGCCGATGCGGCCGTCGCGCAGGTAGATGATGTTGCCCGGATGCGGGTCGGCATGGAAGCTGCCGTCCTCCAGCACCATCTTCAACACGATGTCCGCACCGCACCGCGCCAGTTCGCGCCGGTCCAGTCCTGCCGCGTCGACGCCAGCCAGGTCGCGCCCGGGAATGCCGTCGACGAAGTCCTGCACGTTCAGGCTTTCGCAGGTCCACTGCCAGTGCACCTTCGGAATCAGTATGTCGTCACGGCCGCTGAAGTTGCGCGCGATGCGCTCGGCATTGCGGCATTCGGCAGCGAAATCCAGCTCGCGGCGCAGCGACACGGTGAACTGCTGCACGACTTCGGCCGGGCGGTAACGACGCAGGTCCGGCAGTCGCGCTTCAACGATCTCGGCCAGGCGGGCCAGCAGACGCAGGTCGGCCTCGACCACATCGCGGATGCCGGGGCGCCGCACCTTCAGCACCACCTCGCGACCATCATGCAGGCGCGCGCGATGGGCCTGCGCTAGCGATGCGGCAGCCATCGGGGTTTCATCGAGGAAGGCGAACACCTCTGCAGGCGGTGCGCCAAGGTCGGCCTCGAGCTGCTCGCGGATATCCGCATACGGCAGCGCCGGCACCGCGTTCTGAAGTTCAGAAAGCTCGGCGATCCATTCCGGCGGCAACAGGTCGACACGCGTTGCCAGCACCTGCCCAAGCTTGACGAAGGTTGGGCCAAGATCCTGCATCGCGCTGCGCACACGCACCGGCGCGGTCATCCGCAGCAGTTCCTGCCGCTCCTCGTTCCAGTGCAGCAGGCGCCCTGCCCGCTCCAGCGTGCTGGCCAGGCCGATGCGCCGCACCACATCGCCGAAGCCATAGCGGATCAGGACGACAGCGATTTCCTGCAGTCGGCCCAGGTCACGGACCGTGCCCAGCGTTTCCCACATCATGCGTGCTCCGGACGATTACCGGAGCAGCATGTCACAGCTGGGCGTCGATACCGCGCAATGCCGCCGCCACGGTTTGCCGGCGGATGGCTTCGCGGTCGCCATCGAACTGGAACAGCTCGGCGCGGGCGTAGCCGCCGCGCCGCTTCCAGCCGATCCAGACACTGCCGACCGGCTTGTCCGGGCTGCCACCGCCAGGACCGGCGATGCCGGTCACCGCCACGGCGATGCCGGCACCGGAATTGACCAGTGCGCCGGACACCATCTCCAGCACGGTTTCGCGGCTGACCGCACCGAACTGCTCCAGGGTCTGCGCGCGCACACCCAGCAGGCGCTGCTTGGCCTCGTAGCTGTACACCACCATGCCGCAGTCGAAGAACGCCGAGGAACCGGCGATATCGGTCATGCACTTGGCGATCCAGCCACCACTGCAGCTTTCAGCGGTCACCAGCTGCAGCGAGACCTGCTGCAGGCGCCGCCCGAGCGCGGCGGACTGGGCATTGAGTTCAGCGTCGGTGGGAATGGACATCGGCATGACGGTGGGGTGAAGAACCTGCACGTTGTACCGCAGATGACAGGCGGATGTCGCGGCCCTCCGGCGCGGCTGCGCTGCCGGCCAGCGGCCGGCACTACCCGGTATCGGCCGCTAGCTCACCACTCCGGCAGCTTCTCCGGCAGCAGCGCCCGGATCGGCGCGCCGTCGGCACTGGCGGCCAGCTTTTCGGCTTCGGCGATCGGCAGGTCGACCTGCAGCAGCCAGCCGTCTTCATCGGCCTGCTCGCTGCGGATCACCTCCAGCTGGTGCAGGCGCGCACGCAGGCGACCGGCATCCGGCGGCAGTCGAAGTTCGCCGGTGACATGCTGCAGGCCCAGGCGTTTGCCCAGCACCGCCTGCAGCAGCTCCAGGCCCTGCCCGTCACGCGCGGAAATCCACACCCGCTCGCGACGCGACTCATCCGGGATACCGTCCTGGCCATCGTGGCGGACGTCGGCACCGTCGATGCGGTCGATCTTGTTGAACACCAGCAGCTGCGGCAGGTCACCGGCACCGACCGCGGTCAGTACCTCGTCCACCTGGGCGATGCGCTCCTCGCGGTGCGGATCAGCAGCGTCGACCACGTGCAGCAGGAAGTCAGCCTCGCGCGCCTCGGACAGGGTCGAGCGGAACGCGGCGACCAGATCATGCGGCAGATCGCGAACAAAGCCGACGGTATCGGCCAGCACCACGTTGCCCCCGGGCACCGCAATGCGTCGCACGGTCGGGTCCAGCGTTGCGAACAGCTGGTCGGCGGCATACGCCTCGGCCCCGGTCATGGCATTGAACAGGGTCGACTTGCCGGCGTTGGTGTAGCCCACCAGGGCCACGCGCGGCAGTTCGCTGCGCACGCGCGCGCGCCGCATCTGGGTGCGCTGCACCTCCACCTTTTCCAGGCGCTTCTGCAGCTGCTCGACCCGCTTCTGCAGCAGGCGGCGGTCGGTTTCCAGCTGGGTTTCACCCGGGCCACGCAGGCCGATGGAACCACCGCGCTGGCGCTCCAGATGGGTCCAGCCGCGCACCAGCCGCGTGGCCAGGTGGCGCAGCTGCGCCAGCTCGACCTGCAGCTTGCCCTCGTGGCTGTGCGCACGCTGGGCGAAGATGTCCAGGATCAGGCCGGTACGGTCGATCACCCGGCGCTCGAGGAAGCGTTCCAGGTTGCGTTCCTGGCCCGGGCTCAACGCATGGTTGACCAGGATCAGGTCGGCACCGCTGGCGTCGGCCGCAGCCTTGATCTCGTCCAGCTTGCCGCTGCCGATCAGGGTCGACGGATTCGGACGGTCCAGGCGTGCGGTGATCGTCGCGGCGATGCTGGCCCCAGCCGAGCGGGCCAGATCACCGAATTCTTCCAGCACATCGTCTTCCAGCTTGCCGAAATGGGGCTGGATCAACAGGGCGTGTTCACCCTTTTTCGAGCGGTCAAACATTCACCGCTCCGGTATTACTCGTCTGCTTCATCACCTGCCTGACCACCTTCACCCGACTGCACGTAACCACCGCCCGGACCGACCTTCACGTTGCGTGCCGGAACGACCGTGGAAATGGCGTGCTTGTAGACCATCTGACTGACCGTATTGCGCAGCAGGACGACGAACTGGTCGAACGACTCGATCGTGCCCTGCAGCTTGATGCCGTTGACCAGGTACACCGAAACCGGCACGCGCTCGCGCCGCAGTGCGTTCAAGAAAGGATCCTGCAGCGATTGCCCCTTGGACATTGCACACTCCTGATTATTGTTCTTATTGGGTTGCCGACGGTTGCCACGGCCCCCGAGCCGCCCGCCGACCGATGATGTTACACGGCTGGCGGGGGTTCAGCGTGCGACGAAGGTCGACACCGCGCCGGCAAGGCGCTCGCGGTCGATATGGGGGTCGAACCAGCGCGCATCAAGTTCGCCGCGCAGCCAGGTCAGCTGGCGCTTGGCCAGCTGCCGGGTGGCGAAGATCGCCTTGTCCCGGAAGCGGGCGGCATCGCCCTCCCCATCCAGGTACTCCCAGGCCTGGCGATAGCCGACCGCGCGCACCGCCGGCAGGTCCAGCGGCGCCTCCACGGCGGCCATTTCCGGCATCGCGCGCAATGCCCGCACCTCATCCAGAAAGCCCTGTGCCAGCATGGCGTCGAAGCGCGCCTCGATACGCTGGTGAAGCACCGCGCGGTCACGCGGCGCCAGGATCAGCTTGAGCGTGCGTACCGGCAACGGCGCCACGCCCGGTCGACGCTGCCATTCAGTGATGGGGGTACCGGTCAGGCGATAGACCTCCAGCGCCCGCTGGATGCGCTGGGGGTCGGTGGCATGGATGCGTGCGGCGGCGGCCGGGTCGACCTTGGCCAGCTCAGCGTGCAGTGCTGCCCAGCCGCGTTCGGCCGCCTCGGCGCTGAGCGCTTCGCGCGTCGCCGGATCGGCCTCCGGCATCGGCGACAGACCCTGCAGCAGCGCCCGGAAATAAAGACCCGTGCCGCCGGCCAGGATCGGCATCTTGCCGCGCGCCACGATGTCGGCAACGACCCGGCCGGCATCGGCGGCGAATTCGGCTGCCGAGTAGGTCTGCCACGGATCGCGCAGGTCCAGCAGATGGTGCGGCGCCTGCGCACGCTCGGCCGCATCCGGCTTGGCCGAGCCGATATCCAGGTGGCGGTATACCAGCGCCGAATCGACGCTGACGATTTCGCCATCCAGCTGCTGTGCCAGAGCGATCGCGGTGGCGGTCTTGCCACTGGCGGTCGGCCCCATCACGGCGATCGCCAGTGGCCGCCGGTCGATGCCCATCAGTCTTCGTCCGGCCAGCGGATCGTCGGCGTGGCATCGGCACGCGGCGTCGGCACGGCCTCGACCGCCTGCCAGATCTTCAGCGCATCGACGGTGGCGGCTACGTCATGCACGCGTACGATGCGTGCGCCGCGCTGCACCGCGATCAGGTGCGCGGCCACCGACGCGGCCACGCGCTGGGACGGTGTGTCGCGACCGGTCAGTTCGCCCAGGCTGCGCTTGCGCGACAGGCCAGCCAGCATCGGCACGCCCAGCTCCAGGAAGCGCTCGGAGCGTGCCAGCAGGGTCATGTTGTGGGCAGTGGTTTTGCCGAAACCGAAACCGAGATCGATCAGCAGGTTCTTCTTCGCAATGCCCGCCATCTCGGCAGCGAACAGGCGCTGGACCAGGAAGCCGTGCACCTCGGCGACCACGTCGTCGTAATGTGGATCGGCCTGCATGTGGCCTGGCTCGCCCTGCATGTGCATCAGCACCACCGGCACGCCGGTTGCAGCGGCGGCGTCCAGCGCCCCTTCCTGACGCAGGCCGTAGATGTCATTGATCATGCCGGCGCCAGCCGCCACGGCCGCGCGCATCACTTCCGGCTTGAAGGTGTCGATGCTGATCGGCACCTGGGTACGGGCCGCCAGCTGCTCGATCACCGGAATCACCCGGCGCAGCTCCTCCTCCACCGATACCGGCGCAGCGCCCGGGCGGGTCGATTCGCCGCCGATATCCAGCAGATCGGCGCCTTCCTCGACCAGCTTGAGGCCATGAGCGACCGCGGCCTCGGTGGTGTCGTGCGCGCCACCATCGGAGAACGAGTCCGGAGTGACGTTGACGATGCCCATGACCCGGGCACGGTCGAGGCGCAGGATGCGACCGGCGCAATCGAGCTGGGGCGAGGTATCGAACATCGGTAATCCTGTTGGGACAACGGCGGGTAGTTTAGTTCGGCAGGGCGGCGCCCTGCACCCGCAGAGGCTAGAGCAACAGCAACAGCAAAAGCGGGTTTCCTGTGGGATGGCGGGGTGGGTCCGGTTGCGGGGGCCGCTGCAAGTACGTCCATGTAAGCTCGGTCGCCGCATCCATGCGGCTCACGCCCCCGCAAC
>NZ_JABEME010000008.1 GCF_013004645.1 Stenotrophomonas africana | reverse complement strand
CGCAAGTACGTCCGTGTAGGCTTGGCAGCCGCATCCATGCGGCTGACACCCCGCAATCCGACACCGCCCCACCTTCGACGGATTCCGGCGGCTGTTGGTAGGTGTCGACCTTGGTCGACACATCTGTCAGACATCGAAATGTATCCGGGGTCAGATCCGTTTTCCTGCGGAAAACGGATCTGACCCCAGGAGCCGTTCCAACAGGCCACAGAAAACTGTCGAAGGCGGGATGGGTCCGGTTGCGGGGGTGTCCGCGGCATGGATGCCGCGGCCAAGCCCCCAAGGACGGGTTTACGGCGTCCCCCGCAACCGGACCCATCCCGCCATCCCACAGGAAGCCCGCTGTCGCTGTTGCTTTGGCTGTTGCCGTTGCTCCGGCTTCGGCGGGGTGCAGGGCTGCAAGCCCTGCCGAGCAACACCCCCTCGTGCACAATGGGGCCGACCCCGCCTGGACACCGTCCTGATGTCGAGCAAGCCGTATTCAGAAGCCTGCGAGCGCAACCGCGATCCCATCGCCACCGCGCTCGACCCGTGGATGGGCGACCGGCATCGGGTGCTGGAGATCGGCAGTGGCACCGGCCAGCACGCAGCCTTCTTCGCCGAGCGCTGGCCGTGGCTGCGCTGGCAGCCCAGCGACCATGCGGACCATCTGCCCGGCATCGAGGCTTGGCGTGCGGAGGCCGCGCTGCTGAACCTGCTGCCGCCGGTGGCATTGCAGGTGGAACTGCCGCCTGCGCCGGGCCTGACGCTGCCCGAAGGCAGCACGTTCGATGCGGCGTTCAGCGCCAACACGCTGCACATCATGGGCTGGGACCACGTGCAGGCGTTGTTCGCCGCGCTGCCACCGGTGCTGCGTCATGGTGCGCTGCTGGCAGTGTATGGCCCGTTCAACTACGGTGGTCGCTACACCAGTGACAGCAATGCGCAGTTCGATGCCTGGCTGAAGGCACGTGATCCGCGCAGCGGCATCCGCGATAGCGAAGCGGTGCAGGCGCTGGCGGCCGACAATGGCTTCACCCGCCTGGGGGATCTAGCAATGCCGGCCAACAACCGCCTGCTGCTGTGGCGGTTGGGGTAAACCGCCGGTCGTGCCGGCCAGCGGCCGGCACGACTATCAGGCCACCTGCACGATGTGCAGTGCCTTCGGATTGCGCCACTGCGCCAGCAGGGCGGCTTCGCGTGCCTTGGCCTGCTCGAAATGCGCTTCCTTGACGTGGCCGAAGCCGCGGATGTGCTCGGGCACGCTGGCGATCTCCACCGCCAGCGCCAGGCGGTCGTCATTCAATCCATCCAGCAGCACCTGCACGGTGGCCTCGTAGTCACCGATCAGCTTGCGCTCCATGCGGCGTTCCTCGGTGCGCCCAAACACATCGAGTCGGCCGCCACGCAGGAACTTCAGCTTGGCCAGCAGGCCGAAGGCCTTGAACATCCACGGGCCGTATTCCTTCTTCAGCAACCGGCCCTGCTCGTCCTTCTTGGCGAACAGCGGCGGTGCCAGGTGGAAGCGCAGCTGGTAGTCGCCCTCGAACTGCTGTTGCAGGCGGCGCTGGAAGTCGCCGCTGGTGTACAGGCGGGCCACTTCGTACTCGTCCTTGTAGGCCATCAGCTTGAACAGATAGCGGGCCACCGTCTCGGTCAGTGCGGTGGAACCACCGATGCGGTCGGCTTCGGTGGCGCGTACGCGCTCGACCAGGTTGCGATAGCGATTGGCGTAGGCAGCGTCCTGGTACTCGACCAGGAAGGCGGCGCGGCGCTCGATCATTTCATCCAGCGAACGCGACAGGCGTGCGTCGTCCAGCGGCAGGAACGCCACGTCGCCACCGTGCGAGGGCAGGCCACGCAGTTCGCGTTCGTCGCCGGTGTTGCGCGGTGCGGCGGTGGCACCCCATTCGTTGCCTTCCCATTCGCCCGGCGGCAGCGGGTGCAGCGGGCCCGGGGTGGACTCGGTATCGGTGTGGCGGTTGCGCACCAGGCCGGCGGCCTGCTGCACAGCCTGCGGGTCGACCGCGGCCAGGCGGCCCCAGGCGAAGGCCTGCTGGTTCATCGCCACGGCGGCACCGTTGAGCTCGATGGCGCGCATCAGCGACTCGAACGACAGCGGCACCAGCCCCTGCTGCCATGCGTAGCCGAGGATGAACAGGTTGGCGGCGATGGCATCGCCGAGCAGCGCGGTGGCCAGCTGGGTGGCATCGAGCAGCAGCGGTTCCTCGCCACCCAGCGCCACGCGCACACCGGCCACGATGTCGGCGGCGGGGAACTGCATGTCCGGGCGGGTGGTGAAGGTGCCGGGCATCGCCTCGTAGGTGTTCAGCACCACCTGCGAACGGCCGGCACGCACCTTCGACAGGGCCCAGTAATCGTTGACGACCACCATGTCGCAGCCCAGCACCAGGTCGGCTTCGCCAGCGGCGATGCGCACGGCGTGGATGTCTTCAGGGCGACGGGCAATGCGGATATGCGTGGTTACCGCGCCGCCCTTCTGCGCCAGGCCGGTCTGGTCGAGCACGGTCGCGCCCTTGCCTTCCAGGTGGCCGGCCATGCCCAGCAGCGCGCCGATGGTCACCACGCCGGTACCGCCGACGCCCGTGATCAGGATGTTCCAGGGCTGTTCCAGGGTGCCGCGGAGGGTCGGCGCCGGCAGGTTGTCCAGCAGGGTGGAGGCATCGCGCTTGCTGCCCTTGCGCGGCTGGCCACCGTGCACGGTGACAAAGCTCGGGCAGAAACCATTCACGCAGGAATAGTCCTTGTTGCAGTTGGACTGGTCGATCTCGCGCTTGCGGCCGAACTCGGTTTCCTTCGGCAGCACCGACACGCAGAAGCTCTTCTTGCCGCAGTCGCCGCAGCCTTCGCAGACCAGCGAATTGATCAGCACGCGCTTCTGCGGGTCTTCCAGCTTGCCGCGCTTGCGGCGGCGGCGCTTCTCGGTGGCGCAGGTCTGTTCATAGATCAGGATCGAAACACCCTTCACTTCGCGCAGGCGCTTCTGCACTTCGTCCAGCTCGCTGCGGTCGTGGAACTCGACGTCGCTGGGGAAGTGCTCGCGCTGGCCGGTCCACTTGCCGATGTTGTCCGACAGCACCACGATGGTGTGGATGCCTTCGGCGCGCATCTGCTTTGCGATGTCCGGCACGCTCAGCGGGCCGTCCACCGGCTGGCCGCCGGTCATCGCCACCGCATCGTTGTAGAGGATCTTGTAGGTGATGTTGACGCCGGCGGCGACCGCCTGGCGGATCGCCAGCGAACCGCTGTGGAAGTAGGTGCCGTCGCCGAGGTTCTGGAACACGTGCGGGGTATCGGTGAACGGCGCCTGCCCGGCCCAGGTCACGCCTTCGCCGCCCATGTGGGTGAAGGTATCGGTGCTGCGGTCCATCCAGGTCACCATGTAATGGCAACCGATGCCGGCCAGCGCCCGCGAGCCTTCCGGCACCTGGGTGGAGGTGTTGTGCGGGCAGCCCGAGCAGTAATGCGGTACGCGCGGGAAGCTGGCGCGCGGCAGCGCAAGCTCGGCTTCCTTTTCCTGCATCCACTGCAGGCGCTGCTCGATCGACTCGTTGTTGAAGAACTTCTGGATGCGGCGGCCGATCACCCCGGCGATGGTGGCCGGTGTCAGCTCACCGGTGGATGGCAGGATCCATTCGCCGCTCTCGTCGTACTTGCCGACGATGGATGGGCGCTGGCCCCAGCTGGCCGGCCAGTTGAAGAACTGCTCCTTCATCTGCCGCTCGATGAAGGCGCGCTTTTCCTCCACCACGATGATGTCTTCCAGACCCTGCGCGAAGCGCGCGATGCCCTGCGGCTCCAGCGGCCAGGTCATGCCGACCTTGTACACGCGGATGCCGATGTCGGCGCACGCGGCTTCGTCCAGGCCCAGGTATTCCAGCGCCTGAAGCACGTCCAGGTAGCTCTTGCCGGTGGTGACGATGCCCAGCCGCGCGCGCGGCGCGTCCATCACCACCTTGTCGATGCCGTTGGCGCGGGCGAATGCCTGCGCAGCCTTCACCGCATAGCGGTGCAGGCGCATTTCCTGATCCAGCGGCGGGTCCGGCCAGCGGATGTTGAGGCCGCCCGAAGGCATTTCGAAGTCTTCCGGCAGCACGATGCGGCGTGCCATCGGATCGACCTCGACCGAGGCCGACGATTCCACCGTCTCGGCAATGGTCTTGAAGCCGACCCAGCGGCCGGTGTAACGGCTCATCGCCCAGCCCAGCAGGCCCATGTCGAGGATGTCCTGCACGCCGGCCGGGTTCAGCACCGGCATCATGGCGCTGACGAACTCGTCCTCGCTGCCATGCGGCAGGGTCGAACTGCGGCAGGCATGGTCATCGGCGGCCAGTGCCAGCACGCCGCCGTAGCGCGAGGTGCCCGCAGCATTGGCATGCTTGAACACGTCGCCGCAGCGGTCCACGCCCGGGCCCTTGCCGTACCACATACCGAACACGCCCTGCACGTTGGCGCCGGGGAACAGGTTGGTCTGCTGCGTGCCCCACACCATGGTGGCGCCCAGGTCCTCGTTCAGGCCCGGAGTGAACTTCACCTTGGCGGCTTCAAGATGCTTGCGCGCGCGCCACAACTCCAGGTCGAAGCCACCCAGCGGGCTGCCACGGTAGCCGCTGACGAAACCAGCGCTGTCGATGCCCTCGGCGGCGTCGCGCAGGCGCTGCATCAGCGGCAGCCGCACCAGCGCCTGCACGCCACTCAGGTAGATCCGCCCCTCATTGCGGGTGTACTTGTGGTCGAGCGTGTAATCACGGTCGAGCAGGTCGGCGGAAGAGGGCGAAGTGAGTTGCGCGGTACTGGTCATGGCTGGCCCGGTAGGATCGGCTGGCACCGGCCGCGTGCAGGCACGCGGCGGGAAAGGCGCGAATTGTAGCAGCGGGGCCGCGCAGGCCCTGGCACTCGCGCCCGCAGCGGTGCTGGGGTTAGGATCGGGAGAGAGAGGGAGGCTGCAGTTGCGGCCTGGGGAGAAGGGATGTCAGTTCCAGGAAAGATCCTGGCCAGCGTGCTGCTGGCCTCGGGAGTGGCCACTGCGTGGGCCGCGCCGGCCGTGCCGGCCCCGCAGGAGTTCTACTTCGACAACGACCCGGCGGCCACACCGATGGTGGTGGTGCAGGGCGAGGGCGATGATCTGGTAGCCCAGCTGGTCAAGCTGCGTGAACGGGGCCGCCGCGCGGTCGAGGCGACGGTACAGCTGGCCTCGGTGGCCGGGACCCAGGGCCGCGCCGAGCTGGCCGATCAGCTGTATGGCGAGGCCCTGAAGGAGGCATCGGCACAGGCCAGCGTCGCCCGCAGCGTGCGCTGGAACTATGGCTGGCACCTGCTGCGGCAGGGCAAGGCAGAGGCGGCACTGGAACAGTGGCTGGCCTCCGCTGGCAGCGCACGGACGAAGCCCAGCTGGGTGCCGCCGACCTACGCGCTGGCGCTGTGGCGGCTGGGGCAGAAGCAGGAGGCGGTGCAGTGGTATGCGGCTGCGGTACGCACCGAGCCGACGCAGTGGAATACCACGGCGAACTATGGGCAGCTGCTGCCGCATTGGCGTGAGGATGAGCGTGCGTCGCTGGCGGAGGTGCAGCAGGCCTGGGCGGCCGCACCGCCTGCCTGGCCCTGAGGGAAGGGGTTCGGCCGGGTTGCACCCGGCACCCGCAGAGGCAACAGCCGAAGCAACAGCAACAGCGGGCAATCCGCGGGATGGCGGGGCGGTGTGGGTTGGCAGGACACGCCGTAAACCCCCAGGCCGGCCCAGCCGCTGGCGGCTGTGCGTTCGGGCGCTTGCGAAGCCGTGCTTCGCAAGCAAAGCCGTGCTTCGCAAGCTAAAGCGCCCTCACCCCTGGGGGCTCGATGGCGCCTTGCTCGTGTGCGCTGTCCTGCGCACACGGCAAGGCCTGGGTTGGGCGTCCTGCCCAACCCGCCCGAGGCATGCCTCGGGCCCATGGCGCCAACGGTCCTGCCAACCCACACCGCCCCACCTCTGACGGTTCGACGCTGCTGTTGGTAGGTGTCGACCTTGGTCGACACGGTAGATCCACGCCATGCCTGGATGAATCTGCATCGGAATCGATTTTTCGATATCTGGGCGAAGCGCAGTCGAGCGTGGGCTCGGCTCTACAAAGAGCGGCCAGCCAAGCGCTTTTGCTTCTGCTTCTGCTTTTCTTCTTTCTTTTCCGTGGCGGACGCACTCGGAAATTGTCAGAGGCCGGGCGGGGTGGGTTCGCGGGGGTGTCCGCGGCATGGATGCCGCGGCCAAGCCCCCATGGACGGGTTCACGGCGTCCCCCGCGAAGCCCTCCCGCCCGGCCAAGCGCGGCTTTTGATGTTCACAGCCAACCAGCCGCCACGAGGGGCTGCGCCGTTCGCGGGAAACCTCAGTCGTCCGCAGAAACCGTCCGCCCCGACGCCCACGCCCGCAATGCTTCCACCTGCTCGGCCATCAGCACCGACAGCGGCCGCGTCGCGCGGATCTCGGTCATCAGCAGCTCGGTATCCAGCGGTCGGTCCTCGGCATGCGCCGCATACAGCCCGGCCACGATCGCCTGCTCGATTTCGGCGCCGGAGAATCCATTCGCGGCTGCTGCCAGCGCCGGCAGTGCGAAGTCATCGGCATTGAGCTGGCGCCGCCCCAGGTGCAGGCGCAACAGTTCCACGCGAACTTCAGGCGAGGGCAGGTCGACGAAGAAGATCTCGTCGAAGCGGCCCTTGCGCAGCAGTTCGGCAGGCAGCTCGTGCACCTGGTTGGCGGTGGCGACGATGAACACCGGCGCCTTGCGCTCGGCCATCCAGGTCAGCAGGTAACCGAGCACGCGGCGTGACACGCCGCCGTCCTCGCCACCCGTGGCCAGGCCCTTCTCGATCTCGTCCATCCACAGCACGCAGGGCGCCAGCTGCTCGGCCGAGGCCAGTGCCTGGCGCAGGTTCGCCTCGGTCTCGCCGTGGTATTTGTTGTACAGCGCGCCCACGTCCAGGCGCAGCAGTGGTACGCCGAAGCCGGCCGCGGTGGCCTTGGCCAGCATCGACTTGCCGCAGCCCTGCACGCCCAGCAGCAGCATGCCGCGTGGCGGGTCCAGCCCGGCCGGTGCCGAGCCGGCGATGAATGCGACCCGCCGCTGGTTGATCCAGCGCTTGAGCCGGTTGGCGCCGGCCACGTCGCCGAAGCGCGCGCTGTCGTGCTCGAAGAACAGGTGGCCGCTGCGATTGAGCAGCTCGAACTTCAGCCGCGCCAGCTGCGGCAGGTCGTCGTCGCGCAGTGCGCCGTCGGCGTAGATCAGCTGGCGCGCGATGCGCCGGGCATCGACCAGGCTCAGGCCCTGCAGGTTCTTCAGGATCTTCTTCACCGCTTCGCTGTCGACTTCCACCCGTCGGCCGCCATGCTCGCGTGCAAAGGCGTCGGCCTCCTCGCGCAGCATCTTCAGCAGGGCGTTGGCATCGGGCAGGCGTGGGTTGAAGCGTACCGCCAGTGCTTCCAGCTCCGCCGGCAGTTCCACCTTGGCGCCGATCAGCACCAGCACGTGCGGTTCGCTGTGGCGGCGCTGGATCAGGTCGCGCAGGGCGCGCTGGTGGCTGGCATAGCCCAGGTAGGGGTGGAAATCGAGCAGCAGGTAGACCCCGCGCTGCTCCGCCTGGCGGATCATCTGCAGGGCCGCACTGGCATCCGGCGGCCCGACTGGCGGGTCCTCGCTGTCCAGGTCGATCCGGCGCAGGCCTTCGGTGATCGACCAGCGGTGCAGCGCCCGCCACACGTGCATCAGCGTCTGCCGGAACAGTTCCACGATGCGACCCTCGTCCTGGGTCTCGATCACGATCAGGGGGGTATTGGCGCGGATCAGTGCGCTCAGGTCCTGCAGCTCGCTCATGCCGGTTCGATCCTTCGGGGGCGCCACGATAGCAAAGGCGATGGCCACAGGTTCAGCGCGATGCTACCTCCCGTCACCACCGCCGGTGTACGCTCGGGGCACGTACCCGGAAGCGAGGCTGGCATGAAGACGATCCTGGTGGCCGGTTCCAAGGGCGGGGTGGGCAAGACCACCGTCGCCACCCACCTGGCCGCGTACGCGGCATTGCAGGGCAAGGCCACGGTGATCGCCGATGCCGACCCGCAGGGCTCCAGCACCCGCTGGGCGCAACGACGTGCCGGGCTGGAAAGCGCGGTGCTCCCCATCGACGTGTATCGCAAGAAGCAGTGGGCGCAGAAGCTGCCCGACGGTACCGAAACCGTCATCATCGATGCGCCAGCCGGTGCGTTGGCCGACGATATCCCCCATTTCCTTGACGCTGCCGACGCGGTGGTGGTGCCGGTGCTGCCCTCGGCGCTGGATATCGAAGCCATCGTCGGCTTCCTCAACAGCCTGGCCCAGAACCCACGGGTGCACAGCCGCAAGCTGCCGGTAGGGCTGGTCCTGAACCGCACCAAGCCGTGGACCCAGACCTCGCAGCAGGCGCTGCAGATGCTGGCCGAATGGCCATACCCGGTGGTCGCGCAGCTGCGTGACAGCCAGAGCTACGTGGTCATGACCGGCCTTGGCCGCAGCCTGTTCGACTACCGCTCCGCCCAGGTGCGCGAACACCAGGCCGACTGGGAGCCGCTGCTGTCCTGGCTCAAGCTTTGATGCCTGCCTCACTCCTTCTGCTGCATCCTCCTCTTCATGGAAACCCGCGATGCGTGAACTGATCCTGCTGCGCCATGCCCATGCCGAACCGGCCACTCCCGGCCAGGCCGACCTTGACCGGCCGTTGTCGCCGGTCGGGCTGGCCGAAGCCGAAGCCGCCGGCAAGTGGCTGAAGGAAAACAATCTGCTGCCGGACTGCGTGCTGTGCTCGCCGGCGCGGCGCACCCGCGAGACCCTGGAGGCCGTGCTTGGCACCATCGGCTACGTGGAGAAGCGCCTGGAAGACCGCATCTACGAGGCCACCCCCGGCACCCTGGCGGCGCTGGTGGACGACCGCCGTGACCTCGACCGGGTGCTGATCGTCGGCCACAACCCGGGTCTGGAGCGCCTGGTGGCGTTGATGACCGAGGGCACCAGCAGCGACTATCGCGGCATGCCGCCGGCCGGTATCGCCGTGCTTGGCTTCCCGCGCGAGGCCTCGATCGAACCGGGCGTGGCCAGCCTGAACGCGTTCTGGTGGCCGTGATCCGATGAGCCTGGCGCGGCGGAGCCGCTTCCTGCTGCCCGCGCTGCTGGCCTTCGGTCCTGCCTGGGCTGCAGCACCTCCGCCCACCCCGTTGCCACCGGTGGCAGCCGAAGCCACGCGGATGCTGCGCCTGGATACCGTGCGCTCGCAGATCGGCTTCGAAGTGCGCACCCGCTTCGGGCAACGCATCGAAGGCGTGTTCCCGCACTTTGAAGGACGCATCGAGATCCTTTCCGATGGCCGCCACCAGGTGCACCTGAAGATGTTCACGCGCTCGGTCGAGATCCCCGGCAAGTCGCGTTACACCGGCTGGATGCGCGGCGAGGAGTTCTTCGATGCCGGCCGCCATCCGGTGGTCGAGTTCGACTCGCTGCCGTACTGGCCGGAGACCGTGGAGAACGGGGGCGATATCGATGGCCGCCTGACCCTGCGTGGGATCAGCCACCCCGAGAAGCTCAAGGTCGAGAAAGCGGATTGCGCCCGTCCCGGCTATGATTGCGATGTCGTCAGCCGCGGTACCGTGCAGCGAGGCCGGTATGGAATGGACAGCTGGCAGCTTGCCTTGAGTGACCGAGTGACCTTCGTATTGCGAGCGCGCCTGAGCGAGGCGCCGAAACCGTGAACCTCCTGCTGCGTGTACTGGCGCTGGCAACCGTGTTGCTGGGCAGCGGTTGTGCCTCGCTGTCGCATGCCGAGCGCGACCGGGCCGAAGCGATCGCGGTGCAGGCGCGCTCGACCGTGGTTGATTGCCAGCGCGCCGACCGTTGCGCGCAGGACTCGCCGCTGCGGGCCCTGGCCGGGCGGGCGTTCACCGAATCCACCCCGGAGCGACCGCGCCACTACGCAACCCTGCTGGATGAGGGCGAGGGCGCCCTGGTGGCACGCCTGAACCTGCTGCGCAGCGCTACCCGCAGCATCGACCTGCAGACCTATATCTTCGACAAGGACGACAGCGCCCGGCTGGTCATCGACGAACTGCTGGCCGCGTCCCGCCGCGGGGTGAAGGTGCGGGTGCTGATCGACCAGCTCTCGGCGATCTCCGACCTCGAGATCCTGGGGGCGCTGTCCGGTGCCCACCAGAACTTCCAGCTGCGGGTCTACAACCCGACCTTCGGCAAGGCCCGGCTGAACTACTTCGACTACGCCGGCAGCGTGCTGTGCTGCTTCCGCCGCTTCAACCAGCGCATGCACAACAAGCTGCTGGTGATCGACGACGCGATCGGTGTGGTCGGTGGTCGCAATTACCAGGACGACTATTACGACTGGGACCGCGAGTACAACTTCCGCGACCGCGACGTGCTGATTGCGGGGCCGGAGGCACGGGCGATGGCGGCCAACTTCGATGCCTTCTGGCGGGCTCACCGCAGCGTGCCGGCCGAACGCCTGAACGATGTGGGCCGCACTTTGCTGCGCGAGGGCGTACCGACGCTGCCGCCGGCCACCTTCCGGCGCCCGGAACGGGTGCAACGGGTCAGTGCCGAAGCCAACGACACCGAATTCGTCACCCGCTCCTTCGTCGATACCGCGCTGCCGGTGGCCTCCGTGCGCTATGTGGCGGATCTGCCGCGCAAGCATCGCCGCGAGAAGGCCGACGCACCCTTGGCTGGCCAGCATGTGACCGAGCCTCAGCTGGACGCGCTGATCGCCAGCGCGCAGAAGGAAGTGATCCTGCAGACGCCGTACCTGGTGCTGTCCAAGCCGGCGCAGAAGCTGTTCCGCGAGCTGCGCAAGCGTCCGCAGCCGCCGCGCGTGGTGGTGTCCAGCAACAGCCTGGCGGCCACCGACAACCCGATCGTGTATGCGCTGTCGTACAAGTACAAGCGGCGCAACATGCGCGAACTGGGCTTCAATATCTTCGAATACAAGCCGTTCCCGCTGGATGCGCCGGTCGACTACCGCAACCTGCTGCCCGACCCGATCGCCGCGCCCGAAGGCGAGGATGACAGCGGGCGCAATCCGTTGATCGGCGGCAGCGCCGCCGGCAGCAATGCGCGCGGTGGCAGCGATGGCGGCTCGGGCGCGATGGACAAGCACGGCCCGGTGAACCATCCGCGTACCGGCAGCGCCTACCAGAACGCCCGCGAACGCCGTCGTGCGGCCGGCAGCGAAGTGGAAACGCGGCTGCTGCGCACCGAGACGCGGCCGTCGTTCCTTGGCAGCAAGGCGGTCAACAAGCCACTGCCGGTCACCCGCAAGGGTGCGCGCATGGGCCTGCATGCCAAGTCGCTGGTGGTCGATCGCCGCATCGGCGTGGTCGGCACCCACAACTTCGATCCGCGCAGCGAGAACTACAACACCGAAGGCGCAGTGATCATCGACGATCCGGTCTTCGCCGAGCAGCTGGCCGAAAGCATCCTGCGCGACACCCACCCGCAGAACTCCTGGACGGTGGCCCCCCGCGCCAAACCGCCGGTGCTGTCGGGGCTCAACTACAGCGTCGGCAAGGCCTCCGAAGCGCTGCCGATTCTCGACTTCTGGCCGTGGCGTTACGCCACCGACTACGAATTCAAGCCCGGCCCGGACTGCCCGCAGCCGCTGCCCCGGCAGGACCCGGCATTCCACGACTGCTACGTCGCCGTCGGCGACTTCCCCGAAGTCAACGTCGGCCCGAAGTGGCTGCTGGTGCGCATGCTGACCGCGTTCGGCGCCGGCCTCGTTCCCATCCTCTGAAGGTGCCCGCATGACCCAGGTATTCCGCGAAGCCGTTTCCATCGAGCAGCTCAACGCGCTCAGCCGCAACACGGCCATCGAATCCCTGGGCATCGTTTTCAGTGCCGTCGGTGAGGACTGGCTGCAGGCCACCATGCCGGTGGACGAACGCACCCGCCAGCCGTACGGCATCCTGCACGGCGGCGCCTCGGTGGTGCTGGCCGAGACCCTGGGCAGCAGTGCCGGCAACCTGTGCGTGGATCCCGCAAAACAGATCTGCGTGGGGCTGGAAATCAACGCCAACCACGTGCGCGCCGTGCGTTCGGGTACGGTCACCGGCACCGCACGCGCGCTGCACGTGGGCCGTAGCACGCAGCTGTGGGAAATCCGCATCGAGGACGAGCAGGGCCGGCTGGTGTGCATCTCGCGGCTGACCCTGGCGGTGGTGGCCGCCGGCCACGGTTGAGTCCCCCGGCGGGGGCGTTGACGGCGGCAGAACCCAGCGTTCCCCGCCGATTGCCCCGGTCAAGGGCGGTTATGGCCTAAATCGGCTGGCAGCTGCTGCGGCGCTCCGGTATCGTGCGCGGATGACTTCCCCCACTCCGGCCCCCCGCGGCGGCTTGGCGCGTGTGTGCCGTTACCTGTACCGCGTACCGCTGCTGTTGGTCCACATCTCCGTGTTCCTGCCGCTCATCCTGATCGGCATGCTTCCGCCGTGGGGCGAACTGCGCGTGGGCGAGGATACGTTCGGGGCCAAGGTGGTGAACTGGTGGCAGGGCGGGCTGATGTGGATCTTCGGCTTCCGCCTGTCGCAGATCGGCAAGCCGCTGCCGGGCGCCGTGCTGTTTGTGGCCAACCATGTCAGCTGGGTGGATATCTCCATCCTGCACAGCCAGCGCATGATGGGCTTTGTCGCCAAGCGCGAGATCGCCAGTTGGCCGTTGGTTGGTTGGCTCGCCGCGCGCGGCCAGACCATCTTCCATCAGCGTGGCAATACCGAATCGCTCGGTGGGGTGATGCAGGTGATGGCGGAGCGCCTGCGCGCCGGCAAGGCGGTCGGTGTGTTTCCGGAAGGGCGCACCCGCGGCGGCCACGAAGTGGGGCCGTTCCATGCCCGCATCTTCCAGGCCGCGGTTGAAACCGGCGTGCCGGTGCAGCCGGTGGCGCTGGTGTACGGGGTGAAGGGCGACGCACAAACCATCGTCGCGTTCGGCCCGGGCGAGAGTTTCGCCGCCAATTTCCTGCGCCTGCTCGGTGAGCCGGCGCGGCATACCGAAGTGCATTTCCTGGAGCCGATCGGTACCCAGGACCTGGAAGGCCGTCGACGCATCGCGGAAACCTCGCGCGCGCGCATCGTGGCGGCCATGAGCACGCAGTGAGGGTGCGGTGGCCCTGATACCGCCACCCGTCCTGGACGCCGGTACGCCGACGCTGCATGCGGCTGACTATCAGCCGCCGCGCTGGCTGCGCAATCCGCACCTGCAGTCGATGCTCAGTTCCAGCCGCATGCGCCTGCAGCGTGGCCTGCTGCTGCTGGCCGCCACCGGTGCGGTCAGCGAGGAGCTGATCCTCGATGGCGGTGACGGCGTGCGCCTGCAGGGCTGGCACAGCCATGTCGAAGGTCGCCAGCCCAAGGGAATTGCCCTGCTGCTGCACGGGTGGGAAGGCAGTGCCGAATCCAGTTACATGCGCATGGCGGCCGCGCGCATGATCGAACAGGGTTTCGATGTGGTGCGGCTGAACTTCCGCGACCACGGCAACACCCACCATCTGAACCCCGGCATCTTCCACTCCAACCTGATCGATGAAGTGGTGCATGCCGCGGGCGATATCGCCCAGCGCTGGCCGCAGCTGCCGCTGGTGGCCGCCGGCTATTCGCTGGGTGGCAATTTCGTGCTGCGGCTGGCCCTGCGCGCGCCGGCCGCCGGCGTGCCGCTGCTGCGGGTGGCGTCGGTGTGCCCGGTGCTGGACCCGGCGCTGACGATGGACAGCATCGAGAACGGCCCGGCGATGTACGACTGGTACTTCCGTCGCAAGTGGGCCGGTTCGCTGCGCCGCAAGCGCGACCTGTTCCCTGAACTGAGCGACTGCGACGACCGCGTGCTGAAGCTGGACATCCGCGCGCTGACCGCGTGGCTGGTCGAGCGGCACACCAGCTTCGGCTCGCTGCAGGCCTATTTCGATGGCTATTCGATTGCCGGTGACCGCCTCTCCGCCCTGCAGGTGCCGGCTGACATCCTGATGGCGCAGGATGACCCGGTCATTCCCTATGCGACCTTCAGTGACTGGCAGCTGCCGCGCCAGGCGCGCCTGGAAACTGCCTGCTGGGGCGGCCACTGCGGATTCATCGAGAACTGGCGGGGTGACGGCTTCTCCGAGCGCTGGGTGGCGCAACGCCTGCAGCGGGTCCTGCAGGCCTGAACCGGCAGCGGCGCGCAGCCCGCTACAATGCCGGTTTGCACTTGAACCGGACTGCCATGCAAGACCAGATCATCCAAGCGTTGCGCCAGAACCAGGCCGACCAGGCCGTGCAGCTGGCCCAGGCGTGGACCCGTGACGAACCCGGCCGCGCCGACGCCCACCGCTGGCTGGCGCTTGCGCTGCAGCAGCAGGGCAATGCCGAAGCCGCGATGGAGGCATTGCAGCAGGCGCTGCGGCTGGCCCCGGACGACGCTCAGCTGCACCTGCAGCATGCCGGCCTGCTGCTGGCGCTGCGCCAGTTCGAAGGGGCCGACGAAGCACTGGTGCGCACCACCGGCCTCGATCCGAATTCCTTCTCCGCCTACCTGATGCAGGCGCACCTGGCGATCGGCCGCAACGATTTCGACGAAGCACAGCGCATCTCGACCCTGGCCTCGCGCGTGGAGCCGGAGCATCCGGAACTGCTGACCATCGACGGCATGGTCGCGCTGCGCCGTGGCGAAGCCGACCGCGCGCTGGCGCTGCTGTCGGCCGCCAGCAAGGCACTGCCGGACGATACCCGTGTGCTGTATGCACTGGGCTTCGCCTACCTGGGCAAGGACATGCTGGCGTTTGCCGAGCAGTCGTTCCGCCGCGTGCTGGAGCTGAATCCGTCGCTGTCCTCGCTGCATGGCCTGGTGGTGCAGCTGGCACTGCGCCAGGGCAACGTGCCGGCGGCGGCCGAAGCCGTGCAGGTCGCCCTGCGGCAGCCGGAGCTGGACGTGCCGGCGATGCGTCGCCTGGCCGGTGAACTGGCGCTGCGCAACGGCCAGCCGTTGCAGGCGCTGGACTACCTGCTGCCGCTGCTGGAAACGCAGCCGGAAGACCGCCAGGTGCTGCAGCTGCTGCTGATGTCCTGGCAGCGCCTGGGCCGCGAAGAAGAAGCACGCGCGCGCCTGGATGCGGTGCTGGACGCGCATGACCAGCTGCACGACGTGTGGCTGGCGCGCCTGGCCATCGAGCAGGTGGGCAGCGAAAGCGCGGTGGCTGCGGTCGAGCGCTGGATGGCAGCGATGCCGACGCATGTGCCGGCCCTGGAAGCGCGCCTGCGCCTGCATGACATGGCGGGTGAACACGCGCAGGCCGAAGCGATCGCCGAGCGCATCGTCAGCCTGGAACCGGGTCGCGTCAGCGGTGAATCCCGTCTGGTCGAGGGGCTGCTGCAGC
Source organism: Stenotrophomonas africana (assembly GCF_013004645.1). Taxonomy (GTDB): domain Bacteria; phylum Pseudomonadota; class Gammaproteobacteria; order Xanthomonadales; family Xanthomonadaceae; genus Stenotrophomonas; species Stenotrophomonas africana. The sequence goes on along the minus strand of NZ_JABEME010000008.1, from coordinate 231,773 downwards.
GTGATCCCGCTGCGGCGGTTGCCCGTGTGCAGGCGCTGATCGAGCAGGCGCCGGAAGCGCATCGCGCCGATCTGCGGACCTGGATGGGCGAGATCCAGGACCGTGCCGGACAGCCACAGGAGGCGCTGCGCACGTGGATGTCGCTGCAGACCGACCAGGCCCCGCAGCGCCTGCCGTTGCCGCCACAGGCCAAGTCGCCGCCGAGCTGGCCCGACAAGGGCAGCATTGAAGGTGATGCCAGTTCCGCACCGATCTTCCTGTGGGGCGCCCCCGGTTCGGGCGTGGAGCGCGTGGCGACCGGCCTGGCGGCCGCCAGCCCTGTGCTGCGCAGCGACCGATATACCAACACCCCACCCGATGATGCGTTCCAGAACTACAACACGCTGCAGGACCTGGCCTCGGGCGTATTGACGCCGGAACGGCTGGTGCAGCGCTGGCGCGAACAGCTGCCGGCGCGTGGCCTGCAGAGCGACACCGTGATCGACTGGCTGCTGTGGTGGGACAACGCCCTGCTGTGGGCGCTGCGTCCGCAGCTGCCGCAGGGGCGCTTGGTGCTGGTGCTGCGTGATCCGCGCGACATGCTGCTGGACTGGGTGGCCTACGGCGCCGTCGCACCGCTGGCGATGACCTCGCTGGCCGAAGCCAGCGAATGGCTGACGCGCGCACTGACCCAGATCGCCACGCTGCACGAGGAAGACCTGTACCCGCACGTGCTGCTGCGCATCGACCAGATCGGCAATGATCCGCACGCGATGGCCGAACTGCTGGGCCGCCTGTTCGAGCGGCCGATGCCGCCGGCGGCACAGCTGGGCGCGCCGCGCCTGCCTGCAGGCCACTGGCGCAACTACCGCGACGTGATGAGCGCCGCCTTCGCCCAGCTCACCCCGGTTGCGGTGCGCCTGGGTTACCCGGAAGAGTGAGGAGAATGCAATGCAGCTGAGCAGCAACAGCCTGACCAACGGCGCACCGATCGACCGTGAGTTCGCCGCCGGTGATGCCGCTGGCTTCGCGCCCGACCGCAACCCGCACCTGGCCTGGAGCGGGGCGCCTGCCGGCACCCGTTCGTTCCTGCTGGTGTGCGTGGACCCGGACGTGCCGACGGTGCCGGAGACGGTCGGCCGCAATGACATGACCGTGCCGCGCGACCAGCCGCGTTGCGACTTCGTGCACTGGGTGATGGCCGATATCCCGGCCTCGGTGCAGGAGATTGCTGCTGGCAGCTGCAGCGATGGCTTCGTGGTGAAGGGCAAGCCCGCACCCGCGGGTCCGGCCGGCAGCCGCCAGGGCCTGAACGACTTCACCGGCTGGTTCGCCGGCAACCCGGACATGGCCGGTGACTACCTGGGCTACGACGGCCCGTATCCGCCGTTCAACGACGAGCGTGTGCACCGCTACTTCTTCCGGGTGTTTGCGCTGGACGTGGCCTCGTTGGAGCTTCCGGCACGCTTCACCGCCGCAGACGCGTATCGCGCCATGCACGGCCACGTGCTGGCCGAAGCGGCGCTGCACGGTACCTACACCTTGAACCCCGCATTGGCCTGAGCGGCAATGTGCTTCTGTAGAGCCGAGCCCATGCTCGGCTGCTTTTCCCGATAGACAGCAGCCGAGCATGGCTCGGCTCTACAACGCACAACGAAGAAGGGCGACCTCGCGGCCGCCCTTCAAGTGCCAGCCGACTGACAGTCGGCTCTACATCACTTCTCGATGGCCGACTCGACCACCATGTCCAGCACGTACGCCTGCGACGGCGCATCGGCCGGCGGGTTCTTCACCTCATAGCGCTTCACGCGCACCACGTTGCGCACGCCGTCTTCGTGGGTGTAGCCCTCGATGTTGCCGTAGAAGTTCTCGAACTTGCCCGGCTCACCCTGCTTCAGGCCCTTGTCGTCGAACTTGACCTCACGCACCTGCAGGCACTGGTAGTCCGGGATCAGCGGGTGCGAGCACTTCTCGGTCTTGGCGGCCACTTCCAGGAACACGGTTTCGCCGGCGCCACCGTAGCGGGTTTCAGCCGTCGGTTCCGGGGTGAAGACCAGCTTCTCGCCCTTGGCGTTGGTCAGGGTCAGCGTGCCATCGGCATCCTGCTCGGCCTTCAGCTTGCCCTGCAGGCGGCTCGACACGGCCTCGTCCAGCGCCATCAGCGCCTTGTCGGTGCAGGCCATCATGGTCGAGGCCATCGCACTGACGCTCAGCTTGCCAGCGTCGAAGGTATAGCCGCCGCCCATGCGGTTGCAGGTGTTGCTGACCGACAGGCGGCCATCAGCGAAGTCCAGGGTGACCGGCTTGTCTTCGCGGGCGAACAGCGCGTCGATGCGCTTGCCGTCGGCGGCGGTGGCCTGCTGCAGCAGCCAGTGCTGGCTCTGCAGGCGCTGCGCATCCAGGTGCGCCAGCGTCTGCTGGTCTGCTGCCTTGGCCGCGGCCGGGGCCACGTCGTCACCGCCGGTGCCGGCCGGTGCCGGGGTCTGGCTGCAGGCGGCCATCAGGGCCAGCGGGAGGAGCAGGGTGAGCTTGCGGTTCATGGTGATTCTCCTTGGGGAACCGTGGGGGAAACGGGGTGGGACCGGCAACGGGGTTACCGTGCCCTGGCGCTGTTCAGCTGCCGGACGGCAACCACAGCAGCAGTGCCGCACCCAGCGCGATGCGGTAGATGGCGAAGGCGGTGAACTTGTGCGACTTGATGTAGCCCATCAGCCACTTCACTACGACGAAGCCGGTGACGGCCGCGGCAAGGAAGGCCACGCCCACGTCGGTCCAGTTCTCGCTGCCCAGCTGCCCGGCCTTTGCCATTTCCAGGAAGGTGTAGGCGCTGGCGGCGAACATGGTCGGGATGCCGACCAGGAACACGAACTCGGCGGCGGCCGCGCGGCGGCTCAGGCCCAGCAGCATGGCCAGGAAGATCGCCGAGGCCGAGCGCGAGGTGCCGGGGAACACACCGGCCACCACCTGCGCCAGGCCGACGCCGATCGCCACCGTCCAGGTCACCTGGTCGCGGTCGGGCAGGCGCGCGGTGTAGGCCTCCACCAGCAGCATCCAGACGCCACCGATGATCAGCGCCCACGCCACCGGGCTGACCGTTTCCGGCAGCGACCAGCCGGCCTTGCGCACCACCAGGCCGACCACGGCGGTGACCAGGAAGGCCGCGCCCAGCTTGAACACGTACTCGCGGTTCTCACGCTGGTTGAAGCCGGTGGCCAGTTGCAGCAGGCGCTGGCGGAACACCAGTACCACCGCCACGATCGCACCGGCCTGGATGACGATGTTGAAGAAGTCCGAACGGGCACCCAGCCAGTGCTGGGCGATGAGCAGATGGCCGGTGCTGGAGATCGGCAGGAACTCGGTCAAGCCTTCGAGGATGCCCAGCAGCAGGGCGGAGAGCAGGTCGGACATGGACGGTGCGGGCACGCGCGGCAGGAAGGAAGAAGGTCGAGAGGATAGACGATCCCTGCTGCACCAAACGGGTGCGTCTGGTGGCGGGCGCACCTCATTGGTGCGCACCGATGTGCACCGGTCCGGGGCACTCTTTTTGAAATCAATGACTTGCGGGCTGTAAAAAGTTGGCACGGTCGTTGCTGTACCTCAGCAGGCATTCATCCCCATCCGAGGTCGTACCGATGTCCGTGGAAAACGTTGAGAAGCTGATCAAGGACAACCAGATCGAATTCGTCGATCTGCGTTTCGTGGATATGCGTGGCGTCGAGCAGCACGTCACCTTCCCGGTCAGCATCGTCGAGCCGTCGCTGTTTGAAGAAGGCAAGATGTTCGATGGCAGCTCGATCGCCGGCTGGAAGGGCATCAACGAATCGGACATGGTCCTGCTGCCCGACACCAGCAGCGCCTACGTCGACCCGTTCTACGCCGATCCGACCATCGTGATCAGCTGCGACATCCTCGACCCGGCCACCATGCAGCCGTATGGCCGTTGCCCGCGCGGCATCGCCAAGCGCGCCGAGGCCTACCTGAAGTCCTCCGGCATCGCCGAAACCGCGTTCTTCGGCCCGGAGCCGGAATTCTTCATCTTCGATTCGGTCCGTTTCGCCAATGAAATGGGCAACACCTTCTTCAAGGTCGATTCCGAAGAAGCCGCCTGGAACAGCGGCGCCAAGTACGACGGTGCCAACAGCGGCTACCGTCCGGGCGTGAAGGGCGGTTACTTCCCCGTTCCGCCGACCGACACCCTGCACGACCTGCGCGCCGAGATGTGCAAGACCCTGGAACAGGTCGGCATCGAAGTGGAAGTGCAGCACCACGAAGTGGCCACCGCCGGCCAGTGCGAGATCGGCACCAAGTTCAGCACCCTGGTGCAGAAGGCCGACGAACTGCTGCGCATGAAGTACGTGATCAAGAACGTCGCGCACCGCAACGGCAAGACCGTCACCTTCATGCCCAAGCCGATCGTCGGCGACAACGGCAGCGGCATGCACGTGCACCAGTCGCTGTCCAAGGGCGGCACCAACCTGTTCTCCGGTGACGGCTACGGCGGCCTGAGCCAGCTGGCGCTGTGGTACATCGGCGGCATCTTCAAGCACGCCAAGGCCATCAATGCCTTTGCCAACTCGGGCACCAACAGCTACAAGCGCCTGGTGCCGGGCTTCGAAGCGCCGGTGATGCTGGCCTATTCGGCCCGCAACCGTTCGGCGTCGTGCCGCATTCCGTGGGTCTCCAACCCGAAGGCACGCCGCATCGAAATGCGCTTCCCGGACCCGATCCAGTCCGGCTACCTCACCTTCACCGCGCTGATGATGGCCGGCCTGGACGGCATCAAGAACCAGATCGACCCGGGCGCACCGAGCGACAAGGACCTGTACGACCTGCCGCCGGAAGAAGAGAAGCTGATCCCGCAGGTCTGCTCCTCGCTGGACCAGGCGCTGGAAGCGCTGGACAAGGATCGCGAATTCCTGAAGGCCGGTGGCGTGATGAGCGATGACTTCATCGACGGCTACATCGCGCTGAAGATGCAGGAAGTGACCAAGTTCCGCGCGGCCACCCACCCGCTGGAATACCAGCTGTACTACGCCAGCTGACCGGTGGCGATGGCGGTGGGCTTCCCCCTCCCACCCGCCGCCATCGCTTCCGTTTTCGCGGCTGGGGAGCCGCAAGGCGGGCGCAGGCCCGCCGTTGTAGAGCGGACTGTCAGTCCGCTGCATTGGAACGCGGGCCTTTGGCCCGCTTATCCAGGGGCAAGAGAGAGACCGGATACGCGACCAGGGCCGCCCTCCCTCCCGCGTCGGTCGTGCAAGGAGAGAGGCACGGCCGTCCCGGCCCTGTACGTGTCCGGTGCAACAGCCACGGTCATCATCCTGATGACCCGTGGTTGCCTGATGCCAACGCGCGCTGGCGCGCTGGCCCCATCCACCATCGGGACATGCGCATGAAACTGATCTCCGCCATCATCCGACCGTTCAAGCTCGACGAGGTCCGCGAGGCCCTGTCCGATGCAGGCGTGTCGGGTATCACCGTGACCGAAGTGAAAGGTTTCGGTCGCCAGAAGGGCCACACCGAGCTGTACCGCGGCGCCGAGTACGTCGTCGATTTCCTGCCCAAGATCAAGATCGAAACCGTGGTCACCGACGAGCGTGCCGACGCGGTGATCGAAGCGATCCAGTCGTCGGCAGGCACCGGCAAGATCGGTGACGGCAAGATTTTCGTCACCGCCGTCGAACAGGTCATCCGCATCCGCACCGGCGAAATCGGTGCCGACGCGCTGTAACCCCCTTCCGGAGACTCCCCCAATGAAGATGCGCCTTCTCACCGGGTGGCAGGCCCGGTTCCATCTGGTGTGCCTGTTGATGCTGCTCAGCGCGCTGGCCGCCGGTGCCTGGCCGGGCAATGCCCATGCCCAGGCGCAGGTCTCGCCGTTGCCGAGCGAAAGTGTGGCCGTTGAACCACTGCAGGATCCGGTTGCCGCAGCCGCTGCGCCGGCCGTGGCCGAAGCGGCCGCCGCCTATGATCGTGGCGACGTCGCCTGGATGCTCACTTCCACCCTGCTGGTGCTGCTGATGGTGGTGCCGGGCCTGGCCCTGTTCTACGGCGGCCTGGTGCGTTCGAAGAACGTGCTGTCGGTACTCAGCCAGATCCTGGTGGTGTTCTCGCTGGTGTTGCTGCTGTGGGTGGCCTACGGCTACAGCGCGGTGTTCAGCGCGGGCAATCCGTTCTTCGGCTCGTTCACCGAATTCGCCTTCCTCAAGGGCTTCACCCCCGACTCGGTGGGCAACACGCCGATCAAGGGCCTGCCGGACTATCTGTTCGTCGCGTTCCAGTCGACCTTCGCCGGCATCACCACCGCGCTGATCGTCGGCGCGTTCGCCGAGCGCATCAAGTTCCGCGCGGTGCTGCTGTTCTCGGCACTGTGGTTCACCCTCAGCTACATCCCGATGGCGCACATCGTCTGGGGTGGCGGTTACCTGGGCGAACTGGGTGCGATCGACTTCGCCGGTGGCACCGTGGTCCACATCAACGCCGGTGTGGCTGGCCTGGTGGCCGCATGGTTCGTCGGCAAGCGCCTGGGCTACGGCCAGACCGCGCTGAAGCCGCACAACGTGCCGTTCACCTACATCGGCGCGATGCTGCTGTGGGTCGGCTGGTTCGGCTTCAATGCCGGCTCCGCCGCCGCCGCTGATACGGTGGCCTCGCTGGCCTTCCTCAACACCGTGCTGGCCACCGCTGCCGCCGTACTCGGCTGGACACTGGTGGAGGCGATCGGCAAGGGCAAGCCGTCGGCGCTGGGCGCGGCCTCGGGTGCGGTGGCCGGCCTGGTCGGCATCACCCCGGCCTGCGGCACCGTCGGCCCGCTGGGCGCGATCGTCATCGGCTTGGTCGCCGGCGTGGTCTGCGTCTGGGGCGTGACCGGTCTCAAGCGCCTGTTGAAGGTGGACGACACCGCCGACGTGTTCGGTGTGCATGGTGTCGGCGGCATCGTCGGCGCGATCCTCACTGGCGTGTTCAGTGCGCAGTCGCTGGGCGGCACCAAGGCCGATCTGGATATCGCGCACCAGGTCTGGGTGCAGGTGGTCAGCGTCGGGCTGACCGTGGTCTGGTCGGCGGTGGTGACCACGCTGATCCTGCTGGTGGTGCGCAGCGTGGTCGGCCTGCGCGTGACCGAAGAGGCCGAACGTACCGGCCTGGATGTGACTTCGCACGGCGAATCGGCCTACGAGGCCTGAAGTAGCGGCGGAGCTGCTGCATTGATGTTGTGGGTGCCGACCGTTGGTCGGCACTTCTACTGGTGGGTGCCAGGATCGCCTGGCACTGCTCCTGCTCCTGCTCCTGCTCGGGTGGGTGCCGACCGTCGGTCGGCACAGCGGGTAGCCCATCCACGCATGGCGTGGATCTGCCGCATCCTCTCTGGTGGGTGCCAGGCTTGCTCGGCACCGTGGCATGCATCATCAGGCGCGATCGCGCACAATCAGGCCATGCACCCGATCCGCACCGCCCTGATGCTCTCGGCCTGCCTGCTGCTGGCCGCTTGCGCCTCCACGCCGCAGGAAACCCGCAACCCGCTTGCCACCTGGGTGCCTTCACCCAACCAGAACGCACGCACGCCGGTCATCATCGTCATCCACCACACCGAGCAGAAATCGGTACAGCAGAGCCTGCATACGCTGCGTACCGCCAACAGCGGTGGGCCAGTCAGTGCACACTACCTGATCGGTGCCGATGGCCATCGCTACCAGCTGGTCGCCGACGAGCGGCGTGCCTGGCATGCAGGTGCCGGGCGCTGGGGCACCATCACCGATCTCAATTCAGCCTCGATCGGCATCGAGCTCGACAACGATGGCCGCAGCCCGTTCAGTGCGGCGCAGATCGAATCGCTGATCGTGCTGCTGCGCGATCTCACCACCCGCCTCAACATTCCGCCGCGCCAGGTGATCGGCCATGCCGACCTGGCGCCGACGCGCAAGCAGGATCCGAGCCGGTTCTTCCCCTGGCAGCAGCTGGCCGAGGCCGGTTTCGGCATCTGGCCGCGTGCGGCCGATGGTGCTGCGCCGGGAGGTTTCGATGCCTGGAATGCACTGGCCCGTTTCGGCTATCCGCTGGACAACCGCGAAGCCACCGTCGCCGCCTTCCACCGCCGTTTCCGTGGCCGCGATGACCTGCCGAAGACGCTGGATGCCGAAGACGCCCGCATCCTGCACTCACTGCTGCTGCAGATGCCGTGACCCGGCGCATGAACGCTTGACCCCACGCTGGGTTGCCGCCCAGCGGCCGGGCCGCCACCATGGCGGCATGATCGATTCCACCACCTTCTTCAAGCGCAGGCACTGGACCCTGTTGGCAGCGGCCGTGCTCGCCGGCTGCTCAACCACCGCTCCCCGCACCGGATCCGAAGTGCCGACGCCGGCCACACCGCCAGCGGCCACCTACGCCAAGGCTGCATGGAGCGCATTGCCGCCCGTTTCCGACAGCGATCTGCAGGCCGGCTTCGTTGCCTGGCGCAGCAGCTGCACGCGCCTGAAGAACGATGCGGTCTGGGCCAGACCCTGCGCCACCGCCGCGACGGTGGTGGACAAGGACCCGGCCGCGATCCGCCAGTTCCTGCAGCGCGACCTCGATGTCTACGCACTGCGTGCCGGCGGCCACCAGGCCGACGGGCTGATCACCGGCTACTACGAGCCGATCTACGCCGGCAGCCTGACCCGCACCGAGAAGGCGACGGTGCCGGTCTATGGCACGCCGGATGATCTGGTGGTTGTGCAGCTGGAGAGCCTCTATCCGGAACTGAAGGGCAAGCGCCTGCGCGGGCGCGTCGAAGGCAAAGTGCTCAAGCCCTATGACGACGCCGGTACCATCGCGGCCAAGGGCGCCAAGGCGCCGGTGCTGGCCTGGCTGACCGATCCGATGGACCTGCAGCTGCTGCAGATCCAAGGGTCGGGTCGTGTGCGCCTGGGCGATGGCAAGCAGGTGCGCCTGGCCTATGCCGAACAGAACGGCCACCCCTACCGCGCGATCGGACGCTGGCTGGTGGACCAGGGCCAGCTGAAGAAGGAAGACGTCACCATGGACGCGATCCGCGCGTGGGCCCGGGCCAATCCCGCGCGCGTGCCGGAACTGCTGCGCAGCAATCCCAGCTACGTGTTCTTCGTGCGCAATCCGGACAGCCCGGAGGGGCCGCGCGGTTCACTGAACGTGCCACTCACCGCCGGTTACAGCGTGGCGGTGGACCGCACCGTGGTCCCGCTGGGCAGCCTGCTGTGGCTGTCCACCACGCGCCCGGACGGCAGCCCGGTGGTGCGCCCGGTGGCCGCACAGGACACCGGCGGTGCGATTGCCGGTGAAGTGCGCGCCGACCTGTACTGGGGCAGCGGCGATGCCGCCGGCAAGCTGGCCGGCGACATGAAGCAGAAGGGCAATATCTGGATGCTGTGGCCGAAGGGCGTGGCGTTGCCGGTGCCGGCCCAATGAAGCGCTCTCCTGCGTGCAGCCAGGTCGGGCGATAATGGCGTCATTCCGAACTTTCCGGCCGCGCCTGCGGCCAGGACCCCTGCAATGACCTACGCAAAGCACAACGCAAAACCCGGCACGAAATCCGCCGCAAAGAAGTACTACAAGCACTGGGCCGAATCGGGCCTCGGCAAGGGCAACGTGCTGATGGAAGCCCGCGGCGAGAAGATCGTGCGCCAGGTGGAAATCTACGGCACCAAGATGGTCTGGGCCGACGAGCATGCCCACAGCGATGACCGCTTCCTGCTGGCCGACCAGCCGGTGTCGTTCCTGGATTTCGACGAGGACGACGAAATCTCCGCGCGCGAATTCGAAAGCGCCTGGAAGAAGGCCCGGGAAGCCACCGGCTACCCGGTGTAACGCTGCCCGGCCGGGGTCAGAGCCCTTTTGATCCCATCACCAAAGTAGGTGCCCACCGGAACCCCATAGTCTGTGCAGACTGTCAGGGCTTGGAACGTGCTTTGCCCATCTTTGAGCGGCGAAGATTGTGTGGCGCCAGGCACGCGAGCCTAGCCCGCAGCAGCAGACAATGGTCCAGAACCATTGCGTCAATGGGAGGCGGCCGCGCCCGCCAGCCTAAACAAAAATGTTTACCTTTTCTAAATAAATATATTTACTTTAGGCTTGAGGAACGATAGGCTCTAGCACCCCCGCAGATGTGAGTGAGCACAGACATGCCTCCTAAAACCCCAAGTTCTAACGAACCACTCGAGTTGATGATGAGCGTGGTGGTCGATGGCTTTCAGCGCGTTGCCGACTCAATGCACGAGATCAAAGCTGAACAGGCCAAGCTATCGGACATCCAGAAGCAACAAAGCAAAGCGGCCTATCATGCCTTCACGGGCTGCGGGAAGGCTCGATACGTCGGCATGCTCGTCGAAATCGAGTCCCAGACTAATCCTAGAGGTGCGCGCGCACGAGTGGCCCAGACTCTGGATCTCACCCCCGCTCGCATCACGCAGCTACTTAACTCTGACAAAAACCGCAAGAACGGCAAGTGACCTTTCGAGCTAGCTGATATCGCCTGCATGGCCGGCCACGACGGCGGCCAGGTACGAGCCGATTGGCTAAGCAGCTGGACGCCCCAAATTGCCGTGTGCCGTAGGCAAACCGCGACTTCACCGCGTACAGCTCTGCGGGAAAGAAAACGCCACCCGTGGGTGGCGCTGAATCATGGTGGGATCCTGTCGTGGGAGTTAGGTGGCCGGGCTAGGCCCTGCGACCTGTGCGCTTAGGAGGCAAAGGCAGCGGGTGGCTTGGTCTTGGCAGACTTTGCGCGGACCTTCTTGACGGTTGGAGCCTTGCCCTTCGCGGCAGGCTTAGTCTCGGCCTTCGGACCCCAGATCGGCTTAGGCAACCAGCCGGTGCCGGCCAGCCGCTTTTCGGCTTCGGCAGCGAGCACACCCTTCTTCATCGCGAGCAAACCTTCCTTGTTCGCGTTGCCATTGACCTGCTTGGCCTCGGTCAACGCCGCGACAACGAACGGCTTGGAGATCCGGCCCAAGTAGTTGTCGGCAGTCGGCTGGAAGTGATCAGCCATATCGAAGTCAACGGCACCCAGCAGCTTCGCGATCAGGCCCTTGTGATCGGAACTGAGACTTACCGACAGAGCAACACCCACCGCAAATTTGCCCAGCCAATTGCCCGCGCTGAGCGAGCACTACGCATTCTCGAATCCTATTCCGAGCATGAGCAGGTGGTCGTGTTTAGCCACGGCCAATTGATGCAGGCAATGCGCTGGATTCACGAGAACAAGGCTCCTTCGATGGTAATTCCCGCAGCGATGGGCGCATTTCGAAAGCCGTATTTGGATCAGTCTATAGCCCATTGCCAGAGGGTATTTTTCGAATAGAAGGCGATCGCGGATACTAGCCGACCTTCCGGCCCCGCCCTCGGCCGCAGCAGATCTTTGGCCTCGTCAGCGCAGAAGACTACCCGTTGCGCGCGAACAGCAAAGGCCGTTGATGAGGCGCGCACTTTTGGTATCGGTAGGAGATGATTGGGCTTACAGGCTCTGGGATGTGAACGCCACGCCTTTCAGCAGCACGCCTCATCAAGTAGGAGGGCTCGTGGACGTCGTTCCGGATCTGATCCCAGATCACGTCGTCATTCACGTGAATTGGAAAGCTGGTGTCCGGCAGCAGGCGAAGAAGTTGCTTCGTCTGTGCGATCAACTCATGGGCGTATGGACGCACTCTGGGATCTCTGCATGCTCCAGACAGTGCTCGAATCATGTGGCTTGCCGCATACCACTGGCGATCAGCCAACCGCTGCAAGTAGAACAGGCGATACGCGCAGGCGAGCATGAGAAAGCCATAGATGTCACCTCGTTGATAAAGACCATCCAGGTCATATGCCATCACCGGCACGCGGTTCTCATCAGTGCTGGCCGTGTCGCCTGGGAATGAATAGCGCACCCCGAGCAGCCCGGCGCTGGATGTAAATAGGCGATTCCAGCCAACAACCGTCCTCATATCCCACTCTCGATGGCTGAGGGCTGCAAAGGGCCACTTAAGCACCGCCTCAAGTTGGGGGTACTGCAAGGCAAGGTGCTTGCGCCGCCTCAGTGATAGTGATCGCAGTCCCTGCCGATATGCACTGAACTCATCGCTGCGCATCATCAACGCACCATCTAGGCTCTGGCGCCGAAGAACATAGCGTGCCCTCAACTCTTCCTCCCCGCCTTCCACCAGAGACCATGCATTCCAGAGAATCCTGGAGTGCAGCCTGTCCGATGCATCAGAGGCAGGACGACCCAAATTGGAGCACTGTAACGCTTGGAGTACTTGGCAAGCTTCGTGCAACTCCCCCATCGGAAACCTCCAAAAAAAGTAGACGTTGGAAGGGTAGTTCTGCTGGATGAAAAGCCTACGGTAGAGCGCTAGGGTTACTTGGAACCTAGCATCACTGGAGCGTACGTGAGCCTACCAAGTAAAGAGCCGGATGCATTGTCTGTGGCTTGGGTGGCGCAAACCTATGGCGGGCTGGTGCCGGCCAAAGACCTGTCGCGACTGCTCGGCTTCAATAGCCCGGCAGCACTTAGGCGGGCAAGCGCCACAGGTCGTTTGCCAGTGACGCTGTTTCGTCCACAAGGTCGTCGCGGGTGGTTCGCTCACGCCGCCGATGTCAGCGCATACCTTCGATCTCAGGCACCTCAATCTCTGAGGGAGGCAGGCAGCCCATGACCTAGCCCAATCTGAACTTCCCTTGCTGGAAGTTGGAAAGAAAAAACCCGTGAGGTAGGACTCACGGGTTCTCAGGTCGGCGACTTTGCAGGTCTTGCCGATACTTTCCCCTTCCCTGACTCCCCTGTCAAGCCTGCGCAGGCCTGTCACGGGCACCTATGTCCGACTCGCCTGGTAAGGCTCGCCCAGGCCTTTGGGACAGTGCTCCCGTGGGGTGCGCATGAGGAATCGGCATGTCCACAGATCCACAATTTGGTGGCCTATCGTTTGAAGACCGTCACCAGCTTTACACCCGCATAAAGGCAAGTGAGCTCAGTATCCGACAGATCGAGAGCATGGTTGCCGGCAGCGGAACAAAGACCGTAGGCAAGGCGGCGCTAAGAAATGTTCGTGTTAGACACAACTCAATCAAGAACGGTAGTGCGCGAACAGTTGAAAGCCACACGTGCGAGCTGGTCTTTGCCTATGAGCTTGAGCTTGATCCGGAGGTGCTGGGCTACTATGTACAGGTACCATGCCGCCGCGTGCAGCGGACCACGGCATCCGGGCGCAATCACATCAGCACTGCACATGTGGATTTCCTTGTGTTTCGCAGGGACCGCGTAGAGCTAGTGGAGTGCAAGCCGATATCATGGCTGGAGAGCCAACTGGCGCTTCCGGACTCCCTCTGGGTCAAGCAGGGCGTGGTATGGACCTATTCCCCATACGCCGAATGGGCGAAGCAGCATGGCCTGGTGTTCAGAGTCTGGGTGTCGCCCACTCCTACCGGTGTGTACCTCCAAAACCTTGAAGCATGCTACGCGGTAGCCGGTGATGCACTTCTGCGGCATGAATGTACGGCAGTATCCAAGGTGACTGGGCTCATCGCCAAGCGCCCTTTTCTCCTAGCCAGCCTTCTCGCTGAGGTGCCCGGTTTCACACCGCGCCTCGCGCTTTGGATGCTGGGAAAAGCAGCGGCCTTTGGGCCATGGCGGAGTACTCCTGCGGCCAGAACTGACCGCTTCCATTTGTATGGCACGCGGGAGCAGGCCGAGGAGGCGGACGAGCTACTTCTTGGGGCCATTGTCAAAGCTCAGTCGCAACCAGTTGTGGACGATCCATTGCTGGTCGCAACCGCTACCGACCTCCAGCGAGCACACCAACGTCTAGGTAGGCTTGCGCTGATTGAGGCCGGAAGTCTGCCTCAAACACGACGGATGGGAGCCCTGCAGCGACAGGTTCGAAAGGCCGTTGCCGAAGGAAGATCCGCGCTTTCTGCGTGTCTTACCAAATATGCCTTTAGCGGGAACCGAGCATCGCGCCTGCTTCCGGAGCACGAGCAAGCCATAGAGACTGTCATCGCGCTGCACTGGAACACAGGGAGAGTACATAGACCGAAGGACTTGCTTTATGTGTTTGAAGAGGAGTGCCTTCGGTTGGGGGTTGAGCCTTGCGGTAGAGCTCGACTGGATGCCAGACGAAGAAGCGAGAGCCCAACACGTCATGCGCTATCCACGGGTGGCTTTCGGGCCTACCACGCTTCGCGTACACGTACCGACCCTCGCAATCGCTCCCTGCCTCCGATCGGATATGGCCACACACTTCACGTGGACTCCTCGGATCTAGACGTTCGCTGCGCGCCGAATCTGATTCACTACTTCCCAGCAAGCAAAGCAAAGTTCTATATAGGGATTGACGGAGCGACGGGCTATCCGATGGCCCATGCATTGGTATTTGGCTCAGCCAGAACTGACGCCTTGGCATTGCTCATGCGTGAGTACGTCAAAAGACAGGGCTTCCTACCCAAGCTGATCCATCTGGATCGAGGGCCGGAGAACACCTCCCGCTGGCTACAGGACTTCTGCCATGGCGAGATCAGTCTAAGGTTTTCCCCAACGGCTGGTAGTGCCTGGAATGGCATTGCCGAGAACGCCATCAAGCAGGTCAACGAACAAGTAGCACAGCGATTCCCAGGAAGCACGCGCCCCGACCAGATGGGGCGCAAGGTGGACGGCAAGTTCAAGAGCCGAAACAATGCCAGAACGGACTTTGTCCGCGTACACGAAGAGTTCCTGAACTTCGTCTATCACGACCTTCCTATGACGCCGGGGCCAGATGATACAACGCCATCCGAGAATAGGCTTGAGGCGCTTGCAGCCTACGGCGCTGTCGGAACGCAATGCGAATGGGGCGATGAGTTCCTAATCAGAACTTCGATCAAGGTGCAAACTAGAAAGCGAATTGATCGACAGCGCGGCGTACGCACCGCTGATGGTTGGTTCACCAGCGATGAGCTCCTAGGGGCACTGCGAACAGAGAATGCCAGCGAGATTCGCAGCGATTGCTGTGATCCGAATGTGATCTACGTGAAGGTTCGTGGAGCCTGGTTCAAGGCATTCCACAACAGGGTACAGAGCGATGCGTTGTTGTCGGATCAGGAACGACTGTTCCACTTACTCTGGTCACCCGCGCTGCGTTCACAATCGGCAAGAAGGAAAGAGGAAGTCGCCCGTGCTCGCTATTCGCGCCGAGTGCAAGCCCAGGCGGCAAGGCCCGCAACAGAGCACCTTGCCCCCGAAACGATGACCAGCACCAATGAGAGTCTTGATATTGAAACAGTGCCACCGACGATCGCACAGGACATCGTCCCGTTCGACGAACGGGAGGATTACTGATGAAGATGGTTCAGCACCCAGCCTACGAGGGCCCGCGCAAGCGCTTGCGAATGGCGCTTGACCAGCATCGTCCTGGGCATATGGTGTTCATTATTGGACCATCCGGTGTGGGCAAGACAACGATGAGGCGCTCGGTGATGCAGGAGATGTTTGGAAGGCCTGCATGCTGGGGACTTGGGCGGATACCCTTGGTCGAAACATTCGCCACACTTCCTCACGGCGCGTACTTCAGTTCCCGTCAGCTCGCTGTCTCTATTCTTCAGGAGCTGCACGCGCCAACGTTGGCATGGCTACTGGATGGAAGCTATCTCGGGGAGGACGCCAAATTGGAAATTCGACGCGAGCTTGCCACTGCAGCATCGGAGTGGGAGTCCTTAGCGCGAACAAGACAGACGGAAGGCGAGTATTGGGGAATGGTGCAGCGAAGCTTAAGAGCGCGTGGTTGCAAGTATGTATCAATCGATCAGGTCACAGCGCTACTGGTCAACCACAGGGACAAGTCGCCGGCTGATCACACCCTCCATCTGATGGCGATAGCTGAAGCCACAGGCGTGATGTTCGTCATGACTGGCGTTCACAAAGCCACGCAATTGTGGTCGATCAACTCCGAGTTGCGACGCCGCGTTACAACCGTTTGGGTACCTCCATACAGTGATAAGCGTCGGGACGACAAACTGCCATTCCTTCGCCTGCTCAAGTCATTGTCCGCCCGCTACGAGCTTTCGCAGGATGATCTCCTAATCCGGATGGCCAACGATATCCTCGCCGCTACCGGCGGTGTATTCGCTGAGGTGGTTGAATTGCTGGGGCGGGCCGAGATTGCCGCGAAGCAAGAGGGATGCAACAGAATTCTCAAGCGACACATTGAGATCTCCTACTACGGAAGTGAGGATCTTCGAAACCTATGGCGGGACATCGACGCCTTCGAGATGAGCATGGTTGCCGGCAATGTCACTGAACGATCAGAACACGTGAAGGCGCGCTGGGGATCCCCAACCTGAGGTAAGGCAAATAGTGAGCACTGACTCGAGTAAGTTCCGTTGGAGCATCCTGCCTCCACTCGCTCTCATGGGCCTGGGGACAGGGCTGGTGGAGTCAGCCGAGCATTATGTTGCGAGGCTTGCATGGACAGTGGGGGTGACTGTTCGGGCCCTGTGTCCCCCTATTCGCTCCGCAGGAGGAATCCTGCAGCGCGCCCAGGCCATGGGAGCCAGCGGGTTCTGCGGCCCTGGAAGGCAATTCAAGCGTCGAGTCGAGCACCTTGAGCGGTTAGCTGGCGTCGAACACATACGGCACGGCACGTTCTGGGTTGTCGATGACCTGTTGGCGGTGACCGGCGTGGGGCGCGACACCAAGCGGCAACGTTGGTGCCCACAATGCTTCTTGGAGTGGGATGAAGAACACTCCTACGAGCCCCTAATTTGGATGGTTGATGTGCAACAGAGCTGCCCGGTCCATCGTTGCGCTTTGGAAGCAGCTTGTCGGGCCTGCAGTTCCTTCCAGCCGACTGGGCGAGACTATCGACGGCGCCGCCATTGCTACCGCTGTGGTCAAGGCTTAGCGGGGCTAGGAAAGTTGGCTGCCCTACCTAGTCACCACATATGGGCCGAACATGCGCTTGCCGGATTGATCGCGCTTTGCGCGACTCCAGGACAGCCGCAAATACCGTACGAGCAGTACGAGCGCTTCGTACGCGGTCTCATTGAGATAAGTCTTGACCAACCGAACCAGCCGGCTACGCTTCGCGCGGCGATGGCACGCTTGCGCTCCAATGCTATACGTGGACGGGTCACTCTTAGAACGCTAGTGAATCTATCCGCGCTGCAGGGGATCACGATTCCGCAGATGCTACTTGATCCTGTCGCAGCTGCTTCGCGTCCCCTGATTGACCTGTGGTCAGGGTATCAGGCTCTGGAGTTCCCTGGCGGGAGGCATGGCACCAAGGTCGTGGCGTTTAGGCAGTGCATACGCGAGATACTGAGCAAATGCGGAGAGCGGTACGTGCCTCCGATGAGATTCGTCTTAAGGAGCATGAAGATCAACAGAGATTTTGCCCGCGAGATGTGCGTAGACGTCTACGAAGACTACGAGGCCGCGTACCAACGTCAGGGGGGGTATCAATCACGACTGCATCGAGATCGCGCCTTTGTACTCGCCTTGCGTATGATTGGGCAGAACAATCAGAGCCCTTTCGCACCCTGCGACGCCCGAAAAGTTGCCAGACATGCCGCGAAAGCCGCGCGGGTGTCGTTGGCAGACGCAGAGGCAGCAACTAGGTCGGCTATTCACAGTTCGCGGGCCCTGGAACGAGCAAAAGGCGCGATGCTGTGCTCGACCAGAGATTACTCGAGTAGTCGAGCCAGCCGCCAAAAGACCTAAGCTTTGAGCCCAATGGTTTGCAACGGGACCACGTCCACCCATTCGTGGCTACTTAGCGCGTAGACGGCTCCTCGGCATTTGCCGCAAACTAGCTCAGTACTTCCCGTGGCTCCGCCAGCGGGAACTCGTCGGCAAGGGATGCACGGTGGGCGCGAGAAATTATCAACCTTCAGCATGGAGAGCATCGGAAATGAGTAACCAATTCAAGTCCGTGGAAGAGGAGTGCGGTCCAGCGGGCGAAGAAGAGGAATGTGCGATGTGCGGTGGAACCGGCGGCTGGCCTCGCCTCGGCGAGTGGGAGATGTGCAAGCCATGCAACGGTAGCGGGAACAACCCTGCGCATCGATCCGGGCAAGGCGAGCGCAAGGAACTACACTGACCGGGCATACCCCGGGGTAGAGTTTGTGCGTTCTGACAGGCTTATGAAGGTGGCACACCAAGAAGATGTCCCCCGGATTCGTCACGGCGGACTCAGAACGATGGCGGTCCCAAAATTTCGGGAACAACGGCTCACGCCAAGTCTCATCCGGACTTCGACGCCTGAGTCTGGGCGCGCATGAACCGCGCCAGCTCATCCGGTTAGACAGATTGACATGCCGCACCTATCAGGGAGCAGGCCCTGTCTTGGATACCAATTCGGCGCGTATACGCATCAATACCAGATCGCGCAACTTCCCAACGCGCTGTCCATCAATGGCCGCTGCGTAGAGGTCGTCATCACGCTGTGAAATGGGGAGGCCTTCCAGACGGAGTGAGGCGGTGGCCTCAATGAGTGCGTGTCGGCACTGAGCTGTGTTGGACATGGATTACTCCGAGCCTGATAGTGAATTATAGCGCCTGGCTAGCTCGTCGCACGTCTGATCTGGCGCACAGCAGGCGCAGCCTTGACAGTGCGACAGTTGACCTATGGAGGCTGGGCTTAGAAAGGGATGCCAAGTGAGTGCCGCGTAAGTAGCCCCACGAGCGGCTTGAGAAGCTGGTCCAGCACGCTTTACAGCAGTGCTCGTGTTCAAACTAGCCTCACGACAGACTCAACGGATGTGCTTGGCGTAGCTGCGGATATACAGCATCGGAACTGTCCCCAGATCCTGCAACCTGGCCATGAACTCCAATAGGATTCGCGTAAGCAGTCTGATGCCAGGCGCAAGGCGAAGCTCAAAGAGCGGCAAAGAAGGGTGGAGGCGGCTGCTGCTCGGTCGTCCGGCGTGAATTCAAATGTCGCAGCGTTCTTCAAGGCCTACGATTCAGAGCCGAACGTCATTGCAGAGCTTCTGGATGAGTCCGGGGGGCTCTCGCTCACGTTGAGGGAAGCGCAAACGGCGAGAACTGGACGATAGTGGTGATGGGCGAAGCTACGGCAGGGACAGATGACCAATTCCTTGCTCTTGGTCTGCTACTCGGGATGGCGATAGATGATCGAGCTGCGGAGGGTGAGTCCTTCATTCAGTTTTCGCCTTGGCTGGTTGAGCAGGTCGAAGAGAGTTGCGATTCCATAGGGGCCGATCCTGATCAATTCCTTCGCTCGCTGCTGCCCTTAGACAAGCGGGACGCAGCATTGCCGCCTGTGCGAATACTCTGATTCCGCCCTTTAGAGGCGGTCGGCGGCACTGGCGGTCGGGGTCCACATACCCAGTCGGCGCCCCATAGCGGCATCGAAGACTCCCTTCTCAAGATTGACGACGCAAAGGCTTCCTTGCTCGTGCGAGGGCAAACCGGATACGAAAGGGCGGAGGTTGGGCACAGTCAGCCGCCAAAGCCCTGCAAGTGTTAGTGGCGCCGCCTCCCCTTAGGGGAAGGTCGCCCGTTCGAATCGGGCCGGGGGCACCATAGATCAATGACTTAGATTTATCTCTCTCAGCGTTATCTGCTTTAACACGTCCTTGAACTGGGCCTTATTGGCACAGATGGCAAAGCCCGAGTTTCGGGCTGCTGTACGCGCTGAGGGGCGCATCCATACGCACTTCGCCAGCCCTGTCACTCTCCCTAGGGTTCCTCGGTGTCTGTGAAGGCAGCGGTCAGTCGCAGAACGCTGCCAAGGTAGTCGTCTGCGTTGAATGTGAGGCGCGGATATGTGCCCCTTGCTTCGTGTTCTAGTCCACGAACGAACAAGGATGCGTAGGCAAGGAAGCCGATACCTCGGGTTGCCGAATTGTTGTTCATCCATCTCCGGGTTGCGGCCTTGAATTCTTCGGCGTCGGTATCTGGTTTGATGCCGAGAAATGCGTTTAAGGCACCGATCGTACTAAGGGACGCCTTGTTACTGGCCCTGAGGATGTCGGGTAATCCAGGGCCGGTGTTAGAAATTAGCTTCATGTATTCGCCAGGCGCAGCAAACCGCAAACACGATATGTAGCAGTCGACAAACGGAAATCGAACAGAGCTTTTCGGGAAGCTTCTGACGAAAGCCATTAGCAGCGTGTGGGCCTGCAGGGAGTCACGAAGCTGCATTTCAAAGTGAGATGCGATATGTCCAAAGTAGATGCTGTACTCGGCGCGCTCCAGCTCCTCGGGGGTGTTGTCGTAAAACTGTTCGTAACCCTCCGGATCGCGAAGCTCCAACAGCCTTTTGCGAATAGCCGAGGCATCCCTGGCTGGGTCGGTGCCGGGAAAACTTTGGAAAATCTGATAGGCGTGGTCCTTAAGGCTAGGTCTAGGAAGATTGAATTCGAAGTCAAAGAACTTCCTCAGGTAAAGCTCTCCATCGACCTGGTCGCCATAGACTGTCTTGACCGCCTGCGGCAAGTTTTGATGGTCTGTGGCGATAAGGAAGCAGATTCCAGATACGTTGAAGAAATGCTTTACTCTCTCCAGAAATTTAATGGCAAAATCAGGGCGGCATCTGTCTAGCTCATCGACAATTATCACTATTGGTGATTCGTCGTCTGATTCTAACGAGGCCTTTAATTTTTCACGAGCTTCGGAGAGGCTTGACCTAAATTTTTCCTCGGCTGTTTTTCTTGATTTATCCCACTCCAAAAAATTATTCGCGAGGTCTGGAAGATTTGAGGCTAGCTGGACTACTTGTGAGCCGCCAGGCATCGCCAGGCCCGCTATCGCAGACAGCACCGGGAGCGCAATTTTGCCTGCGGATCCAGCGAGCCCTGTAATGACTGAGTCAACGACGGTAGAGACTCGGTTCTCGGTAGACGCCAGTCGATCCGTAAGCGCGCTGGTCATGGCAAGTAGAGGATCGTCGAGGTAGTCACTTTGCCACGCGTCAATTCGCACAACGGGAATCTTGTGGAACCGTTCCAGGTGGTAGCCTAGTCTTTTAAGGAAAACAGACTTTCCCGTTCCCCACCCGCCTTTTAGAGAAATGACAAATGGGGAATCGCCGAGGCCAGAGATCAGGTTGGCAAGAATCTTGCCCTCGGCTTCCCGCGATAGAGGATCTCTGTCCCATGGTTCTGATTCCGAGACTATGGGGTCTAGCTCTTTTCCTAGTGACATTGAAAATCATTCCTCTCTAGCACTGTAAGCCCGATTTCTTTGGAGCTGCCGCTAGAACTCTAGTCTAGAAACGGCGCGATCGTCTCCCTCTGGAGACAGATGCGCATACGACCGTGCCTATCACGGGAAGCGGTGGCTTGTCGGAGTGGAGCAGTTGCAGAACCTGCGTCCATTTCTGCAGCACTTCTCTGATGCAGATATCGTCATCCTTCATCCGCGTGCGAGAAGAGCGGATGCAGTTGATGACGACCTTCGTGGAGCGCATGCGTGCGCTCGGCAGAGAGACCATCCACTTGCAAGGACCGCCACGTGGAGCTGTACCGCCACATGGGCTATGCCTACATCAAGCCGTCCGACTTCGACCATGGCGGTATGGCCTGGCATGAGATGGTGATGGTGCTTCGGGGAACCAGCGCTTAGTTTTTGCGCTTGCTGTGCCTCGGCGTGTCTGCTCCTGGCCCCAGGGCGTCATGCAACCCATAGCCGCCGTTCACGGTTACGTCCAACATTGCCCCGAACTTCATTGCTACTCAAAACCGGGTGCACGTCGGGTGGCAGGTCGGCCTACGATGCCGGCCCCTCTTCGTCAGCCTCCTCGTCGTCAACAACACCATCTGCCTCCCCGGCAACGAACCCGCACATCTCCATGAACATCCAGGCGCGCATCCAGTTGTTCACCTCGTCGACTTTCAGGGTGCTAGCGTCTTCGTCGCTTCCGCCCGCCTTGCGGATGTACAACGCTTGTAGGGAGGACACGTACGCCTCGCGGAAGATGCCGGTCGGGCGAAAGCCAAAGTTGTGCGTGAAGACCACTTCTTGAAGCTCGTGAACCATAGCCTCCCATAGAGGCACCTCGCGCTCGCATTCGGTTCCGTGCGCCAGGCAATCGTCAATAGCGCGCTTGGCGAGGCGCAGCAGCCGACCATCGAATGCGTACCGCGGGCTCTCCATGAAAATGTCGCGATGCTGTTCGTCCATCTGCTCGAGCATCGGGACTGAGCGCTCGGGATCGGCGACCAGGAACGGGTTGACGGCACACACAATCAGGCTATTGCGGTAGTACCGAGGGAGCTCTTTCCAGGGCTTGCGGACGAACACGAATCCGTGCAGCTGCTCGGCCTCCATTAACTGCGCGGCATACGTACTCAGGGCGCCCAACGCCTCGCGGGAGTAATCGTTGAGGTTTCCCTCATCCTCCTCACTGTCGTACCAGCCTTTTAGGTCGTGGAACGAGGCGACAACGCAGCCCATCGCCTGGTGCGATAGCAGCCTATTTGCGAAGTAGCGGAAATCCTCATCTGTCGGGACATAGAGCTCCAGCTTCAAGCTTTCAAGCGTCTGCTCCGAAAAGATTGGGCGGTAAGCGATGACGTCCCGATTGGAGATGAGCAGGTCATACAGGTACGCATGGCGAGTAATTTTCGCCCCCATGGGCGCCACCAAAACGTTGGTGATGTCTGCCGGCCCCGAAAGCGCAAACATTTGGGCGATGTAGTTGCTATAGGCTAGTAACTCAGAGAACGCGTTCCGTTCGGATGAACTGCCGACCTTGAGCTCAAGTACGAAAATGCCGTCTTCGTGGTAACCCAACAAGTCGAGCTGCATCGGCTTGGTACTGTCCGTGGGCAGGTCGACTTTGCTACCGACGAACGTTCCGTAGCGAACGCTATTGTGGATGCGATCAATGCGCTGCAAAGCGCGCTGCTTGATGATGCGCCACAGCTCGAAGCTGCCCTCCTCATCTTCTACTTCGGGCAGTAAGGCGCGGCCTTCCAAGGCTTGAGTCAGCTCGGTCGAGTCCATCACGACCGTTTCCATGCCCATCGCCAACAACTGCTCGTGTACTTGTTCTTCAGAAAAGGGGATGGCCACTCAATCGCTCCCGTTGTGGTTCGCTGATGATGACATCATCGAATGCATCCATGGCACCGCCGAGCGGCTGACGACATCCGACGCTCGCTGGCGCAGCGGCGGATCAACACGGCATTCGATGTCTCCTTTTGGCCGGAAGCGGACATTCGAGCATTGCCACACCAGGTCGAAATCGGACAACCTCGCCTAAAGAGGCTCGACGGTTTCGGCCAAGCACGGCATATGCCTTGTAGCCATTGTAATCAATAGGTTGGCCGACCGACTGCGCAGCCGGACATGGTGCGGTCACGGCGCGGCTGAGCTAATATTGTGACCCGATGCACGGATTGCATTTTTCTGGGAGAGACACATGGTCAGTGCTGTAGAGCCGCGTTGGCATGGCGATAGCTACCAGTCCCGTTTTTTCTGGACCCACGCCGCGTTGCTGCTGGATCCCCAGCAACCCCACGTAGTTGAGGTTGCCTTCGAGGCGGATGGCCCCAAGGCCTTTGACGATGTCGTCGTCCGGTACAACCCTGGTCGCTCACGGCGCTCCGGGCCGGGCTACGTCACCGCCGACTATCATCAGATTAAATGGCATGCCAACAAAGCCGGCCGGTTCGGGTTTGCCGACCTGACCAACCCCAAGTTCATCAATGCCGCCAAACACTCGATTCTGGAGCGGCTGCGCGATGCCCAAAAGGTGGCCGGCGAAGGTGCAGCGTTTCACTTGGTGACCACCGATCGCATCGTGGATGGAGATCCCTTGGGCAAGTTAGTGGGCGGCCACGACAGTTCGTTACGACTGCAGGTGCTCAAGGAAGGAAAGACCGACAACAGCGAAATGGGAAGGGTACGCAAATGCTGGCGCGAGCATCTAGGCTTGAGCAGCGATGAGGAGCTCTATGCGATCTTGGACCGGTTCCACATCCAAGATAGTCAGCCTGACTTGGAAAAAATGCGTCGTGAGGTCAGTACCCAGTTTCGTCTGGTGGGCTTGGCCGGTCATGAGAACGAAACGGTATTTCTCTACGATGATGCCGCCAAACAGCTGGTAAGTAAGAAGATCAATTGCTTCGACCGAGCTGGCTTTCATCAGTGGTGCACGGACGAAAAGTGGTATCTGGTTCGCAAGCCTAAACCGCGCCGAAGTGTGGCCATCGCAACCTATAGCCCACGGCCGACCCCGCTGCACATGGCAGACGCCGAGCCGGACAACACCCTGAACTTGGCTGACCGATTTACCGGTCGGTGGCTAAAAGATGGACACAGCTGGGACGAGGTACAGGGGCAGGTACGCCTCTTCCTCAATGCCAAACTGGCGCAGGCCCCTTCCATGCGCCTGTTCTTGGAGACGCATTCATCCATTGCCTATCTCGCCGGAGCGGCGCTACGTTTCAAGGAGGGCGCCGATGTTGAGGTTGTTCAGCGCGGTGACAAAAACCCCGGGATCGTGTGGGATGCCCAAGACGGTACCGCAGGGCCGGAGCCGCTGATTGAGGTGCAGACACTGGGGGATGGGGGCGACATCGCGGTCGCTGTAGGTCTGAGCCAGAACGTGGGCCAGAAGGTGGGGCACTTCGTCGCGGATCACCTACCTCAGGTCGGCATGCTGATCGGCGTATCGCTGGTTGACGGTGCTGGCCCCATGACCATTGCCGGCGGGCAGCATGCTGCGGCAATTGCTCAGCACATTGCCGAGTTGGTTAAAGATACCCGCAAGCCGGGCAACACGACGCACCTTTTCCTCGCCACCCCCAACGCTTTTGCTTTCCTGCTGGGCCAACACACCGACGCGATCGGCCGCTGCATTCCTTATGAGTACGACATGGCTGGCCAGATCGACGGAAGCTACCACCCCACCTTTACCACTTAAGGGCATCGACATGGAACTTCGTCCCCAGTTTGCTGAATTTCTGCAGGACATCCGCCCCAGCGAGAGAAACCGCGAGGAATGGAAGCGTGGCTCGAATACGCTTCGCACCCGCCTGATGGCTGACGCCGAGTTGTCGCCGATGATTGCGGCCACCTTCCTGCAGGGTAGCGTACGCCGGTCTACGGCCGTACGACCGACCGGCGGCAAGCGCTCGGATGTGGATGTGGTGATCGTCACGACCATTGACTACAACCGGGAAACTCCACGGGTGGCGATGAAGCGATTTGAACCCTTCTTGGAGCGGCACTACCAAGGGAAGTGGGCCCAGCAGGATCGTTCGTTCGGGATCGAAATGTCCTACGTCGACCTGGACCTAGTGGTGACTGCGCTGCCGGCAGAGCCGGCCACTCGCGCCGCACTGGAATCGTTGTATCGCAGCCAGGCAGTACAGTTGGATGAGTCCCTGGAAGAGCGCAGCGACTGGGTGCTAAACAAGGGATGGGATCCGCAGCGTGCGAACGGAGGCTTGGTCAGCCTCACTGAAGAAGCGTCTACCTGGCGCGATGAGCCGCTGATGCTGCCTGACCGTCCGGTGCAGAAATGGGGACCTACCCATCCGCTGGCGCAGATCCAGTGGGCGGCAGCTAAGAACCGCAACTGCAATGGTCATTTCATCAACGTGGTGCGGTCCATCAAGTGGTGGCGACATGAGCATGCCGACACGCTGCCCAAGTACCCCAAAGGCTATCCGCTCGAGCACATGATCGGTGCGGTCTTGCCCGATCACATCCAGAGTGTGGCGGAAGGAGTCACCTTGGCGCTGGAGGGGATTCGTGACACTTGGGCCGCCTATGCTGCGGCGGGCGTCGTTCCATTTCTTGCCGATCACGGCGTGCCCTCCCATAACGTCTTGCAACGTCTGGGGGCGGAAGATTTCCGCGCCTTCATGGCCAAGGCAGGTGAAGCGGCCGATCTTGCCCGTCGCGCACTGAACGAGACCGACAAGGATGTTAGCGGCGCACTGTGGCGAGAGCTGCTGGGCAATAGCTTCCCCCCGCCTGGCCCCGGTGGCGGTGATCGTGGGCGCGGGTTCGCCGCACCGGCCGCCCCTGCCGTGCCGCGGCAGTCTGGGCGGTTTGCCTGACTCATGCTCACCCGCTCCAAACTGGAGACAGCCGTTGCCGGCTTTCCCTATGACACTCGTCTTCAAGTACTAGGACCATGGCAGCAATGGTCCGAGGATCAGTGGTCGCTTCCGCTGGAGGCGCAGCTTTGCTGCGCTCCAATCAAACATCTACCGGAGTGGACCAGGTGGCATTTGGTGGTGTCTGGATCGGCGATCGACCCAGCCATTGGGATCTATCCCGACGTAAACGGCGGCATTCGGGTCACTTTCCCTCACCAAGACCTCAATGTGGAGGTCGCCGAGGGCCGGCCGTGGCGGCTGGGCAAGCCTTGTCTGGTTAGGCCCGCCTCGGCGTTTCAGCGAGCTGGATGGGCAGGGGAGCCCGAGGAGCTGTCGCTGCGGCTGCGTTGGCATGTCGGTCGGTTGTTGGAGTGGATCCAAGCAGCCGGGCAGGATACCTTGCTGATCGCAGGCGATGCGCTGGAGCTGCCTACGCAGTTCGCGACGCCGCCGAGGACGATGCTGGGGTTTTCCGAATCCGCCCACGAATTGAAGTGGCTTGACAGCCTGTCGCACCCTTGGGGCTTTGCCACGCTCACGCCGGTCCCGGGAGCGTTCGATACCGCCGTTGTCAGCGGCTTCATGGACCAGCGCTTGCGGTCCCTACGGGAGACTTCGTGGTCCGAGGCGATCGTCCATCGCGATCTGGTGCCAGACGCAGTCTGGATCGGATTGCCTTCCTTGATCTTGGTAGAGCCTTGGCAAGCTCCCACGACGTGGGGCCAGCTCGCCCAGCTGTGCGCGCACGCCGGGCTTGATCTTCCTTCCATCCTCGCCGAGGCCGGCGCGGTACTGCGGCGTACGCAACGCCCCAAGCGCCCGATGCCCGTCACTCTATTGCTCGGCTTCCCGTTATCCGAACTCGTCGGTGGGCCACTGCAGCGTCTACACTGGTTGGCAGTGCGAAACATGCAGTTGTGCGGCAGGTACGAGGTCCGAAATGGTTTCCGGGCGACGTTGGCTGCCCGAGCGCAATGGGATCGAGAAGCGGCAGGTGCTGACAGGCCCCTGAAGTGGCGACGCACCGCAAACTGGGCACCGGACCAGCTGCGTAAGCGTGGCCAGGCAGAGCAGGCAGTTCGCTCAAAATCCATCCTCGTTTTGGGGGTGGGCACCCTTGGTGCGGCTGTTGCCGAAAACTTGCTCCGAATGGGGATGACCCGGATGGCGCTGCTGGATGAGGATACTTTGGCGGTCGGCAACCTCAGCCGCCACCTACTGACCCTCTCCGATGTTGGGCAATCCAAAGCCCAGCGCATGGCCAAGCGCCTCAATGCGGCGATGCCCGATGCGCAAGTGACGGCGATGAATTTTTCATTCCCCCCGCTCAACGCTGAAGACGCCAGAGCACTGTCCAGCTGGGATGTCGTCGTGGATTGCACCGCATCCGATGCCGTACTAAAGGCGATGGAGGTTTTTGACTGGGGCGTGGACCGGACCTTCGTAAGTCTAGCAATGACCTGGCAGGCGCGAGGGCTGTTTGCTTACGCCGCTACTGGTGCCAGCTTCCCGGCAGCTGAAGTACTAGCGCGCTTTTTGGCGGCAGCCCCCCCTGGTGATCTGGAAGACGTTGGTGAAATGGAGGGCATCGGGTGCTGGCATCCGGTCTTTCCTGCAACTGCAGACGATGTCAACCTGTGGGCTGCAGTCGGCACCAAGTTCGTGACGCGTTCAATCGTGGATCGAAAGACGGTGGCGGCGTTGTACAAACAGCATGAGGACGGAAGCGTTGAACGCACCGACGCTTGAGCCGCATGAATTCATCGCCACCGGAGAGGAAGGTACCTCGGTGTGGATCGGGCCTGCGGCCATTGAGGTCATGATTACGGCAGCCTCAGCGGCCGGCAGGAAGGAGACCGGCGGGATACTCGTTGGCCGCTATGGACCTATGGGATGGGTCGCAGATGTTCTGGAGGCCACGCCCAAGCCCAAGGGGTCGCTGGCAGGCTGGGCATGGTTTCAACGCTCCAACCACGGGCTGGCAGAGCTTTTGCGTCAGCGTTGGGAGGCTGGCCTGCATTACCTCGGAGAGTGGCACTACCACCCTCATGCGTCGCCTACGCCAAGTCTTTCGGATCTGCGCGCCATGCAGGCGATCACAAGAGATGAATCCTACCGCTGTCCTTCGCCACTGCTGGTGATCCTTGGCGGATCCTGCGCGGACTGGCAACTCTCGGTTACGTTGTTCAGAAACGGTGCCACCACGGCACTGGTCAATGCGGCAGGCACCTTGCCTGCGGGGTGGAGAAAATGAACGGTCAAGCACTTGTTTGAAAAAAGGGATAACTTGCGGATGTGCTTGCTCATGAATGCGTATTTCACCCTTACCTTGGCAAAGTACGCACCCGCTTTCTTTTTGAATGCCGGGTAAGTCGGCCTGTACTCAGCTCTACAGAGTGTGGGTCCGCCTCCCGTTTTTCGGGGATCACAGCCCCAGCCCCAGCGGGGTGCGATAGCCATACCGTTCAGCATAGTTCGCACTTAGCCAATTCATCATAGTTGGTGCGTTCGGCACAGATTTTGCCAAACCGTCCACTTTCCTGACGGAAAGGGATCCGACCCCGGATCCGCGTTTTGCACTACATTGGTGCAATGTCCGACCCCGCTCCCCCGCCGTCCCTCGATGCCCTGGGCACGCCGCTGGCCTGGGCCGGGGCCGATGGCTGCATCGCCGGCTGCAATCCGGCCTTCGCCCGCTGGCTGGGCGTCAGCGTCCGGCGCCTGCTGGGGCGGCCGCTTGCCGCACTGGAAGTGCAGGGCGAGGCACTGGCCCATTTTCTGGCCCGCGATGAGCGCGACAGCCTGCGCCTGAACCGGCTGGCACTGGCGGTGCCCGGCGAGGCGCCGCGCTTCGCCGAGGGCTGGATGAGCCGCCGCGACGATGGTGGCTGGTTGCTGGAGGCGCATCCGGTCGACGAATTCCCCGGGCTGGACCCGACCCAGGCCCTGCCCAGCGCGCTCAGCGCGGCGCTGAAGGGCTTGGCCCACGAGCTGCGCAACCCGCTGGCCGGGCTGAAGGGCGCGGCGCAGCTGCTGGCCCGCCGCGCGGCCCAGCGCGATGCCAGCGAACGTGAGCTGATCGAGCTGATCGGCTCGGAGATCGAGCGCCTCAACGGCCTGCTCGACCAGCTGCTGTCGCCGGCCCCGGCCGCGCCGCATGCCGAACTGAACATCCATGCCGCACTGGAGCGCGTGCTGCGCCTGGCCGAGAGCGAAGCTGGCTGGGCGGTGCGCCTGCAGCGCGACTACGACCCCAGCATTCCCGAGTTCCATGGCGACGCCGACCGCCTCACCCAGGCGGTCTGGAACCTGGTGCGCAACGCGATCCAGGCCGGCGCCGGCAACATCACCCTGCGTACCCGCGTGGAGCATGGCGTGCGCATCGCCGAGCAGCTGCACACGCTGGCGTTGCGCCTGGAAATCGCCGATGACGGCCGTGGCGTGCCGGAGGAACTGGCCGAGCATCTGTTCCTGCCCTTGGTGAGTGGCCGTGCCGAAGGCACGGGTCTGGGCCTGGCGCTGGCCCAGCAGGTGGCGCGCGAACATCGCGGCACGCTGACCTACCGCTCGCGACCGGGCCATACCGTGTTCACCCTGCTGCTGCCGATCGTCAGCGGCGCCGCCCCAGCCGAGGAGGCCCCGCGCGATGTCTGAGTCTTCTTCGTCCCCGCAGCGCATCTGGGTGGTCGACGACGATCGTGCCGTGCGCTTCGTGCTGTGCACCGCACTGCGCGAGGCGGGCTATCAGGTCGTCGATTTCGACAGCGCCGCCCCCGCCCTGCAGGCGTTGAGCGAAGGCCCGCCGCCGGCGCTGCTGTTCACCGATGTGCGCATGCCCGGCGACGATGGCCTGGTGCTGCTGGACAAGCTCAAGGCCGCGCTGCCGCAGCTGCCGGTGGTGGTGATGTCGGCCTACACCGATGTGGCCAGCACGGCCGGCGCGTTCCGCGGTGGCGCGCATGAATTCCTGTCCAAGCCGTTCGATCTGGACGATGCCGTGGCGCTGGCGCAGCGAGTGCTGCCGGCCGTTGCACCGGCACTGGCGGCGCCCACACCGGCGGCGGAAGCGCATGGTGACCAGCCGCCGCAACTGGTGGGCGATACCCCGCCGATGCGCGCGCTGTTCCGTGCCATCGGCCGCCTGGCGCAGGCACCGCTGGCGGTGCTGATCACCGGCGAGACCGGCACCGGCAAGGAGCTGGTGGCCAATGCGCTGCATCGCGAATCGCCGCGCGCGCAGGGGCCGTTCGTCGCGCTCAATACCGCCGCGATTCCCGCCGAACTGCTGGAAAGCGAGTTATTCGGTCATGAGGCCGGCGCCTTCACCGGCGCGCAGCGCCGCCATATCGGCCGCTTCGAGCAGGCCAATGGCGGCACGTTGTTCCTCGATGAGATCGGCGACATGCCGTTGCCGCTGCAGACCCGCCTGCTGCGCGTGCTGGCGCAGGGCGAGTTCTTCCGCGTCGGTGGCCGCGAACTGATCCGCGTCGACGTGCGCGTGGTCGCCGCCACCCACCAGGATCTGGAAGGCCTGGTGGCGCAGGGGAAGTTCCGTGCCGACCTGCTGCACCGCCTGGACGTGGTGCGGTTGCAGCTGCCGCCGCTGCGCGAGCGCCGCGAGGACATCGCGCAACTGGCCAGCACGTTCCTGGCCGCCGCCGCGCGCAAGCTGGATACGCCGCCGAAGCGCCTGACCGCTGCCGCACTGCAGGCACTGCGCGAGCACGACTGGCCGGGCAACGTGCGCGAGCTGGAAAACGTGTGCTGGCGGATGGCCGCGTTGGCCGCCGCCGACACCATCGGCGTGGCCGACGTCGATACCGCGCTCAACCGTACACGCGGTCGTCGCAGCAGCACCACCAGCGCCGATCCGGGGCAGTGGGAAGCGCTGCTGGCCGAATGGGCACGCCGTCAGCTGGCCGAAGGCGTGGACGGGCTGCACGCGCAGGTGCGCGAGCGGGTCGACCATGCGCTGCTGGAGGCCGCGCTGCAGATCACCCATGGCCGCCGTGCCGAAGCCGCGGCCCGCCTCGGCCTGGGCCGCAATACCCTTACCCGCAAGCTGGGCGCCGGGCGCCGCCGCGGGGCCCATTGAACGGTCCCTGCACGCGATCCTCGCGCCCGCTTGCCGAACTGTTGATCGTTCATGGACGATGCAACGCTTAGTGTCATCTGCAAGGAGTCTTTGATGCGTCTGTCCTTTGCCATCCTGCCGTTGTCCGCCGCCGTGCTGCTGTCCGCCTGCGGCAGCGTGCCGAAAAAGACCGAACCTACTCCGCCGCCGCCGACCGTGGTCAGCGCAGCGAAGCAGGGCGAGGCCAATCTTGCGCCGGCCTCGGCCAGCATTGTCAGTGGCCGCATCGCACTGATGGTGGAGCCCGGTGGCATCCACATCACCGGCCTGATCGGTGGCCTGCAGCCGATGCAGCAGGCCGGTTTCCACATCCACGAGCGCGGCGACTGCAGCGCAGTGGATGCCAGCAGTGCCGGCAACCACTTCAACCCCGGTGGCGCTGCGCATGGCCGCGCCGGCACCGGCAAGCATCACCTGGGCGACATGGACAATCTGCGTGCCGATGCCCAGGGCCGCGCCAACGTCGATATCCACCTCAAGGGCGTTACCCTTGGCGGAGGCGCCGCCACCGATATCGCCGGACGTGCACTGGTCGTGCATGCCAACGCCGACGACTATCGCAGCCAGCCCGCCGGCAATGCCGGCGTCCGCATCGCCTGCGGCGTGATCCGGGTCGTCCGCTGATCACCGCAGGCTTCATCCAGGGAGAGATTCCAATGCGTCTGATCCACACTTCGCTGTTTGCGGCCATCGCCGCGCTGGGCCTGGCGGCCTGCGGCCAGCAGCCGGCCGCGCCGCAGGCTGAAACCCCGCCGGCCGCTCCGGCCGAGGGCGCCACCACCGAACCGGCTGCAACGCCGGCCCCGGCGGCTGCGCCGGCCGGCGACACCTCGGCCACCGCAGAACTGGCACCGACCCAGGGCAACGAGACCAAGGGCAGCGTCACCTTCAAGGTGGTTGACGGCAAGGTCCACGTGACCGGCCAGATCAGTGGCCTGAAGCCGGGCAGCGAACACGGCTTCCACATCCACGAGAAGGGCGACTGCAGCGCGCCGGATGGCATGAGTGCCGGCGGCCACTTCAACCCCGGCAAGCAGGATCACGGCAACGTCGCCACCGATCCGCACCACGGCGGCGACATGCCCAACATCAAGGCCGACGACAAGGGCGTGGCCACCATCGACGGCCCGGTGTCGAGCAACGTCAACATCGGCAAGGGTGATGACTTCGACATCATCGGCCGTGGCCTGATCGTCCACGCCGATGCGGATGACTACAAGACCCAGCCGACCGGCAACGCCGGCGCGCGCCTGGCGTGTGCGGTGATCCAGAAGGCCCCGTAAGAACGCTTTTGCTGGAAACGGAAAACGCCGGCGCAAGCCGGCGTTTTTCTTTGCATCGCTTCCTGTAGAGCCGAGCCCATGCTCGGCTGCTCTTCGGTGGACCTGAGCCGAGCATGGGCTCGGCGCTACAGCAATACGCACGGCGGTCGCGCCCCGGCGAAACGCAATTGCACGGTAGCGCCGGGCCATGCCCGGCGGTGCGCATCCGCAGATCAGCGCGCCAGCAGCTCGCGCGCGTCCTGCCCGGCTTCGCAGTGCACGAACAACACCGGCACGCCATGTGCTTCCAGCACGGCGGCCATCTGCCGCTGGCGCATCAGGAACTGCTCGTAGATGCCCTTCAGGCGGTCGCAGTCGTTCTTGCTGTGGTCGTAGTGCGCGCACCAGCCGGCCGGGTCGAACAACGCCATGCGCGCCTCGCCATGCGTGTAGCGCAGCAGCGGCTCGGGCGCGGCGTTGAGCCATTCGTCTTCGCCCGGCGCCATGATCGCGGTCTCGATCAGCGGCCACAGCGCAGCCAGGCCCTGGTTGTCGTACTGCATCGACATCATCGCGGCCAGGTCGTTCACGGTGAAATAGCGCGCGTGCTCGATGCGCGCACCAAAGGTGTTCTGCGCCATCAACGCGGTGTCGGCATGGGCCATGCCGTTGGCCAGCAGCGTGTCTTCCAGCGCCTCGGCCACCGCATGGGTGGTGGCCACGTCGCTGCCGGTCAGCAGGAACGGCACCACGCGCAGGCCACCGCCCACCAGGCCGGCATCGGCCTGGAACGGCAGCGGTACATCACCGTTGGCATCGGTACCGAACGCCAGCAGGCGCGGCCCCTGGTTGCGGCCCGGCGCACGCATCTGCAGTTCTTCCAGGCGGCGGTGGATCGGCCAGCCCGGGCGCAGTACTTCGGCCGGGTCGAAATGCGCGGCGGCGAACACCAGGTCCAGCTCGGCCACCTGCGGCACCAGCTTGGACAGGTCACGGCCGACGCGTTCGGCCAGTTCACCGGCCTGTTCAGCGCTGAGCACCGCCTGGCGGGGGATTTCACCGCCGGCCAGTTCCAGGGCCAGCACGCCAAGGGCATTCATCGCGGGGTCGGGTTTGCTCATGGTTCCACGGTTGGCCCATCACAGGGCGGCAGCTACACTTGGCTCCATTATGCCTGCTCCGCCGTGCAGGCCATGTTGCAGACACCCTCATCCATGCCAGGTATCTCCATGCCCAACGCTCGTCCCGTCGCCATCCTCGGTGGCGTCCGCATTCCGTTCTGCCGCCAGAACACCGCGTATTCGGATGTCGGCAACCTCGGCATGTCGGTCCGTACGCTGGGGGCGCTGGTCGAACGTTTCGGCCTGCACGGCCAGCAGCTGGGTGAAGTGGCGATGGGTGCGGTGATCAAGCACTCCAGCGACTGGAACCTGGGCCGCGAAGCCACGCTGTCTTCCGGCCTGTCGCCGCTGACCCCCGGCATCACCCTGCAGCGCGCCTGCGGCACTTCGCTGGACAGCATCATCACCGTTGCCAACAAGATCGCGCTGGGCCAGATCGAATCGGGCATCGGCGGTGGTTCGGATACCACCTCCGACGTGCCGATCGTCTACGGCAAGAAGCTGCGCGCGCGCCTGCTGGCCGCCAACCGTGCCAAGAGCGCCGGCGACAAGATCCGTGCACTCACCTCCGGCTTCAAGTTCTCCGAGCTCAAGCCCGAGTTCCCGGGCGTGGCCGAGCCGCGCACCGGCAAGAGCATGGGCGACCACTGCGAAGACATGGCCAAGGAGTGGAACATCTCGCGCGACTCGCAGGACGAGTGGGCGGTGTCGTCGCACAAGAAGCTGGCCGCGGCCTATGAGCGCGGTTTCTTCAACGACCTGATCGCACCGTTCCGTGGCGTCGAGCGCGACAACATCCTGCGTCCGGATACCTCGCTGGAGAAACTGGCGACGCTGAAGCCGGCGTTCGACAAGGTCTCCGGCCGTGGCACCCTGACCGCTGCCAACTCCACCCCGCTGACCGACGGCGCCGCCGCCGTGCTGCTGGCCAGCGAAGAGTGGGCGCGCGCCCACGGCCATGAGCCGCAGGCCTACCTGCGCGATGCGCATGTCTCTGCGGTGGACTTCGTGCATGGCGAAGGCCTGCTGATGGCGCCGACCGTGGCTGTGCCGGAAATGCTCAAGCGCAACGGCCTGACCCTCCAGGACTTCGACATCTACGAGATCCACGAGGCCTTCGCTGCACAGGTGCTGTGCACCCTGCGTGCGTGGGAGAGCGAGGACTACTGCCGCAACCGCCTGGGTCTGGATGCACCGATGGGCCGCATCGACCCGGACAAGATCAACCTGCTGGGTTCATCGCTGGCCACCGGCCACCCGTTCGCCGCCACCGGCGCCCGCGTGATCGCGACCGCAGCCAAGCAGCTGGCCGAACGCGGCGGTGGCCGCGCGCTGGTGTCGATCTGCACCGCCGGTGGCATGGGCGTGGTGGCGATCGTCGAACGCTGAGCATCACGGTAGTGCCGGCCGCTGGCCGGCCGCGCTGGTACGAAAACGCCGCCCGATGGGCGGCGTTTTTTCTTGCTCCGGAGGGTGCCGACCGTTGGTCGGCACGCTTCACGGCAGCCGCGGGTTGCCGAACTCGTCGCGCTCTTCGTTGGCGTCATACACCGGCGGCTGCACCGCGATCGGCTGCTCTTCCACCGTGGCACGCAGCGGAGTCTCGGTGCCACGCACCAGTTCCACGCTGTCCTCGCCGCGCTGCAGTCGCAGTGCATTGGCCAGGCACTGCGCGGCCAGCGCGTGCTCGCCACGCTGCGCGAACAGCTCACCCAGTGCCTCCCACGCCGGGGCACCGGCGCCCGCGGCGATGGCCTCGTGCAGGAATGCATCGGCAGCGTCCCACTGCTGCTGGGCCAGGGCCACGCGGCCCTGTGCCAGGCGCAGCGCGGCCGAGTCGTCATGCACGTTGCGCCAGCGCGCCAGGTTGCTCTGGCGGGTGGCAAGGCGCTCGGCGGGAAGGCGACCATACAGCGCCACCAGTTCGTCGTCCCAGCGATGGTCCAGCGCTTGCTCCAGCGCCAGCAGCGCGGGCTCGTCCCAGTTCAGTGCCACCGCGCGGCTGGCATAGGCGCCAACCACGTCCGGGGTGGGGCGCAGCGCCTTGGGCGTGGCTTCCCACTGCGCAGCCAGCGCATTGACGTCGGCCGCTTCCAGCAGCGCCTGTGCCGCCAGGCGTGCTTCCAGCTCGCTGTTCGCGTCGGCCGGCAGCACCTTGCTCTGGCGCAGTGCACCCAGCTGGCCATACGCCTCGTGGGCGCGACCGGCCTGTGCCAGCGCTTCGGTACGCAGCCACAGACCACGCGGCGGCAGCGGCTGGATCGCCGCCACATCCAACGCGTTGATCGCATCCACCGGCAGATCGCGCGCCAGCAGCTGTTCGGCGCGCAGCAGCGCCTGCAGGGTGGCATCGCTCTCGCCCAGACGCTGCAGCAGCGCCTCGCTGGCGGGGCCATCGGCACGCGCCTGTG
The DNA here is from genome assembly GCF_013004645.1 of Stenotrophomonas africana. Lineage (GTDB taxonomy): Bacteria > Pseudomonadota > Gammaproteobacteria > Xanthomonadales > Xanthomonadaceae > Stenotrophomonas > Stenotrophomonas africana. The sequence continues at coordinate 195,826 of NZ_JABEME010000008.1, read as the reverse complement.
CACTGCGCACGGCGTTGGCCAGCGCCACCGCGCTCACTTCCGGATCCTTGGCGGCGCCGTCCAGCAGCTTCTCGGCACGCTGCCACTGGCCGTGCTCATAGGCCTGCAGGCCGTCGATCAGGCGCACCCGGCCCTGCTTGCGGCGGTAGCGGCCCCAGGCGCGGAACGGTGCAGCGATCAGGCTCCACAGCAGCCACAGCACCAGCACCGCGATCACCGACAGCAGCGCCACCTTCGGCAGGTTGCTGTGGTAGTCGTAGCCGCCGTAGCGCAGGGTCACTTCGCCGAAGCGGTTGAGGTCATCGGCGCCGAGCCATTGCGCGGCAACCACGCCGATGGCCACGGCCAGCAACAGCACGACCAGGGATTGCAAGGGTTTCATGGGGGATTACCTCCGGTCGGTCTGGGTACGCAGCTGCTGCAGGGTGCTGCCAAGAACAGCGTTGCTGGCCTGCAGCGGAAGCTCGCGCAAGGCCTTCAGTTCAGCACGTTGCGCGCGCAGGGCTGGTGAATCCGGCCAACGCCGCTGTGCCCAATGCTCCACGCGGTCCAATGCGGTATTGCGGCCCGTGCGGTCGCCGCGCTCGATTGCGGCACGTGCCAATGTCAGTTCCAGCTGCAGCGCATCGTCGGCATTGCGCTGCTCGGCGGCAGTCAGCGGGCCGTTCTGGCGGCTCGGGGTGATGTCCACGAACGGCGCCAGCGTGGCCTGCCACCACGGCTTGGCGGTGCTGCTGCCGGTCGTGCCGGTGATCTGCGAGGGCAGGCCCTGCAGCGCGCGGGCCACGGCATCCAGCCGCTGCAGTGACTGCACACGCGGGCCGGTACCCAGCGCATCCAGCGCATCGCGTTCCTGTACCAGTGCCTGGCGCAGATTCAGGCCTTCGCTGTCGGGCAGATCGGCCAGTGCGGTGGCGGCCTGTGCATACAGGCGGCGCGCGCCCTCCACGTCATCCGCGTAATTCAGGCGCTGCGCCGCCTGGGTCAACAGCAGTTCGGCCTCATCGCGCTGTACCGCCTGGCGGCCCTGGTTGGCGCTGTCGGCCAGCTTGGCCAGGTTCTCTTCCAGCAGTGCACTGCGCTGCGAGAGGCCCAGCATCTCGTCGCGCAGAACGCGGTTGGTGGTCGCCGCATCCTGCAGGCGCTGGCTGGTCGCGCGCTGGTCTCGGCGCAATGCGTCCAGCGTCGCCTCCAGGCCCTGCAGCTGCACGGCCATGGTCTGTGCCTGCGCGTGCTGTTCTTCCCGTTGCTGCTGCCAGACGTACCAGCCGGCATAGCCGCCCACGCCAAGCACGACCACCCCGGCCAGCGGCAGCAGCCAGCGCACGGGTCGATGGGGTGAAGCAGTGGGCGGAGTGTCGTTCATCGGGCTTCCTTGTCGGCTGTGTCGCCAGTCGGTTCCGGCAGGCCGCGTTGTGCACAGCATCACTGTTGCCGACCACAGCGGCAAGCGTGACCCACGTCCCTGTTCAGGTCGCTGCCGGGACGGTGAGCGTGGCGTGTGCAGCCGCCACCAGCTGCGCGGTGGTGGGGCCGGCGGCGCGCACGATGTGTTGCAGGCCCAGTGCCCGCGCCTGTTCGCCGAGGCGATCACTGGCTACGACTGCGGTTGCGTGTGCCTGCAGGCGCTGCTGCAATGCGGCGGGAAGCTGCTGCCAGAAATGCTGCAGCGCTTCGCCACTGCTCACCGCCAGCACCCACGGCTGCGCTGAATGCGGCAATCGAGCCAACGTGCGGGGCGGCAGGCGCAGCAATCGGCGCTGGTAGACGTCGGCGCGTTCGATCGTGGCACCCGCCGCCTGCAGTTGCGCAGCGATCAGGCCACGCCCGCCGGGCGCGGTCACCAGGCCGATGCACAGGCCCTGTACGTCGGCCAGCACCGGCATCGCGAGCAGCCCCTCGCTGTCCATCCGCTGCGGTGCATGCACCTCGCCGACGCCCAGCGCCTGCAGCGCACGCGCGGTGCCTTCGCCCACGGTCAGCCACGGGCTGCGTTGCGCCTCGGCCAGCGGCAGCAGGGACGCGGCTGCGGCAACGGCGGCCGGGCTGGTGAACACCACCCGATCGCAGTTCAGCGCGCGTTGCAGCTGGCGCACCACTGGCGTGCCCTTCAGGCGCTGCAGGCGCCACGGCGAAAGGGCCAGCACATGCCCGCCCAGCCCAGCAACGGCGCGGCGCAGCGCCACATGCTGGCCCTGCGGGCGCAGTGAAACCAGGGTCCAGCCCGCGTCGGAACCGGCGGCGCCAGTGGGTATCGTATGGTCGGCCATTGCCTGCATTATGCGGGCCCTTCGTTGTCTGGTCTCTGCTCCGATGTCCGTTGATGCTCTGACTTCCTCGCTGGCCGCCCTGCAGGACGTGCTGGACTGCATGCCGGCGGTGCGCGCCATGCAGATCCAGCTCGACGGCTATGCCGACGGCGTGCTGCGCATCACCGCGCCGCTGGCCGCCAACGTCAACGACAAGGGCAACGCCTTCGGTGGCAGCTTGGCCTCGGTGCTGACCCTGTCCGGCTGGGCGCTGGTCAGCCTGCGCCTGCGCCTGGCCGGCCACGATGCCGAGGTCTACGTGGCCGACAGCAACCTGCGCTACCTGGCCCCGGTCTACGAAGACCTGCACGCCCATGCCGAAGCGGCCGAGGCCAGCGGCTGGGATGCGTTCCTGAATACCTTCCGCCAGCGCCGCAAGGCGCGCATCAGCATCATCGCCACCCAGCCCGGGGCCGATGGCAAGCCCGCCGCCGAGTTCAGCGGTCGCTTCGTTGCCTTCGCCAAAGGGTAGGATGGCAGGCTGACGTTCTGGGGAAACCACCGATGCGCCGCCTCATCCAGTTCCTGATCTGTTCCCTGCTGCTGGCCAGCGCCGTGGCCTCGGCCGACGACCTCAGCCGCAAGCAGCGCAAGCTGCTGGAAGAGACCCAGATCGCCTACGGCGCCACCATCCGCTGGGGCAGCATGGACGATGCCATCGGCTATCTCGACCCCAAGCTGCGCAAGGAAAAGCCGCCCACCGAGTTCGAGCTCAACCGCTACGCGCAGCTGCGCGTGTCGTCCTACCGCGAGCGCAGCAGCGCCTCGCTGGACGGGGGCCTGGTCGAGCGCCGCGTCGAAATCGGGGTGATCAACCAGAACACCCAGGCCGAGCGCACCGTGGTCGTGGTCGAGCGCTGGCGCTGGGACCCGGAAGCCAAGCGGTGGTGGCAGACCGCCGGCCTGCCGGACCTGTGGAAGGGGCAGTGACGGGCCGCGTCCGGCTTGTGCGACAATCGGCGCCCGCTTAATCGACCCGTGACCTGAGTGAATTACGAAGAGTTGCTGGCCTTTGCAGGCCGAAACCCGATGCTGTCCGCGGCCCTGGTCGGCCTGACCGTGGCCATCATCGTCACCGAGATCCGCCGCCTGTTCCGGGGCTTCAAGGGCATCAAGCCCGCCGAACTGACCCAGCTGATCAACGCGGGCGGCACGGTGGTGGTCGACCTGTCGGCCAGCGGTGACTTCGAGAAGGGCCACATTGCCGGCAGCCGCAATGCCCAGGCCAGTGCCTTCGGCCCGGACAACAAGCTGGTGGCCAACGCCAAGCAGTCGCCGGTGGTGCTGGTGTGCCGCAGCGGCAACGCCTCGGAAACCGCCGCCAAGGCGCTGAAGAAGGCCGGCTTCGAAAAGGTCTACGTGCTCGACGGCGGCATTCCCGCCTGGCAGCAGGCCGAGCTGCCGCTGGTCAAGGGCCGCAACTGATTGCCGCAGGTGGCGGATCCGGCCTTGTATGGGCCTGATGCCGCCCCCATCGCAGTAATTCGACCATCGTTTTCATTGCATTCACCTGGAGTTACTGGAAATGTCCGAAGAGATCACCAACGGCGCCGCTGCGCCGGTCGATGCCGCCACCGGCCCTGCTTTCACCGTCGAGAAGATCTACGTCAAGGACGTCTCCTTCGAGTCGCCGAACGCTCCGACCATCTTCAACGACCAGGTGCAGCCGGAGCTGCAGCTGAACCTGAACCAGCAGGTGCAGCGCCTGGGTGAGAACGCCTTCGAAGTCGTGCTGGCCGTGACCCTGACCTGCCAGGCCGGTGAGCGCACCGCCTATGTGGCCGAAGTGAAGCAGGCCGGCGTGTTCGGCCTGGTCGGCCTGGACCCGCAGTCGATCGACGTGCTGCTCGGCACCCAGTGCCCGAACATCCTGTTCCCGTACGTGCGCCAGCTGATCAGCGACCTGATCCAGGCCGGCGGCTTCCCGCCGTTCTTCCTGCAGCCGATCAACTTCGAAGGCCTGTACGCAGAAACCCTGCGCCAGCGCCAGGAGCAGGGCGACGCACCGTCGCTGGCTGACTCCGAGCCGGCTGGCAACGCCTGATTCCTGCCGCGACGTCACGGATGAGCACTACCGCTGACAAGATCGCCGTGCTGGGCGCCGGTTCCTGGGGAACCGCGCTGGCCAGCCTGCTCGCGCGGCACGGTCACCCGACCGTGCTGTGGGGGCGCGATGCTGCCGTGGTCGACGCCATCGACCAGCGCCACGAGAACCCGCGTTACCTGCCGGGCATCCCGCTGCCGGACAGCCTGCGTGCCACCACCGACCTGGCGTCGGCGGTGGAGGGCGCGGCCTGGATCCTGGTGGTGACCCCGTCGCATGCCTTCGGTGAAACCGTGCGTGCGCTGGCGCCGCTGCGTCCGGCCGGTGCCGGCGTGGCCTGGGCCACCAAGGGCTTCGAACCCGGTTCGGGCCGCTTCCTGCATGAAGTGGCGCGCGAAGTGCTGGGTGAGGAGGTGCCGCTGGCCGTTGTCACCGGGCCGTCGTTCGCCAAGGAAGTGACCCAGGGCCTGCCGACGGCGATCACCGTGCACGGCGACGTGCCCGAGTTCGCGCAGACGGTGGCCGAGGCGATGCACGGCCCGGCGTTCCGTGCCTACACCGGCGACGACATGGTCGGTGCCGAGCTGGGCGGTGCGATGAAGAACGTGCTGGCCGTGGCCACCGGCGTGGCCGATGGCATGCAGCTGGGCCTGAACGCCCGTGCCGGCCTGATCACCCGTGGTCTGAACGAGATGCTGCGCCTGGCCGCTGCGATCGGCGCCAAGCCGGAAACGCTGATGGGCCTGGCCGGCCTGGGCGATCTGGTGCTGACCTGCACCGGCGACCTGTCGCGCAACCGCCGCCTGGGCCTGGCCCTGGGCCGTGGCCAGACGCTGCAGGATGCCGTGCGCGAAATCGGCCAGGTGGTCGAGTCGGTGCAGACCGCCGACGAAGTGATGCGACAGGCGCGCCGTCATGGCATCGACCTGCCGATCTCCGACCGCGTGCGTGCCGTGCTGCACGGCGAGCAGACGCCGGAAGAAGGCCTGCGCGCATTGCTGGCGCGGGAACAGAAACCGGAATACCCGGACACGCTGTTCAAGTGAATCGGAAAACCCCGGCTACGTGCCGGGGTTTTTTCATCAGGGAGTACACGCGGGTGCCGGACGGGAGACAGGCTTGGGTGGGTGCCAAGCTTGCTTGGCACCATGCGCGCTGCATATCCACGCATGGCGTGGATCTACTGCAACGCCCGATCACCGCGCCCGCAGCGGCGCGCTGGTGTTGTCCATGTCCGAGAAGATCAACCACGGCCCATCGCCCACGCGCTTCAACGTGAGGGTGAACTTGCCGGTATCGACCACGTTGTTGCCGTAGCGGTAGGCACCAATGATGTAGCCCGTGTTGCCCTCCATCGAATACGCCAGGGCACGCAACCGCAACGGGCTGCTGCCCTGGCCGGCATACGCAGCCTCGATCGCACTGCGGCCGCGCACCGGCGGCTGGTTGCTCTGCAGCACAAAGCCATCCTCGGCGAACAGCGCAGCCAGTGCCTTGGCATCACCGTTGCGCCACGCCTGCTCATAGTCGCGCAGTACACGGTCCAGCGGTGCGGGCAGGGCTGCATCCGGGAGAGGCTTCGCGCCTTCTGCATCGTGGGCAATTGCTGGCGATGCCAGCAGCAGGGCACTGCAGAAGATCATGGCGAGTCGTGTGCGGCGCATGCGTCCGGCTCCAGGCGATGGCGGGAAGCTAGCAACGCATCCTAGCGCGGTGCTGGTTAGAATCACGCGGCCGTCGACTCGGCCGATGCAGCGCAGATCAGACAAGGACACGCGATGAAGATGCGAATCACAGGGATGGCGATGATGGCTGCGCTGCTGGCAGCCTGCGGGCAGGCACCGGCGCCGGATGCAGCACCGGCCGCACCGGCACCGACCACCGAAGCACCGGCCGCCGCAGCAACAGTGGTCGAAAAGGAACCGTCCATCGAAGACGGTGTGGACCCCTCGGTGTGGGACAACGAAGGCGAACCGGAAGACCCGAGCGCTGGCGGCGAACTCACCTGTGCGGACAACCCGCTGGCGACGCATTTCTTCACCCTGGTGGGTGGCAACACCGTGGACGACTGCGGCCGCAAGGACGCGAAGGTGCTGGCCGCGTTCAACACCCTGATGAAGAACACGGCGGCGGCCGAATCCGCCGACAAGGAGATTCCGTCGCTGCGCGAACGCCTGTTGAGCGGACCCAGCGGGCCTGGCGAACTGGTAGTGCTGCAGGGCGAGCCGTGGTGGTTCTACACCGCCTGCCAGGCCCACGACTGTCCCGGCACCGCGTTGGCAATGCTGTACTCGCCCGATCAGTCGAAGATGGTCGGCCGTCTTACCGCGCGCTGCCGTGTGTGGTGGCTGGGTGAGCCGACGGCGGAACAACGTGCGCAGATCGAACAGCGCCAGCCACTGCAGGATGCCGCGTTGAAGGAAGACAGCGCGCCCTGCGAGTGATGTGGCGCGCGCCGCAGCGCCGGGCCGTGCCCGGCGTTGCAGTGAGCGTTGTTCGCCGTGTCACCCTTCCGGGCGCAGGCGTGCGCTGACCTGTGCGGTCAGCGACAGACTGGCCATCATCAGGCCCTCCATCACGCGGTCGCCCACGTACTCCTCGTCGGGACCGTTCTGGCGCACGCGCTCGGCAGCCAGCAGCATTTCCAGCGCCACGCGCAGGCCGGTCAATGCGCAATCCGCGTCGGCCAGCGCCATGCGGCGGCCCGGCATCTGATGACGTTCGGGCCAGGGCTGGCCGTCGGCGGCGGCGCCCTTGCCGATGCGGTCGAGCGTGGCGATGAAACCGAGAGGATCGTGCGCGTGCGCCGCTTCCGAAGGCACGTCCGCGTTGGCGGGTACGTACTGCGTGCGTAGTCGGGAGGATTCGGGTGTGCTCATGGCAAAGGCTCCGTGCAGGACAGACGGCAGCCGCCACACAAAGGTGGCGGGCGGAGACGTGGCTCGAAAACCGGGACAGTGCGTACAAGGCCGGCAGGCACAAGGCCTCCACGCTCCGCCCACCATGACCGGCAGACGAATTGCCCGTCGGCGCCACACTGGGTGACGCCGACGGGCAGGCGCAAACAACGTACGCATTGCCACGGGTTTTCGATGCCCGGCCACCCTTTTCCGGCGGCACGTCATCTGTACCGCCGTCGCTGCGCAACGCCAATCAGACAAGTTGCAAACAGCGTTCGATCGAAGACGCTTTCGGCATTCTTGCATGCTGTTAAGTAGCCGCAGACCGAGGCGCCGCAATGGCCGCAGCGGCTTGGGCAATATGCGACACGGATCGAAGTTGATGACGTGGCGTATGGGTACCCGACCAAGCCGATGACGACAGTGCGGAGCGAAGAACGTAAATCGACATCGATGCACTCTGATCTGTCAGCGCTCTTCGCGTCTCTCGTACCAGTCTTGAGTACGATTCACGATCCGCACCACAGACAGCATGACCGGCACCTCGATCAGCACGCCCACCACGGTGGCCAGCGCCGCTCCCGACTGCACACCGAACAGCCCCACCGCTGTTGCCACCGCCAGCTCAAAGAAGTTACTGGCGCCAATCAGCGCTGAAGGGCCGGCCACGCAGTGCGCCACGCCCAAACGACGATTGAGCAGGTAGGCCAGGCCTGAAGTGAAGTAGACCTGGATCAGAATCGGCACTGCAATCAATGCAATCACCAGCGGTTGCTTCACGATCTGCTGGCCCTGGAATCCGAACAGCACCACCAGCGTCAGCAGCAGCGCGGACAGGGACAGCGGCCCCAACCGTCGAAGCGCGAGTTGCAGCCCCGCCTCGCCGCTGCGCGAAAGGATCCAGTGCCGCAGCAGTGCAGCTACCAGTACTGGCGCCACAATGTAGAGACCCACCGACAACAGCAGCGTGTCCCACGGCACGGTGATCGCCGACAGGCCCAGCAACAGCGCAACCACCGGTGCGTATGCGACCACCATGATCGCGTCGTTCAACGCCACCTGGCTCAGAGTGAAGTTGGCATCACCGCGGCACAGGTTGCTCCACACGAACACCATGGCAGTACAGGGCGCCGCTGCCAGCAGGATCAGCCCGGCGATGTAGCTGTCGATCTGTGCTGCGGGCAGCCAGTCCGCGAAGGCATGGCGCAGGAACAGCCAGCCCAGCAGCGCCATCGAAAACGGCTTGACCGCCCAGTTGATGAACAGCGTCACCCCGATGCCCTTCCAGTGCTGCTGCAACTGGCGCATTGCGCTGAAGTCGACCTTCAGCAGCATCGGGATGATCATCAACCAGATCAGCACGGCAACCGGCAGATTGACCTTGGCGATTTCGGCCGAGGCCAACTCCGCGAAAGCAGCGGGTAGGACGTGGCCCAGCAGCGTGCCGACCGCAATACAAAGCCCGACCCAGAGCGTCAGGTAGCGCTCGAACAGATTCATGGGGGCAGTCACGGCATGCGATCAGTCGGCGGCAGCTGTCCGATCCGATCCAGCGTGTGCTGCAGCGCCTCGCGGTCGGACCACAATGATTCGGGCAAGGCGAGCAATGCACGCAGGCGCGCTTTCACGATGGCATGGGCCAGCGCGAACGCCGCGGCTTTGTCGGCATCGCTGCCCGCCACGGCCGCTGGATCGGGCAGGCCCCAGTGACTGCGGATGAAGTCACCGAACACCACCGGGCAGGCCTCCGCTGCGGCTGAGTCGCATACGGTGATGACCAGATTCATGGGTGCTGCATCCACGAACTCATCCCACGACTTGCTGCGCAGCCCTTCAATGGGCATTCCTTCGGCCTGCAACTGGGCCAGCGCGAATGGATTGACCTGACCGGTGGGCTGGCTGCCCGCACTGAATGCCGTGAAGCGATCGCCGCCCCAGGCGCGCAGGGTGGCTTCAGCAAGCACGCTGCGCGCGCTGTTGCCGGTACAGAGGAACAGGACATTGCGGGTCATGGAGCAATTGCCTTGAGAGGAGAGGATCTGTGTGGGGTCAGCACTTGCAGGCAGGCGCCGTGGGCACGCATTGCTCGGTTGGCGAGCCCGCGCAGCAGTTGTGCGTCAGGTACTCGATCAAGCCGTTCATCGCATCGAAATTGGCGCGGTAGCAGACATGGCGGCCCCGGCTTTCGCTCTCCACCAGGCCGGCCTGCACCAGCTCCTTCAGGTGGAAGCTGAGCGTGGCTGGGGGCACCTGCAGGGCCGTGGCGATATCGCCTGCCATGCGACCTGCCGGGCCAGCCTCTACCAGCAGGCGGAAGGCAGCCAGGCGGGTGGCATGACCCAGCGCAGTCAGGGCGGCAATTGCATTCAACGTTTCCATATTTCTAGAATAGTCGAATAAACAAGCCCAACACAAGCTCCCACCTGCCGAATCTGGTGCACGCCTCGCTGCCCCAGCCCGATCACCACCAGCTCGCCGCGGCAGATCCGGGACCGCCACGCATCCTCCTGCTCTACGGTTCGCTTCGGCCGCAGTCGTTCAGCCGCAAGCTGGCGCTGGACGCCGGGCGATTGCTGCGTCACCTGGGGTGCGAGACCCGCGTGTTCGATCCGCATGCGCTGCCCATGCTGGACAGCGTGGACACAAGCCACCCCGAAGTGCAGCGGTTGCGTGCGTGGTCGCAGTGGTCGGAAGGCCAGGTCTGGGTCAGTCCGGAGCGGCACGGCACGGTCACCGGCGTGTTCAAGAACCAGATCGACTGGTTGCCATTGGAGAATGGCAGCGTGCGGCCCACGCAAGGCCGCACGTTGGCCGTGATGCAGGTGAGCGGCGGTTCGCAGTCGTTCAACACGGTCAACACGTTGCGCGTGCTGGGCCGGTGGATGCGCATGCTGACCATCCCCAACCAGTCGTCGGTGGCCAAAGCCTGGCAGGAATTCGATGACGAAGGGCGAATGAAGCCCTCGCCGTACTACGACCGGGTGGTGGACGTGATGGAGGAGCTGGTGAAGTTCACGCTGTTGACGCGTGGCAGGACGGATTACCTGGTGGACCGTTACAGCGAGCGGAAGGGCGATGCGCATGCCGCTGCATTGGCATGGGCCGCGGGCGCTGCAGCTTCCTGACTTCCAGTACGCAAACGCGCTCCACTACCCACTTCTACTTGCTTGCGCGCCGCGCGCCTTTCTCGTCTTCGTCCTTTGCATCCCCGCGGCTCTGCGCGAACTCCGGGAACGTCTTCGCGATCGAATCCTTGTCCGGCAGGATGTAGAACACACCGCCCTTCTCGAACGTGGACTGCACGATCTGGTCGTAGAACGCGGGCGAGACGTTGATGCAGCCGTGGGTGACGCGGTTGTCGTCCGGCGTCGGCGTTGCCAGCCGTTGGGCGCGCTTCTCTTTCGGGGTGCCTGGCGGCAGCGGGTGCATCGAGACGGCGGAATCGTAGTCCACCCACAGCACGCGCCCGGCATCGTCGGAGGGGCCGTAGCCACCAATGAAGCGGCCCGCCGGGGTGGTGCGGTCATGGCCTGGAATCGCACTCAGTGCAAGCTTGGCAACGCCCGGGGCCGAGTGATCGCCGATGGCCGAACCGAACAGTGCCGGTGCTGCACCGCGCAGCTTGCCGTCGCCACCGAAGACCAGTACCTGTGCCGCCGCCTTGTCCATGATCGCGAACGGATAGCCTTGGTTGTCCTTGCTGGCGACGACCCAGCCAGCCAGTTCAATCACCGTCTCAGACACGTTCTGGTCGGTCGGAAGCTCATCAACGGCGGCTACCGCTTGTGCGGGTGCGTCCTTGTCCTTGTCCCTGGCATTGGCTACGCCGCTGCACGCAACGACCAGTGCCATGGCCAGTGCGGCATGGAGGGCGCGGCGTGCAGGGGGGGAGGAAGTGCGAATGGGACGACTCCTTGCAATGCAATGCAATCTTGGTGGAAGGATGCCAGTGGCCGGCGAAGGCCACTGGGTCCCGATACACCCGATACAGAGGTGGATCAATTCAAACGGTGAGGGAGCGATTACCCGCGCGGCTTGCGGCCGGCAGGTGCCCTTTCAAGCTGCTGCACGCGGCCTTCGATCTGGTCCAGGCGCTGGTTGGCCTGCTGTGCGGACTGGTTGGCGGACTCCGCGCTCTGCGCGGCACCCTGCACCTTTACGTCGAGCTGATCGAGACGCGAGTTGATGGTTGCAAACTCGTTCTTGTAAGAGGCGCAGGCGCCAAGGCTGACGGTGGCGATGAGCGCTACAGCAAGTGCGCGGGCCGTCTTCATGTGTTGCGGGTTCAGGTTCATTGCACTCCCTCCTTCGTCTGGGGAAGCTGGAATATAGCGGCGTTTGTTCCCGGTGCTACCAAGCGCTTTCAGCTGGAATTTGAATACGTGGATGCACTGTGAAGTCGCTTTCTGACTCAGCATTAACAAGCGGGATCAGGCGAGCTGATGTACGCCGGCCGATCGCCTTGTGCCTGTTCAGAACAGCCAATTCATCTGTATGAAGCCGATGTCACATCGATTTCACTTCTGTGCCGTTGTCGGCAGCACCCGCCAGCAGGCATCGGCTCGCCTCACGCTCGATTGCGGGGCGCGCGCAGCACGGAATCGTTCAGTCCGCGAACGTCACGCTCTCCATGATCTTTCGAATGCCCGCTTCCGCGGCTTTGCGATTTGCGCTCAACGTCCGGGTAGAGGCGTAGCAGTACCACTCCACGCTGCAGCGCTTGACGGCCAGTACGTGCAGTCGCCGGGCGTACGGTTGGTTGCTTTCGAAAATGTTGTGCTGGAATTGCGTGGCATGGGCTTCCACGCCTGGCGCGAGTTGGTAGGCTGAGTACTTCGGCGGTCCGTAATTCTCACTGTCCCCCACCTCCTCTGAGTACGAGTAGGCAGCCCAATCCGGCAGCGAGACGACCACGCTCGTATGGACGAGATTGATCACGACTTCCAGGTTCAACACTTCGAAGCGGGTCTTGTCAGCTTCGATGATCACATGCCGCTGGTCTTCCTCGTTACTGGGATGGTCTTTTATGACCGTCCAGTTCCCGGGCACCTGCATCTTCAATCCGTCCTTCGTGTAGGTCGTGGGCGAGGCTACGTCTGGTGCGGCGGCGGGCTCGACGATGAGATCCCGCGACGCGGCAGTGACAGGCGCAAGACAGGCGACGCAGATGAGGCTGTGGAACAGGAAGGGCTTCACGGGCGATCCTCGGACGGATGGTGGCCGCGGATGATAGGGACGGTGCCAGTGAGCCGCTATTGGAAAAGTTGCAATTCGCCCTGATGCGAAGGCAATCCGGCGTAGGCGTGCTCCACGCACGCCTGCGCAGCAAGTGCGGGGGAGATCGGACCTTGAAATGCGGCCACGCAGAGTTCCCTGAACGGGAACCATATTTATACACCAGTCAGTTCAATATTCAGGGTCGATTAGACCCCCTAACGGATAATTCACACCTGTCGACCGCCTCCTCTCTCTCCCCCTCCCGGGAGGCGGCCGACGAAACCAAAATAATTAAAGGTGTGTCCCGATGAACAAGAATTCGCTGCTCGCCCTGGGTCTTCTGGCTGCCCTGCCGTTCGCTGCATCGGCAACCGATGGCCTGTCGTACAACTACGTTGAAGGCGGCTACGTGAACACCGATGCCAAGGGCGGCGACGCCGATGGCTGGAAGGTGAAGGGTTCCGTGGCGGTGCACCCGAACTTCCACATCTTCGGCGACTACAGCGCGCAGGAGACCGACAAGTTCAAGAATGACGTCGACCAGTGGCGCCTGGGTGTCGGCTACAACTATGGCATCGCACCGAACACCGACCTGGTGGCCCGTGTTGCGTACCAGAAGTACGACGAGAAGCGCGGCCTGGACTTCAACGGCTACTCCACCGAAGTGGGCGTGCGCACCGCGTTCAACCCGTACGTGGAAGGCTACGTGATGGCCGGCTACGAAGATTTCAGCAAGAAGCACGGTTACAACCCGGACGGCGAGTTCTACGGCCGTGTCGGCGCCACCGCCAAGTTCAACCAGAACTGGGGCCTGAGCGGCGAAGTGAAGCTGGCCAAGGCCGGCGACCGCGAGTGGTTCGTGGGTCCGCGCTTCACCTGGTAACAAACGCCTGTCGTTAGTGCGTGTTGTGCTGGCGTGTGACTCTCTCTCTCCCACACGCCAACCGAAGCCCGGCCTCGCGCCGGGCTTCACTTTTATGGGCCCAGTGGCGCCACAATGCGGTATGGGCGACTCTTCCTCCCTCGCAGGTACCGGCACGGCCTACCAGGAGCATCTAGCGCCTGCGCCGCTGCGCGGCCACTTTGGCCAGCTCTGGCAGAGCCAGCTTCCTGCCGATGCCGATGGGCACATCACCGTATTGCCCGATGGCTGCGTGGATATCCTCTGGCGCGACGGTGCGTTGTTCGTGGTCGGCCCGGACCGCGTGGCCGCGCACCCGGCGCTGGCACCCGGTGCACAGGTGCTGGGCGCACGCTTCCGTCCCGGCCAGGCATTGGCCGCGCTGGGCCTGCCCTTGGCCGGGATCATCGGCCAGGCCGTGCCACTGGCTGATCTGAAGGGCACGTGGGTGAACAAGGCGGCGGCCTCCATCGGCGACACCGCGCCTGCACTGCGCCTGCAGCGGATGGCGCACTGCCTGCGGCAGCATATGGGTGCGTCCGCGCTCGATACGTCGGCGCAGCGTGCACATGTCCTGTTCCGGGCGCTCGCCGCGGGTGACGCCACGCTGGATACGCTGGCGGCGCACTTGAGCCTGAGCCCGCGCAGCCTGCGACGTTTCAGCCAGTTGCAGTTCGGCTACGGCGCCAAGACGCTGGAGCGGATCCTGCGCCTGCAACGCTTCCTGCGCCACGGCCGTGCGCTGCCGCAGCACTCGCTGGCGATGCTGGCCGCAGAGGCCGGCTATGCCGACCAGGCCCATCTCAGCCGCGAGGCGCGCGAGCTTGCCAGCATGACCGCACGCGAACTGCGCCTGGAATGGGGCCAATGATGGCCGTTTCGTTCAAGACCGCGGTGCCGCGCTGATTGAAGCTGGGCTCCCACCCAGGAGCCACGCCATGAGCCATACCGCGCCCCACGATGCCGAACGCCGCATCGACAACATCGAATTCAACGTCGCCGACATTGCCCGCAGCAAACGCTTCTACGGCGAGGTGTTCGGCTGGCATTTCACCGACTACGGCACGGCCTACACCGAGTTCGACGACGGCCGTCTGAAAGGTGGCTTCGTGGCCGACGCGCCGGTGCGTGCCCACGGGGGGCCGCTGGTGATCCTCTACTGCGCGGACCTGGCCGATGCACAGCAGCGTGTAATCGCTGCCGGTGGCGAAGTCGTACAGGCGGTGTTCGCGTTCCCCGGTGGCCGCCGCTTCCACTTCCGTGATCTGGACGGCTACGAACTGGCGGTCTGGAGTGATGCGACCTGAACCTGCTGATACCCGCCGCGGAACATGCATACTGGGCCGAGCCAGGCAGAGTCCAGCGCATGCTGATCCCCATTTCCGCGTATGTGCAGCAGGCCGACGGCAATACCGTGCAGGTGGTGGTGCTGGACGCAGACGCGCGTGCGGCGTTGCAGGCACTCGGCATGGCGGGGCAGGCGGCGACATTGTGCGCCGAAGTGGGCGACGACATCGGCAAAGCCCGCTTGTTCGCTGCCCTGCGTGACCGGGGCGTAGCGTTCTTGGCCGGTCGCGAATGGAGCCCGGCCGAGGTGTTTGCCTGGCTTCGCGACCGCGGTCTGCTCGAAGGTCCGTATCTGCGCATCGCCTGGACCGGTCCGCAGTACTACGTCTGCAGCGACCCGTGATGCGTCCAGGCTGATACGGCCCTAGCGGACCGGCTTGCGATACGCCTCCGACAGCGTGGCTTTGTACTGCGCCAGCGGTTGCAGCCCCATGGCCTGGCGCCGTGCGTCCAGTCCGTCCATGTCTTCGGTGGGCCGCAGCTCCATCGTGCCGTCGCCGGCGGTGGTGAACTGGCTGCCGTAACGCTGCGGCTTGCCCTGCGCGAGCAGTACGCGATCGGTCAGCAACGCCAGATCGGGAAGATCGGCCTCGCCGGCCTTCGCCGCATGTTCGATCAGCGGCAGTACCTGTGCCTGGAACGCGGGATTGTGATCGGCGTGCTGGACGATCAGCCAGGCCGCCTTGGCCCCGTCATGGCCGACCCGCGAATAGGTCGGCCAGCCCTTGTCGGCAATCATGGTCTTCAACCAATCGGCATTGGCCTGGGCCACCGGTGCTACGCCTTTGAACGCATTGCCACCCCCCGCGTCGATAGCCACATGCTGGGCGGCCTGGTCACGTGCGGCGCGCTCCAGCAGCTCTTTGCGCAACGGGGCGTCCAGCTGCGCGAGGCGTTGCTGCTCGGCGGCTTCCACGCGCCGCTGCATGTCCGGCCACGCCGGATCGGCGCGCAGGGCGTTCAGGCCCGGCCGATCCTTGTGCAGCAGATCATCGAATGACAGGCGCCCGCGGGGCAGCAGTTGGTTCACGTAGTCCATTGCCTGGCTGCGGTCGCCGGCAGCGGCCGTGCATTCCACCAGCAGCAGCTCGCCGCCGTCGGGGAAGCGGCCACCACGCTGCAACAGCTCGCCGAGCAGTCGCGCGCATCCGCTGAAGTCATCGGCGCCGTAGCGATCGAGGGCGGTGAAGAAGGGATCCTCGGCAGCGGCGTGCGCGCCAAGCGGTGTTCCCAACGCCAGAGCGAGGGCCACGGTTGTGGCGGATGCGCGCAGCCACTGCATCGATGTATGGGACATCAGCGTCTTCCTCCGTGAAGTGCAGGGATGGCCACGTGCTGCCGGCCTCATGGCGCAGGCTAGCAGTGTCATGGCGCTGTCTCAAACGCACGCGGCATCCGCCGCGACCTGAGAACCGCTCCGTCGCCGATCAGGAGCTTCGGCTATGATCGCCCGCACATCGCCACGCGCGATGCGCCCGCCTCAAGCCAGCAGGAACCGCCGTGAACTCCCAGCCCGCACCGATCACCGCCCTCAACCACACGCTCGACAACGAGCCGCAGCAGATCACCGCGCCACTGACCCATTCGGCGGCGTTCCTGGTGCTGAAGGTGAAGGACGACGAGGCGTCGATCGCCAAGGCGCGCGAGGTGCTGGCCAGCACCGATGATCTGATCAAGAACACCGCCATCCGCGAGATCGAGCGCACCTTCACCTGCAACGTGGCCATTGGCTACCGCGTTTGGAAGCCGCTGGTGGGCACCACGCCGCCGCGTGAGCTGCAGCCGTTCCGCGAGATCAAGGGCGCGACCCACACCGCCGTGTCCACACCCGGCGACCTGCTGTATCACATCCGCGCACGCACCATGGACCTGATCGTGGCATTCGAGCGCAACCTGCTGATGGCCTTCGGCGATGCGGTGGAGACGGTCGATGACGTGGCCGGCTTCCGTTATTTCGATGGCCGCGACCTGCTCGATTTCGTCGATGGCACCGCCAACCCGGAAGGGCTGTCGCTGCCGGAAGCCACGATCGTGGGTGAGGAAGACCCGGAGCATGCCGGCGGCAGCTACGTGGTGGTGCAGAAGTACCTGCACAACCTCGACGCGTGGCGCGCGCAGAAGACCGAGGCGCAGGAAGCGATCATCGGCCGCACCAAGCACGACAACATCGAGCTGGATGATGCGCCGGCCGATGCGCAGAAGTCGCACAAGACGCTGTGCACCATCGAGGATGCCGACGGCGAGCACGAGATCCTGCGCGACAACATGCCGTTCGCCAACCCGGGCCGCGGCGAGTACGGCACCTACTTCATCGGCTACACGCGCCGCCTGTGGGTGATCGAGAAGATGCTCGAGCGTATGTTCATCGGCAATCCCGCGCCACTGCACGACCGCATCCTCGATTTCTCCACCGCCACCACCGGCGTGACCTTCTTCGCGCCCTCACGCAAAGTGCTGGCCGATCTGGGCGATTGATCGCGCCTCTCGTCCTTGCGCATGCTACTGGCCGCTCTGTTCCAGTAGATCCACGCCATGCTCGGATGGCGCACACGTTGCCCGTAGCAGCCACGCATGGCGTGGCTCTACTGTGCCGCCATCTGCCTGTCATCTACCGCGCCGACCATGTCGTGCTGGATGGGAGTGCAGGAGGCGGGCGATGACCATGACCGGAAACAGGAGCGGCGCACGCCGCGGGTGGAAGCGGCTGGCCGCGTTGTTCGGTGCGCTGGCACTGGGGAGCGCCGCGGTGTCCGCGCAGGAAGCCCCTGCGCACTGGATGGCCTACGCCGCCGCCGTGGGTGGTCAGCTGCAGCAGCGCCTGCAGCAGGAGCAGGACCCGCAGGCGCAGCGCGTGCTGGAATGGCTGCAGGCACATCCGGATGCGCCGACGCCGTTGCCGGTGAGCGTGTGGATCGCGGCGGATGGCCGCATCTCGAAGCTGGAATTCGACAGCCTGGGTGATGCCCAGGTCGACGCCGACCTGCGCGCGACGCTGCAGGCCGCGCCGTTGCAGGCGGCCCTACCGGCCGACATGCGCCAGCCGCTGCGGCTGGGTTTGGCCCTGACCCCGTAGCTCCACGCCATGCGTGGATGGCGCGCCGATTGCCCCTAACAGCCACGCATGGCGTGGCTCTACCGGGTTGCCACCTGCGGTTCACGCGCGGCGGCGCTCCATGCGCGCAGGCCGAATACGGCCAGGCCGAGGAAGAACACGTACAGCGCGGCGGTCACGTGCAGCGACTTGAACAGGTACGCACCCACATAGACCACGTCCACCGCGATCCACACCCACCAGCAGGCCACGTGGCGGCGCGCCTGCCACCACTGGCCGACCAGGCTCAGCGCGGTCAGCATCGCGTCCAACCAGGGCAGTGCGGCATCAGTGAAGGTGTGCATGGCCGCACCCAGCGCGACGCCGCCACACAGGCCGATGGCCAGGTCGCGCAGCAGCTTGCCGCGCGCCAGCGGCACGATGCGGATGCTGCCTTCATCGGCGGCGTGCTGCCGCCAGTTGAGCCAGCCATAGACCAGGAAGCCGCCGAAGGCGACCTGCAGCAGGGTGTCCGAGTACAGCTTGGCCTCGGCGAACACCAGACCGTACAGCGTCACCGACAGCAGGCCCACCGGCCACGCTGCCAGCCGGCGCCGGGCCATCAGCCAGACGCCGAGGATGCTGCACAGCGCGGCGGTCCACTCCAGCATCACGCCGCTCACAGCGCGAACGTCACCGACAGGCGGGCCTGTCGCGGTGCACCGGGGAACAGGTAGTAGTCACCACCGCTGCTGCCGGTATCGCGCCAGTAGAAGCGGTTGAACACGTTGTCTACCGACAGGTTCCAGGTCACTGCGCGCTCATGCAGGCGATGCTGGAAACGCAGGCCGGCATCGAACACCGAGTAGTCCGGTGCGCGCACCCCACCGTCGGCGCGGGCGACATTGGCACCGGCATAGCGCCAGCCACCGGTCACATCCAGGCCCTGCACGAACGGCAGCGCGTAGGCCACGTGCACGCCGGCACGCACCTTCGGCACGTTCACCAGCTGATGGCTTTCATAGGCCGGCGTGCCGGTGTCGCGCGCGCGCGCCTGCAGTACGCTGGCGCTGGCCACGATCTGCAGCGCATCGGTCAGCTGGCCGTTGGCGGTCAGCTCCAGGCCGGTGTGGGTCTGCGTGCCTTCTTCGATGAAGGTGTAGCCGACGTCGCTGTTGTCCGGCTTGGCGTACTGGTACGGCTGCGAAATGCGGAACACCGCCGCGCCCAGCGTCAGCGCCTCGACCGGCACGTATTTCACGCCTACTTCCAGCTGCCGCGACTGCACCGATGGCAGGAAGGTGTCGGCATTGCTGGTCCAGAACGGCGCTTCCTGGCCCAGCGAAATGCCGCGCACGTAGCTGGCATAGGCATTGAGCTGGTCGGTGGCCTTCCACACCACCGCGGTCTGCGGCAGGAAGCGCGACAGGCGGCTGTGCCGCTGCGGGGTGCCACGCTTGTCGTAGGCGCGCTCGTCGAGGCGCACGAAGCGGCCACCCGCCAGCCACTGCCAGTCATCGCCGAAGCTCATCCGGTCCAGCGCGAAGAACGCGGTCTGGCGGCTGTCCAGGCGACGTGCGGACGGGCCCGGCATCTTCGGCGACGGCGCGAACACCGGCACCGGTGCGTCGTGGATGTTGGTGGTGCCAACGTACTCGTTGACGCTCGGGCGCCTGTCCACGGTGCGGCGGAAGTAGTCGGCGCCGAGGGTCAGCTCATGGCCGACGCTGCCGGTCTCGAAGCGGCCACGCAGTTCGGCACGGGCCTGCTGGTTGCGGCGGGTATCGTCCGGGCTGCGGTAGTCGTAGACGTCGTAGTCGCCGTTGGGCGCGAAGTAGTTGCCCGGCACGCTGCCATCGGCGCACTGCACGGCGTAGTAGCAGCCGTAGGCGAAGGCGACGTTGTCATCGATCACCGAGCGGCTGTGGCCGACCGAGACGCGCGACTGCCAGGCCTCGTTGAAGTCGTAGGTGTGCAGGGCGGTGATGTTGGTGCTGGCGATATCCACCGGCCGCTGCCACGGCTGGTAGCCGAGCAGGTGCTCGCGGTCGACGCCGCGCGGCAGGTCGCGTGCGCCCAGCAGCTGGTAACCGGACACCGAACGCTGCGAGCTGGTCTGGTAGTTGGCATCCACCTCCAGCTTGCCGCGCTCGCCGATCAGCCAGTCGGCGGCGAGCGAATAGAAATTGCGGCGGCCATCGGCGTGCTCGACATAGGAATTGCTGGAGTCCCATGCGGCATTCAGGCGCAGGCCGAAACGCGGGGTGATCCAGTGGCCGACATCGACGGCGACGTAGCGCGAGCCTTCCGAGTCGGTACCGAGCGTGGCGGTGCGCACTTCGGCCGGGCGCTTGCCGATGTAGTTGATGATGCCGCCCGGCGCCATCACGCCTGCGGCCAGGCCGGCTTCACCCTTGAGGATCTCAACCGACTGCACGTTCTCCAGCGCCAGGCGCTGTTCGCCGGCGATGGACAGGCCGTTGAAGCGATAGCCGGTGGCGGCGTCAAGGGCGAAGCCACGGATGGCGATGTTCTGGTAGTAGCCCACCGGTGCATACGCATCACCCAGCGAGGCATCGTTGCTGGCCAGCTCGGACAATGAACGCACCTGACGACGGTCGAGGTAATCGCGCTCGAGCACGTTCACCGAGGCCGGCGTGTCCTTCCAGCTGCCGCCACCGAAGGCGTTTACGCGCGAGGTATCGGCCTTCGGTTTGCCGGCCTGCACGCGCACCGCCGCCAGCTCGGTGGGCGAGCGCTCGGCGCCGGTGGCAGCCACATCAGGGGACGCCTCGGCCTCGCGGGCATGCAGCGGCAAGGCGGCGCAGAGGGCGAGGGAGAGCAGGGTGGGGCGCAGGCAGCGGTTCATTCGGTTCGTCTTCGGACAACAAGGGAGACGAAGCGACGGCGCGCAGGTGCACCGGCCCATGACGGGGGTGTGGCTGCGGCTCAAAGCTCCCTACGCCGGTGCAAACCGGATCAGGTTCCAAGGGACTCTCTCAGCCTGGCAGATCCAGGCACCCCCGCTTCAGGTGACCATTTCACTACAAATGGTACGGATTTGCGAGTCGGTGCCCTTCAGGCTGCCGCGTGCAGCGCCTGCAGCAGTGCCTGCCCCGGCGCGCTGTGGAACCATGCCGGATGCCCCAGCATGAAGGGCTGCCAGGCCACATCCGCGTTCGCGGTCGAACCGGTGATGCCTTCGAAGTACTCCACTTCGGACAGTGCGAAGTCGAAATGGACCATCGGCAGCAGGTCGGCCAGCAGGTGCACGCGTGCCGCCGGCAGCGGCAGCACCTGGCGGTAGCCGTCGAGCAACGCCAGCGCGATATCGATGCGCACCGCCTGCGTGCCGCGCTCCAGTTCCAGCCACGCCACCGCATTGCGCTCGATCGCGGTGGCGAGGTCGAACAGTGCGCTGGTGGGCGAGGCCAGGCCGAAATCCAGCACGGTACCGACCTGCCCATCGCGCCACAGCAGGTTGGAAACGTGCCAGTCGTTGTGCGCCCACAGCCGTGGCTCGTCGCGCAGGCGCTGGGCCAGGCCGGCATGCCATGGCAGCACGTCACGCTGCAGCTGCACTTCCCACGGAATGCGCGCCAGATAGCGGGCCAGCCCGGGGCGCTCATGCAGCCCTGCCTTGATGGCCGCGATCGGATCGTCGGCGCGGATCAGATCGTCGCGCGCGACCAGCACATGGGTGCTGCGCTGGGGCGCGTGATAGCTGGCCGAGGCACGGTGCAGTTGTGCGAGTGCGCGCCCGGCTTCGCGGGCCTGCGCAACATCGGTCAGCAGCGACCACGACACCGCGTCGCGGTACAGGTCGTCGCCCACGCCGACATCGTGCAGTTCAAACGTCCATTCGCCGTGTTCGACCGCGGTGTGGCCATCAACCGCCGGCAGCACCTGCACCACCGGCGCGCCGGCGGCGGCGAGATGGGCGATGAAGCGGTGTTCTTCTTCCAGGCAGGCCGCGCTGCGCACGCTGTGGTGGTGGCGCTTGATGAACACCGCACCGTCCACGCCGTCGACGATGGCGGCGGCCGACAGCGGCCGTGGGCTGTGCCAGCGCGGTTGGCTGTGCCCGCCCAGCTGCGGGTAACGCGTACTCAGCCACGCGATGTCCGCCGCGCTGATCGGTGGCCAGTCGGCAGCGACCTCGTCGTTGTTGAGGCCCTGCACGCGATGGGAGGAAGACGTCATGCCGCAGCCCCGGTTGGGAGAGTCACATCCAAGGCTGCGCATTCAACGCCATGCACGCGGCCAACGCAAACGGGCGGGTCATCGACCCGCCCGCCCGTGCATCGGCATGGAGGATGCCGCCCTGCTTACCAGCCGCGATGGCGACCGCGGTCGTGGTAGTAGCGGTTGTCGTAGTAACGCTCGCGCTGCCAGCGGCGGTCGTCGCCACGGTCATAGTAGCCGCTGCGGTAATAGCCACGATCGTACCGGCGGTCGTAACGGTCGTTGTAGTAGCGGTTGTCGTAATAGCGACGGTCGCGACGATCGGAGGTGGTCAGGTTGCCGATCGCACCGCCGGCCACGGCACCGCCGACGGTGGCGGCGGGATCACCGTTGGAGAGCAGGTTGCCGGCCACGCCACCGACCACGGCGCCGACCAGGGTGCGCTTGTCCTTCCTCGACATCGCGCTGGCATCGCTGACCACGGCCACACCGGCCACCAGTGCCAGAGCCATCGCCAGACCACGGAAGCTGAGTGCGGAAGTACTGAGCATGTTCGTTCTCCTGTGAGGTGCATGCCACGCTGGGCAGGGAGGGCGCGGGGCGCCCCGGCTGCCGTGGTGTCCACGCTGGCGTTCCAACATTGCCGGAACATTGCCTGGTCCACCGTGCGGCTTGCGCATTCATCTAGCGGCAGGCGGCATGAAGCAAGGCTGAAAGCGGCCCCGGCCGCTCAGCTGGCAGAAAGGGAAAAGGCCACGCCGGCGTGGCCCTCCCTTCTCTGCCAAGGCGCTGCGGGCTTAAACGCCCATCGCCTTCTGTGCCTGCCGGGCCTGCTCCTGCTGGGCGTCCTGCTGCGGGTGCAGCACGTTCGGCGCACCCTGCACCGCGCCGCTGCTGAGCGCCAGGCTCTGTTCGCTGGCCGCCCGCGTCTCCACCGCGACGCGGCTGGCCGCCGGGTCACCGATCGTGCCCTGCACGGCGAACAGACGCTCGCCGTTCGGGCTGGGAACCACCGAGTCGATACGCTGCAGGCCGGCAGCATGCGCCTCCTTGGTCAGGGCTGCGGCGGCGCTTTCCAGCGCGTGGCGATCCTTGAAGGTGCCTGCCGGCATCAGCTCCAGACCCTTGCTGGCCTGGATGAACAACGGATTGCGCGGATGCCGTTCGTCGTTGAGCAACGGCCGTTCGCGTGCGTCCTTGATTGCTTCCAGGGTCTTCGCCCCGACAATGCCGTCGGCCACCAGGCCGTTGTCCTTCTGCAGCTGGCGCACCGCCGCGTCGGTGTTGCGGCCGAAGCGGCCATCCTCGACCAGCGGCTTGCCGTCGGCACCGACGTAGCCGAGGTGGCCCAGCTGCTCCTGCACCTTGCGCACGCCTTCGCTGTGCGCACCCTGCTTGTACAGTTCGGCGTGCGGGGTGGCAGCGGCCTTGTGCTCGGCCGCTGGCTTGCCCTGGGTCTGCTCGTGCGACTGGGTGCGGTTTTCCAGCAGGTCGCGCGCCTTGGACAGCGGATCGGAGGCGTACAGCTTCCAGTTCGGGTGGTCCTTCACCTGCTTGAGGTAGTCCTCCACCGGCATGGTGTGCACGCCCTTGCTGCCGGTGGACTGGCTGATCAGCAGTTTGTCGGTGTTGGGGTCGCGCACCACCATCACGATGTGGTCGATGCCGTTCCAGTGCTCGTGGCGGGTCCTGGCCGTATCCAGGCCGATGATCATGCCTTCCTTCAGCGCATCGGGCTTCAGGACCGCGTCGCGGTCCAGCAGCACGCCGGACTGGTCGAACGCCTTGCGCACGATGCCGCCGGAACCCAGGTTGCCCAGGTCGATGCGGTCGGCCTTGCTGAACACCGCGTGCCCGGCCTTCTGGTTGATCTCGTCCATGGTCCGGTTCTGCAGCGTGCCGACCCAGCCGGAGCAATCGATGTAACCCTGCTCCACGTTCTTGCCGGTCTTGCCCGGCACGTACAGCGCGTGACCCGGGATGTTGATGGCGTACTTCACGTGGTCGTACTTCAGGCCTGCGTCGTAGGCGGCCTGCAGTTCAATGCCCGGCTTCGGCGCGGCGGCCGCCGTTGCGGTTGCCGCCAGCGTGGCTGCGCCCGCCGCCACAGCTGCGCTGGCCTGTGCAGGCGCTGCCGGGGACTGGCCCTGGCCCTGCGCCACCGTCTGCGGGGCAATGTTCTTTTCCGGGATGCTGATCGCCGCGTACTTGTGGATGTAGTAGCTGGAGAACGTCCGCGCCAGGTCGCCATCGTTCATGCCGCGCATCTCGGCCAGCGTGTGGCCGGTCAGCGCCTTGGCATCGGAACCGATCTGGTTGAGCACGTTGCGGCGCATGTTGATCTCTTCGCCATGGCCGTTGCGCACCACGCCGAAGGTGCCGGTGGCGATGGCCGTCTGCACCGAGCCATAGCCGGCGCTGCCCTGCTGGTGGGCCAGGTACAGATCCAGGCCGGTTGGCGTCGCTCCGCCGGACAGGTACGGCTGGCCCGTGCGTTCGTTGCGGCGCGCCATCGAGTCCAGGTTGTCCTGGTACATCTGCGCGGCCGCTTCGGTGTTGCGGGTGGGGTCGAACTCGTGGCCGGTCAGGTGGTACTGGCGCGCGGAACCGGGCACGAACTGGAACAGGCCCTTGGCACCGGACGAGGTGTTGTGGGCGCGCTCGTTGAAGCTGCCGCCGGTCTCGATGTGCGCGAAGCGCATGAAGTCATCGACCGGGATGCCCTTGTGCCGGGCAACCTGCTCGACGATGTCCAGGACTTCCTTTCTGCTGTAGTCATGCTGTGCCATGACGTTTTCCTCGGGGTTGATGGAGCGGCGCATGCCGCGAATCGCCAACCGGACTCATCCGTGAGTCAAGAACATGTCGGTCAACAGGTAACCCGCGCGTGGCGGGTGCTATCAGGGCGCGACGTACTGCTGGGTCGCGCTGTCGAAGGTGTAGTGCACGGCGTCGCCGGCACCCAGAGCGCGGGTCTTGCCGGGGGCTTCGATGGTGGTGCCCTTGAAGGTCACGGTCAGTCGCGGCAGGCCGTTGCCGTCGGCAACGAAGGCCAGTTCGCCATCGCTGTCGGTGCAGGGCATCACGTTGCCTTCGTCGCAGGCCGCGCTGTTGTCCTCACCGGTGCGCACCGAGCCGACATAGCGCCACACCTTGCTGTCCACGTCGTCTTCGCTGCGCTTGGGGTTGAACAGCAGCAGCGCATAGCCGGTGCTGCTGATGCCACGGTCGAAGCTGCTGGTCGGCACCGCCAGCAGCAGGCGGCCGTCGGTGGTGCGATGTTCAAGCGGCTTGCGCCGGGTATCGACATCGTCGGCCTTGTCGTACGCGCCCAGTGCGCCGATGGTCCATTCCTGGCCACGGAACTTCCATGGCTTCCTGGCGTCGGTGCCGGCCAGCACGAAGGTGGCCTCGGCGAGGTTGGCGCGGTCATCCGGACCGGCCGGCGTCTGCTCGCCCGGCTTGCCGTAGTGCTCGCGGGTATCCCAGGAGAAACCTGTGTAGTACGTGGTGCCATCAAGAGTGAAGGTGTGGCCGAACCAGAAGGTCGCCACGCTGCCGTTCTGGACCTCGTAGGAGGTCGCGCCATCGCCGTCCACCTGGTAGGTGAAATACATCACGGTCGGCGCGTCGGGCGGGATGACGGCGGCATCGGGGGTGGGGGTCTGCATCGGGGCAACATCCTGTCGGGGCGCATTGGCAGCCTGCGCAGGGGCGCCAGGCTGGGAGGACGAGGGGGCCGGATCGGCGGCGCTGCAGGCGGCAGCGGAAAGAGAGACGAGCAGGCACGCCGCGAATGCGCGCAGGGGCCGCAACGGCAGGGTCCAACGTAGCTCAGGGGGGTGATGCATGCGCCTCTCCATGGTCAGCGTTGCCGGGCCAGACGGCCGGCAGGAAACCGCACCCCATCCACCAGGGACGGGAGCGAGGACATGAGCCGGTCGATTCCTTCGACCTCGCATTGAGAACTCATGCCGGGCCATCTTGGCACAGATCCGCAGCACATCAAAGAGGGCGGTGGCTGGCCCCGGCGTGTGAGCCGGCTCTCAGATCCTGCCGTCACGCAGGTAGTCGAACAGTTCGGCGTCGCCTTTCAGGCCCAGCTTGAGCATGGCGTCACCCTTCTGCCGGCTGATGGTGCTGACGCTCTTGTGCAGCTGCAGCGAGATTTCCTTCACCGTCATGCCGGTGCCAAGCAGCCGCAGCACCTCCACCTCGCGCGGCGACAGCGGCTTGCCGTCGCCCTCGCGCATGCGCCAGCTGCCGGCGGTCTCGACCCGCTCGCGCAGGCTGCGGCTGATATAGGGCTGGCCACGATAGACCGCCTGGATGGCCTGCGGCAGTTCGTCCATCGACGAGCTCTTGTCGACCAGGCCGAGCACGCCGCTGTCGAGCACCATGCGCAGGATGGCCAGGTTGTTGGAGACGCTGAGCATCAATACCGGCAGGTCGGGATGGCGGCGGCGGATCATGCCGATCATGGCGAAACCGTCGGCCTGGGGGCTGCCGGGCATGGAGTAGTCGGTGACCAGCAGGTCGCAGGGCTGGCTGCCAAGCAGGGCCATCAGCGCCTGTGCACTGTCGGCTTCGCCGACCACGCGGCCTACCCCGCTCGATTCGATGACGGCGCGGGTACCGATACGGACCACCGGGTGGTCGTCTGCGATGATGATGCGCAAGCTCATGCTCTAGTATGGCCACCGGGCTGGCTGGGCCGCGACCATCGCGGTCCCTGGCAGGATTCTAGGAGATCGTCGCCGATGCGTAGCCAGGCTGTTCGCGGACTGGTCCTGCTGCTGGCCCTGCTGGCGCTGCCGGCAGCGTTGGCGCAGGCCGTTCCTGGCCTCCTGCCGCTCAGTCCCCTGCAGCGCGAGTACCTGGCCACCCATCCGAGCATCGTCGTGGGGCAGTATGACAGCGGCTGGCCACCATTCGAGTCACTCCGTGATGGCCAGCAGGTAGGTCTGGGCCCGGATTATCTGTCGCTTCTTGCCCGTCAGTTGGGTGTGAAGGTCGAGGCCCGTCGTTTTCCGGATTGGACCTCCGTGCTGGATGCGGCATGTCGTGGCGAGATCGATGTGGTGATGAATGTCGGTCTGAGTGCCGACCGCACCCGCTGCATGGTCTATACCGCCGCCTATGGCGAGGCACCGCTGGCTCTGGTGGGCCGCCCCGACGACCTGCGTGCCTCGGACAATCCCGATCTGGATGGACTGCGGGTGGTGATCGAGCAGGACTTCCTGACCGGCCCGCAGGTGCGCGCGCGTTTTCCGCAGGCCCGTCAGCTTGTCGCAAACAGCTCGTTGGCGGCACTCGAGATGGTCAGAGACGACAAAGCTGATGTCTATATCGGCAATGCCTATGTCGCCACCGAACTGATCGCCACCCAGCGCCTGCAGGGCGTGGTGTTGCTGCGGCCGAGCGATCTGCCTCCCGAACGCCTGCACTTCGGTGTACCCAACAGCAAGCAGCCATTGGCCGAAGCGCTGGACCTCGCGCTGACGGCAACCAGCCAGTCGCAACGGGACGCGCTGGCACAACGCTGGCTGCCGCCGCCGCAATGGTCGGCATCAGCGCAGCTGGCGCTGAGCCGGGCAGAGAAGCGGGTGCTGGAACAGCCGTTGAAGATCGGTTTCGCACCGAACGCGGCGCCGCTGTCGTTTACCGACGAGCAGGGCAAGCCCAGCGGCCTGGCCAGTGAGTACCTGCGCCGTCTGATGCAGGCCGGCGCCAACCTGCAGCCGGAGAGCAGCCACGACTGGTATGAGCTGCGTGAGAAGGCCCGCCGTGGCGAGCTGCAGGCGGTGATGGGAATCCCGGCCGATTCGCGCTACCTGGGGCCGGACTGGGTGTTCAGCCAGCCCTTCATCAGTGTGCCGAACGTGATCGTCAGCCGCGTCGACAGCCCAGCCCTGCTGGGCATGTCGGACCTGCAGGGCAAGCGCGTGCTGCTGTCCGATCCCGAGCGTGTGCGGGGCTACGTGCTGCAGCAGGCACCGCAGGCCCGGATCATGGCGGCACGCAGTGCGGAACAGGCGATGCAGCGACTGCTTGATGGCGAGGCCGATGCCTACGTGGGCAATCTGGCGCTGGTCGACTACCTGCTGCGCAGTCGTTTCCCCGGCCGCCTGCAGGTCGCTGCACCGGCAGGCTTCAATGATCAGCTGGTGCTGGCGGTGGAGCGGCGGCATGCCGCACTGGCGACCACCTTCGACCGCCTGCTGCTGCAGATGACGCCGCGCAAGCATGAGGCGCTGCGTGGCGACTGGCTGGCGGTGGAGTATCGCACTGGCGTTGACTGGAAAAGCGCATTGCACTGGGGCCTGCCACTGGCGCTGGTACTGCTGACCGCGTTGTTGGTGCATGGCATCGGTTACTGGCGCCTGCGCCGCGAAGTGACCGGCCGGCGTCATCTGGAACAGCGACTGGCCGAGGTCACCGACAACCTGCCTGCGGTGGTCTACCAGGCACGCCGCAGCGCTGATGGCGTGCTCAGTTTTCCGTTCATCGCCGGTGATCTGCAGGCGTTGTTCGGGATCAGCCGGCAGCAGGCCGAGCAGGATGCCAGCATGCTGCTGGAACGCATTGAAGAAGACGATCGCGCGCACATCCTGCAGGCCGTCGAACAGGCCGCGCGCCAGTTCGCGCCGCTGATCCTCGAGTTCCGCCTGCGCGCCGGGGGCGAAGGCGCGCGCTGGGTGCGCAGCCAGGCCCATCCGTATGCCGCCGAAGCCGGTGCGGTGACCTGGAGTGGCTACTGGGTGGATGTAAGCGAGGCGCGTGCACAGGCCGACGCCCTGGTCACGGCCAAGGCCGAGGCCGAGCAGGCGGCGGAAGCGAAGTCGCGCTTCCTGGCGACCATGAGCCATGAAATCCGCACGCCGATGAGTGGCGTGCTGGGCATGCTGGAAGTGCTGGCGCATTCGCCGCTGGACACCGAACAGCAGCGCATCCTTGGGGTGATCGAGGACTCGGCGCAGATGCTGCGGCAGATCCTGGACGACATCCTCGACTACTCACGGCTGGAGGCTGGCGCACTGCGCCTGGAGCCGGTGCCGCAGCCACTGCGGCCGTTGCTGGAGAGCGTGTGCCGCCTGCTCTCCGCACAGGCCAGTGCACGTGGGTTGGCGCTGCACGTGCAGATCGACCCGCAGCTGGCGCCGGCCCACGAAGTGGATGGCGTACGCCTGCGCCAGATCGTGTTCAACCTGCTCAGCAACGCCATCAAGTTCACCGCGCAGGGCGAGGTTCGCCTGCAGCTGGAGGTGCTGGGGCCGACCAGCGAGGAGGGGGCTCAGCCGCTGTGCCTGAGTGTCACCGATACCGGCATCGGCATTGCACCGGAACAGCTGCAGCACCTGTTCGCGCCGTTCACCCAGGCCGGTGCCTACATCCAGCGAGACCACGGCGGCACCGGGCTGGGCTTGAGCATCTGCCAGCGTCTGGTGCAGATGATGGACGGCGAGCTGGTGTTGCACAGTACGCTGGGCGAGGGCACCCGCGCCGAGGTGCGGCTGTCGCTGGTGGAGGCCGGCAGTGGCGATGTCGAAGCCCTGGTGGCCGAGCAGGATCAGATGGCGCTGCTGCCTGCGCCGCTGCGCGAGGCACGGGTGCTGGTGATCGAGGACCACCCGACCAACCAGGCGATGATGGCCTGGCGCCTGCAGCAGCTGGGCGTGCCGCACGTGATGGTCGGTGACGGCCAGCAGGGACTGGATCGGCTGTCGTCGGAGAGCTTCGATCTGGTGATCACTGACTGCCGGATGCCGGTGCTGGATGGTTTTGGCTTCACCCGGCTGCTGCGCGAACGCGAAGGCCGCAATGGCCAGCCGCGGCTGACCGTGCTGGCACTGACCGCCAGCGTGCTGGATGACGATGCACGTCGCTGCCGTGAGGCGGGCATGGATGAGGTGCTGGCCAAGCCGCTGTCACTGGCAACGTTGCGCGCCGCGCTGCTGCGCTGGTTGCCACAGGCGCAGGGCCAGTCGTTCGAGGTGCCGGTGGTCGAGGTGGCGGCCGACGATGGCGATACGCTGCCTGATCTGGCGGCCCTGCAGCAGCGCTTCGGCTCGCGCGCGGTGGCCGAGCAGCTGCGTGACAGCCTGCTGCAGGCCAGCGAAGGCGATCTGGCGGCCGTACAGCGCGCCGTGCAGGCCGGTGACCGCGAGACTGCCGCGCTGCACCTGCATCGGCAGGCCGGCGGACTGGGCGCGGTGGGGGCGACGGTGCTGGCCGGGCAGGCCAATGCACTGGTCGAGCGCCTGCAGGATGCGATGGAAACCGATGTGGCGTCGCTGTTCGCGGCAGTGGCGGCCTTCGTGGCGCGGCTGCAGCAACAGCTGCAGCGCCTGGCTCACTGAGCCGGCTGCTGCTGCAGGTAGGCGATCACCAGCGCGCGGCGTTCGGCGCTGGGGAAGGCGTTGTACATGCGCGTGCCGGGCACCATGTGGGTGGGCGACTGCAGGAACGCATCCAGCGTCTGCGCGGTCCAGGTGATGTCGGCGCGGCGCATGCCATCGGAGTAGCCGTAGTCGGGCAGGCTGCCGGCGCGACGACCGATCACGCCGTGCAGGTTCGGCCCGAAGCGGTGGATGCCCCCGGGTTGCACGGTGTGGCAGCCGGCGCACAGTTCGAACGCGCGCTGCATGGCTTGCTGCCGGGCCTGTTCCGGCGTGGCGGGCGCAGCAGGCGGGCGCTGGCAGGCCGTGGCGAGCAGGGACACGGCAATGGCGATGAGCAGGCGGTCGGCGCGCATGGGCGGCAGGATAGCGGTGCGGTCGAGCAGCCGGGCTGCGACACGCCGTCGCAGCCCGGAGCAATCACATGCCCGAATAGTTCGGGCCGCCGCCGCCCTGCGGGGTCACCCAGACGATGTTCTGGGTGGGGTCCTTGATGTCGCAGGTCTTGCAGTGCACGCAGTTCTGCGCGTTGATCTGCAGCCGCGCGCTGTCGGCTTCGCCGACGAACTCGTACACGCCGGCCGGGCAGTAGCGCGCTTCCGGACCGGCGTACTCGGCCAGGTTCACCTTCACCGGAATGCTCGGATCCTTCAGCGTCAGGTGGCTGGGCTGGTTCTCGTCGTGGTTGGTGCTGCTCAGGAACACCGAGCTGAGACGATCGAAGGTCAGCACGCCATCGGGCTTGGGGTAGGCGATGCGGGTGTGCTTGGACGCGGGTTCCAGGCAGACATGATCCGGCTGGGTGCGGTGCAGCGTCCACGGCGGATTGCGCACGCCCAGCTTGGGCAGCAGCCACTGCTCCACGCCGGTCATCAGGGTTGCCACGGTCTGGCCCTTCTTGAACCACTGCTTGAAGTTCTTGGCCTGCTGCAGTTCGGTGAACAGCCAGCTGGCTTCGAAGGCCTTCGGGTAGGCGCTCAGTTCATCGTGCTGGCGATCAGCAGCCAGCGCGTCGAACGCGGCGTCGGCGCACAGCATGCCGGTCTTGATCGCAGCGTGGCTGCCCTTGATGCGGCTGGCGTTGAGGTAGCCGGCCTCGCAGCCGACCAGGGCGCCACCGGGGAACACCGTCTTCGGCAACGACAGCAGGCCACCGGCGGTGATCGCACGCGCGCCGTAACCGATGCGGGTGCCACCCTCCAGATGCTTGCGGATGGAGGGATGGGTCTTGAAGCGCTGGAATTCCTCGAACGGGCTCAGCCAGGGATTCCTGTAGTCCAGGCCGACCACGTAGCCGATGGCGACCTTGCCGCCGTCGGCGTGGTAGAGGAACGCGCCGCCATAGGTGTCGCTGTCCAGCGGCCAGCCGGCGGCGTGCACCACCAGGCCCGGCTCATGCTTGGCCGGGTCGATCTGCCACAGTTCCTTGATGCCGATGCCGTAGGCCTGCGGGTCCTTGCCTTCGTCCAGCGCGTAGCGGGCGATCAGCTGGCGGCCGAGGTGCCCGCGCGCGCCTTCGGCGAAGATCGTGTACCTGGCCTGCAGTGCCATGCCGCGCTCGAAGGCCGGGCCGATGCTGCCGTCCTTCTCGATGCCCATGTCGCCGGTGGCCACGCCGATCACTTCACCGTTGTCGCCGAACAGCACTTCGGCGGCGGCGAAGCCGGGGAAGATCGCCACCTCGAGCGCCTCGGCCTGCTGCGCCAGCCAGCGGGTCACTTCACCCAGGCTGATGATGTAGTTGCCTTCGTTGTGGAAGCACTCCGGCAGCAGCGCGTTGGGCGTGCTGCGCGCGCCGGTTTCGCTGA
This sequence comes from Stenotrophomonas africana, assembly GCF_013004645.1. Lineage (GTDB taxonomy): Bacteria > Pseudomonadota > Gammaproteobacteria > Xanthomonadales > Xanthomonadaceae > Stenotrophomonas > Stenotrophomonas africana. The sequence continues at coordinate 163,685 of NZ_JABEME010000008.1, read as the reverse complement.
GGAACAGGAATTCGTCGCGGGTGACCTTCTGCTTCAGCGGTGCGCCGCGCTCGGCCCAGTCCGGGAACAGTTCGGTCAGTGCGCGCGGGTCCATCACCGCGCCGGACAGGACGTGCGCACCCGGCTCGGAGCCCTTTTCCAGTACGCAGACCGACAGTTCACGGCCGGCTTCGATCGCGCGCTGGCGCAGGCGGATCGCGGTGGCCAGGCCGGCGGGGCCGGCACCGACGATGACCACGTCGAATTCCATGACTTCACGCGGGGGCAGGGCGTTGGCTTCAGCACTCATCGATTGCATGACTCGTGGGTAGTGCCGGCATCGGGGCCACCGGCGGTGCCTGGGAATCGCGCGTGCGGCCACGGGCGAAACGGTTGTTTGAATGTGTCAGGGTACCGGGCCGCGCGTGATCGAGCTAGATCGCCGATGTTCACACCCGGATTGCTGCGATGCAGCGTAGGGCCGCGGCTCTGGTGGGTGCCGACCTTGGTCGGCACGCTCTGTCCGGATGACCGACAATGCTCGGGTCCTGACTGCGCGTGAGTGCCATGGCTTTGCATCCGTACGATCTGTTCGATGTCCGTTCCCTGCTCAACGAGGAAGAGCGCGCGGTGCAGGAGAGCGTCGCCCGCTTCACCAACGAGCGCGTGCTGCCGATCATCGGCGATGCCTTCGACCAGGCCCGCTTCCCCGATGAACTGGTGCCGGAGATCGCGTCACTGGGCCTGCTCGGTGCGACCCTGCCGACCGAGTACGGCGGCGGTGGCCTCGGCGCAGTCAGCTACGGCCTGATCTGCCAGGAGCTGGAGCGCGGCGATTCGGGCCTGCGCAGTTTCGTCTCGGTGCAGAGCTCGCTGTGCATGTACCCGATCCACGCCTATGGCAGCGAGGAACAGCGCCAGCAGTGGCTGCCGGCAATGGCGCGCGGCGAGCTGATCGGCTGCTTCGGCCTGACCGAGGCGCATGGTGGTTCCGATCCGGCCAGCATGAAGACCCGCGCGGTGCGCGACGGCAGCGACTGGCGCATCACCGGCAGCAAGATGTGGATCACCAGCGGCCCGGTGGCCGACCTGGCCATCGTCTGGGCACAGACCGAGGACGGCATCCAGGGCTTCGTGCTGGAAAAGGGCATGGCCGGTTTCACCACCCAGGAAATCAAGCACAAGATGAGCCTGCGCGCGTCGCTGACCGGTGCGCTGTTCTTCGATGACGTGCGCGTGCCGGACAGTCATCGCCTGCCGAACGTAAAGGGCCTGAAGGGCCCGCTGGGCTGCCTGACCCAGGCCCGCTATGGCATCAGCTGGGGGCCGATCGGTGCGGCCATCGCCTGCCTGGATGAAGCGCTGGGCTATGCCAAGGAGCGCGTGCTGTTCGGCCGCCCGCTGGCGGCCACGCAGAGCGCGCAGATCAAGCTGGCCGAAATGGCCCGCCGCATCACCACCGCGCAGCTGCTGGCGCTGCAGCTGGGGCGCTTGAAGGAAGCCGGGCAGCTGCAGCCGCAGCAGGTCAGCCTGGCCAAGTGGAACAACTGCCGCATGGCCATCGACATCGCCCGCGAGTGTCGCGACCTGCTGGGCGGGGCCGGCATCACCACCGAACACGTGGCGATCCGGCATGCACTGAACCTGGAATCGGTGATCACCTATGAAGGCACCGAGACCGTGCACCAGCTGGTGATCGGCCGCGAACTGACCGGCATCAACGCGTTCTGAGTGCACCGGTTGTGCCAGCCGCTGGCCGGCATTGCCGAGTAGGGTGGGCGGCAAAGGACGCCTATCCGGAGATGCAAGCTGAATGAAGAACAGTCCCTCTGTAAGGCTGCTGTGCCTCCCGCGGCTCTTCCAAGCCTCCGTGCTGCAGATGGCGTGGGCAGGCAACAGGGATGATGGGGCATGGGCAGGCAGCTATTCGCAGGCGAGCGATCTGTGTACCGAACCGGGCAGCGGGCGTAGTTGCCGCGATGGATTCAGGGACAGCCTGTCGATTGTCGGAGAATCACTGGGCTACAGGGTTGAGCTGCACAGTACCCAGGCGATGCAGCACGTCTGCTCCTTTGTGCTGCACATGAAGCCAGAGGGCGGAAAGCTGATTCATCAGTCCGAACTAGGCACAGTGGCTATCGAGAAACATGCAGGTGTGCTGAGAGTCTTATCCGGCGGAATCGACCCGACGGCAACGGGTTTGGGATTGTGCGGCACGCATGCTGATATTGATGGTCTGGAGTTTTCTTCTGTGGGCAATCGCACGCGTTCCAGGTAACGCCATGGCGCCCGCACCTGATTGATCCAGCCGGAAGACATCCACGCATGGCGAGGATGTCTTCCGGCTGTTGGGTCCGCCTTGAAGCGAGCCGAGCACCGCAGGTCCGGCGGGGGCGAAGAGGCGCGGGTGTCTGAGCGCAGCGAGTTCCGCGCCGTCCCCCGGCGGGCCGAGGAGCGCCGGGTACCGGTGCGCAGCACCGGCTCGCGGATGGCGGCGCGTTTCTTTTGGTTACTTTTCTTTCCGCGCGGAAAGAAAAGTAACGCCCATGAACGCATGCGTGCGCTTCAGCAATCGGGCGCAAGGGAGAAGCATGGCCTCACGCCCCGCCGGCAAACCCCTGCTGCCGCCACGCCTCGTACATCACCACCGCAACGGTGTTGGAAAGATTGAGGCTGCGGTTGTCCGGCCGCATCGGCAGGCGCAGGCGGCGGCCATCGGGCAGCGCATCGAGCACGTCCTGCGGCAGGCCACGACTTTCCGGACCGAACAGGAAGGCATCACCGTCTTCGAACGACACGCTGTCATAGCGGACGCTGGCACGGGTGCTCAGGGCGAACAATCGCTTCGGTGCGATCCGCGCCAGCGCAGTATCCAGGTCGGGGTGCACCTGCAGGCGCGAGTACTCGTGGTAGTCCAGGCCGGCGCGCTTGAGCTGCTTGTCTTCCAGTGCGAAGCCGAGCGGCTCGACCAGGTGCAGCTGCGCGCCGGTGTTGGCGCAGAGCCGGATCACATTGCCCGTGTTGGGCGGGATTTCCGGTTGGAACAGGATCACGTGGAACTGGGGCGCGGCATTCATCGGCGCAGTGTACCTGCGACGGCCGCCGCCTTTACGGCGCACGCCCTGCGCTGGGCAGGGCGGCACCGCTTACGGGCGCAGCAGGACCTGGGCGGTTTCGGTGGCCAGGGCCTGCAGGTCTGCAGCGCTCGGACGCACCTGCAGGGCCGGCAGGTTGGTGATGACCTGGTTTGCGACGCTGGTGGCGGCTGCGGCCAGGGTGGCGGCGTAGCGCTGGGCTTCCAGCTCGGCGGCCAGGGCGACGCGCTGTTCCAGGCTCGGGCGCACTTCCACCGAGGCCAGGGTGGTGATCGGCAGTGCGGCGGCGACCGGGGCGGCGACGTAGCCGCTGCGCTCGGCCAGCTGGTCGGCGCTCGGGCGCACTTCCACGGTGGCCAGGGTCGGGATGCCGCTGGCCTGTTCCCAGGCCTGCTGGGCCAGCTGGTCGGCGGCCGGGCGAACCTGCACGGTGGACAGGGTCTTGATGGATTCGGAGGCCTGCACCGACGAAACAACCGCGGTGCCGGCGATCAGGGCGATGGCGATGGCAATGGTCTTGGCGTTCATGACGGGGCCTGTTTAGTGTTGGTGAGCGGTGGTGTGGTAGTAAGGTAGTACACCAATTCTGGGCTTGCAAGGAAAATTTTCGATTTCCTGCATTTGTTCAGTCTTCAGTCAGCTTTCGTCTGAAGCCCTTCTTGGCGCAGGGAGTACCAAGCAATCCTTGTGCCAACTTTTAGTTGTTGATTTACAAGGCTTTTATTCCGATTCGAAAGTGTCCGGTGGGCGGACACCTGTCCATTCCCCGCGCTGCGGACACTGTCCGGACGCCTTCAGCCGACGCATGTGACGGTTCAGGAGCCCCGTTGGAGCCCGGCCGGATGGGCCTCGGGGCAAAACACCCCCAGTGACTGCTGGCCGATTCCTGCCGTTGCGCGCGCAGGCTAGGATCGGGGTTCACCTATGTGACCAAGGATCCGGAAATGTCTCTCGCCCTTCGCCCGCGCGCTGCACTGCTGGCTGTCGCCCTCAGCACCGCCCTGGGCACGCTCGCGCCCACCTCTGCACTGGCCGCCAGGCAGGCGGCACCGGCCAAGGTCGATATCCCGTTCGAGCAGTTCACCCTGCCCAATGGCCTGCGCGTGATCGTGCATACCGATCGCAAGGCGCCGATCGTTGCGGTCAATGTCTGGTACCACGTGGGCAGCAAGGATGAGCCGGCCGGCCGCACCGGCTTCGCGCACCTGTTCGAGCACTTGATGTTCCAGAGCAGCGAAAACCACGACGGTGAGTACTTCGAACCGTTCAAGCAGGTCGGTGCCACCGGCCAGAACGGCACCACCAACACCGACCGCACCAACTACTTCGAGAACGTGCCGACCACCGCGCTGGACATGGCGCTGTGGATGGAGTCGGACCGCATGGGCCATCTGGTGGGTGCGATCGACCAGGCCGCGCTGGACGAGCAGCGCGGCGTGGTGCAGAACGAGAAGCGCCAGGGCGAGAACCAGCCCTACGGCCAGGCCTGGGACCAGATCAACAAGGCGCTGTATCCGGTTGGCCACCCGTACCACCACGGCGTGATCGGCTCGATGAACGATCTCAACGCGGCCTCGCTGGACGACGTGAAGACCTGGTTCCGCACCTGGTACGGCCCGAACAACGCGGTGCTGGTGCTGGCCGGTGACATCGATCTGGCCACCGCCAAGGAAAAGGTCGCCCGCTACTTCGGCAGCATCCCCGCTGGCCCGACCATGGCGCAGCCGGCGGTGAACGTGGCCAAGCGCAGTGCCGATACCCGCGAGACGATGACCGACAAGGTGCCGCAGGCACGCATCTACCGCGCCTGGAACGTGCCGCAGGTCGGCACCACTGACATCGACCAGCTGCAGCTGTTCGCCGAAGTGCTGGGCGGCGCCAAATCCTCGCGCCTGAGCCAGCGCCTGCAGCACCAGGACAAGCTGGTGGACAGCATCGGCTCGGGCCTGTCGACCTCGCAGCTGGGCTCCAACTTCGTGATCGTGGCGACCGTGAAGCAGGGCCAGGACCCGGCCAAGGTCGAGAAGATCATCGATGAGGAACTGGACCGCCTGATCAAGCAGGGCCCGACCGCGGCCGAGCTGGAGCGCGCCAAGACCGGCGCCCGTGCCGGCTTCATCCGTGGCATCGAGCGCATCGGTGGCTTCGGCGGCAAGGCCGATGCGCTGGCCGAGTGCGCGGTGTTCACTGGCGACCCGGGCTGCTTCCGCACCTCGCTGGCCAATATCGAGAAGGCCAGTGCCGCCGACCTGAGCCGCCTGGGCGCACAGTGGCTGGACAAGGGCAGCCACACCCTGGTGATCGCACCGGGTGAGCGCGTGGCGCTGAAGGAAGACCCGAGCCAGTCGCCGAAGCCCTTCACCGTGCCGGCAGTGGACCCCAAGTACAGCACCCTGCCGGAGCAGGTCGACCGCAAGGCGGGCGTGCCGCAGACCCGCGAGTTCCCGCAGCTGAAGTTCCCGGCGTTGCAGCGCGCCACGCTGAAGAACGGCACCCAGGTGATCCTGGCCGAACGCCATGAGATTCCGGTGGTGCAGTTCAGCTACCAGTTCCCGGGCGGCTTCAGCGCCGACCAGGGCCGCAAGCCGGGCACCGCCAACTTCACCATGAGCCTGATGACCGAAGGCGCCGGCAAGCTCGGCTCGCTGGCCTTCGCCGATGCCGCCGACGCACTGGGTGCCAGCCTGGATGCTTCGGCCGGCCTGGATTCAATGAGCGTGGACCTGTCGGCACTGAAGGAAAACCTGGCACCGTCGCTGGCGCTGTACCGCGACCTGCTGCGCGAGCCGCGCTTCGAACAGGGCGAGATCGACCGGGTCAAGGCGACCTGGATCGCCGGCATCCAGCAGGAAAAGGTCAACCCGGGTGCGGTGGCGATGCGCGTGCTGCCGCCGCTGCTGTACGGCAAGGGCCACCCGTATGCCATCCCGTTCACCGGCAGCGGTGACGAAGCAGCGATCAACGGCCTGACCCGCGAGGACCTGGTCGACTTCCACCACGACTGGTTGCGCCCGCAGAACGGCACCCTGATCGTGGTCGGTGACACCACCCTGGCCGAGATCGTACCGTTGCTGGACAAGCAGCTGGGCGACTGGAAGGCTGCCGGCGATGCCCCGCAGGTGAAGGCGGCCACCGACGTCGCATTGCCGAAGGGCCCGCGCGTGTTCCTGATCGACCAGCCGGGCGCGGTGCAGGCCAACCTGTTCGCCGGCCAGGTGGTGGCGCCGTCCAGCGCTACCAGCTCGACCCGCTTCGATATCGCCAACGGCGTGATCGGCGGCGACTTCACCTCGCGCCTGAACATGAACCTGCGTGAGGACAAGCACTGGTCGTACGGTGCGCGCAGCAGCGCGGTCAATTCGGTGGGTCAGCGCCCGTGGATGGCCAGCGCGCCGGTGCAGATCGACAAGACCGGCCCGGCGCTGGCGGAAATGCGCAAGGAAATCGCCGCGTTCGGCGACGGCAGCAAGCCGGCCACCGCCGCCGAGGTCAACCGCATCCGCAACATCCAGACCCTGAGCCTGCCCGGTGCCTACGAGACCGCCAGCGCGGTGGCATCGACCATCGGCTCGATCGTGCAGTTCAAGCGCCCGGACGATTACGTGCTGCGTCGCAAGGCCGAGATCGAGGCGATGACCCCGGCACAGGTGCAGCAGGCCGCCGCCGAGATCAAGCCGCAGGCGCTGACCTGGGTGGTGGTGGGTGACCTCAAGCAGACCGAAGCGGCCGTGCGTGCGCTGAACCTGGGCGAGGTGACGGTGATCGACGCCGAAGGCAACCCGGTCAAGAAATAAGGGATGTGCCTGCCCGCCCCGGCGGGCAGGCCTCCCCGGTAGTGCCGGCCGCTGGCCGGCAACTCCGTGATCCCTACCCGGCTACCCTCGATTCAGGCTGTTCAGGCAGAATCCCTCCATACCCTTCCAGGATCTGCCCATGCGCGTTCTGCTGCTTTCCTCCCTGCTGCTCACCGTCACCGCCTGTACCTGGGTGCCGATCGAACCGGCCGGCAAGGCGACCCGCGTACTGCCGGCAGGTCCGGTTCCAGCCGGCTGCATCGCCAAGGGCGAGGTAGTGGTCACCGTGAAGAGCAAGGTCGGCTTCTACAACCGCAACCCGCTGCGCGTGCAGGAAGAGCTGGAAACCCTGGCCCGCAACGAAGCCCCGAGCGCCGGCGCCAATGCCGTGCAGGCCGCTGCAGCCCCCGCCGATGGCAGCCAGCGCTTTGCCGCTTTCCAGTGCCCGCCGCGCTGAACGCTTCACCATACGGCCAAGCCTGAATTCGTAAAGATGCGGTGAAGGCCCCGGGGGTTATAGAATAGCGCCCCCTTTTGCCTGAGCCTTGGCGCTAACCTCGATGCTCTTCAAGAATGTCTCGATCGCCGGCCTGGCACACGTTGATGCGCCGCATACGCTGACGACCAAGGAAATCAACGAGCGGCTGCAGCCGACGTTGGATCGCCTCGGTATCCGCACCGACGTGCTCGGCGATATCGCCGGCATCCATGCCCGCCGCCTGTGGGACAACGGCGTGCTGGCGTCCGATGCCGCCACCATGGCCGGCCGCAAGGCGCTGGAAGATGCGGGCATCGCTGCGACGCAGGTCGGCCTGCTGGTCAACACCTCGGTCAGCCGCGACTACCTGGAGCCGTCCACGGCCTCCATCGTGTCGGGCAACCTCGGCGTCAGCGACGAATGCATGACCTTCGACGTCGCCAATGCCTGCCTGGCCTTCATCAACGGCATGGATATCGCGGCGCGCATGATCGAGCGCGGCGACATCGACTACGCGCTGGTGGTGGATGGCGAGACTGCCAATCTGGTGTACGAGAAGACCCTGGAGCGCATGACCGCCCCGGACGTCACCGCTGACGATTTCCGCAACGAGCTGGCTGCCCTGACCACCGGTTCGGGTGCCGCGGCGATGGTGATGGCGCGCTCGGAGCTGGTGCCGGACGCGCCGCGCTACAAGGGCGGTGTCACCCGTTCGGCCACCGAGTGGAACCAGCTGTGCCTGGGCAACCTGGACCGCATGGTCACCGACACCCGCCTGCTGCTGATCGAAGGCATCAAGCTGGCGCAGAAGACCTTCACCGCCGCCAAGATCGCCCTGGGCTGGGCCGTGGAAGAGCTGGACCAGTTCGTGATCCACCAGGTCAGCCAGCCGCACACGGCTGCGTTCATCAAGAACTTCGGCATCGACCCGAAGAAGGTCATGACCATCTTCGGTGAGCACGGCAACATCGGCCCGGCCTCGGTGCCGATCGTGCTGAGCAAGCTCAAGCAGCTGGGCAAGCTGAAGAAGGGCGATCGCATCGCGCTTCTGGGCATTGGTTCCGGCCTGAACTGTTCGATGGCCGAAGTGGTCTGGTAAAAAATTCACCGCTGACCTGCTGCGCCATTGCCTGGCGGGCGCGGCCGGTGCTCGGAATCCTCATGTACCCACGTACACTCCGGTTCCTGCGCGCCGTCCGCACCCACCAGCCAATCGCTCGCGACGGGCAGCGATGATTTTTCCAAGTGTCCAAGGGCCGGTTTACCGGCCCTTTCTACAGGTGCGATCCGATGTCCCAGCTTCCCGGTTACCCCGCCCACCCGCAGCGCTTCGAGGTTCGCCCGGGCCTGTCGATGAACTATCTCGACGAAGGCCCGCGCGACGGCGAGGTGGTGGTGATGGTGCACGGCAACCCGTCGTGGAGCTATTACTGGCGCACGCTGGTGGCCGGCCTGTCGGACACATACCGCTGCATCGTGCCGGACCATATCGGCATGGGCCTGTCGGACAAGCCCGATGACAGCCGCTACGAGTACACGCTGCAGTCGCGCGTGGATGATCTGGACGCGTTGCTCAAGCACCTGGGCATCACCGGCCCGGTGACCCTCGCCGTGCACGACTGGGGTGGCATGATCGGCTTCGGCTGGGCGCTGTCGCACCACGACCAGGTGAAGCGCCTGGTGGTGCTCAACACCGCCGCGTTCCCGATGCCGGCGGCGAAAAAGATGCCGTGGCAGATCGCGCTGGGCCGTCACTGGAAGATCGGCGAGTGGATCATCCGCACCTTCAATGCGTTCTCGTCCGGTGCGTCGTGGCTAGGCGTGGAGCGGAAGATGCCGGCCGACGTGCGCCGCGCCTACGTGTCGCCGTACAACAGCTACGCCAACCGCATCAGCACCATCCGCTTCATGCAGGACATCCCGCTGTCGCCGGCCGACAAGGCCTGGTCGCTGCTGGAACGCGCCGGCAAGGCGCTGCCGTCGTTCGCCGACCGCCCGGCCTTCCTCGGCTGGGGCCTGCGCGACTTCGTGTTCGACCACCACTTCCTGAAGGGTTTCCAGGCCGCGTTGCCGAAGGCGCAGGTGCATGCCTTCGAGGATGCCGGACACTACGTGCTGGAAGACAAGCACGAGGTGCTGGTGCCGGAGATCCGCGCGTTCCTGGACAAGAACCCGATCTGAGCGGTGTGCCGACCAACGGTCGGCACCCACCGGAAGAGGTAATGGGCAGGTGCCGACCGTTGGTCGGCACACCGGCCGGGTTCATGAGGTTGCCGGCCAGCGGCCGGCACGACCACTACGCGGCGACCGGTGCCTGCGGCGGCGAAGACGGGCTGTTGCCGTTGTCGTCGGGATGGTCGTCATCATTGTCGGCGTCATCGCGCCAGCGCCAGTCGGCCAGCGTCAATGGATCCAGGCCATAGGCGATGCGCGCCTTGTCGCACTGCGGGCTGGCCTTTCCGTACTCCCACGATGCATCCACCTCGCGGCACACGCTGGGCCGGTTGGGATGGATGGTGCAGCGTGAATACACGCCGATCTGCGCATCCAGTGCCACGCAGCGCACCGGTTTGGAATGGGTGCCGCGCATGCACAGGCGGTGCGGGTCCAGCACCTCGGTCAGCTGGTGCGGCACGCCGCCGGGGGTGACCTCGTCTGATTCCATCCAGTGGAAGGCCACGCGGTATTGGGTGCAGCAGGCGCCGCAGGTCATGCAGGGATGTTGCATGGGCAAGCCGCCTCGGGCGGCAGTCGGAATCAGGAACGAGGGTGCGGATTTTCCACGAAGTGGGCCGCCGCGCAAGAAATTCCGTAAGCGGCGACAATGAACGGATGAACCGACCCTGCAATATTGCGGCCCGTTTGCCTGAACTGGCGCGTGAACGCCCCGACCAGATCGCCATCCGCTGCCCCGGCCGCCGGGGCGCCGGCAACGGCATGGCCGCCTACGACGTCACCCTGGATTACCGCCAGCTGGATGCCCGCAGCGACGCCATGGCCGCCGGCTTGGCCGGCTACGGGATCGGCCGCGGGGTGCGCACGGTGGTGATGGTGCGGCCCTCGCCGGAGTTCTTCCTGTTGATGTTCGCGCTGTTCAAGCTGGGCGCGGTGCCGGTGCTGGTCGACCCGGGCATCGACAAGCGCGCGCTGAAGCAGTGCCTGGACGAGGCGCAGCCGGAAGCCTTCATCGGCATTCCGCTGGCCCATGCGGCACGGCTGGTGCTGCGCTGGGCGCCCTCGGCGACTCGCCTGGTGACCGTCGGCCGCCGCCTCGGCTGGGGCGGAACCACCCTGGCCGCGCTGGAGCGCGCCGGCGCCAACGGGGGGCCGATGCTGGCCGCCACCGACGGCGAGGACATGGCCGCGATCCTGTTCACCAGCGGCTCCACCGGCGTGCCCAAGGGCGTGGTCTACCGCCATCGCCATTTCGTCGGCCAGATCCAGCTGCTGGGCAGTGCCTTCGGCATGGAAGCGGGCGGGGTGGACCTGCCGACCTTCCCGCCGTTTGCCTTGTTCGACCCGGCGCTGGGCCTGACCTCGGTGATCCCGGACATGGACCCGACGCGGCCGGCGCAGGCCGACCCGGCACGCCTGCACGATGCCATCCAGCGCTTCGGCGTGACCCAGCTGTTCGGTTCGCCCGCGCTGATGCGGGTGCTGGCGAAGCATGGCCGGCCGCTGCCGACGGTGACCCGGGTGACGTCGGCCGGTGCGCCGGTGCCGCCGGACGTGGTCGCCACCATCCGCAGCCTGCTGCCCGCCGACGCGCAGTTCTGGACGCCCTATGGCGCCACCGAGTGCCTGCCGGTAGCAGTGGTGGAGGGCCGCGAGCTGGAGCGCACCCGTGCTGCTACCGAAGCCGGCGCCGGGACCTGCGTGGGCAGCGTGGTCGAGCCGAACGAGGTGCGCATCATCGCCATCGATGACGCACCGCTGCCGGACTGGTCGCAGGTGCGCGTGCTGGCCACCGGCGAAGTGGGCGAGATCACCGTGGCCGGACCAACCGCCACCGACAGCTACTTCAACCGCCCGCAGGCCACGGCCGCGGCGAAGATCCGCGAGACGCTGGCCGATGGCAGCACGCGCGTGGTGCATCGCATGGGCGACGTCGGTTACTTCGATGCGCAGGGCCGCCTGTGGTTCTGCGGGCGCAAGACGCAGCGCGTGGAAACCGCGCACGGCCCCCTGTACACCGAACAGGTCGAGCCGGTGTTCAACACCGTCGCAGGCGTGGCACGTACCGCACTGGTCGGCGTTGGTGCCCCGGGTGCGCAGGTACCGGTGCTGTGCGTGGAACTGCAGCGTGGCCAGTCCGACAGCCCGGCACTGCAGGAAGCGCTGCGTGCGCATGCCGCAGCCCGTGTGGCAGAGGCCGGTCTGCAGCACTTCCTGGTGCATCCATCGTTCCCCGTCGATATCCGTCACAACGCCAAGATCGGCCGCGAGAAGCTCGCCGTCTGGGCCAGCGCCGAACTGGAGAAGCGCGCATGAAGTTCCTGGTCACCGGTGGTGGTGGTTTTCTTGGCCAGGCGCTGTGCCGCGGGCTGGTCGAACGTGGCCACCAGGTACTGGCGTTCAACCGCAGCCATTACCCGGAGCTGCAGGCGATGGGCGTGGGCCAGATCCGTGGCGACCTGGCCGATGCGCAGGCGGTGCTGCATGCGGTGGCCGGCGTTGACGCGGTATTCCATAACGGCGCCAAGGCCGGGGCGTGGGGCAGCTATGACAGCTACCACCAGGCCAACGTGGTCGGCACCGACAACGTGATCGCCGCCTGCCGTGCGCACGGTATCGGCCGGCTGGTCTACACCTCCACGCCCAGCGTGACGCATCGCGCCACCCACCCGGTGGAAGGCCTCGGCGCCGACGAAGTGCCTTACGGCGAGGATTTCCAGGCACCGTATGCGGCGACCAAGGCGATTGCCGAACAACGCGTGCTGGCAGCCAATGACGCCTCGTTGGCGACGGTGGCGCTGCGCCCGCGCCTGATCTGGGGCCCGGGCGACCAGCAGCTGGTGCCACGCTTGGCCGAACGTGCGCGGCAGGGCCGCCTGCGCCTGGTGGGCGATGGCAACAACAAGGTGGATACCACGTACATCGACAACGCCGCGCTCGCGCACTTCCTCGCCTTCGAGGCATTGGCGCCGGGCGCCGCGTGTGCGGGCAAGGCCTACTTCATTTCCAACGGCGAACCGCTGCCGATGCGCGAGCTGGTCAACAAGCTGCTGGCCGCTGTGGGCGCACCCACCGTGGACAAGGCGATCAGCTTCAAGACCGCCTACCGCATCGGCGCTGTCTGCGAGCGGTTGTGGCCGCTGCTTCGCCTGCGTGGCGAACCGCCGCTGACCCGCTTCCTGGCCGAGCAGCTGTGCACGCCGCACTGGTACAGCATGGCGCCGGCGCGCCGTGACTTCGGCTACGTGCCGCAGGTCAGCATTGAAGAAGGGCTGAGAAGGCTGAAGGCTTCATCTGCTGCATAGATCGCCATCACTGGTTGCACACCGCAGGATCGGGAGGATGGACCCACGCCATCCAAGGCTCGACCACCCGCGAGGAGCGCCATGCTGCATTACGCCATCATTTTCTTTGTCATCGCCATCATCGCCGCCGTTCTGGGCTTCTCCGGTATCGCCGGCGCCGCAACGAACATCGCCTGGATCCTGTTCGTGGTGTTCCTGATCCTTGCGGTGATTTCGATGTTCCGCAAGCGCGGATAGAAGACCGCAGGGTGGTGCCGGCCGATGGCCGGCACTGTTCTTTCCGGTGGGTGCCGACCGTTGGTCGGCACGCCTCTTTAGTAGAGTCGAGCCATGCTCGACTGCTTCTCATGAGTCGAGCATGGCTCGACTCTACAGAGGATCTTCGAGCATGGCTCGACTCTACACAGAGAGCCCCTACACGGCGCTTTGCAATCCGCGATCGGCTTGGTGACGCTCCAGCGCCAGTTCGATCAGGCGCGTGATCAACGTCGTGTAGTCGACACCGCTGGCACCCCACAACTTCGGGTACATGCTGATGCGGGTAAAGCCCGGCAGCGTGTTGACCTCGTTGATGACGATCTCGCCCTCTGCGGTGAGGAACACATCCACGCGCGCCATGCCCGCACACTCCAGCGCCTGGTAGGCCTGCAGCGCGATCTGCTGGATGCGAGCCTGGGTTGCAGCATCAATGTCCGCCGGCACCACTACTTCTGCGCCATCCTCGTTGATGTATTTGGTGTCGTAGGCGTAGAACTCGTCGTGCACCACCACCTCGCCACACAGACTGGCCTGCGGATGCGCGTTGCCCAGCACCGCACACTCGATCTCGCGGCCAACCACCGCCGACTCCACCAGCACCTTGTGGTCGTAGCGCAACGCCAATGCCAGTGCCTCGGCGAAGCCCGCCGCATCCTTGACCTTGCTCACGCCCACCGACGACCCCTGGTTGGCCGGCTTCACGAACAACGGCAGCCCGAGCTGCGCGATCACCGCATCGGCATCGACCTCCGCGGCCTGATGGCGACGGATGCACAGCCACGGCGCCACCTGCAGGCCAGCGTCGCGCAGCAGGCGCTTGGTCACGTCCTTGTCCATCGCCACCGCCGAGCCCAGCACCGGCGAACCGACGAAGGGCAGGTTGATCATGCGCAGCAGCCCCTGCAGCGCACCGTCCTCGCCCAGCGGCCCATGCACGATCGGCAACACCACATCGATCTGGCCTAGCGCGCTGGCCGCATCGGACGGCTGCAGCTGCGCCCGCTCGGCGCCCGGGCGCACCGCCAGCGACGTGCCGGACCCATGCAGCGCGATGCGCGAGGGATCATCGGCATTGATCAGGAAGGTATCCGGCTGGCTCAGATGCCACTGGCCCTGCTTGTCGATGCCGACCAGCACCGGCTCGAAGCGCTCGCGATCAAGCGCATCGAGGATGTTCTTCGCCGACTGCAGCGAAACTTCGTGCTCGGAAGACTTGCCCCCGAAGATGATGCCGACCCGGGTCCGTGCCATGGGGAATGCGATGTCCTGTGCGTTGCGTGGCCCCATAGCATGAACCTTCATCGGCCCACCGCGTGAGGCACAGATGAACCAGAAATCCATCCACGCATGGCGTGGATCTGCCGTGTCGACCAAGGTCGACACCCACCAAGAGCAGCAGGAACCTGTCGAAGGCGGGGTGGGGCCGGTTGCGGGGGTGTCCGCGGCATGGATGCCGCGGCCAAGCCCCCACGGACGGGTTTACGGCGTCCCCCGCAACCGGCCCCATCCCGCCAACCCACGGAATGCCCGCTGTTGCTGTTGCTTCGGCTATTGCCGTTGCCGTTGCATCTGCGGGTGCCGGGCGGCAGCCCGGCCCAAGCCCCCCACCCACGCAGGTAGAATGCGCACATGGCTCTCTCCCTGCTCAAGTCCCTCAAGCCGGTCGCTGGCCGCGCCCTGCAGATCGCCCTGAACCGCGCGCTGGCGCTGGATCCGGATACCCGCCATGCACTGGCCAGCCTCGACGGCCGGCATATCGACCTGACCCTGGAAGCGCCGTCGCTGGCCATGCGCATCAGCGTCGACGGCGACCAGCTGCGGGTCGGCCCGGTGGACGCGCAGGAAGCCGACCTGGCCGTGCGCAGCAGCCTGGCCGGCGTGCTGGCACAGCTGCCGCTGCTGGCCAACGCACGGCGTGGCGACAACAACGGCAAGGGCCGCGTGCGCGTGGCCGGCGATGCCGAACTGGCGCGCCGCCTGCAGCAGCTGGCCAAGGGCTTCGATCCCGACTGGCAGCAGCCGTTCGTCAGCGTGTTCGGCGAGGTACTGGGCGTGCAGGTCGCCAACACCCTGCGCAGTGCCCTGCAGCACGCGCGCCAGGGCGCGGTCGACCTGGCCCACAGCGCCGCCGAGTTCCTCACCGAGGAATCGCGTGATGTAGTGCCGCGCGCTGAACTGGATGCCTTCCACGACGACGTGGACGTGCTGCGCGATGACGTCGAGCGGCTCGGTGCACGCGTGCAGCGCCTGCGGGGTGCCGCATGAAGGCCGTGCTGCGGGCAAGCCGCATCGGCCGGGTGATCCTGCGTTACCGTCTCGACGACCTGCTGCAGGGCACACCGGCCGAACGCTGGCTGCGCCTGGCCAAGCCGTTCGTGCCGCGCGCCTCGGCCGACATCGCCGCACAGTCGCGCGGTGCGCGCCTGCGCCTGGCGCTGCAGGATCTCGGCCCGATCTTCGTCAAGTTCGGCCAGATCCTGTCCACCCGCCGCGACCTGGTGCCGCCGGATGTGGCCAATGAGCTGACCCTGCTGCAGGACCGGGTCAAGCCGTTCGACGGCGAGACCGCGCGTCGCATCGTCGAGGAAGCGCTCGGCCTGCCGGTCAGCGAGGCCTTCGCCAGCTTCGACACCGAACCGCTGGCCTCAGCCTCGATTGCGCAGGTGCATGCGGCCACGCTGGCCGATGGCCGCCAGGTCGTGGTCAAGGTGTTGCGCCCGGGCATCGAGAAGCAGATCGACGCGGATATCGCTCTGCTCAATTCGCTGGCCGCCCTGGTCGAACGCACCCATCCGCGTGCCGACAAGATCCGTCCGCGCGAAGTGGTGGCCGAGGTCGAAAACACCCTGGCCGCCGAGCTGGACCTGCAGCGCGAAGGCGCCAATGCCAGCGTGCTGCGCCGCTTCTGGGAAAACTCCGACGACCTGTACGTGCCGGAAGTGATCTGGAGCCACACCGCCGAGCGCGCGCTGACCCTGGAGCGGGTGTGGGGCATTCCGTCCGATGACATCGCTGCACTGGACAAGGCCGGCATCGACCGCAAGGCGCTGGCCGCCAAGGGCGTGCGGGTGTTCTACACCCAGGTGTTCCGCGACAACTTCTTCCATGCCGATGCGCACGCCGGCAACATCTGGGTCGACACCGATCCGTCGCGTCGCGCCAACCCGCGCTTCATCGCGCTGGACTTCGGCATCATGGGTCAGCTGTCGCAGGAAGATCAGTACTACCTGGCCGAGAACTTCATGGCCATCTTCAACCGCGACTACCGCCGCATCGCCGAACTGCATGTGCAGGCGCGCTGGATGCCGGACAACGTGCGCATCGACGATCTGGAAGCGGCCGTGCGTTCGGTGTGCGAGCCGTACTTCACCCGTCCGCTGTCGCAGATCTCGCTGGCCGAAGTGCTGATGAAGCTGTTCCGGGTGGCCCAGCGTTACCAGCTGACCCTGCAGCCGCAGCTGATCCTGCTGCAGAAGACCCTGCTGAACATCGAAGGCGTCGGCCGCCAGCTCGATCCGCAGATCGACATCTGGGCGGTGGCCAAGCCGGTGCTGGCGAAGATCCTGCGCGAGCGTTACAGCCCGCGCCGGGTCGTGCGCGAGATCGGCAAGCGCCTGCCGGAAATCATGACCCACGCGCCGGACATGCCGCGCCTGGTGCACGCCTGGCTGACCCAGCAGGTGGAAGGCCGCCACGAACTGTCGATGCGTTCGCGCGACCTGGCCGCACTGGATGCCAGCGTGCAGCGCCTGCAGACGCGCGCGGTGGGCGCGATCACTGGTGTCGGCCTGCTGGCCATCGCCGCACTGATGTATGTGCTGCAGCCGCCGGGCTGGTACTGGGGCGACGTGCCGGCGTGGAGCTGGCTGTCCGGTGCGGTCGGCGCAGTGGCGCTGCTGCGCGCGTGGTGGAAGTAGGCCCCATGCTGCAGGCACTCAAGGACGAACTGGCCCGCTTCGGCGCCGACAACGACGCCCGCGAAAGCGCGCGTGGCCGCCGCATGCTCAACATCACGCCGGAGACGGGTGAATTCCTGTCCGTGCTGGTCCGCTTCGGCGCTGCGCGCCAGGTGCTCGAGATCGGCACCTCCAATGGCTATTCGACGCTGTGGCTGGCCGAGGCTGCCGCCGCCGTCGACGGCCACGTGACCACGCTGGAATACGCCGAGGACAAGGCGGCGATGGCGCGTGGCACCTTCGCGCGCAGCGGCCTGGCCGATCGCATCACGCTGGTCCACGACGATGCCGGGCCGTGGCTGGCACAGGCCGCCGATGCCAGCATTGACCTGCTGTTCCTCGATTCGGACCGCGGGCAATACACCGGCTGGTGGCCGCAGCTGCGCCGCGTGCTGCGCCCGGGGGGCCTGCTGGTGGTGGACAACGCCACCTCGCATGCGGAAGAGATGGAACCGCTGCGTGTGCTGCTGGACGCTGATCCGGACTTCAGCACCAGCCTGGTGCCGGTGGGCAATGGCGAGCTGTTGGCCGTACGCAGCGCCTGACCGCTCTACATCGGTAGGTGCCAACCTTGGTTGGCACGCTGTTGCCGGTCGCGCAGAGCAGCCGAGCATGGGCTCGGCTCTACAGTAAGCAAGCCCTTATAATCCCGCGGTGAGCACCGAACCCGATACCCTCGCTGCGGTCGAGACCGACACCGCGCCCCTGCAGCTGCTGCACCTGGATGAGCGCCTGGCCGTGGTCAACAAGCCTGCCGGGCTGATGGTCCACGACAGCAAGCTGGCCCGTGGCGAAGACGACTTCCTGGCCGACCGCCTGCGCGAGCAGCTGGGCCGACCGATCTTCCTCGTGCATCGCCTGGACCGGGCGACCAGCGGCTGCCTGCTGCTGGCCTTCGACCGCGAGACCGCCAGCGCGCTGGGCAAGGCGCTGATGGGCGGCGAAGTGCTGAAGGACTACCTGACCGTCTGCCGTGGCTGGCCGGCCGAACTCGCCTGGCAGGTCGACCATGATCTGGATGGCGGCCCGGGCAAGCCGGTGAAGAAGCCGGCGGTCACCGACTTCCAGCGCCTGGCCACCGGCGAGCTGTCGGTGCCGGTCGGTGAATTCACCAGCTCGCGCTACGCGCTGCTGCGCTGCCAGCCGCAGACCGGGCGCTTCCGGCAGATCCGCCGGCACCTGAAGCATCTTTCGCATCACATGATCGGCGACACCAGCCACGGTGATGGCCGCCACAACCGCATCTTCCGCATGCAGGGCGTGCACCGCATGCTGCTGCATGCCGAGCGCCTGCGCTTCCCGCATCCGGACGGTGGCACGGTGGATGTGCGTGCGCCGCTGGACGGCGGGTTCCAGAAGGCGCTGGACCTGTTTGGCTGGCAGGTGGACGACGCCTGATGCTGCTGCGGTAAGCCGAGCGTGGGCTCGGCTCTACAGCCAGCGGCCGGGCGTGGCCCGGCGCACCCCGTTATTTCTTTTCCGGCTCGTTGACGATTGCTTCCAGGTCCTTCTGCAGGTCCGCGAACAGCGGCTGCATGCGCGCCTGGATGGCCACCATCACGTTCTGCATCAGGGCCGGGGTCTTGTCCAGCAGGCTCTGGCCGGCCGCGCTCTCGTAGAACTCGGCCATCGCCAGCACGTCTTCCTTGCTGAAGGTCTTCTTGTACAGGTCCACGTACATCGGCCGCAGCTGCTGCCACGACAGGGCCTGGCGAAGGGTCTGGCTGGTCCGCGCCTGGATCCGCTTCAGCTGTTCCTGCTGCTGGGCATTGAGCTGGCGCTGTGCGGCCACCTGCTGGAACTGCTGCTGCTGCATCGCCTCGATCTGCGGCAGCATGGTGTCGATCATGCTCTGCGCCCGCGACGCGGACAGCAGGCGGTTGATGTCGCCATCGGTCGGTGGCGCGGCCAGGGCCGGAACGCTGGCCACGGCCAGCGCCAGCAGCAGGGCGGCGCGGCGCAGCAGGGGCGGCAGGGCGGGTACGAAGCGGGTCATGCGGGCTTCCTGCGGTACATGGGACGGCCAGCATACCCGCAGCCAAGGCGAAGGCGGCGTGTTCGGTACCTGATCGGCGGCATACGGTGCGCGATGCCGCACTCCGGCACGTGGCTGCCGCTACAATGCGCGGATGGGCAGTGGACCGGTCACCATCAGCGCGCAACTTGAAATCCCCGACGGCGAGATCGTCGAGCGGTTCGTGCGTGCCAGTGGTGCCGGTGGCCAGAACGTCAACAAGGTCTCCACCGCGGTGGAACTACGTTTCGACGTGGCCAACTCGCCCTCGTTGCCCGAACCGTTGCGCGCGCGCCTGCTGGCGCGGCGTGACCGGCGCATGACCGGCGAAGGCGTGCTGGTCATCGACGCGCAACGGTTCCGGACCCAGGATCGCAATCGCGAGGATGCGCGCGATCGGCTGGCGGCCTTCATCCAGGCCGGGCTGAGCGTGCCCAAACCGCGCAAGGCCACCAAGCCGACCCTCGGGTCGAAACTGCGTCGTCTGGACGCCAAACGCGGGCGCGCGCAGATCAAGCGCGGGCGCTCATCACGTGACTGGGAGTGATTGCTTGAACAACCCGACTTTGTTGCTGCCGGCCGTGCCGCCGCAGATGCCGCAGGTCAAACCCAACGCCTTCCTGCGCTGGCTGGCGCGCTGCACCCTGCGCATGGGCGGCTGGAAGGTGACCGGTACCCTGCCTGACATCCCCAGGCTGGTCTTCATCATCGCCCCGCATTCGTCCAACTGGGATGGCCTGTGGGGCATGGCGGCCAAGATCGCGCTGGGCATGAAGGTCAAGGTGCTGGGCAAGGCATCGCTGTTCTGGTGGCCGCTGGGCCCGCTGCTGCACAAGCTGGGGGTGATCCCGCTCGATCGCAGTTCGCCGCAGGGCACGGTGGGGCAGGCGGTGGACCTGCTGCGCAACAACGAGAAGATGTGGTTCGCGATCACGCCCGAGGGCACCCGCAAGGCGGTGAAGGACTGGAAGGCCGGCTTCCTGAAGATCGCCCGGATGGCCGACGTACCGATCCTGGCCGCGTATTTCCACTACCCGGAAAAGACCATCGGCATCGGCCCGCTGTTCACGCCCAGCGGCGATGACGCCGCCGACATGGCCGCCATCCGCGAGTTCTACCGGCCCTGGATCGGCAAGACCCGCGGTACGGTCTGAGCCTGCCACGGGCCGCCGCATAGACGCCACGTCCGGCACATGCCGGGCGAGCGCGACAGGAGTAGGGTGGAGGGCTGGTATCCCGTACCGTCTGCCCAAGGAGTGTTTTACATGTCGCGTACCGTAGTCCTGGCCGCCGCCATCAGCCTGGCGCTGGCGGCCTGTTCCGGCAAGGAGTCCACCCCCGTGTCCGATGCCCAGAAAGCCCCGGCCCAGCAGCCGGCCGAAGCCTCCACCAATCCGCTGCTGAGCGCCAGCACGCTGCCGTTCCAGGCGCCGCAGTTCGACAAGATCAAGGACAGCGACTACCTGCCGGCGTTCGAGGAAGGCATGCGCCAGCACCTGGCCGACGTGCGCAAGATCGCCGACAGCAGCGAACCGGCCACCTTCGACAACACCATCGTGGCGATGGAGCGCAGCGGCGAGACCCTGAACCGCGTGTCGCGCATCTTCTTCGGCCTGGTCCAGGCCGATACCAACGATGCACGCCAGAAGATCCAGGAAGAAGTGGCGCCGAAGCTGGCCGCGCACCAGGACGAGATCAATCTCGATCCGAAGCTGTTCGCGCGCGTGAAGTCGCTGTACGACCAGCGTGACACGCTGGAACTGGATCCGGTGCAGAAGCGCCTGGTCGAGCATTACTACGACGGCCTGGTGCGCGCTGGCGCGCAGCTGTCCGACGCCGACAAGGCGAGCCTGCGCAAGCTCAACGTGGAAGAAACCACCCTTTCCACCCAGTTCCATACCCGTCTGGTGGCTGCCACCGCCGCAGCGGCCGTCGTGGTCGACGACAAGGCCAAGCTGGCCGGCCTGGACGAGAATGCGATCAACAACGCTGCCAACGCCGCCAAGGATCGCAAGCTGGATGGCAAGTTCCTGCTGCCGTTGCAGAACACCACCCAGCAGCCGGTGCTCGGCTCGCTGAGCGACCGCGACCAGCGCGCCGCCGTGCTGAAGGCTTCGGAAACCCGCGCCGAGCGCGGCGATGCCAACGATACCCGGCAGACCGTACAGCGCCTGGCCCAGCTGCGCGCGCAGAAGGCCAAGCTGCTCGGCTTCGACACCTTCGCCGACTACCAGCTGGGCGACCAGATGGCCAAGACCCCGGCCGCCGCGCTCAAGCTGCTGACCGACACCGTGCCGGCGGCCACCGCCAAGGCCCGTGCCGAAGCCGGCGAGATCCAGAAGGTGATCGACGCGCAGAAGGGCGGCTTCCAGGTCGCCGCCTCGGATTGGGACTTCTATGCCGAGCAGGTGCGCAAGGCCAAGTACGATCTGGACGAGTCGCAGATCAAGCCGTACTTCGAACTGGACAACGTGCTGCAGAACGGCGTCTTCTACGCCGCCACCCAGCTGTACGGCATCACCTTCAAGCCGCGCACCGACATTCCGACCTACAACCCGGACATGAAGGTGTACGAAGTGTTCGACAAGGACGGCACCTCGCTGGCCCTGTTCTACACCGACTACTTCAAGCGTGATAGCAAGTCCGGTGGCGCCTGGATGGACGTGTTCGTCGAACAGGATGGCCTGACCGGTGCCAAGCCGGTGGTCTACAACGTCTGCAACTTCACCAAGCCGGCCGCCGGCCAGCCTGCGCTGATCAGTTTCGACGACGTCACCACCATGTTCCATGAGTTCGGCCACGCACTGCATGGCATGTTCTCGAACGTGAAGTACCCGTCGATCGCCGGTACGGCCACCTCGCGTGATTTCGTCGAGTTCCCGTCGCAGTTCAACGAACACTGGGCGCTGGACCCGAAGGTGTTCGCCAACTACGCCAAGCACTACAAGACCGGCGAAGCGATGCCGCAGGAACTGGTCGACAAGATCCTCAAGGCACGCAGCTTCAACCAGGGTTATGCGACCACCGAATACCTGTCGGCCGCACTGCTCGACCTGGCCTGGCACACGCAGAAGGCCGACGCGCCGCTGCAGGATGTCGGCGCCTTTGAAGCCAGCGCGCTGAAGAAGTTCAAGGTCGACCTGCCGCAGGTGCCGCCGCGTTACCGCACCACCTACTTCGACCACATCTGGGGTGGCGGTTACTCGGCCGGCTACTACGCCTACTTCTGGGCAGAAGTGCTGGACCATGACGCCTACCAGTGGTTCACCGAACACGGTGGCCTGACCGCCGCCAACGGCCAGGAATTCCGCGACAAGATCCTCTCGCGCGGCAACAGCGTGGAGCTGTCGACCCTGTACCGCGATTTCCGCGGCAAGGACCCGTCGGTGGAACCGCTACTGAAGTTCCGCGGGCTGAAATAAGAAACAGAAAACGGCGGGGGAAACCCCGCCGTTTTTCTTTGTGTAGAGCCGAGCCCATGCTCGGCTGATGTTTCCTGGAAAGGCAGCCGAGCATGGGCTCGGCTCTACAAAGGCGGAAAAGCCAGTCGAGCATGGCTCGACGCTACACAAGCGCTTTACGTGCCCACATGCACCCGGTTCGCCTGCTCGGCCAGCCCCAGGTGATCCAGCGCGATATCCAGCGCCAGCACATAGCTCTGCGCGCCATACCCGGCGGCGATGCCCAGGCGCTGGCCGACACCGGCCGGCAGGCACGGCTCGGCCACCGCGCCGTCGTCATGCACTTCCACGTAGGCGTTGTGCAGGTAGGGCAGCAGCCGCTGCAGGCGCAGGCTGTTGGCACACGCACCCGGGTCAAGCAGCGTCACCTCGCCACGGCTGTGGTCGGCCACGCGCAGGGCATCCAGCAGTTCCTGTTCCGAGCCGCAGGCGCGGATTGCCACGCTGGTGCCGGCGTCGATCGCCCGGTGCACCAACGACTTCAGTACCGGCGCCGGCAGTGGCATCGCCGTGCGGATCAATGCACCGGCGGCTTCCGGGCCACGGATGATGAAGATCGACATGGCTCAGCCCTCCTGCGCCAGGCGGCGGCCAACGATGGCCAGCGACAACGGGTAACCGGCCTGCTGGCTGCGCTGGTCCACCACCACTGCTGCGGGGCCATGCTGCAGGCGCAGGCGTGCCTCGAGGCCGGGTTCGCTGGGCGCCTGCAGCTCGATGTACTGCGCCGGCAGCCGTTCCAGCGCCGCCTGCAGCGCGCCACCTTCGGCCTGCCATTGCGCCTCGTCGGCGGCACCAACATCCAGCAGTACCCAGTCGGCCGAGCGCGCCTGCGGCTGGCACAGGCACTGGCGTACCTCGGACAGGCTGGCGCAGTCGCTGCACAGCACGCGATGGCCGCTGAGCTGCGCCGGCAGCTGCGGGCGCGGCGCCGACGGAGACGCGTGGCGGATCACCAGGAGGGTCATACAACACCTTGCGGAATGCGCCCTGTGGCGCGGTGGGCACACGATGCGCGCGGTGGCCGTAAAGGTGCGATGCCCGCGGCCGGGCCGGGGCGTAAAACCTGCGTAACCCGTTTTGTAGAGCCGAGCCCATGCTCGGCTGCCGTTCCGTAGAGTCGAGCTTGCTCGACTGCTCTGCGCCTCAGTCGAGCAAGCTCGACGCTACAAGAGCAAGCCGAGCATGGGCTCGGCTCTACAGGTTCCAGGCGCGGGAACCTCTTCGGCCCGGATGTGGTCTGATGCAGCTACCACCCACCCGGAGCCTGCCGTGGACGCTGTTGCCCGCCCTCCCTTTTCCGAACGCGCGCTGGCCTGGCTGAAAAAGGAGGCGCTGCCGTTGCTGGTGATGCTCGGCCTGCTCGCCGCCGCCCGCGATACCCTGGCCAACCACTATGTGGTGCCGAGTGGCTCGATGCAGCCGACCCTGCAGCCCGGCGACCGGGTGGTGGTGGACATGCGTGCCTATGGCCTGCGCCTGCCGTTCACCAGCAAGGAACTGGTGTCCACCGGCACACCGCAGCGCGGCGAAGTGGCGGTATTCGATTCGCCGGCCGACGGCACCCGTTTGATCAAGCGCGTGGCGGCGGTGGCCGGTGACCATGTGCAGATGCGCGAGGGCCATCTGAGCATCAACGGCCAGCCGCTGCAGACCGCGGACCTGCAGGACGTGGAAGCCTTCGGCGAACGCCGTGCCAGCCTCGATCTGGACATGGGCGGCGGCCCGGACATCGCCGATCTGGTGGTGCCGGCCGGCAAGGTGCTGGTGCTGGGTGACCACCGCGGCAACAGCTTCGATGGCCGCTTCTTCGGCTTCGTCGACGCCGACAAGGTCTACGGCCGCGCCGTGGCGGTGTATTACCGCCGGGGCGCCGGCTTCGAGTGGCAGCGCCTGTAAGCTGAATTGATACTTCCTGTGTATCAATCCTGACCTATCAGGTTATGGATCGACTGGATGGACGGGCCTAGTCTGAGGCCTGCTCCCTCCCACGCCCGGCCGTCCCCACCGGCCCATTGATTCCATGACTGGCGAAACCACGGCGGCCGTCGAGCGCCGTCCCCACACCGTCGACTTCGACACCGAGACCCGCATCCAGCAGGGCACACCAGCCTTCCGCCGCACCGCGTTGGCGCTGTTCCTGGCCGGCTTCTCCACCTTCGGCCTGCTGTACACGGTGCAGCCGCTGCTGCCCGAATTCAGCCGTCACTTCGGTGTGTCCGCCGCCGGCAGCGCGATGTCGCTGTCGTTGACCACTGGCACGTTGGCGGTGGCGATGCTGCTGGCCGGCCTGTTGTCCGATGCGGTCGGCCGGCGCCCGTTGATGATCGTTGCGCTGCTGGCCTCGGCCATGCTGTCGCTGAGCACGGCGCTGGTGGACGACTGGACCACGCTGCTGGTGCTGCGCACCCTGCTGGGCCTGGCGCTGAGCGGTGTGCCGGCGGTGGCGATGACCTACCTGGTCGAGGAAATGGACAGCCGCGCGCTGGGCCTGGCGATGGGCCTGTACATCGGCGGCAATGCCATTGGTGGGATGAGCGGGCGCCTGCTGGCCGGCATCATCGCCGACCACTGGGGCTGGCGCTGGGGCATCGGCGTGGTCTCGATCATCGCCATCGCCAGCACCGTGCTGCTGTGGCTCCAGCTGCCGCCGTCGCGCCATTTCAGCGCGCGCCGCGATGGCCTGCGCCAGTTGCCGTCACGCTGGCGCATGCTGTTCGCCGACCCGGGCCTGCCGTGGCTGTTCGCGACCTCGTTCGTGCTGATGGGCGTGTTCGTCACCCTCTACAACTACCTGGGCTACCACCTGCTGGCGCCGCCGTACCGCCTCAGCCAGACCGTGGTCGGCCTGATCTTCAGCGTTTATCTGGTGGGTACCTTCAGTTCGGCGTGGATGGGCCAGCAGGCCACGCGCTACGGCCGCGGCCGCATCCTGACCATTTCCTTCGGCCTGATCGGCGCTGGCATCGTGCTGCTGGCGATGCCCTGGCTGACCACCATGGCACTGGGCATTGCGCTGGTGACCTTCGGCTTCTTCGGCGGTCACTCGGTGGCCAGCAGCTGGGTCGGCAGCCGTGCCGGCACGATGCGTGCTGAAGCCTCGGCGCTGTATTTGTTTGCCTACTACCTTGGGTCCAGCGTGCTGGGCGGGGTCGGCGGTCTGGCCTATGCGGCCTGGGACTGGTTAGGCGTGTGTGCGTTCGCTGCGGTATTGACCCTGATCGGGGGTGGCATCGTCTGGGCGCTGCAGCAGCGCGCGCCGCAGCCGGTCACGGCGTGATCCTGCTCTGGTAGATGCCAACCTTGGTTGGCACTATGGCCGTGGGCCAACCAAGGTTGGCCACTACCGGGGGGGTTGCACCTCACCCTTCGGCGAACGCCCCGCGCAGCAGCCCGGCGAAATTGCGGATCAACGGCGTCACCCGTTCGCGGTGCCATGCCAGCTGCACTTCCGAATGCGCGCCGGCATCGGCCAGTGCCACGAAGCGCGATCCTTCCACCCGGATGTGATCGCACGAAGACGGCAGGATCGCGGCGCCCAGGCCCGCAGCGGCCAGACTGATCAGCGTCGAGGCTTCACCCGCCTCCTGCACGATGCGCGGTGTGAATCCGGCAGCCGCGCACAACGCGATCATGTGGTCATGGATGCCCGCACCGGCACTGCGGCGGAACGCCACGAACGGCTCCTGCGCGAAGTCGCGCAGCGACAGCGTGCCCTGCTTCGAAAGCCTGCGCAGGGCAGGGTGGTCGGCATGCACGATCAACGCCAGCGGATCGACGAACAGGCTGTGCGCCACCAGTTCCGGTGGCAATGCACGCTTGCGGATGATGCCCACGTCCAGTGAACCGTCGAGCAGCGCATCAATCTGCTGCAGGGTGTTCATTTCGCTCAGCTGCAGCCGCACCTGCGGGTACTGCTGGCGGTAGCGCAGGATCGAACGCGGAATCTGCGGCGACAGCGGCGTGGCGCGGGTCAGGCCGATGTGCAGCTCACCCTGCTCACCGCGCTGCGCGCGCTGCACTTCGTCCACCGCCACCTCCACCTGCTGCACGATGGCGCGTGCACGTTCCTGCAGCAGCTCGCCCGCAGGCGTCAGCTGCACACGACGATGGCTGCGCACGAACAGGCGCGCCCCGATCAGATCTTCCAGCTGGCGGATCTGCTGGCTGAGCGGCGGCTGCGACATGCCCAACCGCTCCGCCGCCTGGCCGAAGTGCAGCGTATCGGCAACGGCAAGGAAGTAACGCAGATGGCGCAGTTCGATGGACATGGGTGCAGTCTAGCCAGACCGGAACCGGGCTTGTCGCCTTCTTCGATCGTTTTCCCGCCAGTCGAGCATGGCTCGACTCTACAAAATCCGGTTTCGATCATTGTTTACGTGTCGACCAGGGTCGACACTCACCAACAGCGCTAGCGATCTGTCGAAGGCGGGGTGGATCCGGTTGCGGGGGCGTGAGCCGCATGGATGCGGCGACCGAGCTTACAGGGACGTACTTGCAGC
This sequence comes from Stenotrophomonas africana, assembly GCF_013004645.1. Taxonomy (GTDB): domain Bacteria; phylum Pseudomonadota; class Gammaproteobacteria; order Xanthomonadales; family Xanthomonadaceae; genus Stenotrophomonas; species Stenotrophomonas africana. Next base: position 136,668 of record NZ_JABEME010000008.1, on the reverse strand, counting down.
GTCCCCCGCAACCGGACCCACCCCGCCATCCCACGGAATGCCCGCTGTTGCCGTTGACGTTGCCGTTGCTTCGGCCTCTGCAGGTGCAGGGCGGCAGCCCTGCAAACCAGAACACCCCTACCGCTCCGAATGCCCGCTCTGGTCGTAATCGCGCGGACTGAACAACTCCGGCTGGATCAGCTCGATGAACGCCCGCGCCTGCGCCGACAACGCCTTGCCGCGGCGCACGATCACCCCGTAACTCCGCTCCGGGAACCACCGCTTCATCGACCGCGCCGCCAGCCGCTCGTGGTCGGCCTCGTTCAGGCACAGCGCCGGCACGATGGAAATGCCCATGCCCATCGCTACGTATTGCTTGATGACCTCCCAGCCACCCACTTCCAGCGCCACGGTGTAGGCGATGCGGTGGCGCTGGAACACCTGGTCGACCAGCCGGTAGGTGATCTGCCGCTTCGGCGGCAGCACCAGCGGATAGCGCGCGATGTCGGCCAGCTCCAGCTCGCCGCCACTGGCCAGCGGATGGTCGTGCGGTGCGATCAGCACCTGCTCGAAGCGGTAGGCCGGGGCGTAGGTCAGGTCGGCCGGCACATCGGTCATCGAACCGATCGCCAGGTCGGCGGCGTCCTCGCGCAGCAGGTCGGTGCCATCGGCGCTGATCGCGTTGTGCAGGGTCAGGCGCACGTCCGGGTGATGCAGGCGGAAGCGTTCGACGATCTTCGGCAGCAGGTACAGGATGGTCGAACTGTTGGCGGCGATGTTCAACTCGCCCGCGTCCAGGCCGCGCACCTTGTCGCGGAAGCGCGCCTCCAGCCCATCCAGGTTCTCCACCAGTGGCTGTGCCATCTCGTACAGCAGCTGGCCCTCGCGGCTGGGCACCAGGCGGCGACCGCTGCGCTCGAACAACGGCACCCCCAGCTCCCGTTCAAGCGCCTGCAGCTGCAGGCTGATGGCCGGCTGGCTGACGAAAAGCGCCTCAGCAGCCCGTGAGACCGACCCCAGGCGCACCGTCTGGCAGAACGCGCGCAGCGGCTTCAGCCGGTCGGATTTGTAGGAAAAACGCGGACTTGGAAGCGGGCGTGTGCTCATCGTGTCATGAGTATTAGCACAACTTATGTAGAACATTGCAAAAACTGTTTTGCCAAATACTCAGGCCCAGCGGCACCGTGGAGTCGTTCCCCCACCGCTGGAGTCGCCCCATGTCCGCCGTCGCTTCCGCTGTTCCCACCCCCGCCGCCAAGGCTACCCCCGGTATCGCCCTGGCGACCCGCGTGGCTGGCCAGGACACCCTGCTGCCGGCGCCGCTGCTGGCTCTGCTGGTGTCGCTGCACCGCGCGGTGGAACCGGGCCGGCAGGCGCGGCTGCAGGCCCGTCGCGAGCGTCAGGCGTTCTTCGACCAGGGCGGCCTGCCGGACTTCCGCGAAGACACCGCCGCCATCCGCAGCGGCGACTGGCGCGTTGCGCCGCTGCCGGCCGCGCTGCAGGACCGCCGCGTCGAGATCACCGGCCCGACCGACCCGAAGATGGTCATCAACGCGCTGAACTCCGGCGCCAAGGTGTTCATGGCCGACTTCGAGGATTCGACCTCGCCGACCTGGCGCAACCTGCTGGCCGGCCAGCAGTCGCTGGCGGCGGCGGTGCGCGGTGATCTGGAATTCACCGCTGCAAATGGCAAGCACTACACCCTGCGCCCGTACGACGAACAGGCGGTGCTGATCGTGCGCCCGCGTGGCTGGCACCTGGACGAGAAGCACGTGCGCATCGATGGTCAGTTCATCGCCGGCGGCCTGTTCGATGCGGCGGTGTTCGCCTTCCACAACGCCCGCACCCTGCAGGCCAAGGACCGTGGCCCGTACTTCTACCTGCCCAAGCTGCAGAGCATGGAAGAGGCTGCGCTGTGGGAGAACGCGCTGTCGCACATCGAAGGCATGCTCGGCCTGCCGCACGGCCAGATCAAGGTGACCGTGCTGATCGAAACGCTGCCGGCGGTGTTCGAGATGGACGAGATCCTGCACGCGCTGCGTGACCGCATCGTCGGCCTGAACTGCGGGCGCTGGGATTACATCTTCTCGTACCTGAAGACCTTCCGCCGCCATGCCGATCGCGTGCTGCCCGAACGCGGCCAGGTGACCATGACCCAGCCGTTCCTGAAGGCCTATTCGGAACTGCTGATCCAGACCTGCCACCGCCGCGGGGCGCATGCGATGGGCGGCATGGCCGCGCAGATTCCGATCAACAACGATGCCGCCGCCAACGAACAGGCGATGGCCCGGGTGCGCGCCGACAAGCTGCGCGAAGTCACCGCCGGCCATGACGGCACCTGGGTTGCGCACCCGGCGCTGATTCCGGTGGCGATGGCGATCTTCGATGAACACATGCCTGGTGCGAACCAGCACAGCGTGCTGCGCCAGGATGTGCGCGTCGGCCGCGACGAACTGATCGCGCGGCCGACGGGCACCATCACCCGCGCCGGCTTCGAGGGCAACGTGGAAGTCTGCGTGCGCTATCTGGCGGCGTGGCTGGATGGCAACGGCTGCGTGCCGATCCATCACCTGATGGAGGACGCGGCCACCGCCGAGATCAGCCGCAGCCAGCTGTGGCAGTGGTTGCATACGCCGGGCCAGCAGCTGGACGATGGCACTGCGATCGATCTGGCGCTGCTGGATTCCACCCTGGCACAGCTGCCAGCGCGCCTGGGCGACGCCAGCGCACTGCCCGGTGGTGCACGCATCGGCGAGGCCATCACCCTGCTCGGCGAACTGAGCCGCAGCGAAGAACTGACCGATTTCCTGACCCTGCCGGCCTACGCGCGCATCGACTGACCGACTGCCCGCAAACCCGCCGTTTCCCTCCCCGCTGCACGCACGAACCGAACTGGAGAAAGACATGAGCAAGCTGCCCACTGCCGAACAGATCCAGCACGACTGGGATACCAACCCGCGTTGGGAAGGCATCCAGCGCAACTACAGCGCCGCCGACGTGGTGCGCCTGCGCGGCACCGTCCACATCGAGCATTCACTGGCCCGCCTGGGTGCGGAGAAGCTGTGGGCGTCACTGCATGAGCGCGAGTTCGTCAACGCGCTGGGTGCACTGACCGGCAACCAGGCCATGCAGCAGGTCAAGGCCGGCCTGAAGGCGATCTACCTGTCCGGTTGGCAGGTGGCGGCCGACGCCAACCTGGCCGGGCAGATGTATCCGGACCAGTCGCTGTACCCGGCCGATTCGGTGCCGGCAGTGGTCAAGCGCATCAACAACACGCTGCTGCGCGCCGACCAGCTGCACCACGCCGAAGGCAAGGATGACATCGACTTCCTGCAGCCGATCGTGGCCGATGCCGAGGCCGGCTTCGGCGGCGTGCTCAACGCGTTCGAACTGATGAAGGCGATGATCGAAGCCGGCGCTGCCGGCGTGCACTTCGAAGACCAGCTGGCCTCGGTGAAGAAGTGCGGGCACATGGGCGGCAAGGTGCTGGTGCCGACCCGCGAGGCGATCGAGAAGCTCAACGCCGCGCGTCTGGCTGCCGACGTGCTGGGCGTGCCGACCCTGCTGGTGGCGCGCACCGATGCCGAAGCCGCGGATCTGCTGACCAGCGACATCGACGGCAACGACAAGCCGTTCGCCACCGGCGAGCGCACCGTCGAGGGCTTCTACAAGACCCGCAATGGCCTGGACCAGGCGATCAGCCGTGGCCTGGCCTATGCACCGTATGCCGACCTGGTGTGGTGCGAGACCGGCAAGCCGGATCTGGAATTCGCACGCAGGTTCGCCGAGGCAATCCATGCGAAGTTCCCGGGCAAGCTGCTGGCCTACAACTGCTCGCCCAGCTTCAACTGGAAGAAGAACCTGGATGACGCCACCATTGCGAAGTTCCAGCGTGAGCTGGGCAGCTACGGCTACAAGTTCCAGTTCATCACCCTGGCCGGCTTCCATGCGCTGAACTACGGCATGTTCAATCTGGCCCACGGCTACGCACGCCGCCAGATGAGCGCGTTCGTGGAACTGCAGGAAGCCGAGTTCGAAGCGGCCGAGCGTGGCTTCACCGCGGTCAAGCACCAGCGTGAGGTCGGTACCGGCTACTTCGACGCGGTGACCCAGGCGATCCAGCAGGGCCAGTCGTCGACCACCGCGCTGACCGGCTCCACCGAGGAAGAACAGTTCCATGGCGGGCGCAGCGAACGCGCTGCGTGATGCGGTAGTGCCGGCCTCTGGCCGGCACTCACGTGATCCTGCGGGCACTGCAGGGAAACCGGCCAGCGGCCGGCTCTACCGAAGCGCCGCAATCCGATCAGGGTGGCCAGGGAAGGGCCAGACAACGCCGGCCGGTCGGGGGACCTGCCGGCGTTGTTGTATCGATGCAAAGGCGCGGCCAGCAGGCAGCGTCAATCAGGCGCACCCCTGTCCGCGGCAACTTGGCCAGAATCCTGTGAAAACCGCCATCGGATTGATCCAGCAGCATTTTTGCCCGGACACCCGTGACCAGAACGGCCACCACGCATCTTCACATCAGGCAAGATCGTTTGGGCATTAAAAATGAGATAGGACGCACACTTTAAACCGGTGCTATGCTCCGCGGCTCACCAGGGGACGCTGGCGGCGGGTGCAGGGAATGACCGGCAGGGGTGCGGCCGAGAACAGTGATGTGACGTCAGGTATCGCCCGGGTGGCGATGGCCGAGATCGTGCACGCGCTGCTTTCCGCTGCCGAGGTTGCATTGTTTGCCAGATTCGCCCGCCCATGCAAGCTTCATGCCGGACAGTGGTTGTTCCAGCGTGGCCATCGCGGCGAACGGATGTATGTGATCCTCGAAGGCCAGATCGAACTGGATTTCGGCGAGGACCTGGTGATCAAGACGCTCGGCCAGCATGAGTTCTTCGGCGAGCTTGGCCTGCTGGTCGGCGATCACCTGCGCAGCGCCAGCGCGCGCGCGCTGGTCGACTGCGAAGTACTGGAGCTGGGCCCGGCCGATTTCCATCGCCTGGTGGAATCCGATCCCGGCCTGGTCGCCTACTTCCTGCGCCGCACGATCATGCGCGTGCTGACCAACGAGCAGGCCCTGATCAGCCAGCTGCGCCGGCGCAACCATGATCTGGAAACCGCGCTGGACAATCTGTACATCACCACCCATCAACTGACCCACACCCGTGAGCTGGTGCGTACCGATGAACTGACCGGGCTGCACAACCGCCGTGGCCTGACCCTGTACCTGCAGGAATGCCGCGCCGATGGCGGCGGGTTGCCGCAGGCACTGCTGCTGATCGACTGCGATCGCTTCAAGCAGATCAATGATCGCCACGGCCACCAGGCTGGTGATCGCGTGCTGCAGAGCATGGGCAACATCCTGCGCTCGATGGCCGGTGAGCAGGACCTGGCGTGCCGCCTCGGCGGCGATGAGTTCTGCCTGATCCTGCGCCGTGGCAACCATGAGATCGTGCAGCACGCGGCCGAGTTCATCCTCAGCGCGGTACATGGCCTGCTCGAACGCAGTCATGGCACGCCGCATGTCAGCCTGGTCAGCATCGGTGCCAGCCTGTTGGCACCCGAGGCCGGCTGGAGCGAGTGGTACGCCAGCGCAGATCGCGCGCTGTACCAGGCCAAGCGCGATGGCGGCAACTGCCTGCGCTGGGTGGATGATCCGGACGACCAATAGGGAGATGCAGGCGATGAATGGCGACAACGGAACGTCAGCCCCGCATAGCCCACAGCTACGCGCCCTGCTGTTCACTGATCTGTGTGATTCGTTGCAGCTGGTCGAGCGCATCGGCGACATGGCGGCGGCGAGCCTGTTCCAGGAACACGACCGCCTGGTGCTGGTGCTGCAGCACCGCTGGAATGGCCAGCTGATCGATCGCTCCGACGGCCTGTTCATGCTGTTCGAGCGCGCCATCGATGCATTGGGCTTCGCCTTGGACTACCAGCGCGAACTGCATGCGCTTGGCCAGCAACGTGCGATTGAACTGCGTGCGCGTGCCGGCCTGCATGTGGGTGACGTGCTGACCTGGGAAAACAGTGCCGAGGCGGTTCGCGTTGGCGCCAAGTCGATGGAAGTGGAAGGTCTGGCCAAGCCGATGGCGGCGCGCCTGATGACGCTGGCCCGCCCCGGCCAGATCCTGTTGTCCGCCGTTGCCGAATCACTGACCCACCGCGCCGCCGATGCGTTGGGTGAGCGCGGCACGCGCCTGCTGTGGAAGTCGCACGGACGCTGGCGCTTCAAGGGCGTGCCGGTGGTGCAGGAAGTGATCGAAGTAGGCGAGATCGGCTCCGCACCGCTGCGCATGCCGCGGGCCAATGCCAAGGCGCGCCGCGACCTGCCACTGTGGCGGCAGCCGTGGGTGCTGGCCGCTGAAGGCCTGGTGCTGACGGTGGCGGTGCTGGGCGGCTGGCTGCTGCTGCGCCCGGAACCGGCGATTGCGTTTGCCGAGCGCGACTGGGTGGTGCTGGGGGACGTCGACAATCTCACCGGTGATCCGATCTTCGACGACTCGATGCGGCACGCGATCCGGATCGCGCTGGAGCAGTCGCGCTACGTGAACGTGCTGTCCGAGGGCAAGATCCGCGAGAGCCTGGAAATGGCGCGGCTCTCGGGCGATACCCGGCTGAACCGGGATACCGCCGTCGACGTGGCGGTGCGTGAAGGCGCCCGCGCCGTGCTGTTGCCGACCGTGCGGCAGAAGATCGGTGGCTACGAGCTGGCCATCGACGTCGCAGCGCCGGGCAGCGGCCAGGTGATCCAGACGTTCACCGCCACCGCGGATCGATCCGATCAGATGGTGTTCGCGGTGGACGATGTGGTCGGACGCCTGCGACGTGGCCTGGGTGAGTCGGTGGCGAGCCTGGAACAGTCGTTGCCGCTGCCACGGGCATCGACCCAGGACCTGCGCGCACTGCGTGCGTTTGCCCTGGCCGAAAGCGCACTGGGCCAGCGTCGCTTCGAGGAAGCACGCAACCTCTACCAGGCGGCGATCGATATCGATCCTGGTTTCGCCCTGGCCTACATGGGCGTGGCCAAACTGCTGGCCCGCACCGCGCAGGTTGCGGAGGCGCGTGACGCGCTGGAGCACGCGCTGGCCCAGCAGCAGCGCCTGCCCGCGCGTGAGCGCCTGTACCTGAAGGGTTGGCAGGTCGAACTGGAACCCGGTGGCTGGCCGCTGGAACAGTGGCGAGCACTGGCCAAGATCTATCCGGATTCGTTTGCGGGGCTGTCCAACACTTCCTGGGGGCTGCTGCAGGACAATCGCTTCACCGAGTCCGAGCCCTATGCGCGCGCCGCGATGGTGCCCCAGGACCCGCTGCGGCTGTATCCGATGATCCATCTGGCGCGGGCACAGTTGGGCCTCGGCCAGCCGCAGCAGGCAATGCGCACCTTGCATCAGGCACAGATGCTGCGCGGCAATGACGAGGCCGACGATCTGGATGTGGACGTGCTGGTTGCGCAGGGCCTCGACGCACAGGCGCAGCAGCTGTTGATGCGGTTGCCGCGGGGGGACGACCTGCAGCAGCGCATGCGTCTGCGGGCCCACCTGCTGGTGGCTGCGGAGCAGCGTGATTGCAGCGGCCTGCATGCCGCGATTGCTGCGGATGGTCCGCCGCCGGACCTGATCGACTACCAGATCCATCAACGCCTGCAACACGCCACCGTGACCACGCTGTGCACGGCCGGCGATGCGAAGGAGCTTGAATCCATCGCCGCCGTGCTGCGGCCGCTGCTGCGGAAGGACGACGACTCCGCCGTGGGCAGCCGCAGTCTGCAGCTGCTGGCCCTGACCTATCTGGCCCAGCGCCAGGGCCAGCATGCGCTGGCCGCAGAGTGGCTGCGCGACCATGGCGAACTGCTGGAGCGGCAGCGCAGCCCTGTGGTGGCCAAATGGCGCCGGGTCGTGCTGGCGATGGCCGAACTGGCGCAACAGCGTCCGCAAGCGGCACGCCATCTGCTCGAGCCCACGTTTGATGGCAGCGAACCGGTGCAGGCCCATGTTGTGCTGCTGCAGGCACTGCGTGCCGAGCAGGACGCTGCCGGTGTGCGCCGCGAGCAGGCCTGGCTGGCCCGGCACCACGGTCAGGCCATTGCCGAGGTGGCGTCCATGCAGATCTGGCAGCCCCTCAATGTGCACGACATCGCCACGGAGGCGGTGTCGGTGCGGGTGTCGCGCTGATGCGGACTCAGGCGTTGACGCGCTCGTCGATCCGGTCGGCTTCGAAGCAGAACACCACCGTCATCGAGGCAGTCGAGGTACTCAGGTACGCATGCAGCGAATCGCGGGTGCGGCGCAGCTCCTCGACCGAAGCCAGGGTGCCGATCTTCATGCAGTCGTTCTCGCCAACGGCACCGTCCAGCCCGATCGAGGCCAGGGCCTTGCCCGGCGATGCGGTGAAGTGGTTGCGGAAGTCGTCGTTGCCGATGAGGTGGTCCAGCAGGGTGCTGGCGTCTTCGGCGGAAAGGCGGGGATGGGTGCTCATGGGGATCGTCCGTAGGTTGAGTTTCTCGTATCGGCCGCCACGGCCTGCCATTGAGGGCGGTGGCGTGCCTGTCGCTAAAGTTGGCCGCGCCGCGGTCGTTGCTGCTATGCCGGTTGTGCGGCAGGAGGAAGGAAACCCATGCGCCTGCGCCGCTGCGCCAGCCTGATGTTCGAGCCCCGCGAGTCGGTCACCCTGGACCTGCGCGCGATGCTGGCCGGCCACGCCGAGATGGACAGCCAGATCAGCTGGGTGGCCTTGGCCGCCCACCTGGACCAACCCCTGCCGGTGGACGCCGAGGAGCGCCAGTTGCTGGGCGAGCTCAGCGCGCATCGCTGGAGCGAACCGCCGGCCGGCACCTCTCCGGCGATGCTGGCGCGCCTGGTCGAGCAGGGGCTGCTGCTGACCGACCCGCCGGATGAGGTCGGGCACCAGATGCGTGATGAGGCATTGCGGCGCAGTCAATGGTGGCCGTTGGCTGCACTGGCTCATCGCCATGCGCGCTGGCAGGCCGTGGACAGCGTGGAGGACATGCGCCGGCAGGGTCTGGATACCGCTGCCGGCCTGCGCCAGCGGCTGGGACCGCCGCCGCCGGTGGTGCAGCCGATGCAGGGCGACTACCAGCCGTTGCCGCGCAGCGAAGAGGCCGCGTTCGACGCGCTGCTGGCGCAGCGCACGACCTGCCGCAATTTCGACCCGCAGCGTGCGCTGCCATTGCCGCTGCTGGCCCAGGTGCTGCAGCGCACGCTGATGGCCCACGCGGTGCAGAAGGTCGAGCGTGATACCGAGTTCCTGAAGAAGAACGTGCCCTCCGGTGGCGGCCTGCATCCCACCGAAGGTTTCCTGCTGGTACAGAACGTGGAAGGGCTGGTACCGGGGCTGTACCACTACCACCCCGTGCAGCACGCGGTACTGCCGTTGCCTTCGCCGCCGGCTGATGCATTGCCCGCGCTGGCACGGCGGATGCTGTCCGGTCAGGAGTGGTTCGCCGATGCACCGGCGCTGCTGGTGCTCGCACCGCGGTACGACCGCTGCTTCTGGAAGTACCGCAACCACGCCAAGGCATATCGTGCGGTGACGCTGGATGTCGGCCACATCTCGCAGCTGCTGTACCTGTGCGCGACCGAGCGTGGCCTGGCGGCATTTGTCACCGCAGCCATCAACGATGCTGATGTCGATCGCGCCTTCGGTTTCGACGGCATCGGACAGAGTGCGATGGCCATCTGCGGCCTGGGCTGGCGCAGTGCCACGCTGGACACGGCCGAATTCGATCCCGCTGGCCGGGTGGTGGCGGGCGACGACCGCTGAGCGGTCGCCGCCCCGGCGTTCACGCCGCTTCGAAGTCCACCAGCACCGCACCATCACCCACCTGGTCGCCGGCCTTGGCGCGGTAACCCTTCACCGTGCCGTCCGCCGGTGCCTGCAGCGTGTGCTCCATCTTCATCGCTTCCAACACCACCAGCGGCGTGCCGCGCTTGACCTCGGTGCCGGCCGCGACCAGTGTCGCGACGATCTTGCCCGGCATCGGCGCCAGCAGGCTGCCGGCATCGGCCACGGCGTGGTCCGATTCGCCCACCGGATCATGCAGGGTGAAGCGGTGCTGGCCATCGGCGCCGAACAGATACAGCTGATCGCCTTCGCGCAGCTGCTGCAGTGACCAGCGACGGCCATCCAACTGCACTGACAAGCGCTGCGCATCGGCCGTGCCGGTCACCTGCACCGGTGCGGCGTCATCGCGCTGCACGCGCCAGCCATCGGCCTGTGCCCACACTCTCAGCGTGTGCTTGCGTTCGCCCTGCTGCAGCGGCAGCACGCGCGGTGCCGATGCGCCAAGGCGCCAGCCGTCCTGGGCCTGCCACGGCGAATGCGGGTCGCGCGCGTCGGTGCTGGCACCGGCAGTGCTTACAACCGCGGCCACGGCGGCCAGCTGCCACAAGGCATCATCCGTGTCGCCCACTGCACTCAATGCCGCCTGTTCGCGTTCGATCAGCGCGGTATCCAGCTTGGCGTGCGCGAACGAATCGGTGTTCACCAGCCGGCGCAGGAAGCCGGCATTGGTGGTCACGCCCACCACCTGGCAGTCAGCCAGGGCCTGGCTCATGCGGCGCAGTGCGGCGTCGCGGTCCACGTCCCAGACGATCAGCTTGGCAATCATCGGATCGTAGTACGGCGTGATGCTGTCGCCTTCCTCCACGCCGGTATCCACGCGCACATGGGCCGACGGCGTGGGCAGGCGCAGGCGGCGCAGGGTGCCGGTGGACGGCAGGAAGCCGCGGTCGGCATCTTCGGCGTACAGGCGGGCCTCGATGGCATGACCATGAATCGCCAGCTCTTCCTGGCGCAGCGGCAGCGGCTGGCCCGAGGCCACGCGCAGCTGCCACTCCACCAGATCGGTACCGGTGATGTACTCGGTCACGGGGTGTTCGACCTGCAGGCGGGTGTTCATTTCCATGAAGTAGAAATCGCCGTCCGGGCCGGCGATGAATTCCACCGTGCCGGCACCGACGTAGCCCACCGCACGCGCGGCATCGACCGCGGCCTTGCCCATCGCAGCACGACGTTCCGCACTCATGCCCGGCGCCGGCGCTTCTTCCAGCACCTTCTGGTGGCGGCGCTGCACCGAGCAGTCGCGCTCGAACAGGTAGACCGCCTCACCGTGGCTGTCGCCAAATACCTGGATCTCGATATGGCGCGGGCGCTCGACGTACTTCTCGACCAGCACGTGGTCATTGCCGAACGCCGAGGCCGCTTCGCGCTGGCAGCTGGCCAGTGCGTCGACGAAATCCTCGCTGCGCTCGACCTTGCGCATGCCCTTGCCACCGCCGCCGGCACTGGCCTTGATCAGCACCGGGTAGCCGATGCCATCGGCCTGCGCGCGCAGGAAGTCCGGTGCCTGCTGGTCGCCGTGGTAGCCCGGGGTCAGCGGCACACCGGCCTTGGCCATCAGCGCCTTGGCCGCGCTCTTGTCGCCCATCGCGCGGATGGCGCTGGCCGGCGGCCCGATGAAGGTGATGCCGGCTGCAGCGCAGGCATCGGCGAAGTCGGCATTCTCGGACAGGAAGCCGTAACCGGGGTGGATCGCCTGCGCGCCGGTCAGGCGTGCGGCATCGAGCAGGGCATCGCCGCGCAGGTAGCTCTCACGCGCGGCAGCCGGGCCGATGTGGATGGCTTGGTCGGCCAGGCGCACGTGGCGTGCGTTGCGGTCGGCATCGGAATACACCGCCACGGTGGCGATGCCGAGGCGGCGGCAGGTGGCGATGACGCGGCAGGCGATTTCGCCGCGGTTGGCGATCAGGACTTTGGTGAACATGGCAACAGGCTCGGTCATGGCACGGTTACATGCGGAACACGCCGAAGCGCGTCTGCTGCGGGGCGGCGTTGAGGCTGGCCGACAGCGCCAGGGCCAGCACCCGGCGGGTGTCGGCCGGATCGATCACGCCGTCGTCCCACAGGCGTGCGCTGGCGTAGTACGGGTGGCCCTGCTGCTCGAACTGCTCGCGGATGGGCGCCTTGAAGGCGTCTTCTTCCGCTGCCGGCCACTGGCCGCCCTTGGCCTCGATGCCATCGCGCTTGACCGTGGCGAGCACGCTGGCGGCCTGCTCGCCACCCATCACGCCGATGCGCGCGTTCGGCCACATCCACAGGAAGTTGGGCGAATAGGCGCGGCCGCACATGCCGTAATTGCCGGCACCGAACGAGCCGCCGATCACCACGGTGAACTTGGGCACCTTGCCACAGGCCACGGCCATCACCAGCTTGGCGCCGTCCTTTGCGATGCCGCCCTGTTCGTACTTGCGGCCGACCATGAAGCCGGTGATGTTCTGCAGGAATACCAGCGGGATGTTGCGCTGGGTGCACAGCTCGATGAAGTGCGCGCCCTTCAGTGCCGACTCGGAGAACAGGATGCCGTTGTTGGCGATGATGCCGATCGGGTAGCCGTTCAGATGCGCGAAGCCGGTCACCAGCGTTGCGCCGTAGCGCGGCTTGAACTCATCGAAGCGCGAGCCATCGACCAGCCGCGCGATCACTTCGCGCACGTCGTAGGGCTTGCGCGTATCGGCGGGGATCACCCCGTACAACTCATGCGCCGGCAGCAGCGGTTCTTCGGAAGGCTGCACCGCCATCGCCGGCTCCGGCTTGCGCCAGTTCAACTGCGCGATGATCGCGCGCACCCGTGCCAGTGCCTGCAGATCGTTGTCGGCCATATGGTCGGCAACGCCGGAGATGCGGGTGTGCACATCGGCGCCGCCCAGCTCCTCGGCCGTCACCACTTCACCGGTGGCCGCCTTCACCAGCGGCGGGCCGCCGAGGAAGATCGTGCCCTGCTCGCGCACGATCACCGTCTCGTCGCTCATCGCCGGCACGTAGGCGCCACCAGCGGTGCAGCTGCCCATCACGCAGGCGATCTGCGGAATGCCCTGCGCCGACAGGTTGGCCTGGTTGTAGAAGATGCGGCCGAAATGGTCGCGGTCGGGGAAGACTTCGTCCTGCAGCGGCAGGAACGCGCCGCCGGAATCGACCAGGTAGATGCACGGCAGGTGGTTCTGCTCGGCAATCTCCTGCGCGCGCAGGTGCTTCTTCACCGTCATCGGGTAGTAGGTGCCGCCCTTGACCGTGGCGTCGTTGGCTACGATCACGCATTCCACGCCGCTGACGCGGCCGATGCCGGCCACCACGCCCGCGGCAGGCACGGCGTCTTCGTACATGCCATGCGCGGCCAACGGCGCGATTTCCAGAAAGGCGCTGCCGGGGTCGAGCAGGGCGTCGATGCGGTCGCGCACCAGCAGCTTGCCGCGCGCGGTGTGCTTGGCGCGTGCCGCCTCGTTGCCGCCCAGTGCAGTGCGGGCAAGCGTGGCGTGCAGGTCATCAACCACGGCCTGCATGGCCGCGCGGTTGCTTTCAAACGTTTCGCTGCCCGGTTGCAGCTGGCTGTTCAGGACGGTCATCGCGGTAGCCTTACAGGGTGCGCTGGAACAGTTCGCGGCCGATCAGCATGCGGCGGATCTCCGAGGTGCCGGCGCCGATTTCATACAGCTTGGCGTCGCGCCACAAACGGCCGGTCGGATATTCGTTGATGTAGCCGTTGCCACCCAGGATCTGGATCGCCTGGCCGGTCAGCCAGGTGGCCTTCTCGGCGGCGTACAGGATGGCACCGGCGGCGTCCTGGCGGGTGGTGCGGCCCTGGTCGCAGGCGCGCGCCACGGCATAGACATACGCACGGCAGGCGCCCAGGCCCACGTACATGTCGGCGATCTTGGCCTGGATCAGCTGGAAGCTGCCGATCGCTTCACCGAACTGGTGGCGCTCGTGCACGTACGGCATCACTACGTCCATGGCCGCGGCCATCAGGCCCAGCGGGCCACCGGACAGCACCACGCGCTCATAGTCCAGGCCGGACATCAGCACGCGCACGCCACCGCCGACCTGGCCCAGCACGTTTTCCTCCGGCACTTCGCAGTCCTGGAACACCAGTTCGCAGGTGGGCGAGGAGCGCATGCCCAGCTTGTCCAGCTTCTGCGCGGTGGAAAAGCCCTTCATGCCCTTCTCGACCAGGAACGCGGTGATGCCCTTGGCGCCGGCCTCCATGTCGGTCTTGGCATAGACCACCAGCACGTCGGCGTCCGGGCCATTGGTGATCCACATCTTGTTGCCGTTGAGCACGTAGCGGTCGCCGCGCTTGTCGGCGCGCAGCTTCATCGACACCACGTCCGAACCGGCACCCGGTTCGCTCATCGCCAGCGCGCCGACCAGGCTGCCATTGCAGAGGCCGGGCAGGAAGCGCTGCTTCTGTTCTTCGTTGCCGTTCTTGCGCAGCTGGTTCACGCACAGGTTGGAGTGCGCGCCATAGGACAGGCCGATGCCACCGGAAGCGCGCGAGATTTCTTCCATCGCCACCACGTGGGCCAGGTAGCCCATGCCGGTACCACCGTATTCTTCCTCCACGGTGAGGCCGAGCAGGCCTTGTTCGCCCAGCTTCGGCCACAGAGCCAGCGGGAACTGGTTGGTGGCATCGGCCTCGGCGGCCAGCGGTGCGACCTCGGCGGCGGCAAAATGGGCCACGCTCTGGCGCAGCAGGTCGATGTCTTCGCCAAGGTCGAAGTTCAGGGATGGCACGTGCATTGTGGTGGCTCCACGGCGGGATGGCAGGAAATGGACGCACCCGGCGGGGGAGCGGGCGGCGGTCTGCAGGACCGCTGCCCACACGGGCGATTGCACCCCAGCGTAGCGGGGTTCGGGCAAGAAGTGAATACAAATTCAAAAATTGAAAATAGAATCAAAACATGGCCTATAAACGCTCTGCACTGATGGAAGAACGCCTGGCGGGCGCCCGTGAACGGATCCTGCTGGCCACTCGCGAGCTGGTCGCCACCGGCGGCTGGCGCAATGCCCCGGTGACGGCCGTAGCGACCCAGGCCGGGGTGTCCACCGGCCTGATCTACCGCCACTTCCCGTCCAAGGCCGAGCTGTTCGTGGAGGTGCTCAACGCCGCCGTGGCCCACGAGGTCGCGATCATGGAGCGCATCGCCAGTGGCCCGGAGGTGGCCAGCGAGCGCCTGCGGTTGGCGATCACCGCCTTCGTCCGCCGCGCCCTGGCCGGGCCGGGGCTGGCGCATGCCTTCATCGTCGAACCGGTCGACCCGGATGTGGAAGCCGAGCGCATGCGTGGTCGTCGCGCCTTCGGCGACGTGTTCCTGCGGCTGGTGGAGGAGGGCGTGGCGGCCGGTGAGCTGCCGGCGCAGGACGCGCATGTGGCCGCCGCCTGCCTGGTCGGCGCCTTCACCGAAGCGATGGTCGGCCCCACCGCGCCCAGCCGCGAAGCACACCGCGACGAAGACGCGCTGGTGGATGCGATCTGCAGCTTCTGCCTGCGCGCGATCGGCGCCCGGTAATTTGGTAGAGCCGGCCGCTGGCCGGCTTCTGCACGATCTATCCGGCGGGATGGCGATGCCGGCCAGCGGCCGGCACTACCGGGTGGGCATGTTGCGCCGCACCAGCGGTGACGCCTGTTGTCGCACGCAAAGCGCGTTCTATACTCGGCCCATCACGCAGTCGCTCAGCCGTGGTCCAACGACTATCAGCCAGGGGTAACGAAGAGTGCGGAATTACGATCTGGAGTTCCTGAAACGCTTCTCCATGGTGATCGCGCTGCTGGCGACCATCACCCTCGGCCTCATCCTCCTTGCCGCCTACATCCACACCCGGATTCCGCCCGAGGTGTCGCCGACCGCGGCCAAGCGCACTGAACAGCGCATTTCGCCCACCGGGGCGGTCTATGCCGGCAGCACCGGCGCCGCCGCGCAGGCAGCGGCCAAGGCCGCCGCGCTGGCCAAGGCCGCCTCGCAGGTGGCCTACGGTGGCACCAAGGACGGCAAGGTCATCTTCGACAACCTGTGCACCGCCTGCCACACCACCGGTGTGGGCATGGCGCCGACGCTGGACCATTCGCACTGGGACAAGCGCATCGCACAGGGCAAGGACACCCTCTACAAGCACGCTATCGAGGGCTACACCGGCCCGGACGGCGGCATCATGCCACCCAAGGGCGGCAACCCGGCGCTGACCGAGGAACAGATCCACGCCACCGTGGACTGGATGCTGGGCAACCTGAAGTAACCGCCGCAACGCGCCGCTTCCTGTAGAGCCGAGCCCGCGCTCGGCTGCTCTCCGCGCGGTGTGGCCAGGTGCAGCCGAGCATGGGCTCGGCTCTACGATCCCCCGGCTTTGCCCACCGAGGCCTGATCGCTCATATGCCCCCGCTGCGCAGGCGGGGTTTCGCATTTCAGGGTTAGTCTGTGCGCCTCTTCCATGGAGTCGCCCGTTGATGCGCCGCCGTTCCCTCGCCCTTGCCCTGTCCCTGCTGCTGCCGGCCGGGGCCTTTGCCCAGGCCCAGCCGCAGGCCGCACCGGTCGCGTCGCCCTCCACCGCGCGCAGCAGCGCCACCGTGGTGCTGACCGCCGCGCCGGCCGACTGGCGTGCGCTGGATGGCCAGCGCGTGCGCATCGCCGCACCGCTCACCCTGGCCGGTACCGACGGCCTTGAGCGCTTTGGCCAGCTCACCGTGGCCTTCGATGGCCGCCTCTGGCAGCCCACCGAAGTGGCCGCGCCGGGTACTGCCGGCTACGAGCAGGTGATGGCCGACAACCAGCGCCGCCGCCTGGTGCTGGACGACGGTAGCGATGCCCGCGACCCGGCCAGCGTGGCCTACCTGCCGGCCCACCCGGTGCTGCGCACCGGGATGCAGCTACGCAATGTGGAGGGCACCGTGCGCGTGGACGGACAGGGCCGTCCGCGCCTGCAGGTCGAAGGCGTGCTGAAGCTGCCGGAGCTGAAGCGTCCGGCGGTGCCGACCGTGCCGGGCAGCCTGCACGTGGCGGCCTTCAACCTGGAGAACTTCTTCAATGGTGACGGTCAGGGCGGTGGCTTCCCGACCCTGCGTGGTGCGCGCACCCTGGACGAGCACAAGGCGCAGGTGGCCAAGCTGGTCACCACGGTCAACGCCTTGGGCGCCGATGTCGCCGCGCTGATGGAGCTGGAGAACGATGGCTATGGTCCGCAGTCGGCCATTGCCGAACTGGTCGATGCACTCAACCGCGACCGTGGCGCGCAGGGCGACTGGCGCTTCGTCGATGCCGGCAACGGCCCCGGCGACAATCCGATCCGGGTTGGCATCATCTACCGCAGCAGCCGCCTGCAGCCGCTGGGCAAGCCGGCCACGCTGACCGGTGGTCCGTTCGTCGAACACAGCCGCGTGCCGCTGGCGCAGGCCTTCCAGGGCAAGCAGGGCGCGCCGTTCGTGGTGGTTGCCAACCACTTCAAGTCGAAGGGTTGCCGCGACGCCGCCGGTGCCGACGCCGACCGCAACGACAACCAGGGCTGCTGGAACGCGACCCGCGTGACCTCGGCGCAGCAGCTGCATGCCTGGCTGCAGACCGACCCGACCGGTACCGGAGCCAAGGACGCCGTGCTGCTGGGTGACTTCAACGCCTATGCGATGGAAGACCCAATCCGCGCCCTGCATGACCTGGGCTGGCAGGATGCTTTCAAGGTGGCCAAGGTCGAGCATCCCTACAGCTACGTCTACAACGGCTACACCGGCCGCCTCGACCACGCACTGCTGAGCCCGGGCATGGCCAAGCGCCTGCGCGGTGCCGCCGAATGGCACAGCAACGCCGACGAGCAGGACGCCAGCGGCTACCAGGGTCGCAACGTGCAGGGCCCGTGGCGCAGCTCCGACCACGACCCGCTGCTGCTGGGTTTCGACAGATAAGGTTCGCCGGGGATCTGCTCTGGTAGGCACCTTGATCGGCACGGATGCCGCCTTTGCTTTTGATCTACCAGTCCGCCTTCAAGCGAGCCGAGCATCGCAGGTGAATCAGGGGCGAAGAGGCGCCGATGTCTGAGCGCAGCGAGTTCGGCGCCGTCCCCTGGTTCACCGAGAAGCGCAGGGAACCGGTGCACAGCACCGGCTCGCGGCTGGCGGCGCGTTTCTTTTGGTTACTTTTCTTTTCGCGCGAAAAGAAAAGTGACATCCCACCGCGGGCGCGGAAATGGCCCGCCGCAACCAACGCTCACCCCCAGGCGATCAACCCGATCGCCAGCACCGCCAGCGCCAGCCCGGCGCGGTTCCACTTCGTGGTGGCCTCGCCGAAGGCGAACACGCCCACCAGCGCGCCCAGCACCACCACGCCGATGTTCATCCCGGCGAACACGGTGGCCGGGCTGTCCGGCATCGACTGATGCGCATGCACATAGAAGAGGATGTTGCCGCCATTGAGCAGGCCCAGCAGCGAGCCCGCGCGGAGGTTGCGCCAGGCCAGCCGGCTGCGGCCACTGGCGTGCCGCCACAGCTGCAGCGCCAGCATCAGCACGAAGGCCACGCTGAAGCTGGCCAGCACTGCCGCCATCGACGGCGTACCGGAAAGCGCCACCTGCTTGAGCAGCACGTCCACCACCGCGAACCCGGCCCACACGCCCAGCAACCAGCCCCAGCCACCCGGTGAGGGCGCCACCGCCGGTCCGCGCGGGCGCAGGCTGATCGCCACCATCGCCAGCAGGCCCAGGCCGAGCCCAGCCAACTTCCACGGCGTGGCAGTCTGGCCGAAGAACAGGAACGCAGCAGCCAATGACAGCAACAGTGACAGCCGCTGCGCCACGTCGCTGCGCACGATGCCGGCCACCGCCACCGCGCGGCCCAGCACCAGAAAGATCGACGGCAGCACCACCGCCAGCGCCAGCAATGACAGCCACGGCGCATGCGGCGCGCGCAGTGCGTCCAGCGGCGGCTGCAGTACCACGGCGGTGAGCGTTGCGGCCACCAGATAGTTCCAGGTGACCATCTGCGCAACATCCAGTTGGCGGCGTCCGGCCACCTTCAACACCACCGAAACCAGCACGCTGCAGATCACGGCCAAGGACAGGTAGAGCATGGGGCGGGCACAGGGCAGGGGCAGGGGACGGTATCATGGTGCCATGCACAAGCCTTCGTTCCCCGTCGCCCCTGGCGAAACCGCCTGCCTCGAACTGGACGGCCCGGCCGGCCCGCTGGAAGTGGTCGTCGACCTGCCCAAGGCCGATGTGCCGGTGCAGCCGATCGTGGCCATCGTCTGCCATCCGCTGTCCACCGAGGGTGGCACGCTGCACAACAAGGTGGTCACCATGACCGCCACCACCCTGCGCGAGCTGGGTATCGCCACGGTGCGCTTCAACTTCCGCAGCGTGGGTGGTTCGGCCGGTGAGTTCGACCATGGCGTGGGCGAGCAGGATGACCTGAAGGCTGTCGCGGCCTGGGTGCGCAGCCAGCGCCCGGATGACCGCCTGTGGCTGGCCGGTTTCAGCTTCGGCGCGTTCGTTTCGTTGAAGGCCGCTGCCGCGCTGCAGCCCGAAGCGCTGATCTCGATCGCGCCGCCGGCCGGCCGCTGGGACTTCGATGGCATCGCGCCGCCGGCGCGCTGGCTGGTGATCCAGGGCGAGCAGGACGAGATCGTCGACCCGCAGGCCGTCTACCAGTGGCTGGACACGCTGGATTTCCCGCATGAGCTGGTGCGCATGCCCGAGACCAGCCATTTCTTCCACCGCAAGCTGATCGATCTGCGCGGCGCACTGACCCACGGCGTCAAGCACTGGCTGGGCGCGGCGGCATGAGTGCAACCGAGTTGACCCCGTCGCAGCGGTACGCGGAAGGGGTTGCCCGTGGCGACTGGCAGAACGACCCGGCCCAGCATGCGGCGCTGGCCGAGTTGGACCGCATCCACCTGGGCCTGCTGGACAGTGCCGAGGACGGCTGGCTGGACCGCCTGTCCTCGTTCTGGAAGAAGCCCGAGCCGGTCAAGGGCCTGTACTTCTGGGGCGGCGTCGGCCGCGGCAAGACTTTCCTGGTGGACCTGTTCTACGACGGGCTACCGATCAAGCAGAAGTACCGCACCCATTTCCATCGTTTCATGCGCAGCATCCACGAGCGCCTGCGCGAGCACCAGGGCCAGAGCGACCCGCTGGCGAAGATCGCCCAGGAATGGCGCAGCAACCTGCGCGTGCTGGTGCTGGATGAATTCTTCGTCACCGACATCGGCGATGCGATGCTGCTGGCGCGGCTGCTGGAGCGCCTGTTTGCCGAGGGCGTGACCCTGGTCACCACCTCCAACACCGCGGTGGAGAACCTCTACCTCAACGGCCTGCAGCGCGAGAGCTTCCTGCCGGCCATCGGCCTGCTGCAGCGCTTCTGCGTGGAGCTGTACGCCGAGGGCACCGAGGATTACCGGATGCGCGCGCTGACCCGCTCGCCGGTGTACCGCGCGCCTTTGGCGGCCGACAGCGACGACTGGCTGGCCACGCGTTGGAACGAATTGAGCGGCGGCCAGCCGGCCAAGCCCGGCAACATCGAGATCGAGGGCCGCAAGATCCCGGTGCGTGGCCGCGGCAAGAGCATTGCCTGGTTCGATTTCGCCGCGCTGTGCGAAGGCCCGCGCGGGCCCTCGGATTACATCGAGATCGCGCACGAGTTCAACACGGTGCTGCTGGGCGGCATCCCCGCCTTCGACCGCCTGAACGAAGATGCCGCGCGCCGCTTCGTCAACCTGATCGACGAGCTGTACGACCGCCACGTCAACCTGGTCTGCACCGCCAGCACCTCGCCGATCGAGCTGTACACCGGCCAGCGCCTGCAGGGCGCGTTCGAGCGCACGGCGTCGCGTCTGATCGAAATGCAGAGCGCCGAGTACCTGGGTACCCCGCACCGGGCGTGAGGGGTTCTGCTGGTTGTAGAGCCGAGCCCACGCTCGGCTGCTTCAAGTATTCCGGTAAGAGTGAATCATGAGTCAGGAAATCAACAGGCACGTTGCGCGAGCGATCGTTGAGCTTGCCATCTTCCTCGAGTTTTCGACGGATGATGTATTGGATCCAGATGCTGCAGTGCAGGGGCTCGAACGATTGGCTTCCACATTGCAAATGATGGACGTGGATTCCAAATCGTCTTTGTGCGTGCAGTTTGAAAGCATCGCAATGGAGTATTCAGGTGAGCAGGCCGGATTTGTTGAAGGCTTGGGCGAAGCGCTGGGGTTGATCGAAGCGTAGTCTGCTCATGTGTAGAAGCCCCAGATTCTTCTGGCATCAGGCAGCCAGAAATTCCGTGTTCGCGCAGAAGCAGAACATGAGTAACAGGTGCCTTCGAACGTACCGCCTCGCGCCTGATCGAGATGCAGAGCGCCGAGTAACTGGGTACCCCGCACCGGGCGTGAGGGGTTCCGCGGGAATGCAATGCCGGCTAGCGGCCGGCACGACTACCGTGGGTTTCCGGTAGTGCCGGCCGCTGGCCGGCAATGATCGGGGGATAGGGCGCAACGGCGTTTCCCTGCGGCCGCTCCTCCAGTCTGGCCGACACATGGAGCCTCGCGTCGCTGCCCGGCGGGCGGTCCCTGCGTCCACCGGATTCCCACCGGCTGCCCACCACCTATCCACAGGGTTGTCCCTAGCCAGTTTCATCACTGTCATGTGAAGCTGTCATTGTTCCGTTTTCGCGGTGCGTTGTACCACCGCAATGACGCTTTTCGGGCTTGACTGCGCAGCCCGTTCCGGCAGGTCTGAAGCGTCTGATCCGGGCGCCGATGGCACGATCCTTGCGGCGCAAGGGATTGCCGAATTTCACTACATTTGGCGTTGACGGACCCCTTTACCCCCACTATCTTGTGGCCGTCGGTCGCAGCAACCCCAATTCCAGGGGTTGCCCGGGGTTCCCATCCGCGGTCGTCAACGGCAGTGGCAGGCGCAGGGTCTCATCCCCTGCGACGCCGTCCTGCCATCCTGGGCCGTCATGTCCCGGGCTGCGTCACCCCGATGCATCGAGCACCCCCAAATCACGCCAAGAGGACATACGCCGTGAGCACCGAATCCAGCGCCACCATCGAGAAGGAAAGCGAATTCCTGTTGACGTCGCCGCCGACGGCCAACGCGATGAGTGTGACCAAGCGCAACGGGACCACCGAACTGGTTGACCTGAACAAGATCGTGCGCGCGGTGCAGCGTTCCTCCGAAGGCCTGCACGCCGTCGATCCGATGCGCGTGGCCACCCGCACCATTTCCGGCCTGTACAACGGCGCCACCACCCGCGAGCTGGACGAACTGTCCATCCGCACCGCCGCCCTGCTGATCGGTGAAGAGCCCGAGTACGGCCGCCTCGCCGCGCGCCTGCTGGCCAACTACATCGCCAAGGAAGTCTCGGGCCAGGAAATCTACGCCTTCTCGCAGTCGGTCAGCCGTGGCCACGAAGTGGGCCTGATCAACGACCGCCTGCTGAACTTCGTGCAGACCAACGCACGCAAGCTCAACGATGCCATCGACATCTCGCTGGACCTGAACTTCGATTACTTCGGCCTGCGTACCCTGTACGACCGTTACCTGCTGCGCCACCCGCACACCCGCAAGGTGATCGAGACCCCGCAGCAGTTCTTCCTGCGCATCGCCAGCGCGCTGAGCGAGGACGTGTCCGAGACCCTGGCGCTGTACAAGCGCATGGGCAACCTGGACTACCTGCCGTCCAGCCCGACCCTGTTCAATTCCGGCACCACCCACGAGCAGCTGTCCTCGTGCTTCCTGCTGGACTCGCCGCAGGACTCGCTGGAGTCGATCTATTCCAAGTACGGCGACATCGCCCAGCTGTCGAAGTTCTCCGGCGGCATCGGCGTCAGCTACACCCGCGTGCGTTCGCGTGGTTCGCTCATCAAGTCGACCAACGGCCACTCCAACGGCATCGTGCCGTGGCTGAAGACCATGGATTCGTCCGTGGCCGCGGTGAACCAGGGCGGCAAGCGCAAGGGCGCAGCCTGCGTCTACCTGGAAACCTGGCACGCCGACATCGAGGACTTCCTCGAGCTGCGCGACAACACTGGTGACGAAGCCCGCCGTGCGCACAACCTGAACCTGGCCAACTGGGTGCCGGACCTGTTCATGAAGCGTGTCGAGGCCGACCAGGAATGGTCGCTGTTCGATCCGCGCGTCGTGCCGGAGTTCACCGACCTGTTCGGCGAAGCCTTCGAGGCCGCCTACCTGCAGGCCGAAGCCCAGGGCAAGGCCAACCGCACCATCTCCGCCCGCAAGCTGTACGCCCGCATGATGCGTACGCTGGCCGAGACCGGCAACGGCTGGATGACCTTCAAGGACAAGTGCAACCGCGCCAGCAACCAGACCCTGCGTCCGGGCAACGTGATCCACCTGTCCAACCTGTGCACCGAAATCCTGGAAGTCACTTCCAACGATGAAACCGCCGTGTGCAACCTGGGTTCGATCAACCTGGGCAACCACTTCGACGAGCACAACGAGTTCGACTTCGAGAAGCTGGCCGAGACCGTGCGCCTGGCCGTGCGCCAGCTCGACCGCGTCATCGACCTGAACTTCTACCCGATCGAAACTGCCCGCCGCGCCAACCTGCGCTGGCGTCCGGTCGGCCTGGGCTGCATGGGCCTGCAGGACGTGTTCTTCCGCAAGCGCCTGCCGTTTGACAGCGCCGAAGCCCGCGCCCTGTCGAAGAAGATTGCCGAAGCGATCTACTTCCACGCGCTGGAAACCTCCTGCGAGCTGGCCCAGGAACGCGGCAAGCACCCGTCGTTCAACGACACCCGTGCCGCCAGCGGCGAACTGCAGTTCGACGCCTGGAACGTGGTGCCGGAAGACACTGCACGCTGGGATGCCCTGCGCGCCCGCATCAAGGAACACGGCCTGCGCAACTCGCTGATGATCGCGATTGCACCGACCGCGACCATCGCCTCGATCGCCGGTTGCTACGAGTGCGTCGAGCCGCAGGTGTCCAACCTGTTCAAGCGCGAGACCCTGTCCGGTGACTTCCTGCAGGTCAACCGTTACCTGGTGAACGAGCTGAAGAAGCTGGGCCTGTGGACCGCCGACATGCGCGACGCCATCAAGCTGGCCGAAGGTTCCATCGCCGGCGTGGCACAGATTCCGGAAACGCTGCGCGAGGTCTACCGCACCGCGTGGGAGCTGCCGATGCGTTCGCTGATCGACATGGCCGCCGAGCGCGGCGCCTTCATCGACCAGTCGGCCTCGCTCAACCTGTTCATGGAAAGCCCGAACATCGGCGCGATGTCCTCCATGTACATGTACGCCTGGAAGCAGGGCATCAAGACCACCTACTACCTGCGTTCGCGCCCGGCCACCAAGATCGCCAAGACCACGGTGAGCACTGCCGCGCCGGCCAAGGTGTTCAGCCCGGACGAAGCCATCGCCTGCTCACTGGAAAACCCGGAAGCCTGCGAGGCCTGCCAGTAACACACCGCGCGGTGGGTGCCGACCGTTGGTCGGCACTCGAACACCTCGCACCTGTAGAGCCGAGCCATGCTCGGCTGCGGAAAAACACCCACGGTAGCGCCGGGCCATGCCCGGCGGCTCACCCAGGAATTCAAGGAAACACCCATGGCCGACAAGCCCAAGCAGATGCTGCTCGATCCCGGTTTTGAACTGACCCTGCGCCCGATGCGCTACCCGCAGTTCTATGACATGTACCGGAACGCGATCAAGAACACCTGGACGGTGGAAGAGATCAACTTCCAGATCGACATCACCGACCTGCACAGCAAGATGTCGCCGGGTGAGCGTCACCTGATCCACCGCTTGGTCGCGTTCTTCGCCACCGGCGACTCGATCGTGTCCAACAACCTGGTGCTGAACCTGTACCAGCACTTGAACGCGCCCGAAGCGCGCATGTACCTGTCGCGCCAGCTGTATGAAGAAGCGCTGCACGTGCAGTTCTACCTGACCCTGCTCGACAACTACCTGCCGGATCCGGAAGAGCGCGTCAAAGCCTTCGCCGCGGTGGAGAACATCGATTCGATCAAGAAGAAGGCCGATTTCTGCTTCAAGTGGATCGACTCGATCCAGGACCTGAAGCGCATCGAGACCCGTGCCGAGCGCCGCCAGTTCCTGCTCAACCAGATCTGCTTCGCCGCCTGCATCGAAGGCCTGTTCTTCTTTGCTGCCTTCGCCTACGTGTACTACTTCCGTTCGCGCGGCCTGCTGCCGGGCCTGGCCTCGGGCACCAACTGGGTGTTCCGCGACGAGAGCGCGCATATGGAGTTCGCATTCGAGTCGGTGCGCGTGGTGCGTGAGGAAGAGCCGGACCTGTTCGATGACGAGATGAAGCAGCAGGTCTACGACATGCTGGCCGAAGCCATCGAATGCGAAGTGCAGTTCGCCGAGGACGTGCTGTCCGGCGGCGTGGCCGGCATCTCGACCCGCGACATGCGCCAGTACCTGCAGCACTGTGCCGACCAGCACTTCGCCAAGCTGGGCATGGAAAAGAAGTACAACGTGCGCAACCCGCTGCCGTTCATGGAACTGCAGGACGTGCAGGAACTGACCAACTTCTTCGAACGCCGCGTCTCGGCCTATCAGGTCGGCGTGCAGGGCGAAGTCGCCTTCGACATGAACTTCTGATCGAACCGGTCAGGCCTGTCGCAACGAAAAACCCCGGCCAACGCCGGGGTTTTTTGTTTCTGTAGCGTCGAGCCATGCTCGACTGGTCTTCGCAAACAGCAGTCGAGCACGGCTCGACTCTACAAGGAGCGGCTAGCGCCGCCCTTCCACCGCCATGCGCACCGCCAGCCCGGCCAGCACGGTGCCCATCAACCAGCGCTGCACCATCTGCCAGGTGGGGCGCGCGGCCAGGAATCCGGCGATGCTGCCGGCGGTCAGCGCGATCACGCCGTTCACGCTGACACTGACCAGGATCTGGGTGGAGCCCAGCACGATCGATTGCATCAGCACGCTGCCTTCGCTGTCCGGGTGCAGGAACTGCGGCAGCAGCGACAGGTACATCACCGCCACTTTCGGGTTCAGCAGATTGGTCAGGAAGCCCATGGTGAACAACCTGCGCGGGCTGTCCTGCGGCAGGTCACGCACTGCAAACGGCGAACGGCCGCCGGGCTTGAGTGCCTGCCAGGCCAGGTACAGCAGGTACAGCGCGCCACCGATGCGCAGCGCGTCGTAGGCGAACGGCACAGTCATCAGCAGGGCGGTGATGCCCAGTGCCGCGCACAGCATGTAGAAGACAAAGCCCAACGCCACCCCACCCAGCGAGATCAGCCCGGCCATCGGTCCCTGGCAGATCGAACGCGAGATGACGTAGATCATGTTCGGCCCGGGCGTGAGCACCATGGCCAGCGAAACCAGCGCAAAGGCCAGCAGGTCGGAAGTGGCGGGCATGGGGGGTCCTGGCAGTGGGCGTGGCGCAGTGTAACGCCTGCTGCAGGCGCGGCCTGCGCAGGCACCGCTGCCGGGTGACCGTTGCACGTGCATTCCGATGGCCGTCACGCCGGTCGCTTAGAATCCGCAGCACCCCACACCGAAGCACCCCCATGACCCCGATCGCCGAGACCGTGCCGCCCACCGAAGTGCGCATGGCCGAAATAGTCTTCCCCAATCACACCAACCACCTTGGCACCCTGTTCGGTGGCCAGGCGCTGGCCTGGATGGACAAGGCCGCCTTCCTGGCCGCCGCCCGTTACTCGCGCCGTACCGTGGTGACCGCGCGCAGCGACCAGGTCGACTTCAAGCTGCCGATCCGCATCGGCCAGATGGTGGAAACCATCGGCCGCATCGTCGAAGTCGGCCGCAGCTCGATGAAGGTCGAGGTGGAACTGATCGCCGAAGACCTGCACAGCGGCGAGCGCAAGCTGTGCACCCGCGGCCACTTCGTGATGATTGCGCTGGACGAGGAAGGTCACCCGATCGCGGTGCCGCCGCTGCCGGCGGCCTGATCCGCCGGCTGAACCTGCGCTTGCGGGGGCACGGCCGCGCCCCCATCTGGCAGCCATGACCCCGCCACTGACCGACTTCATCGACCGCGCCCAGCGCCTGTTCGTGCTGACCGGCGCCGGCTGCAGCACCGCCTCGGGCATTCCCGATTATCGCGATACCGATGGTCAGTGGAAACGCACGCCGCCGGTGACCTACCAGGCCTTCATGGGCGAGGCAGCCACCCGCCAGCGCTACTGGGCGCGCAGCCTGCTGGGCTGGCCGCGCTTCGGCCTGGCCCGGCCCAACGGCACCCACCAGGCCCTGGCTGCCCTGGAACGCCGGGGCAAGCTGCAGGTGCTGCTGACCCAGAATGTGGACGGCCTGCACCAGCGCGCGGGCAGCCACAACGTGATCGACCTGCATGGCCGCCTGGACCTTGTGCGCTGCATGGGCTGCGAGCGCCGCAGTGGCCGCGAGGAGTTCCAGCAGCGGCTGCTGGACGCCAATCCCGGCTGGGACGTGCTGGAGGCCGGCATCGCCCCCGATGGTGATGCCGACCTGGAGACCGATTTCTCCACGTTCGTGGTGCCCGACTGCCCGCATTGCGGCGGCGTGTTGAAGCCGGACGTGGTGTTCTTCGGCGAAAACGTGCCGCGGGAGCGGGTGGCGGCGGTGCATGAGCACCTGCAGCAGGCCGACGCCGTGCTGGTGGTGGGCTCGTCGCTGATGGTCTATTCCGGTTTCCGCTTCGTGCAGGCGGCCGCGAAGGCAGGGTTGCCGGTGGCGGCGCTGAACCGTGGCCGCACCCGCGCCGACGACCTGTTGCAGTTCAAGGACGAGCGCGATTGCGCCGAAGCGTTGGCCGGGTGGGCTTCGCGCTGAGCCGAGCGTGGGCTCGGCTCTACAAGGGTCGAGGGCTTCTGTAGAGCCGAGCCCACGCTCGGCTGCAGCAGGCCGCGCGAAACAGCGATCCATCCAGACGGTTGATTCGCAGGCCGTGCGGCGGTGCAATACGCCCCCTCCATCCGTCTGTCCCCCGCATCGCCGTGACCCAGCTGTTTTCGCCGATCTCGTTCGGCCCCCTGACCCTGTCCAACCGCATCGTCATCGCGCCGATGTGCCAGTACTCCGCAGAAGACGGCCGTGCCAGCGACTGGCACGCCATGCATCTGGGCAACCTGGCGCAGTCCGGTGCCGGCCTGCTGATCCTGGAAGCCACTGCCGTCGAACCGCGCGGCCGCATCAGCTGGGCCGACCTGGGCCTGTGGGATGACGGTACCGAAGCAGCACTGGCTCAGGTGCTGGCCAGCGTCCGCCGCTGGTCGCCGATGCCGCTGGGCATCCAGCTGGGCCATGCCGGCCGCAAGGCCTCTGTGAACCGCCCGTGGGACGGTGGTGGCCAGCTGTCGGCCGATGACGCGCGTGGCTGGGCCACCGTGGCGCCGTCGCCGCTGCCGTTCCATGCCGCCGACCCGGCACCGCAGGAACTGGACGAGGCCGGCATCGCCGAGGTCATCGCCGCTTTTGCCGCCAGCGCGGTGCGCGCCGAGCGCCTGGGCTTCGAGCTGATCGAGCTGCATGCCGCGCATGGCTATCTGCTGCACCAGTTCCTGTCGCCGCTGAGCAACCACCGTACCGATGGCTACGGTGGCTCGCTGCCGAACCGCCTGCGCCTGCTGGTGGAAGTGTTCGATGCGGTGCGTGCGGTGGTGTCCGACAAGGTCGCGGTGGGCGTGCGTATTTCCGCCAGCGACTGGGTCGATGGCGGCTGGGATCTGGTGCAGAGCGAAGCGCTGGCCCAGGTGCTGGACGCGCGCGGCTGCAATTTCCTGCATGTCTCCAGCGGCGGCCTGGACGAGCGCCAGAAGATCACCGTCGGTCCGGGCTACCAGGTACCGTTCGCAGCAGCGATCAAGGCCAAGGTGCGCATGCCGGTCATCGCCGTGGGCATGATCACCGAGCCCGAGCAGGCCGAATCGATCCTGCGCCATCGCCACGCCGATGCTGTGGCCCTGGCGCGCGGCATTCTCTACGACCCGCGCTGGCCGTGGCATGCCGCCGCCGCGCTGCGCGACAGCGTGGAACCGGCGCCGCAGTACCTGCGCTGCGAGCCGCGCGATGCGCGCGGCGTGTTCAAGACGCGCTGAGGTTCACACCCGCCAGGCCGGCGCCATGCCGGCCTGCAGGTGCTCGAACAGCGCGCGGATCTTGGCGGTGAAATCGCGGCGGTCGCTGACGCAGAAATAGACCTCCATCGGCTCCGGACGCCATGCAGTGTCGGCGCCGAACACCGCCTGCAGGCGACCATCGCGCAGGTACGGCTCGACCACGAAAGCGGCCAGCCGGGTGATGCCGGCACCGGCCGCGGCCAGCGTTGCCAGTGCATCGATGTCATCGCAGACCATGCTCGGCGGCAGCGCGGCGTCCACGCGCTGGCCATCCTTCAGCAGGCCCCAGCGCAGCGGCCGGCCATCGGTGGGGAAGCGGTGCAGCAGCCCGCGATGACCGCTCAGCTCGGAGGGCTGCTTCGGCGTGCCGTGTGCCTTCAGGTAGGCCGGTGAGGCACAGAACACGAAGGGCACGCGTGCCAGCTGCCGTGCGACAACGCCGTCCTCCAGCTGCGCCCCGATGCGGATGCTGGCGTCCACCGCCTCAGGACCATGCTGCACGGCGCGGTCGGTCAGGCGCAGCTCCAGCTGCAGCTGCGGGTAGCGTTGCTGCAGCGAAGGCAGCAACGGTGCCAGCACGTGGCGACCGAAGGCGCTGCTGCTGGCGATGCGCAGCGGCCCCGCCGGTTCGATGTCACCGGAGGTGACCATCGCCTGCGCGCGCGCCAGGTCGGCTTCGATGTGGCGCACCTGCGCCAGGTACAGCGCGCCGGCCTCGCTGAGGGCCAGCTGCCGCGTACTTCGGTTCAGCAACCGTACGCCCAGGTGGGCCTCCAGACGGTTGATGTTCTGACCGACTGCGGTGGCGCTGATGCCAAGGATGCGGGCCGCGGCGGCAATGCTGCCGGTCTCTGCGGTGCGGGTGAAGCTGCGGATCAGTTGCAACAGGTTCATGACCGACCAGCTTGCCACGGGGAGTCCAAAGTATCGCTTGGGACTGAACCAAGCAGGTCGGTTGCATCCGTGATCATCCGGCCGCTGGGCAGGGCGCTGCCCTACACTGTGGCGATGCGCCCCGATTCCATTCTTACCCTGTCCTGCCCCGACCGCACCGGCATTGTCTACCGCGTGTCCGGCCTGCTGTTCGACCACGGCTGCAACATCCTCGACGCCCAGCAGTTCGGCGACGAGGAAAGTGGCCGCTTCTTCCTGCGCGTGCACTTCGACCGCGATGCCAGCCTGCCGCTGGAGACCGTGCACGCGGCCATGGCCACGCTCGCCGAGGGCTTCGGCATGGATTGGCAGCTGCACGATGGCCGACGCCGCGCGCGCCTGCTGGTGCTGGTCAGCAAGCAGGGCCACTGCCTCAACGATCTCCTGTTCCGCGCCCACAGTGGCCAGCTGAAGGTGGACATCGCGGCGGTGGCGTCCAACCACGCCGACTTCGCGCCGCTGGCGGCGTCCTACCAGGTGCCGTTCCACCACCTGCCGGTGACCGCCGAGACGCGTGCGGTGCAGGAGCAGCAGATCATCGACCTGGTCGAGCGCGAACGCATCGACCTGGTGGTGCTGGCGCGCTACATGCAGATCCTGTCACCCACGCTGTGCCGCGCGCTGGCTGGACGCGCGATCAACATCCACCACAGCTTCCTGCCCAGCTTCAAGGGCGCGCAGCCGTACCACCAGGCACACGCGCGCGGGGTCAAGATCATCGGCGCCACCGCGCACTACGTTACCGAGGATCTGGACGAAGGCCCGATCATCGAACAGGACGTGGCCCGCGTGGACCACGCGATGGCGCCGCGCGAGCTGGTGCGGCTGGGCAGCGATACCGAATCGCTGGTGCTGGCACGCGCGGTTCGCCGCCATGTGGAGCACCGCATCCTGCTCAACGGGCATCGCACCGTCGTATTCCGGTAGGTGCTTTTCTGTAGAGCCGAGCCATGCTCGGCTGCAGTTCGGCCCAATGCCGTGAATCTGACGGATGAGCCGAGCATGGCTCGGCTCTACAGGGCAACTCAGATGATCGCGATCCCCGCCTTGCCCAGCGCCTCGCGCACCATCGCGTCGTTGGCCTCGGTCACCGGCCGGGTCAGCTCCCACAGGAACTTCACCCGGAAGCCGGACTTCACCGCGTCCTGCGCGCTCCACAGCACGCAGTAGTCACGGGCCAGGCCGCATACGTGCACTTCGCGGATGCGGCGTTCGTGCAGCCAGCCGGCCAGGCCGGTGGCCGGGCGCTCGCCATCGGGGCCATGGTTCTCTCGGAAGGCGCTGTACGAATCCACCTGTTGGCGCGTGCCCTTGCGCAGGATCAGGTCGGCCACGGTCCAGTCCACGTCCGGGTGCAGGGCGGCACCGGCGCTGCCCTGCACGCAGTGGTCCGGCCACAGGGTCTGCGGCTGCGCATGCAGCAGGATGGTCTCGAAGGGGCGTTGGCCGGGGTGCTGGCTGGCGAACGAGGCATGGTCGGCCGGGTGCCAGTCCTGTGTTGCCACCACGGTGCGGTAGCGGCGCTGCGCCAGCAGATCGGCAATCGGTGCCACCAGCGCATCGCCCTGGTCGCAGGCCAGCGCACCGCCGGGCATGAAGTCCGGCTGCAGGTCGATCACCAGCAGGGCGACATCGGCGGGCAGGGCGGTCATGGCAGTTCCGGTACAACAGAAGGGGCGACCAGCGTGGCCGCCCGATGCCTGCACGTCAATCGCCCTGCGGCGTCTCAGCGTCCTGCCCGTAGTACAGCAGGCCGATCTTGATCCGTTCGCGGCCGTTCTCGCGGCGGTGGCGGTTGGCATCGCGCAGTGAATACACGCAGCCGCAGTACTCCTGCTGGTAGAACTGCTCGCGCTTGCTGATCTCGATCATGCGGCTGGCACCGCCGCCCTTGCGCCAGTTGTAGTCCCAGTACTGCAGGCCTTCATAGCGCGAGGCGGCGCGGATGCCGCAATCGTTGATCTGCGTCATGTTCTTCCAGCGCGAGATGCCCAGCGACGAACTGATGGTGTCGTAGCCGTGCTCGTGCGCGTACAGCGCAGTGCGCTCGAAACGCATGTCGAAGCACATCGTGCAGCGGATGCCGCGTTCGGGCTCGTTTTCCATGCCGCGGGCACGGCTGAACCAGTTGTCGGTGTCGTAGTCGCAGTCGATGAAGGGAATGCCATGCTGCTCGGCGAAGCGGATGTTTTCCTGCTTGCGCAGTTCGTATTCCTTCACCGGATGGATGTTGGGGTTGTAGAAGAAGATCGCGTAGTCGATCCCGGAGGCGGTGATCGCCTCCATTACCTCGCCGGAGCAGGGCGCGCAGCATGAATGCAGCAGCAGGCGCTTGCCGTCGGCGGGCAGGGTCAGGGTGGGGCGTTGGAGCTCGGTCATCGTCAGGTACCGCATGGACCGCCGGCAACGGCGGTGGCCCATGCATCAGCGCGTGGGTGAACAGGTCTGGCCGGATACCGTGAACAGGACGCGCGCGGCCGCGCGGCCTGCACGCGCAGGACGACGACGGCCCCGGCAACCTCCCCGCGGAGATTCCAGGTCGAGTCAGGGGACGGTCATGTCCCCCGGCCGGGGCCGGTATTCGGGCTGATGGACACGGGCCGCAGCCCACCTACTACCTGCCGCTTCCCAGGCGCGAGCCCAGTGCTGTTGGCAGGATTCGTTTCCATTCACCGCTGCGGGGCAGCTCCGGAATGGGCGCGCGAGGCGCCTTCACCGGATTCCCGTTTAAATCCCTCCCGGCGCGTGAACGCCTGGAGGGATACCTTCGGCGCGCCCACGGTGGACGGGTTACTGGCCAGGGTCAAGGGGGGGCAGAGCCCGTTGCGCTGCAACGGGATCCGACCCCGGGCGGGACATGCCTTCAACGTCCCGCCGCCGCACGCGCGCGAATGTCGTCCAGCCGCTGGTCGTGCAGCAGGCGGCCGTTCTCCCACACGGTCACCATTGCGTCCTCGAAGCCGTCCGGCAGGGTGTCGTCGCCGCTGGCCGGCAGTGGCACCGTATGCAGGCTGCCATCGTCCAGGCGGCGCAGCAGGCGCATGCGGCCGCGCTTGCTGGTCTTGCCAGCATCGGTGACCGGATCCTTGTAGACGTCGATCCACTCACCCTCGACCCTCGCCGCCGAGCACTTCAGTGCGAACTTCTGCGTATCGCGGTCCAGCCGCTGCAGCAGCGCACCGCCCATGCCGAAGGCTACGTTGTCGGCGGCGTAGCCGTCGTCGGTGATGCGTTGCAGGATGGCGCGGATCGTATCCGGGTTGATGCCATCGCCCTGGATCACCCGCACGTGGTTGAGCACGCGGTAGCCCTTGCTGTTGAGGGTGTGGCCGAAGGCTTCATCCAGCCGGCGCAGGCTTTCGGCCACCACCTCCACCGGGTCGCCCGAGTCGGGGCGGATGACCAGGGTGGCACCGGAGGCGATCACTTCATCGCGCAGGGTGGTACCCCAGTGCTCGCTGATGGCGCGGTAGATGTCATAGCTGTCCGACACCACCGCTACGATCGCACCGGGCTTGCCGAACTGGCGCAGCATGTTGCGGTAGGCGTCCACCTCGCGCTCGCGGCCCCAGCTGGTGATGGTGCTGTGCTCGGCGGCGGGAATCGAATAGCCGGCCATCGGCGCGTGATAGTGCGCGCGCGCCAGGCACAGCGCCGAGACCGTATCGGTGCCGAGGAAGTTGACCAGGTGCGCGGCACCGCCCAGCGCGGCCGATTCCAGGCTCGAGACACCGCGCGCGCCGAAGTCATGCAGCTTGAACGGCAGCTGCCCCTGCGGGTCGTCGCTGGTCTGCTGCAGGAACGCGGCAATGGTCTGCCGTGCGTGCCAGCTGATGGTGGCCACGGTGACCGGGTACCACACGCGCAGCAACAGCGTTTCCAGGTACGACGGCACCCAGAATGCGGCCGGATCGGTCGATTCGATGGTCATCAGGGCCTGGTGGGTGGGCACCACGCTGCCCTCGGGCACGGCGCGGATGCGTACCGGCAGATGGCCGCCGAGACGGTCGACGATATCGCGCCAGCCGGCCTCGTTGAACGGTTCGCCATGCGCGGCGAACACCGCAGCGGCGTCGTCGATATCGGCGTGGGTGACCGGCCGTGCCAGCGCGTCCTTGAGGATCGCCTGCAGGCCGAAGAACACCGTGCGATCGTGCAGGCCGCCACGTGATTCGACGTAGAAGAACGTGGCATCGGTACCCGGCGGGTACTGCAGCCAGTGGCTGGCCTTGTAGCTGTCGGTGTTGAGGAGAAGATTATCGAGGTAGTGCATGACGGAAGCTCCTTCGCGTCGAGTGACACCAGCGGTCTATCCGCCAGTGGGGAGGCCGGGCCGGTCAGCCGCGGCCGAGGAAATACTCCAGGATGTGCAGGTGGTCTTCGAACAGCTGCGGGCCCATGTCCAGGGCTTCGCTTACCGGTATCCAGCGGGCCTTGTCGGCATCGTCGCCACCGCGCACCGGCGGCAGGTCACCGGCCGGGAATTCGAAGTGGAAACCGTGGGTGATGGTGCGGCCACGCTGGCTGCGATCCGGGTGGTCGAACACCTGCTGTCCCTTCAGCGAACCCTTCAGCACCGGCAGCGGAATCTTCAGCCGGGTTTCCTCGCGCAGTTCGCGCAGGCAGCTGTCGAGCAGGCTCTGTTCCTGACCGACGAAACCGCCGGGCAGCGCCCACAGCCCCTTGCCGGGTTCCGAACGGCGACGCACCAGCAGCACGTGGCCCGAATGCACCACCACCGCATCGGTGGTGACGAAGGTGGGCGCGTAGGGCGCATCCTTCCAGGCGGCCTTGTATTGTTCGATGAAGCGGTACTCGGCCACCAGCTGGCCATAGGCAGGCGCGCTCTTGCGGAACGCTTCGAGCATGTCGTACACCGGCGCCGGCACATTGCCACGCAGCATCAGCAGCGCGCCGTGGAAGTCGACGTCGCCGGCTTCGAACAGGTAGCGCCGCAGCTCGGTGGCCGACAGGGTGGCGGTGTGCTGCACGTCCACCAGCGGCCACTGCGGGAATTCGCGCAGGTAATAGCTGGAGGCATCCTTGTCCATGCCGATCAGGCCCACCTTCGCATCGGCGGCGGCACCGTCGTTGCGCAGGGCCTCGGCCACCTGGCGCTGCACGTTGGCGATCCACTGCGCTTCGTTGTAGAGGTGGTCGCGCAGCGGGCGGATCAGCAGGCGGTCGGTGTGGCCATCGAGGGCAGCCTGGATCATCACGGCGCGTTCGGCCACGGTCCAGGGATTGCGGAGGCTGCGGGGAGTATCGGCAGAACCGACCAGGAAGATCAGCTTGCGGGCCCGGCTCAGGGCCAGGCGGGCAACGGCGGCGTGGCCGTTGTGGAAGGGCTCGAATCGCCCGATGAAGACGAGATAGTCGAATTCCATGAGAATCCCTCATGTCGTTGTGGCAGCCGCGGGTCTGTCCCTTGGCTTGCTGCAGATGCTACGCCGATGGTGGTCAGGGTCAAGTGGGAGGCTGCAACGGAGTCGTTCAATATTGTCGACGAAATCAATTGCTGGCGAAGCGGATCTGACGACTGGCCACGGTAGATCACTCCGCAACTGTTGTAGGAAGGGCACATGCCGGAGTGATATCGAGCCAATCGGTCATTTGTTCAAAGATGCGAATCACCTGATCGATGCTCACACCGGTTCCCTCAAGTCTGCGGCAAGGGGCTTATGCGAGGCGAACTAGAGTGTTGGCATCGGTTAAATTGTCCGAACAGCCTGAGTTCAAGGGGGGGATGCTTTGAAGATGCAATTCACTAATAGATGCTTTGCTGCACTGAAAAAATCTCTGTCGAACTGGGCATTGGTGCCACAGAGGCCAGGATTCTCCAGGAAATACGCCATTCTTATGGTAGTCATTGCCATTGCGGCGTGTGTGGTGGACTGGTACTCGCCGAATGAGTACTTTTGGTTTCAGCGCAGTGGCGCGTTGCTGGTCCTGGCGGGGGTGTCACTTCAGTACTCAAAGTTGACGAGTAGCTGGAAGCAACGGCTTGATCCGGCTTACTTCGGGAAAACTACTGAAGAGCGTATAAGAGACGGATCTGGGATAAGTATGCTGGCTGAGGCAGAGGCTCTTGATCAGACCCGCAAATTGGTCGCGGAGCTGCATCAGATCGTTGCAGAGCCGGATTTGCGCGACTTCTTTTCCGTTGCATTTGCAATCGTGGGCACCCTCGTGTGGGCGCTTGGAGATGTTCCCTTCCGCAGCTCCTGACTCGTCTGGCCTGGAACTGATCACCGGTATTTCAGTAGATGAGAGTCTCAGGCCCTGAGAAGCCTCTGCGCCATACTGGTACCCACGCGGCGGACGGCATGCTCGGGGGCAAGACAGTGGCGGACAAGTACTGCGATCTGGTCATGAAAGGCGGCATCACCAGCGGCATCGTGTACCCCAATGCGGTACTGGCGCTGGCGCGCGAGTATCGCTTCAAGAGCATCGGCGGCACTTCGGCCGGCGCCATCGCCGCGGCGGTGGCGGCTGCGGCAGCGTGTGGTGATCGCCGTCAGCAGGCCGGCGAGCACCTGCCCGGCGATGCCGGCTATGGCGGGTTGTCGGCGGTATCGGCGCAGCTGTCGCGGCGCGGCTTCATCTACAGCCTGTTCCAGCCGGCGCGCGGCGCGCGCGCGGCCTATCGGCTGCTGGTGGTGCTGACCGGCAATGCCAGCCTGCCGCACAAGCTGCTGTGCCTGGCGGTTGCCGTGTTCGAGATCGCGCCGCTGGAAGTGCTGGTGTCGTTGGCGCTGCTGCTCGGCCTGGGTTGGTGGGGCGGTGGTTGGAGCGGCGTGGCGGCCACACTGCTGCCGTCGCTGCTGTGTGCATATGGTGCCGGCGTGGCCGGTGCCGCGCTGCGGGTCGCGCGTGTGGCGCGGCGCAATCTGCTGGGCCTGTGCAGTGGACTCGGCCGCGATGCACGCACGCCGGCACTGACCGAGTGGCTGCACGAATGCCTGCAGCAGTTGTCCGGCAAGCCGCTGGATGCACCGCTCACCTTCGCCGACCTGCACGACGCGCCGCGCTATGCCGGCGAGCCGGACAGCCCGCATGCGATCAGCCTGCAGATGATCACCACCTGCGTGTCGCACAACGAGCCGCGTACGCTGCCGCTGGGTGGCGCGCAGTTCTGGTTCCTGCGCGAGGAATTCGAGCAGCTGTTCCCGGCCAGCGTGGTGCAGTGGCTGGTGACGCAGGCCGGCCCGCCGCTGGAGGTGGAGGGGCGGCAGTACTACCACCTGCCGCCGGGCCCGCAGCTGCCGGTGCTGGTGGCCACGCGCATGAGCCTGAGCTTCCCGCTGCTGATCAGCGCAGTGCCGCTGCACGAACCCTCGCGGCGCGAGCGTCGCTGCGAACCGACTGCACCGGCGGCCGACCCCGAGCACAACGTGGCCGACAGCATGGAAGGGCTGACCAGCGCCGGGCAGGCTTGCGGTCCGGTGATCACCGCCTTCCGCATCTGCTGGTTCTCCGACGGTGGCATCAGCAGCAACTTCCCGATCCATCTGTTCGACGCCGCATTGCCACGCTGGCCGACCTTCGCCATCAATCTGGTCTACCCGCAGCACGCCGAAGAGGTGAACCACGGCAGCAGTGGCCGCCAGTCGCTGGAACACGCGGTGTTTCTGCCCACCGAAAACCGACACGGCTGGCAGCGCACCTACCAGTCGATCGCCACACCGCTGGCGGCCGCCGAGCTGGGCCGCTTCCTGTTCGCGGTGGTGGCGACCATGCAGAACTGGCGCGATCTCCTGCAGGCGCGCGCGCCGGGCTACCGCGACCGCATCGTGCACGTCAGCCTGGAGGGCGACGAGGGCGGCATGAACCTGGACATGCCGCAGGAGGTGCTGACCCGCATCGCCGACAAGGGCAGCCTGGCTGGTGCGCGCTTCTGTTCGTTCTCGTTCGAGAACCACTACTGGATCCGCTGGCGCAACCTGGCCTCGGCCTACCAGCGCTACACGCTGGAAGTGGCGCGAACCGACGACCCGGCGCAGCAGGTGCTGGCCTACCGCGCGGCGTACGCGATGGTTGCCCGCGGTGAACCGTCTCCGCCCTCGTACAAGCTGGGCTCGGAAGACAAGCGGCTGGCCTCGCAGCAGCTGTGGGGGTTGATGGTCGAGCAGGGCCGCAGCTGGGAGGACCTCGGCCCCGACCTCACTGACGGTGCACCACGCCCGCTGCCGCAGATGAAGGTGACGCCGATCTACTGACCCGGTAGTAGATCCATGCCATGCGTGGATGAATGTCCATCGAAATCGAATATTTCGAACATTCATCGAAGAGCATCCACGCATGGCGTGGATCTACCGTGTCGACCAAGGTCGACACCTACCAGGGCAATACGTCGTTCCGACAGATGGCAGGAAACTGTCGAAGGCGGGGTGGGCCCGGTTGCGGGGGTGTCCGCGGCATGGATGCCGCGGCCAAGCCCCCAAGGACGGGTTTACGGCGTCCCCCGCAACCGGATCCACCCCGCCATCCCACGGAATGCCAGCTTTTGCCGTTGCTGTTGCTTCGGCCTCGGTAGGTGCAGGGCGCAGCCCTGCCGAACCAACCCTACCGCCCCGGCAACTGCGCGAACGCGCGCTGCATGCAGTCCTCGCGCGGGCACACCCGGCAACCCGGCCCGATCGAAACCGAATTGCCGGGGCTCTGCACATCCAGCCCCAGCGAATACACCAGTCGTTCGGCATGCTGCAGGTCGCAGCCCAGTGCCACCGCAAACGTCTTGCGGGGCTGGCCATGGCCCACCGGGCCACTGCTGACCTGACGCGCCAGCCAGAAATGGCGGCGGCCATCGGGCATGCGCGCGGTCTGGGTAAGGATGCGGCCGGGCTGGTTGAACGCCTCGTAGACGATCCACAGCGGACACGATCCACCCACCTGCGAGAAGTGGAAGTCGGTGGCCGAATGACGCTTGGACACGTTGCCGGCGCGGTCCACGCGGATGAAGAAGAACGGCAGCCCGGGCGCACTGCGCCGCGCCAGCGTGCTCAGCCGATGACAAACCGCTTCGAAGCCGACGCCGAACTGATGCGCCAGCAGCTCGATGTCGTAGCTGCTGGCCTCGGCCGCACGCAGGAAACGCATGTACGGCATCACCAGTGCGCCGGCGAAATAGTTCGACAAGCCAATCCGCGCCTGCGCGATGCGTGCCTCATCGGTGAAGCCGGCACGTGCCACCACCGCATCGATCTGCGGCAGGTAGCCGTGCAGGGCCAGCTCGGCGGCCATCTGGAACGCCTGCTGGCCCGGCTCCAGGTAGTCCGGCAGCCACAACCGGCGCGTGCCCGCGTCGTACTGGCGTTTCTCGCGCCCGGCCTGCAGCGCGGCCACTTCCACCAGCACGCCATGGCGGTCGGCCAACAGCTGGCGCAGGCGCGGCGCCACGTGCCCGGGCGACAGCCCCCACTCGGCGAACAGGCGCTCGGCCAGCTCATCCAGCTCGGGAATGTGGTTGTGCATGCGGTTGAAGAACTCGCGCACCTGGTCGCCAGCGGGCAGAGTGCTGCCGGCGCCGGGCTCGCCCAGCTGGAATTCCAGCGCGGCGGCATGCTCGCGCAGCGCCAGGTGGCGGCGGTGCAGGTCCAGCAGCGCGCGGCTGACCTGCGGCAGGTTGCCGGCCAGGGCGCGCAGTTCGGTGGCGCTGACATCGGCCAGGCCGAGGTCGCGCAGGGTCTCGCTCAATGACTCCTGCAGCGCGGCGGGCTCATCTTCGTCGAACAGTGCGGAAACATCGCCCAATACCTCGCCCAGCTTCTTCTGCACGGCCGGGGTGAGCGGGCGCTTGTTGCGCTCGATCTGGTTCAGGTAGCTGGCCGATAGCCCCAGCGCCCGTGCCAGATCGGCCTGGCTGTAGCCGCGCTGCTCGCGCAGCCGCAGCAGGCGCAGGCCAAGTTGCCGCTGGGTGGCTGAATAATTCACAGAATTAACATGAATCGTCTGGCGTGTTGGCCAGATTAAGCGGATTCAGCCCGGAAATCGAGGTGGGTGCTGTGAATAATGCCAAGCATCTTTCGCACCCGTGGGATTGTCGTCATGACTGTTGCAGCGCCCCGTATCCGCATGCTGATCGATGGCCAGTTCGTTGAATCGGCCACTTCCCACTGGCAGGACGTGATCAATCCGGCCACTCAGGACGTGCTGGCCAAGGTGCCGTTCGCCACCACCGGCGAAGTGGACGCCGCCGTCGCCGCCGCCAAGGAAGCCTTCAAGACCTGGCGCAAGACCCCTATCGGTACCCGCGCGCGCATCTTCCTGAAGTACCAGCAGCTGATCCGCGAGAACATGAGCGAGCTGGCCCACATCCTCACCGCCGAACAGGGCAAGACCCTGCCGGACGCCGAAGGCGATGTGTTCCGCGGCCTGGAAGTGGTCGAGCACGCCGCCGCCATCGGCAACCTGCAGCTGGGCGAGCTGGCCAACAACGTGGCCAATGGCGTGGATACCTACACGATCATGCAGCCGCTGGGCGTGTGCGCCGGCATCACCCCCTTCAACTTCCCGGCGATGATCCCGCTGTGGATGTTCCCGATGGCCATTGCCACCGGCAACACCTTCATCCTCAAGCCGTCCGAGCAGGACCCGATGGTCACCATGCGCCTGGTCGAGCTGGCGCTGGAAGCGGGCATTCCGAAGGGCGTGCTGAACGTCGTCCACGGTGGCGAGGAAGTGGTCAACGCGATCTGCGACCACCCGGACATCAAGGCCGTGTCGTTCGTCGGTTCCACCCGCGTCGGTACCCACGTCTACAACCGCGCCTCGCTGGCCGGCAAGCGCGTGCAGTGCATGATGGGCGCCAAGAACCACGCCGTGGTGCTGCCGGACGCCAACAAGGAACAGACCCTCAACGCGATGGTCGGCGCCGCCTTTGGTGCGGCCGGCCAGCGCTGCATGGCTGCCTCCACCCTGGTGCTGGTCGGTGAAGCGCGCAACTGGGTGCAGGACCTGGTGGCCAAGGCCCAGACCCTGAAGGTCAGCGCCGGCACCGTGTCCGGCACCGACGTCGGCCCGGTCATTTCCTGCAGCGCCCGCGAGCGCGTGGAAGGCCTGATCGCCTCGGGCGTGGAGCAGGGCGCCAAGCTGGTACTGGATGGCCGCAAGCCGCAGGTGGATGGCTTCGAGAAGGGCAACTTCGTCGGCCCGACCATCTTTGCCGGTGTCACCACCGACATGCGCATCTACCAGGAAGAAATCTTCGGGCCGGTGCTGGTCATCCTCGAAGCGGAAACGCTGGAAGACGCCATCGCGATGGTCAACAGCAACCCGAACGGCAACGGCACCGCCCTGTTCACCCAGTCCGGCGCGGCCGCACGCAAGTTCCAGGAAGACATCGACGTCGGCCAGGTCGGCATCAACGTGCCGATCCCGGTGCCGGTGCCGCTGTTCTCGTTCACCGGCTCGCGCGCGTCCAAGCTGGGTGACCTGGGTCCGTACGGCAAGCAGGTGGTGCTGTTCTACACCCAGACCAAGACGGTCACCGCGCGCTGGTTCGATGACGAAACGCTGAGCCATGGCGTCAACACCACGATCAGCCTGAAGTAACGGCAGGAGCAGCCATGAGCCACTCGATGACGACGGAACTGGAAGAAGCACAGCAGGCGTACCGCGAGGCGGCGCGCGACTTCGCACAGGCCGAACTGGCGCCGCACGCCGCGCGATGGGATGCGGAGGGCATCTTTCCGCGCGAGGCGATCGCCAAGGCAGGTGAACTGGGCTTCTGCGGTCTGTACATGGACCCGGAGGTGGGCGGCAGCGGTCTGAGCCGACTGGACGCCGCCGTCGTCATCGAGGAGCTCGCCAACGTCGATCCGTCGACCGCGGCGTACATCAGCATCCACAACATGGCCTCGTGGATGGTGTCCAAGTGGGGCCAGCCGGCGCTGCGCGATGCGTGGGGCCAGGATCTGGCCGCCGGCCTCAAGCTGGCCTCGTACTGCCTGACCGAACCCGGTGCCGGTTCCGATGCGGCCTCGCTGAAGACCACGGCCGTGCGCGACGGTGACTTCTATGTGCTGAACGGCTCGAAAGCCTTCATTTCCGGCGCCGGTGCCACTGAACTGCTGGTGGTGATGGCGCGTACCGGCGGTGCCGGTGCCGGCGGTGTCAGCGCGATTGCGGTGCCGTCGGACCTGCCGGGCATCAGCTTCGGCCGCAAGGAAGAAAAGATGGGCTGGAACAGCCAGCCCACCCGCGGCATCACCTTCGAGAACGTCCGCGTGCCGGTCAGCCACCTTCTGGGAGAGGAAGGCGGCGGCTTCAAGCTGGCGATGAAGGGGCTCGATGGCGGCCGCATCAACATCGCCGCCTGCTCGCTGGGCGCCGCGCAGGGTGCGCTGGATGCCGCGCGCCGCTACATGGGCGAGCGCCGCCAGTTCGGCAAGGCGTTGGCCGAATTCCAGGCGCTGCAGTTCAAGCTGGCCGACATGGTCACCCAGCTGGTGGCCGCACGGCAGATGGTGCACACCGCCGCGCGCAAGCTCGATGCCGGTGCCAGCGACGCCAACGTGTGGTGCGCGATGGCCAAGCGCTTCGCCACCGATGCCGGTTTCAACATCTGCAACGAAGCGCTGCAGATCCACGGTGGCTACGGCTACATCCGCGAATATCCGATCGAGCGCCTGCTGCGTGACTGCCGCGTGCACCAGATCCTGGAAGGCACCAACGAGATCATGCGGGTGATCGTTGCCCGTCACCTACTCAACACCGAAGAGGAACTGCGATGAAGGATTGGCGTACCCAGGAGCACGTGGGCCTGAAGGTGGAGGTCGATGGCCACACCGCCGTGGTCACCCTGAACAACCCGCCGGCGCACACCTGGACCGTGCACAGCCTGTCAGCGCTGCGCGACCTGGTCGGCGCGCTCAACGCAGACCGCGACATCTACGCGCTGGTGATCACCGGCGACGGCGAGAAGTTCTTCTCCGCCGGTGCCGACCTCAACCAGTTCGCCTCCGGTGACAAGGCCGCTGCACGTGAAGCCGCGCGCCGTTTCGGTGAAGCCTTCGAAGCGCTGTCCGGTTTCCGTGGTGTGTCGATCGCCGCGATCAACGGCTACGCCATGGGCGGTGGCCTGGAATGCGCACTGGCCTGCGACCTGCGCATCATCGAAGACCACGCCCAGGTCGCGCTGCCGGAGGCCACCGTCGGCCTGTTGCCGTGCGCCGGTGGCACCCAGAACCTGCCGCGCCTGGTCGGTGAGGGCTGGGCCAAGCGCATGATCCTGCTGGGCGAGCGCATCAATGCCGAGACCGCACTGCGCATTGGCCTGGCCGAAGAAAAGGTCGGCAAGGGCGAATCCAAGGCACTGGCCCTGGAATGGGCGAAGAAGGCCGGCAAGCAGAGCCCGACCAGCATCGCCGCCTGCAAGACCCTGGTGCAGTCCACCCGCACCGGCACCCACGCCTCGGCGCTGGTGGCCGAGCGCGAAGCCTTCGTCGACCTGTTCGATACCGCTGATCAGGTCGAGGGCGTGACCGCCTTCCTGGAAAAGCGCGCCGCGCAGTGGAAGAACGCATGAGCACCGACACCGCTGCCGACGACGCACCGGTGTTGTTCGAAGAGCGCGTGGCCGGTAACGGCACGCGCATCGGCATCGCCACGCTCAACGCGCCGCGCACGCTCAATGGTTTCTCGCTGCCGATGGCGCACCTGTTGCTGAAGCAGCTGAATGCCTG
The DNA here is from genome assembly GCF_013004645.1 of Stenotrophomonas africana. GTDB lineage: Bacteria > Pseudomonadota > Gammaproteobacteria > Xanthomonadales > Xanthomonadaceae > Stenotrophomonas > Stenotrophomonas africana. The sequence goes on along the minus strand of NZ_JABEME010000008.1, from coordinate 93,197 downwards.
GGCCGATGACGACGGCATCGCCATGGTGGTGCTGCAGGGTGCCGGTGAGAAGGCGTTCTGCGCCGGCGGCGACCTGCACAGCCTGTACAAGAGCATGGTCGCGTTCCGCGAGGCCGGCCGCAGCGACATCCGCGAGAACGACTACGCCGCCGAGTTCTTCGACGTCGAGTACCGCGTCGATTACCTCATCCACACCTACGCAAAGCCGATCCTGTGCTGGGGCCATGGCATCGTGATGGGCGGTGGCATCGGCCTGATGTCCGGCGCCAGCCACCGCGTGGTCAGCGAGCGCTCCAAGCTGGCCTTCCCGGAAATCACTGTTGGCCTGTTCCCCGATGTCGGTGGCAGCTGGCTGCTGCCGCGCGTGCCGGGCAAGGGCGGCCTGTTCCTGGCCCTGACCGGCGCACTGCTCAATCCAGGCGATGCCATCTACGCCGGCCTGGCCGATGTGCACGTGGCTGAAGAGCGCCGCAGTGCAGTGTTCGATGCGCTGCTGCAGGTGGCCTGGTCCAGTGATGCCGCACACAACCACGAACGCCTGACCCATCTGCTGCAGTCGCATGCCAGTGATGCTGCGACCGGTCCGCTGCTGGCCAATGCAGCGCAGGTCGAGGTGCTCTGCGAAGGCGATGACCTGCAGACCATCGTGGCGCGCATTGCCGGTCTGCAGACCGACGATGCCTGGTTGCAGGCAGCACAGAAGACCCTCGCCGCCGGTGCACCGGGTTCGGCACGGCTGTCGTACGAGCTGCAGCGCCGAAGTGCCGATCAGGACCTGGCCGCGATCTACCGCCTGGAATACGTCGTCGCCCTGCATTGCGCCGCCCACGGTGATTTCGCCGAAGGCATCCGCGCGCTGCTGATCGACAAGGACCGCAATCCGCAGTGGAACCCGGCCACCCTGGCCGAGGCCACCGCCGCGTGGGCCGATACCTTCTTCGCTTCCCCCTGGGCCGATGCCGCGCATCCGCTGGCCGACCTGGGCACTCCCCTTGTTGAAAGGAGCCTTGCATGAGCCGCATTGCATTCATCGGGTTGGGCAACATGGGTGGCCCGATGGCCGCCAATCTGGTCAAGAACGGCCACACCGTGCGTGTTTTCGATCTGGTCCCGGCCGCGGTGCAGGCCGCCGTCGATGCCGGCGCGAGCGCAGCCGCATCGGCGCGCGAAACCCTTGCCGATGCCGAGGTGGTGATCTCGATGCTGCCGGCCAGCCGCCACGTCGAAGGCGTGTACCTGGGCGAGGACGGCATTCTTGCCGCGATTCCGGCGGGTGCACTGGTCATCGACTGCAGCACCATTGCCCCGGCCAGCGCGCGCAAGGTTTCGGAAGCCGCTGCCGCGCGTGGCCTGCAGATGATCGACGCGCCGGTATCGGGCGGTACCGCCGGTGCCCAGGCCGGCACCCTGACCTTCATCGTCGGTGGCGAAGAGGACGCGCTGGAACGCGCCCGCCCGGTGCTGCAGGCAATGGGCAAGAACATCTTCCATGTCGGCGCCAGCGGTGCCGGCCAGGTTGCCAAGCTGTGCAACAACATGGCGCTGGGCGTGATCATGGCGGTGACCGGCGAAGCCATCGCCCTCGGCGTGGCGCACGGCTTGGACCCGAAGGTGCTGTCGCAGATGATGGCGGTCAGCACCGGCCGCAGCTGGGCCACCGAAGTGTGCAACCCGTGGCCGGGTGTGCTGGAAAACGCCCCGGCCTCGCGCGGCTACAGCGGCGGCTTCGGCAGCGATCTGATGCTGAAGGACATGGGCCTGGCGGTGGAAGCGGCGATGAGCGTCGGCGCCTCGATCCCGCTGGGCGAAGTGGCCCGCAACCTGTACTCGATGAACCACCAGGCCGGCCGCGGCAAGCTGGATTTCTCCAGCGTCGTGCAGCTCATCACGAGCGAGAAATAAGGCTTGGGTAGGTAGAGCCGAGCCCATGCTCGGCTGCTTTTCCGCCGGATGTTCCAGCGCCGGACGGATCAGCCGAGCATGGGCTCGGCTCTACAGAAGCAAATGCGTCCCCGGCGCGCGCCGGGGCCCACCCGAGGTGGGATGGGCGGATGCCCGGTTTCGACCGGCATCCGCCCATTTTTTTGCCCTGCACGCGGGTAGTGCCGGCCGCTGGCCGGCATCACCGCATCAGGCAACGATCAGCGTCACGTCGATGTTGCCGCGGGTGGCATTCGAGTACGGGCACACGATGTGCGCCTTCTGCACCAGCTCTTCGACCTGCTCGCGCGGCACGCCCGGCACGTTGATGGTCAGCTCGGCCTCGATGCCGAAGCCGGTCGGGATCTGGCCGATGCCGACCTTGCCGGTCACGGTGGTGTCGGCCGGCAGCGCGACCTTGGCCTGGCCGGCCACGAACTTCAGCGCGCCCAGGAAGCAGGCCGAGTAGCCGGCTGCGAACAGCTGCTCCGGGTTGGTGCCCGGGCCACCGGCGCCGCCCAGCTCGCGCGGGGTCGACAGCTGGATGTCCAGCACGTTGTCGGAGGAGACGGAACGGCCTTCACGGCCGCCGGTGGAGGTGGCCTGGGCGGTGTACAGAACCTTTTCGATGGACATCGGGATGCTCCTGGTCGGTGGTGGGTGTTTCGTTGGAGCCTACTTTGCCCGGTTTCCGCGTACGTTGGGTTGCAAAGCGTACGAAAAACTTGATCGATCGTCCTGCGGGCCTAGATCGTCCATTCGCGGTCGGTGGTGAACATGATGGTCAGCCAGCGGTCCGGCGAGGCCTCGCCCAGCGCATCGCCGATCTCGTCGCGCAGCTGGTCCCATTCCACCAGCGGCCGCGGCGGGTCGTCCTCGCGGACCACGAAGAACAGCTCGATCTGCTCGCCGCGGCCCACCTGGGCCACGTAGCTGCGGTGCTCGACGAAGCCATGCTTGGCCACGATCGCGCGTGCCACGGCATCCACGTGCGCCTGCAGCTCCGGCGGGGTGACCAGCAGGATGCCGGCCAGCGCCCGGCGCACGGTACCGAGCGGGGCGATCATCACCAGCACGCAGACGAAGGCAAGGATGGCCGGGTCGATGTACGGCCCGATCCAGGCCCAGGACGTGCCCTGTACCAGCACGCCGCCAAGGAAGGCGACCATGTAGCAGGCCGACATGCTGGCCGCGATCACCCAGTTCTTGGCATCCAGCGCGATGAATTCAGAGCCGATACGGCGGTTGGCGCGCAGCACGAACCAGCCCAGCGCGCTCTCGGCCACCAGTGACAGGCCGGCGAAGATGATCGCCGGGCCCAGCGCGATGTGGCGGCCACCGGACATCAGCGCATCCACCGCATTGACCAGCGCATACAGTGCCGCGCCGATCATCAGCGTGCCGCTCACGCCCAGCACGATCGGCTCCAGGTGCCAGAAGCCCATGGTGAAGCGCTGATTGAGCCGCGACTGCAGGGCATCGGTCTGCGTGGACAGCGCTATCAACCGGGCCACCAGCAGCGACAGCCAGGTCATCACCACGTCGATCAGGCCGTAGATGCCATCGAAGATGATCAGCGAGGAATTGGCCAGCAGGCCAAACACCACCGCCGCAGCGGCCAGCAGCAGTGCGCCGGCGATCGACAGGCGCAGCACGCCCTGTTCGGTGGCGGGGTCGAAGAAATGCGGGTGGTCGGTGGCCATGGCCCGATTGTAGAGCGACGCCATGCTCCGCTGTCTTCTGCTGTCCGGCATCGTCGCAGAACGTCGAGGACATCGCCGAGACGCCCAGCGAGCGTGACCGCGAATGCGTCGCCCAGGGCGTGGCCAACATGAACATCGAATTCCTCGGCCGCATGCTGGATATGCAGCGCGACGATGCCGGTGACACGCAGGTCTACCGCGTGAGTGGGCCGGTGTTCCTTGCCTCGGCCGGCCATATGGGTGCGATGTTCGATTACCAGCACGTGGCGCCGAAGGTACAGATTGATCTGCGCGACGCCCACCTGTGAGACCTGACCGCCGCGGCCGCGCTGGAACGCGCGCAGGAATAGCTGGCCGCACATGGGGCGAAGGTGACGGCGGTGGGGCTGAATGCTGCCAGCCAGACGTTGATCGAGCAGGTGGGCGGCGCGGGTAGCGGGCACTGAAGCGGCGGTGCTTCAATGCCCACGCCGGTTCTGGGGGCGGCTAATCCTCCAGAATTTTCCTGAATCGGCTTTTGAGTGCGGTAGCGCCATTACATATGGAGAGTCCATATGTGGCCAGCGCCTTGGCAGACTCGGTGTCAGCCTTTGCCTGCCACGAAAGGGCAGCGAGCAGGGCCCTGCCGACGCGCGTGATCGAACTGAAGTGTGCCGGCGTCGTGTCAGCCTGAATGGCCGCGACCGTCAGAGCTTCACAGATGGAATCGATGTCCTGGAACTTTGAGAAGAAGGGAAGGGCACTCCCTGACAATAGAGCATCCACCTCAGTCCTGAGCAGATCAGCGTCCTTTTCAACGGCTATCCAATGGTCGCTTTTCCCTGTGGGAGCGGCCCTGCATCTCACATCGCAGTCGGTTTCGTTGAGATTCGTGGTCCGATCCATGCAACGCCCCGGGATGAAGCGGGCGAGCACACCGACATTGAGTGCGAATGCTTTGCCGTCGCTTCTGATCTGAGGTGAGAGCACATCGATGAAATTCTCGCGGCATCTCGTAAAGGTTGGTCCACTTCGGACAAATCCTGCGTCCTTCAAGGATGCGTAGACGATGCTCAGGGCGCGCTTTGTGATAGCGGTCATGAGGCGAGCATCAGGAGGGAGGATGATTGCAGACGAGGCCTCTCAGACTGGGCAAGCCGGTGCGAGGTAATGAGTGTATCGACTTGGCTGGGAGCGGTAACTGGCATTGACGTCAGTAGCTGTCGCTATCAACAAAAGTTGTTGTTTGGCCGTCGTTCCCTGGTTCGCAAAATCCCGAAAGACATCGGATCGCATGATGCAGATTGCAGCTTTTCTCATTGCCAATCTTCTGCGTATGGAAGCAGGCTGAAGACACGCGATTCTGCGTTCAAGGAAGCAGCATCCATGAAATCGAATTTTTCGGTGTCATTCAAATGTCTGTTGGCTTTTGCGCTTGCGCTTGGTTCGACGACATGGCCGGGAGTGATGGCGTTGGACCGCCTTGCGGTTGCCGTCGATCGGACCACGCGCTACAGCGCCGGAACTGACGAAGCGAACGAAGTCGTTCGATGGCTGGACGCACGCAAGGATGTCCACCAGCGGACGCTTGCACTTGGGACACTGACCATTCGCCATCGCTGTAGGGGGGAGCGGGATTCACCTCGGACGCCAGCCATCCGCGCCCTTTTCCATCATGGTGCTCCCGGAGAGAAGATCACTATTACCAACGATCTTCCAGGATGCGCACGCGAGAAGTGGACGTTCGCATGGACCGGAGATGGCCAGGACGCCTACTGGAAGCAGACCGCCTATGGATGGCGGGTACTGACCACTTAGGGAAAGCTCCGGACGGACTCATCTGTCGTCAAAGCGTCGACGCGATCAAACCGGATCGACTACACCTCGAGGCCGACTACCTCGAAGCGTGGGCACGCTCCGGGGCGCAAGACCTCGCATTTGCGACAATCCCCGACGCACCTCAACCAACGCCCTCGTCGGCCTCAAGCCGACGAGGGGTGAGCAAGGCAATGGCACTCACGGGCCAGTTGGCCCGCTCTCTTACGCCATCATGGCCCGCGGACCGTGCTGCTGGGTCTGCTGGTCGATCTTCTGCTGCTCGCGCTGCTGATCGCTCACCTGCAACGCCCGCTCGCTGTTCTCCTGCACGCTCTGGCGCATCGCGTCAGCGGTCGATACCGGCGCGGTATTGCGGTTCAACGCGCTTTCGTCATGCAGCGCATTGGCCTGCACCGCGCGCGCCATCGAGCCATCCTGGTTCAGCTCAACGCGATCAACCCGGTACAGGCCGGCACGCGCAGCTTCCACGGTGAGGGCAGCGGCCAGCTTCTCGCTGTGCTCGCCGGAGGGCAGGCCACGCGCTTCCTCGGCGAACTTCACATGCACCAGGGTCTCGGTGTACAGCCAGTTCTGCGGGCTGCGCGGGTCGGACATCGGGTACACCGTCTCGCGTGCAGGCTCGGCCGCTGCCTGCTGTTCCGGGGTGTTGCCCTGCGCCTGCGCGCGCTGCTGCACTTCATTGGCCAGCGCCTGGCGGGTTTCCGCATCGGCAATGCCGGTCGCAGGCAGGCCATGCTGCTGCTGGAAAGCATTGATCGCATGGCGGCTGCCACCGCCCAGATAGCCATCGCTGCCGATGGCCTGGCCCTTGGCGTCGGTCAGCCCCAGCGCGGCCAGGCTGCCCTGGAGTTCGCGCGCGTCGCGGTCGATCGCGGCCAGCGTGGCTGGCCCGGCCTTGCCGTCCACCGGGTCCAGATTATGCGCGCGCTGGAAGTCTTCCACCGCCTTGCGGGTGGTGGCATCGAAGCGCCGGTCCGGATTCAGTGTCTGCTGGCCGTCAGCACTGGCATAGCCCAGCGTGACCAGGTTGCTTTCCAGCTTCAGCACGTCACGGCCGCTGGACCCTTCCTTCAACGTCTGCGAACCGGCCTGCTGGCGCGGTGCGCCGATCTGGTCCAGCGCCACCTTGATGTCCGAATCGTTGTGCTCACCGGCGGGCGAGTAGTCGCGGCTGCTGACCTTGGCGTGGGCACGGTCCATCGCCTCTTTGTTGCTGGCGTAGGCGTCTTCGTAGCGCACGGCGATGTCGCCGGCCTTGGGCGCGTCGAAGTACTGGTACGTCTCGCGGATCTGCCCGGCCTTCGCGCGCAGCGCCTCGTAGTCACCGCCTTCTTCCAGCACCTTCTGCAGCTTGGGCAGTTGGCTGGGCAACTGGTTGGCGGTCTTGGCGATCAGGCTGATCGCTTCGAACCGGTTCTCCTCAGCGATGTTGCTGCCGTGCGTGTCCACCATCGTCATGCCGATCCGGGTGGCGTTGCGCACCTGCGGGTAGTCGATGTTGGCGTGGATCCACTGCTTGCCCTCGGCCGAACCGGCCCAGGCATTGATGCTGTCGCGCGTGTGGGTATCGATGAACTGGATCGAGCTGCGCCCGCTGAGCCCATTTCCGTGGCTGAGCAGGTCGCGGCGCAGGTCGGCATGGTCCTGGGTGAAGGGCAGGTTGTGCGCCTTGGCGTAGGCGCTGGCCTGATCGATCACCGCGTCGACATAGGTCGTCTCGCCCGGCTTCAGGGCATGGCCGTCGATGGCACCCAGCGCCCATTCGCCACGCTGGCCGAAGTCGACCTGGATCGCGCCCAGGCTGTAACCGCTGTTCTGCGCGACCTTGTTCACCGTACCCCAGTGCGGTTCGGTCACGCCCTGGGTGATGCCGGCGATGGCCAGGTGGTAGGAGGCGGGGCCACCTTCGGTGCCTCGGCCGACGGCGAAATACACCGCGCCGGAGGTGGCGTCGAGATCGTGGGTATCGATGTTGGTTGGCATGTCTTACATCCTTGTTCAGTCAGAGGGTCCGCCCCTCCTGGGTCAGTCCAGCAGCTGGAGATACTTCTGCAGCTGGTCGGCACGCGCGCTCAGGCGCATCACATCGTTCAGCTCGCCCTGCAGGTTGCCGGGCTGCGAATCGTCGTACAGCGCGGTATCCAGTTCGCCATCGCGGCTGCGCGACTGCAGCCACGCGCGCTGGGCATTGACCAGCTTGGTCTTCTTCGCGCCACTCAGCTTTGCCTGCAGCTGACGGTACGCCAGGTTCAGGCGCTGGTCCTGACGGGCGCTTTCCGAGGTCAGGCAGGCGGCCTGCTCGACAGCACCCTGCGCCTTGTCCCGGCAGGTGGTGAAGGTCGGGCTCAGCCCGCTGGCAGCCGGTGCTGCGGTTGCCGTGCCGACGGCCAGGGCGGCAATCGCCAGCGCGGCGGCGAGGGTCCTGCTCATGCGCTTGTGCTGCATCATCTGCTCCACACGTCCAATCCATTGCGAGCGCTGGACTATAGCGGCGTCACTATTTCGTCGTCGTCAACGATTCACGACAAATGTGACCGGTTGCCCTATAGGCCGGACTTCAGCGGCGGCATCGGTGCAACATGAATCCAGTCAGGTACCGGGGCGGAAGGCTGCCTTAGGATGGCCCGCGTGATGGGGACCGATGGACGGCCCCGCTTGGGCCGGCACCCGCCGGCTGCACGCCAGGGAGACGCACGTGAGTGAAGCAATGGCACCCCGCAAGGGCAATGTAACGAAGCACGCTGGCCGCCGGCACTGGGTGGCGCTGGGTCTGTGTGCGGTACTGGCCGCCTGCCAGGCCCCTTCTTCCCCCGCATCGGCCGAATCCACCGCCGCTGCGTCAGCGCCGGCCGCGCTGGCGCCGGCAGGCGGCGCGCCCACCGGTTACCCCGACAGCTCCTACAGCGAAGGCCGCCTGCGGCCCGCTTACGGGTGGTGCGTGGATGGCGTGGAAGACGCAGGCAAGCTGCAGGCCTGCGGCGAGGATGAACTGGCCTACCAGCAGGCGCGCCTGCAGGAGGGCACCGCCAAGGCGGTGGCCGGACTCGACGCGGCTGCCACATCTGCATTCCGCGCCGGCGAGGCGGCCTGGCGCAGCGATACCGACCGTCATTGCGTCGCAGCGGCCGATGCCGGCGTGGATGCGCTGCAGAGGGCGCAGGAATGCCGCCTGTTCCGCATGGCCAATCGTGCCGATGCGTTGCTGGCACAGAGCGCTCCTCCCGACACCTCCCATGCGAAGGCGTCGTTGCGCGATGAATACACCCGCTGCGTGCAGGACGCCCGCGGCATGGACGACCAGCTTGAAGCGTGCGACGCCGCCGAGTTTGCCTATCAGAAGCAGCAGCTGGAGGCGCAGGTAGCGCGTCTGATGGCGAGCCCGGACAGTCCGGCCAAGGACCGCTGGATGGACGAGCAGGCCAACTGGGTTGAAGACACCGACAAGCGCTGCGCGCCTGCCAGTGACCATGTGGGGGCGATGCTGGACGCACAGTCGTGCCGCATCAACCGGTACGCCAACCGCGCCATCGAACTGCAGGGGCGCGTGCTGGCCCGCTGAGCCAGCGCTGTCCGCGCCCGGTCACTCTCCAAGGACAAGGAACTGAGCCATGCCTACCCATATCGATACCCGCAATCTTGATGCCACCGCCGGGGCAGTGTTCTTCGCCGTCGGCCGCGGCACGGAAGGCGGTGGGTCGTCGTACCATCTCTCCATTGCCGGCATCACCAAGGGCCTGCATGAGCCGAAGTGGGGCACCGTCGGCGCGGTGGCCGAGAACAGCGGCTATTCGCTGGGCACCATCCAGGTCGACTTCGGCCAGCGCGGTACGTGGCCGCTGGGCGCGACAGAGCGCCGCACGCTGAAGCCAGGCGAGAAGACCTACGTCGATGCCGTGATCGACCAGGCCAGTGCCTATGCCAGCGCACACGGCTTGCCGTTCACCCACGATCGCGCCGATCTGCGTGCGGACCTGCTGAGCCATGGGGATGGACGGGAGAAACGGCCGTCCATCCGTTTCATCGATGCGCCCACCCGCGACAGCATCAATGCCTGGGCCGGCTCGCCGGAAGGCAAGCAGTGGATCCACACGCACATCGACTACCCGCAGGTACGCAACGCCACGCACATTGCGATGAACATGCTGGAAAAGCATGGCAGCGGCATTGCCGAAGACAAGCGCTTCGAGGCCATCGCGTTGATTGCCAAGACGGCCAACCAGCTGCCGGGCCGGCTGGATGATCTGGAAGCTGTGCTCAAGCGCGGCGGGGATTACCAGGACCTGCGCGACCAGGCCGCCGCGATCCGCCACAGCAGGAAGTTCTATGCCGGGCTGACCGCCGCCGACGTCGCTGCCGGGTATGAAGACGCCTACGCGAGCAACAAAGAGGCGATGGACCGGGCGCATCTGAAGGTGGGGCGCCGCGATTTCGCACCTGCCACCGAAGGCAGTGACCCGGACATCCGGGTGGCGCTGCAACAGGCGCGAGCGCATGGACACGGTGGCGGTGGTCCGCAGGTGCTGAAGGAAGGCTCCAGTGGCCGCGCGGTGGAAAAGCTGGAGCACAACCTGCACGCGCTGGGTTATGGCGGGACGGGGGCGCAGGCCATCCATCCCGACCGCCAGTTCGATGCCACCACCCGGCAGGCCGTCGAGGCCTTTCAGCGTGACCATGGCCTGACCCCGGTGGATGGCAAGGCCGGGCCGGCCACATTGAGCGCGATCGACCGCGAAGCACGCGCGCTGCAGGCTGACATGGCGGCACTGGGGCTGACCGATGCGCGGGGCAAGCTGATTACCCCCGACGGTTACCTGGGGGCGGGGAGCCAGCACGCCATCAATACCTTCCAGCAGCAGCACCATCTGCCGGCCACCGGCATGGCCGACGCATCCACGCGCCGCGCGATCGATGCCGAAGCCGCACAGCATCGCCCTGCAACGCCATCACCGGCTGCACCCGCTGCACCCGCTGCACCCGCTGCACCTGCCGCACCCGCAGCGGCACCTGCGCCCGAGCGCCGCAGCGGACCTGCCGCCGCTGCACCCGGCGGCGAGCGCATCACGGTGGTGGAGCCCTACGGCAATGGCGGCAGCAACCGCACCCTGCGTCACGGCATCAGTGGTGAAGAGGCGTTCCGCGAACTGAAGATCCACCACCCCAACACCAACGCGGCCGCCGTGCGCGCGGGCGACGCCAGCAGGGTCGACCGTACCGCCGAAAAGGTCGAGGGCGAGCTGGAGGCGGTGCGCAGACGCGAAGACCGCAACGGCATTCCGCTGGTGCAGAAGGACCTGATCCTGACCGATCGGTCAGGCGGGCGCAGCCTGATGGTTCCCAGTCCGGTGGCCGGCTACGTCAAGCTCAACGACGACGACACCAATTCCATCAGCATCTACAGCCATCCGGTCGGCGATGCGCGTCGCGAGCTGGTGGGCCAGGTGCTGCACGGCGCGCGCGGGTCCATTCCGTACAAGACCGGGGATTTCGTCGAGTACGGCGCACCTTTGGTGCGGCAGTCGGATGTTGGGTCGCCGGGCGCGATACACGCGCACATCGAAGTCGAGCCGGACCAGTATCGGCGCTATCTGGGGGACATTCTCAACGACCGCATCACTCTGGGCGGCAAGGTGCAGGCACAGGGCCCTGAAGCCGCGCAGGCCGCACGCGACGCGCAGCAGGCACCGATGGCCGATGGCATGCTGGTGAAGGGCGAGCGCGGTGACGAGGTCAAGGCCCTGCAGGGCAAGCTGGCGGCGCTGGGCTATACCGCCGCCGACGGCACCGCGCTGGGCACCGATGGCATCTTCGGCAAGGACACGCTGGCGGCGCTGAAGCAGTTCCAGGCCAACAACGGCCTGGACGATGACGGCAAGGCGGGCCGTCTCACCCTGGCCCGCCTGGCAGATCCGGCCGCGCTGAAGGCCGGTGCGCAGACCGCCGCCGGCCCGGTACACACCGAACCGGCCGCGCCGCCAGCACCTGCAGCACCGGCCAGCATGCGCGACCCCGGGCATGCCGAAAACCCGCGTTTCGCCCAGGCACTGGAGAAGCTGCAGGGGTTGGAACAGCAGCGCGTGCAGGCGGGGCTGTCCCCCTTGTTCGCCAACCCGCAGGAAGCCGAGCGTGCGGCCGGCCAGCTGGCCTACGAGAGCAAGGTGGCCGGCATGCGCCAGATCGACCATGTGGTGGCACGCCCGGATGGCACCGGCCTGTTCGCGGTGCAGGGCACGCCGGGTGATCCGGCGGCGCAGCGCATCTTCGTCGATCGCCAGCAGGCGGTCTCGCAGTCGGTCGAGGCCAGTACCCGGCAGAGCGCGGAACTGGAGACCCAGTTCAACGCGCAGGCGCAGGACGCGCAGCAGGAGCAGGTGAAGGGGCGCGTGCAGTAGGGCGGGCCGCGGCGTTCCCCGCAGGGCGGGTGCACCGGCCCCGGGGGGCGCCCGCCGCCATTCAGCCGGTCGGTGTAAACTATTGATCTCACTGGCAATGCCAGTCTCCACGATCAATACCCCGATGACGTCCGCCACCGCCCGTTACGCCGATTCCCTGCGCCTTTCCGTTGCCCCGATGATGGACTGGACGGATCGCCATTGCCGCGTGTTCCATCGCGTGCTGGCGCCGGGCGCACGCCTGTACACGGAAATGGTGCACGCCAATGCGGTCATCCACGGCGACCGCGAGCGCCTGCTCGGCTTCGATGCCAGCGAACAGCCGCTGGCGCTGCAGCTCGGTGGCAGCGATCCGGCGCTGCTGGCACAGGCCGCGCGCATCGCCGCCGAGTGGGGTTACGACGAGGTCAACCTCAACTGCGGCTGCCCGTCCGACCGCGTGCAGGCTGGCCGTTTCGGCGCCTGCCTGATGCGCGAGCCGGTGCTGGTGGCCGAGTGCGTGGCGGCCATGGTCGATGCGGTTGATATCCCGGTGACGGTGAAGTGCCGCCTGGGCGTGGACGAGGACAACGACTACGACGTATTTGCCGCCTTCGTCGACCGCCAGGTTGTCGCCGGTGCGGCAATGGTGGTGGTGCACGCCCGCAATGCCTGGCTGAAGGGCCTGTCGCCGAAGGAGAACCGCGAGGTTCCGCCGTTGAAGTACGACTGGGCCTACCGGCTGAAGCAGGAGCGCCCGGCACTGCCGGTGGTGCTCAATGGCGGCCTGGCCAGCATCGAGGCGGTGCAGGCGCAGGCCGCGCACGTCGATGGCGTGATGCTGGGCCGCGCGGCCTACCACGACCCCTACCTGCTGCATCAGCTGGAGGCGCTGCACACCGGCGCCCCGCTGCAGGCCCGTGGTGACCTGCTGCGCGCGCTGCGCCCCTACATCGAGGCGCGTCTGGGCGAAGGCCTGGCGCTGAAGCACATCACCCGCCACCTGCTCGGCCTGTTCCACGGCCAGCCCGGCGGCCGCGCATTCCGTCAGGTGCTGAGCGAGGGCGCACACCGCCCGGGCGCCGACTGGAGCCTGGTCGAACAGGCCCTGGCGGTCACCGAACGCGAAGCTGATCGCGCCGCAGCGTGACCGCAGTCACATTCCTGACTTGACAAGCAGCGGCGATTCGTCCCGAATGTTCACTTAGCTGAACAACCCGGACGCTGGACCGGAAAAGTTCAGACCGGATTCACTGCCCCAAACCAAGAATTTGCAAAGGATTTGTAAAACACCGGGCCCCGAACCCGGCACCCGGATTTACGACTTTTGAACGAATCGCCGTGCTCGGCTAGGATCGCATCGATGTCTTCCGCTCCCTTCCATTGCCGCATTGCCCTGGCCACCTGCGTGGTGCTGTCGGCTGTGCCGGTGTCATCGGCGCTGGCGCAACAGCCGCCGCGTGGCGATCAGGGGCGTGCAGAGATGATGGAGCGGGGCGAGCGCGGCAACCGCGGCGACGAACGTTCGCTGTCCGATGCCGTGCGCCGCGTGCAGCGCAGCACCGGAGGCCACATCCTCGGCGCCGAGCGCGTTCCGTTCGACGGTCGTGACATCAACCGGGTGAAGTACATGGACGATCGGGGCCGGGTCCGCTACATGGACGACCCCGCCCCGTCGCGTTCACAGCCGCGCACGCCGCGGTCGGATATGTCATCACTACGCGGCGATAACCCCTGAACAGGGATAGTTGTCGCTATCAACCCGTACCCCACAGGCCTCCGGGCCACACCCAGGACACTAGGGAGAGTTCATGCGTATCCTTCTGGTCGAAGACGAAGCCCCGCTGCGTGAGACCCTGGCAGCCCGGCTCAAGCGCGAAGGCTTTGCCGTCGATGCTGCGCAGGACGGCGAGGAAGGCCTCTACATGGGGCGCGAAGTCCCGTTCGATGTCGGCATCATCGACCTTGGCCTGCCCAAGATGTCGGGCATGGAGCTGATCAAGGCCCTGCGTGATGAAGGCAAGAAGTTCCCGGTGCTGATCCTGACCGCGCGTTCGAGCTGGCAGGACAAGGTCGAGGGCCTGAAGCAGGGCGCCGACGACTACCTGGTCAAGCCGTTCCACGTCGAAGAGCTGCTGGCCCGCGTCAACGCGCTGTTGCGGCGCGCCGCTGGCTGGAGCAAGCCGACGCTGGAATGCGGCCCGGTTGCCCTGGACCTGGCTGCGCAGACCGTCAGCGTCGCCGGCAGCAATGTCGACCTGACCAGCTACGAGTACAAGGTGCTGGAGTACCTGATGATGCACGCCGGTGAACTGGTCTCCAAGGCCGACCTCACCGAGCACATCTACCAGCAGGACTTCGACCGCGACTCGAACGTGCTGGAGGTCTTCATCGGCCGCCTGCGCAAGAAGCTGGACCCGGATGGCGAGCTGAAGCCGATCGAGACCGTGCGCGGCCGCGGCTACCGTTTCGCGATCCCGCGCAACGAGGGCTGAGCCGGCTCACCCTGGCGATTACACGATGTCCGGCCGTCTGTGGTTCTTCCGACGCTGGCGGCCGCGCTCACTGCAGGCGCGCCAGATGTTCGCCGCGTCCGTGGGCCTGGTCGCGTTCCTGGCGCTGGCCGGTTACGCGCTCGACGCCGCCTTCGCCGATACGGCGAAGGCGAACCTGCGTGAGCGCCTGAAGAACTACGCCACCGCCTACGCGGCCGGCATCGACTTCACCCGCGACCGCTCGCTGTACATCCGCGAGCAGCCGCCGGATTCGCGCTTCGACGTGCCGGGCAGTGGCCTGTACCTGCAGGTAGTGATGCCGCACGGCAAGGGCAATTCGATGTCCGCCGAAGGCCCGATGCTGCCCACCGTCGGCGGCGGCCTGCTGGCACCGCGCCAGGAAGTGTTCGAAGGTCCGCTGCCGATGATCCAGATCGATGGCAGCCAGGGCTCGGTGTACCGCTATGGCCTGGGCCTGGTGTGGGATGCCGACGCCGATCCTGCCACCGAATTCCCGTACACCATCTATGTGATGGAAGACTCGCGCGCGCTGGGTGCGCAGCTGCGGGTGTTCCGCAGCCGGGTCTGGTTCTACCTGGGTGGCATTGGCCTGATCCTGCTGCTGCTGCAGACCGTCATCCTGCAGTGGAGCCTGCGGCCGCTGCGTCGCGTGATCACCGAGCTGACCAAGGTGCAGCGCGGCGAAACCGAGCGCATGAGCGAGCGCCACCCGCGCGAGCTGGAGCCGCTGACCGACAGCATCAACGCCTTCATTGAAAGCGAGCGCGAGAACCTCGAGCGCCAGCGCAATACCCTGGCCGACCTGGCGCACAGCCTGAAGACGCCCATCGCCGTGCTGCGCACGCAGATGGACAGCGGTGCCGGCGATGGCGCCCTGCGCGAGGAGCTGGACGTGCAGCTGCAGCGCATGAACAACCTGGTCTCCTACCAGCTGGCACGTGCTGCATCGTCGGGCCACAAGCTGTTCTCCGCGCCGCTGCCGATTGAATCCAACGCCGAGGAGATCGTGCGCGGCCTGGAAAAGGTCTATGCCTCCAAGGGCGTGCTGTGCGAATTCGACATCGACCCGGCCGCGCGCTTCCACGGCGAACCGGGCGACCTGCAGGAACTGCTCGGCAACCTGCTGGAAAATGCCTTCAAGTGGGCCAACCGCCGCGTGTTGCTGACCGCGCAGCCGCTGCCGGCACCGAACGCGCGTCGCGCCGGCCTGCTGCTGGCGGTGGACGACGATGGCCCGGGCATTGCCCCGGACGACATCGGCAAGGTGCTGCAGCGTGGCGTGCGTGGTGACGAGCGCGTGCAGGGCCACGGCATCGGCCTGTCGATCGTGCAGGACCTGATCAAGGACTACCGCGGCGAACTGACCGTCGGCCGTTCCAGCGAACTGGGCGGCGCCCGCTTCGAAGTGCGTTTGCCGCCGGGGCCGTAGCCTTGTGTAGAGTCGAGCCATGCTCGACTGCTCCGTAAAAAGCAGCCGAGCATGGCTCGGCTCTACATAAGCTGCGGTAGTGAATCAGCCGACTATCGCCGGCGGCTCGCCATAGAACCGCCGCAGCTGCGCGGCCACTTCCGGCAACGCCTGCTGCAGCAGATCCGGCGCCGAGAAGTGATACTCGCTGGCCACCGCGAAGAACTCTTCCGGTGCTTCGGCCGCATACGGATCGATCAACGTTTCCCCGCCTGCGTCCACCTGTGCACAGAAGGCGTCGTAGGCGCGCTGGAAAATGCCCGCCCATTCGCGCTGCCATTCGCGCGGCAGTGGTGGCGTGCCGTCCATCGCACCATCCAGCGCATCCAGCTTGTGCACCATCTCGTGCACCGCCACGCAGTAGCCCTCGTGCGGCGTCGCCAGGTCGGCCTGCACATCGGCCCAGGACAGGATCAACGGACCGCTGTCCCACGACTCGCCAATCAGTTCGTCATCCCATTCGTGCAGTACGCCGGCTGCATCCATGTGGCTGCGGTGCAAGCGGAACGCATCGGGGTAGACGATCAGCTGCGACCAGCCTTCCAGGCCCACCTCGCCGAACTCCAGCAGCGGCAGGCAGCACAGCGCCGCCAGCAGCACGCCATCGCCGGCCTGCAGCTGCAACTCGCCGATCGGCGTGATGGTCTTCTCGTGCAGGAAACGCGTGGCCAGCACGCGCAGGCGTGCGCGGCGTTCGTCGTCCAGACCGCGCAGCCAGGCCGCGCGGCGGCAGGCGTCTTCCCAAAGTGCATCGTCAATCGGCCGCGGCGCAGGCCGCAGCCACCGCAGCAACGACTTGATCAGCGGAACATTCCCGGCAGGTAGCTGTGCCACTTCGGCGCGCGGATGCGCTGCAGCACGTCGTCGTCGCTGCCGCCGCCGCCGGTGCTGGTGGCACTGCTGGCGGCCGGGCGAACCGCAGCCGGCTTGGTGGTGGCCGCCGAGGCGGTCGCGGTCGGTGCGCGCTGTGAGGCGGCATCACCGTTGGACGACACGCAGGCGCCGCGGCTGTCGTCCAGCGCTGCTGTCGCAGACGCCGCGAAGGGCATCATCAGCAGGATCAGGCAATGGGCATAACGGCGCATTGACGACATCCACGTTAAGGGAAGGTGAGTTCCCGATTCTAGCCCGAACTCGCCGCCCCGTTGGAAGCCCCTGCGGAACCCAGCGTGGCGGGCGTCGCTGGCGGCTTTCCCGCATAATTCCTTTCTGACTTCGTGGAAGCTGCCGTGGACGATCGCCAATTGCTGGCCAAACTCGCTGCCGGTCGCCTGTCCGGCGACGCCCTGGCCCGTGAGCTGGGTCAGACCCGGGCGGCCATTTGGAAGCGTATTCAAGGACTTAGGGCCGCCGGTGTGGACATCGAGGGCCGCGCTGGCGAGGGCTACGGCCTGACCCGCCCGGTCGATCTGCTGGACCCGGACGCGATCCGCGCCTGCCTGCCTGCCGACGTCCAGGCCCTGCTGCACGACCTGCAGGTGGCTTGGACGGTGGACTCGACCAACGCCGAATTGCTGCGTTGCAGCGCGCCCCAGCGCGGGGTCAGTGTCCTGCTGGCCGAGCGCCAGACCGGCGGCCGCGGCCGCCGCGGCCGTACGTGGGCGTCGCCGCTGGCCGCGCATATCTACCTGTCGGTGCTGCGCCTGTTCTCCGGTGGCCTCGGCCGCCTGGCCGGGCTGAGCCTGGTGGCCGGCATCGCCGTGGCCGAAGCGCTGCACGACCTGGGCTACACCCAGGCGCAGCTGAAGTGGCCGAATGACCTGATTGTCGATGGCAAGCGCAAGCTGGTCGGCCTGCTCGCAGAAGGCGGTGGCGAATACGCCGGCCCGGCGCGCGCGGTGATCGGCATCGGCATCAACACGCACATGCCGCCGTCTTTCGCCGAACAGATCACCCAGCCGTGGGTGGACCTGGACACGCTGGCGGGCAAACCGGTGGACCGCAACGTGGTGGTCGCCGCCGTGCTGACGCGCCTGCTGCCGGCGCTGGAAGAATTCGATCGCGAAGGCCTGGCGCCGTTCCTGCCGCGCTATGCCGCGTTCGACATGCTGGCTGGCCGCGAAGTACGGGTGGAACTGGAAGGGCAGTGGCAGCATGGTACCGCGCTCGGCCTGGCCGATGACGGCGCCTTGCGCGTGCGCATCGATGGCCAGGAACGCCTGCTGCATGCCGGCGAAGTCAGCGTGAGGGCGGCATGAGCGATTGGTTGTTCGACCTCGGCAACTCGCGCTTCAAGTTCGCGCCGTTGCAGGGCGACCGTGCCGGTGACGTGCAGGCTTGGGCGCATGGCGCCGAAGGCATGGCCGGGCAGCCGCCGCACAGCCTGCCCAGCGGCACCACCGCGTTCGTGGCCAGCGTGGCGGCACCGTCGCTGACCAGCGCCATGCTGGACCAGCTGCAGCGCCGCTTCGAAAACGTGCACGTGGTGCGTACCAGCGCCGAATGCGCCGGTGTGCGCATTGCCTATGCCAAGCCGGAAAAGTTCGGCGTCGACCGCTTCCTGGCGCTGCTGGCCGCTGCCAAGGCGCAGCGCCCGGTGCTGGTGGTGGGCGTGGGCACCGCACTGACGATCGATCTGCTCGACGCCGACGGCCAGCACCACGGTGGCCGCATTTCCGCATCGCCCACCACCATGCGCGAAGCACTGCATGCCCGCGCGGTGCAGCTGCCGGCGACCGGCGGCGACTACAGCGAATTTGCCAATGACACCGCTGATGCGCTCGCCTCCGGCTGCGATGGTGCGGCCGTGGCACTGATCGAACGCAGCGCACAGCAGGCGCACACGCTGCTGGGCGTGGCACCGTCGCTGCTGGTGCATGGTGGCGGCGCACCGGCGCTGATGCCGTTGCTGCCCGGCGCGGATTACCACCCCTCGCTGGTGCTGGATGGCCTCGCCCGCTGGGCGGTGCACCAGCCCGCAGGCTAGTATCCGCGCATGCTGACCCGTGCCCTGATCGTCGTGCTGGCCATCCTCAATCTTGGCGTCGCCTGCTGGTGGCTGCTGCGCGATGCGCCGCAGAAGCCTGCGCCGCCGCCGCAACCGGCCGGCGTGGCCGAGCTGCGCTGGGTGCCCGGTGGCGTGGATGCCGCTGCGGCCGCCGAAGCCACGGCCGCCGCGCCGACCGCGCCGTTGACGGAGCGCGAGCCGGTGGAGAAGACGGCTGTGGCTGCCACGCCGGCGCCGGCCGTGCCGGCCAAGCCGGAATCTGCCAAGCCGCAGGTGGCTGAGGCTACGCCGATTGCTGCCGCTGCCAAGCCGGTAACACCGCCTGCACCCGTTCCGGCACCGGAAAAGCCCGTAACCCCGCCCGTGGCGGCCGAGCCGCCGCGCTGTGTCGCGCTGGGCCCGTTCGCCGACCGCGCCGCCGCTACCAGTGCGCAGGGCAAGGCCAGCACGCTGCTCAGCCAGGTGCGCCTGCGCGAACAGCCTGCTGCCAGCGGCAGTGCCCGTTTCCGGGTGATGCTGCCGGCCGCCGCCAACCGCGAAGAAGCCCAGGCCACGGTGAAGCGCATCGTCGCCGCCGGCCTGAGCGACTACTACATCATCAGCCAGGGCGAGGACATCAACGCCGTGGCGCTGGGCCAGTACCGCAACCGCGAAGGCGCCGAGCGGCGCATGGCGGCGGTGCAGGCCGCCGGCTTCCAGCCGCGCCTGGTCGCCAGCGGCGACGCCGGGCAGTGGTGGCTGGAAGGGCAGCTGGCGGCGGGCACGTCGCCGGCCCAGGCCCAACAGCGCAGCGGGGCGGCACAGAGCCGGTCGCTGGAATGCACGCGGTTGCGCTAGAATCCCCTGACCGCGGCGCTGCCGCCGGTGATCCACCCATGCCGCTTTAGCTCAGTTGGTAGAGCAACTGTCTTGTAAACAGTAGGTCATCCGTTCGATTCGGATAAGCGGCACCACATGGGAAGCGCCGAAACGCCTTGAAAATAGGGGTTTCAATAGAAAAGGCCAGCGCGGGGCGCTGGCCTTTTTACCTCTACCGGGAAAATTGCCGGGAAAATTAGCGACTCTTTTTTGGCTTCACGGCTGCTTTGACCACCGGCACAGAGTGGTCGTACAGCTGCCGCGTGGCCTTGATCACCTGGCCACCGGATGCCTTGTCCTCGCTATCGGTAGCGCTACGCGAGAGGCGGTGGCCATCGGAGGGCAAAGCCCTGGTACTGCTGCTCCGTGTACTTGATTGCATCCCTTGCCTCATCTGGGAGGGTATGCGCTACCTCTGTTGCCGCAAGGAGAGCAAGCCATGCAAAAACGGCCGCATGGCTTACCAACTCCTGCATGCCTTCGTTCTGAGAGTGCCATCCCATCGGCAGATGCATTCCATCGGAGCCCCGAAACCTGGCGCCGCCATACATACCGACCACGTTCACTCCACCATGGACGATGCCGTTCCATTGGTTCCAGTCAGCCTGGACTGACTCGACTAGCCTCCCCCGAGGTTCGAACGCGTATGCATGGTCAACGATTTCCGCGAGTTCGCCTGCAGACAGCTTCGTCTTCTTCGAACCGAACTTCCCGCGCATCGGCGCTCGCTGTGGCATGAGGTCTTTCGTGCGGAAATATTGGATCTCGTCATCAGTAGCGGGCTTGGCAAAGAACGCTCCACGCAACAGTGTCTCGGTCAGCGATCTGTAGAGCGATACGGCACCGAACTGGCCCAACTCTGGCTCGGTCGCCAGAAGGTGGCTGAAGGCCCACGCCTGATCCATGGCCGCAAGCAGCAGTGGAACGGCAGTACGCCCTCTATCGTGCGCATGAAACGTGACTTCTGCCAAAGCGCTGCGGGCCAAGGTGATGAGGCGCCGTGCTTGGTGCGCACATTCTTTGAGTTCTTCTCTGGGCATCGCGCTAGGCGCGGTTGCTCGCTGTTGCGCCACGATGCGAGCGATTGCGTCGGCCAACGAAGTCATTAATTCCCCCCCGGTCGATCTACAGAATACCGGCAGCGGGCTCGCAGACGAATTAGTCTCAGTGCCAGACCTGCGTGCCTTATGGAATGCCTCTTCTGCATTGCCCGTAGCAGCGCTAATCCCTGACCCTACACGGCGTTCATTGACACTGCTAGTTATTGGCGGGCCTACCGCTTCCTGTGCGCGTTCCTGACGATGGGATACTCCCGCACGCGATGTTGGAAAGTGTAGCCTGTAGGCTACACTCAACGAAGCTGAAGGGAAATTTTCTGGTCGGAGGCGACAAGGGTTCACAGCAGCGCGATATAGAGAAGGCGAGGGAAATGGCGCGCGCCCTGTGAGCATCGAACTGGCTGTCCGCGAAACGACTCAATACCGAAGTTCCGGAGGTGTCCCATCATGGCCATCAAGAGAAAAGTCGAACTCAAAGCATTTGATGTGGCCGAGCACCTTCGAACGCCGAAGGAAATGGCCGCCTATCTTGACGCCTGCATCGAAGAATGCGACGGCGATTCTGCATTCATCGCCAAGGCGCTCGGCGATATCGCCCGCGCTCAGGGGATGAGCAAGGTCGCACGGGCGGCGGGCTTGTCGCGGGAGAGCCTGTATCGCGCACTGTCGGGCGAGCGCAGCCCGGATTTCGCGACCATCCTGAAGGTGACCCGTGCCCTGGGTGTGCGCCTGCATGCCAGCGCTGCGTGAGCGTACGTGCGGACCTTGATGCGTTGGCACGTCGCTGGATGTAAAGCGCACGGAAAAGCATGAAAAAACCGCCTTTCGGCGGTTTTTTCGTCCCAAGCCGGTGAGTCAACTCAATGACGCGGCAAAGGAGGAGTCGTTTGGCCATTCTGGCTCGATGCAGCTTGTGTGCCACGCGGCGCATTGATGCATCACGCGTCTGCCGTTGCCAGATCAAGGCATTCGGCGCGAACAGGTTCAATCAAACCGGATGATGCGGATCAACCCCTTTGTCGATGATCCGTCTCCGAAGGCGGCCACCCTGCCACAGGGGAATACCTCTTTCGCACCGTCGTAGTTGATGAATGAGATCGTGCAGTGTGCCCGCGTTCCTGGCGTGATCCGGGTGATGCCGCGGTCATTCAAGACGAAGCCGTACCACATAAGTTCAGGGCTTATCGAAAGCGCCATGGGGCGCGCGGTGGAGGCGATCATCTCGGCAACAGCGCCGCCGCGCGAATCCACTTCGTCCAGCCGAAGCTCAACGAGAACAGGCTTCAGGTTTGGATAGGGTGTGCTCATTCCAGCTGCGGCTCTTCTTGATTCGATAGCCGGCGAAGTGACGTTGTGAAACTGTGCATTGGGGATCTCAATGTGCTGCACTATTGAGCCCCACCCACCTGCAACGCCACATACTCTGCCAGCCCCCGGCAGGCCAGCATCAGCCCCTCGCGCACACCGTCGCCGATATCGTCTTTCTCTTCCCCATCCACGCGCACGCGCTCGGCGGCGTGGTACAGCTCCAGCAACGACACCAGGCCCACTGCGGCGCGATCCCTGCGAGCGGCAGCCACCGCTTCACCAGGTGTGCCTGCCGGCCCCGGCCACGGCTGTCCATCGGCGGCGTCCCCGGCCTGGATGCGCTGCAGGCAGCCGGGCAGGTTGATGGGCGCGGGCGCCTCGTTGGCGGCGGCGAAAGCGGCTTCCAACGGCTGCGCCAGTTCGGGTGGCAGGCGCAGCGCGGCCTCGCCAAGGGTGGCGGTCAGGTACGGGTGATGGGTCTTGGGCATGCGGGCGTCCTCGTCGGCAACAGAGGTGCCACCCGAAGAGGGTGGCGGGCGATGCGTGGCTTCCAAGACCGGGTCAACGAATCGGCGGGCACGAGGCCCCCACGCACCGCCCGCCGTCGATCGGCTAACGGATTGCCAGCCGGCGCCGCCCCTGAAAGGACGACGCCGGCTGGCAAGCGTATACATCGTTGACAACACGGGCTTGGAAGTCCCGACCACCTTTGCAGGTGGCGATTCATCATGCGCACGCGAAATCCCCGCCTGCCAGTCGTTTGTTTCGATGGCATCGGGTGATCTGAAAGGAAAAATGAATTATCGCGTTTGGCCCGTTTCGAGCAGTGCAATGCCAGAAGCGACATATCGCGCAGCGCCGTCATCATCGGCCATCCGGGCCGCGCCACTGTTGCCGCACGGCTTACAGTAGCGTGCGACGTAAAGCTGGCTTAACAGCCTCGGTAAGGCACCAAGGCAACGATACCAGACGTGAATTCCCACGCACACCACCCGGATCTTGATATTCCTCACGGACCGCCCGCAGCGCCCACCGCATACTGCCGCTACACGCCCACCTGGGCCCCTTCGGGATCCGCACATGCGTCGCCACGCCCTGTCGCTCACCGTCGCACTGGTATCCACCGCGTTCGTGGCCCCAGCCATGGCTGCGGTACCGTTCTTCAACGCCAGCTGCCCGGGCGGCATCGATGTTCACGCCGACGATGGCGGGCCGGTCTACGTGCAGGGCCGCGAGGCCACGCTGAAGCGCTTCAACGACCGCTATTTCGAAGCACGCGACGCCAACAGTGGTATCACGTTGTCGATCAGCCGCAGCGATGACGGCACGCCGCAGATCAGCTACACCGGCCGTGGCGGCGCCAATGGCATCTGCCAGGTCAGTAGCAGTGGTGCGCCTGCGCCCGCCGCAAACAGCGTTCGCCCTCGCGACGCTGCCTCTGGGGATGCCGCGCTACCCCGCGAAGTCACCTGCGAATCCACCGGCCAGCAGCAGGTGTCGTGCGATCTGAATACCCGTGGCAACGTGGAAATCGTGCGCCAGCTCAGCCGCACCCGCTGTGAGGAAGGAAAGAACTGGGGGCTGGCGCGGCATTCGGTGTGGGTCAACGGCGGCTGCCGCGCGGTGTTCCGCAATGTGTCCTCGGTGGCCACCCCGGCGCCGGCAGGCGATACCGCGCTGGGTTCCTGCAACATGCGCAAGGGCGCGCAGGGCACGCTGGTGACCCAGATGCCGGTGGGTAGCGACTACCAGGAACTGATCATCGATTACCCCGATGGCCGCTTCCTGTGCATGATGCGCAACAACGGCCAGGTGCAGAGCATGACGCCGGTTCGTCACCGCGGCGGTTGAGTTCGCGGGTAGGGATGTGGCGTCAGGCGCCTGTCTTCCGCAGCAACACCCACGCCAGCATCAGGGCGAACATGCCGACGACGGTCAGGCCGAACCACAGCGCGGCCACCTTCACGTTGCCAATCAACGCCGTCAGCATCCGCTGCGGCTCGCTCTTCAGGATCGGGTATTCAGCGTGTGCCTTGCGCAGGCGCTGCCACCCCAACCCGAGGAACAGCAGAAACGAGAATGGCGTCAGCAGCAGCGTCGCCTGCATCAGCCAGGCGTTCGGCGGCGCATCAATCGAGCTGCTGAAAAAAAACCGCAAACGCAGCGATGGGCAGCGCGACCATGAAAAAGCGTGGCCAGGCGGTATTGATGAAGGGCGACATCGCAATCTTCCATGAAGGGCGGTTGGGTCCGCGCGGGATCACGCCATGCCAATCCCCTGCTGCACCGCCGCGAGTGGTGTCACACAGCTCTGGCTAGACTGTGCTTCTTTTTCCGCGCAGGAGGCACCCATGGCCCATCCCATCTCCGTATCCCTGATTGGCGTTCCCACCGACGTGGGTGCGGGCCATCGCGGTGCCCGGCTGGGGCCGGAAGCGCTGCGCGTGGCGGGCCTGCCGGAGGCGCTGGAGGCGCGCGGCGTGGACGTGCGCGACCTGGGCAACCTGGATGGCCCGCGCAACCCGTGGACCGCGCCGGTGGAAGGTTACCGGCACCTGGATGAAGTGGTGGCGTGGAACCATGCACTGATGGAAGCCAGCTATGCCGAACTGCAGGCCGGCCGCATGCCGATCATGCTCGGTGGCGACCACTGCCTGGGCATCGGTTCGATCACTGCGGTGGCACGCTGGTGCCGCGAGCAGGGCAAGACCCTGCGCGTGCTGTGGCTGGATGCGCATTCCGATTTCAACACCAGTGATGTCACCCCGTCCGGCAACATCCACGGCATGCCGGTGGCCTGCCTGTGCGGCCTCGGCCCGGACGCGTTGACCCAGCTGGGTGGCAGCGCACCGGCGATCACCCCGGCTCAGATGCACCAGATCGGCATCCGCTCGGTGGACCCGGAAGAGAAGCGCCTGATCAAGACTCACAAGGTGGATGTCTATGACATGCGCTACATCGACGAGAACGGCATGAAGCGCGCGGTGGAAGCGGCGCTGGCCGGTATCGATGAGAACACCCACCTGCATGTCAGCTTCGATGTCGACTTCCTGGATCCGAGCATCGCACCGGGCGTGGGCACCACCGTGCCGGGCGGGGTGAACTACCGCGAGGCGCAGCTGGTGATGGAGATGATTGCCGACACCGGGCGCATGGGGTCGCTGGACATCGTCGAGCTCAACCCCTTGCTGGACAAGCAGAATGCCACCGCCGAACTGGCCGTGGACCTGGTCGAAAGCCTGTTCGGCAAGTCCACCCTGATGCGCGATTGACGGCTCCGCCTGAACGGATCTGTGATCCGTTCACACCCGCTCCACGCCCCTCCCGCCAGATTGCACTTCACGCGGCGGCAGTGGGCATCGGTGCCCTCCCGCCGAGCGAAAGAATCCCATCCGCGAATGAAGCGGTGTAGCGGTGAACCCAAGGAGAAGCCCATGAAGCGCGTAGTTGCCCTGATGCTGTTGTCGATGTTCTCGGTGGCCCTGCTGGCCGGTTGCAACACCATTGCCGGTGCCGGCAAGGACGTGCAGAAGGCGGGCGAGAAGGTCGAGGACACCGCGAAGGGCCGTTGAGCCCTGGACGGAACGGAAAGAGAAAAAGGCCGGGGATTTTCCCGGCCTTTTTTGTGCGCGCGTTTCGCCGCGTGACTGTCTAAGCGGAGTGAACCATTCAAGCAGGTGAGCATCTATTTCATGGCTGGTTGACCGTTAGTCAACAGCCGTTGCGCGAAGCTGGAGCCACGGTAAGAACGCCGTTGCAACCAAGGACTCCCAGCAATGAACAAAGACATCATTTCCGGCAAGTGGTCGCAGCTGAAGGGCAAGGCCCAGGCCAAGTGGGGCGATCTGACCAACGACGACTTCGATGTGGCCGAAGGCAATGCCGAGTATCTGGCCGGTCGCCTGCAGGAACGTTATGGCTGGGCCAAGGACCGCGCTGAGAAGGAAGTCCGTGAGTTCCAGGATGCGGTGAGCAAGGACTACCCGGACTACAAGTAAGCGCTACGGTTTCCCCCACAGCACAACGCCCGCACCGAGAGGTTGCGGGCGTTATGCTGTCTGGGCAGGCGATCAGCGCGCCGGCGGGTCCGGCACGTAGCGGTTCGGGAACGCCTGCGGTTCGCGCGGCAGGCGTGAGGGCGCATCGACCAGGATGCCGCGCGCGCGCAGGTTGCGGGCGCTGTCGTAGCGCAGCTGCAGGACCTGCGCCGGGCTGCGGCTGGCGCGTTCGAAGTCGGTATCGCGTACCGAAGACTGCTCGCGTGCGCCGTGGCCGGTGCCCAGCGCCGGCGCCTGCGACTTGCTGGCGTAGCCCTCGATGCGGCTGTTGCTGGCGCTGGCATCGGCCGCCGCTTCGGCCTGTGCGGCCGGTGCCGGCAGCGGCAGGCCACGGCGCAGGATCGGCTCCGGGCGCCAGCGCCGCGCTTCCTCGAATACCGCAACACCGACCACGCCGATGTTGTCCGGGCGGCCGGTGCGGCTGGCGTAGCTGCCACTGGGGCTGCTGAACACGAACTGGGCTACTTCATCCTGGCTCTTGCGCCAGCCGGTGATGTCGGCGCGCTGGCCGGGGTTGAGCACGTAGCCGGTCTGCGAGGGATCGGCATCCTCGCCGGAGATGGCGTTGACGCCGTCCACCGACAGCACCACCAGCACCCGGCGCGGGCTGTCGTTGTACAGGCGCACGGCGTAGCGGTGGCCGCGCTCGCCGGCCACCCAGCGCTGGCCCTCGGCGGGGTAGCTGCGCAGTTCGATACCGCGGTCGCGGTCGACCAGGGCCATGCGCACGGGGCCGCCCTCGTACACCGGCGGCGGCATCGGGGCGGGGCGGAAGCCGGCCAGGGGCAGGATCAGCAGCAGGGGCAGCAGGCGTTTCATCGGGCGTCTCCAGCGGGGTTGCGTGAATGAACGCGCCGCAGCCCCTGACGGGGTTGATGGCGTGCAAGGTAAACTGGCCCCGTTCATCGAAGGTTACCCCACGCAGTCATGACGACCCGAGTCCTTACCGGCATCACCCCCTCCGGCACGCCCCACCTGGGCAACTACGTTGGCGCCATCCGTCCGGCCATCGCTGCCAGCCGCGCGCCGGGGATCGAGAGCTTCTTCTTCCTGGCCGACCTGCACAGCCTGATCAAGTCGCAGGACCCGCAGCGCACCCAGCGCGCGACCCTGGAGATCGCGGCCAGCTGGCTGGCCTGCGGCCTGGACCCGGAACACGTGTGGTTCTACCGGCAGAGCGACATCCGCGAGACCACCGAGCTGATGTGGTTCCTGACCGCCATCGCCAGCAAGGGCATCCTCAACCGCGCGCACGCCTACAAGGCGGCGGTGGACAAGAACCGCGAGGAAGGCGTGGACGAGGACGCAGGCGTCAGCGCCGGCCTGTTCATGTACCCGGTGCTGATGGCCGCCGATATCCTGATCTTCAAGGCCAACCAGGTACCGGTGGGTCGTGACCAGATCCAGCACATCGAGATGGCGCGCGATTTCGCCCAGCGCTTCAACCACGTGTACGGCAAGGAGTACTTCCCGCTGCCGGACGTGGTGATCGACGAGCAGGTGGCGACGCTGGCGGGCCTGGATGGCCGCAAGATGAGCAAGAGCTACCACAACACCATTCCGCTGTTCGTGCCGCGCGAGGAGCTGAAGAAGCTGGTGTTCTCGATCCTGACCGACTCGCGCGCACCCGGCGAGCCGAAGGATACCGAGGGCTCGGCGCTGTTCCAGATGTACCAGGCCTTCGCCACCCCGGAACAGACCGCTGAATTCGCCAAGGCCTTTGCCGCCGGCATCAGCTGGGGCGATGCCAAGCAGCAGCTGTTCGAGCGCATCGACAGCGAGCTGTCGCCGCTGCGCGAGCGCTACAACGCGTTGATGGCCGAGCCGGAGAAGATCGAAGCGCTGCTCAAGCGCCGTGGCCAGCAGCTGCGCGAGCAGCTGGCGGCACCGCTGCTGGAAGAGCTGCGCCACGCCGTGGGCCTGCGTGACCTGTCCAGCGCCGGCGACATCGCCAGCGAGGATGCCGGCGTGGCCCGCGTGGCACCGCCGCTGTTCAAGCAGTACCGCGAGAAGGACGGCCGCTTCTACTTCAAGCTGACCGCCGGTGACGGCACGCTGCTGATCCAGAGCGAAGGCTTCGATTCGCCGCGAGATGCGGGGCAGTTGATTGCCGTGATCAAGCAGGCCGAGCAGGGCGACCAGCTGCAGAGCGAGCTGTTCAAGCTGGAGGCCGAGGTGGATGCGGTGCTGGCGGCCTTGGCCGCGCTGCGCGAAGGGACCTGATCGCAGGGTCTGCCTGCCCTTTGTAGAGTCGAGCCATGCTCGACTTTGCTACGCCTCTGTAGAGCCGAGCCCATGCTCGGCTGCTTTGCTACCCAGCCGAGCATAGGCTCGGCTCTACAGGGAAGCACCCCGCCGGCACGACCGTGGAACAGCGCCCGTGGCATGATGTCCCCGCGCCTCCGGCGCGATGACATGGAGTCTGCGATGGCCTGGTTGTCGCTGCTGCTGTTCCTGCCCTGGTTCCTGCTGCTGGGCAGCCTGTACTGGCTGTTCCCGCGCCAGCCGCGCACCGCGCGTCGGCGGCTGTTCGATGGCACCACACTGGTATTGGCCTTCGCCCTGAGTATCGTGTCGATGCTGTGGGGCTACCGCATCGGCGTGGTGCAGCCCGGCGCCGGCCCGATCTGGCCACAGGTGCTGGCGGTGCTGTACGCCTACGGCGCGTTCCTGGCGGTGCTGGTGCTGGCCCTGCTGCTGCGGCCGCGCTGGCTGGGTCGGTAACCCCGCCTTTGTAGAGTCGAGCCATGCTCGACTGCACGCGCCCTCTGTAGAGCCGAGCCCATGCTCGGCTGATGTCTGGCAGAAAGGCAGCCGAGCATGGGCTCGGCTCTACAGAATCTGGCCTCCGACCAAAGCCGCATCGAACCCGGGCCGCCTGCGCGCCTACCATGGGGGTCTGTTCCCGATCCTGCCAGGTGCGTGCCGATGACCGCCGACCCCAGCATCCACACCATCGATACCGGCTTCCAGCGTGCGGACTTCGACGCGGCCTATCTGATCGTTGAAAACGGCCGCGCGGCCTTCGTGGACTGCGGCACAGGCCTGTCAGTGCCGGCCATGCTGCAGGCGCTGGCCGACGCCAGCCTGGACGTGGAGGCGGTGGACTGGCTGCTGCTGACCCACGTGCACCTGGACCACGCCGGCGGCGCCGGCCTGCTGATGCAGCAGCTGCCGAACGCAAAGGCGGTGCTGCACCCGCGCGGCGCGCCGCACATGATCGATCCGACCCGGCTGATTGCCGGTGCCACCGCCGTTTATGGTGCCGGGGAGATCGCGCGCAGCTATGGTCGCATCGAGGCGATTCCGGAGCAGCGTGTGGTGGTGGCCGAAGACGGCCACCGCATCGATCTGGCCGGCCGCGAGCTGGTCCTGCTGCACACGCCGGGCCACGCGCTGCACCACTACTGCGTGTGGGATGCGCGCAGCCGCAGCTGGTTCACCGGCGATACCTTCGGCATCTCCTACCGCGAGCTGGACAGTGCGCAGGGCGCTTTCATCTTCCCGACGTCGTCGCCGGTGCAGTTCGACCCAGAGGCGATGAAGGCCTCGATCCAGCGAATGCTGGGCTACGACCCGCAGGCGATGTACCTGACCCACTACGGTCGTGTGGAACAGGTGGAGAAACTGGCCGACGACCTGTTCGAGCAGATCGATGCAATGGCCGCCATCGGCCGCCAGTGCGATGGCCGGCCGGACCGCCACCGCTGCCTGTTGGCCGCACTGCAGGCGCTGTACCTGGAACGTGCACAGCTGCATGGCTGCGCGCTGGACGATGCGGCGGTGACTGCTGTTCTGGCGATGGACATCGAACTCAACGCGCAGGGCCTGGCGTGCTGGCTGGACCGTATCAGCAGGTAGATCCATGCCATGCGTGGAGGACGTGGGCCCAGGCTGCGCCGTGATGTCACGACCACGTTACACTCTGGTGACTTCCAAGCTAGCCGTGGTACTGCCGTGAATCCGATGCGCGTGTTGCTGCTGTCGTCCTGCCTGTTTGTCGGGGGTCTGGCCCATGCGGCCAATGACCTGCCCGGCGGCGGTATCGATCCGCAGGCACTGTCGCGCCACGTGCGTGTGCTGGCGTCGGATGAATTCGAGGGCCGCGCGCCGGCGACCGAAGGCGAAGAACGCACGGTGCAGTACCTGATCGAGCAGTTCCGCAGCTATGGCCTGCAGCCGGGTGGCGTGGACGGCAGCTGGGTGCAGCCGGTGCCGCTGGTGCGCGCGCAGCTGGACGGACCGGCCAAGGCCAGCCTGTCGCTGAAGCGTGGCAAGCGTGCGCTGGCCAACGGCGTGGACGTGACCCTGCAGAGCCTGCAGCCGCGCGAGCGCGTGCAGATCAAGGATGCCCCGCTGGTGTTCGTCGGCTACGGCATCGACGCGCCGGAACGCCAGTGGAACGACTACAAGGACGTGGACCTGCACGGCAAGATCGCCGTCGTGCTGATCAACGACGCCGATTTCGAGGCTGATGCGCCGGGTGCGTTCGATGGCAAGGCGGTGACCTACTACGGCCGCTGGACCTACAAGTTCGAGGAAGCTGCGCGCCGTGGCGCCGAGGGCGTGCTGATCGTGCACGAGACCGCGCCGGCTGCGTATGGCTGGGCCACGGTGAAGAGCTCGGGTACCTCGCCGCTGTTCGACATCGAACGCGGCCAGGCCGAGGCGATGGCGCAGCACACGCCGCTGCGTGGCTGGATGCAGCGCGAGCTGGCCGAGGCGATCTTCGCCGACGCCGGCCTCGACTTCGATGCCGAGAAGCGCAAGGCGATGCGTGCAGACTTCCGCCCGGTGGCACTGGACAACGCGAAGCTGAGCGTGGATTTCGCGCTCAAGCGCGAGCAGGTGGTGACCCGCAACGTGGTGGCCAAGCTGCCCGGTGGTGAACACGCCGACGAGGCCGTGATCTTCTCCGCGCACTGGGATGCCTTCGGTATCGGCCAGGCCGACGCCAAGGGCGACCGCATCCGCCGTGGTGCGATCGACAACGCCACCGGCGTGGCCACGGTGCTGGAACTGGGCCGCGTGTTCGCCGCCGGCCCGCAGCCGCAGCGCACACTGTACTTCGTGGCACTGACCGCCGAAGAGAAGGGCCTGCTGGGTGCCAGCTACTACGCCGCGCACCCGCTGGCGCCGCTGGACAAAACCGCTGCGGTGCTGAACATCGAGATGTTCAGCCCGGATGGCGCGACCCGTGACATCGCCTCGTGGGGCAAGGGCCGGGTCTCGC
Organism: Stenotrophomonas africana; assembly: GCF_013004645.1. Classification (GTDB taxonomy): domain Bacteria; phylum Pseudomonadota; class Gammaproteobacteria; order Xanthomonadales; family Xanthomonadaceae; genus Stenotrophomonas; species Stenotrophomonas africana. The sequence continues at coordinate 61,942 of NZ_JABEME010000008.1, read as the reverse complement.
TGGAAGGCGACCTGGAACGCGTGGCAAAGGCCCGCGGCCGCAGCTACAGCCCGGACCCGAACCTGGAGGCCGGCTTCTTCTACCGTGCCGACCACTTCGCCTTCGCCCGCCTGGGCGTGCCGGCGATCACCATCGGCCCGGGCCTGGACAAGCTGGACGGTGGGGTTGAAGCCGGCCGCGCGCTGCGCGAGAAGTATTTCGCCGACTGCTATCACCAGGCCTGCGATGCCTGGACCCCGAGCTGGGACCCGAGCGGCCACGCAGCCGACACCCTGCTGGTCTACGACCTGGGCGCCGAGCTGGCCAACAGCCGCCGCTGGCCGACGTGGGAAAAGGAATCGGAGTTCCGCGGCGCGCGCGACAAGAGCGAAGCGGCCCGCCGTTGAGGATCGGGACCGGCGGGGTGTCATGTCATTCCGCCGGTAGAGTCGACTGCTAGTCGACTATCGCGCGCAGCATGGGTTTTCCGGTGGCGACAGAGAGAGCAGTCGACTAACAGTCGACTCTACCGATTGCCGATTGCCGATTGCCGATTGCCGATTGCCGATTGCCGATTGCCGGCCGGCACTACCTGCGCCGGCGCAACAGCTTCCACGCGCCCCAGCCACTGGCGACGAGCGCTGCCAGATAGCACGCCACCATCGTACGCAGGCCAACCGGTGATCCTGCATTGATGCCGCGATGCAGGCGCAGTTGCAGCGAGCTGTGGCCGCTGCCCAGGTCCACCGCCAGCTGCAGCGCCAGCGCGCCGCAGAACACCAGCAGGGCGACCCCGAAGCCGATGCGCGGCCACGCGGCCTGTGCGTTGGGACGGCGCAGCAGCCAGGCCAGTGCCGTGGCTGCGGCCAGCGTCGCCGCCATCCACATCAGTGGCGTGGCGGGAGACGCAGCGGCCACCGGCAGTGCACCGGTGGCTGCGATCAGGGCAACGCGCCTACTTGCGGGTGCCGTCGAGCCAGTTCGGGCCCTTGTTGGTGAGGAAGAACACATAGACCACCAACGATACCGCGATCGTGGCGGTCACGTAGATGGCGAACCAGTCGACGTGGCCGGTCTTCAGCGCGCCCTGGTACAGCAGCGGGGCGGTGCCGCCGAACAGCGAGTTGGCCAGCGCATAGCCCAGGCCCACGCCCAGTGCACGCACGTGGGTGGGGAACAGCTCGGCCTTCACCACCGCGTTGATGGAGGTGTAGCCGGTGAGGATGACGAAGGCCATCGCCAGGGTCAGGAACGCCAGGGTGGCGTCATGCTGGTGCGGCAGCTGGGTGATCAGGTACCAGCTGTACAGCACGCCACCGACGCCGAAGAACACCAGCAGGGTCTTGCGGCCGATGATGTCCGACAGCCAGCCGCCGACCGGCTGCAGCACCATCAGGAACGCCAGCACGCCCAGGTTGATCAGGGTGCCGGTCATCGGGTCGTTGCCGGCGAAGGCGCTCTGGATCATCTTCGGGCCGTTCACCGAGTAGGTGTAGAAGGCCACGGTGCCACCGGCGGTGATCAGGAAGCACAGCAGCAGCGGACGCCACTGGTGCACGAACAGTTCGTACATCGAACCGGACTTCTGCGCCTTGCCCTCGCGCGCGGCCTCGATGGACGACTCCGACAGCGACTCGTCCATGCCCCGGCGCAGCCAGAACACCACCACCGCGGCGATGCCGCCGATGCCGAAGGCGATGCGCCAGCCCCACTCGGAGATTTCCGGCTTGCCCCAGAAGGTCAGCATCAGCAGCAGGGTCAGCTGGGCCAGCACATGGCCGCCGACCAGGGTGACGTAGTGGAAGGAGGACAGGAAGCCGCGGCGGCCGGGAATGGCGGCCTCGGACATGTAGGTGGCGCTGGCACCGTACTCGCCACCGGTGGCGAAGCCCTGCAGCAGGCGTGCGAACAGCAGGATCACTGCAGCCCAGATGCCGATGCTGGCGGCGGTGGGGGTGATGGCGATGAGGAACGAGCACAGCGCCATCAACGTGACCGATACCGTCAGCGCCAGGCGGCGGCCGTGGCGGTCGGCGAAGCGGCCGAAGAACCAGGCGCCGATCGGGCGCATCAGGAACGTTGCGGCGAAGATCGCCCATACGTACATGGTGGAGTTCTTGTCGTCCGGCGAGAAGAACTGCGATTCGAAGTACACGGCGAACACCGAGTACACGTAGACGTCATACCACTCCACCAGGTTGCCGGCGGAGCCTTTGAGGGTGTTGGAGATCGACCGCCGCAGGGCGGCGCGGTCGTTCGCGGGTACGGCAGGTTGGGACGTGGTGCTCATCTGGGTGGGAATCCTCGATGCGGCGCGTCCGTGCGCAGGGAAAACGGCGCCCGGCCTTGGGGCGGCGCGGCCGGGCAGCCCTCTTGGTACTGCATCAGCCGTCAACACGGGGTAGCAGACCAGAGCAGGGTGCATGGATGGATGACAGCGTGCCACCGTATGGGGTCACGGACCATACTCAAAACGTCCTAGAATCCGCCTTCCCCCGGCTCCCTGGTGTGTCATGTCGGCTCCCCCTTCTTCGTCTGCGGCTGCCCCCCGGGGCGGCCTTGTCGCGCTGGCATTGCTGCTGGTCTACGTGGTCTGGGGCTCGACCTACCTGGGCATCGCCAAGGCCCTGCACGGCGGCGCACTGCCGCTGACGATGGTCTCCGGCAGCCGCTTCATCATTGCCGGCGGGGTGATGTTCGCGGCGCTGCGCCTGTTCTGGAAGCTGCCGAACCCGACCCTTCGGCAGTGGCGCAACCTGGTGGTGATGGGCGTGACCATGCTGGTGCTGGGCAACGGCATGGTGGTGCTGGCCGAGCGTGAGGTGTCCTCGGGCCTGGCCGCGACTGCGGTGGCTTCGGTACCGCTGTGGATGGCGCTGTTCTCAGCGCTGCGCGGCCAGCACGCCAGCCGTGGTGAGTGGCTGGGCATCGCCATCGGTTTTCTGGGCGTGGTCTGGCTCAATGCCGGCAGTAGTCTGACCGCATCGCCGACCGGGCTGGTGCTGCTGCTGATCGCGCCGGTCGGCTGGGCCTTCGGTTCGGTGTGGGCACGCGGCCTGGACCTGCCGGGCCCGTTCATGACCGCCGCCGGGCAGATGATCTGCGGTGGCGTGTTGCTGGTAGTGATCGGCCTGGCCGTGGGCGAACGCCCGACCACATTGCCCGACACCGGCGGCCTGCTGGCGATGGCCTACCTGTGCGTGTTCGGTTCCATCGTCGCGTTCACCGCCTACGTATGGCTGCTGCAGAACGTGCGCCCGGCGCTGGCCGGCAGCTATGCGTACGTCAATCCGGTCATCGCGGTGCTGCTGGGCGCACTGCTCAACGGTGAACGCTTCGGCTGGCGCGACCTGCTGGCGATGGCGGTGATTCTTCTGGGTGTGGTGGTGTTGACAATGGCAAGGACGAGAAAGAAATGAGCATGGACGAGAAGGAACAACGCCGTGGCCTGCTGGTCACTGCCTCCACCTTCGTGATCTGGGGGCTGGTGCCGGTGTACTGGCACCTGCTCAACGAGGTGCCCTCGTTCCAGATCATCGCCCACCGCATCATCTGGAGCACCGTGATGGTGGTGGGCTGGCTGCTGCTCAGCTCGCGCCTGGGCTGGTGGCAGAAGATCGCAGCGCAGCCGCGCGCGCTGCCGATCCTGCTGGTGTCCAGCCTGACCATCGCGTTCAACTGGGGGCTGTACATCTGGGCCGTCAACGCCGGCCATGTGATCGAGACCAGCCTGGGCTACTTCATCAACCCGCTGGTGAACGTGCTGCTGGGCGTGCTGGTACTGAAGGAGCGGCTGCGCCGCCTGCAATGGGTGGCGGTAGCGATGGCGGCGGTGGGCGTGGCCTGGCTGACCATCGACGCGGGTACGCCACCGTGGATCGCGCTGGGCCTGGCCTGTTCGTTCGGCCTGTATGGCCTGCTGCGCAAGCTGGTCTCGGTCGATCCGGTGGCTGGTCTGGGCGTGGAGAGCATGTACCTGTTCCTGCCGGCGTTGGCGTTTGCGATCTGGGCCGAGAACGGCCACGGCGGCGCGTTCTTCCATGGCTGGGGCTGGCGCAACGACCTGCTGCTGATCTTCGGCGGCGCGGTCACTGCGGTACCGCTGATCGGCTTCGCCTACGGTGTGAAGCGCATTCCGCTGTCGCTGGTCGGCATCCTGCAGTACATCGCGCCGAGCCTGCAGCTGCTGCTGGGCGTGTTTTTCTTCCATGAGGTGTTCGATACCGCCAAGGCGATCGGTTTCGCCGCGATCTGGGCCGGCCTGATCCTGTTCGTCGGTGACAACATCCGCACGATGCGCAAGCGGTAACGGCGACAGCGTCGGATCCCCTCGCCTGGATCCGCCCCCCGCTTCCTCAAAAAAGAACGGCGCCCCGAGGGGCGCCGTTCTGCTTCCGTCCACCGCCAGGAGAGAGGTGGCGGTGGCGGGAACGCGGTTGCAGCCTTAGAAGCGCTGCTGGTACTTCATGTACATGAAACGACCGATGTCGAAGCCACCGTAGTAGGTGAAGCTGCTGTTCGGCTGGCTGTACATGATCGGGCCCTGGTGGTCGAACACGTTGTTCACGCCCAGCGACACAGTGCCGTCCCACGGCAGGCTGTAACGCACCTGCAGGTCGTGGAAGGTGTTGGAGCCCACCTTGCGGCTCGGCTGCGCATCGGTATACGGCGAGACGAAGCCGGCCATGTTGCAGTCCGCGCCACCGGCCAGGTCATACGAGCAGGCTTCCTTCATGCCCGAGTAGTAGCGGGCGGTCCAGCCGATGCCCAGATCGCCGTACTGCCAATCCAGGTTGAAGGTCGAACGCACGCGGAAGTTGCCCTGCCAGCCGGTCTTCTGCTCCACCGGCGTGGTGGCGGCGCTGTCGTTGCGCTGCTCCAGGTAGTCGGTGTAGGTGGTGTTCCAGTTGATGGCGAACTTGCCGTACGCGGTTTCCGGCAGGCGGTAACGCACACCGATGTCATAGCCGGCGGTTTCGCGGTAGCCGGCGTTGACCAGCGAGCGATCCAGTGCCGAGACCTGGCCACGCGTGGCCGCTGCGGTGGAACGGGTGAAGCGACCGCAGGCCGAATCCACACCCTGCACGTAGCACTGGTTGAGGATATCGGTGGCCGACTCGCCGACGATGGCGTTGTTGATGCGGATCTTCCACCAGTCCAGGCTGACGTCCAGGCCCTGCACGAATTCCGGGCTGTAGACCAGGCCGACGGTCCAGGTCTTGGCGGTTTCCGGCTTCAGTTCCGGGTTGGAACCCGAGTTGAAATCGGAGGTGGCCTGCTGGCCCGGGCGGTTGGCAAGGTTGCCGTCCGCACCGGTCTGCTGACGGAAGTTGGCGGGCACATTCAGCGCCTTGCAGCGTGCTGCCACGGTCGGGCTGCTGGCGGCGATGCCGAACTTCGTATCACACGGATCGGTGAACGAATCGCGGCTGGACACTGCGCCGCCGTACAGATCGTCCACGGTGGGTGCACGGAAGCCGGTACCGTAGGTCGCGCGCACCAGCAGGCTGTCGATCGGTTTCCACTTCAGGCCGAACTTGCTGTTGGTGGTCGAACCGAAGGTGTTGTAGTCGGTGTAACGACCGGCCAGGTCCAGCGACAGTTCACGCGCGAACGGCAGGTCGGCCAGCAGGGGCACCTGCATTTCCAGGTAGACCTCGTTGAGCGAGTAATCGCCACGGGTCGGCTGGCCGGTGGTGCCGGCGATCTGGCCCTTCTGCACCATCAGGTCCGGGGTATAGCTGGCTTCTTCGCTGCGGTGCTCGAAGCCCATCGCACCCATGATGTCACCGGCCGGCAGAGTGAACAGCGAGCCGGAGATGTTGGCGCTGGCCACCTTGGTGGTGCTCTTCATCTTGTCGACGAAGCGGGTGAACAGGTAGTCCTGTACGTCCTGGTTGCTCAGCGAGCCCGGGCCCGCATAGCCCATGGGTGCGGCCGGGTTCCACGGCACGCAGCCGGCGATCACTGCACCCGGGGTGCCGCAGCGTGCCACGGTGCCATCCATGAAGGACGGGCCGACCGCCAGGTCGACGTGCGGCTGGTACATGCTGCCGGTACCGATGCGCTCGCCTTCGTTGCGGTTGTACATGTAGCTGACGTTCCAGTCCCAGTAACGCGAACCGGTTTCGAAGCTGCCTTCCAGGCCGATGCTGGCACGCTTGGTGTCCAGGTTGTTCTCGGTGCCGCGCGGCAGTTCTTCAGTGCGGTGCGAGAACAGGACGTCCTGGCCCCACTTGTTGAAGGTGCTGTCCTTGGACAGGGCGGCACGGGTGCCATTGCGGGCCTGTGCGGCCGATACCGAGTACGGGTAGCCGGCCAGGTGCTTGGTGGACTCGCGCTTGCTGTACAGCGCGTCGGCCACGATGCGCAGGTTGTCGGTGATCGAGAAACCACCGTTGGCGAACACCGAGGTGCGCTCCAGACCGCTCAGCAGGCTCATGTTGGTCTTGGCGTTGGCACCGTCCGCCGGGTCCGGGGTGTGGAAGTTGCCGGCCTGGCTCGGATCACCGCCCGGGCCCACGGTCAGCGGTTTGCCGCCGACGGTGACGGTGCCCCATTGGGTGGTCGGGCTCAGGGCATCGACGTCATCGGCGTGGCGCGGGCCACCCGGGTAGCGGCTGAACTCGCGCTCGCTGCCGAGGATCTCGTCTTCCTTGGTGCGCTCGGCGCCGACGCTGAACCAGCCGCGGTCGAAGGTCTTGCCGAAGGTGGCGCTGTAGGAGCGCTTCTGGCCGTCGCCTTCACCGTACTGGCCGACGTAGACGCTGGCTTCGCCGCCGTCGAAGTTCTTGCGGGTGATGATGTTGACCACACCGGCGATGGCGTCCGAGCCGTACAGTGCCGAGGCACCGTCGGTCAGCACTTCCACGCGCTCGACGATTGCCGAGGGAATCGAAGCCAGGTCGGAGTAGCCACCGGCGCTGACGCCCATGCGGCGGCCGTCGATCAGCACCAGGCTGCGTTCCGGGCCGAGGTTGCGCAGGCTGACGTAGGTGCCGCCGAAGTCACGCGAAGAACTCAGCGACGACGAGCGGCTCAGGCTCGGAGCACCGGCGGCGGTGACGTCCTGCAGGATATCGGCGACGTTGATGTAGCCCTTCTTCTCGATCTCGGCGCGGTTGAGCGCGACGACCGGCTGTGCGGTTTCGACACTGGCCTGGCGGATGCGCGAGCCGGTGATTTCGATGCGGTCGAGGTTGGTCGGGGTTTCGCCGGCGCTCTGTGCGAAGGCGGGGGTGGTGCAGCTGGCAGCCAGCGCGATGACGATCGCGTTGCGCAGCGGATTGGTTTTCAGGGACATCCGTGACATCTCGTGTTTCAGGAAAAACAAGCGCCCGTTCTCTGGACGCGTGGGGTGCTGCAAACCAACGTGGGGGGCGCGATTCTAGAGTGTTTCCATTCGTAACTGTTTGTCTCTGCGCCGCGGATGGGCGCGAAAATGAATCGCAACCAACAATCCACAGATGGGTTGTGCGCAGCGTCACGCGCGCTGCGTTTGCGATGGGCAGAGGCACCGATAGCGGCGGTGTTGGCGCAATCTGTAGCGATGCGAGTACGCATGCATCCATGCGTGGATGACGCTCAAACAAAAAGGGACGGAGTGTTCGCTCCGTCCCCCTGCGCGATGCGCGTGGTATCGCTGCGAAATGCTCAGGTTTCGCGCAACGCCGTGGTGATCGGCAAACGCGCCGCGCGCAGCGCCGGGAACAGGCCGCCGACCAGGCCGATACCCAGCGCCCATTTCAGTCCGGTCCACAGCAGCTCCGGCGAGACGTGGAACTTGAACACCACCGCGCTGAAGTTGCTGCCTATGGTGGACACGCTGTAGCCGTTGAACAGCAGCCACGCCACCGCGCATCCCAGCAGTCCACCCAGCAGGGCCAGCAGCATGGTTTCCAGCATCACCGCGGTCACCACCGGCAGGCCACGGAAACCGATCGCACGCATCGTGGCGATCTCGCGTGCGCGCGTGGCCACGGCGGCATACATGGTATTGAGCGCGCCGAACACCGCGCCCACCGCCATGATCGTGCCGATCACCTTGCCAAGGATGTCGATCAGCTTGGTCAGCCCGCCGCCCTGCTTGCTGTAGTAGACGCGGGTGGTCTCCACGTCCAGCTTCAGGCGCGGATCGGCGGCGACCGCCGCCTTGAACTGCTCGAAGCCTGCCTTGCCATCGGTACGCACGCTGATCGACTGCCAGGCGCTGCGCTGGTAGGTGGTGGCCAGCGTATCGGCGTCGGTCCACAGCTCCGAATCATGCGCATCGCCGGTGGCGAACACGCCGACCACGGTCCAGGTCTGGTTACCCAGGGTCAGCGTCTTGCCCACGTCAAGATCGCGGAACTGGCCCTTGGCGCCCTGGCCGACCACGATCTCGCGCAGGCCAGTGGCGAACTTGCGGCCTTCGACAATCTTGACCTTGTCATGCACCGCCCACGCCTGCGGGCCGACGCCGCGGAACTGCGCGTTGACGTCGGTGCCATCGGACTTCGACACCAGGTTGACCACCTGCGACAGCTCCGGTGACAGCAGCGGCCGGCCTTCGGCATCGCGAGTGATGCCGGGCAGGGTGGACAGCGTCGGCACCTGTTCGCGGGTGATGACCGAATTGGTTTCGGCCTGCGAGCCGCCACGCAGCACGATGGCGGTGGTGTCATCGCCGGTGTTGTTGAGCGTGGCCTGGAAGCCTTCGCCCATCGCCAGCATCGCCACCAGCACGCCGACGACGCCGGCGATGCCGACCACGATCACCGAGGACGCGCCCCAGCGCTGCGGCAGGCTGGCCACGCCGATGCGGGTGGCGGCCAACGCCAGCCGTCCACTGCGGGTCAACAGCAGCCACAGCGCTACCAGCACGGCCACGGCCAGCACGCCAAACCACGGCAGGCTGATCCACAGCACCAGGCCGATCACCAGCAGCAGCACCATCACACCGTTGCCCAGCCACTTCTTGAGTTTGTTCTTGAACATGTCGGTGTCCTCCTCAGCGGCCGGCCAGTGCGTCGACGATCTTCAGGCGCTTGGCGCGCAGCGCGGGCAGCAACCCGACGATGATGCCGATCACCACGATCAGGCCCAGCCCCATCAGCCAGGTTGGGGTTGGCACGTGTGGCGGCAGCATGCCCATGCTCTTCGGGCCGATGGCCGGCAGGATCAGCGCGGCCAGTCCCATGCCGATCAGGCCGCCCAGGCCGATCAGCAGCACCGACTCCACCATCACCAGGGTCAGCACGGTGCTGTCCTTGAAGCCCAGCGTCTTCAGCGTGGCCAGTTCGGGCACGCGCTCGCGCACCGCCTGCGCCATGGTGTTGCCGGTCAACAGCAGCAGGGTGAAGAACACCGCACCCATGATCGAAGTGACGATCATGCCGATATCCGCGAACTGCTTGACGAAGGCCTGCTGGAACGCCGATTCGGTCTGGGTCTTGGTCTCGTGGTCGGAGTTGGCCGAGATCGCATCGATGGCCTGTGCCACCCGCGAGGAGTGGTCCGGGTTGTCCAGCGTCACCGTGTACCAGCTCACCTGGTTCTTGATGTAGTCGTTGGACTCATCGAAGTACTTCCAGTTCATCATCAGTTGGCGTTCTTCGTTGGCCGCCAGCGCACGGTCCTTGGAACGGTAGATGCCCTTCAGTTCCAGCGGCCAGTCGTTGCTGCCGCCGCGCGGGAAGATCGTGGCCTGCAGCGGGATGGTGTCGCCGATCTTCCAGCCGAACTGCTTGGCCAGGGTTTCGCCGACGATGGCGCCGGTGCGGGTCTGCTTCCAGTCTTCCAGCTGTGCCGGATCGATCTGCAGTTCGCGGTAGACATCGAAGTAGTTGGGCGACACCGAGAAGTTCGGGAAGAAGTTCTTCGGATCCTGGTAGATGCCGCCGAACCACATGCCATAGGCCACGTCGCGTACGCCGGCTACCTGGCGGACCTGCGTTTCAAGGCGGATCGGCAGCGACTGGGTGATCGACAGTCGCGAGGCCACGACCAGGCGGTTGGCGCCTTCCACGCTGCCACCGGAGGTGAACGCCACGCGCACCGAGTCGAGCATGCCGAACAGCAGGAACGCGGCCACCACCGAGAGCAGGGTCAGCAGGGTGCGGGTGCGGCTGCGGAACAGCTGCGCCCAGACCAACGAGAAGTATTTCATTGCCGTGGCCTCCGTCAGTGGGCCAGCGGCGCGTCGGCCAGCTCGCCCTTGTCCAGGTGCACCGTGTGCGTGGCGTACTCGGCGGCCTTCGGGTCATGGGTGACCATGATGATGGTCTTGCCGTGTTCGCGGTTGAGCTGCTGCAGCAGGCCCAGGATCTCCTCGGCGGACTGGCGGTCGAGGTCGCCGGTCGGTTCGTCGCAGATCAGGAAGGTCGGGTCGGAGACGATTGCCCGCGCGATCGCCACGCGCTGCTGCTGGCCGCCGGACAGTTCATTGGGACGATGGCTGCGGCGGTCGGCCAGGCCGACCAGGGTCAGCGCGATCTCCGCGTTGCGCCGGCGCTGTGCAGCATTGAGGTGGGTCAGCAGCAGTGGCAGCTCCACGTTCTTCTGCGCGGTCAGCATCGGCATCAGGTTGTAGAACTGGAACACGAAGCCGACGTGATGGCTGCGCCAGGTCGACAGCTGGCCGCCGCTCATCTGGTCGATGCGCTCGCCTTCGATGCTGATCTCGCCGCCACTGGGATTGTCCAGGCCGCCGATCAGGTTGAGCAGGGTGGTCTTGCCGGAGCCGGATGGGCCCATCAGCGCCACGAAGTCGCCGCTGGCGATGTCCAGGTCGATGCCGTGCAGCACCTGCACTTTCTCGGGGCCACGCTGGTAGGTCTTGGTGATGTTGCGCAGTGAAACCAGGGTCGACATGGGTGGTTCTCCACGGAAGGCGGGAAACGGGGAAGCGCACCTGCGGTGGCGCAGGCGTGCGTCGAGCGGTGTTGCCGGCGGCGCCCATGGGCGCCAGGCCGTTACTGCGCTTGTTTCTGTTGCACCTTGGCGCCATCGCGCAGGGTGTCCGGCGGGTTCACCACCACCGATTCACCTGCGCTCACGCCCTTGAGGATCTGGCGGTCCTTGCCCATCGCCTGGCCAGCCTCGACCGTGCGCTGCTGCACCCGGCTCTCGTCACCCAGCACGAAGGCCACCGAGGCGCCCTCGCGCTGGACCACTGCGCCGCCCGGTACGCGAACGCCCTGCGGCTTGGCGGCCGCCTGCGGCTGCGCCTGTTCCAGGAAGCTGACCCGCACGCCCATCTCCGGCACGATGCGCGGGTCTTTCACCTTCAGCGCCACGCGCACCTTCACCGTGGCCTTGCCGCGGTCGGCGGTGGGAATGATGGCGATGACCTCGCCGGGAATCTTCCATTCCGGGTAGGCGTTGAGCGTGGCCTCCACCGGCATCTTCGGCTGCACGCGGCCGATGAAGGCCTCACCGACCTCGACTTCGATCTCCAGCGAGTCCATGTCGACGATGGTGCCGATGCCGGTACGGGTGAAACCACCGCCCGCCGACAGCGGCGAGACGATTTCGCCGGGCTGCGCGGCCTTGGCGGTGACCACCCCGGAGAAGGGCGCGCGCACGATGTTGTTGTCCACGCCCAGGTCGGCGATGGCCAGCTGGTCGTTGGCCACCTTGACGTTGCGCTGGGCCGTTTCCAGCTGCGCACGCAGGCTGTCGCGCTGGGCCACGGCCTGGTCGTACTGCGAACGTGACACCAGCTGCTGGCCGACCAGTGCCTGCAGGCGGCTGGCCTCGGCGGTGGCCTGCTTCTGCTGCGCCTCCAGCCCGGCCACCTGGCTGCGTGCGGCCTGCAGCTGCGAGGCATACAGGCTGCGCTGGGCGTCGGCATCTATCGGGTCCAGCGTGGCCATGATCTGGCCCTGCTCCACCCGCATGCCTTCCTCGATCATCACCTCACGCACCTTGCCGGTGATCTTGGCCGAGACCGTGGCCATGCGCCGGGCGACCACGTAGCCGCTGGCATCGAGCACTGAACTGCTGGCGTTGCCTTGCTGTATGGCCACGGCGGGCGCGGTTTCCACCTCCACGGCCGGCGCGCGGCCGAACAGGAAGGCTACGGCGGCGGCGATCAGCAGCACGATCACGATGATGGCGATCCACAGCCAACGACGTCCACCGCCATTGCTGCCACCGGAGGCGGGCGGCGGCGATTTGCGGTCGATACGGAGTTCCTTCAACAGCTCGGCAGAAGCGTTCATTCGTTCCATCACAGGCATTCGGGCGGGTGTGGCCGGAAGAGCGGACGGCGGCGGTTCCGGCGGTGGAGCGTGCGGCACAGCATGAAGGCAGGTACGGCGATGACGGCAGTGACAGCTGTCACCCGATGACACTGACGGCGGCAACTGCGAAATGTGACCGCGGCGGCACAGGATGGCAACGTCCCCGCTACCGGTACCGCCCATGGATCCGATCGCCCCGTCGCTGGCCCGCCTGCAGCAGGTGCAGGTGCGCTATCGCGACCATACCGCCCTGCAGGGCATCGACCTGCAGGTCCGCGCTGGCCAGGTGCTGGCATTGCTGGGCCGCAACGGTGCCGGCAAGAGTACCGCGATCAGCGTGCTGTTGGGTCTGCGCCGCGCCGATGCCGGCCAGGTCGAGCTGCTCGGCGGCGACCCGCAGCAGCGCAGCCGTCGCCTCGGACTGGGTGTGATGCTGCAGAGCACCAGCCTGCCACCGATGCTGCAGGTGGACGAACTGGTGGCGCAGGCCAGCGCCTGCTATCCGGACCCGATGCCGTTGCAGGAGATACTGCAGCGCGCCGGTCTGCAGGCACTGGCACGCCGCCGCTACGGCCAGCTTTCCGGTGGCCAGCAGCGCGCGGTGCAGTTCGCCATCGCCCTGTGTGGCCGCCCGCGGGTACTGTTCCTGGACGAGCCCACCACCGGACTGGACATCCAGGCGCGACAGGCGATGTGGCAGGCGATCCGGCAGCTGGTGGCCGAAGGCTGCGGCGTGCTGCTGACCACCCATTATCTGGAAGAGGCCGAAGCGCTGGCACAGCAGGTGGTGGTGCTGGAGCAGGGCCGGGTGCTGGCCGACGCGCCGTTGAGCGAGCTGCGCCTGGCCGATCGGCCGCGTCGGATCCGTTGCCGCAGCGTGTTGCCCGCAGAAGACGTGCAGCAGTGGCCGGGCGTGCAGCAGGTGCAGCGCGACGGCGAGCACCTGCAGCTGCTGGCGAGCCCGGCCGAGCCGGTGGTGGCACGCCTGCTGGCCGCCGATGCGCAGCTGCGCGAGCTGGAAGTACAGGGCGCGGCACTGGCCGACGCTTTCCTCGACATGACCCGGGAGGCCGCATGAACACGATGACCCGTACCGGCACTACACCCGCGCTCGCATCTGCCTGGCGCCAGGCCCTGCGTCCGTACCGCGCCGAGCTGGTGGCCGAACTGCGCCGTGCCTGGCGCACGCCGGCGTTCGCGGTGCCCTCGCTGCTGTTCCCGGTGCTGTTCTATCTGCTGTTCGGTGTGCTGCTGGGGCGTGGTCACGCACCGCTGTACCTGCTGGCCACCTACTGTGTGTTCGGCGCGATGGCCCCGGCCCTGTTCGGCTTCGGCGTGCAGCTGGCGCTGGACCGCGAAGGCGGCCTGTTGACCCTCAAGCGCGCGCTGCCGATGCCTGCTGCAGCGCCGCTGCTGGCACGGTTGGCGATGGCAGTGATGTTCGCGCTGCTGGTGGCTTCGCTGTTGATCGGCGCGGCGCACGTACTGGGTGGCGTGCGGTTGCAGGCGCTACAGGTGCTGCAGCTGATGGCGGTGGCCGGACTGGCGGCGTTGCCGCTGGGGGCGATCGGCCTGCTGATCGGCAGCCATGTCAGTGCCAGTGCGGCACCGGCGATGGTCAACCTGGTCTACCTGCCGCTGGCCCTGCTGTCGGGCCTGTGGCTGCCACTTTCGGCGCTGCCGAAGTTGTTCTCGACGATGGCACCGCTATGGCCGACCTGGCATCTGGCGCAGCTGGCGCTGCCGGTGGTCGGGTTGCCGTCGGCGGGCAGCATCGGGGGCCATCTGTTGGTGCTGCTGGCGGTCACGGCGGTGGCGTTGCTGTTGGCACGGCGTCGCCTGCGCCGGATCGGCTGAACTGGCATGATCGGCAGCGATCGTCCCCGCCTGGATTCTCCCGTGCCGTCGAGTTGGCTTGCGTCCCTGCTGCGCCCCGCGCCGGATTCGGCCGTGGCCGAACTGCTGCGACGTGGCAAGTCGCCCTGGAGCGGAGCGATCCACCTGCTGTGGTCGGTATGGATCTTCCTCACCCCGGTGCTCGGCAATGGCTTCACGCTGCGCTGGCTGCTGCTGACCCTGGCCAGCTATCCGCTGTTCCTGCTGCTCTATGCCAAGGTGATGCTGGCACCCCGGCACCATGGGTGGCGCTATGCGCTGGGCATGATCGTGCTCGCCCTGGTACTGCTGCCGTGGTACCCGTCGGGCCTGAGCTACTTCGTGTTCGGTTGCGTGATGATCCGCATGAGCAGCCGTGGAGGCTGGTGGGTGTACCTGTTGCAGCTCACCGGGCTGAACCTGTTGTTCTGCGGTGCTGCGCTCTACTTCGGCTATCCGTGGCAAGCCATGGTGTGGATGCCGGCGGTGTCGTTCATTGTCGGGCTGGTGGTGAACGTGGAGGCCTTGAGCCAGCAGCGCGACGTTGCCCTGCAGCTGTCGCAGGACGAAGTACGGCGGCTGGCGACCACTGCTGAGCGCGAACGCATCGGCCGTGACCTGCACGACCTGCTCGGCCACACGCTCTCGCTGATCACCTTGAAGCTGGAACTGGCACGCAAGCTGTACGACCGCGATGACGCGCGGGCGCGGCAGGAGATCGGTGAAGCCGAGGCCATCGCCCGCGAAGCGCTGGCACAGGTGCGCAGCGCGGTGACCGGTATCCGTGCCAGCGACCTGGCCGGCGAACTGGCGTCGGCCCGTCTGCTGCTGGAATGCCAGCAGGTGCACCTGCAGTACACGACGCCACCGCCGATGCCGGTGGACGTGGAACGTGGACTGGCGCTGGTGCTGCGGGAGGCCGCAACCAACATCGTGCGCCATGCGCAGGCGACCCGCGTGCAGGTGGATTTCATGCTGGAGGACCGACAGTTGGCGATGCAGATACGCGATGACGGCCGCGGTGGCGTGCAGGCCGAGGGCAATGGACTGTGCGGCATGCGCGAACGTGCGGCGGCGCTGGGTGGGCAGCTGACGCTGCAGTCGCCCCGCGGCGAAGGCACGCTGCTGACCGTGCGCGTGCCTTTGGGGGCCGCCACCATGCCGCTGTCCTCGGCATCGTTGGCACAGGGGGGACCCGCATGATCCGCATTCTGCTGGCCGAGGACCAGGCAATGGTGCGCGGCGCGCTGTCGGCGCTGCTGGGGTTGGAGCCTGATATCGAGGTGCTGGGCAGCGCGGCCGACGGCGAAGCTGCGTGGCGGATGCTGCAGCAGCTGATGCCGGACATCCTGGTCACCGACATCGAGATGCCGGGCCTGTCCGGGCTGGAGCTGGCGCAGCGCATCGCCCGCCATGAGCTGCCGATCAAGGTGGTGATCGTGACCACCTTCGCCCGCGCCGGTTTCCTGCGCCGCGCGCTGGAGGCGGGCGTGCTGGGCTACCTGCTGAAGGACGCCCCGGCCGAGAACCTGGCCGATGCACTGCGCAAGGTGAAACAGGGCATCCGTGCGATCGACCCGCAGCTGGCGCTGGATGCGTGGTCGCAGGCCGATCCGCTGACCGACCGCGAGCGCCGTGTGCTGCGCCTGGCAGGGGAGGGCCGAACCGCCAGCGAGATTGCCGAGCAGCTGGGGTTGTCGCACGGTACGGTGCGCAATTACCTGTCCGAGTGCATCGGCAAGCTGGGCGTGGCCAATCGGATCGAGGCGTATCGGCTGGCGCGGCAGAAGGGGTGGTTGTAGCGGCGTCCTGCTGTTCCCGGTGATGTCGTTTCCGCGACCGCGGGTGGGTGTCACTTTCTTTGCTCGTGCAAAGAAAGTAACCAAAGAAACACGCCGCCAGAGCGCGAGCCGGTGCTACGCACCGGTGCCCTGCGCTTCTCGGCGAATCAGGGGACGGCGCCGAACTCGCTGCGCTCAGACACCGGCGCCTCTTCGCCCCTGATTCCCCTGCGATGCTCGGCTCGCTCAAGGCGGACCCAACGTCAAAGGAAAAAGCTGCACCCGGTAGATCCACGCCGCGCGTGGATGCTCTTGCTGTTGATCTTGATCTTCAAGTCCGCCTTGAGCGAGCCGAGCACCGCAGGTCCGGCGAAGGCAAAGAGGCGCGGGTGTCTGAGCGCAGCGAGTTCCCGCGCCGTCCCTCGACGGACCGAGGAGCGCAGGGCACCGGCGTGCGAAGCACGTCGGCTCGCGGCCGGCGGAGCGTTTCTTTGGTTACTTTCTTTGCGCGCAAAGAAAGCGACACCTCTCCGCAGGCGCGGAAACGATCCGCCGGGAATTCCCGGCGAACCCGATCAATCCTTCCCGCGCGCCATCGCCTGGAACACGCCATCCCGCCGCACCCACAAATGGAACAGCGCCGCCCCCACATGCATCAGCACCGTGGCGAACAACACATACGCCAACAAGCTGTGCGCATTGCGCAGCGCGGCATACAACGCCGGTGTGTGTGGCACGATCGGCGGCAGATGCAGGCCGCCCCACAGTACGATCGGGTAACCGCCGGCCGACAGCATCGCCCAGCCGATCAACGGCATCGCCAGCATCAGCGCATACAGCATCCAGTGCGAGGCCTTGGCCGCCATCACCTGCCACACCGGCAGGTCGGCCGGCAGCGGCGGCGGGCGGTGGCGCAGGCGGTTGTACAGGCGCAGCAGCACCAGCACCAGGATGGCGATGCCCAGCGGGCGGTGCAGGTCGATCAGCATTGGCCGCAGGTGCAGTGAGGCGACCATGGTCACGCCGATGAACAGCATGGCGATGATCATCAGCGCCATGGACCAGTGCAGCACCCGCGCCAGCAGGTTGAAGTGGCCGTTGCCGGTGCTCATCGTGCGGCCTCCTTCGGTTGTTCGACGTTGCCGCTGGCGCGCTCGCGTTCGCGGCGGTTGAAGGACTGCGAATACACCGCCGAGCGGGCGGCCAGGATCGGATCGTCACTGCCGCGCACGCCGCTGGGCAGGATCAGCGGATCGAAGTTGATCTGGCCGCACGCACCCTGTTCCTGCGACTGCATGCGGTCCAGGCTGAGTACGCCGGCCACTACCTGATCACGCGACTCGGGCCACGGTACCGACGGATCGTCGATGGCATCGCCAGGCTCGGCGGTAGTAACCACCAGGTTCCAGCGCACCGGGCCGCTGGCCAGGCGCTGCCGCAGTTCCTGGCTGAGGAAATCGACACTGGCCTGCGTGCGCGTTTCCGCATCCATTTCCACCACCGGCGCCAGTGGCTGCCAGCGCCAGCGCACCGCGCGCTTCTGGCCCTGCGCATTGGTAAACCAGAAGCTGTTGACGCTGTTGAAGGTGGTGTCGGCCCAGCTGCTGGTCCACGGTGCCGTCTTGGCCCACTGCTGGAACGCCTGCGCACTGGGGTACTTGGCCAGTACGGCGGCCATCTTCTGCGGGTCGGGCTTGCCGGTGGCCGGGTCCGGAATGGAGGCGCGTGTCTGTTCGTAGAACGCCTCAGCATCGGGCACGGCGAAGAACGGGAAGCTGTTCATCGCCATCCGCCACTCCTGGCCGTCATCGCTGACCATCTGCACCGCAAGGCTGCGCACGCGTGCGGTGTTGTCGGCACCGTAGGGGTCACCGCCGCCAATCGACAGGCGGCCCATCACCGGTACGCGTGACTGCGAGAACACGCGGGCGCTGGACAGGGTAGGGGCCTGCGCGCTGGGTTCGAACCAGCCGCTCACGCAGATGCCCTTGCTGTGCGCGCGTCGGAAGCCCGGATGGGTCGGGCCGGTGGCCTCGATGGTGTCGGTGAAGCGCTGCGCGGTCAGGCGGTCGCCGATCCAGCCGGCCAGCCAGGCGAACGCCAGCGCGATGGCACCCAGAATGAGCGCGATCAGTGCGATCCAGGGCAGCGGCGAATGCGTGCGCGGTGTGCCCGGCGTCTGGCCGGCGCGGGTGTAGCGGAAGAGCGACATGGTCGGAGTCCTGCCTTCACGGAGCGTGTGGGTGGTCGACCCACACATCCTCGCAGAACCCGGCCGGGGCCGAAATTCAATTTTTCGTCAGATTTTCCGGGGACGGCGTGCCGACCAACGGTCGGCACCCACCCGATCAGCTGTAGCGCTGCTTCAGCATTGCCCACGCCGAACGCAGCGCCAGCGCTTCGCCACCGGCCGGACGGCCCGGGCGTTCACCGTCGTTCCAGGCGTACACGTCCAGATGCGCCCAGCGCTGGCCGTCTTCCAGGAAGCGTTCCAGGTACAGCGCGGCGGTAACCGAACCGGCCATGCGCGAGCCGGCGTTGGCCAGATCGGCGATGCCGCTGGTCAGGTAACGCAGGTAGGGGCGCCACAGCGGCATGCGCCAGACCGGGTCGCGGGTCGCATCACCAGCCTGCAGCCATTGCTGCGCCACGCTGTCGTCATTGCTGAAGAGCGCCGGCAGATCCGGGCCAAGCGCGATGCGCGCGGCGCCGGTGAGGGTGGCGAAGTCCAGCACCAGGTCCGGTTTCTGCTCGCTGGCGAAGGTCAGTGCATCGCACAGGATCACGCGGCCTTCGGCGTCGGTGTTGTCGATCTCCACGCTCAAGCCCTTGCGGGTGGCGATCACTTCGCCCGGGCGGAAGGCATCGGGACCGATCGCGTTTTCCACCGCCGGCACCAGCAGGGTCAGCCGTACCGGCAGCCCGCGTGCCATCACCAGGCCGGCCAGGGCCAGGGCATGCGCGGCGCCGCCCATGTCCTTCTTCATGTTGCGCATGCCGTCGGCCGGCTTGATGTCCAGGCCGCCGGTATCGAAGCACACGCCCTTGCCGACCAGCACCAGTGCTGGATCGGTGTCCTTGCCCCAGCGCAGCACGACCAGGCGCGGTGCGCGGTGCGATGCGCGGCCCACGGCATGGATGGCCGGGAAATTCTGTTTCAGCAGTTCGTCGCCGGTGATCGCCTCGACCTGCGCGCCGTGCGCATCGGCCAGCGCGCGTGCGGCATCTTCCAGCTGCTGCGGACCCATGTCTTCGGTCGGGGTGTTGACCCAGTCACGCACGCGCAGGCTGGCGGCGATCAGGTCGGCCACTTCGCCGGTCGGCTCGGCCACCAGGCGCGCCGGCGCACGGTGGCGCTTGCGATAGCGGTCGAAGCGGTAGCTGCCCAGGCCCCAGCCCAGCTGCAGCAGCGCCAGTTCGGCGGCCGGCAGTTCGCTGGCCAGCTGCCACACGCTGCCTTCCGGCAGGGCATGCGGGGCATGCGAATAGCTGTAGGCATCGGCACGATCACCGACGCCGATCACCGCTCCGGCCAGGCCATCGGCGCCGGGCAGCAACGCCGTGGTGAAGGCACCGGCGGTGAAGCCCTGCGACGCCAGCCATGCCCGGGTGGCGGCCGGTTGGCCGTCCTTCCAGGCCGCGAACTGCTCGCGGTCCAGCACGTACAGCGGCAGCGCTGCGGCGGTGTCGGCAGTGAAACCAGTGATCTCGCTCATGCGTCAGGTACTCCGGGGTGCGGCAGCGTCGAGGTTGGCATCCAACCAGTCGGCCAGGCCGGTGAGGGTGTCGAACTGCAGGTCCGGCTGCAGTTGCGGATGGGTCCAGGTGGCTGCTTCGCGGTTGATCCAGCAGCCGCGCAGGCCGGCGGCGATCGCCCCGGCCACATCCATTTCGGCATGGTCGCCGACGTGCAGTACCTGTGCCGGCGCAACACCCAGGCGGGTGCAGGCGGCATGGAAGATGCTCGCCTCAGGCTTGGCCGCGCCGTGTTCGCGCGCGCCCAGCTGGAAGACGAAATGATGGGCCAGGCCGATCCGCTCCAGATCGGCATTGCCGTTGCTCAGCGCTGCCACCGGTACCCGCGCGGCAATCCGCGCCAGCGCATCGATCGCATCGGGGTAGCACTCGACCTGGTTGCGCGCGGCGAAGAAGACTTCATACGCCGGCTCCAGCAGCTCCAGGCTGGCACCACTGGTGTGCAGCGCTTCGTGCAGGGTCAGCCGGCGCAGCGCGCTCAGGTCGTGATGGAGGTGCGGATGGGCGTGGTACAGGCGTTCGCGCAGTTCGCGCATCGCCGCCACCGGATACATCGCGGCCGTGGCGGGGCTGTGTTCGCGCATCCACTCGTGCAGGACCAGGTCGATGCGGGCGCCGATCGGAGCGAACGGCCACAGCGTGTCGTCAAGGTCGAGGGTGATGGCTTGGACGGGGAAATTCACCCCGCCATTCTACCCCTGCCCGCGCGGGCTTTCATGCGACGCGGCGGGCGGGTGGGCACTGTGGCTGGGCCGGGTCAGCGCAGGTTGTACGAGCAGGCGATGGTGGTCTGGCCGTCGAACTGCTGCACGTCCAGGTTGTGCCGCCCAACTTCCTTCGTGTAGGTGCCTGCTACCGGGTCGGACATCTTCGCCAGTGCCGCGACCTGTTCCACACTGGCCGAGCTGAAGTACGCGGTGAAACTGTCGATGCCATCCTCGCCGCTGTCGCCGTCATAGGACTGCAGCCGGTTCACGGGCTGGCCCAGCACCATCAAGGGCGTGGTCAGCCGGAACTCGCCGCTGGATTCGCCGTCCTGCACCCTTGCCGGGGCCGGTGTCAGCATCCGGGCCATGGCGTCGAACTGTATGGGCGTGAGGTGCCGCTTGCAGGTAACCGCCTCAGCAAGCTGGGTGCGCGCCTGATCGGCAGTCGGCGGTGTCGCGGCGAACGCGGGAGCGGCAATGCAGGCCAAGGCAAGGCAACGCGTGGCGAGAGAGTTCATCCGAGCGGATCCATCCGGGTAGGGCGTCATAGTCTGCCACTTCGTCCCTGTTTCTGGTTCCACCACCTGCGTCCATCCGTTGTTGATGCCGTCACTCCAGCAGGCGTGCCCAGCCCTGCATGCCGTCCAGGCGTGCCAGCACCAGCTTGATGCACACCAGCAGCGGCACCGCCAGCAGCAGCCCGATCATGCCCCAGGCCCAGCCGAACACCATCAGCGCCAGGATCAGCACCAGCGGCGACAGCTTCATCCGACGGCCCAGCACGATCGGGGTCACCATCTGCCCTTCCAGTGTGTGCAGGCCCAGGTAGGCGGCCGCTGGCAGCAGGGCCTGCAGCGGGTCGCGGAACTCGACGAAGCCCATCAACAGCATCAGCGCCACGCCGATCAACGGACCCACATACGGCGCAAAATTCAGCAGCGCGGCCACCGTGCCCCACAGCAGCGCTTCCTGCAGGCCGATACCGAGCAGCATCAGCACGCCGGCGAACACCAGCCCGACCAGAGTGTTGATGACGCTGATGGTCAGCACGTAACGCGAGACCTCGCGTTCGATCGAACGCAGGATGTCCGTAGTGAAGCGCTGCTGCTGGCGGTTGGGGAACAGGGCGATCGCCGCGCGCTGCAGGCTCTGCCCGTAGATCATGAAGAACAGCGTCAGCAGCACCACGGCCAACACCGAGGCAGCCAGCCGCGGTGCACGGGTCAGCATGCGGTACGGGTCGTCCAGCTGGGTGCGGATCACCTGCACCTTGTGGTTGCTGTCACCGCCGGCCACACGGGCGAAGTTCTCCGCCGCCTGGTTGGCCTGCTGCACCGGCTTGGTCAGGTCCTGCACCTGGCGGGCGACCTTGCGCAGCTGCTGTGGGGCTTCCTGCGCCCATTCCATCGCCGGGCCGATCAGCTGCACGGCGAGCGAACCGGTCACGCCCAGGCCGGCGCCGAGGATCAACAGTGCGCCCAGCGCGCGCGGAATCCACAGCTTCTGCAGCAGGCGCAGGATCGGGTTGCCGACCAGGGCGAAGAACATCGCCAGCAGCACCGGCAGGATGATGTCCTGCGCGGCCCACAGCGTGTAGCCCACCGCCAGGGTCGCCAGCACCACCAGCGACATCGGCCCGCGCGGGCGCGACGGTGGTGGCAGCGCTGCCTCTGGCTCGTCGGGGCCGGCCGGTGGCGGGGACAGGAGGGACTCGCTCATCGACGCATCAACCGGAAAGGGGAGCGCATTATCCGCCGGCCGCGATCGGCGCGGCGGATTCCATGGATCAACGTTCGGACAGCTCGGTGGCCGCTTCGGCCGGACGCGGTCCGCGCAGGTCCGGTTCTGGCTCCGGCACGGAGCGTGGTGCCGGTGCCGGCCGTGCTCCGGCAGCGGAGGTCGCTGCCTGTGCCTGTTCGCTGGCGTCGGCGGCTTCTTCGGCTGCATCGTCGGCGGTGGCCGCCGCCTGTGCTGCCATCGCCGTGGCGAACGCGGCCTGCGCACTGGCGAACAGGTTCGAGACCGAACCCACCATCTGCAACCAGCGGGCACCGTTGACCTTGCCCGGGACTTCCAGTTTGCCGGCAATGAAGCCACCGGCGAGGCCGACCACCACGATGCGCAGCGGCGACCAGCCTTTTCGCCAGACGTCGCTGAGCGTGGACCAGTGGTCCTGGGTTTCGACCAGTCGCACGGTCACCACCTGTTCGCAGCGTTTCACCCGCCGCTGCAGCGCACCGAACTTCATGGCTTGCCCTCAGGCAGCTGCACATCGGCATCGGGATCGTCTTCGCTGGGCTCGTCGAACAGGCCCAGGCGTGACAACTGGCGCCGGGTGGCGTGCATGCCGGTGTGGTGGAAGAAGTAGGACACCCGCCAGATCGCATAACCGGTGACGGCCAGGCTCAGCAGCGAGGTGATCAGCAGGGCCTGCAGCCAGCTCAGGCCCCAGCTCTGCAGCAGGGCGATGAGGGTGGCGGCCATCAGCAGCCAGGCCGAGGCACCGAATACGATCGCCACGCCGGCCCAGGCCAGCGCACGGCCGAACGCGCTGCGCGCCAGCGCGAAGTCGGCCGAGGCCAACCGGCGCAGTGATCGCAGCGAATGCTTGGCCGAATCGGCGGCGGCACGACCGGCCGCGCCGACCTGACGGATGCTCTCATCCAGCGGCGGGGTGGCCGCTGGATCAGGGGTTTGCGCGTTGTCTTCGCTCACGCCGCGGCTTACTTGTCGCTGCTGCCGCGGGCCAGCTTGGCAATGATCCAGCCGGCAGCGAAGGCGACGCCGAACGAGGCCAGCGGACGTTCACGGATGAGCTCAGCGGCGCTGTCGATCAGGTCCTTGCCCTTGTCCATCAGTGCGTCGACCTGTTCCTTGGCGGCGGCACCACCGAACTCGGCGGCAGCCAGGCCGGACAGCGCGCTGTCGGACAGTTCAGCCTTGACGTTGGCCTTGCCGATACGCAGTTCGTCGCCGGCTGCGCCGGTTGCACCCTTGATCGCACCGCCGGCGGCCGACGCGGCCTGCTTCAGGTGGGAACCGGCTTCACCCAGGTGTTCCTTCAGGTTCTCGGTATTGGTGGGGCTCATCGAATCACTCCTGTTGCGATGGGGGAACGGGTGTCGGCGGTGCCGACCTGGACTGACAGCAATAGCATTGCCGGGGTATAGGGGGTGTTACGGCAGGGCGATCAGCGCATCACGAGCTGGCCCTGCTGCTGGCCATTGTTGCGCAGCACGCGTACCACCAGGGTCGGCGGGCGCTGCTGGAAGTTGGCGCGCCAGCTGGCCAGGTCGGCGAATTCGCCCACCGTGGCATCGGTGATGATGTCGCCCTGCTGCAGGCCGTTGGTGGCCGCGCGGCTGCCGCGCTTGACCTCGCTGACCAGCACGCCGCCGACTCCGGACTGGCGCAGTGACTCGGGCAGATCGACGAAGGTGGCCCCGGTCAGGCGTGGGTCCAGGCTCTCGCCGGTGACCGCGCGCGCCTGTTCCTTCAGCGTTGCCTTGATCTGCAGTGGCTTGCCTTCGCGGCGTACGTCCAGCGTCAACGCGCTGCCGACCGCGGCCAGGCCTTCCACGTTGTGCAGGGCCTCGGCGCTGTCCACGCGCTGGCCATTGGCCGAGACCACCACGTCGCCCGGCTTCAGGCCGGCAGCGGCGGCGGCCGAACCGGCCAGCACGCGGGTGATCAGTGCGCCACGGGTTTCGCCCAGGCCCAGGCCCTGCGCGATCTGCGCGGTCAGGTTCTGGCTTTCCACGCCCAGTGTGCCGCGCACCACCACGCCGTGCTTGACCAGCTGGTCGACCACGCTGCGCGCCAGGTTGGACGGAATCGCCAGGCCCAGGCCGATGTTGCCGGCCATGCTGCCCTGCGGGTTGAAGCTGGCGGTATTGATGCCGACCAGCTGGCCCTGCAGATCGACCAGCGCGCCACCCGAGTTGCCCGGGTTGATCGACGCGTCGGTCTGGATGAAGTTCTGGTAGCCCAGCCCGCGGATGCCGCTGCGGCCCACCGCCGAGACGATGCCCGAGGTGACCGTCTGGCTGAAGCCGAACGGATTGCCGATCGCCACTACGAAGTCGCCCACCCGCAGCTGGTCGCTGTTGCCGAGCTTGATGTCGGTCAGGTTCTGCGCCGGGATGCGGATCAGCGCGATGTCGGTATCGCGGTCCGAACCGAGGAACTCGGCCTTGACCGTGCGCCCGTCGGCCAGTGTCACCTGTACGTCATCGGCGTTGTCGATGACATGGTGGTTGGTCAGTACCAGGCCCTCCTTGGCGTCGATGATCACGCCCGAGCCCAGCGACTCGTTGATGCGTTCCTGCGGGATGTCCGGGAACAGGCGGCGGAAGAACGGGTCGTTGAAGAAGGGGTTGCGCACGCGAACCACCTGCTTGGTGTTGACGCTGACCACCGCCGGCATCGCCTTCTCCAGCATCGGTGCCAGCGACGGTACCGCTTGCCCGGCCACCGAGGCCGGCAATGCAGCGGTGGTCGGCACGACCGCCGGCAGCGGTGCGGCATCGGCCCGGTTGTCCAGGTGCGCATTGATGCCGGTGGCAACGAAGCCACCGAAGGCGGCGGCGATTGCGAGCGTGAGCAGGGTGGGAAGCGGTCGCATGGGAGTCGGTTCGCTGGCGTGGATGGGGACGGTTCGGCCCTACGGTAAAACATGCTGAATGAGTGTGTCGCGATCTGGATAAATGCGCCATGAAAACCACAGGCCGCGAAGGGGGGGGCGGAGGATGGCAACAAGGCTGTGGCGACGCCCGCAGGGGCAATTCCTGCACCACCGAAGACCATCGCACGGCGCGTGGACACAGAGTGATACTTGCGCAGTTCCGCGCAACAGGGCGCCGCAATGCGTCACAGCGCGCACTGGACGCTGCATCCGTTCAACGGCACGCAACGGCCATCTTCGACCACGCGGTCGATGTGGCGTAGTCCTTAAAAAAAAGGGGTTTCCTGTAAACCCGCCACTGCTGCAGCAGTGGCGGGCTACACCATTGCCGTCGCATCAGATGCGATTGCTGGTGCGTGCCCCGTTCCACGATCGTCAATGTCGGTATAGCATCGCCCCGTTTTGATACTTAAGGCCCCCAGGAGGGCAACATGAGCAACGGTAATGGTGTGTCGGTCGTGACCGACGCCGTCGAGAACGTCAAAGAAACCGCCACCAACGTTGGCGAGACCATCGCCCACGCCGCCGAAGACGCCGTGAAGTCGGTCAAGAAGACCGTCAAGCGCGCCACCAAGGCTGCCGGTACCCGCGTTGCCAAGGCCAAGAAGGCTGTGGCCAAGGTCGAGAAGACCGTTGCCAAGAAGGCCGAGAAGGCCGCCAAGTCGGTCGGCAAGACCGTTGCCAACGCCAAGAAGAAGCTGGAAGCGGCCAAGAAGAACGCCAAGGCCGAAGCCGCTGCCCTGAAGAAGGAAGTGGCCAAGAAGAAGGCAGCTGCAGGCAAGGCTGTGACCAAGAAGGCCGCCGCTGCCAAGAAGACCACCAAGGCCGCCACCAAGGCTGCCGGCAAGAAGGTCGCTACTGTGAAGAAGGCCGCCACCAAGAAGGCTGCCGTCGCCAAGAAGACCGTTGCCAAGAAGACCGCGGCCGCCAAGAAGGTTGTCGGCAAGAAGGTCGCCACCGCCAAGAAGGCCGTTGCCAAGAAGACCGTCGCCGCCAAGAAGGTCGCTGGCAAGAAGGCCGTGGCTGCGAAGAAGGTTGTCGGCAAGAAGGTTGCCGCCACCAGGAAGGTCGCCACCAAGAAGACCGCCGTCGCCAAGAAGGTTGTCGGCAAGAAGGCTGCTGTGGCCAAGAAGGCCGTCGGCAAGAAGACCGCTGCTGCCAAGAAGGTGGTCGGCAAGAAGTCCGCCGTTGCCAAGAAGGCAGTGGGCAAGAAGGTTGCCGCCACCCGCAAGACGGTTGCCAAGAAGGCTGCCCCGCTGAAGAAGGTCGCCGCCAAGAAGGCGCCGGCCAAGAAGGCCGTGCGCAAGGTCGCCAAGCGCAAGTAATCGCGCCGTGACCGAAGGCCCTGCCACCCACCGGGTGGTGGGGCCTTTCGCGTTTCTGGGGCGCGGTCTGGGGCAAGATGCAGGTTCTTCCCGCCGGAGCCCCGTGCATGCGTGGTATCGACTTCAGTTCCTGGCAGGGCGTGCTGTCTACCTTGGCCGGCCTGGTCCTGATCACCCTGCTGGGCGTGGGCATCCGCCTGCTGGTGATGCAGACCCTGCAGCAGCGCCGCGAGCGCGAGAACCGGCAGATCAACGAACGGCTGCGCACGCTGATGGCGGCCTACAAGACCTTGGGCGGTTCGTTCACCGGCGAACTGGGCGTGGATCCCAGCCACCGCCGTGACCTGCGCCAGAGCGAAGATGCCGAAGGCATTGCCGAACCCCGCTCGGATCGCGCGCGCCGCATCCGCGATGCTGTTGAAGCGGCGCTGTCGGACATCCTGTTGCTGGGCACCGACGAACAGGTGCGGCTGGCTGCGCGCGCTGCCAACGATCTTGCGCAGGGGCGACCGGTGCACACCCACGAACTGGTGGTCTCGCTGCGCGACTTCGTGCGCGAAGCGCTGGACCTGGCGCCGATTCCGGCCGACCTGCAGATACCGCCACAGGGGCCGACCCGGCCGGGCGGTGCCAGTGGCGGTGGCAAGGGCCGCAACGACGGCGATGCCAAGGGCGGTCGTGCGGGTGGAGGCGGCGGTGGCGGAATGGGGGCCGGCATGGGCGGTGTGGGCCTCGGCGCCGGCGCCGCACTGGGCGCCGGCCATGCCTCCGCCAGCGATGAAACGGACGCGCGCTGAGCACGTCCGCCGGGTTCAGCGGGTCAGTTCGTAGATTGGTACGAAGCCACCGTAGATCATCCGCGCGCCGTCGAATGGCATCGGATTCGTCGCCGGATCAAACCGCGGGTCTTCCATCATCTTCTTCATGCCGGCGTCGCGGGTCGGCTTGTCCGGCCATTCGATCCACGAAAACACCACCGTCTCGTCCGGCGTGGCTTTCACTGCGCCGAAGAAGTCGGTGGTCTTGCCGTGTGGTACGTCGTCGCCCCAGCACTCGACCACGCGCAGCGCGCCGTACTCGATGAAAACGGGATCCCCTGTGCGTGCATGGGCGAGGAACTTCTCTTTGTTGGCGGTGGGCACCGCCAGGACGAAACCATCGATGTAGCTCATTGCCTGCCTCCGGATGGACCGTGCCGCATGCACGGCCTTCAAGTACCCGACGAACCAGGGCGTCGGGGATCGACATCCTGTGTGCGCCTGTTCAGCCCGGGCCACCGGGCAGCGGTGCCAGCACCGTATCCGGCGGCTGCTGGCCGGCCAGGTGGCGCACGAAGTAGTCCCACATGCGGTGCGTGTAGGTGGCGTCGTTGCGGAACAGTTCGTGGTCCTGCCGGGCCAGGTACAGCAGGTCGTAGCTGCGCTGGGCCTTGTTCAGGGCGGCGGCCAGCTGCAGGGTCAGCGCCGGTGGCGCGTTCTCGTCCAGTTCGCCATAGACCAGCAGAAGATGCCCGCGCAGGTTGCCGGCCAGTGCCGCATTGTCGAGCCCGGCAAAGGGCGCCGGCACGCCATCGGCCATGGCCGTAGCTGGCAGCACGCCACCGAACAGCCGGTCCATGCCGTGCAGCGCGCCGCCGTACATGCCCTGGAAATTGTGGCTGCCGGCCGAGGCCACGCCCACCTTGTAGAACGCCGGGTAGCGCAGCAATGCACGCGCCGCGCTGTAACCGCCGAACGAATGCCCATAGATGCCGACCCGCTGCAGGTCGATGCCCGGGTAGCGTTCGCCCAGCTGGCGCAGCGCAGCCACATGGTCATCCAGCTGCACATCGGCGGCGCGGAGGAAGCTGCTGTCATGGAACGCCTTGTCGCGGCCGCCGGTGCCGCGCGCATCGATGCTGACCACCATGAAGCCGAGTTCGGCCAGGCTGGCGCGTGACACCGGATTCAAGGCAGATACCGCCTCGGCGTAGGTCACCGGCGCATTGCTGATGAAGGAACCACCGTACATCGCGTCGATCACCGGGAAGCTGCCGTCATCGCGATAGTCACGGGGCAGGTAGACAGTGGCGAAGATCGGCGTGCGCCCATCGGCGGCCAGCAGCCGCTCGCGCCGTGGTGGGCGCCAGGCGGCAGCAACGATCGCGCTGTCATCGGCTGTTTCCAGCACCATCACTTCACGGCCGTCATCGCTGGCCCGCAGCACGGTGCGTGGTGGCTGGTCGAGACGGGAAACGGTATCCACCAGATAGCCGCCGCCAGGCGACAGCGCCTGCGGCGCGCGTGCCCCGAACAGCGCGCCGGTACCGGCATCGGCCATGTGGTCGTTGCCATCAGCGGCCAGGCGCTGGATCGAACCGCCCTGCAGCGATACCCGGTACAGGCCGCGCACGTAGGGGTCGCCACCGTCGACGCCACCGGCGCTGAAGTACGCCCAGCCACCCGCAGCGTCCACACCCAGCAGGTCACGCACCACCCATCTGCCGCGGGTAAGCTGGCGCAGCACTTTGCCGTCGGACAGGCGCACCCGGTACAGATGGCCCCAGCCATCGCGCTGCGAGAACCACACAGCGGTGTCCTGCCCGGGCAGGATGGCCACCGCGGGCCGGTTGTAGGAATACACGTTGAGCTGCAGGCGAGTGTCGCTGGCTTCTTCCAGAACCGTGCGCAATGCACCGCTGTTGGCATCGACCTCCACCAGGCGCAGCCTGCGCGGTGTGCCGAAGTGCGCGATCACGGCATACAACCGATCACCGTCCCAACCCAGGATGCCGGCCTCACTGAGCGTGTTCCAGCCCTCGGGCAGCACGATGTCATGCTGCCTGCCGCTGAGGATATCGATCACATACAGGCTGTCGCGGACCTGCTGTGCATCGCCCAGCACCCCCAGCTTCACGGTATGCACGCGCGGCCGCGCGCTGTGGGTCGGGCTGCTTTCCAGATAGGGGTAGTCCTGCAGCGCGCGTTCGTCGTAGCGGATGCCGGCCACGTAGCGCCCGTCCGCTGACCAGCCGACCGCGAACGGACGCACCGGCATCCGGCCCTGACGGCGTGGAATGCCGCGCAGGGTGAAGTCCGGCAGTACGCCATAGCCATGCCCGGCCTCACCGCCGTGGGTCAGTACCTGCGACGCCGTTCCAGAGCGCTGCAGCCACAGATTGTGATCACGTACCTGCAGCCAGGCGTCACCGCCGGGCGAAGGCAATGCATCGGCTGGCGGCGACGGCTGCGGTGCGGCCGTGCACTGCAGGCGTGGCCATTGGCAGTTGATTGGCGCCTCGCCGTTGAACTGCAGGCGCAGGCCATCATCCAGTACCTGCACACTGTTCAAGCGCAGGCGTGGCCCGCCGGCACCGAGAGGTGCAACCGCAGCGTCCAGCGCAGCGGGTTCGAACAGGATCTGGCGCGTAGCCTGGATTGGATCGACCAGTATCGCCTGGCGCCGGCCCTGCGCGTCTTCGCGTTCGTACCAGAACCGCCCATCGGCCAGCCAGTGGGGCAGCACCGAAGCATTGCGCAGCGCACCGCGCAGATGACTGTCATGCACGCGTTCGGCGCGCTGGTAGTCAGCCGCCTGCAGCGCGTGCGCAGCGTGGATCGGAAACAGGAGGGCAGCGCAGGCCACGAGGGCGGCGCGGACAGGCATCAGCAGCGGATCGGAAACGTGCAAGGCAACCTCCTGTTGCAATCGACGACGAATCACAAATGCACGCGCGCCGCGCGCGTATGCCAGACGCAGCCTGAATCAAGCCAAAAAATTCAGCAATGCGAAGACCGCTGTTTTCAGGGAGCGTTGTGGCGAATAACGGAGAATTTACATTCCCGATGCGATGGCGCTCTGGCGCTGCTGCACACCATAAGAAAGTAAAGGTGTACCCCCATGAAGAATTCGCTGATTGCTCTGGCTCTGGCCGCTGCCCTGCCGTTCACCGCCTCGGCTGCTGAGAACCTGTCCTACAACTACGCCGAAGCCGACTACGCCAAGACCGACATCGACGCGTTCAAGGCCGACGGCTGGGGCGTGAAGGGTTCGTACGGCTTCCTGCCGAACTTCCACGCTTTCGGTGAGTACAGCCGCCAGGAAATCGACCACACCAACATCAAGCTGGACCAGTGGAAGATCGGCGCCGGCTACAACGTTGAAATCGCTCCGACCACCGACTTCGTTGCCCGCGTTGCTTACCAGAAGCGCGACCAGAAGCACGGCCTGGACTTCAACGGCTACAGCGCTGAAGCCGGTATCCGCACCGCCTTCGGTGCCCATGCCGAAGTCTACGGCATGGTCGGCTACGAAGATTTCTCGAAGAAGCACGGCATCAATCCGGAAGGCCAGTGGTACGGCCGCCTGGGTGGTCAGGTCAAGCTGAACCAGAACTGGGGCCTGAACGGCGAGCTGAAGATGAACCGCGACGGCGACAAGGAATACACCGTCGGCCCGCGCTTCAGCTGGTAATTGCGGCCTCGGCGCGCCTGCGCGCTGAAGATGCCTCGACAGGCCCGGCTCATGCCGGGCCTGTTGCATTGTGACGACCCGAAACCGCAGCTGAGCATGTTCCGGGGCCGCTGCTGCGTTGCAATAAATTGGATTCCGCTGCTCCCGGCGCGGGCCTACGGTGGGCGCTTCGTACCGTCGGATCCATGTGATGCCGCCTGCCGTTCCCGCTCTGCCCCTCGATCGGCCCCGCCGCCTGGCAATGCTGGCGCCGCATCCCGTGCTGCGTCTGGGGGTGGAGGTGGTGCTTTGCCAGCACGGTGGCGTGCAGGTCTGTGGCAGCTTCACCCGCGAAGGTGATCTGCTCGATCTGCTGCAGCGCCAGCCAGGTGGCATTGACCTGTTGCTGATCGACCTGCTGGCGCCGTGCGGACCCGAACAGGGCCTGGCCCTGTTGCGGCTGTTGTCGCGGCGCTGGCCGCTGTTGCCGGTGCTGGTGCTGTCTGCGCACTGCAATGCGAGCACAGTCACCATGGCGATGCAGGCCGGCGCGCGTGGCTTCCTGTCCAAGGGAACCACGCCGGAGATGCTGCGGCGCGCAGTTGACGTACTGGCCCGTGGCGGCCGCTTCGTGCCACCGGAGTTGCGTACGCAGTTGAGCCGATCGCGCATGCGGCGCACACCGGCGCCGGTGCTCACGCCGTTGAGCCGACGTGAGCGCGAGGTGCTGCGGCTGGTCCTGCAGGGCTGCACCACCGGGGAGGTGGCGCGGCGCTTCGGGCGCACGGCCAGTACCGTCAGCACGCAGAAGCGGACCGCCTACGAGAAGCTGGGCATCCACAGCGATGGTGAGCTGTTCCGCATCAGGCACCTGCTCGATTGCGGATGAGCGGGCCTATTCGCCCTGGTACTGCTTCTCTTCCACCAGCGCCGAACCGGCCACGCGGTTGATCTCGTTCTTCACCTGCACGCGCTCGCCATTGGTGCCATAGACACCGCGTGCCAGCTGGATGAACGCATCGTCGAACACCTGGGCCGCTTCCTTGTCACGCAGCTGGTCCTGGATGTCCCACATGCGCTCGTTGATCGCCTTCAGCTGCTGCTGCAGCGCGGCCAGGGCCGGCTGTGCCTGCAGCTGCTGCTGCAACAAAGGCAGCAGGCCGTCCAGTTCGGTGCGCACGTTGGCCAGCTTGGCCGCATCGTCGATGCGCTCGGCCTTGATCTGGAGAATGGTGATCTTGTCGATCAGCTCGCCGATCGATACCGGGGTCAGGATGGCGTCCACGCGGTTGGTTCCTGGAAACAGGGCGCCATGATACCGCGCTGCTGGCATGTGGCCCCGATTCACGGGATTTACGCCGAATTTGCGCCACGGGCCCGGCAGCACCCTCGATCCGTTACGGCTACCGCCTCGACACTGCGTTCCCGGCGGCAAGACCGCCTTCGACGAGGAACACAGTGCAGTGAACAGCAAGGGGATGATGGCGGCCATGGTGGCCGCCCTGGCAGGGCTGCTCGGGATCGGCAGCGCGCAGGCACAGGTGCAGGTCAGTGGCAGTGCCGCATTGACCAGTGACTACGTGTGGCGCGGCAGCTCGCAGAGCGACGGCGACCCGGCGGTGCAGGCGGGCGCGAAGGTTTCGATCCCATCGGGCTGGTACGCCAGCGTGTGGGGCTCCAACGTTTCGTTCAAGCCGGACAACGGCGCGCGCAGCGAGTTCGACCTGGTGGCGGGCTGGTCCGGTGCGCTGGCCCCGGACTGGACGCTGGATGCCAACCTGACCCGCTACGTGTACCCGGGCACTGGCCGCGCGCTGGACTGGACCGAACTCAATACCAGCGTGACCTGGAAGCAGCGCGCCTGGTTGCAGGTCGCCCATTCCAACGACGCGCTGGCGGGCGGCCATCGCGGCACCTATGCCCAGTTGGGCGTGCGTGTGCCGCTGCATGAACGTTTCCGCCTGGAAGCGGCGGTGGGCCAGTACTGGCTGGCCACCGCGCAGGGGCCGGACTACCTGCATGGACAGCTCAGTGCCGTCGCCACGCTGGCCCCGGCATGGGAGCTGCGCGCCACCGTGCATGACACCGACAACGCGGCCAAGCGCCTGTTCCCGGGCAACGCCGGTGGCCGATGGGAGTTGGCACTGCAGGGCAGCTTCTAGTTGGCAGCCGAGGCCTGGCGCGCGCGCAGCGCGCCGGGCAGCCACAGCAGCAGGGCCAGCACGGCCACCGCAGCACCGGCCACGCAGACGCCGGTCCAGCCGAAGCGCTGGTAGACCTGCGCCGACAGCAGCGAACCCAGCGAACCGCCGATGAAGTAGCCCGTCATGTAGCCGGCATTGAGGCGGTTGCGTGCCGCAGGTTGCAGCGCATAGATCAGGTTCTGGTTACTGACGTGCAGCAGCTGTGCGGCCAGGTCCAGCACCACCACGCCGACCAGCAGCGCCAGCAGCGAATGTGCCGACAGCCCCAGCGGCAGCCACGACAGCAGCAACAGCACCAGCGCAATGGCGGTTGCACGTCCGGTCTGCCCGCGGTCGGACATGCGCCCGGCCAGGCCGGCCGCCAGCGTGCCGGCCGCGCCGACCAGTCCGAACAGGCCGATGGTGGCGTCGCTGTAGGCGTAGGGCGGTTGTGCCAGCAGGAACGCCAGTGGCGTCCAGAAGATCGCGAACATGGCGAAGCTGCAGGCGCCCAGCAGCGTGCGCTGGCGCAGGACCGGCTCCTGCACGAACAGCACGCCGATCGAGCGCAGCAATGCAAAGTAGCCAAGGCCGGCGCTGTGGTGGAAGCGCGGCAGGCCGCGCTGCAGTGCCAGTGCGGTCAGCACCAGGGTGCCGGCGGCGATCGCGTATACCAGGCGCCAGTCGCCCAGGCTGGAAAGCAGGCCGGCCACGGTACGTGCCAGCAGGATGCCCAGCAGCAGGCCGCTCATCAACGTGCCAACCACGCGACCGCGATGTTCCGGCGCGGCCAGCGTGGCGGCGAACGGCACCAGCACCTGTGCCACCACCGAGAACAGGCCGGTGATCGCGGTGCCCACCAGCAGCCAGGTCAGCGACGGCGCGCAGGCACTGATCACCAGCCCGCCGGCGGACAACAGGCTCATCACCACGATCAGGCGGCGGCGTTCGAACAGGTCTCCCAGCGGCACCAGCAGGATCAGTCCGGCGGCATAGCTCAGCTGCGCGGCAGTGACCACCATGCCGACTTTGCCGAACGGCACACCGAAGGCATCGGCAATGGTGTGCAGCAGCGGCTGCGCATAGTAGTTGCTGGCCACGGCCACGCCGGTAGCCACCGACATCAGCAGCACCTGCCAGCGGTGCAGAGGGGGGAGGGACGGACTCACGCGGTGTTCCAGGAAGCGGGGTGCACAGTGTCCGCCTGCTGCGACCATGATGGAAATGAATCATCATCATCCATGCCATCTGGAAACGAGATAGTTGGGTGAATCTCAAGCAGCTCGAATTTGCCGTCGCCCTGGCCGAAGAGGGCAATTTCACCCGTGCTGCCGAACGCTGCCATGTGGTGCAGTCCGCGTTGAGCCACCAGATTGCCTACCTGGAGCAGGAACTGGGCACGCCGCTGTTCGAGCGCCTGCCGCGGCAGGTGCGGGCGACGGCGGCCGGTGAGGCGCTCCTGGTACACGCACGCCAGGTGCTGGCCAGCCTGCGCCATTTGCGTGCCGACGTGGCTGCGGTCAGTGGCGAGGTGCGTGGCCTGCTGGCGATCGGGCAGATCTCCTCGCTGACCGATATCGATGTGGTGGCAATGCTGGCTGCCTTCCAGCAGGCGCACCCGCAGGTCGAGTTCCAGCTGCGGGTCGACAAGAGCGAGGACCTGATCGCGCAGGTGCAGTCACGCGACCTGGATGTGGCACTGGTCGGTCTGGCGCCTTCGGCAGCGCTGGATGGCGTCTGCCACCAGATGCTGCAGGAAGAAGACCTGGTGGCGGTGCTGGCGCCGTCGCATCGCTTGGCCCGGCGCAAGCAGCTGCCCTTGACGGAATTACAGGACGAGGCGCTGGTCGACTTCCCGCGCGGCACCGGTGCGCGGCGGCAGACCGACGATGCCTTCGCCGCCGCTGGCCTGCCGCACACGGTGCGCTTCGAGGTCAACCTGATGGAACTGGTCGAGCGCTTCGTCCGCCATGGCCTGGCGGTTGGCATCGTGCCGGCGTTGATCGCCGAAGGCTTTGAAGGCGTGGTGCGGATTCCGCTGCAGCCGACCCCGACCCGCCGCGTGCACCTGGTCTGGCAGCGGCTGCCGACACCGGCGGCGCGGGCGTTCGTCGAGGCCGTGCTCAGCCGCGCAGGCGCAGGCTCAGGCCCTTGAGGAAGTTGCGCAGCATCTGGTCCAGGCACCGCCGGTAATTGGTGTGCCCGGGCTGGCGGAACAATGCACCCACTTCCGACTTGGACACGTTGAAACCGGCGCTGGCGAAAATCTCCATCAGATCGACGTCGCGCAGCTGGAACGCCACGCGCAGCTTCTTCAGCACCAGGTTGTTGTCGATGCGGGTTTCCACCGCACGCTGCGGCTGGCTCTCGTCGCGACCGCGCAGGTGCACGATCAGGCCATCGAGGAAGTGCGCCAGCGCGCTGTCGCTCATCGCTTCGAAACCGGCTTCGTCCTCGCGGCGCAGCCAGGCCTTCACCTGTTCGGGATCCACGGCGAAGGCCGGGTCGGCCATCTGGCACAGGGTCACCACGTGGTGGTCGCCCAGGTCCAGGGAGTAGCGCACGCTGCGCAGGACATCGTTGTTGATCATGGCCCAATTGTACCGGTCACCCCGGCAGGCGGGGCCGGATCTGGCTGATCAGGCAACGCAACCCCCGGCCGACGGTGCCAGAATGGGGGTCTGGTTTTCCCCCTGGAGTTGCCTGATGACCCGCACTGTCCTGATTACCGGCGCCACGTCCGGCTTCGGCGCCGCCGCTGTCCACCGCTTCGCCCAGGCGGGCTGGAAGGTGATCGCCACCGGCCGCCGTGCTGAACGCCTGCAGCCGCTGGTCGAGCGCTACGGCAAGGACGTGGTGCATGCGGCCGCCTTCGACATCCGCGATCCGGTCGCGATGGAAGCTGCGCTGCTGGCACTGCCGCCGGCCTTCGGCCAGATCGATCTGCTGGTCAACAACGCCGGTCTGGCGCAGGGCACCGCGCCGGCACAGAGCGCCAAGCTGTCGGACTGGACCACGATGATCGACACCAACATCACCGCGCTGGTGACCCTGACCCACCGCCTGCTGCCGCAGCTGGTGGAGCGCAAGGGCGCGATCATCAATATTTCGTCGGTGGCCGGCGTCTACCCGTACCCGGGCGGTAACGCCTACGGTGGCACCAAGGCCTTCGTCAGCCAGTTCTCGCTGGGCCTGCGTTCGGACCTGCACGGCACCGGCGTGCGCGTGACCACGATCGAGCCGGGCATGGCCGAAACCGAGTTCACCGTGGTGCGTACCCATGGCGACCAGGCGGCATCGGACAAGCTCTATACCGGCGCCAACCCGATGACCGCCGAAGACATCGCCGAACAGATCTTCTGGGTGGCCAGCCTGCCTCCGCACCTGAACATCAATCGCCTGGAACTGATGCCGGTCAGCCAGTCATTTGCTGGTTTCCAGGTGGCACGCGAAGGCTGACCCGCACCGTGCGACGTCTCGTGTGATCGCTGGTGGGGTAGGTCCTGTAGAGCCGAGCCCATGCTCGGCTTCGTCTGGATTCAGCCGAGCATGGCTCGGCTCTACAGAAACAAAAAAGCCGGGCAGTGCCCGGCTTTTTCATTAATAGCGGCAGACTTACTGCGCCTTGATCGCCATCGCCTGCAGGCCGGTGCCATCCAGCTTCTGCTTGGCTTCGGACAACTCGCCGGCACTGCCATACGGCCCCATGCGCACGCGGTACACGGTCTTGCCGTTGATCTGCGCTGATTCCACGCGTGCTGCCAGGCCCATCATCGCCAGCTTGGCCTTGGTCGCTTCGGCATCGCCGGAGGCACCGAACGCACCCGCCTGCAGGATGTAGCGGGCGTTGTCGGCGGCAGCCGGTGCAGCAGCGGCCGGCGTACTGGCCGCGGCCGGCGCGGTTTCCGCGCGCGGTGCTGCGGTAGCGGCAGCCGTATTGGCCGGCGCCGTCGAGGCGCTGGCCGGCGGCGTTGCTGCAGACGGGCGTTCGCTCAGCGGTGCCGGCAGCGGACGGTTGGTCGCGGTCACCGGTGCGGTGCTTGCGACGCTGGCCGTTGCCGTCGGTGCCGGAGTGGCCGCACTGGCCGGCGGAACCGGCTTGCCTTCCAGTGCCGCCTGCGCGCGCTGCGCTTCGGCCTTGGCCCGGCGCTGGTCTTCGGCACGCGCGCTGGCGGCCAGTTCGGCGTCGGACATTTCAACTTCCTTGCCCGGCAGCAGGGTGTAGAAGTCGTACTGGGTGGCGGCCGGCTTTTCCGGTTCGGCCGGCTTCGGCGTGGCCGGCTGCGCGGCCGGCTGGGTGCCCACATCGCTGTCGGCATCCGCGACCGGGGCCGGCTGCGCGTTCGGGTTCGGCTGCGGACCGGCGCGAAGGAAGCCATCGCCTTCGCCCTTGAACAGGTTCGGCGCCGCCAGGAACACCACGGCCGCAATCGCCACGCCAGCGACCAGCCACACCCATCCGGGTGTGCCCTGGCTGCTGCTGTTGCGTCGTGCCTGGTTTTTGCCGCGTCGTGCTGCCATGTGTACTGCGTCTCCTGATGCTTACATTTTTTCCGGGGCGCTGACGCCCAGGAGTTCGAGGCCGTTGGCCAGCACCTGGCGCGCGGCGCAGGCCAGGGTCAGCTTGGCGTTGCGATCGGCGGCGTCTTCCACCAGCACCGGCGTCCCGTGATACCACGTGTGGAAGGCGTGCGCCAATTCACGCAGGTACTGCGCCACCAGATGCGGTTCCAGCGCCACGCCGGCCGCCTCCACCACTTCCGGGTACCGCGAGATCTCGTTCATCAGCAGCAGCGAAGCCTCGTCGGCCAGGCGGCCAAGGTTGGCCAGGCCGTTGCCCTGTTCGTACACCAGGCCCTTCTCCTGCGCCTGGCGCAGCAGGCTACAGACGCGGGCATGGGCGTACTGCACGTAGAACACCGGGTTGTCGTTGCTCTGCTGGCGGGCCAGGTCGATGTCGAAGGTCAGCTGCGAATCGGGCTTGCGCGCGATCAGGAACCAGCGGGTGGCATCGCGGCCGGCTTCCTCGATCAGGTCGCGCAGGGTGAAGTAGCTGCCGGCACGCTTGGACAGCTTCACTTCCTCGCCGCCACGCATGACGGTGACCATCTGGTGCAGCACGTATTCCGGCCAGCCCTGCGGGATGCCCACTTCCATCGCCTGCAGGCCGGCGCGCACGCGTGCCAGCGAGCCGTGGTGGTCGGCCCCCAGTTCGGTGATCGCGCGCTCGTAGCCGCGCTGCCACTTGGACAGGTGGTAGGCCACGTCCGGCACGAAGTAGGTGAAGGTGCCGTCGGACTTGCGCATCACGCGGTCCTTGTCGTCACCGAAGTCGGTGCTGCGCAGCCACAGTGCGCCACCTTCTTCATAGGTATGACCCGAGGCCTGCAGCTTGGCCACCGCTTCGGCCACCTTGCCGTCGGCGTACAGCGAGCTTTCCAGGAAATAGATGTCGAAGTCGACGCCGAACGCGGCCAGGTCCAGATTCTGCTCGTTGCGCAGGTAGGCCACGGCGAAGCGGCGGATTGCCTGCATGTCGTCCGGGTCCTTGGCGCCGACCACGGTGCTGCCTTCCAGGTCGACGCTGGCACCGGCCATGTAGGCACGGGCGACGTCGGCGATGTATTCACCGCGGTAGCCACCTTCCGGCCAGCCATCCTGGTCCGGCGCGATGCCCTTGATCCGCGCCTGGGTGGACAGCGCCAGGTTTTCGATCTGCACGCCGGCGTCGTTGTAGTAGAACTCACGCTTGGCGTTCCAGCCGTTGGCATCGAGCACGCGCGCCACGCAGTCGCCGATCGCCGCCGCGCGGCCATGGCCGACATGCAGCGGACCGGTCGGGTTGGCCGACACGTACTCCACGCCCACCGTGCGGCCATTGCCGGACAGGTTGCGGCCGTAGTCGTGGGCTTCCTTGATGACCGAGGCGGCTTCGCGCTGGTACGCGGCCGGGGCCAGGTGGAAGTTGATGAAGCCGGGGCCGGCGATCTCGACCTTGCTGACGTCCTCGCTGCGCGGCAGCGCCTCGACCAATGCCTGTGCCAGTGCGCGCGGATTGCTGCGCGCGGCCTTGGCCAGCAGCATCGCGGCGTTGGTGGCGAAGTCGCCGTGGTCGCGGGTCTTCGGGCGCTCGACCACGAAGTCCGGCGGCAGGGAGTCGGCGGGCAGGGTGCCATTGGCGCGCAAGGCTTCGATGCCTTGGCTGATCAGGGCGCGGAGGAGATTTTTCACGAGGCCTGCTGTGAGAATGAGCGGCGGAATCGCCCATTTTAGCGCAGATGCCCGCGCCCACGCTGACCAGAACATGCCTGTGGGGGCGGCCGATGGCGCCCGAAGGGGCCGCGCTCAGCCGAACAGGCGTGGCTGGGGCGGGGACAGCAGGCCCCGTTCAGCAAATGAAACGGGACGGCCCTCGCCCACCACGAAGTGGTCCAGCAGGCGCACGTCCACCATTGCCAGCGCCTGCTGCAGTTCGTCGGTGATGCGGGTATCGGCGCTGGAGGGTTCCGGGTCGCCGGAAGGGTGGTTGTGGCTGAGGATCACCGCCGCCGCGTTGTGCAGCAGGGCGCGCCGGACCACTTCGCGGGGGTAGACCGGTGCGGCGTTGATGGTGCCGTGGAACAGTTCCTCGCAGGCGATCAGGCGGTGGCGATTGTCCAGGAACAGGGCCATGAAGATCTCCCGGGCCTGTCCCCGCAGGCGGTGCTGCAGATAGCGGCCGACCGCGGCCGGGTTGTTGCCGACCGCTTCGCCGTGTTCCAACTCGGCGGCCAGGTAACGGTGGGCCAGTTCCAGCCCGGCAGCCAGCGTACAGCTGCGCGCCGGGCCCAGCCCGGGCAGGCGGGCCAGCTCCCGCGCGGGCCGATCGAGCAGCACCCGCAACGGGCCATGCGCCTGCAGCAGGTCGCGCGCGGTCTGCACGGCATCGCGGCCACCGAACCCGGAGCCGAGAAACAGGGCCAGCAGTTCGGCGTCGGAAAGTGACGTGGGCCCGCGCGCGATCAACTTCTCGCGGGGGCGTTCCTGTTCGGGCCAGTCGTGGATGGGCATGCCTGCATCATCGCCAGCCCAGGCGGCGTCTCCCATCAGGGCTTGCCGCAGGCCCGGGTCGGTCGATGCCTCAGTCGCGCCGGGTCTGCAGGTAGTCGAACAGTTCCTGGTTGTTCTGCAGGCCCAGCTTGCGCTTGGCTTCGGCCTTCTGCCGGCTGATGGTCTTCGGGCTGCGCCCACAGCGCTCGGCGACTTCGTTCACGTTGAGACCGGCCGCCAGCAGCTCCAGCACTTCCTGTTCACGTGCCGACAGCGGCGCCGGTTCGCGCGGAAACAGCAGGTCGCGCGCCTGCAGGTGGTGGCGCAGCTGCTGGGAGACGAATACCTGCCCGGCCAGCGCGGCGTTCAGCGCCTGGGGCAGTTCGGCGAAATCGGCACACTTGTCGACCAGGCCGCTGATGCCCTCCCGCAGCAGTCCGTCCAGCAGGCCGGGATGTCGGGCGCCGGTCAGCACCACCACCGGCAGGCCAGGGCGGCGCATGCGCAGCGCGTCGATCAGCTCTGGACCATCCGGGCCGGCACCCGGCATCGACAGGTCGGTCAGCACTGCATCGCAGTCGTGGTGGTCCACCAGCTCCAGCAGCTGGGCACCGTCACGTGCACTGCCGACGATGTCCATCAGATGGGTCTGCAGCACGATACGGATGCCATGCAGGACCACGGGATGGTCGTCGGCGATGATGATGCGTGGATGCACGCGGCTCCTTGAGGATCGAACAGGCCACGGTGAGAGGCAGCCAACGCCTGATTCTGCAAAAGAGCAGGGCCGCAGAGGTATAGGAAAGGTCCGAAACCCATACCCGGCAAACTCCGGGTCAAGCGCAGCGCGCTCCATCTGCTGATAGCTGTCTGCTATGTGCACCCTGCACCGGGACATTACCGACCATCGGGTAAGCTAGCGCCCTCGTTTGCACAGGAATTCCAGGTGGCTGACTCCCCCAACGCTTCCCCCGCGCCGGCCCGCGCGCTGGAAGGTCAGAAACTGCTGTTGTGCGTCGGCGGCGGGATCGCGGCGTACAAGGCGCTGGAACTGGTGCGGCGCCTGCGCGACGCCGGTGCCCAGGTGCAGGTGGCGATGACCGCCGGTGCCCAGCAGTTCGTCACTCCGCTCAGCTTCCAGGCCCTGTCCGGGCAGCCGACCCGCACCACGTTGTGGGACAGCGCCGCCGAACAGGCCATGGGCCACATCGAGCTGGCCCGCTGGGCCGACCGCATCGTGGTCGCCCCGGGCACCGCCGATCTGCTGGCACGGCTGGCCCAGGGCCACGCCGATGACCTGGTCAGCACGTTGTGCCTGGCCAGCACTGCGCCGTTGACGATCTGCCCGGCGATGAACCACCGCATGTGGCTGCATCCGGCCACCCAGGCCAACATCGCCCTGCTGCGCCAGCGCGGCGCACAGGTGATCGGTCCGGTCGACGGTCCGCTGGCCGAAGGTGAGTCCGGTCCGGGTCGTCTGGCCGAGCCCGGCGACATCGTGGCCGCGCTGGCCGCCAATGGCAGCAGCGCCGCGACCGTTGCCGCGCCGGAAATCCGCGCGCTGCAGGGCCTGCGCCTGCTGATCAGCGCCGGTCCGACCTATGAAGACATCGATCCGGTGCGCTACGTCGGCAACCGCAGCAGCGGCAAGATGGGCTTCGCCCTGGCCGCGGCTGCCGCGACGATGGGCGCCCAGGTGGTGCTGGTCAGCGGCCCGGTACAGCTGCCGACGCCACCCGGCGTGCAGCGGGTCGACGTGCGCTCGGCCGCGCAGATGCGCGATGCCGTGCTGAAGTCGCTGCCGGCCGACATCTATATCGGCGCCGCCGCGGTGTCCGACTACACGCCGCGCCAGGTGGCTCCGCAGAAGCTGAAGAAGACCGCCGAGAGCCAGTCGCTGGTGATCGAGCTGGTGCGCACGCCGGACATCCTTGCCGAAGTTGCCGCGCAGACGCAGTCGCTGAAGCTGGTGGTCGGCTTTGCCGCCGAAACCCACGACGTGGAGAAATATGCGCGTGGCAAGCTGGTCGACAAGCGCCTGGACCTGGTGATCGCCAACCAGGTCGGCATCAGCGGCGGCGGTTTCGAGAGCGACAACAATGCCGCCACTGCCTTCTGGCAGGACGGTGAACAGGTATTCCCGGCCACCTCCAAGCGCGAGCTGGCCGAACAACTGCTGGCGCTGATCGCGCGGAGACTCCAGGCATGACCCAGGCTTCTACTTCCCAACCGCTGCAGGTCAAGCTGCTCGATCCGCGCTTCGGCGACAGCTGGCCGCTGCCGGCCTACGCCACCGAAGCCAGCGCCGGCATGGACCTGCGCGCCGCGCTGGATACCGCGCTGACCCTGCAGCCGGGCGACACTGCGCTGGTGCCCAGCGGCCTGGCCATCCACATCGCCGATCCGAACCTGTGCGCGGTGATCCTGCCGCGCTCGGGGCTGGGCCATCGCCATGGCATCGTGCTCGGCAACGGCACCGGTCTGATCGACGCCGACTACCAGGGCCCGCTGCTGATCAGCGTCTGGAACCGTGGTCGCGAGGCCTTCACCATCGAGCCGGGCGATCGCATCGCGCAGCTGGTGGTGGTGCCGATTGCCCGCGTCAGCCTGCAGGTGGTGGATACTTTCACCGACAGCGTGCGGGGAACGGGTGGATTCGGCCATACCGGGGTGCGTTGACGGGGGACATCGATGAGCGGCATCGGGGAAGGACAGCGGGGACGGTCGTTGGGACGCAGCGCGCCACTATTGGGGGTGCTGCTGGTCCTGCTGGCTGGCTGGTTCGG
The DNA here is from genome assembly GCF_013004645.1 of Stenotrophomonas africana. Taxonomy (GTDB): domain Bacteria; phylum Pseudomonadota; class Gammaproteobacteria; order Xanthomonadales; family Xanthomonadaceae; genus Stenotrophomonas; species Stenotrophomonas africana. The sequence continues at coordinate 19,182 of NZ_JABEME010000008.1, read as the reverse complement.
ATGGAGCGCGGTGCAGCAATGGCGCCAGGAGGCCAACGGCCAGGCGCTGGAAGAAGCACGTGACCAGGCCGTGCAGGGCCTGCAGGAGGCGGCCGCCGGCCAGCTGAAGCAGCTGCAGCAGCAGCTGAAGAACGAACGCGTGCAGCAGGCGCTGCAGGCCGGTGATGCCGCGGCAGCGGCGCTGGCAGTACGCGAGAGCTGGACCGGCGTGGAGCAGGCTGACGTGCTGACCGCCGATCTGGCCAACGCCTACGCCGACCCGGCCACGTTCGGCTATGCCCGATTGGCGTTGCTGGAAGCGGCGTTGGCCGAAGGCAAGCCCAGCCTGCGCGTGGTCCGTGATGGCGGTGGCAATCGCCTGGGCCTGGCAGCGCCGGTGCAACTGGGCAGTCTTGGCCCGGCGGTGCTGTATGTGCGCCAGCCGTTGTTGCGGCTGACCTCACCGCTGGACCAGGTGAGCGCGCCCTCGGCGGGTTTCCTCGGATTGCGCCAGGGCGCGCACGACCTCGTCGCCCAGGGCGATTCCGGCCTGGCGGAAAGCGCCGAGGCACTGGCACGGCCGGTCACCGGTACACCGCTGCGGCTGGTGGCCGCGGTACCCAATGTCGAACCCGGTCCGCTGGGCCTGGGTTCGTTGGCCAGCGCCATCGTCGCGCTGCTGCTGGCGTTCATCGCCGTGCTGCTGGTGGTCGGTCGCGGTCGCCTGCCGAAGACGTTGCCGCTGCCGCGCCGTGCGGCCGTGGCGGAAGCGGATCATGGCCCGACCCTGAGCGAGAGCCTGCAGATGGCGCCGCCGCCGGTGGCCGAGGCCGGCGCAACTGAAAGCGCACCGCCGCCTCCGCCGCCGGTTCCGGCCGAGGAACTGGCGGCAGGCATCTTCCGCGCCTACGACATCCGCGGCGTGGTCGGCAGCCAACTGACGCCGAAGACGGCGGCGCTGATCGGCCAGGCCATCGGTACCGTAGCGTTGGAGCAGGGCCTGCGCGAGGTGGTGATCGGTCGCGATGGCCGCCTGTCCGGCCCGGAGCTGGCCGCAGGCCTGGCCGAGGGCCTGCGGCGTGCCGGTTGCGCGGTGATCGACATCGGCCTGGCGCCGACCCCGCTGGTGTACTACGCCGCCTTCCACCTGCGTACCGGCACCTGCGTGGCGGTCACCGGCAGTCATAACCCGCCCGAGTACAACGGCTTCAAGGTGGTGATCGGCGGCGAGACGCTGTCCGGCGATGCCATCACCGATCTCTACCAGCGCATTGTCGAGGGCCGCCTGGTGCAGGCTGCCGAGCCGGGCGATTACCAGCAGCGCGATGTCAGTGCCGATTACATCCAGCGCATCGCCGACGACGTGCAGCTGGACCGCCCGCTGAAGGTGGTGGCCGATGCAGGCAACGGCGTCGCCGGTGCGCTCGCACCGCAGCTGCTGGAAGCGATCGGCGCCGAAGTCATCCCCTTGTACTGCGATGTCGACGGTACCTTCCCCAACCATCATCCGGACCCCAGCGAGCCGGCCAACCTGGAAGATCTGGTAGCGACGGTCAAGCGCTTCGGTGCCGACCTGGGCGTAGCCTTTGATGGCGACGGTGACCGGCTGGGCGTGGTCACCGGTGAAGGCAAGATCATCTATGCCGACCGCCTGCTGATGCTGTTCGCCGCCGACGTGCTGATGCGCAACCCCGGCGCAATGGTGATCTACGACGTGAAGTGCACCGGCAAGCTGTCCGACCACGTGCTGCGCAATGGTGGCAGCCCGCTGATGTGGAAGACCGGGCATTCGCTGATGAAGGCGAAGATGCGCGAGACCGACGCCGAGCTGGCCGGCGAGATGAGTGGCCACTTCTTCTTCAAGGAGCGCTGGTTCGGTTTCGACGATGGCCTGTATGCGGCGGCGCGCCTGCTGGAGATCCTGGCCCAGCGCGAGGAAACCCCGGACGAGGTGCTGGGCGAACTGCCAGAGATGGTGGCCACGCCGGAACTGAAGGTGCCGGTGGCCGAAGGCACGCCGCATGCGCTGGTGGCGATGCTGGTGGCGGCGGCGCAGTCGCCGGACAACCCGTATGTGGGCGGCCGCCTGTCGACCATCGACGGCTTGCGCGTGGACTTCGCCGATGGCTGGGGCCTGGTGCGTGCTTCCAATACCACGCCGGTGCTGGTGCTGCGCTTCGAGGGCAACGACGAGGCGGCACTGGAACGCATCCAGGCGTTGTTCCGCAGCCAGCTGCAGCCGGTGCTGGGCGACACCCCGCTGGGGTTCTGAGGTCGGGCCGGGCTGCGCCCGGCACCCGCCGAAGCAACATCAACGTCAACGTCAAAGGCCGGCTATCCGTGGGACACCGCCCCACCCCTGACAATGTCCTGGAGCTGTTGGTAGGTGTCGACCTTGGTCGACACACCCTCACCCCTTGAACCGCAACCCCACGCCCGGTTCGGTGAACAGGTAGCGCGAATCCAGCGCTGAATCGCCCAGCTTGTGCCGCAGCTTGCCGACCAGAATGCGCAGGTAGTGAGTGTCGTGCTGGTGGGTCGGGCCCCAGATTTCCTGCAGGATCTGCGGCTGGGTCACCACGCGCCCCGCGTTGCGCAGCAGCAGCGACAGCAACGCGTATTCCTTGCGGGTCAACGCCACCGGCTCGCCGTCCAGCGCCACTTCACGGCGCACCAGGTCCACATGCAGGTGGCCATCGTCGAACACCGGTGGCGTGCCATCACTGGGCACGCTGCGCGTGCGCAGCAGCGCTCGCACCCGCGCCATCAGCTCCTGCGTGCCGAACGGCTTGGTCACGTAGTCATTGGCGCCGGTATCCAGCGCGCGCACCTTTTCGGCTTCACCCGCACGCACGGTCAGCATGATCACCGGCACCTGGCTCCACTGCCGCAGCTGTTCCAGTACTTCGTGGCCTTCCATGTCCGGCAGGCCGATGTCCAGGATCACCAGGTCCATGTCTTCGCTGGCCGCCAGCTGCAGGCCTTCCTCGCCGGTGGCGGCCTGCCGAACCTGGTAGCCCTGCGCGCGCAGGCTGATGTCCAGGAACCGGCGGATCTGGGTTTCATCATCGATCACCAGCACGCGTGCGGCCGGCACGCTGGCGTCAATCGGGGTCGGGCTCATCGTGGGAGGCTGGCTTGAGCAGGGGCAGGGTGATGCGGATCAGGGTACCGCGACCGTCGCGTCCGGGCAGCGCCTGCACGCTGCCGCCATGCGCGCCGATCATGCCCTGGCAGATGGTCAGGCCCAGGCCGGTGCCGTGGCGGCCGCGGTCGCCGCGTTCAACGCTGTAGAACATGTCGAAGATGCGTGCGCGCTCGTCATCGGGAATGCCGGGGCCGGCATCGATCACGTCGATGCGCAGCTGGCCGTCCAGTTCGCGCGCCTGGACCTGCACGGCGGCGTCGGGCGGCGAGAACTTGGCCGCGTTCTCCATCACGTTGAACACCGCCTGTTCGACCAGTGCCGGATGCACCCAGATCGGCGCCAGCGTGGAAGGAATATCCAGCTCCAGCCGTACCTTGGGCTGGTAGCGCTGCAGGCGCCGCGCCGCCGAGCCGATCAGTTCGTCCACGCCGATCCAGTCGCGGTTGATCTTCAATCCTTCGTGGCCGAGGCGGGTCATGTCCAGCAGGTTCTGGATGTAGCGGTCCAGCCGTTCGCCTTCCACCAGGATGGTGTCCAGCAGGGCACGGCGATCGGCTGTATCCATCGCCGCACCGTAGCTGGCCAGGCTGTCGGCCGAACCGATCATCGCCGCCAGCGGCGAGCGCAGGTCGTGCGATACCGAAGAGAGCAGGGCCGAGCGCAATCGCTCGGTCTCGTTGCTGACGTGGGCCTGTTCCAGTTCGGCCACCAGCCGGGTGCGCAGCGCGGCCTGCGCGATGTCATCCACCATCGCCTCTGCCAGCTGTCGTTGTTCGGGCAGCAGGCGCGCCTGTGCGCCGGGCAGGTACAGGCCGGCCACGCCGATCGCACGATCCTCGCCATCCAGCAATGGCAGGAACCACCACTGCGCACCGGCCAGCGTGTCGGTGAAGCGCCCACTGGGCTGGCCGTGGCGCAGTGCCCAGTCGGCGGCGGCCAGGTCGGTATCGCCCGGTTGGCTGCGGCCACCGGTGGCGGTGTCGGCGCCGATCCGCAGCCACGCCGGCACGTCCATGGCCTGTTCCAGTGCATGCCGACCCGCCTGCGCCACCTCGCCGTTGCCGGCGGCACTGGCCAGCTGGCGGCCCAGCTGCTGGCGCGCACGCGCATGTCGATTCGCCGCACGCAGCGCGATCACCTGCATGCGCAGGCGCGAGGCCAGGCGTCCGGCCACCAGCGCGGCGGCCAGGAACAGGAACACGGTGATCACGCCCTGGCGCGCGCCGATGGCGAAGGTGAAGCGCGGCGCGATGAACAGGAAGTTGTAGGCGAGGAAGCACAGGATCGCCGCCATCACCGCCACGCTGGCGCGCGTACGTGCGGCCACCAGCACCACCGCCACGATGAACACCATCGACAGGTCGGCCATGCCCACCCAGCGTTCGGCCAGCCAGGCCACTGCACAGGCCAGTGCAGTGGCGATCAGTGCCTGTGCCGGCTCGTAGCTGATACCGCGCATCGGTGGCAGCAGACCCTCGCGGCGCGAGCGCGCTCGCGCCTGCGGGGTGCTGATGATGGTGATCTCGTAGTGCGCGCCGCGCTGGATCAGCTGCTGGGTCAGGGTCCGGTTGAACATCCGCGCCAGCGGACGCTCGCGGGTGCGGCCCAGCACCAGGGTCGATACGCCGTTGTGTGCGGCATGGTCGAGCAGGGCATCGGCGATGCTCGATCCGTGCAGCAGTTCGGCGTCGCCGCCCAGCCGCCGTGCCAGCGCGAAGGCAGCATCGATCTCGCGCCGGGTTGCCTCGTCCTGGCGACGGCCCTGCACGGTCACTACCGTCCACGGTGCGTCGCGGCGCTCGGCGATGCGCCGCGCCACGCGCACCAGGTATTCACTCTGACCGCCGCCATCAATGGCCACCAGCACGCCGCGACGCAGCGGCAGGTTGCTCTCGCCACGCGCGGCGCGTGCTTCGCGCAGGCTGCTGTCGACGCGGTCGGCCGCTTCCTGCATGGCCAGTTCGCGCAGCGCGGTCAGGTTGGCCGGCGAGAAGAACGCCTGAAGTGCCTGCGCGGCCTGCTCCGGCACATAGACCTTGCCCTGCTGCAGGCGCGCGATCAGTTCGCGCGGCGGCAGGTCGACCAGCACGATGTCGTGCAGGCGGTCGAGCACACCGTCCGGCACGGTCTCGCTGACGCGCACGCCGGTGATGCGCATCACCACATCGTTGAGGCTCTCCAGATGCTGGATGTTGACCGTGGTCCAGACATCGATGCCGGCGTCCAGCAGCTCCATCACATCCTGCCAGCGCCGCTCATGGCGGCTGCCCGGCGCGTTGCGATGGGCCAGTTCATCCACCAGCACCAGCGCCGGGTGCCGTGCCAGCACGGCATCCAGGTCCATCTCCTGCAGGGTGTGGCCGTGGTAGGGCACTGCCTTCAGCGGCAGCTGCGGCAGGCCCTCCAGCAGCGCCTGGGTATCGGCGCGGCCGTGGGTTTCCACCAGCCCCACCACCAGGTCAACGCCACGGCGCAGCTGTTCCTGCGCGCGGGTCAGCATGGTGTAGGTCTTGCCCACGCCTGGCGCCGCGCCGAGGAACACGGTCAGCTTGCCGCCGGCCTCGCGTTGCAGGCCTTCAACCAGGGCATCGGCCTGGCGGGTACGCGCATCAGTCATGGGTGCCGCTGTCATGGCCGCCATTGTGCGCGCAGCCGGTGCAGGCCGGCATCACGGCGCCTTGGCCGCGTGGTCCAGCGCGAAGTTCAGTGTCACCACGTTCACCCGCGGCTGGCCGAACAGGCCCCACTGGCGTCCTTCGGTATGCGCCTGCACCAGAGCCTGCACGCGCTCCTCCGGCAGGCCACGGGCACGCGCCACGCGAGCTACCTGCAGCTGCGCTGCAGCCGGCGACAGCTGCGGATCGAGGCCACCACCAGACTGGGTGACCAGGTCCGCCGGCACCTGCGCCGGCGCGACACCTTCGCGCGCAGCCACCGCAGCGGTACTGGCCGCAACACGCTCGGCCAGTGCCGGGTTGCTGCGCGCCAGGTTTGAACCGGCCGCGGCCATCGGGTCGTAGTTGGCGGCCGACGGGCGTGCCTGGAAGTAGCCGTCACCGGTGAACGGCTGCGACAGCCACGCCGAGCCGCGTACCTGGCCCTTGCCATCGCGCAGCAGGCTGCCCTCGGCCTGGGTCGGGTAAGCCAGGCCGGCGAAGCCGGTGGCGATGCCGGCGTAGACCGCGCCGGCCAGCAGCAGCGTGGCCAGGCCCAGGCCGATGGCCGGGCGCCAGCTTGCGCCATCCTGCAGGCTGGCCACGCGGGTCTCGGCCTTCTGTTCGCGCGGAAGGGACGACGAAGTGGAAACAGTACGGTTCATGCGCCGAATACCAGGACAAGAAGAAGGTCGATCGCCTTGATCGCCGCGAACGGCAGCAGCACGCCGCCGAGGCCGTACACCAGCATGTTCCGGCGCAGCAGCGCCGTTGCGGTGGCCGGGCGGAAGCGCACGCCACGCAGGGCGAGCGGAATCAGGGCGGGAATCACCAGGGCATTGAAGATCAGTGCCGCCAGCACCGCGTTGCGCGGGCTCGACAGCTGCATCACGTTCAATGCGGCCATGGTGGGAACGGCAGCGGCAAACAGCGCCGGCAGGATCGCGAAGTACTTGGAGACGTCGTTGGCCAGCGAGAAGGTGGTCAGCGCGCCGCGGGTGATCAGCTGCTGCTTGCCCACTTCCACCACCGCCAGCAGCTTGGCCGGGTCCGAGTCCAGGTCGACCATGTTGCCGGCCTCCTTCGCCGCCTGGGTACCGGAGTTCATCGCCAGGCCGATGTCGGCCTGGGCCAGTGCCGGGGCGTCGTTGGTACCGTCGCCGACCATCGCCACCAGACGGCCACCGGCCTGCTCCTGGCGGATGCGCGCGAGCTTGTCTTCCGGGCGGGCCTCGGCGATGTAGTCATCGACACCGGCTTCGGCAGCGATGGCGGCGGCGGTCAGCGGGTTGTCACCGGTGATCATCACCGTGCGGATGCCCATCGCCCGCAGCTGCGCGAACTTCTCGCGCATGCCGTGCTTGACCACGTCCGACAGCTCGATCACGCCCAGCACGTGGCGGCCCTCGGCCACCACCAGCGGGGTGGCACCGTTGCGTGCGACCTGCTCGACGCGACCGGCCAGTTCAGCCGGCACATTGCCGCCCAGCGACTGTACATGGGCACGGATCGCATCGGCGGCACCCTTGCGGATCTGCCGCCCATGTTCCAGATCCACGCCGGACATGCGGGTCTGTGCACTGAAGGCGAGGTATTCGGCATGGTCCGGTTCGGCGGTGGCACAACCCTGTTCGCGCGCCAGGCGCACGATCGACTTGCCTTCCGGGGTGGGGTCGGCCAGCGAAGAGAGCAGGGCTGCTTCGCGCAGCTGGCTGGCGTCGATGCCGGCCAGCGGGTGGAAGTGGCTGGCCTGGCGGTCGCCGTAGGTGATGGTGCCGGTCTTGTCCAGCAGCAGCACGTCGACGTCGCCGGCCACTTCCACCGCCTTGCCCGACTTGGCCAGCACATTGGCGGCCAGCGCACGGTTCATGCCAGCGATGCCGATGGCCGGCAGCAGCCCGCCGATGGTGGTCGGGATCAGGCACACCAGCAGCGCGATCAGCAACAGCGGGTCGACCTTGACGCCCACGGACGCGCCGATCGCTGGCAGCGTTGCCACCACCACCAGGAAGGTCAGCGTCATCGCTGCCAGCAGCAGGGTCAGCGCGATCTCGTTCGGCGTCTTCTGGCGGTTGGCACCTTCCACCAGCGCGATCATCCGGTCCAGGAAGCTGTGGCCCGGCTCGGCGGTCACCCGCACGATGATCTGGTCGGACAGCACCTTGGTGCCGCCGATCACGCCGGAACGGTCGGTACCGGCCTCGCGCAGCACCGGTGCCGATTCGCCGGTCACCGCCGCCTCGTTGATGGTGGCCAGGCCCTGCACGATCTCGCCATCGGCCGGCACCAGCTCACCGGCACTGACGATCACATGGTCGCCCGGGCGCAGTTCGGCGGCCGGCACCTGGGCTTCGGCCGCGCCAGGTTGCGGCGCAGCCAGCCGGCGTGCCACCAGATCCTGGCGGGCACGGCGCAGCGACGCGGCCTGGCCGCGGCCACGCGCCTCGGCCACCGCTTCGGCGAAGTTGCCGAACAACACGGTCACCAGCAGGATCGCGGTCACCGCCAGGCCGAAGCCCAGCGGCGCATTGCCGGTCAGGGTGACGATGGCGGCGACGATCGTGCCGGCCATCACCACCGCCATCACCGGGCTGCGCACCAGATGCATCGGGGACAGCTTCAGCACCGCCTCGACCAGCGCACGGCGCAGGCCGGCGGCATCGAGCAGGGCAGGGCGCGCTGCAGGGGAACTACGGGTTGAACTTGCGTGGGTACTCATCGGGGTGTCCTTAGTGCAGTCCCAGGCTCAGGTGGTCGGCGATCGGGCCGAGTACCAGCGCCGGCATGAACTGCAGCACGGTCAGGATGACGATCACCGAGACCAGGGTCAGGGCGAAGGTCGGGGTTTCGATCTGCAGGCTGCCGGCAGACTCCGGCGCCTGGCGCTTGGCGGCCAGCTGTGCGGCCACCACCAGCGGGATGATCAGCAGCGGGAAGCGGCCCAGCAGCAGCACCAGCGAGCAGCTCAGGTTCCACCACAGCGTGGCGTCACCCAGCCCTTCGAAGCCCGAGCCGTTGTTGGCGTAGGCCGAGACGTACTCGTAGAACACCTGGCTGATGCCATGGAAACCGGGGTTGGAGGTGCCCGCCAGGCCGGGTACGGCCAGGGTGATCGCGGTGAACACCAGCAGGGTGATCGGCTGCAGCAGCACCAGCAGGGCCAGCAGGCGCACCTGTGGCGTCTCCAGCTTGCGGCCGAACAGTTCCGGCGTACGTCCGGTCATCAACCCGGCCAGGAACACACCCAGCAGCAGGTACACGATGAACTGCTGCAGGCCACAACCGATGCCGCCCCAGATCGCGCTGACCAGCATGTTGACCATCGCGATGCCGCCACTCAGCGGTGCCAGCGAATCGTGCATGCCGTTGACCGAACCGTTGGAGACCTGGGTGGTCACCGCCGCCCACAGCGCCGTGCCGTCGGCACCGAAGCGCACTTCCTTGCCTTCCATCAGCAGCGGGGTGGCGGCGCTGGCGCTATGCCCTTCGCTCCACATCATCGCGCCGGTGGACAGCAGCGACATGCCCAGCATGCAGCTGAACACCAAGGCGCCGAAGCGACGCCGGCCAGTGAACGCACCGATCATGAAGATCACCGCCATCGGCACCAGCAGGATGCCGACCACTTCCAGCATGTTCGATACCGGGGTCGGGTTTTCCAGCGGGAAGCTGCTGTTCGGGCCGTACCAGCCGCCACCGTTGGCGCCCAGCTGCTTGGCCGCGACCATCGCCGCTACCGGGCCCAACGGCAGCTTCTGTGCGGCCATGCCGGCACTGGCATCGATCGGTGTGGCCTGTGGGCCACCGGCCATCGTCGATGGCACGCCCTGGCTGGTCAGCACCAGCGTCCACACCAGGCACAGCGGCAGCAGGAAGCGCACGCACAGGCGCACCACGTCCACGTAGTAGTTGCCTACCGCCACCTGGCGGTCATCGCCGCTGCCGGTGGCCGCCGCAGTCTGCGGCGCACGCGAGAACAACGCGCGCAGCGTGGCCACCGCCAGCGCCAGGCCCATCATCGGCGTCACCACCTGCAGGCCGGTGATGCCGGTCATCTGCGAGAGGTAGGACAGCTGCGCCTGGCCCGAATAGTGCTGCTGGTTGGTGTTGGTCAGGAACGAGATCATCGTATGCAGCGCGGTGTCCCAGCGCATGTTCGGGATCTGATCCGGATTCAGCGGCAGCCAGGCCTGGGTCATGAACACCGCCTGGGTCAGTACCGCGACCACCACGTTGCTCAGTACGAAGGCCAGCACGTAGCCGCGCCAGGACATCGAGCGCGATGGATCGACACCGAACACCCTGTACAGCGGCTTCTCGATCCAGTGGAACAGCACGTCGACCTTCATCGGCGTGCCACGCATCACGCGGGCCAGGTACAGGCCCAGCGGCCACGCCAGCAGCAGGCTGGCGGCAATAATCACAAGCATCTCAGTCATGGCCGGCTCCGCTCAGAACGACTCGGGCCGCAGCACGACATAAAGAAGATAGGCGGCGGCGACCAGCACCAGCACGCCACACAACAACGACAGCCAGGGGGACATTGCAATAGCGTCCTGGTGGAACCCCTCCACCTCAGGCCGTCATCGTCGTCCTGCCCCCCATAAACGCACTACGCGCCGGACCGGGCCGACGCGTAAAGAGTGCATAAATTCGATGGGCCAAGCCGTAACCAGGCCCCGCCTTCTGTATCCCCCGCCATGCCGGGTGATGCTTTCCGTAGAGTCGAGCCTGCTCGACTGATTCCCGGGCTGGAACAGTCGAGCAAGCTCGACTCTACCCGGGAATCACGGGGCCTGGCTCGCCGGCACCAGCCCCTTCAGCTCGCGATAGCGCTGCAGGGTGCTTTCAATTTCCGCCTTCAGCGCCTGCTGCTGCTGCAGGAACCCGGCCTGCAGGCGCTGCTGCGACTGCAGCTGCACGTGCCGCTGGCGGATCGCCTCGGCCTGCTTGTCGGCCACCTTGGCACCGGCCAGTTCGCGGTCACCGGCCGCCGACAACAGAGCCACCAGCGACTCACGCAGGCTGGTGACGTTGTACTCGGCCGTCTTCAGGTTGTTGTCCAGCACTTCCTGGCGCTCGGCGAACACCCGGCGCAGGTCGTCCTCGCTGCCATAGGTGGTCAGCATCGCCTGCTCGGTGCGCTGGCGGGTCTGCTCGGCCATCAGATCCAGCTGCTGCTGCGCGGCCACCGTGCTGGCGGCGGCGCGCTCTTCGTCGGTCAACGCGCGCTGGACCTGCGCATTGCGCAGGCCACTCTTCGCGTTGAATTCCTCGCGGGCATGGTTGACCGCATCGGCCGGCAGCGAATCACTGCAGATCCGCTCCTTGCCCTCGTTCCAGCAGTACAGCTTCTTTTCCGTCTTGTCGCCGCCCCGCGGCTGCGCCGGCACGGTGAACGGTACGGCCAGCAGCAGGCCGGCAAAGAGCACAGCAGGAACTCGGGACATGACCTTTCCCCTGGGTCGGTCAGCGGATCGAACGGACGCCGTACTGGGCCCGGTAGGCTTCCAGCGGCTGCCGGTAACCCACAAGTTCCGGATTGCCGGAGGCGAAATCAAGCAGATCGGCCAGCGATGCCACGGCGATCACCGGAATGCCGGCTTCCTCGGCCACCGACTGCGCCGCCGAACGGCGATCGGTTTCCGAAGCGATCTCCTGGCGGTCCAGCGCCACCACGATGCCGGCCGGGGTGCCACCGGCGGCGCGGATGATGCCCAGCGCTTCGCGGATCGCGGTACCGGCGGTGATCACGTCGTCGACGATCAGCACGCGCTTGCCCTGCATGTCGGCGCCGATCAGCTGGCCACCTTCGCCGTGGTCCTTGGCTTCCTTGCGGTTGAACGACAGCGGCAGGTCGCGGCCGCGCTGGGCCAGCTCGCAGGCCATCGCGGTGGCCAGCGGAATGCCCTTGTAGGCCGGGCCGAACACCACGTCGTACTTGATTCCGGTGGCATCGATGGCATCGGCGTAGCAGGCGCCGAGCTGCGACAGCAGCGAACCGGAGTCGAAACGACCGGCGTTGAAGAAATAGGGGCTCAGCCGGCCGGACTTGAGGGTGAACTGGCCGAAGCGCAGGGCGTCGGCAGTCAGGGCCAGCTGCAGGAAACGGTGGCGGTGGTCGCTCATCAAAACTCGATTCATCTTCATTTGGAGCACAAATCCTAATCCAGCTGGGCGTTTCGCGCTCGTCCGGGCCCGTGTGAAGGGTGTCGCGGCCCGGCCTGGCGGACTGCGCAGCCCCGCAGGCAACCGGTATGCTTGCCCGGTTTCCCGCCGCAGGTCCCCCGCATGCGCATCATCAGTTTCAACGCCAATGGCATCCGTTCCGCCGCGACCAAGGGCTTCCTCGACTGGTTCCGTGCCCAGGACGCCGACGTCCTGTGCATCCAGGAAACCAAGGCCCAGGAAGACCAGCTGACCGACCCGATGTTCCGCCCGGATGGCCACCACTGCTTCTACCGCGATGCCATCACCAAGAAGGGCTACAGCGGGGTGGCGATCTACAGCAAGCGCGAGCCGGACCAGGTCATCACCTCGCTGGGCTGGGCCCCGTTCGACGACGAAGGCCGCTACATCGAGGCACGCTACGGCAACCTCAGCGTGGTCTCCTTCTATATCCCGTCCGGCAGCTCGGGCGACCTGCGCCAGGGTTTCAAGTTCGAAGTGATGGAATGGCTGCGGCCGATCCTGGAGGAGTGGGCGCGCAGCGGCCGCGACTATGTGTTGTGCGGCGACTGGAACATCGTGCGTTCGGCGCTGGACATCAAGAACTGGAAGTCCAACCAGAAGAATTCGGGCTGCCTGCCGGAGGAGCGCGACTGGCTCAACGCCCTGTGCGCCGACCACGGCCAGGCCACTGATGTCGCCGCCGGCCGCGGCTGGGCCGATGCCTACCGCCTGCTCAACCCCACCGGCGAGGACTACACCTGGTGGAGCAACCGTGGCGCCGCCCGTGCCAACAACGTCGGTTGGCGCATCGACTACCAGTTCATCACCCCGGGCCTGCGTGACCGCCTGCGCAGCTGCTCGATCTACCGCGACGAGCGCTTCTCCGACCACGCGCCGTTCACCGTGGACTACGACCTGTGACCGAGGCTGCCAAGCCGCGCCGGCCGTGGCAGCAGGTGGTTTCCAACCTGAGCCAGCGCAAGGTGCTGGCGATGCTGCTGCTCGGCTTCAGTTCCGGCCTGCCGATCTATCTGGTGGGCAACACGCTCGGCTTCTGGATGCGCAAGGAAGGCATCGAGCTGAGCACGATCGGCTTCCTGTCATGGGTCGGGCTGGCCTACACCATGAAGTTCCTGTGGGCACCGATCGTCGACAAGACCGACGTGCCTCTGTTCGGCCGCTTTGGCCGCCGCCGTGGCTGGATGCTGCTGTCCCAGCTGGTTGTGGTGGTGGGCCTGGTCGGCATGGCGCTGGTCCAGCCGAAGGGGGGCCAGATCCAGTTCCTGGGCATCGCCTGGCAGCACATTGTCGTTTTCGGCGTGATGGCCGTGATCGTGGCGTTTGCTTCGGCCACCCAGGACATCGTCATCGATGCCTGGCGCATTGAAAGTGCTGACAACAGCGAGCAGCTTGGGCTGCTGACCTCATCCTCTGCACTGGGCTACCGCACTGCATTGCTGGTTACCGATGCGCTGATCCTGATCATCGCGGCCCGTGTTGGCTGGCAGGTTTCCTACGAGATCATGGCCGTGCTGATGGCGCTTGGCGTCGTGGCCGTGGTCATGGCCCGTGAACCCGCGCGGGAAGTGGCTGCCGTGCAGGCACAGGCGACTTCCCTGTGGACGCCGCGCGGATTGTTCGACGCCGTGGCGGGGCCGTTCATCGCCTTCGTCCGCGAGCATCGCAGCGGTGCGATCCTGATCCTGGTGGCCATCAGCGTGTATCGCATGGCCGACTTCGTCATGGGGCCGATGGCCAATCCGTTCTACGTCGATCTCGGCCTGGACGAGGACACCGTGGGTGCTGTGCGGGGCTCGGTGGGCCTGGTCGCGACCTTCGTCGGCATTGCCGCGGCGGGCCTGGTCTCGGTGCGCTGGGGGGTGCTGGTGGCGCTGATGGTGGGTGCCGTGCTGGGACCGGCCTCCAACCTGGCGTTTGCCTGGCTGGCCTATTCGGGCCCGGACACGACCCATTTCGCCGTGGCCATGGCAATCGACAACTTCGCCAGCGGTTTCGCCGGTACGGCGCTGATCGCCTATATGTCGAGCCTGACCAGCATCGGATACACCGCAACCCAGTACGCGCTGCTGAGTTCGTTCTACGCGATGCCCGGCAAGGCGCTCAAGGGGCTCTCGGGGTGGTCGGTACAGACGCTTGCACAGGGCCGGACGTTGTTGGAAGGCTACGCGCTGTTCTTCGTCGGTACCGCGCTGGTGGCGATCCCGGTTGTGATCCTCTGCGCCCTGCTGATCCTGCAGCAGCGCCGTCGTCAGGCCGCCAGCGCCACCTGATTGCCTGCCCGCCCGGTCTGCGGGATCATCGCCCCCGACGCGCCGAGGGGGCGGTGCCTTGCGAACGGGGAAGTGAGCATGGCCGACGTTGTGCTGCGGGACCTGGACCCGCTGCTGCTGGAACGCATCCGACGTGTCGCGGTCGCCCGCGGCTGGACCCACGAACAGACCTGCGCTGCCTTGCTGGAGCAGGGTCTGTTCAGCAGTGAACTGGAGGTTCGCTCCGGCTTCGGCGATCCCGAAGTGGACGCGCTCTCCGACGCCATCGCCGCCCTGCAGGCCTTGCCCGCAGGGCAGGGCTTCGATTAGCGCCTTTGTAGAGCCGAGCCATGCTCGGCTTTGCGCGGCCGGGCCAAGAGCAGCCGAGCATGGCTCGGCTCTACAACGGCGCCTCACCTGCGTGGATGGCGCCACTCACGCCAGGTGGATCGCTCCCAGGATCCGCGGCCCCTTCGCCCCGGTCACGCTCGGCAGATTGCCGGCCAGCCCGTCCATCGTCCGTTGCGCCAACCACGCAAAGCCCATCGCTTCCACGTACTCCGGGTCCAGCCCGTGCACCGCGCTGGACTCCACCTGCACCGCCGGCAGCCGCGCCGCCAGGCGCTTCATCAGTTGCCGGTTGCGCACCCCGCCGCCACAGACCAGCAGGCGCCGGGTCTGCGGCTGCTGCGCCAGCAGCGCATCGGCCACCGTCGCCACGGTCAGCTCCAGCAGGGTGGCCTGCACATCGGCGGCAGCGTATTGGCCTTCGCCCATGTGCGCCTCAGCCCAGGCCAGATGGAACTGCTCGCGCCCGGTGCTCTTCGGCGGTGGCAGCGCGAACCACGGGTCCGAACCCCAGCCGGCGAGCAGGCTTTCGTCCACCGCGCCGCTGGCGGCGTAGGCGCCGTCGGCATCGAAGGTGCGGCCGGTGTGGCGCTGGCACCAGGCATCCATCAACGCGTTGGCCGGGCCGGTATCGAAGCCACGCACCGCACCTTCGCGCGGGATCAGGGTCAGGTTGGCGATGCCGCCCAGGTTGAGCACCGCGCGGTCCTCATCGGCGGTGCCCAGCATGCCCAGGTGGAAGGCCGGCATCAGCGGTGCGCCATGGCCACCGGCTGCCACGTCGCGGCGGCGGAAGTCGGACACCGTGGTGATTCCGGTCAGCTCCGCGATGCGGTTGCCATCGCCCAACTGCACGGTGAAGGCGGGGTTGGCCAGCGGGCGATGGCGCACGGTCTGGCCGTGCGAGCCGATCGCGCGCACCTGGCTGCGATCCACGCCGGCCTCGGCCAGCAGCTGGTTGGCGGCTTCGGCGAAGTTGATCGCGATCCGCGCATCCAGCTCGCCCAGCTCCTCCAGCGAGTCCAGCGGGCCGCCCTCACCCAGCGCCACCAGCCGCGCACGCAGCACCGGCTCCCAGCGGGCGGTCAGCCCGTGCACGAAGCGGCAGCCGCCGCCGGCGGGGAACTGCACCAGCGCGGCATCGATGCCATCGGCGCTGGTGCCCGACATCAGGCCAAGGTACAGGGGGGCGTCAGCGTCGGCAGTCGTGTTCATGGCAGGCATAAAAAAAGGACGCGGCAAGCTTGGGCTGCCGCGTCCTTCTTCGTCAACGCAGGGTGCTCAGCCGCGCTTGCGGCCGGTCGCCTGCTTGTCCTTGGCGCTGGCAACCTCGGGGGCGGCCTCGTCGCGGCTGGTCGGTGCCGGGCTGGCGTCGGCGTAGATCAGCTTCTCCATGCCCTGGATGCGGGCCATCGCCGGTGCGGTCTGCGAGCGGAAGGCGACCAGCTCGGCGCCCTTCAGCGGCTCCGGCGGCGGCATGGTCACGGTCAGCGGATTGCGGTGCTCGCCGTTGACGCGGAATTCGTAGTGCAGGTGCGGCCCGGTCGCCAGGCCGGTCGAGCCGACATAGCCGATCACCGTGCCCTGGGCCACGCGCTGGCCGGTCTTGATGTTCGCAAAGCGCGACATGTGGCCGTAGAGGGTGGTATGGCCGCGGCCGTGGTCGAGGATCACCACATTGCCGTAGCCGCGCTGCACGCCGGCGAACTGTACGCGGGCATCGCCGGCGGCCATGATCGGGGTGCCGGTGCGCGCGGCGTAGTCCACGCCCTTGTGCATGCGCATCTTGCCCAGCACCGGGTGCTTGCGCGCGCCGAAGGTCGAGCTCAAGCGTGCGAAGGGGATCGGCATGCGGATGAAGCTCTTCTTCAGCGAGCGGCCGTTGATGTCGTAGTACTCGGACTTGCCGTTGCGGTCGAAGCGGAAGCCGGAATAGGTCTTGCCACCGGTGGTGAAGGTCGCCGCCAGGATCTTGCTGGTGTCCACCTTCTCGCCTTCGCGCCAGGTTTCATCCATCACCACGCTGAAGCGGTCACCCGGCTGCAGGTCCTTCGAGAAGTCGATGTCGTACTTGAAGATGTCGTCGGTCATCGTCGCGATCGCCGACGGCGACAGGCCGGCCCGTCGGGCCGCGGCATACAGCGAACTGGTGATCTCGCCGCTGGTGACCACGGTGCGCGTAGAGGTCTCGCGCTGGGTCACCTTCTCCTTGATGTCGTCGCCGGCCAGGCTCAGTTCCACCCGGTTGTCGGCATCGCGGTCGAAGCGGATGCTGCGCAGGTCACCCGACAGCGGCATGTCGAAGGCAATCTCGGCACCCGGGCGCAGCTTGGTCAGTGCCTCACGCGCGCCCGGATGGTCCAGTACCCGGTGCAGGGTGGTGGCCGGGATGCCAGCCTTGTCGAACAGATCGCTCAGGGTCTGGCCGCGCTGCACCCGCAGCACCTGCCAGCTGTCGCCGGGCACCTGCTGCTGGCGGGCCATGGTCAGCGGCGGCAACGGCAGCGCCAGGCTGGTATGGCTGTCGGCGAAGGGCGCGTCGATGGTGTGCGAGAAGCCGGGCACGATGGTCGCCACCAGGGCGCCGATGGTCGCGAACAGGCTGGCGTGCATCCAATGGCGCCGGGTCCAGCGTTCATTGAAGGCGGCGGGAAGATGTTGCCTGAGCTTCCGATGCAGGGCGTTGTCGTGCAGGACGTGGAGGCGTTCCTGGAAGCGCTGCTTGCGTGCGCGCCCTTGTTCGGAATTGTGCATCGGCGGTTTTTTCCTGGCAGCCCGGGAGCGAGGGCCTGATCGCCGGTTACCATAGACACCTGAGAAAACCGCGTCAAACCCTTGTGCCCATTGGCTTTTGTGAAGCCAATCGGGTTAACTTTGCTTTAACACCCCACACAAGAATCGGCGTTGCCGGGAGTAGTCACGTGTCCTCGATTGAAGAAGCCCTTGCCCTGATCGGCCGCGGTGCCGACGAGATCCTCAAGCTTGAGGATCTGCGTGCGCGCCTGCAGGAAGGCCGTCCGCTGCGGATCAAGGCCGGCTTCGACCCCACCGCGCCCGACCTGCACCTGGGCCATACGGTGCTGCTGAACAAGATGCGCCAGTTCCAGGACCTCGGCCACCAGGTCATTTTCCTGATCGGCGACTTCACCGGCATGATCGGCGACCCGTCCGGCAAGAGCCTGACCCGCAAGCCGCTCAGCCGCGAGGACGTGCTGGCCAACGCGCGTACCTATGAAGAGCAGGTGTTCAAGGTGCTGGACCGCAGCCGTACCGAAGTCCGCTTCAACTCGGAGTGGTTCGGCAAGATGGGCGCGGCCGACATGATCCGCCTGGCCGGCCAGCACACCGTGGCGCGCATGCTCGAGCGCGACGACTTCGCCAAGCGCTACGCCGCCCAGCAGTCCATCGCCATCCACGAGTTCCTGTACCCGCTGGTGCAGGGCTACGACTCGGTGGCCCTGGAGGCCGACGTCGAGCTGGGCGGTACCGACCAGAAGTTCAATCTGCTGATGGGCCGTGGCCTGCAGGAACACCACGGCCAGAAGCCGCAGGTGGTGCTGACCATGCCGCTGCTGGAAGGCCTGGACGGCGTCAACAAGATGTCCAAGTCGCTGGGCAACTACATTGGTATCAGCGAGCCGGCCATCGACATCGTCACCAAGACCATGAAGGTGGACGACACCCTGATGTGGCGCTGGATCGAGCTGCTGTCCTTCGACATCAGCCAGGCTGAAGCCGTGCAGCTGCGCGAGCAGGTGGCCAATGGCGGCCTGAACCCGCGCGTGGTGAAGCTGCGCCTGGCGCGTGAACTGGCGACCCGCTTCCACGACGCTGCGGCGGCCGAGCAGGCCATTGCCGGCTGGGAAACGGCGGTGACCGGGCAGGGCGACATCACCCAGCTGCCGCTGCAGGACGTGGCGATCCCGGCCGAAGGCCTGCGTATCGCCGCACTGCTGACCGCGGCCGGACTGACCCCGAGCAACTCCGAAGCCAACCGCAAGCTCAAGGAACGCGCGGTCAAGGTGGACGGTGAAGTGGTCGAGGATGGCCAGCAGGTGCTGCAGCCGGGCTTCGAAGGCCTGCTGCAGGTCGGCAAGCGCACCTTCGCCCGCGTGCGCCTGGTCGCTGCCTGAGACAGAGGAAGGGCCGGCGCAGCCGGCCCTTCCTTGATGCTCTTGTAGAGCCAAGCCCACGCTTGGCTGCTCTTGGCGGGGGCCTCCCGCAGCGCGACGGATGAACGGATGCAACATCCGGTGAAAAAAATCGCCACACCCCCTTCACAAACGGTGGGAATGGGGACATACTTCTCTTCCCCCGTCGCAGGGGTCGCCACCAAGGGGCTTCAGCGACAACAGGGCGCCCACCACCGCCGAACGAGATGATCGAACGAAGGTGTTGACGGACTGAAAAAGTCTGGCATAATGGGCGGCTCGCTACGAAGGAAACTTCGCAGCACACGGGAACGGCGCTGAGGCCACTTCCCAAGATCTTTGAAAGTATGCGCAGGTATCTTGTGAAGGCGCCTGCAGGAAGGATGATTGTCCATCTTGCAGACGTTTGATCAAGCAACTATTAATTGTTTTAAAGCAAGCGATACGTTGCCAGAATCAAT
>NZ_JABEME010000007.1 GCF_013004645.1 Stenotrophomonas africana | reverse complement strand
CGCTCTTCCGATCTCAACCGGACCCACCCCGCCCACCTACAGGAACCCCGCCGTTGCTGTTGCCTCCAGCAGGTGCAGGGCTGCAAGCCCTGCCGAACACCGCCCTTACTTCAAACGCAGCAGCAGGCTGCCGCCCGCACACACCACCGCCAGCCAGGCGACGCCGTGCCACCCCCATTGCGCCAGCGCCAGGCTGCCCAACGCACCGCCGGCGGCCATGCCGATGAACATGCCCGTAAACAGCAACGCATTGAGGCGGCTGCGTGCCGGCGGCACCAGGCCATAGACCAGGGTCTGGTGCGCCACCAGCGCCGACTGGAAACCGAAGTCGAACAGCAGCGCGCTCACCACCAGCAGCGGCAGCAGCGCGGCGGCCGGCAGCCAGGACTCGGTCAGCAACAGGCCGAAGCCCAGCAGCGCCACTGCAATCGCCAGCCGCGCCACTGCATGGCAACCCAGTCGATCAGCGAAGCGGCCGGCGAACGGTGCGGCCAATGCGCCGGCCGCACCGGCGATACCGAACGCACCCGCCGCCGCACTGCCCAGGCCCAGACGTGCGTGCAGCATCAGCGCCAGGGTCGACCAGAACGCGCTGAAGCCCACTGCCAGCAACGACTGGCTGGCCACCGCACGGCGCAGCTGCGGCTGCTCGCGCCACAACGCCAGCAACGAACCCAACAATGCCGGATAGCGCAGCGTGCTGGTCGGTGCGAAACGCGGCAGCGCACGCGCCATCACCGCACCCATCGCTGCCACCGATACCGCGGCCAGCACGAACTGCGTGCGCCACCCCCATGCTTCAGCCACCACGCCACTGACCACGCGCGACAACAGGATGCCGAGCAGCAGGCCGGTCATTACCCGGCCGACGATCTGGCCGCGCTGTGCATCCGGCGCCAGCACCGCAGCGGCCGGCACGATGTCCTGTGCCAGCGTGGCCATCAGCCCGACCAGCAGGCTGGCCATCAGCAGGCCCGGCAGGTGCCCGGCCATCGCTGCGGCGCCCAGTGCCAGTGCCAGCAACGCGGACTTCAACAGGATCAGGTTGCGGCGGTCGAAGCGGTCGCCCAACGGCGCCAACAGCAGGATGCCCAGTGCATAGCCAAGCTGGGTCAGGGTCGGTACCAGGCCAGCGGCGCGTTCGCCTGCGCCGAGGTCCTGGGCAATCAGGCCCAACATCGGCTGGCTGTAGTAGAGCGAGGCGACCGAAAAGCCTGCACCGGCGGCCATCGCCAGCACCAGCGGGGTGGAGGGCGCGCTCGCGGGTGTGGCGGCGGCGGACAGCGAGGGGGTAGACATGGGGGAGTCCGGTGGAGGAAGTGGGCGTATCCTGCCCGTATTCGCCCAGCGTCTGTAGTAGGCTCTTGCACATAAACTTCATACGCGAAACGCATGAACGACCTCGCCACCGGCGCCGATCGCCTGGATCTGCTGCGCACCTTCCTGCGCATCGTCGATGCCGGCAGCCTGTCTGCTGCGGCCGTGCAGCTGGGCACCACCCAGCCGACGGTCAGTCGCCGCCTGCAGGCACTGGAACGGCAGCTCGGCCTGCGCCTGCTGCAGCGTTCCACTCACGGCCTGCAGCTGACCGAGGATGGCCTGCGCTGCCAGCGCCATGCGCAACGCGTGGTCGACGAATGGGAGTCGCTGCAGGCCGAACTCCACGGCGAGCCAGAAACGCTGCGCGGACGCCTGCGGGTGATGGTGCCGCACGCATTCGGCCAGGCGCAGCTGCTGCCGACCATGCTTGCGTTCCTCGCCCAGCACCCGCAGCTGAGCCTGGAGTGGATCCTGGAAGATCGACGCCCGGATTTCATCGCGGAAGGCATCGACTGCGCGGTGCGGGTGGGGCCGGTCGACGAACCGCGCATGGTCGCACTGCCGCTCGCGGAGGTACCGCGTATCGTCGTGGCGGCGCCCTCGCTGGTGGACGCCACAGCGGTCGGTACGCCGGAACAGGCACAGTCTCTGCCGTGGATCTCGCTGGTCACCTACTACCGCGAACGCCTGCTGCTGCATGACGCGCAGGGGCGCGCGCATACCCTTTCAATCAGCCCGCGCCTGCTCAGCGACAACCTGTTCGTGGTGCAACAAGCCGCATGTGCCGGGCTGGGCGCAGCGGTGGTCTCGGCCTGGCTGGTGGCCGAGGACCTCGCACAAGGGCGGCTGGTGCAGCTGCTACCGGACTGGCAGGCGCCGGCACTGCCGGTACACGTGGTGTTTCCCGCCGCGCGCCAGCAGCCGCCACGGCTGCGCGCCTTCATCGATGCGATGAAAGCAGCGCTGCCGCAATTGCATGGAATGCGGCCGGCACCACGCTAGGTCACCTGCCGCATCACCCACGCGTGGCGTGGATCTGCCGAGGGTACGGGTAGATCCACGCCATGCGTGGATTCCGTCCGACCCCGCAATCAGTTGGCCTTGGCCGCCTCGGCGTTCCACGCTGCGACCTTGGCCTTGGTCTCGGCCAGCATCTTGTCCAGCGCGGCGCGGTCATACACGTTGCCGCGCAGGATCACGCTGTCGATCTTTTCGGTGGCGGCAATGTCCTGCAGCGGGTTGGCGGTCAGCAGCACCAGATCGGCCGCCTTGCCCTGTGCGACACCACCGTAACGGTCCATCTGGCCGAACCAGGCCGGGCCGGAACGGGTTGCGGCCGACAGCGCCTGCGGCGCGGTCAGGCCTTCCTTCACGAACAGCTGCAATTCCTGGTGCAGGGCGATGCCCGGGAAGTTGAACGAATTGAGGAAGCCTGCATCAGTGCCGGCGATGATCGTCACGCCGGCCTCCTGCAGCATCGGCAGCACTGCGGCCACCTGGTGGTACTGCGCGTGGCGCGCTTCGATCTGCGCCGGCGTGGCCTTCGCCGCGCGGTCCACGCGCCACTGGTAGGTCGCGCGCAGGCCAGGGCCGATGTAGGCCAGGTACGGATCTTTGGCGTGGTCATCCTGATCAAGGAAGTCGAGGATGCGGCCACCGTTGAGGGTCGGGGTCACGAATACGCCACGCTTGGCGAAATCACGGTAGGCGTGCATCGCAGTGTCACGGTCGAAGCTGGCGTCGAGGCGGCGGTTGGCTTCGGCGCGGTCGATGCGGCCGGCACCGAAGTCGGCGGCGATCTTCGCTTCGTCCTTGCTGCCGGCCTTGAATGCGTAGTCCAGGTGCTCGATCGACGCCAGTCCGGCATCGACCGCCTGCTCCACGGTCAGCGCCATCGGAATGTGACCCGAGGCCTTGAAGCCGGCCTTGCGCGCAGCACTGGCCGAGTACAGGAACAGCTCCGGCTTCAGCGTGCTGTCGGTGATCTTCACGAAATCAACCTTGTCGTGCTGCAGGCGGGCGATCGCCTTGTCGGCGTCGGCCTCGCTGCCCACTTCGATCGTGCCCTTCCAGACCGGCTTGATGCCTTCGATCTTCGCGCCCGAACTGAGCAGGCGTGGGCCGAACAGGGTGCCCTTGGCGATCTCGCCACGCCACTGCAGCACCTGCTCGGGCAGATCGCCGGAACAGTCACGCACCGTGGTGATGCCATGCGCGATGTACAGCGGCAGCAGCGCCTTGTTCTCTTCGATCAGCGCCGGGCCACCGCCGAAGTGCACGTGCATGTCCCACAGGCCCGGGATCAGGTACTTGCCCGTGGCATCGATCTGGCGGGCCGCACTCCACTGGCTGCGCAGCTGTGCGTCCGGGCCGACGGCGACGATGTCCTCGCCACGGATCACCACGCTCTGCCCAGCCAGGGTGCTGGAGTGCTCGACATCGACCACGGTGGCATTGCGGATCAGCAGGTCGGCGCGCTCGGCGGCAGACGCCGACAGCGGTGCTACCGCAAGGAGGATGGCAAGGGACAACGGACGGGAACGGAACATGGACAGCATCCTGGTGGGCACGCCCAGCGTGCGGGTGGAAGGGGTTTGCATTCAGCGCACCGCGCCGTGCTGGCGCAGCAGGGTTTCAATTCCGGTATAGCCGCGCTGGCGCGCATGCGCCAGCGGCGTCACGCCGTCGCCGTCGGCCAGCTCCGGGTCGGCGCCGGCCTCCAGCAGCAGCTGCACGATCTGCACGTGGCGCGCACCGCCATCGCCGAGCAGGATCGCTTCCAGCAGCGCGGTCCAGTGCAGCCGGTTGACATGGTCCACCGCCACACCGGCCCGCAGCAGCGTGCGCACGGTGGCGACGTGGCCGCGCTCGGCGGCTGGAATCAGCGCGGTGCCGCCATAGCGGTTGGTGCTGCGCAGATCGGCGCCGTGCGCCAGGGTCATCGCCAGGATCTCGTCCAGGCCGCGCGCACCGGCGTACAAGTAGGCGCTGTCCTGCAACGCATCCTTGGCATTGACGTCGGCGCCGGCTTCGATCAGCTCACGCGCGGCATCCACGTTGTTGCCGTGCGTGGCCAGCAGCAGCGCGGTGCGGCCCTGGCCATCGCGCGCCTCCAGCGTGGCCCCATCCTCGATCGCCTGTCGCACCGCATCGGCGTCGCCGCGGCTGGCGGCATCACGCAGGCGGCCATCGACGTCGGCTTTGGACGTTGCGGTGCAGGCCGGGGTGACCATGGCCAGCAGGCACAACAGCAGCACTCGCGCGAGCGGCGCAGGCCAGCCAGGGGAATGATGGACGCGCATGACAGTGTCTCCTCATGTCCGTCGCCACGGAACGCCGTGCGACGGTAGCAACAGCCGGGCATTGCCGGCCCCTGTCCTGCATGGTAGAAGTCGGCCTGGGTATCCAGAAGTGAAATGTTCAAATGCAAGACAGTGCCAAATCGAATAGAACCCTGTTCGAACTGGACCTGCTGCGGGCCCTGGTGATGGTCGCCGACTGCGGCAGCTTCACCACGGCGGCCACGCGCCTGCATTCGACCCAGTCCACGGTCAGCCAGAAGGTACGCCGGCTGGAGGAACTGGCCGGGCATCGCCTGCTCGAACGCGGCCACCGCGACGTGCACCCCACCGACGCCGGCCACACCCTGCTCGGCTACGCGCGGCGCATGCTCGACCTGAATGAGGAAATGGCCCAGGCGCTGGCCGGTGCGACGGTGGAGACCGCGGTCCGCATCGGCGTGCCCGAGGATTTCGTCAACGCGCAGACCACGCGCATGCTGGCTGCTTTCAGCCGCCGCCACCCACAGGTCAAACTGGAGATCAGCAGCGGTCTCAGCCGCGACCTGGCGCAGGGCTTCGATCACGGCGAGCTGGACCTGGTGCTGGTCAAGCAACGCCGCAACAGCCGCCAGGCGGTGCATTGCCGGCGCGAGCCGATGCACTGGATCGACAGCCTGCGCAGCAGCTGCCTGCAGCAGGACCCGCTGCCGCTGGTCACCTTCCCGCCGCGCGGGCTGTACCGCGACGAGATGATCCATGCCGTGGAAGCGCTGGGCCTGCGCTGGCGCATCGCCTTCACCAGCTCGTCACTGAGCGGCATCCAGGGCGCGGTGGCCGATGGCATCGGCATCAGCCTGCTGCCACGCCGCGCGGTCAGCCGCGAGCACCGCATCATCGATGGCGAGCGTGAGCTGCCGGTGATCGACAACTACGAAATCGGCCTGCTGCATCGTGCGGACGCCGATGATGCCGTGCGCGCACTGGCCAGCGAGCTGTGGCGGCAGGTGCAGCGCGAACCGGACTGACCACAGTCGACCCACGCCATGCGTGGATAGAAACGACCATCGGGCATCGAAAAGGGCGCTGGTGCGCCGGCAATTACACGCTTGTCGCAAAAGGCCCACTGATGGCGTACCCAAGGCCTGGGCGATAGGGTGGTGAACGCCCTTCTCCGGATTACCCCGCCTATGACCAGCACGTACCAGGTTACTTTGACCCCTGCTCCGAAGGATGAAGCCGACATCCGGTTCGATCCGCTGCCACCTGCACTCATCGCGCACATGCAGCAGCAGCGTGCACAGGTTGCTGCCCTTGTCGCATCTGCGTTCCCCACCGTGCCTGTTCAATGGCCGCTGCTGCCGAGCACGCTGCAACGCGTAGTCGATGCAGAGCTGATCGATCATGATGATTGTGACGGCTGGGAAGCACTGGGGGTCGCATTCGGTGACTGTCTGGCACAGCGTGTACCGGAACTTGCCTGGACCCAAGTAACGGATGCCTGGGGCGTCGATGCGGTTCTCCGCTATGGAGAGGCCAATAGCATTGTCAGCGCCGTCACCATGTTGATCAAGCGCGTCGAAGAAGGCGAGGTCATCGAGATCAATCATCTGCTTGAAGCCCTCGAGGAGCTCATCATCCAGCAAGCGCTCAAGCCCAGCTGAGCCCATGAGCGGACAATTAAGCCGCGCAGAATGACGTATACGGACCTTGATGCTGCACCTGCGGCAGCAATCAGAGTTCGCGCATTGATCATCGATATCTGATCAGACCTGCCGCGCCAATGCACTACATCGCCGGCTACAGTGACTCTTGTTTCCGTGCTCCACGGCGCCTTGCCATGTCCGACGAAATCCCCACCCGCTTCGATCCCCTGCCCGCTGCCCTGCAGACGCATCTGCAGCACCAGCGTTCGCTGATCGCCGCGCGCGTGGCGGCCGGCTTCCCGACGTTGCCGGTGCAGTGGCCGCTGGCGGCCGCCACACTGCAGCGCGTGGTCGATGCCGAGCTGATCGACCGCAACGACTGCGATGGCTGGGAAGCACTGGGCGTGGCGTTCGGCGATACCCTGGCCCAGCGCGTGCCGGGCCTGGCCTGGATGCAGGTCACCGATGCCTGGGGCATCGACGCGGTGCTGCGCTATGCCGACAGCAGCCTGCAGATCGGCGCCAGCACGCTGCTGCTCAAGCGCGTCGAGCAGGGCGAGGTCATCGACATCGCCCATCTGCTGGCGTGGCTGGAAGAGTTCGTAGCTACCCGCGCCGACGATTACGCTTGAAAAGCCGCTGAGCGTGGCGCGGCGCTACCGGAACTGCCGTTGCGCCGTGGTAGATCCACGCCATGCGTGGATGAATCCTGATCGACGTCGCATGTTCCGGCAGCTGGCGAAAAAGGCTGCCGAGCATGGCTCGGCACTACAGGGGTTGGGTCGCCCTTCGCACTGGCTTGACGCCATGATCCACGCCATGGCGTGGATCTACAGCCAGCGACCGTCGACCACTACGCGTCGTTCCACCGGCACTGCGGCCACGGCCGCCGGGCCATGGTCTGCACGCACCGCCACGAACGTCGCCGGCCGGCCTTCGGCAATGCCATGTTGCGGCAGGCGGATCACCTGCGCGGCGTGGGTGGTGACCATGTCCAGCGCCAGCATCAGGTCGGCGTCGGTGTAGAACCCGGAACGGTAGCCCAGCAGCATCGCCCGCTGCAGCAGGTCGCCATTGCCATACGGCCACCAGCAGTCGCGGATGTTGTCGTTGCCGGCGAACACGCGCACACCGGCGTCATGCAGGGCGCGCAGCGGCGGGAACGGATGATCACCCGGCGCGTTGCTCATGATCGCCACACCCGCCGTGGCCAGTGCTTCGCCCACCTGCAGCGCGCGCGCCAGCGGCACGTCACCCAGCGAATAGGCATGGCTGACCGCCACCCGCCCCTGCAGGCCTGCCGCCCGCGTACGCGCGGCGATGCGCAGCAGCTGCGCCAGGCCGGTTTCGCCGGGCTCATGAAGGTGAATATCCAACTGCACGCCATAGCGCTCGGCCAGGCCGAACAGCAGCGCCAGCTGGCCTTCAGCATCGCCATCGAGCGTGGTGGGGTCGATGCCGCCGAGCACTTCCACGCCCGCGGCAAGCGCCTGCTCCAGCACGGTGGCGGTACCCGGACAGGACATCACCCCGGCCTGCGGGAATGCCACCAGCTGGATGCGCATGATGTCGGCACAGCGCAACGCCGCCTCGCGTACTGCCTCGAGATGGCCAAGCCCGGTGCTGGCGTCGATATCGACGTGGCAGCGCATCGCCACGGTGCCGAAGCCGCTGCACTGGCGGATCAGTGCCTCGGCACGGTCCACCATCGGTGCCGCACCCGCCACCGCCGCCTTCTCCACCGCCAACCGCTCACGCAGGCTGTTCACCGGCTGATGCGGGTGCCAACGGTCGCCGACGAAGCTCTTGTCCAGGTGGATGTGGCCGTCGACCAGCCCGGGCAGCACCGCGAAGCCCTTCAGATCGACGCATTCCGCCCCTTCGGCCGGCGTGGCCTCGCCATTGAGCCCGCTGATGCGGCCATCGCGGATATGGAAATGCAGCGGTGCGCCATCGCGGGCAACGCCACCGTGGACGAACTGCAGGGTCATCGGGAGCTCCAGAAAAGCCAGGACTGGCGCCATCGTGCGCCTCGGCACAGCCATCGGCCAACGAAATATCTGGATGGCACGCATTCACCAGGCCGATGAATGCCCCTGCGACCGCCGGTCGCAGCCACGCCGTGCACACCGCTGAACGGGTACCATAGGCGCCTGTTTCCGCTGTGATGCCGCATGGGCCCGTCCGACCGCCACGACCGTCTCCGCCGCTGGCAGGCCGCGTCCCTGCTCGCCGCCGCGCCGATCGCCAGCCTGTCCGCCACCGATGCCGCGGCCGCCGCGCCGTTGCAGTCGCCGCCGGGCCAGCAGCGGATCGCCCCGGGGGCACTGGTCGAGCGCCTGCACCAGCGCGTGCTGTCCGGGCAGAGCGCGACCGCGACCCTGGAACACTGGTGTGCCGAACATGGGCTGGCCGAACAGGCCCGGGTCCGCGCGGTGCGCGTGCACGGCCAGGACAAGACGGCACCGGCCGACGTGCTGCAGGCACTGGGCGCGAAACCCGGCACCGACCTGCGCTATCGCCGCGTGCAGCTGGTCTGCGGCAGCCGCGTGCTGTCCGAGGCCGACAACTGGTACCTGCCTGGCCACCTCAGCCCGGCCATGAACCAGGTACTGGACAGCACCGACGAACCGTTCGGACGCGTGGTCGGTCCGCTGGGCTTCCAGCGCCAGACCCTGGCCGACCAGACGTTCTGGCCACCGCGGGGCGAAGGCGACCACGGCGTGATCCTGGAGGTGCGTGCCCTGCTGCGCGACCGCCAGCAGCAGCCTTTCAGCTACGTCATCGAGTCGTACCTGATGCAGGCTCTTCCCTAGCTTGATGTATCGCCGGGCGTGGTCCGGCGCTACCGCGTCGTAATGCCATTCGCCGCCGGGTCGGTGGAAAACACGAAACGGCCGATCGACTGCCCCCCGCCCTGCAGGAATTCGCCACTCATGAACGCGTACTGTGGCGCGGCACTGTCGTCCCCGAACGTTCTGGTCCAGTGGCTGAATCCGTCGGCATTCCCGCTGTGGATTTCGCCCATGCACAGGCTGTAGCCACAAGCGAAGGAGGCCAGCGCCATGTCCGGCCCCAGCGTGCGTGCCACTGCCGCGCGGTACAGCGTGGTCAGATCCTGCGCGTCGGGATTGCCCGCGGCATCACGCTCGAACTGCAGCAAGGCCCGTGCATAGGCCTTGCTGGAGCCGATGACCTTACCGGCCTCCTGGTCGGACAGTGCACCCTCACTCATCAGCATGTTTTCACCGTCCAGGGTCCCCCATGTCGTGGGCTTCCTGCCATGGGCGGTCAATGCAGGTGGTGCAGCACCGAGCGTCTGGTCTGCTGCCTGCGCCGAAGCCGCCGGTCCCGCATCGGGTATGTTGCCCAACGGTGCCTTCGACGCAACGGCTGTTGCCGATACCGGCGCCGCGGCAACATCAGCACTGTCTACGGCCGCCCCGGCATTGTCACCGCTGCACCCCGCTGTCACCAACAGCACCCCCGCCAGTAAACACGCTCTTCCTGCGCCCATGACTGCCATCCTTGGTCTTGATGGCCGAAGCATGCCAGCTCGCGCACCTTCGCACATGTGCATCGCACAAAGAAAAGCCCGGCAATGCCGGGCCTTTCGTTCGCCTGCCGGATCAGCGGAACCGGTAGTCCAGCTGCACCCAGTACTGGCGGCCATACGGGTCGTAGTTGCCGACCGGGTAGAACGGCCAGCCGCCACCGTTCTTGTCCGCCGGCGGGCGGCTGTCACGCAGGTTGTTGACGATCACGCCCACCGACAGGTTCTCGCCGAACTGGCGGAACACGCTGGCGTTGTAGGTCATGTACGGCGCGATGCGGCCACTGCCATCGGTCTTCGGCAGCGAGCCGAAGCGGTTGCCGTACAGCGTTGTGGTCCAGTCACCCTGGTTCCAGGTGATGCTGCCGTTGGCCTTGCTGCGCCACTGGTAGTCATCCAGCGAGTTGCGGATGTCACGCTCCGGATCATCGGAGAACTGCCGGTATTTGTGCTCCAGCACCACGGTGTAGGCCAGGCGCGTGGTGAAGCGGCCGTAGCGGCCGGCATCGAAACGCCAGTTGCCCTTCAGGTCCAGGCCGCGCACCGATTCGGAGGCGGCGTTGATCGGGTTGATCAGCACACGGGTCACCTGGTCCGGCTGCACGGTCGCATTGGACGGGTTGCGGATCACCCGCGACAGCGCGTCCTGGCACAGCGGTGAACCGATATCGCGCGCTTCGCCGCCCAGCGTGCGGCCCAGGCGGCAATCGGCCTCGTCACGCAGGATGCGGCTGGTATCGAGGCTGGTCACCTCGTTGTCGATGCGGATGTCGTAGTAGTCGGCGCTGAAATCCAGGCCGGACAGCGGCGACCAGACCACGCCGAAGCCATACGACTTGGCAGATTCCGGCTGCAGCTGCGCATTGGCGCGGTTGCTGTAATCGATCGACAGGCCGTTGTAGTCGCAGTTGTCGTACGACTGGCCTGCGGTGCGGCAGCGCCAGTAGTCGGTCATGCCCGGGTTGTAGCCGCGGGTTTCGGTGGCGAACACGTAGTTCATGTCCGGCGCACGGAAACTGGTCGCCGCCGTACCGCGGATCAGCAGGCTCTCGACCGGACGGAACTCGACGCCGAAGCTCCAGGTCGCCTTGCCGATGTGCTCGCCACCAGCACGGTACTGGTCATAGCGACCGGCCAGCGTGGTGGTCAGCGACTGCAGCAGCGGCAGCTGAAGTTCCACACCTGCGGCATAGCGGTCACGCTCGCCGCCGGCACCGATACCGGCGCTGGTATTCCAGAACTCGCCGCTGCCCAGGCGCGGGTCCGGACGGTTGCGGTAGCCCTGGCTGCCGGCTTCGACCACCGCCGCCAACGCCGCATCGCCCCCAGGCAGCGCGAACAGGCGGCCGTTGACGCTGGCACTGAAGGTCTGCAGCCATGCCGCATTGCGGCTTTCCTGGTAGTCGGACAGCCCCTCGTATTCGTTCGGGGTCAACGGTTTGAACAGGCGTGCCGGGTCGGGCGCATAGACCTCAACGCCGTTGCGTACGCCCAGCTTCGGGCCGAGCAGGTATTCGTTGATGCCAGCCAGCAGCACCGGGCGGCGGGTGCGGTTCTCGTAACGCGAGCGGCTGTAGACCGCCTCATAGTCCCAGCCACTGTCGCCGATCTGGCCACGTGCGCCGACATTGAACGACCACGAGTTTTCCAGGAAGCGGTTGGCATTGCGCGGCAGGCCGCCGATTTCCTCCGGCGCGAAGCGGCGATACCAGCTTTCCAGGTTGCCGGTGGTCTGGTTGTAGAAGTAGTTGCGGGCCGAGGTCCAGGTCGGTGCACGCGTGTTGTTGTAGATCCGCGCGCTGCCCACGGCGACATCGGCGAACAGGTCGGTGGTCTCGTTGACGTGGAAGGTCAACAGGCCGTAGCCGTTGAGGTTGCGCTTCTCGGTCTGCACCGTCCAGTAGCTGGCCGCTGCCTCATTGCTGCCGCAGTACCAGCCCTGGCGCGGGTTGTTGGCGCGGAACACACTGCCGCCATAGATGTCCGACGCTGCCTCGCAGCCGTTGACGCCCGGATCGATGTTGCGACCGGTGGCAGCATTGCGGCGATAGGCGATCGCGGTCGCCTGCGGCGCCTTGCCGGCCGGGTCATCATCCAGCGAATCCATGAAGTCGCGCTGGCGCGCATGGATCGCCTTGCGCACATCGAACTCGAAGCCGAACAATGCATCCCAACGCTCGCCGGAACTGCCACCGACCACCTGCGCGCGCTGGTTGTCACCACCGCCCTGCTGGGTGCCGCCGGCGCGCACGTTCACGTCCACACCCTCAAAGCGGTCCTTGAGGATGATGTTGACCACGCCGGCGATGGCATCGGAGCCGTACACCGCCGACGCACCCGCAGCCAGCACCTCGATGCGCTCGATCAGCGCGCTGGGAATGTTGGCCAGGTTGACCACGTTCACCGAGCCCTCGTAGGCCAGCGGGTAGTCGGCCTGGCGGCGGCCGTTGACCAGCACCAGCGTGCGGTTCGGGCCCAGCCCGCGCAGGTTGATGGTGTTGGCGGCCGGGGTGAAGGTATTGCCGAAGTCCTCGCCCTGCACGTTGCCGGTATTCTCGGTCAGCGCGCTCAGCGCATCGAAGGCGTTGCGGTAACCCTGCGCGTCGATCTGCTCGCGGCTGATCACCGTCACCGGCGACGGTCCCTCGACACTGGCACGTGGAATGCGCGAGCCGGTGACCTTCACTTCCTGCAATGAGGTGGGTGCGCTTTCCTGCGCGAAGGCCGGCAACGAGACCAGCATCAGGGACGACAGCGCGAGCACCAGCGGACGCGGGCGCAGCGCCTTGTGAAAGGCGGACATGGGCTTCCTGGGGGAGTGGGTGGTGGTACGGGAGCAGCGGCCTGA
Organism: Stenotrophomonas africana; assembly: GCF_013004645.1. Taxonomy (GTDB): domain Bacteria; phylum Pseudomonadota; class Gammaproteobacteria; order Xanthomonadales; family Xanthomonadaceae; genus Stenotrophomonas; species Stenotrophomonas africana. Next base: position 238,705 of record NZ_JABEME010000007.1, on the reverse strand, counting down.
GCGGCGCATAACGATCCCGTAACGAAAGTGTCCTGAATGGATGGTTTCAACGGAAATGACCAGCCCTGATGGTCTTATGCCTGAACCGAATCAGGGCCGGCCCGATGCCCGGCGTGTTTTTGCAATGTTTTGAATGGTCTGGCGCTGCTGGCACGGCCATCGTTGCTGGGATGACGACCCCGTACCCGCCCCCCGCTCTTCCCCCGCTGCGCCCGGTGCAGCGCCGCCATCTGCTGCAGCTGCAGGCGGCGCCGGTCACCCTGCGTCCATTCCTACGCACCGATCTGCCACGCTGGCGCTTGTTCGATGACCGCCGCCGGCGCGGCCGCCGTCAACCCGGCGACATCGACGAGGAGGCACGCTTTCTCGCCCACATGCATCGCTCACGGCTGGAGCAGGACAACGATCAGCTGCTTCTGGGGGTGTTCGACGACGAACACGGCACGGTGCTGGATCAGCTGCATATCCGCCTGCAGTCGCTGCACGCGCGCAGTGCCGAGTTGCTGTCGCTACAGCACTGGCACCCGCATACCGACGCCGCGCTGCGAGCGCTGTGCCCGTTCCTGTTCGAGGATGTCGGCCTGCATCGCCTGTTCGTGATGCTGCCACCAGACTGCAATGACCCGTTCGCCACTGCGCTGCACGCCTTCGGCTTCGAGCAGGAAGGCCTGCTGCGCGACCATCATCTGGATCTGGATGGCTGGCAGGATCGCCAGCTGCTGGCATTGACCGCGCCGATGTGGCGCGGCCAGCATCGCGCGCTGGACTAGCGCACCCGCTCCAGCGCATTGCCGGCACCGGTCAGCACCGAACACGCGTGGTCCTGCAGTTCTTCAGCGCTGGCCTCGTTGCCGGTTCCGGCGTCCACGCGGGTGGCCAGCAGGATGAAGCCCGGACCGCCCTGCACGGCGTCCCGGCCGGCCACGACCAGGCTCCACTGGCCCACGTCGTCCACGCCAGCGAGGTCATAGGCCAGCAGATTGAGCGGATTGGCGGTCAGTTCCTCGCCCGGCAGCAGGCGGGCCTGGTACTGATGGCCGCGCAGCAGCACCGGCAACGGTGCCCAGCGGCTGCCGACGGCGGCAGCATGCGTGTCCAGCGCCCGCAGCACGTCGGCACGCAGGCAATCCACATGGATATGCAGCTGGTGCTGCGAACGGCCGTGCGGCGAGTTCAATGCCAGGCTGGCGACGTTGCGCGGCAGCGGTTGCCGCAAGGCCTGTTCGGTGTGGCTGCGCGCCTGCCAGGCCGCAGCGAAGTAGTTCGGTGCACCGCGCTGGTACAGGCTGCGGTTCTCGATACCGCTGACCTTGTCCAGCGGCATCAGCAGGAACTGGTAGTCGCCGTGCGCGTCCTTGACCAGCACATCGCGGCGGTCTGCGGCCGTCTCCACGCGCAGGCAGTCGCCGCGTGGCCCTTCGGCGCCCCGGCAGTCACGTTCGATCAATCGCCACAATGCATCGGAATGGGCCGGCGCCGGCGGTGGCGCGCTGGCACAGGCGGACAACAGCAGCAGGGACGGCAGCAGGAAGGGGCGCAGGGACACGGAAACGACTCACGGAGCAGGCACGGCAGACAGCGCCGCGCTGCATTCTAGCCAGTGCAATGCTGCAATCAGTAGGTGCCGAACGGCACTTCAACCACGATCGGGGCGGCACCCTCGCCGGCCTGAAGGCTGTAGCGGTCCAGCGCGCCATCGTCATCGGCGTGCGGCTGGCGCTGGAAATGCAGCGGGTAGCGGGTGTCCCCCAGGCGCACGGCGCTGCCGTCGGCCTCCAGCGCGGCACCTTCCGGAATCAGCAGCCCGCCCAGGTCGCTGTAGGCGCCAGGCACATCGGCGAAGCTGTAGTCGACCAGCTCGTCCACCCGCTGCATCGCATAGACGTGCGGCACATAGGGGCGTGCGGGGCTGCGGCCATTGCTCAGGTCGGTCACCCAGGCCTGCGGCAGGTGGTACTGCTCACGCAGCGCAGCCACGCCCAGCGAGGGACTGGCCACCTGCAGGCAGCACACCGTCCGCTTGCCTTCACGGTCGAGGATGGCGAAACGATCGCCTCGGGTCGCCGCCTGCGGCAGCATGGCAAACGCCAGGTTGCGCTGCGCAGGCTCGTAGCCCGCTTCGGTCTGCAGGTTGCGCCAGGCACCGAATACCGGGGTTTCGACCGGCGCGGGTTCCGGATCGGCAGCGGAGGCGGCAAACGCCACGCCCAGCAACGACAACACCAGCGCCGTCATCGTCCTGTCTTTGCCGCGGAAACTGCCTGCCGTCATACCGTATCCAACACCTGCGCCGGAAAGGCCCGGCCTGCCCGCTGGCGTACTGCCAGCCATTCCTCCCACTATGCAATGACCACGCTGTGCCGGCAATGACCGGGACGCTGACGCCTTTCGCACGCCCGGTGCTATCGTTCCCGCCATCTTTCCTGCGCAGGAGCGCTCGCATGTCTGCATTCCGTCTGTCCCTGTTGCTGCCGGCCTCTGCCCTGCTGCTGTCGGCCTGTGTCAGTACGCCTGGCCCGGAAGTCAAAGGCAGCGGCCGCTGCGACGCCAGCCAGCTGGGCTGGGCGATCGGCCAGCCGGCCAATGAACCCAACATCCGCCGCCTGTCCCGCGAGAGCGGTGCCGGCCTGGTCAACCCGATCGGCCCCAGCACCATCACCACCAAGGACATCCGCCAGGACCGCCTGCGCGTGTTCGTGGACAAGGACAACATCATCACCGCCACCCGCTGCGAGTAAGCGCGGCGACCGCTCTTGTAGAGTCGAGCCATGCTCGACTGGCTTTTCGCGCGGCCCATCCGAAGACCAGTCGAGCATGGCTCGACTCTACATTTCAGGGTTCGGTATAGCCGGCACAGTCCGGCAGCGCCTGGTCGGGATGGAACATTCCCTCCCCGAAGCGGAACAGCCGCGTGTAGGTGCACGCCGGGTCCTGCTCGCTGCGCAGATCCTGCTTCTTCAGCGGGCCCTTGGCCAGCGAATCCTCGAAGCGTGAAGCGCCGGCGGGGAACCGGGTCGCCACGGTCTGGTAGCGCAGCACCGGCATGCCCTCGGCAGCCGTATCCAGCGCCAGCTTCGCCGAGAAGCCGTATTCATCGTGGCAGGCACCCGCGCGCTGTTTCATGTCCTGCTCGCTGAAACAGGCGCGGATCATCGCATTACCCAGCCATGGCACAGTCAGCACGTCGTCGTCCACCTGGATGTCGTCCTGCAGGTGGCGCACGCGTGCCAGCTGCAGCGTGGACACGTCTGCACCGCCACCGGAGTACATGGTGCTGAACGTGACGATGCCGCCCACCAGCACATTCTGGCGGGCGCGCTGCTGCGGATCGGTCACTGGTTCATCGCTGCCCACGCCTGGGGCCAGCCGCACGATCCATGGCCACAGCGACAGCTCGCTTTCCTGCGGCACGTCGATGCTGACGTGGTAGGTGTGCGGCTTGCCCTGGCCCGGCGCCTTCTCAAGCACTTCCAGCACGGTCGGCCGGTCACCCTCCTCGGCGACCGGCTGCACGCGCACGCACCAGTTGCCGTCCCGCGTGCAGTCATAAAGCCCCGACGGCCCAGTCTCACTCGCGATCAGCACCTGCCCCAGCGGCTCCATCACGTTGCCGGCGGCATCGCGCTGCTGCGGCAGGACCGAGCCTTGGGCCAGCACCAGCACCGGGGTAGCCAGCAGTGCAGCGTACAGGGTGGCACGGGCGGTAGCGGTGGGCATGGATGGCTCCTGCGGCTGGGCTTTCGATGGTAACCGTTGCCCGCCATCACCTTTGTAGAGTCAAGCCATGCTCGACTGCTGTTTGTCGGGAAGAACAGCCGAGCATAGGCTCGGCTCTACATCATCCGCAGTCGCAGCTCCCCCAGCCCTTGGCTTTCGACGTCTGGCCGATACCGGGATTGAACGTATTGCTCGGGTCCAGCTGCTTGTAGAACCCGGCCAATGCGGGCTTGGCCGGGTACAGGTGGCCGACGTTGTGCTCGGCCGGATACTCGGCGCCACGCCGGTCCAGCAGCGCCCACATCGCATGCTCGATCGCCATCGGGTCTTCGCCCTTGCGCGCGATGTAGTCCTGGTGGAACACGTGGCACAGGAAGTGCCCGTAGTACAGCTTGTGCAGCAGGCGGCCGTCGATATCGGCCGGCAACTGCTCGAACCAGTCGGCATCATCTCGGCGCAGGGCAATGTCCAGCGCCACGATGTCCTGCACCTGGTCGCGATGCACTTCGCGGTAACGCACCGCGGCACCGGCCACGGCGAAGCGATGCAGGAACGCCTTGCGCCCCTCGTCCGCCGTGCAGTGGAAATAGCCACCTTCGTGGCCAGCGAAGAAGTCGCGCAGCCAGGCCTCGGTTTCTGCTGCGTCCTGCGCGGAGACCTTCAGCAACAGATGATGCTCATAACGCTGGCGGAACTCGCCCATGCGCTTGGGCAGGTGCGAAGGCAGCAGGCCGGTCAGCACCTGCATCACCCGGTCTGTCACCCCGCGCAGGCCCAGCCGTTCGAACCAGCCATCGACCCGGCTCTTCAACGCGAACGCGGCGGGCACGCGGGAAGTGCCAAGGCGGTCGATCAGCAGGAAGCTGTCCTTGCCGTAGCGCTCGCCGATGTCATAGGCATCGCGGTGGATGTACTCGCCGGCAATCGGCAGGCGCTCGAATCCGGTCAGCAGCTGGCGCCGGATCGCAGTGAGGCTGTCGGTGCGGTTGCTGCCGATGTAGAAGACCTCGGCGGCCTCCTTTTCGAAGGTATCCAGGCGCACCGCGAACACCGCCAGCTTGCCGGCCGAACCGGCAGCCTCGTAGTGGCGGCTGGGGTCAGCGTTGAAGCGCGCCGGGGTATCGGCGTCGATCCGGCGCACTTCGTCGGCGTAGCGTGGATCGGAGGCGGCGCGGCCGTCGCCGTCACCCACTTCAGCGGCACTGTAGTCGCCAGCCTGCAGGCGCTGCAGGATCTGCTCGGGTGTATCGCCCAGCGCGATGCCGAGATGGTTGACCAGCTGCAGTTGGCCCTGCGCATCGACCTGCGCGTACAGGGCCAGCTCGGTGTAGGCAGGGCCACGGCGCACCAACGCGCCGCCGGAGTTGTTGCAGATGCCGCCCAGCACCGAGGCGCCGATGCAGGATGAGCCGATCACCGAATGCGGTTCACGGCCCAGCGGGGCCAGCGTCTGCTCCAGGCGGTCCAGCGTGGCGCCCGGCAGGCACAGCACCTGGCGGCCCTCGTTCAACAGCTGGATGCCGGTCAGGCGCAGCGTGCTGACCAGCACGATCGGCCGCCCATAGTCGTTGCCGTCCGGGGTCGAGCCGCCGGTCAGGCCGGTATTGGCCGCCTGCAGGATGATCGCCGCCCCACCCTGCACCGCCGCCTGCAGCACGTGCCACAGTTCCAGCAAGGTGCCCGGGCGCACCACCGCCAGCACCGGACCGTCGCCGAATCGGTAGCCACGCCGGAAGCGGCGCGTGGCCTTGTCGCCAGTCAGTACATGGTGGCTGCCGACCGCGTCGCGCAACTGCATCAGCACGGCATCGTGGCCACTCATGCCAGGCTGACCAGCGAATCGCGGCCGATGTCGGCGATGCGACGCGCGCCGGTCAACGTCATCGCCACGCGCATTTCCTTGGCGATCAGATCCAGCAGGTTGGCCACGCCGGCCTCGCCCTGCGCGGCCAGTGCATAGACGAAGGCACGCCCCAACAGCACGGTATCGGCACCCAGCGCCAGCATGCGCACCACGTCCAGGCCGGTACGGATGCCGGAATCGGCAAGAATCTTCAGGTCGCCCTGTACCGCGTCGGCGATGGCCGGCAGTGCGCGTGCGGTGGACAGCACGCCGTCCAGCTGGCGGCCACCGTGGTTGGAGACCACGATGCCATCGGCACCGAACGTGACCGCATCACGCGCGTCATCCGGGTCGAGGATGCCCTTGATCACCATCGGGCCCTTCCAGAATTCGCGGATCCACTCCAGGTCCTTCCAGGATATGGAGGGATCGAAGTTGCTGCCCAGCCAGCCGATGTAATCCTCCAGCCCGGTCGGGTTGCCACGGTAGGTGGAGATGTTGCCCAGGTCATGCGGACGGCCGAACAGGCCGACGTCCCACGCCCAGTGCGGATGGGTGATGGCCTGGCCGACACGGCGCAGCGAGGCATTCGGGCCGCTCATGCCGGAGTGTGCATCGCGGTAGCGCGCGCCCGGCACCGGCATGTCCACGGTGAACACCAGCGTGGTCACGCCCGCGGCCTGCGCCCGCTCCAGCGCGTTGCGCATGAAGCCACGATCGCGCAGCACATACAGCTGGAACCACATCGGCCGCTGGATGGCCGGTGCCACTTCCTCGATCGGGCACACCGATACGGTGGACAGGGTGAACGGGATGCCGCGGCTGTCGGCCGCGCGCGCCGCCTGTACCTCACCACGCCGGGCATACATGCCGGTCAGGCCGACCGGCGCCAGCGCCACCGGCATCGCCAGCTTCTCGCCGAACAGCTCGGTTTCCAGGCTCAGGTCGGACATGTTGCGCAGGATGCGCTGGCGCAGCGCGATGTCGGACAGGTCGGAAACGTTGCGCTTCAGCGTGTGCTCGGCATACGCGCCGCCATCGATGTAGTGGAACAGGAACGGCGGCAGCCGGCGTTGCGCTGCGGCACGGTAATCGGTGGAGGCGGAGATGATCATGGGGTCAACCGTGTGGGGAAGGTAGACGCGAGGCCCGCGCACGCCGGGCTTCGTTGTCATCGAGGGTGCGCAGCGTGGTGTGCACGAACTCGAGGTGGGCATGCGCGGCGGCGCGCGCGCGTTCGGGGTCGCCGGCCAGCACCGCATCCATCATCTCGCGGTGCTGGTCGGACAATGGCGAGAAGGTCCTCGCCGAGGTGTAGAGCTTTTCGCGGCTCTGCGAGATGTTGGTCTGCAGCAGTTCGAACAGGCCGCGCATCACCTGCAGCAGCACCAGGTTGTGCGAGGCCTCGGCGATGGACAGGTGGAAGGCCGCGTCAGCCTCCGCTTCACCGGTGGGATCGTCCTTGCCGTGCGCGTCCATCATGGTCTGGAAGGCCTGCGCGATGCGCGTGCGGTCCTCGTCGGTGGCACGCAACGCTGCATGCCAGGCAGTGGCACCCTCCAGCGCGTGACGGATCTCCAGCACGTCGAAGCGATACTCCGGGTCGCCCTGGAACAGCGGCAGATACGGCGCCAGCGGTTCATCCAGCGCCTGCCGCGCGCGCGCCGCAGGTTCGGCCACGTAGGTACCGCCACCAACCCGTGCGGTCAGCAGACCCTGGCTGGCCAGCTGCGCGATTGCCTCGCGCAGCGCGGTGCGCGAGACCCCCAGCTGCACCGCCAGGGCGCGCTCGGCCGGCAGCCGGTCGCCGGGCTGCAGCCGCTGTTCCTGCACCAGGCCGCGCAGCTGCGCGGCCACCTTGTCCGAAATACGTTGCGTGCTCATGGCGCCATTGTGGCCCGAAGCGTGTAACAGAGGGTCAGGCCGCGCGGCATGGCTCAGGGAATCATCCAGGTCAGCCAGTAGGCCTGGGCCAGGGTGATCAGGCCGACCATCGTGGTGAAGACCAGGCTGTGCTTGACCGTGAAGCGGAACAGGTCCGATTCCTTGCCGGCCAGGCCGACCGCAGCACAGGCAATGGCGATCGACTGCGGCGAGATCATCTTGCCGGTGACGCCTCCGGTGGTGTTGGCCGCCACCAGCAGCACGTCGGACACGCCGATTTGCTGTGCGGTGGTCGCCTGCAGCGCCGAGAACAGTGCATTGGACGAGGTATCCGAGCCGGTCAGGAACACGCCCAGCCAGCCCAGGAACGGCGAGAAAAACGGGAACGCGTCACCGGTGTGCGCCAATGCCAGCGCCAGCGTTGCCGACAGGCCCGAATAGTTGGCGATGAAGGCAAACGCGAGCACCATGCCGATCGAGTAGATCGGCATGCGCAGCTCACGCACGGTTTCGCCGAAGGTCTGCAGTGCCGACCGCGCTGGCATGCGCAGCGCGATGATCGCGATCACCGCCGCGAGGATGATCGAGGTACCGGTGGCCGAGAACCAGTCGAATTTGTAGACCGCCTCGTAGCTGAGCGGCGCGTCCACGATCGGCGGCATCTTCTGCACCCTCTGGTCGAGGCCGGGCACCGGGAGCTTCAGCACCCAGCTTTCCAGCGGGCCGCCCGCCGCGAACAGCGACTTGAACGGCTTGATGCTCCACAGCGTGACCATCGCGGTGAGGATCAGGAACGGCGACCACGCCTTGGCAATCTGGCCGACGCTGTAGCGCGGCGCCTCCAGTGCCTGTGCGGCGGCCTCGGCGCTGGTTTCGGTATCGAAGCGGAAGATCCGTACCGGCTTCCAGCGGCGCAGGAACAGGGTCAGGCAGACCAGCGACGCCAGCGAAGCGGTGATGTCCGGCAGCTCCGGGCCGATGAAGTTCGAGGTCAGGTACTGCGCGATGGCGAACGAGCCACCGGCCACCAGCACTGCCGGCCAGGTTTCCTTGATGCCACGCCAGCCGTCCATGATCGCCATGATCCAGAACAGCACGATCACGGTCAGGAACGGCAGCTGGCGACCGGCCATCTGGCCGATCTCGAATGCATCCAGGCCGGTGACCTGCCCGGCCACGATGATCGGAATGCCCATCGCACCGAACGCCACTGGCGCGGTGTTGACGATCAAGCACAGGCCGGCGGCATACAGCGGTTTGAAGCCCAACCCGACCAGCAATGCTGCGGTGATCGCCACCGGCGCACCGAAACCGGCCGCGCCCTCCAGGAAGGCACCGAAGGCGAAGCCGACCATCAGCATCTGCAGGCGCTGGTCTTCGGTGACCGACAGGATCGAAGCGCGGATGATGTCGAACTGACCGGTCTTGACCGAGACCTTGTAGAGGAACACCGCGCCGATGATGATCCAGGCGATCGGCCACAGGCCGTAGACGAAGCCGAAGCCGGCCGCACCCAGCGCCTGGGTCAACGGCATGCGGTAGAACAACAGGGCCACGCCAAGCGCGATGGCCACGGTGATCGTGCCGGCCAGCCAGCCCTTCATGCGCAGCACGGCCAGGGCAACGAAGAAGAACGCGATCGGCAGCAACGCGATCAGGCTGGACAACCACAGGTTGCCGGCGGGGTCGTACAGGTGTTGCCAGGGCTGCATGAAGACTCTCGACTGGATGCGGAAGGTGTCCCACCGCAGGCGGTGGATCGCCGTGGCCACCCATTATTGGTACTACCAATAATGGTTTCGATCAGACCACTTGCAGCGGATTTAACCGCCACCCCGACGAAGAGCCTATTAGACCATAGAGCTAGATGGCGTATTGGTACGACCATTAGGGTCGTCACGGTAGTGCCGGCCTCTGGCCGGCAACTCGGGCTTCCCTAAGAAATCCTTTTCTCCAACCGCCGCATCACCGCCAGCACCAGTACGCACAGCACGCTCACCCCGATGGCGATCACGTACTTGCTGATCCCCACCGCAATCCCGATGGCCGCCGCCATGATCAGCGAGCTGGCCGTGGTCAGGCCGCTGACCTGGTCTTCGCGCGAGCCGCGCAGGATGGTGCCGGCAGCAACGAAACCAACGCAGGCCACCACCGCCTCGATCAGGCGCACCGGATCGACCTGCAGCAGGTCGCGGTAGCGCTCCTGCTGGAAATGCTCGGCCACCGAGTCGCCCAGGCCGACGATCAACGCGGCAGCCCCCGCGATCAGCATGTGCGTGCGCAGGCCGGCGGCGTGCTTGCCCATCTCGCGCTCGACGCCGAGCACGCCGCCGAACAACATGGCTGTGGCCACGCGCAGCAGGATCGAGACGTCCTGGGTAAGTTCCATGGGAAAGCTCCGGGATTTTCCCGGAGCGTCGCTCGGCAGCCGTGGCACAACGGTGAAGGTGGCACCACAGCGCGTTCACCTGATAGCGCCAGGCATGCCCGGCGTCACCGTCGCCTGCGATCACCGCATCATTGCGCCAGATAGCCACCATCGATGGCGTAGTACGCGCCGGTCGCGAACGAGGCATCGTCGCTGGCCAGCCAGGCCACCAGCGCCGCCACTTCCTCGGCCGTACCCAGCCGCTTCAAGGCGTGGCGGCCTTCCAGCGTGGCGCGCACCTTCGGGTCCATCTTCTCCAGCAGCGGTGTGCTGATGAAGCCCGGGCCGACCGCGTTGACACGGATGCCGTCGGCGGCATGCTCCCACGCGGCGGTCTGGGTCAGCCCGACCACGCCGTGCTTGGCCGCCGCATAAGCGGTGGAACCGGCATAGCCCACCTGGCCCAGGATCGAGGCCATGTTGATGATGCTGCCGCCGGTTCCAGCAGCGCGCATTGCCTGGATCTGCGCACGCTGACACAGGAACACGCTGGTGAGGTTGACGTCGATCACGCGCTGCCAGCCATCGATCGGATAGTCACCGCTGCTGGCGGCTGGCCCACCGATACCGGCGTTGTTGACCGCCACATGCAGGCCGTCGAGCTCCTTGATCGTGCGCTGCACCGCTGCCTCCACCGCAGCGTCGTCGGTGACGTCCAGCGCGATGCCGATGGCCTGCGCACCGGCATCGCGCAACTGCGCCACGGTCGCATCGACCGCATCCTGCTTCAGATCCCAGACCGAGATCCGCGCGCCGGACGCGGCCAGCGTCTGCGCCACGGCCAGGCCGATTCCAGATACGCCGCCGGTCACGATCGCGGTCTTGCCGGTGAGCTGGTAGTCAATCATCTGCGTTCTCCATCAGTGGGGGTATCGAAGTGGCCTGCAACAGCCAACTGCCCCACCCTACGCGCGCGCCCGTGATGACCTGGCTGACATCGCGCCTACGGATGATCGTTCCAGCCATGAAACCTCAACTCAAGTTGATGTATGGAATTGCGTACGGATATGCATGCAAAACGCCGGCGTATGTTCGGCGGCATTTTCACTTTGGCCGTAATCGTCAATCGTTTTGACCCTATTTAAATCAAAAGCGCGCGAATCGAGGCGACAATGGGAAACGTTTCCAGTTTCTGCGACACATTCCATTCAATCTGGTGTTCCCCCACCATCCGGAGTGCCCACGCCACTGCCTTCCAGCACGTCTGCACGGGTAATGACCGGATCTGCATCTGCGTTGCAGAGCGCGTGGGCGAGGTAATGCCAGCGTCCACCTCCAAAGCACGTGCCGAGCGATGTCCCGATATTTCACTTTTGCCGATTACCGCCGCTTCGGCCACCGTCATGGCTTCGATTACCGCGCCGACCCGGAACACCTGCGCGACGACCAGTGGGCCGGCCACGGCGAGGTCAACGAGCAGTTCCTGCGCGGCGGCATGAGCCTGATCGCCTCCGACGTCCATAATCGCTTTCCATATGTCGCCACGGCCCAGCAGAGTCCCGGCCTGGCCATCCGCGTGATGCTGCTGGGCGAGGTCGATGTGCGCGTTCCGCGACGCGCTGGTTTCACCCTTCGCGCTGGCACGGCGATGACCGCACACCACCGCGAGGAGGTCGAGATGACTGGTACGCATCCCGGCGAAACGCGCATGCGCGGCGTCAGCGTCATGGTGCCCGGCCAGATCGATCCGGACCTGTTCCATCTGCCGCAGCTGGAGACCGCGCTCAACAGCCACCTGGAATGCCGCCATTGGGCCATTCCGCATACGCTGCTGCCGGTACTGGGCCAGCTGTTCGACAGCCCATGGGAGGACGGCATCGACGCGTTGTGGCGCGAAGGCGTCGCACTGCAGCTGCTGGCCGTTGGCCTGAAGGCCGAGGATCTGCAGACCGACCCTGTACGAACGCTGCGGGCTGGCCAGCGCGAGCGCCTGGAGCGCGTGCGTGCCTACCTGCATGATGACCCCAGCCATGCCCACAGCCTGGTCGAACTGGCCCAGCTGGCCTGCATGAGCCCCAGCTCGCTGCGCCGCCATTTTGCCCAGCAGTACGGCTGCTCCGTGTTCGATTACCTGCACGAACAACGCATGCGCCACGCCGAACAGGGCCTGCGCGAAGACGGCTGGACGGTTGAGCAGGCCGCTGCCGCAAGCGGTTACCGCCATCCCAGCAACTTCGCGGCTGCATTCCGCAAGCGTTTCGGCCTGGTGCCCAGCCGCTGGCGCACGGGCCCCTCGAAGGTGGGCTGAAGGCTGGTGTTCTGGTAGGTGTCGACCTTGGTCGACACGCTCCTGCCCCATCGCGGATGCCGGCCAGCGGCCGGCACTACCACGTGCTGCCGGGCTATGCCCGGCGTCGTCCTCTCCGCCTCAGTACACCGGCAGATCGATGTAACTGGCCTGCGCCGCGCTATGCCAGACCCGCTGCGTGGCCTTCTGGTAATCGCCTGGCTTGGCCAGGTAGACGTTAGGCACGTAGGTCTGCGGGTTGCGGTCGTACAACGGGAACAGGCTGGACTGCACCTGCACCATCACCCGATGCCCCTTCTGGAACGTGTGGTTGGCGTTGGGCAGGTCGAAGCGATACGGCAGCACCTGGTTGGCCGCCAGCGGCTTCGGATCGCTGAAGCTCTCGCGGTAGCGGCCGCGGAAGATCGCCAATGACACCGGCAGCTCATAGCCCCCCATCTCCGGCGTCGACGCTTCCTGGTCCGGATACACGTCGATCAGCTTCACCACCCAGTCGCTGTCGGTGCCACTGGTCGAGGCCTGCAGATGCACCACCGGCGCGCCGCCGATGCGCAGCGGCGCGGTCAGCGGCTCAGTGATGAAGGTCAATACGTCCGGGCGACCATCGACAAAGCGCTGGTCCTTGACCAGCCAGGTGGTCCACATGTCGCGGTCACCGAAGCGGACCGGACGCGGCACGAACGGCACCGGCTTGGCCGGGTCGGACACGTACTCCTCGAAGTCGCCCTCGCCCGCCGCCGGCGCCTGGAATGCCAGCTTGCCGCCAGCCCGCAGGTACAGCGGCTTGCTGCTGGCGGCACAGCCCTTGTCGCAGCTGCGCGGCCAACCCTTCAGGCGATCCCAGTGGTTCTCGCCGGTGTTGTAGATCAGCACCGGCGGCGTGTCGGCCTTCGGCGCACCGTCCACCAGGTACTGGTCGAAGAACGGCTTGAGTACATCACGGCGGAACTGCAGCGCGGTATCGCCGTCGAACTTCAGCGCGCCCAGCTCGCTGCCGCTGTAGTTCACCTGGCTGTGCCGCCACGGGCCCATCACCAGGTAATTGCGGTTGTTGCCACTGTCGCGCCCTTCCATGGCCTGGTAGGCGTGGTTGGCACCCCACATGTCCTCCTGGTCCCACAGGCCCTGCAGCCACATGGTCGGGACCTTCAACGGTGTTTTCGCCATCACCGCGTCCAACGCCTGGCCCTGCCAGAAGCCGTCATAGGCCGGGTGCTCGACCAGCTTCTTCCACCAGGTCAGCTGGTCCACGCCGGTGAGGCGCGCGTAGTCGCCAGCCGAACCGATCCGCAGGAACGTGCTGTAGTCGTCGTAGCCGAGGCTGGGCAGCGGCGTACCCTTGCCGCGCTTCTCGGTCTGCATCGCGAAGTAGTTGAAATTGACCTGCCGGAACGCACCGTAGTTGAGCCAGTCGTCACCCATCCAGCCGTCGACCATCGGGCTCTGCGGTGCCGCCACCTTCAGCGCCGGATGCGGGTCGGTCAGCGCCATCACCACGGTGAAACCCTCGTACGACGAGCCGAGCATGCCGACCTTGCCATTGCTCTCCGGCACGTTCTTCACCAGCCAGTCGATGGTGTCCCAGGCGTCGGTGGAGTGGTCGACTTTGGTGTTGTTCAATGGCCCGCGCAACGGCCGGGTCATCACGTAATCGCCTTCGGAGCCGTACTTGCCACGGATGTCCTGGAACACGCGGATGTAACCGCCGTCGACGAACACCTCGTCGCCCTGCGGCAGCAGGTCGCGCATGCGCGGCGAATCACTGCGGCTTGCGCGGCCAGCGGCATCGTAAGGCGTGCGGGTCAGCAGGATCGGCGCGTTGCGGGCACCCTTGGGCACCACGATCACGGTATACAGCTTGGTGCCATCACGCATCGGCACCATCACCACGCGCTTGTCGTAGTCACGACCGACATCGGGGGCAACGAAGGGCTTGCCGCTGATGTCCGGGGTCATCGGTGGGGTATCGGCGGCCAGCACGGTGCTGGACAGGCAAAGGGCAATGGCTACAGCGACGGCACGCACATGCATGGACAACCCCTCCCGGCAGGAAAGCCTCAAGCCTACTCCTGCCCCGAGCCGTGAAGTGTGGGCGGGCTTTGCATTCTGGGGCGGATGCAGGCAGGACTGATGGCACATGTGCCCCCGGTGCCGCTGCGCTCACCGAAGACCAGTAGTGCCGGCCGTTGGCCGGCAACTTCATGATCCCGGGGTGCGTTACGCGGTTGCCGGCCAGCGGCCGGCACTACCGGTCAGGCCACCGGCACTTCATGCAGCGCCAACCAGCGCCAGCGACCCTGCTCCTGCCGCAGCACGGCCAACGATTCGCGCCATGTGAGCTGGCCGCTATCGAGCGAATGCCCTTCGCGATAGCGCAGCACCGCCAGCGGTGATGGCGCTTCCACCGCCTGCACGGCGTCGATGGAAATCTGCAGTCCTGGACGCGCGCCATGACCGCCCGCGAACAGTGCCTGCACAGCCTTCCGGTCCAGCCTGCGACCCGAGATGCCGACCATGCTGAAGTCTGCACAGAAGTGCGCCATCAGATCCTCCAGCGCATCGGCGCCGACATCGGCACGGAACCAGGCCTGCAGCTTGTCGTGCAGGTGGTGGACTTCATGTTCTGCGGTGATATCCATCAGGCATTCTCGGGTTGCGAAAGGGAAACAGAGTGCGAGTGGCGCAACAGCGCCATCGGCAACAGGGTTAGTGCGGCGGCCAGCCCCAGCGCCACGCTGGTGGCGCGTGCTGGCAGCCACTGCATGGCCAGCGCCAGCAACAGCGCAATGGCGGCAGTACCAAGGCAGAAACTGAGCTGACGGTTGAGGTTCCAAAGGGCACTGGCATCGCCCAGCGCTTCACCCTCCACGCCGTGGAAAGCCAGCGTCTGCGCGGTACTGCTGCACAGGCTGCCACCGGCGCCCATCAGCGCGAACAACAGCGCGGCCAAGGCGAAGGCCGGCTGCGGCAACAGCGCCATCAACAGCAGGCCGCTGGCCTGCAGCAGCATGCCGGCACGCAGTACCGTGGCCGGGCCGAAGCGAGCCAGCAGGCGCTTGCTGGCGGTGATCGCAATGGCCGAGGCCAGCGCCCAGGGCAGCATCAACGCGCCGATGCGTGCCGCGCTGTAGCCGGCCTGGTGCAGCTGCAGGGTACTGACCAGCTGGCTGCCGATGAATACACCGGGTACGGCCAGATAGATCAGCATCGCCAGTCGCAGCCCGCGATGGGACAACAGCGACCAGCGCAGCAGTGGCTGCGCCTGCTGCCGTGCATGTCGCAGGTGGGACGCCGCCAACAGCATTGCGATCAACAGCAGTACGGCACCGGCGGCCCGATGACCGGGTTCACCCAGCCAGGTCAACGCCAGCAGCAGCGCGCCCAGCGCCAGCATCGCGGTGGACAGCGCATAGGCCTGCAGGCGCGGCGCACTGCGCGCGCCATCGGTCGGCATCCAGGCCAGCACCAACCCGATCGCCACCACCGCCACGGGCAGGCTGGCCCAGAGCACGCCGCGCCAGGACAACCACTGCACCAGCAGCCCGCCCAGCGCGGGCGCCAGTGCCGGCACCAGCAGCGCCACCAGCAGGATGCGCCGGGTCAACGCGCCACGCTGCTCGGGCGTGCACTGGCGGTAGGCCGCGGCCTGGGCCACTGGAATCAGCAGGCCGCCGGCCAGCCCCTGCAGCAGGCGCCAGCCCAGCAGCCAGCCGATCCCCGGTGCGGCGCCGGCCAGCGCAGCGGCAACCGCGAACAACAGCAACGCCACCAGCAGCAGGCGACGCTCGCCGCAGCGCGCAGCCAGCCAGGGCGCCAGCGGAATCACCACGCTCAAGCCCAGCATGTAGGCGGTGCCGACCCAGGCCAGGGTACCGACATCAGCGTGCAGTTCCGCTGCCAGTGCCGGATAGGCCACCGTGGCGATGAACATGTTGACCAGATCCAGTGCGAACACCAGCAGGAAGATCGCCTCATGGCGCAGGCGGGGGGACGGCATCGGCGGCGCTCCAGCGGAGAAGTCGCCAGCATGCCGTGCGGGTCTTGTTGGAAAAACACGACGACAGCTGCAACACTGTCAAATCTGTTTTGACAATGGATCGCCATGGTCAGCCTCGACCGCTTCGATATCTTCCGCGCCGTGGTCGAGGCCGGCAGCCTGACCGCCGCCGCCGATCGCCTCGGTCTCAGTCGCGCGGTGGTCAGCTTCAACCTGAAGCGGCTGGAACAGGAGCTGGGCGTGACCCTGCTGCTGCGCAGTACCCGCCATCTGGCGCTGACCGAGGCCGGTGAACAGTTCCTGCAGCACTGCGTGCAGGCACTGGATGCCGCACAGGCAGCCATCGATGCCGCGCGGCGCGACCAGCATCAGCTGCAGGGCGTACTGCGCCTGACCACTACTCCGGAATACGCGCAGCTGCGCCTGATCGCAGCGCTGGAGGCCTTCCGTGCGCGGCACCCGACGCTGCAGCTGCACCTGTCGACCTCACCGGCACCGGCCGACCTGATTCCCGAACGTTTCGACCTGGCCATCCGCCTGGGCCGCCTGCCGGATTCAGGCCTGCATGCCAGCGAACTGGAACGGCATCCGCTGTGCGCGGTGGCCGCGCCCTCGTTGCTGGCCCGGCTGCCCTCCGCGGATGCAGCCGATGACCCAGTGCAGCTGGGCGCCCTGCCCCGCCTCGGCTACCCGCGCCTGGCCGATGTACCGGTGGTGGCGCCGGATGGCAGCGACGCATTGTTCGCCACCAACCCGGGCAATGCGGTGGTGCGCGTAGATGGTGCCAGCAGCCTGCGTGCCTTCGCCGTGGCCGGCGCCGGGGTCACCGTGCTGCCACGCTGGCTGATCGAGGACGATCTGGCCCAGGGTCGGCTGCGACCGGTACTGCGCCAGCACCGCTTCCCGCAGCAGAGCGTGTACGCGGTTTACCCGCACAGCGCGCAGCCCTCACCGAAGGTACGGCAGCTGATCGATTTCCTGCGCGACCGGTTTGTCAGCCCGCCGGTGTAGAGCCGAGCCCATGCTCGGCTGCTCGTCGGCTCAGCCTTCACTGTTCATCAGCCGAGCGTTGGCTCGGCTCTACAGAAGCAGCACAAACAGACACGTCCCTGTGCGGGCCGTGTCTTCAGGCATCAGCGCAGCACCTGCTCCACCAGCTGCACGTCCACCGTCTGCAGCGGCTCGGCCGCATTGCGCGACAGCTGCACCTGGTAGGTGCCACTGTCGATCTTCCACTGGCGCGCCTGTGCATCGTAGTGGGCCAGGGTCTTCGGCTCGGCTTCGATGCGGATGCGGCGCTGTTCGCCCGGCTGCAGGTTCACCTTGCCATAGCCGATCAGGCGGATCGGCGTGGTGCTGCCGGCGGGCAGCTTCAGGTACAGCTGGGCCACATCGGCACCGGCGCGCTTGCCGGTGTTGCGGATGTCGACGCTGGCAACCAGGCGCGATCCTTCCATGCTCACCTTGAGGTTGTCATAGGCGAACGAGGTGTAGGACAGGCCATGACCGAACGCGAAGGTGGGCGTCAGGCCCTTGGCCGCCATCCACTTGTAGCCGACGTTGGCGCCCTCGATATCGAAATCGAACACATCACCGAACGGCTTGGCCGGCTTGAAACCGAGGCCGTCGATGTGCGGGCGCGGCAGCTGCGATTCGTCCGTCACCCAGGTCACCGGCAGGCGGCCCGACGGATTGACCTGGCCGGTCAGCAGCGCGGCAATGCCTTCGCCACCGCGGATGCCCGGATACCAGGCCTGCAGCATCGCCGGCACCTGCGCCAGCCACGGCGTGCGCACCGGGCCATTGGTTTCCAGCACCAGCACGGTCTTCGGGTTGGCCTTGGCCACCGCCGAGATCAGCGCGTCCTGGTTGTCAGGCAGCTGCATGTCCGGCAGGTCCACCGATTCGGCGGCCCACTGGGTAGCGAACACGATGGCCACGTCGGCCTGCGCGGCGGCCTTGGCCGCAGCGGCGGCATTGGTGCCATCCACATACGCAATGGTCGCGTCCGGGCGCGCCGCACGCAGCGATTCCAGCGGCGAGGACGGGTGGAAGATCACCGGGCCCGGCCAGGTGGTCGGCATCACGCCCGGCACCGCATTGGTGCCCTTGGCGGTCACCCCCACCATCGACGAACCACCACCACCGATCACGCCCTTGTCGGCATGGCCGCCGATGATGACGATGCGCTTCACGCTGTCGGCCAGCGGCAGCAGGTTGCCTTCATTGCGCAACAGCACGCTGCCCTCTTCCACCGTCCGCTGGGCAACAGCGAAGCCGGCCTCGGCATCGACCTTCTGGTGCTGCGGCGGGTTGTCGAAATTGCCGTGCAGGAACATCGTGCGCAGGATGCGCGCCACCATGTCGTTCAGGCGCGCCTGCGGCACCACACCGCCGTGCACGGCCAGACGCAGCGGCTCATCGAAGAACACCGCCGCATCGAACACTTCACCGGCCGACTGCTGGTCCAGGCCGGCCAGCGCCGCCTTCGAACCGCTGTGCACGCCGCCCCAGTCGGACATCACGAAACCGGGGAACTTCCATTCCTGCTTCAGCACCTGGTTCATCAGGTAGCCGTTTTCGCAGCCATAGGTGCCGTTGATCTTGTTGTACGAGCACATCGCCACGCCCGGGCGGCCGGCTTCCAGCGCGATTTCGAACGCCAGCAGGTCCGACTCGTGCATGGCCTGTTCGCCGATGCGCACGTCGTGGAAGTTGCGGCGGGTCTCCATGTCGTTCAGCGCGAAGTGCTTCATCGAGGAGATCACGTGCTGGCTCTGCACGCCCTGGATCAGCGCGCCGACCATCGAACCGGCCAGCAGCGGGTCTTCACCGGCGTATTCGAAATTGCGGCCGTTGCGCGGGTCGCGCTGCAGGTTGACGCTGCCTGACAGCAGGATGTTGAAGCGCTGCTGCCATGCCTCGCGGCCCATTGTGGCGCCACCGGCGAAGGCCACTTCGCGGTTCCAGCTGGAGGCGGTGGACGGGCCGGACGGCATGGCGGTGGCGAAGTCACCCGGACGGATACCACCGGGATTGGTCACGCCGACGCCGGCATCGGCCGACTGCTGCGACGGGATGCCCAGGCGCGGCACTGCCGGCACGAAGCCGGCCGAACCGACCGCACCTTCCGGCAACGGGCCACCGTCCTTGCCCAGCCCGAAGTAGCTGTGCAGCATCTGGAACTTCTCATCCTCGGTCATCGCCTTCAGCAGCAGCGCAGCGCGCGCGTCGGCATTGAGGGTGGTGTCCATCCAGGGCTTTTCGCTGTGCTTGTCGGCGGCATAGGCCAGGGTCAGCAGGGTGGCGTGCAGGGTGCTGCCTTCCACCTTGAACGGTGCACTGCTGGCGGCCTGGAAGCCATCGCTGAAATAGCTTGCGTCGGCTTCCAGCGCCACGCGCGCCGGATCGAAGCCTGCGGCCTTGGCCGATTCACCGGCCACCGCGCCGAGCAGCACCGCCGGTGCACCCAGCCGCGAACGGGTGACCAGTGCCGGCAACTGCGCGGCGCCTGCACCGGCATCGGTATAGACCGCCACCGTGTGGCGCCCATCATCCAGGCGCAGGTAGTTCAGGCCCGGCTGGTCGGGGCCGGATTCAGCGGCGATCGGCAGCCGGGTCAGCACGGCCTGGCCGCGCTGGGTCTGGCCATCGTCCTTGCCGGCAGCAATGAAGCGGTACTCGTAGCCCAGGCCATCGGCCAGCACCTGCAGCGGATCGACCTGACCGATGCCGCGCTGCACCTGGCGCACGCTCACCGCGTCCACGTTCAGGCTCTTCAGCTGGGCCGCCAGGGCCGGCATCGCCTCGGCGTTGGGCGCCTGTTCCAGGGTCAGCACAGTGAACGCGGCGGGGTCGGCCCAGGCCGGAGCGGCCAGTGCGGCAGACAGGGCCAGGGACAGTGCAAGCGGCTTTGTAAACGTTTTCATCGGCAGGCGTAATTCCGTTGCCAAGGCAATCGGTCCAGGGAAGTGCCGCCGAAGGGTGCAGCGTTCATGCCGCGCAGGGGTTGCCAGGCAACGTCCCGCAGGCCGAAGGACGGGCCGGTCTGCGCCTGGGACCCTCCTCCCGGCGTGACAACCTGCCTGTCCGGGCCGCGCAGGGCGACCCAATCCTGTGAAGATTGTGCGAGGGCGTTCACACCTGTCAACAGGACCTAAGTCACAGGGGCAACCCGGCCAGCAGTTATCAGGCCATCACCGGCGGTCATCAGCAGGCCGCGTGGGGCTGCCGATAATGGAGGTCCCTGGCCACGAACCGAGCCCATGACCGTCCACCGCGACTTCGACCATCTCTGGCGCGACCGCTGCGATACATCCAGCCAGCGCGCGCCGCGCGTGCTGATCCGGGTGTTCGTGGCACCCGGTGAGCTGGAGCGCAGTGTGGCCTTCTACGAGCAGCTGCAGGGCGTGGTGGCCGATGCGGGGTTCCCGTTTCCGGAGGCCGGGCTACGTCTGGCGATGGTCGGTGCGTTCCTGTTGATCGAGGGCAGCGAGGCGGCACTGGCGCCGTTCACTTCGACCACGGGGACACTGCTGGTCGATGACGTTCGGCCCTATCACGACAAACTGGTCGCGGCCGGCGCCGAGATCATCTTCCCGTTGCAGGTGGTACCGACCGGGGCGGCGTTCAATGCGGTACATCCCGATGGCACGGTGGTCGAGTACGTGCATCACCGGCCCGACCCGCACGGGCGGTGAGGGTACGGCCGGGCTGTGCCCGGCACCCACAGAGGCAACGGCCAAAGCAACAGCGGGGCTCCTGTGGGTAGGCGGAGGGGGCCGTTGGCGGGGACGCCGTGAATCCGTCCCTGGAGGCTCGGTCGCGCCATCCATGGCGCTCACGCGCCCGCCGACGCCCCCCCCCCCGCCTTCGACAGTTTCTCGCAACCTGCAGTAGATCCACGCCATGCGTGGATGCTCTTCGTTTCGTTGTCGAAATATTCGATTTCGATGGCGATTCATCCACGCATGGCGTGGATCTACAATCCCCCCATGTCCTCCCTCGCCCTGCCCTGGAATGGCACGTTGCTGCTGGATGCGCACGCCGCCGTACTTCACGGTCATGCCGGTGACAGCGCCGCGCACGCGCACTACGCTCATCAACTGCTGCTCAGCGACGGCGCACCCTGGCAGGTCGAAGTCGATGGCGTACGGCAGCAGGGCCAACGACTGTGGTTGCCCTCCTTCCAGACGCACGCGATCCTGTCGGCGCCGGAAGCAGGCTGCACGGTGTTCCTCGAACCCGCGCATGCCAATCCCGAACAGATCCAGCAGCACCTGCACTCGCTGCCCGGCACTGCGATGGAACTGCACGACTGGCTTCCACGACTGAGCCGCCCGCAACCGCTGGACCGCCGCGTGCAGGCGGCGTTGGCCCGTATCGCCCAGCACTTGCCTGGCCCGGTGCCGGCTGCCGACATTGCCGCAGCCGCGCATCTGTCGACCAGCCAGCTGCACCGGCGTTTCCAGTCCGAGCTGGCGGTCACCCTGCGCGGCTGGGTGCTGTGGCAGCGGCTGCGCAACGCGCTCATGCATCATCTGCGCGGGCACAACCTGACCGACAGTGCGCATGCCGCTGGATTCGCCGATCTGGCCCATCTGTCACGCAGCCTGCGCCGCATGTTCGGCATCGGTGCCGCGCAGCTGCAGGGCCTGCAGCTGCACGCGGCCTGACACGGCCCATCATCCGCGCCTGCGCAGACCTTCCGGCAGCTCCGGCACCTCGCCATGCGGCAGTTCGCGGAACGGCGCCAGCAGCTGCCCCGGATAGTCGCGCGGATAGTCCGGTTGGCTGCCGATGCCGAGGTCGCGCTGCTGCAATCGATAACCTGGCGCGTCGAAGGCGGTCCCCAGCAGGTGATCCCAGACGGCCAGGAACAGGCCGAAGTTGACGTCGCCAGCGGTGCCGTAACGCATGTGATGGAAGCGGTGCAGCGGCGCCCAGGCCATCACCCGGCCCAGCAGGCCGGGACGCATGTCCACGTTGGAGTGCTGCAGCAGCAGCTGGATGGCAATGGCGAAGGCCAGCACCGCAGCGACCGGCATCGGCAGGCCCAACAGCAGCAGCGGCAGTACGCCGCCCACCGCTTCGGCCGCCTGGTGCAGCGGGTGTTTCATCAGGCCGTTGAAGCCGTACATGCGGGTGACGCTGTGATGCACGGCATGCAGGCGCCATAGCCAGCCGATGCGATGGCTGGCGTAGTGCACCAGGGTGATGCCGAGATCAGCGCAGACGATGGCCAGCAGCACCTGCAGCGCGAATGGCCACTGCAGCGGCCAGGCCTGCCACGGAATGATTGCCGCCAGCAGCGGCACCGCCGTGATCGACAGCAGGTTCAGGCTTTCATTGACCAGTGCATGCAGGGTGTCACGCAGGCTGTCGCCGTGGTCGTGGTTGAACGCGGGATCGTACGGCCAGGCCCGCTCGGCGACGAACGAGACCGCGATGGCGGCCGCCAGCAAGGCCAGCAGCCACAACGGATCACCGTGACAGTGGCCGACCCAGACGACGGCAGTGGCAACGAAACCCAGCAGGAACAGTGGGGCATACAGGCGGAGCATCCAGTGCTTCATGGGCAACCCGGAAAGTGAGGGGCCTGCATGCTGGCGTGGCATGCGGGTTGGCGGCTTGAACAAACGGCGCAAGCGCGTGCCGCGGGTGGATGCCGAGCTTGGTCGGCGTCGTGTTCCTGTATCCACGCACGGCGCGGCTCTACAATGGCGCCCTCATCGCGCCCGGGGCCGGCATGGATTCCTTCAACCTGATGCGTGCCTTCCGCCGCATCGTCGAACGCGGTGGGCTGGCCCGTGCCGCCGAAGACCTCGGCATGTCGCCGGCCGGCCTGAGCAAGCAGTTGCGCACGCTGGAAGCGCATCTGGGCGTGGTACTGCTGCAGCGGACCACGCGGCGCATGAGCCTGACCGAAACCGGCCACGCCTATTACCGCGAATGCTGCCGCCTGCTCGACGAACTGGAGGCGCTGGAACGCGGCATCGCCGAACAGCGCGGCGACGTGGCCGGGCGCCTGCGCGTGAACGCGCCGCAGTCGTTCGCGCTGAGTACGTTGTCGCCGTTGCTGCCACGCTTCCTGCAGCAGCATCCGCAGCTGTCACTGGACCTGGTGATGGAAGACCGCCTGCTCGACGCGGTCGGCGAAGGTTTCGATGTGTCGCTGCGGCTGCGTGCCGAGCTGGATGATTCACGCCTGGTGGCACGCCGGCTGGCCTCGCTGCAGCAGGTGCTGTGCGCGGCCCCGTCCTACCTGCGGCAGCATCCGGCACCGCAGGCGGTGAACGATCTGCAGGCGCACAGCGTGCTGGCCTACAGCCTGTCCGACTCGCCCGGCAGCTGGCCGCTGCTCG
Source organism: Stenotrophomonas africana (assembly GCF_013004645.1). Taxonomy (GTDB): domain Bacteria; phylum Pseudomonadota; class Gammaproteobacteria; order Xanthomonadales; family Xanthomonadaceae; genus Stenotrophomonas; species Stenotrophomonas africana. The sequence continues at coordinate 215,224 of NZ_JABEME010000007.1, read as the reverse complement.
GCCCCGATGGCCAGGTAACGATCACCCTGCCGGCGCGTGTCACCGTCAACAACAGCCTGCTGCTGCGCGACCTGCTGGTGGCCGGCATGGGCATCGGTGCCCTGCCCTCGTTCCTGGCGGCACCGGCGCTGGCCCGTGGCGAACTGCAGCAGGTGCTGCCCGACCACCGCTATCCGCCGCGCTTCGTGCATGCGGTCTATCCCACGTCGCGCCACCTGCAGCCCAAGGTACGCGCCTTCATCGATTTCCTGCACGCCGAGCTGCCCGGCTGCGCCGGCCTGGATTCGTAACCGCCAGCGAAAACTGAGCTGCCCCCGGCGTGCTGTTTCGGCCACGCCGCGCTGCCTAATCTGCCGCCTCCCCTCTCACCAATGGCAGGCAGATGTCTTCCGTTCCTTCCCCCGCCACCGCCGCGCCGGTGGTCGATTTCTTCCACGACGTGGTCTGTGGCTGGTGCTTCGTTCTGGCCCCGCGCCTGCAGCAGGTCTCGGCCGAACTCGGCATCCAGGTGCGCCACCGCAGCTTCGTGCTGCAGGACTCGCGCGCGCAGATGGTCGAGGTGTTCGGCTCGATGGAGCGCGCCAAGGCGATCATCCTGCGCCACTGGACCGACTGCGCCGCGCATGAAGACACCGCGCGCATCGATATCGAAGGCATGCGCGCACAGGACTTCGAGTATCCGTCCGGCTGGCTCGGCGCACTGGCCTGCCAGGCCGCCGGCATGCTCGGTGGCAACGACGCCCATGGCGCGATGTTCGATGCCGTGCAGTGGGCGCACCTGCACCAGCACCGCAACATCGGCGATGCCGAAGTCCTGCTGGATATCGCCGAATCGCTGGGTCATCCACGTGGCGCCTTCGCTGACCACATGCGCAGCGACGCAGTACGCCAGCGCGTGCAGGCCGATCGTGCCGAAGCCGCTGCCCTCGGCATCCGTTCCATACCCACCGTGATCGGCGGCAACGGCCTGCGCCTGCAGACCCTGCCGCTGCCACACCTGCGCCAGGCCCTGGCGCACCTGGTCGCGGCCTGAGCCGCACCGCCCCCCACCCTGCAAGGAGATTCCCCATGACCCCACGTACCCTGGCCACCGCGCTGGCCCTGCTGCTGGCCGGCACCACCGCTTCCACCACCGTGTCCGCGCACGAGCGCGTTCCCTCCGGCCAGCAGGTCGGCACCAGCCCCTGGGGGCCGAAGGACGAGATCGGCCGCCTCAACCTGATCACCGAGGCCTCGCGTGCGGCGATCCTGTCGCGGGTCAGCGGCGGCAAGGCCTATGACCTGGCCACCGACTACTACGTCGGCATGCCCAGCTGGCAGGATGCCGGCGACCCGCACTACCAGTTCTGGATGACCCACACCCCGCGCGGCACGGTGATGGATGATCCGATGGGCGTGGGTGAAACCATGAACCTCACCCGCAGCTACACCGGCACCGCGTTCTCGATGTACAGCCATACCGGCACCCACATCGATGCGCTGAACCACTTCGGCATCCACGGAAAGATCTGGAACGGCTTCGAGGCCGACAAGCATCTTGGCGACCGTGGCTGGAATGTCACCGGCATCGAGAAGTTCCCGCCGCTGATCGCGCGTGGCGTGCTGATCGACGTGGCCGCCGCCAAGGGCGTGGACATGCTGCCGGACAGCTACCGCGTCACCCGCCAGGACCTGAAGGATGCGCTGGCACGCCAGAAGGTGAAACTGCAGCAGGGCGACGTGGTGCTGATCCGCACCGGCCGCATGCGCCTGTTCGAACAGCCCAAGGCCTACATGGCCAACCCGCCGGGCATGGGTCTGGACGCGGCACGCTTCCTGGTCGAGGACAGCGGCGCGATGATCGTCGGTGCCGACAACCTCAGCTTCGAGACCTTCCCCTCGGAGGTGTCCGACGACTACGTGCCGCTGCACACCTACCTGCTGGCCCAGCAGGGCGCGCCGATCATCGAGCTGGTGGCGCTGGACGAACTGGCCCGCGACAAGGTCTACGAGTTCGCCTTCATCGGCGGCCCACTGAAGATCCGCGGTGGCGATGCCGCGCCGCTGCGTCCGGTGGCGCTGCCAGTCCGCCCGTAACCGGGCCTGTGGGTGCCGACCCTGGTCGGCATTCCCTACCCCTTTCAGCAACCTGAAACCGGACCCTCCGATTTCATTAGTAATTCTACTCACAAGGCGAGTAGCATGTCCGGTCTCAGCCCCTGATACCGGCCTGTCGATACTCGCGCCATGCCCGCCGTTTCCGCCCGTTCCTGCCGCTTCCAGCCCACCCGGCGCCTCCTCTGGAGGACCGGCTGATGGGTGCGGTCGTCGCCCTCGACCGGCTGCTGGACGGGCGCCAACTGTGGCGCGGCCCGGCCCGCCAGGGGCCGGCCAGCGACCACTTGGCCAGCGGCCACCCGGCACTGGACGCACGACTGCCCGGCGGTGGCTGGCCCACCAGCGGGCTATGCGAGGTACTGCAGGCGGCGCCCGGCGTCGGTGAGCTGGCGCTGGTCTGGCCAGCGCTGGCCAGGCTGAGCCAGCGCGACCGCCCGATCGTGCTGGTCGCCCCCCCCTATCGCCCGCATGCCCCGGCCTGGGCCGCGGCCGGGCTGGATCTGGCCCAGCTGCAGATCATCCACGCTGCGCCGAAGCAGGCGCTGTGGGCCGCCGAACAATGCCTGCGCTCTGCCGCCTGCGCGGCGGTGCTGTGCTGGCCGCACCAGGCCGACGATCGCGCCCTGCGCCGGCTGCAGGTCGCCGCCGACAGCGGCCAGTGCCTGGGCTTCGTGTTCCGCGAGGCGCAGGCAGCGCGCAACCCCTCCCCGGCCAGCCTGCGCCTGCAGCTCGACCACGGCCAGGTGCGGGTGCTGAAGTGCCGAGGCGGCCTGCCGCCGGCGCAGCCGTTGCCGCTGGCCATCGCCCACTGAGGTCGCGCCATGCACTGGGCCTGCCTGTTGTTGCCGCAGCTGGCGCTGGACAGCGTGCTGCGCCTGCAGCCGGATCCGCAGCGGCCACTGGTGCTGCTGCAGGGGCCGGCACAGCGTCGCGTACTACGTGCGGTCAGCCCGTCGGCACGCGCAGCGGGGCTGCGTCCGGGCATGCTGCTGTCGGCTGCGCAGGTGCTGGTGCAGGACATGCACCTGCACGATTACGATCCCAATGCCGAACAGCACACCCGGCAGCTGCTGGCCAGCTGGGCCTACGCCTACAGCTCGCAGGTCAGCCTCGATTTTCCGCATGCACTGGTGCTGGAGATCGGCGCCAGCCGCGCCCTGTTCGGTGACTGGCTGACGATCCAGCAGCGGCTGCGCAACGAACTGCACGAACTCGGCTTCCGTCACCGTCTGGTGGCCGCACCGACCCCACAGGCCGCGCGCGTGCTGGCCAACGTCCACGACGGCCTCGGCATCGATGCACAGCAACTGCCAGCGGCACTGGCGCAGCTACCCTTGCCGCGCTGCGGCCTGCCCAGCGACGCGGTGACCGTGCTCGGCCGTTCCGGCCTGCGCACGCTGGGTGCGGTGCTCGAGCTGCCGCGTGACAGCCTGGCCCGGCGCTTCGCACCGGAGGTACTGCAGCAGCTGGATGCACTGCGCGGCCTGCCCACCGCGCCGCTGCGCTACTACCAGCCACCGGACCGTTTCGATGCGCGCATCGAATTCGAATACGAGATCGAATCCAGCCAGGCCCTGCTGTTCCCGCTGCGCCGCCTGCTGCTGGACCTGGCCGCCTTCCTGTGTTCGCGCGATGGCGGCGTGCAGCGCTTCGACCTGCATTTCGAGCACGACCTGCTGCCGGCCAGCGTGCTGACCATCGGCCTGCTGGCCCCCGAACGCGATCCTGCGCTGCTGTTCGAGATCGCACGCAACCGCATGGAAGCGTTCGCCCTGCCGGCCGGCAGCCGCGCACTGCGCCTGCAGGCCGAGCAGCTGCCACCATTCGTGCCCGCCGCGCGCGACCTGTTCGATACCCGGCCGGCGCAGGCGATGCCCTGGAACCAGCTGCGCGAGCGCCTGCGTGCGCGGCTGGGTGATGACGCCGTGCAGCCGCTGGCGGTGCAGGCCGACCATCGCCCCGAACGCGCCAGTGGCACCCAGTCACCGGCCAAGCCCCCGTCGTACTGGCCACTGCGCCCCGGCTGGTTGCTGGATGCGCCGCAACCGCTGCGTGATCCGAGGCTGCGCATCGTCACCGGACCGGAGCGGATCGAATCGGGCTGGTGGGACCAGGCCGACGCGCGCCGCGACTACTACGTGGTGGAAACCGCGCATGGCCAGCGCGGCTGGGCTTTCCGTGACCGCAACGATCCACATGCGCCGTGGATGCTGCACGGCTGGTTCGGCTGAGCCGCCATGCACAGCGAACTGCCCGGCTACGCCGAACTGCACTGCCTGTCGGCCTTCAGCTTCCAGCGCGGTGCTTCGATCGCCGAAGAACTGTTCGCACGCGCCGCCGGCCAAGGCTATCGCGCGTTGGCGATCACCGACGAATGCTCGCTGGCCGGCATCGTGCGTGCCTGGCAGGCGGCGAAGACGCATGGCGTGGCGCTGATCGTCGGCGCCGAATTCCAGGTCGAGGACGGACCCAAGCTGGCCCTGCTGTGCACCGACCAGGCCGCCTATGCAGGGCTCTGCCAGTTGATCACCACCTGCCGGCGGCGCGCGGCCAAGGGCGAGTACCGCTGCCTGCGCGAGGACCTGCTCGGCCTGCCCGACGGCCTGCTGTGCCTATGGCTGGACCGGCAACCGGCGGCCACCGATCTGGAACTGCTGCGCGCCGGCTTCGGCGATCGCCTGTGGCTGGCGGTGGAACTGCACCACGAACACGACGACGCACGCCGCCTGCAGCAGCTGCAGGCCTTCGGCGAACGTCACCGCCTGACGCTGGTCGCCAGTGGCGATGTGCACATGCACGTGCGACGCCGCCGCGCCCTGCAGGACACGCTGACCGCGATCCGCCATCGTTGCAGCGTGGCCGAAGCCGGCTGGCGCCTGTTTCCCAATGGCGAGCGCCACCTGCGCCCGCGCACCGCGCTGGCCCAGCTGTATCCCGCCGAACTGCTGGCCGAGACCCTGCGCATCGCCGAACGCTGCCACTTCACGCTGGAGCAGCTGCAGTACACCTATCCGCGCGAGCTGGTGCCCGAAGGCCACGACCCGGACAGCTGGCTGCGCGTGCTGGTCGAGCGTGGCATCCCGTGGCGCTGGAAAGGCGGCATCGAACCGGCGCAACGCAAACAGATCGAGCACGAACTGGCGTTGATCAGGCAGAAGAACTACGCCTCCTACTTCCTCACCGTGCAGGACATCGTGCGCTTCGCGCGCAGCCAGGACATCCTCTGCCAGGGCCGCGGCTCGGCGGCCAACTCCGCGGTGTGCTTCGTGCTGGGCGTAACCGAGATCGACCCGGCACGCAGCAACCTGCTGTTCGAGCGCTTCATCTCCGCTGAGCGCGATGAACCACCGGATATCGACATCGATTTCGAGCACGAGCGCCGCGAAGAAGTACTGCAGTACGTGTTCAAGCGCTACGGCCGCGAACGCGCCGCACTGACCGCGGTGGCGATCAGCTACCGTGGCCGCAGCGCGATCCGCGACGTGGCCCGTGCGCTCGGCCTGCCGATGGACCAGGTCAACGAACTGGGCGCGGCAATGGATCATTGGGGCGGCAACATCCCACTGCCGGAAACCCTCCGCGAGCGCGGTTTCGATCCGGACACACCCTTGATGCGGCGGCTGCTGGCATTGACCGCCGAGCTGATCGACTTCCCACGCCACCTGTCTCAGCATCCGGGCGGTTTCGTCATCTCCGAGCATCCGCTATCGACCCTGGTGCCGGTAGAAAACGCGGCGATGGCCGACCGCACCGTCATCCAGTGGGACAAGGACGATCTGGATGCCACCGGCCTGATGAAGGTCGACTGCCTGGCGCTGGGCATGCTCACCGCCATCCGCAAGTGCCTGGCGATGCTGAAACAGCATGGCCTGCATGAAGGACGCATGGATGCGATCCCCGATGAAGACGGCCCGACCTACGACATGATCTGCGCCGCCGACACCATCGGCGTGTTCCAGATCGAGTCGCGCGCGCAGATGGCGATGCTGCCACGCATGCAGCCACGCGAGTTCTATGACCTGGTGATCGAGGTGGCGATCGTGCGACCCGGCCCGATCCAGGGTGACATGGTCCATCCCTACCTTGAGCGGCGGCGGATCCTGCGCGAACAGGGACCGGACGCGTTGAACGACCCGGACAATCCGCTCTACCCACCACAGCTGGAACGCGTGTTCGCACGCACGCTGGGCGTGCCGCTGTTCCAGGAACAGGTGATGCAGCTGGCAGTGGAAGCAGCTGGTTATGAACCCGGCGAAGCCGATGCATTGCGCCGCTCGATGGCCGCCTGGAAGCGTCGTGGCGGCTTGGAACCGCATCGCGAAAAGCTGCTGACGGGCATGTTGAAAAACGGCTTCAGCCTGGAATACGGCGAGCACCTGTTCGAGCAGATCAAGGGGTTCGGTGATTACGGTTTCCCGGAAAGCCACGCGGCCAGCTTCGCCCTGCTCACCTATGCCAGCTGCTGGCTGAAGTGCCATCACCCGGCCGCGTTCACTGCCAGCCTGATCAACAGCCAGCCACTGGGTTTCTACAGCCCCGACCAGCTGCTGCAGGATGCGCGCCGGCATGGCATCACGGTGTTGCCGGTGGACGTGCGCCACAGCGGCTGGGACTGCTCGTTGGATTTCAGCAAGGGCCCGGCGGCGATCCGGCTCGGCCTGCGCCTGGTCGAAGGCTGCAATGAAGCAGCCGTGCAGGCCATCATGCGCGAACGTGCGCGGCGCCCGTTCGATGATGTGGGCGACCTGTGCCAGCGCACCGCCCTGGATCGCCGCCAGCAGGGCCTGCTGGCCGATGCAGGTGCGCTGCGTGGGCTCAGTGGCCATCGCCATCGTGCACGCTGGGATATCTCCGGCGTGGAGAACCGGCTGCCGCTGTTCGACCAGGCCCGCGCCACCGCCGAAGCCCGCGTGCCATTGCCGCTGCCCAGCGCATGGGAGGACATGCAGGCCGATTACCGCAGCACCGGCACCACCCTTGGCCGCCACCCGATCTCGTTCCTGCGTGCGCAGCTGCGCAGCCGTGGCTGTCTGGATGCCGCACAGCTGGTGGACCACGGTCATGGCCGTCGCGTGCGTATCGCCGGCCTGGTACGCATGCGCCAGCGCCCGCAGACCGCCAGCGGCGTCACCTTCCTCACGCTCGAAGATGAGACTGGCATGGTCAACGCCGTGGTCTGGCGGCACCTGGCCGATCGCCAGCACCGGGTGCTGGTCGATACCCAGCTGATGCAGATCGATGGCCGCCTGGAACGCGTCGATGGTGTGCAGCATGTCATCGTGCAGCGCATGCACTGCCTGGATGAGCTGCTGCAGGGACTGCGCAGCCACAGCCGCGATTTCCACTGACGCCGGGAATAACCGCGTAACGGCCACTGGGTGATGTCGACCAGGTGGAGGTAGAGTCGACTGTCAGTCGACTTGCGCGCGTCAGCGCGGGAATTTCCGTGATCTGATCGAACAGCAGTCGACTGACAGTCGACTCTACCCATCCCCTTTTGCATCCGCTATCGTCGGCACATCCAAGGAAGGACGACGCCATGCCCCGCGCACTGCTGCTGACCACGCTGGTGGTCTCCACTCTCGCCCTGCTGGTTTCCGGCTGGACCGCCTGGAGCCTGCATCGCAGCCAATCGCCACAGCGCATCATCGAAGCACGCGGGCTGGTCATCCACGATGCAAGCGGCCGGCCCCGGGTGATCCTCGGCGCACCGGTTCCCGATCCACTCAGCCAGGGCCGCACCCAAGGGCCGCGTGCCACCGCCCTGTCAGGCCTGATCCTGCTCGGCCCCGATGGTTCCGAACGCGGCGGTTACGGCACCAGCGACCGCGGCGGCGAAGCCCTGTTGACTCTGTACGATGCCACCGGCACCACCGAAGTGTTCAAGGTGGTGGCCAACCCGGATCGCGGCGCCAGCCTGATGGTCAAGCACCAGAACAACACCGGCGCCATGCTCACCTCCTGGCAGGGCAAGCCGGAACTGATGTTCGTCGATGACAGCGGTCAGTCCTATTACGTGCGCCCCGGTGCCAACGCCGCGCCCTGATCTGCTTTTGTAGAGCCTTTACACGCACGGCAGTCGAGCATGGCTCGACTCTACATGACCGGCAGCCGAGCATGGCTCGGCTCTACAAAGGCGAAGCAAAGTCGAGCATGGCGCGACGCTACAGACCGCACACCGCCGCCAGGTCATCCGCCAGCTGCCGCAGCTGCGCTGCCCCCAGTGCCGCACAGGTGATGCGCAGGCCATGCCCCGGCGCTGTCACCGCGAAGACTTCGCCCGCCCGCACATGCCATCCGCGCGAAGCCAGTGCCAGCACCTGCGGATGGCTGTCGGTTTGCAACGGCAGCCACAGGTTCAATCCTTCCATCGGCTGCGGCGTCGGCATGCCACGCGCGCGCAGCAGCTCCTGCAGCGACCGCAGTCGCTGCTGGTAACGCTCACCTGCCGAGGCGATCTTCGCCCGCTGCGTTGACGACGCCAGCACCGAGGTTGCCGCGTCCTGCAGCAGGTGACTGACCCAGCCGATGCCGGACGCCAATCGCAGCCGCAGCCGCATCGCGGTTTCTTCATCGCAGGCCAGCCAGGCCAGCCGCAGGTCCGGGCCGAGAGGTTTGGACAACGAGCGCAGCAGCGCCCAGCGCCGGCCATCCAGCGGCAGCACCGAGTGATAGGCCTGCTGCGAGAGCAGCGCGTAATGATCATCGATCAGCACCGCCACCTGCGGGTACGCCGCCAGCAACTGGCGCAACGCCCGCGCCCGTTTCGCATCCAGGCTGGCGCCGGTCGGGTTGTGCGCGCGCGGCGTCAGCAGCACCGCGCGTGCACCGGCCTCCAGTGCCTGCCGCAGCGAATCGACCTGCATGCCATGCGCGTCCACCGCCACTGGCAACGGCGCATGACCCACGGCATTGAGCACGTTGAGGCTGCCGAGGAAGCACGGATCCTCCACCGCGATGCGATCCCCCGGCAGCAGCCACGCCGCCAGCAAGCGTTCAATGCCATCGACCGCCCCATGGGTCAGCTCCAGCGCATAGCCCTCAGGGCAGTCCGCATCCAGCGAGGCGCGCGCCAGCGCCTGCAACCTCGGGTCGACCGTACCCACGCCATACAGCCGTGGTGCGGCCGGAGCCAGGCGCAGGTTCGGCAGCAGGCGCGGATCCGGGTTGCCACCGGCCAGGTCCTGCAGGGCCAGCCCGGGCGTACTGCCCTCGCGCGCCAGCGTCGGCGGCAGGCCACGCACCACCGTACCGCGGCGACCCGCCGTGCTGGCCAGGCCCGCCGCATCCAGGCGCTTGTAGGCCGCAGCCACGGTGTTGCGGTTCACTCCCAGCTGCTCGGCCAGTTCACGCACCGGCGGCAGCACGCTGCCAGCCGGCAAGCGGCCCTTGCCAATGCCATCACGGATGCTGTCGAAGATCGACTCGGCACTGTGCCCGGTGATTTTCATTTTGTCCTATGCCAAAATATATCTTGTCCTGTGCCAGTGTATCCCACCCTGGCCGCCCTGCATTGGAGGTGCCCGCATGCCCCTTGCCGCTGCCGACTGGCCCGTCGCCCAGTCCGTTGAACAGATCGCCGCCAACCTGATCACGGTGCGTCAACGCATCGCCGATGCCTGCGCCCGCGTCGGCCGGGATCCGGCCAGCGTGCGCCTGCTGCCGGTCAGCAAGACCGTCGACGACGCCCGCATCCGCATGGCGGTGGCCGCTGGCTGCCACGAACTCGGCGAGAACAAGGTGCAGGAAGCACAACGCAAGGCCGAGACAATGGCCGACCTGGGCGTGCACTGGTCGGTGATCGGCCATCTGCAGACCAACAAGGCGCGCTACGTGGCGCGCTTTGCCAGCGAGTTCCAGGCCTTGGACAGCCTGCGCGTAGCCGAGGCCCTGCAGCAGCGCCTGCAGCTGGAAGACCGCACGCTGGATGTGTTCGTGCAGGTCAACACGTCCGCCGAACCCAGCAAGTACGGTCTGGAACCCGATGCTGTCGAGGCCTTCGTGCAGCAGCTGCCGGCCTTTGATCGCCTGCACGTGCGCGGCCTGATGACCCTGGCCATCTTCACCCCCGAGGTCGAGCGCGTGCGTGCCTGCTTTGTGCGCCTGCGCGAACTGCGCGACCAGCTGCAACGCACCGCCCCGCCCGGCCTGGACCTGTCGCAGTTGTCGATGGGCATGTCCGGTGATTTCGAAGTGGCCATCGAGGAAGGTGCCACCGTGGTCCGCGTCGGCCAGGCCATCTTTGGTGCACGTGCCACCCCCGACAGCCTCTACTGGCCTAGCAGTGGAGGCCCGGCATGAAGCACGCGGTCGTCCTGCAACATGTGGCTTTCGAAGACCTCGGCACCCTGCAACCGTTGCTGCTGGCGCAGGGCTGGCAGCTGCAGGTGCTGCAGGCTGGTGTAGACGCACTCGATCCGGCCGAAGCGGCTGACCTGCTGGTGGTGCTGGGCGGCCCCATCAGCGTCAATGACACAGAGATCTATCCCTTCGTCAATGACAGCATCACCCTGCTGCAGCGCCGCCTGCGGCAGCAGCGGTCGACTCTCGGCATCTGCCTGGGTGCACAGTTGATGGCACGAGCACTCGGTGCCAGCGTTGCTCCTAGTGGCGGCAAGGAAATCGGCTTTGCGCCACTGCTGCTGACCGATGAAGGCCAGCGTTCACCGCTGCAGTGCCTGCAGGGCATTCCGGTACTGCATTGGCATGGTGAGGCGTTCGAACTTCCGGCCGGTGCACGCCGCCTGGCCAGCACGCCGGCCTGCCGTCACCAGGCGTTCGCCATCGGCCACCACGCACTGGCCCTGCAATGCCATCCGGAACTGGACGCCCGCCAGTTCGAGCGCTGGCTGATCGGCCACACGCTGGAGCTGACCCAGGCCGGCATCGATCCCACCGACCTGCGCGCGCAGGCACGTCGCTATGGCGCACCGCTGGCTGCGGCCGCCACCGCGATGTTCGACCATTGGCTGCAGGATCTACCGGAGACACCGCGATGAATTACCGACTGCAGATCCACCGCGATGGCGCACATTGGGGCCACTTCGACTGCAGCGGCCCCGATGCCCTGCGACGCATGGACGCCATCGCCGCACAGCTGCCTGCCGATCAGGGCTTCCAGCTGAAACGGCAGAAAGGTGTCGGCGAAGAGCGCATCCTGTCCAGCACTGCCGATGGCCTGCGCGTACTGGCTTCGCAGATCCAGTACCGCGACATCTGACACGACGATGGTAGTGCCGGCCGCTGGCCGGCACCCGGATCTTCCGGCCAGCGGCCGGCACTACCGCGGCTGCTCGCCCGCGTGCGAAGCTCCACGCATGCTGACCCTGCAACGCGGCAACCACCACGGACTGCTCATCGCCCCGCGCTGGCCCTCCACCCGCATCCAACTGGAAGAAGAGGTACTGCAACGCCTGCTCGACGCGCAGGCGATGCTGCCTGCCGCGCTGCGCCTGCTGCTCACCCGTGGCTTCGAACCCCGCCACAGCCGTCTCGGTGGCTTCCGCCGCGCGGTACGACGGCTCGGCATCGCAGCATTCCGCACCTGCTACCCGCAACGCCGCGATGAGATCGATGCCATCTTCGGTGCCAACGGCCACGACATCGATGGCCGTCATGTCGATGTCTCACTGATACTGCACGGCAAGCGGCTGCGGCTGCTGCCCCTGGGTGTGTTCACCCCACTGCGCTGGCAGGATCGTCGCGTTGCCCGTCATTCCGAAGCCGTCGCGCAGGTGAAGCGCAGCCTGCAGCAGTGCGGCTTCGAGCTGCATCACAACGCCACCGAAGCCCTGCAGATCCACTGCGACTATCGTCCGCGCTGACGCGGCGGTGGCCCCCGCGCACTGCGCACCGCATCAAAGATGCAAATGATTCTCTTTTGCTGTAAGGTGCAGCCGCTGCCCTTGCCGCCGCGGGCTGTTCCCTTTCCCAGTTGTCGCCCGCCCCGTGTCCACGCCTGTCGAACCGACGGATGTCGCGCAGCTGTGCGCGGCCCATTACCGGCCGCTGCACGCCCATGTCCGCCGCAAACTCCCGCAACGCAGCGACGCCGATGACGTCGTCCAGGAAACCTGGCTGCGTGTCGTCAAAGTCGCCGCCAGTGGCCTGCTGAGCAATGGCCGCGCCTATCTGTACCGCGTTGCCCACAACCTGATCGCGGACCACTTCCGACAACGTCAGCGCCGTCGTGAGGAAGCGCTGGATGAGGCGCAGCTGCACTCCGTCGTCGATCCTGCACCGCTGCCGGAGCAGCGCCTGCTCGACGCCGAACAGCTGCGCCACCTCGACGCGATCATCGCCGCGCTGCCACCGCGCTCGCGCCAGGTGTTCCTGCTGGCGCGTGTGGAACAGATGGCCCTGGCCGAGATCGGGCGCCAGCTCGGCATCAGCCGACAGACCGCGCACGGCCATCTGCTGCGCGCCCTCGTCGCCCTGCAGCAGGTGCCCGGCGCATGAGCCAGGACGCGATCGCGCGCGAAGCCGCACGCTGGTGGCTGGATGGACACGATGGCGTCCGCGACGAGAACGCGTTCGACCAGTGGTGCCAGGCCGATCCGCGCCATGTTGCGCAGTACCAGCATCTGCAGCAGCTGTGGCAGGCCGGTGCCACCTTGCCCAGTCTGCATCGGCAACAGCAACGGCGGCAGCGGCGGCGCCTGGGCGAGACCGGCATTGCGGTACTGCTGCTGTGCGCGCTCGGCCTGTACAGCCGCACCGCCGCGCCACCTGCCCCGCAGGTACTGCGCACTGCCGCAGGCGAGATCCGTGACGAAGCCCTGCCAGACGGTTCGCACGTCCTGCTGTCACCGGGCAGCGAAGTGCATGTGCGCGTCGATGCACAGCGCCGCCAGTTGCAGCTGCAGCGGGGGCAAGCCTGGTTCAGGGTCGCCGCCGATGCCGACCGGCCATTCCAGGTACACACTCCACAGGGCACGGTCACTGCGCTGGGAACCGCGTTTGATCTGGCCGTGCAGGGCGACAACAGCGTGGTCACGGTCACCGAGCACAGCGTCCGTGTAGAAAGCGGTACCGCCAGCGTGCAGGCCAGTGAGGGGCAGCAGATACGCTTCAACGGACAAGCGACTGCTGCAGCACATCCGGCAGACGACAGCACCCTGGCCTGGCGCGAACGGCGCCTGCATTGGGTTTCGGCGCCGCTTGCCGACGTCACCCAGGGGCTGGACCGTTGGCATGGCGGACATACCTGGATCGTCGGTGCACGGCTTCGCCAACGGCCGGTCACCCTACTGGGCAATGCAGATGGTGCCGCCAGCAACCGCGACCAGCTCGCCGCGCAGCTGCATGTGCGTGTGCTGCGTATCGGCGCGGGCATGCAGGTGTGGTTGCCGCCGCGCGAGGAGCAGCGCGATGCACCCTGACATTGGGCCCACCACCGCGTCTACCCAGGATGACGACGCTCTGCGTCAGCCCCTGGAGCCCCCGATGCTGTGTCCCCGCCCTCTTGTCCTCGCCCTGTCGCTGGCCTGCGCCAGCACCATCCCACTGCTGCCAAACAGCGCCCACGCGCAGGCCGCCACTCGAAGCTACGATCTGCCCGCCCAGCCACTGGCCGCCGCGCTGGACGCCTACAGCCGGCTGACCGGTGTCGATCTGGTGATCAGCGCGGCGCTGCCTGCCGGTCATTCGGCGCCGGCTCTGCGCGGTGACTTCGACGATGCGCAGGCCCTGACGCGCCTGCTGGCGGGCAGCGGTCTGCGCCCGCGCTTCGTGGATGCGCGTCGTGCCGCCCTGGAACCGGCGCCGGCCGAACGCGCCGATGGCAGCCGCCGCACCGGTCCGCTGCGGGTACAGGGCACTACCGCGCACGGCCAGGCACCGGGTGCCGGCGCCAGCCAATATGTACCGGCCACCCGCGATGGCTTTGCGCCCTCGGTCGGCAGTGAGCGCGTGGCGATGGCCGAACGCCAGGAAGGCAACAGCCTGCTGCGCTCGATGCCCGGCACCCACAGCTTCCATTCGCGCAGCCAGCCGGGCCTGCAGGTCAACATCCGCGGCATGACCGGTGCCGGCCGGGTCAACACCATGATCGATGGTGTCACCCAGACCTTCCGTAACAATGCCGGGCATGGCTCAGGCGGCCCGTTCACCTATGTCGACCCCTTCCTGCTGGCCGGCGTGGACGTGCAGCGCGGTGCGGTTGCCGGCGGCGATGGCGCCGGCACGCTGGCCGGCAGTGCCAATTTCCGCACGCTGGATATCGACGACCTGCTCGGTGAGGGGCGCGACTGGGGCCTGCGCGCGGGCTACCGCCATGGCAACAACGGCTACGGAAGTGGCCGCACCTTCGCCGGTGCCTTGCGCCACAGTGAAGAGGGTGGCGATCGCCAGTTCGGCCTGCTGGCCGCTGCCAGCAGCAGCCGCAGCAGCGAGTACGCCACCGCACGTGGGCAGAAGAACACCACCGACCCGGGCAGCCAGCAACCCAGCAGCTGGCTGTTGAAAGCGCGCCTGCAGCCCAGTGACCAGCATCGGCTGGACCTGAGCCACATGCATTACGAAAACCACTTCTACCACAACTACCCGTGGCAGATTTCCGCGCGCAACCAACGCGCCAGCTACCGCTACACGCCCTATTCGCCGTGGATCGACCTGCGCGCGACTTTTGCCAGCAACAAGACCCGGCTGTTCTATCCGCCGGTGGAGGATTCCAGCTACATCGGCCGCCGCACCCATAGCAGCCTGAGCAGCTGGACCGTGGACAACACCAGCCGCTTCGACATCGGGGCACTGCAGGCGCGCTGGAACACCGGCATCAAGCACCAATCGGACATCTATGTGGCCGACACCCCCGTCCTGCGCGGTGCCAACCCGCAGGGCCGCAGCCAGCTGGACAGCGTGTTCAGCACGCTGGAACTGCAGTACGACATCTACGCGCTGACCGCCGGCCTGCGCCAGGACCGTTTCGGCATCCGTGGCCACGTTCCGGTGTGCTCGGATGTCCCCGGCCAGTGCGCCGAAATCAACGGCGGCGGCATCGACCTGCGCCGCACACAGCGCGCACTCAGCCCCAGCCTGGCGGTATCGTGGCAGGCTACTGGCTGGCTGCAGCTGTTCGCCGACGTCTCGCGCACCTCCCGCCCACCGCGTGTGCAGGAGATGTTCTTCGAAAAGATCCCACTGGAAGGCATGAGCGATGCCGATGGCGTTGGCGCCAATCCGTTCCTGCGCCGCGAGCGCTCGCGCAACCTGCAGTTCGGCGCCAACCTCAGCACCTCCTCGCTGCTGACCGACGGTGATCTGGCGCAGCTGCGCGTCACCCGCTTCGACAACCGCATCCGCGACTACATCAAGCCGCAGTACCTGCTGATCGTGCACCCCCCGGAGGTGGAGCCTTTGGTGGTACCGATCGACAGCGATCCGCAGCTCACCGCCTGGACCGATGCGCTGGACGTGGAGGACTTCAGCACCACCACGCTCTGGATGAACCACCCGGGCGTGGTGCGCATGCGCGGAATCGAGCTGGAAGCGCACTACGCCAGCGAGCGATACCACGCCACGCTGAGCTGGACCCACTCGCGTACCAGTGCGCCCGCCATCGAATTCGTCAACCTGGAAGACATCACCGCCCTGCCCGACCGCTACTGGACGCTGGACGTGGGCGGCCGCTGGTGGCAGCAGCGTGTGCAGGCCGGCCTGCGCGCCGAGTACTCGGGGCCGACCGAGGAAGGCTACGACTTCTTCCAGACCCGCAAGACCGGCGGCACCGGCGTGCTGCTGGACTTCTACGCCAGCTTCAAGCCCCAGGCCAACACCACGCTGTGGCTGAACATCGAAAACCTGCAGAACAAAGCCTATGACAACAATGCCTCGATCGACAGCATCTTCAGCCCGATCCTGGACCGCGGCAACGGCCGTGGCCGTACCGTCTCGATGGGCGTCAACGTGGCGTTCTAGCCGCCCCTGGCTGCCGCTGTGCCTGCTCGCGCTGGCCGCAATGGCCAGCGCGCAGCCGATGCCTGGCACGGTGATCGACCTGGCCAACGGCCAGCGCCTGGACGAAGCCGCATTCGTGACGCGTGCGGCGGACGCCCAGCAGCTGCTGCTGGGTGAACGCCATGACCTCGCCGGAGACCATGCCGCCCAGCGCTGGCTGCTGCAGGCCTTGCAGCGGCGGCGTCCGCAGGGTTCACTGGTGCTGGAAATGATCGCCAGCGAGCGCCAGCCACGCCTGCAGCGGGTGCAGCGCTGGCTGGCAAAGGGCAACCGGGCCGAAGATGCACGCCTGCAGGAGCTGCTGGACTGGGATGCGCGCTGGCCGTGGGCCGCGTATGGCGGGCTGGTCAAGGATGCTGCCGATGCAGGCACGCCGTTGTTCGGCGGCAACCTGTCGCGTGCCGAGGTCAACCTGCTGCTCGCCTCCACTGAGGACGTGCAGTTCCCGCTGGCCGATGCCCGCCAGCGCCTGTCGGCGGTGGTGCTGGCCCAGCATGCAGACGCGGCACCGATGCTGGATGGGATGCTGGCCGTGCAGCAGGGCCGCGACGCACGCATGGCGCAGGTACTGGTCGATGCGCCCGCGCCAGCGCTGCTGGTGGCGGGCCGGTGGCACGTCCTGCGCGGTACCGGGGTACCGGGGTACCTGTCACCGGGTACGCCTGCGCTGGTGATCGCACTGGCCTCGCCGGGTGAAACCGTCGATGCGATTGATGCCGACCTGCTGTGGGTGCTGGCCGATGAGTGAACGCGGCCAACACTGGCAGGCGATTGCCATCACCATCGGCCTGCATCTGCTGCCCTTGCTGCTGATGTTGCGTTGGGTCGCGACGCCGCCCATGCTCCCGCCACCGGAACAGGACGTGCGCATCAGCCTGCGCCTGCTGGCACCGGCCACGCCCCCGCAGCCCGTGGAGGAGCGCCAGGCCGATACCCCCAGCCAGGCGCAGCACGCACGTGCGTCGCAACCGACAAAGTCGCCCCCGCCGCCGAAGCCCACCGCCGCGCACGAGGACGAGTTGGCCGCCAGCGAAACAAGCGGGACGGGTCGAAAGCCGCTACCGGTCGCCCCGCCTGCGGCCGCGACCGATGCCAGTCCCGCACCGGCATCGATCACGGCCGCGCCGCCCGCTCCAGACGCACCACCGGCAGACTTCCAGGCCGGCGCCGCCAGCGACCAGTGGGAAGCCCGCCTGATGGCGCGGCTGGAGCGCTATCGCTATTACCCCGCCGCCGCGCGCTCGCGCCGGCAACAAGGCACCGCCTGGGTCAGGGCCAGCATCGACCGCGACGGCCGCCTGCTGGCGCTGCGGCTGGAGCAGTCCAGTGGCCAGCCGATGCTGGATGACGCAGCGCTGCAGACCTTCCGTCGCGCGCAGCCGCTGCCGCGCATTCCGGATGAACTGAAGGCACCACAGGAACTGGTGGTGCCAGTGGAGTACTACCTGCGCTAGGCGGCATAGGCCTCCGCCTCGATCTCGAACAACATGCCGTCCAGCGCCAGCCGCGGCACCGGGATCAGCGTGCAGGTGGGCGCCGCGCGGTCAGGCCAGCGCCGCCGCACCTGATGGGCGATGATGCCCAGCCGGTCCTCGTCGTGGTCGACCACCAGGATACGCAGCCGTACCACGTCGGCCAGGCTTGCCTGCGCCGAGCGCAGCGCGGTCTGCAGGTTGTCCAGTGCCTGCCCGACCTGTTCTTCGAAGCTGGGTGAGAGACGGCCCTGGGCATCTTCACCGCCCTGCCCGGCGATATGGATCACCCGCGCCGGCAACCGCACCACGGCCACGTGTGAGTACCCGTTGGCGGAAGGGTCGTAGAGGCCGGGAGGATTGAACAGCTCCAGCAGGCCATGACTGAGGTCCGGGGTGGTCAGCAGGTTCATGCCGCATGTCTCGTGGGCGATGCGAAGCAGTCTGCGACCTCAACCAGAGTTGAGGTCAAACCGATCCGCTGCAACAGTCCGGTCCGCCATGCGCAACGATCGTGCCCACGTGTAGAGCCGAGCCCATGCTCGGCTGCTCAGCGCGAATGGCAGCCGAGCATGGGCTCGGCTCTACCGTTCCCCGCTCACGTCCACGCCGGGTCTGCGGTGAAATCGATGGTCAGCCAGAACGTGCTGCCGCGCGCATCCAGCCGCACCGCGATCTCGTCGCGCATCGCATCGACTTCGCCCACTGAACCCAACGGCATGGCCGGGTCGGCCAGCACGTGGATCTCGATGAAGCGCATCCGCCCCATCTTCGCCACATGGCTGGTGAAACCGGCATAGCCGCGCTCGGCCACGAACGCCTGCATCACCTGCTGCACGCGCCGGTCCAGATCGTCCGGGGCCACCTGCAGCACTTCGCGCATGGCCTTCCATGCACTGCGCGCTGGTACCGGCAGTACCGCCAGGCTGATCAACGCCAGCACGATCGAATCCAGGTACGGCACCCAGTGGTGCCACTCACCACCGTGCAGGACCAGCGCCAGCACGAAGGCCAGCACCACCGCCAGGCTCATCAACCCACCCAGCAGCCAGCCTCGCACATCCAGCCACAACAGAGCGGAACGCAGGTGTCGCGCACGCTGTGCGACGAATGCGGCCATCGCCAGGTTGCTGGCACTCAGCAGTGCCGCCCACCACAGCGCGGGCCCGAATTTCACCTCGTGCCCGCCCGTGGTCAAACCAATCACCGCGTTGGCCAGCGCATACACGCAGGCCAGCGACAGGATCACCCCACCGAGTGCCTCGACCATCGGCTCCAGGTGCCAGTAGCCGTACTGGAAGCGCGGGCTTTGTTCCCGCGCCACCAGCCGCAGCACCGACAACGACACCAGGGTCAGGGCGACGTCGACCAGGCTGTACACGCCGTCGAACAGGATGGCCTGCGATCCCACCAGCAGGCCACCGCCGAAGCCGACCGCGCTCACCGCCAGGGTGACCCCGATCGAGAACTTCAGGATGCGTTGCTCGCGCGCGGTATCCATCGCTCTCCGAAGGAGCCGACCGTCGCCGGTCAGGCCTTCAGAACCTCCACCTTGTACGACACCGCATCACCCTCCTGCTCGATGATGAGCCCGTGCACGTCCGACTCGAACCCCGGGAAACGGGCGTTCTGCTCGCGGGCGATACGCAGCGACTGGATGATCGGCTCGTCGCTGTCGCCGAAACGTTCGCCGGGCATGATGGTCGGAATGCCCGGCGGGTACGGCACCAGCATGGTCGCGGCGATGCGGCCGCTGATCTGCTCGATGTCGACCCGCTCGATCTCGCCCTTCACCAGGTGGTTGTAGGCATCGGCCGGGGTCATCATCGGCGTCGGCAGATCCACGTACATCTCGCGCATCACCTTGGCCACCGCGAATTCCTGGTTGAACGCATGCAGCGCGTCGCACAGGTCACGCAGGCCCCAGCCGGCGTAGGCATTCGGATAATCGGCGGCCAGCGTCGGCAGTGCCTGGCTCAGCGGCGCATTGCGGTCGTACAACTCCTTGAACGCCATCAGTTCGGTGACCAGGGTGCTCCACTTGCCCTTGGTGATGCCCATCGAGAACAGGAACAGCACCGAGTACAGGTTGGTCTTCTCCACGGTGATGCCGCGGCCCCACAGGAACTTGCTCAGCACCGCTGCCGGGATGCCCAGCTTGCCCATGCTGCCGTCCATCGCCAGACCCGGGGTCAGCAGGGTCACCTTGATCGGGTCGATCAGCACATAGTCGTCGACCAGATTCTCGAAGCCATGCCAGTGGGCGTCCGGCTGCAGGTACCATTCTTCGCGCTTGGCCACCAGCGGCGCCGGCGTATCGCCCTTGTCCAGACTGCGCTCGAGCCTGGTCGGCTGCCATACGCTGAACCACCAGTCGTCGCGCCCCAGGTCATCGCGGACGTGCAGCATCGCGCGGCGGAAGGCGATGGCTTCGTCGTGCATTTCCTGCACCAGCGAGCGGCCGGCGTCGCCTTCCATCATCTTCGAGGCCACGTCACAGGCCGCGATCACCCCGTAATGCGGGCTGGTCGAGGTATGCATCATGAACGACTCATTGAAACGCTCCGCGTCCAGGTTGCGCTGTGCCGAGTTGCGCACGTGGATCATCGACGCCTGCGAGAACGCCGCCAGCAGCTTGTGGGTGGAATGCGTGGTGAAGATGATCGCATCCTGCTCACGCGGCTTGCCCTTGGCCATGCCGTAGTGGTTCTCGTAGAACGGATGGAACGCCGCGTAGGCGTACCACGCCTCGTCGAAGTGCAGGAAGTCGACCGCACTGCCGATCTCGTCAGCAATCTTCTCGGCGTTGTAGCACAGGCCGTCGTAGGTCGAATTGGTCACCACCGCGATGCGCGGCTTGGAACCGGCCTTGTAGGCCTGGCTGGCCAGCGGATTGGCGGCGATGCGCTGCTGCAGCGACTCCGGTGTGAACTGGTCCAGGCTGATCGGGCCGATGATGCCGTGCGCGTTGCGGCTGGGAGTGAAGTACACCGGCACCGCACCGGTCATGATCAGCGCATGCAGCAGCGACTTGTGGCAGTTGCGGTCGACAAACACCACGTCGCCGCGGGCCACCGTGCCGTGCCAGACGATCTTGTTGGCGGTGGAGGTGCCGTTGGTGACGAAGAAGGTATGGTCGGCGCCGAAGTTGCGTGCCGCCTCTTCCTCGGCGTCCTTGATCGGGCCGGTGTGGTCAAGCAGCGAACCCAGCTCCGGCACCGAGATCGACAGATCGCTGCGCAGGGTGTTCTCACCGTAGAACTGGTGGAATGCACGTCCGACCGGTGACTTGGTGAACGCCACGCCGCCGGCATGGCCCGGCGTATGCCAGGAATAGTTCGACTCGGCCGCATGATGGATCAGCGCCTTGAAGAACGGCGGCAGCAGATTCTTCATGTAGTCTTCGGCCGCGCGCATCACCTGCCGCGAGATGAAGCTCTTGGTGTCTTCGAACAGGAAGATGAAGCCGTGGATGTACTTGAGCAGCTTGCTCGGCACCTTTTCGATGGTGCGGCGCTCGCCGTACAGGAACACCGGCAGGTTGGCGCGGCGCGCGCTCTGCTCGCGCAGGAAGGCGGTCAGGCGCTGGAACTCGCCATCCACCTCTTCGCTGCCATCGATCGAGATCAGCACCGCCGAGGCCGCCACGTAGGTGCGGGCACCGGCGCGGGCATCGTCCAGGTTCAGGCCGCACAGCACGCGCTGGTCGTTGCTGCGCAGCTCTTCCACCAGGGCGCGGATCAGGATGCCGCCGATGCGCGGCGACTCGTAGTCGTTGTCGATGACAATGACCGGATAGTCCAGGGACTTGAAGTACACGTTGATTCTCCTTGTCGAACTCAGGAACGCTGGGCGCCGGCGCTGATCGCCGATGCCTCGCGGGCGCGCTGCCGCTGCTGGCGGCGCTCCTCGCTGAAGAAGGGATAGAACACGGTGATGAACAGCACGAACAGGAAGGCGTACTGCACGATGGTTCCCGACGAGCCGTAGATCGCCCACAGGCAGTACACAACGGTCAGGCTGGTCAGGGTCCAGAACGCACCGGTGTGGACCAGGGTGTGCGAGCGCTCGACCACAAAGTAGCAGGCCACGCACGAGTAGATGTAAGGCAGCAGGGTCAGCACCACGGCAGCCGACGTGATCACGTCGAACTGTGCCGACGCGGTTTCCGACGTGGAAGTGACCAGCACCGCCAGGGTCATCAGCACCGCAACGATCAGCACGCCCTTGACCGGCACGTCGTCCTTGTTGGTCTTGCTGAAGATGCTCGGGAACAGGCCGTCATCGGAGGCCGCCTTGGCACTCTGTGCGGTCAGCAGGATCCAGCCGCCCAGCGAACCGGCAGCACCGATGAAGGCACACAGACTGACCAGCGCACCGCCCCAGCCACCCACGGCCTTGGCCGCGGCCAGCGCGAACGGCGCATCGGACACCTGCAGCTCCGAGTTCGGCACCATGCCCATGATCACCGAGGAACTGGCGATGTACGCGACGGCGGCCAGGAACACACCGGCCAGGGTGGCGCGGGCCACGTTCTTTTCCGGGTTCTCGACCACGCCAGCGGTCACCGAAGCCGACTCGACACCAATGAAAGCCCACAGGGTGAGGGCTGCAGCACTGGAGATCGCGCCGAAGTTCGACTCACCGGACACGTTGTAGGCACCCTTGAAGATGTCGGCATCGAAGAAGAACCAGCCAAAGATGGCGATGCCAAGGATCGGCACCAGCGCAAAGCTGGTGGTGACCGTCTGCACGCGGCTGACGAAGGCCGGGCCGATCATGTTGGCGAAGCTCAGCGCCCACACCAGGATCAGCACCGCGATGCAGCGCACCAGCGGCTCGGACAGGATCGGGAAGAAGTAGCTGAAATAGCCGACCGCCGCGATCGGGATGGCGACGTTGCCGATCCAGTTGGCGAACCAGTAGATGGTATTGGTCTGGAAGCCCATATACGGCCCGAACCAGTCACGCGCGTAGGCATAGGGACCGCCGGCCTTGGGCGCCAGCTTGCCCAGCTTGGCGAACACGAAGGCCAGCAAAAGCGCGCCGGCGGTGGTGATCAGCCAGCCCCAGATCGAGGCGGTACCGATCTTGGCCAGGCTGGAGGGCAACAGGAACACGCCTGAGCCCATCATGTTGCCGGCGACGAGGAAGGTGGCTCCGACCACCCCGATTTTCTTTGCTTCTGCCATGACAATCTCCTGTACAGGCATGAGCCCGGTGCAGCCGGGCGTGGGGACGGGTTACGCTGGCGTACGACCGCTGGCGCCTATTTGATGAAGTTGTATTGCAGGCTCCCCTGCACCCGGACCGTGTCGCCGCGCGCGCCGCCCTGCTGTTCCAGGCGGCCGTACAGCAGCTCCATGCCCATCGTCCACGAGGGCGCCGGGCTCCAGATCAGGTTGAACACGCCGTAGCGGCTCTGCCGGAAAGCCTCGGCCGCCAGTGCGGCATTCCGCTCCAGGGTCAGCTGGCCGAAGATCAGGTTCGAACGCCACAGCTCGGACCAGTAATGCGTGTAGCCGACGAAGCCGCCGTGCAGGTCGAGCGCGTCGAGGCGGCCATCGGCACCGACCACCGCGTCCAGCCCGGAGCCGGTCAGGTCGGCGGTATAGCGGCTGAGGCCGCGCCCGCCGAGCACGCCAAACAGCACCAGGTCGCGCTCGCCCGCCGATGCCGAACCACTGAGCTGCAGGCCGCCGGCCATGCGCCGGTCACGCTCGCCGTCGCCGTCATAGGCCAGGCTGCGTGCCACCGCACCCAGCTGCAGGTGGCCCCAATCGCGCTCCATGCGCGCGGTCACCGTCACATCAGGAAGCCGGTTCACCGCGGCCCGCTCATCGCTGGCACCCGCCAGTTCGGTCTTCGGATCTTCGGCGGCGACGGTCAGGGTGTTGCCCTTGCCCATCGAAAAGCTGTGGTGAATGCCCGCCACCAGCAGGTAACCAGCACCGCCAGGCCCTGCGAAATCCAAAGTGTCGGGCAGGCTGTCCGCATCCATGAAGCTGGAGTAGCCGTAGCCGGCGTAGGTATTGCCCAGCTGGCCATAGGCATGGCGCAGGCGGAATTCGTAGCCGTCACTGCTGCCGAAGAAGTCGTTCTCGAGGTAGAAGCGCAGGTTGCCGTGCGTGGTCGGGCGCCGCGCCTCGAAGCTGAAGCGGGTCTGCTTGGCATGGATGTTGAAGTTGGAAACATCGCGATGGCTGCCACCCACCGGCATCGACGAGGGAATGAACTGATCCTCGTCACCCGCTGCACGCGAATCGGCAATGGCATCCAGCTTGGCGTAGCCGCCGATGCGGATCACCGTGTCGGTACCGGGAATGGCGAAGAAGCCCTTCAGGTCAGGATCGGTCGGACCAGCCGCACTGTCCGGTCGCGATGCGGCGGTGGACGGATCGGCCACCGATTCGCGTTGCGGCAGTACGGGTTGTGCCACGCCCGGCACCTGGGTGGGATGCAGCAGATGGGTAGTGCTGGCGGGCGCGACCACCGATGTGGGCGCCTGCGCAGTGGCGGGCCCAACAGTTCCATCGCGCTGCTCGAGGCGATCCAACCGCTGCTGCATGCCCTCCAGCGCCTGGCGCATGGCCGCAATCTCATGACGCAGCGCCTGTGCGTCCTCCTTGTCGACTGTCTGTGCATACGCCGGCGTGATCGCCAGTGCGGTCAAGCAGGCCAGACTCAGTACCGCCACGCGCATTGCATCCTCCCTGGACGAACACTTGATTCGCGCTGACGGGACGCACGCATGTGCCACCCCGGCTTCGCTCCGCTGTTGCTGGAAATGCGGATACTGCGTCGACGACACCGGCCAGCCTGCGCATGACAGACAACAGGACCGTGACACTGCCCTGCCTGTACCGATGTCGACGCCATCAAGGCCGCGCTGCCAGAGAGGTGGCGACCGCAGCGGTCTGGGTAACAAGCACAGGGTGAGAGTGTCGTGAATGGCTGAGCCGACCGGCCCCGATCAGGGCTTGGCGAGCGCGACATCCATCGCGCGTTGACGCTGTAATCCATGCGTCAAAGGCTAGCTCACCTGTCGTTTTTGGCCTTGATTGGAATCAAGGCGCGAGGCTTGATGTCAGTCACTATTCAGACGTGACGACGAACAGATGATGCGCAGGCCGCACATCGTTCCTGATCACGGAAAGCAACGGGCCCGCATGCTGCCATGCGGGCCCGTGGGTCATTCACGATGAAGGCGCAACTCAGCGCGGGCCCAGCACCGTCTGCAGGTCGGCGCCCTGCGGCAGGCCGGCTCGACGCTGCACCTGGCCCTGTGCGTCCTGGAACAGGATGCCCGGCGTGCCCTGGAAGCCCATCTCGATCATCAGCACCTGATTGGCGTCGAGCTTGCCGGCGATGTCACGACTGATGTTCGGCAGCGCCTTGATGCCACCGCGATCAAAATCGTGCTCGTTCTGCAGCAGCGCCGCGCTCGGGTCACGTGCAGCGAGGATGGCCGCCGCCTTGGCCGGGCTGTCCTCGCGGATGACGCCGACCATGATGTGACGCAGCTGCACCTTGCCGGCATCGACCCACGGCCGTGCGGCTTCCCAGAACTTGTGACAGTACGGGCAGTTGGCATCACTGAAGGTATAGACCACGCGCGGCGCATCGGCCTTGCCGTCACGCACCCAGGCACTGGCCTCCAGCTTGGTCCACATCTTGGCCGACATCGGCGCGGCAACCAGTTTCTCCACGGCTTCGGCCGCGACGTCATTGCCCTCGGCATCAAACAGGCTGCCTACCAGTACGTGCTTGCCATCGGCCGTGACGTAGGCTGCGGCCGGTTGCTGGCCACCCACCACGCCCGCAAAGCCACGCAGGCCACCCGGCGCATCGAACTCGGCAACCACCTCGAAACCGTGCTTCTCGATACCCTTCAGCACGGCAGGACGGTCGCCCTTGGTCGCAGCAGCCGGAGCAGTTGCTGCCGGGGCCGCCTTGCCCGGTGGGGTCTGGGCCTGGCTGCAGGCGGCCAATGCCAGCATGACCGGCAGCAACAGCACCGCCGGAGCGATGCGCATGGAAGTCGACAACATGGGAACTCCGTAGTGAGATGCCCGGGCAGGCTACCGCAGCCGGCGCAGTTTGTGTTCAAGACCGGCCGCAGTCAGTTCGCCCAGGTGCAGTTCACGCAGGCGCCCGTCGGCATCGAAGAAGAGCGTGGAAGGATAGGCCTGCACGCCCAGCACAGTTGAAGCGGCAGCGTCATCGTCCAGCAACACGTTGCCCAGCGCCAGTCGTTCGCTGGCGAGGAAACCCTGGACCTCATCAAGGGTTTCACCCTGATTGAGGAACACGAACTGCACATCGGCATGTGCCTGCTGTGCCGCCGCCAACACGGGCATTTCGCGTCGGCAGGGCCCGCACCATGTGGCCCACAGATTCAGCACCAGCGGCTTGCCCCGGAACTGCTGCAGATCGACCTCGCCGCCTTGAAGGTCCGTTACCTGCAGCACCGGCAATGGCATCTGGCGCTCCTGCCAGGCCGACAGCACCTGGCCGCCACCCGCCCAGAGCAGCACGCCGATCAGAGCGCTGATCAGCACCGGCATACGCAGCGTGGGCCACGGCCGCAAGCGCCATAAACCCCATGCCAGTCCTGCCACCAGCACCACCACCAGGTGATAGCCACCGTCGGCGATCTGCAGAATGCTCCAGGGAGCTTCGCGATAGAGCGCGACGTTCAGCGCGACAAAACTGAGGCGGCCACACAACAGGCCGATCAGCAGCATGTCCAACACCATGCTTGCTGCCGATGGCAGCGGTCTTTCGTCTTCCCTCCGTGGCCACAGACGGGCCACAGCCATCGCCAGCAACATGCAAACGAGGATCAACACCACCGGCATGGGTACCGGTCCAACACTCGACATCAATCCACCTGCTCAATCGTCCACTGCCTGCATGGTCGAAGCGTCGCGCCCAGGTTGCAAGGGCCGCCCGATATCAGGCATCACGCGGCACTTCGCCCCAACTGCACGCCCGACGGTGCCTGCAACCCGCGCAGACTGCCTGCGACCGAGGGCATCAGAGGCCTCTCTCGCCGCTTGCTGCTGACGTGGCGACGATAGTTGGCCGGCGTCATGCCCACGATACGAAGGAACAGGCGCCGGAAAGCGCTCTGATCGGCATAGCCCACGCCCCAGGCAACTTCGTCGATACCTGCCCCCTGTTGCAGCAGGGTCTGGGCCTTGGCAATGCGCAGCCGCTGGCAGTACTCGATCGGGCGCAGACCGGTGGCCCGGAGAAAACGTCGCTGCAGCGTGCGCGGCTCCAACCCGGAAACCTCACAGATGGCCGCCAGGGTGGCGCCTCGTGCCGCAGTGGTATGCAGCCACCGCTGCGCCTTCAGCACATCGCGATCGCCATGGGCGAAATTGGCACTGAAACGCTCCAGATCCTGCTGGATGCCCGCTGGCACGGTGATGCCCAGCTGTTGCGCGACCGCGCTCGCCACCCCTTGCCCGTGCAGCCGGTACAGCAGCCGCAGGCCCAGGAATCGCCAGGCCTGCGAACCGCCGACCGTCAGCAGATCGCCATCGTCAACCAGCGCACGCTCACTGGGTACCCAGCTCATCGACTGCGCCTGCAATCCGGGATGCCGCACCAGATCGGGCCCGCTTACCGTTCGCCCGGCCAGCAGGCCGGCACGCGCCAGCACACTCACCCCATCGCTGGCGGCCGCCAGCAGGCTGCCACCGTCGTAGTGGGCACGCAGCCAGTCCAGCAGGACTTCTTCGGCACGCAGGCAGGTTCCGGGACTGATCTGGCCGGGAACCGCGATCACCGCAGGAATGGCGGCTTCGAGCATTTCCGCACCGGCAATGCGATGCACGCCGGTCTGGCTGGCCGGTACGATCCAGCGCGTAACCAGTACGCGCTTGAACGGTCGGCGCTGCTGCTGGGCGAGGCGATTGGCGACGTGGGCCATTTCCGCCAGCACCGATGCCGCGGACGGGTCGCCTCCCGGGTACTCGACCACCGCGACCTCGACGAATCCTTCGTTCCTGATTCCATCCACTGACCACCTCCTCGGTTCGTTGCAGGCCATTGAATGGCCGGTTCAGGCGAAGGGTAGGAACTGGTCCAACGGCAGGGCTATGAAGAAAGTTGCAAAGTGCGCTGAATGCGCACATCGGCGCAAAGCCTTGACCCTCGACCAGACTCAAGGCTTCACAATGGCCACAGCATCCGCAGGAATCCGCGATGAACATTGGACAACTGGCCCGCCAGGCGGGCGTGCCGATCGACACGGTGCGCTACTACGAGCGGCAGCAGCTGCTGCCGACAGCGGCCCGCTCGGCCGGGGGCTACCGCATCTTCGGTGAGCCGGACCTGCGCCGGCTGCGCTTCATCCGCCGTGCCAAGGCGCTGGGCTTCAGCCTGGAGGAAATCGGCGAACTGCTCGCACTCAGCGATCGCCATCAGCAGGACATGGGCAGCGTGCGCGACACTGCGCAGGCCCGCCTGCAGGACATCGCGCAACGGATGGCCGAGCTGCAGCGCATGCACGCCGCGCTGTCACAGCTGGTCGACGCCTGTCCCGGCCACGGCTCGCTGGACCAGTGCCCGATTCTGGCGGCACTGACCGACGACAATGCATAAGCATGGACGACCGATAACGGCGTTGCGGCGCACGTGAAGAAAAGTGCAACAAATGCTTGCCAACCCCCTGGGGCAAGGCTATTATTTCGCTCCTCAGCGACGTGGGGCCATAGCTCAGCTGGGAGAGCGCCTGCATGGCATGCAGGAGGTCAGCGGTTCGATCCCGCTTGGCTCCACCAATCTTTCGGCATTAGGCCGTCGAAAGGTCGCTAAAGAACATTGATGAGAATTGCGTCCCCATCGTCTAGAGGCCTAGGACATCACCCTTTCACGGTGGCGACCGGGGTTCGAATCCCCGTGGGGACGCCACTCATCACGAACAACGAGGACCCGGCCGATAACCGGGTCTTTTTTGTTCACCGCCTACCGGCATTCAGCTTGTGGCGTTGCGGTTCCCCTGCCCTCGTGGTTGCGGTTGAACCGGAACGAAAAAAGTTCAAAAAAGACTTCCACAAACGTGAACGCGCAGGTATGATAGGCGGCTCGGTAACACGGGGCCATAGCTCAGCTGGGAGAGCGCCTGCATGGCATGCAGGAGGTCAGCGGTTCGATCCCGCTTGGCTCCACCACTTTCGACATTAGGCCGTCGAAGGTTCTACAACTTGAAGTTTTTCGTGCGTCCCCATCGTCTAGAGGCCTAGGACATCACCCTTTCACGGTGGCGACCGGGGTTCGAATCCCCGTGGGGACGCCAGTTTCAAAACGGACTCTGCTCCCGGCAGATCATCCGGAGTTTCATGGGGCCATAGCTCAGCTGGGAGAGCGCCTGCATGGCATGCAGGAGGTCAGCGGTTCGATCCCGCTTGGCTCCACCACTTCGACATTAGGCCGTCGAAGCATCTACAACTTGAAGTTTTCGTGCGTCCCCATCGTCTAGAGGCCTAGGACATCACCCTTTCACGGTGGCGACCGGGGTTCGAATCCCCGTGGGGACGCCAATTATTTGAAACCCCGGCTTCGGCCGGGGTTTTTCTTTGCCTGCGATCTGCCGTCAAACCGTCCTATCCATGCATGGCATGGATCTACCGGGCTCCTGCAGTAGATCCGCGCCATGCATGGATGGCCTCACCTCGGCCACACCTCAGAACCGGCGATACATTCCGATCGATGCCGGCGCGGTGGGCGCGAAACCAAACTGCGCGTACAAACGATGCGCTTCACCATCGGCGAGCAGGCTGACGTATGCCGACGGCGGCAAGTTCGCCTGCATCCAGCCATCCAGGCGGCGCATCACCTCCTTGCCCAGCCCCTGCCCCTGCAGCCGTGGCAGCACGGCGATATCGCAGACCTGCAGGTGGCAACCGCCATCACCCACGATGCGCCCCATCGCCACCAGCTCGCTGCCCTGGTACGCACAGACACCAAACAGCGTGTTGGGCAGTGCGCGCGTTGCCGCCTCCTGGCTCTTGGCGCTGAGGCCCGCCAGTACACGCAGCTGGCAGTAGTCCTCGACCGTGGGCACGCCCTCGCGGAATTGGCAGGCGATGGAATTGTTCATGCAGTATCTCCCTGTAGGTCGGGCTATCCTGCCGCATCCACGTCGCAGCCGCTGCGACCCATGCCGGCAGAACATCCATGTGCTATTCCGCCCTGATCCGCGCCGACTACGCCAAGCTGGTCCGCGAGTTCGGCGCCATCCTGTCGTTGGAAGAATTCGCGGAGCTGTACGCACACGATCCCGGCAAGAAGCGCCCGAAGACGCCCAAGGCCATGGACGACGGCTTTGCCGCTGCGCGCACCGAGCACGGCCGTGACATCGTTGCAAAGATCCAGCAATGGCATGCGCAGGAACGCCACGATCTCGAGGCGGAGCTGTCGCGCCAACGCGAGCGGCGCGATATCGCCAACGCCACCCTGGCGACCCGCCCCACCCAGAAGGCACGCAACGACCTGCGCGTGGCCGGCAATCGCATCGAGCGCGCGCAGTCCCGCCTGGAAGACCTGCACCGGGTACAGCTGCTGCCACGCGACAACCGCATCTTCCCAGGCACCTACGCACCGGTGATGGTCAGCGAGAACGGCAAGCGCGTGATCAAGCCGATGCGCTACCAGTGCCGGCTGCCGGACAAGCCCGCGCGCAACGACGTGCTTTATCCGGGTACCTACAACGCGCGGCGCGACAGCCTGGAAGGCTATTGGCGCGGCGCGTTCGGCCTGCGCCATGGCGTGGTGGTGGTGCAGGCGTTCTACGAACACGTACCCCGCCACGCCATCGCCGGGCGCACGCTCGACGCCGGCGAGAAGGAGGATGACGTGGTGCTGGAGTTCCGCCCCGATCCACAGCGCGACCTGCTGCTGGCCTGCCTGTGGGCGGAATGGGAGGGCCCGGAAGGTCGCCTGCTGTCATTCGCCACGATCACCGACACGCCTCCACACGACGTCGCCGCTGCAGGCCACGACCGCGGCGTCGTGCCGATCCGCAGGGAGCACCTGAACGCCTGGCTCAATCCCGATCCGGATGACCTGGCCCGGCAGTACCGGATCCTCGACGACCGTGAGGACATCCGCTACGTGTACGAGGAAGCAGGCTGAAACGCAGGTCTCAGGCCTTGGCCGGGGAGCGCCCCACGGCACGCACCAGCGCCTGGCACAGATCCGCCGACAGGTACGGCTTGACCAGCAGCACGCCGGTCAGCATCGACGCCGGCAACTGCTCGGCCAGCATCCCGGTCGCCAGTACGAACGGCACACCGCGTGCCGACAACGCGGCAGCCACCGGCTCACTGGTCTCGTTCCGGGCCAAGCGGTAATCGAGCAGAGCCACGTCTGGAGAGCTTTCCTTCAACAGGCGCAGTGCCTCATCCACGCTCGCCGCCAACCCGACCACGGTCGCGCCGGCATGCACCAGCTGCATCTGCAGCAGTGCGGCACTCATCTCGTCGTTCTCGACCACCAGCACCCTCAGGTCCTGCAACACTGTCATCGGCTACCGCTCCTGGAGGCATTCAAGCCGCCGCAGTATAGCCATCACAGAGCCGATGCCGACAGGAAGCGCCCCGATCGGCCTTGCCTCTATGAAAGCCCTGCCGACCTCGGTTACACTCGCACGCTGCCTGCCGGTGTGGCGGAATGGTATACGCAGCTGACTCAAAATCAGCCGGGGGTGACCCCATGAAGGTTCGAGTCCTTTCACCGGCACCACAGCATCAAAGGCCAGGTCCCCGACCTGGCCTTTTGCTTTTCCAGGCACGGAGTGGCCACACTGCCCGGCATGCCTGCCTCACGTCTGCCATCACTTCCAGACACCCTGCCCGCACGCCTGCGCGCCCTGCGGGTGGATGATGCGGCCGCATGGTCCCGCTACCTGTCTCTACCGGGCGTGATCGAACACACCAGCTGGAACGAGGTCCCGGAAGCCGCATTGCGCCAGCTGATCGCCGGTTACCTGCCCACGTCCCCCGACCAGCGCTGGGGACTGGTGGATTCAGGCGACCGGCTGATCGGCACCTTCGGCCTGAACGGCATCGACCTCCTGCATGGCCGCGGCGAGCTCGCCTATGACCTCGACCCCCACTGGCAGGGACAGGGATTGGCCACGCAGGCGGCACGCGCGGTGCTTGAATGGGGTCATTCCGCACGCGCCCTGGTCCGTATCCAGGCGACCGTGCTGGACAGCAACGTCCGCTCGATCGCCGTGCTGGAACGCCTGGGCATGCAGCGCGAAGGGCTCCTGAGCGCCTACCGGCGGGTACGGGGACAGCCCCGTGACTTTTGGATGTACGCCCACCTCAAAGGCATGGCTACGTCATCCCCCTGACACACAATTGCGACTTTCGACAAGGTTCGCATTCGATGCGCATCACACTTTTCTTGCCAGCCGCAGGTACATCTGCCTATCGTGATCCCGCCGTATCTGTGGGCGGGGGAATGCATGACGCTGCGTGCTGCACTGTTTTTTCTGGTCGTGCACGCGCTTGTCATCGCTTTGATCGGCCCCCAGGACCCGGTCGGCTCCTACCTCCTGCTGATCTCCGCGCCGCTGCTGGCCGCATTGGCCTGTCTGCGGCGCGCACGCTGCAGCCAGGCCGCCTGCCAATGGCGGACGCTGGGCGCCGCCGTCGCCCTGTTCGCGCTTGCATTGCTGGCCCTGCTGTACCGGAACGTGGCCGGCCTCTCCCCTGCGCAGATGACCGCCTCATCGTTGATCCTGTACGTGTTCTACCGGATTCCACTCATCTACGTCGCTGCCAGCCCGGGGGGCGGGAACCGCTACATCCGTGCAGTGGACTTCGGGATCATCGCGCTGCTGTGGTTGCTGTACTACATGCATGCGCGGGCAATGGCTCCGTTGAACACCGCCTTGTGGACGCAATGCTTGAACACCATGAGCAACGTGCAGAACAGCCTGGTGTTCTGCTTCGCACTGATCCGCTTCCTGGCTGAGGACAATGCGGATCGCCGGGATTTTTTCCGGACGCTGACGATCTACGCGCTGGGTTACTTCCTGCTGGCCTTCTACATCAACACCTACCAGCCGCAGGCGCCGGACGGCAACTGGCAGGACCTGCTGATCAGCGGACTGTTCGTACTGCTGGCGATCATGGCAGGCAGCAACCGCCGCCGCCCTGCAGCGCCGGTATCGCCCAACCTGCGCCGCATCGTCGACGCCGGTGTGCCACTGATGCTGCCATTGCTGCTGATGATGGTGGCGCTGCTGGTCGCACGCCTGCAGCCGACCCTGGCCACGATCGGATTCATCGGCGCCCTGCTCGGCTATGCGCTGCGCAGCGTGCTGAGCCAGGCCGAGATCCAGCGTCAGCGCGATGAGCTGGAAACGCTGGCCCGGCGCGATCCGCTGACCGGGCTGGGCAACCGGCGCAGCTTCGATGAATCGCTTGGCGCGGCCCACCGCCGCGCCCGCCGCCAGGGCCTGGGCCTGGCCGTGCTGATGATCGACATCGATCACTTCAAGCGGCTCAATGACACCTACGGTCACCCTGAGGGCGACCGCCGCCTGCGCGCCGTTGCCGCGATCCTCGACGGCTGCCTGCAGCGCGGTGATGACCTGCTGGCCCGCTACGGCGGCGAGGAGTTCATCGCCGCCCTGCCCTCATCCGACACCTCGCATGCGCTGGATCTGGGCGAGCGCCTGCGCGCTGCCGTCGAATACGCGGCGTTGCCCGCCCCGGACGGCCACGTGACCATCAGTGTCGGCGTCGCCTGGCAGTCCGCCAGCGACGAGCGCGAGCCGGATGATCTGGTCGACCGCGCCGACCAGGCCCTGTACCGGGCCAAGCACGCCGGCCGCAACTGCGTGCAGCCCGCCCCGGCCAAGGCGGCCGGGGTCGCGACTGCCGGACGCCGCGCCTAGACCGCGTGCAACGCGGCCACCCCATGCGGATGGCCGCCCCCGCCCTGCACACGGAAGCTCGCCACGGTGTGCAGCAGTTGCGCCGACTGTTCCTCCATGCTGCGTGCCGCCGCCGAGGCCTCCTCGACCAGCGCTGCGTTCTGCTGGGTTCCCTGGTCGATCAGATCGACCGCATGGTTCATCTGCTGGATGTCATCACTCTGCTGCTGCGAGGCGGTACTGATCTCGGTCATCAGGTCGCTCACCCGGCGGACGTTGGTCACGATTTCATCCATGGTGCGGCCCGCGCTCTCGACCTGGGCAGTGCCGGCCCCCACATTGGCAACCGACTCGTCGATCAGGTGCTTGATCTCCTTGGCCGCGCTGGCCGAGCGCTGCGACAGCTCGCGGATCTCGGTGGCGACCACGGCGAAGCCACGGCCATGTTCGCCCGCACGTGCCGCTTCCACCGCTGCGTTCAGCGCCAGGATGTTGGTCTGGAAGGCGATGCCATCGATCACCCCGATGATGTCGACGATGCGTCGCGAGGACGCGTTGATCACCGCCATCGTTTCGACCACCTCGTGCACCACGCTGCCGCCACGCGCAGCGACATCGGCCGCGCCACCGGCCAGCTGGCTGGCCTGGCGGGCGTTGGTGGCGGTGCGCTGCACGGTCTCGGCCAGGCCCTTCATCGACACCGCGGTCTCCTCCAGCGAGGCGGCCTGCTGCTCGGTGCGCTGCGAAAGGTCACTGTTGCCCTGCGCGATTTCGGTCGCGCCCACCGCAATGGTGTCGGCAGCGAACTTGATCTGGCCGATGATGGCGGCCATCGCCTCGACCAGCGCGTTCACGCCCTCGCACAGCTCCGCGATCGAGCCCTGCTTGTCCGTCATCGCAATGCGCCGGGTCAGATCGCCCTGCTTGGCAGCGGCCACCACTTCCCGGGTCTGCGCAACGGCGCGCTGCATGGCCTGGTTCTCATGCACCTGCGCGGTGATGTCGGTCGCGTATTTGACGACCTTGAACGGCTTCCCGTTGAGGTCGAGGATGGGGTTGTAGGAGGCCTGGATCCATACCTCGCGCCCGCCCTTGCCCAAGCGACGATATTGGCCGGCATCGTATTCGCCGCGTCCGAGTTTCTCCCAGAAGCGACGATACTCATCACTGCTGCGGTGATCCGGCTCGACAAACAGCGAATGATGCTGCCCGCGCACTTCATCCAGGCTGTAGCCGGTGACCGTGAGGAAGTTCTCGTTGGCCGAGAGAATGCGTCCATCCATGCTGAATTCGATCACCGCCTGCGATTTGGCGATCGCGGCCAGCTGCCCGGCCGAATCGGCCGCCTGCAGTTTCTGCGCAGTGATGTCGGTGGCGAACTTGACCACCTTGTACGGCCGCCCCTGGCGGTCCAGCACCGGGTTGTACGAGGCCTGGATCCAGATCTCGCGCTGCCCCTTGCCGAAGCGGCGGTACTGTCCGGCGTCATGTTCGCCGCGCCCCAAGCGCGCCCAGAAGTCGCGGTATTCGGCGCTGCGCGCCTGTTCGGGGTCGACGAACAGGGAATGATGTTTGCCCTGGATCTCCTCCAGCCGGTAGCCCATCGCCTGCAGGAAATTGTCATTGGCCTGCAAGATGGTGCCGTCGAGCGCGAACTCGATGACCGCCTGCACGCGATGCAGCGCCGCGACCTGGGCTTCAAGTTCGGCGCGGTCGGTTGCCGCCGGCTCGGTGCGGGTGCGCTGCTGCGGCGCAAGGGCGCCCAGCAGCGCGCGCCACGGCGACCAACGGGTATGCAGCTCGGCCGGCGCCTGCGCGCCCGCCGTGAAGCCTGGAATGAGCATTGTCTGATCCTCGGTGTCCGGTAAGCGGTTGCGACCCGTCGGGCGGGATGCCCGGCGGCAACTTCAGTTGCTTGGGACTACAGGTACCGGCAGGCACCCCTCGAGCGGCTGGCAAGAACGTCTGGTGCGGGTGCGATCGGCATGGGGAACGGCGGAACACACAGCGCGGACCGCCCATCCAGGGCAGCCTGGGGTCCTGCAGCGGGGGACTGGAGCGGGATCCAGAGGGGATATCGGCGACGGAATTCGGGGCTTTAGCCGGATTCCGCGACGTCCGTCGCAACTCCAGGCATATGCGCAGGAATGCGATAAACGATCGCCGTGTACTTCACTTGCTGCTCACGCGCAACGGGCACGCCCCCCAGGGATTCGGCCAGACGCCGGCTCGGTGCGTTCTGCTCGGCCACCGGATAGCGGAATGCCGCGCATCGCAGGCGCCCGGAAGCCCACGACCACACCGCCGCACGGCTTCCCGGCAATAGCCCTGCCCATGCATCGCTTCGTCGATCCAGATGCCGAGCTCGGGCTCGGCGTCCATGGTCCGATGCAGGCCGGCCAGACCAAGGAAGGCGCCACCGTCACGTAGGCGAATGACAAAGGTGATGTCCGTGCCCTCGGCGATGGTGGGCAACCACGCCTGCCAGACCGCAGTGAAGGCCTCCTCCGACGGCGGCGGTTCGAAGGCCATGTAGCGTGTCAGCCCCGGCGTGATCGCGGTGAACACCTCATCGGCATCCGCCGCCGTGAAAGGCCGCAGGCACACCCTCGCACTTTCGATCACCCGGTTGCCTGGGGTCATGTCCTGCACCACGTTTCCATTGAATCCAGCGTCGCTCATGAGACGCATGCAACGCAAGCCGAAAGGTCCATGACCAACGGGGGATTCCCCGGGGCAGGGAAACGGCCAGCATGCAGCGACCTGAAGGATGTTCGCGGACACGGAGATCACATGCTTGCACGCTTGGCCAGCTACCTCTTCCTGGGACTGTGCAGTACCAGTGCCCTGGCTGCCGATGCCGCCTATCGGCCGTCCTTCCATCCCGACCAGCTGAAGGGTCCGCCTGCGGGTCGCCCGAACGAGGTGCTGGTGCTGGGCAGCCCGCATCTGTCCAGCCTGCCGAAGACCTTCAGGCCAGCCATGCTGGAGCCCCTGCTGCAGCGTCTGCAGGCCTGGCAGCCAACGGTGATCGCGGTCGAGAACCTGTCCGGCCTGCAGTGCGACTTCATGCGTCGCAATCCAGGCCGCTACGCCGGAAGTGTCGAGGACTACTGCGTCGATCCAGCACCGGCGCAGGCAGCAACCGGGCTGGACGTACCCAGCGCCAATGCCGAGATGGAACGCCTGCTTGCGGACTGGCCGGGCACACCCACCGCCGCCCAGCGGCGTCGGTTGGCCGCGGTTTTCCTC
This sequence comes from Stenotrophomonas africana, assembly GCF_013004645.1. GTDB lineage: Bacteria > Pseudomonadota > Gammaproteobacteria > Xanthomonadales > Xanthomonadaceae > Stenotrophomonas > Stenotrophomonas africana. The sequence goes on along the minus strand of NZ_JABEME010000007.1, from coordinate 178,540 downwards.
GCTGCGGGCGAGAACGGTTCGGCCGTCGTGCAATGGCTGCGGTTGCCCAACGAAGAGCGCCGTGCCGGTGACAGCCTGACGCCCGAGCTGGTGCGCTACCTCGACACCCGCATGGCCAGGCCGGACGAAGTGGGCATGGTCGCAGGGGTACTGGCCGCACGGCTGGGGCTGGAGCGGCTGTGGTCGGTCGACGACCACACCGCGGATTCGCCCACGCCGGAATCCCGAAGGAAGGCCTACATCGCAGCCATCCGGGCCGCCTGGGACAATCCATTCGTCAAGTCGCGAATGGCCGCTGACGAGCCACTCGAAGCCAACCTCGACAAACCCGAGGGGCTGCTCGCGATGTATCGCGCCTACAACACCTCGGACGCCGCGATGATGGCCTACAACAGCGACTTCGGTGCGACCCTGGTGGAACCATCTCCCGAGGGCTTCGGCCGCAACTATGTGGGCTACTGGGAAACCCGCAACCTGCGCATGGTCGCCAACATGCGGGATGTGCTGGGCCAGCACCCAGGCACCCGCATGCTGACCATCGTCGGCGCCTCGCACAAGGGCTACTACGAGGCTTACCTCAACCTGATGCACGATGTGCAGCTGGTCAGTTCGGATGAAGTATTACGCTGACGCAACATGACATGGGGATGCGGTCATCCTCCACCGCATCACTCCACTGCGTTCCTGCCCGTCCGCCACAACACGATGCTGGCGGCACCGATGCAGGACAGCGTGAACACCAGCAGGGCGGCCGCGCCGCCCTGCAGTACCGGCAGCAGGGCCTGCGCGTGCAGATCGCCGCGCAGCTGTTCCGCACGCAGGCAGGCGGCCAGGGCCAGGCACCAGCCAACCAGAGCCGGGGCGAAGGCACGCACCGTTACCGGATTGCAGACATTCATGGGGTCACCTGTACGAGGGGAAGTGCGCGGAGTATTCGCGCACGCCCTCTCACAGACTGAGATCAGCCGTCGGCCGGGTCGATGTCGTCGCCCGGCAGCTCACTGGCCTCGCCCTGCACCTGCACGTTGTTGCGACCCATTGCCTTGGCCCGGTAGCACTGGGCATCAGCCGCCGCCACAGCCTGGTCCACGCTCATCCCACCCGCCAGTGGCGCGATACCGATGCTGGCGCCCACATGCAGGCGGTCCCGGTCCCACGGAATCGACAGCGATGCCAAGGTGTGCAGCAGTTCACCGCCGATGCGGGCCGCGCGGCGCGGCGTACACCCGGAAAGGATCACCGCGAACTCGTCGCCGCCCAGCCGCGCCACCACGTCCGAATCGCGCACCCCGTGACGCAGCACGCTGGCCACCGCCCACAGCACGGCATCGCCGGCCAGATGGCCCCAGGTGTCATTGATCGGCTTGAACCTGTCCAGATCGATGTACATCAGCGACGCGGCCTGGCCGGTACGTTCAACGCGGGTGATCGCCTGCTGCAGGTGCACCTCGAAGCCACGGCGGTTGCTCAGTTCGGTCAGCGGGTCGATCTCGGCCAGGTGCCGTGCCTCGCGCTGGCGGGCACGCTGCTGGGTATCGTCGCGCAGCACCCAGACCGCGCCGCGAACGTGGCCCTCGTCATCGCGCAACCAGGCGCGGGTGAGGTCCACCGGCACCGTGGCAGTACCCAGGCGCAGCAGCAGGTCGGCATGCAGGTCCACCGCGTTGCTTTCCGGATCCAGCAGTACCGAAACGTCCAGCACCGACCCCGGCGCGTACTCGGTGGTCAACGCCAGCACGTCCTGCACCTTGTGCCCGGCCAGCGACAGCGCACCGTCGCCCGCCAACGTGCGCACCGCGGCGGCATTGGCGTAGTCGATACGGCCATCCAGGCTGACACTGAGCACCAGGTCGGCCACCGCATCAAGCGTGATACGGCTGCGCTGCTCGCTCTCGAACAGGCGCTGCTCGCTGCTGCGCTGGGCGCTGATGTCCTGGATCTGCGACACGAAATGCAGCGGCTCGCCGTGCTCGTTGCGCACCAGCGATACCGACAGCCGCGCCCAGATCACGCGTCCATCGCGATCGAGGTAGCGTTTCTCCAGGTGGTAGTGGCTGCGCCGCCCGGCCAGCAGGTCCTGCACCAGGGCCAGATCGGTCTGCAGGTCATCGGGGTGGGTCAGCCGCTGGAAATCGACCTGCAGCAGCTCTTCGCGGGGGTAGCCCAGGATCCGGCACAGTGCGTCATTGACGTCCAGCCAGCGGCCTTCCAGCGACACCAGCGCCATGCCCAGCGCCGCACTGGTGAACGCGCCGGCGAACTTCTCCGCCGACAGGCGCGCCTCGGCGCGCGCCTGCAGGATCTCGGTAATGTCGATCGCCATGCCGACGTAGCCGATACGCGCTCCGTTGGCGCCTTCCATGCGGCTGATCGACAGGCGCACCTGGCGTGACTGGCCATCCTTGCGCCGCAGCGTCCATTGCCGCGAGTAGGTCTGTCCGTCAGCACGCGCGCTCAGCGCCTCGAACACGCCGGGCAGATTGCCATCAGCATCGGCCAGCGGCTGCAACCAGGCCTGCAGTTCGGCCGGATCATGGAAGGCATCGAGGCGGCGCTGGCCGACGACCTCCGACGCGGTGTAACCGAGCAGGCGCTGTGCGCCGGTATTGAACAGGGTGATGGTGCCGTCGGTATCGGTAGCGATCACCGCAACCTCGTCAGAGGCATCGACCACCGCCTGCAGGCGCTGGCGGGTCTCGGCCGCATCCTGGCGGGCCTGCTGCAGCTCGGTCACATCCGCATGGGCACCGGCCATCCACAGCGGTTTGCCCTGCCCATCCCACTCAAAGACCCGGCCGCGGTCCTGGATCCAGATCCACTGGCCGTTCTTGTGGCGCATGCGCAGCAGGCAGGCGTAGTTGTCGGCGCGCCCTTCAAAATGCTCATCCAGCGCTGCATCGGACACCGCGATGTCATCCGGGTGCACCAGCTTCAGGAAGGTCTTCTGGCAGATCGGTTCCAGTTCTTCCAGGCGGTAGCCGACGATCTCGGCCCAGCGCGCGTTGACCCGCATCTCGCCGGTCTGCACGTTCCATTCCCAGGTGCCCGCAGCAGTGCCATCGATGATCATCGCCAGCCGGCGGCGCTCTTCGGACAGCTCCTGCAGGCGCCGCTCAAGCAGCCCGTTGCTGTTGTTTCCCTGGCCCGCCATCACTCCGGTCCCCTGCCGGCACGGGCAGGCGCCGACCGCAGCGAAACGCTGCAGCCTGCGACGAAGACGGCGGGTCGTGCTGGCGTCATGGCCCTCCCCAGCGACAGCGGGGAGGCCGAACGCCCCCCTCAGGCGCAAGTGTGCGCAATCACGGGGAAAACCGACAAGTCCCCCGCCCCGGATCAACCGTGACGGGGGGCACGATCCTCAGCTGCGCCTGGCCCGTGCGAAGGCCTCGGCGAGGGCGTTGTTGGCCGGCGGCGCAGACTGGGCGGGACGGCTGGTGGCGCCCTGGCCGCGGTTCGGCCCACGGTTCTGGCCGCCCGCGTCACGGCGAGGCCCCTGCCCCTGGCCTCGCTCATCGCGCTGGCCAGGGCGGCTCGTGGCCTGGCCGGGGGTATCGTCCAGGCGCCGGGTCAGGGCGATGCGCTTGCGCGCCACGTCCACCTCCAGCACCTTCACCTTGACGATGTCGCCGGCCTTGACCACGTCGCGCGGGTCCTTCACGAAGGTATCGGACAGCGCCGAGATGTGGATCAGGCCATCCTGGTGCACGCCGATATCGACAAAGGCACCGAAGGCGGCCACGTTGCTCACGACGCCTTCCAGCACCATGCCTTCGCGCAGGTCCTTGATGTCCTCGACGCCCTCGGCAAAGCGCGCGGCCTTGAACTCCGGACGCGGATCGCGGCCCGGCTTTTCCAGTTCCTTCAGGATGTCGCGCACGGTCGGCACGCCGAAGGTGTCGTCGGTGAACTGTTCTGCCTTCAGGCCACGCAGGAAGCTGCCATCACCGATCAGCGCCTTGATCGGGCGCGCGGTGCTGGCCACGATGCGCTCGACCACCGGATAGGCTTCCGGGTGTACCGCCGAGGCGTCCAGCGGCTGGTCACCATCGGCGATACGCAGGAAGCCCGCGCACTGCTCGAAGGTCTTCTCGCCCAGGCGCGCGACCTTGAGCAGGTCCTTGCGACGCTTGAACGGGCCGTTGTCGTCACGATGGCGCACGATGTTCTCGGCCACCGTGGCCGACAGGCCGGACACCCGCGACAGCAGCGCGGCCGAGGCGGTGTTCACGTACACGCCGACCGCGTTCACGCAGTCCTCCACGCGCGCGTCCAGCGCCCGCGCCAGCCGGTACTGATCCACGTCGTGCTGGTACTGGCCGACACCGATCGCCTTGGGATCGATCTTGACCAGTTCGGCCAGCGGGTCCTGCAGGCGGCGCGCGATCGACACCGCGCCACGCAGCGACACGTCCAGACCCGGGAATTCCCTGGCCGCGAACTCGGAGGCCGAGTACACCGAGGCACCGGCCTCGCTGACCACCACCTTCTGCAGCTTCGGGTTGCCAGCGGCCTTGATCGCTTCGCCGGCCAGCTTGTCGGTCTCGCGGCTGGCGGTGCCGTTGCCGATCGCGATCAGCTCGACGTTGTGCTTGGCGCACAGCTGCTTGATCGTCTGCAGCGACTGCTCCCACTGACGGCGGGGTTCGTGGGGGTAGATGGTGTCGGTGGCGACCAGCTTGCCGGTGGCATCCACCACGGCGATCTTGCAACCGGTGCGGATACCCGGGTCCAGCCCGAGCACGGTCTTCGGGCCGGCCGGAGCCGCCAGCAGCAGGTCCTTCAGGTTGTCTCCGAACACCGCGATGGCCTCGGCCTCGGCCTTCTCGCGGGCCTGGTTGAACAGGTCCAGCAACAGATGGGTGTGCAGCTTGGCGCGCCAGGTCAGGCGGCAGGCATCCAGCAGCCAACGGTCGGCGGCACGGCCCTGGTCGGCAATCCCGGCCTTGCGCGCCACGCGTCCTTCGGCGTACTGGTGGCCGGCCTCGGCATCACTGCCCGGGTCCAGTTCCAGGAACAGGATCTCCTCGCGGCGCGCACGGAACAGTGCCAGCAAGCGGTGCGATGGAATCTTCGCCAGCGCCTCGGCATGCTCGAAGTAATCGCGGTACTTGGCGCCTTCGGTTTCCTTGCCCTCGGCCACGCGGGCACGGATCACGCCGGTCTCGCCCAGCCAAGTGCGCAACTCGCCGACCAGAGCGGCATCTTCGCCCCAGCGCTCCATCAGAATCGCGCGGGCACCTTCCAGCGCGGCCTTGGTGTCGGCCACGCCCTTGTCGGTGTCGACGAAGGTAGCCGCGAACGTCTGCGGGTCCTGCGTGGGATCAGCCAACAGGCCATCGGCCAGCGGCTCCAGGCCGGCCTCGCGGGCGATCTGGGCGCGGGTGCGGCGCTTGGGCTTGTACGGCAGGTACAGGTCTTCCAGGCGGCTCTTTGTATCGGCGGCCAGGATGTCGTTGCGCAGTTCGTCGCTGAGCTTGCCCTGCTCGCCGATGCTGGCCAGCACCGCCGCACGACGGTCCTCCAGCTCGCGCAGGTAGGTCAGGCGCACTTCCAGATTGCGCAGCTGGGTGTCGTCCAGGCCACCGGTCACTTCCTTGCGGTAGCGCGCAATGAACGGAACGCTGGCGCCCTCGTCGAGCAGCCCGACGGCGGCGCGTACCTGGGCGGACTGGGCACCGATCTCGTCGGCGATGGTCTGGGCGATCTGCTGGGCGAGCGCGCTCTGTGCGTTCTTGGCGTCGTGCATTGCTTCAGGTCTGTGCCGCGGTTCGGGAAGACCCCATTCTGGCAATCCACGACGGAGCCGGACAAGGCATTGACAGGGGGCGAGGTTCAGCGGCGGGGCCGGATTGGACGCCGGCATCCTGGCAACGAGAGGGCTCGGACTGGCCCTGGGCTGGGATGCCGGCGCGGGCGCGCGATGGTGGGCGCGCCCTGCCGCGTGTTGCGGAGGTCAGCGGTAGTGGCGGGCGGCGCGCTGCATGACGATCTCGTCACGCATGCCTTCCAGGGCCATCAGGCGGACCTTGCCGACACCCTGCAGTTCCATGAACCGCTCCGTGTAGAACTCCGGCCCCAGCGCGGTGTCGGCGCGGGATTTGCTGAAGCCGTAGGGCACCACGCCCTTCTCGCCATCCTTGCTACCACCGACATAAAGAACGATTGCCATGTGATGTATTCCTCCAAATTGCTACTGCGTACTGCACTCGATGAGCGATGCTGCGAGCTCATCGAGGGAGAGCTTACCGCGTCGAACCTGACTGGAACGTCACGAAGGCTAATGACGATCGGTTGCATGCAGATGACTGCGGGATCGCAGCAGAATGCTTACGGATCTTTAACTTTCGGCTAACGAATCGGGGTTTCCAGCCAACGGCGCAGCCCCTCGTGGGTGGTTTGGTTGGTCGCGGAAAGCCGGTTTCCTGTGGGCTGGCCGGGAAGGTGGGTAGGCCGGGGACGCCGTGAACCCATCCATGGGGGCTTGGCCGCGGCATCCATGCCGCGGACACCCCGCCCTACCCACCCTCCCGGCCGCTGACAGATTCCTGGTGGCTGCCTCCACCCACGGAGAAGAAAAAAAGATCAAAAGCAAAAGCGCCTTGCCGGCTGCTTTGTTGCTTCCTGTAGAGAGGGCCATGCTCGGCTGCGAGCAAGCGCAGCGCGCGACCCGCTTCTGCTGTTCTATTTCTTCTCCGTGGCTGGACGCGCCCGGCCCAATCACATGAACCGCATTCCGCGACCAAGCCACGAGGGGCTGCGCCGTTGGCTGGGAACTACGGCCACCAGCCACGCCCGAACCGGGCGAAATGATCGGCCGCGCGCTCGAACGGATTGCGCGCACTCACCCCGCCGCACAGCAGGTACACCGGCAGGTACAGCGGCCCCAGCACCATGTACTGGTACACGTGTGCGCGTTCGTGATCATCCAGCCGGATCAGCGGCTCCACGCCCCATCCGGCCTGGTGCGCATAGGTGCGGCAGGAGATGCCCAGGTCATGGCCGGTGTGCAGGATCACATTGCCCAGCGTGATCGCCCCACCCGGTCCCCACGGCCAGCGGTCGAACACCAGCGCACAGTCACGGCCGCTCCAGCGCACTGTTGCGCCACCCAGCATGCCGGCCAGGCCGCCGATCACGCCGAGCAGGGAATTGGGTGACGTCCACACCGCTCCCAGCACCTGCAGCGCGCGCAGCCAGATCGCCCAGGGCTCCGGGGCAGTCTTCAATCGGCCTCGTTCGGCATCAGCAGCCACAGGATCAGGTAGACCAGGATGCCGGGGAAGGCCGCCGAACCGATCGAGACCAGCACGAACACGATCCGCACCAGCGTGGGGTTCCAGCCGAAGCGGTGGGCGATGCCGCCCATCACGCCGGCAATCATGCGGTCGTTCAATGAACGCGACAGCGTGCGCGGCGTGGTGTTCATGGCGGTTCTCCTGGGCTACGGAAAAAAGCGGTCGAGCATGGTTCGACTCTACACCGCCCCCATGTCTACGGCGTGCGGTGACGCAGCGCCTGCAGCCGCGCACCAAACCAGGCGGCTGCGGTCTGTTCAGGCTGTCCCGGACACTGGATGCGATAGGGTTTGCCACTCATGCTGCTCTGGCTGGCGGCGCGCTCGATGAACTGCTCGGCGCTGTCCACCATGTCCTTCTTCAGCAGGTAGTCGTACTTGCGCTGCAGATGCCCGCGCGCGTCGCTGCCGTCGTACCAGCTGCCATTGCGCTGGAAACGGCACTGGGAGCCGTCCAGGCTGGCGATCAGCTGGGCGATCTCGCGCTTTGCGTCCGCACTGGGCGCGGCCTGGGCAATAGGGGCCGCCAGCAGCAGCGCGGCAAGCAGCATCGAATTCCTTTGCAACATCATCATTCTCCATGCAGTCGAGCATGGCTCGACGCTACAAAAACGAAGCAGGCTTTACGCGTCGCGCGCCTTCAGCCAGCCATCGATCGTGGCCGGCACTTCGCGCTGCGCGCGGCCGGACACGTAGATACCAATATGGCCACCGCGGAAACTGGACTCGGTGTAGTCGTCCGTGCCCAAACGCCCACGCATCGCGCGCGAGGCATCCGGCGGCACAAGATGGTCCTGCTCGGCGTAGATGTTCAGCACCGGCAGGGTCACTTGCGACAGATCCACCGCCTCCTCGCCGATCCGCACCGTGCCGTTCACCAGCCCGTTGCCCTGGTAGAACTGCTTGATGAAGTCGCGGAACGCCTCGCCCGCCAGGTCCGGCGAATCGAAGATCCACTTCTCCATGCGCAGGAAATCCTCCAGCGCCGCCTTGTCATCGAGGATGTCGAGCAGGCCCACGTACTTCTGCACGTTCAGGCGGAACGGCTTGAGCATCAGGTAACTGGCATTCATCAGGTCAGCCGGGATGTTGCCCAGCGTATCCACCAGCAGGTCCACATCCACCTGCCGTGCCCAGTGCGAGAGCATGTTGTCGGCGGTCTGGAAGTCGACCGGGGTGACCATGGTGATCAGCTTGCCCAGCTTCTGCCGGCGCAACGCGGCGTAGCACAGCGCGAACACGCCGCCCTGGCAGATGCCGAGCAGGTCGACCGGGCCACCACTGCGCACGCGCAGCGCATCCACCGCGCCATCGATGTAGCGCAGCAGGTAGTCCTCCAAGGTCTGGAAGCGCTCCGAGCGGTCCGGATAGCCCCAGTCCAGCACGTAGACGTCCTGGCCCAGCGCCAGCAGCTTCTGCACCAGCGAACGGTCGGCCTGAAGGTCGACCATGTACGGTCGGTTGACCAGCGCGTAGACGATCAGCAGCGGCGTGCGCCGGGTCGGTGCCTGTTCGCCGACGAAGCGGTACAGCACCACCTTGCCGTCGCGCCAGACTTCCTCGCGGGCGGTTACGCCATAGTCCACGTCTTCCACCTGCGGCAGCAGCTTCAGGCCTTCCATCAGCTTGCGCTGCATGGCCAGGGTTTCCTGCATCAGGTCATCGGCGTTGAAGCCCAGCGGTCCCTTCATCGGTCAGGCGTCCGAGTGGAAGTGCGAGGTGCAGCCTTCTTCGCAGGCGCCTTTTTCGCAGCCGCCTTCTTTACCGGAGCGGCCTTCTTCGCGGCCTTGCGCGCGACCGGCTTCACCTTCGCCGGCGCCGGCTGTGCCACCGGATCGACGTTGCCCGTACCGGCCATGGCCACCACCTGTGCCTGCAGGCGACGCAGGCTGCGCTCCAACTCGGCGATGCGGCGGTGCGCGGCGTCCATCTCGCTGCGGGTCGGCAAGCCGATACGTTCACTCATCTGTTCCACCTCGCGCTGCAAGCCGGCGCGCAAGCGCATCTGTGCGTTGCCCAGCGCGGCATACACCTGCTGGAACGGTTCGGACATGGCGACCTTGGCGTAGGCCTCCTCGGCCACTTCGATCCACAGGTCGAACATCGCGCGAGCGCTGGTCAACTGGCTGCCGGGCTGTTCGTGCTCGGCCAGACGCTGCTCGAACAGCGCGAAGGCCTCGTCCAGCGCCTGCTTGATCTGATCGACGTAGGCGCGCGAATGCTGCTGGTACTCCTCCTGCGCCCGCAGCAGTGCCTGCCAGCGCGCCTGGTGCTCGCGGCCGGGGCCGAACGCCGGGCTCTGCAGCCACGGGCCAGCCTGCAGCTGGAACTGCTGCAGCCATGCAGCGAACTCGGGCACGGCGGCGCCGGCCTGGGTGCTGCCACGAGCGCCTTGCAGCATCCACTGCAGCATGCCGTCGCCCTGCCCCTGCACCGCCTCGCGCCAGGCCTGGGCCACATCAGCGCTGCTGGCGTCGCGGCCGGCGAAGCGCGCAGCGACCTCCTGCATGGTGCCGTACCAGCTGCCCGCCTGTTCGCGGAAACGGCGCACCGCATCTTCCGGCGCGCCCTGCCCCTGTTCGGGCAGCAGTTGACCCCACCAATCGAACAGCCGCTTCCAGCTGCCGGGGTCGTCGCCAGCCGGCGCACCGGGCGTGGTCGCATGGCGCAGGGCATCGCCCCAGGCGCCGAAATACTGCCGGGCCAGCGTCTCGAAATCGCTGCTGCCGGCATCATGGGCCGAGCTGGTCATCGCAGGCCTCCGCAGCGCTGGCTCATGGCTTGGGGATACGCAGGGTCTTGCTGATCATCAGCGACCCGGACAGGGCGAACAGCAGCACCATCGGATGCAGCTGCCACGGACCGATCTGCCACTGGCCGAACCAGATGTCCCGACCGATGGCGCCGGTGCCGGCAGCGATCGCCAGCACGATCACCAGCACCAGGCTGGTCGGGATCGGGGTGCCTTCGAAATACGTGACCTTGCCCTCGTCGCCGGCCAGTGCCTCGGCGGTGACGTTGTAGCGCGCCAGGCGGCTGACGCCGCAGCAGACGAAGTAGCTCAGCACCAGCCAGTCCCAGCCGCCCTGCATGCCGCAGGCATACGCCAGCGCCGCCGGGGCCACGCCGAAGGAGATCACGTCTGACAGCGAATCCAGCTCGCGGCCCAGGGTGGAACTGGACTTGCGCCAGCGCGCGATGCGCCCGTCGAGGGCGTCGAAGATGAAGGCCAGCGGGATCAGTGCCATGCCGAACAGCAGGTAGCCACGCTCGCCATCCTGCAGGAAGCGCATCGCGGCAAACACCGCACCGGTGCCGCAGAACGCATTGGCCAGGGTGAACCAGTCGGCCAGCTGGAATTCGCGCAGCATCGAGAAGTGACGTTTCATGGAGTCTCACGGGGCATCAAGGCCCACAGGTTACCGCGAGCGCCACCGCCGGCGACAGCGCCGACGGGACTGATTCTTCACCGCTCCCTCACCCACCCTCACCGGCGGTGAATTTTTCGCCACCCATCTTGACAGCCTAGGGGGGTGGCGCCTGTCGCGGCTTATCCACAAAGTTGCCCACGCGTAATCCACACCCCCTGTGGACAACCAGATCTCACCGACTGCGACGGTGGACATTTCCTCATCACCCTGGAGCGGGGTTTCCCTACTTCCCAAGCCACAAGGTCGGCGCTATGGTCACCGGCGGACCCGCCGCCGCCACGTCCGAAACTCTGCAACGGACGATGATGATGCTGGATGCTCCCACCCTGGCCGCACAGCTGCGGCAGCCCCATGGCGAGGCGGCGCTGGCGGTCGCCGACTCGATGAACCGCAGCAACGGCGCACTCAACCTGGCCTCGATCGGGCTGCTGGCCGTTGGCGCTGGCGAACGGATCCTGGAGGTCGGCCCGGGCAATGCGGCCTTCGCGCCGCTGATGCTGCAGGCCGCCGGCAGCCACTATCTGGGCATCGAGCTGTCCACGGCCATGGTCGAGGCCGGCAACCAGCGGCTGACCAGCGCCGGGTTGACCGAGCGTGCGGCGATGCGACATGGCGACGCCCATGCGCTGCCGGTCGCCGATGCCGCGATGGATGCCGCGCTGGCGGTCAACACCCTGTACTTCTGGCCGAACCTGGCCCCGGTGCTGGACGAGCTGGCGCGGGTACTGCGCCGGGGTGGCCGCCTGTGCCTGGCCTTTGGTGATGCCAGCTTCATGCGCAGCCTGCCATTTGCCGCCGACTTCCAGCTACATGAGCTGGACGCGGTGGAGCTTGCCCTGCGTGTGTCCGGCTTCCGCGTGTCGGCCTGGAGGAGCCACCGGGAATCCACGGCCGGCAATGACGGCCAGACCCGCGAAAAGCACTTCCACCTGCTGCTGGCACATCGGCGCTGAAGTGGTAGAGCCGGCCGCTGGCCGGCTGCCCCGGCCATTCCGGATTGCCGGCCAGCGGCTGGCACTACCCAGCCTGCACCCGCCGCCAGCGAGCAAAACAGAGCACCTGCATCACCAGCATGGCCACCAGTCCCAACGGCCACGCCCACCACAGCCCCGGCAGACCCTGCCGCGCCTGCAGCCACATCGCCAGCGGCAGCTCCAGCAGCAACACGGCAGCCATGCCCAGCAACGCTGGCAACAGCACCGTGCCGCTGCCGCGCATCACTCCGACCAGCACCGCACTGCCTCCCATCGCCAGCACGCCCCACACCACCGTACGCAACTGCTGCGTGGCCAGTTCGCGCGCCTCTGCAGCCGCCAGGATCAAGCCAGTCAGCCATGGCGCCAGCGCCATCACCAGCAGCACCACGACTGTCAGCATCGCCAGACCCAGCATCACCCCGGTGCGGGCGATGGCGGGCAACCGCTCCGTACGCCCGGCACCCATCGCATGCGCCGCGAGGATGGTGGCGGTGATACCCAGCGACATCGCCGGCAGCTGCACCCAGCTCATCAACTGATTGACCGCGCCGTAGGCGGCCGTGGCGGTATAACCGTGGCGATTGATCCAGCCCAGCAGCACGATCTCGGCCACGGCCAGACTGAGCATCTGCAGCGAAGACGGTACGCCGATGCGCAGCATCGAACGGATCAGCGCTCCATCGAAGCGGATGGCTTGCAGCAACTCATGCCCCGGTGCCAGCGGGTGCCCCATCCGCTGCCACTGCCACATCAGCCAGGCCAGGGCCAGCAGCGAGGCGAGCGCCGCCGAGACTGCCGCACTGGCCGCGCCCAGCCGTGGCAGGCCGGCCCAGCCCAGGATCAGCAGCGGCGTGCACAGCAGGCCAACCACCGTGGCCAGCAGCAGCGCATGCAGCGGTGTCTTCGGGTCGCCCACCGCACGGCTCACCGTAGTGGCCAGCCACAGCAGGAAGAACGCCGGTGCAGCGAGCAGCAGAACACGGGCATAGACGATGGATTCGCCGAGGATCGGCGCTGGCGTGCCCAGTGCCGCCAGCAGCTGTGGCGCGAAACCGCCGCCCACCGCCATCACCAGCACTGACAACAGCAGAATCAGTGCCACCGCACTGCCGGCCACCGCGCGAGCCTGTTGCGGCCGGCCCGCGCCCCAGGCCTGGCCGATCAGCACCATCGCGCCGGTCGCCAAGCCCAATACCAGGGCCAGCAGCAGGAAGAAGACAGGGAAGAACGCCGCGGCGGCGGCCACCGCCTGCGTACCCAGCAGATGGCCGAGGTAGATGTTGTCCAGCGTGCCTGCGGCCAACTGCAATGCGTTGGTCAGCAGCATCGGCAGCAGCAGGGTCAGATAGGTGCGCCAGAGGGCCGGCGCGACCGGGGGGATGGGATGTGCGGGGGTGTCCATGGGGTTCTCTGGGCAAGGCGCCGCCCTGACCGGCGTTTCCGCCAGCAAAGCAAGCACAGGGGAGCGGGCGGTAGCCCGCGATCAGGTGGCGCCGCCGCTCAACGACGGCTCGATGGCTCAGCTGTCGGCGTGGCCCGAAGAATCATCGAAAGCCAGGCGCAGGGCGTGATCGCGCACATCCTCGGGCCAGCTGCGCAGCGCCATTTCCAGGCCCGCCCGGTCGTGCGCGAACAGGACACGGATCGCTTCCTCGAAACCCGGAAGGTCACCGGCGATGGTCTGCAGGAAGTGATAGGCACGCTCGCTGTGGCGGCGCTGCCGGTCCTTGTCCGCACCGGCACGGCTGGCCGACTCCACCAGCCTGCGCAGAACCACGGAGGCTCCACCCGGCTGTTCTGCCAGCCATGCCCAGTGGCGCGGCAGCAACGTCACTTCGCGGGCGACCACGCCCAGCTTGGGGCGGCCGCGGCCGCGCGGGGCAACAGGTGCGTCTTCGAGAGCGATTCCGGCGTCCGCTTCCACGGCCGATGGAAACGCCTCCGCCACCCGCGCCAGCAGTTCTGCGTCGCAACCGCGCGTATCGAAATCACGGGTGCGGCCGGTAGCGTTGTCGAACACGAGCAGCGGACCGGCAGCGTTGTCGGCGCGCAGCTGCTTCAACGCCAGCGCAGCCACTTCCCGGGTACCGGAAGCGACCAGGCGGTGGCCGTCGAAGCAGCTGAAGGGAGGGAGTCGGGACGCAGGCATGGCACTGACATCAGAGGCGATGCGCAAATATTACCCGGGTAATTTTATCCCGTCAATATTGCCCGGGTATTAATCGATCAGAAGGGCGTGCCAACCAAGGTTGGCACCCACCCGAATGGTAGGCACCCACCAGATCCCCGGAGTCACAGCCGGCTGTAGGACCAGCTCACCATGCGGCCATCCTTGTACGGCATCACGCCGTGGAACGGGCGCGGATCGGCGTCGAACACCAGCGGCAGGAAGTTGCGGTCGCCCTCCCACATCGGCAGCGTGTCCAGCTTGTCCAGGTCCACCCACTCCAGCGTGCCTTCGTGGTTGCCACCATGTGGAGTGCCCTCGAATCCATCGATGACGAACACGAAGCCCAGCCAGTCTTCGCCGTGCTTGCCGAAACCCGGCCAGCTGATGGTGCCGCGCAGGCGCATGCCGGTGCAGTCGATGCCGGCTTCCTCGGCGATTTCGCGGCGCATGCCTGCCGCGACGTCTTCGGTCGGTTCGATCTTGCCGCCCAGCCCGTTGTACTTGCCCAGGTGGTGGTCACCCGGCCGGGTGTTGCGGTGGATCATCAGCACCTGGCGACGATCGGGCGACAGCACGTAGCCCAGGGTGGCGACGATCGGGGTATAGGGCATGGGGCAGCATCCAGCGGCAGGTCAGCCGGGGATTATGGCCGATCAGCGCACCAGCGACAGGCGGCGCTCGGCAGCCGCACCGGCGCCATCGGGATCGCGGCGCAGGGTGGCCACACCGTGGCCGCGCTCGGCCAGATATTCCAGCCACTTGCCGAGGAAGGTATTCATCCGCATGCGGTGGCTGATCAGCTCCGCCGGCGGCGGGTACAGGCCCATGGTGTCCTGCCAGCGACGGCCCACGTAGCAGTGGGTGGTCTCGGCCTGGCGCGCGTCACGGTACAGGCGCACATAGGCTGACGGATCCGGCTCGCCGGTGACCGGGTCGGCCAGGTCGTAGGTCAGGCGCAGTTCCACCGTGTAGCGATGGCACTCGATCACGTCCAGGCGAACATCCAGGCCGTCGCCGATGGAGGAGATGTAGCTGCCCGCCACCAGTCCGGCCGGTTCGAACAGGCGCACCAGGTGGCGGTAGTTTTCCGCGTACAGGCCCATGAGCCAGCTCAACCGGCTCAGGCGGGGAATGCGTTCGGTGCGGGGCAAGGCTCGGGCCATGGGTCGATCCTACACGTTGGTGCTTCAACGTGGGGGCGCCTCGAGCCACAGCCAACCCGACGACGACGACCCCCCTGTAGAGCCGAGCCCATGCTCGGCTGCTGTTCGGGAAGAACCCGGCGGCCCAGCCGAGCGTGGGCTCGGCTCTACAGCACGAAGTGCGGCGCGCCGGAAAGGATCAATACAGCTCGCGCTGCAGCCCCAGCGTGGCCAGCACCTTGCTGGAAATCTCCTCGATCGAGGTGTGGGTGGTGCTCAGGGTCGGAATCCGCTCCATCTGGAACATCACCTCGGCCGCGGCCACCTCACGCTTGCAGGTGTCCAGGTTGGCGTAGCGCGAGTTCGGGCGGCGCTCCTGGCGGATCTGCTGCAGGCGGTCCGGGTCGATGGTCAGGCCGAACAGCTTGCGCCGGTAGGCACGCAGGCGCGGCGGCAGGCGGTCGCTTTCCAGATCCTCGTCGGTCAGCGGGTAGTTGGCCGCGCGCACCCCGTAATGCAGGGCCAGGTAGATGCAGGTCGGCGTTTTGCCGGCGCGCGAAACCGCCACCAGGATCACGTCGGCATCGTCGTAGTTCACCGCGATGCCGTCGTCATGGGTCAGGGCGAAGTTCATCGCATTGATGCGGCGGTGGTAGGTGTCGAAGTCCACCATGCCGTGGGCCTGGCCAACCCGGGCAAGGCGCGGGCTGGCCAGTTCACGCTCCAGCGGCTCGATGAACGGTGCGAACACGTCCAGCATCAGCGCCCCGCTGTCGGCCAGGATCAGGCTCAGGCTCTGGTCCACGCAGGAGTTCACCACGATCGGCCGGACCTGGTACCGCTCCCCCGCCGCCTGGATCCGGGCGCAGGCTTCACGCGCTTTTTCGGGGTCGTCGACAAACGACATGCGGTCGGTAATGAAGCTGAATCCGGAGAACTGGGTCAGCAGGCTATGCCCAATGGTTTCAGCGGTGATACCGGTTCCATCGGAAACGTAGAACACCGGACGGATGGTCGACATGCGCGCTTTTACCCCCTACGAAGCTTAAAAAGGCCGTCAGCACAAGCTTGTGCCGACGGTGCTCTGCCCGGCATCATATCGGCTTCTTCCTACGGACGCGGCCACTCAGCCCGCCTCGGGCGATGGCCAAACGGAGCATCGCGCTTGAACGAGAACATCCTGTGGTTGCACGAACTGCGTCTGGCCGATCTGGCCCGCGTAGGCGGCAAGAATTCGTCCCTGGGCGAGATGATCGGCAACCTGGCCGGTCTGGGCGTTTCGGTGCCGGGCGGTTATGCCACCACCGCTGAAGCCTTCAAGGACTTCATCGCGCACAACGACCTGTCCAAGCGCATCTTCGACAAGCTGGCCACGCTGGACGTCGAAGACGTCAACGCGCTGACCGCAGCGGGCAAGGAAATCCGCGGCTGGGTCATCGATGCTCCGCTGCAGCCGCAGTTGGACCAGGACATCCGCACTGCCTACGCAAAGCTGAGCGCCGAAAACGGTGGCGGCGACGTGGCCGTGGCCGTGCGTTCGTCGGCTACCGCCGAGGATCTGCCCGATGCCTCCTTCGCCGGCCAGCAGGAAACCTTCCTCAACGTCACCGGTGCCGACGATGTCGTGCACAAGGTCAAGGAAGTGTTCGCCTCGCTGTACAACGACCGCGCCATTGCCTACCGCGTGCACCACGGCTTCAAGCATGAGGACGTGTTCCTGTCCGCCGGCGTGCAGCTGATGGTGCGTTCGGGCGTCGGTTCCTCCGGCGTGCTGTTCACCCTGGACACCGAGTCCGGCTTCCGTGACGTGGTGTTCGTCACCTCGTCCTTCGGCCTGGGCGAAATGGTCGTGCAGGGCGCGGTCAACCCCGACGAGTACTACGTCTACAAGCCCACCCTGCAGGCCGGCAAGCCGGCGATCCTGCGCCGCTCGCTCGGCAGCAAGGCGATCCGCATGGTGTACTCGGATGTCCCGGGTGAGCGCGTCAGGATCGAAGATACCCCGGCCGAACTGCGCAACACCTTCTCGATCAGCGACGAGGACGTGCAGGAGCTGTCCAAGCAGGCGCTGGTCATCGAGAAGCACTACGGCCGCCCGATGGACATCGAGTGGGCCAAGGACGGTGTCAGCGGCAAGCTGTTCATCGTGCAGGCGCGCCCGGAAACAGTGAAGTCGCGCAGCCACGCCACCCAGATCGAGCGCTTCGCGCTGACCGAAAAGGGCGGCAACGTGCTGGCCGAAGGCCGTGCCGTCGGCGCCAAGATCGGCTCGGGTGTGGCCCGCGTAGTGAAGACGCTGGACGACATGAACCGCGTGCAGCCGGGCGACGTGCTGATCGCCGACATGACCGATCCCGATTGGGAGCCGGTGATGAAGCGCGCCTCGGCCATCGTCACCAACCGTGGCGGCCGTACCTGCCACGCCGCGATCATCGCGCGCGAGTTGGGCGTGCCGGCCGTAGTCGGTTCGGGCAACGCCACCAAGGTCATCGAAGATGGCCAGCTGGTCACCGTCAGCTGCGCTGAAGGCGATACCGGCTTCATCTACGAAGGCAAGCTCGGCTTCGAGCGCACCACCACTGATCTGGGCAACATGCCGCCGGCGCCGCTGAAGATCATGATGAACGTGGCCAACCCGGAACGTGCCTTCGACTTCGGCCAGCTGCCGAACGCCGGCATCGGCCTGGCCCGCCTGGAAATGATCATCGCCAGCCACATCGGCATCCACCCGAACGCGCTGCTGGAATACGACCGCCAGGACGCGGCAACCAAGAAGAAGATCGACGAGAAGATCGCCGGCTATTCCGATCCGGTCGGCTTCTACGTCGACCGCCTGGCCGAAGGCATCGCCACCCTCACCGCCTCGGTCGCACCGAATGCCGTGATCGTGCGCCTGTCGGATTTCAAGTCCAACGAGTACGCCAACCTGATCGGCGGCAGCAACTACGAGCCGCACGAAGAGAACCCGATGATCGGCTTCCGCGGCGCCAGCCGTTACGTCGACCCGAGCTTCTCGGCCGCCTTCGCGCTGGAGTGCAAGGCCGTGCTGCGCGTGCGCAACGAAATGGGCCTGGACAACCTGTGGGTCATGATTCCGTTCGTGCGCACCCTGGAAGAAGGCCGCAAGGTCGTCGAGGTGCTGGAACAGAACGGCCTGAAGCAGGGCGAGAACGGCCTGAAGATCATCATGATGTGCGAAGTGCCGTCCAACGCACTGCTCGCCGATGAGTTCCTGGAGATCTTCGACGGCTTCTCGATCGGCTCCAACGACCTGACCCAGCTGAGCCTGGGCCTGGACCGCGACTCGTCGATCGTCGCGCACCTGTTCGACGAGCGTAACCCGGCGGTGAAGAAGCTGCTGTCGATGGCGATCAAGGCAGCACGTGCCAAGGGCAAGTACGTTGGCATCTGCGGCCAGGGCCCGTCCGATCATCCGGATCTGGCCGAATGGCTGATGCAGGAAGGCATCGAGTCGGTGTCGCTGAACCCGGACACCGTGGTCGATACCTGGCTGCGCCTGGCCAAGCTGAAGGCCAACGGCTGATGCCATGATGGCCGCAGGCTGACGTCATGTTCATCGACGTCAGCTGATACTGCTGCTGCACGCAAGCCCCGCCTCTGCGGGGCTTGCTGTTTCTGGCGTCCGCACACGCCACGCGCACCTCGCGCCCGTCCCGCAGCAGCAAAGGAACTCCCGCATGATCGCCGCCGCAACGCCCGCCCCCGCCGCAACCCCTTGGCTCCATTCACTCGACTGGGAACGCCTGCTGGAAACCTATGGCGTACCGTTGCTGGCCGCGATTGTGGTGCTGCTTGTGGGCCTGTGGGTGGCACGACGCCTGTCCAACGCGATGCCGCGCGCTACGGCGCGCATGGGTGTGGACCCGATGCTCGGCAGCTTCCTGCGCAACGTGGTGTATGCCGCATCGCTGGTGATCGTGGTGGTGCTGGCCATTGGGACGCTGGGCGTGCAGATCACCCCGCTGCTGGCCGTGCTCGGCACCGCTGGCCTCGCTGTTGGCCTGGCATTGAAGGATTCGCTGTCCAACATCGCCTCGGGCGTGATGCTGGTGACGCTGCGACCGTTCCGCGTGGGCGATGTGGTCACCGTGGCCGGGCAGACCGGCACGGTGCGCGAAGTGCGCATCTTCCAGACCGTTCTGACCGGTGCCGACAACCAGCACACCACCATTCCGAACACGCTGATCACCGCCGCGCCGATCATCAACCTGACTGCCGAGCCGACGCGCCGCGTCGAACTGGTGATTGGCATCGGCTACGAGGACAACATCCAGCTGGCACGCGATACCGCGCTGGCACTGATGAAGGCCGACCCACGCGTGCTGCAGACGCCAGCACCGGACGTGGTGGTGTACGAGCTGGGTGCGCATGCAATCAACCTGGGCATCCGCTGCTACGTGAAGTCGGCCGACTGGTTCGGCACCAAGGTCACGCTGCTGGAGCAGCTGAAGCTGGGCTATGACAAGGCGGGCATCAACATCCCGTATCCGCAGCAGGACATGCACCTGTACCTGCATGGCAAGGATGGTGGGGTGGTAGAAGCTGACGCGCTGGTGCGCGACAAGCCCTGATACATGCCGGTAGTGCCGACCAACGGTCGGCACCCACCCATCGGCGATACGACATTGAAATGCCGGCCAGCGGCCTCCAGGATCAGGCCGCGACGCTCTCTTCCAGCGTCGGGTAATCGGTAAACCCAACCGCACCGCCGCCAAAGAACGTCGCCCGATCCGGCGGATTCAGTTCCGCCCCCAGGCGCAGGCGCTCCGGCAGGTCCGGGTTGGCGATGAAGGGGCGACCGAAGCCGATCAGGTCAGCCCAGCCTTCGGCCAGTGCCTGCTCGGCGCGCTCGGCGGTGTACTTGCCGGCGTAGATCAGCGTGCCCGGGTAGCCCATGCGCAGCGCCTGCTTGAATGCCACCGGCATCGGTGGTGCATCGTCCCAGTCGGCCTCGGCGATGTGCAGGTAGCCCACACCCATCTCGCCGAGCAGGTGCGCTGCGGCCAGATAGGTCGCCTGCGGCGTATCGTCCACCGCACCCTGCAGCGTAGTCAGCGGCGCCAGGCGCACGCCCACGCGATCACCACCGGCTACCGCGACCACCGCCTGCACGACCTCGCGCAGGAAGCGCAGACGGTTCTGCAGCGAACCACCGTAACGATCGGTGCGCTGGTTGGCCTGTGAGTCGATGAACTGGTTGATCAGGTAGCCGTTGGCGCCGTGCAGTTCCACACCATCAAATCCTGCGGCCAGCGCATTGCGCGCAGCCTGCGCGTAATCGGCGACGATGCCCGGAATCTCGTCCTCGCGCAGCGCGCGCGGCATCGAATGCTGGATCATCTCGCCCACACCGGCTTCGGGGCCCGCCCCTGTCGGGTCGACGAACACCTTCACGCCTTCGGCCAGCAATGCCGAGGAAGACACCGGCGCCGCGCCATCGGGCTGCAGCGCCACATGCGAGACACGGCCGACGTGCCACAGCTGGGCGTAGATGCGGCCACCGGCGGCGTGCACCGCATCGGTCACCTGCCGCCAACCCTGCACCTGTTCGGCGCTGTGGATGCCCGGGGTCCAGGCGTAGCCCTGGCCCTGTTGGCTGATCTGCGTGCCTTCGCTGACGATCAGGCCGGCACTGGCGCGTTGCGCGTAGTAGGCGGCCATTTCCGCGGTGGCGACGTTGCCGTCGGCGGCACGCGAGCGGGTCATCGGCGGCATCACGATGCGATTGGGCAGCGCCAGCGCGCCCAGGCGGTGGGGGGTGAACATCATGGCGGCAATCTCTTGCGGGGGGAGTGCCGCAAAGGATGGGGATGCCGGCCGCCACGCAACAGGCATGCACTGGCAAAACAATTGTTCCCCCAAGGCAAGGATCACCCGGTACAAGGGCTCATCCACGCGTGGCGTGGCGCTACTCCAGCCTTGGCTCGATCTTGACCGCGCCATGCGCCACGCGGTCATAGCAGGTGCGCACCACATCTTCCCCGTACTTCAACTCCAGCCGGCGCACGATGAAGTGGCCGCGCGCCATGTCCTGGTAGTAGTCGGTGAACATGGTATTCAGTGTTGCACCGGCGGCAGCACCGACGATTGGTACCGCCTGTGCAGCAAATTTTTCGGTGACCACCACGCCGAAGCGCGCCGCCACCTTCTCCACCATCTTCGCCAGCAGCTTGCCGGCCTCCTTAGGCGCCACGCCCAGGGTCAGGTCACGGCCGGTCACCACACGCCCGGCCAGTTCAGCCGACAGATGGCGCATTACATCAGTGGTGAAGCCGCGGGCCAGGTAATAGCCGGTCTCACTGGCGTCATCGCGCGGCGAGTTGCCACCCAGCGCGAACACCTCCAGGCACGCCTGACGGGTGCTGAACTCGGACAGGTCGAACCCCTCGCTGCGGGCCACGTCGGCCACCGCACGCATCATGATGGTGGTCGACACCGGCAGTTCGATGAACAAGGCTGCGAAGCCAAACGCCCCGCCGACCGCGCCCGAGGTGGCCGCCGCCAGTTTGTGCCAGCGGGTGGACGCCCCCTTGCCGGGGGTGTTGTCCATGCTCCACAGCGCGGCCTGCGCCGATTTGCTCAGCGCTGCCTGCACCGCACCGTGGATGCGGTTGGAGACCGAGCTGGGCAGCGCCTTCACCGCGAACTCCAGCGGCGTGCCGACCAGATTGGCCATGCGCGCGGTCAGGGTCGGCGCTTCCAGCAGGGCCACCGCCCGCTGCAGGTCGGACCAGTCACGGGCGTCATGGGCGATGTCGCGGGGGAGCAGGATGGGCTCGTTCATGGCGCCGATCTTAGCGCCAGGGAGTTGAACGGTTCGTCGCGGGGCACGACAGAGGGGTCAGAGCCCTTTCCGCTGGAAAGGGATCCGACCCAAGCCTTGCCGGCCATCGGCCGGCACTACCGATCAAGGCGTCGAAAGCCCCGAAAGCGCGCCCATGAACTGGCGGTAATGGCGCAGCTCGGCGATCGAATCGTGCACATCGCTCAGTGCGGTGTGGTTGCTGTTCTTGCCGACGCCGGCAGCCACGGTCGGCGCCCAGCGCTTGGCCAGTTCCTTCACCGTGGACACGTCCAGGTTGCGGTAGTGGAAGTACTTCTCCAGACGCGGCATCTGGCGGTGCAGGAAGCGACGGTCCTGGCAGATCGAGTTGCCGCACATCGGCGACAGGCCAGCCGGGATCCACTGCGCCAGGAAGTTCACGGTCTGCGCCTCGGCCTGGGCCAGCGTGGTGGTACTGTCCACCACGCGCTGCCACAGGCCCGAACGGCGGTGCTGGTTGCGGTTCCACTCGTCCATCGCTTCCAGCGTTTCCAGCGGATGATGGATGGCGAATTCCGGGCCCTCGGCCAGCACATTGAGCTGGGCATCGGTCACCACCGTGGCGATCTCGATGATCGAATCGTTATCGGTATCCAACCCGGTCATTTCCAGGTCGATCCAGATCAGTCGCTCGTTGGCCGCGCCGGTGTCCGCCATTGTGTCGCCTCGTTGCTGGGCAGGCGCGCGGCCTACCGGTAAGGGAAAGAAGCGCCCATCATACCCTTTCGCCCCTCAGCCCTCGCCGGCGTGGTCTTCCAACAACAGCGGCGGCTTGCCACGCTTGGCGCGGAAATAATTGGTCAGGCGCGTACTGGCTTCCTTGGCCAGCACCCCGCCGTGAATCTCGACGCGGTGGTTGTGGCGGGCGTCGCCAATGAGGTCGAACACGCTACCGCAGGCACCGGTCTTGGGGTCGCTGGCGCCGTAGACCAGGCGCGAGACACGTGCATGCACGATTGCCATTGCACACATCGCACACGGCTCCAGGGTCACATAGAGCGTGCTGCCAAGCAGGCGATGATTGGCCAGCAACTTTCCGCCGGCCCGCATGGCCACGATCTCGGCGTGTGCGCTGGGGTCGTGCGAGGCGATGTTGAGGTTCCAGCCCTCGCCCAGCAGCTGCCCATCGGCCCCCACCAGCACGGCTCCTACCGGAATTTCGTCGAACTCGCGCTGCGCGCGCTCGGCCAGCGCCAGCGCGTGGCGCATCCAGCGTTCATCGGTGTCGTGCACCGGCACACCCAGGGCATCGGTCATGGCGGTTCTCGCGTGAGTACAGGGCCAGGATGGCCGCCGGGGCCGCATTGTACGCCCGCGGCCGTGCAGGCGCCGCTAGCGCGCGTCGAAGCGCTCGCGGGCGGCATCCAGCGCCGGGAAGTTGTGCTCGGCCCAACGATCCAGAGCGGACAGCGTCTCGACCAGGCCGCGCGCGACCTCGGTCAGGTGGTACTCCACATGCAGTGGTTTGCTGCCCAGATCACACCGCTCGACCAGGCCATTGCGCTCCAGCTGCCGCAGGGTCTGGGTCAACACCTTCTGCGAGATGCCTTCGATCTTCCGCAGCAGCGCACCGTTGCGTTGCGGGCCCTGCGCCAACGCCGGCAACAGCAGCATCACCCACTTGCCGGAGATCAGCGCCAGCGCATCGCGCGCCGAGCAGTCGGCGGCATAGACATCTCCGGGAAAGGCCATGGTTACCTCAAGGTGCGTAATTGCCGGTGCATGCCGGCGCCGCGAGGATGGTCGCACACTCCTCGAACACCTCGCCCCATGCGCGCCCTGATCCTGCTTGCCCATCCCGAACCCCGCTCCTTCAACGCCTACCTGGCCGCGCAGGCCGCCGAGCAGCTGCGGCATGAGAACCTGCAGGTGGACGTGGCCGACCTGTATGCGGAAGGCTTCGATCCGCTGGAAGCGGCCTGGCACCATCCACGGCGCCTGCAGCCCGAGCGCTTCGATGCCCAGCGCGAACAACGCTACAGCGCCGAACACGACCAGCTGCCCGCCGATGTGCAACGTCACCTGCACCTGCTGCGGGCTGCGGATCTGGTGATCCTGCAATTCCCACTGTGGTGGTTCACGGCGCCGGCCATCCTCAAGGGTTGGCTGGACCGCGTGATGGTCTATGGGCCGATGTACAACAGCCGTCAGCGCCACGAACATGGCGTGATGCAGGGCAAGCGTGCGTTGCTGAGCGTGACAACCGGTTCGTCGGCACGGGCGTGCGCGGTCGATGGCCGCGAAGGCGATACCCGGCTGTTGCTGTGGCCGTTGATGTACAGCCTGCGCTACGTCGGCTTCGAGGTGATGGAGCCGCATGTGGTGCACGGCGTGCGATCAGGGCTTGCGGCGGAACGCGTACAGGCCCACGACAAAGCGCTGGTTGCAGCCACCCTTTCCTACCGCGGGCGACTGACGCATTGGCGGCAGTGGCCGACCGTGCCCTTCAACGACAGCGGTGACTTCGAGGATGGCGGGGTCCTTCGCGCGCAAGCCACTGCCTACAGTCCCTTCATCCGCCATCGCAACGCGGGATGAACCCGCACCTGCAGGCGCGGCCGGAAAGCTCCATACTGCGCATTCCTGTCAAGCACCTTGGTGAACATATGACCACCCTGCGCCCCTCGCGCGCCGACGACGGCGTCGCCCTTGTCGACCTCTGGCGCCGCGCCGTCGACGCCACCCACGACTTCCTCAGCACTGAAGACCGCCAGGCGATCGATGCCGAAGTCGCCGGTTTCCTGCCGCACGCGCCGTTGACCGTTGCTGTGGATGCGCAGGATCGGCCGCTGGGCTTCATGCTGATCGATGGCACGCACATGGAAGCGCTGTTCATCGATCCGGACGTGCGTGGCACCGGGATTGGTCGCCAACTTCTGCAGCATGCGCTGTCCCTGCATCCGCAGCTGAGCACCGACGTCAATGCGCAGAACGCGCAGGCAGTGGGCTTCTACCGACGCATGGGCTTCGTCGAAACCGGACGCTCGCCGCTCGATTCGCAGGGACGTCCGTATCCGCTGATCCATCTCCGGTACAACGGCTGACATCTCTCGGTAGGAGCCAGGTGCGGGCGTGACGCCGTCAGTTCACTTGAGCACATCGGCGGCTACCGCATTCCGAAGCCGCAACCCGAGCCCACCGTCTGGCGTGCGCCCTGATCTTCCGCATGCTCAGGCGGTGGCTTCGAAGGCCATGGAATAGCTCACCTCGCCCTGCGCCATCGGCGGCCGCAGGCACAGCGCCTGGAAGTACTCCGCCGGCACACCCGGCAGCACCAGGCCCGACTCGGCGCGGAAGCCGAAACGACCGTAATAGGCCGGCTCACCCAGCACCACGCAGCCATGCGCACCCTGCTGACGCAGTGCTTCGAGTGCGGCGCGCATCAGGACCGCACCGATGCCCTGCCCCTGCCACGCGGGCAATACCGAAATCGGGCCCAGGCCGAACCAGCCCATGCTGCCATCGCTGATCGTCACCGGCGACACCGCCACATGGCCGATCACCTTGCCGTCCATCTCGGCCACCAGCGAAACGCTCAGCTCCCCACGGGCGCGCAGGGCGTCGACGATGAACTGCTCGGTATGGCTGCTGTGCGCAGCATCCCAGAATGCGGCCTCGGTGAGCGCACGGAGGGTGGCATGATCATCAATGGCTTCGGCACGGATGGTGTAGTTCATGGCGTAATGTTCGCTTGCGTGAGCGCTGGGTGAATTTGCGACCTTTGTCACAAATTGGCGGCGAAATGTCGAGCGCGAGGCGCAATCGCCCCGCGAACCTCGAATCGCCCGTGCCGCAATCGATTCGGCGACACCACCGAACGCTGAATGCGTCAAAATTCCGTCGCAGACGCCCTGCCGTCGCTGGCGTCGGGTTTCCAGAACACTCCATAATCGATAAACCTGTCACCAGGGAAGGATATATGGACACGGACGCACGATGCAGGATGCCGCCATGGATGTAGCCATGCCGACACGCAAGGGACGCCATCTGGTACCGATGGGCCTCTTGCTGGCACTGACGGCCTGCTCGCCCTACGCGGACGCAGAGCGTGACGTTGCCGCAGGTGGACGCGGCCTGGCCAAGCTCAACCCGTCACCGCAGCAGGGCTACGAGCTGGTACTGACACTGAAGGATGCCCCTGGTCCCTTCGCGGTCGTCGAGGGCGTTGCCCAGTACGACGTCAGCAACCACAAGGACTGCGGCCGGGTCCTGAGGGCGACCGGTACCGCCAGCCGTATTACCAGCCAGGAGCTCGTCACGCTGCGCAAGGTCGGTGAGAACGAGTACCGCGGCACGTTCTACCTCGACCGCATGCAGGACGAGGACTACTACGGGCGTGGCGTCTGCCATTGGTCGCTGACAGGTGTCGGTGCGATGTTGCGCGCCACGAACGGCAAGGCGGATACGCGATTCCTGACGTTCATCGACAAGGAGCGCATGGAGAGCGACTCACCTCTTACGCTCTATTACCCAAACCTTATCTATCCGCGCGCCGCCACTGTCGCCAACTTTGGCGCCAGTGGCGAGGAAGATCCGTCGGGGTACAGCGAAGATCTGCGCAACGCGCTGTTCTCAACCACCACCACTGTGCAGAAACTCGCGCCATGAGCTGCCAGTTCAACCATCCCTACCCCCAAGGAGGCCGACATTGCGCCACAAGATGATCCCGTGCCTTGCTCTGCTTCTATTGACCGCCTGCAATCCGGAGACCGCCATGAACCAGGAACGTGCCGCTGCTGAAGCCGATGTCGCCCAGGGTGGGCGTGGCCTCGCCAAGCTCAACCCCAGCCCGCGCAAGGCCTATGAACTGGTGCTGCGCCTGAAGGATGCCCCCGGTGATTTCGCAGTGGTCGAAGGCGTAGCGCAGTACGACGTCACCAACGAAGACCAGTGCGGCCACATCGAACCAGCCACCGGTACCGCCGCACGCATCACCAGCCAGGAGCCGGTGGAGCTGCGCAAGGTCGCTGAGGGTGAGTACCGCGGCACGCTGTATGTGGACCGCATGCTGGATGAAGACTACTACGGTCGTGGCGTCTGCAAGTGGGAGTTCACCGGTGCCGGGGCAATGCTGAAGGCGACGGGTGCCGAAGGCGAAACGCGCTTCCTGACCTTCGTCGAGGCCAAGCCACTGACCGAAGGTAGCGCGCATACGCTCTACTACCCGGACGCGGCCTATCCGCGGGCACCGCTTGCTGCCAACTATCCGGCCACGGGCAAGACCAATCCTGCAGACTACGTCGCCGAGCTGCAGGGCAAGCTGTTCACCATGAGCCTCAGCGCCAGTGAGGTCACCCAATGACCATCACCTCTCAGGACTACGCCGCACTTTCCGATGACGCCTATAAGGATCGTGCAGTCGGGCGACGGGCTCCGGGTCAGGAAGAGAAAGTCACGCTCAACGGACACGAGTACAAAGTACTTGAGCATGTCGACAATCGACTCAACGGCTACCAAGGCACCATTTACCAACGCACCGACACCAACGAGATCGTCGTCGCTCATCGCGGCACCGAACAGATTGCTCGTGATGCAATCCTCACCGACGGAGGCATGGTCGTTGCCCGCACCAACGTGCAGGCCCCCGATGCCATCGCCCTGACCAAAAGCGCGCTGGACTATGCGAAGCAGGAAGCTGCATTTGGAGGCCGCGCGCCTCAGGTCACCGTCACAGGCCACTCCCTCGGCGGCGCCTTGGCCCAGATCACCTCGCACCATTTCAACGTCAAGGGCGAGACCTTCAACGCCTATGGCGCGGTCAGCCTCAGCTACCGCATTCCGGAAGGCGGCAACACCATGATCAATCACGTCACGGCGTCCGATCCGGTCAGCGCCGCCTCGCCGCATTTCGGCCAGGTCCGCATCTATGCCAAGCCCGACGAGATCAAGACGCTCGCGGCAAACGGCTTCAGCAATCACGCCCTGCGTGATCTGATTCCGGACCGGCCGATCATTGCGGCGACCAGCTCGTTCGGCGCGCACAAACTGGGCAACTTCCTCGACGAAGGCTCGGTGCTGAAACATCCGGAAACCCAGAAGCTGGCAAAAGACAACGCCAAGATGATCGAGGAGTACCGCGATGACGTCGAGTCACTGCGTCGCGGCGTCACCCGCGCGGCACGGGGCATCCCGGGCGGCGCCATCGATCTGTACGACCACATCCGCGGCCCGCTGCAGCCCGGTGAACCGGCACGCCGCGAGGCGGAGAAGAACGGCCATCACACCAGCATGCTGCGCATGGACGATGCCAACCACCTGGGCAACCCATTGTTCAACGATGCGATCCGTGGCGTGCATGCGCAGGACGTTCGCGTCGGCCGCGTGCCGGATGTGATGAGCACGCAGTTGGCCGGTAGCTTGGCGGCGGAGATGCACGCTGCAGGCGGCAAGCGCATCGACGAGGTGGTGATGAATGCCGACGCCTCACGCAGCTTCGCGGTGCAGGGCCAGGGCGGCGACCCGGCACACCTGCGCGTGTCGGTGGATACGGCGGTGGCGATGAACACGCCGCTGGAGCAGAGCAGCCAGCGGATTGATCAGCAAGCCGCGGGACAGCGCCTGGCACAGGACCGCGATCAGCAACTGGAACAACAGCAGAACCAGACCCGCAGCATGCAGGCCTGATGAACAGCGCGGGAGCCGGTCAATCCGGCTCCCGCTTCAGCACCGTGCCTCAGGGGCTGGTGGCCGCGACCGGTGCAGACGTACTGGCGGTCACGAACAGATCCGGCCCGGAATCCGGGAAGCCGCCACAGGCGTGATCGCCCGGCGCTACCGGGTCACAGGGCCACTGCGCCCGCGCGACCTTCTCACGCAGCTCGAAGCGATCCCCCGTCCAAACCACGAACGCGATGTGCTCGCGGTTCCAATCACCGTAGGCGCGTGGACCGCCCTTCTGGGCTGTCTCCGGATATTGCACGAACCAGCGCATGGCCGGGCCGAACTGCAGCTTGCTGTGATCCAGCGTGATCCTGCCTTCGCGAGCCAGCTGGCGCGCACGATCGGCTTCCGTCAACGGTGGCATGGCCGGCATGACCTCGGCCGTTACATCCCTCGGCGCGGCATCGCCGCGCACCTGGTATACGCGCTGAGCGATGTAAGCTTCGCGGCACTCACCGGCCGGCAGGCGCACCGGCTCCTGCAACTGCACTGTGGTCCCGGCCGCCGGATTGCTGCAGAGGAAAGGCGCCGAGACCAGATAGAACGTGCTTTCGGCGTCACGGCCCTCCAGCGAACGCACCCAGATATCCCCCATCCGCGCAATGAAGTCCGGACGCTGGCCAAAGCCCGGCACCGCCTTGAACCACACCTTCTGGCGCACCTCACGCTCGCGCCAGCTGCGCGGCAGGTGAATGTCCTGCTCGGGAAGTGCCACCAGCACGGCCGCCAGGTGCGCCGGCATCTGCCCCTCGCAGGCACCGATCAGCAGGTCGCCCTGGGCCGCCAGGCGACCGGCCAGATCCACCGGGCAGCGGGCGCCGAGCGCGCGCTCGGTGGCCTGTTCCGGCGGCAACGGCACGATGGCGAGTGCGGGAGGCGTCGGCGGATTGGGGGCGCGCACCACGGCGGGTGATTCGGGCGCCGCAGACGGCGCGGACGTGGGCGCTGCCGCTTGGGTCTGGGTTGGCTCGGATGCAGGGGCCAGTTCCTGCGCCGCAGCGGGTGCAGGAGAGCGCATCGCCGACGCCTGAGCCACCGGAGCCGGTGCATCCGGCACTCCGGCGGCATCAACCACCGTCGGTGCGGCCAACGCGGGCGCTGCTGCCAGCTCGGTCAACGGCGGAGCCTGCGGCAGCGGTGGTGGCGCGTCCTGGGCCTGCGCCAATGAAGCCACCAGACTCAATGACAGGAGCCAGACTGGCGACGGGCTCGGCCGGACAGACGCGAAGCTGGCAACGGCGTGCTGGAACACTGGAAGTACGGTTCGCATGTGGTGTCCTTACGTTGGGTTTCCCTATCGGCGCCGATAAGCGCCACGCGTCGTGCGTCCAGCGCCTGCGGGCCTCCACCCCGCAAGCGCCCCCTTGAATCATATTGAGCGCGAGCGCTGCTCCTGCTCACGGGCAACCGAAGCTGCCTGATCCTGTTGCGAAACACTGGCCGCCACCTGCTGGCTGCTTTGCGCCAACGGCTGCTGGGCGGCCTGTTCCCCGTCTATGGACGCGCGCAGCATCGCCGGATCACCCAACGTGCCCTGCACTGCAAACAACGTGCGTCCGTCGTTGCCCGCCAGCAGATGGTCAATGCGCGACATCCCCGCCTTCTGTGCACTCAGCGCCAGTGCGCCGGCCGCATTGTCCAGTTCCTGCGCACTGCGCAGCCCGCTCTGCGGCCCCATCTGCTGCAGGTGTTGGCGTGCGTCCTGGAACAGGACGTGTCCCGGCTCGCCCGGCTGCGACATGTCCCGTGCACCGGGCTGCTGCGCCGGCGCACCGACTTCGCCCCTATCCAGCCGCGCCATCACGTCCGGCGTCAGCTTCTGCTGCCAGACCTCGAAGCGCTGCTGGCGGGCCTCGATGCCATTGAGTGCGCCATTGATCGCACGCGTGGCCTCGCGCACATCCTCGCGTGCCGCCTCCGGCACGCGTGTCTGCCATTGCCAGACCGCGATGCGGCCGGCGTGCTCGGGCTGCGCAGCCAGTTCGGGATGGTTCACAAGGTCCAGGTCCAGCGCCTTGCCGGCACGCTCGTAGTTCTCCTTGCCGACCAGCGGCAGATAGCCGCGGCCGTGATACTTCAGCGCGTCGCCCGGTGCGTCATTGCCCATCCGCCCGCCGTACATCAGCTCGGCCAGGTTCTCCGGGCGACCGCGCAACGCCTCTTGGCGGGCACTCTCCAGCGCACCATTGCCATTACGCCACGCGGCCTCGACCGGGATCTGCGAGATGCCCCGGGTGAAGTTGAAGCTTTCATTGAGCCTGCTCAGGCCACGCGACTCGTGCCCGGCCTGCGCCATGAAGTTGGCCAGTTCCCGGGACGAGGTGATGCCGGCCTCCGTGGCCTGTCGCAACAATTGCGACTCTCTATCCTGCGACACGGTCAAACTCCTGCTCGATCATCGTGGGGTCCTCCTGCCTCCTCACAGGCGCGGCACTCAAGGCAAGCTCACGTCGGCAACCACGGACGGGTCAAAGTCCTCAAACCGTACCCTGCCCAGCTCGGCCGCCGAGAAGTCACGGGTGTGGGTTGCCTCGGTCTCGGTGTCGACCACCCTGCGCTGCACGCCATGGACCCAACAGACCTGCTCGGACGGCGCGTAGCGGAACGTGTAGGTGCTGCTCCATCGCTCGCGGCTGCCGCCGTTGGTGATCACGCTGAACGCGCCATCCTCGATCGTCACGTAGGCGAAGGGATCACCGGCAATGCCGCCGCGGGTAGAGCATGGCACCAGCTTGTCGTTGCGCGCCGCCAGCTGCCATCGGCCGGCAGCATCGCCCAGCAGCAACAACAGCACCCGGTTGGGACCGTGCTCGCCCGGCACCAGGCCATCGGGGGCGGGCTGATCGATCACCAGCAACTGGTCGTCGATGCCATTGCCGGTCAGATCACCGCGCACGGCTTCCAGCAGGTTCGCGCCGGACGGCACGAACGCCAACGCATTGTCCATGTTCGTGCCGCTCCCCTTCTGCATCCGCTGCCACTCCTTCAATCCCGTCTTGCCAGTACCCGTGCGCCGGCCGGGACACCGCGCAATGCGCCGCAGGCCCCGGTGTCCGCCAGAGCGGATGATAGCCCCGGCCCTGCGGTGGTGGTGTTGTGGGTGTGCGTCACCCGCACCGCGGGTCGTCAGCGTCCTCATGGACGGGAAAGCTCCTGCGCTCGATGGCACCGATGCGCCGGAATTTTGACGCGCACGCAGCTTACTTCGAGGAGCCCTCAGTCGTCGAAGGGGGAACGGAGCGAAAAGCGGACTTGATCACATAAAAGCGGGATTGGCTCTGCTGACCTATCTGACGCCTTATCAATACTTCCGGAAGACGGGCAAGGAGCATTCGGAATAGACGACGCGGCCATGTACCTCTGACTGCCGAGCAAATCGCGTGAAGGTAGTGACGGTGGTGTACCGGCCTGCACCAACATACGCTCCCCTAAAGCCACCAAGCATCCGGACGCCGCCTGGACACACTTTCAATACTTGCGGAAGACCGGCGCGGAACATGCCGAGTAGATCATCCTGCAATGCGCCCCGCCTGCTACCTGACAGTCACGCATGGCCTACTCCCCGGCGCTCTCCACGGTCCCCGAACTGGCGTACTGGGTACCGGTGGATGCCAGTTCCGAGGTGACAGCAGCCACACATTGATTCTGGTAGGTGAACTCGATCCTGCAACGTCCACCGTTCTTCTCGCAATTCGAAATCGCGACCCTCTTCGCAGTACGCTCACTGGGTTCGCCCACAGACGCGCCGCCCTCCGAACCGCTGGATGAGCCAGCGAGTGCGCCCCAGGTCTTAACCCATTCACCCAATGGTCTGGGCGGAGGAGTAGGAATCGTAGCGCTGCCCCCAGAACTGGCTCCTGGAATTGGCGCGCAGCCCTGTACTCCCTGCCCTCCAATCGGATACATACCGGGAGGGCAGTTCCCTTCCGCACTTGCGGATGAGAATGCTAGAAAGAACATTGCTGCGATGACCGCTTGCATCAATCGACCAGTCATGACCACACAGCCACGCCCGAACTCAGTTTCCAGCCATCTGCGAACATGCATGAAGTCTCCCAGACTCCTCGGAACAAAGTCACAGCCATAGCAGATGCGGCCCGAGTAACGCCACCTTCCAGTGCAGCATGAATACCTGCTGATAGCCGTCATGCAGAGCCTGGCGATCAGCGATACGCCCTGAATTCCGACATGCTGCAGGCCGAGTAGGCCACTTCACACGCTCCCCCATCATTCACAGAGGCGCATTCCTTAAACGCGAGCGATTGAGCTTCGTCAAGTGTTTCAGCACTGGCAACGATTGAATTTCCGGCAGCCTTTCCGCCCGAGCGGGGCGACGGATCGGCGATCGCGGCGCATTGATCGTGATAGCTCAAACGAATCTCACACTTGCTTCCTCCTCGCCGGACACATCCGTCGATCGCCGCCGCTTCCGCAGCTCGCTTCGATTTCTGGGATACGGAAGCACCGGTTGCCATCAAGCCACCAGTTGCTGGTTTTTTGTCCTCAGCGATGGCTCCCCAGCGCGTCTCCCATTTTCCGGCGGGAACCGGCGCAGAAGATCCAGTGGAGGGAGAGCTGCTTCCGCCAGGAATAGGCGCACACCCGCCGACGCCCTGCCCACCAACAGGGTACTGCCCAGGGGGACACCTCCCCTCCGCCAGAGCGGAGAAAGGGGCTATCAGCAGCGTGACCACAAGAAAGAATCTACCCACTGCTCTCACTCCTGCTCTCATCCGTGAAAATTGCAGCCCAGTCAACGGCCTGCAGCCAGCTGCCGTGTGCCTTCCCCACCTTGGCATTGCGACACGACAGCTGCCACATGACCAACCATTCCACCCAGCCGGTACAACTGGGTCAGAACTGCTCGAAAACAGGATCACTACACGCTGAATACATGACCTTGCATTGCACTCCTCCCTTCTTTCCGCAGCCAGCCATCGCGTCCTCTTTCGCGTCTCCAACTTCAGCCGCGCTCGCGAAGAACGCACCGGTCTGCGAGGCCTGAGGCGAGGCAATAGCAACGCACTGATTGTGGTAGGTCAACTTGACTTGGCAGTTCGTTGCCCCCCCCAGTGGCACACTGGGAAAGAGCTTCCTTTTGGGCTTCTCTTGCTGAGCTTCTGCTTGGACACACCAGTATCGCCTTGTCCGCCTGTCGCAATAGCGCCCCACGTTTTGTGCCACCGGCCCGTGGGATGGCTTGCCTGTATACCGACCTGCCGCTGCCCTCCAGTTCCAGCACCGGGAATCGGAGCACAACCTTGCACACCCTGCCCTCCTACAGGGTAGAAACCCGAAGGGCAGTTCCCTTCAGCCATTGCGATTGGCGTCCATGCACAGAACAGGAATGGGCCAAAGACGTGCCCGCCGCTGCCCTCCGAGATGCCATCAAGCTAGCCATGTCCTTGGAAGATCATAACGTCCTTGCACACGCCGCCGTGCAAAATTGAGCGGTCACGGGTCGGCCTCATTCTCAGCTGCAGCAGCGCAGCCGCGCCCGAGGCTTCTAGGAGCCAAACCGCCGTGCACGCAAATTGCAACAAACAAATAGGGATACGCGTCAATGCAAATCATCCCGAGCACGGCCGTTTCAGTACTTCCTGAACAAGGGCTCGGTACAATTTGCATACACAGGAGCACAGGCTCCCGGCTTATCATTCTTGCAGACTCCCTGAGCAGCCCGCTCGGCATCACCAGGAGTAGGACCCGTGCCAATTCCTGACAAGCCATTTCCAGTCCTTCCGCTCGGGATGACCCAGGAAACGCACTGATTGAAATAGGTCATGCTGACCTTGCAATCGCTTGCTCCACTGGCAGCACATTCTGAGACGGCTTTGCGTTCCGCCTCCTTCTTTGACCGGTGCCCCGTAGAAACGCCGGCATCGGAAGTGCTGGCGGATACCGCAATTCCACCCCAGGTCTTGATCCACTCACCCGTAGGTTGCGGAGGAGGAGGTGGAGACTGCTGGGCGGCGCCACCAGACGACGCGCCGGGAATTGGTGCGCATCCCATTGCCCCTTGTCCCCCACGGGGTAGTAACCGGGAGGACAGACTCCGCCTTCTGCACGTGCAGAGGAAGCTGAAGCTGCAGCTATTGCCAGAGACAGCAGGCTAAAGAGAGCAGATCGCATGAAAACCCTCACCTGTAAGACGGGCCGAAGCGTAGCCACAAAACGCGGGCTCAGCCTCAATTCTCTTTTGCACCACGGCTCATAAGGATGAATACGTGCGTCAGCCAAGACTCAGCAAAACGAAAGCCTCACTGTTGCCCTGCGACCCGGGCGAGTCGGCGAACCCACGAATACCCCGAAATGACTCAGCTCGAAGGACTCAAAAACAGGTTCCGAACAGTCTGAATACAACACCTTGCACTGTCCTCCGCCATTTCTGGCGCAATAGTCCAGAACGCGACTCGCCGTATCCTCCTCGGAGCCCGCGACCGAGATGGAGACTATGCCCTTACTGCCCGGGGCAGTGTCAGCATATGCCACACACTGATTCTTGTTGCTCGTATCGATCTTGCAGTCTTTCGCGCCATATTTCCCGCAGCGTTCCAGCGCATCCGATATCGCTTCCCGCTTTGTTCTCTGGCCTACCGACGCCTCCAAATCACCGGTGCTTGCTGCCCCGGCTATCGCGCCCCAGGTCTTAATCCATCGCCCGGTCGCGAGACGCCATTAGGGACAACGGTACAACGCATCTCACATCAGTGCTCCTGTGCCGCGCGAGGCTATGGCCGCCCAAGGTGCACAGCTCCAAAGCCTGCATCCGAGCTCTCACGAAATCCGATTGCGTCAATGCAACTCGTGCAGCAACCACAACCAGGTTGGCATGCCCCAAAGAAAATTCGCAGCGACAGGAGGACTTCTAGAACCTCTCAAAGATGGGATCGCTGCACTCGGAGTACATAACTTTACACCCGACACCTCCCTGCTTCTTGCAACCCGAGAGCGCCACAGCACCGGCCTTGGCAATACTGCCATCACGCGCTATATGGGCGCCGGTCTGTGAGGCCGTGGGAGACGCAATCGCCACACACTGGTTCTCATACGAGATCTTGACCACGCAGTTTCGCGCACCCCAGGTCGCACATTGACTTAGCGCTTCCTGCTCAGCCTCTTCACGGGAGTACTTCTGCTTTGCAACTCCCGTATCCCCCTTTTCACCCATGGCAACGGCACCCCAGGTCTTATGCCAACGCCCTGTAGGCTGCGGTGGGGGTGACGGCAACTGTTGCTGGGAAGAGACGCTGCCCGCACCGGGGATCGGAGCGCACCCACTGACACCCTGCCCACCAATTGGGTAGAAACCAGACGGGCAGTTGCCTTCAGCCATGACCGTTGAGGACCAGCATGAAGTCACCAAAACAAGTAGGCCAAATGTAAATCGCATTAGATATCCGCAACGGTGGGAAGCCATAGTGATTTCAACCTCTACTCAGTAGCCGCAGCACCACGCCTCCCTGATGGAGGAGATGCATCATGCGCCGGCACTCCAGACCCGCTAATTCGTCCCATATTGTTGGAATTCTCAATATGACCGCCACCGTTGCTTCGAGATGGTGCAGTTGGAGTGAAGAATCCACCCGACCCACTGGAGCCCGGCGGCTGCCCGTTCGGACCCGGCGAGGTCGGCACCGGGCTACCACCTATCTGCGAATATGCCATGAAGGTACCCAGGGTGCCCTGGAAGAACATCGCGGCCATTGGGGGCGCAGTCAGGATCAGCGTCGTCAGGATCAGGCCCATGCCGCCCTGCTGAAGCGCCATGCTGCTCATGCCCTCGGTCAGGTTCGACCCCAGCAGTGCACCCAGCGCGGACGCGCCCCAGAACGAAGCCGCCACGCGCGCCACCATTTCCATGGCAATGCCGGTCATCGCCGCCAGCACGGCCATCGAGAACATGGTGCCGATGCCATAGAACAACCATCGTTGGAACAGCGACTTTGTCTGCTCGAACAGCAGGCACAGGATAAACAGTGGTCCGAATCCGATGAACAGCGCCAGCGCAATCTGGTACAGCAGCAACATCGCGCCTGCGGTCACGGCGGGACCGCCCGTTCCCAGGCCGATGAACCACATCGCGCGGGTCTTGGCACTATCCAGAGCCACGTCGCCGGCCACATCCAGCACGCTTACCGACGTGAGTGCCAGCTGCATGTAGCCCAGGTTCTTGTCGATCAGCTCCGAGGCGGTCGACTTCTTGCCGGTCACGATGTAGGTGATCTGGTCCTGCACATCGTCGGTCAGGAAGTTCTGCAGCTTGGTTCCGAACATCGCCATCGACGTTGCGACGGTGACGATCAGGGCGGCGCGCGCCATGTTCGTCATCAGCGCAGCCATCGAGTCACGGCTCCGTCCGGTCACGATGCGGAAGCCCTGGATGAGCACCCACAGCGTCATCAGCACCAACGCCATCGTGCCGACCCAGGTCATCATCCGGCTCAGGATGCCGTTGCCGAAGTTGGTGATCTCGTCGCGCAGATAATCCAGGATCAGCCGGAAGAAGACGAAGTCGCCCACCGAGGCGAACAACGTGCCGTGCAACAGATCATTGAACACCATACCGTGCATCATTCCCTGACTCATCACATCACCCGCCCCGCATCGGGGCCCTGCTGGAGTGCGTTGCGCACGTGATTCACTTCGAAAGCGCGGCCTTCAGCGCGCCGGCCTTGATGACGCTGCCAATCGGATTGCGCTCGCCACGCAACGCACGCTCGGCCAGGTTCTTCTGCCGCCCCTGAAGGGCAAGAATCTGCTGATCGTAGACCTTGACGGTGGTTTCCCACTTCTTGAACGCCTTATCGAGTTCGACCGCGGTTGCCGTATTGTTGGAGATATCCTCCTGCAGCGCGCCTTCGTTCTTGAACGCGTTGCGGATCCGGCGCAGCTGCTGCAGCATCTGCTCCATCGCCGGCATGGACATCTGCACGACCTCGACGGTCTCGTTGTACTTCTTGTTCTCAAGCACCTGGATGTACGAGCAGATCGCTCGCTGCTGCGCGCCGATATCGCCGCCCGGGCTCATGTTCAGCACTGCCATCAGGCCGCTCATGCTGATCATGGAATCGCCACCGCACTTTTCGGCCACGTTCCAGTTTTCGGGAATCTTCGTCAGCGTGGGTGTCGGCGGCATCAGCGGCGAAGCAATGATCTGGGTCCAGTTCTGCAGCTTGGACAGCCAGTTGTCGATGGTCTTGGTGTACTGTTCGGCCGTCTGGCTCCAGCGCGCAGCCGTCTCGAAGTACTCCTTGCCGGCCTTCATCTCCTGCAGGAAGTTCATGACCCAGTTGAACGGGTCATAGACGGTCATCGCCTGCGCCGGGCTGGTGCCCGTGCTCACGGTCAGGCCCAGCGTCAGTACGGCTGCCATCAGGGGCGCCATGCGACGCCGGCGAATGGGCTTGCGTTGGGTTTCGGTCGTCATGGCAGTTTCCTTGTTCGTTTGAGTGGGCAGGTTCATGCCGTCTCCTCCTGATCCTGTTCGGCTCGCTTGCCCGAGCCCTTTCGATTCTTGTAGAACGCGTCCAGCCACTGATCCGGGGTCAACTCGTCCACCGTCACACGGTTGCGGACCGCTGCCGTCTGCAGCACGCGATGCATGATGTCGATGTTGTCGGTCGAGGCCGAGATCACCGACAGGATGTCGTCCATGCCGCGCAGGTTGAGCTGGCAGACGCTCGAGGCATGACCCTGCTTGACCAGGAAGCAGCGCGACCGCTCGTCCAGCGCGGTAACCACCTTGAACTCGGCCTCGGTCAGCTTCAGGCCATCCATGTAGTCGCTCTTGCTGGCGTTCGGGTTCGGCAGCAGAATCAGCGTGGCGGTCTGTTCGATCAGGGCCGCGGAGATGTCGCTCTTCAGCGCATCTTCCGGGCTCTGCGTGGCGAAGATGCCCAGGCCGTTCTGCTTACGGATGGTCTTCTGCTTGTTCTTCGCGAACTCCTTCAGGCCACCCTCGCCGTCCAGGATCTTCCAGAACTCGTCCATCACGTAGATCAGCGGACGGCCGTCGATCAGCGACTCCAGGCGGTGCAGCAGGTAATTGATGACCGGCACGCGCACTTCAGGGTTGTCGATGATGTCGGTGTAATCGAACCCGATGATGTTGGCCTTGCTCAGGTCAACGGTATCGACCGGGTTGTCGAACACCCAGCCCAGCGAATTGCCCGAGGTCCAGCGGCGCATGCGCGCGTAGAGACCGTCATCGCCCATGTTGGGCAGGCTCTTCTGGAAGTTGGTCATGTTGCGCAGGTGCATCGGCGTATCGAGCATGCTCTCCACTGCGCGGTAGATGTCCTCTTCTTCACGGGCACTGTACTCGCGCTTGCCGGCCAGCACCTTGATCAGGTCGGCCAGGAACTGCACGTTCGACTCGTTGTTCTCGCACTGGAACGGGTTGAAGCCAGTCGGCGCACCGTTCTCCAGGGCCAGGTAGTTGCCGCCGCAGGCACGCACAAAGATCTCCGCACCACGATCCTTGTCGAAGAAGAAAATGGTCGGCGACGGCTCGTACTTCTGCACCTGGCTGAGCAGGAAGTTGATCAGCGCGGTCTTACCGGTACCTGACTTACCGATCACCATGGTGTTGGCGATCGCCTTCTCGCCCAGCGAATTCTCCGACGGATGGGTCGCGTGGAAGTTGAAGTAATACGGCTGGCCGTTGGTGGTCTGCAGCGTGGTGACGCAGTCGCCCCAGGGGTTGTTGTGCTGCTTGCCGGTAGCAAAGTTGTGCAGCGGTGACAGACCCAGGAAATTCAGCGAGCTGACATTGGCCAGGCGCGTACGGTAGCGCCAGTTGCCCGGCAGCTGCGAATAGAAGGACGAGGTAACCGCCAGGTCTTCCTTGGTCGACACGAATCCGGCGTTGGACAGCTCGGCCCGGGTCGAGGCGACGTTCTGCGAGAGCTTGGCCTGCGTGTCGCCGTACACCGCCATGATGAAGTGGTACTCGCCCAGCACGAAGTTGCCGGACGACAACTGATCCATGGCCTGGTCCAGCTCGACGATCTGGCTGACCGCCTTGTCGCCGGAGGAGATCATCATGCCCTTGGTGCGGTCGAGCACCTTCAGCGCGTCCTGGCGCCCCATCGGGCTGAACGAATGGGTGATGACATACTCGTAGTCCAGGTACTTCAGGCCGTTGAGAATGCCCGGGTAGGTGCCCTCGGCATACTCCTTGATGTTGAGGATGGCACCGAAGTGGTTGGCGCCATTCGGGGTGTTGATGACAAAGTCGCCGGTCTTGGCCGAGAACATGTGCCGGCTGACCGGCAGGTAATCCTTGATCGGCGCCGGCAGCACCGGCACCGGTTCGTCGATGCGGTTGATCAGGTATCCGAACAACTCCAGCGTCTCGGAGAACACCACGCCATTCTTTGCCTCATACATGCCCAGGCGATACGGCGCGTAATCACGGATCACTGCCTCGACGTTGCCGGCCAGCTCCATCAGCTTCTCGATGGCCTGTTCCTGCTCGGCACGCAGACGATCGACGTTCGCCGACTTCTCCACGAAGCGCTTACCCGATACCACCGGGCGATAGATCATGGTCAGGTACAGCTCGTTCTGCATGATGCGCTGCGAGGACAGCATGCCCATGTACTGGTCGGACACGTCCTGGTTGAAGCGCTGCCGGTAGGTGCTCTTGCCTTTCAACGTGCGGCGGCGACGGATGTCGTGCACCCAGAAGGCGACGTTGACGAAGTCCGGCGCACGCAGCGTCTGCAGCAGGCGATTGAAGGTGTTGTGCCGATGTTCCAGTTCCCATTCCTCGCGGCCCACGAACGGCAACCCCTCCAGGTACCAGGTCAACAGGTAGTCACCGCCCGTGGTCTTGACCACGTTCGGGGCGACATGCGTCGACAGGGGAATGAACTCACTGATGGAGGTATCTGGGCTGAACATACGACTGCTTCCAAAGAGTTACTGCCAGGGAACTTCGAGGTGGCCTGGCGGGCAGCACGCGCCCGCCAGGCCATTCCGGACCTCAATCCATTCGGGCCGGCTTGTTGCGGTAATGATTCGGGTTGAATACCCACATGCCGTCGTGCTGCTGCACGTTGCGCACCCGCAGCTTGAACATCAGGCGCAGGCCCATCAGACGAAAGATCATCTCGTCACGTTTGGCCATCTGCCGCATGATGAAAATTGCTACCGGAATGGTGAGCAGGAACCAGAAATTGGTGTAGACGCTCAGCAGCAGCAACCCACCTGCCACCATGAAGAATGGCAGGTAGGGAACGCCCAGGAACATTGCCGGGCGAGTGCAACCGCGGAAGACGACGTTCTTATGCACTGTAGTAGAGCACTGCCTGCTGGATCAGCATGCCGGTCTTGCCTTCGCAGGTGCCGTACTCGTCACCCAGCAGCATGCGGGCGATCTGGCCGGCGGCACCGATCAGGACGCCACCGATCAGGATCGGCGAGACCTCGCTGATGCGCTTGTGCGCGAAGGCAATCTGATAGCCGGCGAAGATGACCGCGATGGTGACGACGGCAATCGAGGCCATGTTCAGCAGGCCATTGATGTTGGAGAAGAAGCCGCAGACCTTGCCGTCGGTACCGCCGTAGTTGGTGGCGCCGTTGGTGGCGAACACCTGCGGGGCGAACAATGCGCCGACGAAGATCGTTGCCATCAGCAGGGTCTTCAGCGTGCGCTGGGCCTGGACGAGGTCGAGATTGGATCGCTTCATGGATTGATTTCCTTGTTGATGGACTAACACAACTGAATCGACCAGCCGGGGGACTGGCCGCACCACGACTTCGTCAGAACACGAAGGCCGCATCCCCTGCGGGAATCTGCTGCACCGGCGCGCCCTGCGCCGGCGCGTTGTACGAATCTGCGCTTTCCGCCACCGGTAGGTTGCGTTCGCTCCACGGACGCAGCATCACCGGGCCATTGTCGGTGCCGCCCGCGGCACCAGGAAGCTGTTGCGGCATTGCCAAGCTGTTCTGGGACGGCAGGCGTTGGGCCATGCCCTGCGGGAACTGCACCTGCTGCGGCTGTGCAGCCCCGCCCTGCTGACCTGCCTGCTGGGGCTGCATCATCCGGTCCACCGACCCCAGGACGACCTTGGACAGCGCCTGATCGGCAATATTCAGCAGACTGCCGCGCGCCATCGCACCGGTGGACGGGTACACCACGTACGCACGCGCTGGATCATCCGAAGGAACGTACACCGGTCCGTTCGACTGGGCGACAATGCGCGCCTGTGCCGGCGACGCCAGCTGCGGGTGATGCTCGATCTTCACACTACGGCGTTCGCCACGGCTCACGACGTCGATAGGCGCAACGCCGTTGCTGGCGACCTGCTGCCCACGGCGGATCGAGTCGTAGACCTTCTGCACATAGCCGTGACGGAAGCCGGTTTCGAAATTGCCCGAGTAGTAGCAGCTGAACGACTTTCCCCAATCGCCACCCGAGCGCTTGTAGCACTCGGCGAGGATGCGGGATCCGGCCTGCAGGTTCGGGCACTGCTGGAACGCTTTCTCGTACGAATCCAGCCCGTACTTGCCCAGGTTGTAGCGGTTGACCTGGGCCAGGCCGATGGAGAAGTTGTAGCCCTTCTCTTCCAGCATGCGCACGGTGGCCAACGCCTCGTCCAGCGCCTTGGGCTGGCGCACCAGCGCTCCTCCCACCACGCCGATCGCGTAGGGATTGCGCGACGATTCGACATTGATGACGTGCTGCATCACGTCCATCGACACGGCCATCTCCGGGCACGCCATCATTTCCAGTCCTGGCAGCATCCTTCAGCCCTCCTGCCCCTGGGCGCGCCCAGGGTTGAAATCGATACCGGTGATGTAGCGGGAACCGGCATGTGCCTTGATGTGGACGACGATGTCGATGGTCATCATCAGCAGTCGCTTGATCACGTTGAACTCAAGCCCAGAGCCTTCGCTGGAGGCCTTGACCATCAGCGCCAGCTGGTCCCAGGTCTGCTCCGGGCTGCCGGCATGGCAACTCGTGATCGACCCCGGATGGCCCGATGCGCAGTTGCGGATGAAGTAGAACGCCTCGTCACCGCGCAGCTCGGCCAGGATGATGCGTTCGGGCTTCATGCGCAGGCACGCTTCCATGCAGCTCTTGGCGGTGACATTGCTTGCGCTCTGCCCACCCTTGGAGTACAGCAGATGCACCACGTTTGGTTGGGTCAGAAACAGTTCGCGCGCGTCCTCGATCGTGACCAGGCGTTCACTGTCCGGGATATGATTCACCAACGCTTTCATGAAGGTGGTCTTGCCGCTACCCGTCGCACCCGATACCACGATGTTCTTGCGGTACATCACCGCACGCCGGAAGAATTCGGCGTACTCACGCGAATGGCGCAGCTCCAGCAGCTCGCGATCGTGTTCGCTGATGCTGCCGTCGCTCTCCAGGATCTGGTTGAAGAATCCATCTTCGTGATACTGCGTGAGTGACTTGGTGTGCTTGGACGGCAGGCGGATGGTGATCGACACCTTGCCCGCGTCACACGCCGGTGGAATCACGAACTGGGCGCGCTGACCGGTGGGAAACGTGAGCGAGACCACCGGATCTGCATCGGTGATGCGCTGCCCGGTGTTGCTCTCGTTCACCACCGCGGTGCAGAACTGCCGGGCCCGCTCGAAAGTCAGGCCCGGCACGTCCACCCGCTGCCACCCTGCACGGGTTTCCAGGTACAGCTCGCCGGGACGGTTGATGCAGATTTCCGTCACTTCCGGCGAAGTCATGTACTCGGCGATGCCCAGCACTTCGTACTGATAGCGCAGGAAGTCGCTGGAGACGAGGGCGAGGGGTGACACTTCAGCGTCCATGGTCGTTCGTTGGGTTACCGGCGGGGATTCAACACGTTGGTGAAATCGACGTCCTTGGCAACGTAGACATTCACCACAGTGCCCTGGTTGATGGTGACGGTCGGCGGACGACGACTGCTGCCGAGTGCCTCATTGGCCAGGCGCTCCATGGTGCGCGCAGTAGCGCTTTCATACGGCGACTGGATGGTCATACCGTTGTTGGCCACGGTCGTGGTCTCCGGACCGTGCTCTGCAGCGGCATACTTGAACGCGTCGGCCAGCAGGCTGATCATCAGGGCAGAAGCGATACGGCTGCCCCAATGCGCGCTGTACTGACCGGGATGGCCCGCGCCGCCCAGACCATCGGTACCGGGGCTGGACATGGCCACGTCGATGCCATTCGGGGTGGTGATGCGATCCCAGATGACTTCCACACGCTTGCCCGTGGGACCACCGCCGTAGGCGCCATAGATCTTGGAGCCCTTGGGCAGCAGCAGATTGCGGCCGTTGATCGAATACACCGGCTCCGTCAGCAGGCACGAGGTGTAACCGGCGATGTCGGTGATGATGCGGGTTTCCAGCACGCAGCGCAGGTAGGTGCCCCGCACCAGCAGTGCATCCGGACTGCGGATATAAGTGGCGCTGGAGACATCTTCCACATCCGGTCCACGGCGCACCTTCTGCGGCTGCGCTTGCGGATTGGCCGCCGCCTGCATGGCCGCGATCATCGCCTGGTTGTAGTCGGAGCCGCTCTGGCCGTTGGCGGCGCCGCCCGCCTCGCCCCCGCCCACGCCGGAGCCGCTGCCCATGCGACGGTCCATCAGCGTCGGTCCACGCTCATGATCCGCCTTGGCCTCGTTGCCCATCGGGAAGCCCGGCATTGGCACTTCCTGCTGCGGCGGAGGCGGCAGCATCGGGATCGGATCGGCAACCGCGATCGGCGGCGCCGGCTCGGGCGCCCCGACAACGCTCGGAAGCTGCGGCGTGGTGGCACGTGCTTCTTCCTGTGGTTTCTTCTGCTCGGCTGCGTCGTCCTGCCCCTTGCGGAAAAGCAGGAAACCCATTGCCATCAGCAGCAGGACGATACCCCCCAGGAACAGCAAAGCTTTGCGGTTCAGGCGCTGCTCTTCTGCCGAGCGCAACTGAGGCGCGCCAGCATCCAGATCAGGCGCAGCCTGCTGGTCGTTGGCGTTGCCGAAGTACGGGTTGGACGGCGGCTCCTGGCCAGCGGCGCCCTGGGAATAGGGAGACGGGTTCGGGTCATTTCCCGGAGTGTTCTGCTGGCTCATTTCTTCACGTTCCTTCGCAGGCCGACGACGAAGTCGCCATGGCGGATGACCAGGTACGGGTACGTCCCGTGCACGA
The DNA here is from genome assembly GCF_013004645.1 of Stenotrophomonas africana. Taxonomy (GTDB): domain Bacteria; phylum Pseudomonadota; class Gammaproteobacteria; order Xanthomonadales; family Xanthomonadaceae; genus Stenotrophomonas; species Stenotrophomonas africana. The sequence continues at coordinate 133,876 of NZ_JABEME010000007.1, read as the reverse complement.
TCAGCGTGTTGCCTTCAACCGTGGTGTTGACCACGAAGTCTTCACCGTATTCCGATTCACGCCCGAACACCGCCGGGAAGATGCCGGTCTTGTACTCGGGCGAGTTCGGCAGCCTCAGATAGGTGAAGCGACCATCGTCATAGGCGTTGACGGGAATCAACCACCCCATCTTCTTCGCCTTGCTGGTCGAATAGGAGTAGTTGAAGTTGTACTGGCGATCCTTGGCCAGTTCAGAGCTCAGCAGCGGTTTGGCTTCCTCTTCGACCGCTTCCTGGGCGACGCCGAACACGGTGTCGTTTGGATAGACGAAAGCGATCTTGTACTGCACGCCCGCGCGACGGGCCTGTTCCAGCTGACGCCAGTCGGTGGCCACCACCTTCAGTTCGAAGATGTAGGAATGGGTCTCCGTGCGCACCATCATGTTGGTGTCGACGTCGACATTCTTCGGCTTGAGATAGAACACGTTCTCGCGACGCGTCAGCTCCCAGCCATTGCTGAAGCCAGTGCTGTAGTCAAGGATCTTTTCGTTCGGACTCAGCTCGATCTGCGTGGTCAGGCCCAGGCCGGTGCGAACAGGATAGATGCGATCCTTTTCATACTCGTAGTGGTCAACCGCCTGCGCCATCGCCGTTGCACAGAACAGCAACGACAACATCGACAGCAGCGCCAGCGCGCTTCCCCTGATATTTCGACTACTCATCGGTTGCTTGCTCCATCAGCAGTTCCGGTGGAATTGTTCTGTGCCGGCCTCATGGCCGGCTGTGCGGGCATGGCCTGCCCCGGCATTGCTTGACCCTGCACCGGTTGACCCGGCACCGGTTGACCCGGCACTGGCTGGGCTTGCATCGGCTGCCCCTGAACCTGACCGTTGGGCGGAACGGCAACGGGCTGGCCAGTTGCGGGATCGATGATGGTGGCGGCAGCCGGATTGTTCGGGTCGTACACGCCCTGCGCCTGTTGCGCCGCCTGCTGGGCCTGTGCCTGCAGCGCGCCTTCATCCGGCACCGGAACGCCACGCGAGTAATCGTTGTCGACGCGGTACTCGGTGACCTGGAAAGCCAACGGATTGAGGATGCGGTCCTGCTCGGACAAGGCGAGATTCTGGTTGTACTCGAAGCGCATCGTCACCAGCTGGTTGTCCAGGTAGGTAGACGCACCGGTGCGCTTGTCCAGCAGGCTGCGCTGGATACGGACCGAAGCACCCCGGAAGCTGCCGTTAGGCTCGGCCCCCAGCGGCGTGATGCTGAGGATCTTGACCCGGATCGCCTTCTCCCGGCCGTACATCACGAATGGGTTCTGCGGGTTGTTGCCTGCATAGCGCTGACGCATCGACTGCGACACCGGGCCGTTGGACATCACGAACACCAGCTCCCAGTCGCGCAGGCCCATCACCGCCGAGTCGTAGGATTCACGCGCCAGCACGTACTGGGCGACGTTGCTGCGGTTGATCGCTTCATTGGTGGTGATCGTCTCGCCCTGGAAGGTGCCACGCAGGCGAGCGACCGTTGCCGTGCCGGTATACGCATCGGCCATCACCAGGAACGGCACCTTCTCCTTCAGCGGCAGCATGTAGTAGTAGCCGCCCGCCAAAGCGAGCGACATCAGCAAAGAGCCGGTGGCGACCCACCATGCGCGCCGCTCGCTGCGGCGTGCCATGTCGGCCACGGTGATCTCGTAGCTGACCGCCTTGGCGACCGACTGCTCGACCTTGGGACTATTGCCGGGATCCTTCTTGCGGAACATGGATTCTTCCGTACTGCTGAAACATCAATGGGCGTGGCACCCCTGCGACAGGCGCGGGGAGCGGCACGTTCGATGATTTCGAGGTGGACTCAGGTGCCGCTGTTGGAATCAGCGCCCTGCGCCGACGCGGTGGGCGTCGAGCCAGCGCTCTGCACAACGATCTGGTTGCCAACAATGGAGACGGAGATGCCCTGTGCCGCATAGGCCGCCGTGAGATCGATCACGGCCTGCTGAGCGTTGGTGGTGTCGATGTTCGAGACCGCGCCGTACAGGGTGAAGTCCGAGCTGAGGCGGTAATCAAGCGTGCGTCCGGAATCCTTGGCCCAGCGCTCGAGCATGGCTTTGAGCGTGCCATCCATCGGCGAGGCTTGGTAGACGTAGCTGGAGTACAGCGGGATTTCGGTCGTCGCCGCCGCAAAGCGGTTGACCGGCTTCCAGCGGCCGCCGAAATCGGGAGCGGACTTGGTGGCACAACCTGCCACCATCAGCGCCGCGACTGCGGCGATGGACATTTTCGCGATAAACGCCTGATTCATACGGGCTTCACTTTGACGTACGAAAAAGCAGTCCCGAGCGTTGGCTCCCTGGTCGTCCGGCGCTGCATGGCGCACGCCGGAATCGGGGAGACGCGCTGGCATGCAGCACACCTGCCCCGGCTCCCCTGCAGCCCGAAAGCTGCCAACCAAGTCGCGGGGCCGCCAGACACTGTCGACGACACACCCGCACACCCTCACCAACGTCGAAACCATCCTTGTTTCCATGGCACAAACTCCTGGCCACCCTGCGCTACAACTTTTGCCATCCAACACACACTTCTGGATGACGAACACAGAGTTACACAACCACGCGTCAATTCCATGTCAGACAAGTCTGAAAATCCATGAACAGATGCCGAATTCTTGACTCATCTCACGTTTTCACGTCGATGAATATGAATCTACGTCACAAATTTAGCGACGTGAATTAGACGTTAAGCATGGGGACGTCGACTTTTGGCAGCAGCCTCGAAGTGAAGTAGCGGTCCTTGTAATAGCGGATCTTGTCGCACTTCACTGGATGCGGTATGCCCTCGTACAGGAACACTTCCTTGTCCGGCCCCATTGCTTTCAGTTCCTGCGGCAGCATCAGCGCGCGCCGCTCTTCGGTGAAGCTGTGGGTCTTCTCGCGGGCGTGGGTGACGTTCTTCTTGCGGATGGTGGTGTAGCCCAGCATGTCCGAGTAGTCGTTTGCATCCTGCTGCTCGCGCGGCGCATACAGGATCTGCAGCGCGTGGTTGGTGATGATCGTGCGCGACACCTCCCGCCCGTAGGTGGCATCGAGCTGGGACATGCTCTGGATGATTGGCAGCAGGCGGATGTTGTAACCGGCCATGTAGGACACCGCCGAGGCGATGATCTCGACTTTGCCGATCGAGGTGAATTCGTCCATCAACAGCAGGCACTGGTACTTCAGGTCCGGGTTGGACTTGGGCAGTTCCTTGGTATTGAGGTTGATCAGCTGGCTGAAGAACAGGTTGATGATCAGCCGGCTCTCGGCCAGCTTGTTCGGCTGGATGCCGATGTAGATGGTCATCTTCTTCTTGCGGACGTCGGTCAGCAGGAAGTCGTTGCTGCTGGTGGCCTTGTCCAGCACCGGGTTGATCCAGGGATTGAGCGGTTCCTTGAAGGTGCCCAGGATCGAGGCGAAGGTCTCATCGGCCTGGGACAGCATGTTGGCGAACGCCGAACGCGCGTTGGCGCTGAGGAACGGCCGCTCCGACAAGGCCTTGAGGTACTTCTTCAACTCGGTGCCGTCACCCGATGACAACCGGTAGACAGCCCCCAGCGTGGGCGTGCCCGAGCCGCCCGGGAAACCGCTGCTGCGCTCGTCGTCCCAATTCTCGAACAGATAGAGGGTGAAGGCCATGAACGCGTTGCGCGCCTGACTGACCCAGAATTTCTGGTCCTCGGCACCATCCGGATACAGCATCGCCGCAATGCTCATCAGGTCCGAAACCCGGAACGCCGGGTCATCGGACACGTAACTGAGCGGGTTCCAGCGGTGCGTGCGCCGATCTTCTGCGAAGGGATTGAACAGGTAGATCTCCTGGCCCTGGCTGGCGCGCCAGCCGCTGGTCAGATCGAAGTTCTCCTGCTTGATGTCCAGCACCACCAGCGATTCGCCGTACTCCAGCAGGTTCGGGATGACCACGCCCACGCCCTTGCCCGAGCGGGTCGGCGCGGCCAGGATCACGAACTGCTGGCCGTCCAGCCGCACCAGCTTGCCGCCATGGCTGCCGACCACGATGCTCTGACCGGTCTTCTTGAACATGCCGTGCCTGGACAGGTCGGCGCCGGTGGCGAAGCGCGCGTCGCCATGCAGCGAGCGCTTGTCCTTCTTCAGCAGCAGCACCAGGCCGGTCACCACCAGTACCAGCAACGGCAGGCCGAAGCCCACGTAGCTGGCCCATTTGATCTTGCCCACGAAGGGCGCGACCTGTGGCTGGCCAATGGCGTGGTAGTACTGGTAGTACGTGTTCCAGGTGAACAGCTTGGTATCCAGGCCCAGGAACAACAGGGTCAGGTAGCCGGAAAACACGAAACCAAGCAGCAGGGTCGCCAGCGTGACGATGGCGATGAGCAGATACTTCTTACTGGGCAACACCCGAATCCTCCATGATGCGCACGAGGGCGCGACGGCCTAGCGGCGGCGCCAGCGCGACGCCTTCTTCCGCAGGTTGTTTTCGTTCTCCAGCCCGGGCTCTTCGCCCTCTTCACGCACCCGCTGCAACAGCAGTTGACGCGCTTCGGCCAGTGATACCAGGTCGGTCAGACGATCCCCATCGTCGGCGACGACCGCATGGCCGACCACATCGCCCGGAGCGTACACCGGCTCGTAGGACACTGCTACCAGCTGATAGCGGCCGCGGGTTTCCAGCACATGCCTGAATTCCTGCATCGCATTCCTCCTTGTCGGGGCGACACTGCGTCCCCTGCCCAGCCATCATGCCCATCGCAGTGTCATCGGCGTATGCACAAGCGCTGCGGGTTTTGCGCGAAACTGTCCGCGGATATCCAAGGAGACTGCGATGGACTGGGTAGCACTTGCACGCACGCTGGCCACCGAAGCCCACACAGGCCAGATCGACAAGGCTGGCCAGCCTTACATCTGCCATGTGGCGCGGGTGGCGGCCGCAGTACGCGGCGACGATGACGCCGAAGTGGTGGCCTGGCTGCATGACGTAGCCGAAGACTGTCCGGCGTTTGCCGCACGGATCGAGGCATTTCCCGCACCGCTGCGCGAGGCGGTGCAACTGCTCAACCGCGACGCGGCCCCCGACGCGGACAGCTACTACGCGCGCATTGCCGCCCACCCGCTGGCACTGAAGGTGAAGCAGGCCGATCTGGATGACAACGCCGATCCGCAGCGCCTGGCTATTCTCGACGCGGCGACGGCCGGGCGCCTGCGCGGCAAGTATGCGCACGCCCGGGCGGCGCTGGGCATCTGATCGCGCAGCGCGGTGGCGGGGTGGGCGAACGTGTCACCGATCAAACGCTGATTTACCCTGAGTGCTGCTGCCCTTGTTGCGGTGCAGCAGTACAATGACCGGCTCCCCGCCCCCATCGCGCCCCGCATGAGCCCCAACTCTTCCCTGGCTGCGCGGCTGACGCCCCGTCAGCGCACCCTGATCATCCTAGCCCTGTCCCTGGGCGGCTTCGCCATCGGCACCAGCGAATTCGCCAGCATGGGCCTGATGCTTGAGATCAGCCGCGGCCTGTCGATCTCCGAAACCCAGGTCGGCCACCTGATCAGCGCCTACGCCATCGGCGTGGTGGTCGGCGCCCCGATCCTCGCCTTCGTCGGCGCCAGCTTCCCGCGCCGCAAGCTGCTGCTGGCACTGATGGGCTTCTATGCCGTCGGCAACCTGGCCAGCGCGCTGGCACCAAACTACGGCACGATGCTCATTGCGCGTTTCGTCGCCGGCCTGCCGCATGGCGCCTACTTCGGCGTGGCGATGCTGGTGGCCGCCGCGATCAGCCCGGCCGGCCAGCGCGGCCAGGCGATGTCGCGCGTGTTGCTGGGCCTGTCGATCGCGATCCTGGTCGGCAATCCGCTGACCACCTGGCTGGGCCAGCAGCTGAGCTGGCGCACCGCCTTTGCCCTGGTCAGCGTGCTGGCCGTTGCCACCGTGGCGATGATCGCGCGCTTCCTGCTGCCGGATCCGGACGAAGTGCGCACCTCGCCGATGCGCGAACTGCGCGCCTTCAACACCCCCCAGGTGTGGCTGGCGCTGGCGATCGGCGCCGTTGGCTTCGCCGGCATGTTCTGCGTGTTCACCTACCTGGCGCCGACCCTGGTGCAGGTCACCGGCGTGGCCGAATCCTGGATGCCGCTGGCAGTGGGCGTGTTCGGCATCGGCGCGATCATCGGCAACATCGCCGGTGGCTGGCTGGTCGACAAGTTCCACTTCAAGGCCGCTGCAGTGGTGCTGCTGTGGTCGATCGTGATGCTTCTGCTGTATCCGCTGGCCGCGCAATCGGTGTGGACCATCGGCCCGATGATCATCACCGTGGGCACGATGGGCGCGCTGGCGGCGGTACTGCAGACGCGCCTGATGGACGTGGCCGGCGAAGCGCAGACCCTGGCCGCCGCCTCCAACCATGCCGCCTTCAATACCGCCAATGCCCTCGGCCCGTGGCTGGGCGGCATGGCGATCAGTGCCGGCTTCAGCCCGGCCAGCACCGGCTATGTCGGTGCGGCCACCGCGATCGGCGGCCTGCTGCTGTGGTGCGTGGCGGTGATGCTGGACAAGAAGCGCAAGGCAGCCGGCGTGGGCAGCCACTGACCTTCGCGTCGGATCGTCAGCTGCCGCCCGCGCGGCGGCGGCGATCCGGCCGCAGCAACGCTGTGTCGCCGGCCGCCAGCGTCGGTCGCGCCAGCTCACCGCGCTTGACGCGCTCCAGCACCCGCCGCGAGTTGGCCGCGCAGTCGATGCCCTCCGGCCGTGCCTGGATGTCCTCGATCAGCGCCAGCAGGTGCTCCCGGCTCTGTGCCAGCCGCAACTGCAGCGCCTCGATGTCGGCCACCTTCTGCTGCAGCATCGTGATCAATGCGTCGTGCTGCCACTGGCCCATGTCCGGTGGCAGCAAGGCGCGTATCTCCTCCAGGCTGAAACCGGCACGCTGCGCACCGGTAATCAGTTCCAGCAGCAGGACCGCCTGCTCGGGATAGTCGCGGTAGCCGTTGGCCTGCCGCTGGGCCACCAGCAACCCGGCCTCCTCGTAGAAGCGGATGCGCGACGCTGCCAGGCCCGTGCGGCGGGCCAGCTCACCGATCTTCATCTACCTGAATCCTCGGCATCGGAACCTGTTGACCTTCAATCAAACTTGAAGGTTAGCGTAGCGCCATTCCCCTGTCCTGGAGCTGTCCGATGTCGCTGTTCTCGCCCCTGGCACTGCCCTCTGGTGCCGTCATCCGCAACCGCATCGCCAAGGCGGCGATGGAAGAAAACATGGCCGACGCCGACCACGCCCCCTCCGAAGCGCTGCTGCAGTTGTACCAGCGCTGGGCCGACGGTGGCGCCGGACTGATCATCACCGGCAACGTGATGGTCGATGGGCGCGCGATGACCGGGCCGGGTGGCGTGGTACTGGAGGACGACCGCCACCTCGACCGCTTCACCGCCTGGGCGGACACTGCCCGCACGCGGGGCGCGCAGATGTGGATGCAGATCAATCACCCGGGGCGGCAGATGCCGGCCGCACTTGGCCAGCCTGCGCTCGCGCCGTCAGCCGTCGCATTGCAGATGGGCGCGCTGTCCAAGCAGTTCGCACCGCCCAAGGCGATGACCGAGGACGACATCGACTCGGTGATCGCGCGCTTCATCCGCAGTGCCGAGCTGGCCGAGCGCGCGGGTTTCAGCGGGGTGGAGATCCATGCCGCGCACGGCTACCTGCTCAGCCAGTTCCTGTCGCCGCTGTCGAACCGCCGCGATGACCGCTGGGGTGGCAGCCTACAGAACCGTGCGCGCCTGCTGCTGGAGATCGTGCAGGGTGTGCGCGCGGCCGTGGCGCCCACGTTCGTGGTGGCGGTGAAACTCAACTCCGCCGACTTCCAGCGCGGCGGTTTTTCGCCCGAGGACGCGCGCGCAGTGGTGCAGATGCTGGCGCCCCTCGGCGTGGATCTGGTCGAACTGTCCGGCGGCAGCTATGAAGCACCGGCCATGACCGGCGCCGCACGCGACGAACGCAGCGTGGCCCGCGAAGCGTACTTCCTCGAATTCGCACGCGAGATCGCTACGGTGGCAACGATGCCGCTGATGGTCACCGGTGGCATCCGCCGCCGCGAAGTGGCAGAGCAGGTGCTGGCCAGCGGCGTGGCCATGGTCGGCATCGCCACGGCGCTGGCGATCGAGCCGGATCTGCCGCAGCACTGGCAACAGGGCCGTGACCCGGTGCCGACACTGCGCAACATCAACTGGCGCAGCAAGCCGCTGGCGGCCAGTGCGCACATGGCCGCAGTGAAGTATCAGCTGGGCCGGTTGAGCCGGCGCCGCCCCACCGCACCCACGGTCTCGCCGGTATGGGCACTGCTGCTGGCACAGGCGGCCGCGAAGTGTCGGACCCGCCGCTGCCGACGCTGGATCGGCGCCCGCGCCATCGCACATTGAGCCGCGCGGTCTTCTCATCACCGCAGCGATGCTCCACCATCTGCAGGATCGGCGGCAGTTCCGCCGCCGGTCGCAGCATGGAGATGGAACCCACGTGGCAGCAGGATCGACCAGGAACCGCGAGAAGCTGCTCGATGACCTGCTCTCGCTTGGCCGCAACTGGGCACTGGCGATCGCCATCGCCGGTGCCGGGGCAGCGGTTCACTACAGCGAGTCGGTGTACGAAGCAGGAATCTGGCGAGGCCTGCTGCCCACGCTCTGCTTCCTGGTCGCGATCATCTGGATCGTGCTCAGCATCATCCGCTTCGACCTGACCCTCCAGCAGCACTTCGAGCGCAAGCGCACGCGCTGGCTCAGCCGCCTGCTCTATGTCGTGCTGCTCGGTACCGGCATCACCGCCGTGTTCTTCGTGACCGAACTGGCGTCCAGCAACCACATCGCAAGGATGTGCGACGCCGTGGCCAACGAACCGGCCAGCCGGATTCACCGGTCCGCCGAGTGCCAACGCCTGTACCAGCATCGGGCGGCCTACCGGCAACGGCTGGAATCGGCCGAGGGCGAGTTCGACTGAGGCCCGCGCCGGCTGCGCATTGCATGCGCGAAAAACACATGGCGTGGATATGCGGTCGGGCACAGTGGCTGCGCCTTCCTCGCAGCGAACGAACGCCGCCGACATGCACCACCCGCCCGCCCCTGCCCGTCACGATGCCATCGCCCTGCAGGCGGGCGTACTCGGCAGTGTGCTGGGCGTGACGCTGTTCAAGGCGATCGCGCTGTCCGCACCCGCCAGTGGATCCTTGATCGTGATCGGGCTGTGGCTGCTGGCCTGCGCGCTGCTGGCTGCCTGGGCACTGGCCGCCTGCCTGGCCTGCCTGGCGCTGAGCCGGCGCATATTCGTGCTGATGCTGGCGCTGAGCATGATCCTGATGATCTGCGTCGCCTGATCCCAGCAGGCGCGGGACTATCGCGCATCTGTTATAGAATAACAAGTGCGGTTGGTCGGATTGTGCGTGCCCGGGGTCACGGATTTGAATTCCATGGCCAGCCCGGCACCACCCGAGACCTCCCCATGACCCTGCAGCCCCTGCTTCGCGCCTCCCTCACCGCCGTTGCCCTGGCTTCGCTCAGCGCCTGTGCCACCTATGACGACAGCAACATGCACCAGGCCTGCCAGGAATCGCCGCACCTGAAGGACCTGCCGCGCGAAGTGGCTGCCCGCGAAAGCCGCTGCAACAAGAGCATGGAAGTGTGGTCGAGCGAGCGCAAGGGCAGCGACAGGCCGATCGACCTGAGTGGCAAGAAGAAGGATCTCTGAGCTGCCTGGCATCTTGATCGTTCCAATGCATGCGGATGACCGGTCCGTCACGATCGGGAGGGCAGGATAAGGCCTTCCCATCACGACGACTCTCCCGATGCCGGCCACTGGTCACCCTGTCATCCATGCCTTTGAAGCTGTGTTCGATCTGTCTGGCGGGGTCGAGCGCATTACGGCGCTCACTGTCATCTGCCGGCATTGCTCGGAAACCCGCTCGGCCAGCGAAGACAACCTGGTCCAGCTGCCGGGCGGTGCCTTGTTCCGCTGCGACGGATGCGGCAGTCATCAGGCGGTGAGCCATGCGCGGGTTGCCGATTGGCAGGTGAATTCGCTTCTGGGTGTCTGAGGCTGCAATACGACGGTGCCACGACGCAGGCCGTTGGCGCGGAGATGGCGATGCAGCCAGAGGACGCCGCGCGAGCACCTTCGTCCGCCGCGAAGGGCCGATCAAAGAGAGGGCGCAGGACCTGTGCAGGGCGCAATGACATCACCTCGGCTAAGCTGCGTCACCTTTCTTCGCGCACGGCCATGCATCCCTTCCCCCTACCTGTCTCGGCACCTGATCAACTCGCTTACCGACTGCTGCAGGACAGCGACTGGGCCCGTTCGGCCGACGCCACCGACGCCCCGCCCGAACTTCGCGCTCTGCTGGCGATGATCCTGGATTCTCCGGAGCCGCTGTGGATCGCATGGGGCCGCGACAACAAGGCGTTCTTCTTCAACGACGCCTATCTTCCGATGCTGGGCGGCAAGCTGCACGGTGCCATGGGCAGCCGATTGGAAGACGTCTGGGCGGACGTCTGGGCCGACGTCGTGGATGCTGTCAACGATGCCTTCGGCGGCACAAGCCGCAGTTTCAAGAACATGCCGTTGATGATGGACCGTGATGGCACGTTGCGCGAGACATTCTGGACATTCTCCTACTCGCCGCTGCGTGCCGGTTGCGGAGGCGTGGCCGGCATCATCTGCGTCGTCAGCGAGCAGACCGAACGGGTGATCGAGCGCGACCGGCATACTCGCCAGGTAGCAGCCATCACCGAGCAGGCACGCGAGGCCCACCTTGAACTGGTACGCGCCCGCGAACAGCTGCGGCAGTCGCAGAAGCTGGAGGCCATCGGCCAGCTGACCGGCGGCGTTGCCCACGACTTCAACAATCTGCTGCAGGTCATCACCGGTTCCGTGGACATGCTGCTGCATACCTGGCCGGCCGAAGATGCGCGCCTGCGCTATGTACAGGCCATCGAAACCGCCGCTGACCGCGCCACTCGCCTGACCGCCCAGCTTCTGGCGTTCTCGCGCCGACAAAGCCTGTCGCCGCAGGTGTTCGACCTTTGCGAGAGCGTACGCGCGCTTTCAGACATCATCACCACAGTGCTGGGTGCCCGCATCTCCGTTTCGGTGAACCTGCCTGACGCCCCGTTGCCGGTACTGCTGGACCGGACCCAACTCGACACCGCACTGATCAACATCGCGGTGAACGCGCGCGATGCCATCGACGGCCACGGCAGGGTGACGATCGATGTGGAACAGCTGACATCGGTGCCTTCCGTGCGGTTCGCGGCGCCGATGAAAGGCAATTTCGCTGCGATCAGCGTCAGCGACACCGGTGCCGGTATCGATCCGTCCGTGGTGGACCGGATCTTTGAGCCCTTCTTCACCACCAAGGGAGTGGGTGCGGGCACCGGGCTTGGCCTCAGCCAGGTGTTCGGTTTCGTCAAGCAGTCCGAGGGCGAAGTGGACGTACAGAGTCAGGCCGGTGTCGGTACGCGCTTCACGCTGTATCTGCCGCTGGCACAGGCAAACGCCTCCATCGAGCTGCCGACCGCGCAACCGGGGCTGCTGCATGGCCACGGATTGTGCGTGCTGGTGGTGGAAGACAATGTGGATGTGGCCGAGTTTGCAGTCGGGGCGCTGCGCGAGCTTGAATACAACGTCGTACTTGCGCGCAATGCCGACGAAGCACTGGCGGAGCTGGAGCGCGACGCTGCGCGTTTCCACGTGGTGTTCAGCGACGTGGTCATGCCTGGGACCAATGGGCTGGATCTGGCCCGCACCATCCGCAGCCGCCTGCCCGACCTCCCGATCATTCTTACCAGTGGCTACAGCGAATTGCTGGCCCGCGATCCAGGCCATGGTTTCACGCTGCTGCGCAAGCCCTATTCACTGAAGCAGCTGGCCTCTGTGATGACCGAGGCCAGCTGTCGCTCCAAGACGATGGTGACTGCGCTTTAGCCGGCAGATCACCGCGTCGGACCGGTCCAGGAAGCAAGCGCTGAATCGAGGCCGGACATATCCCCTCCTACGCCGCAGGCCCAGGCCACGATGCCATCCGGGCGCACCAGCACCGCCCCCAGACCCGGTGCCGCATCGCCAGTATCTGCGGCGCAGGCGATGGGAAGCTGCCAGCGTTGGCCATGCTGCGGCGACCAGGACGCCGGGTCGAAAACAAGCAGCGCCCCCTTCCCCGTTCTCAGCAGTTCGCCCAGGCGGCGACCATCGGCCAGCCGGAAGTCAGGCGCGCTCCTGCCGACCAGCGGGTGCTCTCCACCAAGATCCAGCTGCTGCGAAACACCCCAGATCCGCTCGGCCAGATACGTGGCCCCATCGCGGGTGCCAGCCAGGTCGGCCATGATCGCTGCCAACGCGCGCGAACCGTCGCCGGGACGCATCAGCGCAACCTGTGCGCGCGACCAGTCCAGTACTTTGGCGGCCACTGGATGGCGCTCAGCCTGATAGCTGTCCAGCAGCGCCTCATCGGCCTTGCCCCGCGCCACGGCGGCCAGTTTCCAACCGAGGTTCATCGCATCGCCGATGCCGAGGTTCAGTCCCTGGCCGCCCAACGGCGAATGCATGTGCGCGGCATCACCTGCCAACAGCACACGGCCGCTGCGATAGGCCGTCGCCTGGCGCGCAGCATCGGTCCATGTCGTGGCCAGGTGCAATGCAGTGATCGTTGCCTCGCGGCCAGACACCCGCCGCAGCAACGCTTGCGCGGTGTGCCGGTCCAGTGGCGTGCGATGGCCCGCGCCACCGTCGAAGTCGGCCAGCGCCAGCATGCCTGGCGGGTTGAAATTGCACATCCCGTGATCGGTGAACTGTCGGCCCGGTGTGAGTACACACCCATCTGCCAGTTCGACCAGCAGCGTGTAACCGGTGAACTCCGGCCCGGTTCCAGCAAAGAGGAAGCCCGATTGCTTGCGTACCGTGCTGCGGGCCCCATCACAACCGACCAGCCAGCGGCCGTGGACCATGCCCGAGCCGGTGCGCACGGCAACCTGCGCCTCGTGCGCATCCACCGCCTGTACCGCACGCCCGCGTTCGATGCGCACGCCCAGCGCAATCGCACGTTCGGCCAACACCGCTTCCAGGGCCTGCAGCTCCACCGCCATCTGGGTGCCCACCGGCGTCGGCAGGCGCCAGGTCCAGCGCGTCTGGTCCACATCGTCCAACGCAAATGGAATACCCGCAAAGTGCCCACCCAGCGCACGCGGTTGCGCCATCCAATGGGCGGTGCCGGGCGGCGGTGCCCCCTTGTCAGGCTTGAGCACCTGTGTCGCGGCGACCGCGTCCAACAGGCCGCGCCGATCCAGCGCCTCCAGCGTGGGGGCGTTAAGGCCGCGCAGCCCGAATGGCAGGCGTTTCAACGGCGAATCAGCGGACCCGGCCTGTTCCAGCACCAGCACCGAACACCCGGCCTGGGCCAGTTCGCAGGACAGGAACAAGCCAACCGGGCCGGCACCGGCAATGATGACGTCGTACAGCATGGGGATTCCTTGTGAACGCCGGGTCGGCGCTCTGGCGGGTCTAATGTTACACTCGGTGTACGTTTTCACACGTGAACCGCCCATGACCCCGCCACCAGGCCGTCGCGAACAACGCAAGGCCGAGACCCGACAAGCGATTTCGGACGTCGCCACCGAGCTGATCATCCGGCGTGGCTTCGAGGCCGTCTCCATGTCCGAGATCGCCGAAGCCGCGGGCGTCTCACGCAAGACGGTCTTCAACTACTTCGCCAGCAAGGAAGACCTGGTGTTCGACCGGGATGAGGAGGCGCGCACACTGCTTCGCGAGGGCATGATGGCGCGCAGCAGCCTGACCCCGCTGGCGGCCTTCCAGTCACTCGTGCGCGAGTTGCTGGAGGCTGGCCATCCGCTGCTGCGCATCAATGCCGGCGCTGCCGCCTTCTGGGGCACCGTGGCGGAGAGCCCGGTGCTGGTCGCGCACGCGCGACGGCTGCAGGCGCAGTTGACTGACGATCTGGCGGGATTGATGGCCCTCGCTGCCGGCCGGCCCGGACATGACGCCGAAGCGCGATTGGGCGCGGCCATGCTGCTGGCATCGATGGTGGCGGCCTATGAGAAAGGACTGGCGAGCCAGCTGCAGGGCGAGGACCCGCGCGAGGCCATGCTGCAGCTGATCGTGCGCGGTGCCACCGGGGTACTGGTGGCCCTTGCGGGCACCCCCTATACGGACCCCGGCGCGCGTCCATAGCGCATTCGGGGAATAGGCTTCGATGTGTCGCAAATGCTAATCTTTCTCATTTGCAGACACATATTCCTCTCCCAATGCCCCTCCCCACGCCCCTGCAACGCACCCTGTGCCTGGCACTGACCCTGCCCCTGGCAACCCTTGCCCATGCTGCCAAGCCCTCGGCTGCCGCACCCAAGGACCTGGACAAGGTCGAGGTCCGCGGACGTGCGCAAACCCTGTACCGGGTGGACGATGCCGCGGTCGGCACCCGCACGGATACACCGCTGGAGCTGGTCCCACAGTCGATCCAGGTCATCCCGCGCGAACTGATCGACGACCAGGCCGCGCGTCAGGTGACCGACCTCTATCGCAGCATCAGCGGTATCAGCTATTTCAGCTATGCCGGGGTGACCCTGCGCGGCTTCCGCCAGGAGAACGTGCTGTATGACAGTCTGCGTGGCGACCCGTATGCAGGATTTTCGGTGCCGCAGCTGTTCAACATCGAGCGCGTGGAAGTGCTGAAGGGGCCGGCCGGTGCGCTGTATGGCGGTGGTGATGCGGGCGGTGTCATCAACTACGTGACCCGCAAGCCGAAAGCCAGCGCCGAACGCCGCATCGAGGTCCAGCTGGGGGACAAGGACTTCCGTGCCGGATCGATCGAGGGTACCGGGCCGTTGAATGCCGTCGGCAGCGTACGCTATCGCGCCGGGCTCTATGCTGACAGTGAAAAGGGCGTGCGCTGGAACACCGACAGCGAGAGCGTGATCGGCGACGCCTCGCTGGCCTTCGACGTTGGCCAGACCGGCGTACTGGTGCTGCAGTTCACCGACATCACCCAGAACCTTGGCGGCAACCGCCTGCGTGGCGTGCCGGTCAACGATGCAGGCACGTTCCTGACCGACCGCCGCTGGAACCACAACGAGGCCAGCGACTTTCTCGACATGCGCGCCAAAGTGGCGCTGGCGCAGTACCGTTTCGCGCCGAGCGACACTCTGGACCTGGACTTCGCCGCCCGCTGGTTCAGCAACAACGAACACCAGATGTACCACGAGCCGATGGGCCTGATCGATCGTGACCGCGATGGCGTGGCCGAGTGGATGACACGCCAGCTGCGCAACCAGATACGCGACAACGAAGCATTCACTGCCAACGGCAATGCCGTCTGGCGGGTGGCCACCGGCACGGTTGAGCACAAGGTGCTGTTCGGCGCCGATGTGTACCAGCTGGATGCGGATTTCACCGCACAGACCGCGAACAGCGCTGACCTTGCGCGTGGTGCCGGGCCGGTGCGCGGCATCGACCTGTTCAATCCCGTGTATGGCGCCAGTACCTGGCACGACTACAACCTGGCCGCCCTGCCCTGGCGCAGCACCTCAACCCGCAGCAGGCGCTATGGCGGTTACCTGCAGGACGAACTGGCACTGGGCACACGCTGGCATGTGCTGGCCGGGCTGCGCTGGGATGGCTTCAAGGATGCGGATCGCATTAGTGGCAGCAGTGTGGCTGGCAACGATCTCAGCTGGCGGCTGGGCAGCACGTTCACCGTACGCGAGGGCCTGAATGTCTACGCCAACGTCGCCAGTGGTTTCGTGCCACAGAGTGCCGCCAACCAGAACCCGGCCGCTGGCGGACCGTTCGATGCCGAGCGCAGCAAGCAGTGGGAAGTGGGCATGAAGTCGCTGCTGGCCGACCGTGTGACTTTGAACATGGCGGCCTACCGGATCGACCGAAGCAACATCGTGCAGGCCACCGGCGAGGTGATCGGTGGCGTGAACCAGCTGGCCGCGCTGGGCCTGGTGCGCAGCACCGGCATGGAGCTGGACCTTCTGGCCGATCTCACCGAGCGCTGGGTGCTGAACCTGACCTATGCCTACAACGATGCGCGGGTGAAGGACGCCGGCCCGAGTGGCATCACCAACGCCTCCGGCGACCGATTCGCCAACGCGCCGCGCAACACGCTGGGCGTGTGGACGCGTTATGACCTGCCGGCGATCAATTCCGCCATCGGCTTTGGCGCCGATCACGTCGGCGAGCGCGTCAGCCTGGATGGGCAGACGGTCAAGGCCTACACCGTATTCGACATGAGCTGGAAGACCACGTGGAGGCAATGGCAGTTCCAGGCCAACGTCAAGAACCTGTTCGACAAGGTGTACGCGGCCAGTGGCTTCATCGAACGCAACGGGCATTTCCCGGGTGAGCCGCGGCGGGTGTATCTGCAGGCGGCGTACAGTTTCTGAGCCGTCGTTCCGTAGCGCCAAGGGCGCGCTTGCAAGCCCGCTCTTGGCTGCACCCAGCATGATCCAATGACCCGCCCCATGGATGAGGCCTGATGCAATGACACGGATCCGCACCCTACTGCAGCGCTCGTTGCCATGGGTGCTGCTGCCCCTGCTCGCCGCCTGCCAGAACGAACAGGTCAGTGAGTTCCAGCCCGTGGGCCGGCAAGCTGCACACACTTGCAGCAAGATGCCGTTGGGCCGCGGTCAGCGCCAGGCAGCAACCCGCAGCCGTCCGCTCTCACAGGCATTCGCCTGATTACCCTGGTAACACGCGCCCGCCCGGAGGCCGGTTTGAGCGCTGGGGATGCCAGATAGCAGACCGCCCCAATTCAGGTATCCTTGCGCGCAGTCAGCCACGCCTTCATGCGACCGCTGAAGCACAGCATCGACGTTGCGGACGAAAACACGATTCACCATGGATGTTTCAACATAATCACAGGGGAAAATGGATGAAGAAGTTCCTGTTCGCAGCGATCCTCGCTGCGTCGCTGGCGGGTTGCACCACCAATCCTCCGCTCAATTTCTCGGTTCCCAACGTCGGGGTCAGCAGCAAGAAGATCGACGGTGAGCTGAAGTCGCTGACCGTTACCCTGGCCCGCCCGGACGAGGCCAAGGGCAAGATTCCGGCGCAGGCCCAGCACGAAGTGCCGCAGATGTGGCAGAACGCGCTGACCGAAGCGTTGAACAAGATGGCGGTCTTCCGTGACGACGCGCCGGTGAAGCTGAGTCTTTCGGTGAAGATCCTGGCCATCGACATTCCGAATTTCGGCGCCTCGATGACCACCAAGACGATCGCCCGGTATGAGCTGATCGATCGCGCCACCGGCAGCATCGTATACACCCAGGATGTCAGCGCCTCCGGCGAAGTACCGTTCAACTATGCCTTTGCCGGTGTCATCCGCGCTCGCGAGTCGATCAGCCGTTCGGCGCAGAACAACATCGCCCAGTTCCTGCAGGCGCTGGAGACCGTGGACATCACCAAGCCGATGTTCCCGAACAAGCAGGAAGCGCCGTGAAGCGCCTGCTGCTGGGTGCGTCTGTTGCCGCAATGCTGACGGCCTGCGCGCCCAACGTGCGAACCGACAGCTACTCCATCGGTTCGGTGGGACAGGTCAATCGGACTGTCGGCGGTACGGTCATCAGTGTTCGCCCGGTAAGTATCGACGGCAGCCAAGGTGGCGGCGCCGTCGCAGGCGCAGCTGCTGGCGGCGTCGCCGGCTCGACCATTGGCGGTAGCGATCAGGCGGCCGCCATTGGCGCCATCGGCGGCCTGGTTGTGGGCGCGATTGCCGGTGCCGCTTCCGAACGCGCACTTTCCAAGACCCAAGGTCTGGAGTACGTGGTGCAGACGGAAAACGGCAACCTGATGACGGTTGTGCAGGGCCCCGATCCGGTGTTCAGCACCGGCATGCGGGTCCTGGTGCTGTATGGATCGCCCTCGCGCATCATTGCCGACCCGCGCCAAGCGAAGACAACGCCGTAAGCCCCAACGATGCCCCTTCCGAGGGGCATCGTTGTATTGGACACCGAGGGGGAGCAGCAGGAAGGAAGCCGCGGTGGTGCCGGAAATCGCGAAGTATTTTGCGGGGCTGGATACTGATGGCGATGGCTATCTGTCGCTGAAGGAAATGCAGCAGGCCATGGTGGCCGAGCAGACAGCAGACGCCCCGGCGAAGTAGCGTCCCGGTGCCGGATGCGACGTCCGGATACTCACCCTTACGCGTCATCCGGTCGATCTTCGCCACGACCACCGTCGCGGCAGCCGGTACTTCCGGGTTCCAGCCAAACACGCCCACGGGGCCGTGGAACACGGCGGGTGCAGAGCATCGAGGCGGCGGTCCGGGCACACGAGGCGGAGCTGCGGCAAGCCGGGACCCTAGCCCATGCGCATGGCCGGGGTGTCGCGTGCCTGCACATCGATCTCCTGTTGCTGGCGCTGCGCGTGTGCCTGTTCACGATCCGCACCGACTGTCCGCATGGCCTGCAGTGACTGCTCGACCGGCGTCTGCACCGCCCTGTCCGTGGGCATGGAGGCCCGGAGATGCGCCGGATCATTCAACTCACCCTGCACCACAAATACGTTGCGGCCGGCCGGCTGATCGGCGGTCTGAGCGCTCAGCAGCACATGGTCGGCACGTTCGAGCTGGTTGTGGCGCGCCAATGCCATCACGCTCGCCACAAGGCGCTCGCTGTTCTCATCGTGGGTCCGTCCCGCGCTGGCATCGATCGCGGCCACGCCTTCGCGCACCTGCTGCATCAATGCGTACTCACGGTGGCCAGGACCAATGTCGGCCAGACGGGTCGGTGCCTGCGAGGGATCCGGCACGTCGTCCACGGCTGCGGTAAGCGGGCTGCGGGTAATGGTCCGGTACGGGTCGTCCGGGTGGAACTGGGTACGTTTTTCCTGCCGTTCCAGACGAACCTCGCGCGCGTCGTTGAGTTCGGCGATACGGGCCGGATCGGTGATCTCGCGCATCGACATGTGGCCGCCGCCCGCACTGATACTGGCCCACTTCCTGTCCGCTTCGAAGTACGTCGCATAGTAGCTGTTGCCACCGATGACATTCGGATCGACCGCCGAGCGGCCCTCCAGCGCCTGGGTGGCTTCCAGCACGCTCAACCGGGTCAGGTACTGGCCACCTTTCGTCCATCCCATCTGGCTGACGGCATCGACGCTGGTGTTGCCTACGCGTGGACCGCCCGCGTAGTCGTTGTTGAGCATGTTGGTCCAGATCTGTTCCAGCTTCGAGGGGCCGCTCTTCTGTTCAGCCGCCTGCAGCAACACGCGCGGCGTCCAGCAGTTGGGATCAAGTTCATGCCGTTCAAATGCCCGGTCGTGAGCCAGCATCACATCCTTGCCGGGAAGATTCAGTGCCAGGTCTGGACGGCGCTCGTTCATCCACTGCTGCCGCAACTCAAGATCTCTTTCGAGCAGGGTCTGCCCAAAGGACTCCCATTGCCGCTCCGTCAACTGTGCATTTGAAAACCGGGATCCCTCGTCCTGCTGGGTCTTCGCGTAGCTTTGTGCATACGCGTTCGCGACGCGTCCCGGCAGGCTGTCATTGCGTACAACACCCAGTGCCAGTGTCCCGTATCCATCGGCTCCCGGCAGTTGCGACAGGTAGTTCCAGTAGAGCTCGCGGTTGCCGTCTCTGGCATAGCTGCCAAGGACGCTCAGATCCCGTTCGGTCAATCCACTCATACCTGCCCCTTCTCTTCCTTGAATCACTGATCACTTGGACCGGGTGCGCGCGATGACGTCCCTGACGGCCTCTTCCATGCGCTTCCAGTCCTTCAGAAACGCTCTCTTGTAGTCCAGGCTGACGGACAGCTTGTTGTCGATGTCCACGAAGTAATGAACGCAGCCCGCTGCCACTTCCCCAGGCTCACTGATCACCTCGCGCCCCTCCAGCCGCACGCCGTCGTGTCGGAATTCCTCGCCGTCACATTTGATGAACGAGCTGATCCGGCCGTCGCCCTGACGTGCGATATACCAGTCTCTTTCGTAGGCGGGATTACGCACAGGCGGCTTTCCGTACCGCGCCTCATACTTCTTCGCGTACACCACCATCTTCGCGTCATCGATTGCATAGGGCGTCAGGCCCAAGGTCTCCGGCTGTGCAACGCGTTGATCGAGACGGTCCCTGGGATCCTCCCTTTCCACAGAGCCCTCCTCCGTGATGGCTTCATTTGACGACAGCCTTGAAAGCAGTGTTTCAACGGGGACGCGATCGACGTAGTTGATCCGAATGGGAATCTCCTTCCGGAAATCATTCGTACGCGGATTGGCCCGGGCGCCCGGCGGCGTCGGCGTCATGTCCGGCCACTCGATGACCAGCGTCACGCCCTCGCCCGGCCACGGTGCGATCTGGCTGTCCAGGTAGTTGGCCGGGATGCGGAAGGTGTTCGGCCCGAGCTTCACGTCAACGGGCGCATCGGTATAGGTGTGGCCGTTGATCGTGCGGCCGGTCTGCGTTGCGCCGGACATGGCGGGATTCCTTTCGAGTTCGGTGGACGGTGGCCGCGCACACGCGCTGGCACTCACTGCGACGGCAAGTGCAAGCGTCAGGCAACGGCTGGGGGACATCACGTGCATGGGCATTCCATTGCAGGGTTCCAGAGCCACTATAGGCAACCGGGCGTCAACGAAACAGGAGCCGCATCGCAGCCCTTCATGGAGCCAGGCGGCGCTCATGTGCTGCCTGCGGTGCTGCGGTTATTGCTTCGGCGCTCCACTCCAGGTCTCAGCCGTCGCTGTCCGTGCTTCCATGGCCGCGATAGGTTTCACCCCACTCGCGCATCGCCAGCAGCACCGGCACCAGCGTGCGGCCGAACTCGGAAAGCTCGTACTCCACCTTCGGCGGCACTTCCGGGTACACGTGGCGGATCACCACGCCATCGGCTTCCAGTTCACGCAACTGGCTGGTGAGCATGGACTGGGTGGCATTGGGCACCCGCCGCGTCAGTTCCATGAAACGCCGCTTGCCCATCATCAGGTGGAAGAGGATGACGGGCTTCCACACGCCCCCTATCACCGACAGCGTGACCTCCACGGCGCACCCGCTCTTGCCGTCCCAACGCTTGCTACGCATGAATACTCCGGAAAACCATAGTACCTACGGAAAATCATCGTTCTTGTTGCGATAACGGTGCGAGCCTAGCATGGGCTCATCCACTGAACGTGAGCCCCCCACCATGAGTTTCAAGGCACTGCTGACCCGCAAAACGAACGACGGCGTATCCACGGAACTGGTCGATTTCGATGATGCCAACCTGATGGACGGCGACGTGCTGGTGCAGGTCGAGTACTCCACACTCAACTACAAGGATGCGCTTGCCCTCACCGGCAAGAGTCCGGTCATCCGTAAGTTCCCGCTCATTCCCGGCATCGATCTGGCAGGCGTGGTGCTGGAATCCAGCACGCCCGACTTCAAGCCTGGCGACCGCGTTGTACTCAATGGCTGGGACCTGAGCATGGGCCACCATGGCGGCCTGGCACAGCGCGCCCGCGTGCGAGGCGAATGGCTCAACAGGATTCCCGGCAACCTGACCACCCGCGATGCCATGGCCATCGGTACCGCCGGCTACACCGCCATGCTGTGCGTGCTGGCCCTGGAACATGCCGGGGTGACGCCCGACAAGGGCGATGTGCTGGTGACCGGCGCCAACGGTGGCGTCGGTTCGATCGCGGTGGCAATCCTTTCCAAGCTGGGTTATCGCGTGGTGGCTGCCACCGGCCGCCCGGAACACGCCGAGTATCTGCACAGCCTGGGCGCGGCCGAGATCATCGATCGCGCACAGCTTTCAGAGCCGCGCGACCGGCCGGTGAGCGCCGAGCGCTGGGCCGGCGTGGTGGATGTGGCGGGTGGCCCTACCCTTGTCAACGCGATTGCCGAGACGAAATACCGCGGTGCCGTCGCCGCCTGTGGACTGGCGCAAAGCGATGCACTGCACGGCTCGGTGCTGCCCTTCATTCTTCGCAACGTGACCCTTGCGGGCGTAGATTCGGTGAATGCGCCGCAGGACGTTCGCCAACGTGCGTGGGACCGGCTTGCCACCGACCTGGATCCGCAGAAGCTGGAAAGCACGGTGCAGCTGATTGGGCTTGCCGACGTGCTTGAGGTCTACGAGCAGATCATTCCGGGCAGGGTGCGCGGGCGGATTGTCGTGGATGTGAATGCTTGAGGAAGTTTCCCCAGCGCATTCCATCCGGCGACGAATGGTGAACACGTCATGAAACCATGCGGGCGGCGGTGGTCGCTTGCCACTGCCGCTCGCATACGCTCAGGTTTCCGCCGACTGTGGACACCGCCATGTCAATGACTGCACTCGCACTTGCGACCGCTCTTTCCGGCCTGCCCGACATTGCCTGGGAGCGCGAGCGCGGTGAAGACGCACACCAGCTGATGCTCTGCCAGATCCATCGCGATGAGTTGATGCAGGATGACGCGAAGAACGATGCCTACCAGCGCGCCAAGGCGGTCTGCGATCTTCTGGGGCGTGAGTACAGGAACAAATGGGATTTCGATGCGCAGGAGGCATTGGCAGCATCGGCCGTGGATCTGGATGAGCTGATCCGGCGGGGAGACCTGGTTGAGGTGCCTCCCACAAGGCGGGACCGCGCCTACGAGTGATTCCGTGCTGGCAGGTGCTGGCACCCGGAGTTGCCGCAGGCTAACCGGGTCCAGCGCCAATCGGTGCGGCTAGCGGATGCGACTCCGCGCCAATGCCAGGCGCCTGATCTCGTCTGGCAGAAGGACGACGCCGTCTTCCATCTCGATGCGCATCTGCGAGACATCACCCTCGTGCCCCTGCATTGCAGCGGTCACCAGACTCTTCAGTGCATCCGTGCGGATATCGTAGCCGCCGGCGGTGTGCTTCAAGGTACCCACACGGTTCCAGTCGATTTCCATTATCGGCGTCCACATCCACAGGCTTCATGCTGGCAACGGCTTTCGCCCACGTCAATGAAGCCGGTCGCACGGCCTACCGTGAAACGAAAGGCCACGCGCGTCGTCAAGGCCCCTTATCATGGAGGCGTAAGGGTCCTGCAAGCCCAGTTGACGTACGCAAGGCAATATCTGGATGTCTATGGAATGGCGCCCCTCTGGCTGGGGCCTACGTGTGACCCGCTCGCCGGACTGGCAGCTGTGGCTTGACGGCGAACATGTTGAACTTTTGATTGAAGGCCGCCAGTACCGGCAGCTGGTGGCTGACGACGAGCGCGTGCAGGTCGTTCCTGGGCTCTTCTGGGCCAAGGTCATGCTGCAGACCCGGGGCGACGGCGTTCTGACCATGGATGGACTGCCCAACGGCC
This sequence comes from Stenotrophomonas africana, assembly GCF_013004645.1. GTDB lineage: Bacteria > Pseudomonadota > Gammaproteobacteria > Xanthomonadales > Xanthomonadaceae > Stenotrophomonas > Stenotrophomonas africana. The sequence continues at coordinate 110,603 of NZ_JABEME010000007.1, read as the reverse complement.
AGGCCTCCCGGCTTGAGACAGCGCTGCAGCAGGTACGCTTTGCGAGTACCACGCGAGGGCGCAGGGCACTGTTCGACACAATTCTGGAGCAGATCCAGTCGTGGCTGGCCGAAGCAGATGCCCTCACCGACCGATGCGCTACCGGCCGCCGCTGGATCAGCCACGAACAGCAGCAAGCGCTGCTGGCCGACCGCCCCGCCCTGCCCCTTCAGCCAGACGAACTGGAACGGCTGTTCCTCGATGAGAACGTGCACGAGGACCTGCATTCGCCCGTCCACCGCGCCGCACTGGACGCCCTGCACGACTGGCAGTTGGACTGGCCCGCCGTGTGGGCCGACGCCAACGCGACCATGGCCACACGCGAACTGGAGCTTGCCAGGGACTTCCTGGACCGGGTCGAGAGCAAGCCCCTGACCGAAGAACAGGCCCGCGCCGTCATCTGCTTCGACAACCGCGTGCAGGTCGTCGCCTCCGCCGGCTCTGGCAAGACCTCCACGATGGTCGCCAAGGCCGCTTATGCCATCGATCGCGGCTTTGTCGAACCCGAACGGATCGTGATGCTCGCCTTCAACAAGGACGCCGCGAAGGAGCTGGAAGAGCGCGCGCAGCGATGCTTCGACCGGCTCGGCATGGGCAACACCGTAGTGGAGGCCCGGACCTTCCACGCCCTGGGCCTGGCCATCATCGCCAAAGCCACAGGGCGCAAGCCCGACATCCCGGAATGGGCGGTCGACGCGACGCTGGGCTTCAACAAGCTGGCCGAACTGGTGGACGACCTGAAGGATCGCTCGACCCACTTCCGCACCCAATGGGACATGTTCCGCCTGGTGTTCGGGCGCGATCTGCCGCCATTCGGTGCGGAAATGGATGCCGATGGTTACGACCGCGATGGCTCGCCCTATATCCGCACGCTGCAGGGTGAGCGGGTAAAGAGCCTGGAAGAATGCGTGATCGCCGACTGGCTCTTCTACAACGGCGTGACGTACGACTACGAGCGACGCTACGAGTTCGATACCGCGACAGACACCCACCGCCAGTATCGCCCCGACTTCTATTATCCGGACGCCGGGCTGTATCACGAGCACTTTGCACTGGATGCCGATGGCCAACCGCCGAAGCACTTTTCGAACTACGCCGAAGGCATGCACTGGAAGCGCCAGCAGCATGTGGCGCGCGGCACGGCCCTTGTCGAGACGACCTCGTTTGGCCTGCGTAGCGGACATGCCCTACTGGACCTCGCAGAGAAGCTTGGCGAGTTTGACATCGAACTCGACCCGAACCCGGATCGTGAGCTGCCCGATCAGGGCGCCAAGCCGATGCCGGACGCGGACCTGATCGGCCTGATGCGCACCTTCATTGCCCATGCCAAGAGCAACTGCCTGACGCTGGACGATATGGCCGCACGCCTGCGGCAGATGCCCGAGGATCAGTTCAAGGAGCGACACCGTCGCTTCCTGGAAATCGCAGGGCCGGTTTTCCAGGCCTGGGACAACGCACTGGCTGACGAGCGCAGCATCGACTTCGAAGACATGCTCAACATGGCGGCCGGGCTGCTGGAACAGGGCCACTATGAATCACCCTACGAACTGGTGATGGCCGACGAGTTCCAGGACGCATCGCGCGCCCGTGCGCGCCTCTGCCGCGCCTTGGTCAGCCAACCGGGCCGCCATCTGTTCGCGGTGGGCGATGACTGGCAATCGATCAATCGCTTCGCCGGTGCCGACGTTTCGGTGATGACCGGATTCCGCGAGTGGATGGGGCATGGCCAGGTGCTGAAACTGGAACAGACGTTCCGCTGCCCGCAGGCACTGTGCGATGTGTCCAGCCGCTTCATCAGCCGCAATCCCGCGCAGATCACCAAGGAAGTTCGCTCTGCTGCGCCCGCAATGGGCCCGGTGCTGCAGGCGTTCCAGATGCACCGGCGTGAGGAGGTGCAGGATGGCGTTCGCCAATACCTCGCCACGTTGCATCAGCAGCTGCTGTCCGGTGCCGTTCCACAGGGCCGCAACGGGCGCGTGACGGTCTTTGTTCTGGGGCGCTACCGCGCGGATCGGGGTGCAGTGCCTTCGGATTGGAAGACGGCCTTCGGCAGCATGATGGACGTCGAGTTCCTCACGGTCCATCGGTCGAAGGGACGCGAGGCGGACTACGTTGTTCTGCCGGGCATGGTCAACCGCAGCTTTCCGAGCCTGCGCGCGGATGACCCGGTGCTTTCGCTGGCGATGCCGGATGGGGATACCTACCCATTGAGCGAAGAGCGGCGGTTGTTCTATGTCGCGCTGACGCGTGCGCGACGCTCGGTTGCGATGTTCACCCTGCAGGGGAAGCACTCGCCATTCCTGGATGAGCTGGTGCGGGACGGCGCGGTGGAAGTGACCGCGATTTCGGGCGCGGCCATTCACGAAGAGCGCTGCCCGGTGTGCAAGGTGGGCGTGTTCGTGGACCGGAATGGGCCGCATGGGGCTTTCCGGTCGTGCTCCAGCTATCCGTTGTGCCATAACAAGCCAAAGGGTGTGCGGCGCGGGTAGCCGGGTCGGCGGCAGGGGTGTTGGGGTGCCGGTTGGATCGAAGCGCTATCGATCATCTTGGCAACGGCGCCACGCAGATGAAAGTCAGGATAGAACCTGGCCGCGCACCTGGGCCCGGCATAACGCTTGCCCTGCTCTTCAGCGGAACCCGGCTGCTAGACTTCGCACACTTTTGGATGGAACTCCCCATGGAACGGTGGTATCTGGCAACACTGCTAGCCTTGATCCTGCACCAGATCGACGCCGCCTTCTGGCATGAATGGGACATGTTCAGTGTCCCGGGCGGGATCCAAGGGTTCCTGGTCTTCAACCTGGCCGCTGTGGGCGCCCTGCTGCGCGGGTATCGCCAGGTCGCGCTGGCCAAGCCGTCCGCGCGAGCGTATGCCCGCCTATGCGGGTTGGTGGGTGCCGGCACTGCGGCAATCCACGTCGCATTTGCAATTGCTGGGCGTGAGGAATTCCATCTCCCTCTGTCCATCGCAGTCCTAGCAGCATGTCTCATCGCCGGCGCCGGCCTGCTGCTTAGCAGCCGGAAGCCGGCCACTGGTCAGTAGCCACGGCGGAGCTGGGCCTGCGCCGCCCCGACCCACGCCTTCATGGGATCCTTTGCCTTGGGCTTGGTCTCCCTCGGCGGTCGGCGCGGTTCCAGCGCCGCCTTGATCCGCTCGACCTCCTTCGCTCCGGCCTCGGCCAAGCGCCGAGCCTGTTGCTGCTGCTCGCGGGTCGGTGGCAGACCGGGCGGCGGCGGCGGCTGGATCGGGCTGCTGTCGGTCAGCCGGGCAACGGCCTCACGCAGAGGCAGCTCGGGATACGGCCTGGCGGCGCACCAGCGCCCCGCATGACGCTTCGCCTGCCGGACGTTGGCAGCGCGCGCTTCCTTGGTGTGCCACATCTTCTGGCCTTCCATCCATAGCCGGACCCCAGGACCGCCATCAGGCGTGACGCTGGCCGTCTCGCGGCGTTGTGCCAGAGCGCCCAGCGCTCACCCGTCTGGACCCAGCCAGAGGAGGGAATCGGGGCGGTTCGGAAGCCTTGGTAGCCCTTCGAGGGAAGCATGGCCGGAAGGATACAGTTGGCCGCCTCAATCGCTGCGATTCGCTCAGTAGTCGGCCCTAACTGCTCAGCCCCCCCCCAAAAAATGCCCTTCCCAGCGGCCCTGTCGGCAATTCCCTACAGAGTCGTGAGCAATTTTCCTATTGCCAGCATCCAAGTCGGTTGAGACCTTCCGGTTGCCCACCGGGCATTCATCAACTTGACAATGGAGTGATCATGAAGATCCAAAGTGTCTTGCTTGGTTTGGTCGTTGCTGCCGCTGGAGCGGCCGGTGCTGTAGGCGTAGTTCCCGCAGCTAACGCTGCCTCTTTCCACACGTCGTGCGTGCCTGCCGGCGGCGGCATGGCCCGATGCACGCAGACGTTCTGCCACGAGGGAACCTGCTGGGTGACCGACACCTGGACACAACCGATGCGTGAAGTCATCGAGTTCCAGTGACGTTCAGGCGCAGCTGCATTTGCCGCTGCGCTCTTCAACGAAGTGCTGCATCCAGCCCTACGACAATGCCACAGGGCTCAATTTGCCGACATGGAGGTTCCAGAGCGAGGACGATTTGCTGAACACGCGCGAGTGAACCTTCCATGCAGCCTAGTCGATGCGTGCAATTTCTACATATGGAGGTGTATCAGTGAAAGCAGTGAATTTGTTTCTACTGGCTTTGTCGCTCACAGCCATCAGCACCAGCGCAAGCGCTGCTCGCTACAAGGCGAGCAACTACATCTACTTTGACGCCAACGGCTCACCAATAGGGCAGACCGCCACATACTGCAATGGTGTGCAATGGTCGGGAGGCAACACGACGTCTTCCATTTTCCTAAAGATCACTACGGGATGCGGAGCCACCGAATTCTGCCCGCCTGAAGACGATCAGTGTCACGTGGGCGTAGACAACACTCTATCCATCATCCTGGCAGGCAACCCGCCTTTCACACGACAAGAAGCATGCACCCTCATCGGCTCCTTCCCGTGTCAATCGATGGCGCCGGAACTCCTATGGAACTACGGATGGACGCCCGTAAGAACCAAGTAACAGATTGACTGATGTGCGCTGCGGTCTACCCAAGGACCGCAGCGCACAGCTCGACCTTGATAGGCCAATGCACTCAGATGCTGCCAAGGTCCTTCACCACCGCCTGCCCCTGCTGAAGCAACCCGATCAGCAGGCGGCCACCTGCGAATTGCCGGCCCATCTTCTCGTTGAGGTAGTTCGCCTGAAGCCTCGCCGCAGCCAAGACGTCCTGCGACGCAAAACTGTCCGGGCGGCCTCTCAGTGGTTCACTTGGCGAAGCCAGCCCCCCGGCTAGCGGTTGCACAATCGCGGGAACAGCACTGTCGCTCTTGGCGTAGGCCGTCGCCTCCATCCGCCCACGTTCCGGCGGCCAGCCGCCAAGCACAAGTTCCGTGCCCAAGCTCTGCTTCGGAAGGCCCGCGTCGACCGCAGCACGCTCATAGCTCGGCCATACCTTCTCGATCACAAGCCCCAGTTCCTTTGTCAGCTGCTCGAAGTCTGTCCGGAAGCTTGCCTGGAGGGCGAGCTCATAGATGCGGAGAAAGAACTGAGTGGACCCGCGTGCCGCCAACACCCCGTTGTACTGCGGGATCAGCAGCATCTTTGCGCCGGACGAATGCGCTCTGGTGCGGGCGTCCTCCGCGAGAGTATCGACCGCGACCAGGAGCTGAGGGCGTAACAGAACGTTGAGGATGCTCATACCGGACTCACCCATGGGCGCGGCTGAAAAACTGGAAGAGCTCCTATCGCTCGATCGCGTGCGCCAGATGACCGGAATGGGCACGACCTTCATCTATGGCGAGATCAAGGCCGGTCGGTTCCCGCGCTCTATCCGCATCGGTCGCCGCGCACTCTGGATGCAATCTGAGGTGCAAGGCTGGGTTCGGCAGCAAATCGCGCAGAATCGACCTTTGCAGGTGGATGGGTAGGCGGGCGGTTAGCAAAGGCTATAGAAACGAAAAAGCCCCTATTTCTAGGAGCTTTTTGCAAAGGCTGGCGGAGAGAGTGGGATTCGAACCCACGGAAGGTTTAACCCTTCGCCGGTTTTCAAGACCGGTGCCTTAAACCGCTCGGCCATCTCTCCAATCGGGTCCCGGTCGCCCGGGCAGCGGCGTATTCTCGCACGTGAAGGGCATTTGCCCAAGACCACCCTTGCCCCCGCCCTTCGCATCCGGCACGGTGGGGCCTTCACTGCAATCGGAGCCGCCATGGCCCACCTCGATCTGGCCAACCTGCGCACCACCCTGCTGGACGACACCCAGCTGGCCGCAGTGGCCCTGCACCGCACGTTCGCCGGGCACCTGCCGGTCAGCAGTGGGCATCTGGTGGTCTGCGATCCGCTGGTCCAGGCTGAGGCGCCTGCGCTGGCCGACTACACCGCCCCGCTGGGCCGGCATCCGGTTGAGATCATCGTGCACAGCGGCCGCCCGGCACTGGCCGTGGTCTGGTTCAAGCCCCGCGAAGCCCTCACTGCGACCGCCCTGCACTGGCAGATGGCGCGCTGGACCACGCAGGACCTGACCGGCCTGGATGAGGACAGCTTCATCGGCTATCCGGTCGACGCCGGCATCGGCTGCTTCATGGACACCGACACCCAGCAGGCACTGCTGGCCCTGATCGAACAGGCCGATGGCGACGAAGACAGCGAGTGGTCGGATGCGCTGATCGACCACGATGGCCTGGATGAAGGCGCCGAGTACCGTCCCTGGGGCGAGGACTCACCGCATGGACTGGTCGTATTCACCAGCGGCTGGGGCGACGGCGTCTATCCCAGCTACTGGGCGCTGGATACGTCCGGCATTCCGGTCGCCTTGGTCACCGATTTCCTGTGCATCCAGGGCGGCGATGGGCGCGACGAGCGCGAGATTGCCGACCAGGCCTATCGCGAAAGCCTTCCACCCGAAGAAGCCGAAGCGTTGGCACGGTTGGTGGCCGCCGTGGAGCGCGATGACGGGGATGCACTGCGTGACCTGCTGAAGGATGCGCCACAGCGCGCCAACCAGATTGAGCCCGGATGCGGCGGCACCGCGCTGTTCGAGGCGATCCGCCTGGATCGTCCGCAGGCATTGCGGGTGCTGTTGCAGGGCGGCACATTGCCGGCGATGCCCGAGCGCCTGCACATGAGCAAGGTGACCAGCTATCTGGACTATGCGCGCTTCCTGAAGAAACCACGCAGCGCGGAGCTGATAGCGGTGCTGGAAGCACCGGTCATTGCCGAGCCCGCACCGGCCGCACCGCCGCGGCGCAGCTTCTGGGACCGGCTGTTCGGCCGGAACTGACCGGGGCCGGAAAGCAGAAACGCCGGGCATGGCCCGGCGCTACCTTCCTGCATTCTCAGCCCGCATCCACCGCCAGCGCACCCAGCGCACTGGCCTTGATCCGCTCCTTGGCCTTTTCACAGGCACCACCGCAATCCAGGCGCGAGGCCTCCAGCTGCGGCGGCAGGTGCTCGGCCAGAAAGTCGATGAACACGCGCACCGCCGGCAGCAGGCCGCGGCGCGAGGCGAACACAGCGTGGCACACCCCCTGCGGCAGCGACCAGTCGGGCAGCACCACTTCCAGCTCGCCGTTGCGCACGGCGTCGGCGCAGACGGTTTCCGGCAGCATGGTGATGCCGAAACCGTCCTTCACCATGCTCTGCAGCAGCGGGAAGTCGAAGCCGGCCACGCGCGGCTGCAGGTCGACCCGGCGCACTTCACCTTCCGGGCCGTGCAGTTCCCAGCGCTGGCGCGCTTCGTCTTCGCTGATGCTGAGGGTGACGTGCTGGGTCAGCTCTTCCGGGTCCTTCGGGCGGCCGGCGCGATCCAGGTACTTCGGGCTGGCCACCAGCAGTTCCTGCACCTGGCCGAAACTGCGCATCACCAGGCTGCCATCGTCGTCCAGGCGCGAACGCACGCGCAGGGCCACGTCGTAGCCTTCGTTGATGATGTCCACGCGGCGGTTGCTGATGTTCAACTGCAGGCGCACCTTCGGGTACTGCTCAAGGAACTTGGGCAGCAGTTTGGGCAGCTGCATCTGCGCCAGCGACACCGGCACGCTGGCGCGCACCACGCCGCGCGGTTCCGCACTGAGGCGGTCCACCACTTCGCGGGCGGCCTGGGCCTCGGCCAGCATCGTCTGCGCATGGCGGTGCACGCTGGTGCCGACGTCGGTGACCGCGAAACGACGGGTGGAGCGCTGCAGCAGGCGCACACCCAGGTCGGTTTCCAGCTGGCTGATGCGGCGGCTCAGGCGCGACTTGGGAATACCCAGTGCACGCTCGGCGGCGGCGAACCCGCCGTGGTCGACCACCATCGCGAAGTAGTACAGATCATTCAGGTCATGCATGCCCGAGTTCCATATCTAGAACAATACGTGGCATTCAATCACCTTTATTCCGCCTTTGCAACAACCTATCGTTCTCTCCGTCGGCGGGGCACCCCGCCCCTTCCTCCCAGAACATAGGTGACTGCCATGAAGCTTCTGCATCTCGACGCCAGCGTGCTTGGCGACAACTCCGTGTCCCGCCAGCTGTCGGCCGCCGTGGTCGCCCGCTTCACCGGCCAGATCGACGGCCTGCAGGTCGATTATCGCGATCTTGACGCAGATCCGGTACCGCATCTGCGCAGCAGCTCGCTGGCCAGGACCGACGCCGCCGAGGCAACCGATGCCGAACAGGTGATGCAGCAGTTCCTTGAGGCCGACATCGTGGTGATCGGCGCACCGATGTACAACTTCAGCATCCCGTCCACGCTGAAGGCCTGGATCGACCGCGTGGCCGTGGCCGGCCGCACCTTCAAGTACACCGAGAACGGCCCGGTGGGCCTGGCCGGTGGCAAGCGGGTGATCATCGCCAGCAGCCGTGGCGGCATCTACACCGACTCGCCGGCCGACTTCCAGGAGCCATTCCTGCGCCAGGTGTTCGCCTTCATGGGCATCAATGAGGTCGAGTTCGTGCGCGCCGAAGGCATCGCCTACTCGCCGCAGCACCGTGAAGACGCCATTGCCGGTGCGCTGGCAGCACTGCCGTCGCACGAAGCGACCGAAGCCGCCGCTGCATAAGCGTTCCAGCGTTCGGTGCCCCTCTCTCCTCGTCTGGGCGCTGAACGCGGGCCGGATCCCCTCCCCCATCCCGGCCCACCCTGGCGGCCCCGCTTTGCGGGGCCGTTTTTTTGTGTCTGGTCAGAGGGCCCCAGCCACGCATGGCGAGGATCTGCTGCACGTGTGCGTGGATTCGCTGCCATGCACGGCGCTCACCAGAACGTTAGGCTGGGGCCATGAACTACATCGTGACCACTGCACACCGCAGCGAGTTTCCGCACCCGATCACCCTGCGCCGTGGCCAGGCACTGGTGGTGGGCGAACGTTATGAAGGCCCGGAGGGCTGGGACGACTGGTTCCTGTGCGAAGCCGGAGGGCAGCGGCCTGGATTCGTACCGGCGCCTGTGATCGGTCGGGATGCGCAGGGTGGCGCGTTTGCCACGGAGGATTACTGCGCGCGGGAACTGGATGTGGATCCCGGGCAGCTGCTGCGTGGGGAGCGCACGCTCAATGGCTGGGCGTGGTGCGTGCCGGCGACGGGCGAACCGGGATGGGTGCCGTTGGAGAAGCTGCGCGCTGTGGAGTGATCACGGTGGTTCATCCACGCATGGCGTAGATCTACTGGGGCATCGGTGAAATCATGCCGGGCGCGTGCAACATCCTCCAGTAGATCCACGCCATGCGTGGATTCGGTGCCATGCAAGCATGGCACCCACCACAGCCGCAGCAGTGCCATCCAAGCATGGCACCCACCCGAGCCGCAGCACCGCCCGATCAGGAAATCAGGCGATGGTTTCCAGGCCGCCCATGTACGGGCGAAGGGCCTCCGGCACGGTGATGCTGCCGTCGGCGTTCTGGTAGTTCTCCATCACCGCGATCATCGCGCGGCCAACCGCCACGCCCGAGCCGTTCAGGGTATGCGCCAGCTCCGGCTTGCCCGTGGCCGGGTTGCGCCAGCGCGCCTGCATGCGGCGGGCCTGGAAATCACCACAGTTCGAGCACGAGGAGATCTCGCGATAGGTCTCCTGCGACGGCAGCCAGACTTCCAGGTCGTAGGTCTTCACCGCCGAGAAGCCCATGTCGCCGGTGCACAGCAGCACCTTGCGGTACGGCAGGCCCAGCTTTTCCAGCACCACTTCGGCGCAACGGGTCATGCGCTGGTGTTCGGCGTCGCTGTCTTCCGGGCGGCTGATCGAGACCAGCTCGACCTTCTCGAACTGGTGCTGGCGGATCATGCCGCGTACATCGCGGCCACCGCTGCCAGCCTCGGCACGGAAGCACATCGAGTGGGCCGTCATGCGCAGCGGCAGGCGCTCGGCATCGACGATCTCGTCGCGCACGATGTTGGTCAGCGGTACTTCCGAGGTCGGGATCAGGTAACGCGTGGAATCACCCACGGCGGTCTTGAACAGGTCGTCCTCGAACTTCGGCAGCTGGCTGGTGCCGCGCAGCGAATCGGCGTTGACCAGCAGCGGCACGTTGGTTTCCTCGTAGCCGTGCTCACCGGTGTGCAGGTCGACCATGAACTGGGCCAGCGCACGGTGCAGGCGCGCGATCGGGCCACGCAGCACGGTGAAGCGCGAACCGGACAGCTTGGCCGCGGTCTCGCCGTCCAGCCAGCCATTGCGGGCGCCCAGCTCAACGTGGTCGAGCACCTTGAAGTCGAACTGGCGCGGGGTACCCCAGCGCGCCTGCTCCACGTTGTCGTTCTCGTCGGCACCGGCCGGCACGTCATCGGCCGGAAGGTTCGGAATGCCCATCGAGATCGCTTCGATCTTCTCGCGCAGCTCATCCAGGGCCACTTCCGAGGCCTTCAGCTCGTCGGCGAAGGCAGCGACCTCGGCCATGATGGCCGAAACGTCTTCGCCCTTGGCCTTGGCCTGGCCGATGGCCTTGGAACGGCTGTTGCGCAGGCTCTGCAGCTCCTGGGTCCGCACCTGGATGCGCTTGCGATCGGCCTCCAGGGACTCCAGGGCAGACACGTCGAGCTCGAAGCCGCGGCTGGTGCGCAGGCGTTCGGCGAGGTCGGCGGGCTGGTGGCGGAGCAGGGCTGGATCAAGCATGGCAGGTGTCGTGGTGGGTATCAGGGATGGGATTATCGCTTGTTATACGGATTTCTGCCGCCCGGTTCATTCTGGCCGTGGCAGAATCGAGCCATTCCGTACTGGTCCGGTCCATGTCTGCACCCCGCTCGTCGTCCGCCAAGTCGTTCACTGTGCATATCCCGCGCAACGCCCTGAAGATCGCCGGCATCGCCTTCGGCGTAGGCGTGCTGCTGTTCGTGCTGGTCTGGCTGACCGGCCGTGACAAGGAGTTCTTCCGCGCCGACCCGGCCGCACAGACTCCGCAGGAAACCGCCCAGGTCGAGCCCCTGCCGGAACCGTTGGCCGCTGCGGCCGGTTCCAGCGACATGCCGGACGCCAAGCCGGCACCGGTGGAGGAGGAAGCGCCGAAGCTGGTCGAAACCGCCCCGCCGCCGCCCGCCCCGATCACCGAGCCGGCCCCGGCCACCCCGGGCGCGGCGCCGGCCACGACCGGCAACAGCCAACCGATGCCGATTGCCGGCCAGTCGCCGCCACCGTCCTATCCCGCCGCTGCCCTGCGCGCCGGTGACACCGGCACCGTGGTGGTACGCGTGGATGTGGACGCCACCGGCTATCCCAACAACGCCACGGTGATCCAGCGAAGCGGTTCGCGCGAACTCGACCGTGCCGCCACCGACGCCGTGCGCCGCTGGCGTTTCACCCCGGCGCAGAGCAACGGCCAGGCCGTGCCCGGCAGCATTGAAGTGCCGTTCGACTTCAAGACGCAGTAACTGAACACTTCCCGGCAGGCAAACTGAACCCTGCCGGCGACGTTGACGCAACGCTGACACTTCCCGTCCATGGCTCGGGCAACACTGCCCACGACGTCCATTGACGGAAGGAGTTTGCGATGACTGCCACCACCCACGAAGACCTTCATTCGCCGCAGCTGCAGCAGGATTCAAGCGTGCAGCACAAGCCCACGTCGCCCTGGATGTGGATCGCGCTGATCGTGGCGATGTTTGCAGCCGCCCTGCTGTGGCTGCGTCATTCCAACCAGGAAGATGTGGCGCCGGCGCCGGTCGGCGAGCGCATGTTGCCAGCCCCTGAGCAGGCCGTAGTAGCCGATGCAGCAGCGCCCGCAGCGCGCCAGACGGCGCCGGCTACTGCTTCGCGGAAGGCCGCACCGGTGGTGCGCAATCGTGAGGCCCGCCCGCTGGCCAGCAACCGCATGCCCACCTACCCCGCCGCCGCGCTGCGTAGTGGCGTGCAGGGCAGCGTGATCGCCAGCCTGAATGTCGATACCCGCGGCAACGTCGCCAATGCCGCGATCGTTTCGCGCAGCGGCGAGCGCAGCCGCGACCTGGATCGTGCGGTGCTGAACACCGTGCAGAACTGGAAGTTCCAGCCGGCGATGCACGAAGGCCGTGCCGTCGCCAGCGTGGTGCGGGTCCCGGTGGATTTCCGTACCGAGCAGCGTTGATCGCGGACGAGGGGTTCGTGATGTTTAGACGGAGGCTTCGGCCTCCGTCCTTTTATGCGGAAAGGCGTGCCAACCAAGGTTGGCACCTACCGGGTGAGGTGCGCGTGCCAACCAAGGTTGGCACCTACCGGCTGATGTGAGCGTGCCGGCCAAGGTTGGCACCTGCCAGGCAGTGCGATCCGCCGGGCATGGCCCGGCGGTCGCGATGCTGATCAGGCCAGGTTGAACCCGGCGCTGCGCGCCAGGCCATCGAAATCCGGGAAGGATGTGGCGACGTTGGCGATGTCGTTGATGCGCACTTCGCCGTCACTGATCTGGCCGGCAATGGCGAACGCCATGGCAATGCGATGGTCACCGTGGCTTTCAATGGTGCCGCTGCCCAGGCGCACGCCGCCGTGCAAGGTGGCGCCGTCTTCGGTTTCGTCCACCTGCATGCCCAGCGCGCGCAGGCCGGTGGCCATCGCCGCAAGGCGGTCCGATTCCTTCACCCGCAGCTCGGCGGCACCGCTCACCACGGTCTGGCCTTCGGCCGCTGCTGCCGCAACGAACAGCGCCGGGAACTCATCGATCATGTCCGACACCAGCTCTTCCGGAATGCGCGCGCCCTTCAACGGGGCGTAGCGCACCACCAGGTCCGCCACCGGTTCACCGCCCTGCTCGGCCGGATTCTCTTCGGTGATGTCCGCACCCATCAGCCGCAGCGCGTGCAGCAGGCCGGTGCGGCGCGGATTCAGGCCGACCTGCTTCAGGCGCAGCTCGGAGCCGGGAATGATGCTGGCAGCCACCAGATAGAACGCGGCAGACGAGAAGTCGGCCGGCACCACGATGTCCGTGGCGCGCAGGCGCTGGCCACCGCGCAGGCGCGCCTTGCCCGGCGAGAATTCGATGTCCACGCCGAACGCGGACAGCATGCGTTCGGTGTAGTCGCGGGTCGGGTGCGGTTCGACAACGCTGGTTTCGCCCTGTGCGTACAGGCCTGCCAGCAACACCGCCGACTTGATCTGCGCGCTGGCCACCGGCGAGGCGAAGTCGATGCCATGCAGCGTCTGGCCGCCATGCACGTGCAGCGGCGGTGTGCCGTCGTCCTGGGTGTCGATCTTCGCGCCCATCTGCGACAGGGGGCCGGTGACACGGCGCATCGGGCGGCCGGACAACGACTCATCGCCGATCAGCGTGCAGTCGAACGCCTGGCCTGCCAGCAGGCCGGCCAGCAGGCGCATGCCGGTGCCGGCGTTGCCGCAGTCCAGCGGCGCATCCGGGGCCTGCAGGCCGTCGACACCGACGCCGTGCACGATGCGCTGCGACGGGCTGGGGGTTTCGATGCGCACGCCCAGCTGGCTGAAGATGCGCGCGGTCGCGCGGGTGTCTTCGCCTTCCAGGAAGCCTTCGATATGCGAGGTGCCGTCGGCCAACGCGGCGAACATCACCGAGCGGTGCGAGACCGACTTGTCGCCGGGAATGGTCAGGCTGCCCTGCAGCGGCTGGCCCTTGCGGGCGATCCAGTGTTGCGCGTTGCTCATCGTTCGATCATTCCGTAAACGCCGGCAGCGCCGGCGATGCATCAGGGGGCGGCGACCGAGGCCGCCACAGCAACTCTCAGGGCACGGCCACCGGATAGGAACCCAGCACCTTGATCTGCGCCGAGTGCGCTTCCAGTTCGGCCAGCGCGGCCTGCATCGGCGCGTCGTCGATGTGGCCGGCCAGGTCGATGAAGAAGCCGTACTCCCACTTGCCGTGGTGCGACGGGCGCGACTCGATGCGGTTCATGCTGATGCCGTGGCGGGCGAACGGGCTGAGCACGTCGAACAGCGCACCGGGCTTGTCATGGATGAACACCAGCACCGACGTGCGATCGTGGCCGGAGGTCGGGAAGATGTTGCGGCCCACCACCAGGAAGCGAGTGGTGTTGTCGGCATCGTTCTGGATCGGCTTGGTGACCACCTTCTTCAGGCCGTACACATGGCCGGCGCTCTCACCGCCGATGGCCGCCGCATCATCGGCGTTGCGCGCACGGCGCGCACCTTCGGCATTGCTCGAGACCGGAATCTTCTCGGCCTTCGGCAGGTTGGCGCGCAGCCACGCCGAGGTCTGCATGAACGACTGCGGATGCGCGTAGATGCGCTCGATGTCCTCGATGCGGCCGCTGCGCGACATCAGGTACTGCTGTACGCGCAGTTCCACTTCGCCACAGATCTTCAGGTTGGAGGTCAGGAACATGTCCAGGGTGATCTGGATGGTGCCCTGCCCCGAATTTTCCACCGGCACCACGCCAAAATCGGCATTGCCTGCTTCCACTTCCTGGAACACTTCTTCGATGCTGGCCATCGGCAGGCCCAGCGCCGAGCGGCCGAAGTGCTTGAGCACGGCCTGCTGGCTGAAGGTGCCTTCCGGACCGAGGTAACCGATCTTCAGCGGCTCCTGCTGGGCCAGGCAGGCCGACATGATCTCGCGGTAGACGTGCACCAGCAGCTCATCGCTGAGCGGGCCTTCGTTGCGGTCCACCACCATGCGCAGCACCTGCGCTTCGCGCTCGGGGCGGTAGTAGTCGACGGCGGCGGCGAGCTTGCCCTTGGCCTTGCCGACCTGGTGGGCGAAGCGCGCGCGCTCGGCGATCAGGCTCTGGATGTCGCGGTCGATCTGGTCGATCTTCGAGCGCACATCGGCCAGTGCCAGCGGCGCCTGGGTCGGTGCCGGGTTCGAGGCGGCCTTGGCCTTGCCCTTCGCCTTGGTGGACGCGCTGTCCTTGGCCGGTTCCGCCTTCTTCGGCGCCGTCTTGCTGGATTTGCTGCTTGCCATCGGAATTCCTTGTTGCGGGGCCCGCACCCGACGGTGCGCGCCGTTCATTGCTCAGCCGTGACGCTGCTGGAAATCGGCCATGAAGGCGACCAGCGCCTCGGCCCCGGCCAGCGGCATGGCGTTGTACAGCGAGGCGCGGATGCCCCCGACCACCTTGTGCCCCTTCAGCGCCAGCAGGCCAGCGGCCTTGGCTTCGGCGACGAAGCGGGCGTCGAGTTCGGCATCGGGCAGGAAGAACGGGATGTTCATGCGCGAACGGGCCGCATGTGCGACCTCGTTGCGGTAGAAGCCGCCAGAGCCGTCGATGGCGCCGTACACCAGCGCGGCCTTTGCGGCGTTGCGCTTGGCGAACTCGGCCACGCCGCCTTCGGCCAGCATCCACTTGAACACCAGGCCAGCCAGGTACCAGTTCCAGGTCGGCGGGGTGTTGAGCATCGAATCGCGGGCGACGTGCGAGCGGTAATCGAAGATGTCCGCACGCGGCTGGCCACTGCGCTCGAGCAGGTCGCGGCGGATGATCATCACCGCGATGCCGACCGGGCCCAGATTCTTCTGCGCGCCAGCATAGATCACGCCATAACGGCGCACGTCCAGCGGCTCACTGGCGATGGACGAGCTGAAATCAGCGATCAGCGGAACGTTGCCGGTGTCGGGCACATCACGAAACTCGACGCCGTGGATGGTCTCGTTGGCGGTGATGTGCACGTAGGCGGCATCGGGTGACAGCTGCCAGTCGGCACGCGCCGGCAGCTCGCGGTAGCCGTTGGCCTCGCTGCTGGCGGCGATGTTGACGTCGACGTAGACACCGGCCTGCTTGACCGCCGTCTTGCCCCAGTGGCCACTGACCACGTAATCGGCACGCTGGCCGGGGGCGGCGAAGTTGAGCGGGATCAGCGCCTGCTGGGTGGTGGCACCACCGGACAGGAACAGCACCGCATAGTCGTCGGGGATATCGAGCAGGCGACGCAGGTCGGCCTCGGCCTCGGCAGCAACGGACATGAATTCCGCACCGCGATGGCTCATTTCCACGATCGAGGCACCGGTACCGTGCCAGTCCAGCATTTCCGCCTGCGCCTGGCGCAGGACCGATTCCGGCAAGGTTGCAGGGCCGGCACTGAAGTTGAACGCGCGCGTCATGTCACACCTGTGGGGCAAGACCCCTAGTATGCCGCAGTGCACCAGCCTTGCGGCCTTGTGGCGCAAGGGAAATTTGGTTTCATTGGAATCCATTGGCCGGGCGCACAGCACCGGTAGCCGCCAACCTTGGTTGGCGTACGCCGTCAGGCGTCATGGCCACCGAAGGAGCGTGCCGACCAAGGTCGGCACCTACCAAAGCCGTGTGCTGCCAGGCGTCATGAGCCCTGATGCAACGTGCGACCCAGGTCGGCATCTACCAAAGCAGCCCCAGCGGAAGCAGATCAGCGCGCGCCGAACCAGAGCAGCAGGCTGAGCAGCGCGGCCAGCAGCAGCGCACTGACCAGCAGCCACGGCCAGCGCCGGACCCTGCGCGGCACGGCCGGCAGCACCGGCGCCTGCTCGGCGTCCTGGCTGGACTCGTCTTCATCCGGCAGCGGGCGTCGGCGTGGGTCATGCGGTACTTCCAGCACGAACCGGTGCTGGCCATCGAACACCACCTGGTCGCCCGCCTGCAGCCAGCAGTGGCGCACGGCCACACCGTTGACCCGGGTGCCGTCGGCACTGCCCAGATCGCGCAGCAGCACGCGCTCGCCATGCACTTCCACACGGGCGTGCTGTTCGGCGAAGGCCGGCTCATTGATCTCGATGTCGGCGTCGCCGCCGCGACCGACCAAGCGGGTTCGCGACAGCGTGAAGCTGCGGCCATGGTGCAGGCCGCCGACGCCGCGCAGCAGGCGCTGCTGCTCATCGGAGCCGTCGTCGTTCTTCGGCGCAGGCGCCTGCAGCAGGCTCTCTACCTCGCCCTGCAGGACCATCTCCACACCATCCACGTACACCGCATCGCCCGCACGCAGCAGCGCCATGCGCCGCACCGGACGGCCGTTCACGTGGATGCCGCGGATGCCGTTGCCGACCTGCAACCAGAGGCCGCGATCGTCCATGCAGAACTGCGCCAGCAGCAGGGCGCCGTTGCCGGCATCGCCGAGCCGCACACTGCCGTTGGCCTGGCGCACGATGCGTTGCACCCCGGGCCTCAGCGGCTGGTCGGGCTGTTGTTGTTGACTGAAGTGAACAAGCAGGTTCTGCACGCGGCGCAGCCTAGCAGGTTGGCCGCCAACGAAGAAGAACCCACGATGAGTGCTTGGCGCGGAGGCCCTCGATGCGCACAATGCTCGCCCTCATTGATCATCCCCGCCCTGCGCCAGGAGCCTGCATGTCCACCATCGATGTCCGCCACGCCCACGCCCTGCCCGACGCACAGGCGCGCGCCGCGATCGAACAGGTTGCCGCCAAGTTGTCCGAGCGCTTCGGCCTGAAGTCGTCCTGGACCGCCGACGTACTGAATTTCTCCGGCAGCGGCGTGGACGGTGCGATCGAACTGCAGCCGGGCGCCGTGCGCGTGACCGCCAAGCTCGGCTTCCTGCTGTCGGCAATGAAGGGCATGGTCGAAGGCGAGATCCAGCGCGTGCTGAAGGAAAAGCTGGGCTGAACCCCGGCGGCGGCCGTCACGGCCGTGCAACGCCAACGCGCGCTACTCTCGGGACAGGCCCAACTCCCACGGGAAGTGCGATGAACCACTACGAAAACGATGACCGCCGCAACGACGACGCCTCGTTCGGTGACCAGGCCGAGCGCTTCTCGCGCAAGCTGAGTGACTCGGCGCAGCAGGTCTGGCTGGCCGGCCTGGGCGCTCTTGGCCGTGCACAGGCTGAAGGCAGCCGCTTCTTTGATGGTCTGGTGAAGGAAGGCGAAGCCTGGGAGGCCCGCCGCCGTGAACGCCACGGCGAACAGGGTCCGGGCTGGCGCGACAACGTCGAGACCTCGCTGGACGAGGCCCGCGAAAGGGCCTCCGGCACCTGGACCAAGGTTGAGAAGGCCTTTGATGACCAGGTGCAGGGCGTGCTCAAGCGCCTGCACGTACCCACTGCCGACGAGGTGACTGCGCTGGAGGCCCGGATCGACGCGCTGCACGCGCGGCTGGCCAAGCTGGAAAACCGTGCGGCCTCGGGCGCCGATGCCCCCGCACCTGGCAGCCACCAGTCACCCGGCGGCGTGCCCTGACCGGGCGCATGTTGCAATGCAATAAAATTTGATTGACAATCGCGAGCAACCCGCCAATCGCTTCGGCTGCCGTTTGTTCCCTCCCCTCACGGCTTCAGGATTGGCGGGTTTTTCGTGTCCGCCGTATACCGATCTGCGCGCTCCATCACGCTTCCTGTCAGGAACATCCTGACCCAGCCGGGCATCGCGACCTTTACACTGTCGCTCTCCGCTTTCGCCCCTTCCGCCCTACTCCTGCATGCTCCCCTGGATCCTGGCCCTGCTGTCGGCCCTGCTTACCTGTTCCCTGGCCGTTGTCTATCTGTGGTGGATCAAGCGGCGGCAGAAGGAGATGCAACTCGGCCTGCAGGCCTTGGCCGGCATGCACTGGCGCGAATTCTCGGTACTGGTCAAGCGCATGCTGCGCGAGCAGCGCGGCCTGCGAGAGCTGAATGACCCGGGCGAGGAATCCCGTGAGCCGAGCAGCGATTTCCTGCTCAGTGACGGCCCCAACAGCTGGCTGGTGTCGTGCAAGCACGGCCTGGCGTACCGCATCGGCACCGCCGCAGTGAACGAACTGGGTGCGGCCGCGCGCCTGGCCGGCGCCAAGGGCGGCGTGCTGCTGACCGAAGGCCGGATGGAACGCGACGGCCGCAGCGCCGCCGAGAAGCAGGCGGTCGAGGTGCTGGACGGCCCGCGCCTGTGGCCGTTGCTGCAGCCCTATCTGCCGGCGGAAATCGAAACCCGTGTGCGCGCCAGCGCCCGCCATGAAGCCCTGCGCCGGATCGCCATTGCTGCTCTGGGTTCGGCCACGCTGGGCCTGCTGGTCGGCTTGGGCCTGCAAGGGCTGCATGTGCAGGACGCCCCGCCCGTTGCCGAGGTGGCGGTCGTCCCCGCCCCGGTCGCGCCTGCGGTTGAGGTGGCGTCCGAACCGGCGCCGGCGCCCGCCAGCATGCCAACGGCCGCCGCGCCTGCACCGGCCACGCCCTCTACCGACGCACGCAGCAACCCCAACCCGGATGCCGCGACCCTGGAGCGCTTCCAGTCCGATCTGTCCCGCGCCTTGGCCGGCAAGCCTGGGATCGCCAGCGGCGTCTGGCTGACCCGGCAGACGCTGGCCATCAACCGCACCGGCGAGCTGGACGCGGTGTGGCCACAGGTCTGCGAGGAAGTGCTGCACTACCCCGCCCTGCGCAACGTGCGCATCCAGCTCAACGCCCGCCCCGGCGTGGATGAGCCGGTGCGCTGGCGGCAGTGCGCTACGTATTGATGGGGCAGCATCCACGCATGGCGTGGATCTACTGAATCCCGATGCGCGACCCCTTGGTAGATCCACGCCACGCGTGGATGCCTTTGCAGAGTTGAGCCACGCGCGAACAGCAGCCGAGCATCGGCTCGGCTGCACATGGCGCCTGCTCAGCCCAATGCCGCGAGATGGGCAATGTAACTGGAGCGCGATTCACCCGCCGCTCTGGCCTGCGCATCCAGCCTCGCCAGGATCCGGCGTGGCAGGCTGATATTGACCCGCTCAATGGTGTCGTCCAGCAGAGCTGGATCAATGCAGATGTACGCAAGAATCCAACGGATGTCCTTGGATGCCTCGGCCGCGATCTTCTGCGGCGCGGAAGGTGTCGGAATCGAACGCCCCTCATCGAGGGCCACATCAATCCAGGCGAGCGCCGCCTCTTCCGCCGCAGTGAGCGCATCGTCAAGCGTGTCGGCCGCCGAGAAGCACCCCGGCAGATCTGGAACGACCACACCCCACGCGGTGCGTTCATCGCCTGCCTCGATCAAGACTGGATATCGCATGGGCCCTCCTACGTCAGTCCCGCGAGCTTCCGCAACGCCTGCACCAGCCCCTTCCCCAGATCCTTCCTTGGGTGAGGAACGGTGATGATGTGAGGGTGCTGCGGGTGCACGAATACATGATGGGATCCGCGGATCCGGCGACAGATCCAACCTGCCGCTTCCAGTTCCCGGATGAGGTCCCTGCTCTCCATGCAGGGACGATACACATCGTACACACGCTCCGACAGAGTTCAAGGCGACAGCCGTTTCGGCCCAGTAGATCCACGCCATGCGTGGATGGAATCCCTATCGCGCGCCCGGCGCGAAGCGCGCCACCAGGTCCCAGGCATCCCCCAGGAACACCTGACGCACGCGGGTGATCGGTTGCTCACCGCGCCAGGTCAGGCGCTCGATCACCAGGCAGGCGGTGCCGGGCTTCACGTCCAGCAGCTTGGCGGTGGCAGGATCCGCGCCCCAGGCACTGATGCGGTGCTGGGCACGGGTCCACGAGACATTCTGCAGCAGCCAGCTACCCGGCGCGGTGGTACTGAAATCGACCTCCAGCACCTCGGGCACGCCCACCGGACTGATCAGGCGGTGCTCCAGCGCCAACGGACGGCCATCGGCCAGGTGCAGGCAACGCATCGCCAGCAGCGTCTCCTGGCCGGCCAGCTCCACTTCACCGGCATTGCCAGCGTCGGCAAGGCGCAGCTCGCGCTGCAGCAGACGATAGGCGTACTGATGGCCGCGCGAGCCGACCTCCATCGCGATATCGGGAATCTCCAGCGCCACCTGCTCCAGGTGCGGCGGCTGCCGCGCCACGAACGAACCCGCGCGGCGGCGACGCTCGATCATGCCGCTCTCGGCCAGTGCGGTCAGCACCTTGTTCACCGTCATCCGCGAGCAGCCGTACTGCTCCATCAGCTCGTGTTCGTACGGAATACGAAAGCCCGGCGCCCATTCTCCGCTGAGGATGCGGCTTTCCAGATCGCTGCGGATACGCTGGTTGAGCGTGGCGGACTTGCTGGCCTTCACGTAATGGGGTCTCTGTGGCGGGAGGCGATCAGCCCAGCACGCCCTTCAGCGCAGCGGCGAAGGCGGTGGTGATCGCCTCGCGTTGCAGGTGGCGGCCCTCGGCCACGCATTGGCGGCCATGGCGCCAGACCGATCGCAGCGCGCCATTACGTGCGGCGAACACCCAGCTGTCAAGCCATGCGTCATCCTGCCGCGCCTGCAACGCCGGGTGTGCGGCATCCAGTTCGACCAGATCGGCACTGGCACCGACCTGCAGGCGAGCGGCCACGCCCAGCGCCTGTGCACCACCGTGCAGTGCGCCTTCGAACAGGAAGCGACCGGTGCTGCGGGTGGCATCCGGCGCCAGCACGTTGCGACCGCGCAGGGTCAGCCGCTGGCCGTATTCAAGCAGGCGCAGTTCTTCAGCTGCATCGATCAGCACATTGGAATCGGAACCGACACCGAAGCGCCCGCCCTCGCGCGCGAACGCCTGCATCGGGAACAGGCCGTCGCCCAGATTGGCCTCGGTGATCGGGCACAGGCCGGCCACGGCCTGGCTGGCCACGATGGCCGCGCGCTCGTCATCGGTGATGTGGGTGGCATGCACCAGGCACCAGCGCGCATCGACCGGCGCATGGTCGTACAACCACTGCACCGGGCGCTGGCCACTCCAGGCCTGGCAGGCCTCGACTTCACGCACCTGCTCGGCGATATGGATGTGTACCGGGCCATCCGTCAGCGGCAGCAGGGCGCTCAGTTCCTCGCCGGTGACCGCACGCAGGCTGTGCGGTGCGATGCCGAGCACCGCGTCGGGCAGCGCGGCCAATGCCGGCTTCGCGGCATCCAGCAGCTGCGCGAAACCGTCCACGTCGTGGATCAGGCGACGCTGCGCTGGATTCGGCGGCGCCCCGCCGAAATCGGCATGTGCATAGAACACCGGCAGCAGGGTCAGGCCGATACCGGTCTGGTCGGCGGCGGCGGCAATCCGCGCACTCATCTCGGCGCGGTTGGCGTAGGCGCAACCATCGGCATCGTGGTGCAGGTAATGGAATTCGCCGACGCGGGTGAAGCCGCTTTCCAGCATTTCCATGTAGGCCTGGGCGGCGATGGCCTGCACCGCGTCGGGGCGCAGATGGGCCAGGAAGCGATACATCAGCTCGCGCCAGCTCCAGAAGCTGTCACCGTCACCGCCGCCGATCTCGGTCAGCCCGGCCATGCCGCGCTGGAAGGCGTGGCTGTGCAGATTGGGCAGGCCCGGCACCAGGATGCCGACCCGGGTGTCGCCGTGCTGGGCGCCCTGCCCCGCGCTGATCGCCGAGATGCGGCCGTCCTGCACCTGCAGGCGGACATCGCGGGCCCAGCCGTGGGCCAGCAGGGCGTGGGCGGCATGGAAACAGTGCGGGGAACGCGAATCGGACATGGCTGGACAACCCGAAATGGACGCCTATATTGTATAGACATATAAGCACAGCCGCGTTGTGGATGCCATGCACGTCGATACCCTCTGGTCCAACGTTCACCTGATCACCCTCGATGGCGAAGGGCTGGGTGTCATCCGCGATGGCGTGCTGGCCTGCGCCGGCGGCCGCATCGTCCATGTCGGGCCAGCCGGCAGCGACGCCCACCTGCAGCCGACCACCCGCATCGACGGCGAAGGCCGCTGGATCTCGCCGGGCCTGATCGACTGCCACACCCACCTGGTCTACGCCGGCAACCGCGCCAACGAGTTCGAGCAGCGCCTGCAGGGCGTCAGCTATGCCGACATCGCCCGAGCCGGCGGTGGCATCGTATCCACCGTGCGCGCCACTCGCGCTGCCACCCCGGAACAGCTCGCCCGCGAAAGCCGGCCGCGCCTGCTGGCGATGCGCGCCGAGGGCGTGACCACCCTCGAGATCAAGTCCGGCTACGGCCTGACGCTGCCCGACGAACGCAAGCAGCTGCAGGTCGCGCGCGCGCTGGGCGAAGAATGCCGGGTCAACGTGGTGACCACCTTCCTCGGTGCGCACGCGATTCCGCCGGGCCGCGAAGCACAGGAGTACACCGAGGAGGTGTCCAACGTGATGATCCCGGCCATCGCTGCCGAAGGCCTGGCCGAAGCGGTGGATGTGTTCTGCGAGAACATCGCCTTCTCGCCGGCGCAGGCGCGGCAGGTCTTCGAAGCGGCACGCGCCAACGGGCTGGCAGTGAAGATCCACGCCGAGCAGCTGAGCAACCAGCATGGTGCTGAACTGGCCGCCAGCTTCGGTGCCCTCTCGGCCGACCATATCGAACACCTGGACGATGCCGGCATCGCCGCGATGGCCGCCGCCGGCACCGTGGCCGTGCTGTTGCCCGGTGCCTTCTATTTCACCCGCGATACCACCCTGCCGCCGATCGCTGCGCTGCGTGCGGCCGGCGTGCCACTGGCGCTGGCCACCGACAGCAACCCGGGCACTTCGCCGCTGACCAGCCCGCTGCTGGCGATGAACATGGGCGCCACCCTGTTCCGCCTGACGGTGGACGAGTGCATCGCCGGCTTCACCCGTGAAGCGGCGCGCGCGCTGGGCCATGGCGAGCGCATCGGCCGCCTGGCCGTAGGCCTGGACTGCGACCTGGCGATCTGGGACATCGACGCGCCCGCCGACCTGGTCTATCGCATTGGATTCAACCCGCTGCACGCGCGCGTGGTGCGCGGACAGCCCGACCTGCCTGCCTCCTGGAGCAACACATGAGCAACACCCTGGTTCTTCGCCCCGGCCATGTCACTCTTGCCCAGTGGCGGCAGGTCTATCGCGGTGCGCCGCTTGCACTGGACCCGGCCGCGCTGCCGGTGGTGCGCGCCAGTGCTGCGACGGTCGCCGCTATCGTCGCCAAGGGCGCGCCGGTGTATGGCATCAACACCGGCTTCGGCAAGCTGGCCAGCGTGCGCATCGAGCGCGAAGACCTGGCCACCCTGCAGCGGAACATCGTGCTCTCGCATGCCGCCGGCGTAGGCGAGCCGATGCCGGCCAGCGTGGTGCGGTTGATGATGGCGCTGAAGCTGGTCAGCCTGGCGCAGGGGGCTTCGGGCATCCGCGAGGAAACCCTGCTGCTGCTCGAAGCGATGCTGGTCAAGGGCGTGCTGCCGGTGGTGCCCGCGCAGGGCTCGGTGGGTGCCTCGGGTGACCTGGCCCCGCTTTCGCACCTGGCCAGCGTGATGCTGGGCGTGGGCGAAGCCTTCATCGGCGGCGAGCGCCTGCCCGCAACCGACGCACTGGCACGTGCCGGCCTGCAGCCGATCGAACTGGGCGCGAAGGAAGGCCTGGCGCTGCTCAACGGCACCCAGTTCTCCACCGCCTATGCGTTGGCCGGCCTGTTCGAGATCGAGACCGTGTTCCAGGCCGCGCTGGTCACCGGCGCGCTGTCGGTGGAAGCTGCCAAGGGCTCGGATACCCCGTTCGATCCGCGCATCCATGCCATCCGCGGCCAGCGCGGGCAGATCGCCACTGCGGCCACGCTGCGCACGCTGATGCAGGGGTCGGACATCCGCGAATCGCACCGCGACAACGATGTGCGCGTGCAGGACCCGTACTGCCTGCGCTGCCAGCCGCAGGTGATGGGCGCGGCGCTGGACATCCTGCGCCAGGCCGCGACCACGCTGGAAATCGAAGCCAACGGCGTCTCCGACAATCCGCTGGTGTTCACCGACACCGGCGAAGCACTGTCCGGCGGCAACTTCCACGCCGAGCCGGTGGCCTTCGCCGCCGACATGCTGGCGATGGCGGTGTGCGAGATCGGCTCGATCAGCGAGCGCCGCCTGGCGATGCTGGTGGACCCGGCGCTGTCCGGCCTGCCGGCGTTCCTGACCCCGCGCCCGGGCCTGAATTCCGGCTTCATGATTCCGCAGGTGACCGCGGCTGCACTGGTCTCGGAAAACAAGCAGCGCGCCTACCCGGCCAGCGTTGATTCAATCCCGACCTCGGCCAACCAGGAAGACCATGTGTCGATGGCCGCGCACGGCGCACGCCGCCTGATGCAGATGGCCGAGAACGCCGCCAACGTGATCGGTATCGAACTGCTGGCCGCAGCACAGGGCTGCGACTTCCACGCCCCGCTGCGCTCCAGTGCCGCGCTGGAAAGCGTGCGCGCCACCCTGCGTGCGCAGGTGCCGACACTGGAAGAAGACCGCTACTTCCATCCGGACATGGTGACCGCCACGAATCTGGTGCGCAGCGGCGCGCTGGCGCAGGGCCTGGCGGAGCTGCTGCCAACCGTGGAGCCGCAGGCATGAATGCCCACCCCGAATGGCTGACGGTGCATGAGGGCGATGCCCCGTTGATCGTCAGCTTCCCGCATACCGGCAGCGAGCTGCCGCATGAGCTGATGGGCGACTACCACTCGCCGTGGCTGGCCCGTCGTGACGCCGATTGGTGGGTACACGATCTGTACGACTTCGTGCGCGGCATGGGGGCGACCACGGTGCGCTCGGCGATCTCGCGTTCGGTGATCGACCTCAACCGCGATCCCAGCGGCGTGTCGCTGTATCCGGGCCAGAACACCACCGGCCTGTGCCCACTGACCACCTTCGACAACCAGCCGCTGTACCACGCCGGGCGCGAACCGGATGACGCCGAGATCGCGCGGCGTCGCGACACGTATTTCCTGCCTTACCACGATGCGCTGACCGCGCAGATCACCCGCCTGCGCGCCAAGTTCGGCACGGTGGTGGTGTACGACGCACATTCGATCCGCTCACATATTCCGCACCTGTTCGACGGCGAACTGCCGCAGTTCAACCTGGGTACCGCCGGCCCGTCTGGCGCGCCGGACACGTCCTGCGACAACGCCTTGAGCGATGTGGTGGAGAACCTGCTGAAGATCAGTGGCATGAGCCAAGTGCGCAACGGCCGCTTCAAGGGCGGCTGGATCACCCGCCACTACAGCAACATCGCCGGCGGCGTGCACAGCCTGCAGATGGAGCTGGCCTGCCGCGGCTACATGCACGAACCCCTGCCAGACCAGGTGGACGAGCACAGCTGGCCCACGCCGCTCGACCCCGACCACGCCGCACCGCTGCGCCACACCCTGGCGCAGGTGCTCAATGCCTGCCTTGAATTCGCTACGAACCGGAGCGCCGCATGACCCGCAACGACCCGTCCCGCACCATCGCCGCGCCGACCGGCACCACGCTGAACGCCAAGAGCTGGCTGACCGAAGCGCCGCTGCGCATGCTGATGAACAACCTGCACCCGGATGTGGCCGAGCGGCCGCAGGAACTGGTGGTGTACGGCGGCATCGGCCGCGCCGCGCGTGACTGGGAGAGCTTCGATGCGATCGTCGAAACGCTCAAGCGCCTGGACGACGACCAGACCCTGCTGGTGCAGTCGGGCAAGCCGGTGGGCGTGTTCCGCACCCACGCCGATGCGCCGCGCGTGCTGATCGCCAATTCCAACCTGGTGCCGCGCTGGGCCAACTGGGACCACTTCAACGAGCTGGATAAGAAGGGCCTGGCCATGTACGGCCAGATGACCGCCGGCAGCTGGATCTACATTGGCGCGCAGGGCATCGTGCAGGGCACCTACGAAACCTTCGTGGAAATGGGTCGCCAGCATTTCGGTGGCGACCTGACCGGCAAGTGGCTGTTTACCGGCGGCCTCGGCGGCATGGGCGGCGCACAGCCGCTGGCTGCCGTGATGGCCGGCGCCTCCTGCCTGGCCGTCGAGTGCCGCAAGAGCAGCATCGATATGCGCCTGCGCACCGGTTACCTGGATACCTGGACCGACAATCTGGACGAAGCGCTGCGCCTGATCGACGACGCCTGCAAGGCCGGTACGCCGACGTCGGTGGGCCTCCTCGGCAACGTCGCCGATGTGCTGGCTGAGTTGCTGGCGCGCGGCATCAAGCCGGACCTGCTGACCGACCAGACTTCCGCGCACGACCCGGTGAACGGCTACCTGCCGCAGGGCTGGACCGTCGAGCAGTGGGATGAGAAGCGCGTTTCCGCCCCCAAGGAAGTGGAGAAGGCTGCGCGCGCGTCGATGGCCAACCACATCCGCGCCATGCTCGGCTTCCACGCACTGGGCGTGCCGACCGTGGACTACGGCAACAACCTGCGGCAGATGGCGCTGGAGGAAGGCGTGGCCAATGCCTTCGACTTCCCCGGTTTCGTGCCGGCCTACATCCGCCCGTTGTTCTGCCGCGGCATCGGCCCGTTCCGCTGGGCCGCGCTGAGCGGCGATCCGGAAGACATCGCCAAGACCGATGCCAAGGTGAAGGAACTGATTCCGGACAACCCGCACCTGCACCGCTGGCTGGACATGGCCGCCGAGAAGATCAAGTTCCAGGGCCTGCCAGCGCGCATCTGCTGGGTCGGCCTGGGTGATCGTGATCGACTTGGCCTGGCGTTCAACGAGATGGTCGCCAACGGTGAACTGAAGGCGCCGGTGGTGATCGGCCGCGACCATCTGGACAGCGGCAGCGTCGCCTCGCCGAACCGCGAAACCGAGGCGATGGCCGATGGTTCCGATGCGGTGTCCGACTGGCCGCTGTTGAACGCCCTGCTCAATACCGCCAGCGGCGCGACCTGGGTGTCGCTGCATCACGGTGGTGGCGTGGGCATGGGCTTCTCGCAGCACGCCGGCATGGTGATCGTCTGCGACGGCACCGAGGCGGCAGCCAAGCGGATTGGGCGTGTGCTGTGGAACGACCCGGCCACCGGCGTGATGCGCCATGCCGATGCGGGGTATGAGATCGCGGTGGAGTGTGCGAAGGAGAAGGGGCTGGATCTGCCGGGAATTCTCGGCTGATCACAGAGGTGCCGGCCAGGGGCCGGCACTACCGCAAGGCACCTGTAGAGCCGAGCCATGCTCGGCTCAATGCTTCCGGGGTCACGACGCCTGACCGGAAGGCTGCCGAGCATGGGCTCGGCTCTGCATGCTTGACCCAGTCTCCGACGCTGACCAACATGCGCCATCACCGCTGATGGATCACCGCGATGTACCGCACGTTCGCTGCCGCATTGCTCTGCACGCTATTGGTGATTCCGTCCGCTTCGGCGCGTGACGTCCCCGTCGCTCTCTCTACCCAGCTCGACACCCAGCTGCAGACCAACCGTAAACGCTACGGCATCGCCGGCCAGGCGGTACTGGTCGCACACAACGACCAGGTGCTCTATCAGGGCGCCAGCGGTGAACGTGATCCCGCTACCCATGCACCGGTCACCGTCGATACTATCTTCGCCGCGCAGTCGATGGCCAAGCTGCTGACCAGCACGCTGGTGATGCAATTGGTGGATCAGGGCAAAGTAGATCTGGATGCACCAGCCAGCCGCTATGTGCCGGACCTGCCCACAGCATGGCAGGCGATCCACGTGCGCGATTTCCTCAACCACAGCTCAGGTATCGGTGAGTACTACGGCCGCGTGAACAACCGCTGGGTGAGCAAGGGCTACCTCGGTGTAGCGCCTGACCTTGGCGCTGCGCTGAAGGTGGCCGGCGCGACACCGATGCAGTTCGCCACCGGCAGCCGCGTGCAGTACACCCAGGCCAACTACCTGGTGCTGACCGCGTTGCTGGAAGCGCATTACCGCAAGCCCTACCCGGCCATCGCGCGCGAACGCATCCTGCAGCCGCTGAAGATGACCAGCACCTCATGGGGCGTTACCAGCGTGCCAGCCACGCGCGCGGCGGTGCCTTACATCGGCAAGGACGGCCAGCTGCAGCCGGCCAATGAAGATCCCTGGCCAGACTACGGTTGGGGCCATGCCGATCTGCAGACCACCGTGGGTGACATGAACCGTTTCCTGCAGGCGCTGGCGACTGGCAGGCTGCTGCGCACGGCGACCCTGGAAACACTCTGGCAGCCGCAGAAACTGGCCGGTGGCGGCAGCAATTTCTTCTCCACCGGCTGGGACACCACCCGAAGCGACGGCTACACCCAGGTCGGTCACGATGGTGGCACCCGTGTACGTGCGCGATTGGCCTACAAGGGCACGCTGGCCAGTGGCTACTGGGTATTCGTGTACCTGACCAACGGCAGCGCCCGCAATGCCTGGTCCAGCACGCTGGTGGAGAGCGCGATGGCGGTGGCCGCGCCACAGGAGTTTCCGCACGCTGTGCTGTCCGAGCGGTTGATCGGCTACGCGCTGGATGACAGCGCCGATGCGAAACCGCTGATGCATAGCTGGCTGCGCGACAGCAATGGCGTTCCCACCGGCGAACTGGAACGCGCGATAAATGCCGATGGCTACGCCATCCGCGAAAGCCTGGGTGCACGCAAGGCACTGAAGGTGTTCGCGCTCAACGCCGAGCTGTATCCGGATTCGGCCAACGCGTGGGACAGCCTGGCCGAATGCCATGCGGCGCTGGGCGATGCAGATATTGCCAAGGCGCTGTACGCGAAGGCCAAGGCGCTGGCGAAGCCTTCGCGGTAAACCGTAGAGCCGAGCCCATGCTCGGCTGCTCTTCGTGGCGATCGCAGAGAACCCGCGCTGCGCGCGATAGCCGAGCGTGGGCTCGGCTCTACAGGGCCACCACAGGTGGCCATACGCAGGTGGAGGGTGACGTGGGGGCCATCGACCTGTTAACTTGCGCACCACTTTCGTGGTTTACAGCATTCCCGCATGTCGCTCTCGTCGTACCGTCCCACCCGATCACTGTTGTTCCTGGCCGGTTCCCTCGGCCCAGCTTCCACCGCCGCTGCGGCCCCGCAGGCCACCACGCTGGATGCCGTGCAGGTCACCGCTGCCACCGATGCCAGCGCCCAGGCGCGCGAGGTGCTGAAGCGCGTGCCCGGCGCCAGCAACGTCATCGACGTGGCCAAGGCCGACAGCCGACTGTCCAGCAGTGCCGATGTGCTGGCCTACCAGCCTGGCATCAGCGCGCAGTCTCCGGGCAACGAAGGCACCAAGATCTCGATCCGTGGCTCGGGCATCAACCGCGGTCCGGGCGCGCACGCCTCGGGCATCGCTGTGTCGATCGACGGTCTGCCACTGACCGGCCCGGGCGGCACGCCCTACGAGCTGCTGGAACCGCTGTGGCTGTCGCGCGTCGAAGTGCTGCGCGGCGCCAACGGCTTCGAGCGCGGCGCGCTCGCGCTGGGCGGTGCCATCGACTACGTCAGCCGCAGCGGTCGCGATTCGGCGGGCGTGCAGCTGCATTACGAAGCCGGTAGCCGTGGCTACCAGAAGCGCGGCGTCAGCTGGGGCGGCGTCAGTGGTGATGCCGACTACTTCCTGGCCTACACCGATACCGAATTCGACGGTTACCAGCGTCATGCACGCGGCGACGGCAAGGGTGCGATGGCCAACATCGGCTGGCAGATCACGCCCGACCTGCAGACGCGCTTCTTCGTGCGCTACCGCGAAACCAATCACGAAACACCCGGTCGCCTCACCCGCGATCAGATCCGCAACGATCCACATGCCGCGAACGCGGCCAACCTGGCCATCGATGCGCGTCGCCCGCAGCCGGGCAGCACCTGGGTGGGCAACGTCACCACGCTGCAGATCGATGAGGACTCCTCATTGCAGGCCGGGCTGGTCTATCACACGTACCCGATGGACTTGAACGAGAGCCTGTACCGGCAGCAGCTGGACTACGCCAACCTCAACGCCACGCTGGACTATCGCCGCCGCCACCGGCTGTTCGGCCTGGACAGCGAGACCACGGTCGGCCTGCGCGTCACCCACGATCTGGACGCCGATGTACGCGAGTCGCTGCGTTTTGCCAGCAACGGCTACGCTGCCGGCACGCGCACGCGTGACTTCCGCCACCACGGCACCGACAGCACGCTGCACGTCAGCAATACCCTCGCCTTCAATGACCGCCTGCGCATGCAGACCGGGCTGGCACTGATCAACACCCGCCGCGAGGTGCAGGTGACCTGGCCGAGCAGCGGCGGCCGCCTGCGCGACCATGACTGGGACTACGCGCCGCGACTGGGTTTCACCTGGCAGCACAGCGCGCAGACGCAGTGGTTCGGCAACCTCAGCCGGTCGGTGGAAGCGCCGCATCCGTGGTCGATGATCTGGGGCTCGAACCAGTACTTCGGGCCGGGCAATGGCCCGTCCACCGGCCGACAGCGCGCGCCGGTGCCGATGCAGAACCAGACAGCCACCACGCTGGAACTGGGTGCGCGCGGTGACGCGGTGCTGGGTCGCTGGGAACTGGCCGGCTACTACGCGCACGTAAACCACGAACTGCTCAGCGTCGAACTGCAACCGGTGCCGAACCTGTTCATCGCCGAGAACAACGCCAGCCCCACCGTGCACCGCGGCATCGAAGCCGGATTGGACAGCACGCTGTGGCAGGCTGCACCGGGCCGTTTGTCGCTGCGCCAGGCGTACACCTTCAGCGATTTCCGCTACCGCCACGACGCGCGTTTCGGCAGCAACCGCCTGCCCGGCCTGCCGCGCCACGCGTATCAAGCCGAGCTGCGCTTCGATCATGCATCCGGCCTGTACGCCGCGCTCAATACCGAATACGTCTCGCGCATCGCAGTGGACTACGCCAACAGCTACTGGGCCGACAGCCACGTGATCTTCGGCAGCCGCATCGGCTACGACGCACCCGGTGGCCGCTGGCAGGCCTGGGCGGAGATGCGCAACCTCGGCAACCGCCACTACGCCGCCACGGTCACGCCGGGCTACGACGACGCCGGCAAGGATGTCGCGCGCTCGACCCCGGGCGATGGGCGTGGCGTCTATGCGGGCGTGCGCTGGCGCTTTGACTGATGACCGCAGGCGGCGCCGGGTGTGATCCGGCGCCGTCGTTCCAGGATCAGCCGATACGCCAGGCCGGCAGGCGCTCGCTGCGCTTCCAGATGGAAGGTGCGAAACCAATCAACGCCAGCGCCGCCAGCCACTTCGGTGAGGTGTTGAGCAGTGTCGAGGTAAGCGAACCATCGACAGGGGCGGCCATTTCCTGCCACGGGTTGTAGCCCAGGTAGACGACGCTGCCAGCCCACCACAGCAATGCCACACCGACCCCCACCAGCAACAGAGCCAGCGTGCGGCAGGTCCAGCGCTGCGAGGTGGTGCCCCACTCGCGGGACGCCGCTACCAGCAGGCCCACCACCAGCAGCGACACCAGTGCAACCAGCCCGATATCGACCTTGTGCCCGATACGCTCATAGCTGCAGGCGCGGCATTGCGCCTCTTCCGCGGCAGTGGCGGCTTCGGCGCCATCGGCCTGCCCGGCTGCGGGCTGCGCCAGTGCCGCAAACGGCATCAGTACTGCCAGCAGCGTCACCATGATCCAACGAAACAACATCCTGTTGCGGTGTGTAGCGACGTCCATGCGCTTTTCCTCATTCGTGGTGGTTGACAGCCGGCCACATACCTTGGCCTTGGCGCGGATCATAGCGCAGGGCAGGCCAGGAACGAAAAACCGAGCTCGGCCATCCACATGCGCCGCTACAGCCCGTGGAGCCTGGAAGCTCAAGAACCTGATACAGCATGCGGACATCCTTGCCGGGCACGCGTGGGCGGTGTTGCGCGGATTCTACCGCGGTCGGGGCCGCTGTCCAGACGCCGGGCCGAGGCCATCGATCATCAGCTGCGGTCGACGATCCGCACGATGCGACCATCCTCAAAAGCGAACTCGCTGTGTCCCTGCAGTGCCAGTTCCGTGCCCGCGCTGGGACCCTCGGGAATGTCCTGCGCGAACACGCCACGCCAGCCGATGCTGGCCAGCGCCACGCCATCCTTGAAGGTCAGCTCGAGCAACCGCTGCTCGCGCTCGCGGAACAACGGCGCCGATTGCCGTGCCAGTTCGCCGAAGGCATCGATGCCTTCGGTGACCATCGTCAGCTGGCTGCCGCTGTGGTTCTCGAAACGCACGTTATGCGCCAGCACCGCCAGCATGGCGTCGATGTCGAAGCGGTTGTAGGCCTGCAGGTAGTGCTCGATCAGGTAGCGGCAGTGCGATTCGTCCATGGCGGCGTCCGGTCAGGGCCTGCGCCGAGTCTCCCGCGAGCGTGCCGCCGGATCAAGGAGGCGCGGTGGCCTTCAGCAACTGCGCGGCCACCTGGTCGAACGGAGCGATGTCCTGCAGTGCGCGGCTCATCGCCACCGCACCCTCCACGCTGGCAATCACCAGACTGGCCAGCCCGCCCGCGGCGGCCGGGTCGTGGCCATCGGCGACGAACGCTGCGGCCAGATGGCCCTGCCAACGCACGAACACCTCCGCAGCGGCCGCCCGCGGTTGGCTGGGCACCGCCTCCACCGGTTCCTCCACGGCAGCAGCCAGCACCGGGCAGCCGGCACGAAACCCGGAGCGCAGCAAACGCTCGCGCCACATCGCCAGGAACTGCTGCAGGCCCTGCACTGCGCCGCCGTCCAGCAGCTCCACCAGCAGCGCCTCCACCTTGTCGCCGGCCATGTGGGTGGCGCGCGCCAGCAACTCCTGCTTGCCGCCGGGAAAGTGGTGATAGGTGGAGCCCAGCGGTGCCTCGGCCAGCTTGGTCACCTCACGGATGCTGGTGGCATTGAGACCCACGCGCGCCAGCATCTGTGCCGCAGCATCAATCACGCGTTGAGGCGCATCAGAGGGTCGCGGGCTCACGGCGGGCTCCTTGCCAGGACAGTCGTCATAGATTAGCGTACCGGCGATTCTATAACAGTCGTCATAACCATGAATCTCTGGTTCCGCCTGCTCCACCTGCTGCTGTGCAGTCTGTTCCGGCCAAAGCTGGAGTCCCCATTCGGGGTCTCGCGCCTGCAGTTCCGGGTGCTGCCCAACGACCTGGACAGCAACCTGCACATGACCAACGGCCGCTACTGGAACATCTTCGATCTGGGCCGGCTGGACCTGATCCTGCGCATGGGCCTGGGCCGGGTGGCGCTGCGCGAGAAGTGGGCACCGATCGTCGGTGCCGGCACCATCCAGTTCCGCCGCGAACTCAAGCCGTTCCAGCGCTTCACCCTGGAAACGCGCCTGGTGGGCTGGGTCGGCTCGCGCGGCATCATGGAGCAGCGCGTGCTGATCGGGCCCGAGCAGAAGATCGCCACCCGTGCGTTGCTGGTCACCGGCATCTACGACCGTCGCGCGCGCCAGTTCCTGGGCATGCCGAAGATGATGGAAGCGATCGGCGTGGTCGCCCCACCCTCGCCGCCGCTCAGTGCAGCCGCCGAGGCGCTGCTGGCCGCCGATGCGGCATTGAAGCAGGACGATGCCTGACGCGCCTCAGCCTACCTTTGGCATGTTCTTGGTCACGCAATGGATGCCGCCACCGCCGCCGGCGATCGCATCGATGTCCACCTGTTCGATCACGCGACCGGGATACAGGTCTTCCAGCAGTTCACGGCAGTAGCCATCGGCTGCGTCGTCACCAAACTGCGGCGCGACCACCGCGCCGTTGATCGGCAGGTAGTTGATATAGCCCGTCGCCAGATCATCGTTGCCGCGGGTATGCACGTTGTCGCGCCCGTCCAGTGGCGGCGGCAGTGTGTGCACCTGCAGGCGGCGGCCATCGGCATCGGTGGCTCCGCGCAGAATGTCCAGATGCTCGCGGGTCAGATCGTAGTCGTAGGACTCCGGATCGTTGTCCAAGTTGGCGATCACTACGCCGGGGCGAACGAAGCGCGCATAGAAATCCACATGCGCGTCGGTGATGTCTTCGCCGGCAATGCCGGGCAGCCAGATCACCTTGCGCAGGCCGAGGTGGTGCTTCAGCTCGGCCTCGATATCCGCGCGCGACCCGTCTGGATTGCGGTTGCGGTTCACCCAGCAGCTTTCGGTGAGGATCGCGGTGCCATGGCCATCGACTTCGATGCCACCGCCCTCGCCCACCAGATCGCTTTCCAGCAGCGTTGCGCCCGTCACCTGCGCCAGCCACGGCGCCACGGCACCATCGTTGCGCGCGCTCTGCTTGCCGCCCCAGCCATTGAAGTTGAAGTCGACCAGGCCCAGTCCGCCCTGGCCATCGGTGACGAAGCAACCGCCGTAATCGCGCACCCAGATGTCATCCAGCGGTACTTCGAGGTACTCGATGTTGTCGCGGCCGCAGCGGTCCTGCGCCTGCTTCCGCTGCGCCGGCCGGCACAGCACGCTGACCGGCTGGTGGCGGGCGATGGTGCGGGCCAGCCGGGCCACGGCGGTGTTCA
Organism: Stenotrophomonas africana; assembly: GCF_013004645.1. GTDB lineage: Bacteria > Pseudomonadota > Gammaproteobacteria > Xanthomonadales > Xanthomonadaceae > Stenotrophomonas > Stenotrophomonas africana. Next base: position 75,649 of record NZ_JABEME010000007.1, on the reverse strand, counting down.
CCGCATCGGCCTGCGCGCCCCAGACCCGAGGCTGCGCGGCGAAGGCCAGGAAAACGCGTTCCTGCGGACCGTGCTCGTCCGGCATACGCCAGATACCCGCGCCCGGCCCCGCTGCGGAGACGCGAGCCGGCAGCCCCGCGAGGCCGAGGGCAGCCAGCCCGCCAAGGCCGGCGGCGCCCGCCAGTTGGGTGAGGAAATGACGACGGCTGCTCATGACGGGCTCCAGGGCCGGTGGGATGGAGGCCATGCTGCGCTTGCCGATCCATAAGAACAAACGATAGATTCAGCGATCAATTGAACAGATTTACTAATCCGAAATGCTCAAGCATTGGCCACCGCTGAACGCGCTACGGGGTTTCGAAGCCGCCGCCCGCCTGGGCAGCTTCCACCGGGCGGCCGAGGAACTGCACCTGACCCAGTCGGCCATCAGCCAGCAGATCCGGGGCCTGGAAGCCTCGCTGCAGCAGCCGTTGTTTTTCCGGCAGGGCCGCAGCGTCACCCTTACCGACGCCGGCATCGACCTGCTGGAAACCACCCAGTCGCTGCTGCGGCAGCTGGCCAGTGGCATCCGCCGGCTCGATCAGTACCGCAAGCCGAATCAACTGATCGTCAACACCAGCCCAGCCTTTGCCCGGCATTGGCTGGTACCGCGCCTAGCCAGCTTCCACCGCCTGCATCCCGACGCCGACCTGTGGTTGCTGACCAGCGAGGAGGCACCGGATATGACCACGCAGACGCTGGACGTGGCGGTACGCGATGACCTCGACTCACAGGCGCAGTGCCAGCATCGCGTGCTGCTGCAGGATCGCCTCTTTCCGGCCTGCCATCCAGCCCTGCTCGCCACGCCGGTGCACGAACGCCTGACCCTGCACGGCGAGCGCGAGATGGACTGGAGCCAGTGGCAGGTACAAGGTGGCGCCGATGTCGGCCAGCGCCGCGAGGGCATGAATTTCTCCGAGCCCGGCCAACTGCTGGATGCCGCGTGCGAGGGCCTGGGCATCGCGCTGGTCAGCGAGCTGCTGGCGGCAAGCGCCTGCGAAAAGGGCCTGCTGCAGCCGCTGGATGAGGCACGCGTGCGCGGCCCGCGCTGGAGCTGGCTGGTGCATGAAGACAGCGCAGCCGATCCGCTGGTGATCAGCTTCTGTGAGTGGCTGCTGGCGAGCCTGCCCGCGGGAGCTACTTCTGCTGCAGCGCGCGCTTGACCGCCGCTTCGGCCAACGGCGCCATCACCGCATAGCCCTTTGCCGTTGGATGCACGCCGTCGTCGGCCAGCTGCGGATCCAGCCCTCCAGCGGCATTGGCCATCGGCGTGTAGTAGTCCAGATAGACCAGCTGCTGCGCATCGGCATAGCGCTTCAATGCCGTGTTCAATGCGCGCACCTTGGGCGCAGGTGCCGTGCCCGGCAGCCACGGGTAATCGCTGACCGGCAGCACCGATGCCAGCACCACGGCGATGCCATGTGCACGGGCCAGGTCCACCATCGCGTGCAGATTGTCTTCGATCATCGCCTGCGTGGACGGGCCGGTGTTGCCGGCGATGTCGTTGGTGCCGGCCAGGATCACCACCACCTGTGGCTCCAGTGCCAGCACGTCCTGCGGGAAGCGCACCAGCATCTGCGCCGTGGTCTGGCCGCTGATGCCACGGTTGAGCCAGCCCTTGCCGGGGAAGAAACCGGCACTGCCTTCTCTGCCCCAGCCTTCGGTGATCGAGTCACCGAAGAACACCACGCGCGGCTGGCCAGGCACCGCCGCAGGCAGTCGCGCATTGGCGTCTCGGTAACGCTGCAGTTCCGGCCAATCGGCCAGTCGCTGCTGCATGAAGCGAACCTCGTCGGGGCGCAGCTGGTCGATGGGCGTCTGCAGCAGCGGATTGACTGCGACGGTTTCTGCGGCAGCCAGCGGAGAAGCCAACGAGAGGCCCAGCGTCACGACGATTGCAGCGGCAAGCTCAACAGGTCCACGCATGCGGGTACTCCTGAAATCATCTTCCGCAGTCTAACGCCATGCCCAGTGCTCAGCGCGCTGCCGTACGCGCCGCCACACCCGTGACTTTCGCCGGCATCCACATGCCCGGCGTCCAACCGCTGGCGGCCAGGATCGTCTTCGGGTTGTCCTGCTGGATCAGCGCACGCACCGCATCACGCTTGTCCTTGGCCTGCAGGTAATAGGCCTTGGCGATGCGGTAACCCACCCAGTACCCCAGGTCGTAAGGTTCCTGCGAGCCCGGCTTGTAGTTGTACAGCCACGGCGACAGATCGGTGCTGTCCAGATCCAGCGCGAAGGCGCTTTCGATATGCACTTCCCGGCCACGGGTCCAGGCCGCGTGGCGCCCGTTGCCGACGTTGCCGGAGATCAGCTCGGCGATGAACTCGGCGATGCCCTCGCCCAGCGATACACGCAGCACCGTCGCATGCGGGTCGCCCGGCTCGAAGTCGGTCAGGCCCGTCTGCTGGATATGCACGTACTCGTGCGCGATCACGTGGACGAAGCGATCCTGCACATTGGGATTCATGAAGTCGGCTGCGCACAGCGCTTCCAGGCCGATGATCACGCCGCTTTTCGAGGTCAGCCCGACCGGACGGCCACGGCCGACCGCGATGGTCACCGGCGGAAACGCGGCCTGCGGGTAGATGGCCTGCAGGTTGGAAAACACCTGCGTCAGGCGTTGTTTCACCGCCGGCAGTTCGGCCAGGCAGCGTCGTCCCTGCGCATACAGTTCCGGCTGGTTGGCGATGGACTCGGCAATGCGCTCGGGGGTGACCCGGCGTGCCTTCGCCAGCTCGCCCAGGCCCGTCGAACCCTCGGCCATGTATCCCCGCAACTGCGCAACGCTGGGTTTACCGCCAGCGCTGTCGTAAAGCGCGTAGAAACGACTGACATCCTCGGTGACGATCTGTGGCCCGGCCGGAACCGCTGCCGTGGCCACGCCAGCCGCCCCGGCACAGGCCAGGGCCAACAAGCCGCGCAGAATCATGGACATCGCTCCGTCCTTGGTGGAGTGCATGCGAAGCGCGCAATCTATCACTCCGCCCGGCCCACCGCAGCAGGCGGATGCGGGCGCCCCGGCGCTGTGCCAGACTCGCTTCGGCACCTGCCACGGAAGATGGAGCACCCTGCGATGATGATCGTTCCCGCCTACTGGGCCGAAGCCCGCCTGCAGGCCCGTTTCCGTGGCCGGCCGGTGGTGGTGCGCCGCTTCGGCTGGTCCGACGAGGGCCCTGCCGAGGCGCAGGTGCACGCCGACCGCCGCGCCAACGAAGCGCTCAATGCCATCCTCGCCGGACAGGCGCTGCCGCGCCGCGAAGTGCGCAGCAACTACGGCGTGGAGGGGGTGCCGATCCGCGAGCAGATCGTGCAGCGCGACGGCGACGTCGTCATTACCCGCAACAGCTATGGCGCGCTGTGCCTCAACAGCCCCGACGTGCTGTTCGCCGACATCGACCATGCGCAGCCGCCGGCTGGCTGCGTGATGCCTGCAGTCATCGCCGCAGCGCTGCTGTTCGCTGGCGCCATCGTCGGCACCCTGCTGTGGCACTGGCTGGTGGGGCTGGTACTGGGCGTGGCGGCCGTCGTGCTGGTGAATGGCGCGATGCTGATGCAGCGCAAGCGGCGGCTGGCCGCCGCCGGTGGCGCCGAAGGTGTGGCGCTGCAGCGGATCGCGACCTTCAGCGAACAGCATCCCGACTGGCATTTGCGCGCCTACCGCACGCCGGCCGGACTGCGCGTGCTGGCCATGCATGCCACGTTCTCGCCCGAGGACGGGCAGCTGCAGGCGTTCTTCAAGGCACTCGGCACCGATACCCTGTACGCGCGCATGTGCCGGCTGCAGCACTGCTTCCGTGCGCGGCTGACACCGAAGCCGTGGCGCGTCGGACTGCGTTATCGCATCCGCCCGCCGGTGGCCGCCTGGTCAGCCGAACAGGCCAACAATCCGGATCGACTGGCCTGGATTGCCGAGTACGAAAAAAAGAGTGCCGGCTTCGCCGCGTGCGCCTATCTGCGCAGTTTCGGTGATACCTCCCGGGTGCATGCCAAGGCCGAGCATGTGCGCGACCTGCATGACCGGCTGTCGCACGCGCAGGATCGCCTACCGCTGGCGTGAGTGCAGCAGACGCTTAGTCAGCGCCCTGCACGAACGGCTGCCCTGCCAGGGTAGTGCCCAGCCGCACCACGACCTGCTGCCCGCCCTTCTCGAAGGTTGTCGCGCACTGCTTTCCGCCCTTCTGGCATCCGACTTCCGGAAAGCCCTCAAGTGACTCGGGGGCGCCCTGCACCGGCTTCACCTGCCATCCCGCAGCATCCAGCAGGCGCTTGGCCTTGGCGTAAGGCATGCCGGCGACAATGCCCAATCGGGTCAGCTCAGCAGGAAACGACTGAGCATATGCCGTTGAAACCAGGGCCAACGACAACGTTGCAGCAAGGAGAATGGCTTTCATTGCACCGACCTGGAACGAGCGATCGGGTCCAGCCTAGATCATTTGCGCGGCATGCGAATGTGCCGGTAACACGTCGTTACCGAGTCTCCACAGTTGATTGCAAAGCATCCACGGATGATCAATCTGCCGTTTCATTGCGCTGGGTTCCAAAACGCAGCGCCTCCGAGGCAAGATCGCCGCGTAATCTGTTCTGAAACCAAGCGATCTTGAAGCGTTCGCGTGTGGGTTCTCCCGCAGGTAGCAGCCCCATCAATGCATCGCTCAACGCCGGACGCCACTCTTCCTGAGCACCTTCCAGATCCTGCTGATCGAAGTCCGCCGACGACAGGCGCTTCCATGGCAGCATCATCGTGTACTGGGAGGTGGAGACCAGGACGGTATCCGGGCGGCCCGGCCGGGATACGACCACGGTCATGATGGGATAGTCATCGGTCCAGAGACCGTTGAAGTGTTTTGCAACGCGCTCCTGCAGACCCTGCCCGGCCAGAGCTTGCCGTGCCCAAGCCTGCTGCTGGGCAAACGAGCATGTGGCCGCCGGGATGCTGCGCAGCTCCGGATCCAGCTTCAGTATCGCTGGCCGGTCCAGCCGCGAAGTGATCAGATCCACCGTGGCGTCCCTGGTCAACGGTGCTGCCTGCAGCGCGGCCTCGAACGCTGACAGCGCACCGATCGGCAGAAGCTCCGGCAAGCGCGGCTGGACGTCGGGCGTGTCAACCACCTGTACACGGGTGGTCAACCCATAGGCATCGCGCCGGATGATCCAGCGCTCAGATACAGAACCCCAGCCAGACCAGTCGTACGTCACGTGCACGCTCATCCGTGGCTGGACCGCCATTGCCACGGGAGAAATCAACAACATGGCCAGCGCCAACATCCTTGCCTTCATGAGACTTTCCTATCTCTGTCGAACAGCAGCCGAACTTGGCCCGGCTCCGCAGGATGCAGGAAGGCCGCCCGAAGGCGGCCTTGTGCAAAGCAGTCGAGCAAGCTCGACGCTACTTGGCGTTCTTCACGTAGGTATCGAACCAGTTCAGCATTTCCGCCACCAGCTGCTCGTTGGACTCCAGCGCGGTGTACCAGTGCGGTTCGTTCGGCAGCATCACCAGGCGGGTGGTGCCGCCGTTACCGCGGATCGCCTGGTACAGCTTGCGCGACTGGAACGGCTCGGTGCCCGGGTTGGCATCGTCCTCGCCGTGGACCAGCAGCAGCGGCAGCTTGATCTTGTCGGCATAGAAGAACGGCGACGCCTTCAGGTACACATCCTGCGCCTGCCACACCGAGCGGCGTTCGTTCTGGAAGCCGAACGGGGTAAAGGTCTTGTTATACGAACCGCTGGTCGCCACGCCGGCCTTGAACAGCTTCGTGTGCGCGATCAGGTTGGCGGTCATCAGGCCACCGTGGCTGTGACCGGTCACGCCGATGCGGTTGCGGTCGACCACACCCATGTCCACCGCCTTGTCCACCGCTGCCTTGGCGTCGGCTTCCAGTTGCTCCAGGTAGGTGTCATAGGCGTTCTTCGGGTCGCCCACGATCGGGAATGACGCGTTGTCGATGATCGCGTAGCCGGCCAGCAGCATCAGGCGGTACGGCTGCAGACGGGTGAAGGTCTGCTGCGAACCGGACACCTGACCGGCCTGCGCGGCGTTGGCGAAGTCGGCCGGGTACGCATACAGGATCGCCGGCACACGCTGGCCTTCCTTGTAGCCCGGCGGCGTGTACAGGGTGAACGACAGGTCCACGCCGTCGGCACGCTTGTAGGTCACCAGCTGCTTCTTGATCTGGCGCACTTCCGGGGTCGGGTCGACCAGCTTGGTCAACGCGGTCGTGGTGGAGGCGAACTGTGCCTCGCCGGTCTTCGCGTCAGCCACCGCCTCACCCTGCTGGCGGACGAAGGCATTCGGCGGATCGATCACCGACTGGTGCCAGGTCAGGTAGCGGCCCGGCGTGCTGCTGAAACCGAGGAACTGCTCGTAGGCGTCGGCGCTGCTGCGGAACAGGCGCTCGCTCTTCAGCGTGCCCAGATCCAGGCGGTCCAGGAACGGACGGTCGCCCTGCGGCGAGGCACCACGGCCGCTGAGGAACACATGGTCGCCCTCACGGCGCACGACCTGGGCACCATTCGGCAGGCGGGTAAAGACCAGGTTGCCGGGGTTGGCGTACAGCTCATCGCTGGACATGTCCCACAGCAGGCGACCTTCCTTCTTCGGCTGGTCCACATCGACGATGCGGGTCTGCATCCAGTGGCGGTTCTCGTCATTCTCGTACTGGAACGCCACGGCCGGATCGGCGGTCCACGCGAAGCCTTCGAAACGCTGCGCGGTGCGGGTAATTTCGGTCGGCTTGCCGTTGAACGGCGCCTTCAGCATCAGCACGCGATCACGATGCGGCACGCTGACCTTCCAGTCGCCCTTGTCCAGCGCTTCGGCATAGACCAGGGTGGCCGGATCAGTGGCACGCCAGTCGAAACCACGCGGGCCTTCCGGCACGCCGTGCACCGGCACGCGGTCGGCCAGAGGCAGGCTGGCGATCGGCGTGCTGCGGCCATTGCTGATGTCCAGCACGGCCACGTCGTTGGCGAAGCGCTGGTAGGTCACCGCATGCGAATACGGTGCTTTGATCGACTCGGTCAGTACATGCACGCCATCGGGTGCAGCGCTGACGTCGTTGAACAACGCCGGCTGCCCCACCGGACGCACGCTGCCGGCGGCAGTATCGACCACGGCCAGCTGCGAGGCACCGTAATAAGCGAACAGCTTCTCGTCATGCGCGCTGGTCAGCGTGTCGCGGGCTTCGTAGGTGCTGCTCTCGCCACTGCTGCCCAACGACTCCTGCGCATCCGGGCCGGTTGGCACACCGCCATTGGACGGCGCCGGGCCCTGGTTGGCTGGCACCAGCTTCACCAGCAGGTTCTGGCTGCCGCCCAGCCACTGCACGGTGTTGCCGAAGATCGGATTCAACTGCACGTTCGGAATCTGCTTCACCTGGCCGGTGGCCGCATCGCCCACCCACAGCTGCACGCTGGTATCGACCGCATTCTGGAAGGCGAAGTGGCTGCCATCGGCCGACCACAGCGCACCGGTGGCGCAGCCCTGCGGCAGGTTGACCTTGGTCTCCTTGCCACTGCCGATGTCGACCAGGGTGAAGTCGGCCACGCAGGCCGGAATGCCGTAGCCGCCTGGGGTGTCATGGCGGCTGCGGTTCTTCGGCTCCAGGCGCACACCCGCCAGCTTCAGGTACGGCTGGGCAACGCGGCTGATCGACGGATAGGTCTGCGCGGTGGTCAGCAGCAAGCGCTGGCCACCCGGGGCCACGTTCGGCGCCGGCGGCGGCGGCGCCTTCAGCACCTTGAGCAGGTGTTCCGGCGGCTTCGCGTAATCAGCGAAAGCCGGTCCAGCGGCCAGCAGGCCGACGGTGGCAACGGCAACAGCCGCCGCCAGAGAGGTTCGACGGATCAGCATCCTTATCCCCTGAGTGTGAATGGGTACCCGGCATCGGGCATGGACCGAATCTAGCACCGCAGGGGTTGTCGTGAATGGGCCGGAAGGACTAGTGGCCGGATGGGGCAACGTGTGCCGCGCCAAGAGGTGCCGCTGGTGGGGCAGCACCTGCCAGGCCTGGACTGGCACTACTGCTGCGCGTGCAGGTCCCAGGTGGCCAGATAGTCGGGGTCGACCACGATCATGCCACTGGTGCGCATGCGGTACTCCCCGGGCTCGGCTGGCTGGTACTGGTCCAGCATCGGCGGCAGATAGCGCTCGTGGCCATCATTCTCGTCGGCCAGCACCACGCCCTCGTCGGCGCTGATGCGCAACACCGTGCCGGCGTACTGCTCCAGCCCCTTCACCTGCCCGTCGCCGCCATAGCGGGTGACCCCGACCAGGACGACCTTGCCGATCATTTCTTCCGCCTTGGCATCGTCCAAGGTCGGCAGAATGGGAGTGAATTCGTCGCTCATCGGTGCACCTCCGTAGCCTGCAGGACATCGTGGATGAGGTTTCCGCTTCGCAGTGCGCGTCGCTGGCAGCCGAGCAGGTACCCAGCCTGGAGCCTCTGCATCGAGAGTGCCAGTACGCTCATGAACCCAAGGGTTCCTGTAGCAGGATGCTGCCATCGCAGGCGGAAGGGACAGGTGAAGGCCGAAATCGGTCCACGCCGATCAGAGGGTTGCACCTGCACCCACGCTAGAATGCATGCATGCGCACCGTACATGCCCTCCGCTACATCACCCCCTTGCGGGAAGGTGGCTCCCTGCCGGCCGTGGTCGAGACCGACGACGACGGCATGGCCGTGCTGAAGTTCCGTGGCGCCGGCCAAGGCCCGAAGGCGCTGATCGCCGAGCTGATCGCCGGCGAGATGGCGCGCTCGCTGGGCCTGCCGATTCCGGAAATCCTGTTCGTCGAGCTGGACCGCGAGTTCGCCCGCACCGAGCCGGACCCGGAAATCCAGGAGTTGATCCGCGCCAGCGAGGGCCTGAACCTGGGCCTGGACTACCTGCCCGGCGCGATCAACTACGACCCAGCGGCGATGCCGGTGGATGCCGACCTGGCCTCGCGCATCGTCTGGTTCGATGCGTTCACCAGCAATGTCGATCGCACCACCCGCAACCCCAACTTGATGGTGTGGCATCGAAAGCTGTACCTGATCGATCACGGTGCGGCCATGTACTTCCATCACGACTGGACCAACGCAGGGGATGCCTGCGAAAAGCCGTTTGTGCTGATCCGCGATCATGTGCTGCTGTCGTTCGCCAGCCGCATCGCCGAGGTGGATGCCGAGCTGGCCGCGCGCCTGACCGATGCCGAGATCGAGCGCATCGTCGGCCTCGTGCCGGACAGCTGGCTGGTCAATGAGCCGGCATTCGACAGTCCCCAAGCCTACCGCCAGGGTTACATCGATTATCTCAAGCACCGCCTGAAAGTGCGTGCGGTGTTCGTGCAGGAGGCCATCCGTGCCCACGCTGCACACGTATGACTATGCGGTCATCCGCGTGGTACCGCGGGTGGAACGCGAGGAGTTCATCAACGTCGGGGTGATCGTCTCCTGTCCTGGCGCGCGTCATCTGGAGGCGGCCATCGAGATCGATCCTGCGCGCCTCCAGGCGTTCGCGCCGGCGTTGGATCAGGAGGCGCTGCAACCGTGGCTGGATGCGATCGTAGCCATCTGCCGTGGCGACGCCAGCGCCGGACCGATCGCACAGCTGCCTGCGCGCGCCCGCTTCCATTTCCTCACCGCCAAGCGCAGTTCGGTCGTGCAGATGTCGAGCACGCATGTGGGCCGCACGGCCGACCCGGCGGGTGTGGTGGAACACTTGATGACGAAGATGGTGCGGGTGCCGGAATGACCGGCACCTGCCGCGTTCACAGCGGCACTCTACGCGCGATGTAGTTGACCACGTTGCCGATCGCATCCGGATCGACATTGGCCAGGCCAACGATCACATAGCCCTGTGCAGGCATCACCACGATGGCACTGTTCGATCCGGGCGCACCGCCTTCATGGCCATACTGGTGTTCCCTGCCCTCGCCCTGCACCACGAAGCCGAATCCATACCAGCCCTTGTGGTTCTGCGCGGTGGTGGCCTGCTTCAGCAATGCGGGCGAGACCAGCTTTCCGCTTTGCAGTGCCCCGGCGAATTTCACCATGTCGGCCACCGTGCTGTAGCCACCACCGGCTGACATGCCGCGCCAGGGCAGCGACTTCGTTTCACGGACCCATTGCCCATTCTTCTTCGTGTAGGCGACGGCTCGCTGCGGGACGTTCACTGTTTCCGGCTCGAAGCCGGTGCCGGTCATGCCCGCCGGGCGCAGGATGTGCTCGTCCACATAGGCGTAGTACGACTGCCCCGAAACCGCTTCGATGATGCGCCCCAATACGATGAAGCCATAGTTGGAGTAGCTGTCCTGGCTGCCCGGCGTGAACTGCGGCGCATCCTTGGCAAAGCGCTGCACGTAGTCATCCAGCGTCTTCAACGACGCGGAATACTGCTCGAAATCGTCGCCGAAGAAATCACCCAGACCGCTGGTATGTGACAGCAGATGGCGTACGGTCACGCTGTTGGCGACCACCCTGTTCGGATAGTCCGGCAGGAACTTGCCTATCGTGTCATCAAGGCTGAGCTTGCCCTCCTGCATCAGTTGCAGGAGGGCCACTGCAGTGAACATCTTGTTGGAGGACGCAAGGCGGAACTGCGTATCCACGCCCACTGGAATGCCGGCGGTACGATCGGCCTCGCCACCGCGCCAGTCCAGCAGCACCTTGCCGTTCCGTGCCACCTGCAATGCACCCGACAGCGCGTCCTGCGCCCGCAGCGCCTCCAGTTTTGCTGTGGCATCGGCCATCAGCGCGGGCAAAGCAACCCGTTCCGGCTTGTACGTGTCCGGCGTATCAGTGCCCTCGATCTGGAACAGCTTCACGTGCGACGGGTTAGCCGGGTCCATGACCGCCGTCACCCACATCGCACGTTCGCTCAGCTGGCCCATTACCAGCAGCTTCGCCTGGCTGGGCGCGCGCTCGAGTGTTTCCAGCACGTTCAGCGGGCCGGTGCTCTCGCGGAACTCGAGATAGTCCTTGGGAGTGCTGCCCTCCTGCTTCGCATATCTGTCGGCAAATGCCTGCAACCCCTCGAGGCTGCCTGCATTGAAGGCCGCAAGCCAGTCATCGATGGCATCCTGCGCACGTGGATGTTCGCGCTCGGAAGATGCTGCGCCAACTGCCGGAAACGCCGATGTGGCAACCAGGATCAAACAGGCCAACGCATTGCAGAGAAACAGGCGTCCAACAGCCTTCATGGCAATTCCTTTGCGGGCATCCCTGGGCGCATCCTAGACGATGGATCGGCCCGCCGCATCCACGCTAGGGACTCTGCCGCAACACCTCGACGGTGACGTTGAATGCCTCGATGCGCGGCCATTCGTCCCGTTCGTACGGCAGCGACTCCACCCCCATGCCGATCTGATACCGCACCGTATCCGGGCCGTCACGCCAGTAGTACGGCGCGCCATTGCTCCAGCCGCAACAGACGTAGCGCAATGCAGGCATGCCAAATGTCTCGCGCAGATAGGCTTCCACCTGCGCCGCCTGGGCACCTGAAACACGATAGTGGGCTTCCATGGGTTTGATGTAGGACGCGTCATCCTGGCTGCAACCTACATACTGCAGTCCCGGAGGCTTCCGGCCCATCGCCTGCAGGAAATCCTGGCATTCGATATCAGGTCGCGCCAGGCCATCCGTGCGCCCTTGCACCTCCCACTCGGCCAACGCCTGCGCAGGTGTCTGCTGCGCAAGCACGCTGGCGCTGGAAAAGGACGCCAGCAGCAGGAAGCGGGTGGCATGCTGCGGCAACGGGAGAGAGATCACGGGGCGAGTCCTTCGCATGGGAACACGGGAATACTGATCGATGCCACGCTATCGCCGTGCCATCGACTGCTCAGTGAAACGCGCCACGCAGAAGTCCAGGAAGCTGCGCAGCTTGGGGGTCAGCTGGCGGTCGCGCGGATACACCAGGTTGATCCAGGTCGATACCGGCACATGGTCCGGCAGCACTTCCACCAGTTCACCACGTGCCAGCGCAGCGGCAAGCATTTCGTAGGGCTGCAGGATCAAGCCCAGACCACCCACGGCTGCTGTCAGCAGCGGCTCGGCCTGGTTGACCATGAAGCGGCTGGACACCGGGACGGTAAGCACGCTGCCATCGGCATCGCGGAAACTCCAGCGCGTGCGGATGATCGAATGCGCGAAGCCCAGGCACTCGTGCCGGCTCAGATCATTGGGATGGGTGATGGCCGGGCGCGAAGCCAGATAGTCCGGCGAGGCACACAGGACCAGCGGATACGGCCCCAGCCGCCGTGCCACCAGCCCGCTGTCGGCCAGGTCACCGGTACGGAACACCAGGTCGTAGCCGTCCTCGACGATGTCCATCAGGCTGTTGGACAGGTTCAGATCGACCTGCACATCCGGGTACTGCTGCATGTAAGCCACCACCGCCGGGCCGAGCGCGTGCACGCCGAAGGTGACCGGCGCGCTGATGCGCAGGCGCCCCATCGGCCGTCCACGCGCCACTTCCGCCAATTCCTCGGCGCCCTCCACTTCCTCCAGGATCACCCGCGCCCGCGCCAGGTAGGCCTGGCCGAAGTCGGTCAGGCTCTGCTTTCGCGTGGTGCGGTTGAGCAGGCGCACGCCCAGATGCTGCTCCAGCGCCTGGATGTGCTTGCCGACCAGCTGCGGCGAGAGATCCAACGCGTCTGCGGCGGCGGCGAAGGAGCCGACCTCGGCCACCTTGGCGAAGGTTCGCAGGGGAACGATCAGGTCCATTGCAAACAAATGTTTTCCAATGAAACACCAGATTACCCCTTATTCTGGTTGCAGACTACGCGCACAGTAGCGCTCACCCTTTCGCCGGCGCCCTCGTCGGCCCTTCCTCGGAGTCCCCCATGAGCCAGGTTGTCCGCATCCACGAATATGGCACCGCCGATGTGCTGCGCATCGACGATATCGACGTTCCCGCCCCCGCCCCTGACGAAGTCCAGATCCGGGTGAGGGCGATCGGCCTGAACCGCGCCGAGGTGATGTTCCGCAACGGCGCCTATCTGCAGGAAGCGCAGTTCCCCAGCCGGCTGGGCTACGAAGCGGCCGGCATTGTCGAAGCGGTCGGCAGTGCGGTGAGCGGCTTCGCAGCAGGCGATGCGGTCAGCGTGGTACCGCCGCTGGACATCGCGCGCTGGGGCACCTACGGCGAGCTGGCCAATGTGCCGGCTCGACTGGCGGTCAAGCACCCGCAGGCGCTGGACTTTGAAACGGCTGCTGCGGTGTGGATGCAGTACGTCACCGCCTGGGGCGCGCTGCTGGAGCAGGCGCACCTGTCCGCCGGGGATTTCGTCATCATCACCGCTGCCAGCAGCAGCGTTGGCCTGGCCGCGATCCAGATCGCCAATGCGGTGGGCGCCACGCCGATCGCGGTCACCCGCGGCCCGGGCAAGCGCCAGGCCCTGCTCGATGCCGGTGCCGCCCACGTCATCGCCACCCAGGAGCAGGATCTGGTGGCCGAAGTGGCGCGCATCACCCGTGGCGCCGGCGCCCGCGTGGTGTTCGATCCGATCGGTGGCCCGCAGTTCGTGCCACTGACCGAAGCGATGGCACGTGGCGGCATCCTGCTGGAATACGGCGCGCTGAGCAGCGAACCCACGCCGTTCCCGTTGTTCAATGTGCTGGGCAAGTCGCTGACGCTGAAGGGCTATCTGTACTCGGAAATCGTCTCCGACGATGCCGCGTTGGCCCGTGCCAAGGCATTCATCGTCGATGGCCTGGACAAGGGCACGCTGGCGCCGAAAATTGCCAAGGTGTTCCCGTTTGCGCAGATCCAGGAAGCACACCGTTACCTGGAATCGAACGAGCAGATCGGCAAGGTGGTGGTCACGGTGTGATCCCGTGTCGTGCAATGGAGGCGGCGCACCGCCCCCATTGCGGTTACCTCGGCAACGCAAACGCCATCACGTAATCGCCGTTCGGGGTTTCCATGAAATGATGGCCGCCAGCCATGATCACCACGTACTGGCGCCCGCCCTGCTCGTACACCATCGGATTGGCCTGGCCGCCCGCGGGCAGCTTGGCATGCCACAGTTCCTTGCCGGTCTTCAGATCGATGGCACGCAGCAGGTCATCGGTGGCGGCGGCGATGAAGATCAGGCCGCTGGCGGTCACCACCGAACCGCCGTTGTTCGGCGTGCCGATCTCGATCGGCAGGCCGGAGCGGATGCCGAACGGTCCGTTGCCGCGCGCACTGCCGAACGGACGGTCCCACAGCAACTTGCCGGTGCGCAGATCGATGGCACGGATGCCGCCATAGGGCGGCTGCTTGCACAGCAGGCCGGTGAACGGCAGCCGCCAACCGGCGTTGACCTGGATGCCATACGGCGTGCCCACCTGCGGGTCGCCCGCGCCTTCGGCACCGCCCTTGTCGAACCGGATCTTCTCGCGTGGCAGCCAGCCCAGCCGGTCAGCCTCGGCACGTGGCACCAGCCGGTTGTAGTTGGGCATGTCGTTGTAGTTGGCCACGATCACGCCGCGGCGCGTATCGATGGACACGCTGCCCCAGTCCGAGCCACCGTTGTAGCCGGGGTACTCGATGGAATGGCGCTCGCTGCTCGGCGGCGTGTAGAACCCTTCGTAGTACGCCTTGCGGAACTGGATGCGGCAGACCACCTGGTCGATCGGGGTGATGCCCCACATGTCACGCTCGGTCAGGTCATGTTCGCGACGCAGCGTGTGGTACAGCGAGAACAGCTGGGTGGGAGAACGCTGCTCGGGTTCGACGCCGCCGACCGGTACCTTGCGCTCTTCGGCGGCGGTCAGGAGCTGGCCGTTGCGGCGATCAAGGATGTACATGTCGCCCTGCTTGGTCGGCAGCAGGATCGCCGGCACCTTGCCCGCCGCCGTCGGGTAGTCGATCAGGCTGGCCTGCGACCCCAGGTCGTAGTCCCACACATCCTTGCGCACTGCCTGGAAATGCCAGACCGGCTTGCCGGTGGCCACGTCGATCGCCACCAGCGAGGTCGCGTAGCGGTTCTGGTTCTCCGTGCGCGAGCCACTCCAGTAATCGCCCGCGGAATTGCCCAGCGGCAGGTAGACCAGGCCCAGCGCCTCATCACCGGTGGCCGTGGTCCACATGTTGGGCGTGCCCCGCGTGTAGGTCTGGTCGCGCGGAGGCAGACCGCTGCGCTCGGGCTGGTCCATGTCCCACGCCCAGCGCAGCTTGCCGGTGATCGCGTCGTAGGCCTGGATCACGCCTGAGGGCGCATCGCGGCGCTGCCCGTCCAGCACCTGATGACCGGTCACGATCACGCCGCGCACGATGGCCGGCGGCGAGTTGATCGACACGTAACCCGGTGGCACCTCGCCCATGCCCAGGGTGATGTCGACCTGGCCGTTGTTGCCGAAGTTGGCGCAGGGGCGGCCGCTGTCCGCGTCCACCGCGATGATGCGACCGTCCAGCGTGCCTTCAATGATGCGCGCCCAGCACGTTGGACGACTGCCCGGCGCAGCGCTGCGGGTGACGCTGGGCGGCGGTTCCGGCAGCGCCAGATCAGCGGCGACATCGGCCAATGCCGCGTCGGCAAGGGTCGGCATGCTGGGCTGCTCGTAATAGCTCACACCACGACAGGCAGCGGTATAGGGAATCGAGGCGTCCTTCACCTTTGGATCGAACCGCCACAGTTCCTTGCCGCTGGCAGCATCAAGCGCGATCAGGCGGTTGCGCGCGGTGCACAGGTACAGCCGATCGCCGATCTTCAGCGGCGTGGTTTCCGCGCCCCAGCGCTTCTTCGGCATATCGCCGGTACGGAACTGCCAGGCCGGCTGCAGCGTGGCCACATTGGCCGGGGTGATCTGCTGCAGCGGCGAATAGCGGGTACCCGCATTGCTGCGGCCCCACGCCGGCCAGTCGCCCTCGGCGGGTTGGTCGGCCGGCTGCAGGCCGGTGGTGTCACGGGTCGGCTCCAGACCGGCACTGACTGCGCCTTCCGGGAACGGCAGGTGCCCGTCCACTTCACCATGCGGCGCGAACGCCAATCCGAAGGCGGCCACGAACACCAGCATCAGCACGCCCGCCGTGCTGCGCGACAGGCGTTTTGAAACCGGCTCGCGCAGGGTCGGCGCCAGCAGCGCCAGCACGATGCCAAGCGCGGTCACCAGCCCGAGCCGCGGAACCCAGCGCCAGTAGTCGCTGCCCGATTCCCACCAGGTCCACAGCAGCGTGCCGATGAACACCAGCGCGTACAGCAGCGCGCCGCTGCGGCGGTTGCCGAACAACAGGATGCCGCTGACCAGCAGGCCGAGCCCGGCAATGGCGTAGTACGCCGATCCACCGAGGCTGAGCAGCCACGCACCCAGGCCGCCGATGGCCAGGCCGAGCATGACCAGCAGCAGCGACAGCACGGTAACGAGGGGATGCCGGGAAGCGCGGACGGGGGCAGGAGCGGACTGCGGCGTGGCGGACATCGTCGATCTCCGGGGGCAGCATGCGCCGTTATCCCACCGCCGACGTGAAGCGCGCGCGTATATGCGGCACCCGGATACGACGACGCCGGCACAGGGCCGGCGTCGTCGGGTACCTCAACCTGATGGCAGGATCACTCCTGCGCGGCGTCCTCGCTGCTGGCAGCAGCCGGTGCGCCGTCGGTCGTGGCCGGGGCGGCGGCAGCCACCTCGTCCTCGTCCTCGTCGATCGAGGCATCCATGCGCTCCACCGCCTGCAGCTTCTCGTCCTTGGACAGGCGGATCAGGGTCACGCCCTGGGTGTTGCGGCCGACGCGGCTGATTTCCGAGCCACGCGTACGCACCAGGGTGCCACCATCGGAGATCAGCAGGACTTCGTCGCTGGAGCCCATCAGCACCGCGGCGACCAGCTTGCCATTGCGCTCGGTGGTCTGGATGCCGATCACGCCCTGCGTACCACGGCCCTTGCGCGGGTAGTCCGGCAGCGGGGTGCGCTTGCCGTAGCCGTTCTCGGTGGCGGTGAGGATGTACTGCACGCTGGCGTCATCGGCGCCGTCGATCACCGCATCGCCCGTGGCGGCGGCTTCCTCGACACCGTTGTCGTCCTCGTTCTCGTCCTCGATGCCACCGGCACTTTCGGCCACGATCAGGCTGACCACTTCCTCGCCGGCCGGCATCTTGATGCCACGCACGCCGGTGGCGGTACGGCCCATCGAGCGGACCTTGTCCTCACCGAAGCGCACGGTCTTGCCGTTGGAGGCGAACAGCAGGATGTCACGCTGGCCGTCGGTCAGGCCAACGCCAACCAGGGCATCGCCCTCGTCCAGGTTGATCGCGATCTTGCCGCGGGCCAGACGGAAGGCAAACTCGCCCAGCGGGGTCTTCTTGACCGTACCGTTCTTGGTGGCGAAGAACACGAACTGGCCATCGGCGTATTCACGTACCGGCAGCACGGCCTGCACGCGTTCGCCCGGCTCCAGCGGGATCCAGTTGATGATCGGACGGCCGCGGGCATTCGAACCGGCTTCGGGCAGCTGGTAGACCGGCAGCCAGAACACCTTGCCCGAACTGGTGAAGGTCAGCAGCGTGTCGTGCGTGTTGACCAGCCACAGCTGTTCGATGAAATCCTCTTCCTTGGTGGACGCTGCACTGCGGCCACGGCCACCACGGCGCTGGGCGCGGTACACGCTCACCGGCTGGCGCTTCACGTAGCCGGCATGCGACACGGTGACCACCACGTCTTCCGGCGCGATCAGGTCGAGGATGTCCAGGTCTTCTTCGCTGTGGCGGATTTCGGTACGACGTTCGTCGCCGAACTCGGCCCTGACACTGATCAGCTCTTCACGGATCACCTGCAGCAGGCGATCGGGATCTTCCAGGATGTGGATCAGCCCGGCGATCACTTCCAGCAGCTGCTTGTATTCCTCGGTCAGGCGGTCCTGCTCCAGCCCGGTCAGGCGGTGCAGGCGCATTTCCAGGATCTGGGTGGCCTGGATCTCGGTCAGCTGGTAGCCGCCTTCGATCAGGCCCACGCCCTTGGGCAGGTCATCCGGACGCGAGGCTTCGGCACCGGCAGCGCCCAGCATCGAACCGACCAGGCCCGGTTCCCACAGGCGCGCGAGCATGCGCTCGCGGGCTTCGGCGGGGTTCGGCGAGGTCTTGATCAGCTCGATCATCTCGTCGATGTTGGCCAGCGCGACGGTCAGGCCTTCCAGCACGTGGGCACGGGCACGCGCCTTGCGCAGCTCGAACACCGTACGGCGGGTGACCACTTCGCGGCGGTGGCGGACGAACGACTCCAGCATCTGCTTGAGGTTCATCAACTGCGGGCGGCCATCGACCAGCGCCACCATGTTGATGCCGAACACCGATTCCATCTGCGTCTGCTGGTACAGGTTGTTCAGCACAACCTCGGCAGATTCACCGCGCTTGATTTCGATGTAGATGCGCATGCCGTCCTTGTCGGACTCATCGCGCAGCTCGCTGATGCCTTCGATCTTCTTTTCCTTGACCAGCTCGGCGATCTTTTCGATCAGACGCGCCTTGTTCACCTGGTAAGGAATTTCGGTGACGATGATCGACTCACGGCCGTTGTCGGCCACTTCGATATCGGCCTTGGCGCGGATGCGCACACGGCCGCGGCCGGTGCGGTAGCCGGCAACGATGCCGGCGGTGCCATTGATGATGCCGGCAGTCGGGAAATCCGGGCCCGGGATGTACTCCATCAGGCCGTCGACATCGATTTCCGGATTGTCGATCAGCGCGATGCAGGCGTTGATCGATTCGGTCAGGTTGTGCGGCGGGATGTTGGTCGCCATGCCCACCGCGATACCGGCCGAACCATTGACCAGCAGGTTCGGGAACCGGGTCGGCATGACCGTCGGCTCCAGTTCCTTTTCGTCGTAGTTGGGCTGGAAATCGACGGTTTCCTTGTCGATGTCCGCCATCAGCTCATGCGCCAGGCGCGACATGCGCGCCTCGGTGTATCGCATCGCCGCAGCGGAGTCACCGTCGACCGAACCGAAGTTACCCTGGCCATCGACCAGCATGTAGCGCAGCGAGAACGGCTGTGCCAGACGCACCAGCGTGTCGTACACCGACTGATCGCCATGCGGGTGGTACTTACCGATGACGTCACCGACGATACGCGCCGACTTGAAGTAGGGCTTGTTGCTGTGCGCGTTCAACTCGTTCATCGCGAACAGCACGCGGCGATGCACCGGCTTGAGGCCGTCGCGCGCATCCGGGAGCGCGCGGCCCACGATCACGCTCATGGCGTAATCGAGATAGCTCTTGCGCATCTCGTCTTCCAGGTTGACCTGGATGATTTCCTTGGCGGTTTCTGCCATTCGGGTTCCGTTGTCTGGTAGCGGTCCAGTCCGGCGCAGCCCTCTGCGGGAGGGGGTCGCGCCGGAACCTCGATTCAACCTGTGGATGCTACCACAACAGGCCGTTTTCCGCCTCCCTTTACGGGGATTTTACCGGCACAAATCAGGAACTTAGGGCCCCATGCCGCCCCTGTAGAGCCGAGCCCATGCTCGGCTGCGGCGGATTCACTGGCTGAGCCGAGCGTGGGCTCGGCTCCACAGACATCCGCGACCCTGCCCGCCTCAGCCGCCGAAGGCGGCACGCATGTTGTCAGCGGTCGGGTTCAGGATCACCCCACGCTCGGTCACGATGGCATCGATCAGTTCACCCGGGGTCACGTCGAACACCGGGTTCCAGGCGGCAATGCCTTCGGCCACGGTGCGGGTCCCGCCCACGCCATACAGCTCGCCCGGGTCGCGCTGCTCGATCTCGATCTGGCTGCCGTCCACGGTGTCCATGTCCACGGTCGAGGACGGCGCCACCACCATGAACCTGACCCCGTGGTGGCGGGCGGCGATGGCCAGCTGGTAGGTGCCGATCTTGTTGGCGGTATCGCCATTGGCGCAGATGCGGTCTGCACCGACGATCACCCACTGCACCGCGCCGGTCTTCATCAGGTGCGAGGCGGCCGAATCGGCAATCAGGGTGGCGTCGATGCCATCCTGCTGCAGCTCCCACACGGTCAGGCGTGCGCCTTGCAGCCACGGACGGGTCTCGCCGGCAAACACGCGGGCGATGCGGTGCTGGGCCATGCCGGCACGGATCACGCCCAGTGCGGTGCCGAAACCTGCGGTGGCCAGCGAGCCGGTGTTGCAGTGGGTCAGCACGCCGCTGCCGGCGTCGATCAGGCCCGCGCCCAGCGCACCCATGTGGCGGTTGGCGGCCAGGTCTTCCTCCGCGATGGCCTGCGCCTCCGCTTCCAGCAGCGCCTTCCAGTCGGCACCGGCGGCATTCAGGCAGCGACGCATGCGTGCCAGCGCCCAGGCCAGGTTGACGGCGGTCGGGCGCGACGCGTTCAGGCGCTGCAGCGCCGGTTCCAGCTGCTGCAGCGCGTGCGCACCGTCTGCGGCCTGCACGTCACGTGCGGCCAGCACCACGCCCCAGGCCGCGGCAATGCCAATCGCCGGTGCACCACGCACGGTCAACGCGTGGATGGCGGCGGCAACCTCGTCACTGTCATGGCAGACCACATGCTCGACCACGAACGGCAGCTTGCGCTGGTCCAGCAGTTGCAGGGCATCGCCGGTCCACAGGATCGGGCGGATATGGTCGTAACGGGCGTAGTCGATGTCGGAGGCAGTGTTCATGGGCCCATTGTAGGGCCACGCCCCGCGCGGTTGGAGCCTGCCCGGGCTCAATTCACCGAGAATTCGGCGCGGCAGCCGCCGTCCACCCAGATCCCGTTGCGGTTCCAGCCCCAGGTGTTGCCTTCCTCGCACGGGGTGCTGGACAACTGTTCGGTGACGACGGCGCCGACCGAAATGCTCGCGCCACAGAAGCGGCGCTTCTTCGACTTCGACTCGCAGGTCAGACGGCGTGGCACGTCAACAAAACGGCCGTCCTCGTCAGCCACTTCGAAATCTCCCTGGCAGCCGCGGCTGGTCCACACTTCGTTGCGCTTGTAGCCCCAGCCCTGCCCTTCCCGGCACGGCAACGCCGACAGTTGGCGCAGCAGGCGTACCGGCGCCCCATCCAGGCGCACCGGACAGCTCTGCGGACGACCGTTGGATTCGCAGCGCACCACGCGGCGAACCAGGCGTTTGCCTTCATTCGCTGCCGGAATGGCCCCCGCGGCGCGGCGCGCGCGGAACTCGGCGCGGCAACCCAGGGTGACCCAGACACCACTGCGGTCGGTGCCCCACTCGCTGCCACGGATGCAGCTGCTGTTGGAGAGCTGGCGGACAAGGTCGATGCCATTGCTGACATCGATATCGCAATGCGCCCAGCCCATGTCGCGCGATTCGCAGGTCACCACTTCGCCGTCATACCCCACCTGCTGGGCAGACGCCGACGACGGCAGCCAGGCACCCCACAACGCAATGGAGTAGACCGGAGCCGCGACGACCGCAAACCACTTGACCAATGCCTTCCCCAACAGGAGTGGACGAATTCCGATGCGAGTGTCCCGCATCTGCCGTGATAAGAGCATCATCCTGCTTACCGAAGCAAGCACGGAAATGCGGCAATCCGTTCAGTCTTCGATGTTCAGAAAACCCTGAAGATCAGGCGTGGGCGAAGTCATAGGCCAGCACGTCGGCGATGCGTGGCGTGCGGTTCATCGCCATCAGCAGCCGATCGACACCCACCGCCACACCCGCGCAGGCCGGCATTGACGGGAGTGCGGCCAGCAGTGCCTCGTCCAGCGCCGGCTGCACCTGGCCGCGTTCGTGCCGGCGCTGCAGGTCACGCTGGAAGCGCGTGCGCTGCTCCTGCGCATCGTTCAGTTCGTGATAGCCGTTG
This sequence comes from Stenotrophomonas africana, assembly GCF_013004645.1. GTDB lineage: Bacteria > Pseudomonadota > Gammaproteobacteria > Xanthomonadales > Xanthomonadaceae > Stenotrophomonas > Stenotrophomonas africana. Next base: position 53,897 of record NZ_JABEME010000007.1, on the reverse strand, counting down.
GCCAGTTCCACCGCGCCCAGATACAGCTCAAAACGCTCGGCCAGCGGCGGCGTGCCGGCGCGGATGCGGGCCAGCGCCGCCTGGCTGGCCGGCCAATCGTGGACCACGGTCATCACCGTGTCATCGAAGTGCGGCTGGATGTGATGGGTCATCAGCAGGTCCAGCCAGTCGTCGCGGGTCAGCCCTACCGGGTCGATGTGCACGTCGCCGAGCGCGGCGCGCAGCGCGGCTTCGTCAGCCTCGAACGGGTCCACGCCCACATGCTGCTGGAACAGTTCGCGGTAGCTCAGCACGCGCAGGGTCGCACTGCGCCCGACCAGGGCCAGTGCCTGACCGACCAGCTCGGCGGTCTCCTGCACCAGCCGGTGGTGGTCCCAGCCGACCCGGTACCACTCCAGCATGGTGAATTCCGGGTTGTGGCGACCACCCGCTTCGCCGTTGCGGAACACCCGGCCCAGCTCGTAGCAGTCGCCCACACCTGCCGCCAGCAATCGCTTGAGCGGGTACTCCGGCGAGGTGCGCAGCCAACGGCGACGGCCACCGGCATCGACATGCCCGGTGAAATCGGTATGGAAGCTGTCGATGTTGGGCTCGGTGTTGCCTGCAACCGACAGGATCGGTGTTTCCACCTCCAGCACATCGCGCTCGGCGAAGAAGCGGCGCACCAGCGCATTGAGCGCAGCGCGCTGCTGCAGCGCGTGCAGCAGGGCCTCACTCACAGGATGCCCTCCGGGCGCGGATGATCCAGCGGCAGGGTCAACAGATCGCGGGTGTCATCGATGTAACCGCTGGCCAGGTACAGGCGACGGGCGAGCTCGTTGTGGTGGTTCACTTCCAGGCGCAGGCGGCTGACGCCACGGCCACGCGCGCGCTGTTCGCAGATGGCCAGCGCCTGCTTGCCGCGGCCACGACCGCGCGCGCGATGGCTCAGGTACAGCTCGTCCAGCAGCATGAAGTGGCCGCCCTGCTCCAGGCTGAAGCCCATCGCGATCACTGCGTAACCGACCACCTCGCCCGCCTCGTCCAGCCACAACAGCACTTCGCCGTTGCGTGGGTCGGCCAGCAGTGCGTCCACGCCGCGACGCACGCGCGCGTCATCGAAGTCGATCTTGTCTTCGGCGTAGAACTCGCGCATCAACGCGATCAACTGCTCTTCGTCGGCGCGGGTGGCCAGGCGGAAATCCAGCGGGGCGGTCTGCATCGGTATTCCTTTGTGTTTCATGCCGGGCGCGAGGCACCCGGCGGGGTCATCATTCGTGTTCGGCAAGGTAGGCCAGCAGGCGGTCTTCGTCCCACACGGGCACGCCCAGCGATTGCGCCTTGTCCAGCTTGGAGCCGGCCTCGGTACCGGCCACCACGAAACTGGTCTTCTTCGAAACGCTGCCGGAGACCTTGGCACCCAGCGCTTCCAGGCGCTCCTTGGCGGCATCGCGGGTGAGCTGGGCCAGGGTGCCGGTCAGCACCACGGTCTGCCCATCCAGCGGGCCGGCCACGATCTCGGCCAGCGCCGGCGCCTTGGCCAGGATCTGCTGCATCGCCTTTTCGGCCACCAGCAGCATCGCGCCATGGCCTTCGGCGTCCAGCCACGCAGCCAGACCGCGTGCGGTGTCATCGGGCAGGCCGGCGTTGACGAACTGGCCATGCTCGGCGTCGAGCACGGCCTGCGCGCCAGGCAACGCAGCCGCCAGCTTCTCCGCACGCAGGCGGGTGATGCCGGGGATTTCCGACTCGACCAGCAGCTGCGCCAGATCCAGCCCTTCGCGCAGCTTGGCACTGGGCGCATGCACATCACTGATGCGCACCTGGCCGACCTGCAGCAGGTCATCGATGGCCTGCTGGTTACCCTGCTGCTCGAAGAAATGGCCGAGCGAGCGCGCTACTTCGCCACCGATGTCCGGCACACGCTTGAACAACGGCCACGGCAGGTGGCGGATCAGCTCCAGGTCACCGAACCACTGCGCCAGCGCCTTGGCCGTGCTTTCGCCCACATGCTCGATGCCGAGCGCGAACAGCAAACGCTCCAGCGTGGCGGCACGACTGGCGTCGATCGCCGCGATCAGGTTGTCGGCCCACTTGGTGGCGATCTTCTTCGTGTTCCATTCGAAGCTGGCGGGCTGCACCAGCGCCTGCGCGCGCCAGCCCGGATCGTTGCCGTCCAGCTTGAGCACCGCATTGAGCACCGCACCACTGCCTTCGGCGGGCAGATGCAGCTTCAGCGCAGCAGCCAGTGCGGAAGGGTCCTCGGCATCCAGCACAAGCTTCAGGTGCAGCAGCTGGTCACGGTTGAGCCGGTACAGGTCGGCCACACTCTTGACGATGCCGGCGTCGACCAGGGTTTCGATGTACTTGTCGCCGAGGCCATCGATATCCATCGCACGACGTGAAGCGAAATGGGCAATGGCCTCCTTGCGCTGCGCAGGGCAGGACAGCTCACCCGAACAGCGCCATGCGGCGGCACCTTCCTCGCGCACGATTTCCGAGCCGCACACCGGGCAACGCGTCGGCATCTGCCACGGCAAGGTGCCCTGCGGGCGGCGATCGAGGATGACGCTGACCACTTCCGGAATCACATCGCCGGCGCGGCGCACGATCACGCTGTCGCCCACCCGCACATCCAGGCGTGCGATCTGATCGGCGTTGTGCAGGGTGGCATTGGACACGATCACGCCGGCCACAGCCACCGGCGCCAGTCGCGCGACCGGCGTGGCGGCACCGGTGCGGCCGATCTGGATCTCGATGGCCTCCACCGTGGTGCTCTGTTCCTGCGCCGGGAACTTGTGCGCGATGGCCCAGCGCGGCGCACGCGAGACGAAGCCCATCGCCTGCTGGCCCGCGCGGTCATCGAGCTTGTAGACCACGCCATCGATATCGAACGGCAGGCCATTGCGGCGCTCACCGATATCGCGGTAGTAACCCAGCAGGCCGTCGGTGCCTTCCACCACCTTGCACAGTTCACTGACCGGGAAGCCCCAGGCACCGAGCTGGGCCAGGGTGCCCGAATGGGTGTCCGGCAGCTCGCCGCCCTGCACTTCGCCAGTGCCGTAGGCGAAGAAACTCAGCCTGCGCTGCGCACTGATCTTCGGGTCGAGCTGGCGCAGCGAACCGGCCGCCGCATTGCGCGGATTGGCCAGCACCTTGCCGCCCTGCAGGCGCGCACGTTCGTTGTAGGCCTCGAAGTCGGCACGGGCCATGTAGACCTCGCCGCGCACCTCCAGCACATCCGGCCAGTCCTTGCCGTGCAGGCGCTTGGGAATGTCAGCGATCTCGCGCAGGTTGGCGGTCACGTCCTCCCCGGTACTGCCATCGCCACGGGTCGCGCCGAGCACGAAATGACCATCCTCATAGCGCAGGCTGATCGCCAGGCCGTCCATCTTCGGCTCGGCCGAAAACTGCAGGCTGCGACGGCCCAGGCGCTCATCGATGCGGCGCACGAAATCGGCCACTTCTTCATCGCTGAAGGCATTGGACAGCGACAACATCGGTACCGCGTGGCGCACCTCCGGGAAGCGGCCGGAGGGGCGCGCACCGACCTGCTGGGTCGGGCTGTCGGCACGGGCCAGTTCCGGGTGTTCGCGCTCCAGTGCTTCCAGCTCGCGGACCATCCGGTCGTAGTCGACGTCGGGGATCTCCGGCGCGTCCAGCTCGTGGTAGGCGCGGTTGGCCTGGGCGATCTGCCGGCGAAGGTCTTCGGCGCGTTCGGCGGGGCTGGGGCTCATCGGGATCCGGTGGTTCTGGGATGGCCGGGGATTCTACCGCGCCCGGCTGTCAGGCCCGGTAACGGCCCTGCCTTTTGTGGAGTCGAGCCATGCTCGACTGGCGCTTCGCTCTGGCAGGCGCCAACCACTCCCCCGCTCCAGCAGGTGCCAACCTTCTCCCCAGCTCCGGTAGGTGCAAACCTTGGTTGGCACGTCTGTGGTCGAGCACGGCTCGACGCTGCAAAAGCAGCTTGCCGCCCATCCCCACCAGCGCTAGCGTGCGACGGTCTGCCCTTCGGAATCCTGCCCGTGACCCTGCCTGCTTCCCGTCGACGCTTCCTGCAACTGGCCGGTGCCGGCCTCGCTGTCGCCGGCAGCGGGCTGCCACAGCTCGGCCATGCCCAACCCGCGACAGCCGCCGCCCCTGCCGAAGGCGCGGTGCTGCTGAATTTCAACGAATGTCCCTACGGCCCCTCGCCCGCGGCCCAACAGGCGGCACGCGACAGCATCGCCGGTTGCGGCCGCTACCGTTTCGCACTGGCCGGTCAGGTGCGCGACGCCTTCATCGAACAGGCGCGCATCCCGGCCGATCACGTGCGGCTCTATCCGGGTTCCAGCGAACCGCTGAACCGTGCCGCCGTGCTATGGACCGGCCCGCAGGCGGGACTGGTAGTCGCCGACCCGACCTTCGAGACGCTGGGCGAGGTCGCCGCCGCCCACGGTGCGCACGTGCAGAAAGTGCCGCTGCGTGACGACGGCGCCCATGACCTGCGCGCGATGGTCGCCGCCGCGCACGCACGCCCGACCGGACTGCTGTATGTGTGCAACCCGAACAACCCGACCGGTTCGATCAGCCCGCCGGATGAGCTCGCCTGGCTGCTGGCCCACAAGCCCGCATCCACCCGCGTGCTGTTGGACGAGGCCTACCTGCAGTACAGCGAACAGCCGAGCCTGATCGCACAAGTGGCGCAGCGCGATGACCTGATCGTGTTGCGTACGTTCTCCAAGCTGTATGGCATGGCCGGCCTGCGCCTGGGCGTGGCGGCCGCGCATCCCGACCGCCTTCGCGAACTGGCCAGCCTGGGCGACAACCCACTGCCGGTGCCGGCGCTGGCCGCTGCACTGGCCAGCCTGCGCGATCCGCAGTTAATTCCGCAGCGCCGCCTGCAGAATGCCAAGGTGCGGCAGGCCACCATCGCGTGGCTGGGCAAGCGTGGTTTCAGCTGCGTGCCGTCGGAAGCGAACTGCTTCGTGGTGGACGTGCAGCGCGACGGTGCCGCCTTTGCCAAGGCGATGGCAGACAACGGCGTGATCATCGGCCGCAGCTGGCCGATCTGGCCACAGCGCGTGCGCGTGACCGTCGGCTCCGAAGAGGAGATGGCCGCGTTCCGCCATGCGTTCGCGAAGTTGGCCGGTGTCCCGGCCTGACCCTGTTGGTGGGGGAGAACCTTGGTTCGCCCCATCCACGCATGGCGTGGATCTACTGTTGTGGGTGCCGACCGTTGGTCGGCACACCGAAAAAAGCACTTACCAACGCGGGGTCTTGGTCAGCGGCGGCGCCTGGTGCTGACGGTCGTAGGCGCGCAGCTCGTCACGGATGTGCGCGATGCGCTGGCGGCCCAGCGCGTTGCGGCTGTCATCCAGCACCACGCCATCCAACAGCTCGGCCATGCGCTGCACGGTCGGCAGCATCTTCTCCCACGCGTCCAGCGCGGTCAGCGGCGCCGGCAGGGTCAGGAAGAAGGCGATGGCCGGAGTCTCCATGGCGCGGATGTTGGCCATGTCGAAGCTGCCCGGCTTCATGATGCTGGCCATCGAGAAGATCGGGCCGCGCTCGGGGTGGCCTTCCACCAGACGGTGGAACACGTTCATGTGGCCGAACACCAGGCCGGTCTTTTCCGCCGCCACCACGATGTCCTCGCCACGCAGCTGCTCGCCGGCGCGGGCGGCCACGAACAGCGAGACGATCTTGTCGAAATCCTGGGTGGCGCGCTTTCCGAGGTCGCTGGCGCCCGGGTCGGTTTCACCCAGGCCGAGTTCGGCCTGCTCGCCTTCCGTACCCATGCCCGGTTCGACGCGGCCCTCGGCCACGGTGACGCCGTCTTCGCCCAGCACCGGCTCGCGGCGCTCGCCGCTGGTCGGTTCCGCGCCTTCCACGCGGCGCCCCTGGGGCTTCTTTTTCGGACGGCCAAACAGGAAGATCGCGGCGATCAACAGCAGGCCGGCGGCCAGGATGCCGATGCGCAACAGTGCCGTGTCGGACATTCGATAGGTTCTCCGGCTAGTTCATTCAGGTAACTAGGATGGCACGTCAGGCCGCGCCCGCCAATCGCGCGGCTTCTTCCAGGTCTACGCTGACCAGGCGGCTGACGCCCGGCTCGCGCATGGTCACGCCCGACAGCTGGTGCGCTGCCTCCATCGTCGCCTTGTTGTGGCTGACGAACAGGAACTGCACCTTTTCGCTCATTTCCTTGACCATGTTGGCCAGGCGGCCGACGTTGGCTTCATCCAGCGGCGCGTCCACCTCGTCCAGCAGGCAGAACGGCGCGGGATTCAGCTGGAAGATGGCGAACACCAGCGCCACCGCGGTCATCGCCTTCTCGCCGCCGGACAGCAGCGAGATGCTGGACACGCGCTTGCCCGGAGGACGCGCCATGATGGTCACACCGGTGTCGAGCAGGTCTTCACCGGTCAGTTCCAGGTAGGCGTGGCCGCCACCGAACAGGCGCGGGTACAACGCCTGCACGCCAGCGTTGACACGATCAAAGGTGTCCTTGAAACGACCGCGGGTCTCGCGGTCGATCTTGCGGATGGCGTCTTCCAGGGTTTCCAGCGCGGTGGTCAGGTCGGTGTGCTGCGAATCCAGGTAATCCGAGCGCTGCGAAGCCTCGCCGTATTCGTGGATGGCGGCCAGGTTGACCGGCTCCAGCCGGCGCATGCGGCCGTCGATCTGGTGAACGGCCTGCTCCCAGTCGCCCAGGCGGGCATCCTCGGGCAACGCGTTGAGCACGTCCTGCAGCACGAAGCCGGCCTTCTCCACCGCCGCCTGCAGGGTCTCCGCGCTGAGCACCAGCGCCTGCTGGTCCAGCTTGCGCTGCGAAATGCGCTCGCGCTGGGCCAGCGCCTGCTCGTCACGCTGGTGGCGGGTCTGTTCGTAGTTGCGCAGCTCGGCGTCGATGCCGTCCAGCAGCGTGCGCGCCTCGGTCAGCACGCGATCGGCGCGCACGCGCTCTTCCAGCGCGTTCTGGTGCTCGGCCTGCAGCGATTCGACCGGCGAATCGCCTTCATCCAGCTGCGAATGCAGTTCGCCCAGGCGCGAATCCAGCTGCCCGCGCTGAGTGCCCATGCGCTCCAATGCCTGGCTCAACGAGGCCAGCTGCGCCCGCTGTGATTCCAGGGTCAGCGCCAGCGAGTGCGAGCGCTCACGCACCGCGCGTGCAGCATCGCGCGCCAGGTCGCGGGCCTCGGTCAGCTGGCGGCGCTCGCCCTCCAGTCGCTGCCGGGTCGATTCCAGGTCGCCCATGCTGCTGACCGCGTTCTCCAACCGTGAGCGCGCTTCACGCGCCTGCTCGTTGTTGGCTTCCAGCGTTTCCTGCAACTGCTTCAGCTCACCTTCGATGCGGTCGATGCGCGTGCGCGCCGCTTCCACCTTGCCCTGCTGGCCTTGCAACTGGCCCGCCAGTTCAGAGACCGCACGATGGGCCTGGTACAGCGCCCGCTGCGCGTCTTCGCGCTGCTGCTCGGCGGCCTGCAGCTGCTCACGGAAACCACTCAGCTGTTCTTCCAGCTCGGCCTCGCGGTCCTGCAGCTGCTCGATCTGCTCACGCAGTTCATTGATCTCACGCTCGCGCAGCAGCGCGCCCTGCTGGGCTGCACCGGAGCGCGATACGCGCAGCCAACCCTGGCCCAGGCGCTCGCCGCTCTGGGTGATGATTGAATCGCCTTCCGGAAGGCTGCCCTGCAACGCCTTCGCTTCGGAAAGGTCCTTTGCTGCATGCAGGTGTGCCAGCAGGCGACGGATCGCTGCCGGGCCACGTACGCGGGCGGCCAGCGAGGTCGGCGCGACCTTCAGGTCCGTGCCATCGTTGGCGACCAGTGCAATGTGGCCCTCGCCCAGTTCGCCCAGCGCGTCGACCAGGCTGGCCGGGTCATCGACCAGCACGCCTTCGATCAACTGACCGAGCGCGCTTTCCACGGCATTTTCCCAGCCGGCATCAACGTCCAGGCGTTCGCCGACACGCGCTGCCGAATCCAATCCACGCGCCTTCAGCCAGGCCACAGCCGCACCCTGCTCCTGGCCCAGCGCGGCCTGCTGCAGGGTTTCCAGCGAGGCCAGGCGGCCACGCAGGCCGTTGGCCTGCTTGCGCAGTTCGGCCAGTTCGTTCTGGCCATTGCGCTGCTGTTCCTGCACCGCCGCCACGCCCTGCTTGCGCAGTTCGACGTCTTCGCTCAATTCATCCAGCGCGGTCTTCTGCGTGTCGTGCTGCAGGTGCAGCTGCTCGAACGTTTCTTCCAGCGCATCCACGTCCAGGCCGGCGCGCTCGGCGGCCAGGGCTTCACGACGCCGGTCGGCGTCAAGGATCTGCTTGTCCAGATAGTCCACGCGCGTGCGCTCGACATCGCCGGCGCGCGAGGCCTCCGAACTCTGCGAGGTGTGCTGTTCCCAACGCTGCTGCCAGCTGGCCAGGCGGTCCTCGGCCTCGCGCAGGCTTTCCTGCTTGATCTCGTTCTCTTCCTGCAGCTCCTCCAGCTGCGGGGTGGCAGCCTCCACCGCCTCGCGCAGCACCCTCAGCTTGGCCTCGTCGCCGCTGATGTGCTGGCCCAGTTCGGCCAGCGCCTGCTGGGTTTCATCGCGCGCCTTGTGCAGGCGCTGCGACAGCTCGCGCTGGTGCTGGATCTGCTGCTCCAGGCGGGCCAGCGTGCTGCCGACCTGGTAGACCGCAGCCTGCGCGGTGTTGAGCGCGTCAGCGGCCTCTTCGCGCCGCGCACGCGAGGTCTCGATGCGGGCCTCGGCATCACGCTGGTCGGCGATCAGCTGCTGCAGCTTGGTCTCTTCCTGCGACAGGCCTTCGCGCAGCTTCGACAGGCGTCCGTCGAGACCACGGAATTCCAGCGCCTTCCACTCGGCATCCTTGATCCGGCGCTCTTCCTGCAGGGCCTGGTACTGCTCGGCCTGCTTGGCCTGGCGCTTGAGGTGCTCCAGCTGCTTGCTGATCTCGTCGCGCAGGTCGCCCAGCCGGTCCAGGTTCTCGCGGGTGTGGCGGATGCGGGTCTCGGTTTCCTTGCGGCGCTCTTTGTACTTGGAGATGCCCGCCGCCTCTTCCAGGTACACGCGCAGGTCTTCCGGGCGCGCTTCGATGATCTGGCTGATCATGCCCTGCTCGATGATCGAGTAGCTGCGCGGGCCCAGGCCGGTGCCGAGGAACAGATCGGTGATGTCGCGGCGGCGGCACTTGGTGCCGTTGAGGTAATAGTTGCTGGTGCCGTCGCGGCTGACCGTGCGCTTGACCGAGATTTCGTTGAACGAGGCGTACTCGCCGGAGATCGTGTGGTCGGAGTTGTCGAAGATCAGCTCGACCGTGGCCTGCGAGACCGGCTTGCGGGCATTGGACCCGGAGAAGATCACGTCGGTCAGCGAGTCGCCACGCAGGCGGCTGGCCGAACTCTCGCCCATGACCCAGCGCACGGCGTCGATGATGTTCGACTTGCCGCAGCCATTGGGCCCCACCACACCGGTCATGTTGGTCGGCAGGTGCAGGGTGGTCGGATCGACGAACGACTTGAAGCCGGACAGCTTGATCGTGGAAAGACGCATAGGGGTTCCGGACTGGGGCCGGCAAGCGGCCTGCGTTTACCCTCCAAGTCATTGATCCTGTTGGGATCGATGCCCGTGGAACGGGTGTGACGCCCTGAGTATACCGATGTGGCCGTGTTCTACGAATGGGCGTGGAACATTGTCCAGCCCCACCCCGCCGGCCGAGCGTGGCCCGTCACCACGAAACGGAGCCATAAAACAAAACGGGCACCCTTGCGGGCGCCCGTTCTGCGGTGATTCCAGGCCGTGCGGCGTGGGATCAGGCTTCGGCGACGACGACGACCTTGACGGTGGTCTCGACGTCGGCGTGCAGGTGGATCAGCACGTCGTATTCGCCGATGTTGCGGAAGGCGCCTTCGCCCAGGATGACTTCGCTCTTGCTGACCGGCAGGCCGGCAGCGGTGAAGGCATCGGCGATTTCGCGGGCGCCGACCGAGCCGTACAGCTTGCCTTCGGTCGAAGCATTGGCCGGGATGGTCACGCTCGCGCCTTCCAGCTTGGCCTTGCGGGCGTCAGCGTCGGCGTGGATGGCCTGGGCCTTGGCTTCGTACTCGGCGCGCTTGGCTTCGAACTCGGCCTTGTTGCTCTCGGTGGCCGGAACGGCCTTGCCCTGCGGCACGAGGAAGTTACGGCCGTAGCCCGGCTTCACGTCAACCAGGTCGCCCAGGTTGCCGAGGTTGGTGACTTTCTGCAGGAGGATCAGCTGCATGGTATTGCTCCAGATGAGTTATTCGTTAGCGAGGCGACGCCCCGCAACAAAGGCTGTCCGAATAGCTGGCACAGCGGGGGCGGCACCGGGCCGCCCCGCCGGGCATCAGACGTCGTGGTTGTCGGTGTACGGGATCAGGGCCAGGAAGCGAGCGCGCTTGACGGCGGTCGCCAGCTGGCGCTGGTACTTCGACTTGGTACCGGTGACGCGGCTCGGCACGATCTTGCCGTTCTCGGTCAGGTACTGGCGCAGGGTGTTGAGATCCTTGTAGTCGATCTCCTTCACACCTTCAGCCGTGAACTTGCAGAACTTGCGGCGACGGAAGAACTTGGACATGGGAAGGCTCCTTAGGCGGCGGAAGCGGCGTCATCGCCGGCTTCGTTGTCAGCGGTGGTGGTGGACTCGCCTTCTTCGTCGTCACGACGACGGCGCTCACCGCGCTCCGGCTTGTCACCCTTCTCGTCCTTGCTCTTCATGATCAGCGACTGCTCGGTGTCAGCCTCGTCACGCTTGATGACCAGGTTGCGCAGCACGGCGTCGTTGAAGCGGAAGCTTTCGGTCAGCTCGTTCAGCACGGCCTGGTCGGCTTCGATGTTCAGCAGCACGTAGTGGGCCTTCACCAGGTTCTGGATCGGGTACGCCAGCTGGCGGCGGCCCCAGTCTTCCAGACGGTGGATGGTGCCGTTGCCGTTCTCGACCAGCGACTTGTAGCGCTCGATCATGGCCGGGACCTGCTCGCTCTGGTCCGGGTGGACCATGAACACGATTTCGTAATGACGACTCATGTTTTTTCTACCTTTCGGATGTGGCCTTGCGGCCGGACAGCCCCCCGCCGTTGATACCGCGGTGGGGCAAGGATTCCCGCCAGGAAGGCAGGAAGCCGCGCATTATGGCGCAGATGGGGTGACCGGGCAACCGGGGTGCCCTGGAGCTCCTGAACCGGGGTGCCCTTCACCCGTGCCGACCAAGGCCGGCAACTACCCAGGCGGCCCTCAGGCCTTGTCGGCGTCGGTGGTGAAGCTCTCGCCGCAACCACACTCGGCGGTGGCATTCGGGTTGCTGAACGTGAAGGTCTCGCTCAGGCCGTGCTTGCCGAAGTCGATCACGGTGCCGTCCACCAGCGCCAGGCTCTTGGCATCGACGTAGATCTTCACGCCGTCCTGGTCGAACACGGTATCGCCCTCGCGCTCGTCGCGGGCCAGGTCGGTGATGTGACCCCAGCCCGAGCAACCGGTCTTGGTCACGCCGAAACGCAGGCCCAGCGCGCCGGGGGTCTGGGCGACAAAGCGCTGCACGCGCTCGAAGGCAATGGGGGTCAGGCTGACGGCCATGGGGCTACTCCAGAGGTACGGGGACATTATAAGGAGCCGTTGCCGCGAAAAATGCCTCGCAAGCAGAACGCTGCAACCGGTAAACTCCCGTGTTCACAGATCGAGTCGATCAGCAGAGGATTCAAGTCATGACGGTGGTCAGCGTTGAACATGCGCTTGCCGGGAAGATCCCGGAAGGCGGCGAAGTCACGGTACGCGGATGGGTGCGCACGGTGCGCGGTTCAGCGAATCTGGCTTTCGTGAATGTGAGCGACGGCTCCTGCTTCGCCCCGATCCAGGTCGTGGCCGGCGACAGCCTGGCCAACTTCGACGAGATCAAGCGCCTGACCAGCGGCTGCTCGGTCATTGCCACCGGCACCCTGGTGAAGTCGCAGGGCAAGGGCCAGTCGTTCGAGATCCAGGCCAGCGCACTGGAAGTGGTCGGCTGGGTCGAAGACCCGCTCACCTACCCGATCCAGCCCAAGCCGATGTCGCCGGAGTTCCTGCGCGAAGTGGCACACCTGCGCCCGCGCACCAACCTGTTCGGCGCGGTCACCCGCATCCGCAACTGCCTGGCCCAGGCCGTGCACCGTTTCTTCCACGAGAACGGCTTCAACTGGATCAGCACCCCGATCATCACCACCTCCGACGCCGAAGGCGCCGGCCAGATGTTCCGCGTGTCCACCCTGGACATGGTGAACCTGCCGCGTGACGAGAAGGGCGCGATCGATTTCAGCCGCGACTTCTTCGGCAAGGAAACCTTCCTGACCGTGTCCGGCCAGCTGAACGTCGAGGCCTACTGCCTGGCGCTGAGCAAGGTCTACACCTTCGGCCCGACCTTCCGCGCCGAAAACAGCCACACCACCCGCCACTTGGCGGAGTTCTGGATGATCGAGCCGGAAATCGCCTTCGCCGACCTGGCCGAAGACGCGCGCCTGGCCGAAGAGTTCCTGAAGTACCTGTTCCGCGCGGTTCTGAACGAGCGCAGCGACGACCTGGCCTTCATCGCCGAGCGCGTGGACAAGAACGCGATCACCAAGCTGGAAGATTTCATCAACGCACCGTTCGAGCGCATCGACTACACCGATGCGGTCAGCCTGCTGCAGAAGTCCGGCAAGAAGTTCGACTTCCCGGTCGAATGGGGCCTGGACCTGCAGACCGAGCACGAGCGCTGGCTGACCGAGGAACACGTCGGCCGCCCGGTGGTGGTGACCAACTATCCGGAGCACATCAAGGCCTTCTACATGCGCCTGAACGACGACGGCAAGACCGTGGCCGCGATGGACGTGCTGGCCCCGGGCATCGGCGAGATCATCGGCGGCAGCCAGCGCGAAGAGCGCCTGGACGTGCTGGACGCGCGCATGGCCCAGTTCGGCCTGGATCGTGAGCACTACAGCTGGTACCGCGACTTCCGCCGCTATGGTTCGGTGCCGCACGCGGGCTTCGGCCTGGGCTTCGAACGCCTGGTGGTCTATGTCTGCGGCCTGTCCAACATCCGCGATGCGATCCCCTACCCGCGCGCCCCGGGCAGCGCGGACTTCTAAGCCCCACACGATCACGGAGGTACCGCTCCCATGACCCTGTTCTTCGCCCTCTGTTTCGTCGGCGTTGCAGTGGCCGGGTTCAGTGCCTTCGTGATCTTCTGGCCGCTGACCCTGGTGCACGTGCGCGACCGCCACCCGGCGCTCGCCGAGCGCTTCGGCAGCGGCGCCTTCCTCAAGCCCGATGCCCTGGCCTGGCTGCTGCGCCGCGACTATCGCCAGCAGCCCGACCGCTCGCTGTCCGGGCTGGCGACGCCGGCCTGGGTATCGCTGCTGACCCTGCTGGCCGGACTGGGCATGGCCGCCCTGCTCTGGCTGGCCTCGCTCTGGTAACACATCCATGAATGACATTACCGCCTCGCGCGACAGCTGGTGGCTGGCCAGCCTCGGCAACACCCTGATCTGGGCGCGCCTGCGCGTGCGCCCGGCCGGCACCGCCGAAGTGCTCGACAGCGATGGCAACACGCTGAGCTATGACAGCGAAGACACTGCCCGTTCGCAGTTGTTCGACGCCGAGTTCGTCGAGTACGACGGCCTGGACGAGGAGGACGCGCTGGTGCGCGGCTTCAGCCTGCACGAAGTGCAGCCGCCGCAGGCCGACAGCGACGAGGGCCTGCGTGGCCGCATGATCCAGTCGCTGGGCGGGCGCGCCTGACCCCTGCATGTTCACCCCGCGCGCCTTCGCCGAGACCGACCTGCTCTGGCTGGACCGCCTGCTGGCGCGCGACCCGTTCGTCACGGTGCTCACCGTCGGCAGCGATGGCCTGCCGGAGCTGACCCGGATGCCAGTGCTGCACCGGCGTGACGGCGACCAGATCGAACTGCGCGGCCACTGGGCGCGCGCCAACCCGCAGTCGCGCCACAGCGGCGCGGCCAAGGTACTGGTCGATGGCCCACACGGCTACGTCTCGGCCAGCTGGTATCCGGACAAGGAACCCGCCGCGCGGGTACCCACCTGGAACTACGCCTCTGCCGAGCTGCGTGGCCAGCTGCAGACCTTCGACGACGCTGATGCGCTGGCCGAACTGGTTGGCGCGATCAGCGACCGCTTCGAGGCCAGCGTCGGCCAGGCCTGGCAGTTCGATGCCACGCGTGCCGAACACGGCCCGGAGCTGCGCGCCATCGTCGGCTTCCGCTTCCAGGTGGAACACGTGCAGCTGAAGCTGAAACTCAGCCAGAACCATCCCGACGCCAACCAGCAGGCCGTGATCGCCGCACTGGACGCGCTCGCCTCCCCGTCCTCCCATGAGCTGGCGCAGTGGATGCGCTGGCACCGTGAACAGTCCGCCTCCAGCGGCTGATCACCCCAGCTTCCCGCGACGGCGCGACCAGAACGGCCGCGCCTTGCCCCCACCCGACGCCAGGGATACCGCACATGAAAGACATCCACCGCCTGCTGCAGAACAACCGCGACTGGGCCGACCGCATCGCCAAGGAAGACCCTGAGTTCTTCCAGCAGCTGTCCAAGCAGCAGCATCCGGAATACCTGTGGATCGGCTGCTCCGACTCGCGGGTGCCGGCCAACCAGATCATCGGCATGGCCCCGGGTGAAGTGTTCGTGCACCGCAACGTCGCCAACGTGGTCGCGCACACCGACCTGAACTGCCTGAGCGTGGTGCAGTACGCGGTGGACCAGTTGAAGGTGAAGCACATCCTGATCGTCGGCCACTACGGCTGCGGCGGCGTGCACGCCTGCCTGCACAATACCCGCGTCGGCCTGGCCGACAACTGGCTGCGGCATGTCGGCGACGTGGTGCAGAAGCACCAGGGCATCCTCGATGCGATCGAGGATGACGAGCTGAAACACGCGCGCCTGTGCGAACTGAACGTGATCGAGCAGGTCGCCAATCTGTGCCGTTCGACCATCGTCGAGGACGCCTGGGCGCGCGGGCAGAAGCTGATGGTGCACGGCTGGGTCTACAGCCTGAAGAACGGCCGGGTCAGCGAAATGGGCATCGATGTCGGTGGACCGGAAGAGCTGAAGCCAGCCTATGAAAAGGCACTGTCCTACGTGCCCCGCCAGGGCCGGCGCGACTGACCTCACTACGGACCACGACCATGCTCGCCTCGCCGATCAACCTGCACGCCTGGATCGAAGAAAACCGCCACCTGCTGAAGCCGCCGGTGGGCAACAAGATGATCGACAATGGCGACTTCATCGTAATGGTGGTGGGCGGGCCGAATTCGCGCACCGACTATCACTACGACGAAGGTCCGGAGTGGTTCTACCAGCTCGAAGGCGAGATGGTGCTGAAGGTGCAGGAAGACGGCGCGGTGCGCGACATTCCGATCCGTGCCGGTGAGATCTTCCTGCTGCCGGCGAAGGTGCCGCACTCGCCGCGGCGCCCGCCCGGCGGTATCGGTCTTGTGGTCGAGCGCAAGCGCCTGCCGCATGAGATGGACGGCGTGATCTGGCATTGCGAACGCTGCAACCACAAGCTGCACGAAGAGTATTTCGCGCTGCTGAACATCGAGACCGATCTGCCGAAGGTGTTCGCGCGCTACCACGCCAGCCTGGAGCTGCGTACCTGCGGCCAGTGCGGGCACGTGGACCCGCTGCCGGCGCCAGCGGCGGGCTGAGCACCTGCGCCTGTAGAGCCGAGCCCATGCTCGGCTTCGTGGCCCGGCAGCCGAGCATGGGCTCGGCTCTACAGGTTCGGCGGCAGGCACGCCGCCAAGCGCTACACTGGCGGTCCCGTTGCAGCCTGTTGCCCGACCATGTCCGACCTGCTCAGCCGCACCCACGCCATTGCCCTGGACGCCGCCGATCCGCTGCGCCCGCTGCGCAATGAATTCCTGATTCCGCGCCACGGTGGTGGCGAGCAGACCTACTTCGTCGGCAACTCGCTGGGCCTGCAGCCGCGTGGCGCGCAGGCGGCCGTGCAGGAAGTGATGAAGCAGTGGGGCGAGCTGGCGGTGGAAGGCCACTTCACCGGCCCCACGCAGTGGCTGTCCTACCACCGCCTGGTGAGCGCGCAGCTGGCCCGCGTGGTCGGTGCGCTGCCCAGCGAAGTGGTGGCGATGAACACGCTGAGCGTGAACCTGCACCTGATGATGGTCAGCTTCTACCGGCCCACGGCCGAGCGCCCGGTGATCCTGATGGAAGCCGGCGCATTCCCGACCGACCGCCATGCGGTGGAGGCGCAGATCCGCTTCCATGGTTTCGACCCGGCCGAGTGCCTGGTGGAAGTGCAGCCGGATGAGGTCAACGGCACGATATCGCTGGCAGCGATCGAACGCGCCATCGCCGAACACGGTCCGCGCCTTGCACTGGTGCTGTGGCCCGGCGTGCAGTACCGCACCGGCCAAGCCTTCGACCTCGATGCAATCACCCGTGCTGCCCGCCTGCAGGGCGCGCGCATCGGCTTCGACCTGGCGCACTCGGTCGGCAACCTGCCGCTGCGCCTGCATGACGTCGCACCCGATTTTGCCGTGTGGTGCCATTACAAGTACCTCAACAGCGGCCCGGGCGCAGTGGCTGGCGCCTTCGTGCACGAGCGCCACCACCGCGATACCACCCTGCCGCGCTTTGCTGGGTGGTGGGGCCATGAGGAAGCCACCCGCTTCCAGATGGCACCGCAGTTCACCCCAGCCATCGGCGCCGAAGGCTGGCAGCTGAGCAACCCGCCGATCCTCGGCCTGGCGCCGCTGCGGGCCTCGTTGGACCTGTTCGAGCGCGCCGGCATGGAGGCGCTGCGCAGCAAGTCGCTGGCGCTGACCGGCATGCTCGAAGCGCTGGTGCGCGCGCGCCTGTCCAGCGTGCTGGACATCATCACCCCGGCCGAGCCGCAGCGCCGCGGCTGCCAGCTGTCATTGCGCGTGATCGGTGGCCGCGAACGTGGCCGCGCACTGTTCGAACACCTGCGCGGCATCGGCGTGCTCGGTGACTGGCGCGAGCCCGACGTGATCCGCATCTCGCCCACGCCGCTCTACAACCGCTACCTGGACGTGCACCACTTCGTCGAGGAAGTGGAAGCCTGGGCCGGCCTCTAAGCCGGCCTCTCCCCTACTGCTGGACAGTTCGTTGATCGCACACGCTTCCCGCTCGTTGAGCATTATCGGTGCCGGCCTCGCCGGGTCCCTGCTGGCCATCCTGCTGTCACGCCAGGGCTGGCGCATCACCCTGTACGAACGCCGCGGCGATCCACGCGTGGCTGACTACGAGAGCGGACGCTCGATCAACCTGGCGCTGGCCGAGCGTGGGCGCAACGCGCTGCGCCAGGCCGGTGTGGAAGACGAGGTCATGGCGCGCGCGGTGATGATGCGCGGCCGCATGGTGCACCCACGCGACGGCGAACCGCAGCTGCAGCGCTATGGCCGTGATGACAGCGAAGTGATCTGGTCGATCCACCGCAGCGACCTGAACACCACGCTGCTGGAACTGGCCGAACAGGCCGGCGCCACCGTGCACTTCCATCGCCGCCTGCATACCGTCGATTTCGATGCCGGCTACGCGCGCTTCATCGATGACCGCGACGACAGCCCGCACGACATCCACTTCGACACCCTGATCGGTGCCGACGGCGCGGGCTCGGCACTGCGTGCGGCGATGAACCGCCGTGCACCGCTGGGTGAGGACATTGCCTTCCTCGACCATTCCTACAAGGAGCTGGAGATCCCGCCGGCCGCCGATGGCAGCTTCCGCATCGAGCGCAATGCGTTGCACATCTGGCCGCGTGGCCACTACATGTGCATCGCCCTGCCCAACCACGAAGGCACCTTCACCGTCACCCTGTTCCTGCCCAACCAGGGCAACCCCAGCTTCGCCACCGTCAACACCGGTGCGCAGGCCGAGGCGCTGTTCGCGCGCGAGTTTGCCGACACCCTGCCGCTGATCCCGAACCTGCGCGCGGACTGGGAACAGCACCCGCCAGGCCTGCTCGGAACACTCACCCTGGAACGCTGGCACCAGCAGGGCCGCGCCGTGCTGATCGGCGACGCCGCGCATGCGATGGTGCCGTTCCACGGCCAGGGCATGAACTGCGCGTTCGAGGACTGCGTTGCGCTGGCCCGTCACCTGATGGAGGCCGATGATCTGGAGGGTGCGTTCGCCGCGTTCGAAACCGAGCGCAAGCCGAATGCACGTGCGATCCAGCAAATGGCGCTGGAGAACTATCTGGAGATGCGCGACCGCGTGGCCGATCCGGCCTTCCTGCTGCAGCGTGAGCTGGAGCAGGAGCTGCAGCGTCGCTGGCCGACGCGCTTCGTGCCGCACTACACCATGGTCACCTTCCTGCACACGCCGTACGCCGAGGCGCTGCGCCGCACCGAACTGCAACGCGACATGCTGGTGGCCGCCACCACCGGCCATGATTCACTGGACAACATCGACTGGGCCGCGCTGGAAGCGCAGATCCACGCGCAGCTGCCGGTCCTGGAGGGCGCGCACTGATGGCTGACAGCTTCCTGTTCTACGATCTGGAAACCTTCGGCCAGGACCCGCGGCGCACGCGCATCTCGCAGTTCGCCGCCATCCGCACCGACGCCGATCTCAACGAAATCGACACCCCGGTCAGCTTCTTCGTGCGCCCGGCCGATGACCTGCTGCCCTCGCCGATGGCCACCCTGGTTACCGGCATCACCCCGCAGCAGGCACTGGCCGAGGGCATCAGCGAGGCCGAGGCCTTCGACCGCATCAACGAGCAGCTGTCGCGCCCCGGCACCTGCGCGCTGGGCTACAACACGCTGCGCTTCGACGATGAGTTCGTCCGCTACGGGCTGTTCCGCAACTTCCACGACCCGTACGAACGCGAGTGGCGCAACGGTAATTCGCGCTGGGACCTGCTGGACATGCTGCGGCTGATGCGCGCGATGCGCCCGGACGGCATCCGGTGGCCGCTGCGCGAAGATGGCGCCACCTCGTTCAAGCTCGAACATCTGGCCGAAGCCAACCACGTGCGCGAAGGCGATGCACACGAAGCACTGTCCGACGTGCGCGCCACCATCGGCATGGCGCGGCTGTTCAAGCAGTCGCAACCACGCCTGTGGGACTACGCCCTGAAGCTGCGCGACAAGCGCTTCGTCGGCGGCCTGCTGGACGTGGCCGCGATGAAGCCGGTGCTGCACATTTCCATGCGCTACCCGGCCAGCCGCCTGTGCGCGGCACCGGTGCTGCCGTTGGCCGTACACCCGACCATCAACAACCGGGTGATCGTGTTCGACCTGGAAGGCGAGATCGACGACCTGCTGGAACTGCCGGCCGAGGTGATCGCACAGCGCCTGTACATGCGCGCCAGCGAGCTGCCCGAAGGCGCGGCACGGGTACCGCTGAAGGAAGTGCATCTGAACAAGGTGCCGGCGCTGATCGCCTGGAACCACCTGCGCGCCGATGACCACGCGCGCCTCGGCCTGGATGTGGCTGCGATCGAAGCCAAGGTGGAGCGCCTGCGCGCGTTCGCCCCGCAGCTGGCCGAAAAAGCCCGGCAGGTCTACAACCAACCCCGCGCCGCCACCGTGGCCGACGTCGATGCCTCGCTGTACGACGGCTTCCTCGGCAACGGTGACAAGCCGCTGCTTGCGCTTGCACGCACCACCGCGCCCGAGCAGCTGGCCGCGCTGGAAGGTCGCTTCCGCGACCCGCGCCTGCCGGAGCTGCTGTTCCGCTACCGCGCGCGCAATCATCCCGACAGCCTCGCGCCGCCTGAACGCCAGCGCTGGCAGGATTACCGCCGCCAGCGCCTGCTCGGAGACGGCGGCCTGGGCGAACTCAACCTGCCCCAGTACCAGCAGCAGCTGGATGCACTGGCCGCTGAAGCGCCCGAAGACACCCGGCGCCAGGCCCTGCTGCAATCGCTGCGCGACTGGGGCCAGCACCTGCAGGAGACGCTGTGAGCACTTATTTCTCGGACGCCAGCTTCAAGTTCCTGCGCAGCCTTGCGCGGCACAACGACAAGGCCTGGTTCAACGATCACCGCCAGCAGTACGAAGACCACGTGCGGCAGCCGTTCCTGCGCCTGCTGGGCGACCTGCAGCCGGCGCTGGCTGAGGTCAGCGAGCACTTCCGCGCCGATACCCGTGGCGTCGGTGGTTCGCTGTTCCGCATCCATCGTGACGCGCGTTTTTCCAACGACAAGTCGCCGTACAAGACCTGGCAGGGTGCACGCCTGTTCCATGAGCGCCGCCGCGAAGTGGCCGCGCCCTCGTTCTACGTGCACCTGCAGCCGGGCGAGAGCTTCGTCGGCGCCGGCCTGTGGCATCCGGAACCGGAAACCCAGCGCCGCGTACGCCACTTCATCCTCGACAATCCGGGCAGCTGGAAGGCCGCCGCGCATGCACCGGCCCTTCGCAAACGCTTCGATTTCGAGGAGAGCGAAAAGCTGGTGCGGCCCCCGCGTGGCTTCCCGGCCGACTTCGAGTTCATCGACGACCTCAAGCACCGCAACTGGGTGATGTGGCGCTCGCTGGACGATGCCACCATGACCGGCCCGCGCCTGCTGTCCACGCTGGGCAAGGACCTGGCTGGGCTCGGCCCGTTCGTTGACTACCTGTGCGCGGCGCTGGACCTGGAGTTCTGAGCCGCATCACCTGCCGTTCACCACTGGCTGCCTCACTTGCGGCAGTCTGGACAGCATGAAGAAGCTCACTGCACTGGCCGTGCTGCTGGTCCTGTCCTTGGCTGCGTGGTGGTTCGGCGGCCCGTACATGGCCGTGCATGGCCTGTCCAAGGCCATCGAAGAACGCGACACGGCGCGACTGCAACGCTATGTCGATTTCCCTCGCGTGCGCAGCAGCCTGCGCGCCCAGCTCAACGACTATCTGGTACGCCAGGCCGGCCCGGATGTAGCGGCCAGCGCGTTCGGCGCCCTGCTCTATGGGCTGGGCGACCAGCTCGGTGGTGCGGCGGTGGAGACGATGGTGACCCCGACCGGCATCGGCGCGATGCTGCAGGGCCACGTGCTGTGGAAGCGCGGCCGCAATGAACTGCAGGGCGGTGATGCCTTCGGCGCGACCGAGCCGGCACGGCCATTGAAGAACGCCGAGCATCACTTCGAAGCGCTGGACCGCTTCGTGATCGACGTCGATCGCGGCCCCGACCAGCCGCCGATGAAGGTGGTGCTGGAACCGCAGGGCCTGCGCTGGAAGGTGGTGGACCTGCAGTTGGGGATGTCGGGCAGCCCGTGACGGGTCATGCCCTTCGACGGCGCTGTTTTCGGTAGGTGCCCACCTTGGTGGGCATGGATCCAGGACGGCGCCAACCAAGGTTGGCGACTACCGCGGTACAGCGCTCTGGTAGATGCCCACCTTGGTGGGCGCCCATGCATGGCAGCGCCAACCAAGGTTGGCAACTACCAGGCCCTACCCCTCGTTGGCGACACCATGCGGCACATGGCCGGCGGCCACATGCTCGCGGGCGCTGTCGATGTTGTGCTGCGAATCATCGAAGAAGATGTCGGCGCCGAACGCCTGCAGGAACGGTCCCTTGTGGCGGCCACCGAGGAACAGCGCTTCGTCCAGGCGCACGCCCCACTCACGCAGGGTGCGGATCACCCGCTCATGCGCCGGCGCCGAACGCGCGGTGACCAACGCGGTGCGGATCGGTGCACTCTCGCCGGCCGGGAACACTTCCTGCAGCGTGTGCAGCGCCGACAGGAAGCCGCGGAACGGGCCGCCGCTGAGGGGTTCGCGGGCACGCTCGCGTTCATGGCGGCCAAACGCTTCCACGCCCTGCTCGCGCGAAATGCGCTCACTCTCGTCGCCGAAGATCACCGCGTCACCGTCAAAGGCGATGCGCAGCTGGCCGGCCGGGCGACCGATATCGATCTGGTCGGCCGCTGCCGCAGCGGTCTCGCCCGGCGGCTTGGGCAGGATGGTCGCCGCCGCGATGCCATGGCGCAGCGCGCTGCGCACCGATTCCGGGTTGGCCGACAGGAACAGGTCAGTGCCGAACGGCTTCACGTACGGCCAGGTCGGCTCGCCGGCGGTGAACGTCGCACGGATGATGCCCAGGCCGTAATGCTGGATCGAGTTGAAGATGCGCAGGCCGGTATCGGCCGAATTGCGCGACAGCAGGATCACCTCGACCCGCGGGTTCTCCGGGCTGGCGCCCTGGTTCAGCGCCAGCAGCTTGCGCACCACCGGGAAGGCCACGCCGGGGCCGAGGATGTCGTCCTCATGCTGGCGCTGGAACTCGGCATAGGCCGCCACGCCATCGCTCTCGAACAGCGCGTGGCTTTCCTCGAGGTCGAACAGCGCGCGCGAGGTCACCGCAACGGTCAGCAAACGGGGGGAGTTGTCGCCCATCGGTGGGGGTCCTTCAAGCGGTCGGCGGGGCCGGCCGCCTATTGTCCTCAAAAAACGAACTGTTCGCTCAGGATCCGGTCTTCCAGGTTGTGTTCCGGGTCGAACAGCAGGGTCACGCGGCGGTCCTTCGACTCGCGGATGGTCACTTCGACGACGTCGCGGGTCTCATGCGAATCAGCGGTCACGCTGATCGGGCGCTTGTAGGGATCGAGCACGCGGAAGCGCACTTCGGTGTCGGCCTTGAGGATCGCCCCGCGCCAGCGTCGCGGCCGATACGGGGCCAGCGGCGTCAGCGCGATGGTGTGCGAGCCCAGCGGCAGCACCGGGCCGTGCGCGGAATAGTTGTACGCGGTACTGCCAGCCGGGGTGGCGACCAGCACGCCGTCACCGATCAGTTCGGCCACGCGTTCCTGGCCGTTCAGGTCGATGCCGATATGCGCGGCCTGACGGGTCTGGCGCAACAGCGAGACGTCGTTGTAGGCCAGCGAGCCGGTACTGGTGCCCGATTCGGTCAGTGCCACCATCTCCAGCGGACGCAGGTTGGCCGGTTCAGCACGGGCGATGCGCGCCTGCACGTCATCGTCGCCGCGGTACTGGTTCATCAGGAAACCGACCGTGCCCAGCTTCATGCCGAACACCGGCTTGCCCAGGTGCCCATGCCGGTGCAGGGTCTGCAGCATGAAACCATCGCCGCCCAGTGGGCACAGTACATCGGCCTGCTCGGGCGTGTAGTCGCCATAGCGCGACACCATGGCCGCGCGGGCCATCTGCGCGGGCTCGGTGGTGCTGGCCAGGAAAGCGATGCGGGGGGTGTCGCTCATCGGTGGATCCGGGTGGGTTTGATGGAGAGCATAACCGAGCGCCGGGAGTTGGACCCCGTGGGGCGGATGACCGGCATATCCGCCTGGCAGGTTCACGGCCGGCGTCGGGTCAGGTGGTCGCAAAGATCAAGGGCAGAAACAGAACGGCCCCGCTTTCGCGGGGCCGTTCCGGTTCACGCATGCCAGGCGTGGCCCGGCACTACATCACTCACGCACCATGCGCGGCCAGCTGGCCCAGGCGCTGGACTGCGACCGAAACGGTCGGGTAGTCCAGGGTCTTCTGCTCGGCCAGTTCGGCCAGCATCGCCAGGGTGAAGCGCAGGCTGTTGTCGTCACGGCCCATCCAGGCTGCGACCTTGGCCTCCGCGCTGCTGCCCTTGGTGCCCAGCACCTGGCCGGCCAGGTTGCGGTGGTTGGCCGCCAGCTCGTCGCGCAGCACGCCACGTGCCACAGCGTGCCAACGACCGTTGACCTCCAGCGCATCGACCTGCTCGAACAGCCACGGCAGCTGCAGGGCATCGCCCAGGCGAAAGTGGACCTTGGACACGTCCACCGGCTTCAGCTTGCGGGTGCGGGCCAGTTCGATGATGTCGAACGCCGGCTCCAGGAAGTGCAGTTCGGCCAGCTGCTGCGCCAGCGCGGACGGCAGGCCCTTTTCCTTCCACTCGTCCACCAGGGCTTCGTAGGTCGGACGCTGCGAATCCGGCAGCACACCCGAGGCAACGCGGATGTCGTTGAACGGGCCCTGGTAGCGGTTGACCGCCTCCGTGATGCCCGGCATCGCGCCCGGGCGCGACAGCAGCCAACGCACGAACGAACGCTGCAGCTTCCAGATCACTTCCAGAGCGTCGATCTGCACCGACTCCGGCACCTTGCCGTCGAGGGCATCGATCTGCGCCCACAGCGCGCGCGCATCCAGCGTTTCGCGGCTGATGGTGTAGGCCTTGGCGACCTCGGCGATGGAACGGCCGGTGTCTTCCTGCATGCGCATCAGGAAGGTGGCGCCCATGCGGTTGATGGTCTGGTTGGTCACGGCCGTGGCGATGATTTCGCGCTTCAGGCGGTGACGCTCCATCGCGTCGGCGTACTTCTTCTGCAGCGGGGTCGGGAAGTAGCGCTGCAGCTCCTTGGACAGGTACGGATCTTCCGGGATGTCCGAATCCAGCAGCTGGGCGAACGCCACCAGCTTGGAATAGGACAGCAGCACCGACAGTTCCGGACGGGTCAGGCCCTGGCCGCGTGCCTTGCGCTGGGACAGCTCGGCGTCGGACGGCAGGAACTCGATCTGGCGATCGAGCAGGCCCTGCTGTTCCAGGGTACGGATGAAGTGCTGCTTGGAACCCAGGCGCTTGACCGCCATCCGCTCCATCAGGCTCAGCGCCTGGTTCTGGCGGTAGTTGTCATTGAGCACCAGCTCGGCGACTTCATCGGTCATCGAGGCCAGCAGCTTGTTGCGCTGCTCGACGGTCAGCTTCTTGGCCCGCACCACATCGTTGAGCAGGATCTTGATGTTGACTTCGTGGTCGGAGGTGTCGACACCGGCCGAGTTGTCGATGAAGTCGGTGTTGAGCAGCACGCCGGCCTGGGCGGCTTCGATGCGGCCCAGCTGGGTCATGCCCAGGTTGCCGCCCTCGCCCACCACCTTGCAGCGCAGCTCGCCACCGTTCACGCGCAGCGCGTTGTTGGCGCGGTCGCCGACATCGCTGTGCTGCTCGCTGGCGGCCTTCACGTAGGTACCGATGCCGCCGTTCCACAGCAGATCGACCGGTGCCTTCAGGATCGCGCTCATCAGATCGTTCGGCGACAGCGCCTTGACGTTGTCATCCAGGCCCAGCGCTTCACGCACCTGCGGGGTGATCTCGATCGACTTCAGGCTGCGCGGGTACACGCCGCCGCCCTTGCTGATCAACTTGGCGTCGTAGTCCGCCCAGCTCGAACGCGGCACGGTGAACAGGCGCTCACGTTCAACGAACGTGGTGGCCGCATCCGGGTTCGGGTCCAGGAAGATGTGGCGGTGGTCGAAGGCAGCGACCAGGCGGATGTGGCGCGACAGCAGCATGCCGTTGCCGAACACGTCGCCGGACATGTCGCCGACGCCGACCGCAGTGAAGTCCTGGGTCTGGCTGTCACGGCCCAGCGCACGGAAGTGGCGCTTGACCGACTCCCACGCACCACGTGCGGTGATGCCCATGCCCTTGTGGTCGTAACCCACCGAACCGCCGGAGGCGAATGCATCGCCCATCCAGAAGCCGTGCGCGATGGCCAGGCCGTTGGCGATGTCGGAGAAGGTCGCGGTGCCCTTGTCGGCCGCAACCACCAGGTACGGATCGTCCATGTCGTGGCGCACGACATCCACCGGCGGCACGATCTTGTTGTTGACGATGTTGTCGGTGATGTCCAGCAGGCCCTGGATGAACAGCTTGTAGCAGGCCACGCCGTTGGCGAAGATCGCGTCGCGGTCACCGTTCACCGGCGGGGTCTTGGCGAAGAAGCCGCCCTTCGCGCCAACCGGCACGATCACGGTGTTCTTGACCATCTGTGCCTTGACCAGGCCCAGCACTTCGGTACGGAAGTCTTCGCGACGATCCGACCAGCGCAGGCCACCACGGGCGACCGCGCCGAAGCGCAGGTGGGTACCTTCCACGCGCGGGCCGTAGACGAAGATTTCGCGGTACGGGCGCGGCTTCGGCAGGTCCGGCACCAGCGCCGAATCGAACTTGAAGCTGATGACATGGCCGTGCTGGCCGTTGGCATCGGTCTGGTAGTAGCTGGTACGCAGGGTCGCGTCGATCACGCCCATGAACGAGCGCAGGATGCGGTCCTCGTCCAGGCTGGACACGCGGTCCATCAGCTTCAGCAGCGCATCGCGCGCGGCCTGCATCTGCGCGTCGCGGTCACCCTTGCGGGCGTCGACCACGGTCTTGAGCACCTTCAGGGTGGCGTCGTCGCCAGCAGCCAGCACATCGAAGTGGGCCTTCAGCTGGGCCTGGCCGGCGGCGATGTCGTCCTTGCTCTCGTGGCCGGTAGCCGGATCGAAGCGCGCCTCGAACAGCTCGACCAGCAGGCGGGCCAGCAGCGGGTAGCGCGCGAAGGTGCCTTCCACGTAGGCCTGCGAGAACGGCACGCCGGTCTGCAGCAGGTACTTGCAGTAGCCGCGCAGCATGGCGACCTGGCGCCAGTGCAGGCCGGCAGCCAGCACCAGGCGGTTGAAGCCGTCGTTCTCTGCATCGCCATGCCAGACGCGGGCAAAAGTCTCGCCGAAGGCTTCATCGACGCTTGCGGCATCGATCGCGCCGGCAGTCGATTCGACCTCGAAGTCCTGCACGTACACCGGGGCGTTGTCGACCGACAGGCGGTACGGACGCTCGGCGATCACGCGCAGGCCCATGTTTTCCATCATCGGCAGCGCATCCGACAGCGGAATGTCGTCCAGCTGGCGGTACAGCTTCAGGCGCAGGCCATCACCGCTTTCGCGCGGCACGGCCTGCAGGCTCAGGCGCAGGTCGTCCGGGCCGGTCAGGGCGTCGAGCTGGCTGACATCGTTGGCGGCAACGGCGGTGCTGTTGTCTTCGATGTAGCCGGCCGGCAATGCCTTGCCGATACGGGCGGCGATGCGCAGGCCTTCGGTTTCGCCATGGCGGGCCACCAGCGCTTCACGCAGGTCGTCCTGCCAGTTGCGCAGCACCTGGGCCAGCTTCTGCTCCAGTTCGGCGGTATCGACGTCGAGCATTTCACCCGGCTTCGGGCGCACGATCAGGTGCACCTGGGCCAGCGGCGATTCGCCCAGCACCACCGAGCTGTCGACGTACTCGCCGTGCAGCGCGTCTTTCAGCATCGCTTCGATGCGCAGGCGCACGTCGGTGTTGAAGCGCTCGCGCGGCAGGTAGACCAGCGCGGAGATGAACCGGCTGTACTTGTCGCGACGCAGGAACAGGCGGCTTCGCACACGCTCCTGCAGGCCCAGCACGCCCATCGCGGTACGCAACAGTTCGTCCTCGCTGGACTGGAACAGTTCTTCGCGCGGCAGGGTTTCCAGGATGTGGCGCAGGGCCTTGCCGCTGTGGCTGGCCGGGGCCAGGCCCGACTGCTTCATCACGTGCTCGTGGCGCTGGCGCACCAGCGGGATTTCCCACGGGCGACGGTTGTAGGCGCTGGAGGTGAACAGGCCGAGGAAGCGCTGCTCGCCGATGATCTTGCCCTTGGCGTCGAATTCCAGCACGCCGATGTAGTCCATGTAGCCGGCGCGGTGCACGCGCGAACGGGCATTGGTCTTGGTCAGGATCAGCGCGTCCTTCAGACCGGACGTGGCGTTCAGGCCCTGCGCGGCCAGCGTCTTGACCGGACGGGCGGCGGACTTGTCCTTGCCGCGCATCAGGCCCAGGCCGGTGTCGTTCAGCGGCGCCAGCACTTCTTCCTTGCCCTGCTTCTCCACGCGGTACTCGCGGTAGCCGAAGAAGGTGAAGTGGTTGTCGGCGGCCCAGCGCAGGAATTCCTGTGCTTCCTTGCGCGAGGCTGCGTCGACCGGCAGCTGGCGGCTGCCCAGGTCGTCGGCCAGTGCCAGCGCCTTGTCCTTCATCGGCTGCCAGTCGCGCACGATCGCACGCACTTCGTCCAACGCCTTGTTGATGGCCTGCTCGATGGCCGCCATGGCTTCGGCCGGCTGGCGGTCGATTTCCAGCAGCATCACCGACTCGGCATCACCCTCGCCGACCTTGACCAGCTTGCCGGCCTTGTCGCGGGTGAAGCGCAGCACCGGATGGCCCAGCACGTGGACACCCACGCCCTGTTCGGCCAGCGACATGGTGACGGTGTCGACCAGGAACGGCATGTCGTCGTTGACGATCTGCAGCACGGTGTGCGGCGATTCCCAACCGTTGGCCTTCGCGGTCGGATTGAACACGCGGACGTTGGCCTTGCCGGCCTTGCGGGCACGGGCGAATTCCAGCGTCTCAGCCGCGAGAGCGGCCCACTCTTCAGCGCTGTGATGCGGAAACTCGTCCGACTCCATGCGCTTGTAGAAGTCAGTGGCGAAGGCCACCGCTTCGGCCTGTGCGGCCGCGGGGTAACGCTTGCGCAATGCCGTGTACACCGGCTCCAGGGAGAAACCAGCGGTCACTGCGACCTCCGCTTCTGCTGGTTTGGTCTTGTTTTTCACGGTCTTGGCTGCGGTTTTTTGCGGTTTCATGGCAGAGCGATGCGCTTGCTCAGTTGGGAAAATGAAATTGTAGCCCTACCGCATGAAAAGGCCTTGCTGCAGGACGGAATAAGTAGATTCGGGTTTGCTGCGGTTTAGACGCCTATTCAGTTCGCACCGGTATGGTGCTGGCGCCCGCTTCAGCACTGCCGACAGGATCGGCAAAGCGTGTTACCGGAAGACACACGCGGCGACCCGGATTCGATTCCACAATCCTGAACTGGACGGTATAGTCCACCGCGTGAACCCGGCCTACCTCCCCGTTGCCCTCGACGCACGCGATGAGCGCGTGTTCGATGCCGTGCGCGAGCTGCTGGCCCAACAGGGCATGCAGATGAGCATGGACGCGGTGGCCCAGCACGCCGGCTGCTCCAAGCAGACCCTGTACTCGCGCTATGGCAGCAAGCAGGAACTGCTGCGGCGGGTGATGCAGCGCCATGTCGGCCACGCCACCGGCGCCATGGTTCGTGCACTCCGCAGTGACGACCTGCGTGCCAGCCTGCTCCAGTTCGCCATCGACTTCCTGGAGCATTTCAACCAACCGCACGTGGGCCAGGCCTGTCGGCTGATCGCCGCCGATGCGTCCCAGTTTCCCGAAGAGGCGCGTACGCTGTACCGGCATGGCGCCGGCGCGCTGACGCTTCATCTTGCTGAATGGATTGAAACCGTTTGCATGCAAGGCCAGCTCCGGCATGACGACCCGCACTTCATGGCCGAACTGCTGCTGAGCATGATCGCCGGTCAGGATTTCGACAAACAGCGCTTCCACACCCCCCATCGTGATGACGCGCTGCTGCGTCGGCGCTGGGCAGAGTTCTCCGTCGACAGCTTCCTGCGCGCGTTCGCGCCACAGCCGTCGGCGGCCCCGTCTACAAACCAACCCCGGAGTTCCTCCTGATGATCGCCCCACTCCGCACCCTTGCCTTGACGTGCGCCGTTGCTGTCGCTCTGGCTGCCTGCAAGAAGCCGGAACAGCAGACGCCCCCGCCGCCGGAGGTGGGCGTGATCGACGCCAAGCCGCAGACCCTGCCGCTGCAGCGTGAGCTGGTCGGCCGCCTGTCGCCGTTCCGCAGCGCCGACGTGCGCGCGCGCGTGCCGGGCGTGCTGCTCAAGCGCGTTTACCAGGAGGGCTCACAGGTCAAGCAGGGCCAGACCCTGTTCCTGATCGACCCGGCGCCGCTGCGTGCCTCGCTCAATGCCTCCGAGGCCCAGCTGGCCTCGGCCCGCGCAACCTACGCCAACGCCAAGGTCGCCGCCGACCGCGCGCGTTCGCTGGCCCCGCAGCAGTTCGTCTCCAAGTCCGACCTGGACAACGCCGAATCGGCCGAGCGCACCGCGCTGGCTGCGGTCAAGCAGGCCGAAGCGGCAGTGACCTCCTCGCGCATCAACCTGGGCTACACCGAAGTGACGGCGCCGATCAGCGGCGTGGCCAACAAGCAGCAGGTCACCGAGGGCGCGCTGGTCGGCCAGGGCGATGTGACCCTGCTGACCACCGTCGACCAGCTCGACCCGCTGTACGTCAACTTCTCGCTGAGCGTGGATGAGCTGACCCAGCTGCGCGCCCAGCAGGCCAAGGGTGCGCTGGCGTTGTCCGGCGATGGCAAGGCCACGGTCAACGTCAAGCTGGCCGACGGCAGCACCTACAGTGAGCCGGGCACGCTGGACTTCTCCTCCACCACGGTCGACCCGGCCACCGGCGCGGTGTCGCTGCGTGCGCTGCTGCCGAACCCGCAGCAGATCCTGCTGCCGGGCGCCTTCGTCAGCTTCCAGGCCAACCTGGGCGAGCGCAACAACGCCTACCTGGTGCCGCAGCAGGCCCTGCTGCGCGATACCACCGGCGGTTACGTGATGGTGGTCGGTGCAGACGGCAAGGTCGTGCGCAAGAACGTCAAGACCGATGGCGCGCAGAACGGCAACTGGCTGGTCAGCGACGGCCTGGCCGCCGGTGACAAGGTGATCGTGGCCGGCGTGCAGAAGGTCAAGGAAGGTGCACCGGCGGTGGCCAAGCCGTGGACCCCGGGGCAGGACGCCAACGGCAAGCCTGCCGCAGGCGGCGCCGCTCCTGCGGGCGCGGCACCGGCCGCAGGCAAGGCACCGGCCGACGCGGCCAAGCCCGAGCAGGCCGATGCGGCCAAGCCGGCCGCCACCGATTCGAACAAGCAGTAACGGGAACCTTCCGTCATGCCTAAATTTTTCATCGAACATCCAGTCTTCGCCTGGGTGGTTGCGATCCTGATCTCGCTCAGCGGCGTGATCGCGATCCTCAACCTGGGCGTGGAGTCCTATCCCAACATCGCCCCGCCGCAGGTCACCGTCTCGGCGACCTACCCGGGCGCCAGCGCGGATACCACCGAAAAATCGGTCACCCAGGTGATCGAGCAGCAGCTGACCGGTATCGATCACCTGTTGTACTTCAGCTCTTCGTCCGCCTCCAACGGCCGCGCGCAGATCACCCTGACCTTCGAAACCGGTACCGATCCGGACATCGCGCAGGTGCAGGTGCAGAACAAGGTGTCGCTGGCCACGCCACGCCTGCCTTCGGAAGTGACCCAGCAGGGCGTGGTGGTGGCCAAGGCCAACGCCGGCTTCCTGATGGTGATCGCGCTGCAGTCCGACACGCCGGCCATCAACCGTGATGCCCTGAACGACATCGTCGGTTCACGCGTGCTCGATCAGGTCTCGCGCATCCCCGGCGTTGGCAGCACCCAGCAGTTCGGTTCCGAATACGCCATGAACATCTGGCTGAACCCGGAAAAGATGCAGGGTTATGGCCTGTCGGCCAGCCAGGTGCTGGCCGCGGTTCGTGCGCAGAACGTGCAGTTCGCCGCCGGTGCGCTGGGTTCGGACCCGTCGCCGGAAGGCCAGCACTTCACCGCCACGGTCTCGGCCGAAGGCCGCTTCAGCTCGCCGCAGGAATTCGAGAACATCATCCTGCGCGCCAACGCTGACGGCTCGCGCGTGCTGCTGAAGGACATCGCCCGCGTTGCGTTCGGTGCCAACAACTACGGCTTCGACACCCAGTACAACGGCAAGCCGACAGGTGCCTTCGCCATCCAGCTGCTGCCGGGCGCCAACGCCCTGAACGTGGCCGATGCGGTGCGCGGCAAGATGGACGAGCTGCAGCCCAGCTTCCCGTCCGGCGTGACCTGGTTCTCGCCGTACGACAGCACCACCTTCGTCAAGATCTCGATCCAGGAAGTGGTCAAGACACTGTTTGAAGCAGTGTTCCTGGTGTTCCTGGTGATGCTGATCTTCCTGCAGAACTTCCGCGCCACCCTGATCCCGACCCTGGTCATTCCGGTGGCCCTGCTCGGCACCTTCCTGGGCATGTGGATGATCGGCTTCACGATCAACCAGCTGACCCTGTTCGCGATGGTGCTGGCGATCGGCATCGTGGTCGATGACGCGATCGTGGTGATCGAGAACGTCGAACGCATCATGACCGAGGAAGGCCTGGCGCCGAAGCCGGCCACGCAGAAGGCGATGACCCAGATCACCGGCGCGGTGGTGGCGATCACCGTCGTGCTGGCGGCGGTGTTCATCCCGTCCGCCCTGCAGGGCGGCGCCGCCGGTGAGATCTACAAGCAGTTCGCCCTGACCATCGCCATCTCGATGGCGTTCTCGGCGTTCCTGGCGCTGGGCTTCACCCCGGCGCTGTGCGCGACCTTCCTCAAGCCGACGCACAACGACAACCCGAACATCGTCTACCGCACCTTCAACAAGTACTACGACAAGATCAGCCACACCTACGTGGGCCACATCACCTCGGCGGTGCGCCATGCGCCGCGCTGGATGATCCTGTTCGTGGTGCTGACCGCACTGTGCGGCTTCCTGTTCACCCGCATGCCGGGCAGCTTCCTGCCGGAAGAAGACCAGGGCTATGCGCTGGCGATCGTGCAGCTGCCGCCGGGCTCGACCAAGGGCCAGACCAACGAAGTGTTCGGCCAGATGCGCGGCATCCTGGAAAAGCAGGATGGCTATGAGGGCATGCTGCAGGTGGCCGGCTTCAGCTTCGTCGGTTCCGGCGAGAACGTCGGCATGGGCTTCATCCGCTTGAAGCCGTGGGAGGAACGCAAGTTCACCGCGCCCGAGTTCATCCAGAACATGAACGGCGCGTTCTATGGCATCAAGGAAGCGCAGATCTTCGTGGTCAACCTGCCCACCGTGCAGGGCCTTGGCCAGTTCGGCGGCTTCGACATGTGGCTGCAGGACCGTAGCGGTGCCGGTTACGAGCAGCTGACCCAGGCCCGCAACATCCTGCTCGGCCAGGCCGCACAGAAGCCGGACCACCTGGTTGGCGTGCGCCCGAACGGCCTGGAAAATGCCCCGCAGCTGCAACTGCACGTGG
The DNA here is from genome assembly GCF_013004645.1 of Stenotrophomonas africana. GTDB lineage: Bacteria > Pseudomonadota > Gammaproteobacteria > Xanthomonadales > Xanthomonadaceae > Stenotrophomonas > Stenotrophomonas africana. The sequence continues at coordinate 21,224 of NZ_JABEME010000007.1, read as the reverse complement.
ACCGCGTGCAGGCGCAGTCGATGGGCATGTCGGTGTCGGACGTGTACAGCACCATCCAGCTGATGCTGGCCCCGGTGTACGTCAACGATTTCTTCTACGAAGGCCGCATCAAGCGCGTGACCATGCAGGCCGATGGTCCGTACCGCACCGGCCAGGAATCGCTGAAGAGCTTCTACAGCCCGTCCAGCCTGACCCAGAACGCCGATGGCACCAATTCGATGATCCCGCTGAACACGGTGGTCAAGTCCGAATGGGTGTCGGCACCGCCGTCGCTGAGCCGCTACAACGGCTACTCGGCGATCAACATCGTCGGCTCGCAAGCCCCGGGTACCAGCTCGGGCGAGGCGATGCAGACCATGGAGAGCATCGTCAACGACGACCTGCCGGCCGGCTTCGGCTACGACTGGTCAGGCATGTCCTACCAGGAAATCCTGGCCGGCAACGCCGCGACGCTGCTGCTGGTGCTGTCCATCGTGGTGGTGTTCCTGTGCCTGGCCGCCCTGTATGAGAGCTGGTCGATCCCGGTCGCGGTGCTGTTGGTGGTGCCGCTGGGTGTGCTCGGCGCCCTCGGCCTTTCGATGCTGCGCGGCCTGCCCAACGATCTGTTCTTCAAGATTGGTCTGATCACCGTGATCGGCCTGGCGGCGAAGAACGCGATCCTGATCGTGGAGTTCGCGGTGGAGCAACGTGCAGCAGGCAAGAACCTGCGCGACGCCACCATCGAGGCGGCGCGCCTGCGTTTCCGCCCAATCCTGATGACGTCGTTCGCGTTCATCATGGGCGTGATCCCGATGGCGATCTCCACCGGTGCCGGCGCCAATTCCCGCCACGCCATCGGTACCGGCGTGATCGGCGGCATGCTGTTCGCGACCCTGCTCGGCCTGCTGATGATCCCGGTGTTCTTCGTGGTCGTGCGCCGCATGCTGGGCGACAAGCTGGATGAACCGTCGAAGGAGTTCATGGAACGCCAGCGCGACGCAGATGCTGCACACCGTCCGGATCGTTGATCCAGCGGTGAGTTGAAACGAGAAAGGCCCCGGAGCGATCCGGGGCCTTTCTTGCAGGTTTCTGTAGAGCCGAGCCCACGCTCGGCTGCTTTTGCTTCCTGTAGAGCCGAGCCCATGCTCGGCTGCTTTTACCCGAGCCGAGCATGGGCTCGGCTCTACGGCAAGCTCCAACCCCTCAGCGCAACAGCGCGACCGCCACGCACACCACTACGAGTGCCAGCGCAGCCCATTGCATCGGCACAAAGAAGAAATGATGGGGTGCGGCCTCGCCCTTCTGCCGGGGCGCACGGTTGAACCACAGGCCCAGCATTACGTTTACCGCCGCGCCAATGCCTGCACCCAACAGAACCTGCGTCAGCGGAGTGTTGCCCCTGGAGCCTTCATGCGGGAAGAAGTACGCCAGCAGCAGGATGGCTGCAATCGGCGTCACCAGCGTCATGAATCCCCAACCACGATAGATCATCATTGCAGACCGCGTAATAAACGGCCTGTATTGGAACAGATCGGGTATCGCCCGGCCAAGAAGACCGTGTAGATCCACGCATGGCGTGGATCTACCGGCCGCGCCGCCGTTGCAGCGGCGCGGCCGGTCGAACTCAACGCAGCCCGGTCTCGTTGCGGGCGATCACCAGGCGCTGGATTTCCGACGTGCCTTCGTAGATCTCGGTGATCTTGGCATCACGGAAGTAGCGCTCCAGCGGCATTTCCTTGGAGTACCCCATGCCACCGTGGATCTGCACGGCCTGGTGGGTGATCCACATCGCCGCTTCCGAAGCGGTCAGCTTGGCCACGGCCGCTTCCGTGCTGAAGCGCTTGCCCTGGCCCTTCACCCACGCCGCGCGCAGGGTCAGCAGCAGCGCTGCATCCAGCTTGCACTTCATGTCGGCAATCTTGGCCTGGGTCATCTGGAAGGTGCCGATGGCCGCGCCGAATGCCTTGCGCTCCTTCACGTATTCCAGGGTCGCTTCATAGGCGGCGCGGGCGATGCCGATGGCCTGCGAGGCGATACCGATGCGGCCAGCATCGAGCACACTCATGGCGATTTTGAAGCCCTCGCCTTCCTGGCCCAGCACGTCTTCGGCCTGCGCCACGTAATCGTTGAACTCGATCTCGCAGGTAGCCGAGGCACGGATGCCCAGCTTCGGTTCGGTCTTGCCGCGACCGAAGCCCGCCTTGTCGGTATCGATGAGGAAGGCGGTGATGCCGCGCGCGCCCTTGTCCGGCTCGCTCATCGCGAACAGCACGATGTACTTGGCCACCGGGCCGGAGGTGATCCAGCTCTTCTTGCCGTTGATGATGAAGGTGCCGTCGGCCTGCTTCACGGCGCGGCAGCGCATGGCCGTGGCGTCCGAACCGGACTGCGGCTCGGTCAGCGCAAACGCGCCGATGGCCTCGCCCTCGGCGATGGCACGCACGTACTTCTGCTTCTGTTCCTCGGTACCGTGGGTGAGGATGCCATTGCAGAACAGCGAGTTGTTGACCGACATGATGGTCGAGTGGGCAGCGTCGGCGGCAGCGACCTCCACCATTGCCAGCACGTACGCAACCGGGTCCATGCCCGCGCCACCGTATTCGGTCGGCACTTCGATGCCCATCAGGCCGTTCTCGCCCAGCAGGCGGATGTTGTCCAGCGGGAACTCGCCGGTGCGGTCATGGTGCTCCGCGCTCGGGGCGATCTTTTCCTGCGCGATGCGCCGCGCAACGTCCTGCAACATCAACTGCTCTTCAGTAAAGCTGAAATCCACAACACCCTCCCGGGTACATGATGTTATGGGCCGCGCACGGCGCGCCCAGGTGCCCCGATTGTACCGGGGCCCGGGGAATTCCGTACGCCAGCGACTTGACCGCGGCAGGTGCTCTCGGCGAATATATCTCTATATCGCGATAGGTAGATATTTATGGATCTTGAAGACTGGTCGACACGCCTGAAGGTGTTCGCCGATGCGACCCGCGTGCGCCTGCTGGCGCTGCTGGAGCAGGAGGAACTGACCGTGGCCGAACTGTCAGCGATCACCCGCCTGGCACAGCCGCGCGTCTCCACCCACCTGGCGCGCCTGAAGGAAGCCGGCCTGGTTCGCGACCGCCGTGCCGGCGTGTCAGCCTATTACCGCTTCGACGAGGCCCAGCTGGACCCGGCGCAGCGTGCATTGTGGCATGCCCTGAGCAACGGAAGCGACGACCCGTTGCTGCGGCAGGACGCTGAACGTGTTGCCGCCGTGCTGGCCCACCGCGCCTCCGACCAGAACTGGGCCGACAGCGTGGCCGGCGACATGGAGCGCCACTACTCCCCTGGCCGTACCTGGGAAGCGCTGGCGCGTACCGCGCTGCCGCTGCTGGAAACCGGCGACGTGCTGGACATCGCCTCCGGCGACGGCGTGCTGGCCGAACTCGTCGCCCCGCATGCCAAGCGCTACATCTGCATCGATACCAGCGCGCGCGTGGTTGCCGCCGCCAGCGAGCGCCTGCGCCGCCTGCCCAATGTGGAAGTGCGCGAGGGCGACATGCATGCGCTGCCGTTCAAGGACGGCAGCTTCGACCTGGTGGTACTGATGCACGCGCTGACCTACGCCAGCAAGCCGGCGCAGGCGGTAACCGAAGCCGCGCGCGTGCTGCGCCCGGGCGGGCGCCTGCTGCTGTGCAGCCTGGCCCGCCATGAGCACAAGGCGGCAGTGGAGGCCTACGGCCACGTCAACCTCGGCTTCAGCGACAAGGAGCTGCGCAAGTTCGTCGACAAGGCCGGCCTGCAGGTATCAAGCCTGGAGACGGTTACCCGCGAGAAGCGCCCGCCGCACTTTGAAGTGATTTCGCTGATCGCCAACAAGCCCTGAGCCCGAGAACGCCATGTCCGCCCTGCCCTGGTTGCATCCTGATCGTGTCAATGCCCTGCTCGACGCCCTGCGCCAGCGGATCCTGATCATCGACGGCGCGATGGGGACGATGATCCAGCGCCATGGGCTGCAGGAAGACGATTACCGAGGCGAGCGCTTCGCCGATGGTTACGACCACGCCCATGGCCCCGGCTGCGACCACGGCACACCGGAAGGTCACGATCTCAAAGGCAACAACGATCTGCTGCTGTTGACCCGGCCGCAGGTCATTGCCGACATCCATACCGCCTATCTCGAAGCCGGTGCGGATCTGGTCGAGACCAACACCTTCAACGCCACCTCGGTCAGTCAGGCCGACTACCACCTCGAACACCTGGTCTATGAGCTGAACAAGGCGGGCGCTGCGGTAGCTCGTGCCTGCTGCGATGCCGCCACTGCGAGCACGCCGGACAAACCGCGCTTTGTCATCGGCGTGCTTGGCCCGACCAGCCGCACGGCCTCGATCAGCCCCGACGTCAATGACCCCGGCTTCCGCAACACCAGCTTCGACGAACTGCGCGACACCTACCGCGAAGCCATCGACGGCCTGATCGACGGCGGTGCCGACACGATCATGGTCGAGACCATCTTCGACACGCTCAATGCCAAGGCCGCGCTGTATGCCATTGAAGAAGCCTTCGACGCACGCGGTGCGCGGCTGCCGATCATGATTTCCGGCACCATCACCGATGCTTCCGGTCGCACCCTGTCCGGCCAGACCGCCGAGGCCTTCCATGCGTCACTGGCACATGCACGCCCGTTGTCCATCGGGCTGAACTGCGCATTGGGCGCGGAAGCGATGCGCCCGCACGTGGAAACCCTGTCGCAGGTGTCGAACTGTCATGTCAGCGCGCATCCCAACGCGGGCCTGCCCAATGCCTTTGGCGAGTACGACGAAACGCCCGAAGAAATGGCCACCACCCTGCGAGGTTTCGCCGAGGATGGCCTGTTGAACCTGGTCGGCGGCTGCTGCGGCTCCACGCCCGACCATATCCGCGCGATCGCCCAGGCCGTGGCCGGGCTGCCGCCGCGCGCCCTGCCCGGTTCCCAGGAGCAGCAGGCCGCATGAGCACCTCGCCCTACACCCGCCTGTCCGGCCTGGAGCCGCTGGTCATCACCCCGGACCTGTTGTTCATCAACGTCGGCGAACGCACCAACGTCACCGGCAGCGCGCAGTTCCGCAAGCTGATCAAGGAAGGCCGCTACGAAGAAGCGGTGGACGTGGCCCGCCAGCAGGTCGCCAGCGGCGCGCAGATCCTCGACGTCAACATGGACGAGGGCCTGATCGATTCGGAAGCGGCGATGACCCGCTACCTCAACCTGATCATGTCCGAACCGGACATCGCCCGCATCCCGGTGATGGTCGACTCCTCCAAGTGGAGCGTGATCGAGGCCGGCCTGAAGTGCCTGCAGGGCAAGAGCGTGGTCAACTCGATCTCGCTGAAGGAGGGCGAGGCGCTGTTCCGCGAACACGCGCGCAAGGTCCTGCGCTATGGCGCCGCCGCGGTGGTCATGGCCTTCGATGAAGCCGGGCAGGCCGATACCTGCGCGCGCAAGGTCGAGATCTGCACCCGCGCCTACCGCATCCTTGTCGACGAGATCGGTTTCCCGCCGCAGGACATCATCTTCGACCCGAACATCTTCGCCGTCGCGACCGGTATCGAAGAGCACGACAACTATGCAGTGGATTTCATCGAAGCCACCCGCATCATCAAGCAGACGCTGCCGCACTGCCATGTCTCCGGTGGCGTCTCCAACGTCTCGTTCTCGTTCCGTGGCAACGAAACGGTGCGCCAGGCCATCCACTCGGTGTTCCTGTACCACGCCATCGCCGCCGGCATGGACATGGGTATCGTCAACGCCGGCGCGATGCCGATCTATGACGAACTGGAACCGGAACTGCGGGAGCGCGTGGAGGATGTGATCCTGAACCGCCGCAGTGATGCCACGGAGCGCCTGCTGGAAATCGCCGAGCGCTACAAGGGCAGGAAGGGCGCGGCGAAGACCGAAGACCTGGCCTGGCGCGAGAAGCCGGTGGCGCAGCGCCTGGCGCATGCACTGGTGCACGGCCTGGATGCCTTCGTGGAAGAGGACACCGAACTGGCCCGGCAGGCCTCCAGCCGCCCACTGGACGTGATCGAAGGCCCGTTGATGGATGGCATGAACGTGGTCGGCGACCTGTTCGGCGCCGGCAAGATGTTCCTGCCACAGGTGGTCAAGTCCGCGCGGGTGATGAAGAAGGCCGTGGCCTACCTCCTGCCGTACATCGAGGCGGAGAAGGCACGCAGCGGCGACACCGCCAAGAGCAACGGCAAGATCATCATGGCCACGGTGAAGGGCGATGTGCATGACATCGGCAAGAACATCGTCGGCGTGGTCCTGGCCTGCAACAACTTCGAGGTCGTCGACCTTGGCGTGATGGTGCCGGCGCAGAAAATCCTCGATGCCGCCCGCGAACACAACGCCGACCTGATCGGCCTGTCCGGACTGATCACTCCATCGCTGGAGGAGATGAGCCACGTCGCCCGCGAGATGCAGCGCCAGGGCTTCGAGCTGCCGCTGCTGATCGGTGGCGCCACTACCTCGCGTGCGCATACCGCGCTGAAGATCGACCCGCATTACAAGGCGCCCACGGTGTGGGTGAAGGATGCCTCGCGCGCGGTCGGAGTGGCCCAGTCGCTGATCTCGCGTGACCTGCGCGATGCCTTCGTGGCCGCCAACGAGGCCGACTATGCCGAGATCCGCGCCCGCCACCGGAACCGTGGCGACGCCAAGCGCCTGGTCACGCTGGAACATGCACGCGGGCAGAAATTCCAGGGAGGATGGGACAGCTACACGCCGCCGGCACCGAACCAGCCCGGCCTGCACGTATTCGACGACTACCCGCTGGCCGAACTGGTCGACTACATCGACTGGACGCCGTTCTTCCAGGCCTGGGAACTGGCCGGCAAGTTTCCGGCCATCCTCACCGACGAGATCGTCGGCACCCAGGCCAGCGATCTGTACAAGGATGCCCGCGCGATGCTCGAGCGCATCGTCGGCGAGAAATGGCTGACCGCCAAGGCCGTGTTCGGCCTGTGGCCGGCCAACAGCGTCGGCGACGACGTGCGCGTGCGGCATCCGCAGGGCGAGACCACCCTGCACTTCCTGCGCCAGCAGGTGGACAAGCCGGCCGAGCGCCCGGATTTCTGCCTCGCCGATTTCATCGCGCCGGCCGACAGCGGCAAGCAGGACTGGATCGGCGCCTTTGCCGTCACTGCCGGTATCGGCATCGACGCGCATGTGGCGCGCTTCGAAGCCGACCACGACGACTACAACGCGATTCTGCTGAAGGCACTGGCCGACCGCTTCGCCGAAGCGCTGGCCGAACGCCTGCACCAGCGCGTGCGTACCGACTTCTGGGGCCATGAGCAGGCCGAGACGCTGGACAACGAAGCCCTGATCGACGAGCAGTACCGCGGCATCCGTCCGGCCCCCGGTTACCCGGCCTGTCCGGAGCACAGCGAGAAGCGCCGGCTGTTCGACCTGCTGCAGGCCGAAGCCAACGCCGGCATGGAGCTGACCGAGAGTTTCGCGATGCTGCCCACGGCCGCGGTGTCGGGCTACTACTTCAGTCATCCGCAGAGCCAGTACTTCGTGGTGGGACGACTCAGCCGCGAACAGGTCAGCGACTACGCCCGCCGCAAAGGCGTGGACCGCGCCCAGGCCGAACGCTGGCTGGCCTCCAACCTCGACTACGATCCCGAATGACGCAGAAAGGGGACGGAGGGGATTAAGTTGTTTTGGGCACAAACGACTTAATCCCCTCCGTCCCCTTTTTGCTTCATCATTCCGCGATGACCGTTCCCGTTGCCCGCCTTTCCAGCTTCTACCTGTTCTATTACGCGGCGCTGGGCGCGTTCACTCCGTACTGGAGCCTGTTTTTGACCGCGCGCGGCATGAGCGTGACCGCCATCAGCGTGATGATGGGTCTTTGGTATGCCACCCGCGTGATCGCGCCCAGCACCTGGACCTCACTGGCGGCGGCCTCGCCACGGCCGATCCGCCTGCTGCGCATCGGTTGCGTCCTGACCCTGGTCAGCTTCGCAGCGTTCCTGCTTCCCTTGCCGCAGCCGTGGATGTATCCGGCGATGGTGGTGTTCTGCTTCTTCTACAACGCGGTGATGCCGCAGTTCGAGTCGATCACCCTCACCCACCTGGGCAGCGACAGCCATCGCTACGGATTGATCCGGGTCTGGGGCTCGCTCGGATTCATCGCCGTCGTGACCCTGTTCGGGTGGCTGATCGAGGGCGACGGCACCACCAGCCACGCCGGGCTGCTGCCGTGGATGATGCTGCCACTGTTCGCCCTGATGGTGGTGTCCGCCTTCAGCAACCACTACGCACGCGGCGTCGGCAAGGCCGAAGGCGATGCCAGCGGATTCTGGCAGATCGTGCGGCGGCCACCGGTGCTGGCGTTCTTCCTTGCCGCCTTCATGGAACAGCTCTCGTTCGGGCCGTACTACACGTTCTTCTCGGTCTACATGGACCACCATGGCTACCGCACGTCCACGCTCGGCCTGCTGTGGACCATCGGCGTGGTGTTCGAGGTCGGCCTGTTCTTCACCATCGGCCGCTTCTTCCGCCGCTACGACGCCAGCTGGATGCTGTTGATCGCACTGGTGAGCTCCTGCCTGCGCTGGGCGGTCACTGCCCTGTTCCCGCAGAACCTGCCAGTGATGCTGGTCGCGCAGAGCGCGCATGCGCTGGGATTCGCCGCCTTCTTCGCAGCGGCAATGCAGATGCTGGCGACCTACTTCCCGGGCCGCCTCAACGGCCATGGCCAAGGCCTGCTGTACGGCTTCTCGTCCGGTGTCGGCGGCGTGCTGGGCGCGCTCATTGCCGGCCAGCTGTGGAAGATCGATGACGGCCGCACGGCCTTCCTTGCCGGCAGCGGCTTCGCGTTGGTCGGCGCCGTGCTGTGCTTCTTCGCGCTGAGCCTGCCGCTGATCCGCGCACGCCGCAGCAGCATGCATGCCCCGTAACGAAAACGCCGGGCAGTGCCCGGCGTTTCGATCATCCTGCTGGCCTGATTACCAGACCAGGTCGTCCGGCACCTGGTACTGCGGGTCGGCGTAGGGATCTTCCTCGGCCGGCGCATTCGGATCGACCTTCAGCGCCACCGATGCGGCGAACACCGCCTCGGACTGTGCCAGCACCTCGGCAGTCACCAGCAGGTAACGGCCATTGAGCTGGACCACGCCCAGCTCACCGGCATTGAGCGCGGTCAGCTGTTCGGCCGTCACGTAGATGCGCTTGATCTTGCCGCCATACGGGAAGTGGCGGGCAATGTCCGCCGCTTCGGCATTGAGGCTCTTGTCCTTCAGCAGTTCTTCCAGCTTGGCCTTCGCCTCGCGGCGCACGCGCGCCTCTTCCTGCTTCAGGCGCTCGGTCTCGATGCGCTCCTCCTTCTCCCGCTGCGCACGGATGGCATAGGCCTTGGCCAGGTCCATCTCTTCGGCGCTGCGCGGCTTGCGCGGGCCCTGCTGGCCCTGGCCACGCTGGCCACCGGGCTTGCCCGGACCACCATGGCCCTGCCCACGGCGCTCGCCGGGCTTGTGCTCGCCCTTGCCTGCGCCCTGCGGCTTTCCATTGCCATTGCCACCCTTGCCCTGCGGGCGGCCGTCACGGCGGGGGCCATCATTCTTGCGCTCGGGCTTGGGCGCCGGCTTGAAGCCCAGGCCCATCAGCTGGTCGCGGAGGGTATCGCTCATAGGATTCGGATCAGTAGTGCGGCGGCGGCGGTTCGCTCGCCGGATCGGAAGAATTCAGTGCGTTGCGGACCTTGCCCAGGTCTTCAAGCAGCACGCGCAGCACATCGGCGTTGCGCATGCCCTGCATGCGGGCGTCGGCCAACGCATCGCTCAGCTCGGCCAGCGCCTGCTCCTGGAAAGACACGCGCATTTCCAGCTCGACCAGGCGCGCTTCCAGCGCCTGCTCGTGTTCGGACGGTAGATCAGACATGCAGCGAGCGCCCCCGGCCGATGCCGTAGTAGGCCAGGCCTGCGGCTTCCACTTCGGCCGGCTCGTACAGGTTGCGCCCGTCGAACACCGCCGCATCCTTCAGCTGCTCGCGCAGCTTCTGGAAATCGGGGCTGCGGAACTGCTTCCACTCGGTAACCACCACCAGCGCGTCGGCGCCCTGCAGTGCTTCATCGGCACTGTTGCAGAACACCAGGTCATCGCGCTCACCGAAGATGCGCTGCGATTCGTGCATCGCTTCCGGATCGTAGGCACGCACCGTCGCACCAGCTTCCCACAGCTGCGCCAGCAGGCGGCGGCTGGAGGCCTCGCGCATGTCGTCGGTGTTCGGCTTGAACGCCAGGCCCCACACGGCAAAGGTCTTGCCGCGCACGCCTTCGTCTTCGCCCTTGTCGTAATGGCGCTGGATGAGGGCGAACAGATGGCCCTTCTGCGCGTCATTGACCGCTTCCACCGCGTTCAGCAGCTTCGGCTCGAGGCCATACTGCTGGGCGGTGCGGGCCAGCGCCTGCACGTCCTTGGGGAAGCACGAGCCGCCGTAGCCGGCGCCCGGATAGATGAAGTGCCAGCCGATGCGCGGGTCCGAACCGATGCCCTGGCGGACCTGCTCGACGTCGGCACCGACGCGTTCGGCAATGTTGGCGATTTCATTCATGAACGAAATCTTGGTCGCCAGCATCGCATTGGCCGCGTACTTGGTCAGCTCCGCCGAACGCACGTCCATTTCCACCACACGGTCATGGTTGCGGTTGAACGGCGCATACAGGCGGCGCATCACCGCCACCGACTCTTCATTGGCCGCACCGATGATGATGCGGTCCGGCCGCATGCAGTCCGCAACCGCATCGCCTTCCTTCAGGAATTCCGGGTTGGACACCACGTCAAACGCGATGTCCGCGCCACGCGTGGCCAGCTCTTCGGCAATGGCGGCACGCACCTTGTCGGCGGTGCCGACCGGCACCGTCGACTTGTTCACTACCACGGTCGGCACGCTCATGTGCCGACCGATGGTACGGGCAACGGCAAGCACGTATTGAAGATCGGCACTGCCATCCTCGTCCGGCGGCGTGCCGACGGCGATGAACACCACCTGGCCATGATCGATGGCGGCCGCGGCATCGGTGGTGAACGCCAGCCGCGTTGCGGCATGGTTGGCCTTCACCATCGGCTCCAGGCCGGGTTCATAGATCGGGATGATGCCCTGGTTGAGGCCATCCACCTTGGCCTGGTCGATATCGACACAGACCACCTGATGACCAACATCGGCCAGGCAGGTACCGGTCACCAGTCCAACGTAACCGGTACCAAAAATCGCAACGCGCATATCCGTATTCGCTCCTGGATGACTTACGGCAGAACGCCCAGCAGCTCGACGTCGAACGTCAGAGTTGCGTTCGGGCCGATCGGGCCACCCGGGGTGCCGTTTTCGCCATAGGCCAGGTTGCCGGGGATCCAGAAGCGGTACTTCGAACCGACCGGCATCAGCGCGACGCCTTCGGTCCAGCCCTTGATCACCTGGTCCAGACCGAACTCGGCCGGCTGACGACCATAGGAGCTGTCGAACACGGTGCCGTTGAGCAGCTTGCCTTCGTAGTTCACGCGCACCTTGCTGCTCGGCAGCGGACGCTCGCCGCTGCCCGGGCGGATGACCTGGTACTGCAGGCCCGACGCGGTGGTCACCACGCCCGGCTGGGTCTTGTTCTTGGCCATGAACGCATTGCCTTCCTCACGGTTGGTCTGCGCCGCGGCGGCAGCCTTGGCCTGCATTTCGGCCTGCTTGCTGCCCATGAAGGCCTGAATGGTGGCGGTCGCGTCAGCTTCCGTCATCTTCGGCTGGCCCTTGCTCAGGCCGGTGCTGATCGCGTCAAACAGCGAGGCGACGTCGATGTCGTCCTTCAACTGCGCCAGCGACGGACCCACCGAGTACGAACCAATCATCTGCGACACCTTGACGCGGTCGACCTTCGCCGGCTGCGAGCCCGGTGCCACGCCCGGCACCTGCTGGCCGCTGCGGGCCATCACGACCTGGCGCAGCGCGGCATCGGTGGCCTTGGCCTGTTCCTGGGTGATCTGCGGCTGCAGGCCTTCGAACGAGCGCTCGACGGCGGTGCGCAGGGCGGCAACGTCGATCTCATCGGCGATCGGGGTGAACGACTTGGCCACGTCCAGGCCGATGGCGTAGCCGAGCTTCTGCTTGGGGGAATTCAAGGTTGCGGTCTCCTTGGCGGCTGCGGGGGCAGCCGGTTGTTGCGACAGAGCGACACCCGAAGTGCCCATCGCCAGAATCAGAACCGACGCCGCGGCGCCGCGCATTCCCATCTTCATTCGCTGCATTCCTGGAAGTGTCTGGGCGCCGACGTCGGCGCGAAAAGGAACATTGTCGCACGCATGCCGTCGATGTCGAGGCATGCGTGCCGGATATCAATGCGTGGCCGCTGCGGCCAGCGCCTTGTCGATAGCCGCGGTCAGCTGCGGATCGTCCGGCGTCACCTTGCTGGCGAACTGGGCGATGACCTTGCCATCGCGGCCGACCAGGTACTTGTGGAAGTTCCAGCCTGGCGCCACGCCGGTGGCCGCGGTCAGGCGCTGGTACAGCGGCGTCGCCTCCGCGCCGATCACATGCACCTTCTCGAACATCGGGAACTTGACGCCGTAGGTCAGGGTGCAGAAGTCCTGGATCTGCTTCTCATCACCCGGTTCCTGGCCCTTGAAGTCGTTGGACGGGAAGCCCAGCACCGCGAAACCCCGGCCGGCATAGCGCTTCTGCAGCGCCTCCAGCCCCTCGTACTGCGGGGTGTAGCCGCATTTGCTGGCGGTGTTGACCACCAGCAGCACCTGACCGTGGTAGCGCTGCTGCAGGTTGACCTGCTGCTTGCTGGCCAGCGGCCGGTAGTCCAGGTCGAGCAGATCGGCGGCCAGCGCACTGGTGGAACCGGCAATGCCGGCCACCAACAAGGCCAGCAGGGACAGACCGCGCAGGCGGCGCGGGGAAACGGTCGACAGGGGCATCAGGAGTGGTCCGCGGTAGCCATTCACAAGGCCCGGCCACTGCCGGCCGGGAATCGGCCGAACTATAGCACCGGGCTCCGGCGCCCCTGATGGCATCGGCCCAGCAGGGCTTTGCGCGGCGTGGCGAATGCGCTGCACGGGCGCGATCGGCAGTGCCGGGATGACATAGCATGGACATCACTGAATGGAAGGCGGGTGCGGCTTGCCCGCTGCGACAGCTTTGTTTCTCTTTATAAATCAATTGAATAAAGGGATATTTCAGCAATCTGACTGCCCCCTGCCATCAGTTGGGGACGGCAGGGGTTGCACGTAGGCGTGCCGGTGTTATAGTTGCATACAACACCAGTCACCTGAGACAGGGGGAAGCCATGAACGTCCGGATCCGTCGCAACCTCACCGCACCCGCGGCCGCTGCTGTTTCGACCCTGATCGTGCTGGCCTGGTTGGCCGCGCCCAGCCTCTCCGACTCCGCTGACAGTGCGCAGGACGCGACCGCCTCTCCGGCAGGGAACGCCAACCCCTCCTCCCCCCCTCCCCCGCGTCGGCTGCACAGCTCCCTGTCCATGCCGTATTTCTCGTTCGCCCAGCCGCTGACCCCACGGAGCTGAATATGAGCGACATCCAGTGGAGCGACGGCGCTCCCATCTACCGTCAGTTGAAGGAGCGCGTGATCGCCATGATGCTCGACGGAATCCTCAAGCCGGGCGATGCCCTGCCTTCGGTGCGCCAGGTGGCCGCCGACTATCAACTCAACCCCATCACCGTTTCGCGCGCTTACCAGGAACTGGCCGACGAAGGCCTGGTCGAGAAGCGCCGCGGCCTGGGCATGTTCATGACCGAGCAGGCGGCCACGCAGCTGCGCAGCAGCGAGCGCGACCGTTTCCTCAACGAAGAATGGCCGGCCGTGCTGGAGCGCATCCAGCGCCTGGGCCTGAGCCTTGATGAATTGCTGCCCCAGGGGAAAGTCTGATGAATAGCACTGCAAGTGAATCGGTCATCACCGCCCGCGGCCTGCGCAAGGCCTACAAGACCACCGTCGCCCTCGACAACGCCAGCTTCAGCGTTCCGAGTGGGCGCATCGTCGGCCTGATCGGCCCCAACGGCGCCGGCAAGACCACCGCATTGAAGGCCATCCTTGGCCTGACCTCGGTGGAAGGCGACCTGAGCGTGCTCGGCCGCGACCCACGGCTGCATCGCGACGAACTGATGAAGGACATCTGCTTCATCGCCGACGTCGCCGTGCTGCCGCGCTGGCTGAAGGTCCGCGAAGCGATCGATTTCGTCGCCGGCGTCCACCCGCGCTTCGACCGCGCCCGTTGTGAGCGCTTCCTGGCCAACACCAAGTTGCAGCCGAAGCAGCGTGTACGCGAACTGTCCAAGGGCATGATCGTGCAGCTGCACCTGGCGCTGGTGATGGCCATCGATGCCCGCGTCCTGGTGCTTGACGAGCCCACCCTGGGCCTGGACATCCTCTATCGCAAGGAGTTCTACCAGCGCCTGCTGGAAGACTACTTCGACGAACAGAAGACCATCATCGTCACCACCCACCAGGTGGAAGAGATCGAGCACATCCTCAGCGACGTGATGTTCATCCGTGATGGCCGCATCGTGCTCGATGCGGAAATGGACGAGGTCGGCCAGCGCTACACCGAGCTGCTGGTCAATGCCGACCAGCTCGAAACGGCCCGCGCGTTGAAGCCGATCGACGAGCGCAGCCTGGCGTTCGGCAAGACCGTGATGCTGTTCGATGGCGTGCCGCGCACCCAGCTCTCCACCCTCGGCGAGACCCGCAGCCCGGGCCTGGCCGACCTGTTCGTCGCCATCATGAAGGGGACCTACGCATGAATGCCGTCAACCACCCCGTCAGCCCGTTGGGTACCCTGCGCTGGCTGCTCAAGCGCGAGTACTGGGAGAACCGCGGCGGTTTCCTGTATGCCCCGCTGATCGCCGGCCTGATCTCGCTGGTGATGAGCACCGTGGGCATCGCCTTCGGCCTGTTCGCGCTGAACCGCGCAGCGCGCAACGGCGCCCTGCATGTCGATGGCGAAAGCGTGAACGTCAATGGCCTGGACCTGGCGCTGCTCACCCGCAACATCAACGGCAAGGATCTGGCCGATCTCGGCAATGGCCTGGACCTGACCCTGGTGCTCAGCTCGGCGTGGCCGTTCCTGGTACTGGCCTTCGTCGTGTTCTTCTACTGCCTGGGCGCCCTGTACGACGATCGCCGCGATCGCAGCATCCTGTTCTGGAAGTCGTTGCCGCTGTCCGATACCCAGACCGTGCTGTCCAAGGTGATCAGCGCACTGATCGTGGCACCGCTGATCGCGGTCATCGCCGGCATCATCACCATGTTCGGCTTCATGTTGATCATCAGTGTCGTCGCGCTGATGCACGGCGGCAGTCCGATGGCGCTGATCTGGGGTCCGGCCAGCCCGTTGACCCTGGCCGCAGGCCACCTGGCCTGGATTCCGGTCTATGCCCTGTGGGCGCTGCCCACCGCCGGCTGGCTGCTGCTGTGCTCGGCCTGGGCCAAGAGCAAGCCGTTCCTGTGGGCGGTGATGCTGCCGCTGTTTGCCGGTGTCATCGTCAGCACCACCAAGATCATGCCGCTGTTCGGCCTGACCACCGGCTGGTTCTGGCAGAACATCGTCGGCCGCCTGCTGCTGGGCGGTGTCCCTGGCATGGACCTGCTGTATCGGCTCAGCGCCGGTGAAGGTTCGCGCCGCGACCTGGACTCGGTGGTCAGCCTGATGTCCCCGGCTTCACAGTTGAAGTCGCTGGCGATGCCGGAACTGTGGATCGGTGCGGCCGTCGGTGCAGTGTTCATCTTCCTTGCCATCCGCCTGCGCAAGCGCGCCGGCGAGATCTGATCCCATCCATCCGGAGGCACCACCCATGCGTTCCCTGCTCGCCTGTTCCGCGTTGTTGCTGTTGCCGTTGTCGGCGCTGGCCGCCGATGCTCCGAACTGCAAGTTCACTGCCGCCCGCGCGCTGAAGCTGGACGTGGCCGGTGCCAGAACGGTGGTGTTCGAGGTCAATCAGCATGACCTGAAGGTGGTCGCCAGCGCCGGCGGCGGTCAGCTGGAAGGGCGCGCCTGTGCCTCCAGCCAGGAATGGCTGGACCAGCTGGTACTGGACCAGCGCAAGGTGGGCGACAAGCTGGTGGTGAGCCTGCGCCGCGACGGCCGCCAAAGCGGCATCAGCCTGGGCAACAGCTATGCCTGGCTGGATATCCGCGGCAGCGTGCCGGACAACCTGCCGCTGCAGTTCAAGGTCGGCTCGGGCGATGCCAGCGTGGAAAACGCACAGTCGCTCAGCATGGACGTCGGCTCCGGTGACGCCGTGGCCCGCGGTACCCGCGGCAGCATCCACGCTGCAGTGGGTTCCGGCGACCTCAACATCGATGGCGGCAGCTCCCTGAACCTGCTGTCGCTGGGTTCCGGCGATGTCACCGTACGCAACATCAGCGGCGACGTCAGCACCGGTACCGTCGGCTCCGGTGACCTGAAGATCACCGATGTGCGTGGCAACGCGCGGCTGGATACCGTGGGCTCCGGTGATATCGAGTTCAAGCGGGTGAAGGGCAGCGTCGAGGTGGGCGTGGTCGGCTCCGGCGGCATCGACCTGGCCGACATCGGCGGCAATGTGCACGTCCGCAGCCACGGCTCGGGCGACATCCAGGTCGACGGCGTTGGCGGCAGCCTGACCGTCGACCACAGCGGCAGCGGTGACGTCGATCATCGCAATGTCAGCGGCAAGGTCACCCTGCCGCGCAGCAAGTAATCCACTTCCAGACACCTCCAGGGGACCACCATGAACCTGCTGCGCCTGTTGCCCGCTGTGCTGCTGTCCCTGCCGCTGATCGCCTGCGGCGGCACCTCGTCCTCGTCCGACAAGACCGTCGGCAAGAGCGTCGCTGAAGCCACCAGTGGCGTCGGCCAGACCGTCAAGGAAGCCATGGACGATGCCCGCAAGGACATCGCCCAGGGCAACATCAAGATCTCGGCCGACAAGCAGCCGCGCGCGGAAATCAGCCCGGATGGCCGCCTGCTGATCGCGGGAAAGGAGGTCACCGTCAACGACACCCAGCGCCGCCACCTGCAGGAGTACCGTGGCCACGTGGTCGCCATCGCGATGGATGGCATGGACGTCGGCCTGGCCGGCGCCAAGCTGGGGGCCAATGCGGCCGGTGAAGCTCTGAAGGGCATCTTCAGCGGCGACAGCGAAGGTGTCGAGAAGCGCATCAACGCCGAAGCCGCGAAGATCGAGAGCCAGGCCAAGCGCATCTGTGAACGCCTGCCGGCGATGCTGGCCAGCCAGCAGGCTCTGGCGCGCGAGCTGCCGGCCTTCAAGCCGTACGCAACGATGGACCAGAGCGACGTGGACGACTGCGGCAAGAACAACTCGGTCACGTTCTCCAAGTGAGACACATCGACGCACCGGACCGGCAGCGGCCTTCCGTTGCCGGTCGCACTGCGTTGGCGGGCTTACAATGGGGCCCCCGGACGGCCCGAACCGAATGTCATGAAGAAGCTGTTTCTGCTGCTGACCGCCCTGCTCTGCCTCGGCCTGGTCGGCTGTGACCAGGAGTACCGCAACCACCGCGCCGAGCGCGGCAAGCCCAAGATTTCCGTCAGCGAAGGCATGGTCACCGTGCGTCGCCCGCCGGCACCGAACATCATCATCCTCGCCGACGGCACGATGAAGATGGACGAGATCCAGATTCCGCTGGACGACGCACAGAAGCAGATGCTGCAGACCATGTTCGGCAAGCTGCAGGTGCTTCGCCAGAACACCCTGGTGGCCGCGCCGGCCGATCCCAACATGCAGCCGGTGAAGATCCAGCCGCCGGAGGGCATGGAAGTGATTCCGGCGGATCTGATCCAGCGCATCCCGGAGTTCAAGGATTACACCGACACCTTCGGCAACATCGTGGCCGACCGTCGCTGAAGAAAAACGCCGCCCAAGGGCGGCGTTCTTCGTTTCCCTAGAGCCGAGCCCATGCTCGACTCCGGAACAACAGTCGAGCGTGGCTCGACTCTACAACCGGCAGATCAACCGCCACCACCGCCGCCGGCGTGGATGCCACCAGCGGTCAGCGCGGCCGGGTCCAGCAGGCGCCGCAGCTCGGCTTCGGCCAACCCGCTGTCCTCCAGTGCCACGTCCAGCACCGGGCGCTGTTCCTTGTAGGCACGCTTGGCAATCGCCGCAGCCTTCTCATAGCCGATGATCGGGTTCAACGCGGTGACCAGGATCGGATTACGCGCCAGTGCCTCGGCCACGCGGTCTTCGCGCACCTTCAACCCGGCGATCGCGCTGTCCGCCAGCAGGGTGGACACGTTGGCGAGCAGGCCGATGCCATCGAGCAGGTTCACGGCGATCAGCGGCAATGTGACGTTGAGCTGGAAATTACCGGTCTGGCCGGCCACGGTGATCGCGGTGTGGTGGCCGATCACCTGCGCACAGGCCATCACGGTCGCTTCCGGAATCACCGGATTGACCTTGCCCGGCATGATCGAGCTGCCCGGCTGCAGCGCCGGCAGTTCGATCTCGCCCAGCCCGGCCAGCGGCCCGGCGTTCATCCAGCGAAGATCATTCGCGATCTTGATCAGGGCCACCGCCAGTGCATTGAGCTGACCCGACAGCTCCACTGCATCGTCCTGCGCGGCCAGGCCTTCGAACTTGTTCTCGGCGCTGTCGAACTTGAAGCCGGTCTGCTGCTTCAGCGCCTTGGCCACCTGTGCACCAAAGCGCGGATCGGCATTGATGCCGGTGCCGATGGCGGTGCCGCCCAGCGGCAGGCGGCGCACGCGCTTGAGGCTGTCTTCGATGCGCTCCTGGGCAGAGGCCAACTGTGCAGACCACGCGCCGAACTCCTGCTCGAAGGTGAGCGGCATCGCGTCCATCAGGTGGGTACGGCCGGTCTTGACCACCTTGCGCAGGCTGCGGCCCTTCTTGTCCAGGGTCCTGCGCAGATGCACCAGCGCCGGCAGCAGCTGCTCATGCGTCGCCAACACTGCCGACACGCGCAGCGCAGTTGGAATCACGTCGTTGGAGCTCTGTCCCTGGTTGACGTGGTCATTGGGGTGCACGGGGGTCTTGCCCGCCTTGCCGGCACAGTTGGCCAGCGTGGCGATGACCTCATTGGCATTCATGTTCGACGACGTGCCAGAACCGGTCTGGTAGACATCGATCGGGAAGTGCGCATCCCAGTTGCCGGCGGCCACTTCGGCGGCAGCGGTCTGGATGGCCTTGGCCACGGTCTTCGGCAGGTGGCCCAGCTCTGCGTTTACGCCGGCGGCAGCGCCCTTGACCAGGCCCAGGGCACGGATGAAACCGCGCGGCATGCGCTGGCCCGACACTGGGAAATTCTGCACGGCACGCTGGGTCTGGGCGCCCCACAGGGCGTCCGCAGGCACCTGCAGCTCGCCCATGCTGTCGTGTTCGATTCTGAAACCCTTGCTTGCAGCTTTGCTCATTGCATCAACTCCGCACTACTTCAGTTGGGGAAAGGGAAGCGGCGGCTGGCAGGGTGTCGCTTCCCGGGCTGGCGGCTGCGCCAACGATACTCCCTTGCCCGCAGCGTGGGATGACGAGGGCGGGCCAGATCGTTCCGTCTGCACGGCCGTTGTGCACGCGCAGGGGTAGTGCCGGCCGCTGGCCGGCACTCCATGGAAGCGTAGGCCGGGCGTGCTTGCCGGCCAGCGGCCGGCACTACCTGACCGGCACGTCGTAGAATATGGCCCCCGCCGCTCGCCCCAGCCCTGCCGACATGTCCGATTCCGCCCTGCTCGCCCTGTCCCCGCTCGATGGCCGCTATGCCGGCAAGGTCGACGCCCTGCGCCCGATCTTCTCCGAGTACGGCCTGATCAAGGCCCGCATCACGGTCGAGGTGGAATGGCTGCTGGCCCTGGCCGCCGAGCCGGGCATCGTCGAACTGGCCCCGTTCTCCGACGCTGCCATCGCCCGCCTGCGCGCGCTGGCCGCCAGCTTCAGCCCGGCCCAGGCCGCGCGCGTGAAGGAGATCGAGCGCACCACCAACCATGACGTCAAGGCGGTGGAGTACTTCATCAAGGAACAGCTGAAGGACGACGCCGAGCTGGCCCCGGCGCTGGAATTCGTGCATTTCGCCTGCACCAGCGAAGACATCAACAACCTCAGCTACGGCCTGATGCTGGAACAGGCCCGCCGCGAGGTGCTGCTGCCGACCCTGGACGGCATCGCCAACAGCCTGCGCAGCCTGGCCCACGCCCAGGCCGGCCAGCCGATGCTGTCGCGCACCCACGGCCAGACCGCCTCGCCGACCACCCTGGGCAAGGAGCTGGCCAACGTGGTCGCCCGCCTGGAACGCCAGCGCAGGCAGATTGCCGCGGTCGAACTGACCGGCAAGATCAACGGCGCGGTGGGCAACTACAACGCCCACATCGCCAGCTACCCGGACGTGGACTGGCCGGCCTTCGCCGAGCGCTTCGTGACCGGCCTGGGCCTGGTGTTCAACCCGTACACCACGCAGATCGAGCCGCACGACAACATCGCCGAGATCGGCGATGCCGCACGTCGCGCCAACATCATCCTGATCGACCTGGCCCGTGACATCTGGGGCTACGTTTCGCTGGGCTACTTCAAGCAGCGCCTGAAGGAAGGGGAAGTCGGTTCGTCGACGATGCCGCACAAGGTCAACCCGATCGATTTCGAGAATGCGGAAGGCAACTTCGGCATCGCCAACGCGCTGTTCGAGCACTTCAGCGCGAAGCTGCCGATCAGCCGCTGGCAGCGTGACCTGACCGATTCCACCGTGCTGCGTGCACTGGGCACCGCGTTCGGCCACAGCCAGGTGGCGCTGGATTCGCTGGCCAAGGGCCTGGGCAAGCTGGAAGTGAACCCGCAGCGCCTGGACGCCGATCTGGACGCGGCCTGGGAAGTACTGGCCGAAGCCGTGCAGACGGTGATGCGCCGCCACGGCCTGCCGAACCCGTACGAGCAGCTGAAGGCGCTGACCCGTGGCCAGGGCATCACGGCCGAGTCGATGCGTGCGTTCGTGCAGGGGCTGGAGCTGCCGGCGGATGCGAAGCAGCGTCTGCTGGAGATGACCCCGGGCAGCTACACCGGTCTGGCCGAGTCGCTGGCGAAGAAGATTTAAGGGGTTTTCTTGCGGCGGCGGCCGCGGGCGCTGCCTGCGGCAGGCAACGGCAACGGCAACGGCAACATCAACGTCAAGAGCGGCTCTGGATTGCTGCTAGCGGGGCGGGTCGGGATGGGCCAGCGGGACACGCCGTGAACCCGTCCCTGGGGGCTCGATGGCGCCATCCATGGCGCCAAC
>NZ_JABEME010000006.1 GCF_013004645.1 Stenotrophomonas africana | reverse complement strand
CATGGATGGCGCCATCGAGCCCCCATGGATGGGTTCACGGCGTGTCCTGCCTGCCCACACCGCCCCGCCATCCCACGGAATGCATGCTGTTGCCGTTGCTTCTGCCGTTGCTGTTGCTTCGGCTTCTGGCAGGTGCAGGGCTGCAAGCCCTGCCGAAAAAACCCTTACCGCACTTGCTCCTGCTTGCGCACGATCGCCATCGCGATCTCCAGCGACTGCTCGTAGTTCAACCGCGGGTCCACCGTTGAGCGATACGCACGCTCCAGGTCACGCTCGGTCAGTTCGCGCGCACCACCGGTGCATTCGGTCACGTCCTCGCCGGTCAGCTCCAGGTGCACGCCACCCAGGCGCGTGCCCGCGGCCGCATGCAGATCAAACGACATCTCCACTTCGCCACGCACATTGTCGAAGCGACGCGTCTTGAAGCCATTGGCGGTGCTTTCGGTGTTGCCATGCATCGCATCGCACACCCACAGCACGCGGCGGCCATCACGCTTGACCGCATCCAGCAGCGGCGGCAGCTTCTCGGCGATCTGCGCGGCCCCCATGCGGTGGATGAAGCTCAGTCGACCCGGCTCGTCATGCGGGTTGAGCACATCGATCAGGCGCAGCAGCTGGTCCGGCGTCACCGACGGGCCGACCTTGATCGCAATCGGATTGCGCACGCCACGCAGGTATTCCACGTGCGCGCCGTCAAGCGCGGCGGTGCGCATGCCGATCCACGGGTAATGCGTGCTCAGGTTCAACCAGCCCTGCTGGCGCGGCACCTGTCGGGTCAGCGCCTGCTCGTAGGGCAGCAGCAGCGCTTCGTGCGAGGTGTAGAAATCGATGCGGTTGAGGTTGTGCACGCGGGCCCCGGCCAGGGTCTCCATGAAGTGCACCGCATCGCCGATCGACGCCACCATCTTCTGGTACTCGGCCGCCAGCGGCGAGTGGCTTACCCACTCCAGGTTCCAGTATTCGGGGTGGTGCAGGTCGGCGAAACCGCCGTCGATCAGCGCCCGCACGAAGTTCATCGTCATCGCCGAATGTGCGTGGGCCTGCAGCATCCGCTTCGGGTCCGGCAGACGCGCGGCTTCGGTAAACGCCGGGGCATTGATCACGTCACCGCGGTAGCTGGGCAGCGTCACGCCGTCACGGGTCTCGGTGTCGGCCGAACGCGGCTTGGCGTACTGGCCCGCGAAGCGGCCAACGCGGATCACCGGCTGGCGCAGGCCGTGCACCAGCACCAGGCTCATCTGCAGCAGCACCTTCAGGCGGTTGGAGATGGTGCCCGATTCGCAGTCGCTGAAGTTCTCGGCGCAGTCGCCGCCCTGCAGCAGGAAGCGCTTGCCTTCCTGAGCCTCGGCCAACTGCTGCTTCAGCGCCAGGATCTCCCACGAGGTGACCAGCGGCGGCAGCCGCTTCAGTTCGTGCAGGGCGGCGTCCAGCGCCACCGGGTCAGGGTAGGTCGGCATCTGCAGCGCGGTCTTGCCGCGCCAGCTCTCCGGCGACCAGGCAGCGCCAGCAGCGGTCGCGGCGGGATCGAGAACGGGCGGAACGGCGGACAGGCTCATTGCAGACTTCCGGGGAGGGGGGGCGGTCATGGTCGCAGAGCCAGCCGCTGGCGCAAAGGGCTGGGCGCGCTCTGCACATGACTGAACGCCGGGGAAAGGGCATCGCGATCGGCCAGAAACCGCATGCCCACGGTCGCCCGCACAGGCGCATGATTCGCCACGCACTGTTACGAAGTAACAATCACTCCCACCGGCCCCTTCCACAGCCTATCCGCCATGAAGCCCTCGCCCCTCGCTACCGGCATCACCTTCGCCCTGTCCCTGGCCAGTCTGCCTTCCCTCGCTGTGGCCGCCGATGCCGCCGCTCCCGTGAAGGACCTCGACACGGTCACCGTCAGCGCCCAGCTCGACCAGGCCCGCAATGCGCTGTCGCCGGACATCGGCAGCAGCCAGTACCAGATCACCGCCGAAGACATCCAGAAACAGCCGCTGGGTGCCTCCGCGCCGCTCAGCCAGGTGCTGCTGCAGGCGCCCGGCGTGGTCCAGGATTCCTACGGCGGCGTGCACGTGCGCGGCGACCACGCCAACCTGCAGTACCGCATCAACGGTGTGCTGCTGCCGGAGTCGATCTCCGGCTTCGGCCAGACTCTGGATGCGCGCACGATCAAGAGCATCCGGCTGATGGACGGCGCGTTGCCGGCCCAGTTCGGCGAGCGCACCGCCGCGGTGGTCGACATCACCACCCGCAGTGGCGCCGAGCTCGGCAATGGCGGCAGCGTCGGCATTACCACCGGCTCGTTTGGCAAGGTCAATCCGAATGCCTCCTGGTGGGGCTCACAGGGGCGCTGGAGCTGGTTCCTGACTGGCAACTACGACCAGAACGAGGTCGGCCTGGAGAACCCGACCCGCTCACGCAAGCCGCTGCACGACGACACCCACCAGGGCAAGGCGTTCGCCGACCTGACCTACCTGGTCAACGACACCACCCGCCTGAGCGTGTTCGCCGGCTTCGCCAACAACCGCTTCCAGATTCCGGTCAACCCCGGCCAGACGCCGCAGTTCGGCTACCTGGACACCACCACCTTTGATTCCAGCCAACTGGATGAGACCCAGCGCGAAACCACCCGCTTCGGCATGCTGGTGCTGCAGGGCACACTGGGCGGCACTGCCTACCAGGTCTCGGCCGGGCAACGTTACAGCGATGTCGGCTTCAATCCCGACGTGGTCGGCGATCTGGTGTTCAGTGGCGTCGCCTCGCAGGTCCAGCGCAGCAACCGCGCCAACACCCTGCAGGCCGACTTTTCCACGTCGTTGGGCAACGACCATACGCTGCGCTATGGCCTGTACGGCAACTACGAGAACGCGCGGGCCAGCAACAACAGCTGGGTGTTCCCGGTTGATGACGCCGGCCAGCAGTCCAGCACTACGCCGTTGCTGATCCCGGATCGCAGCGCGTTCCACGCCAGCACGGTGGCGCTGTATGTGCAGGATGAATGGAAGATCGGCAACGACTGGACGGTGAACTATGGTCTGCGCGGTGACCGCTACAAAGCCTTCGGTCGCACCGAGGGTCAGCTGAGCCCGCGTCTGGGCGTGGTCTGGAATGCCAGCGACAGCACCACCGTGCACGCCGGCTATTCACGCTACTTCACGCCACCGGCCAGCGAGCTGATCGCCAGCAGCGACATCGCGCTATACGACGGCACCACCAACCAGCAGCCCAGCGGTGGCAACAACACGCCGCTGGCCGAGCGCAGCGACTACTACGACATCGGCGTCTCGCAGCAGCTGGGCGAGCACCTGACCCTGGGCGTGGATGCCTATGACCGCCGTGTTGCGCGCCTGCAGGATGAAGGCCAGTTCGGCGCCGCCTACATCTACTCGACCTTCAACTATCGCCGTGGCCATATCCGCGGCCTGGAGTTCAGTGCCGACTACAGCAACGGTCCGTTCAGCGCCTACTTCAACGCGGCGTACAACAAGGCCATCGGCACCCAGGTGATCACCAGCCAGTACAACCTCGATCCGGACGCGCTGGCCTATGTGGCCGACCACTGGATCCATCTTGACCACGACCAGAAGCTGACCTCGTCAGGTGGCCTCAGCTACGCCTTCGCCGGGCACAACCGGATCGGGGCCAACTACGTGTTCGGCAGCGGCCTGCGTTCGGACATCGAGGGCGTGCCCAATGGTGGCGAGCTGCCGTCGTACCTGCAGGTGAACCTCAGCGCGGGGCACGACTTCAACGCCGACAGCGGCCATCCGTTGCACGTGCAGCTGGCCGTGATGAACGCACTGGATCGCAGCTACCAGCTGCGCGATGGCGGCGGTGTCGGCGTGTTCGCCCCGCAGTGGGGACCTCGCCGCGGTGCTTACCTGAGCGTGCAGCAGGATTTCTGAGGTTGTGCCGGCCGCTGGCCGGCATTCCCACGGTGTGCCGGCCAGCGGCCGGCACTACCCTGCTTCAGCGCTTGACCTTGCGCAGCGACACCACCAGCGCCCACAACGCCAGCAGCACGAACCACACGCCCGACCACATCGGCATGGTCAGGCCCAGGAAGGTCCAGTCGATGTTGCCGCAGTTGCCGGTACCGGTCAGCACGGTGCGGAACACCTCCAGCGGCCCCATGGTCTCGCTCAGGAACGCCAGCGGCGGGCCACAGGTGGAACCCATTTCTGGCGGCAGCATCTGCACGTAGACGTGGCGCGCGGCGATGCCGACACCCACTGCGGCGGCAATGAACGCCAGCACGCCATAGGTCGCGCGTCCCGGGCGGTTGGAAGGCCCGTGCAGCGCACCGATCAGGAACAGCAGGCCGAGCGCGGCGAAGGCCAGGCGCTGGAAAATGCACAGCGGACACGGCTCCAGGCCCATCTTCAACTGCAGGAAGATCGCGTAGCCAAGCAGGCCCGCGCAGATCAGGAAGCCCAGGAAGAACTGGGCGCGGAAGGGCCAGCGCAGTGGATTCATCGTCAACGCTCGAATGGATCAGGCGCCAAGCGTAACCGAGAGTGCGCGCCATTCGAACCGCCACAGGTGACGCCTGTCGGAACGGTGCGGGTCGAATCCGCTCCAGGAACGCAAAAGCCCGGCAGAGGCCGGGCTTTCGCGGTGTCGCGTTGGAGCGGTCCGATTACTCGGCCACTTCCTCGGCCACGACCGGACGGTCAACCAGCTCGACGTACGCCATCGGCGCGTTGTCGCCGGCGCGGAAGCCGCACTTCAGCAGACGCAGGTAGCCGCCCGGACGGTTCGCGTAGCGCGGGCCCAGGATGGTGAACAGGTTGCCCACGGCTTCGTTGTCGCGCAGGCGAGCGAAGGCCAGACGGCGGTTGGCGACGGAGTCGACCTTGGCCAGGGTGATCAGCGGCTCGGCAACGCGGCGCAGTTCCTTGGCCTTCGGCAGGGTGGTCTTGATCAGCTCGTGCTTGAACAGCGAGGCGGCCATGTTCTTGAACATCGCTTCGCGGTGGGCGCTGGTACGGCTGAACTTACGGCCAGACTTCTGGTGACGCATGGTGATATTCCTTGGTTAATGATGAGACTGTGCGGATCGTTGTCGCCTTCCTGGCGTTGCTGCGCGGACTGCGGATGGTCCTGGCCGCCCGTCCTGGACGACCTGCCGCGCGAACCTTCGTTCGTCGTGGCATGTTGTGTTGCGTTGAAGGCCCCACCGCGAACGGTGGAGCCTTCAGGCATTACCGATATCAGCCCAGCATGCCGTGGCTGGCGACACCGGCCGGCGGCCAGTTCTCCAGCTTCATGCCGAGGGACAGGCCGCGCTGAGCCAGCACTTCCTTGATCTCGGTGAGCGACTTCTTGCCCAGGTTCGGGGTCTTCAGCAGCTCCACTTCGGTCTTCTGGATCAGATCGCCGATGTAGTAGATGCTTTCAGCCTTCAGGCAGTTGGCCGAACGCACGGTCAGCTCCAGATCGTCGATCGGGCGCAGCAGCACCGGATCCACGCCGTTGTTGGCCGGCTTGGCCGCACCGCGGTCGCGGTGGGTGAAGTCACCGAACACCGACAGCTGGTCGCTGAGGATGTCGGCGGCGGTGCGCACGGCTTCCTCGGCATCGATGGTGCCGTTGGTCTCGATATCGATGACCAGCTTGTCCAGGTCGGTACGCTGTTCGACGCGGGCCGCTTCCACGGCATAGGCGACGCGGCGGACCGGCGAGAAAGAGGCATCCAGGACCAGGCGGCCGATGGCACGGGTTTCTTCGTCCGGACGACGACGCGCGGCAGCCGGCTGGTAGCCGAAACCACGTTCGATCTTCAGACGCATGTTGATCGCCGTATCCTTGGTCAGGTGGCAGATCACATGGTCGCCGTTCAGGATCTCCACATTGTGGTCGACCTTGATATCGGCAGCGGTGACAACGCCCGGGCCCTGCTTGGACAGGGACAGGGTGGCGCTGTCGCCGGAGTGCATACGGATGGCCACGTCCTTCAGGTTCAGCAGGACTTCGAGCACGTCCTCCTGCAGACCTTCGACCGTGGTGTACTCATGCAACACGCCGTCGATTTCGACTTCCGTGATGGCGAAGCCCGGGATGGACGACAGCAGCACGCGACGCAGGGCATTACCCAGCGTATGCCCGTAACCCCGCTCCAAAGGTTCGATAACGACCTTTGCACGGGTGTCGGTAAGGCGTTCGATCTGCGGACCGCGAGGACGCAGAACCTGGTTGGCGGTAACCGTCATGTTGCGGGTTCTCCTAGTGAACCCCCGGCCGTCGCCGGGGGCTCTCCAATGTGAATTACTTCGAATACAGCTCGACGATCAGCGCTTCGTTGATGTCCGCAGGCAGATCCGAACGATCCGGAACAGCCTTGAAGATGCCGGTGAACTTGCCGGAATCCACTTCAACCCACGACGGGCTCAGGTCATGCTGGGCGGCGACGGTCAGGGCTTCCTGGACGCGCAGCTGCTTGGCAGCCTTTTCAGACAGGGCGATGGCGTCGCCAGCCTTGACCTGGTACGAAGCCAGGTTGACCGACTTGCCATTCACGGTGACGCCGCGGTGCGACACCAGCTGACGGGCAGCCGGACGGGTCACGGCGAAGCCCATGCGGTAGACGACGTTGTCCAGGCGGGTTTCCAGCAGCTGCAGCAGGTTCTCGCCGGTGTTGCCCTTCTTGGTCGAGGCCTTCTTGTAGTAGTTGCGGAACTGACGCTCCAGCAGGCCGTAGATACGCTTGACCTTCTGCTTTTCACGCAGCTGGGTGGCGTAGTCGGACAGCTTGCCCTTGCGGGCAGTGGCGCCGTGCTGGCCGGGCTTCTGCTCCAGCTTGCACTTCGAGTCCAGCGCACGCGCCGGGCTCTTCAGGGACAGGTCGGCGCCTTCGCGACGGGCGAGCTTACAGGTAGGACCGATATAACGAGCCATTTCTTATCGCTCCCTTTAGACGCGACGCTTCTTCGGCGGACGGCACCCGTTGTGCGGGATAGGCGTCACGTCGATGATGTTGGTGATCTTGTAGCCGACGTTGTTCAACGAACGCACGGCCGACTCACGGCCCGGACCCGGGCCCTTGATGCGGACTTCCAGCGACTTCACGCCGTAGTCCAGCGCAGCACGACCGGCCTTTTCAGCAGCCACCTGGGCAGCGAACGGGGTCGACTTGCGCGAACCGCGGAAGCCAGCGCCACCGGAGGTCGCCCACGACAGAGCGTTGCCCTGGCGGTCGGTGATGGTGACGATGGTGTTGTTGAACGAAGCGTGGACGTGGGCAACGCCGTCAGTGACGACGCGCTTGATCTTCTTCTTGGTCTTAGCAGCGGGCTTAGCCATTTCTCAGTCCCTTACTTCTTGATCGCCTTGCGCGGACCCTTGCGGGTGCGGGCGTTGGTACGGGTGCGCTGGCCACGCAGCGGGAGGCCACGACGGTGACGCAGGCCGCGGTAGCAGCCCAGGTCCATCAGGCGCTTGATCGCGATGCCGATCTCACGGCGCAGATCGCCTTCCACGATGTACTTGCCGACTTCGGCGCGCAGGCGCTCGATTTCCGGCTCCGACAGATCGCGGATCTTGGTGGTCGAAGCAACGCCTGCGACTTCGCAGACCTTCTTCGAACGGGTACGGCCGATGCCGTAAATGCTTTGCAACCCGACCCAGACGTGCTTCTGGGCTGGCAGGTTGACGCCTGCAATACGCGCCATGACGCGGTTCTCCAGCTGAGTGATGGCCGACAGCGCGCCTCGGGCACGCCAATCCGGCAGGATGGATCAAAAAAGTGAACTAGCGATACTAACAAGGTTCCGGTTTACATGGAAGCCCGTGAAACCATTGGTTTCATGGACCCGGCCTGGGGAGTGTGCCCAGGCTCCGGCGCCGGATGGGGTTGGACCTGGGGTTTCCCCCGGGGCCGCCCGCGCTACTCCAGCGCGGGACCACCTCATCACACCCCCACCCGGAACCGCTGCGGGGGCCGCCCTTCGTTTGTGTGGCCGGAGTCCGCGAAGCGGAGGGACCATCACGTCAGGAAGACGAAAGTATAACAGGCCAATCAGCCGCGGGCAAAACCGCCGCGGTTGCCGCCCTTCAGGTTGGCCTTCTTCAGCAGGCTCTCGTACTGGTGGGACATCAGGTGCGCCTGCACCTGGGCGATGAAGTCCATCACCACCACCACCACGATCAGCAGCGAAGTACCGCCGAAGTAGAACGAGGCGTTCAGCTGCGTGCGCATCAGCTCCGGCAGCAGGCAGACGATCACCAGGTAGGCCGAGCCGGCCGCGGTCAGGCGGGTCAGCACGCCGTCGATGTAGTCGGCGGTGGCCTTGCCCGGACGGATGCCCGGAATCAGCGCGCCCGACTTCTTCAGGTTGTCGGCGGTTTCCTGCGAGTTGAACACCAGCGCGGTATAGAAGAACGCGAAACCGGTGATCAGCGCAGCGAACACGATCATGTGCAGCGGCTCGCCCGGGCCCAGGGCATTGGCGACCTTCTGCAGGATCTGGCCCATGCTGCTCTGGTTGGCGGCCTGGCCGGACCACATGGCCAGGGTGGCCGGGAAGGCCAGCAGGCTCGAGGCGAAGATCGCCGGGATGACGCCCGCCATGTTGAGCTTCAGCGGCAGGAACGAGGTCTGGTTCATGTACGCGTTGCGACCGCCCTGGCGGCGCGCGTAATTGACCGTGATCCGGCGCTGGCCACGCTCGACGAACACCACGAAGAAGGTGAAGGCGAGCACGACGATGGCGATCAGCAGCAGCTGGATGAACTGGATGTTGCCGTCGCGGTAGGCGTCGAAGGTGTGGATGACCGCACCCGGCAGGCCAGCGACGATACCGGCGAAGATGATCAGCGACACACCGTTGCCGATGCCGCGCTCGGTGACCTGCTCACCGACCCACATCAGGAACATGGTGCCGGCGGTCAGCGCGACCACGGCGGTGAGCACGAAGCCCATGCCCGGTGCGTACACGACCGGAGCGCCCGACGGCGAGACCTGGCCCTGCAGGGCCAGCGCGATCGAACCGCCCTGCACCACTGCCAGCAGCACGGCGCCGATGCGCGAATACTGGGTGATCTTGCGGCGGCCGGACTCACCTTCCTTCTGCATCGCCTTCAGGGCGGGGAAGATGTGCACGGCCAGCTGCATCACGATCGATGCCGAGATGTACGGCATCACGTTCAGCGCGAAGATGCTGAAACGGTGCAGGGCGCCGCCCGAGAACATGTTGAACATGTCCACGATGCCGCCGCCCTGCTGTTGCATCATGGCAAGCATGGCATCGGGATTGACGCCCGGCACCGGCACGTAGCAGCCAATGCGATAGACGATCAAAGCCCCGACGACGAACAGCAAACGTTGGCGAAGTTCAGTGAACTTGCCCATTCCGCCCGCGAGGTTACCGATGCCAGCTTGCGCCATGATTTTCTTACTCCGTTACGCTGCCGCCGGCAGCTTCGATCGCGGCCTTGGCACCAGCCGTGGCAGCGATACCCTTCAGGGTGAACGCCTTGGTCACTTCGCCCTTGACGACGACCTTGGCCTTCTTTGCAGTGCTCGGGACCAGCTTGGCAGCACGCAGGGCGGCGAAGTCGATCTCACCGGCCGGCAGCTTGTCCAGCGCGTACAGCAGCACTTCAGCGGTGTCCTTGGCAATCGGCGAACGGAAGCCGATCTTCGGCAGACGACGCTGCATGGGGGTCTGGCCGCCTTCGAAGCCAGCCTTGATCTTGCCGCCACCCTTACGGGCGAACGAACCCTTGTGGCCGCGGCCGGCAGTCTTGCCCAGGCCCGAGCCGATACCGCGGCCGACGCGGGTGCGCTCGGTGCGGGCGCCCGGTGCCGGGCTCAGTTCATTGAGACGCAGAGTCATGGTCGATTACTCCTCAACCTGGACGAGGTACTGAACCTTGTTGATCAGGCCGCGTACCTGCGGGCTGTCCTTCAGTTCACGCACATCGTTGAGCTTGTTCAGGCCCAGGGCACGCACCGACAGGCGGTGACGCGACTGGGTACCACGCAGGCCACGCACCAGGCGGACCTTCACAGTCTTGTTGGACTCATTAGCCATGGTTGAGTTCCTCCACCTTCTTGCCGCGCTTGGCCGCGATGCGAGCCGGCGACTGCGCAGCAGACAGGCCCTTCACGGTGGCACGCACCAGGTTGATCGGGTTGCGCGAACCGGTGGCCTTGGCCAGCACGTTCTTCACGCCAACGGCTTCCAGCACGGCGCGCATGGCACCGCCGGCGATCACGCCGGTACCTTCCGAAGCCGGCTGCATGAACACGCGGGCTGCGCCGTGACCATCCTTGATGGTGTGCCACAGGGTGCCGTTGTTCAGGTCAACGCTGACCAGATTCTTGCGGGCCTGTTCCATCGACTTCTGGATGGCGACCGGCACTTCGCGGGCCTTGCCATAACCGAAACCGACCTTGCCTTCGCCGTCGCCGACAACGGTCAGGGCGGTGAAGGTGAACTGGCGGCCACCCTTGACGGTCTTGCTGACGCGGTTGACCGCGACCAGCTTTTCGATCATGCCGTCGTCGATCTTCTCTTCGCGGTTACGGTCGCGATCGCGACCCCGCTGCTGACGCTCTTCTGCCATGTTGATTCCTTGGTTGTTTGGGTATGTACGGCTCGAGGCCGCTTATGGTTGTGGAATGTCGCGTCGTTCCGGTGGGCCACTGCAGAAGAGTGGCGCCGTCCCGCCTCACTCAGGCGGGCGAGCAGGCGGACAGGAGACCACAGGTCCCCTGCCCTTATCCCTTAGAACTGCAGGCCGGCTTCGCGGGCGGCTTCTGCCAGGGCCTTGATGCGGCCGTGGTAGCGGTAGCCCGAACGATCGAAGGCAACCTTCTCGACGCCGGCGGCCTTGGCGCGCTCAGCGACGATACGGCCGACCTTGGCGGCGGCATCGGCGTTCTTGCCGTTCTTCAGACCTTCCATGACGTCGGTCTGGGTGGTGTTGGCAGCAGCCAGCACCTTGGAACCGTCGGCGGTGAAGACCTGGGCGTACAGGTGCTGGCCGGTGCGCAGCACCGACAGGCGGGCGACGCCGAGCTCACGGATGTGGGCGCGGGTCGACTTGGCGCGACGCAGGCGGGCGATGTTCTTGTTCATTTTGATTATTCCTTGAAAGCTGAAGGATGGGCTTTTCCCTGAGGAGTCCGCACAGGGATGTGCGGGCTCTTGCGAGGGACTCGCACTTACGCCTTCTTGGCTTCCTTACGGATGATGACTTCGTCGGAGTACTTCACGCCCTTGCCCTTGTACGGCTCCGGCTTGCGGAACGCACGGATCTTGGCGGCAACTTCACCGACGACCTGCTTGTCAGCGCCCTGGACCAGGATCTCGGTCTGGGTCGGGGTGGTGATGGTGATGCCTTCCGGCGCCACGAACACGACCGGGTGCGAGAAACCGAGCGACAGGCTCAGGTCCTTGCCCTGCATGGCAGCACGGTAACCCACGCCGACCAGCTCCAGCTTGCGCTCGAAGCCTTCGGACACGCCCTTGACCATGTTGGCCAGGATCGCACGCACGGTACCGGTCAGCGCGACCAGCTCGGCGTTCTCGGTGCTCAGGGTGGCAACGCCGTTGTCGACGTTGATGGCAATACCGGCCGGCTTGGCCAGCGACAGGGAGCCCTTCGGGCCCTTGGCGGTGACGCTGTCCGACTGGACGTTCAGTTCAACCTTACCCAGGTCGATCGGCTTCTTGGCTACGCGGGACATAGTTCTACTCCTTTCGCCTTAGGCCACGAAGCACAGGACTTCGCCGCCGACGCCCAGCTGGCGCGCCTGCGCATCAGTCATGATGCCCTTGGAGGTGGAAATGATGGAGATACCCAGGCCATTCATGACCTTCGGCAGCTCGCTCTTGCCGCGGTACTGACGCAGGCCCGAACGCGAGAAGCGCTTCAGGGTCGCGATGACCGGCTTGCCTTCGAAATACTTCAGCACGATTTCCAGCTCGGACTTGTTGTTTTCCAGCTGGGTCACGCGCAGGTCGGTGATGTAACCCTCGTCCTTCAGGACCTGGGCGATCGCAACCTTGATCTTGGACGACGGGGCTTTCACCGTCTGCTTGCCAACCGCAGCCGCATTCTTGATGCGGACCAGCAGGTCGGCGATGGGATCAGTCATGCTCATATGAGTACCTTTGAGTGCACCGATATCCGCTTTCGCGAAAATCTGTTGTCTCCTGGAAACGGGCCAGGTCCCTTGATGCAGCGGGCCAGGGGCCCACTCCTACAACCCCGTTTGCGCAGGGCAAGACGCGGGAGTATACGCCAAAAGAGCCCGGCTTGCGCCGGGCTCCCTGGTTTTTTTGCAGCGGGGAAGCTGAACGCCTCCCCTGCCCGGTTCAGGAACCCCCGAAGGGGCACCTGATCGCAGGACCGGCTGGGATTACCAGCTGGCCTTGCGCAGACCCGGGACGTCGCCACGCATGGTGGCTTCACGCAGCTTGTTACGGCCCAGGCCGAACTTGCTGTAGACGCCACGCGGACGACCCGACAGCTCGCAACGGTTGCGCTGGCGGCTCGGCGACGAATCGCGCGGCAGCTTGGCCAGCTTGGTTGCGGCGTCGATCTTCTCTTCGTAGGTCGCGTCCACGGAGGACACGATCTTCTTCAGAGCTGCACGCTTCTCAGCGTACTTCTTTGCCAGCTTTTCCCGCTTGATGTCGCGGTTGACCATGGAGGTCTTTGCCATTTCGGTTTCCTCGACAGATCAGTTACGGAACGGGAACTTGAACGCTGCCAGCAGCGCCTTCGCTTCCGCGTCGGTCTTCGCAGTGGTGGTGATGGCGATATCCATACCGCGGATCGCGTCGACGGCGTCGAAGTCGATTTCCGGGAAGATGATCTGTTCCTTCACACCCATGTTGAAGTTGCCGCGACCGTCGAAGGAACGACCGGAAACACCACGGAAGTCGCGCACGCGCGGCAGCGAGATGTTGATCAGGCGATCCAGGAACTCGTACATCTTGTGGCGACGCAGCGTGGTCTTGCAGCCGATCGGCCAACCATCACGGATCTTGAACGACGCAACCGACACACGCGACTTGGTGACAACCGGCTTCTGGCCGGAAATCTTGGTCATGTCGCCGACGGCGTTTTCCAGGATCTTCTTGTTGGTGGCCGCTTCGCCGACACCCATGTTCAGGGTGACCTTGACCAGCTTCGGCACTTCCATCGGATTGGTGTAGCCGAACTGCTTCATCAGCGCCGGCACCACTTCGTCCTTGTAGAACTTTTCGAGACGGGAACTCATCTTCTCATTCCTCAGGCGTCGAGCGCCTCACCGCTGGAGCGGAACACACGCAGTTTGCGCCCATCCTCCAGCACCTTGAAGCCAACGCGTTCGCCCTTGCCCGAAGCCGGGTTCAGAACATTCACGTTGGAGATATGGATCGAAGCTTCGCGCTCGACCACGCCGCCGGCAACACCTGCCTGCGGGTTCGGCTTGGTGTGGCGCTTGACGATGTTCACGTTGGCGACGACCACACGGTCGCCGTCGACGCGGACGACTTCGCCCTGCTTGCCCTTGTCCTTGCCAGCGTTGACGACAACCTGGTCGCCCTTCTTGATACGGTTAGCCATGATTATCTCCTGTCGCTCACAGCACTTCGGGAGCGAGCGAGACGATCTTCATGAACTTCTCCGAACGAAGTTCACGGGTCACCGGCCCGAAGATACGGGTACCGATCGGCTCCTGCTTGTTGTTCAGCAGGACGGCAGCGTTGCCGTCGAAGCGGATCAGCGAACCGTCGGCGCGACGCACACCCTTGCGGGTACGCACCACGACGGCGTCATACACTTCACCCTTCTTGACCTTGCCGCGCGGAATCGCATCCTTCACGGTGACCTTGATGATGTCGCCGATGCCGGCGTAACGGCGCTTGGAACCACCCAGCACCTTGAAGCACATCACCTGCTTGGCACCCGAATTGTCCGCGACGTCAAGGTAGCTCTGCATCTGGATCATGATTCAGACTCCTTATTCAGCCGCACGCGTGATGACTTCCACCACGCGCCAGTTCTTGGTCTTGGACATCGGAGCAATCTCGGTCACGCGGACGACATCGCCTTCCTTGCAGGCGTTGTCGGCATCGTGGGCGTGCAGCTTCGTCGAGCGCTTGATGTACTTGCCGTACAGTGCGTGCTTGACCTGACGCTCAACCAGGACGGTAACCGTCTTGTCCATCTTGTTGCTGACGACACGGCCTTCGACCGTGCGCAGCGTCTTCTTTTCAGTATTGTCGCTCATAGCGGCCATCCTTACTTCGTGCTGCCGAGCAGGGTCTTGACGCGAGCAATCTCGCGACGGACCCGGCGAATGTCGTGGGTCTTCGGCAGCTGGCCGGTGACCTGCTGCATACGGACAGAGAACTGTTCCTTACGCAGGTCGATCAGGTGGGCCTTGAGTTCGTCAGCCGACTTTTCACGGAGAGTTTTGATATCCATCAGCGCACCGTACGGGTCACGAAAGTGGTGGTGACCGAGAGCTTGGCGGCGGCCAGGCGGAACGCCTCGCGAGCCACTTCCTCGGAAACACCCTCGATTTCATAGATCATGCGGCCGGGCTGGATCTGGGCCACCCAGTATTCCACGTTACCCTTACCAGAACCCATTCGGACTTCGATGGGCTTCTTGGTGATGGGCTTGTCGGGGAACACGCGGATCCACATCTTGCCGCCGCGCTTGACGTAGCGGCTGATCGAGCGGCGAGCCGCTTCGATCTGACGCGCGGTCAGCTGACCGTGTGCGGTTGCCTTCAGGCCGTATTCGCCGAAGCTGACAGCGTTGGCGCTCCAGCTCAGGCCATCGTTACGGCCCTTGTGTACCTTGCGGTACTTGGTTCGCTTGGGTTGCAACATTGTCGTTACCTCGCTTCACGGGCCGGGCGCTGACGGTCACCACGGTCGCCGCGATCATGACGATCGTTGCGCGACGGGGTGTCGTCCTGCTTTTCCTGGCCAACCTGGGAGAAATCGAAGACCTCGCCCTTGTAGATCCAGACCTTGATGCCGATGATGCCGTAGGTCGTCTTGGCTTCAGCGAAGCCATAGTCGATGTCGGCACGCAGGGTGTGCAGCGGCACGCGGCCTTCGCGGTACCACTCCGAACGGGCGATTTCTGCACCGTTGAGGCGGCCACCCACGTTGACCTTGATGCCCAGGGCACCCAGGCGCATCGCGTTGCCGACCGAGCGCTTCATTGCACGGCGGAACATGATGCGACGCTCCAGCTGCTGGGCGATCGACTCGGCAACGAGCTGCGCGTCCAGTTCCGGCTTGCGCACTTCGGTGACGTTGATGTGCGCCGGGACGCCCATCATCTCGCTCACTTCCTTGCGCAGCTTCTCGATGTCCTCACCGCGCTTGCCGATCACCACGCCCGGACGGGCGGTGTGGATCGTCACGCGAGCGGTCTTGGCCGGACGCTCGATCAGGATCTTGCTGATGCCGGCCTGAGCCAGCTTCTTGCGCAGCATTTCGCGCACTTTCAGGTCGGCTGCCAGGTAACCAGCGAACTCGGCCTTGTTGGCGTACCACTTGGAGTTCCAGTCCTTGGAAATGCCGAGGCGGATACCAATCGGATGAACTTTATGACCCATGGTCTTTTCCTTATCCGCTTACTTGGCGGCGCCCACAACCACAGTGATGTGGCTGGTGCGCTTGAGGATGCGGGTACCGCGGCCTTTCGCCCGCGCCATGAAACGCTTCAGGGTCGGACCTTCATCAACCATGATGGTCTGAACCTTCAGCTCGTCGACGTCGGCGCCCTGGTTGTTCTCGGCATTTGCAATAGCCGACTCCACCACCTTCTTGATCAGGTGGGCAGCCTTCTTGTCCGAGAACTTCAGCAGGTTGACCGCACGCTCGGCCGGCAGACCGCGCACCTGGTCAGCGACCAGACGAGCCTTCTGCGGGGAGATGCGCGCAGTGCGCAGGATGGCTTTCGCTTCCATTGTCATCTCTCCTTACTTGCCCGACTTCTTGTCACCACCGTGACCCTTGAAGGTCCGGGTGATGGCAAATTCGCCGAGCTTGTGGCCGACCATGTTCTCGTTGACGAGAACCGGGATGTGGTTCTTGCCGTTATGCACGGCAATGGTGACGCCTACCATGTCAGGCAGGATCATCGAACGGCGCGACCAGGTCTTGATCGGCTTCTTGCTGCCCGCAGCGGCCTCCACCTTCTTGACGAGGTGGTGATCGACGAACGGGCCCTTCTTGAGTGAACGTGCCATGGTCGATTAGCCCCTACGATCGCGGACGATGAACTGCTGAGTGCGCTTGTTATGGCGCGTCTTGTAACCCTTGGTCGGGACACCCCACGGGGTGACCGGATGCGGATTACCCTGGCCGGCCTTCGCCTCACCACCACCGTGCGGGTGGTCAACCGGGTTCATGGCAGCACCACGAACGGTCGGGCGGACGCCGCGCCAACGCTTGGCACCGGCCTTGCCCAGCTTTTCCAGGCTGTGCTCGTCGTTGCCGACTTCGCCGATGGTGGCGCAGCACTCGACCGGAACCTTGCGCATTTCACCCGAGCGCAGGCGCAGGGTGGCGTAGATGCCTTCGCGAGCCACCAGCTGCACGGCCGCACCGGCGGCGCGAGCGATCTGAGCGCCCTTGCCCGGCTTCAGTTCGATGCAGTGGATGGTGGTGCCGACCGGGATGTTGCGCAGCGGCAGGGTGTTGCCAGCCTTGATCGGGGCATCCGAACCAGCGATCACCTGATCACCAGCCTTCAGGCCCTTCGGGGCGATGATGTAGCGACGCTCACCGTCGACGTAGCACAGCAGAGCAATGTGCGCGGTGCGGTTCGGATCGTATTCGATGCGTTCCACGCGCGCCGGGATGCCCAGCTTGTTGCGCTTGAAGTCGATGATGCGGTAGTGCTGCTTGGCACCACCACCGACGTGACGCACGGTGATGCGGCCATGGTGGTTACGACCACCCGAGCGGCTCTGCGACTCGACCAGCGCAGCGTGCGGAGCACCCTTGTGCAGGTCGGGAGTGACCACGCGCACGGCCGAACGGCGGCCGGGGGAAGTGGGCTTGAATTTCATCAATGGCATGGGATGTACCTCAGGCCTTGGCCGTTACATCGATCGACTGGCCATCGGCCAGGCGAACGTACGCCTTGCGCCAATCGCCGCGGCGGCCAGCACGGTTACGGAAGGACTTGTTCTTGCCCTTGACGTTGACCACGTTGACGGCTTCGACCTTGACGTCGAACAGCTGCTCAACCGCGGCCTTTACATCGGCCTTGGTGGCTTCGTTCGAAACTTCGAAGACATACTGGTTGGAGAGTTCCTGCAGGCGCGCGGTCTTTTCGGAGACACGCGGGGCACGCAGCACGCTGAAGATTTTTTCGTTGCTGTTCATGCCAGCCACTCCTCGACCTTCTTGACCGCGTCAGCGGTGATGACGACCGTGTCGGCACCCACCAGCGAGACCGGATCCAGACCCTGGACGTCACGCACCTGCACGTACGGCAGATTGCGGGCGGACAGGTACAGGTGCTCGGACGCTTCTTCGGTGACGATCAGCGGGCGCTTGCCCACTTCCAGGCCGGCCAGCTTGGCGATCAGACCCTTCGTGTTGGTCACTTCGACGTCGAAGGACTCCACGATGGTCAGACGGCCCTGACGGTTCAGCTCGGACAGGATCGCGCACATGGCGGCACGGTACTGCTTACGATTGACCTTCTGCTCGAAGCTGCGCGGCTTGGCCGCGAAGGTGACACCGCCGCCGACGAAGATCGGAGCCGTCAGTGCGCCATGACGCGCGCCGCCGCCCTTCTGCTTCTTCGACTTCTTGGTGGTACCAGCCACTTCGGAGCGAGTCTTCTGTGCCTTGGTGCCGGCGCGACCGGCGTTGCGGTAGGCAACGACGACCTGGTGGACCAGATCTTCGCTGAAATCGCGACCGAACACGGCGTCGGAGACCGAGACCTTGTTGTTGCTACCCGTGATAACGAGTTCCATCGTCATCTCTCCTTATGCCTTGCTCGCCGGACGGACGATCACGTCGCCACCCGCCGCGCCCGGAACGGCGCCGCGAACGGCGATCAGACCGCGCTCGACGTCGACCTTGACCACTTCCAGGTTCTGGGTGCTCTGCTGCACTGCGCCCATGTGGCCCGACATCTTCTTGCCCGGGAAAACGCGACCCGGCGTCTGGCGCTGACCCAGCGAACCCGGCGCGCGATGCGACAGCGAGTTACCGTGGGTTGCATCGCCCATACGGAAGTTGTGGCGCTTGATGGTGCCCTGGAAGCCCTTACCCTTGGTGACACCCTGGACGTCGACGATCTGGCCGACTTCGAAGATGTCCGCCTTGACTTCGCCGCCAACGGCGAAATCGCCGAGCTGCGCGTCTTCAACGCGGAATTCCCACAGGCCACGACCCGCTTCCACCTTCGCCTTGGCGAAGTGGCCGGCTTCCGGCTTGTTGACCAGGGCAGCGCGACGCGCGCCGACGGTCACCTGCACGGCGCTATAGCCGTCGGTTTCGACGGTCTTGATCTGCGCGATGCGGTTCGGGGTTGCTTCGATCAGGGTCACCGGGATGGAGCGGCCATCTTCAGTGAACACGCGGCTCATGCCAGCCTTGCGGCCCACGAAGCCCAACGAATACTTCTTCGTCATGGTCGTAGTCCTCAGGTCAGCTTGATCTGAACGTCGACGCCGGCAGCCAGTTCGAGCTTCATCAGCGCGTCCACGGTCTTGTCATTCGGGTCAACGATATCGAGCACGCGCTTGTGCGTGCGGGTCTCGTACTGGTCACGCGCGTCCTTGTCGACGTGCGGGGAGACGAGAACGGTGTAACGCTCGATCTTGGTCGGCAGCGGGATCGGGCCACGCACTTGCGCGCCGGTCCGCTTTGCCGTTTCAACGATCTCGCTGGCCGAACGGTCGATCAGACGATGATCGAACGCTTTCAGCCGGATCCGGATCTTTTGGTCCGCCATGGCGGTAGGTTCCTTCGTTAAAAGAGCGACAGACAAAGCCTCTGGGTTGCTTTGTCCCATGAAATTCCTGAATACGGACGACCCACAGTCCTGCAGGCCGCCAAGGTCACTCCATAGACCTCAAAAACGTAGGCAGACCAGTTACCCGGCCTGCCCAGACGTAGAAGCATAATGGCACGCAAGGCAGCTGTCAACAGTCGCCTGTTGACGCCGCCTGAATG
This sequence comes from Stenotrophomonas africana, assembly GCF_013004645.1. Classification (GTDB taxonomy): domain Bacteria; phylum Pseudomonadota; class Gammaproteobacteria; order Xanthomonadales; family Xanthomonadaceae; genus Stenotrophomonas; species Stenotrophomonas africana. Next base: position 245,384 of record NZ_JABEME010000006.1, on the reverse strand, counting down.
GCATTGACCCTTCCTGGTCCGGGGAACACAAGGCACATCCTGTGCCTGCTTTCCCATTTGATACGCCCCGATGCCCTACCCAGGCAACATCGGGGCGCAGATACTACCAGATTACTCGATGATCTTCGAGACCACGCCGGCGCCGACGGTACGGCCACCTTCGCGGATGGCGAAGCGCAGGCCTTCGTCCATTGCCACCGGGTTGATCAGGGTGACGACCATCTTGACGTTGTCACCCGGCATCACCATTTCGACGCCTTCCGGCAGAGCAGCTGCGCCGGTGATGTCGGTGGTGCGGAAGTAGAACTGCGGACGGTAGCCGTTGAAGAACGGGGTGTGACGGCCGCCCTCGTCCTTCGACAGGACGTAGACTTCGCCTTCGAACTTGGTGTGCGGCTTGATCGAACCCGGCTTGGCCAGAACCTGGCCACGCTCGACGTCGTCACGCTTGGTGCCGCGCAGCAGCAGGCCAGCGTTGTCGCCTGCCTGGCCCTGGTCCAGCAGCTTGCGGAACATTTCAACGCCGGTCACGGTGGTCTTCTGCACCGGACGGATGCCGACGATTTCGATTTCGTCGCCAACCTTGATCACGCCGCGCTCGATACGACCGGTCACCACGGTGCCGCGGCCCGAGATCGAGAACACGTCTTCCACCGGCATCAGGAACGGCTTGTCGATCGCGCGCTCCGGCTCCGGGATCCAGCTGTCCAGGGCATCGACCAGCTTCAGGATGGCCGGCACGCCGATGTCGCTCTGGTCGCCTTCCAGCGCCAGACGGGCCGAACCGGCGATGATCGGGGTGTCGTCGCCCGGGAAGTCGTACTTGCTCAGCAGCTCGCGCACTTCCATCTCGACCAGCTCGAGCAGCTCGGCGTCGTCAACCATGTCGGCCTTGTTCAGGAACACGACGATGTACGGCACACCGACCTGACGCGACAGCAGGATGTGCTCGCGGGTCTGCGGCATCGGGCCGTCAGCGGCCGAGCACACCAGGATCGCGCCGTCCATCTGGGCGGCACCGGTGATCATGTTCTTGACGTAGTCAGCGTGGCCCGGGCAATCGACGTGGGCGTAGTGACGGACCGGGGATTCGTATTCGACGTGCGCGGTCGAGATCGTGATACCACGCGCCTTTTCTTCCGGAGCGGCGTCGATCGAGGAGTAATCCTTGAACTCGCCACCGAAGCGCTCGGCACCGATCTTGGTCAGTGCGGCGGTCAGCGTGGTCTTGCCGTGATCGACGTGACCGATGGTGCCGACGTTGACGTGCGGCTTGGTGCGCTCGAACTTACCCTTTGCCATTGTTCTATACCTTGATTGTTCGTAAGTGGTTTCAAGAGAGGCTGAGCGAGGCTCAGCCCTTCTTCATGACGGCTTCGGCGATGTTGGTCGGAGCCGGCTCGTAGTGATCGAATTCCATGGTGAAGGTGGCGCGGCCCTGGGTCTGCGAACGCAGCGCAGTGGCGTAGCCGAACATTTCACCCAGCGGGATCATCGCGTTGATGATGCTGGCCGAACCGTCACCGGTGGTGTCGGAACCCTGCAGCACGCCGCGACGACGGCTGACGTCGCCCATCACGTCACCCTGGTAATCCTCCGGGGTCACGATCTCGACCTTCATGATCGGCTCCAGCAGCACCGGCTTGGCCTTGGCGAAGCCCTGCTTGAAGGCCATCGACGAAGCCAGCTTGAACGCCATTTCCGAGGAGTCGACGTCGTGGTACGAACCGAACACCAGCTTCACCTTGACGTCCACGACCGGGAAGCCAGCCAGCGGACCGCTGGTGATGGTTTCGCGCAGGCCCTTTTCAACCGACGGAATGAATTCCTTCGGGATCACGCCGCCGGTGATGTCGTTGATGAACAGGAAGTCGTCCTTGATGGCCGGAGCCAGCTTCGGATCGGCACGGTCGGCAGCGGTGATCGGCGACAGTTCGATCACGACGTGACCGTACTGACCCTTACCACCGGACTGCTTGGCGTGCTTGTAGTCCGACTTGACGTCGGCCAGGGTGATGGTTTCGCGGTAGGCCACCTGCGGCGCGCCGACGTTGGCTTCAACGTTGAACTCGCGCTTCAGGCGGTCGACGATGATGTCCAGGTGCAGCTCGCCCATGCCCGAGATGATGGTCTGGCCGGATTCTTCGTCGGTCTTGACGCGGAACGACGGATCTTCCTGCGCCAGACGGCCCAGGGCCAGACCCATCTTTTCCTGGTCCGACTTGGTCTTCGGCTCGACGGCCATCGAGATCACCGGCTCCGGGAACGTCATGCGCTCCAGGATGATCGGGGCGTCCACGGCGCACAGGGTGTCACCGGTGGTGGTGTCCTTCAGGCCCACGGCCGCGGCGATGTCACCGGCCAGAACTTCCTTGATTTCCTCGCGGTTGTTCGAGTGCATCTGCAGGATGCGGCCGATGCGCTCCTTCTTGCCCTTCACCGAGTTCAGCACGGTGTCGCCACCGTTCAGGGTGCCCGAGTAGACACGGAAGAAGGTCAGCGCGCCGACGAACGGGTCGGTGATGATCTTGAAGGCCAGCGACGAGAACGGAGCCTTGTCGTCCGACTTGCGGGTCATTTCGACGGTGTCGTCGTCAACGTCCACGCCCTTCACGTCCGGCACGTCGACCGGCGACGGCAGCAGCTGGATCACGCCGTCCAGCATGGCCTGCACGCCCTTGTTCTTGAAGGCCGAGCCGCAGTACATCGGCACGATCTCGGTGGCCAGGGTGCGGGTACGCAGCGCGTTGATGATTTCAGCCTCGGCCAGCTCTTCGCCGCCCAGGTACTTTTCCATCAGCTCTTCGCTGGCTTCGGCAGCGGTCTCGACCATGAACTGGCGAGCCTCTTCAGCCGGGCCCTGCAGTTCGGCCGGGATTTCACCGTATTCGAACTTCATGCCCTGCGAAGCCTCATCCCAATGGATGGCCTTCATCTTCAGCAGGTCGACAACGCCCTTGAAGTTGTCTTCAGCGCCGATCGGCAGCTGCATCGGCACGGCAACCGCGCCCAGCTTGGCCTTCAGCTGGCCGACGACCTTCTGGAAGTTGGCACCGGTGCGGTCCATCTTGTTGACGAACGCGATGCGCGGCACGTGGTACTTGTTGGCCTGGCGCCACACGGTTTCCGACTGCGGCTGCACGCCACCGACGGCGCACAGGACGAAGACGGCACCGTCGAGCACGCGCAGCGAGCGCTCCACTTCGATGGTGAAGTCGACGTGCCCGGGGGTGTCGATGATGTTGAAGCGGTGCTCCGGCAGGGACTTGTCCATGCCCTTCCAGAACGCGGTGGTGGCAGCGGACTGGATCGTGATGCCACGCTCCTGCTCCTGCTCCATCCAGTCCATGGTGGCGGCGCCGTCGTGCACTTCACCGATCTTGTGGCTCTTGCCGGTGTAGAACAGGATGCGCTCGGACGTGGTGGTCTTGCCGGCATCGATGTGAGCCATGATGCCGAAGTTACGGTAACGCTCGATGGGAGTGGAACGGGCCACGGGAGCCTCTCAGATTTCTTGGATTTCGGATGGCCGAACGCCGCCTTTCGGCGGCCTTCGGATTGGCGCAGTCCTTCTGGGACCGCGAGGCAGCACGCACCGAAGTGGTGCTGCCCTGCCTGTTTTACAAGGCCGTCAAACTCACCAGCGGTAGTGGGCGAATGCCTTGTTGGCTTCGGCCATGCGGTGGGTTTCTTCGCGCTTCTTGATGGCGCCGCCACGGTTTTCCGAGGCGTCGATCAGTTCAGCAGCCAGCTTCTTCGGCATGGTGTTCTCACCACGCTTGCGCGCGGAGTCGATCAGCCAGCGCATGGCCAGAGCCATCTTGCGCGACGAACGCACTTCGACCGGCACCTGGTAGGTGGCACCACCGACGCGGCGCGACTTGACTTCGACCGCCGGAGCGACGTTGTCCAGAGCCTTCTGCACCAGTTCAATGGCGTTGGCGCTGCTGTTCTTCTCGGTGATCACGTCCATGGCGCCGTACACGATCTTTTCGGCGACGGACTTCTTGCCGCTCTGCATGACCATGTTGATGAAGCGGGCGATGGTTTCGCTTCCGTGCTTCGGATCGGGCAGGACGGAACGCTGCGGAGTATTACCCTTACGCGACATAGTGCTCTCTCCTTATGCCTTCGGACGCTTGGCGCCGTACTTGGAACGGGCCTGGCGACGCTTGGCAACGCCGGCGGCGTCGAGCGAGCCACGAACGGTGTGGTAACGCACACCCGGCAGGTCCTTGACGCGACCGCCGCGGATCAGGACCACGGAGTGCTCCTGCAGGTTGTGGCCTTCACCACCGATGTAGGAAATCACTTCTTCCTGGTTGGTCAGGCGGACCTTGGCAACCTTGCGCAGAGCCGAGTTCGGCTTCTTCGGAGTGGTGGTGTAGACACGGGTGCAGACGCCACGGCGCTGCGGGCACTTGTCGAGCGCCGGCGAGGCACTCTTGTAGGTGGTCGCTTGCCGCGGCTTGCGGACCAGCTGGTTGATCGTCGCCATCAGTAGGTTCTTCTGATTGGTGGCCGGAAAATCCGACCAGAGATGCGGAAATGTTAAAGCAGGCCAAAATTCTGGCCTGCTGAGACAGACGATTGTAGCAACCTGCCAGGAAAGCAGTCAAACGCCTCCTGTCAAGCCCGTTCCTGATCCCGGAACGTTACTGGGGGGCCTCCATGTACCCCGTTCAGGTTGGCCGGGTCGATCGCGGACGATCTCCCCTGCCCTTTCCCAATCCCATCGATGGACCGATGGGGTGGTCCGGCCTTGCGGCCGGACCGGATACCTCATTCTTCGCCCGAAGCCTGTTCAGCTTCGGCTTCAACCACCGGTGCCTCGACCACAGCCGGGGTGCCGGCCAGGGTCTGCATTTCCGACTCGGTGAGACCGGAAGCGCCGCGGCGGCGGTTGCTGTGGTACGCCAGGCCGGTACCGGCCGGAATCAGGCGACCCACGATGACGTTTTCCTTCAGGCCACGCAGGTTGTCCGAGGTGCCGCGGACGGCCGCTTCGGTCAGCACGCGGGTGGTTTCCTGGAAGGACGCGGCCGAGATGAACGATTCGGTCGCCAGCGAGGCCTTGGTGATGCCCAGCAGGACCGGATCGAAGTGCGCCGGCAGCTCGTTGCGGGCTGCAAGGCGGGCATTCTCCTCGATAACGCGCTGGCGCTCCACCTGTTCGCCGTTCAGGAACTTGCTGCTGCCCTGGTCGGTGATCTCGACCTTGCGCAGCATCTGGCGGGTGATCACCTCGATGTGCTTGTCGTTGATCTTCACGCCCTGCAGGCGGTACACGTCCTGGATTTCCTTGACCAGGTAGGCGGCCAGCGGTTCGACACCCAGCAGGCGCAGGATGTCCTGCGGGCTCGGCTCGCCGTCCACGATGGTTTCACCCTTGGTGACATGCTCGCCTTCGAACACGATGACCTGGCGGTACTTCGGGATCAGCTCTTCGTGCTCCGAACCATCGGTGTCCTTGATGATCAGGCGCTGCTTGCCCTTGGTGTCCTTGCCGAAGCTGATGATGCCCGAACGCTCGGCCAGCACCGCCGGATCCTTCGGCTTGCGTGCTTCGAACAGCTCGGCCACGCGCGGCAGACCACCGGTGATGTCGCGGGTCTTCGACGCTTCCTGCGGGATCTTGGCGACCACGTCACCCACGCCGACGGCAGCGCCGTCCTGCAGGTTGACGATCGAGCGCGGCGGCAGCAGGTACTGCGCCGGCAGATCGGTGCCCGGGATCGACAGGTCGTTGCCCTTGGCGTCGACGATGCGCACGATCGGGCGCAGGTCCTTGGCCTGGGTACCACGACGCTTCGGGTCGGTGATTTCGCGCGACGCCAGGCCGGTCAGCTCGTCGGTCTTCTCAATGACGGTGATGCCGTCGACGAAGTCGATGAAGCGGATGAAACCGGCCACTTCCGACACGATCGGGTGGTTATGCGGATCCCAGTTGGCCACGGTCTGGCCCGCCTTGATCGCATCACCGTCCTTGGACGTGATGGTCGCACCGTACGGCAGCTTGTAACGCTCACGCTCACGGCCGTGGGCATCGAGCACCGAGATTTCGCCCGAGCGCGACACTGCCACCAGCGAGCCGTTGGCATGCTCGACCGACTTGAGGTTGCTGAACTTCACCGAGCCGGTGGTCTTGACGGTGATGTTGTCGACCGCAGCAGCTCGCGACGCCGCACCACCGATGTGGAACGTACGCATGGTCAGCTGGGTACCCGGCTCACCGATGGACTGGGCGGCGATGACGCCGACCGCTTCACCGATGTTGACCAGGTGGCCACGGGCCAGGTCGCGGCCGTAGCAGCGCGAGCAGACGCCGAAGGCCGATTCGCAGGAGATGGTCGAGCGGACCTTGATGGTCTGCACGCCGGCATCTTCCAGCTTGGCCACCCAGGCTTCGTCCAGCAGCGTGTTGCGGGTGACGATCGGATCTTCGTCGTTGCCCGGCAGGAACACGTCCTCGGCAACCACGCGACCCAGCACGCGGTCCTTCAGCGGCTCGACCACGTCGCCGCCTTCCACGATCGGGGTCATGATCAGGCCTTCGGTGGTACCGCAATCCACCTCGGTGATCACCACGTCCTGTGCCACGTCGACCAGACGACGGGTCAGGTAACCCGAGTTCGCGGTCTTCAGCGCGGTATCGGCCAGACCCTTACGGGCACCGTGGGTGGAGTTGAAGTACTCCTGCACGTTCAGGCCTTCGCGGAAGTTCGCCTTGATGGGCGTCTCGATGATCGAGCCGTCCGGACGCGCCATCAGGCCACGCATACCGGCCAGCTGACGGATCTGCGCCTGCGAACCACGCGCACCGGAGTCAGCCATGATGTACAGCGAGTTCATCGACTTCTGGTCGATGGTCTCACCCTTGGCGTTGACCACCTTCTCGGTACCGATGGTGTCCATCATCGCCTTGGCGATGCGCTCGTTGGTGCGCGACCAGATGTCGACCACCTTGTTGTAGCGCTCGCCGGCGGTGACCAGACCCGACTGGTACTGCTCCTGGATTTCCAGCACTTCGGCTTCGGCCTCGGTGAGGATGCCCTTCTTCTCGTCCGGGATCAGCATGTCATCGATGCCGATCGAAACGCCGGCGCGGGTCGCGTAGGCGAAGCCGGTGTACATCAGCTTGTCGGCGAACACGACCGTGTCCTTCAGACCCAGCTGGCGGTAGCTGGAGTTGATCAGGCGGCTGATGTTCTTCTTGGTCAGCTCGGTGTTGGCCAGCGCGAACGGCAGGCCTTCCGGCAGGATTTCAGCCAGCAGGGCGCGACCGATCGTGGTGTCCACGATCGAGGTCTTCGGCTGCTTGTTGCCGTCTTCGTCGGTCACCACTTCGGTGATGCGGACCTTGACGCGCGCGTGCAGTTCCACCACGCGGTTGTCGTAGGCACGCTTCACTTCGGCGATGTTGGCGAAGGCCATGCCCTCGCCCTTCTTGTTTTCCAGCGAGCGGGTCATGTAGTACAGACCCAGCACGACGTCCTGCGACGGCACGATGATCGGCTCGCCGTTGGCCGGCGACAGGATGTTGTTGGTCGACATCATCAGCGCACGCGCTTCCAGCTGGGCTTCCAGCGAGAGCGGCACGTGGACGGCCATCTGGTCACCGTCGAAGTCGGCGTTGAACGCGGTGCAGACCAGCGGGTGCAGCTGGATGGCCTTGCCTTCGATCAGCACCGGCTCGAACGCCTGGATGCCCAGACGGTGCAGGGTCGGCGCACGGTTCAGCATCACCGGATGCTCGCGGATGACCTCTTCCAGGATGTCCCAGACTTCGGCTTCTTCGCGCTCGACCAGCTTCTTGGCGGCCTTGATGGTGGTGGCCAGGCCACGACGCTGCAGCTTGGCGAAGACGAACGGCTTGAACAGCTCAAGCGCCATCTTCTTCGGCAGGCCGCACTGGTGCAGGCGCAGGTACGGACCGACCACGATGACCGAACGGCCCGAGTAGTCGACGCGCTTGCCGAGCAGGTTCTGGCGGAAGCGACCCTGCTTGCCCTTGATCATGTCGGCCAGCGACTTCAGCGGGCGCTTGTTGGTGCCGGTGATGGCACGGCCACGACGGCCGTTGTCCAGCAGCGCATCGACCGATTCCTGCAGCATGCGCTTTTCATTGCGCACGATGATGTCCGGCGCGCTCAGTTCGAGCAGGCGGCGCAGGCGGTTGTTACGGTTGATGACGCGGCGGTACAGGTCGTTCAGGTCGGAGGTCGCGAAGCGGCCGCCGTCCAGCGGGACCAGCGGACGCAGGTCCGGCGGCAGCACCGGCAGCACGGTCATGACCATCCATTCCGGACGGTTGCCCGATTCCAGGAAGGCTTCGATCAGCTTGATGCGCTTGGTGAGGCGCTTGAGCTTGGTCTCCGAACCGGTAGCAGCGATTTCCTCGCGCAGGCGGGTCATTTCCGACTGCAGGTCGATCGTGCGCAGCAGTTCGTACACGGCCTCGGCGCCCATGGCGGCGTCGAAGTCGTCACCGTGCTCCTGGCGGGCCTGCAGGTACTGTTCTTCGGTCAGCAGCTGGCGGCGTTCCAGGGCGGTCAGGCCCGGCTCGGTCACCACGTAGGCTTCGAAGTACAGCACGCGCTCGATGTCGCGCAGGGTCATGTCCAGCATCAGGCCGATGCGCGACGGCAGCGACTTCAGGAACCAGATGTGCGCGACCGGCGAGGCCAGGTCGATGTGGCCCATGCGCTCGCGACGCACCTTGGCCAGGGTCACTTCGGTGCCGCACTTTTCGCAGACCACGCCGCGGTGCTTCATGCGCTTGTACTTGCCGCACAGGCACTCGTAGTCCTTCACCGGGCCGAAGATGGCGGCGCAGAACAGGCCGTCGCGTTCCGGCTTGAAGGTACGGTAGTTGATGGTTTCCGGCTTCTTCACTTCGCCGAAGGACCACGAACGGATCAGGTCCGGCGAGGCCAGCGCGATCTTGATCGCGTCGAAGTCCAGCGTCTGGCGCTGCTGGTTGAAGAGGTTGAGCAGGTCTTTCATGGTGTTCTCCAGAAGGAGGAATGCTGTGTCGATGGGCTTTCAGTTGACTGCCAGCGGCGCGGCGGCGGAGGCCGCCGCGCCGGCATGGATCAGTTGTCTTCCAGTTCCATGTTGATGGCCAGCGAGCGGATTTCCTTCACGAGCACGTTGAAGGATTCCGGCATGCCCGCGACCATCTCGTGCTCACCGTCGACGATGTTCTTGTACATCTGGTTGCGGCCCTGCACGTCATCGGACTTCACCGTCAGCATTTCCTGCAGGGTGTAGGCCGCGCCGTAGGCTTCCAGCGCCCAGACTTCCATTTCACCGAAGCGCTGGCCGCCGAACTGCGCCTTGCCGCCCAGCGGCTGCTGGGTGACGAGCGAGTACGGACCGGTCGAACGGGCGTGCATCTTGTCGTCGACCAGGTGGTTCAGCTTCAGGTAGTGCATGTAACCGACGGTGGTGTGGCGATCGAACGCTTCACCGGTGCGGCCGTCGTACAGCTGGGTCTGGCCACTGCTCGGCAGGTCGGCCAGTTCCAGCATGCGCTTGATTTCCGCTTCGGTGGCGCCGTCGAACACCGGGGTGGCCATCGGCACGCCGTCGGTGAGGTTACGGGCCAGACGCAGCAGTTCCTCGTCGCTGAACTGCGACAGGTCGACACGGTTGGCCACGTTGGTGTCGTCGTGGTTGTAGATGTCGTCCAGGAACTTGCGCAGGTCGGCAACCGCCGCCTGGGCTTCCATCATCGCCTGGATCTTGCGGCCCAGGCCCTTGGCGGCCCAGCCCAGATGCACTTCCAGGATCTGGCCGATGTTCATACGCGACGGCACGCCCAGCGGGTTCAGCACGATGTCCACGGTTTCGCCCGAGGCCATGTACGGCATGTCCTCGACCGGCACCACGTTGGAAACCACACCCTTGTTGCCGTGGCGGCCTGCCATCTTGTCGCCCGGCTGGATGCGGCGCTTCACGGCCAGGAACACCTTGACCATCTTCAGCACGCCCGGGGCGAGGTCGTCACCGGCGGTGATCTTGCCGCGCTTGTCGGCGAAGCGACGCTCGAATTCCTTCTCGTGCGCCTGGATCTGCTTCTGCGCGCGCTCGATGGCTTCCGAAGCGTCTTCGTCCTTCATGCGCAGGGCGAACCAGTCAGCCTTCTTCAGGCCGTCCAGGAAGGCGTCGCTGATCACGTCACCCTTCTTCAGGCCAGCGCCACCGTTGACCACCTTGCCCACGATCTGCGAACGCAGACGCATGTAGATGGCGGCTTCCAGGATGCGGAACTGGTCGTCGAAGTCCTTCTTGACGCGCTTGATTTCAGACTCTTCGATCTGGCGGGCGCGCTTGTCCTTCTCGATGCCGTCGCGGGTGAAGACCTGCACGTCGATGACGGTGCCGTCCATGCCCGGCGGAACACGCAGCGAGCTGTCCTTAACGTCCGAAGCCTTCTCGCCGAAGATCGCGCGCAGCAGCTTCTCTTCCGGGGTCAGCTGGCTTTCGCCCTTCGGGGTGACCTTGCCGACCATGATGTCGCCGGCGCGGACTTCGGCACCGATGTACACCACGCCGCTCTCGTCCAGGCGGTTCAGCGCCTGCTCGGAGACGTTCGGGATGTCGGCGGAGATTTCCTCCGGCCCCAGCTTGGTGTCACGCGCGACGCAGGTCAGCTCTTCGATGTGGATCGTGGTGTATCGATCCTCTTCCACCACGCGCTCGGAGAGCAGGATGGAGTCTTCGAAGTTGTAGCCGTTCCACGGCATGAACGCGATCAGCATGTTCTGGCCCAGGGCCAGTTCGCCGATGTCGGTGGACGGACCGTCGGCCAGCACGTCGCCGCGGGCGATGACGTCACCCACCTGGACCAGCGGACGCTGGTTGATGCAGGTGTTCTGGTTCGAACGGGTGTACTTGACCAGGTTGTAGATGTCCACGCCTGCGTCGGTGGCGCCAACGATCTCTTCCTCGTTGACCTTGACCACGATGCGGGCAGCGTCGATCTGCACGATCTCGCCACCACGACGGGCGTTCACGGTCACACCGGAGTCACGCGCCACGGCGCGCTCGATACCGGTACCCACCAGCGGCTTCTGCGCACGCAGGGTCGGCACGGCCTGACGCTGCATGTTGGCGCCCATCAGTGCGCGGTTCGCGTCATCGTGCTCCAGGAACGGAACCAGTGCGGCCGCGATCGACACGGTCTGCATCGGCGAGACGTCCATGAAGTGGACTTCCGCCGGCGGCTTCAGCAGCGATTCGCCCTGGAAGCGGCACGGAACGAACTGCTCGGTCAGCACGCTGTCGGCATTGGTCAGGGCGTTGGCCTGCGCAATGACGTACTCGTTTTCTTCGATCGCCGACAGGAACTCGACTTCGTCATAGACCTTGCCGTCCACGACCTTGCGGTACGGGGTCTCAAGGAAACCGTACTGGTTGGTGCGGGCGTACACGGCCAGCGAGTTGATCAGGCCGATGTTCGGGCCTTCCGGGGTTTCGATGGTGCAGACGCGGCCGTAATGGGTCGGGTGCACGTCGCGCACTTCGAAGCCGGCGCGCTCACGGGTCAGACCGCCCGGGCCCAGGGCCGAGACGCGACGCTTGTGGGTCACTTCCGACAGCGGGTTGTTCTGGTCCATGAACTGGGACAGCTGCGAGGAGCCGAAGAACTCCTTGATGGCAGCGGCGACCGGCTTGGCGTTGATCAGTTCCTGCGGGGTCAGGCCTTCCGACTCGGCCATCGACAGGCGCTCCTTGACCGCGCGCTCGACGCGGACCAGGCCCACGCGGAACACGTTCTCGGCCATTTCACCGACCGAACGCACGCGACGGTTGCCCAGGTGGTCGATATCGTCGACCACGCCGCGACCGTTGCGGATCTCGGTCAGGACCTTGATCACGTCCAGGATGTCGGAGCTGTCGCCATGGGCGGCGACCAGGCGCTTGGACTCTTCGTCGTTGCGCTCACCGTAGTACTTGCGGTCGTACAGCACGGCTTCGCCGGTGGTTTCCTTGCGGCCCACGCGACGGTTGAACTTCATGCGGCCGACCGCGGACAGGTCGTAGCGCTCGAAGGTGAAGAACAGGTTGTGGAACAGGTTCTGCGCGGCATCCTTGGTCGGCGGCTCGCCCGGACGCATCATGCGGTAGATCTCGACCAGGGCTTCCAGCTGGGTCTTGGTCGGGTCGATGCGCAGGGTGTTGGACAGGTACGGGCCACGATCCAGATCGTTCACCCACAGGGTGCCCACGGCATCCACACCGGCCTTGCGGAAGGCCTGCAGCTGCTCGTCGGTGATCTCGTCATTGGCCTGGGCCAGCAGTTCGCCGGTCGAGGCGTCGACCACGTCGTGCGACAGGATGCGGCCGACGATGTAGTCGTCCGGCACGGCCAGGGCGGCGATGCCAGAGGCTTCCAGCTGCTTGATGTGGCGCGCGGTGATGCGCTTGCCGGCTTCCACGATGACCTTGTCGCCGTCGGCGAGGTCGAAGCCCAGGGTCTCGCCACGCAGGCGCTCCGGCACCAGCTCCAGCTGGACGCCTTCATCCGGGTTGATGTGGAAGGTGTTGATCTCGAAGAACTCGGCCAGCATCTCTTCGTTGCTGTAGCCAAGCGCGCGCAGCAGGATCGACACCGGCAGCTTGCGGCGGCGGTCGATACGGGTGAACAGCGCGTCCTTCGGGTCGAACTCGAAGTCCAGCCAGGAACCGCGGTAAGGAATGATGCGGGCGCTGTACAGCAGCTTGCCCGAGCTGTGGGTCTTGCCACGGTCGTGGTCGAAGAACACACCCGGCGAGCGGTGCAGCTGCGAGACGATGACGCGCTCGGTGCCGTTGACGATGAAGGTGCCGTTCTCGGTCATCAGCGGGATTTCGCCCAGATAGACCTCCTGCTCCTTCACGTACTTGATGGCCTTGGTCGACGACTCACGGTCGTAGATCACCAGGCGCACGGTCACGCGCAGCGGGGCGCCGTAGCTCATGCCACGCTGGCGGCACTCACGCTCGTCGAAGACCGGTTCGCCCAGCTTGTAGCCGACGTATTCCAGGGCAGCGTTGCCGCTGTAGCTGGCGATCGGGAAGACCGACTTCAGCGCAGCGTGCAGGCCGTGGTCCGTGCGCTTGGCCGGATCGACGTTTTCCTGCAGGAATTCACGATAGGAATCCACCTGGATGGCGAGCAGGAACGGCACTTCGAGAATCGAGCGCTGCTTGCCGAAATCCTTGCGGATACGCTTTTTTTCGGTGAACGAATAGGACGTCATGAGGTCTTCCACCTTGTTGTGCGGATCGTGCGCCCACGATCCGAAGGGAACTTGAAATTGTCAGTTGGAAGTCGCTGGTATTGCCGGCACCAGCACGCCTTCTCCCGCTACTTCCAACTGCCAACTCGTCTGCTACCACGCCCCTGCTGCCGCGCGCTGCGCTGGCCGGCCGGGGTTTGACTGCAGCCCGTGTTGGGCTTTTTGCCTGCTTTTGAAACGGTAGAGTCGACTGTTAGTCGACTTCCTTCACAGCAGTCGACTAACAGTCGACTCTACAACACCGCAACAACGACCAAAGGCCGGGGGCTTACGCCCCCAGCCTTGGCTGCATCGCCGCGAATCGGTGACGATGCAAGGTAACTGCTTACTTGACTTCGACAGTCGCGCCAGCAGCTTCCAGGTCCTTCTTCATCTTCTCGGCGTCGTCCTTCGAAGCGCCTTCCTTCAGGACGCCACCGGCTTCGGCCAGGTCCTTCGCTTCCTTCAGGCCCAGGCCGGTGATGGCGCGGACGGCCTTGATGACTTCGACCTTCTTGTCGCCGGCCGACTTCAGGGTGACGGTGAACTCGGTCTGCTCTTCAACAGCAGCGGCCGGGCCAGCGGCAGCAGCCACGGCAACCGGAGCAGCGGCGGAGACGCCGAACTTCTCTTCGATGGCCTTGACCAGCTCCATCACTTCCATCAGGGACTTCTCGGCGATGGCGTCGACGATCTGTTCGTTGGTAAGGGACATGATTAATACCTTTGGATGATTTTCTGGGTTGAGGTTCCGTCAGGAACCACGGTAAGTCGAAACTCAGGCGGTCTCGGCGGCCGGCTCGGCAGCGTCGGCGGCAACATCGCCACCACCCTGCTTCTCGCCAACGGCCTTGATGGCGCGGGCAAACATCGTGACCGGCTCGGTCAGGACGCGGGCCAGCATGGCCAGGGCCTGGTCGCGGGTCGGCAGCGAGGCCAGCACTTCGACGTGGCTTGCCGGGAACACTTCGCCACCGATGGCGACGACCTTAGCCTTCAGCTTGTCGTTGCCCTTGGCGGCTTCCTTGATCAGGCGACCGGCAGCGCCGGGCTCCTCGAGCGAGAACGCGTACAGCAGCGGACCAACCATCTGGTCCTGGGCGACTGCGAACTCGGTGCCTTCAACGGCGCGCGAAGCCAGGGTGTTCTTGACAACCTTCAAGAAAACACCGGTTTCACGAGCCTGCTTGCGCATCGCGGTCATCTGGGCGACCGTGGTGCCAGCGTATTCGGCTGCGATCAAGGAGTGGGCCTTGGCGGCGACGTCTGCCAGCTCGGCGACTACTTCTTGCTTCTGGGACAGATTGAGAGCCATTGCACTCCTCCTATTGAACTCCGCTTACGGCTCCTGCCGTGTGCGGTCCTGTGCGGCATCCATCCTGGACGCCGGGAACATCGGGATGATGTTCCGGGGGTGGGCCGTTCTAGACCTGGAGTGGGCCAACCTGGGAAACCCAGACGTGCGTGAACCAGAAAAACTCCAGAAGGGCACCATCTACGCAGGGTGATTCCGGGGAATCGATTAAGCGCTCATGACTGCTCCGGCGGCGACTCCTTGCCAGATCGAGCTTCCGTGCCCGTCGCCGGTATTGCCATGACCGCGCCTGCGGTCTTTGACGGCTACCGCGGGCGATGCACTGCCAGCGATGCCTTCAAATGTCACGGTCACGGCACCGAAGGTACCGTGACCGCTTGAAACAATTACTTCAGGGTCAGCGACGACTGGTCGACGGTGACGCCCGGGCCCATCGTCGAGCTGACCGAAACCTTCTGCAGGTAGGTGCCCTTCGAGGTGGCCGGCTTGGCCTTGATCAGGTCCATCAGCAGCGCGGTCAGGTTCGACTTCAGCGCGTCTTCGGCGAAGTCGGCCTTGCCGATGGTGCAGTGGATGATGCCGGCCTTGTCGGTGCGGTAACGGACCTGACCCGACTTGGCGTTCTTCACGGCTTCACCCGGGTTCGGGGAAACGGTGCCGACCTTCGGGTTCGGCATCAGGCCGCGCGGGCCCAGCACGGTGCCCAGCTTACCGACGACGCGCATGGCGTCCGGGGTCGCGATGACGACGTCGTAGTTCAGATCGCCGGCCTGCATCTTCTCGGCCAGATCGTCCATACCGACGGCTTCGGCGCCAGCGGCCAGGGCTTCGTCAGCCTTGGCACCGGCCGGAGCGAACACGGCGACGCGGACCGACTTGCCGGTACCGGCCGGCAGCACGGTGGAGCCACGGACCTGCTGGTCGGACTTCTTCGCATCGACGCCCAGGCGCACAGCGACGTCGATCGACTCGACGAACTTGGCCTTGGTGGCGCTCTTCAGGATGTTGATCGCGTCCTCGAAGGCGTATGCCTTGCCCGGAACGACGGCGGCCTTGATGGCCTTCTCACGCTTGGTCTGTGCCATCTTATTAACCCTCCACCACGAGGCCCATGGAACGGGCAGAGCCAGCGATGGTACGCACGGCGGCGTCCAGATCGGCGGCAGTCAGATCCGGTTCCTTCGCCTTGGCGATCTCTTCCAGCTGCTTACGGGTGACCTTGCCGACCTTCTCGGTGTTCGGGCGCTTGGAGCCCGACGAGATGCCAGCGGCCTTCTTCAGCAGGGTGGTGGCCGGGGTGCTCTTGGTGATGAAGGTGAACGTACGGTCCGAGTAGGCCGTGATGATCACCGGAACCGGCAGACCCGGCTCGAGCTTCTGCGTGGCAGCGTTGAACGCCTTGCAGAATTCCATGATGTTCAGACCGCGCTGACCCAGCGCAGGACCGACCGGCGGCGAGGGGTTGGCCTGACCGGCCTTCACCTGCAGCTTGATGTAACCGACAACTTTCTTTGCCATGTGAGTGCTCTCCGGGTGCTAGCGCCTTTCGACAACAGGCTCCCCATCGGACCGGGAATCACGCGTCCCGGCATCGCGTTTTGAAATCATGCTGAAGGCCACCTTGCGGCGGCCTCGTCCTGCTGGCTTCCCAGCGGGGAGCCGCGCACTATATCAGGTTTTTTCTTCACATGCCTGAAGCGGCACATAAACGAACGAAACCGGGCAAGGCCCGGTTTCTGGTTCCGTAGAGTCGAGCTTGCTCGACTGATCAGCAAAGTCGAGCAAGCTCGACTCTACAAGACTGGTCAGACGGCCTTTTCGACCTGGCCGAACTCAAGCTCGACCGGAGTAGCGCGACCGAAGATCAGCACCGAGACGCGCAGACGGCTCTTCTCGTAGTTGACTTCTTCGACGACGCCATTGAAATCGTTGAACGGGCCATCGGTGACGCGGACCATCTGGCCCGGTTCGAACAGCACCTTCGGGCGCGGCTTCTCGACACCTTCCTGAACGCGGTTCAGGATGGCTTCGGCCTCGGAATCGGCGATCGGCAGCGGACGATCGGCGGTACCGCCGATGAAGCCCATCACGCGCGGGGTTTCCTT
This sequence comes from Stenotrophomonas africana, assembly GCF_013004645.1. GTDB lineage: Bacteria > Pseudomonadota > Gammaproteobacteria > Xanthomonadales > Xanthomonadaceae > Stenotrophomonas > Stenotrophomonas africana. The sequence goes on along the minus strand of NZ_JABEME010000006.1, from coordinate 228,696 downwards.
GACCAGGTGCCAGCTTTCGTTGTCGATGCGCGGAATGCCGGCTTCTTCATGGGTCTCGATCTGGACCAGCACGTAACCCGGGAAGAACTTGCGCTCGGAGCGGCGCTTCTGGCCAGCGCGCATCTCGACCACTTCCTCGGTCGGGACCAGGACGTCGCCGAAGCGCTCTTCCATGCCGTCACGGACGATGCGATCGCGCAGAGCCTGCGCCACCGACTTCTCGAAGCCCGAATAGGCGTGAACGACGTACCAACGCTTCATGCAATTCTCCTTAGCGGCTCAGGAACCACTGAGTCAGTTTCTGGATCAGGAAGTCGAAGCCACCCAGCAACAGGCTGAGGATGAGCACCACGACGATCACGACCCACGTCATGCGGATGGCTTCCTGGCGCGTCGGCCAGACCACCTTGCGCAGTTCAAAGCGCGACTCGGAGAGGAATTCGCGGGTGTCGCGCCCCTTGCCGGTCAGCATGAACACGCCGATACCGCCAACCAGACCGACCACGACCGCCAACGCACGCAGCTGACCTGCCCACGCGCCCAGCTGGGCGGCGCGACCAGAGTCGGCGGAGAACCAGAACCAGACGAACAGACCGGCCAGCACCAGCAGCGATGCGGCGACATACTTGACGATATCTCCACCGTTGGCGGAGTTGTCCTTGGAGTGTTCGATCTTGCTATTCATCAGGCTGTGTCTGCTTTAGCGGCCCAGGCCGCTGGATAAGGTGGGCAGATGGCACGCCAGGAGGGACTCGAACCCCCAACCTGCGGTTTTGGAGACCGCTGCTCTGCCAATTGAGCTACTGGCGTACGTTGAAAACTTGCCTTCCCTTAGACGGCGAAGGCGGACCGAGGTTCCCGGCCCGCCATTCGCGTAACCGGCGGCGCTATGCAACCACCGGTACTGCAGGCTTACTCGATGATCTTCGAGACCACGCCGGCGCCGACGGTACGGCCACCTTCGCGGATGGCGAAGCGCAGGCCTTCGTCCATTGCCACCGGGTTGATCAGGGTGACGACCATCTTGACGTTGTCACCCGGCATCACCATTTCGACGCCTTCCGGCAGAGCAGCTGCGCCGGTGATGTCGGTGGTGCGGAAGTAGAACTGCGGACGGTAGCCGTTGAAGAACGGGGTGTGACGGCCGCCCTCGTCCTTCGACAGGACGTAGACTTCGCCTTCGAACTTGGTGTGCGGCTTGATCGAACCCGGCTTGGCCAGAACCTGGCCACGCTCGACGTCGTCACGCTTGGTGCCGCGCAGCAGCAGGCCAGCGTTGTCGCCTGCCTGGCCCTGGTCCAGCAGCTTGCGGAACATTTCAACGCCGGTCACGGTGGTCTTCTGCACCGGACGGATGCCGACGATTTCGATTTCGTCGCCAACCTTGATCACGCCGCGCTCGATACGACCGGTCACCACGGTGCCGCGGCCCGAGATCGAGAACACGTCTTCCACCGGCATCAGGAACGGCTTGTCGATCGCGCGCTCCGGCTCCGGGATCCAGCTGTCCAGGGCATCGACCAGCTTCAGGATGGCCGGCACGCCGATGTCGCTCTGGTCGCCTTCCAGCGCCAGACGGGCCGAACCGGCGATGATCGGGGTGTCGTCGCCCGGGAAGTCGTACTTGCTCAGCAGCTCGCGCACTTCCATCTCGACCAGCTCGAGCAGCTCGGCGTCGTCAACCATGTCGGCCTTGTTCAGGAACACGACGATGTACGGCACACCGACCTGACGCGACAGCAGGATGTGCTCGCGGGTCTGCGGCATCGGGCCGTCAGCGGCCGAGCACACCAGGATCGCGCCGTCCATCTGGGCGGCACCGGTGATCATGTTCTTGACGTAGTCAGCGTGGCCCGGGCAATCGACGTGGGCGTAGTGACGGACCGGGGATTCGTATTCGACGTGCGCGGTCGAGATCGTGATACCACGCGCCTTTTCTTCCGGAGCGGCGTCGATCGAGGAGTAGTCCTTGAACTCGCCACCGAAGCGCTCGGCACCGATCTTGGTCAGTGCGGCGGTCAGCGTGGTCTTGCCGTGGTCGACGTGACCGATGGTGCCGACGTTGACGTGCGGCTTGGTGCGCTCGAACTTACCCTTGGCCATGGCTGCTTATCTCGAATTCGTCTGAGAGGTGATGCTTAAGATGGTGCTCACGAAAGGAATCGAACCTTCGACCTCTTCCTTACCAAGGAAGTGCTCTACCGACTGAGCTACGTGAGCCGAGTTTTGCATTATGACATGAACTCGATAATATTCAAAGTTCATTCAATGGAGCGGGAGACGGGAATCGAACCCGCACCATCAGCTTGGAAGGCTGAGGTTCTACCATTGAACTACTCCCGCGCCGGGAATGTCACAACGTGAAACTGGTGGAGGGAGGTGGATTCGAACCACCGAAGGCGTAAGCCAGCAGATTTACAGTCTGCCCCCGTTGGCCGCTTGGGTATCCCTCCTTACCACCCCATTCCGTTGCCGCCGAAGCGTTGCGGTGTGTGGTGGTGAGCCGCTTATTCTGCTGATGGGACGGGGGGCTGTCAACGCTTTTTTCCACTTTTTTCACACGCTGTCGCAAACCCATTGATACGCAAGGTTATTGCCCCGGGACCGGCAGGGTCTCGTTGGCGAAAATTGCGACATGAGGGACACCGTCGGCGCCAATCCAGCCCCGATACATGCCCTGGGTGTTGAACGGCGTGGCCATTTTGCCGTCTGCGCCGAGCACGATCGCACCGCCGTCGCCACCCATCTGCGGAATCGCCTCGTTGATCACGCCCTTGCCTGCCTGTTCCGGGCTCTGTCCCTGGTAGCGCATGCGCGCGCAGATCTCGTGTGCGGCAGCAGTGCGGATGTAGTACTCGCCCCAGCCGGTGCCCGATACCGCACAGCGCGCATCGGCCCAGGTGCCTGCACCGATGATCGGCGAGTCACCCACCCGGCCATAGCGCTTGTTGGTCATGCCGCCGGTGGAGGTACCGGCCGCCAGGTGCCCCTGTGCATCCAAGGCGACCGCACCGACGGTCCCGAAGTGCTTTGCGGTCTCCAGATCGGCGTGTGCCTGGCCACTGGTCTCTTCCTTCAGTGCACGCTGCAGCTGCTGCCAGCGCTTCTCCGTGCGGAAGTAGGAGGGATCGACCAGAGACATGCCCTGCTCGACCGCGAAGGCTTCGGCGCCCTGCCCGACCATCATCACGTGTCTGGATTTCTGCATCACGGTCTGCGCCAGCAGGATCGGGTTGCGCACGCGCTGGACGCCTGCCACCGCGCCCGCCGCCTGGCTTGCGCCGTCCATGACAGCCGCATCCAGCTCGTTGTGGCCGTCGTGGGTGAACACTGCGCCCTTGCCGGCGTTGAAGGTGGGGTCGTCCTCCAGCACGGTGATCGCCGCAGTGACCGCTGCAAGCGCCGGGCGACCGGCCGCCAGTTCGGCATGGCCCTTCAGCAGCGCAGCGCGCAACGCATCGCGCGCAGCCTTCTCTTCGGACGGCGACAGGTCCTTGCGCTCGACACCGGCGCCACCGTGGATGACCAGCAGCGGTGAGGTGGCCGGCGCGGCCTGGGCAAGCATGGGCAGGGACAACAGTGCGGACAGCGCCAGGCGCAGTTTCATCGGGTACGTCTCCAGCAGGACGAGGGAATGGATTGCAGGGTAGTGCCGGCCGCTGGCCGGCAAGGGGCGCGTCAGGGAAGGCGAGTTGCCGGCCAGCGGCCGGCACTACCGAAGGGTGAACTCCATCTCGCCGTCGCTGATGTCTGCCACCGCCTGATAGTCGGCGTCGGCCTGGACGTCGTCCAGGCGCATGCGGCTGCCACTGGCGACCACGGTTACCGGGACGGCACGGAAGCGCAGCGGCTCGCCTTCCACCAGACGGTCGGCATCACGGCCGGGGCTGACCACCCAGACCTTGCCTTCGCCATCGGCGCTGTAGACCTGGGCCTGGCCATCGGGCTCCACGCACAGGGCGGTGTCCTCATCAACGCCGATGCCGACGATGTCGGGATCACCGCTGTCCTGGGCGGCGCGCGCCACGAACACGATCAGGCGGCCGAGCCGATCGCGCTTGTCGAAGTGGGTGTCGGTGACCACGCGCTGCAGGTAAGGCATCTGCAGGAAGCCACTGTCCATGGTCACCGCGCTGCCCATCGGGTCGGCCAGCGCACCCGCGGAGGTGATGCTGCCGCCGTCCATCGCGCCGTAGGCATAGCCACCGAGGATGGCGAGCCCGGCGCTGGTACCGGCAATTGGCTTGCCGGCGCGCACATGGGCGTTCAGCGCGCGGTTGAGCGCAGTGCCCTTCCAGAAGCGGATGTAGCGCGACTGGTCACCACCGGCAATGAAGATGGCATCAGCTGCGGCAACCACGCGCAGCACGGCCGGATCGTCGGCGCCGCGGCGGCTGTCGAAGACCAGCGTCTGCACTGCGGTGGTCCCGCCGATCTCGCGATACAGGCGGTCCTGCAGCTCGTCACTGCCAGAAGCGCGCAGGATCAGCACGCGGCCATTCCCGGCCTGCTTCAGCCACCACTGAAAGGCTTCCGGCACCCATTCGCCACCGCCCATCAGCATCATGGCTGGCGCGCGCGGACCGGGCCGGGGTGCGTCGAGATCCCCGGTTTCGTAGTAGGCGAAGCCCGGACCCTGCAGGTCCTGCGCAAGGGCGGCCAACGGCATGGCCAACACCAGCAGCGCCAGCCAGGCAAAGGGGGTACGCAGGGTCCGATGGAGGCGTCGCATCTTGATCTCCCTGAACAGAATCCACTTGCAAGCGTTTTCACTCTTTGCCAGATAGGGGTCCAGTAGTCAAGGACATAAAAAAGGCGTTAAATGCGCGCGCCCATTCCGGAAATCTGAATGGGGGACAGGGCCCCTCCTCTGCGGGCCGGCTTCATTTCCGAGAATTCCTCATGCGTAGAAAGGCGATGGCGTGGTCGATCCAGCTGGCGTTGATGGGCGTGGCTGCTTCTGCGGCGGCCCAGGCACCGGCTTCCTCCTCGGTTCGACAACTGGATGCGGTGCAGGTCACCGGTTCGCGCATTCCGCGCGCCCAGGTGGAAGGCCCCGCCCCGATCACGGTGATCAACGCCGAACAGATCCGCTCCAGCGGCTTCACCAGCGTGCCGGACGTGCTGCGTGCGATGACCCAGAACGGCGGTGAGACGCAGAGCCAGCAGTCTTCCAGTGGCGCCGATTTCTCGCCGGGCGCCCAGCAGGTGGACCTGCGCGGCCTGGGCCCGAACCACACGCTGGTACTGGTCAATGGCCGCCGCATCGCCGACTTCCCGATGCCGTTCAAGGGCCGCAGCAACTTCACCGATGTCTCCAACATCCCGCTGGGGATGATCGAGCGCATCGAAGTGCTGACCGGCAGCGCCTCGGCCATCTACGGCTCGGACGCGATCGCCGGCGTGGTCAACTTCATCCTGAAGAAGAAGGCCGACGGCACCACCATCGACATGCGCATGGGCACCACCAGCGAAGGCGGTGGCGAGTCGTTCGACATGAGCCTGGCCAGCGGTTTCAGCCGCGGCAATTTCAACGCGGTGTACAGCGTTGAGCTGCAATCGCAGACCCCGCTGTGGGCGTACGAGCGCGATATCCAGGATTCGACCCAGGACGGCCCGACAGAGGGCTCGCGCATCGCCCGCCGCGCTTACCTGCGCACCGACTACAACGATGACTACCTGGACCCGGGCGCGGCCACCTGCGAAGCGCTGGCTGGGCAGAACCAAGGCAGCACCTACCGCGCCTACCGCCCGCGCTATGGCTATTACTGCGGAAGTGACAGCTCGATCGGCTACGGCACCATCCTCAGCAAGCGCCGTGGTGCCAATGGCTACGCCTCGCTGAGCTACGACTTCGACAATGGCCAGCAGTGGTTCGCCGATGTGCAGCTGGGCTACCACACGATGTCGCTGATGCGCGACGTCACCAAGTGGGGCCGGATGGACGCCAACGGCGATGAGTCGGGTTACTTCAACAACGAAGCCACCGGCGAGATCGAGTTCTGGCAGCGCCAGTTCTCACCCGAGGAAATGGGTGGCCTGCGCAATGCGATGGTGCGCAGCACGCAGAAGACCTTCAGCGTGACCACCGGCTTCAAGGGCAACCTGACCGGCAACTGGGATTACGAAGCGGCATTGAGCCATTCGCAGTACCAGTCGCGGATCAGCTGGGCACAGATCATTGCCGCCAAGGCCAACGACCTGTTCCTCGGCCCGCAGCTGGGCGTGGACGACGACGGTTTCCCGATCTACAACGCCGATCCGTCACGCCTGTACCGGCCGCTGACCCGCGCCGAGTACGACTCGATCGCGGCGCGCACCACCTACACCCCGAAGTCGCGCACCGAGACGGCTGCGTTCACGCTGACCAACTCCGCGCTGTTCGGCCTGCCGGGGGGCGATGCCGGTTTCGCCGCGACCGTGGAAGTGGGCCAGCAGGCGTACTCGCTCAATCCCGACCCGCTGGCCACCCAGTACTACTATTACAGCTGGAAGGATTCGGACGGCCAGGGCTCGCGCAACCGCTGGGCCACGGCGGCCGAGCTGCGCATGCCGCTGCACGAGACGGTCAACCTGAGCGTGGCCGGCCGCTACGACCAGTACCGCTATTCCGGCCACACCATCGGCAAGGCGACCTGGAGCGGCGGCCTGGAATGGCGCCCGATCGACACCCTGCTGGTGCGTGGCTCGTACGGCACCGCGTTCCGCGCACCGGACCTGCACTATGTGTTCGCCGGACCGGGCAACGACGAGACCACCGCCGAAGACCTGTACAGCTGTCGCGCCGACGGTGCCACGGACTGCGCCGACTACGAACGCAACCTGATCCGCAGCCGCACCGGCAACCGCCAGCTCGACCCGGAAACCAGCACCTCGTGGAGTGCCGGCTTCGTCTGGTCGCCGGCGATCGGCCTGGATCTGTCGGTGGACTGGTTTGACATCGACATGCGCAAGCAGGTGCAGGACATGGACGTGCGCACGATCCTGGCCAGTGAAGCGAACTGCCGCCTGGGTACTGCCGACGTCAACTCGCCGACCTGCGTAGATGCGCTCGCACGCATCACCCGCAGCAACGACGGGCGCCTGTATGGCGTGCGCGTGGCGCCGATCAACGTTGCGCGCGAGTCCACCTCCGGCATCGACGTTGGCCTGCGCTACCGCCTGCAGACCGGCATCGGTGATTTCATCCTCAACGGCACCCACACCTGGGTGAAAAAGCATGACTTCCAGCGTTATCCGGGTGATCCGATCCAGGACCAGTTCGCGGTCAACAGCAACTTCGACATCCCGCGCACCAAGACCAGCCTGAGCGTGACCTGGGAGAGGGATGCGTGGTCGGCAACGGTGTACGGCTCGCGCCTCGGCAAGCTGCCGACCTCGGACAGCTACGACCAGGTATTCACGTGGGACAGCGGTGACAGCCCGTACATCAAGGCGACGTACCGCTACAACGCTTCGCTGCAGTACCGCTTCGACGACCACTCGCGCCTGTCGCTGTCGCTGGTCAATGTGTTCAACAAGATGCCGCCGAAGGACCTCACCTATACGGCCTATCCGTACTACGACGTGTCCTGGTTCGACAGCGTCGGCCGCACCATCAACCTGCAGTACACCCACAAGTTCGGTGGCAGCGCGCTGTAAGGCACGCCGCATTGCAGAACGTGGACGACAAGGCCCGCCACTGGCGGGCCTTGTTGTTTGCGGTTCTGGTAGATGCCCACCTTGGTGGGCGACTACCAGAGCGGGCCATCTGGGGTTTTCCACACCACACGTGGAAAGCAATGGGAACTTGGTGTGGACAAGTGGGTTCGAGCGTTGCGGTGCAGGCGTTTCCGGACGTGGTGATTTTTTGTCCATGGCCCCGATTGTTTTCCACACGGTACGTGGAGAGCGATGGGAACTTGATGTGGACAAGTGGGTGCGAGCATTGCACCGCAGGCGTTTCGAAGCGCGGTGAAAATTTGTCCAGGTCGCGCGGGCGAGCCCCTTGTAGAGCCGGGCCCACGCTCGGCTCCGGCGGGCATCAGCCGAGCATGGGCTCGGCTCTACATCAGGTTCGTCGGTTTTCCACACCTGGCGTGGAAAGCGATGGGAGTTTGCTGTGGACAAGTGCCGGCGAACGTCACGCCGCAAGCGTTTCGCAGCGTGGTGATTTTTTGTCCATCGCCAGAAACGCGAACGCCCCGCGCAAGGCGGGGCGTTCGGGGTCGATCCGCTGCCGCTGGATCAGACGTTGAAGCGGAAGTGCAGGATGTCGCCTTCCTGCACGCGGTATTCCTTGCCTTCCAGGCGCAGGCGACCGGCTTCCTTGGCGCCAGCTTCGCCCTTGTACTTGATGAAGTCGTCATACGCGATGGTCTCGGCGCGGATGAAGCCCTTCTCGAAGTCGGTGTGGATGACCGCGGCGGCCTGCGGGGCGGTAGCGCCCTTGCGCACGGTCCACGCGCGGACTTCCTTCACGCCAGCGGTGAAGTAGGTCTGCAGGCCGAGCAGGCTGTAGGCCGCGTTGATCACGCGGTTCAGGCCCGGCTCGCTCAGGCCCAGGTCGGCCAGGAAGGTATCGCGGTCTTCGTCATCCAGCTGCGACAGCTCTTCTTCGATCGCGGCCGACACCGGCACCACCTGCGCGCCTTCGGCGGCGGCGTGCGCGCGCACGGCGTCCAGGTGCGGGTTGTTCTCGAAACCGTCTTCCAGCACGTTGGCGATATACATCACCGGCTTCAGGGTCAGCAGGAACAGATCGCGTACCAGCGCCTTCTCTTCCTCGTCCAGGCCCGCCGAGCGACCGGCCTTGCCATCCGACAGCGCGGCCTGCAGCTTGGCCAGCACCGGCTTGCGCGCCGCGGCGTCCTTGTCACCGCCCTTGGCGGCGCGCTCGGCACGGTTCAGCGCCTTCTCGACGCTGTCGAGGTCGGCCAGCGCCAGTTCGGTATCGATGGTTTCGATGTCCGAGATCGGGTCGACCTTGTTGTTGACGTGGATGACGTCGGCGTTCTCGAAGCAGCGCACCACGTGGGTGATCGCATCGACTTCGCGGATGTGTGCCAGGAACTTGTTGCCCAGGCCTTCACCGCTGGCGGCACCGGCCACCAGGCCGGCAATGTCGACGAACTCGACCGCGGTCGGGATGACCTTCTGCGGGTTGATGATCGCTGCCAGCTCGTTCAGGCGCGGATCCGGCACCGGCACGATGCCGACGTTCGGCTCGATGGTGCAGAACGGGAAGTTCGCCGCGGCGATACCCGCCTTGGTCAGCGCATTGAACAGGGTCGACTTGCCGACGTTGGGCAGGCCGACGATGCCGCATTTGATACCCATGTGTTGAATCCGGGTTTGAGTGTAGGTGGATGATTCGGGATTCAAGGCTCGCCTGCGGGCATGCCCTCAATCCCCAATCGTCCTTCCAGTAGCCCGCGCTAGAACGCGGCGTACAGCCTGTGTTTCTCAGCGTAGGTCTGTAGTGCCGCAGAAAGCTGTAGCCTCTCCTCAGTCTCACCAAATCTCTGGCTCAAGCGGTCCAGCAGAACTTCGACACCGTCCGGCAACTCATTATGCTGACCGTACATTTTCTCCCAGCGGACACCTTCATCCTTGGGCACTGCTTCGTCACCGAACAGCACCATCTTGGCTTCTTTCAGCACGTCGCCCAGTTCGACCAGGCCCATTTCTTCAAGACCTGCGAGCGTCTCTTCGTAATAGGCGCCCGAGTAACTGTCGAAGTACGTACCAATACCGCCACGCCAGACTTCGCTACTTGTCACCGAAACCGCGAAGTAGCGCTGATCTGGCGTCACTAGCCCTGAGAATCCACAGCCCGAGCCGCTTTCCTGTTCCACCAGCCAGTTCCAGTGGCGCCCTGCAGCGGAATTCTCGTATCGGTCAAGCTCTTCGCGCATTTCCTTGTTTCGCACCTTCGCCTCTTCCATGCTTTGCCGCGTGCCATTCCGGCAGGGCATGCAGAGCCCATCGTTCCGGGCCGCCGTCGCCAGCAGGATCATGGCGCCACACACGGTGCAGGGAGTACGCGGGTCGGTCATGGTCAGCGCGGTGTATGCAGCCGCTTCATCGCTTCGTTGAAATCGCCCTGCACTGCCAGCGGCAGCACGTCGATCGCATCGTCGATGGCGCGCGCGATCAGCACGTCGTCGTCCTTCGACGGACGGCCGAGCACCCACCCCACCACGCGGTCCTTGTGCCCGGGATGGCCGATGCCCACGCGCAGGCGGTGGAACTTGCCGTGGCCGAGCAGGCGCATGGTGTCGCGCAGGCCGTTCTGGCCGCCATGGCCACCGTCGAACTTCAGCCGCACCGCACCGGGCGGGAGGTCCAGCTCGTCGTGGGCCAGCAGGGTTTCTTCCGGCTCGATCTTCCAGAACCGCTGTGCGGCGGTGACCGACTTGCCGCTGAGGTTCATGAACGTGGCGGGCTTGAGCAGCCACACCGTCTGTCCGGCAATCTCGACCTTGGCGGTCTCGCCGAACAGCTTGCTGTCCACATTCCATCGCGCACCGGCTTTTTCAGCCAGGGCCTCAACGAAATGAAACCCGGCATTGTGCCGGGTCCGGGCGTGTTCCGATCCGGGGTTGCCCAGACCGACGATCAGTCGCAATCCTGCCATGGTTCCTTCCAGCACGGCGCCTGCCCGGAGGCAGGCGCCGCTTGGTATTACTCGGCAGCCGCTTCTTCGTCGGCCGCGTCAGCCTTGCCGGCCTTGGCGGTGACGATGGCGTCGTCGTGGTCCTTGCCCAGCGCCAGGGCCGGGATTTCCACGCCCTTCGGCAGCTTGATGTTGGACAGGTACACCACGTCACCGGCCTTCAGCTCGCCCAGGTCGACTTCGATCGACTCCGGCAGGTCCTTCGGCAGGCAGGTGATGGTCACTTCCTTCAGTTCGTGGGTGACCACGACGTCGGCAGCCTTGCCGGCCGGCGAGGTGTCTTCGTTGATGAAGTGCAGCGGGACCGAAGCGGTCAGGGCTTCGTTCTCGTTCACGCGCTGGAAGTCCAGGTGCATGATCAGCTGCTTGTACGGGTGGCGCTGCATGTCACGCAGCAGGACCTTCTGCACCTGGCCATCCAGATTCAGGTCCAGGATCGAGGCATAGAACCACTCGTTCTGCTGGGCCAGCCAGATTTCGTTGTGGTCCAGGCTGATGGCGACCGGCTCGGCGTTGCCGCCGTACACGATGGCCGGGATCACACCAGCGTGACGCAGGCGGCGGCTCGCACCCTTACGCTGCAGTTCACGCTTGGTGACCTTGATTTCATGGGTCTTCGACATTTTCGACTACTCAGGTTGTTGCCTCGCCTTGCGGCTTGGCGGTTGAAGATGCTTCCGCGACCAGAAGCACCCGGGGTATGTCCCCGCCGTTGCCGGCAAGGACGAAAAACTCAGTCGACGTACAGCGAGCTGACCGACTCACCGAAGGCGATGCGGCGCATCGTTTCGGCCAGCATCTCCGCCACGCTCAGCTGACGGATCTTGCTGCACACCCGCGCTGCGTCCTTCAGCGGGATGGTGTCGGTCACCACCAGCTCGTCGAGCTGGGAATTGGTGATGTTGTCCATCGCCGGGCCCGACAGCACCGCGTGGGTGCAGTAGGCGGCGACCTTGAGCGCACCGCGCGCCTTCAGGGCAGCGGCAGCGGCGCACAGGGTGCCGGCGGTATCGACGATGTCATCGACCATCACGCAGGTCTTGCCTTCGACGTCACCGATGATGTTCATCACGGTGGAGACGTTGGCGCGCGGGCGGCGCTTGTCGATGATCGCCAGGTCGGCGTCATCCAGGCGCTTGGCCACCGCACGGGCGCGGACCACACCGCCCACGTCCGGCGACACAACGATCAGGTTCTCGGTGCCGTAGGCGCGCCAGATGTCGGCCAGCAGCAGCGGGGACGCATACACGTTGTCCACCGGAATATCGAAGAAGCCCTGGATCTGGTCGGCGTGCAGGTCGACGGTCAGCACGCGATCAGCGCCAGCGGTGCTGAACATCTTCGCCGCCAGCTTGGCGGTGATCGGCACGCGCGAGGAACGCATGCGGCGATCCTGGCGCGAGTAGCCGAAGTACGGCACCACGGCGGTCACGCTGGCCACCGATGCGCGCTTGAGCGCGTCGATCAGCACCAGCAGTTCCATCAGGTTTTCCGCGCTCGGCGCGCAGGTCGGCTGGATCACGAACACGTCCTGCTTGCGGACGTTCTCTTCGATTTCCACCTGCACTTCACCATCGGAGAAGTGCGAGACCAGCGCCTTGCCCGGGCGAACCCCCAGTTCCTTGCAGATGTTCTGCGCCAGACGTTTGTTGGCGTTGCCGGAAAAGACCAGCAGGTTCGGGGACTCTTGCATCATGATTGTCTCGGGCGGGGACGAGTGGCGGGGATCCGGGGTCGGCAAGGACCCGATGGACCCTTGCTGCTGACAACACCGCGGTTGTTTCCACGTCCCGCGCAGGTGATGCGCTGGAAGGCGCGGACACAGCCGCTATTGGCAGGGGCGGTAGGATTCGAACCTACGAATGCCAGGATCAAAACCTGGTGCCTTGGGCCTCTTGGCGACGCCCCTGCATTGATAAATCAGTGTTGCTCGAGTGCATCCAGCAGTGGCGAACGCGCAACGCCCGCTGCCACCCTTGCCCGCAACTCCTTCGGCAACTTCGACCGTCCCTGCTCTGCGGCAGACTGCGATGCGAACTCGACGAAACAACCACTTCCCGAACCGGTCAGCCGCGCCGTGCCAATGTCGCTCAACGCGGCGAACGCTGCCTCGACGGCAGGCTCACGGCGGCGCAGCACCGGTTCGAACGCGTTCCCGACCAGGGTCCCGGAAGCGAAGTCCTCTATTTTCGCCACTGGGCTGTCGCGCGTCAAATCCGGGTCTGCAAACAGGGCCGGGGTGGGAACATGAACGCCCGGCTCAACCACCACATACCAGGCCGGTGTCAGCACGATCGGATGCAGGCGCTCGCCCACCCCTTCGGCCCAGGCGTTGCGCCCGCGCACGAACACCGGTACATCCGCGCCCAGGCGCAGGCCGAGCGCGGCAAGCGCGTCCTCGTCCAGCCCTGCCCGCCACAGCCGGTTCAGCACGACCAGCACGGTGGCCGCGTCGGAGGAACCGCCACCGAACCCCCCGCCGGCAGAAACGTGCTTTTCAACGATGATGTCTGCGCCTTGCGCGATATTGGCCGCATCTTTCAGAAGCCGCGCGGCGCGGACCGCCAGATCATCGGCCTCGGCCACGCCGGCCAGGCCCTCGCCCTGCCGATGCACCAGGCCGTCTTCACGCAGGCGCAGGCCGATGCGGTCACCCCAGTCCAGCAGGCGGAATACGGTCTGCAGCTCGTGGTAACCGTCGGCCCGGCGGCCGGTAATGTGCAGGAACAGGTTCAGCTTGGCCGGGGCCGGCCACCAGGACCAGCCCGTGCCATCGGCTACCCCACTCATGGAGCGCCCTGCCCCCACTGGTCCACCAGCAGGCGCACCTTGGCATCCCCATTACTGGCCTCGATCCGGCGCGGCAGCGCTGGGCGCCCGGTCTCGGCGGGATACCAGTCCAGGTACTGCACCTGCCAGCCCATCTGCTGCATGCGGCGCGGCCGGCCTTCACCGTCGCGCTCGACCTTCTCCGGACCGGCAGCATCGCCAGCCACCAGGCCACGGATCCACTCCGGCAGCTGGTTGACCGGAATGTCCCAGCCAGTGGCTTCCAGCAGCAGCTGCTGGGCATCCTCGCCGTCACGCGGCCCGCCAGCCAGCCCTTCCAGGCGGCCCGCTTCGGAATGGGTATCGCCGGTCAGCTTCCAGCTCTGCCGGGTCACCGGCGCGCTCAGCTCGACCACATAACGGCGCCCATCCTGCTTCCAGTCGATGCGACCGCTGCCGCCGTCCTTGCCCTTGCTGACCGCGACCCGGCCCTGGAAGGCCCAGTCCGGCTGTGCCTGCAGCGCGGCCACGCGCGCCGCCTCGGCCTGCGCCGCTTCGGCAGACACGGTCTCGACCACCGCTGGCGCCGGGGTCTTCTGCGTGCCCACGCTGGTGCAGGCGCTGACCATCAGGGTCGCGGCCGCCAACAGCAGCGGCCGGATCAGGGAAACACTCATGGATTGAACTTCTCGCGGGCGCGCAGCAGCGCGCGGTTTTCAGGGTCGAGCTTGGCCGCTTCCTCGAAGAAGTGGCGGGCCTCGTCATGCTTGCCCAGCACCCACAGCACTTCGCCGACGTGGGAAGCGATCTCCGGATCCTTGGCCAGGGTCCAGGCCCGGCGCAGCTGCACCAGTGCCTCTTCCTTGCGGCCCAGGCGATACAGCACCCAGCCGTAGCTGTCGACGATGGCGGCGTTGTCCGGTTCGGCCACGCGGGCGCGGTCGATCAGCTCCAGTGCCTCCTGCAGGCGACCGGTGCGATCGGCCAGGGTGTAACCCAGCGCGTTCAATGCCGGTACGTTTTCCGGCTCGGTCACAAGGATCTTGCGTAGATCGGCCTCAGCGCGTGGGATGTCGTCACGGCGTTCCCAGGTGAGCGCACGGGCGTACAGCAGGCCGTTGTCATCCGGGTACGCGGCCAGGCCCCGGGCCAGCGCATCCAGTTCACCGGCGCTATCGTCTGCGCGCTGGCGCAGTTCGGCTTCCAGCAGGTAGGCGTCGCGGCGCACATCGTCGTCGACCACCGCATCGGACTGGATCGCGTGCACTTCATCCAGCGCCAGCGGCAGGCGCCCGGCCAGGGCCTGGGCGTTGGCCGCGCGCAGGCGCGCTTCGCTCAGCTCATCGCCACCAGGCACGCTGTGATACCACTGCACCGCCTCGGGGTAGCGCTTCAGGTACTCGGCGATCTTGCCCAGCAGCAGGCGCTGCGCCGGGTCCGGCTTGGCGGCCTGCCGCGACAGTTCGTTGTAGAGGTTGGACAGCGCGGCCTTGTCGCCCTGCTTGGCCAGCAGCGAAGCGCGCATGCCCCAGGTCTGCACGTCCTGCGGGCCGAAGGCCAGCACGCGCTCGGCGGCGGACGGCTGGCCGAGGCTGTCGTAGGCGATGGCCACCGCATTGCGCAGTTCCGGGTCCTGGCGGGTCTTCGGCTCCACGTCGTGCAGCAACGACAATGCCTTGTCGGTCTCGCCCGCCTGCTGCAGCTGGCTGGCACGCAGCAACGCCACGCGCGGCTCCTCGGGGAAGCGCTTGACCACTTCATCGATCATGCGCCGCGCCAGCTCGGGCTTTTCCATGCGCAGGGCCAGGCGGCCGAATTCCTGCCAGGCTTCGATCTTCGGCGGAATGGCGTTGGCGTCGACCAGCTCACCCAGCACCTGTGCGGGCACCGCCGGATCACGGCCACCACCGATCAGCGCGGCCAGGGCGAACTTCCAGCCGCGCTCGTCGGGGTCGGCCAGCAGGGCCTGCAGCTCGGTGCGGGCGGCCTTCACATCGCCCTGTCGCATGGCCAGCGCACCGGCGGCGCTGCGCATGGTCAACGAGCGTGGGGCGCGCTGCTGCCACAGGGCCAGGCCCTTGGCGGCGCTGGCATCGTCGTTGGCGAGCATGGAAATGCGGGTCGCGCGCTCGGCCAGGCCGGCGTCGCCGTCGGTCTGCTGGGCCGCCTGCAGGTACCAGCGTGCGGCGTCGGCCAGCTTGCCGGCCTGCAGCGCGAACTCACCGGCCATCACCGGTTCCAGCGCCAGTTCCTCAGTGGCCGGGGCCCGTACGGGGGCCTTGGCCGGCACTGCCGCCAGGGCCTGGCTGCAGGCCAGGGACAGCAGCAGAACACTGGGGATGCGAATCAATGCGGGCATCGTCGGCATCGGGGCCTTAAAATGTCGTCCAATGGCCAGCAGCTTATCGCAAGCAACTGAACAATGACCCTGTGGGTGCTCGGACTGAATCACCAGACCGCACCGGTGGAGCTGCGCGAGCGCGCGGCCTTCGCCGGTGAGGCGTTGCCGCGCGCGCTCGGTTCGCTGCGCGATACCCCGCAGATCGCCGAGGCGGTGCTGCTGTCCACCTGCAACCGCACCGAACTGTACGCCGTGGCCGATTCGGCGCAGGCACTGGACCAGTGGCTGCACAGCCAGGCCGGCGACCTGCAGGGCTACCTGTACCAGCATGCCGATGCCGAGGCCGTGCGCCACCTGTTCCGCGTCGCCACCGGGCTGGACTCGATGGTGCTGGGTGAACCACAGATCCTCGGCCAGGTGAAGGATGCCTGGTCGACCGCGCGCGACCACGGTCTGCTTGGCCAGCGCCTGGACCGCCTGTTCCAGCAGACCTTCTCGGTGGCCAAGCGTGCGCGCACCGATACCCAGGTCGGCGCCAACCCGGTGTCGGTCGCCTCGGCCGCGGTGCGCCTGGCGCAGAACGCGTTCGCCCGGCTGGACGATTCCACCGTGCTGCTGGTCGGTGCCGGCGAGACCATCGAACTGGCTGCACGGCACCTGAGCGAGGGCAAGGTCCGCCGGCTGCTGATCGCCAACCGCACCCTCGCCCACGCGCAGGAACTTGCCAGCCGCCATGGCGGCGTGGCACTGCCGCTGACTGAACTGGACCGCCACCTGGGCGAGGCCGACGTGGTGTTCTCGGCCACCGCCGCGCGCGAGCCGGTGATCCATCGTGAGATGGTGGCCAAGGCCCTGCGTGCGCGCCGGCACAAGCCGATGCTGCTGTTCGACCTGGCCGTGCCGCGCGACATCGAGGCCGAGGTCGGCACGCTCAACGATGCCTTCCTCTACACCGTCGATGACCTGGAACGCGCGGTGGAAGACAACCGCCGTGGCCGTCGCGAGGCCGCCGCCGAAGCCGAGGCGATCATCGACCTGCAGGTGTCGCGCTTCGTCGAGACCCAGCAGGCCAGCGCCCACCAGGCGCCGCTGCGGCAGCTGCGTGCGTTCGGCGAGGCCACCCGCGCCGAGCTGCTGGAGCGCGCACGCCAGCAGCTGGCCAACGGCAAGCCGGCCGATGAAGTGCTGGAACTGCTGGCCCACGGCCTGACCAACCGCCTGCTGCATCCGCCGACCGCCGCCCTGCGCGCTGCCGCGCTGAGTGGCGATGCCGACCTGACCCGCGCCGCCGAGCGCCTGTTCCCGGCCACGCCGGGTTACCGCCACCCACCCGTGAGACCCGATGACGCCGACCCTGCGCCGTAAGCTGGAAGCGCTGGCCGAGCGCCGCGAAGAACTGGAACGCCTGCTCGCCGAACCCGATGTGGTCGCCGACAACACCCGTTTCCGCGACCTTTCGCGCGAATTCGCCCAACTTGAACCGATCGCCATCGCCCTGGCCGATGAAGCCCGTGCCAAGGCCGACCTGGCCGCCGCCGAAGGCATGCGCGCCGACCCCGACCTGCGCGAGCTGGCCGACGAGGAAATCGCTGCGGCACAGGCGCGCCTGCAGGAACTGGAGCAGGAGCTGGCGCTGCTGCTGGTGCCGCGCGACCCGCGCGATGAAGGCAACCTGTTCCTGGAAGTGCGCGCGGGTACCGGCGGCGATGAGGCCGCGATCTTTGCCGGCGACCTGTTCCGCATGTACGCCCGCTACGCCGAGCGCCAGGGCTGGAAAGTCGAAATCGAATCGGACAGCCCGGGCGAGCATGGCGGCTACAAGGAAGTGGTGGCGCGCGTGGTCGGCCGTGGCGCGTTCTCACGCCTGAAGTTCGAATCGGGTACGCATCGTGTGCAGCGCGTGCCAGCCACCGAATCGCAGGGCCGCATCCACACCTCGGCGGCCACCGTAGCGATCATTCCCGAGGCCGACGAGGTCGATGACATCGTCATCAACCCCGCCGACCTGAAGGTGGATACGTTCCGCTCGTCCGGCGCCGGTGGCCAGCACGTCAACAAGACCGAATCGGCCATCCGCATCACCCACGTGCCGACTGGCGTGGTGGTGGAATGCCAGACCGAGCGCAGCCAGCACGCCAACCGCGACAAGGCGATGAAGCGCCTGAAAGCACAGCTGCTGGACGCCGAGCGCCAGCGCCAGGACGCCGCGCAGGCCGAATCACGGCGCCTGCAGGTCGGCAGCGGCGACCGCAGCCAGCGCATCCGCACCTACAACTTCCCGCAGGGCCGGATCACCGACCACCGCGTGGAAGGCCTGACGCTGTACGACCTGCCCAACGTACTGGCCGGCGACCTCGACCCGCTGCTGCAGCGGCTCAGCCACGAACACCAGGTCGACGCCCTGGCCCAGTTGTCGGCGAGCTGAGTCGCATGTCGGCCTGGCAGCAGCGGCAGCACCTGCAACAGGCGATCGCACGCCAGCCCGGCGACTTCGTCGCCTGGGTGATGCTGGCCGACCTGGAACTGGAGGCCGGCGACATCGCCGCCGGTGAGCAGGCCGCACGACGTGCGCTGCAGCTGCGCCCGAACCACCCGGAAGCACTGGCACGGCTGGGCCGCGTGGCCTGGATGGCCGGTGCGCATGCCGACGCGGCCAGGCTGCTCGGCCAGGCCTCGGCTTTGGCCCCGCAGCACCCGGGCATCGCACTGTGGCTGGGCCATGCGCTGGAAGATGCCGATGATGCTGAAGGCGCAGCAGCGGCCTATCGCCGCGCGCATGCGCTGATGCCGGATGAACCCTATATCGCCGCGCAGCGCCTGGCCTGGCAGCGCCGCCTGTGCGACTGGCAGGACGTGGACGCGTTGGCTGCGCAGGTACGCGCCGCGCTCGCCGCCGGCCAGGGTGCGGTGGAGCCCTTCGCCTTCCTCAGTGAAGACGCCAGCGCGGCCGAGCAGTTGGTCTGCGCGCGTGCGCGCGCCGCAGTCGTGGCGTCGGCGGTGCGCCCCCTTCCTGCAGTGAAGGTTCGCGAGCATGGCCCGCTGCGCGTCGGCTTCCTGTCCAATGGCTTTTGTGCCCATCCCACCGGGTTGCTGACCGTGGCCCTGCTCGAACAGCTGCGCCATGATCCTGCTCTGCAACTGCACCTGTTCGCACTGAACCACGACGACGGCAGCCGCATCCGCAAGCGCCTGCAGGCGGCGACGCACCTGCACGACATGTCCGGCCTGCGTCATGCCGACATCGCCACCCGCATCCGCGCGCAGGGCATTGATCTGCTGTTCGACCTGCGCGGCTGGGGCGGTGGCGGCACGCCGGAAGTGCTGGCGATGCGCCCAGCCCCGCTGCAGCTGAACTGGCTGGCCTATCCCGGCACGTCAGGCGCGCGATGGCTGGATGCCGTGGTCGCCGACGAATTCGTGCTGCCGGCATCACTGGAATCGCACTTCAGCGAACGTGTCCTGCGCCTGCCACGTGCCTTCCAGCCCTCGGACAGCACGCGTGTGCTTGGACCGGCACCGTCCCGCGCCGAGTGCGGCCTGCCCGAGCACGGCGTGGTGTTCTGCTGCTTCAACAACAGCTACAAGCTCAACCCGCGCAGCATGGGCCGCGCCTTCGCAGTGCTTCAGGCCGTGCCCGGCAGCGTGCTGTGGCTGCTGTCCGGCCCCGGCCAGGCCGACGCTCGCCTGCGCACTGCCGCGCAGACCGCCGGCCTGGATCCGGCACGCCTGGTGTTCATGGCCAAGCTGCCGCATCCGCAGTACCTGGCCCGCTATCAGCGGGCCGACCTGTTCCTCGATACGCATCCGTACAACGCGCACACCACCGCGTCCGACGCACTATGGGCCGGCTGCCCGGTGCTGACCTGCCCCGGCGCCACCTTCGCCGCGCGCGTGGCCGGCAGCCTCAATCACCATCTGGGGCTGGCGCGGATGAATGTCGCCGATGATGCGGCGTTCATCGCCACCGCCAGCGCACTGGGCAATGCCCCCGCAGCACTGGCCTCGCTTCGCGCCGAGCTGGCGCAGGCGCGCGAACGCAGTGGCCTGTTCGACATGGCCGGGTTTGCCCGCGACCTGTCGGCCCTGCTGCAGCGGCTTGCCGGTGAACACGGCTGGCAAGGTGTCGACAACACCTGAGCGACCCCTGCGTTACGCTCGGGCTTCCTCCCCGCGTGGTGTGACGATGGCCAAGCTCAAGCGCAAGGACTACGACGAACTGCTGCTGCCGCTGCAGCTGGAACTGACCGCGATGGCGCGCTGGGTGCAGCTCAGCGGGCAACGCCTGCTGGTGCTGTTCGAGGGACGGGATACGGCAGGCAAGGGCGGCGCGATCCAGGCCATCAGCCAGCATCTCAATCCACGCCAATGCCGGGTGGTAGCACTGCCCAAGCCCACCGACCGCGAAGCCACGCAGTGGTATTTCCAGCGCTATGCCTCGCATCTTCCCGCCGCCGGCGAGATCGTGCTGATGGACCGCAGCTGGTACAACCGCGCGGGCGTCGAGCGGGTGATGGGCTATTGCAGCGAAACCGAGTACCAGCAGTTCCTGCGCCAGGCGCCGGTGTTCGAGCAGCTGCTGGTGGATGACGGCATCCTGCTGTTCAAGTACTGGCTGTGCGTCGACCAGGAGCAGCAGGAGAAGCGTTTCGCCGAACGCCACCTCGATCCGCTGAAGGGCTGGAAGCTGTCCCCGGTCGACCTGAAATCGCGCAGCAAGTACAGCGCCTATACCGAAGCCCGCGAGGCGATGCTGCGCGCGACGCATCGCGAGGCGGCGCCGTGGACGCTGGTGGATTTCAACGACCAGCGGCTGGGGCGCCTGACCCTGGTGCGCAACCTGCTGGACCGGTTGCCGGACACGCGGGTGGATGCGCCGTTGCCGGAGCTGCCGAAGCTGAAGGGCAAGCTGCATCGCGAGCACTACGATGTGCTGAAGCCGATCGAGGACTTCCCGGTCGAGGAATAGGGGGGGGGCGGCAGGGTTGCACCCTGCACCTGCCGAAGCCAGAGCAACGGCAACAGCAACGGCGGGCTTCCTGAGGGATGGCGGGGTGGGTCCGGTTGCGGGGGACGCTGCAAGTACGTCCATGTAAGCTCGGTCGCCGCATCCATGCGGCTCACGCCCCCGCAACCGGACCCACCCCGCCTTCGACAGTTTCTCGCGACCTGCAGCAGATCCACGACATGCGTGGATGCTCTTCATGCGATTGTCGAAATACTCGATTTCAATGGAGATTCATCCACGCATGGCGTGGATCTAACGTGTCGACAAGGTCGACACCCACCAACAGCCGCAGAAATCTGTCAGAGGTGGGGCGGTGTCGGAGTGCGGGGTGTCAGCCGCATGGATGCGGCTGCCAAGCCTACAGGGACGTACTTGCGGCGTCCCCGCACTCCGGCACCGCCCCACCATCCCACGGAATGCCCGCCGTTGCTGTTGTTGCTGCTGTTGCCGTTGCTCTGGCTTCGGCGGGTGCAGGGCCGCAGGCCCTGCCGACCAACCCACTACTTGGCAGCAGCGATCTGCTTTTCGATGTCGGCGGCCGTCACCGGGCCAAGGAACGTGTGCGCCAGCTTGCCCTGCGGATCCAGCAGGTGCGTCAGCGGCAAACCGCGCGGTGTGGCGAAGTCCGCCGGCGGATCGAACGGGTCCACGATCACGATCGGATAGGTCACCGGATGCTTAGTCAGGAACGACTGCATCTCCGGCACTTCGATGTCCTCATAGGCCAGACCGACCACCTCGATGTTGCTGCGCATCGCATGCAGCGCCGACAGCTCGGGCATCTCCTTGCGGCACGGTGCGCACCAGGTGGCCCAGAAGTTCACCACCACCCACTTGCCACGATGCGCGGCCAGATCGTAATCACTGCCATCCACCGCCTTCATCTTCAGCGTCGGGAACTCGGCGGTGGTGCGCTCGGCCGGGGTTTCATCGACCGGCGCCGGCGCGGCCGGCGTCGGTGCCTGTGCCGGCGGCTGGCTGCTGGCCGGGGTCGGCTCCTGCGCCGGCTTGCAGGCCGACAGGGCCAGCAGCAGGGTCAACGGGAGCAGCAGCGGCAACGTCGTCTTGCGGGTCATGGCATGTCTCCGGAATCGGTATAGATATCACTGACCTTGCGCTTCAGGCGTTCACGCAGGGGCAGTCGCAGATCGTCCAGCGCCGCCAATGCGGCACGGCCCAGGCTGTCGTCGCGGTACGGCAGGTGCTGCTCGGCTACCGGGATGCGCAGCTGGGTGCATTCGTACAGATCGGCCAGGCTCACCTGGTTCAGGTCGCGCGACAGCAACCACTCACCGCGCTCGTCACGGCGCAGCAGGTCGATCTCCTGCAGGTTGCAGACCAGGTCATGCAGCAGGGAGTCGGTCAGCATCGGCTCCAGCCGCAGGATTTCATCATCGGCCAGGCCCCTGCCCTTGGCGCGTGCATGGTGGAAGCGGCCGAGCAGGCGCAGCAGGCCGTAGAACTCGTAGCCCTGCGGCAAGCGCAGTTCCACTGGCTGGTAGCGGAAGGCGGCCATCGACGAGGACAGCGACGCGCCCAGCAGCACCGCCACCCAGCACAGGTAGATCCACAGCAGCAGGATCGGCACGAAGGCGACTGTGCCATAGAGCTTCTGGTAGGACTGGAAGCTGCCCAGGTAGGCGCCGATGCCCCACTTCACCAACTCCAGGATCACCGCGGCCAGGATCGCGCCGGGAACTGCGTGCCGCCATTTCACCGTGTGATGCGGCACCACCCGGAACATCAGCGTGATGCACACGAACTCGATCAGGATCGGCGCCACCCGCAGCGCAAGCTCGGCCAGCCAGCGGCCCTCCTGCGTGCCGAACAATGGCATTGCGAACACCCGCGCCGATACTGCCAGCGAAGCAGCGGCGAGCATCGCGCCCAGGGTCAGCACGGTCCAATAGACGAGGAAGCGGGTCAGCTTGGGCCGGGTCGAGCCGACCCGCCAGATCTGGTTGAAGGTCTCTTCAACACTGTTGAGCGTGATCAGCAGCGAGACCACCAGCGCAATGAAGCCGGCGGCGGTGAGCTGGCCGGCACTGGCCGAGAACTGCCGCAGGTAGCCCTCCGCGGCGCGCGCAGCGTTGGGCACGAAGTTGGAAAAGACGTAATCGCTGAGCTGGTCGCTCCAGCGGTCGAAGACGGGGAAGGCCGAGAGCACGCCGAACACCACGATCGCCAGCGGCACCAGCGCGAACACCGTGGTGTAGGCCAGCGCCGCCGCTGCCTGGAACAGGCGGTCGTCGAGGAAGCGATGCCACAGGAAGCGGCCGAAACTGATGGCCCGTGCGCGATCCCGCGCGCGCTCCATCCACAGGTTGAGCGTATCCAAAGGTTCCATCGGTGGAAGGGTACCCGATGCGGAATGCTGGCAGGATAGCCATACTGGCGACCACACGACGAGGAGAAGCGGGCACGATGGGCGAGATTCTGGTGCTGTACTACAGCCGGGGCGGTTCGGTGGCACGGCTGGCGCGCCAGATCGCGCGGGGCATCGGCGAAGTACCGGGCATGAGCGCGCGCCTGCGCACGGTGCCGCCGGTGGCCGCCGTGACCCAGACCGCACAGCCGCCGGTGCCCGACGATGGCGCGCCCTACGTGAGCGTGCAGGACCTGGTGGAATGCCAGGGCCTGCTGCTCGGCAGCCCCACCCGCTTCGGCAACATGGCCGCGCCGGTCAAGCATTTCCTGGACGGGCTCGGCGCCGAATGGGTCAACGGCACCCTGTCCGGCAAGCCGGCCGGCGTATTCACATCCACCGCCTCGATGCACGGCGGGCAGGAATCGACCCTGCTGTCGATGCAGGTGCCGCTGCTGCACCACGGCTGCGTGATCGTCGGCATCCCGTTCACCGAACCGGCGTTGAGCCACACCACCAGTGGCGGCACGCCCTATGGCGCCAGCCACGTGGCCGGCGCCGCCGATGACCCGCAGCCGACCGATGACGAGGCCGTGCTGGCCCGCGCGCTGGGCCGCCGGGTGGCCGACATCGCGCAACGGTTGTCCCGATGAGCCGCCCGGCGCGCACGGTCCTGCTGCTGGCCTTGATGGGGCTGGCTGCCCTGTTCGCCGGCTGGTTCATCAATGACAAGCACTGGCTGGCCACCCAGCTGGTGTTCACCGCGCCGCCACTGGCGTTGGCTGTTGCCCTGCAACTGGGTTGGCGCAAGGCCGGCTTCTGGGCCTCGGTGCTGGCGCTGGGCTGGTTCAGCCACGGCGTGATGAGCGCCTGGAGCCACCCGGAGACGCGCTGGCTGGCGTTGATCGAGATTGCATTGGCCCTGCTGGTGATCTTCAGCGCCAGCCTGCCGGGGCTGCGCGCCCGCTTCGGCAAGCGACGCTGACGCTGCGGCCGCCGGGCCGTATCATCTGTGTTCCTGGCCCCGCGCCGCTGTACCTGTCCTGGTTTCGCGCATGCACATGATGGAAGAGCTCCTGGTCGTCACCACCGGTGGCACGATCGACAAGATCTACTTCGACGACAAGTCGGACTACCAGATCGGCGACCCCCAGATCGGCATGATCCTGCGCGAGCTGGGCGTGACGTTCCGCTTCAACGTGATTCCGATCCTGCGCAAGGATTCGCTGCACATCAACGATGAGGACCGCGAACTGATCCGCGCCACCATCGCTGCGCAGCCGACCCGGCACGTGCTGGTGACCCACGGCACCGATTCGATGGTGCAGACCGGCCAGGTGCTTGCGACGATTCCGGAAAAGACCATCGTGATGACCGGCGCGCTGAGCCCGGCACGCTTCCGCGGCTCGGATGCGGAGTTCAACATCGGCTGTGCGATCGGTGCGGTGCAGTCGCTGCCGAGCGGCGTGTACATCGCGATGAACGGCCGGATCTTCGATCCGCAGCACGTGCGCAAGAACGTGGCCGCGAACCGCTTCGAATCGGTCTGAGAAACCGCGTGCCGACCAAGGTCGGCACCTACCCAAAGAGAAAACGCCCCGGCCGGAACCGGGGCGTGCCCATGGAGAGGGACTTGGGCTCAGTACTGGGCGTTGAGGGTCACGCCCGAGAAGCTGCTGTACGCCTTCACCCGCACATACCAGGTGCCGGCGGTGGGACTGTTGATGGTGCAGGTCTCGCTGTTGCCGCTCAGGTACGGACGGCAGGTGTAGGTGGTATCGGTCGGGGCACTGCCCTGGCGCACGTACAGGTCGGCGTCACCGCTGCCGCCACTGATCGCCACGCGCAGCTGGGTGCTGCCGGCCGGAACGGCGACGGTGTAGTTCAGCTCGGCACCGGTTGCAGCGCCCAGGCCGGTCACCGGCACGTTGTTCTGCAGCACGTTGCCGCCCGGGTTCGGATTGCCGCCACCGTTGATCGCTGCGGCCACAGCGGCATTGGCGTCGATGATGCCGGCGCCGCAACCACCCGAGCAGGCACCCGGCAGCGGACGTGCGGTGCTCTTGATGATGCTTTCGACCTGTGCCGGGCTCAGCGCGCTCGGCGCCACCGACTGCATCAGTGCAACCACACCGGCCACATGCGGCGCCGCCATCGAGGTGCCGTTGTAGGACGCGTAGGTGGCGCTGCCCGGCGTGGTGGTGCCGGTGTTGAGGGTGGACAGGATGCTCTGGCCCGGGCCGGAAATGTCGATGCCGGCACCATAGTTGGAGAAGCTGGCACGCGCACCGGCCGAGGTCGTGGCCGCCACCGCGATCACGTTCGCACAGTTGGCCGGCACCGACGAGGACACGTTGGTGTTGCTGTTGCCGGCGGCAACCACCACGGTGGTACCACGGCTGACCGCGCCATTGATCGCGTTCTGGTAGGTAGCCGAGCAGGTGCCGCCACCGCCCAGGGACATGTTGATGACTTCGGCCGGGTTGGCATTGGCCGGCACGCCACTGACGGTGCCGCCGGATGCCCACACGATCGCATCGGCGATGTCGGAGGTATAACCACCGCACTTGCCGAGCACGCGCACGGGGACGACCTTCGCATTGAACGCCGTGCCAGCCACGCCGGTGCTGTTGTTGGTCACGGCCGCGACGGTGCCAGCAACGTGGGTGCCGTGCCAGCTGGAATTGGAGGCCGGGATGCCCGAGCCACACTCGTTGGCGCCGTACCAGTCGCCTTCGTCGTTCGGATTGTTGTCGCGGCCACCGCCATCACGGGCCATCGCGGCGTCGCTGATGAAGTCGTAGCCGGGCAGGATGTTGGCGTTGAGGTCGGGATGGTTGGTGATGCCCGTGTCGATCACGGCCACCACCACGCCAGTGCCGGTGGACTTGTCCCAGGCCGGCTGGATGTTGATGCCGGCGCTGGAGGTGCCAAAGCCCCACTGCTCGCTGAAACGAGTGTCGTTCGGGGTCAGCGTCGCGCGCATGATCTGGTCGACTTCGACGTATTCCACGTTCGGATCGGCGGCGAGCTTGCGCATCAGCAGCTCGGATTCGGCCTGGTCGAGCGGACGGTCGGTCTTGACCAGGGTCGGGCCCACGGCCAGCTTGCGGACCTGCTGCAGGCCCAGCGCGCGGCCCTGGCTCGTGGCCATGCCAGCGGCGGCGCTCTTCAGCGAAGAGGCCAATGCGGTGGTGTTGGCCACCGGGGCGCTGCCGTCGCGGTACTTCACGATGAAACGCTGGTGGGTCGGCGCGGACTGCAGGCCGCTGAGCTGGACATCACCGGCCAGCGCAGGCGTGGCCAGCAGCAGCGATGACAGAACGGACGCACCAAGGACCACCCACACTCGACGCACACGCGGTTGCGTTACCTGGGACATCGTATTTCCCTTTCTAGTGGTGTGAATGCCGGAATCGGCAGAAGCACCGGCCGAACCATGGGCTGGCTTTCGTTGGCGAGGTTCGAAGTCCGGCGAGTCAGCGGATTCCCCTATCAATCCGCCGTGCAGATGACGCTAATGACCAAAACCGGACACCACAAGATTTTCAGCGTCTTTTCAGCAAGATGAAATGTCTGATCTGAGACTTTACGGGTCGAGGGTTTGTGAAGGTGAAGGAACTTTCTCGTGCCCTGCACAGACCTGACTGGGTCATCACGTGTCCTGGAATGACTTTGCCGACATCGGCGTCCCCAGTCGGCGGGCACGGACCGTCCGGTAGCGCCGGGTCATGCCCGGCGGCCTGACCAGAACGCAGAAAGCCCGTCACGGGGACGGGCTTTCCAGAAGAGCAGCCGAGCGTCGGCTCGGCTCTACAGTCCAGCGTGGGCGATCATCAGCCCAGCTTGACCAGCCAGTTGTGGCGGTCCGGCAGGCGGCCGTACTGGATGTCGGTCAGTTCCTTGCGCAACGACATGGTCACTTCGCCGGCCGGGGCGTTGATGTCGCCCACCGAGAAGCCCTCGCCCTTCAGCTGGCCGATCGGGGTGACTACCGCCGCGGTACCGCAGGCGAACACTTCGGCGATCTCGCCGGAGGCAACGCCGTCCTTCCACTCGTCGATGCTGACCTTGCGCTCTTCGACCTTCATGCCGCGGTCGCGGGCCAGCTGCAGGATGCTCTCGCGGGTGATGCCCTCAAGGATGCTGCCCGAGAGCTGCGGGGTGACCAGCGTGCCGTCCTTGTAGACCAGGAACACGTTCATGCCCCCCAGTTCTTCCAGGTACTTGCCTTCGACCGGGTCGAGGAACAGCACCTGCGAGCAGCCCTGTGCCTGCGCCTTCTGCTGCGGCAGCAGCGAAGCGGCGTAGTTGCCACCGCACTTGGCGGCGCCGGTGCCGCCCTTGGCCGCACGCGCGTATTCGGTGGACAGCCAGATCGACACCGGGGCGACGCCCTTGGCGAAGTACGGGCCGGCCGGGCTGGCGATGACGTAGTAACCGGCCTTGTGCGCACCGCGCACGCCGAGGAAGGCTTCGTCGCCGATCATGAACGGACGGAAATACAGGCTCGACTCATCGGCCGACGGCACCCAGGCGCTGTCCACGGCGATCAGCTGCTTCAGCGATTCGACGAAGATCTCCACCGGCAGTTCCGGCAGCGCCAGGCGCTGCGCCGAACGCTGCAGTCGACGGCCGTTGGCATCCGGGCGGAAGGTCCAGATCGAACCGTCGGCATGGCGGTAGGCCTTGATGCCTTCGAAGATTTCCTGGCCGTAGTGCAGCACGGCTGCGGCCGGGTCCAGCTGCAGCGGGCCGTAGGCACGCACGTTGGCGTTGTGCCAGCCGGTGTCCTTGTCCCAGCGCACTTCCACCATGTGGTCGGTGAAGTGCAGGCCGAAGCCCGGCTTCTCCAGGATCTGGGCGCGCTCTTCAGCGCTGCGCGGGTGGTCCGAACGGGTGACGGCGAAGCTGGGAATGGACTGGGACACCGGAGATTTCCTGTTCTGGTTGCGGGTAATGCCGGGCCCGCGTCACTGCGGGCCGTGGGTCAAAGCATGCCGGTCTCGAGCCGGGCCGCCTCGGACATCATGTGCTGGTTCCACGGCGGGTCGAACACCAGGTCGACGTCGGCCTCGGCCACCGTCGGGATCATTTCGAGCTTGCTGCGCACGTCGTCGACGAGGATGTCGCCCATGCCGCAGCCGGGTGCGGTCAGGGTCATCTTCACGTCGATCTCGCGCTTGCCTTCGTCCAGGTGCTTGATCTCGACTTCGTAGACCAGGCCCAGTTCGACGATGTTCACCGGGATTTCCGGATCGAAGCAGGTGCGCAGCTGCTGCCATACCAGCTGTTCCACCTGTTCATCGGTGGCATCGGCCGGCAGTTCCAGCGGTGCCGGCGCCTCCTTGCCGATGGCGTCGCCGTCTTTGCCGGCGATGCGGAACAGGTTGCCCTCGACAAACACCGAATAACTGCCGCCCAGCGCCTGGGTGATGTACCCATAGCTGCCGGCGGGCAGGGTCACGGTATCGCCCTGCGGGACCATCACGGCCTCGCAATCGCGTTCGAAGTGGACAGGTTCGCTGCTACGGGAATACATGGGGACCGATATGGGGCCGTGGCCGCGGCCACGCAAGACGGCATTCTAGCCCAGCCGCCCTGCTGCCGCCGGTGCACTGCGGCAAACCACAGTATCCTGTGGGTGATCTTCAGGGAGCTTCGATGTCCTTCAATGCCGCGCGTGCCAGGACCGTGACCTGGCTCTGGCCCATCATGCTGTTGCTGGGCCTGTTTGTTGCTCCCCTCGCCTGGACGGTGCTGGCGCTGATGACCGGCCGGCAGGTCGGCTGGATGGCGGTACTGACCGCCCTGGAACTGGTGTTCATGCTGCGCATGGGTACGCTGGGCCCGGGCCGGCTGCGCATCGCTCTGGTCGTGCTGGGCACCCTGCTGGTGGCCGCCGTGGCCAACTGGACCATCGCCAGCGCCTGGATGGGCGGTTCGATCGGGCTGGACCTGTGGGACGCCACGATGCGGATGGGTCCGCACCTGGCCTGGACCCTGATTACCCTGGCCAACGGCGCGGTGGAATGGATCTGGCTGGCCGTGGGTGTTGCCGTGGGCGCCTGGCTGGCGCGCTGACCGCGATGCCCCCCGTGCGCGTTGTGCTTTCCGGGTAGATCCACGCCACGCGTGGATGAGGCTGCGCATATGGGGTCAGAGCCCTTTCCTGTGGAAAGGGATCCGACCCCGGATCTCAGTGCCCGCCGTCGAGCGCCTTCAACTCGCTCACCAGCGAGGCCGCCGCTTCCGCACCATCGCCGTACAGCATGCGGGTGTTGTCGGCATAGAACAGCGCATTCTCGATGCCGGCGAAGCCGGTGCCCTTGCCGCGCTTGATCACCACCACGTTGCGCGCGTTGACCACGTCCAGCACCGGCATGCCGTAGATCGGGCTGGCCGGGTCGGTGCGTGCCACCGGATTGACCACGTCGTTGGCACCGATCACCAGCACCACGTCGGTGTTGGCGAACTCCGGGTTGATGTCGTCCATGTCGGCGATCAGATCGTACGGCACGCCCGCTTCGGCCAGCAGCACGTTCATGTGCCCGGGCATGCGCCCGGCCACCGGGTGGATGGCGAACTTCACCTTCACCCCGCGCTGGCCCAGCCGCTGTGCCAGCTCCCAGATCTTGTGCTGGGCCTGCGCCACGGCCATGCCGTATCCCGGCACGATCACCACGCGTTCGGCGTAGGCCATCATCGCCGCAACGTCCGGCGCTTCAATCGGCTTCTGCGCACCGGTGATCGTCTGCGCTTCGCCGTCGGCACCGCCGCCGAAGTTGGAGAACAGCACGTTGCGGATCGGCCGGTTCATCGCCTTGGCCATCAGCCGGGTCAGCAGGATGCCGGCCGCGCCGACCATCATGCCGGCGATGATCAATGCCTCGTTGCCCAGCACGTAGCCTTCGAACGACACCGCCAGGCCGGTAAACGCGTTGTACAGCGAGATCACCACCGGCATGTCGGCGCCACCGATCGGCAACGTCATCAGCACGCCCAGCGCCAGCGCCAGCACGAAGAAGGCGACGATCGCCCAGGTATTGAGCGTGCTGGCCGCGATGATCGCCAGCACCACCACCGCCAGTGCCACCAGCAGGTTCATCACCTGCTGGCCGGGCCAGGTCACGCGCTTGTCCAGGCGCCCGTCCAGCTTGGCCCAGGCGATCACCGAACCGGACAGCGACACCGCACCGATCGCCGCGCCGACCACCGCCAGCAGCAGCACCATGCCCGATGGCTGGCGCGCGGCCAGGTCGGCCAGTGCCTGTGCACTCCAGTGGCTGGTATCGCGGTTGGCGAGGAAGGCGTAGCGCAGCAGTTCCACCGCGCCGATGGCCGCCGCCGAGCCACCGCCCATGCCGTTGTACAGCGCCACCATCTGCGGCATGTCGGTGATGGCAACCTTCCCGGCCGACCACCAGGCCAAGCCCGCGCCCAGCAGCAGCGCCACCAGGATCAGCGGCACGTTGTGCAGTTCGGGAAGGAAGAACGTCGCCACCGTGGCCAGCAGCATGCCCAGCCCCGCCCAGCGGATGCCGCTGCGCGCGGTCAGCGGCGAGGCCATGCGCTGCAGGCCCAGCAGGAACAGCGTGGCGGCGACGAGGTAGCTGGCCTTGACCAGCCAATCGAGCAGTTCGACGGTGCTGATGTTCAAGCCTGCGGCTCCTTCGGCTCGTCCTTGCCGCCCTTGGGCGCACTCGGCTTGAACATTTCCAGCATGCGCGCGGTGACCACGTAGCCACCGGCGGCGTTGCCGGCACCGAGTACCACGGCGAGGAAGCCCAGGGCTTTCTCCAGCGGTGTCTGCGCGTGCCCCAGCACCACCATCGCGCCGATCAGCACGATGCCGTGGATGAAGTTGGAGCCCGACATCAGCGGGGTATGCAGGATCACCGGCACCCGCGAAATGATCACGTGGCCGGCAATGGCCGCCAGCATGAAGATGTACAGCGCTACGAACCCGTCACTCACTGGCAACGCTCCTGCTCTGTCTTCGTCGTCCCATCATAACCATGGGCTGAACCTGGTGCGCGCCCGGCGTCAACCGAAGCCGCGCTCACGCGTTGTCGATGGTGACCCCGAGCGAGGAACCGTACCCTGTGCTGGTGAGCAGCCCCGTCCCCCCGAGCGCCGAGACCGATGCCCTGCCGGCATCGCTGGAGGCGTTCCTGGCCAGTGTCGGCCCGCGTGCGTTCCGCTTTGCCGAGGCCGGGTTGCGCCAGCGCGAAGACGCCATGGACGCGGTGCAGGACGCGCTGTTGCGCATGCTGGACTACGCCGACAAGCCGGCCGCCGAATGGGCGCCGCTGTTCTGGAGCATCCTGCGCCGGCGCGTGATCGACGTGCAGCGCCGGCGCCGTTTCCGCCTGCCGTTCTGGCGCGACAACCAGGACGCGGAAGGCGGCGAGATCGACTGGGCCGACCCCGGCCCGGACCCGGCACAGGCGCATGAACAGCGCCAGCAGTACCAGCAGCTGGTGGACGCGTTGCGCCGCCTGCCCGCCCGCCAGCGCGAGGCGTTCACCCTGCGCGTGCTGCAGGATCTGGACGGGGCCACCACCGCCCGCGCCATGGGCTGCAGCGAAGGCGCGGTAAAAACCCATCTGGCACGCGCCCGCCAGGCGCTGCAGGATTACCTGGAGATCCACCCGTGAACCGCTCCCTGCCTTCCGATGACTCCCTGCGCAGCCTGCACGCGCAGTCGCTGCGCGCGCTGTCGCCGGCAACGCTGGCCCGGCTGCGCCAGGCTCGCCACGGCGCCACGGCCACCCATCGCGGGCGCTGGCGCTGGTGGCTGGCCAGTGCCTGTTCGCTGGTGGTGGCGCTGGGCATCGGCCTGCAGTTCACTGGCCATGGCAGGCTGACGGGCCCTGCGCCGGCACCGGTGCTTGCCTCGGTGGAAGACAACAGCGCGCTCTACGACGAAAATCCCGATCTGTACCTGTGGCTGGGCGATACCGACCTGGCGATGGAGTGAATGATGTCCCGACTGCACGCCCTGCCCCTGCTGATGACCCTGTTGCTGCTGCCGGCCCTCCCGGCACTGGCGCAGAGCGCCGCGCCCGCCCCTGCCGCACGCCCCGCGCCGGCCGCACCGCTGCCGGCCTGGGAACAGCTGAGTGAAGCACAGCGGGAATCGCTGCTGGCGCCGCTGCGCGACCGCTGGAACAGTGCCGATGCCGGCCAGCGCCAGCGCATGCTCTCGCATGGCCAGCGCTGGCAGTCGATGAGCCCTGAGGAACGCGACAAGGCCCGCCGTGGCCTGCGCCGCTTCGAGCACATGAGCCCGGAACAGCGTGAGCAGGCCCGGGCCCTGTTCGGCCAGATGCGGGACCTGCCGCCCGCGCAGCGCGATGCACTGCGCGAGCGCTGGTCGCAGATGACGCCGGAACAGCGCAAGGACTGGGTGCGCGAGAACCCGCCGCCGGCGAAGCCGCGGTAAGACCAGATTCAATCCTCTGTAGCGCCGAGCCCACGCCCGGCTGCTTCATCGCGTCTGCGCAAGCCGAGCATGGGCTCGGCTCTACAGCATGCAGGTCAGATCACGCTTGCCAGCGCGTCTTGGCCAGCAACTCGTCTTCCCAGTCGAAACCGAGCTGCCCTTCGCGCACGAACAGCGCGACGAAGTTGAGCAGGTTGCGCGCATACATCTCGCTGGCCTGGGTCGCGCCGCGGCTGGCCAGGCCCAGCGGGCCGTCGATGGTCACGCCCTGATGCTCGATGCACTGCCCCGGCTGGGTCAGTGCGCAGTTGCCGCCGCTCTCCGCCGCCAGGTCCACGATCACGCTGCCGGTGGCCATGCCTTCCACCATTGCGGCAGTCACGATCGTCGGCGCCGGTCGCCCCGGCACCGCTGCGGTACAGATCACCACATCCACGCTGCGCAGGTGGTCGGCCAGCCGGCGCTGCTGCTCGGCACGTTCCTCTTCGGTCAACGCGCGCGCATAGCCGCCTTCACCGGCCGCGCTCACGCCAAGATCGAGGAAGCGCGCGCCCAGCGACTGGATCTGCTCGCGGGTTTCCGGGCGCACGTCGAAACCTTCCACCTGTGCGCCCAACCGGCGCGCGGTGGCAATGGCCTGCAGGCCGGCCACGCCGGCACCGATCACCAATACCTTGGCCGGGCGCACGGTACCGGCCGCAGTGGTCAGCATCGGGAAGAAACGCGGTGCGCGTTCGGCTGCGATCAGCGCGGCCTTGTAGCCGGCCATGCCCGCCTGCGAACTGAGCACATCCATCGCCTGCGCGCGGGTGGTGCGCGGCAGCTGCTGCAGCGGGAACAGCTGCAGGCGGTCGCCAGCGGCCAATGCCGCAAGCGCCGGATCACTGGCCGGGGCCAGCAGGCCGACCACGCTGGCAGCGGGCTTGAGCTTTTCCAGTACCGACGCCGGCGGCGCCTGCACGCACAGCAGGATGTCGATCTCGCCCCAACGGCCCGCGTCGAACACACGTGCGCCGGCATCGTCATAGGCGGCATCGGTGAAGCCTGCCGCCAAGCCGGCGCCGGCCTCGTACCAGACGGTAATGCCGAGAGCACCGAGCTTGCGCGCGGTTTCCGGCGTCAACGCCACGCGCCGTTCGCCCGGCGCGGTCTCCTTGATCCCCAGCAACGCCACGGCCATGCAGGTCCCCGCTGATCGGTGAGTTTTCCCGATCCTAGCAGGCGGCCACGGCTCAGTGCAGTGTTGCGCTGCCCGGGTCCAGCCGATCGATCACACCCTGCATCGCGCTGTCGAAGGCGCCATCGTCGACGTGGGCGCGCAGGCGGCCCAGCCGCACCATCACCGCCAGTTCTTCCGGCGAGGCCACGCAGAAGCGCACGCCGCGGCGGTTGACGAACAGCAGGCGCGAGGAAATCGGGCTGACCCAGGACAGCTTGCCGGCCTGCACCTTGCCATCCTTGTCGACGAAGTCCAGCCAGTTGCCGATTTCCATGCGTCGGAAGCGGTCGGCGTCGGCGTTGTCGAAGTCGTCGGCGTCGATCTGCCCGCCCAGCTCGACCGCTGGCGATTCAGCCACCGGCGGCGCCGGCAAGGCGACCTGCGGCAGCTCCGGCAGCGCGCGCTGCAGTTCCGGCCGCGATTCGGCAATGCCCTGCAGGGTGTCATGCAGGGCATCGATGGCGCCGGTGGCGGCATCACCATGCACACCCACGCTGGCGAATACCTTGGCCAGCACCGGCTGCCAGGCCTGCAGCCACGGTTTGCCGACGATCTGGCGGCGGGCCTCGGCCACTTCCTCCAGCAGGCCGTCAGCCAGGCTCAGTGCCTCGGCCACCGACGCGCCCTCCTCGCCCTCGCGCAACAGCGCCAGGGTCAGGTGGTGCTGCCACGGCTGGCGCAGGAACTCGGCAATGGCCGGCGGCAGGGTGGCATCGCCGATGCGGCGGTCCAGTTCGGCACCGGCACGGCTGCGGGCCATTTCCAGTTTTTCCTGGCCGCGCTGCGTTTCGGCGGCGCGACGCTCGGCGATTTCCACGCGGCGGCGATGCTGTACGAGGAACTCGCGGAACTCTTCTTCCAGCGTCAGGAAGATCGCCAGATTCTCGTTGAACTCGGCCACCAGGCGTTCGATGATCTCCTCGACCTTGGCCATCAGCATGCGCTCGGCCTGGCTTTCGCCGGTATTGCCCTCGCAGGCTTCGGCCAGCGAGTTGAGCAGCTTGCGGGCCGGGTGGGTCTTCTGCACGAACATACGGCGGTCGAGCATGGCGACCTTGACGAACGGCACCACCAGGCGGCCGATCAGCTCGCGCGAGCGACCTTCCAGCTCGCGCTCGTCCAGCATCACGTCGAACAGCATGCCGACCAGATCGATCGCGTCCTCGTCCTGTGGGTCCAGGCGGGTCTGGCCGGGATCGACGCCGAGGCGGGTGGCGCTGGACAGCACTTCACTCTTCAACCGCTGCGCCAGCGATTCGCCATCCTCGCCGATGGCCGCACGCAGCGTCGCACTGGGCGTGGCCTGCAGCAGCGACAGCACCGACATCATCTCGCGCTGGCTCAACGGGCGGTGCTGGCCGACCGCGACCTGTGCGGCCGAGGTGGCGTCCTCGCGAACGTGGCGGGTCTGCTGCAGCAGCTCGTGCAGGGCCTCCAGCAACATGCCCTGCTGGCCGGCATACGCCTCACCACTGCCGGCGTCCTCGCCCCCGAGATGCTGCTGCATGTGGCCACGGCGCTCGGACCAGCGCGCGGCGAAACGCTGCGCCCAGGCCGGCGCGGCCTGTTCATCATCACCGAATTCGGATTCGAAGCCCGCCGCGTGGCGCGGCTCGACCAGATCGTCCACTCCCGGCGCCATGCGCGGGTCGGGCGCGGTCGACAACGGACGCCGCGGCGCCCCCATCTGCGACATCACGCCAGCGGCGGCCAACTGCTCGTCCAGCTTCTCGTAGATGCGGCCGACCGGCGCGCGCAGGTCGCGCTCGCACAGTTTGATCAGCACCAGGTGCACTTCCGGCGCCAGCTCACAGCCGGCAAAAGCCTCATGGATGGCCACGCCCAGGTGTTCGGGGCTGACCGGGTTGTGGTCGGCATCCAGCTCGGCGCCGCCGATCAAGCGGCCCAGGCGACGGTCCAGCCGCGCCAGCACCGGCTTGAAGTCGCGCAGCAGCACGGTGGCGAAATTGCGCACCGCCAGCCGCGACTCCAGTACATGTTCAGCCAGAAGGCTCAGGCCATCCTCGGCCGGCCCGGACAGGGTGGTTTCGGCCGACAGCGGCTCGCCACCGGCCAGTGCATCCCAGGCCCGCTGCAGGTGGCCGGCGAAGGCGGCGGCGATGTCCTCGCGGCGGCGGCGCAGCTCGCGCATCGCATCCAGGAACAGCAGCTGCGATGAGCCTGCATTGCCGGCCCGGTCGAACAGTGCATCGTCGAAACGCGCCAATGCGGCCCCGAACGCCTGGCACAGCGCCGGCAGGACCATGTCCCGGGCACGCTGAAGCTGGACCGGGTCACGGCCCGGCGATCCCATCGGTGTGGGCGCGCTCATCATTCGGGAAGGCTCCCCACCTTCTCTGGTACGACAGACAGCATGGACATCGCGACGACCGGCACACCCCATGTGCCGGTACGTCGATGGTAGGCCGGCCAGCCCGTCACGGACAGTGAAACAGTCCTCACTTCAAACCTCATGACCGGCGGCCCGGCAAGATGGATATCGTAAGCCGTGCGAGGCCCACGAGGCGAGAGGAAGCGGTCGTCCCTTTCCCGCCAGTGGCATGATGTTCATCACAGTTTGTTATTCAGGGGCCGGACGCGACACAGACGGCGTCATTGACCACCCCGACTATAATCAAGCACCCGTGATGACCGGTTCAGACTCCATGCCCGACCCCGCTGCCCTGCTTGCCCTGGATGCCCGCCGCTCGGTGCCCTCGCGGCAACTGGGCGAGCCCGGACCGGATGCGGCCACCCTGCACCGCATGCTGACCTCGGCCGTGCGTGTGCCCGACCACGGCAAGCGCGTGCCGTTCCGCTTCCTGAAGATCGCCGGCGATGCACGTCACACTCTGGGCGACTTCCTGGCCGAGCGCAGCCGCCAGCGCGACCCACATGCCGGCGAGGCGGTTTTCGAAAAGGACCGCCAGCGTTTCAGCCATGCGCCGCTGGTGATCGTGGTGGTGGCCAGCCCGCGTCCGGACCCGAAGGTGCCCGAACAGGAACAGCTGATGACCGCCGGCTGCGTCTGCTTTGCCCTGCTGCAGGCCGCGCAGGCGCTGGGCTTCGGTGCACAGTGGCTGACCGCATGGATGGCCTTCGATCCACTCGTGCAGGCACACCTTGGCCTGACTGAGGGCGAGGGCATCGCCGGCTTCATCCATATCGGGACACCCAAGGCGGAGGTGCCTGAGCGCGAGCGGCCAAGCGTCGCGACCCTGCTGCAGGACTGGACCGGCCAGTGAGCGTGGTGAATGCCATGCCGCTGCCGCCGCCGCTGTATCTGGTGGATGCCAGCATCTACGTGTTCCGCGCCTGGCATTCGCTGCCGGACGAATTCCAGGACAGCCAGGGCTGGCCGACCAACGCAGTACACGGATTTGCCCGCTTCCTGCTGGACCTGCTGGAGCGCGAGCGCCCCCGGCACATCGCCATCGCCTTCGACGAGGCGTTGGACAGTGGCTTCCGCCACCGCCTGTACGCGGCCTACAAGGCCAACCGCGACCCGGCGCCGGAAGCGTTGAAGCGCCAGTTCGTGCACTGCAAGGCGCTGTGCGCAGCGCTGGGCCTGGTGGTATTGGCCCACCATGACTACGAGGCCGACGACCTGATCGGCAGTGCCCTGCACCAGCACCGGCACAGCCATCGCGGCCTGATCATTTCCGCCGACAAGGACCTGTCGCAGCTGCTGCTGGACCACGACGAACAGTGGGACTACGCACGCAACCAGCGCTGGGACGTGGCCGGGGTGAAGGCGCGGCACGGCGTACACGCGCACCAGATCGCCGATTACCTGGCGCTGTGCGGCGATGCGGTGGACAACATCCCCGGCATCAGTGGCGTCGGCAGCAAGTCCGCCGCCGTGCTGCTGGCCCATTTCGGCAGCATGGATGCACTGTACGAACGCCTGGACGAAGTGCCGTTCCTGCGCCTGCGCGGCGCCGCACAGATGGCGGTGCGCCTGCGCGAGCAGCGCGAGCACGCCCAGCTCTGGCGCCAGCTGACCACCATCGCGCTGGACGCGCCGCTGGAAGGCAGCCAGCCCGGCCTGCTGCGCCAGGCCGCGGACCCGGAGCTGCTCGGTGGCCTGTGCCAGACCCTGCGCTTCGGCCCGATGACCCGCCGCCGGCTGTTCGAAGCCGCTGGCGTGGCCGACCCTCTTCCCACCCACAGCGAGCCCGCATGAGCCAGCGCAACACCGAAGCCCCGCGTGTCGTCTATGAAGGCAAGTACCAGCGCATGCTGGTGCGCGGCACCTGGGAATACAGCGAACGTACCCATGCCGGTGGCCTGGCGGCGATCATCATCGCCGTCACCCCGGAGGACAAGGTGCTGTTCGTCGAGCAGTTCCGCGTGCCGCTGCAGGCACCCACCATCGAGATGCCGGCCGGCCTGGTCGGCGACATCCACGCCGGCGAATCGATCGAAGTCTCGGCGGTGCGCGAACTGGAAGAAGAAACCGGCTGGACCGCCGATCACGCCGAAGTGCTGCTGATCGGCCCGACCTCTTCCGGCGCCAGCAGCGAGAAGATCGCCTTCGTGCGCGCGACCGGCCTGCGCCGCGTTGGCGAGGGCGGTGGTGACGACAGCGAAGACATCATCGTGCACGAGATTCCGCGCAGTGAGGCAGCGGCCTGGCTGGTGCAGAAGATGGGCGAAGGCTACGAGCTGGACGCCAAGCTCTGGGCCGGGCTGTGGATGATCGAGCATCACCTGGACGGACGCCCGCGTGGCTGACGCCGACCTGCATGCGCTGCCGGCGCTGCTCGGCGCAGATGACCCGGCGATCCACACGATCCACCGGCCTCAGGGTGCCTCGCCGTACCTGCTGCTGGCCGATCATGCCGGCCAGCAGGTGCCGCGTGCCCTCGCAGGCCTGGGCTTGCCGAAGGCCGAACTGGACCGCCATATCGGCTGGGACATCGGCATTGCCGGCACCACCCGCGCACTGGCCGAACGGCTGGATGCCTGGGCCATCGAACAGACCTATTCGCGGCTGCTGATCGACTGCAACCGCCCGCTGGCCTCGCCGACGCTGATT
Source organism: Stenotrophomonas africana (assembly GCF_013004645.1). GTDB lineage: Bacteria > Pseudomonadota > Gammaproteobacteria > Xanthomonadales > Xanthomonadaceae > Stenotrophomonas > Stenotrophomonas africana. Next base: position 189,851 of record NZ_JABEME010000006.1, on the reverse strand, counting down.
CCGGAGGTGAGCGACCACACCGTGGTGCCGGGCAATGCCGGGCTGTCGGCGGCACAGCGGCAGCAGCGTATCGATGCGATCCACGCGCCCTACCACGCGCGCATCGACGCGGAACTGGACGCACGCCGCGATGCCGGCCGCCCCACCCTGCTGGTGATGATGCACAGCTTCACTCCGGCGATGAACGGCGCGCAGCGACCGTGGCATGCCGGCGTGCTGTACCACCAGGACACGCGCTTCGCGCATGCCTTGCTGCAGGCACTGCGCGAGGAAGGCGATCTGGTGGTGGGTGACAACGAACCGTATTCGGTCAGCAGCACCAGCGACTACGCGGTGCCGGTGCATGGCGAAGGCCGCGGGCTGGTGCATGTGGAACTGGAGATCCGCCAGGATCTGATTGCCGATGTGGCTGGGCAGCAGGCGTGGGCGGAGCGGCTGGCGCGGATCTTCAGCGCATTGCAGCCGCAGTTGCTGGCGTTCGGTTGAACGCGCGTGGATCCAGTCCGGATCGGTAGTACCGGCCGCTGGCCGGCAACCTCAGGGTAGTTGGATCAATGTGTTTGCCGGCCAGCGGCCGGCACTACCGCAGGCATGGCACATCCCCCCACGGCAGCGCCTTCAATCATGCCTCGCTGACCGGGCAGACGGCGGCGGCCGATTCGACCGGCGCCGGGCGCAGGCCCAGCGCGATCACCACGCCGAGCGCGGCGAACATCGCGGCGCCGTACTGTGCATTGACCATGCCCTGCAGGGCGTCGGCACTGGTTGCTGCCTGCGTGCCGCGCGCGGCGTTGGCCACCATCACCAGCACCGCCAGTCCCAACGCGCCGCCGATCTGCTGTGCGGTGGCCGCCATGCCGGACGCGACACCCTGCTGCGGCCCCGGCACGCCCTGCCCGGCCACGATCCACATCGCCGTCCAACTCATGCCCTGACCGACACTGAGCACCACGATGCCCGGCAGCAGCGGCCAGTAACCGGCGCCATGCGGCATCGCCAGCGCCACCGCAGCGATGCCGATGGCACCCGCAGCGAAGCCCCAGGCCAGCACCTGCCGTGGCGAACGGCGCCGCAGCATGCGTTCGGCAATACGGATGCCGAAGGTGCACACCAACGTCGGCAGCAGGAAGGCCATGCCGGCCTGCAGCGGGCTCCAGCCATAGCCATCCTGGAAGTAGAGCGCCAGGAAGTAGTACTGCACGCCATAGCTGCTCATGAAGGCGAAGGTCAGGCCGAGTGCCGCGCGCAGGCCGGGCAGGCGCAGCAGCGCGAACTGCATCAGCGGATCGCGGCTGCGCTTTTCGATCTGCACGAACACCGTCAACAGCACGGCTGAAAGCAGCAGGCAGATCAGCGTGGCCGGTGCAGTCCAGCCCCACTCCGGCCCTTGCACCAGGGTGGTGACCAGCAGGCTGCCGCCGGCGGTGACAGTGAGGCAGCCAGCCAGATCGAAGGAACGGCCCTGCACCCGCGGACCATCGGCCGGCAGCCATGTACCGGCAGCGACCGCGCAGGCGGTGGCCAGCGGCACGATCACCGCCAGCACCGCCGGCCAGCCGAACGCCTGGGTCAATACGCCACCCAGCAGCGTGCCCAGCGCCAGGCCCACCGCGCTGGCCATGCTCCAGATCGCCAGCGCGCGGTTGCGCACCGGGCCTTCGGCGTACAGCGTGTTGATCAGTGCCAGCGTGGCCGGGAACAGCAGTGCGGCACCGATGCCCTGCGCTGCACGCGCGATGATCAGCCAGGTCGCATTCGGCGCCAGTGCGCCAAGCAGTGAGGCCAGCGCGAACAGCAGCATGCCCAGCCGGTAGAAGCGGCGACGGCCGATCAGGTCGGCGGCGCGGCCACCCAACAGCAGGCTGCCGCCGAAGGCGACGGTGTAGGCACTGACCACCCATTGCAGCTGCTGCGCATTGATCTGCAGCGCGCGCCCCATGTCGTGCAGGGCGACGAAGATGATGGTGGCGTCCAGGGCGATGATCAGCTGAGCGGTGGCCAGCAGGGTCAGCGCCCAGCGCGGGTATTTGAGGGGAGGCATCGGCGGTCTGGATCGATGGGGGAGCGCAGTCTCATTGATGCGACCGAATCAATAAACCCCCTGCCCACCATTTCTGTCATGATTTTCCGCATGAATGCAGCCTCGATGGACCTCAATGCGGTGCGCATGCTGGTGCAGGTGGCCGAAGCGCGCAGTTTCACCGTGGCCGCCGGTCAGCTGGGCCTGAGCCAGTCCGGCCTGTCCCGCGCGATCGGGCGGCTGGAAGCCACGCTGGGGGTGAAACTGCTGCAGCGGAACACCCGCAACGTGGCGCTGACCCCGGATGGCCGCCAGTTCGTGGAACAGGTGGCACCGCTGCTGGCCGGCCTGGACGATGCCGAGCGGCAACTGGCCGACCGCCCGTGCACGCCCTCGGGCACGTTGAAGATCAGCGCACCGTCGATGTTCGGGCGCAAGGTGCTGGTGCCGATGCTGGCGCCGTTGCTGCAACAGCATCCGCAGCTGCAGGTGGAAGCGGTGCTCAGCGACCGCTTGGTCGATCTGGTCGAAGAAGGTTTCGATGCCGCGCTGCGCACCGGCGTCATCGCCGACCAGCGCATCGTCGCGCGGCCATTGCGGCCGCTGCGCTGGGTGACGGTGGCCAGCCCCGCCTATCTGGCCCGCTGTGGCGCACCGGACGATGTGGCCGCGCTGCAGGATCACGCGTGCCTGGCGGTGCGCAACCTGCGCAGTGGCCGGCTGGTGGACTGGCAGTTCCTGCAGGACGGGCAACTGCGCGAGGTCACGCCACCGACGCGGATGGTGTTCGACAGCGGCGATCCGCTGGTGGAAGCGGCCATCGCCGGTATCGGCATCGTGCAGGTGATGGATTTTGCGGTGGCCGATGCGCTGGCCGACGGCCGCCTGCAGCGCGTGCTGCAGCCGTTCGAGGGCCGCAGCCGCGAACTGTCGTTGATCTACCCGCCGTCGCGCCAGCATTCGCCAAAGCTGCAGGTGCTGGCCGACGCGTTGCTGGCCGGGGATTGGTAGCGCCGGCCGCTGGCCGGCGTCTGCAGGAATCCAACCGTCTCAGGTTTGCCGGCCAGCGGCCGGCACTACCGATCAGGCGAAGCTATCGGTGGCGCGCACCAGCGCGTCCACGTTCTCGGCTTCGAACGCCGAATGGCCTGAAGCCGGGGTGATTTCCAGCTTTGCCTTCGACCACACCTTGGTCAGGTCCCAGGCGTTGGCCAACGGGCAGACCACGTCGTAGCGGCCGTGCACGATCACGCCGGGAATATCGGCGATGCGGTGCGCGTCGCGCAGCAGCTGGTCTTCCACCTCGAAGAAGCCGCCGTTGACGAAGTAGTGGTTCTCGATGCGGGCGAACGCCAGCGCGAAATGCGGGTCTTCGTGACTGTTGATGAAGTCGTCATCGACATGCAGGAAGCTGGTCGCACCTTCCCACACCGCCCACGCCTTGGCCGCTTCCAGGCGGGTGGTTTCGTCGTCGCTGGTCAGGCGGCGGTGGAAGGCGGAGATCAGGTCATGACGCTCCACCGACGGAATCGGCTTCAGGTAATGCTCCCACGCATCCGGGAACAGGCGGTTGGCGCCTTCCTGGTAGAACCATTCCAGCTCCCAGCGACGCAGCATGAAGATGCCGCGCAGGACCAGTTCGGTCACGCGCTGCGGGTGGGTTTCGGCGTAGGCCAGCGCCAGGGTCGAACCCCAGCTGCCGCCGAACACCTGCCAGCGATCGACCTTCAGGTGCTCGCGCAGCTTCTCGATATCGGCAACGAGGTCCCAGGTCGTGTTGTCCACCAGGTCGGCGTGCGGGGTGGAACGCCCAGCACCGCGCTGGTCGAACAGGATGATGCGGTACTTGGACGGGTCGTGGAACTGGCGCATCTTGTCGCTGCAGCCGCCGCCCGGGCCACCGTGCAGCATCACCACCGGCTTGCCGTCCGGATTGCCGCACTGTTCGAAGTACAGCGTGTGGCGGTCGTCGACCTTCAGGGTGCCGACGTGGTAGGGGGTGATGGCGGGGTACAGCGTACGCATGCTTGCAGCTCCAGGGTGATGCCCTGCCGGGGCAGGAGAACCTCCATTCTAGGCCGGACGCCGGCCCAGGGTGATGCGGTCGCGCTGCTCCAGATCCTGCACGGTCTGCACCTCGGCAAAACCCGCTGCGTCGAACAGCGCGCGGATCGCCTCGCCCTGGTCCCAACCATGCTCGATCAGCAACCAGCCGCCGGGCAGCAGGTGGGCCTGACCACCGCCGATGATGCGGCGGATGTCATCCAGGCCATCCGGACCGGAGGCCAGTGCGGTGGCCGGCTCGAAGCGCAGGTCACCCTGTTCCAGATGCGGGTCGTCGCTGGCGATATACGGCGGGTTGCTGGCAATCAGGTCGAAGCGGGCACCCTGCAGCGGCGCATACCAGTCGTGCCCGCCCTCGGCGAAGCGGACGTTGCGCAGTTCATGGCGGGCCGCGTTTCGCGCAGCCACCGCCAACGCGCCTGGGCTGGCATCGGTGGCCAGCACCTGCGCCTGCGGCCGTTCGCTGGCCAGTGCCAGTGCGATCGCACCGCTGCCGGTGCCCAGGTCGGCCAGCTGCAGCGCGCGGCCCTGCGGCAGTCGCTCCAGCGCCAGTTCGACCAGCAGCTCGGTTTCCGGACGCGGGATCAGCGTGGCCGGGTCGACCTCCAGGTCGAGCGTCCAGAATCCGCGGCGGCCGGTCAGGTAGGCCACCGGCTCACCGGCCACGCGGCGGGCCAGCAACGCCTCGAAGGCGGCCTGGTCATTGGCGGCCAACGGATCGGTAGCGTGCGCGAACAACCAACTGCGCGGGCGGTCCAGTACGTGCAGCAGCAGCAGCTCCGCCTCATGGCGGGCTTCGACGCCGCCCAAGCGGGCACTGGCGTCGGCCACCACGTGGCGCAGGGAGGGTTCGGTTTGGAAAGACATGCCGCAATTGTAGAGCCGAGCCCATGCTCGGCTGCTCCAGCCGCAGCCGAGCATGGGCTCGGCTCTACAAAAGCCGGAATCCGTTCAGGTTTCGCCAGAGGGAATAAGGAGAGACTATTGGCCCCATTCAGCCGTTCCGGAAGATTTTCCTTGTCACACAGGCAGTTGCAGGATGAGAGCGTCCAGGTTCAGTGCCGGCCCATGGCATTACGATAGACTACATCTATCAAATAGATGCAATCAATGGATTGTTCTTATCGCGAGCGAATCGGTAACCTAGCTCCTGTCGATTCACCCACTCCCCTTCACCAGAGGAAAAACGATGTCCCTGATCAATACCCAGATCCAGCCGTTCGAAGCCAACGCTTACCACAATGGCGAGTTCATCAAGGTTTCCGACGCCAGCCTGAAGGGCCAGTGGTCCGTTCTGATCTTCATGCCGGCCGCCTTCACCTTCAACTGCCCGACCGAGATCGAAGACGCGGCTGACCATTACGCCGAGTTCAAGAAGGCCGGCGCCGAGGTCTACATCGTCACCACCGATACCCACTTCTCGCACAAGGTGTGGCACGAAACCTCGCCGGCCGTCGGCAAGGCCCAGTTCCCGCTGGTCGGCGACCCGACCCACAAGCTGACCCGTGCCTTTGGTGTGCACATTGAAGAAGAAGGCCTGGCCCTGCGCGGCACCTTCATCATCAACCCGGAAGGCGTGATCAAGACCCTGGAGATCCACTCCAACGAGATCGCCCGTGACGTCGCCGAGACTCTGCGCAAGCTGAAGGCTGCCCAGTTCACCGCCGCCAACCCGAACCAGGTCTGCCCGGCCAAGTGGAAGGAAGGCGAGAAGACCCTGACCCCGTCGCTGGACCTGGTCGGCAAGATCTAACGCAGTACCGGCCTGCCGTGGCCCCACGCCACGGCGCGCCTTTCATCCCCGTGCCGGTCCCCCCGCCGGCGTGGGGGTGAACCCAAGACAGCCAACGCTCGCCCGCCTTGGCCAGCCAGCCCCTTCCACGGTCGCTGTCTTGGGTTCACCCCTACCCCCTGCTGGTCCGCTACCTTCTACAGCGGTGCCACGCCCCCTGTTTGCCTGAAGCCAGGAGATGACCCGATGTTGGACGCCAACCTGCAGTCGCAGCTGAAGACCTATCTGGAGCGCGTGACCCGCCCGATCCAGATCACCGCGCACGCCGACGACGGCGCCAAGTCGCAGGAAATGCTGGACCTGCTGCAGACCCTGGAAAGCCTGTCGGACAAGATCACGCTGCAGGTCCTGCGCGATGGCCAGGGCCGCGTGCCGTCCTTCGACCTGGGCACACCGGGCCAGGACATCCATCTCACCTTCGCCGGCCTGCCGATGGGCCATGAGTTCACCTCGCTGGTGCTGGCGCTGCTGCAGGTGGGCGGTCATCCGTCCAAGGCCACCGCCGAGCTGATCGAGCAGGTGCAGAACCTGGAAGGCGAGTACAGGTTCGAAACCTACTTCTCGCTGTCCTGCCAGAACTGCCCGGACGTGGTGCAGGCGCTGAACCTGGCGGCGGTGCTCAACCCGCGCATCCAGCACGTGGCCATCGACGGTGCTCTGTTCCAGGACGAAGTCGAGAAGCGCGAGATCATGTCGGTGCCGACCGTGTACCTCAACGGCGAAGTGTTCGACCAGGGCCGCATGACCCTCGAGCAGATCGTGGCCAAGCTGGACACCAATGCCAGCAAGCGCGATGCCGAGAAGATCGCCGCCAAGGACGCCTTCGACGTACTGGTGGTGGGCGGTGGCCCGGCCGGCGCTGCAGCGGCGATCTACGCCGCACGCAAGGGCATCCGCACCGGCATCGCCGCCGAGCGTTTTGGTGGCCAGGTGCTGGACACCATGGCGATCGAGAACTTCATTTCGGTGAAGGAGACCGAAGGCCCGAAGCTGGCCACGGCGCTGGAACAGCACGTGCGCGAGTACGAGGTGGACATCATGAACCTGCAGCGCGCCAGTGCGCTGGTGCCGGCCGGCGAAGACGGCCTGGTGCAGGTGCAGCTGGAGAACGGCGCGGTGTTGAAGTCGCGTTCGGTGATCCTGTCCACCGGCGCGCGCTGGCGGCAGATGAACGTGCCGGGCGAAGACCAGTACCGCAACAAGGGCGTGGCCTACTGCCCGCACTGCGATGGCCCGCTGTTCAAGGGCAAGCGCGTGGCGGTGATCGGCGGCGGCAACTCCGGCGTGGAAGCGGCCATCGACCTGGCCGGCATCGTGTCGCATGTAACCCTGCTGGAGTTCGATTCCAGCCTGCGCGCCGATGAAGTGCTGCAGAAGAAGCTGCGCAGCCTGGCCAACGTCACTGTGTTGACCAGCGCCCAGACGACCGAAGTGCTGGGCGACGGCAGCCGTGTCACCGGCCTGGTCTACAAGGACCGCGTCGGCGGCGACGCCCACCGCGTCGAGCTGGAAGGCATCTTCGTGCAGATCGGCCTGCTGCCCAACACCGAGTGGCTGAAGGACACCGTGGCGCTGTCGCCGCGTGGCGAGATCGTCATCGACGACCGCGGCCAGACCAACCTGCCGGGCGTGTTCGCTGCTGGCGATTGCACGACGGTACCCTACAAGCAGATCATCATCGCCATGGGCGCCGGTTCGACCGCCGCACTGAGCGCGTTCGACCACCTGATCCGCTCGTCGGTAAGCAACAGCAGCGGTGCCGTTGCTGAAGCTGCCTGATCCACCGTTCCCAGATCACCGGGAGCATTGTCTGCCTGTCGGGTAACCACGCCGTCAGCCGGTCCGTTACCCCTGGGGTGTAAGGATGAACCTACGTGATCTGAAGTACCTGGTAGCCCTGGCCGACCACAAGCATTTCGGCCGGGCTGCCGCCTCCTGCTTCGTCAGCCAGCCCACGCTGTCCACGCAGATCCGCAAGCTGGAGGAAGAGCTGGGCCTGCCGCTGGTGGAACGCGCACCGCGCAAGGTGATGCTGACCCCGGCCGGCCAGGAAGCGGCGGCACGGGCGCGGGTGATCGTGTCCGAAGTGGAACAGCTGAAGGAAGCGGCGCGACGCAGCCGCGATCCGGAAGCCGGTACGGTGCGCCTGGGGATCTTCCCGACCCTGGGCCCGTACCTGCTGCCGCATGTGATCCCGCGCATCCGCGATCGCTTCCCGGAGCTGGAACTGCTGCTGGTCGAGGAAAAGAGCGATGTGCTGCTGGACCGCCTGCGCGAAGGCAAGCTCGACGCTGCATTGCTGGCGCTGCCGGTGATCGACGACCAGCTGCATGCCGAGTTCCTGTTCGAGGAACCGTTCCTACTGGCTGTTTCCGGGCGCCACCCGCTGGCCCGTCGCGAACACCTGGACGTGCAGGAACTGGCCACGCAGAAGCTGCTGTTGCTGGAAGACGGGCATTGCCTGCGCGACCAGGCACTGGAAGTCTGCCGCCTGTTCGGTGCCAACGAGAAATCCGAGTTCCGCGCCACCAGCCTGGAAACGCTGCGGCAGATGGTCGCCGCCGACGTCGGCATCACCCTGCTGCCGAGCCTGTCGGTGCAGCCGCCGGTGCCGCGTTCGAACAACATCCGCCTGCTCGACTTCACCGGCGAGGGCCGTCCCAGCCGCCGCATCGCCATGATCTGGCGCCGCAGCTCGGCCATGAACGATTTCCTGATGGAGCTGGCCGACCAGTTCAAGCGCCTGCCGCAGACACTGTTCACCCTGGAGGCGGTCAACGCCGCCGGCGACACGGCCGCCCTGCCCGGCCCCGCGCTGAACGGCTGAACCCCCGCAGCACCGGCCTGGCATCGGCAGGAGTCGATTCCGGCCGCATTTGTCCCCACAATACAGACAGGCGGCGCCAGCAGGTGCCGCCTTTTGCATGGCTTTCAACCAAGGAGCTTCACCATGAACACCGCCAGCGGCCTGCCGCCGTCGATCACCGTTTCTACCTTCGACATGGACCGCCTGGACGCCATGCTCGAATCCCCTGCGCTGAGCCAGACGCCTGCCGCGCTCGCGCTTGCTGAAGAACTCAACCGTGCCACCGTGCTGGCGGCGGACCAGATTCCCGAAGGCATCGTCATGATGCATTCGCGCGTGGAGTGCGAAGATGAAGTGTCGGGCGAAAAGCACGTCCTGACCCTGGTCTTCCCCCGCGAAGCCAACGTCGATGAAGGCAAGGTCTCCGTACTGGCCCCGGTCGGCACCGCCCTGCTGGGCCTGGCCATCGGCCAGAGCATCGACTGGAACGCGCCTGGCGGCCGCAAGCTGCGCCTGCGCGTGACCGCGGTCCACAACGACCGCCCCTGATTACCGCTGCGCACTGCGCGCGATTTGATCCCCCTGCACCAGGAGCCGTAATGAGTACCCCGTCCAAACTGTCCCAGCTGCGCGAACTGTCCGTGGTCGTTGCCGATACCGGTGACTACGACGCGATCAAGCGCCTGCAGCCGGTGGATTGCACCACCAACCCGACCCTGGTGAAGAAGGCGCTGGACCTGCCGGTCTACGCCGAGCTGATCGAACGCGAACTGGCCTGGGGCCGCCAGCAGGGTGGCGACCGCGAAGCCGTGGTGCACGCCGTGGCCGACCGCCTGACCATCGGCGTCGGCGCGCTGCTGAGCACGCTGGTGCCCGGCCGCGTGTCCACCGAAGTGGATGCCGACCAGGCCCACGACACCGCTGCCACCGTGGCCAAGGCCCGCCAGTTCATCCAGATGTACGCCGACGCCGGCGTGCCGCGCGAGAAGATCCTGATCAAGATCGCCGCGACCTGGGAAGGCGTGGAAGCCGCGCGCATCCTGCAGGCCGAAGGCATCGACTGCAACCTGACCCTGATCTTCAACCCGACCCAAGCGCTGGCCTGCAGCGAAGCCGGCGCGTTCCTGATCTCGCCGTTCGTCGGCCGCATCCTGGACTGGTACGTGGCCAACGGCCAGGCCCCGGCCAGCATCGACGAAGACCCGGGCGTGAAGTTCGTGCGTGGCGTGTATGCCGAATTCAAGCGTCGCGGTTCGCCGACGGTGGTGATGGGCGCCTCGTTCCGTTCGACCGCGCAGATCGAAGCGCTGGCCGGCTGCGACCGCCTGACGATTTCGCCGGACCTGCTGGAGAAGCTGGATGCCGACCACGGCGAGCTGCCGCGCAAGCTGGTGGCCGGTGCCGCCGATGGCACGGCGGTGACCCCGATCGATGCGGCCAAGTTCGCGGCGGACCTCGCGGCCGATCCGATGGCCACCGAGAAGCTGGCGACCGGTATCGATGCGTTTGCCAAGGATCTAGAAGCACTGCGCGAGCGGATCCGCGCGGCACTGTGATTCCGGCCAACGGCTGAGCCCCTCGTGGCGGGGGCTTGGTCGCGAAGAGCATGAGGTTGGCCGGGATGGGTGGAATTGCGGGGGACGCCGTAAACCCGTCCTTGGGGGCTTGGCCGCGGCATCCATGCCGCGGACACCCCCGCAACCGGACCCACCCCGCCTTCGACAGATTTCCGCGATCTGTGGATCCATGCCATACGTGGATGAATCTCTGTCGGATATCGAAATCAATCGGGGGTCAGATCCGTTTTCCAACGGAAAGCGGATCTGACCCGACGACCCCATGCCGCACCAAGATCAATCCAACCGTCACCGTGAAACTGTCAAAGGTGGGGCGGTGTGGGCTGGCAGGACCGTTGGCGCCATGGATGGCGCCATCGAGCCCCCAGGGGTGAGGGCGCTTTGCTTGCGAAGCACTGCTTCGCAAGCGCCCGAACGCACAGCCGCCAGCGGCTGGGCCGGACCCCGGAAGGGGGGTTTACGGCGTGTCCTGCCAGTCCACACCGTCCCGCCAAACCAGCAGAAAACCAGAGCCGCTTTGGCTTTGGCTTTGGTTTTCGCTGTTGCCGGCCAGCGGCCGGCACTACCGCAGGTGCAGGGCGCAGCCCTGCCGACCCACCCTCCCCTGCGCACGAAAACGATTTCACTGTTTTCAGCAAACCGTCATCCCTTCGCCACGCCAGTACCATATTGCGGAGCAGCATGCGCCCGCGGGCGACCCATGCTAAAAAACGCCCGCCCATCGCTTAGATCGATCCAAGACGACGCTGCGATGGCCGGGAGTTGGGGGAGCGGCAACAGGACGTACCAGGCCACGTGCACGGTGCAACTGCCACTGCATGGCGATAGCGACAATGTCACTTCAAATTAGATCGATTCAAGTTGTCCGTGCCACGTCACCGGATCAATCCAGGAGAGAGGGAGAGATGGGAATGAAGCATTCAACACGTACGCATGGCCAGGACGCATTGTCGTTGGCCGTCGCGCTGGCCCTGGCCGCCGCCGTCGCTCCGGCCGGCGCCGCCGCGCAGCAGGCAACCACCACCGGCTCGCAGGACGCCACCAACCTGGACAGCGTCCAGGTCACCGGCTACCGCTACGCCATCGAAAAGAGCCTTGAGCAGAAGCGCGACGCCAACGCCGTTGTCGAAGTGATCACCGCCGAGGACGTCGGCAAGTTCCCCGACAAGAACGTGGCCGACGCACTGCAGCGCGTGCCCGGCGTGGTCATCACCCGCAGCGGTGGTGAAGGCAAGAGTGTCAGCGTGCGCGGCCTTGCGCCGGACCTGACCCTGACCCAGTTGAATGGCAACTACGTGGCCACGTCGGAAACCAACGACGAAGCCACCCGTTCGTTCAACTACACCCTGCTGCCGTCGAACATGCTGTCCAGCGCCGAGCTGTTCAAGTCGCCGGAAGCACGCATCGACGAAGGCGGCATCGGCGGCACGGTCATCCTGCACACCCGTCGTCCGCTGGACATGGAGTCCAACTCGGGCTTCGTCACGCTCGAGGGCACCTCTTCCGATACCCACCACGATATCGACCCGCAGGCCTCGGCCCTGTATTCGTGGCACAGCAAGGATGAGCGTTTCGGCGTGCTGGTCGGCGTGACCCAGCAGAAGCGCACCACCCGCACCATGGAAGCCAGCACCGAGGACTACCAGTGGTACGGCGCCGGCAGGGCACGCGACGCCTATGGCAACGTGCAGCAGCAGGATGGCATCCACTACTGGTGGGGCAAGTCCGGGTTCAACAACCAGACCGGCGGCAACTACAGCGACTTCTTCATGCCGACCTCGGTCAACTTCGCGGTGAAGGAAGAAAAGCGCGAGCGCAAGGGCGGCCAGCTGACCTTCCAGTTCAAGCCGGTCGACAACGTCACGATGACCGCCAACTACTTCCGCTTCGAGCTGCAGGGTGACTACACCCAGAACATGCTGAAGATTCCGGAATGGAGCATGGCGCGCTACAACCAGGACGGCAACTGGGCCGGAGGCCGCCTGCTCAATGGCCTGGACTTCGATGCCAGCGGCAACACCGTCACCGGTGCCCAGTTCGAAAAGCTGGCTGGAAAGACCTACTACTGCAGCGAAGACCAGGCCAAGGCCGCCGGCCTCAAGCCCGGCGGCTGGGGCCCGGACGACTGCACGATTCCGACACCGCAGCTGACCGGTGGCTACAGCAAGGAAAAGGCGCTGTCGCAGACCGCCGACCTGACCATCGACTGGGACATCAGCCCGCTGTGGAAGGCCTCGTTCACCGGTGGCCGCACCTGGTCCGAAGGTGGTCCGTCGATGAATTTCCGCATGTCGGCCAAGCCGCGCCGCAAGGTCGGCAACGACTACCTGTCCGGTAACCAGTACAGCGCATGGGACCTGACTGGCACGCCGTCTGCCACCTTCTCGCCCGACCTGCAGCAGCAGTTGATGAACCGCATCGCCGAAGTCGACACCGGCTCGACCGATTCGTCGTGGAAGCGCACCGAGGTCAAGCAGAACTACTTCCAGGCCGACGTGACCAAGCTGTTCGAGTCCGGCTGGCTGGATTCGATCCAGTTCGGTGCCAAGTACCGTGACGGCAAGGTCCACCGCAACACCGGCAACACCTACTGGGTGTGCCCCGGCCGTGACCCGGCCGACTATGACAACAGCCGCTACCAGAGTGGCTGCGATCCGACTGCCGGCGATGCGCAGCCCGGCTTCTTCCTGTCCAGTCCGATCAGCAATATTGCCGGTGGCTTCAATGCCAACGTGTTCCCGGGCATCAACTACCCGGCGTACATCGACTATCTGAACAAGACCTACGGTGGTTCGCACAACCGTACCGAGGAAGACTTCGTCTACAACGTCAACGAGAAGATCTACTCCGGCTACTTCCAGGCCAACTTCCGCACCGAGCGCGTGCGCGGCAATGTCGGCGTGCGCGTGGTGCGCACCAAGCAGTTCGCGCAGTCTTCCGACTCGATCGAGAAGTTCAACGACTACTTCCTGGACAACGCATCCGGCGCGCCGATGGCGTGCACCGATCCAGCTGCTGCGGCCTACCCGACCTACAGCTGCGAGAGCGGCTTCGTGCGCCTGCCGCATGACCTGGCTCAGAGCAAGACCTACAGCCTGATCGGCGTGGACCGCACCTACACCGACGTGCTGCCGAGTTTCAACATTGCATGGGACATCACCGACACGCTGGTGCTGCGTGGTGCCGCATCGAAGGTGATCGCCCGCCCTGGCTACACCGACATCGCAGCACCGGGCGCACTGAGCTACTACAGCGAGGAGTACGTCAATGATCGCCGCGTTGCCGGCGGCGCATCGACCGCAGGCTGGGTCGGCCAGGGCAGCAACAAGCAGCTGGAGCCGTTCAAGGCCACCCAGTTCGACCTGGGCCTGGAGTGGTACTTCCAGCCGGGCGCGGTGGCCGGTGTCGGCCTGTTCCGCAAGAACGTGGACAACTTCACCCTGCCGGTGGTGCGCGACACGCCGATGGTCATCAACGGTGAAGCGGTGAACGTGCAGCGCTACGAGACCCAGGCCAATGGCCGCGATGGTGTGTCGCAGGGCGTCGAGCTGTATGGCCAGTACACCTTCGGTTTCGGCTTTGGCGTGCAGGCCAACTACACCTACAACGACACCAACCTGGCTTCCATTGTTCTGGACGGGCAGGAAATCGGCTCCTCGCCGCTGGTCGGCAGCGCCAAGAACCAGGCCAACGTGACGGTCTTCTACGAGAACGAGAAGTTCCTCGCGCGCGCCTCGTTCAACCGTCGCGGGCAGGTAGTCGGCGGGCTCAACAATGGCCTCACCGTCTACACCGAGCCGTATGACCAGCTGGATCTGAACGTGGCCTACAACCTGACCCCGGACTGGACGCTGACCGCCTCGGTGATCAATGCCACCAAGTCCGAGCAGCGCGTGCACCTGGGCAGCGACACCAAGGCACGCCTGATCTCCAATACCTATGCAGGCCGCCAGCTGTACTTCGGCGCTACCTGGAAGTTCTAAGGCAACACCGGGTTGCCCGGGCGCGCCCCGGTGCAACCCACGCCCCGCCCTGGCGGGGACGTTCCTCCACGGCAGCCACGCTGGTACAGGTGGCTGCCGTTTTTTTGTCGCCGCCTGGCCTGTCGTTCAGCCCGGTGCTTGACCCTGCCATCGTTGGAAGGTGCACACTGACTCCACCCCAAGAGCACCGAAGGAGCTACAGATGGAATTCCATGTTGAAGGCATGACCTGCGGCGGCTGCGCGCGCAGCGTGACCAAGGCGATTGAAGGCGTGGACCCGCAGGCCAGCGTGCAGGCTGACCCCGCCAGCCGTCGCGTGCAGGTACAGACCTCGGCCAGCGAAGCGCAGATCGTGGCAGCGCTGAACGACGCAGGTTTCCCACCGCGCACGGCCTGATCCCCTAACCAGCGCCAGCAACGAAAAGCCCGCCCGGTGCAGCTGCACCGGGCGGGCTTTCCATGCATGCAACGCCAGGTCAGTGCTTGTGCGCGCGGCGGCGCACCGCACCGGTCTTCGCGGTCTCCAGCGGCGCCAGAGTCTCTTCGTCTTCGCCCAGCCGCTGCAGGATCGGGCACTCCGGGCGCTCATCGCCCGCGCAGCAGCTGATCAGCGACTTCAGCGTGTCGGCCATCTGCCGCATGTGCTCGATGCGTTGCTCCAGATCGGCGATGTGCTGCTCGGCCAGGTGCTTGACGTCGGCGCTGTGCCGCGAGGTGTCATTCCAGAGGCCGAGAAGATCAGTGATCTCGGCCACCTGGAAGCCCAGATCGCGTGCGCGGCGAATGAAGCGCAGACGGTGGATGTCCGCCTGCGAATACGCCCGGTAGCCCGACTCGGTTCTATCAGCGGCGGGAATCAGGCCGATCTGTTCGTAGTAGCGGATCATCTTCGCCGACACGCTGGAGGCCTTGGCGGCTTCACCGATATTCATGCGGTTCTCCCTCAATGGATCGCGGCGGGGGCATCCGCCATCGGCGGCTGGAAGCGACGCAGCCGCAGCGCGTTGCCCAGCACGAACACGCTGGACAGGGCCATCGCACCGGCCGCGAACACCGGTGACAGCAGCACGCCCCAGACCGGGTACAGCACGCCGGCCGCTACCGGAATCAACGCGGTGTTGTAGGCGAAGGCCCAGAACAGGTTCTGCCGGATGTTGCCCAGCGTCGCCTTCGACAACGCAATGGCATTCGGCACGCCTTGCAGGTTGCCCGACATCAGCACCACATCGGCCGATTCCACTGCGATATCGGTACCGGTTCCGATGGCCAGGCCGACATCGGCCTCGGCCAGTGCCGGCGCATCGTTGATGCCATCACCGACGAAGGCGACATGGCCATGTTTGGCCTTCAAGCGGCGCACCGCCTCGACCTTGCCTTCCGGCAGCACCTCGGCCACCACTTCGTCGATGCCGAGCTGGCGCGCGATCGCCTGCGCGGTACCAGCGTTGTCACCGGTGATCATCGCCACCTTCAGGCCAAGCTGATGCAGTGCCGCGATTGCGGCCGGCGTGCTCGGCTTGATCGGATCGGATACCGCGATGATTGCGGCCAGGCGACCGTCAATGGCGGCATACAGCGGCGACTTGCCCTGGGTGCCCAGCTCTGCCGCCAGCGTCGCAAACAAAGTGATGTCCACGCCCAGATCGCGCATGAAGCGATCGGCACCGACCTCCACCCGCTCACCATCAACGCTGGCACGCACGCCCATGCCGGTGACCGATTCGAAATCGACCATCGACGGCAGTGCAATGCCCTGTTCAGTGGCTGCATCGACGATGGCGCGGGCGATCGGATGTTCAGAGCGCGATTCCACTGCGGCAACCGCCGCCAGCACGGTGCTGCGATTGAAACCGTCCGTGATCTCGAAGTCGGTCAGGCGCGGGCGGCCTTCGGTCAGCGTGCCGGTCTTGTCCACTGCCACCACCTGCGCGTCCTTCAGCAGCTGCAGTGCTTCGCCCTTGCGGAACAGCACGCCCATTTCGGCACCACGGCCGGTACCGACCATGATCGAGGTAGGCGTGGCCAGCCCCATCGCGCAGGGGCAGGCAATGATCAGCACCGCTACCGCGTTGACCAGCGCGAAGCTCAGGGCTGGCGACGGGCCGAAGATCAGCCAGACCGCGAAGGTCGCCAGCGCGGCCAGCATCACTGCCGGCACGAACCACAGCGTGACCTTGTCAACCACCGCCTGGATCGGCAGCTTCGAGCCCTGCGCCTGTTCGACCATGCGGATGATCTGCGCCAGCATGGTCTGCGCGCCCACCGCCGTCGCACGTACCGTCAGTGCGCCCTTCTGGTTGACCGTACCGCCCACCACGCTGCTGCCCGGCTGCTTCTCAACCGGGATCGGCTCGCCGCTGATCATCGATTCGTCGATGTAGCTGCGGCCTTCAACCACCTCGCCATCGACCGGCACACGCTCGCCTGGCCGCACTTCCACCACGTCGCCGCTCTGCACTTCATTGACCGGGATATCGACGGTGCGGCCGTCACGGATCACGTGGGCGACCTTGGCCTGCAGGTTGACCAGACGCTTGATCGCCTCCGAGGTGCGGCCCTTGGCGCGCGCTTCGAGGAAGCGGCCGAGCAGGATCAGCGCAACGATCACCGCGGCCGCTTCGTAGTAGACGTTCACCGTGCCCGGCGGCAGCAGCCGCGGTGCAAAGGTCGCCACCACTGAATAACCGAACGCTGCGGCGGTGCCCACCGCCACCAGCGAATTCATGTCCGGCGCCAACCGCAGCAGCGCCGGGAAGCCCTTCTGGTAGAAGCGGCGGCCCGGGATGGCCAGCACCAGGAGGGTCAGTGCGAACTGCAGGTACCAGCTGTTCTGCATGCCGATGTGGGCCATCACCCATTCGTGCATGCCGGGAATCAGGTGCGAACCCATCTCCAGCACGAACACCGGCAGCGCCAGCGCGGACGCCACGATCAGGTCGCGCTTCAGCTCAGCGCGCTCGGCATCCTTCTTTTCTGCGGCCTCCTCATCGGACTGCACGCCGGCCTCGATCGGGTGTGCGGCGTAGCCGACCTTGTCGATGGCCGCAACCAAGGCGGCCGTATCAGCCACGCCGCGCACGGTCGCACGCTCCGTGGCCAGGTTCACGCTGGCCTGGCTCACGCCTGGCACCGCCAGCAGCGCGCGCTCCACGCGGCCCACGCAGGAGGCGCAGGTCATGCCTTCCACGGCCAGTTCAACGGTGGCGGGGGGCACGTCGTAGCCCACCCGCTCCACCGCCTGGATCAACGCGGCCCGATCGACCGGACCGGACGGGCGGATATCCGCGCGCTCGGTGGCCAGATTGACCGAAACACTGCCCACACCTTCGACCTTGGACAGTGCCGCCTCGACCCGGCCCACACAGCTGGCGCAGGTCATGCCCTCGATGGGCAGACTGATGGTGGAGGGGCTGGCGGAGACAGCAGCGGCGCGCGGCGTGCTCATGATCGGATTCCCGGGATTCCTTCTGGATGCGGACAGGCTAAACCTTGCCATCGTGGGAAGGTCAACTCCAGCCTGTCCGCATTTCCTGAATGGGCACCCGGCGTCCACATCCACGCATGGCGCGGTCTACCGCCAGAGGTAGGTCTCCTCAGAAGGTGAACACATACTCCAACGCGAACTCGCGGCCGACCGCGCCCAGCAACCGGGTCGGGGCGAAATCGTAGTCCAGCTTGTACGGGTCCTTGTGGTTCCAGCTGGCGGAGTTGAAGGCGTTGTTGACGTACACGTTTACCTTCGCGTGTTCGGTCACCTGGTAGCCCACGTTGAAGTTCCAGGTGATGAACGGCCCGACCCGGCCGAAATAGCGCGCAGTCTGCTGGCCTGCATTCGGGTTCGGGTTCGGCGAGCCATCCGGACGTGTCGCCGGCTCCAGGCAGTTCAGCGACGGGCTGTCGCTGGGCACGTAGCCATCGGCGAACGGCAGGCAGCCACCGGGGTTGTCCAGGCGGTCGGTGCCCCAGTGGTAGCGCACGCCCGGCACCGAGCCCACGCGGTCGGCATAGACATTGGCGTTCCAGTTGCCGCGCTGCCAGGCCAGGCTCGCGCGCAGCTTGCTGCGCAGGTCGCGGTCGCGGCGTTCCGGGTTCGGGTCGTTGGCGTAGCGCTGTTCCTTGGTGGAGATCTGGTTGGTGTAGTTCACACCCAGCTGGAAGCTGCCCCACTGCGCGGTTTCCAGGCGATAGCGTGCGGTCAAGTCGATGCCGCGCACTTCCCGGCTGGCCAGGTTGAACGGGCCGCGCTCGATCGATACCAGGCGGCCGTTGCTGTCACGGTTCACGCGGGCCAGGATGCCGGCGCAGTACTCGCCACCGGCCGGGTTGGCCCATGGCGTGCCATCGATGTTCTTGCCGGTCAGGCAACCGGCCTCGCTGGCCAGCACCTCATCGGCGCCGACGTCGACGATCATGTCTTCCAGCTTGATCGCCCAGTAGTCGGCACTGACCGACAGGTTCGGCATCACGTCCCAGACGAAACCGACCGTCCACGAATCGCCGGTTTCCGAGCGCAGCAGCGGCGTGCCACGGCGGTTCACGTCGAAGGTGTACCAGACATCGGTGTTGCCCACACCGCAGTTGTTGACCAGGTACGCGCCACTCTGGATGCAGCGCAGGCGGTCATAGGTCTGCACTTCCGAACTGCTCGGCTGGCCCAGCAGGTAATGCATGTCCGGCGCATGGAAGCTGGTGGCGTACGAGCCACGCACCAGCAGCGATTCGACCGGGCGCCATTCCAGACCGACGTTCCAGGTGGTTTCCTTCTGGCTGCCGATGTCCAGCGCTTCGCTGCTGTCGTCGGCCTTGTAGTTGCCATAGCGGTCATAGCGCGCGGCCGCAGTGGCGGTCACGCTGTCCAGCAGCGGGATCTTGAACTCGACGCCGGCCGAATAGCGGGTGCGCTCGCCGCCACCGCGATCGACGTTCTGCAGGTCAAAGTCGATGCCGGCGCGTGGGTCGGGGCTGAGGTGATAACCCTGCTGCGCGACTTCAGCTACCGCGGCGAACGAGATCGGGCCGGCCCAGCCCTGGAACAGTTCGCCGGTGATATCCGCCGAGGCCTGGTTGACCCATGAGGACGCACGGTTCTTCGCCACCGTGCCCATCTGCCAGTACTCGTCCGGCGTGAGCGGGTTCCACCAGCGCGATTCGTTCAAGGCGTAGATCGCCTCGCCATCGGCCGTGGTGCCCAGCTTCGGGCCGAGGAAGTAGTCGTACGACTTCTGCTTGTCGACCACGTTCTGCCGCTCTTCCACGCGGTAGTAGGAACGCCCCACCGTGGCGCTCCAGTCGAAGCGGTCGGCCAAGCGCCCTCGCAGGCCCGCGCTCCAATCCCAGGACAGTTCCCGGTTGGTATTGCGCAGCGTATCCAGGCCGCCCACCTCGTTCGGGGTGAACTGGCGCACACCCAGGATCGGACGGTTGCGGTTGGCATCCCAGTAGTAGCCGTTGTCATCGTCGATCAGCGACACGCTGGGCGGATTGGTGCCCCAGATCGCTTCGGAGCGGTACACCGCCAGGTTGGTCCAGGCCTGCAGGTCGTTGCTGAAGTCGAAGGTGGCATACAGGTTGCCGGACACGTTCTCGGCACCGCCGGTGAGCAGCCAGTTGGCGTAGTCGGCGCTCATACCGCACAGGCGGCCGGTGTTGGTGATGCTGTTGGCGGCGTAGTTGTAGACCAGTCGATCGGCGGTGTAGTACTCGCCGTTGAACTTCTCGCAGGTGCCGGTGGGCGGTGCCAGACGCTGGCCCGTGGTCGGATCGATCAGCGCCAGACCAGCGGTGGGTCGGAAGCCGACCTTGCGTTGCTCCATGTTCCAGGACGGGTACGGCGCATCATCGGCATCGTCCATCTGCGGGCGGTCACGCCCGAACAGCGGGTCGCGCTTGGTGTACTGCAGCGCGTAGGTCACGCTCCAGTTGTCACCGGTCTTGCCGCCGGCCCAGGACAAGTCCCAGGTATCGCGGCCACCCTCGGTGGAGGTACCACCACGCACGCGCACTTCGTCGCCGTCGTAGTTGGTTTTCAGGATGACGTTGACCACGCCGGCAATCGCATCCGAACCATAGATGGCCGAGGCGCCACCGGTCAGCACTTCGATGCGCTCCACCGCCGCGGCCGGAATGTTGCCGTAGTTGGAGAAGTTGGTTTCACCGCCATACGGCAGCGGGTAGTCCGCCACGCGACGGCCGTTGACCAGCAGCAGCGAGCGATTCGGGCCCATCCCGCGCAGGTTCAGGCCGCTGGCATTGGGCGTATGCGAGCCCCACTGCGAAGCGGCTTCAACAGTGCCGGTCGCTTCGGTGAGGGTCTTCAGCGCGTCGTACACGCTGACGAAGCCTTCCTTCTGGATCTGCGCGGCGGTGATCACGTTGACCGGTGCCGGGCCTTCGACGGCGGCGCGCTTGATGCGTGAACCGGTGACGGTGACTGCGTCCAGATCCTTGGTGGACGCACTGGCAGCTTCCTGTGCACTGGCAGCCAGCGGCAAGAGGGCGAGGATCAGGGCCTGGGACAGCAGGTGACGGCGCTTGCGAACGGACTGAGCCATGGGTGGTTGCTCTTCGAAAGTGTGGACGCACGGACGGGTGGTGGCGCGGCACTACGGCTGATCCGGGCATCTGGATCGGTTCAGGACCGACGCGGCGCCCCCTCCTGTGGATCGATCCAAACTAAAGCACGGCTGAACCACGCCCGGCATGCGGCAACGCAGCAACACCCGAGGGAATGCCGCTATCGGCTGCCGGCATCCAGAACAATCAAAGGGTTGCGAAACATCGCTGAGAGAACGGCGCACGAAGTAGTGACACGATCACGACAGCCGCGCGCGGAACGGTTTTGTCCGCGTGGTCGCGTTCGGCCGGCAGCGGGTCGTTGTAGAGCCGAGCCTGTGCTCGGCTGCTGTTGTTCGTCGCAAAGAGCAGCCGAGCGAGGGCTCGGCTCTACAGAAGAAGCGGGTTACTGCGCGCCGTCCAGCGCCTGCCGCAGCGCGGCCACAGTGGCGGTGGCGGTCTGGCTCCAGTCCGGGTCCAGCCCTCGCAGGTCCGGGTTCTGGAACTGCATGGCCGAGCGCCGCAGGCCTTTGGCCGAGGCGTGCAGTTCGGTGCAGCCGCTGCGTCGTGCGACGGCGGCGACATTGGCTGGGCCCAGCCCGGCGCCGGCCATCACCGTGATACGTCCCGCCGCCTGGGTGACCAGGCCCGCCAGCACATCGGCACCGGCCTCGGCGCTGACCTGGCCGCCCGAGGTCAGCACGCGCTGGCAGCCCAGCCCGATCACCTGCTCCAGCGCTGCCGGCAGATCGCGGGCCGCATCGAAGGCGCGGTGGAAGGTCACCTGCAACGGCCCGGCGGCCTGCACCAGTTCGCGACACAGCGCCACGTCGATGCCGCCCTGCACATCCAGCGCACCGATCACCACGCCATCGCAGCCGAGCGCGCGGCACTGCGCGATGTCACGCAGCATCAGTTCGGTTTCCAGCGCGTCGTAGTGGAAGTCGCCCGGGCGTGGCCGCACCAGCACGAACAGCGGAATCGACAGGCGCTCACGGGCCATCGCGATGCTGGCGAACGACGGCGTGGTGCCGCCCTCGGCCAGGTTGTCGAACAGCTCGATGCGGTCAGCGCCACCGGCCTGAGCGGCCAGCGCCGAGGCCAGCGAGTTGCTGGCGATTTCCAGAGTGAGCCGCCTGCTCACGCCTGGGTGCTCGTGTAGATCGACGGCGAGTCGCGCAGGTCATCCTGGCGCTGCCCATCGCACACGGCGTAGACGAAGCCGCGATGCAACGCGTAGGCACCCACCTCGCCCTGCTTGTTCATGGCCAGGAAGCAGACCTGCAGTGTCTTGCTCGCTTCGGGGCGCTTGCGCACCACGCGGTCGATGGCTTCGCGGCAGGCCTGCGCCGGCGAGCGCCCCTGGCGCATCAGTTCGACCACCAGGAACGAAGCGGCGTTGCGGATCATCTCCTCACCCACGCCCGACGCGGTGGCCGCACCCACGTCGTTGTCGACATACAGGCCGGCACCGATGATTGGGCTGTCGCCAACCCGGCCGTGCAGTTTCCAGGCCATCCCGCTGGTGGTGCAGGCACCGGCCAGATGGCCCTTGGCATCCAGCGCCAGCATGCCGATGGTGTCGTGGTTGTCGCTGTTGCCGGGAATACCACGGCGCTCGGCATTGATCTGCGGCTGGTACTTCTCGGTCTTCAGCCACTCGCGCCAGGCCGCTTCGGCCTGCGGCGTCAGCAGGTGCTTGCGCTCGAAGCCCTGCTGCACCGCGAACTGCTGCGCGCCGTCGCCCACCAGCAGCACGTGCGGGCTGTTTTCCATCACTTTGCGGGCCACCGACACCGGATGCAGGATGTCGACCAGCGCGGCCACTGCACCGCAACGGCCATCACCATCCATGATGCTCGCGTCCAAGCTCAGCACGCCGTCGCGATCCGGATTGCCACAATGGCCAACGGTGGGGTTGCACAGCTCGCTCTCGGCCCAGCGTGCGCCTGCTTCCACCGCATCCAGCGCGCTGCCGCCCTGGGCCAGCACCTCCCATGCGGCCTGGTTGGCCGGCACGCCGAAGTCCCAGGTCGAAACCACTTTGGCCCCACCCTGCGTGCGCGCCTGCACGCCCGGTAATGCTGCGATGCCAGCGGCCAGTGCGCCGGCCTGCAGGAACTGCCTGCGATCCACCATCTTCCCCTCCCAGTCTGCAATGTGCGGCCGGCCCGATGCCGGCCGTGCCGATCAGTCGTGCGTGGGCTGTCGAGCGGCGTGCCAGACCGCTGCACCGAGCACGCCCAGCTGGCCATGCTCCACCCGCCACACCGGTACCTGGCGGAGCACCTCGGTCAGCACGCCCTTGTTGAGGAAGCGCTCACGGAAGCGGCCATCGGCCAGGAAATCCTGCACATGCGCGGAAATGCCACCGGCCAGGTACACCGAACGTGCACCGACGGCGATGGCTGCGTCGCCGGCCAGACTGCCCAGCCAGGCACAGAACACCTGCAGCGTTTCCACCGCCAGCGCGTCTTCACCGCTGCGCGCGGCACCGATCAACGCTTCGGTGCTGGTCCACACCGGGGTGGCACCGCGCAGCTCGCACAGGCACGGGTACAGGTTCATCAGGCCACTACCGGACAGCACGCGCTCGTTGTCCACGTGCGCCCAGCGCTGCAGCAACTTGCCCAGCACCTGCAGTTCCAGCGTGTTGCCGGCGCCGAGCGCGGCATGGCCGATCTCGCTGGCCAGCACCGGGCGCTCGCCATCGGCAAAGCGCAGCGCGGCGCCCAGGCCGGTACCGGCGCCCAGCACCAGTGCCGGGAACGCCTGCGCCGGATCGGCATCGCCGTTCAGCGGCACCAGCGTGTCGGGCTGCAGATAAGGGATGGCCAGCGCCACCGCCTCGAAATCATTGATCAGCTGCAGTTCGCCCAACCCGGACTGCGCGCGGGTGGCCGACAGCGAGACCCTCCACGGCAGGTTGGAATTGATCAGCACATCGCCATCGAGCAGGCCGGCGATGGCGACCACCGCGGTCTGCACCGGCTGGCCAAGGCCTGCGGTGAAATCGGCCAGGATCGCCGCCAGGCTGGGGTGCTCGGCGCAGGCGTAGGTGCGATGGCTGCCCAGCAGCGGTGCCTGGCCGGGTTGGGTTTCAGCCAGCGCGAGGCGGGCAAAGGTGCCGCCGACATCGGCGACCACCAGACGGCGCGGAAGACCGCCGCGGGCGGAGTCGGAGGAAACCGGGGACGCTGCTGCGATGGTCACGCTGGCCTGCTTGGATCGATTGAATCGCCCCGATTCTCAGGCATCGGGGTAGCTTTGCCTAGCACACCGATGGTTCAGGTTAGCCTACATGCCTTCCTGTTCGGCCACCTGCACACCATCCACCAGCACGCGCAGCCGCTGCGGGCGGAAACCGGCAAACAGCAGCGGCCGGGTGCGCTCAACCA
Organism: Stenotrophomonas africana; assembly: GCF_013004645.1. GTDB lineage: Bacteria > Pseudomonadota > Gammaproteobacteria > Xanthomonadales > Xanthomonadaceae > Stenotrophomonas > Stenotrophomonas africana. Next base: position 165,659 of record NZ_JABEME010000006.1, on the reverse strand, counting down.
GCACTTCATGGCCGGCGATATGGCGCAGCCACGACTGTACCAGCGAGAACGAGAAGTGGGTGCCGGGATGCAGCGGATGCTGCACCCAGACCTTCTCGGTGGCGCTCTGCAGCAGCATCGCGCCGGTGAACCAGTGGCGGCTGAGGGTCACCGGCGTGGTGCCGGCCATGAAGCGGATATCCATGCGGGGTCCTTTCGCTGGAGAGGCCTTGCGGCGTGTCAGGGCTGGGCAGTCTGCAGGCTGTAGCGGGTGCTGGCGGTGAACACCGCTCCGTCGGGCTGGGTGGAGCGCACCTCGACCTTGTGACTGCCCACGGCCAGATCGGTCGGCAACGCGCCGCGCCACAGGTGCGGCGATGCGGTGGCCTCCGGCGAGCGGTCGTAGCCGCGCAGGTTATTGGCAAGATCGTCGGCCACGTTTTCCACCATCAGGCGCGGATCGGGCTGGCTGACCTGCTTCATCGGCTGCCAGGTGCCGCCATCGACGCGGTACTCGACCACGCTGGCATCCTCACCCATGTAGACGTTGGCATAGATGCCCCACGCCGGGTAGGCCCCCTGGCGCAGCACCTTCGGCGCATGCAGGCCGATCTGCTCGCTGGCCGGTTTGCCGGCCACGCGGTACTGCAGTTTGTAGCTGCCATTGCCGGCCACATCGAGCAACGCATAGCCCTTCGGGGTGCCATCGCTCATGGTGCTGTCCGGCACGCCGGCGGCGTCCTTCACCCCCGACCAGAACGCACCGCAGTTGGCACCCACGTTGTACTCGTGCAGCGGCTTTTCGCCGTTCCAGCCCTCGGCCTTGCCGTGGTAGACGTGCTGCTGGGTGTGGCTGTGGCCGCTGAGCACCAGCACGTTGCGGAAGTCCTTCAACAGGTCGAACAGCCGCTGGCGATCGGCATGGCGGAAGGTCTCGCGTCCCGGCGCGGCGTCGAACAGCGGGATGTGCATGCCCAGCACCAGCAGGCGATCCTTGTGCAGCCCCTTCAGGTAGCTGGCGAGGAAGGCGAACTGGTCTTCGCGCAGGCCGCCGACGTACTTCGGCCTGGCCTTGGGGTCGTACACCACGTCGTCCAGGAACACGAAACTGGCGCCGCCCTCTTCCACCGCGTAGGTGTCCGGGCCGTAGATGTTGCGCCAGCTGTCCAGCGAGTGCTCATCGCTGGCGGCATCGAAATCGAGGTCGTGGTTGCCCGGCACATGGAACCACGGCACGCCAAGTTCGGCGGTGACCTTGTTGATCGCCGGATACAGGGTCAGGTCATCATTGACGATGTCACCCAGAGTGGTGCCCATGCGCGCCCTGGTCTGGCCGACCAGCGGCGCCACGATCGACTGCTGGTAGTAGCCGATGTCCTTCAGGCTGGCGGTCTGCGAATCGGTGAACACCAGCATCTGGAAACCATGGCGGCTGTCATGGCGGTCCGACTGCAGAGCGAAATCCCAGTTGCGGGTGACATCGCTGGTGGCGGCGATGCCGCCGTACTTCAGCGCCGGCGAGCCGTTCGGGCGGTAGTGGCGCCAGAACGACGGCAGGCCGTCGGTCGCCTTCGGGAAGGCGTAGGCATCGGGCTTGATCACGAATACGGTCTGGCCGTCGCGCACTGGCAAGCTGTAGCTGCCGTCTGCAGCCGTCTTGACGATGGTCTCGCCGTTGGAAACCTGCACCCCGGCCAGGCCCGGATCGGTCGCGCCGCGCCCCGGCCGTCCGTCACGCTCCAGATAGACCTTGCCGCTGACCACGGTGTCCGCGGCCCAGGCCGGCGAGGTCAGCAACAGGCAGCACAGCCAGGCGGCAGGCAGTTTCATGGGCGGTCCGGGAAAGAAGAAGACCGCCTATTGTAGAGCCGAGCCACGCTCGGCTGCATTGCAGAGGCAGGTGCGGACCATTGGTCCCACGCCTCCCTCAACGATGGCGCTTTTCCAGCACCGCCCGCGCATCCTCCAGCGACAGCCCGCGCGCGCGCAGCAGCACCAGCAGGTGGAACAACAGGTCCGACGCCTCGCCCAGCAACGCCTCATCATCCTGCGCCACGGCGGCCAATGCGGTCTCCACGCCCTCCTCGCCCACCTTCTGCGCGATGCGGCGGATACCACCCTCGAACAGGCTCGTGGTGTAGCTGCCCGGTGGTCGCTGCGCCTCGCGCATCGCTACCAGTTGGCCCAGCCCGCCCAGGAAGTCCTTCGGCGCGCCATCGAAGCAGCTCTCCGCACCGGTGTGACAGGTCGGCCCGGCCGGCCGTGCCATCACCAGCAGCGTGTCGGCATCGCAGTCGACACTGATCGACTGCACCACCAGCACGTTGCCGGACTGCTCGCCCTTGGTCCACAACCGCTGCTTGCTGCGACTGAAAAAGGTCATATGGCCGATGGCGAGCGTGGCCGCCAGCGATTCAGCACTGACATAGCCCAGCATCAGCACCTGCAGGGTATCGGCATCCTGCACCACCGCCGGCAGCAGGCCGTCACCCTTGGCCCAGTCAAGTGCCTGCAATGCGTCCAACGACGGCCTGACTTCAATAGACATCCCGCACCTCGATCTGCTGTCCGCGCAGGTAGCGCTTCAATTCCGGAATGGCGATGGCGCCCCTGTGGAACACACTGGCCGCCAGCGCGCCATCCACATCGGCCTGGTCGAAGGCCTCGGCAAAGTGCTCCATCGCACCGGCGCCACCGGAGGCGATCAGCGGCACCTGGCAGAGTGCCCGCGCCTGCTGCAGCTGCACGACGTCGTAGCCACGGCGCACGCCGTCGCTGTCCATGCAGTTCAACACGATTTCGCCGGCGCCACGGCGCTGCGCTTCGACGATCCAGTCCAGCGTGCGCAGCGGCACCGCCTGGGTCTTGTCCGGGTCGCCACTGAAACGGCGCACCCGCCACTGGCCATCGGTCTCGCGTACCGAATCGACACCGACCACCACGCACTGCACGCCGAACTCGTCGGCCAGTTCGGTGATCAGTTCGGGACGGCCCAACGCGGGCGAGTTGATCGACACCTTGTCGGCACCGGCGAACAGCACGCGGCGCGCGGTTTCCACGCTGTCGATGCCACCGGCCACGCAGAACGGAATGTCGATCAGCCGCGCGATGCGCTCGATCCAGGCGACGTCCACCGAGCGCGCCTCGGGGCTGGCGCCGATGTCATAGAACACCAGCTCGTCGGCACCCTGGTCGCGGTAGCGCTGCGCCAGCTCGGCGATGTCGCCCATGTCGACATGGTCGCGGAAGCGCACACCCTTGACCACGCGACCATCGCGCACATCCAGGCACGGAATGATGCGCCGGCTCAACATGCCAGCGCCTCCGCCAGGTCCATGCGCTGCTCCAGCAGCGCCTTGCCGAGGATCGCGCCGCCGCAGCCCACATGTCGCGCTTCGGCCACATCGGCCACGTTGCGGATGCCGCCGGAGGCCTGCACCGCCACGCCCGGCAGCAGCGCCGACAGTTGCTGGTAGAGGCTGATGTTGGGCCCGGCCAGCATGCCGTCGCGGGCGATGTCGGTGCACAGCAGGTGGCGCATGCCGGCGCGCGCGTAGCGCCGGGCCAGGTCATCCAGGGTCACCCCGGCGTTCTCGGTCCAGCCGTGCACCGGCAACTGCCACTGCCCCTGTGCGTCCTGGCGCGCGTCCAGCGCAATCGTGATGCGCTCGGCGCCGAATTCTTCCAGCCAGCCCACCACCTCATCGGGGCGGCGCACGGCCAGTGAACCGACCACCACGCGGTGGGCGCCAGCGTCGAGGATGCGCGCTACATCGTCGCGGCCGCGCACGCCACCGCCGGTCTGCACCTGCAGCGGGGTCTGCGCACGAATGGATGCCAACAGCGGCGCCAGGGTGTAGCCACCGGCGCGTGCGGCATCCAGGTCGACCAGATGCATCCACTGCGCACCCCGCGCGGCAAAGGCCTGCGCGCGCGGCAGAGGGTCATCCCCATAGGAGGTTTCCTGCGCGTAGTCGCCCTGGCGTAGCCGCACCACGCGGCCATCACGGATATCCAGCGCGGGGTAGACGATGAAACTCATGCAGCAGTGCCCTCGAGGAAGTTGCGCAGCATCAGCGAACCGGTCTCGCCGGAGCGCTCGGGATGGAACTGTGCGCCGTAGTAACGCCCCTGCTCCACCACGGCGGTGAACAGGCCACCGTGGTCGCAGGCAGCGACGGTATGGGTATTCAGCGGCGCCGCATAGCTGTGCACGAAGTAGGCGCTGGCGCGTTCCGGCACGCCTTGCAGCAACAGCGATTCGCGTAGCGGCAGCAGGCGGTTCCAGCCCATGTGCGGCACGCGGATGCCGCAGGCCGGTACCAGCCTGCGCACCACGCCGGGAATCAGCCCCAGCGTTTCCACGCCGGCTTCCTCGGAGCGTTCGAACAGCAGCTGCATGCCCAGGCAGATACCCATCAGCGGCACTTCCAGCCGCTGCAACGGTTCCACCAGCCCCTGCGCGTGCAGGCGCTGCATGCCGGGACCGGCCGCGCCGACGCCGGGCAGGATCACCCGCTGCGCACCGACCAGGCCGTCCGCATCGCGCACCAGCCGCACCGTCGCACCCAGGCGCTCCAATGCGTAGCGCACCGAGCCCAGGTTGGCGCCGCCGGCATCGATCAGCGCAACGTCGCTCACAGCGCCCCCTTGGTGGAAGGCAGCGCCGTGCCCTGGCGGGCCAGCGCCGGACGCAGTGCGCGGGCCAAGGCCTTGAAGCAGGCTTCCACCTTGTGGTGATCGTTGTCACCGCGTACCTGCAGGTTGAGGTTCAACCCGCTGGCATCACACAGCGAACGGAAGAAGTGCGGCACCAGCTCGGTCGGCATGTCGCCCACGCGCTCGCGCTTGAACTCGCCCTCGAACACGAAGTACGGGCGGCCACTGAAGTCCAGCGCAGCGCTGGCCAGCGTCTCGTCCATCGGCAGGGTGAAGCCGTAGCGGCCGATGCCGCGCTTGTCGCCCAGCGCCTCGCGCAGCGCCTGGCCCAATGCGAGACCGGTGTCTTCGATGGTGTGGTGCTCGTCGATGTGCAGGTCGCCCTCGGCCTGGATGTCCAGCGCGAACCCGCCGTGCTTGCCGATCTGTTCCAGCATGTGGTCGAAGAACGGCAGTCCGGTGGCGATGCGCGCATCACCGGCGCGGTCCAGATCCAGTTCGACGCGGATCTTCGTCTCTTTCGTGTTGCGCTGGACCACTGCGGTACGCGGCGCATCGGCCAGCACATGGGCGATGCCCGGCCAGTCCCACTCGCCACCAAACTGTTCGGTGCGCAGCTGGAAGCCTCGGATGTTGAGGTTGTCAGCGAACTGCAGGTCGGTGATGCGGTCACCGACCATGCCCGAGCGCGCCCAGTCGATGCTGCGGTCCTGCAGGTAGGCGGTCATCAGGCCGATGCCCGGCTTGCGGGTCGGCGCGTTGTCCTGCGGCCAGCTGCAGTCGATCAGCACGTCACGGAAAGTGATGCCCTGGCTTTCGAAGATCTGCAGCATCAGGTCGTTGGGGCCATCGAAGCTGGCGCGCGGGTAGCTGTCGCTGCCGAGGCCATCCTGATTGGTGACGATCACGAACTGATAGCCGGCGTCGCGCAGCTTCAGCAGCGCCGGGATCACCTGTGGCACGAAGCGCAGCTTTTCGTAGGCGTCGATCTGGAAGTCGGACGGCTCCTCGATGAGGGTACCGTCGCGGTCGATGAACAGGATCGGGGTCATGCTGCGGCCCTCCGCGCCGACAGGGCCGCAAGCACGCGGTCATTCTCTTCGGGGCTGCCGATACTGATGCGCAGTGCATCACCCAGCTGCGGCGCGGCGCGCTGGTCGCGTACCACCACACCGGCATCCAGCAAGGTGTCGAACGCTGCCTGCGCATCAGTGAAGCGGACCAGCAGGTAGTTGCCGGCCGAGGCATACACCCGGCGCACGCCGGGCAGGCCCGGCAGCGCAGCGAACAGGCGTTCGCGCTCGGCGATGACCGTCGCCACGCGCTCGGCGGTACGTGCCAGTGCGGCCGGCTGCAGCGCCTGCACGGCCAGCTCGGCGCACGGGGTCGGCACCGGGTACGGCGCCTGGCAACGGCGCAGTACGGCAATCAGTTCCGGCGCGGCGATCAGGGTGCCGATGCGCGCGGCCGCAAGTGCGTGCGCCTTCGACAACGTGCGCAGCACTGCCAGATTGGCGTGCGCGGCCAGCAGCGTGGTCGCCGACGCACGCTGCGCGTACTCGACATAGGCCTCGTCCACCACCACCAGTGCCTGCCCGCGCAGCGCGGTGGCCACGCGTTCGACCTCCTCCAGAGCGATGTCACTGCCGGCCGGGTTCGACGGTGCGCACAGGAACACCAGCTTGGCATTGCGCGCCTTGGCGGTGTCGATCACCGCATCCAGATCAGCGCGCAGGCCGTCCTCGCTGTCCACCAGGGGCACTTCAATCAATGCGGCGCCCTGCAGGCGCGCGCAGACCGCATACATGCCGAACACCGGCGGCGTGACCAGCACGCCATCGCGGCCCGGCACGCACAGGGCGCGCACCAGCAGATCAATGGCTTCGTCGCTGCCGCGGCCGACCAGCAGCTGCGGCGGCGTCACGCCGTACAGAGCCGCCAGGCCCTCACGCAACGCCAACGGCTGCGGTTCCGGATAGCGCCGGCTGTTGCCCGCCACATCAGCCGGATTGGCCCAGGCCGACTCATTGGCATTCAACCAGACCTCGCCCTGCACCGCCGCACTGCGCGCCGAGCTGTAGCCGGCGAACGTCTGCAGATCCGGACGCACCAGTGCCAGCACATCATCGATAGCCGCGCTCATGCAGCCACCTCCATGCGCACTGCGACCGCACGTTCATGTGCATCCAGGCCTTCGGCGCTGGCGATGATGCGCGCGCAGCCGCCGATCGCTGCCAGGCCGGCGGCGCTGGCGCTCTGCACGCTGATCAGGTTCTGGAAACTGGCCACGCTGACACCGCTGTAGGCACGTGCGGCACCGGCGGTAGGCAGCACGTGGTTGGTGCCGCTGCAGTAGTCGCCCAGTGCCTCGGGGGTGTAATCACCCAGGAACACCGAGCCGGCCGCCTGCACCTTGTCCAGCCACGCACGCGGATCACGCAGCGCCAGGATCAGGTGCTCTGGCGCATAGCGGTTGCTGATCGCGAAGGCTTCGTCCAACGAATCGACCTGGATCAGCAGCGAGGCCGATAGCGCTTGGCGTGCGATCTGCTGGCGCGGCAGCAAGGCCACCTGGCGCTCCACTTCGGCCTCGACCGCCGCCAGCATCGCGGCATCGTCGGTCAGCAGCAGAACCTGAGAATCCGGGCCGTGCTCGGCCTGCGACAGCAGGTCGGCGGCGACGAACGCCGGATTGGCGCCGGCATCGGCAATCACCAGCACTTCGGAGGGGCCGGCCGGCATGTCGATGGCGGCCGCGCCATCCTGTGCGACCTGCTGCTTGGCTTCGGTGACGAAGCTGTTGCCGGGCCCGAACAGCTTGTCACAGGCCGGAATGCTGGCCGTGCCGTAGGCCATCGCGGCGATGGCCTGGGCACCGCCCAGCTTGAACACGCGCTGCACCCCGGTCAACCGCGCGGCCACCAGCACCGCCGGATCGGCCGTGCCGTCGGCGCGCGGCGGCGTACACAGCACCACCTGCGGGCAGCCGGCCAGCCGTGCGGGAACACCCAGCATCAGCGCGGTGGACGGCAGCGGTGCGCTGCCCGCCGGCACATACAGGCCCACACGGCCGATCGGACGCAGCATGCGCTCGCAGACCACCCCCGGTGCGGTTTCCACCGCATACCCCGTCCCCATGCCGGCGGCGTGGAAACGCGCGATGCGTTCGGCAGCTTCCACCATGGCCTGGCGCAACTCAGCCGGCACCGCAGCTTCCGCCGCGGCAAACTCGGCTTCGCTCACTTCAAAGGACGACAGCTCGACACCATCGAAGCGCGCGGTGATCGCGCGCAGCGCGTCGTCGCCCTGTGTGCGCACCTGTGCAATCAGCGTCGCCACCGCGTCGCGGGTCTGCTGCGCCACGGTCTGCACCGGGCGGGTCAGCGCCGCGCTGCGCGCGGTCTCATCAAGTCGGGACCAGATCAGACGGTTCATGCCAGCGACCGCTCCACGCTCAACACCATCAGGCCCTGCGCGCCAGCGCGCTCGAGTTCTTCCATGCGCTGCCAGCTCAGCGGGCCGGGGCACATGGTCTGCAGGCGCAGCGCGCCGCCATCGGCCGGCAGCCGCACCAGCGGCTCGGCATCGACCAGCAGCTGCGCCAGCGCGTCGACGCGGTCCTCGCTGGCACGGAACATCAGCAGCTTGCGGTCCTGGCGCTGCACCACGCCGTCGAGGCGGCGCAGCAGCATCGCGCGCAGCGATGCGCGTGCGTCATCCGGCACGCGCACCGCGCCGGCCAGCACCGCCTCGCTGTCGAGCAGGTTGTGCACCGGGGTCAGCTGATTTGCGCGCAGGGTGGCGCCGCTGGACACCAGATCACAGATGAGGTCGGCGGTGCCCAGGCGCGGGGCGATTTCCACCGAACCGGACAGCTCGACCACCTGTGCGTCCACGCCCTGCTCGGCCAGCCACTGCTTGAGGATGGCCGGGTAGCTGGTGGCGATGCGGGTGCCGGCCAGCTGCGCCGGACCCTGCCACTGCCATTCCTCGGGCACCGCCAGCATCAGCCGGCACTGGCCGAAGCCCAGCCCGCGCAGCGCCTGGTAGGCGTCAGGCAGGCCGATCTGACGGCGTGCCGCGGCCTGCTCGTCCAGCTCGTTGCGGCCGACGATGCCGAGGTCGCAGACGCCGTCAGCGATCAGGCCGGGGATGTCGTCGTCGCGCACCAGCAGCAGGTCCACCGGAAGCGACTCGCCGTAGCAGAACAATTTGTCGCGGCTTTCGCGCCAGCTCAGGCCACAGGCGCTGAGCAGGTTGCGGGCGGGCTCGGCCAAGCGGCCACTCTTCTGGATGGCGATACGCAGCCGGTCTCGTGCCGGCGCTGCCTGGGTTGCACTCATGGAGGAGGTCTCGAAGTTCGGAACGGGGCGCGGATCAGCGCGAAGCAAGGCGGTCGATGGCGGCGGCATAGCCTCGATGGCCATGCTCAAGCGTTCGCGCCACCCGTCCGGTGGTGGTCACGCTGACGCCGGTGCGCTCGTGGATCTCGCGGTACGGCACACCCTGCTGCAGCAGCGGCACCACCTTCCAGCGGTCGGCCATGGCTTCCAGCTCGGCCGGGGTGCACAGATCACGCAGGAAGGCCTCGACCTGTTCCGGCTCGCGCAGGGCGGCAAAGGCTTGGGCCAGGGCTTCCAGGTCGGCCTTCGGGTCTTTGGCGGCAATCTCGGGGCGGGCTTTCACGGGGTCGTTTCCATGCATCAATGTAATAGCGCGTTAGTACATTAGCGCATTCTTGCGCAGTGCGTCAAATCGTGGGTTGGGGTTACGGCAGGGCGGCCGCCCTGCACCCGCAGAGGCAAGAGCCAGAGCAACAGCAGAAGCTGGTTTTCTGCAGGTTGTCAGAACAGCATGGATCGGATCGGAACCGGCTTTTGTAGAGTCGAGCCATGCTCGACTGCTGTTATCCACAAACGCAAAACGCCCACCGAAAGGCGGGCGTTCTGCTTTCAAATCAACAATCTGGCCCGACTCAGGGCAGGCAGCGCACCTCGGCCTGCAGCGCTCCGCGGCGCAGGCATTCACCGAACAGGCTGCCCTGCCGGCTCGGTAGGGGCTGGATGTTCTCCAGTGACCCCACACCCGCGGGACACCTGCGCGAGGCCAGGGCCTGCAGGTCACCCTCCAGCTGCGCGCGGTCGATCACGTGGCAGCGATCAACCTGCAGCCGGTACTGCGCCGGACCGATCCGTGCACTGCGCAGCATCGGGTCGCTCTGGCAGCCCGCCAGCAGGAGCACGCACAGCGCCCCTGCGGCGGCCCGCATTACGCCATCGCCCTGGACTGCTCCAGCTCCACCAGCAGGGTGCTGGCCAGCTCGTCACGGGAGACTTCGAACTGCTGTTCGCGCAGCAGGTCCTTCACCGCCACCACGCCGCGCGCCAATTCGTCCTCGCCGGCCAGCACCACGAAGCGGATGCCGGCCTTGGCGGCGTACTGGAACTGCTTGCCGATCTTCTTCGGCTCCATCTGCACTTCGGTGTTGATGCCACCGGCGCGCAGGCGGCGCGCGATGTCCAGCGACTGCGGCATGCCCTGCTCGTCCATCAGCGCCACCAGTGCCTGCACGCTGCTGGCTTCGATGCCGTCGATCAGGCCGGCTTCGCGCAGCTGCCAGAACAGGCGCGACAGGCCGATGGAGATGCCCACGCCCGGCAGCTTCGACTTGCTGTAGTGGCTGGCCAGGTCTTCGTAACGGCCGCCCGAGCAGATCGAGCCGATCTGCGGGTGGTCGGTCAGCGTGGTCTCGTAGACGGTGCCGGTGTAGTAGTCCAGGCCGCGCGCAATGGAGAAGTTCAGGCAATACGCGGTTTCCGGCACGCCCAGCGCCTGCACCAGCTGCAGCACTTCGCGCAGTTCGGCAACGCCGGCACGCAGGGTCTCCGACGAATCCGCCGCTGCTTCCAGCGCGTCCAACTGAGCCATCGCATCGTCGTGGCCCTTCGAACGCACGGCGACGAAGGCCAGGATCTTCTCGACCTGCTCGGCCGGAATGTTGAAGCCCTCACCCACCAGCGTCTCGCGCACGTAATCGGGGCCGCGTTTGTCCAGCTTGTCCACTTCGCGCAGCACCGCCAGCTGGCGCTCGCCCTCGGCCACGCCCAGGCTTTCGAAGAAGCCGCGCATCAGCTTGCGGTTGTTCAGCTGGATGCTGAAATCACCAATGCGCAGTTCCGAGAACACGGCGTGGATGACCGCCAGCACTTCGGCGTCGTATCGCACGCTCAGGCTGTCCTTGCCGATCACGTCGATGTCGCACTGGTAGAACTCGCGGAAGCGACCGCGCTGGGCGCGCTCGCCGCGATACACGCGCTGCATCTGGTAGCGGCGGAACGGGAAGGTCAGTTCGTGTTCGTGCTCGGCCACGTAGCGTGCCAGCGGCACGGTCAGGTCGAAGCGCAGCGCCATTTCCGGCAGCGAACGGTCGCCCGACTCGGCCGCGTTGGCCAGCGCGCCGGTGGACTGCACGAAATACACCTGGCGCTCGGTCTCGCCACCGGACTTGGTCAGCAGTACATCGGACAGCTCGAACACCGGCGTCTCCACCGGCAGGAACCCGAAGCGCTCGTAGTTGCGGCGGATGACGTCCAGCATGCGCTGGAACGCAATCTGCTCGCGCGGCAGCAGCTCAAGGGTGCCGGGCGGGGTACGGGGCTTGATCACGGGCGGAACTCCTGCTGGAACGGGACGTGGGAGGGGGCAACATTCTAGCGCCCCCGCCTCGGGCAGGGTCGAACGGCCGCTTGAAGTATCATAAGGCCCTCCCCCGCCCGCGATACGCCCCCCCGCAACATGTCACGGCCTTCCGGCGCTCCGCCCGCCACCAACGATCCCGCCGCGCCGTCCTGCATCACGCTGGACTGCCTGCACTGCTCGGTTCGCCACCTTGCGGTGTGCTCGGCGTTGTCGCCCGATGAAGTGCAGGCACTGGAACAGGTCACCGTTTCACAGCAGGTCAGCATGGGCAGCACGCTGGCCCGCACTGGCGAGGAACGCCAGCATGTCTATACATTGACCGCCGGCGCACTGCGCCTGGTGCGCACCCTGGCGGATGGTCGCCGCCAGATCAACGGCTTCGTGCTGCCTGGCGACTATCTGGGCCTGAGCGGCAGCGACCACCATCGTTACGACATCGAGGCGATTGCCGACAGCCGCGTGTGCCGCGTCGCACTGCCGCAGATGAAGGCGCTTCGCAGCCGCTTCCCGCACCTGGAGCGCAAGCTGCTGCAGCGCGCCTGCCAGGAACTGGATGCCGCACAGGATGCCGCGCTGGCGCTCGCACGCCTGCAGCCGGCCGAGAAACTGGCCGATTTCCTGCTGCGCCTGGCCGCACGCGAGGCCAAGCTGGGCGGCGACGGCCTGCGCGTGTCGCTGCCGATGGGTCGTGGCGACATCGCCGATCATCTGGGCCTGACCATGGAAACGGTCAGCCGTACCTTCACCAAGCTGCGCCAGCAGGGGTTGATCGCCCTGCCCCACCTGAACGTGGTGGAGATCCTCGACGAGGACGGGCTGCGCACGCTGGCCGGTGAAGGGTTGATCTGACCGCATTGCGGTTTAGGGGGTTGCCGGCCTGCGGCCGGCACTACCCGTGTTGCATCCACCCGGTAGTGCCGGCCGCTGGCCGGCAACTGCGTCCATCTCCGATCAGCGCAGCAACACCTCACGCAACGCCGCGTAATCCGCGGCCAACGGTTCCGCGTGCGCGGGCCGCTGCAGCAACGCATCCAGCGCCGGCGGCACGGCCACTGATTCGCCAATCAACGGCTCCACCACTGCCTCGAACTTCGCCGGATGTGCGGTAGCCACCACCGCCCAGTCGCCCTTGGCTCCGCGCGCGCGCAGGTCCTGCAGCACCTTCACCGCCGTCGCCGTGTGCGGACAGAACAATTCACCACTGCTGGCGTGCGCTGCCGCAATCGTCGCGCGGATTGTCACGTCGTCCACCGCGAACGCGCGGAAGGCTGCGCGCAGCTCGGCGTCATCTCCTTGGTAAAGCCAGCGCAGGCGCTCGAAGTTGCTGGGCGCCCCTACGTCCATTGCGTTTGCAACGGTGGCCACGCTGGCCTGCGGCTGGTAGTCGCCACCATTGAAGTACGCCGGCAGCACCGCATTGGCATTCGTGGCCAGCACGATCTGCCCGATCGGCACGCCCAGCGCGCGCGCCAGCACGGCCGCCATCGCATTGCCAAGGTTGCCGGTCGGCACCACCAGGTTGAGCCGGCGACGGTGCGTCGCGTAATGGGACAACGCCGCATGCGCGTAATAACTCATCTGCGGCAGCAGGCGGCCGAGGCTGATGCTGTTGGCCGAACTCAACGGCACCTGCGCCTGCAGTTCGCGGTCGGCCAGCGCCTGCTTGACCATCGCCTGGCAGTCGTCGAAGGCACCGGCCACGCGTAGCGCCTGGATGTTGTCGCCGAAGCAACCGAGCTGGTGCGCCTGCCGCGGCGACACGCGGCCGTCTGGATACAGCACCACCACACGCACGCCCGGCTGGCGATGGAAGGCCGCAGCAACGGCGGCACCGGTATCGCCAGAGGTGGCGACAACAATGGTCAGGTCGCGGTTCTTGCCGGCCTGCAGCCGCGACAGTGTTCCGGCCAGGAAGCGCGCACCGATATCCTTGAACGCCGCCGTCGGCCCATGGAACAGCTCCAGCACATGGTCACCTTCGCCCAGTGGCCGCAGCGGCACCGGAAAGTCGAACGCCTCACGACAGATCGATGGCAGGGCTGCCTCCAGAGCATCACCGGCGAAGAACGGTGCCAGTAGATCCGCGGCCGTATCGGCCAACGTCGCGCCGGCCCGCAGCTCACTGGCCGCGGGCAGCAACTCCGGTACATACAGTCCGCCGTCGGGCGCCAATCCTGCAGCGATCGCCGCACTGAGGCCAACAGCCGGCGACTGGCCACGGGTCGAAACAAATTGCATGGGTTGAGTATCCAGTAGAGGGGAAGGATTCAGCACAAGCGGGCTCCCGGTGCATCCAGCGGCGACACCCAGGCATCGCTGTCGAAACCGGCAGCGGCGAATGCCGCCTGCACCGGTGCGGCAGCGGCGCGGGCCTGGTCGGCATCCTCGAACCAGGCGAACACGCTCGGACCGGCACCGGAGATGCCTGCCCCCATTGCCTGTGCCGACAGCGCTGCATCGCGTGCTGCCTCGAAGCCCGCAATCAGGCCGGCCCGCCGTGGTTCCACCAGCACATCGCGTAGTCCAGCCCGCACCAGCGCCGCATCACTACGATGGCAACCACTGAGTACCAGCGCGAGGTTCGCACTCTGTGCCACGAATTCACCCAGCGCGTAGCTGCCCTGCAGCACCTGGCGTGCGCGGCGTGTTTCCAGCACCGCATGCGGATGCACCAGCAGGCTGTGCCAGGTTGCCGGCACCGGAATCGGCAGCAGGCGGTCGGCCGTGCACAGTGCAAGACCGCCCAGCAGCAGCGGCCCCACGTTGTCGCCGTGACGGCCACCGCTGGCCACAGCCTCGCCATCGAGCGCAAACGGGTACAGCGCTTCGCGCGACAGCGGCGCATCCAGCAGTGCGTTGGCGGCAACCAGCGCAGCGACGCACGACGCTGCCGAACCGCCCATGCCGGAACCGAACGGAATGCCCTTGTCGATCTCCACCGCGAAACCGAAGTCCAGGGCCAGCCCTGCGCGCAGCGACATCAATGCAGCACCCGCGGTGTTTCCAGCCGCATCCAGTGGCAACTCGACGACGCTGCCGCGAATCGCTTCGATGCGCACCACCGGCTCATCGATGCGGCGCACGATCACGGTATCGCCAACACCGGCGATGGCATGACCAAGAATATCGAAGCCCACCGCCACGTTGGCCACCGAGGCGGGCGCGAACGCACGTGCGATCACAGGCGCGCTCCTTCGCCGGCAGCCACCCGCAGCAGGTCCGCGAACACGCCAGCCGCCGTGACTTCCGGGCCAGCCCCCGGCCCCTGCACCACCAACGGGTTGTCGCAGTAACGGCGGGTGCGGAACTGCACCACGTTGTCGGTCAGCCGCAGGTTGGCGAAGGCGTGGTCGGCAGGCAGCTCCTGCAGGCCCACCGAGGCGCCGCCGGCACCCAGCTGTGCCACATAGCGCAGCACCGCACCACGGGCCCGCGCGTCCTGCAGGCGCTGCAGCAGGCTGGCATCGGACTCGCCCAGCCGCGCCATGAAGTCATCCACGCTGCCATCACGCAACAGCGCCGGCACCAGGCTTTCCACCTGTACCTGTTCCAGGCTGAGTGCGTGGCCGGCCTCGCGGGCCAGGATCACCAGCTTGCGCGCCACGTCCACGCCCGAAAGATCATCGCGCGGGTCCGGCTCGGTGTAGCCCATCGACCGCGCCTGCGCGACCAGCTGCGAGAACGGCTGACTGCCATCGAAGCGATTGAACAGCCACGCCAGCGTGCCGGAGAAGATGCCTTCAATCGCCAGCACTTCATCACCGGTATCGACCAGATCACGCAGCGTGGTGATCACCGGCAGACCTGCGCCCACCGTGGCCTCGTAGCGGAAACGCGCGCCACTGGCCGCCGCGGCGGCGCGGATGCGCTGATAGCGCGGCAGAGGCCCGGCGCCGGCCTGTTTGTTCGGGGTGACCACGTGGATGCCGGCCGCCAACCAGCCCTCGTAGCGCTCGGCCACATCGGCACTGCCACTGCAGTCAATCACCACCGCATGCGGCAGGTGCGCGGCCAGCAGGTGTTCGGTGAAGCGATCCAGATCGCTGGACTCGCCCGCGTCCTGCAATGCCTCCCGCCAGTCGGCGTGCAGACCATCCACTTCCAGGCGCATGCGCGAACGCGAGGCCAGCGCGCGCAGGCGCAGATCCACATTGGCCTTGGCCAGCAGCTGCGGACGGGCCGCCAGCAGCTGGTCCAGCAGCGCGGCACCGACATTGCCCGGCCCGATCACACCGACCGCAAACGTCTGCGGCGACAGCCAGAAGCCTGCATGCGCCGCGCGCAGCGCACGGGTGGCATCGGCACTGTCCACCGCCACCGAGATGTTGCGTTCGGACGAACCCTGCGCGATCGCCAGGATGTTCACCTGCGCACGCCCCAGTGCCTCGAACAGGCGTGCGGCCACACCCGGCTGCCCGGCCATGCCGTCACCCACCGCCGCCAGGACGCTGACGCCCTCACTGACCTGCACGCGCTGCACCTGGCCCACGGACAACTCATGCGCGAACGCGTGCAGCAATGCCTCACGGCCACGCGCTGCTTCGGCGGCGCGCACCACGCAGCAGATCGAATGTTCCGACGAACCCTGCGAAATCATCACCACCGACACCTGCGCTTGGCGCAGGGCGGCAAACACGCGCTCGGCGGTACCGGGAACGCCGATCAGGCCGGTGCCTTCCAGGTTCAGCAGAGCCAGACCGGGGCTCAGGGTCAGGCCCTTCACCGGCCCGCGCGGCGAGCGTTCGGCACTGATACGCGTGCCCGGATGCGCCGGCTGGAAGGTATTGCGGATGAAGATCGGCAGGCCGAGGCGGATAGCCGGCGACATCGTCTGCGGGTGCACCACCTTGGCGCCGAAATACGCCAGTTCGCAGGCCTCGTCGTAGCTCAGCGACTCCAGCTGCACCGCCTCGGGCACAAGCCGCGGGTCGGCCGACAGCACGCCGTCGACGTCGGTCCAGATGTGCAGTTCATCGGCGTTGAACAGCGCGGCGAAGATCGCGCCGGAGTAATCGCTGCCGTTGCGACCGAGCGTGGTGATGCGGTCATCGCGGTCGCGCGCGACGAAACCGGTGGCGACCAGGCGCGATTGTGGGTGCTGCAGGCGCCACTTGGCCAGGCGGTCGGCACTGGCTTCCCAGTCGACATCGACGCCCAGTTCACCGTGCCCGACCACCAGCACATCTCGCGCATCGAGCACCGCGCACTCTTCGCCCAATGAACGCAGGTGGGTGCCAAGCAGCTGCGCGGAGAACACTTCGCCCAGCCCCTGCACGCGGTCCAGCACCTCGCGCGGCAGTTCACCGATCACCGCCAGCGCCGCCAGCACTTCGGCCAGCTGCTCGAAACGGGCGTCGATCCATTCCACGGTCTCGCCCACCTGCTCGCCCAACAGCGCCACGGCAGCGCCACGATGGCGTGCGCGCAGCGCATGCCAGGCCTCGCGCCAACTTTCGTCGCCCCTGGCCGCCAGCTGCGCCAGTTCAATCAGGGCGTCCGTGACGCCCTTCATCGCCGAGACGACAGTGACCTGCAGCGATTCGGGACGGGCCCGCAGCAGGCCGGCAACATGGTGATAGCGTTCGGCATCGGCCACCGAGGTGCCGCCGAACTTGTGCACGACAGTGGACGGCGCAGCCAGGTCGGCCGGGGCAACGGGATGAGCGGGGGCGTGGGAAGACATGCAGACCTCGGTAGGAGGCCCCGTCGCATGCAGGTGTCGAGTTTCCCCGCCACCTGTATGGTGCGGGGCCGTGGTTTTCGGGAGTTACACGAAGACGACGGGCCGCACCAGGGCAGTGGTGGCGGTGGTGGTGGTGGTAATGGTGGTGGTGGCGACCGGCGCAGTCGAACGGCCCGCAATGGCGGGGGCGATCAGGCTGGCGTGGGCGGCATCAAGGACCATGACGCACAGAAAACACTGTGCGCCGGCCCGCTGTCAAGTGCTGCGATGCAAAAAATCATTGCCGCGATCATCGCCCAACGTGCCGGCAATTGGTTGCATCTGAGACCAAGCCGGCATCAGCACGCCTGACGAGGGCATTCAGCCCGCATGTTCGGCGATCGCGCGCGGCGTGCGGTGCGCGTGCGCACACATCATCACGCCGGCCACCAGGAACACGATCGCCAATGCTTCCAGCAGCGAGGGCCAGCGCTGTTGCCAGGCGAAGGCATACGCCAGCGCGAACAGCGTCTCGAACACGATCATCTGGCCCGTCAGGGTCAGCGGCAGGAGGCGGCTGGCGCGGTTCCAGAACGCGGTGCCAAGGATCGAGGCCACCACCGCCACGCCTGCACTGATCGCCCAGAAGCCCCCCCACTGTGCCGTCGTGTGGCTGCTGGTGTGGCCGAAGAAGGCCATCGGCACCAGCAGCAGGGCCAGGCCGCCGGTGGTGACGCCGGTCAGCAGCGACCAGTCATAGCCGGACAGATCCGGCCGGCGCGCCAGCCAGCGGCTGTTGCCGATCGAGTACAGCGCCCACGAGAACAGCGCGCCGAATGCACACAGCAGGCCGATCAGGCGCTGCCGCCACGGGGTTGCCAGGTGCTCGGACATCAGCGCTTCCCAGCCAACCAGTGCCACGCCCAGCACGCACAGCCCAAGTGCCGGCAACAGCTGCTTCAGTGGTACAGCGCCCTGCTCGCGCACGCCAACCAGGGTGACCACCACCGGAATCAGGCCGACAATCAAGGACGCCGCCGCGCCACCGGCCCACTGCACCGCCGTCGCCAGCAGCAGGAAGTACACCAGGTTTCCGGCCAGGCTCAACCACAGCAGGCCGATCCATTCGGCGCGGCCCAGCCGCGGGGCCAGCCGCTTCCAGCGCGGCAGCAGCAGGGCTACAGCGATCAGGCCGTAGACCAGATAGCGACCTGCTGACAGTTGCAGGGCATTGAACGACTGCAGCACGGCGGGCGCGAGGAAAACCACGCCCCACAGCGCGCCGGCGGCAACGCCATTGGCGATGCCCAGGGCCATCGGGTTGTTGCGCATTCGGGTTCTTCGGGGGGAGAGAACGGGCCGCGCAGTGTAAGCGCTGGCCGACAGGCACTCTTGACCGAGGCTACTGCCCTGTCATCTCTGTAGAGCCGAGCCATGCTCGACTGCGATTGGCCACTGTGCAGACAAGGACAGCCGAGCGTGGGCTCGGCTCTACAAGTCAGCCGCCGCCCCTGCGCCACGCGGCCGGGGTCTGGCCACACTCGCGGCGCAGCGCGCGGGTCAGTGCGCTCTGCTCGGAATAGCCTGCGGCCAGCGCGATATCGCTGATCGGCGCCGTGCTGGTGCGCAGCTGATGCTTGGCCCAGCGTAACCGGCACGCGCTCAGCCAGGCCTGCGGGCTTAGCCCAAAATCACGCTGGAACAGCGCGTGCAACCGGCTCTCGCTGACCCCGACGAATCCGGCCATGCGCGCCACCGGCCACGCCTGGCCCGGATCTTTCTGCACCGCCGCGCACAGTCCCTGCATGCGCGCGCCACTGCCGGCCGGTGCAAACAGCTGCAGCAGCTGCGGCAACAGGGCCGGCACCGGCTGCCCAGCCTGCACCTCGGCCAGGCAGCGGCGCAGCCCCAGCGGCAGATGCAGCCAGCGCTGACGGCACAGATGCTCCTGCGTGCCGTCATCAAGCACGCCCGGAGGACAGTCAACGATCACGAAACCATTGGGACCATCCGCCATCTGGTCATGCGCTTCGCCAGCGGCAACGAAAGCCCCCTGCAGCAGGTCCAGCCGACCACCGCGCCCTTCCATCTCGAACTGCAGCTCGCCCTGCAGCGGCAGCACCCATTGCGCATAGTCATGCCGGTCCAGGCCAGTGGCCTGTCCGTAGTGCCGCAGGTGAAAGATGGCGCCCATCCGGGCAGTGTGCGCGTGTAACTACGGCCGTGCAAACCGCTGCTATAGTCGATCCGTCATCCAACGCAGGGAGTGCAGGACATGACCCATCAGCACGTACTCGCGGTATTGGCCGCCAGCCTCGGCCTGGCGCTTGCTGTTCCGGCCCTGTCACAGGAACGCACCCCGCCCGCCCCGCACTGCATGGACGCGGTCGGCGTGCAGGAAGTGGAACAGGCCTCGCCGCGCTCGATCGCGCTGCGCGCGGCCTCCGGCCAGGCCTACCGCATCGACTTCAGCGAGGATTGCCCCGGTGTCCGCACTGCCACCACGCTGAAGCTGGAAGCACCCGCCGGCTGGGCCTGCGGTCGTCCCAGCGAGCGCGTGGTGGTCGATGGCCGCAGCTGCGCCGTCAGTGCGGTCACCCCGGTGCAGGACCGGGACTTCGCCGGCGTGGCCCGCGACAGTGACCGCCTGCGCACAGCCACCCTGCCCGCCGTGACCATCCGCGAACGCAAGGATATCCGCCGCGGCTTCGGCGGCTCGCCGTCGTACTGCTTCGCCACCCGCAACGTCCGCGCCTGGTCATCCGACGCGCAGGGCATGCTGGTGGAGACCAATCCGCGCCGCAATGGTGGCCACCGCTACTACCGTGTCGAGCTCGGCAGCCACTGTCGCCAGCTTGATCGTGCGCCGCAGCTCAGCTTCCGCTCCGGCATGCAGAACGGCCTGATCTGTGGCAATGCCGGTGACCGCATCCTCACCGCCGATTTCGAGAACGGTGACCTGCGCAGCGATGGGCTGGCCCCGCTGCCGCAATACACGCACGGCGCCTGCACGATCCAGGCGGTCTACCCGGCCTCCAGCCAGGCGTCGAATTAACCGTCGACGCCGAGGAAGGCAAAGGGTGCGCTGGGCACGAAGTGACCCAGCGCATCGCCGGCAAAGGTGTTTCGCTGGTCCTTTCCAAGGTCGAGCTTGAGTACCTGCCCGCCGAAATCGACCTTGTTCAGGTCGACCCAGAAGGTGTTCGGGGTCAATGCCGATTCGAAGAAGTACAGCCGCCGCTTGTGGTCGGCCACGGTACGCCAACGCGTGGATGAGATGTTCGGCTCACCTGGCGTGGTGATGCCGTACGGCACCGACGCGTTGCGGATCACGCTGAACACGCTGGCCAGGGCCTCCACCGGATCCTCGGCCTTGGGAATGGCGTTGATGTAGAACGACGCGCGCGCGAAGCGGTCGGACGAGCGGTTGGTACCCGGCAGCATCACCGTGCCACCGATCTGCTGCCAGTAGCTGTTGAGTGCCAGCTGCTGCTCGAAGATCGGCGAATTGGTCATCACCTGGTAGCGGCGGTCGTGATGGATCACCTGGCGGCCGCCGATGTATTCGACAATGGCACTATCGCCGGTCGCGTCGGACAGCGACAGATGCAGCGTTGCCTGCCGATCTTCGCCGGGCACCTTGTCGGTGACGATCGAGTATGGCTCACGCTTCAGCGCCGCCACCGCCTCGTCCACGGTCGCGAAATTATCCAGCACATACTGCGCCCACAGCGAAATCGCCAGGCCCGGCTTGTTGCCGCGCTGCTGCGGATACTCCGATTCGACCAGCCACAGCAGGTTGGCCACCAGGCCCTTTTCGTTCATGCCATCGGTGGTAGACACGTCGTATCCGGTCGCCACCACGCTGCCATAGCGCGCGGTCCAGGCCAGCGACTTCGGACCGGCCTGGCCGGTGCGTGCAATGCCACGCGGCAGCACGTAGAGGTTGGTCGCTACATCGACCTTCCAGTCCATCGAGCGCGCGGTGATCACATCACCGTTGTCGCCCAGGTACACCGCACGCGTGCAGGCCAGCGCCGGTGCTGCTGCGACCAGTGCAGCCGCAAGCAGTGCCATTTCCTTCCACTTCATCCGTGCCATGTCATTACGCTCCTTTCCCCGTGGTCCATGGATATGACCCCATGCGGGGTGACACAGCGGTGAAACCTCAGCGAAGCACGCGATCATGGAGCCAGAAACCCGCAAGCATCGCCGGCACGAACCACAGCGCCTCGCGCGACCCCACCGCCAGCCCGGCGATGGCAGGGCCCGGACAATAGCCTGCCCATCCCCAGCCGATGCCGAACAACGCCGCGCCCAGCACCAGGCGCGGATCGATACCGCGCGCAGCTGGCAACTGGAAGCGCGTTGCGCACAACGGACGCGCGCGCCGCAGCACCCAGCGCTGGCCAACCGCGCTGACCAGCAGCGCAGCGGCCAGCACCCAGGCCAAAGTGGGGTCAAAATCGCCGGCGATGTCGAGGAAACCAAGGATGCGGCGAGGATCGGTCATGCCGGCCAACGCCAGGCCTGCGCCAAACAGTGCTCCTGCGGCGCCGGCAGCCACCGACACGCGGCTCATTCCAAGCCCCCACCGTGGCGGATCAGGAACGTGGTCAGCATCGCGCAGGCCATGAACACCAGCACCGCCAGCAGCGACCGCTTTGAGCCGCGGGCCAACCCACAGACGCCGTGTCCACTGGTGCAACCATTACCCAACCGCGTACCGAAGCCGACCAGCAGGCCGGCGCCGACCAACTGCCACGCAGGCAAGGCGTCACGCAGCAGGACGCCGGGCGCTTGCCCTGGCGCGGCCTGCCACCACAGCACCAGCCCTGCAGCGGCAAGCAGGCCGAGCAGGAAGGCCCAGCGCCAACCACGCTCAGCCGGCGCGGCACGCACGCTGCCAGCGGCAATGCCACTGATGCCGGCCACCCGCCCGGTTGTGGCCAGCAACAGCACCGCCGCCGCACCGATCAACGCGCCCCCCGCCACCGCGGCCCACGGCAGGGTCATGACCTGCCTCCGCCCGATGCGTTCATTCGTTTGCCTTTTGATTTAGCTTTTTCTAAATTAGCTTCTTCTAAATCAAAAGGCCAGCCATGGCTAGCACCGAGCTCGACAGCGCCGCGATGGCCGAGCATGCCACCCAGGCCGCAGCGCTGCTCAAAAGCCTGGCCCATCCTGCGCGGCTGCGCGTGTTGTGCCGCCTTGTCGAAGGTGAGGCGCCGGTAGCGGAATTGCAGGAGTTGACCGCCCTGAGTGCATCGGCGCTTTCGCAGCATCTGGCGGTGCTGCGGGCGATGGAGATCGTTGCGACCCGGCGCGAAGCACAGGCGATCCACTACCGCGTGATTGAAGGCCCCGCACTGGGCGTGCTGCAGGCACTGCATGCCGCCTACTGCGGCCGCAGACCGCGTTGATGCTCAGCCAGCGTGCAGGAGTGGCTGCACGACGTTGTCGAGCAGATCCACCGGCGTCGGCGCTGACAGATCCCCGTCCAACGCGCGGGTAAAACCCGACCAGTCGCTGGATGAGAGCTGGCGCAACAGCGCCTCTTCCACCGGCAACGCGCGCATCGACCAGTACGGAAACTGACGCTGACCGAGGCGGCCGCGTGCCAGCTCGATGATGTCGACATGACTGCCAGCCTGCAGGATGCGCTCGTAGACCGAGTCGATCCCGTCCGGCGGCCCCTCGATGTACTGCAGGAAACGCTCGCCGTCACACAGCAGCACGCCGGTCACGCCCGCCATCTTGTTGAAGCGGGCTGCATCGTCGACCAGCACCCGCAACCGTTCAGCGGAAAGATCCGGCAGCGCCTGGCTGACGTAGGCGATGGCGCGCAGTGGCATGGTGCTTCCTTGACAAGATGTACACCCACGGTAGCAGTTGCGGACGAGTCCGTCTCAGCACCCGCGGGCATTTCCTGAAGAATTCAGGTTGCCGCTGCAGGCGGCCCTTCTGCGCGCCTCGGCAACAGGGCTTCGAACACCACCTGCCCGGCCTCGTTGCGCGCTGCGATGCGCCCCCCGTGCGCGCGCACGAACTGATCGACGATGTACAGGCCCAGCCCCAGGCCCTTGCTCTGGTGGAAGCTGGCCTTGAACGGCTCGAACAACCGCGGCAGCAGCGCGTCGTCGATCCGGCCGGCGTTGCTCACCCGCAGCAGCACGCTGCGGGGGTCGCGTCCGTCCACCTCCACCCTCGCCTCGCTGCCATGGGTAAGCGCATTGCCGACCAGGTTGGCGGCAACCTGGCCGAGACGGTCCAGATCGCCCTGCAGCCGCGTATCACCATGCATGTCGAGGTGGATCCGGTCCGCCCCATGCGCGCTGCCCGCTTCGGCTACTACCGCGCGCGTCACGTCGGCCAGATCGCAGGCACTTGCCTCCAGCCTCAGGCCACCGCTGCGGATCCGCGAGAAATCCAGCAGCTGTTCGACCATCCGCGCCATCCGCAGGGTGCTGGCTTCCAGGTACTGAAGGGTCTGCTGCGCGCCTGCGTTGTCTTCCGGAAGCTCCAGCGCCAACTTGTCGGTGCACAGCAGGATCGCCGACAGCGGCGTGCGCAGATCGTGGGTCAGCACCGCGGCCATTGTTTCGTTGAGTTTGAGCGCGCGTTCCAGCGCCTCGTTGCGCGCCTTCAGCAACTGCCGCTGCTGGTAAAGCTCGATGAAGACGTTGACCTTGCTCAGGATCACCTGCGGCGCCACCGGCTTGTGCAGGAAATCCACTGCACCGCTCTCGTAGCCTTTGAAGGCGCGCAGCGGATCGTCAGGCGAGGCGGTCAGGAAGATGATCGGCACGTCGCGGCTGCGATGGGAACCGCGCATCAGTTCGGCCAGGGTGAAACCATCGATCTCCGGCATGTGCACGTCAAGCAGGGCCAATGCCACCTCGTGCTCGAGCAGCAACTCAAGCGCCTGCGCGCCGGAGCCGGCCAGCAGCAGGTTGACCCCTTCGCGCTGCAGCAGGGCCTGCATGGCTACCAGGTTCTGCGGCACGTCATCGACGATCAGCAGGTTGACCGGGGTCTGCGACTGCGCAGGGTCCGGTGGCAGCAGGTTCATGCAAACAACTCCTTCAGGCGACGACACATCAGTTCAAGGGGCAGCACGGCATCGGCGCCGGCGTGCTGCAGGGCGGAAGCCGGCATCATCGACGCCTCGGCCTCCTCGGGACATTGCAGCCAGGCGTGGCCACCGGCATGGCGCACGGCGGCAACGCCCTCACTGCCATCACTGCTGGCACCGGTCAGCAGCAGGGCCAGTACCTGCGCGCCGAACACCGCGGCAGCGGAGTCGAACAGCGGGTCGATGGCCGGACGCGAAAACAGCACTGGCGCATCCACCGACAACGCCACCGATCCCGCGTCCTCCACCAGCAGGTGGTAATCCGGCGGCGCGAACGTCACCGTGCCCGGCTGCAGCGGCTGCTTGTCTTCGGCTTCACGCACCGGCAACGCGCAGTACGGCGCCAGCACCTCGGCAATGCGGCTGCTGCGGTCACGCGGCAGGTGCAGCACGGCCAGTACCGGTACCGGCAGCGTCGCCGGCAGCGCACCGAGCACCGCCTGCAGAGCCGCCACGCCACCGGCGGACGCGCCGATCACCAGCACGGCCGGACGCACCCGCAGCGTCATCAGGCCACCTTCCGGTACAGACGGTGCTCTCGCGAACAGACCTCGAAGGCGTCGTGATGGCACCCGAACTGCAGCGACTCCTTGCTGCCCAGGCCAAGGAAGCCACGGTGCACCAGCGCTTCGCGGAACAGGCCGACGGCGCGGTCCTGCAGATCGCGGTTGAAATAGATCAGCACGTTGCGGCACGACACCAGGTGCACTTCGGAGAACACGGTATCGGTGGCCAGGCTGTGGTCGGCGAACACCACGTTGCGGCGCAGCTGGCGGTCGAACACCGCACCGTCGTACGCCGTGGCGTAATAGTCGGACAGCGACGCCGTGCCGCCGGCGGCCAGGTAGTTGCGACTGAACTGGGCCATCCGGTCGATGCCATAGGCCCCCGCCTCGGCGGTGGCCAGCGCGGCCGGATTGATGTCGGTGGCATAGACGATGCTGCGATCAAGCAGGCCTTCTTCGTGCAGCAGGATCGCCAGCGACCAGACTTCCTCACCCGTGCTGCAACCGGCCACCCACAACTTCACCGAGGGATAGGTGCGCAGTACCGGAACCACCTGCTCGCGCAGCTCACGGAAGTACGCGGGGTCACGGAACATCTCCGAGACCTGCACGGTGAAGAACTGCATGGCCTGGGTGAACAGGTCCGGCTCGTGCAGCAGGCGGTACTGCAGGTCGACCAGCCGTTCGCACTCATAGCGCTGCATCGCCTGGCGCATGCGCCGGCGCAGCGACGACACCGCATAACTACGGAAATCGTAGTGGTAGCGCTGGTACAGCGCTTCCAGCAGAACCTTCAGTTCCAGGTCGAACAGCCCCTGCTCGTTCATTGCCGCGAGCACCAGACCCGGCACAGCGAGACCAGCTTGTCGACGTCGATGGGCTTGGCGATGTAATCGTTGGCACCGGCCTGCAGGCAGCGCTCGCGGTCATCGGGCATGGCCTTGGCGGTCAACGCGATGATCGGCAGGTCCTGCAGGTGACGCTGCGCGCGGATCTCGCGCATCGCGGCCAGGCCATCCTTCTCCGGCATCATGATGTCCATCAGCACCAGGTCGACCTCGCGCTCGGCCAGGCGGTCCACTGCCTCCTGTCCATTGCGCGCGATCTCCAGCGTCACGCCCAGCGGCTCGAGCACGCTGGACAGCGCGAAGATGTTGCGCACGTCGTCCTCGGCCAGCAGCACGGTGCGTCCATCGAGCACGGTGTCGCGCCGGCGCGCCTCGCGCAGCAGGCGCTGCTGGTCGGTCGGCAGGCTGGCCTCCACGCTGTGCAGGAACAGGGTCACCTCATCCAGCAGGCGCTCGGGCGAACGCGCGCCCTTGATGATGATGCTCTTGGAATAGCGGCGCAGGCGCTGTTCTTCCTCACGGCCGAGCGCGCGACCGGTATAGACGATCACCGGCGGAAAGCCGACGTCATCGTTGCCGGCCATGTGTTCGAGCAGGTCGTAGCCGCTGCCGTCAGGCAGCGACAGGTCCATCACCATGCAGTCAAAGGTCACCGTGCTGAGCTGCTCCAGCGCGCCGGCAAGGGTTCCCACGGCGACGATCTGCAGCTGATCACGGCCCAGCAGCAATTCCAGGTTGTGGCGCAGTTCGCTGTCGTCCTCGACGATCAGCAGGCGCCGCACGTCGCGCTGGCTGGTCTGTTCCAGCTGCTCGATGGCGGTCACCAGGCGCTCGCGCGTGGTCGGCTTGATCGCGAAACCGATCGCGCCAAGCTCACGCGCCACCTGGCTGCGATCCGTTGCGGAGACCACGTGCACAGGAATGTGGCGGGTGTCTGGGTTGCGCTTCAGCCGTTCCAGCACGCTCAGACCGGACACGTCCGGCAGGCCGATATCGAGCAGGATGCCGTTTGGCCGCAGTTCGCTGGCCAGGGCCAGGGCCTCTTCCGCCGTGCCGGCCACCACGCAGTCGAAATCCAGTTCATGGGCCAGGGCCACAAGGGCCTCGGCGAACGTGGCGTCATCCTCGACGGCCAGGATCAGGCGGCCGGGGTGCTGGCGACGACCGCGGTCATCGGCCACGCTGGGCGCCGTCGTCGCCGGTGCCACCGCAGCAGCCGTTGCCGGCACCGGATTCGACGGCACAGCGGCCTGAACCGGCGACACCACGGGGGCGGCGGCGATGTCAGCCACCTTCGAGGCGGGCGCGCCCTGCAACGGCAGCTCCAGGATGAAGCAGCTGCCGCGGCCCGGTTCGCTGTCGACCTGGATGCTGCCGCCCATGCGCTCGGCCAGATCGCGCGAGATCGACAGCCCAAGGCCGGTGCCACCGTAGCGGCGGCGGGTGCTGCCATCAGCCTGGCGGAATGCCTCGAAGATGACCTGCAGCTGCTCGCGGGCAATGCCGATACCGCTGTCGCAGACCTCGAAACGGATGCGCCCCTGGCCGGCCGCGCGCACGTGCAGGCTGACCTTTCCGTGCTCGGTGAACTTCACCGCGTTGGCCAGCAGGTTCTTCAGGATCTGCTGCAGCCGCTGGCTGTCGACCACCAGCTGGCTGGGGGCGAGCGCATCGGCCTCGATCTGCAACGCCAGGCCCTTCTGCCGCGCCATCGGCTCGAAGGTCTCGCGCAGGCGCTGCAGCACGCTGCCCGTCACCACCACTTCATCGGCCAGCTCGACGTGGCCGGCCTCGATGCGCGACAGGTCCAGGATGTCATTGATCAGCGCCAGCAGATCGTTGTTGGACGACAGGATCGCACGCGCGTACTTCACCTGTTCTTCGGTGAGCGTGCCGTCCTTGTTGTCGGCCAGCAGCTTGGCCAGGATCAAGGAGCTGTTCAGCGGCGTGCGCAGCTCGTGCGACATGTTGGCCAGGAATTCGGACTTGTAGCGCGAGGTCGCGGCCAGTTCGTTGCTGTTGCGCACCAGCTGGCTCTGCGCGACCAGCAGCGCCTGCTTCTGTGCCTCCAGCTCGTGGGTGCGCTCTTCCAGCTGCACGTTGCTCTGTTCCAGCTCGGCCTGCTGTTCTTCCAGATGGGCCTGCGACTGCTGCAGGCTGCGGCTCTGTTCCTCCAGTTCCTCGTTGGCCACGCGCAGCTCTTCCTGCTGGGCCTGCAGCTCCTCGCCCTGGCGCTGGGATTCCTCCAGCAGCACCACCAGTTGCGCGCGCAGCAGCGATGCACGCAGCGCCATGCCGATGGTCTCGGCGCAGCGTTCCAGCAGTTCAATATCGAGTCGCTGCTGCTCGCCAGCGCGGGTGCGCCCCAGCTCAATGATGCCCACCACCGCACCATCGCTGCTAATCGGCGCCAGGACACGCTCGCGCACCGGCAACCGGCCCAGGCTGGTCTGCAGCTCAAGCACCGCATCGTCGCCCCCGTGCAGGTGGCGGATGCGTTCATCCCGCGCCACCTGCCCGGCCACGCCTTCCTGCAATGCCAGCGACGCCGGCATGCCCGACGGCAACGCCAGGCCGCCGGTCAGCTGCAGTCGCCCGCCTTCCAGGCGGTAGACGGCGGCGACGTCTGCCTGCAGCTGGGCACCCAGGCTGGTTGCCGCCGCTTCGGCAATCTGCTCGGGACCCAGGTCACCGCGCAGGCTCGTGGCCACCGCGTTCTCCGCTTCCTGCAGCCACAGCGCCCGCATTGCTTCGCGACGTGCCTGGATGGCACGGGAGACAATCAGCGCAATCATCAGGAATGCGACGCCACCGATGCTGCGGTTGACGAACGAGAACGCCGAGTTGGAGCTGGCCGGCGCGACGTTGTAGCCAATGATCAGCAGGATGCAGGCAAGGACGGCCACGATGAACGGCGCCCGCGCACTGCGCTGGAACACGGTCACGCCAACGGCCAGGAAGTACGCCAGCCATACCGCATAGCCGAGCGGCACCACCAGCTCCAACGCGATGGTCGCGGCCAGCAGCACGGCGGAGGTCATCCAGATCCAGCGGTCACGCGTAGTCGCACCAGGACGCATGCAGGTCGGTTCCAGAACACAGAGGGTGGGTGATGGTACTCCGTGTCGTATTCAGCCGCACAGGACAAATGGCACGTGTCGCGCCTCCACGCTCCCTTCACACTTGAATGCCTAGTTTCACGTGCCTCTCAGGGGTAACACTCATTTTTACGTGGACGCTGCCGCCTCTACGACGTCCGTGCTGACGGACCCTTCCCGCCAACTGCGACTGCTGATCGACAGCGTGCGCGACCATGCGCTGTACCTGCTTGATCCTGATGGCATCGTCTGCAGCTGGAACCCCGGCGCGGAGCGCATCAAGGGCTATTCAGCCGATGAAGTGGTAGGCACCTACTTTGGTCGCTTTTACCTGGCCGCCGATCGCGAGGCCGGGGAACCACAACGCCTGCTCCGCCATGCAGCGCAGCATGGCCACGTTGCCAGTGAAGGCTGGCGGGTTCGCCGCGATGGCTCGTCCTTCCGTGCCAGTGTGGTGATCGAGCCGGTGGTTGAAGCGGGCGAGCTGCTCGGCTTCGTCAAGATCACCCGCGACATCACCGAGCAGTGGCAGGCACAGCGCCTGCTGCGTGATGCCCAGCGAGCACTGCGCAATACCCAGCAGTTCGAGACCGTCGGCCGTCTCAGCCGCGGCCTGTCGCACGAGTTCAACAACCTGCTGACCACCATCGGCAACGCACTGGACCTGCTGTCGCTGCGCGTGAACGGTGACGATGCGCGCGCCGCCGAACTGCTTGATGCGGCGCAGACCGCAACTGATCGCGGTGCTCTGCTGACCCGCCAGCTGCTGGCCTTCAGCACCGGACAGACCCTGATCCGCGAGGCTCTGGACCTCAACGCGCTGATACAGCAATGGCTGCCAGGCCTGCAACGCGCCTGCCCGCCCACGGTGGTGCTGGATGCCCAGCTGGCGCCCGGCCTGCCGGCGATCAACACCGATGCGCTGCAGCTGCAGACGGCGCTGGCCAATCTGGTCGCCAATGCTGCCGACGCTACCCTCGAAGGCGGCCGCATCCTGATCGGCACCGCGCTGGAGCATCGCCTCGACCCGGATGCAGACTCCACGCTGCAACGTGGCTATGTCACCCTCAGCGTCTGCGATGAGGGCCACGGGATGGCGGCCGACATCGCAGAACGGGCGACCGAGCCGTTCTTCACCACCAAGGACATCGGCAAAGGCAGCGGCCTCGGCCTGAGCCAGGTGTTCGGATTCACTACCCAGAGCGGCGGCTTCGTCGACGTGTCCACCACGCCCGGTGTCGGCACCACGGTCAGCCTGCTGCTCCCCGCAATGGAGGACCCTGCCGATGACCGATGACCCGATCCGCGTATTGATGGTGGAAGACCAGACCGATCTGCGTGAAATGATCGGCCTGGCCCTGCGCGACCTCGGCATCGAAGTGGCCACGACCGCCGATGGCCACGAGGCAGCGGAACTGCTCAAGGGCGAAGCCCGCTTCGACGTGGTGTTCAGCGACGTCAGCATGCCCAACGGCATGTCCGGCATCGAGCTGAGCGAGCATGTGGCGCGCGAACAGCCGCAGGCACGGATGATCCTGTCGTCCGGCTACGCCCGCTCTCAGCTGCCGCCGCTGCCCGAGCAGGTCGAGTTCCTGCCCAAGCCCTATCGCCTGCGCCAGCTGGTGCAGCTGCTGAAGCAGGCGTAAGTCACGGCGCCCCGGCCGGGCGCCCCTACGGCCAACCTTTCATCGCCCCCCGCTGGAACGAAGCCAGCAGCGTAGAGGCTGCCGCCGCCGGCGCCAGCCGACCGCGTGCCAGTGACCAGGTAATGCCGTAGAAGCAGGTCCAGTAGAAATCGGCCAGCCACACCGCACTGAACTCGACGTTGAACACGCCGGCCTTCTGGCCGCGCAGGAAAAAGGCCTCGAAACGCTCGCCGATCGGCGCCCAGCGCTCGGGCAGCAGGTGCAGGTCCCCCTGTCGCTGCTGCTCTTCCATCATCCGCGCGAACAGCAACGTCACAAGCTCCCAGTCCGCCAACAGCGTGGCGGTGACCTGCTCCAGCACGTGGCGTGCATCACCGCCCTCATCGAACCAGGCCCCCGCCGCTTCCAGACGCTCGAACCCGGCTGCGAACAGGGCCACGTCGATCGCCTCCCGGGTCGGCGCAAACCGGTACAGGGTCGCGCGGCTGATGCCCGCCCCGCGCGCGAGTTCGCTGAGGGTGCAGCGTGGATGGCTGACCAGGGTAGCTGCCAGGGCGTGGTGCAGGTCGCGGCGGGTGCGTGCTGCGGCAGGTCGCATGAAAGCACTGAGGTGTAGGCTCGCCCTCACGCTAGCATGAATCATCAATTAATAAACTGAATCAAAGATGATTCATCCGAATCACGGATGCGCTACAACGGTGATGCGTCCGGTGCACCCGGGTCGGTGCACGGCAGGGAACGCGTCACAGGCATCGAAGGAGCCAACGCCATGCTGCATCCACTACGTGATATCGCCGTGCTGTTCGACGCCAGCGACACCGGGCACCGCGTTCTCAACATCGCCGCCCATCTGGCGCAGGCGCAGCAGGCGCATCTGGTCGCAGTCTCCACGGCCCTGCATCCCACCGACATCGCCAACGGCTTCGCGCGCGGTGCCGGCATCGCCGCCGCGCTGGACCATGAGGCGCGCGCGGATGCCGCCTGCACCGCGCAGTTGATGCAGAACCTGCGTGCCGTGTCCGAGCCGCTGCAGATCAGCACCGAACTGCGCATCGTCTCGGACTATCTGGGCGGCGCCGACCTGGCGCTGCAGTCGCTGTACTGCGACCTGATCATCGCCGGCTATCCGCACACACCAGGCGCGCCCACCGGCTGGCATCCACTGGGCACGCTGCGCCAGACCGGCGTGCCGATGCTCCTGGTGCCACCGCACTGGCAGGGCGATCAGGTCGGCCGTCGCATCGTGGTGGCCTGGAATGCCAGCAAGCAGGCGCGCCGCGCGGTGGCCGATGCGTTGCCATTGCTCGCGCGTGCGCAAGCGGTGCACCTGTTGATGGTCGACACCCCCAAAGCCGAGGCCACACCGGGCGCAGAGATGGCCCAGCATCTGTCGCGGCATGGCGTTGAAGTGGAGATCCAGACGATCAGTTCGAGCCAGGGCGGCGTTGCTGCAACCATCCGCCAACACGTATTGGATGCCGACGCCGACCTGCTGGTGCTGGGCCCTTACAGCCGCAGCCGGGTGGTCGAGCGCGTGCTCGGCGGAGTTACCGAGGATCTGCTGGCCGAAGTACCGGCGCCGCTGTTCGTATCACATTAGTGCCGCCCTGCCCCGCCCGGCGGTAACCGGTCAGCGATTGGCCGGTATGCCGCCGGAAATAGCGGCACAGGTAGGACGCATCCTCGAAACACAGGCGCTCGGCGATGCGACCGATCGGTAACTCGCTGTAGGTGAGCAGTGCCTTGATCTCCAGCACCACCTGGCGATCAATCAACGCCTTCGGCGTCTCGTCGAAGCACTCGCGGGTCAACTGCGAGAGATAGAACGGGGTGATGCACAGCGCCTCTGCATAGGACTGCACGTCACGCTGGCGGGTACTGCGCTGCCCGACCAGCTCCCAGAAGTTCCAGGCCAGGCGCTCGCGTCGGCTGACCTGCGCAAGCGCCCTCTTCTGCTTCGGCAGCAACATGGCCATCTTCAGGAAGAAACTCTGCAGCAGATTGCGCAACATCACGTGGCGATGCCGTCCACCGTTGTGCTGCGCGTCCATCATCAACTGCAGCCATCCCTGCAGCAACGGCACATCCAGCGGTGACGGCCGGCAGTGCGGCTGTTCGTGCAGGAACTGGAACAGCGCATTGGGCAGCACATAGGCCACCTCCGATGCCAACGCCTTGGGCATCAGGCAGACCATCGCCAGAAAGCCGCGCGAGCGTTGCCGCAGCAGCGCCAGCGTGTCCTCGGCCAGCACCAGCACGTCATGGCGCTGCACCGCTACCTCGCGGAAGTTCAGAGCAAAGCGCGCGCGCCCCGAGACGCATACCAGCACCGCCAGATAGGCGTGACCGAACGACAACGGGACGCCCTGCCCTTCGGCCAGCGTGCTGAACTCCAGGCGCATGGATTCGTCCTGGTCCAGAAGCTGCGGTACGCGGTCCATGGGCCGATCCGGCTGTATTCCGGGCCCCAGCATACCGGGACGGCGGTGGGTTGCGAAAAGTACCGAAACCATCAAGGTCCCGCTCTGGGCCGCACGCGCCTGGCGACCTAGCCTGTGCACTCTCTTTGCCCCCTGGAATCGACATGCAGTTGCACACCGAACGCTTGATCCTTCGCCCCTGGCGAGACACCGACGCCGCCGATCTGTTCGAGTATGCCCGCGACCCGCGCGTGGGTCCGATCGCCGGTTGGCCGGTCCACACCAGTGTCGAGGAAAGTACCGAAATCATCCGCACCGTCTTCAACCGGCCGGAGGTCTACGCACTGCAGAACCGCGAAGACGGCCGCGCCATCGGCTGTGTCGGGATCCTCATCGGCGCCGACAGCAACTTCGAGATCAGCGACCGCGAAGGCGAGATCGCCTACTGGATCGGCGTACCGTACTGGGGCCGCGGTTTGGTACCCGAAGCGGTGCGCGAAGTGATGCGGCATGCATTCGTGCAGCTGGAGCTGGAAGCGCTATGGTGCGGCTACTTCGCTGACAACCTGCAATCACTCACCGCGCAGAGCAAATGCGGTTTCCAGCATCACCATACCGAAGTGAACAAGTTCAACAGCTTCCTTGGCGATTACCGTACCGAGCACATCAGCCGCATCACCCGGGAGCAATGGTGTGCCCTGCAGGCCGCCACACCGGCTTGAACGGGATTCAGCCCGACCTGCGCTGCATGAACAGAAGTTCCGGCGTTGAGGACGCTTCAACCTGCTGGAAACCGAGATCGCGGTACAGGGCCACGGCGGCCGTGTTGTCACGATAGACGCGCAGGGTGAGCCGCTGGATACCGTCTTCGCGCAGCGCCTGTGCACTCAAGGCCTGCATGAGCAGCCGGCCAAGGCCGCGCCCGCGCGCCAGTGGGGAAACAATGATGCGGCCCAGGTGCGCGGTGCCGGCGTCGGTCATCCAGTACTGGCCAAAGCCTACACAAAGGTCCTGCTCGTCCAGCAGCGCCCAGCCCGGCCGCGACTCGAGTTCGAGCACCTGCGCGAACCGTTCCGGCGGCAAGGGAAACGGCACGCCCGGGCCCGCCCAGCGCTGGGTGGTTTCGGCGGATTCGGACCAACGGGCGACGGCGGCGTAGTGGGAAGGCTGGACGGGGCGAAGGTTCGGTTCCATGACACTCATGGTGCGCCATTTGCACTGGGCAGACACGCTGCACGAGAAGGGTGCCATGGCCCTGTGGGCACGACTGGCGCCGGTGTGGTCTTTGTATGACCGGCTTGATGGGAATCGCGTCATGGCCTGCGCGGCGGCCCTGCTGGGCTGTGCGGCGAAGACTGCCTGTCACTGCCACTGCCTTTGCAGGAGCTGCGGGGCGGTGAGCGTGAGGAGGTGGCGGCGGTGCTGGGCGGGCTGGGGTGTTGTAGAACACCGGACTGCGGTTGCCATGCGGTATGGCGGGTGGTGACCCCGGCCCGATTCGAACGGGCGACCTTCCCCTTAGGAGGGGGACGCTCTATCCAGCTGAGCTACGGGGCCATTGGCAGCAGCAAAGGATACCGCGTCTGGCTGAATGGACCAAGCGCGGGGCGTTCTGCGCAGCCCTCGGAGTAGATATGCTGGCCCGCCGCGACCCGTTGTGAACTGGATGTCCGACGTCTGGCGAACCCTCTCCACCCTCGGCGACAGCCGCTGGCTGCTGCCGATGGCCCTGGTGCTGCTGATCACCCTGCCCCGCACAGATGTACGCATGAAATGGCGATGGCTGCTGGCCATCGCCGCCACCGCCGGTGTCACGCTTGCCTCAAAGCTGGCCTTCATGGGCTGGGGGATTGGCATCAAGAGCGTGCACTTCACCGGGTTTTCCGGACATGCGGCGATGTCCAGTGTCGTCTATCCGGTCGTTGGTGCGCTGCTCGCCGGACCTGGCAAGCGCGCACGAGCGATCGGCCTGGCAATCGGCGTGCTGCTGGCCATCGCCATTGGCTGGTCACGAATCCCGTTGCACGCGCATAGCCTTTCGGAGGTCATTGCCGGGCTGATGCTTGGATTGGGTTGCAGCACATGGGTAGTGCACACCGCGCACGCCTCGTCTCGTCCGAACTTAGTGGCAGCTGCTGCTGCCGTACTCGCGGGAATGGTTCTGCCCCTCGCGTTGCCCGATATCCACACGCACCAACTCGTCATCGCGCTGGCAAAGTTCATTTCCGGCAGGGCCGAGATCTTCCAGCAATTCTGAAACCGCCAACACAACTGCACAATTTCTTCACGTTCCTTGACAGGGCAAATGAATAGCCGCCAACATAGCGGTGGAAAAATTTCCCTCACGGAGTAGGAGACCCCGTAGATGAAGAAGATGATTGCCGCCCTGGCCCTGCTGGGCCTGTCCTCGCCGGTGTTCGCTCAGGAAGCTCCTGTCGCTGCCGAAACCAGCGCTGAGGTTGCTGGCGCTGAAGCTGCTGGCGCTGCCGCCACTGGCACCCTGACCACCGTCGCCACCGTGGGCCTGGGCGTTGCCGCTGCTGGCGTGCTGTACAGCGTTGCCGCTGACAGCAGCAAGGATGATGCGGGCAACAATGGCGGCACCGGCACCACCAATCCGCCGACTGGCACCACCGGCACCACCGGTACGACCGGCACCACCGGCACCAACTGACCGGTCAGCCGAAGCAGTAACCCCGCCCTCGCCGGGCGACGTTCGGCGAGGGTTTTTTCATGCCCGTTCGGGCCAGGAACAGATTTCGATGGACTGCAAGCGTTTCGTAGCCACAATGACGGTGGCACTCACCCTGACCGGCTGCATGTGGGCGCCAGGCCAGCATCTTCGCTCGAGCACCTTCGCTCGCGATGATCAGCCCATCGGCAATGACCAGATCGAACTGATTCCGATCACGCCCAAGCTCATCGCCATGGAGCGCGCCACCCGCGACGTCGCGGCGCTGCCCGCTGCCCTGACCCAGTATCAGCCAGGCCCCTACCGCATCGGCGCCGGCGATATTCTCTATATCACGGTCTGGGATCACCCCGAACTGACGGTGCCAGCCGGCCCGCAGCAGCAGCTGAACGCCGCAGGCCGCCTCGTGCAGTCCGACGGAACGCTGTTCTATCCCTACATCGGCAAGATCACCGCAACGGGCAAGACGCCCGGCGAACTGCGCGAGGAGATCTCCACCAAGCTGGCCCGCTACATCGAAGCGCCGCAGGTGGACGTCTCCATGCTGACCTATGCCAGCCAACGCGTCTGGGTCACCGGCGCCTCGCGTCAGGCCGCCACTGTTCCTCTGACGGTAACGCCGCTGACGATGGGCGATGCCATCAGCCAGGCAGGCCTTGACCCTGCGCAGGCCGACCTGTCCGGCATTCGCCTGACGCGTGATGGCACCACCTACACCATCGATCTCGACCGACTGGGTCGCAGCGGCGGCGGTGACACCAATGTGTTCCTCAAGTCCGGCGATCACATCTACGTGCCCTATCTCGACCACAAGGAAGTATTCGTGGTCGGCGAAGTCAATCAGCCGGGCGCAATGAACTTCAAGACCGGCGAGATTTCCCTGAGCCAGGCACTTGGCCGTGCGCGCGGCCTGCTGCAGACCACGTCGAATGGCAACGCTGTCTATGTGATCCGCGGCTCGAACGACCTGCAGAGCACTCCGTCACAGGTGTTCCATCTGGAAGCCAAGTCACCAACCGCATTTGCCGTGGCCAGCCAGTTCGACCTGCAGCCCGGCGATGTCGTGTTCGTCGGCGCCGCTGGCGTGACCCGCTGGAGCCGGTTCGTGAACCAGCTGCTGCCATTCACCGCCATCATCAGCAACGCCGCCAGCGCGCGCAGCGACCTGGACAAGTAAGGTGGCCCGCACCATGAGCAGGATCGCTCAGGCCGCCACCCGACACGCAAACCGCCAGCGCCCCGTGGCACTGGCCTTGCTTGTACTCATCACCGCAACCAGTTGCGGCGTTGTGGGCAAGACCAGCGTCAAGTCGGTCCAAATGGCACTGCAGGGCAAGCCCGACGTGGAGCCTACGGCCGCCGAGGTGGCCGCCAATCGATTCCCGCAGATCAAGGTCACCGGTCCGGCAGGCGGCGCTGTTCTGGTGCTTGGCAACATCGACTCCGGGCGCCAGGCCTGGTACAGCTCCGAGCGAAGCATCGTCTTCCTCAATGATGGTGTCGTCGTCGGCACCCACGGCAGCAGCCCGGAACTTCAAGACATGACGTTCGAAGGGGACTCCCCCTTCCACGCGCTGCACCGGATAGCAAACGGCACGACCGTGCAGCGCCGTTACGATGTCATGCCTGATTACCGCTATGGAATCAGCGTCACCGGCACCCTGGCCACCGTGGGCAAAGAGAAGGTCCATATCTTGGGGAGCGAGCGCGAGCTGTTGCACGTGCGGGAGCGGCTTCAGGGCGACGGCTGGAAGCGCGACAACCACTACTGGGTCGATCCTGCCAACGGGTTCATCTGGAAGAGCATCCAGGCCATCGCACCCGACACCAGCCTTGAAGTTGTCCAGCTCAAGCCCTACTCGCAGGACCTGCAGAACCGATGACACTGCGACCGATCATCCTTGGGCTGGCACTGGCGCTGGCCACCCATGCGCACGCCTCATCGCCGATTGGCGTCGAAGCGGTCGGCCATGTTCGCAATCCCGGCATGCACACGCTTCCCGCCGATGCCCGCCTCAGCGCAGCCGCACTCGCTGCAGCGCCGGAAGAAAAAGCCTATATGCTGGGCGCCGCCCTTCTTCGGCAACGTGCACTGACGCCACAGACCCGCCTCAAAGCGGGGCTGCTCTTCGATCTTGAAACGCTCGCTTCCCAGCAGGATGCGCCGGAGCTTGCCGACGCAGCCGCACAGCTGGCGCGCGATCTCGGTGATCTGCCAGTGACCGGACGCGAACCGCAGCTTCTTGATCCGCGCCGCCTGGAAGCCAGTGCATCGGAGAATCGGCCCGCGCTGGCGGGCGACCGCATCGTCTACCCTGGCCGACCCGAATCCGTGCAGGTTGTTGGCGCCGTGGTACAGCCTTGCAAGCTGCAGCATCAAGCCACAGTCGACGCACGAAGCTACCGCAACGCGTGTGCCTTGCTGCCAGCGGCGAGCCGGGATGATCTCTACGTCATCCAGCCCGACGGCAAAGTGCAGCAACTCGGCGTGGCCCTGTGGAACCGCAGCATGCCCGTGCACCTTGCTCCTGGGGCGGTGATCTACGTGCCGCTGGACGCCACAAAGATCCGCACGATTGCCCCCGATGTCAACGAGGATGCCGTGCGCTTCCTTGCCACCCAGGTGCTGGATGCACCCGGAGTTTCGTACTGATGCGCCATCGCTCCATCCCACTGGCACGCGCCGGTGTCGCCCTTCTCAGCCTCAGCGTCAGTGCTGTATTGCACGCACAAACTGCCCCTTCTCCCACCGCAAGCGATTGGGGCGGCGTTGGCCTGCTGCAGACCCCCACCGCACGCATGGCCGACGACGGCGAGGTGAGCTTCACCGCAAGCCATACCTCGCCCTACAGCCGCTACAACGTGGTGATGCAACCTCTGCCCTGGGTCGAAGGCGCATTCCGCTATGTTTCAGTAGCGAACCGCCGCTATGGTCCGGAATGGCTGAGCGGCAAGCAGAACTACAAGGACAAGTCGATCGACCTGAAGGTCCGGCTCTGGCAGGAAAGCCGGTGGGCGCCCGAGCTGTCCGCAGGCTTCCGCGATATCGGTGGCACCGGCCTGTTCTCCAGCGAATACCTGGTTGCGAGCAAGCGGTTCGGACCGATCGATGCAAGCCTCGGCGTTGCCACCGGCTACATTGGCAATCGAGGTGATTTCTCGAATCCGCTTCGGGTGATCAGCGATCGCTTTGAAGAGCGTCCGCGCGCGCAGGGCACCGGCAACTTCAACAGCAAGGGCATGTTCCGCGGTCCCGTCGGCATCTTCGGCGGCATCGCGTACCAGACACCGTGGGAACCCCTGCAGCTGAAGCTTGAGTACGACGGCAACGACTACAAGCGCGAACCACAGAACAACAATCAAACACAAAAGAGCCCGATCAATCTGGGCGCAAGCTATGCCGTGAATCCCAACGTGCAACTGCATCTTGGCTGGGAGCGCGGCGACACAGCCATGTTCGGCATTACCCTGCGCGGCAATGTGGCACGAGCGAAATCCACGCCCAAGCTACTGGATCCGCCTCCGGTTGCGCGAGCATCCGCGGCACCCTCTGCGCAGTCAATGGATGACATCGACTGGCCCGCCTTGAGTCGGACCCTGGAAGAGAACGCCGGCCTCCGTGTCACAGGCATCAGCCGACGTGGATCGGAAATCATTGTCAGCGGCGAACAACGTCGGTTCTACTACCCGGCACAGGGCGTTGGCCGTGCGGCGCGGATCCTGGATTCCGAACTGCCATCCGATACCACCTGGTTCACGATCGAGAATACCCGTCTGGGCGTACCCGTCGTGGAAAGCAGCATCGAGCGCAGCACCTTCAACAGTTACCTCGACAATCGCACCCCGCTGAGCGAATTGGCCGGACACATCGAGCAGGCAGCGCCTGCGCAGCAGCGCCGTGAGAGCCTCTATGCGGCGCCACTTCGACGCTACGACGGCGCGTTCAATATTGGATACCAGCAGCAGCTTGGCGGTCCTGATGGCTTCTTCCTGTTCCAGGTCGCAGGCACCTACTCGGCCAATTTCCACTTCACGCGGAATAGCTGGCTGAGTGGAACAGTCAGCTACAACGCGTACAACAACTACGACCGCTTCCGCTACGACGCGCCAAGCAACCTGCCTCGGGTTCGCACCAACATCCGTAAGTACCTGACTACGGAAGACCTGACCCTGACCAACCTGCAGTTCACAAGCAATCATCAGCTGGGCAAAGACCTGTATGGCTCGGCCTATGCCGGCCTGTTCGAGGCCATGTACGGCGGCGTGGGTGGCGAGATCCTCTACCGCCCCCTCAACGAGCGCTGGGCCGTGGGCGCCGAACTGAACTGGGTGAAGCAGCGCGATTTCGATCAGCGCTTCAGCTTCCGCGACTACAGCACCACCACCGGCCACGCCAGCTTCTACTATCAGTGGGGCGACGAGCACAAGATCACCAGCATGATCAGCGCCGGCCGCTACCTGGCGAAGGACTGGGGTGCCACAATCTCAGTTGCGCGCGCGTTCGACAATGGCGTCAACATGGGCGCATACGCCACCAAGACCGATGTGTCGTCCAAGGATTTTGGCGAAGGCAGCTTCGACAAGGGCATCTTCATTTCGATTCCCTTCGACTTCCTGTTGCCACGTTCAACCCGCGCGCGTGCGACGTTCGCTTGGAATCCGCTGTATCGGGATGGTGGCGCGCGGTTAAGTCGAAGCTATGCGCTGTACCAGCTGACTTCAGAGCGGGATCCGGACTTCTTCTTCGATAATCTCGACAGAATCGACGACTGACGACGGGCTTCCAAGCCACTCGACAGAGACCAGGGAAGGGCCGGCTGCCAGCGCAGCCGGCCCTTCTCGTTTGCCTGCGCTGCCCTGGTGTCCTGCAGCCAAAAGAAAGGGCCGGTTGCAATGCAACCGACCCTATCTGTCTTTCCGAGGGGAAGGCTCTTCAGCTCACCCCATCCAAGCAATCACTTCTCGCTTGAGGCGTACTCGTAGTAGCCATAGCTGTAATAACCCGTGGCGCGTTTCTCCACTGCATTGAAGATCGCGCCCTTCACCTTCACGCCATTCTGCTCGAAACGCTTCATCGAGAGCTCGATCTCCTTCGGCTGGTTCACGCCGAATCGAGTCACCATCAAGGTAGAGCCTGCATGGTTGGCCACAATTGCGGCGTCTGTGACCGCAAGAATCGGCGGCGTATCGACGATGACCAGGTCATATTCCTTGGCCAGACCCTCCAGCAGCTGCAAGAACCGCGGGTGCATCAGCAGCTCGGACGGGTTCGGCGGAATATCACCCCGAGTAATGTAATGCATGTTCTCCAAGCCCGGGACGGCATGAATCGCATCCTGCAGCGGCACCTTGCCGGCCAGCACGTCAGACAAGCCCCGGGAATGCGACACGCCCAGCACCTTGTGCAGGGTGCCCTTTCGCATATCAACGTCCACGACAAGAACCTTCTGGCCCGCCTGGGCGACGACGGCCGCCAGGTTCGCCGAAATGAAGGTCTTGCCGACGCCGGGCCGCGGGCCCGAGATGGCCAGAATGTTGTTCTTGGCCTCAAGCATTGCAAAGTGCAGGCTTGTGCGGAGGCTGCGCAATGCCTCCACCGCCAGGTCGGCGGGCTCGGCGGCGGCCAGAAGATGGGAGCGGCCATCTGCCACCACACGCTTCTTGCCCCCTTTGCCCTTCTGAACCTTCAGAAGATTCCGCGAGTTGCTGAGCGGAATGGCGGCATACACCGGCAGT
The DNA here is from genome assembly GCF_013004645.1 of Stenotrophomonas africana. Taxonomy (GTDB): domain Bacteria; phylum Pseudomonadota; class Gammaproteobacteria; order Xanthomonadales; family Xanthomonadaceae; genus Stenotrophomonas; species Stenotrophomonas africana. The sequence goes on along the minus strand of NZ_JABEME010000006.1, from coordinate 124,579 downwards.
CCCAGTTCCTCGATCTGCGCCGGATCCTCCACGCCAGGATTCAGCATGCGGAGAAGGAAGGCGGCAGCAGTGGACAGGAATGCGCCCAACAGGAACGATACAAGCACAATCAGCGGCTTGCGAGGTTTCACCGGCTTGCTGATATCGACGATTGCATCGTCAACGATCCGCACATTGCCAACCGTACCGGCCCGCGCAACATCCAACTGCTGCGCCTGATTCAACAAGGCGGTATACAGCTCATTGCTGACCTGCAGATCCCGGGTATGACGCAGCAGCTCCTGCTGCGTATCGGGCAGTGCGCTGACCTCGCGACGGAAACCACTCTTGCGCGCCTCAAGCTCGCCGATCTGGTTCAGCATCGCACGGTAGGCCGGATGCTCACGGGTGAAGCTTCGGTCCATTTCCGCCTGCTTCAGGCGCAGCTGCTGGATGCTTGCCTCAACGGCGACCTCCTGCTCGAGCAGCCCCTTGGTCTGCATCGTAATGTCGACGGAATTCGAACGGGACTGGTAGGCAGCCATGGCCGCCTGCGCATCCTCAACCTGCTTGCGAACGGTGGGGAGCTGGTCCTTCACAAACGCAAGCTGCGTTGCCGCCTCGGCGGAGCCTCGATCAACATTCTGCCGGACGTACGCTTCGGCAATGTTCTGCACCAGCAACTGTGCACGATCCGCATCGGTGTCTTCGTAGCTGACGCGAAGGATGCCCGAGTCTTTGCCCTGTTCGGATGCACGGATGTTTTCCTGCAGCCCGGCGATGACATCAAGGCGGCGCTGCTTGGTCAGCGTGAAGCGCATGCCCGGATTGGCGTTCAGGCTCGCGACTTCAATCTTGATTCCCTGCGCCTCGGCAGGCATACCGACCTTGCCGTTGACAATGGCCTCGCCCTCGTCATCAAGCAGCGAGTACTCCCCAGCCTTGTCACCTGCGACAAGCGTCATCGGCTCGTCGAGCAACCGGGCCGGAACATCCAGGCGATGAATCTTCAGTTCATCGCCGCCCCAGCCGTAGCTGGAAAGCCCCAGAACCGGAGCCGCCACTTCGCCCTCGGTCTCACCCGAGAAACGGCGTGCGATCAGCCCCCCCACCAATGGGAAACGCCGGGGTTCGATGACCGTCTCGAGCTGCATCTTGTCGACCGCGGTACCGACGATCGTGCGCGAGGTCAACAGCGCAACTTCAGTGGTGGACGCGGTACTACCTCCGCCGCCAAGAGAGGTCAGATCTGCAAGACCCGGAATGGTCGGCATCTTCGACTCAACCTGCACCGTGGCCTCGGCCCGATACACCGGCGGCGTCAGGATCGCGTAGGCGGCGCCAACCATCGCGAACAGGAAGGTTGTTCCCAGGATCCACCACTTGCGGTCAATCAGAACGCCCAGCAGATCCCGCAGATCAATCTCGTCGTCTTCGCGGGTGGGCCGCGCACTGGTTTCCTTGGTCATAGCTTCCGTTTCGTGAAAAAACCGCACCAGTGCGGCAATTACTTGATGTGGCTGGCCCAGCGGGCAACGCCCTGCTCGATCAAACCGTAGACGTGTTCAAACGCGATCCGCTGCTGGCGGTAGGGATCGGGGATCTCCGCCCTTCCATCCCAATGCCCCAACAGGAATGTCTTGCCGCTTACCTGAGGAACCTCGCGGGCGATTCGCGCCACGTGGGACTGTTCCATCACCAGCACCAGGTCAGCCGCTGCCAGCACGGATGGCGTCGCCAGACGCCCTCGATGGGCGCTGGGATCATGCCCCTTCTCCCGAAGCAGCTCTCCTGCGGTCTCATCTATCGGCCGACCGACCAACGCCTGAAGCCCTGCGGAAGAGACCTCTACCCCTGTGCGATCCCGAAGCTGATGCCGCATGAGCACTTCTGCGGTTGGGCTTCGGCAGATGTTTCCGATGCAGACCAACAGCACCTTGTTGAACATGAGCCAATCCTCTGGCGGGGCGACGTGAGGTGCATACGTCAGCCACCAACGCTTCGCATACGAAAGTTAGCCAAGCAGCATACCTGACATGAGGGTGTAACTGAACCCAGCCCCACCAGGCTGATGGGGCGGCGCCCTCGGACCTACCCCCGGAAATCAGGACGCAGGTCACGCCTTGGTGAAGGTTCTGTTATCATCGTGTGATCGATTGTAACAGCTAACGGGTTGGACTGACCGCCGGATCGGCGCCACCAGCCCCCGGGCAGCGAGGCGATTGCTGGATGCACGGATCCTCTACAAGGAAGAAATCGACATGTCTTACATGCCTGCACGGCACCACGCCGGGCTCTGGAATGCTTCGGGAAACAGGTTTGCCCCTGCACTCAGCCTGGCGTTGAGAATCGGAGATCCTCTCATCCTGGTGGCCGCTGCACTGGCGGCCTATGCGATGAGATTCGGCGATCTGCACATGCCGATGAACTACGCCCGATTGGTCTCCATCACCGTTCTTTTCGCACTTCTCGTCCTTGGATCCTCATCATTGTACGAGAGCTGGCGCGGACGTGGACTGCTCGCCGAGTTCGGCAAAGTCCTGATGAAGCTCGCCGTGATTTTCGGCGGCCTTCTCGCCTACTCGACCGCAATCCAGGTAACCGATGAGCTTTCGCGCATATGGCTTGCCTCGTGGTTTGGCATGAGCCTGGCTGGCGTAATTGCACTCCGCGTTGGCGTTCGCGGCATCGCGGGCTGGATCCGGGCCCGAGGTGCAGATTTACGGAGCGCCGTCATCGTGGGCGCCACGACCGATTCACAGCACATCGTCAGCTCCCTGAGGTCGGCAACCTGGGCAGGAATTGAGGTGCGCGGCTGGTTCGGAACCCCGTCTGACCGCGGCAGCGTGCAGCATGCAAGCAAGCTGGGAGAACTTGATGGGCTCGGCGCATACGTGGAGGCCAATCATATCGACCAGGTGTGGATTGCCCTGCCGATGCGCGACGAAGACAACATCGCAATTGCCCTGAATCAGCTGCAGCACTCCACTGCCGATATCAAGTTCGTGCCTGACATGTTCGGACTGCACCTGCTGAACCACTCCGTCGAGCAGGTCGCGGGCCTTCCCGTCATCAATCTTCAGCAGACCCCCCTTCAGGGCGGCGCCCGCCTGATCAAGGCTCTGGAAGACCGCATCCTTGCCGGCCTCATCCTGCTCATGATCTCACCGATCATGCTTGCGATCGCGGTGGCTGTGAAGCTGAGCTCTCCAGGCCCTATCTTCTATCGGCAGGAGCGGATGAGCTGGAACAACAAGACGTTCTGGATGCTGAAGTTCCGCTCGATGCCGGTCGATGCCGAAGGCGCGTCTGGCGCAGTGTGGGCGAAGGCCGGCGAGAATCGCGCCACCCGCGTGGGCAGCTTCCTTCGCAAGACCAGCCTGGACGAATTACCACAGTTCATCAACGTCCTGCTGGGCGACATGTCGATCGTTGGACCGCGGCCGGAGCGGCCGGTGTTCGTGCACAAGTTCAAGCACGAGATTCCGTCCTACATGAAGAAGCACATGGTCAAGGCGGGCATCACCGGCTGGGCGCAGGTCAATGGCTGGCGGGGCTCTACCGATCTTCACAAGCGCATCGAATGTGATCTCTTCTATATCGAGAACTGGTCGCTTTCGTTTGATCTGAAGATTGTCTTCCTGACGATCTTCAAAGGGTTCATCAACAAGAACGCCTACTAGCTAACGAATGTGGCGTTCAAGGGAGTGCGCCTCCCACCTCCCACCCTTCAGTAGAGCTACACCACGCAGCATGCCGGGCTCAATGAGAAAGCAAAATCGCTCCTTCGCCCATAGCATCGCCTGGAACTTGGCCGGAGCTGGGATTCCGCTCGCCTTCGCCTTCTTTGCCATCCCAAGCCTTTTGGCCGGCTACGGCAACGAGCGCTTTGGACTATTGACGATAATCTGGGCGCTGATTGGTTACTTCAGCATCTTCGATTTCGGCATTGGGCGCGCACTTACAAAACTCGTCGCCGACAGGCTTGGAAGCAATAGCACAGAAGACATTCACGACGTCATAAAGACGGCTCTGTCAACCATGGCTGTCCTCGGCTTGCTGGCATGCACACTACTGATTGCCACTGCCCCGCTAATTGCGGAGGCGCTCAAACTTGGAGCCAGCCTCCGAGATGAAAGCGTACTCAGCCTCCGAATTCTTGCGCTCGGCATACCCTTCGTGATTCTGTCGGCCGGCCTTATTGGACTACTGGAAGCACGAGCGGAGTTTCATGCAATCAGCCAGGTTCGCCTCCTAATGGGAATGCTGAACTTTGGGGCCCCCCTGCTGATGCTCACATGGTCCCATAGCCTGGTACCAGCTACGATTGCGCTTGCTGTGGCCAGAGCCGCCACAGCGGCACTTTATTATCAAATTTCCATACGCAAAGGCGCACTGGATGCAGGCGTCGGTCGGTTCAACCGTAGCAATCTACGCGAGCTCCTCGGGTTTGGCAGCTGGATCACGCTGAGCAACCTGATCAGCCCTCTGATGGCGCAGCTCGATAAGGTTGTAATTGGCAGCGTGGTTGCACTACATCTCCTGCCCTACTATGCAGTGCCAGGCGACCTGGTCAATCGCCTCAGTTTCATTCCCATTGCACTCATAGGCGTATTTTTTCCAGCATTCGCGGCACATTGGAGTGCACGGGAAACAGACAAGCTGACGTCACTTTACAAGAGTGCGTCCTTTGTAATGTTCTCTGCCGTCTATCCGATTGCACTGGGCATATACCTCCTGGCACCTGAAGGCCTCTCGCTGTGGATCGGCGAACAGTTCTCACAGCAATCGACGCCACTCTTGCACTGGCTATGCGTCGGTCTGATTCTGAATTCCATCGCCAGAATTCCCCACGCACTTCTGCAGGCAGCAGGCCGCCCAAGCATCACCGCCAAGCTGCATCTGATAGAACTCCCCATCTATGCAATCGCGCTATGGCAGCTGCTAAACCATTTCGGCATCATTGGCGCTGCGATAGCGTGGTCCGGGAGAATGGCGCTCGACTATATTCTCCTCAGCGCATGCTCGAGCATATCCATCCCGGAAGTGCGCCGCCCCTCAGCATTCATGCTAGCTGCGATGATTGTAGGAATTGCGGCGATGACAACCGCAGCACTTATCCCATCCCCCGTGCTCAGGCTTACTCTTGCGGTATTTTTCGGAATAGCGGGAATAGCCCTGGCAGCACCCGTCGCTTTGCGCCTACGTCACAATGATTGAGTCACTGAAAATCGACACCACTATGCGTTCAACCACATTGGTGACGGTAACCTATGCGGACCGCATCGGGTATCTGCGCGAACTGCTTCGCCGCGCCTTCGAAATCGAAGGAGTCAATCGAGCCATCGTTGTGAGCAACGCATCGACTTCCGACCTAAAAATCATCGAGAATGAATGGGGGAATAAACTTCGTGTTGTCCGACTGAGCAGCAACAGTGGATCTGCAAATGGATACTCGGTGGGAATCGAGGCAGCCCTCGCTGACAACGCTGAGTTCATTTGGCTCATGGACGATGACAACGCACCGCGACAGGGAGCACTGGGAAGGCTTCATTCACAACTTGAAATCACCGCCAGGGCCTATGGAGCCGAGAGATCGGCAGCTCTTGGATTTCGGCCGAGCCACCAAGCAGATATTGCACAAGGCGTGAATCCAGAGCGCGCATATCCTCTGCGCTCAAGTTTCTTCGGATTCCACTATCGGCAACTCTTCTTCAAAATCAAGCGTCGCATTGGGCCCAAGGGGCCACTCGGCGCAGCGCCCTCCTCCGTCCAGATTCCCTATGCTCCCTACGGCGGACTAATGGCTTCACGAAAGTTGTTCGAAACCATTGGACTCCCGAACGCCGACTTCGTTTTATATGCCGATGACACCGAGTACACAAGGCGCATAACCTCACGAGGCGGCGCGATCTGCCTTGCCACGGACGCGGAGCTTGAAGATCTCGAGGAGTCTTGGAATTTGAAGGAAAGCTACCCCAACACTTTCTTAGGCTGGCTGAAGGGCGGATCGGATTTTCGGGCGTTCTACGCCGCGCGCAATCAGACCTACTTTGACAGAAAAATCTGGATGAGCTCACGGATCGAGTACAAGTTGAACCAGTGCATTTACCTCGGACTATTGACGTTCTTTGCGATCAAGACACAGAGCTTCCCGCGATATCGCCTCCTACTCAGGGCAATCCGCGATGGCAAGAACTCTCGACTTGGAATTTCCAAGAGCTTCCCGCTTTGAATCGTCCGAAACCAATGCAACTATGAAAATACTGTTCCTGAATACATATGACGATCCGGCAGACGGCGGCGGCGTGGAGCTTACTGTTTGGACGTTGATCCGCGCTCTGAGGGAGAAGGGCCACGAGTGTATTCTCGTCTCGACCCAGTCAGGACGGGCGCTTGACCTCCTCGAGCGCGAAGGCGTGCGCATCTGGCGCGCCGGCATCCGTAACTTGTACTGGCCAACAAAGGAGAAGGTCGCATCTTCGCTATCCAAGCTCGCTTGGCATACGGTGGATGGCTACAGCAGATTGATGCAGAGCCAACTAAAGCAGGTCCTCGAACTGGAGCAGCCGGATGTCGTGTCAGTACACAGCCTGCCTGGCTGGTCAGCCTCTTCTTGGGCGACGATAAAATCGTTGGGCATCCCCGTCGTACAGGTTTTGCATGACCAGTACGCAATCTGCGCCCGGAGCTCAATGTTCCGCAATGAGCACAACTGTGAGACTCAATGCACGGACTGCAAGTTGCTACGTCTTCCCCACCGAAAAGCGAGCAGTCTGCCCTCTGCCGTCGTCGGGGTCAGTCAGTTCATTCTCGATCGCCATCTCCAGCACGGGTATTTCCGAGAGGTGCCGATCAAAGCTGTCATCAACAATACGCGCAACCCACAATCTCTCGACGTTAGTGCGCTTACGACTGAACATAAGGGCACTCGCTTTGGTTTCATCGGCCGCCTGGATCCAAGCAAAGGCGTGGAGGTGCTTCTACAGGCTTTTTCACACTTCGAGCACGAGGACGCGCAACTCTGGATCGCAGGCGATGGCGACCAGAAGTATGTCGCAGCTCTCAAGAAGAAAACCAAGGATTCACGGGTAGCATTTCTGGGCAGAGTCAAACAGCGAGACTTCTTCCCGGAAGTCGACGCCGTCGTCGTCCCTTCTCTCTGGAATGACACTTTCCCGGGCGTGGTTTTTGAGGCTCTCGCCTTCGGCAAGCCCGTTCTGGGTTCGCTCAGGGGAGGGATACCTGAAATGATCCAGCACGGCCAGAATGGCTTCCTCTTTGACCCAGACAACGACGGCGAACTTCTCAGCCTTCTGAATCAAGTTGCCAGCAACCCGGAAGAGCGTATGACGATGGGAGCCGCGGCCAAGGTTTCTTCGCATCCATTCATGGATACCGAAGCGTGGCTGGACAAGTATCTTGCTCTATACGCACAGCTCGGATGCGCCGCATGAAACAAGTCGCGGCTCCTTCGCCCGTCGCCCAAGTCGATCATGGAAAGCTTGACTCCATTCAAGCACTCCGAGCCGTCGCAGCATTTGCAGTGATAGTTCATCACGTTGGACTGACGCTCAACAGCTACTACCCCGCTCCTCTCAGCTCCACGCTCACCCTGCTGACAGGGCTTGGGGCAGCAGGCGTCGACCTGTTCTTCGTCATTAGTGGCTACATTATTTTCAGAAGCACTTCCAAGTTGGAGCCAGGCCTCTCTTCGGCACGGAGCTTCCTGCGGAAGCGGGTGCTTCGCATCTATCCTGCCTACTGGATATGGACCTCAGTGCTGCTTCTCATGTGGATCGGCGGACTAGCACTTAAATCCCATCAATACTCTTTCTCCGTCATCGCGGGCTCATATCTCCTTGTGCCAGTGGCCCGAGCAGATGGATCGTTGCACCCCGTCCTCGACCAAGGATGGACGCTGTCATTTGAAATGTATTTCTACCTGATTTTCTCTTCCATCATCCTTCTGGGTTGGCGTAAGAAGGGAATTGCATGGATTGCACTCCCGTTCCTGCTGATTGCCTTGGCAGGGCTTCTTCCCGCCATCCCTGCCAGCATACAAAGCGTGGTTTCGTCACCCTTGGTCATGGAGTTCCTCCTTGGCGTGTGCATTGGATGGGCCCTATCCAAACACCCGCCCGCGTCCCGATCCATCCGGCCTATCCGGTGGGTTCTGACAGCTATCGGAGCAAGTCTCTTGGCGTTCGCCTTTCTGCAGGGAGAAGTTGAGGGGACGGGTATTGACAGGCTGTTTATATATGGCGCCCCCAGTGCGGTATTGGTTACGCTTGCGCTTCTTGCCCCCTCAGCAACATTACTGCGTCGAACAACCTGGCTGGGTGATGCGTCATATTCGATATATCTGACGCATGGCTTCTTCACTTTGGCTCTTGGAACATTATTGAAAGGCGGCCTCAGTCTCGGGGGTGCCCCGGCAGGCGTCGTACTGGCTGTAGCATCACTCGCCATCCTGCTGATCTCCTCCACTACCTATTGGCTTGTGGAAAAGCCCGTCGCAAGACTGCTTTCCGGAACCGGAAAAACAGGCAAACCAGTTGCCGCATCCCCACTTGCCTAGTCCATCCATGCCCCGCAACCATCGACCAATAGTCATTGCATCGTGAAAATTCGTACGTCTCGAATCATACTGATCTCACCGGTTGGCTTTGCCATGATTGCCTATGCATTCTTCTGGGCGTGCACCATGGTCCCGCCATCGGCCTATCAGGGCATCATGCATGAGAACAACTACATGTTCATGCATCTGCCATCCCACCTTTTGGTCGGTGGATGCGTTGTCGCGTTCATATTTGGTGCCACGGTCCTACGAGCCAGGGCTTCCGGTCCTGCGGATCACTTGGACAACCGTCGAACCATGCGGGCTTCGTTCATTGCGCTCCCCATATTGGGACTGTCGATGATTAACATCATCTCCATTGCGCTTCTACTGGAGAACAACCCAAATCTACTTACCGGCTGGATCAGTGATGGGCGAAGTGCAAAAATGGACCTTGATGCGACAGGCGCCATGACAAACGCGCTCCCTGCACTTTATGCCACCTGCTGGTGGGGCCTGTGGCGAATTATGGATAGGGAACACATTACCGGCACACGCCAATTGACATTGCGCGCCATACTGGTGATCGCCACCTTCATTTCGATCTACAGCGCGCTTGTCAAAGTCGCAAGATACGATCTACTCCCGTGCGTCTTTGGCCTTGCTGTTGTCTATCTTTCCCATAAGTACAGCACTGGAAAGCTCAAGCTATCCGGAAGCTTTACATCATTTGCTGCCATTGCATTGATCGTCGTAGGCCTCTTCCTTGCAATGGCCTGGCTTCGAGGAAGCGATGAAGTGGCCATTCTAGGGAGGAACGTCGCGGGCTATACCGCTGCCAGCTATAACCGGCTTGCGGCGATACTCGACGGAGCCATGAAACTCCCATACTCTGACACCGGCGTACACGCTTTCAAGTTCCTGACATACATTCCAATCGCCAATAGATGGATTGATTTCCCTGCACTTTTTGGAATGCCCACCAAGGAGGATGCTTGGCTGAGCGAATTCGGAGCGGTAGCGCAATCAGGACTTGATGGAAGTTATATCTGGTCCTCTGCATTTGGATACGTCTATTCCGACATTGGAATCTTCTCCATCGTCTACTTCCTGATCATCGGCATGCTCTCCCAGAGAGCTTGGAAAAGCGCGATTTCCGGCCGATCCTTCGGGCTTTTCACTTATCCATGGATTGCGTTTTCCATCCTCTTCTGGATGGGCGATAATTTCATAGCACACTCCAAAATCATTGTTTTCATTGGAATGGGCATTGTGTTCACAATCTATGACCGACTGACCCTGCGAAGAGAGAATGTCCTGCGGATGATGAAGTGAAGGAATACCTTCATGAACCACAATTCATAGGCAATCGAGTTTTGCAGCGCATGAAATCGCACGAGCCCATCCCCATGACAAAAGTTCTGATGATCACGGCTCGCGCAGACCATGGCGGTGGGCCGCGACATCTGGAATTGCTTCTTCGTGATTGCGAAGACTGGATCATCCCCTACGTGGCCTGCCCCGAGGACGATCCCTACTGGGCGAGATTCAATGACATTGCTGGCGGCCGCGTATTTCGAATCCCCCATAGGAAATTCGAGCTCCGTCAGGCTTGGCGTCTCGCAATGCATGCGCGCCGCGAAGGAATTCATCTGGTTCACGCACATGGGAAAGGCGCAGGTCTTTATGCGCGCTTCGTTTCTGCCATGGCGAGAATTCCAGGCATTCATACTGCGCACGGAATCCATGTCGGAGAGTACGGACGGATTAGCAGAAAGATCTACAGCCTCTATGAGAACGCAAGCTCACTCTGGGTGAATCACGTAATTCACGTGTCAGACGAAGAGAAGTCGCAGGCGCGGGCAATTGGATTGTGGCAGAAACGGCCATCGACCGTCATCTCAAATGGCGTAGTCAGCCACACGCCAGGTGCGATCAAGGATATGCGCGACCGAGCCCGTCGAAAGTTGGGCGTTCAGGACGGTAGGCCCATTGTCGTCACCGTCAGTCGATTCGATTATCAGAAGAACATGGCGGAAGCATATGCCATTGCAAAAGCCCTGCCAGAAATGCACTTCATCTGGATCGGCGCTGGCGCCGACTCGCCGAGGCTGGAAGAGCGTGCAACATCAGAGATAGTGTGCAATATCAGCTTTCTCGGCCAGGTTGATAGCCCTCTGGATTATTTGGCGGCTGCAGATGTCTATCTCTCAACTTCGCGCTGGGAAGGCCTTCCTTTGGCAGTACTGGAGGCAATGTCTCTGGGCATCCCTTCTGTTTTGTCAAATGTGATTGGCCATGTCGAGCTTGTCCGTACCCATGGCGTAGGACTTCTCTACTCACTGGGAGATGTCGAATCGGCCTCCGATGCATTGCAGCGCGTTGCATACGGAGAATCACTCAGGAATGAACTCTCGAAGCAGGCTCTTCACTCGCAGACGCGTGAGTTTTCATCAAGGGCCGTCGCGACGGAGACCGCCACCATTTACAAGAAAGTACTGAAGGCATGAAAGTAGCGATCATTCACTACTGGTTCGTTACATGGCGTGGCGGCGAGAAGGTAATTGAGCAACTGCTCAAGCTCTATCCAGACGCCGACATATTCACGCACGTTGCAGCACCGGAGATAGAACATAAGCATCTTGCTGGGCATCGGGTGCAAAAGACCTTTATATCCAGACTGCCTGGGGCTCGAAAGCGCTATCAGAAGTATCTTCCATTCATGCCCATCGCCTTGGAGCAGCTGGATCTTACCGCGTACGATCTCATCATCTCGAGCGAGTCCGGGCCCGCGAAGAACGTCATTACGCATCCTGATGCAGTACACATCTGCTATTGCCATAGCCCGATGCGGTATGTCTGGGACATGTATCGGCTATACCTCGCCGATGCTGGATGGCTGACCAGGCTGTTGATGCGACCATTAATGCACTACATGCGAATCACCGATTCCGTGTCAGCCTCTCGCGTTGATCACTTCATTGCAAACTCGAAGTTCATCGCACGCCGCATAGACAAGTGCTATCGCCGAAGCGCTGAGGTCATCCACCCTCCGGTTGAGGTAGACGACTTTGAAGTGCGCGCCGAGAAACAGGACTATTACCTGCTCCTCGGCCAGTTAACTGCCTACAAGAAAGCTGATCTGGTAATGGATGCGTTCCTTCGCAGCGGAAAGCGCCTGGTCATCATCGGCGAAGGCGAGCAGCTGGCAGCCATGCAGGCGCGCGCAACGGATCGAGTCATCGTTCTTGGGCGACAACCCTTCTCTGCACTGAAGGAACACTTGGCCAATGCGAGAGCCTTGGTGTTTCCTGGCGTAGAGGATTTCGGCATCGTCCCGCTTGAGGCAATGGCATCCGGAACTCCTGTCATTGCATTTGCCAAGGGAGGCGCGCTCGAGACAGTTGTGGAAAGTGACGACCCCGATGTGGCCTCGGGATTGTTCTTCCATGAGCAATCCGTTGAAGCGATCAATGAAGCTATCGCTCGTTTTGAGGGACTTCCAAGGCCCATCTCGGCCACCGCATGCCGTGCGAGAGCTGAGCAGTTCGGGCCTGACCGGTTCAGGGAGGATCTCTCGTCTTTCATCCAGGCAAAGATCCGCAAGGAAGCCTGATCCAGTTAGCTTTTAGGGAAGAATCATGAAGGTCCTCATCTGCGGCGGCGCCGGCTACATCGGCAGCCACATGGCCCAGTATCTGGCCGAAGCCGGCCACTCCGTAACCGTGCTCGACAACTTGTCTACTGGTCACCGCGATGCCGTCCGCTGGGGTGAACTGCTGGAAGCCGATCTACTGGCCCCCGAAACACTCGAGCGCGCCCTCCAAGGCCGTCACTTTGACGCCGTGATGCACTTCGCCGCACGTTCGCTGGTGGGCGAATCGGTTTCCGCTCCTTATACCTACTACGCCAACAACGTCACCGGCACGTTGAACCTGCTGGAGGCCATGCGCCGCCACGACATTGATCGCATCGTGTTCTCCTCCACCGCTGCGGTATTCGGTAATCCACAGTCGGATGTGATCGACGAGGACCACCCCAAGGCGCCGATCAACCCCTACGGCGCCAGCAAGCTGATGGCAGAGCGGATCCTCGCTGACGCAGCCACAGCCTACGGCCTGCGCTCGACCTGCCTGCGCTACTTCAATGCCGCTGGCGCCCTGCCCGACCACGGCATTGGCGAGGCCCATGCCTGCGAAACCCACCTGATCCCCAATGTCCTGCGTGCCGCATTGGGCATCGGCAACGCCATGAGGGTGTTCGGCGATGACTACGCCACGCCCGATGGCACCTGCGTGCGCGACTATGTACATGTGCAGGACCTGGCCCAGGCCCACGCGCTCGCTCTTGAGTACATGGACCACACGCCCGGCGCGCATGCATTCAATCTCGGCAATGGCCAGGGCTTCTCTGTCCGCGAAGTCATCGCCGCTGCAGCAGAGGTGAGCGGGCGCAGCATTCCATTTGAGTTGGCAGAACGCCGGCCGGGCGATCCAGCCAGCCTCGTCGCCTCCTCCACCCGCGCTCGCCAATTGCTGGGGTGGCACCCCAGATGGACCGAGCTGGCACCGATCATCGAGAGCGCGTGGCAGTGGCATCGCAACCCGCCCGCATGGTCGCCACAGCCGGCCATTCCTGACACCGCGCGCAGCCTGGACGAAGCCCTGCCAGCCTGAACAGGCACCCTGTACAGGGATGGCCTATCGGTGCGGTTCCACCCCGCACCGCACCAAAGCTCAACCACCGCCCTCTGCTACCATCGGCGGTTCTGTTCATCGCGTCCCCCACCTGCCCGCGATGGCGCCAAACAACGTAACGAAACACAGGAGTCTGCATGTCTTCCGAGCTGCTCAAGTCCCTTGGCCTGGACGCGATCAACGCTGGCACGTACCTGGGCAACGGGGAGTGGTCGAGCGCGACCAGCGGTGAGCTGATCACCCCGGTCAACCCGACCACCGGCGAGCCGATCGCGCAGGTCCGCGCGACCACCGAGGCCGAGTACGAGACCGTCGTCGCCCGCGCCCAGGAAGCCTTCAAGATCTGGCGCACCACGCCGGCCCCGCGCCGCGGCGAAGCCGTGCGCCTGTGTGGCGAAGCACTGCGCAAGCACAAGGACGCCCTGGGTTCGCTGGTTGCGCTGGAAATGGGCAAGAGCAAGCCGGAAGGTGATGGCGAAGTGCAGGAGATGATCGACATCGCCGATTTCGCCGTGGGCCAGAGCCGCATGCTGTACGGCTACACCATGCATTCCGAGCGCCCCGGCCACCGCATGTACGAGCAGTACCACCCGCTGGGCCTGGTCGGCATCATCTCGGCCTTCAACTTCCCTGTGGCGGTGTGGAGCTGGAACTCGTTCCTGGCGGCCATCTGTGGCGACGTGTGCATCTGGAAGCCGTCCAACAAGACGCCGCTGACCGCCATCGCCTCGCTGAAGATCTGCAACGACGCCCTGCGCGAAGCCGGTTTCCCGGACATCTTCTTCCTGATCAACGATGCCGGCACCGCGCTGTCGGAAAAGATGGTCGATGACCGTCGCGTGCCGCTGATCAGCTTCACCGGCTCGACCCAGGTCGGCCGCACCGTCAATGAAAAGGTCGCACGCCGCCTCGGCCGCTGCCTGCTGGAACTCGGCGGCAACAACGCCATCATCCTGGACGAAACCGCCGACCTGAAGCTGGCCGTGCCGGGCATCGTGTTCGGCGCCGTCGGCACCGCCGGCCAGCGCTGCACCACCACCCGCCGCCTGATCGTGCACCGCTCGATCTATGCCGACGTGCTGGCCACGCTGGTCAAGGCCTACAAGCAGGTGGAAGGCAAGATCGGCGACCCGACCGATGCCGCCAACCTGATGGGCCCGCTGAACAGCGATGGCGCCGTGCAGCAGTTCCTCGATGCCATCGCCCAGGCCAAGGCCGCCGGCGGCACCATCGAAACCGGCGGCACCCGCATCGACCGCGCAGGCAACTTCGTGCTGCCGGCAATCGTCTCCGGCCTGAAGAACAGCGACGCCGTGGTCCAGCACGAGACCTTCGCGCCGATCCTGTACGTGATGCCGTACGACACCCTCGACGAAGCCATCGACATGCAGAACGGCGTGCCGCAGGGCCTGTCGTCCTCGATCTTCACCCAGAACCTGAAGACCGCCGAGAAGTTCCTGTCGGCGGCCGGCAGCGACTGCGGCATCGCCAACATCAATATCGGCACGTCCGGTGCGGAGATCGGCGGCGCCTTCGGTGGCGAGAAGGACACCGGTGGTGGCCGCGAGTCCGGTTCGGACGCCTGGAAGGTCTACATGCGCCGCCAGACCAACACCATCAACTATTCGGATTCGCTGCCGCTGGCCCAGGGCATCAAGTTCGACCTGTAACGCTGTTTTGTAGTGCCGAGCCATGCTCGGCAGGACGGGCCATGAACACTGCAGGAAGTGCCGCCGAGCATGGCTCGGCGCTACAGGCTGGCAAGCCGGTGATTGATTTCACCGGCCGCCGCGTGCTCATCGCCGGCGGCAGCAAGGGCATCGGCCGTGAAATGGCCCTGGCCTTTGCCGGTGCCGGTGCGCAGGTCTCGGCCTGCGCCCGCGGCCAGGCCGGCCTGGAGGCCCTGCGCGCCGATGCACAAGCGCAGGGCACGCCATTGCATGCGTTTTCCGCCGATCTGGCCGACCCCGGCCAGATCCAGGCCTGGCTGCAGGCCGCCGCCGATGCCCTCGGCGGCATCGATGTGCTGGTCAACAATGCCACCGGCTACGGCATGGCCAACGACGAGGACGGCTGGGCCGCCAGCCTGCAGATCGACCTGATGGCGGCCGTGCGTGCCTCGCGCCTGGCGCTGCCCTGGCTGCGCGCGTCCAGCGATGCCTGCATCCTCAATCTGTCGTCGATTGCCGCGCAGCAGCCGCGCCCCGGTGGCGCGCCGTACGCCGCCGCCAAGGCCGCGCTTTCGCACTACACCACCTCGCAGGCACTGGCCCTGGCCAAGGACCGCATCCGGGTCAACGCCATCGCACCGGGCTCCATCGAGTTCGATGACGGCCTGTGGGACCGCCGCCGCACCGAAGATCCCGCCTTGTACCACGGCACCCTGGCGAAGATTCCGTTCGGCCGCTTCGGCCATCCGCGCGAGATCGCCGATGCCGCCCTGTTCCTGTGCTCGCCGCTGGCGCGCTGGGTCACCGGCAGCGTGCTCAACGTGGATGGTGGCCAGGTGTTGATGGGCTGAATCTGTAGAGCCGAGCCCATGCTCGGCTTGCGCGCAAAGCGCGGTCCATACCGCATCGGCCCAGAGTTCAGCCGAGCATGGGCTCGGCTCTACAGGGCACTGCCCATGGGATTGCCCGGGCAGAGGCACTATCATGTGCACACTGCCAAGGAGGACCCCGATGAGCGTGGCACCCCGACAGACAAGCGCCCTGGCCGTGGTGAGCCTGGTCATGGGCATCGCCAGCTGGACCGTCCTGCCCTTCGTGGCCAGCATCGTGGCCATCGTCACCGGCCACATGGCCCGCGCCGAGATCCGCCGCCGCCCGCATGAACTGGAAGGCGATGGCCTGGCCGTCACCGGCCTGGTACTGGGCTGGGTGATGGTCGGCGCCGTGCTTGCCGCCATCCTGGTCTTCATCCTGTTCTTCGGTGGCCTGGCGTGGCTGGCGGCGGTGTCGAACTGACGCCATGACCGCCTCCGACAGCACTGAACGCTTCAGCAGCCGCGTCGCCGACTACGTCCGCTACCGGCCCGATTACCCGCCGGCCCTGCTGGAATGGCTGCACGGCCCGATGGGTGTCAGCCGCGAGGCCCGGGTGGCCGACATCGGTGCTGGCACCGGTATCTCCAGCCGCCAGTTTCTGGCCAGCGGTCACCCGCTGGTGGCGGTCGAGCCGAATGCCGCCATGCGCGCCGCCGCCGAACACTGGCTGGCGCCACAGTATCCGGACTTTTCCGCCGTCGATGGCCGCGCCGAGGCCACCGGCCTGGACGATGCCAGCGTTGATCTGGTCAGCGTCGCGCAGGCCTTCCACTGGTTCGACACCGTGGCGGTGCGCGCCGAGTGGCAGCGCATCCTGCGTCCGGGTGGCCTGGCACTGATCTATTGGAATTCACGGCTGCTCGATGCCAGCCCGTTCCTGATCGGTTACGAACAGCTGCTGCTGGACTACGGCACCGACTACACCGCCGTGGCCGAGCGCTACCAGGACGACGCCACCATGCAGGCCTGGTTCGGCCCTGGCCTGCGCGGCAGGGTGGAGCTGCCGAACGTGCAGCATCTGGATTTCGATGCCCTGCGCGGGCGCCTGCTGTCCTCCTCCTATGCCCCGCAATCCGGTCATCCGCGCCACGCGCTGATGATCGACGCTCTGCAGGACCTGTTCGCCGCCCACGCGGTCGACGGCCAGGTCGCTTTTGAATATCGAACCCGAGCCTTCCTCGGCACGCTGGACTGAAACCTACGCATGTATTCGCTTGCCCGCCCCTTCCTGTTCTCGCTCGACGCCGAGCGCGCCCACGGCCTCGGCCTGTCCGCACTGGACCTGGCCTATCGCACCGGCACCACGCCGCTGCTGGCCGCACGCATCGCGCCGATGCCCAGCACGGTGTTCGGGCTGACCTTCCCCAATCCGGTCGGCCTGGCCGCCGGCCTGGACAAGAATGGCGAGCACATCGATGCATTGTTCGCGCTGGGTTTCGGCTTCGTCGAGATCGGCACCATCACCCCGCGCCCGCAGGCCGGCAATCCGCAGCCGCGCCTGTTCCGCCTGCCGGCGCACAACGCGATCATCAACCGCATGGGCTTCAACAATGCGGGCGTGGACGCGCTGGTGCGCAACGTCGAGCGCGCGCGCAACCGCCGCGGCATGCTCGGCATCAACATCGGCAAGAACAAGGACACTCCCAACGAACAGGCCGTGGACGATTACATCGCCTGCCTGGACAAGGTCTATCCGCTGGCCGACTACATCACCGTCAACATCTCCTCGCCCAACACCGCCGGCCTGCGCGAACTGCAGGAAGAGACCGCACTGCGCCAGCTGGTCAGCCAGCTGCGTGACCGCCAGGAAGACCTTGCTGCCCGCCACGGCCGCCGCGTGCCGATGCTGGTGAAGGTGGCGCCGGACCTCAGCGAGCGCGACATCGACGCCGCTGCCCGCGTGCTGGGCGAGCTGCAGGTGGACGGCGTGATCGCCACCAATACCACCATCGACCACAGCAAGGTGGCCGGCGATCCGCTGGCCAACGAGGCCGGTGGCCTGTCCGGCGCGCCGGTGCTGGAGCAGTCCACGCTGGTGCTGCGCCGCCTGCGTTCGCGCCTGCCCGAATCGGTGCCGCTGATCGGCGTCGGCGGCATCCTGTCCGGTGCAGATGCGGCGGCCAAGATGGCGGCCGGCGCGGCGCTGGTGCAGTGCTACAGCGGCCTGATCTTCCGTGGCCCGGCGCTGGTCTCCGAATGCGTGGAGGCGATCCGCCGCCGCCGCGAAGCGCCGAGCCGCGGCGCGGTGGCCCCACTGTGAGCGCGCCCATGGATACCGTCGACGGCAACGCCCCGCTGCGCTGGACGCTCACCCGCAATGCGCCACTGCAGGCGCTGAACACCTTCCATGTACAGGCCAGCGCAGCGCAGCTGCTGGAACTGCACGATGCTGCACTGCTGCCGGAAGTGCTCGCGCTGCCCGACGTGGCCAGTGGCCCGCTGCTGGTGCTGGGCAGCGGCAGCAACGTACTGATCGCCGAAGACCTGCCCGGCACCGTGCTGGTGTTCGGCAACCGTGACATCAGCTTCCTGGAACACCGCGCCGACCATGCGGTGATCCGCGCCGGTGCCGGTGTGCCGTGGCACGGCCTGGTGATGTGGTCGCTGCAGGAAGGCCTGTCCGGCCTGGAGAACCTGGCCCTGATTCCCGGCACCGCGGGTGCCGCGCCGATCCAGAACATCGGTGCCTACGGCGCACAGGTCGGCGAGTTCATCCAGGCCGTTGAAGCCTGGGACTGCCAGGAACAGGCCTGGGTGCGGCTGGACAACGAACAGTGTGGCTTCGCCTACCGCGACAGCGTGTTCAAGCAGCAGCCGGATCGCTACCTGATCACCGCCATCGAGCTCAAGCTGCCGCTGCTGCACGATCTGCGCATGGACTACGCCGGCATCCGCGAGGAGCTGCAGGCGCAGGGCGTGGATCTGCCGAGCGCGGTGGACGTGGCCAACGCGGTGATTGCGATCCGCCGCCGCAAGCTGCCCGACCCGGATGTGCTGGGCAACGCCGGCAGCTTCTTCAAGAACCCGGTGCTGCCGCTGGAACAGGTCGACGTGCTGCTGCAGCACTTCCCCGAACTGCCGGTGTTCCCGGCAGACCGCGAGGACAAGCGCAAGGTCTCGGCGGCATGGATGATCGAGTCCTGCGGCTGGAAGGGTTTCCGCGAAGGCGATGCCGGTGTTGCACCGAGCCACGCACTGGTGCTGGTCAACCACGGCAACGCCACCGGCGCTGAGCTGCTGGCGCTGGCGCGCCGCATTTCCGCTTCGGTGCTGGAAAAGTTCGGCGTGCCCATCGAACCGGAGCCCCGCCTGCTCGGCGCACAGTGGTGAACACCCCCGCCTTTTCCCCCAGCGCCACCCCGATGCGGGCGGCGCTGCTGATGCTCGGCAGCACCATGGCATTCGGCCTGATGGCGGTGGCCATCCGCTATGCCACGCGCTACGTGCCGACCCAGGAAGTGGCGTTCTTCCGCAATGCCTTCGGTCTGCTCGCGTTGCTGCCGATGTTGCTGCGTCCCGGCCACGCGCCGCTGAAGACCCGGCAGCTGCCGCGCTATTTCGTGCGCAGTGCGATCGGCCTGGGCTCGATGCTGTGCGCGTTCTGGGCACTGGGCCACCTGCCGTTGGCGCAGGCGGTTTCGCTCTCGTACTCCACGCCGCTGTTCGTCACCATCGCCGCCGTGCTGTGGCTGGGCGAGACCGTGCGCGTGCGCCGCTGGGCCGCGGTCGTGGTCGGCTTCATCGGTGTACTGGTGATCGTCCGCCCCGGCACTGCCGGCTTCACGGCCGGCAGCCTGGTCGCTGTCGGTGCGGCCGTGCTCAGCTCGCTGGTGGCAATCCAGATCAAGCAGCTGACCCGTATCGACAGCGCGGACACCGTGGTGCTCTATACCTACGTGTTCTGGGTACCGCTGTCGCTGGTCCCGGCATTGTTCGTCTGGGTCTGGCCCACCGGCATGGCGTGGCTGTGGTTGCTGGCCACCGGCGTGCTCGGCACCGTCGGTCAGCTGTTGTGGACGCGTGCGCTGCGGCTGGGCGAAGTCTCGGCGCTGACCCCGATCAGCTTCCTGCAGCTGCCGCTGGTCACGCTATGCGGCTGGCTGCTGTTCAACGAAACGGTGGACCGCTGGACGATCATCGGTGCCGGCATCATCCTCGCCGCCAACGCGTACATCGCCCATCGCGAGGCCGTGTTGTCGCGTCGCGCCGCAAGCGCTGCTGCCTCGGCAGCAGCCAAGCCCGCAGAATGAAAACCATCTGCATGGACAAGCCATGGGGCCTGCACGGGCAAGCCACGGGTCGTGCATGGACAGGCCATGGGTAGAGTCGACTGTTAGTCGACTGCTTTTCGTTCGGAGCGGGCAGAAACCGCGCTGCGCGCGATAGTCGACTCTACCCGGGGCGATGCTGGCAACGGCCCAGAACCTAATCCAGCACGCGATACACCCGCTCCGCCGCATCGAACACATTGCCCGGTGCGAACTGCTCCCCCAGGTAATGCAGTGACTGCCGGCGCAACTGCGGCGAACGCTCCTCCCCATCGCTGCCCAGCAGCACCTGCTGGAACTCGATCAGGTCCTGCAGAATGCGCCAATGCCGGTACCAGGCGATCCAGCGCGGGTCGCCGCGGTCGCTGCCGTAGCCCTCCTCGAAGCCCAGCGGATTCTCGCGCCCCCAGCGCCCACCAACGGCAGCACCGATGAACATCAGGTCGCGCTCACGCGGTGCCAGCGACAGGCCATCCCAGTCGATCAGGTGCAGGCCACCGTCATTGCCCATCAGCAGGTTGCCGGCATGCAGATCGGTGTGGCACAGATACAGATCTACCGGCACGTCCTGCAATGCCGCGAACAGTTCCCGTGCCTGCGCATGCAGCGCCGCGATGCGCGCATGCTGCTGGTCCCATACCGAAACGAATGCGCGGCCCAGCCCGTCCTTCGCGGCCGCCAGGTCTTCGCCGGCCAACCATTGCCCGACGGTCTCCAGCGCCGCGGTTTCCAGCCGGACGATCGGCAGCGCCCGCTGCAGTTCCGCCGGCAGCTGTGCGCCGTGCAGGCGCCGCAGCACCTCCCCCAGCCGTTTCCACTGCGTGCGGCTCAACGCCGCCTCGAACCCGGACTGGCCTTCCACATAAGGGAACAGGGTGAACTGCAATCCCCAGCGCTGCACCGACGCACCACCGGTCAGTGCCGGCCACGGCGCGACGATCTCATCGATTCCCAGCGTGCCACGCAACCAATGCAGGCTGTCCCACACGGCCGGGTCGACCTGGTAGGTGCGGCATTTCAACCACCACTGCCCGTGCCGCGCATCGACGCGATACACGCTGGCATTGGCGTCGGCGCCCACCGGGCGTGGCACCACAGCGGTGGGGGTGATGCCATAGGATTGTTGCAGGACTTCGCCGAGATGCTGCGCCGAAGCGAATGACATGGATGCAAGCGGAAAGTGTTACCTGCCACCACTATCGCAGATGCGCTCGCCACGACACAGACATGTCCGTCACAACATCGCCTCGCCACGACCGGAGAACTAGCCTGCGATGCGCCGCATCACCGTCTCCAGCGGGCCGCGTGCGAACTGCCACGACAACAGCCATGCCGCGCCGGTCGCCAGCATCAGGAACAGCAGTGCCCAGAGCAGCACCGACGCGAGCGATGCACTGCCATCGAGCAGGCCCAGGCTTTCCAGCGTACCCATGCCCAGCAGGATGTGGCCGACGTACAGGGTCAGGGTCATGCGCCCGGCCGCGGTGAACGGTTCCAGCCAGTCACCCGGTCGCACACGTGTCAGCCACAGGCAGGCGGCAATGACACTGCACGCCGCGCCCGCACCGGTGAGTACATAGGCGGGCCCCGGCGGCATCGGCTGCGTTCCCAACCACACCTGCCAGGGCGTTCCCTGCGCAAGCTGCTGCACGCCATGTCCAGCCGCGGTCAGCAGCAGGCCCAGCACCAGCAGCGCGCGCTGGACCCGCGGTTGCGACAGCTGCAGGCGTGCCAGCAACATCCCCAGCAGGAAGAAGCACAGCCACGGCAGCAGAGGATGGAAGCCATTGAACAGCAGGTTGCGGGCCGCGCCCGGCCAGTGCCACAGACCGGCGTACTCCAGCGTCTGCCAGTTCCACCCCTGGCTGTAGTCCCAGTGCAGCAACGCCCAGAACGAACCCACCGCCAGAGCGATGATGCTGGCCAGCAACACCCGCGGCGAGGCCCGCAGCCACAGCACCGCCAACCCGAAATACACCGCGTAGTAGTGCAGGATATCGGCCGGGAACAAGGTCAGGTTGAGCAGGCCCAGCGCCAGCAGGAACGCCGCGCGGCGCCAGGTCTGCACACTGGCTGGCCACCACCCCTGCCGCTGCGTGGCCAGCACCAGGCCAAGACCGGCCAGCGTGACGAAGGTCGCCGAGGCTTTGCCTTCCAGCAGATGGAAGAACCCTGCCAGCCAACCCTCTCCCTCTGCGGGCACGGCCATCGCCAGGCGGAAGTTGACCAGCACCATGCCGGCCAGCGCCAGGTAGCGCGCCAGATCAAGGCCGTGCAATCGCCGGTCAACGGTGCTCATGCTCGCGCCCCGAGCAGCAGCGCGAGCAGGCCTGGATCCAGCGAAGCCCCATCGCTGCCATCGGCTTCGCCCAGCCCTCGACGCAGCGCATCGCTTTCGATGGCATCCAGCAGCACCTGCGCCTGCAGTGCCGGGGCCAGCACGGGACGCCGACGTTCGCGCTGTGCCACCAGCTGCAGGGCTTCGGCCAGCGTCGCCTGCAATTGCCTGCGATTGGCCGCAAACGCCTTGGCCACGGAAGGATTGCGTGCGCTCTCGGCCAGCACTTCGACGGCGAGTGTTGCCCATTCCGGCTGCCGGCACAGTGCGTGGAAGTCCTGCAGGAAGGCCATCACCTGTGCGCGCTCGCCTTCGGACGCGGCCAGTCGCTGCAGCAACGGTGCCAGCTCTTCGCTCTCGGCCACCGCCACGGCAAGGATGATCGCCTCCTTGCCCGGGAAGTGGTTGTAGAGATTGCCCAGGCTGACACCGGCCGCCTGCGCGATGTCACGCATGCTGGTCTGGTGGAATCCCTTCGCGAGGAAGCACTGCAGGGCGGCCTGCAGAATCTGCGCAATGCGTTGCTCGTTGCGGTCGGCTCGGTTCATGGCGCAAATAGTGAACGAACGTTCGTCCAATTAGAAGGCAGCAACCCGACCACCATTGGGCCTCGTTCAGCCAGCCTTGACCTCAACTGCGGTTGAGGCCCGATGCTGCGCGGCCTGTCCCACGCTCAACCCGGAGTTCCTGCATGCCACGGATGATCACCCCCCTGCTCGACAGCCGCGTGCTGTGGTTCCTCGCCCGACTGCTGCTGGCCGTGGTGTTCGTGTCCTCGGGCCTTGCCAAGCTGCTGGCGTGGGACAACAGCGTGGCCGAAATGCAGGCGGCCGGGCTGCAACCGCCTGTGCTGTTCAACCTCGCCAGCGCCGTGGTGCTGCTGGGTGGCTCACTGTGCCTGCTGCTTGATCGCCTGCTCTGGCTGGGCGCCGGCGCGCTGGCGGTGTTCCTGCTGCTGACCATCGTCATCGTGCATACCTTCTGGACCAAGCACGGTGCGGAACAGCAGCTGGCCCTGTTCTTCGCGCTGGAGCACCTGAGCGTGGTCGGCGGCTTGATCTGCGCGGCCATCGCCAGCCATGCGCGGGCTCAGAAGAACTCGTCGAGCAACCGGTAGAACGCGAGCCGGCGCTCGTCGGCCACCGCGCCGTAGCGCTGGAACAACGGCGCGACCCAACGCGTGTCGCCGAAGTTGTGGACCAGGCTGCGCGCGGCCAGCGCCAGGTCCTGGTAGCGGTCGGCCACGCCCAGTCGCCCACAGTCGATGAAACCGCTGAAACGCCCCTCGACCACCATCAGGTTCGGCAGGCAGGCATCGCCATGGCTGACCACCAGGTCTTCATGATCGGGCCGGGTGCTGCACAGTTCGGCGAAGACCTGCTGTGCGCTCTGCCCCAGGCGCTCGTCATCGAAGTCATCGGCGTCGACCAGGCCCGCCTCCACCCTTGCCTGCGCAGCCTGCAGGCGCGAGGCCAGTCGCTGGTCGAACGGACAGGCTACCACCGGCAACGCGTGCAGCCCACGCAGCGCGTCGGCCAGCAGTTCCACCAGCTCCTGCGGCGCGAGTTCCGGCGACGAGGCCAGGTCGTGGCCGGGCAGCGCGCTCATCAGCAACCAGCGCCGGCCCGCTTCTTCGGTGGTGGCAATCACCGTTGGCGCCGGTTGTCCCTGTGCCTGCAGCCAGCGCAGGCGCGCGATCTCATCACCGAGCTCACTGAAGGCGTCGATCACTTCCGACTTCACGAAGGCATCGGGCTGGCCTGGCCGATGCACACGGGCAACATCCGCGCGCGACACGCCGATCGACTGCCGCTCGATGCGCGCATTGGCCAACGCTTCCCGCCACGCCCAGGGCAGCGGCAGGCCATCAGTGAAGGGATTGGGTGCTTCCATGCCGCGGTGTTCCTGTTGCGGGTGACCCCACGGATTCTCGCTCATCCTGCACGGACCGCGGCCAACAGCAGCGCGGAAAGGTACATGCCTGCGCCGAACACGCTGTGCGCCACCAGGCTGCGCAGGCGCGCCTTGCCCGGCGCCGGGGTCTTTGAAGCGGCAATGCCGGCACCCATGCCCGGTTGCAGGATGAGGAACGGCGCGGCAACGCTGAGGATGCCGAAGGCCAGCGCCGGCCACAGGGTGGGTGCCTGCACCCAATCGCTCCCTATCACGGCCAGCAACAACGTCGCGAACACCACCCCGATCACGTAATGCGCGGTCCAGCCCAGCGCGCGCTCGCCACTGACCGCTGCCGCGCGGCCGATGCCGTCGTGGCGGAAGCGCCCGCGCGGCAGGTGCCCCAGCCAACGCCCGACCATCGCGAAGTCCAGCGAAGGAATACCGAGCAGCCGCCGCTGCACCAGTGCCCACAGGTCCATTACTGCGGTTGCTCCCACGCCGACTACTACCGCATCCATCACGAATGTCGCCACGCCAGCCATATCGCACACCTTCAATTGTTTGCTTGAATGATAGAGCGATGCTAGCGTGCCCCGCATGAACGCTGCAACAGAGCCACCACCCTCACCGCTGGAGGCCTTGGCCGAGATCGCCCGCACGCTCGGCCATGCCCATCGCCTGGCCCTGCTGGAGCACATCGCCCAGGGCGAGCGCGCAGTGGAACGCCTGGCCGAACTGACCGGGCTGTCGGTGGCCAATACCTCCCAGCACCTGCAGCAGCTGCGCCGTGCCGGCCTGGTACAGACCCGCCGGGATGGCAAGCGCATCCTCTACCGCAGTGGTGATGGCCCGCTGGGCAACCTGCTGGCCGCGCTGCGCGACTATGCCGACCACCAGCGCAGCGAGATGCACGGCGTGATCCACGACAGCCTGCAGCGCCGCGATGCACTGGAAGGGCTGACCGTGGAGCAGCTGCTGGAACAACGCAGCAGCGTGGTACTGCTGGATGTGCGGCCGCGCGAGGAATTCGATCTGGGTCACCTGCCCGGCGCGCTGAACATTCCCGTTACGGAACTGCGCGCACGGATGGACGAACTGCCGCGTGCCGTCCACATTGTCGCGTACTGCCGCGGTCCCTACTGCGTGCTGTCCAACAATGCGGTGGCGATGCTGCGCGAGGCCGGACTGACCGCGCAGCGGCTCGCTGCCGGTTACCCCGAATGGAAGGCCGCCGGCCTGCAGGTGGACCTGCCCCGGCACTGAACGAGACACCGGTCATGGATGATGTGTTTGCCGCGTTGATCGATGCGACCTGGCGCGGCGTGTTCTCCGGGCAGCGCACGCTGCAGGATGATCCTCTGCTGCAGTTGGCGTGCAGCGATGATTTCGATGAGGGCGAGGACGGCATGCTGCTGCAGCCACTCGTCGGCCCTGCGCGCGCCCTGCTGCGCCCTGCCCTGGCGGCTCGCCTGCAACTGCACGTGCAACCGCACTGGACGCTGGCGCAGCTGCAACAGCGCCTGCAGCAGCTCGGCCAGCGCACGCATGGCGCGGATCGTATCTTCTACTTCCCTGCCGCAGAACTTGCGATCCTGGCCGCGCGCCCTGCACCCTCCCATATCCACCGTCTCGGCCCGGCCGACGCAGCCGTGTTCGACGTGTTCCAGGCCAGCGCCAGCGAAGAGGATCTCGACGCCGCCTGGGTCGAGCTGGACCACTGGCAGGTGTTCGGCGCCTTCGATGGCGAGCGGCTGGTTGCCGCGGGAAGCATGTACCCGTGGAGCCTGGATCCAGCCCTGGCCGACATGGGCGTGCTGACCCTGCCCGAGGCCCGCGGTCGCGGGCACGCGCGCCAGCTGGTACACGCCATGGCGGTGTCCGCGCAGGCGGCCGGGCTGCAGCCTCAGTACCGTTGTCAGCTCGACAACACCGCCTCGGTCATTACCGCCGAGCGCAGCGGCCTGCGTGCGTTCGCCAACTGGGACACCGTTCTGGCAGCCGATTGAGGCTGCCGCAGTACCACAAGGAAGCAACATGAAATTGATGGTCATCGGCGCCAGCAGGGGCCTCGGTCGAGCGTTCGTGGAAGGCCTGTGCAGTGCGGGCGACACCGTCATCGGCGTTTCGCGCAAGCGTCCACGCGATATTGAATGCCCCGAGGGTGTCACCCTGCAGTGGATCGAAGCCGATCTGTCCCAGCCCACCCTGGCTGCCAATCACATCGCAGCGCAGGCACCGGCCGATCTGGATGTGCTGATCCACAACCTGGGCATCTGGGAAGACACCGCCTTCAGCGATCAGTACGCCTTCCTCGACGAGAGCGATGCCGCGCTCAGCCGACTGGTCGACGTCAACATCACTGCCACCCTGGTGCTGCTGCAGCGCCTGCTGCCGCGGGTGCTGGGCGCACCACGCCCGCAGCTGGTGCTGACCGGCTCGACCTCGGCACTGCCACGCAGCGGCCGCCCGGAAGTGGCGTTCGGTGCATCCAAGTTCGCGCTCAACGGCATCGCCGATGCACTGCGCGAGGGTTTCCGCGATCGGCGCCTGGCGGTGACCAGCCTGCAGCTGGGCTACCTCAACACCGACGATGCACTGTCGGTGCCGGTGGCAGAGGCCGCAGCGCGCGGCGAAGGCGAACTGGTGCCTGTGCATGACGTGGTAGCGATGGTGCGCGCGTTGCTGCAGTTGTCGCCGTCCGGCTTCGTGCGCGAACTGGTGCTGCCGGCCATCGGCGACCCGCGTTACTGACTACCGCTGCGCAGGCCAGGCTCGACCTCTTCGCGCAACAGGTACCCCAGCACGATGGCGGTCAGCACGGTCGCCATCGCCAGGACAAAAAGCTGGCCACGGACGGCCTCCCTGTACGCCTGGGCCAGCACCGTTCTCGAAACGCCGGGCAACGCCTCCACCGCTCCGCCAAGGTCGCCCATGGACAGCCTGTGCACGGCGGCACGGGCCACGACGCCGGCCTCCAGCATCATGTTCCCGCCAATCCGGGCCGAGAGCATGATGCCGACAAGCGCGAGGGCAATGGAATCGCCTGCCAGTCGCATCGCATTGAAGATGCCAGCGGCCATGCCCGCCTGCTCCTTGCCGACCACGCTGACCGCCAGGCCATCCATGATCCCCCAAGGCAAGCCGATGCCGATCCCGATGACCAGCATCGGCATCCAGCGCACCGACGGGAACTGGAACACCTGCGCCAGCCATGCCAGCCCAAGCGCGCCGATCAGCAGGCCCGCACAGCACAGCGTCCGCGCCGGAATCCAGCGCAGCAGGTAACCGGCAACCAGGGGAACCACCAGCAAGGGTGCAGACAGTGCTGCCATCGCCAGTCCAGCCTCGGTGGGTCGCAGTCCTTCAACACCGATGAAGCCAGCCGGCAGCACGACCAGAAGGACGACGTAGGAGAACGCAGGGGCAGCGGCCAGAATCTGCACGCCAACAAAACGCCGGTTGCGGAACAGCCCGAGATCCAGCAGGGGTGTTCGATGGGAGCGCTCAACGGCAATGAACACGCGCAGCAGCACCACCGAGAGCGCCAGCAGCACCAGCGTCTGCGGATGCAACAGGCCACGTTCCGGCAGCACGATCATGGCGTAGGTGAGTGAGCCCAGCGCCAGCATGAAGGTGATGGCCCCCAGCCAATCCAGACGTGGCGAACCGGCGCTTCTCGATTCAACGGATGACAGGGCGACCAGCGGTACGGTCAGGGCGGCCAGCAACGCAGGCAGGAAGAACACCCATTCCCAGCCCAGCGCATCGATCAACCCGCCTGCCAGCAGCGGACCGCCTGCGGCCCCTGCACCAAAGGTGGTGCCGATCAGGCTGAACACCCTTGCCCGCGCCGGACCATCGAACACCTGCGCCAACGACGCCATCGCGCCGGCAAACGCTGCCGATGCCGCCATCCCCTGCAGCAATCTCAGGGCGTTGATCCATGCCACATTTGGCATCAAGGGAATCAGGCCGGTGACGAGCGCAAACGACGCGCCGCCCAGAATCCAGATCCGGCGCCTGCCATGCAGATCGGCCAGTCCACCGGCCACCAGCGTGGTGCAGCCGTAGGTCAGCAGGTAGGCGTTGATGATCCAGGACAACGCCGCAGGGGAACCGCCCAGCGCGTCCCGGATGGCAGCAATGCCCACGGCGGGGCTGGCAATGCTCAAGGGAATGGTGAGCGCCGTCAGACAGCCCGCCAGCACCACGCCAAAGCGCGATGATCCGGCCGTCTCAGCAGAGGCAACAGACATGTCGATGAGACTCGAGCGTGGCCAAGCGCCACCGCATTGATGCTATCGACGACCCTATTGCGTAAGAATCCCTTATTTGGTCCATGCTTTAATGACACGAACGTCATCAATGGCCATGTCATGGACAGCTTTGCCGGTCTCAGCCTCTTCGTTCTGGTCGCCGAGGCACGCAGCTTCGCGGCCGCAGCACGACATCGTGGCATCACCCCTTCAGCAGCCAGCAAGACCATCGCCCGGCTGGAAGAGCGCCTGGGCGCCCGCCTCCTGAATCGCAATACCCGCAGTGTCAGCCTGACTGCCGAAGGCGAGCAGTTCCTAGAACGCTGCCGTCGCATCATGATCGAGGTTGCCGCGGCAGAGCGCGAACTGACCGACGCCCAGGCCGCGCCCAGCGGTCGTCTGAAGGTCAGTCTTCCACTTGCCAGCGGACTGATGCTGCCGGTGCTTTCAGCGTTTGCGCACCGCTTCCCCGCCATCGAACTCGACCTGCACTTCAGCGACCGCCTGGTCGATGTCATCGAGGAAGGCTTCGACGCCGTCGTCCGCACAGGCAGCCCTGCCGACTCCCGGCTGCACGGCCGCAACCTCGGCAGTACCCGGCTGTTGTGCGTGGGCGCGCCTGCGTACTTCGCCAGACACGGGACGCCACAGCACCCGGACGAGCTGAGCGGCCACGCATGCCTTCTCCATCGCTTTCCCGGCACCGGCCTGATCGAACGTTGGCCACTGCCCGTGCATGAGGGAAGCTCTGAAACGCGGCTGACTGCCGCGATGACCGCCAATCATCTTGAGACGATCCTGCACATGGTCATCGATGGCCATGGCATTGCGTGCCTGCCCGACTTCGCCACGCGGGATGCGCTGGACCGCGGTGCGCTCGTCAGCGTCCTGGACCCATGGAGCACTGAGCGAAGCACCTTCTGGGCCCTCTGGCCGAGCCATCGCCATCAGCAGCCGCGTGTGCGCGCGTTTGTCGATTTCATGGCCGAACACCTCCTGCCCGAACGCAGCCAGTGCAATTGAACCTGCGCCCTGCTGCGACTACGCTGCTGGTCACTGGCCGTCGGTCACAGGCGGGAACCTGCTATGGATGCGCTTTCACGGGTCTCGGCCCAGGTCCTGGACAGCGCCCTGCCCAGCCTGCCGCTGTACCTGCTGCAGGCCACGGCGGTGATCGGCATGATCGGCGTGCTGCTGATCGCCACCCGCCGCGCCGGGCACGCCATTGAAGGCCGTCGCCTGTATGTCGGCGTAGCGCTGGGCCTGATCTACCTGTTCAACGCCTGGTGCGTGGCCCGCTACACCCAGGGCGTGGTCAAGCTCCACCTGGGTTTCGACATCCTGCTGGTCAGCGGACTGCTCGGCGGCTGGCGCGGCGGCCTGGCCTGCCTGGGCGCCAGCCTGCTGGCCCGCTACCAGTTCGCCGGCACCCAGTACTTCCTGCCCGCCGGCCTCGAGGCCACGCTGCAGATGCTGGCCGGCGTCTGGCTGCGCAGGCGCCTGCACCCGCGCATGCTCAATGAACTCTCGCTGCGCATGATCCTGCAGGCCTGGGGCGTGCGTATCGTCGTCACTGCGTTGGGCCTGGCACTGGGCGTAGTTATCATCGGCGCCCATCAGCTGCCCGTGGAGGAGTTGGCGATCCAGCGCCTGCTGGCACTGCCGCTATCACTGCTGATGCTGGGCGCAGTGTTTGCACTGGTCTACAACGATGCGCAGATCGATGCACAGCGTCAGCGCGAACACGCCTGGCTGCGCGTCGATCCGATCAGTGGCCTGCCCAACATGCGTGCGCTCGGCGAGCGCCTGCAGCACTACTGGCGCGACAATGACGGCGTCGGCAAGGCCTGCCTGATCGTGGCCGAGATGGGCAACCTGCGCGATCTGCGCCTGCGCTATGGCCCGCTGCAGGACAACGGCCTGTGGCAGCGCGACAGTACCGAAGAGGTGCATCGGCTGCTGCCCTCGCTGCCGGCGGGGCAACTGGAGATCTACCAGTTCGGCGATGCCGCGCTGGCGATCCTGGTGCGCGATCTGACCTTGTCCGAACTGCGCACGCAACCGCAGATCACCGAGCTGGCCAGCAACCTGGCCGATCGGGTCGGCCGCGATTGGCCCGGTTTCCGGCCGCTGTTCCGCTGTGCCGTGGTCGAACTGAAGCCACCGGCCGCCGCAGATGATGGCCACCTTCCTTTCCGGGCAATCACCGTGGCGCTGAGTGCGATCGAATCCGGCGTCGTGTTCTTCGACGACCCGATCCAGCGCGACAGCGAGATCGACGCCCTGATCGAAGTCGCTCTCGAACGTTGGCTGCAGCAGGGCGACGCACCGCTGTGCTACCAGCCCAAGCATCGCCTGCAGGATCGCCAGCTGGTCGGCGCCGAAGCACTGCTGCGCATGCGCGACGGCGAGGGCCGGCTGATCGCGCCGATGCGGGTGATCTCCCTGCTGCGCCGGCAGGGACGGCTGGCTGAACTGGAATGGGCCACGCTGCAGTCGGCCATCCATTTCCTGCAGCAGTGCCGACGCGATGGCACGCAACTGAAGATCGCCGTGAACGTCTCGGCCGAGTCACTGCGCCTGCCCGACTTCGGCCTGCGCCTGCAGGAACTGCTGCAGCTGCACGATGTGCCCGGCATGATGCTGCGCCTGGAGATCGTCGAATGGACCGAAATCGTCGAGCGCGACGTCGTCGATGCCAACATCGCGCAATTGCTGGCGGCCGAGGTCACCCTGTCGCTGGACGATTTCGGTGCCGGCTATTCAACCCTGATCCTGCTCTCGCAGCTGGCCATCGCCGAGGTCAAGATCGAGCAGGCGCTGATCGCCACGCTGTCCGACGCCAAGTCGCAGTCGATCGTGCGCTTCATCGTCGAAGTCGCGCACCGCTGCGGCGCCATCGTGGTGGCCGAAGGTACCGAAACCCTGGCGCAGGAACAGCAACTGCGCGCACTGGGCGTGGATGTCGGCCAGGGCTATCTGTACTCGGCGGCGCTGCCGGCCGACGAGTTCCGCCGCTTCGCCGCCAGCTAGACCGCGTAGAACCCCAGGAACATCGCCACCGCCGACTCGGCCACGCGTGCACGCTCCTGTGCGTTCAACGGCGCCTGCCCCATCGTCACCTGTGGCCAGAACGCAAAGCTCTTCACCAGCCCGTGCAGCTGGTGGCCGGCGAACTCCGGATCGACCTCGCGCAGCCGGCCATCAGCGATGGCCGCGCGGATCCAGGCACTCTCGCCGCTTTCCTTTTCACCCATGCGGCAGACGATGGCCTGCGCACGCTCCGGTGAGTGGATGATCTCGGCCATCGCCACCCGCGCCAGGTCGATGAAGTTGGCATCACTGAGCAATTCCAGCTTCTGCCCCAGCAACTGCAGCAACTGCGCCTGCAGCGGCTGGTCGGCGCGGTACGGCAATGTGTCGCTGGCAACGCTTCGCTCCCACAGCTCCTCCAGGATCATCGAGAACAGCGCTTCCTTGCTCGGGAAGTGGTTGTAGACGGTGCGCTTGGAGACCCCGGCCGCCTCGGCAATGCGGTCCATGCTGGTCGCCTCGTAGCCCGAGGCACGGAACTCCTCCACCGCCGCGCGCACGATGGCTTCGCGTTTGCGGTCTGTCAGGCGTTGTGGGGCACGGGACATGGCGGGAACCGGATAACTGAACGGACGCCACTATTTTACACCCATCAGTGTACTTTTGAAAAAGACGAAACTACACTGTGCAGTGTACCCAGCGGACGTCACCCATGAAGCGCCTGCTCCTTGTCCTCCTGCTTGGAATCCTCGCCGTGACCGCCTACACCTTCTGCAAGTCCTGGTCCCTCCCCGACTTCCCCGATTCGCCGCAGTACCGTGATGGCAAGTTCCGCAATGCCCTGCCCCGTCCGGCGATGGGCCTGCGCGACGGTGCGGAGATCTGGTGGACGTTCCTGTTCAACAAGCCCAAGGGCACCGTCCCGGCCCACCCCATTCCGGTGCAGCCGCTGGACCGCGCTACCCTCGACGCTGCGCCGGACCGCAGTCTGTTCCGGCTGGGGCACTCCACGATCCTGCTGAAGCTGCGCGGCCAGTACTGGCTGACCGACCCGGTGTTCTCCGAGCGCGCCTCGCCGGTGCAGTGGATGGGCCCGGCCCGCTTCCATGCGCCACCGATCAGCATCGACGATCTGCCGCCGATCGCCGGCGTGATCCTCTCGCACAATCACTACGACCACCTCGACCACGCTGCGGTGATGCAGCTGGCCGGCAAGACCGCGCGCTTCATTGCACCGCTCGGCGTCGGCGACCAGCTGATCGCCTGGGGTGTGGACGCCAGCAAGGTCGAACAGCTGGACTGGTGGCAATCGACCGAAGCCAACGGCCTGCGCCTGACTGCCACCCCGGGCCAGCATTTCTCTGGCCGCGGACTGGGCGACAGTGATCGCAGCCTGTGGGCGTCGTGGGTGATCCAGGACGGTGACTTCCGCATCTTCTTCAGCGGCGACACCGGCTACTTCGACGGCTTCAAGGCCATCGGCGAAAAGTATGGTCCGTTCGACCTGACCATGATCGAGACCGGTGCTTACGATCCGCGCTGGGCGTTCGTGCACATGCAGCCGGAACAAACCCTGCAGGCGCACCTGGATCTGCGCGGCAAGTGGCTGCTGCCGATCCACAACGGCACCTTCGATCTGGCCCTGCACGCATGGCAGCAGCCGTTCGAGCGCATCACCGCATTGGCGGCCGCAAAGAATGTGCCGGTGGCCACGCCGATGATGGGCGAAGCACTGGACATGCAGGCGCCGCAGGCGGGTACGCGCTGGTGGGAGACGGTGGAGCTGTAGCGTGCGGTGCGCTTGACCTGCCGGAAACCATGTAGAGCCGAGCCATGCTCGGCTGCGTCAACCACAGAAGTGGCCTGCGACGCTGCAGTGCGTCATGTAACCGATTACATCCCTTGCTAGCGTAGCGCTCGCCCGATTCCGGTCGAACCTGCGAGGCTGTCCGTAATGACGTTGCGCGCCGAACGCTCCAAGGTCTCCACACCGCGTTTCCCATTGCGCCCTGCCGCTGCCCTGCTGTTGGCCGCCCTGGCCTCCAGCGCACAGGCACAGACCCTCCCCCCGTGCAGCCAATGGCAGGCCAGCAGTTCCTCGCAGCAGGTACCGGCGATGGCGATCAGCCACCTGATCGACGGCGACCCGAAGACCGTCACCGGCGGCGCCTTCAGCCCCGGCCATTGGTTCCAGATCGATCTGGGGGCCCCCGCGATGATGGCCGGCGTACGCCTCACCTGGGATGTCTCCAACCCGGAAGGCTATTCGCTGCAGACCTCGCTGGACGGCCAGCAGTGGCAGACCGCGTACACCATGGCCGATTCGCTGGGCGATGTGGAAACGCTGTACTTCGCGCCGCGGCAGGCGCGCTACCTGCGGCTGGCCAGCCCGCAGCGCACCTCCGACTGGGGCGTGTCGATCTTCGAAATGGAGCCGTTGGACAGCACGCTCAGCGCACGCATCAGGGGTGTCGATGCAGCGCAGGCGGCGGCGCTCTGGCAAGGCGGTGGCACCGTTGCGGTTCCGGCCGGAACAGGAGGCACTCACGCGTTGGAGATCACCCTGCCCCGCGCGCAGGCAACGGCTGGCCTGGTAGTGGAATGGGCCGATGGCGCGCGCGGCGCCGCCCGCTTGCAGGCGCAGGACGCACAGGGCCGCTGGCAGGATCTCGCACACGATGCACAGGCGGCCAGCCATCGGCAGAGTTGGCTGGCCGCCGACACGGCACAACCTCTGCGTGCATTCCGCCTGAGCGTGGACGGCGCTGCCCCGCAGATCGCGCGCCTGCGCCTGCTCGGCCCGAAAGCGGTGATGACGCCGATGAAGCGCTACCAGATCGCCGCCAGCGGCGCGCAGCGTGCGTTGTTCCCGGCGTCGCTGCAGATGCAGCAGACCTATTGGACCGCCGTCGGCGTGCACGCAGGGCGGCAGAAATCCATCTTCGACGAATACGGCAATCTGGAAGCCTTCAAGGGCGCGCCGCTGCTGCAGCCGATCTGGCGAAATGCCGACGGCCAAACCGCCGGCGCCGCCGGGCAGCCCGTACAGCACGCCCTGCGCGACGGCTGGAAGCCTATGCCTTCGGCCACCTGGTCGCCGCAGCCCGGGCTGGAGCTGCGCAGTGAGGTATTCGCCATCGATCGCGATGGCCAACCGGTCACCTTCCTCCGCCACCGCCTGCACAACACCGGCAGCACCCGGATCGACGGCACGCTCAGCCTGGTCGTGCGCCCGATGCAGATGAATCCGCCGTGGCAGAACGGCGGGCTGTCACCCATTCGCGATGTGGCGATCGATGGACAGGCTGTGCGCGTCAATGGGCGCACGCTGCTGCGGTCGCTCACGCCGGTGGCTGCGTCTGGTACGGCGCCGTTCGGCACGGATGGCGCCACGGAAATCACCGCGAACATTGCTGCCGGCCAACTGCCTTCCGCGCAACAGGCGCATGATGACCAGGGTCTTGCCTCGGCTGCGTTGAACTACCGCGTCTCGTTGGCGCCGGGCGCCAGCGATGCCATCGTGGTCGCGTTCCCGTTGGGTACCGCCGCCGCCGATACCAAGGGCGCACTGCCCGAAGCGCCTGCGCTCGATCTGGCCACGCTGCCCCGCGATGCCAATGCGGCGTTCGATTCCCTGGCCACGCAGGCCTCCGCCGACTGGCAGGCACGGCTGGGCCAGGTCGGCCTGCGCCTGCCCGATCCCTCACTGGTCGACATGCTGCGCGCGCAGGCCGCCTACATGCTGATCAACCAGACCGGCCCGGCGATGCAGCCCGGTCCGCGCAACTACAACCGCTCCTTCATCCGCGACGGCATGGCCACCTCGGCGGTGCTGCTGCGCATGGGCGAAGCACGCGTCGCGCGCGACTACCTGGCCTGGTACAGCGAACACGGCGTGCATGCCAACGGTCTGGTCTCGCCCATCCTCAACGACGATGGCACTGTCAACACCGGCTTCGGTTCGGACATCGAATACGACAGCCAAGGCCAGTACGTGGCGCTGGTGGCCGATGTCGCGCGCCTCGATGGCGGACCCGAGTCGGTACGTGCCTATCTGCCGAAAGTGAAAGCGGCGCTGCGTTTCCTGCAGGAACTGCGCGAACGCACGCTGGTGCCCGGCTACAAGGCCGACCAGCCGGCGCCGGAGCGCTTCGCCGGCATCCTTGCGCCGTCGATCAGCCATGAGGGCTATCCGTCGCCCACCCACAGCTACTGGGATGACTACTGGGGGCTGAAGGGCTGGCATGACGGTGCGTGGCTGGCCGAATCGCTGGGCGACCACGAGACCGCAATGTGGGCACGCGAGCAGCACAAGCTGCTCTACGACGCGCTGCACGCCTCGATCCGGGCGACGATGGCGTGGAAGGGCATCGACTTCATTCCCTCTTCGGCCGACCTGGGCGATGGCGATCCCACCGGCGTCTCGATTGCATTGGATCCCACCGGCGCGCAGAGCGTGCTGCCCGCCGAGGCACTGCGGACCACCTTCGCGCGTTATCTGGAGGACGTGCGCAAGCGCAGCCAGCCCGGCGCGCTGTACGCCTATACGCCGTATGAGATCCGCAACGTGCTGAGCTATGTGCACCTGGGCCAGCCGCAGGTGGCCGATGAGCTGCTGCAGGGGCTGCTGCATGACCGGCGCCCGCTTGAGTGGCAGGTGCTGGCCGAGGTCGTGCACTCGCGCCTGCGTTTCCCGCGCTACCTGGGCGACATGCCGCACACCTGGATCGGCGCCGAGTACGGCCGCACCCTGTTCGGCATGCTGATGCGCGAGGACGATGATGCGCTGTCGCTGCTGCCAGGTACGCCACCGTCGTGGGTGGCTGGCGATGGGCTGGCGGTGGAACGCCTGCCGACGGCGTACGGCACGCTGCAGATGCAGGCGCGGCAGCGCGACGGCGCGCTGACGGTCACGCTGGGCAAAGGGCTGCGCAGCGGGACGGCGGTGAAGGTCTGGTGGCCGGCGCGCACGATGCCGAAGACGGTAAGTGTGGATGGGCGCAGCGTTTCAAACTTCGATGCCGAGGGGGTGCGTTTGGCAAAGCCGTTCAAAACGCTGGAGGCGCGTTGGTAGAGGCGAGCTTGCTCGACCGCATGTCGCCGATCACCATGCGCCAGTCGAGCAAGCTCGACTCTACAGGGGCCCTCCGGGCCACGCCCGGCGTCATTGCAGCGTCGGCAATCCCGGCGGGTTGGTCTGCGACTGCGGCACCGCTTCCTCGGCCACGTTCCATCGTTCCAGCGCCTGTGCGTAAGTGCCGCTGCCGATCTGGGTGTTCAATGCCTGCGTCACCGCGTCAGCCAGGCCGCTGCCCTTACGGGTGGTCACCGAGATCGCCGCGGCGTTGGGCCAGCCGCCAGGGAACAGGCCCACACGCCGCACCTTGCCGTCGCGTGCCGAGTAGGCGCCGGTGGCATTCGGTTCGAACGACACATCCGCGCGACCAGTAATCACCGCCAACCGGCCGACCACGGCGTCATCGAAGTACTGGTACTCCACCGGCTTCAAGCCGGCGGCAATGTTCTGCTGGTCCCACTGCCGCAGGATCTGGTCCTGATTGGTGCTGGCACCCACCACCACCTTCAGCCCCGCCACATCCGCCGGTTTCTCGATCTTCTGGATCGGCCCATCGGTGCGCGTGTAGATGCCCAGCAGGTCGTAACGGTAGCTGGAGAAATCGAATTTCTTCTTGCGCTCCTCGGTGACCGTCACGTTCGACAGCACCGCATCGTACTTGCCCGATTCCAGCCCCAGCGGCCAGTCGGCCCAGGCCACCGGTACGATCACCAGCTCCAGGCCCAGCGCATCGGCGATCAGGCGGGCGATGTCGGGCTCGATGCCGACTACGTCCTTGCTGTCGGCCCCATAATCGGCCAGAGGCAGCTGTCCCGGATGGGTCGCCACGGTGAACGTACCGGGGGTGACGAAGCGATAGTCGGCCGGGATCAACGCCTGCGCCTTCGGGTCAAACGTGCCCTTCAAGGCAACGGTGTTGCCGCTTGCCAGGCTGGTCGCGGCCACGGCGCCTGCATCCGGCCCCTGGCGTACGCGCGAATAGACTATGCCGGCGATGCCGATGACCAGCACGCCCACAATCAACAGGGTGCTGCGCGAGGGACGACGGGGTGCTGCAGGGCTCATGGCATTCCTTGAGGGTTACAGGGTCTTGGCCAGGAAATCGGCGGTGCGTTGCTGGCGCGGGCGCTCGAACAGGGCCTCGGGCGTGTCCTGCTCGATCACCCGTCCCTGGTCCATCATCACCACGTGGTCGGCCACGCGGCGGGCGAAGCTCAGTTCATGGGTGACGATCACCAGCGTGGTACCGGAGCGGGCCAGCTCCTCGATCACGCTCAGCACCTCGGCCACCAGCTCCGGGTCCAGCGCCGACGTGGGTTCGTCGAACAGCAGCACCTTCGGCTGCAGCGCCAGTGCCCGCGCAATCGCGATGCGCTGCTGCTGGCCACCGGACAGCTGGCGCGGGAACGCATCGGCCTTGTCGGCCAGGCCAACCCGCTCCAGCAG
The DNA here is from genome assembly GCF_013004645.1 of Stenotrophomonas africana. Taxonomy (GTDB): domain Bacteria; phylum Pseudomonadota; class Gammaproteobacteria; order Xanthomonadales; family Xanthomonadaceae; genus Stenotrophomonas; species Stenotrophomonas africana. Next base: position 86,483 of record NZ_JABEME010000006.1, on the reverse strand, counting down.
CGTCCGCGCCTGCTGCTCGGCCTGCGCGCGCGGCACGCCACGCACCGCGATCGGTGCCTCGATGATGTTTTCCAGCGCGGTCAGGTGCGGGAACAGGTTGAAGCCTTGGAACACCATGCCCACTTCCGCACGACGGCGGCGGATCTCACGCTCGGGCAGTTCGTACAAGGTGTCACCCTCGCGGCGGTAGCCGATCAGCTGGCCGCCGACAGTCACGTAACCGCCGTCGGCGCGTTCGAGGTGGTTGATCAGCCGCAGCAGCGTGGACTTGCCGGCGCCGGACGGGCCGATCAGCACCGTCACGCTGCCGGCGCGCAGGTCCAGGTTCACGTCTTCCAGCACTGGCTGGTCGCCGAACACCTTGCCTACGCCATGCAGCGACACCGCAGCTCCCTCGCCCGCTTCCACCTGCGTGGCGATGCGCGGGCGGCTTGCCACGCGCGGCGCGGCTTCGCTCTGCACACGCGGGGGCGATGACACCCGCGACACCGAGCGCTCGCACTGCAGCTGGCCACGCGCGAAGCGTTGCTCCACGCGCCGCTGCAACAGCGACAGCACGGTAAGGATTACCAGGTACCAGACCGTGGCCACCATCAGCAGCGGCACCACCTCCAGATTGCGGCGGTAGATTACCTGCACGGTATAGAACAGCTCCGGCAGCGCCAGCACGTAGACCACCGAAGTGCTCTTGGCCAGGCCAATCACATCGTTGAAGGCGGCCGGCAGGATCGAACGCATCGCCTGCGGCAGGATGATGCGGCGCACCTGGCGGCTACGCGGCAGGCCAAGCGCGGCGGCCGCTTCGTACTGTCCGTGGTCCACCGACAGAATCCCGCCGCGGATCACCTCGGCCGAGAACGCCGCCTGGTTCAAGGTAAGACCCAGCACCGCCGCAGTGAACACACCGATCAGCTGCGTGGTCGGGTAGGAGAACAGGCTGATGCCGGTGAAGGGAACGCCCAGTTCGATGGTGCTGTACAGATAGCCCAGGTTGTTCAGCAGCAGCAACAGCACCAGCAGCGGAATCGAACGGAACAACCACACGTAGCCCCACGACACCGCCGACAGCAGCGGCGAGCCGGACACACGGGCCAACGCCAGCAAGGTGCCCAGCGCGAAACCGAGGCCAGTTCCGAGTGCAGTCAGCAGCAGCGTGCGGCCCAGGCCTTCCAGCACCGGGCGTGCGAAGAACCACTCGGCGAAGGTGCCCCAGCCCCAGCGCGGATTGCCCAGCACGGACTGCAGCCCGATCAGGATCAGCGCCAGTGCCAATACTGTGCCGAACACCTGCAGCGGATGCCGGGCTGGCACGATCTTCAGTGCAGGCGCTGGCGCAGGACGGGCGGCAATGCCATCCAATGCGGTCGAAGGCGTGCTCATGCGTGGGCTCCGTGCAACACGGTCTGCGTAGGCGCAACAACAGGCGCCGGCGCACGTAGATGCTTCTCGAACGGCAGATGCGCAATGGTTTCCAGGTCGGCCTCCAGGTCGAACAGCGCGGTGTAGCCATGGCTGAGGTACAGGCCAACCGCTTCAGGCTGGCGGAAGCCGGTGGTCAGGAACACCCGCCGGTACCCTTGCCGCGCCGCCTGGTCTTCCAGTTCCTGAAGCACGCGACGCGCGATGCCCTGCCGGCGCAGCCCGGGCAGCGTCCAGATGCGTTTGAATTCGGCGGTTTCCGGATCGCGATGGGGCATGAAGGCGCCGCCGGAGATCGCCACGCCGTCTCGCAGCAGCAGTACGAACGCCCCTACCGGGGCAGCAAAGGCCTGCGCCGGGTAGCGCTGCAGCTCCTCGCGGGCGCTGCCGCCGATGCGTCGGCGCACGTCGGCGTAGCGGCTGTCGTACTCCTGTTCCAGGCCATCGAACAGGGGCCGTGCCAGCGGATCATCCACCGAGGTATAGAGGAAGCGTTCGTCGCTGCTCATGCCACGTCCTTCACCAGATAGTCTTCGGCCAGCCGCGCCCACAGGCTGGCGGCCGGTGCAATGGCGGCATCGTTGAACACGTAGCGCGGGCTGTGCAGCGGCGCACTGTCGCCGTTGCCAACGAATACGAAGCTGCCCGGCCGCGCCTGCAGCAGGAATGCGAAGTCTTCGCTGGCCGTGCGTGGCGCGAATTCCGGCACCACCTGTTCACTGCCGAAGCCCTGCAGCGCCACCTCGCGGATGTAGGCGGTCTGCTGCGGATGGTTGATCACGCTGGGGAAGCCGCGCGGGAACTCGATCTCGGCACGTGCGCCGAACGCGGCGGCGGTCTGCTCGGCAATCCCGGTGACCCGGCGCCGCAGGGTGTCGCGTACCTCGGGCAGGTAGGCGCGCACGGTCAGCTTCAGCTCGACCACGTCCGGAATCACATTGGCTGCCTGGCCGCCATGAATCGAACCGACAGTGACTACGCCCATCTGCCGCGGATCGACGTTGCGCGACACCACGCTCTGCAGCGCGGTGATGATGTGCGCCGCCACCAAGATCGGATCGACGCTACCCTGCGGCTCGGCGCCGTGACCGCCCTTGCCGATCACCTTCAGCCGCGCCCAGTCCACCGACGCCATCGCCGGGCCATCGACGAAGCCGAAATGGCCCACCGGCACACCCGGCCAATTGTGCAGGCCGTAGATGGCATCCACCGGGAAGCGCTCGAACAGGCCATCGGCAATCATCTTCGAAGCACCCGAACCGGTTTCCTCGGCCGGCTGGAACACCAGCTGCAGGGTGCCATCGATAGCACCGTGATGGGCCAGATAGTGCGCAGCGGACAGCAGGATCGCGGTATGCCCATCGTGGCCGCAGGCATGCATCAGCCCCTCGGTCTGGCTGGCATAGGCCAGGCCGGAGTCCTCGTGGATCGGCAGTGCATCGATGTCGGCGCGCAGACCGAGACGACGGCTACCCTGCCCGCGCTGCAGCGTACCGACCACGCCGGTGCCACCGAGGCCGGTGGTCACCTCATAGCCACACTGCTGCAGCAGTTCGGCCACTCGGGCGCTGGTGCGGTGCTCCTCGAAGGCCAGCTCCGGGTGCCGGTGCAGGTCATGACGGATCGCAATGGCGGCCTCGGCGCGTGCTGCGATTTCGGGCAGCACGCCGATGGACGCGGGATCTCGCCGGGCATGGCCCAGCGCTACCGAATTCTCTCCGCTCATCGCCTTACCCCACCTTCCGCGCCGGTTCGGCATCGGTCGCATGACGGCTGGCCTTGTACGGCAGGCCCAAGTGCTCGCGCAGGGTCTGCCCTTCCAGCTCGCGCTGGTGGTAGCCGCGCGCCTGCAGGATCGGCAGCACCTGGGTCACGAAATCGTCCAGGCCTTCGCGCTGTGCGGCGAAGCCGAGAATGAAACCGTCGCTGGCACCGGCGTCGAACCAACGGATCAGCTCATCGGCCACGTGCTCCGGCGTGCCGATGAAGTTCGGTCGTGGGCTCACCGCCTCCAACGCCACCTGGCGCAGGCTCAGGCCCTTCTCACGCGCATCCTGCTTGATGCGGTCGGTAGTGGAACGGAACGAGTTGCTGCCGATGTCGCCCAGCTCCGGGAACGGTGCATCCGGGTCGTACTGGCTGAAATCATGGTGATCGAAGAAGCGCCCCAGGTACGCCAGCGCATCCTCCAGCGTGGCCAGCGCGGCGATTGCCTGGTACTTGGCTTCGGCCTCCTCGGCAGTGCGGCCGACGATGGGGCCGATACCCGGGAAGATCTTCACGTCACTGCCGCCGCGGCCGTGCGCGATCGCCGAATTCTTCACCTTCTGGGTGAATGCGCGGGTCTCTTCCAGCGACGGCGAATGGGTGAACACCGCATCGGCGTACTTGCCAGCCAACGCAATGCCATCATCGGAAGAACCCGCCTGGAAAATCACCGGCTGGCCCTGTGGCGAACGCTGGATGTTGAGCGGGCCTTCCACCTGGAAGAAGCGCCCCTTGTGATCGAGCCGGCGGAACTTCTCTGGTGCGAAGAACGTGCCGCTGTCGCGCTCGCGCACGAAGGCATCGTCATCCCACGAATCCCACAGCCCCTGCACCACCTCCAGATATTCGTCGGCGATCTGGTAGCGCAGCGCATGCTCCGGGTGTGGCCGGCCGTAATTGCGACCGGAGCCTTCCAGCGGCGAGGTCACCACGTTCCAGCCAGCGCGGCCGCCGCTGAGCAGATCCAGCGAGGCGAACTGGCGCGCCACGGTGAACGGATCGCTGTAGGAGGTCGACAGCGTACCGGCCAGGCCGATCTTCTTCGTCGCCGTCGCCAGTGCCGACAGCAGCGAGATCGGCTCGAAGCGGTTGAGGAAGTGCGGAATCGACTTCTCGTTGATGTACAGGCCGTCCGCCACGAAGCCGAAGGCGATGCCGTTGTCCTCGGCGGTGCGCACGATGTCGATGTAGAACTGCAGGTTGACGCTGGCATCGGCCGGGTTGGATGGATGCTTCCAGGCATGCATGTGACTGCCGGGACCCTGCAGCATGATGCCGAACGGAATGTGGCGCGGGGTCGTGCTCATGGGAATCGCTCCTGCAGGTCAGGCCACCGCCGCGCGCGGCGCGGGCGACAGCAGTTCAAGGGATGTCAGGCGTGCGTCGAGGTCGGCCACCGGCGCATCGAGAATGAACTCACCCACGCCGAAGCGCCGGTGCAGCGCATCCAGTTCGTCACGCACGTGCTGCGCATCGCCAGACAACACGCTCGGGCGGGTTTCCTCGATGCGGAAGTCGGCCACGCCCACCTGGCGCGCGTACTCGGCAGCCGCCTCCGGGCTGGGCAGGTTCACCGCTTGCCCGGGACCGAGGTGCAGCTTGTAGACCCGCAGCGCACCGATGTGACGCGCTGCGGCTTCAGCAGTCGGTGCGGCGAAGGCCACCGTGGCCAGCAGCGGTGGCTGCGAGGAGACGCTGCGATAGGCATCGAACGCAGCCTCGATGTGTTTCGGGTCGCCATCAAAGTGCGCGGCGTAAACGAAACGCCAGCCCAGCTCGGCCGCCTGCTTGGCGCTCTGCGGGCTGGCACCGAGCAGGAAGCGCTCCGGCGCCTGCTGCGGGATCGGGCGCGCCTGCGCCTCGGCGTCGGTACCCGACAGATAGCCCTCCAGGTCGCGCAGCTGCTGGTCGAAATCGGCAAACGCCGGCCGCCCCGCTGCCAATGCAGCCGTAGAGGCCGGCAGGCCACCGGGTGCCTTGCCCACGCCGAGGTCAACACGCCCCGGCGCCAGCGCCGACAGCAGGTTGAAGTTCTCCGCGACCTTGTACGGCGCGTAGTGGCGCAGCATCACCCCACCGCTGCCGATGCGGATGCGCCGGGTCTGCGCCAGTACCCAGGCCGCGAGCACTTCCGGTGCGGGGCTGGCCAAGGTCGGCGCGGCATGGTGCTCGGCAAACCAGTACCGGTGGTAACCCAACTGCTCGGCACGCTGTGCCAGCTGCAGGCTGTTGCGCAGCGCCTGCTCCGGCGAGGCACCTTCGGCCACCGGGCTCTTGTCCAGCACGCTGATCTGATAACTCATGGTCGCGTCCTCGCTCAGGGGTGGGCCACGGGAATACCGAGCAATCCGTTCAGCGCGGCCAGGATCGGCTCGGCACCGGAGATGTACTGGCGGTCCTGGTGCGCGCCGCTGGCCAGGTCGCTGCGCACGCCCTGCGGCAGCACCAGCTTCGGCAGCGACTGGTCCTGCTCGCCGATCGCGGCGATCACCTCGTGGCGCGGCCGCGCAAAACCGACGTGGCGCACGTCCAGCTGCGCGTCCAGGCCGTCGATGCTCGACAGCGCCCCTTCCAGCAACAGGCTGTGCCGGCAGAAGAAGCGCTGGCCGGGAATCTGTCCGTCCTCGAACTCACGGTCGAGCAGGAACAGGATGGGCTTATCGTTTGCGTCCAGACTCACGGGGTCGTCCTCATCGGGGGGCGGCCATGCGATGCCGCGTCGATATCGATGCTAGAGATGACAGCCGTCGGCACGGCGATGCCAGGCGACAATCGGCGGTCACATCCGGCCATGCAGATGCGCCTTGGCCATAAGCAAAGCGCCGCCGGTTATGGCGTCAGGCGATGCGTCGCAGCGGCGCCGCTACCGCCAGCGACTGCGTGGCCAGATGCCCGGCCGCACGCTCGGTCGCCAGCGCGATGCGCGCCTGCAAGGCCACACTGGTGATGTGCTCACCGTCGAAGTCGGCCGGCGTGGCGTACACCCCGATCGGCAGCGTGTGCGCCTGCAGGAAACTGAACAACGGCCGCAGCTGGTGATCGATCACCAGCGCATGGCGCTCACTGCCACCGGTTGCCGCCAGCAGTACCGGCGTATCCACCAGCGCTTCCAGCTCGATGAAGTCGACCAGGTGCTTGAACAGGCCCGGATACGATCCACGGTGCACGGGCGCTGCCACCACGAGTAATTCGGCGGTCTCGATGGTCCGCAGCGCCTGTTCCACTGCCGGTTCCACTTCACCCCGCGACAGTGACTGGCCCAGCGAGCGTGCAATCGGCGCCAGCTCCACCCGCTCCACGCTGGCATGCACCTGCTCCTGCAGAGACGCCAGCAGGTACCGCACCAGCAGCAACGTACGCGACGTCACCGAACTGGTCGGCGACCCCACCAATGCAACCACCTTCAATGCAGAAGACATGAACTGCTCCTCGATGATGCCGGACTACGTCCGGCCGCCCTTCGCCTTTTGTAGAGTCGAGCCATGCTCGACTGCTCCAGATCAGAACCGGTAACTGACCCGCCCGTACCAGTACGCCCCAACGTTGCTCAGCACATCGCCGTTGTCCCAGGTCGTCTCGATACTGGCCACATCAGTGGCGCTGCGCGCGTACTCGGGCACCTTGCGCGTGCGCTTGTCGAACACGTTGTTGATGCCCAGCGCCGCGCTCCAGCCCGCCCCCAGTTCCACGCCACCGGACAGGTTGGTCACCAGCACCGGCGGCTGCTTGTACTCCACGCCGTTGTTCAGGCGCTTGATCGGGCCGTAGTAGGTGAAGTCCAGGTTCGAGCGCCAGCGCCCGTTCTGCCAGCCCAGCCCGGCCACCTGGGTGTAGCTGGGCGTGCGGAAGCGCAGCGCGTACTCGCTGGACCTGGTCAGCAGGTTGATGTTCGGCAGCCCCTGCAGCGCCGCCGGAATGTCGCTGACCTTCTGGATGGTGGTACGGCCGACGTTGGCCGCGTAGCTCCAGCGCAGCTTGCCCCACGTGGTTTCCTGGTTCGCCTCCAGCGTCAGCTCGACACCGCGTGTACGCGTGTTGCCCACGTTGGTGAAGTAGCTGGCATAGAACGCATCACCCGGCAGAATGCTGATGCCGGCCGAGCCCAGCAGCGCATCGATGGTGTTCTTCTGCGCCGCACTCAGCACCGTGCCGCTGTTGTCGGTGACGCGCGCCGGATCCTGCGCGTTGTAACCGATCTGGCTTGACTGACCGAGCTGGCCGCGGATGTCGATCTGATAGGCATCCACTGCCAGGTGGAACGCCGGGCTCGGGTCCCAGGTCACGCCCAGGCTGTAGTTGGTGGCTTTCTCGGGCTTCAGCGGCGTGGCACCCAGCGCGATCGCCGCCGGCGAAGACACCTGCGCCACCAGCGTGGTCCCGCACGGGCAGCTGCCAGTGGCCTGGTAGAACTGCGCGCCCAGGCTGGGCGCATGGAAGCCGTTGCTGACCGTGGCGCGCACGCCCAGCGCATCGGTGAAGTCGAAACGTGTGGTCAGGCGGCCGGTGGAGACACTGCCGAAGTCGGAATGGTCTTCCCAGCGCGCGGCCGCATCCAGATACCAGCGCGAGGTGATGTTGGTGGCCGCGCCCACATAGACCGCCTTGCTGTTGCGGGTCGCCTTCACCGCATCGGCGGTGGAATAGCCGACGAACGCCGCGGCACCGAAGCCGGTGTACGACTCCCACTGCCCTGCCCCGCGTTCGTACTGTTCGTGCTGGTACTCGGCGCCCGCGCTCACTTCCAGTGGCGAGGCGAACGCTGCCACCTCGAAGCCACGCCGCAGGTCCAGGTTGGCGATGCCCTGCTGGTAGTCCAGCTTGCCGTCATAGAAATCAGTGGGCGAGCCGGGGTACGGCAGCGAGTAGTTCACCGAGTTGCGCGTATAGGTACGCACTGTGCTGCGGTTGCCGGTCAGGCTGGCGTCGTAGTCCCAGCCCGCGACCTGGCCTTTCACGCCTGCGGTACCGGTGTACTGCTTTTCCTTGGTTTCCAGCACCGGCAGGAAGCCATCGGGAAACACGCCCAGCACGCCGGGTGCCTTGTAGGTAGTGAAGATGGTCGCCGGCAGGCGGAAGTTCTGGATCGCCTGCGCGGTGCGGTCGCTGGCGGTGGCATTGGCGTAGAACTGCGCGCTGTCGCCCAGGCCATGGCCCACGTTCACCGCGAAGGCCTTCAGCGCATACGACGGCGAGCTGAGGATGGTATTGGCCTCGGCATTGCGGCTGGCTTCGGCCGGGTTCGGCGTTGCGCCGGCCGGCAACCGGTTGTTCGGACGCAGCGCCACCCGATTGCCATTCGCATCCACGGCCGGGTAACTCAGGTAGCCATCGATGTAGCGGCGGGTACGAATCGCATGATGCTGGCGGGTGATCTCGCCGGACAGGTTGATGAAGCCGTCCTGGCCCCACGGCAGGCCGACATTGGCGCGCACGCTGGTACGCGAGCCATCGCCATCGATGCTCTGTCCGCTTTCCACGGCAAACTCGCCACCGTGCGCCTGCGATTTCAGGATCACATTGACCACACCGGTAATCGCATCCGAGCCATAGATGGCCGATGCACCATCGCGCAGCACTTCCACATGGTCGATGGCCGAGACCGGAATCAGTGCCAGGTCTGCCCAGGCGTGCCCTGGGAAGCCGCCGCCATTCGCCCCGCTCACATAGGCGCTGGCATTGCGGCGCTTGCCGTTGACCAGCACCAGGGTGTAGCCGGGCGACAGGTTGCGCAGTTGGTAGCCGCGGATCAGGCTCTCCTGGTCGCTCTGGTAGCCGCCGATCTGGCTCAGTGACGGCAGCGCACGCTGCAGCGCTTCCAGCAGGTTGGCCTGGCCGGTGGAGGCAAGGTCCTCGGCGGAGATCACATCGATAGGCGTGGAGCTGTTCTTCACCGTACGCGTGCTGGTGCGCGAGCCGGTCACCACCACCGCATCCAGCGTGGATGCCGCGACATTGGCGGAGGCTGCCGTGGTGGCAGGATCCGCATCGGCTTCAGCGGCATGGCTGGACGACGCGGCAAGGACGGCTGTGATCAGAACAGCGAGAGAGCTCAGGACAGGGGCGTGGGCGGCAGGCATGGGGGCTCGTGGGGGTGGGCCGGAAACACGCTTCCATTCAAGGGCCTGTTCACCCACGGCAACAGGCGGGATCGCGTCACCCAACCGTCATATCCGGCCACCCACATGACTGCTGGTAATGAGGTTAGGCGGGGCTGCGCACGCGGCCGGCGGCGGACGACACCCGACGGTGTAGAGTCGACTGTTAGTCCACTGCTGTTGGCGATACCGCCTGGAAGCCCGCGCTGCGCGCGATAGTCGACTAACAGTCGACTCTACCCCGTCGGGTGCCCAAGCCAGACGAATGCCCCCGTACACATGCTCCACAGGCATCACCTCATGCCCGCGCAGCACTCTGCGGCGCACATCACCACCCGTAGCATCAAGCCATGCCCAGCCCATCCGCCGATCCCAACGCGCCGCTCGTCGCCATCGTCGCCTGCCACGGCCAGGGGCTGTTCGAGTTCGGCTGCGCGGTCGGCCTGTTCGCACCCGTGCGGCCGGAACTCGGCGTGGCCTGGTACCGCACCCAGCTCTGCGCAGGCGAGCCCGGTGCACTGCGCATGCTCGGTGGTACCCAAGTGCAGCTGCCCTACGCGCTCGATGCCGTCGACGACGCCGACATCATCGTCATCCCCGGTTGGCGCGAACCCAGCGAGCGCCCAGCGCAGGCACTGCTCGATGCGCTCATCCGTGCCCATGCCCGTGGCGCGCGCATCGCCTCGATCTGCTCCGGTGCCTTCGTGCTGGCCTGGGCCGGGCTGCTCGATGGCCGCCAGGCCACCACCCACTGGCGCCTCACCGAAGCGCTGGCACGCGACTTCCCGCGCATTGATGTGCGCGAGGATGTGCTCTATGTGGATACTGGCAGCATCATCACCTCGGCCGGCTCAGCCACCGGCATGGACATGATGCTGCACATGGTGCGCAAGGACTACGGCGCACGCGTGGCCAACCTGGTCGCCGAGCGGCTGGTGCTGGCACCGTGGCGCGATGCCGGGCGCAGCCAGCGCGTCAGCCGCGCGATCCCCAACGGGGAACCGACGCGTCTGGCGAAACTCATGGAGTGGATGCGCCGCAACCTGCGCGAGCCCCATTCACTGGGCAGTCTCGCCGAGCAGGCTGCACTCAGCCAACGCACCTTGCAGCGGCAGTTTCTGGAAGCCACGGGCCTGTCGCCGATCGACTGGCTGATCCGCGAGCGCGTGGCCTTCGCCCGCGAACTGCTGGAAACCACTGACCGGCCGCTGCAGTGGATTGCAGAACAGGCCGGCTTTGGTTCGCAGGAATCCTTCCGACGGCACTTCCGAGGTCAGGTCGCTGCGAGCCCTACCGAGTACCGCAGCCAGCATCGCGGCGGTATTGGCGCGGATCGGCTGGTGGGCTGCTGATCCAACTCAGCGCTCTCCAGCGCCACGTGAGAAAAGGCTCACGGCGGACGGTGGAGACCCACGTATAGTGATGGGCGTCACACGAAGCCCCTTCCATGCTCCACGCATTTGCTTACTCCAGCCACAGGTCGGCTGGGCTTTCCGATGAAACCCTCCGCCAGATCGTCTCGGGCTCTGCCGCGTTCAATCGCCGGGTGGACGTCACCGGAGCGCTGCTCGTCGACGGGCAGCGGTTTTTCCAGTACATCGAAGGCCCGCCCGACGGCCTGGAGGCGGTCAGGCGCCGCATCCATGACAGCCGTTCGCATGCTGCCATCGTGCCGGTACTGGACATGGCGATCAGTACCCGTGCCGTTCCGTACTGGGCCATGACCCACATCGAGACCGGGCAGATCGTGGTGTCCGGCCTGGTCAATGCGCGATGGGACGAGTTTGGCCACTCCGTTCCCGGCATGGATCAGCTCGTCGGCCTGCTGCGTCCGCACTTTCCGCGCATCGGCACCGCCGGTGCACGACGCGCAACCGCCGGATGCACCTGAACCGCCGCCGTGCGCGCGCGGGCCCGCGCGGCCATGTAACCCCTGCGGCCGTCATCATTCAAAGCGTCCTCCCCACGGTCTTCTCCACGCCCACAGCATGTCTCCACCCGCTCATTCATCAACGAACGCACGCGAATTGCCCGCTGACCTGTTCGAAATCGTCGTCATGCGTGCAGGCACGGCCCTGTTCGCGATCGACGTGCGGGCAGCCATCGAAATACGCGGCCCGGAAAGGTTCGGCCCGGTAGATCATCCGGGCAGGCCGACCCTGGAGGTGCGCGGGCAAGCGTTGCCGGTGGCCGACCTGTGCAGCATGAGCGGTCAACCGGCATTCGAGGGTGGATGCCCGGCCATGCTGTTGATCAAGGCAGGCACTTCAACGCTGGCACTGGCTGTTGACGAGGTGCTGCAGATCGAGACGCCAGACGCATCTCCAGACGTATCCGCGCCTGCCCAAGGTCGATCGTTCAACTTCTGCAGCCGCCACGTCCAGATCGATTCCGCACGTTCGGCTGCGCTGATCGAACCGCAGTCGCTGCTGGCTGCACTCGCGGTGCGGGACTGAGGCGCATCTGCTCAAGTTCGCCTGCAAACCGCCTGAAACCGCATGCGCCAGCACTGCGCCGCAAAGCCGATCACAAACGCCACCGCCAACCCCAGCAGCGTCTGCAGCACCACCGGGGACATCGGCGCCGCAGCAATCGGATGCGCTGCCGGCAAGCGGGTCAGCGTTTCATTGACGCCGGGTACCAACGACAGCAGGAAGCTGAAAGACAGCGCGAACGTTGACAGGTAACGCGCTGCGCGCCCCAGCCAGCGCAGCCGGGCGGCCAGCACGCCGCCGAATGCCACCAGCAGCACGATCACCCCAAATGCGTGGCCGGGGTTGATCCCGCCCGTGCTGGACACGGTGAACGACGTGGCCACCGACAGCACCAGTCCGAGCAGGTACAACTTGCCGGAACGTGTGGCTGGGTCGATCGCGCGATGGCGAATGAAGGCATACAGGCCGGCGAACACCGGTACCAGGCTGACTGCCGTGTGGATCACGCCCAAGGGGGACAGAGAGTGCGACATGGAACATCTCCAGAGTTAAATATACCTACTAGTAGGTAGGCTAATGGTTCAAAAAGAAGGCCCACGTCGCCGCAGGCCCCACCACAGTCATGTCAGGCAGTCGCGCTCACCCGCGCAATGGCCAATCGCGCCAGTGCCGCGAACGTCGCCGCATCACCGAAACCGCGCGCGGCCAGCATCGCACCATGCACCGACGACATGAACGCCTTGGCCTCGTCTGCAGGGGAACCCTGCAGGCGCAACTGGCCCTGCGCCGCGCCCTTCTCCAGCGTCACCGTCAGCCACCCGCTCAGATCCTCGAAATGCCCGCGCACCTCATCGGCAATCTCAGCAGGGATCATTGGTGCCTCTGCCGCCAGCATCGCGCAGATGCAGAACGACGACGTGCCGCCCGCAATACAGCTGGACCAGTAATCCACATAGGCGTTGAGCTCCTGCAGCGGGTCGGCCAGCTGCCGGTCCAGCAGCGCCAGGCCTTCGCGCGCCTCGGCCCGGTACAGTTCAACCACCGTGCGCACCAGGTCTGCCTTGCTGGGGAAGTGGTGATGGATGCTGGCCTTGCTGATGTTCACCCGCGCCGAAACGTCCGCATAGCTGAAGCCGTTGTAGCCACCGGCCTCCAGCAGCGTACGGGCGTGGGCCAGGATCTCCTGGGCCTTGGGCGAGAGCGACTCTTTCATGTCGCCAACCTACTAGTAGGTTGACTCGCTGTCAACTTCCCGCTGCTGGGCTCGCCGGGCATGGCCCGGCGCTACCCGCGCCCCGCTCAGTCCTCCTGCACCAGCTTGAACTCGCGAAGCAGCCCGCCGATCTGGGTCTTGTCCAGCTTGTTCATCAGCAGGTTGCGCAGGAACGCTGGCCCGGGAATGTCCAGTTCCTTGCCATCACGCAGGCGTCCGGTCGCGGCCAGCAGCGAGCGCACGTCATACGTGGAATTGAACACCTCCGGCACGCCACGCTCGATCCCCAGCAAGGTGTACACCGCCTCCATCGGCGTGCGCACCGAGTACTCGGTAGTGAAGATGCAGTCGCGCTGTTTCGATTCAGCGAACTGACCGATGAAGGCGAAGTTCACCGCACCTTCCGGCACCACGTCCGGGCGGTCACCTGCCTGGCGTGGCATGAAGAACGCCGTGATGTACGGCATCATCACCGGCACTGTCTTCGCGCCGGTCGCGGCCAGCTCATCGATCTCTTCCACCGGCACGCCCAGGTGATACAGCCATTCCCGGGTGATCTCCTCGCCGGTGCAGTCCTGCATCGGCTTCTTCACGTAGTCGCCGGGCGTATCCACAAACAGCGAGTACACCCAGACCACGATCTGGTCCCTGGGCTGGTTCTTGAAATGCGGCTGACGGTTCACCGTCCAGCTCATCAGCCAGCGCGAGTCACGCACGCTGACGATGCCGCCGGTCACTACCTTGCCACTGAACGGATCGCGCTTGGCGATCTTCTGGATGTAGGCCGGAATGCGTGCATCCAGCGTGGTCACCGTTGCCGATTCCCACTTGGTTTCCGGAATGTGCGCGCCGAACACATCCGGACGCCCGAACGCGGCATCCTTCGCGGCAATGCGTCGCCACAGGTCCCAGGCAGGCGCCGGGCCTTCGTTCAGGCGCGCTGCGGTGTGGTGATCGCCGTTGTCCGAATTCTCGGTCAGCGAACCGATGGTCATGAACAGCAGATCATCCTTGCCGAGATCCACGCCACCGGCTACACCGTCATGCATCCAATGGATGCGCGTGGCCTGCTTGCGGTCCGGCTGCAGATCGAAGTCGACGTCGGTCACTTCGGTGCCGTACTGGAACACCACGCCCTGCTCCTGCAACCATTTCACCAACGGCAGCACCAGCGATTCGTACTGGTTGTACCTGGTGAACTTCAACGCCGAGAAATCCGGCAGGCCGCCGATGTGGTGGATGAAGCGATGCAGGTACAGCTTCATCTCCAGCGCTGAATGCCATTCCTCGAACGCGAACATGGTGCGCCAGTACAGCCAGAAATTGCTGTCCAGGAAGTCGCGGCCCAGCACTTCGTTGATGCGCTTGTTCTCCATCTCCTGCCGGGTGGCCAGGAACAGCGCGATGATGTCCTTCTGTGCCTGTTCGCTCAGGGTAAACAACCCATCGGTGTGTGCATCTTCGCCGCGATTGATGGTGGCGCGCTGCAGCGAATAGTTCGGGTCGTCCTTGTTCAACCAGTAGAACTCGTCCAGCACGCTGGCATCTTCAATCTCCAGCGATGGAATCGAGCGAAACAGGTCCCACAGGCACTCGAAATGATCTTCCATCTCGCGGCCGCCGCGGATCACAAAGCCCTTTTCCGGCACCTTCAGGCCATCCAGCGCGCCGCCGGGAATCTGCTGCTGTTCAACAATGGTGATGCGCTCACCGGCCATGCGCCCATCACGCACCAGGAACGCGGCGCCAGCCAGCGAGGCCAGACCCGAACCGACGAACCATGCGCGCTTGTCATCGACACCGGCGGGCTTGCGCGGGCGCGCGAAGGCTTCGTAATTGCCACTGCTGTAGTACATGCGTTGCTCCTTCCTGGAGGGGGATCGTTCCCACTCTAGCGCCGAACCGATGTACCGCATGCTTCAGCCCGCCTGCGACCCAGTGACGCAGGCGCGTGGAGACCCATGCTTCGACCGGTCATCAACCGCGTGGCGCATCCCTTTCGCTAATGAACCAGCGCTGGAACCCCTCGATGGCATCGGGCATCAACGCGCGGGCGCGTTCGCAGACCACCGCTTCGGCATCGTGCATCGCGCTGATCGCATCCGGCTGCGCACACAACGCCATCGCCACATCCGACGCGTCCAGCATCGCCAGGTTCACGCCCACGCCCACCGGCGGCATCAGATGCGCCGCATCGCCGATCAGGGTCACACCATCGCGCGGGGGCCAGTGGAAATCCGCCGGCAGGCTGTAGATCGGGCGCCGCACGAAGTCCGTGCAAGCCTCCAGCACGCGCCGAAGATTCGGGGCCCACCCGGCATAGCGGCCTGTCACCAGCGTACGCATGCCGTGCTGCGCGATCTGCGCATCGAGCCACTCGGAAGAGCACTTCAGCGCCGCATAGACGCAGAGTCGATCGCGGCTGTTGCGCTGCACGAACAGGGCCTCCTCGCCGCCAAAGCAGAACAGGCTGCCCTGCCCGACCATCGCTGCGATGTCCGCTGCTGGCCGCTCGATCCAACCCTCGAAAAACGTAATGCCGGTGGGCAGCGGCTGGCACGCACTCAAGGCCGCGCGCACTTTCGACCACGCGCCATCGGCACCGATCACGATGTCCGCCTCGCGCTGCACGCCGTTGGCGAAACGCAGGCTGTGGCCGTTCGCCTGCGCAGGGACCAGCTCGGTCAGGCTGTGGCCCCACTGCACCGTTTCCGCCGGCAGCGCGTCCAGCAGCAGCTGGCGCAGGTCGCCGCGGTCGATCTCCGGCTTGTCCTTGCTCCCCTCCGGCCCGAACCCGCCGATGGTGATCTCCCCGGACCACGGGTCGCCCATCCGCGCCTCCTGCCCCTCATGCCGTGCGACCGCACGGAAGGCCTCCAGCAGGCCCGCGCGCCGCAGTGCCACCTGCCCGGAATCGTCGTGCAGATCCAGCGTGCCGCCTTGTGTGCGCTGCTGCCCGGATGCTTCGCCCTCGTACACGCTCACGCGGTGACCGCCGCGATGCAGGATGAGCGCAGCGGTCAGGCCAGCGGGGCCTGCGCCGATGACGGCGATGCGGGGAGGGTGCTGCATGGCGCAATCCATGTGAGTTGATACGTCAACCGTAGATCGGGCGGGTTGACATGTCAACCTTCTCGCGGCAACGTTCGGCCATGACCTCCCCCAGCATCACACCCGACGAATGGGCCGCCTGGCGCGGCTTCCGGCGCATGGCCGAGATCACCTCCGGCCGCATCGTCCAGGACATCACCCGCAGCACCGGGCTCTCAAGGGCCGACTTCATCGTGCTGATGGAGCTGAACCAGTCCAAGGATCGCTGCCGCCGTCAGCGCGAACTGCTGGACTACCTGGAATGGGACAAGACGCGCCTCTCGCACCAGCTGACCCGCATGGCCGGCCGTGGCCTGATCGAACGCGATACCGACAGCGAAAACGTCGTAGTGATCCGCATGACCGCAGAAGGTCACGCGCAGCTGCGCGCGGCACGGCCGGTGCACGCTGCCGGTGTCCGCCGGTATTTTCTCGACCATCTCTCCGCCGATGATCGTGCCGCATTGCAGCGGATCACCGACACACTGCATGCCGCCCTTCAGGACGCGGAGAACTGAAGCATCGCCCCACCGGGATGCTGGCCAGCGGCCGGCACTACCAGGGCCGGAAGTCCCTGGGCCGGATTTGACATGCAGGTATTTACCTGCATATAGTCCACTCAAGGGCGGCGCCTGCCGGCCCATCGCGAGGAACCTGCAATGGTGGATATCGCACACAGGGTCGGCATCAAGGCCCCCGCAAGCCAGGTGTACCAGGCGCTGGCAACCCCCGAAGGCGTGGCCGGATGGTGGGCCGACGACATCCATGGCGACCGCGAGGTCGGCGGCACGGTCAAGGCGCGTTTCACGAACAACGGCCAGGAGATCGGCGCCATGGAAATGAAGCTGGAACAGCTCATTCCTGGCGAGCTGGTGCTCTGGAAGTTCCTGGCTGGCCCCGCCGAATGGATCGGCACCCATGTGCGCTTCAAACTCAAACAGGAAGGCGACTACTGCATCGTGCTGTTCACCCACGAAGGCTGGAAGGAACACGTCGAGTTCACCTCCCACTGCAGCACCAAGTGGGCGGTGTTCCTGATGAGCCTGAAGGCACTGCTGGAAAACGGCAAGGGCCAGCCCAACCCACACGACGTCAGGATCGACAACTGGAACTGAAGACGCCCCGCATGAATGCAGACAAGGTGTTCAAGGCCCTGGCCGATCCCACGCGCCGCACGCTGCTGGACCTGCTCTGCGAAGACAACGGCCAGACCCTCGGTCAGCTGTGCGAGCACCTGGACATGGCCCGGCAATCGGTCACCCAGCACCTTGGCCTGTTGGAAGACGCGAACCTGATCAGCACCGTGCGCCGTGGTCGCGAAAAGCTGCACTTCATCAACCCGGTGCCACTGCATGAAGTCTATGAGCGCTGGGTACGCAAGTTCGAGCAGCAGCGCCTGAGCCTGCTGCATGACCTGAAACGCGAACTGGAAGGAGAATGACGATGTCCGCAGAGTCCACCCGCTTCATCCACGTGATCTATATCGCGTCCACGCCACAGAAGGTGTTCGAGGCCATCACCCGCCCCGAGATCGCCAGCCGCTATTGGGGCCACGAGAACGTATCGGACTGGAAGCCCGGCTCGCGCTGGCAGCACGTGCGCGCCAACGAAACACGATCGGTCGAGCTGGTCGGCGAAGTGGTGGAAAGCACGCCACCCTCGCGGCTGGTCATCACCTGGGCCGCCGCCTCGCAGGCCGACAACCCGGATGCCTACAGCCGCGTCACCTTCGACATCGTGCCCTACCAGGACATGGTGCGGCTGACCGTCACCCACGACGCACTGGAACCCGGCAGCGGCATGGATACCGGCATCCGCCAGGGCTGGCCGATCGTGCTGTCGAGCCTGAAGTCGCTGCTGGAGACGGGCAAGGGGTTGGATGTGTTCGCGAAGCCGAGATGAGCAGAATAGATTCACCAGAATCAGACATCGCCAATCATTGACCACAGACCATGGAACTAGCCTTCGCGAATCTCATTCGCGACTATCAGAAGCAAGTATCGTACGCAGTAAAGATTCTGAGAGAATCTGGCATTGAAATGCCATATAGCAGCCACGAGTGGACCCTTCGGAACGATCCCCGAGAGGGAAAGCTCGTCGGAGGTGTGAGCTACCAAAGGCATGGCCGCGGAATCTGGCTGGATCTACCTGACGGACAAGTTGATTTTGACTTTGGAGATCAAGGAGAGACCACTGGATTTGACAGATGGCGTCTTGAATGCTTCTTGGACAGCAGGCGCGATGCCTACCCAACCTCGACTCGCCCCGAGCTCGGAGTATGGCTGAAAGATGGGATCATCAAAGGTGAACTAATTCAAGCCCCCTATGGCCTGTATTACGTTGCAGACATTGCAATCAGCAAGAGCCAGGATGTAAATCGAATCCTGACGGATGGCTGTGGCCTGCCCCACCAGTCTCAGGACAGGATACTAACCCTGCACTCTGAATGCTTTCTCTCGGCCGACGTGATGCTCGGACACTACAATTCAACCGTCCGTTACGCAGAGAAGCATAATGGACTGAGCCGATTGAAGAGAATAGGACTCCGCGTCTACCTGCTGTCATGGCTGGGATATCTGCACTCAACAATGGAAGGCATTCAGTCGATCGGGGTAAGACTACTACTTCAGAGAAGGCGCCATCACTCTTTTCAGGAAGTGATTCCGCTGCTAGACGAACTGAACAGCCTATTCAAGAAGCACGCTAATTCCCTAAGAATTCTGCGAAACAATGTCTTCCATCTACTCACTGATGCCAAGGCTCTAGAAGCGTTTTTCTCGCAGGATGGTCAAAGATTGAGATGGGCAATGGAGCTACATCGTCAACTTGCAGAGTTCTTCTCAAATTACAGAATAACGGCCGAGGTGTACTACTTGGAAACCGGAAGAATGGCAGAGAGTGTAGTGAGGAGCGTGGCTCGGGAGCGAAAACGACGTAGATCAACTACCATGCCTGCTTCAGAAAAATAGGTCGCAATCGAGGCTCCCTATTTTTTCATTTCGCCAATCTGCGCGCACGCCCATAACTGCCATGCACATCCTGCTTGATCCAATCGGCCAGCAGGCGCAGATAGCCGTCGGTGATCCGCGTCGACACGCGGTTGCCCTCGGCATCGGTACGGAACTCGACCATGCCGTGATCGGTATCCGGGAACAGGTAGGTCTCGATCGGCTGCCCCGACGCGCGCAGGCGCGACAGGATCGAACGCGTGGCGGCAATCGGCGCGGCGCGGTCCTGCTCGGCCAGCACCCACAGCAACGGTACCTTCAGGCGGCGCAGCGCGGCCTCGGCGTCGTAGTCCCAGATCAGCTCCAGGTTGTCGAAGCGCGCGCGGCCGATCCGACGCAGGTCGGCGTCACTCATGCGCAGCATGTCACCGCTGTATTCGCCTCTGATCGTCCTTGCCCACGGTGCGGCACCGATCTGCGTACGCGCCTTCGCCAGCGCCTCGAACCCTTCATTGAAATGCGTGCGCATCAACTGCGCGGTCGCACCTGAAAGCTGTCTGACCTGCACCACCGCCGCCGCATCCAACTGCATGCGCTGTGCCTCATCGAACAACTGCTCGCGGTCCTCCTGGATGGGCGACACCACCAGCCCGAAACCGATCGCCACGAAATCCGCCTGCGAGCGCGTCGCCGCCAACGGTGCGATCCACCCGCCCTGGCTGCCACCGAAGTAGCCGGCCCGGCCGAAACGCCCCGCTGCCAGCGCGCGCGCCTTCGTCAGTGCCGCCGCCGCGTCGTCAGCCAGCAGCTCGAAGTTCTGCGTGTACTCGCCTTCCGAATCGCCGGTGCCACGCTTCTGGTAGGCGAACACTGAAATTCCCTGCGCCACCAGCATCCGCTGGTAGATCGCCGCCACCGCCATCGTGCGTTCCGAGCCGTGCACCAGCACCACCAGCGGCCGCGTCGGATCGGCCGGGCCGGCCGGCTCGATCAACTGCCCAACCAGCGTGGTTCCCGCACTGATGAAGGTTGTCTCGGTATCGCGGGTCGGCAGTCGCTGCCAGCGCTGCGTGGCGCCGGCACGCGACCTGAAGCTGACCACATCGCCGCTGCAGCTCACCGGTGCGTTGGCATCGCCGGTGGCGCCACGTCGCCCGTCCAGCATCAGATAGCGCTGCCCCGTGGCCGGTGCCGCAGCGGGTGCGCCCAGCACCACGATGCTGCCCTGCCCGTCACCGTAGGCGCTGGCCGTGCACAGCTCGGCGGCTGCAGCCGGCAGACCCGAACACACCAGCACCGCGGTCAACAACGAACGATTCTTCCACCCTGCCATGCCCTTCCCCGTTGCAGTGAACCCGCGTTGCGCAGGCGCCGGGCGCAGCCTAACGCGTCCATTCGCCAGATTCATGCTGCAACCGCTCGCCGTCGCTCCCCTTCCACGGCCATACTGGGCGGACGATACGGACTTCAGAGCGCACCATGCACACCCATCTCGAACAGATCGGCAGCACCCGCATCCTGCGCAGCGCCGATACAGGCCCCCAGCTGGATGGCAACGCCCTGCGCGACCTGGTCGGCGATGCCCTCGGGCACCAGGCCGAGTGGATCGCCGTGCCGGTGCAGCGCCTCTCTCCAGACTTCTTCGAGCTGCGCTCCGGCATGGCCGGGCAGTGGCTGCAGATGCTGGTGAACTACCGCCTGCGCTTCGCCGTACTGGGCGACGTCAGTGCCTACCGCGCGCAGAGCGAATCCCTGGACGCGTGGATCACCGAATGCAACCGCGGGCACAACGGCTGCTTCGTGGCCGACTGGGACGCCCTGCTGGCTCACCTGCCGGCCCCCGCCAGCGCCGGCTGAACGCCGCCCGCACGCCGCCCGCACGCTCACCCTCGCCAGACCCGGTTCCGACCCCGCTCCGACGCCCGCCACCACAGCATCGCCCACAGGCATCCTTGGCGACGTTCGATGAGTGCTTCAGACGCAGACTCCCTGCACAGCAAAGTGGCGGCGATCACCCTCGGTTTCTGGGTGATGAAGATCGCCGCCACCACCCTCGGCGAGACCGCCGGAGACCTGCTGTCGATGACGCTCAACCTGGGCTACGTGGCCAGCTCGGTCATCCTGCTGACGATCTTCGCCGGCCTGCTGGGCATGCAGTTGTCGGCACGGCGCTTCCACCCGGTGCTGTTCTGGTCGGTGGTGCTGGCGACCAGCACCGCCGGCACGACCCTGTCGGACCTGATCGACCGCACCCTGGGGCTGGGCTACGCCACCGGCGCCAGCCTGCTGGCCGGCTGCCTGGCGCTGGTGCTGCTGGCCTGGCGCATGTCGGAAAAGTCGATCTCGGTCAGCAACATCGCATCGCGCCGCGCCGAAGGCTTCTATTGGACCGCCGTGCTGTTCTCCAACACGCTCGGCACCGCGCTGGGCGATTTCCTCGCCGACGACTCCGGGCTCGGCTTCACCGGTGGCGCGCTGCTGATCGGCAGCCTCATCGCGCTCACCGCACTGGCCAGCCGCATCAAGGGCATCGACCGGGTCATCCTGTTCTGGATCGCCTTCGTACTCACCCGCCCGTTTGGCGCCACTTTCGGCGACCTGCTCACCAAGCCGCTGGAAAAGGGCGGCCTGGGCTTCGGCACGGTAGGCTCGTCGCTGGTGCTGTTCACCATTCTCGCCACGCTGGTGGCATTGCCCATGCTGCAGCGTAAAGCACAGCCAGCCAGCTAGCGCGCCGTCCAGCCCCCATCCACCGGCAGCGCCATGCCGGTAATCTGCGCAGCGGCGTCCGAGGCCAGGAACACCACCATTTGTCCCAGCTGCTCAGGCGTCACGAACTGCAACGACGGCTGCTTTTCAGCCAGCAGCGCACGCGCGGCGGTCTCCTGATCCGTGCCTTCGCGCTCGGCCAACGCGGTGATCTGCCGCTCGACCAGCGCCGTCCGCACCCAGCCCGGGCAGATGGCATTGGCGGTGATGCCGGTGCCCGCATTCTCCAGTGCGGTCACCTTGGTGAACCCCACCACGCCATGCTTGGCCGCCACATAGGCCGACTTGTTCACCGAGCCCACCAGGCCGTGCACGGATGCGATGTTGATGATGCGGCCGGCGCCCTGCTGCTTCATGTGCGGCAAGGCCGCCGCCGTTGCATGGAACACCGCCGAGAGATTCAGCGCGAGGATCGCATCCCACTTGTCGACCGGAAATTCCTCGATCGGCGCGGTGTGCTGGATGCCCGCGTTGTTTACCAGGATGTCGATGCGACCCATCGTCGCGACGGCATGCTCAATCATCCGGCGCACTGCCTCGCCACGGGAAAGATCGGCGCCGTCATGCGCCACGCGCACGCCGAACTCGGTTTCCAGCTTGGAACGGATGCGTTCGATCTCCGCCGCATCGCCGAAGCCATTCAGCACGATATCGGCGCCTTGCCGCGCCAGCGCGGTGGCAATGCCAAGACCGATACCACTGCTGGAGCCGGTGACCACCGCGACCTTTCCACTGAACATGGGTGAGCTTCCATCAAGTACAGGCAACCAGTGTAGCCCCGCAGATCCACGCCACACGTGACTGCCGCGCTTCCAGTAGATCCACGCCATGCGTGGATGCTCTGCCTCAACGTCGCCTAAACTAGATGATCCCAAGGACCGAGGTCGCTCAGGCACTCCGCCTGATGTCGCAAATGACATTGGACCCACCAAGGAATGTGCGGATACTCTTGAATCCGCATGGATATTCCAAAGAGGTAGAGGTGGCAGCCATGGATTTCCCGTCCCCGCCTGTTCCGGCGAAGCTCCGGGAAATGCTTACGGACTATCCGAGGCATATCGAGATGTTGCAGGAAGCGCTCAATTCGGTTAACAACAGAACCATGGAGTCTCTACCGCCATTTGAGGATGCAGTGTGGAAGCTGGAGGATTGTCTCGACAGCTTTATCAATGACGCTCAGGCTGAGCTGACGGCAGCCAAGGCATCGGGTGATGCTGAATTGATTTCTGCGACTGACGAGAAATTCAAGCTGATGTTCCAAGCGCGATCCGGCAATGGCGGAATGAAAGGTCTCCATGAACTTCGCGATTATTTCAAGACATCGGAGAAACGGCGCTAGGTGGAGCCGCATCTGCAGTTGAGACCCGCAGGTCATTTCGCCCGCATCTCTGATGTCATCCTTCCGGAAAGCCGTTCTGACCAAATCACAAGCCAGCTGATGCCTCATGCCTTCATTCTTACGGAGTAGACATGACCCAGATGAAGGAGAATTGATCCGTACCGTTGAGTTTGAGCTTCCCGAGCCGGAATGCTGAACGTCAGCGATATGGGGGCTACTTCTTGGCCAAAGACCGAGGCACGTGAATGCTCTTGTGGTGGCCGGCCAGCGCTGACAAGCGCGAAAAGCAACCGAATAGGTGTCGACTATGCTTCAAGCCCTCCCACCAGTCCCGGCCAAGCTCCGCGAAATGCTTAAGGACTATCCCGAGCATATCGAAAGACTGCAGGAAGTCCTAAATCGATCGGTTGATCGATCTCGCAAGATCCCACTCATGCCTTTCGATGACGCAATCTGGGCACTGGAAGCACGACTGGAGACATTCATCTTCGAAGCGCGTGACGAGTTGGCCGCTGCCAGGGCTGCAGGCGACCCGAAAGCCATTGCCCAGGCTCAAGAAAAGGAAAGGCTCATGTCCTTTGCGAAGTCCGGCAATATCGGCATGGCTCACCTCGACGATCTTTGGGAGTACTTCGATGGCAGTCAGATGGGTGTCTAACGGCGCCTTCCAATAGTCGATTGGCTAGGGCATTGAACTCATCACTCCAAGTACTGATACTCCTTAACGTGTCAAACCGCTGAACAGGTATCGACCATGCCTCAATCCCACCCTCCCGTTCCAGCGAAGCTCCGGGAAATGCTCAAAGACTACCCGGATCATATCGAACAACTACAGCAGGCCCTCAACTCTGTAAAGAACAGAAGAATAAAGTCCACCCCTCCTTTTGAGGCCGCAGTCTGGGCTTTGGAAGACAAGCTTGATGGGTTCATCCGCGAAGCTCGCATTGAGCTTGCCGATGCCGAAGCGTCTAACAACCCGCAGGCCGTTGTCCGGGCCAAGGCAAAGGAACAGCTGATGTTCACCTCCTCCCTCAAGCGCCATTGGCTGGGAGATGAATCGCTTCACGCATTTTTTGAGACTACTGAGAAATGAGCGCTCCGGACAGCCGCCTGGATCATGAAACTCATGCTCGGCTGCTCCAAGAGAAGGTGATCCCCAATGGTGGCGTGAATGAAACCAGTTCTCAGATTCACCCCAAGGCAGTCGTTCTAGCTGGCCAGCCGGGAGCAGGCAAGAGCAAAGTGAGCGGGGCGCTTCTTCGCGAATTCGACGGAGATGTGGTGCTAGTTGACCCCGACGAACTGCGTAGGACGCACTCCGAGTTTGTAAGTCTAAGTCAACAGCATCCTTACACATGGGCGGGCCACACCCACGAAGACGCCAGCCAATGGGCAAAAGAGCTGCGATCGGCAGCAATCGGTGGGCGTAGAAATCTCATCCTCGATACCACGCTCGGCAACGGTGATAGCGCGGTCACACTGATCAAGGACCTTCAGGCCAAAGGCTACGACGTAGAGATTCGAGGCGTCGTCGCGCACCGACTGGAAAGCGAACTTGGCGTGGATGCCCGCTTTGCGGACTCTTTGGATAGCGCCGGCTTCGGCCGCTACGTCCCCGAAGACGTGCGCAAACACGTTTACGATGCCCTGCCCGGCAATCTGGACAAGGTCCAGGCCGAGACCGGCATCCAGATTCGACTCTACGGACGCGAAGGCGTTCAGGTCTACGACAGCCATAGCGATACCCGTCTACCGGGCGCAGCGCTGGAAGCCGAACGCGAGGCTCGACTGAAAGACCCTCGAATCACCCAATCATTGCGCGATGGCTGGCGCGCACAAGGCCGCTGGCACGCCGAGCTTGGGGACACCCTGCCCCTCAACGACAAGATCAGTCCACCAACAGCGGCAGCCGTTCTCGATGAGCGAGCAACGCTCAAGGTTGTTGAAGGCATTACGCCCAACATCCAGGAAGCACGCGGCATCGACCACACCATCCGCGTGCGTCCAAACATGGTGCGGGGCGCTGTCATCGGTGGCGTCGCCGCGACGGTCGTTGAAGCCGCCACGGAAGGAACAAAGATTGCCGACCTGTACGCGCGCGACAACCGAACGGGCGCGGAAGCCGCGCTGCTGGACTTCGGAGCACGCAGCGTCGGCGGTTGGACCGGCGCGGCAGTGGGCGCCAAGGTCGGTACGCTGCTGGGCATCGAGTCCGGCCCCGGCGCCATTGTTACCGGCATCATCGGTGGCGGGTTAGGCGCCTGGGGTGGCAGTGAGATCGTCGATTGGATCGAGAAGTACCAGATCAACAATCAGGCCGACAGCACCGGTAGGGTCTGGACGTTTGACCCGGCGCATCCCGAGAATGGCTGGACACACAGCGAACGGGAGATCGTAGGCACCGTCGGTACCCTGGCCGATCGCCCGATCTACGGCGCGACCACGCTGCTCACGGCCGACGCCGAATTGACCCAGCAACTGAACTACCAGGCCTCAAGCCGGGCCGTCGGGCTGCGGCTGTCCGAGCCTGATCAACCGATCAATCCCTTCAGCATTGCCGGCGACGCCAGCGATACACCCAGCGCCCTTCCGCGCTCCTGGGAGCGCAACCCGGAGACCGGCGAATGGCGGCGCGAGGTCGTCCATCAGGTCCTCGAGCACGGCATCAAAAACACCACGGTCGAAGTAGCCGACGCCACCAAGGCTGCCCAGCTTGATGAAGCTGCACAGGGCATCATGGCCTTCAATGCCGCCCGCAGCTCGGCGGCCTTTGCCAAGCAGTATGAGGAGGCCTACACCGCACAGGGCTGGTCCCAGTACGGAGCTATTCCTGATGAAGTGATCTGGGCCCGTGAGCATCCCGATCACGTACTCGCCTCCGACGGACGCACCTATCAGCAACAGGGCGACGGCGAATGGCTGCATGACGGCTGGATCTACGATTCGCTGGCCGAGGGCAACATCCGCGACGAGTTGAACCGAACCTACCCGCAGATCCGCGCCATCCAACAGATGGAGGCGCCCGTACCCGGCGCCCACGAACGCAGTATCGAGGCACTGACCGTCAACGAACGCGAAGCCCGCGACCAGGCCATGCAGGAAGCCAATCGACTGGGTGTCGCTGCACCGCAAGCGCAGCAGGTTGCCGCCGCTGCCGTGGCTGAGGTTCGCGGCGAGCACGCCGAAGAACGGCTGACGCGACAAGCCGTGATCGATGCGCACAGCGTTGAACGCGCTGCACTGTCGCCCAACGCACCACCCTTGGTGCAGGAGCATCGCGCACCTGCGCCTGCAGCGCCGACGCCTTCGGATCGTGTGGAATCCGTGCAGGAACCGGCTCGCCGCGAAGCACCACGACGGGAGCCGATCGCGGCCGCTGCAACGCAACCTGCACCGGATGAGTCAAGCGAGCGGCAAGCGCACACCGAGGCAAATCCTCCTGCGCACCCGATGCCGGCAGCCCCCGTGCCGTCACCCGGCATTCCCTCCCCTGAGCGATCTCCCGCACAGCCAGAAGTGAGTGCATCATCTACGTCGGATGTCGGGCACCCCGCTCCTGCGCAGGAGCCCGTTGCAACTGACACCCACTCCCCCACCCCGTCGATCCAGACCGAAGTGGCTGAAGCCGCGCCGGTTACTGCTCGTCTCCACGAAGCCGAAGCAACACCAGCGCCAGTCCAGCTTGAGCCAGACGTTCCAGCCCCCCTCGCAGCAGCCGAGCCCGCTGTGTCCCCGCTGATAACAGACGCCGCGCCCAAGGTCTCGGAGCACGAGCCTCCTCACGCGCCACCACCCGTGGAAGCACCGGCGGCACCACCCTCAAGCGCAACGGCCCAGCAAGAGCCCGAAGCGCCGCCAGCCCCCCTGCTACCCAACCAGCCTGAGCATCCCGATCACGCCCTCTACCAGCAGGTGCGCACAGGCGTAGCCACATTAGATGCAAAGCACGGCCGCACGTTCGACGAAGCCAGCGAGCGCATGACTGCCAGCTTGCTGGTGCTCGCCAAGGACAACGACCTGGATCGCGTGGACCACGTACTGCTGAGCAACGCCACCGCGGACAAACCCGCCGGTCATACTCTGTTCGTCGTACAGGGCGAGCCCAGCGACCCCGCACACCAGCGCGCTGCGATGCCGACCGAACTGGCCGCACAGACCTCAGTCGAAGAATCAATGCAGCAGTTCGACGCCGTCAGCCGCGAAGCGCATCAGCGCGCCATCGCCAACCAACTGGAGCAGCAGCTGGAAGATCAGCGCGTGCAGCAGGATATCCAGATCCGTGCCGCCAGCATGGGCTGAGTGGGTGAGACACGCGCGAAATCATTCACAACAACCCGCCCTCCTGGCCCCTCTGTTTGCCAATCGGTGCCACTGCTATCGCCGCACAATCAAAAGAACAGACCGGCCCGATCAACGGTCGCCAGCGGATTGGCCTTCCGCACCGCCTCCAGGAACAGCAGGAAATCGCGGTTGAACAGCGTCAGGTTGTTGGTGAACGTCACGCACTTTCTGCCCGACGCTTTGCTGAAGCACACCCGCCAGACATAGCGTGAATAGATGACGTCGGACGTTCGTGTGACTGAGGTGATCTGCGAAAGCGGAACCGCCGTGGGCACCGGCCCACGCCGCAGGTAGAAGGATTCTGTATCAAAGAAATAGTGCTCGCGATCCTCTTTTCCATCCACCATCACCAAGGTCATGGACCTGCCGGAAATCCTGCGCGGGGCATGCAAATGCAGCCCCGATTTCACGTACGAGCGAGCAGTTGCTGACATCCGCCGAAGGGTGAACCAGAGGATCACCAACGGAAGGGCCGCGAGGACAATGAAACCTACAGTCTTCAAAACAGTTTCCAGCGTGCTGGGCACACAGATCTCCAGGATGAACTTTCAGGCGATACCCAAGTAGATCCACGTCACGCGTGGATGGCTCTCCCCCAACGCCCTTTCACTTCCAGTGATCCGGCCCCAGGAACGGCAGGCTCAACACAAACACCGGAACCGCCACAGGGATCAACGCCGCGCCGAGCACCTTGCCCGCCGCCGAACCCACACCCGGCTTGTCCTCCCTCTCCGGCAGGATCCGCTGCGCCCGCGCATTGATCGGCTGTGCCAGCTTCCCCTTCTCCGCCAGCGCCGCAGCATCCGGCAACTGCACCCGCTCGCCTTCGCCCTCGAACAGCGCGCTGTAATAGCTGCCGCCCTTCCTTGAAAGATTGCAGGCGCGGTCAAACGCCAGCGCGTAGCGGGTCCGGTCCATCGGCAGGTAGTAGCGCGACCGCTCCTCCACGGCCTTGGCCTCACGCGGGAGTACCTCAATCCGCTCCAGCTTGAACTGCGCGGCCTGTTCCGCCGTCACCTGCTCCGGCCGCAGCAGCAGCGCATAGCTGCCGTGCACCTTGGACTTGTTAGCCGGGTCGCGCCAATCCTCATGGAAGTACATCTGCGCGCAGGCCACCGCCTCGCGCAGCGGGCTGTCCATCAGCGCGCGGTACTCGCGGAACGGCGCGGCATTGAAGCGCATCGGCTCGTCATAGCGCGGCAACAGGTACAGCTGGCCGTCGTCGGCCACGAACGCACTGGTGATCTCGCGGCTTGAGGCGTGCTCCTCCGGGCCACTGGCACAGCCGGACAGCAGGCCAAGGCACAGGGCGGAGAAGGTGAAGAGGATGGACGTTCGCATGTCGTGTTGGTGGGCTTCCCTGGGAAAACGGCCCCGGCCGGAAGGACGAGGCCAGCCCATCATGGTGCCATGCCGGCCTTGCCCTGCCCAATCAAACTGCTGGAGATCGAGCGGGTTCAAGCCGCTGGCGCTGGTCGGCGTGATATATTGAGTGCGCCTGGACATGCATGTTCAGTGACGTTCCTGGATCAGTCTGGAACGAGCGCCACAGGCATATCCCCGTTCGGCCTTTCCGTAGCGCGTTGGGATTATCCAATCACCAGCGCGCCAGATTGCTCCTTGGTTGGCGAAATGAACCAGTGGCTGGGGCCATGCGTCTTGGCCAACGGCCAGAGCAGCCACTCGGCATGCCTTTGAAGAATCGCCGCGATATATACCGCATTTCAAGCGTGCCGATTACGGCATCTGCCGGGCGGCATCGCCGTGAGGCGATGCCCATCTCAGTTTCAATTCTGGTTGGTGGTGCCCGTATTGTGTTGTTACGGCGCGGTGCACCGTCCCGCTGCAGCAGCGCCTGATGGACTCAAGAGGCACTCTGGCGTTCCGCATTGGTGGGGTTGCAGGCCATCACTCTTTCGCCCTGGACCGACGCCAGCGGCATCGCGATTGCTGCCATGTCTGTCGCAATTGCCAAGCACTTTGCCCCGCTACTGGGGAACCGATGAAGAAGAAAGCCCACTCTTGAAAGGAGAACGCGCAAATGAACGCTGATGATGTGAAGACCATGCCGGTGATGGACCCGCTCGCCAACCAACACATAGATGGATCGAGTGCATCCAGACGCACCATCTACGTAGACCTTGATGGTGTCATGGCCGACTTCGACGCGGCATTCCCCGCCGTGTTTGGCCTGGACCACCGCGTGCTTGCCGACGATGAAATGTGGGGGCACATCAACAACCACCCGTCATTCTTCCGCGACCTTCCGCCGATGCAAGGTGCAGTGGAGTTTTTCCACAGCATCCACCACTTGAACCCGGTGATTCTCACGGCCTGCCCGAAATCAAACTATCCGCTCGCTGCCATCCAGAAGCGGCTGTGGGTTCGCGAACACCTGTCAGCGACCTGCCTGGTGCTGCCTGTGCTTGGCGGGAGGCACAAGCCGCTCTTCATGCACCAGCCGGGCGATGTTCTGATCGATGATTTCAAAGAGAACTGTGATGCCTGGACAGCGGCCGGAGGCGTAGCAATCAGGCACGCCGGCGATTGGACCGCGACGCGTCACGCGCTTTCCCAGATTGAAGATCTGTCAGGAGCAGCGCTCGCGAAGGGCTGATGCCCTCTCTGCCGACCACGTTGAGACTTCCATAGTCAGGCCGAGGCGCTGGCCCCTCGGCCCGCAAGGCTGGCAGCCTGCTGTGCAGCCCCCCCCCTACTTCAACCGCTCCACCAACCGCTGCCCCACCTCCAGCGCCGACGCCGGGTTCTGCCCGGTAATCAGCTCGCGGTCCACCACCACATGCCCGGTCCACGGCGTGGTGTTGCTGCTGAACGTCGCACCCGCCCGCTGCAGCGCGGTTTGCGGGTAGAACTTCATCTCACCGCCACCCAGCAGCGGCTTGGCCTGCGCTTCTTCCTGGTTGCTGATCACCGTCATCTGGTAGCCGCTGTAGATCCACTTCGGCGTGGCCGGCGTCGCACCCGCCTCCAGCTTCGCCACGAAACCCGCCGCATCCGGCAGCGTGGACAGCAGCGCGATCGGCCCGTGGCAGACCAGTGCGGTGGTCTTGTTGCGCTGGTGGAAGTCGGCCAGCAGCCGGCCCAGCGCCGGGCTCTTCAGCAGGTCCTGCATCGGCGCGTGGCCACCGGGAATGTAGACCGCATCGAAACGCGCGTAACCCTGCTGCTCGACGCGCGCCAGGCTGACCACCGGCGAGGCCGTCGGCGAGGTCAACGCCAGTTTCTCCAGCAGGTCCTTGTGCAGCGTCAGCTGCGCGGCATCGTTGCCGAAGTACGCCGGCGTCACCGAGGACGCATCCACCGTCGGCGCCCGCCCGTGCGGCGTGGCGAAGGTTACCTCGTGGCCGGCGTCCAGCAGCAGCTTGACCGGCTGCATCAGCTCGTTGAGATAGAAGCCGGTGGACAGCACCTTGCCGTCCTTCAGGTCCAGGTGGCTTTCGTCGGACAGCACCACCAGCACGTTGGCGGCATGCGCGCCGGTTGCGGCCAGGGTCAGGGCCAGCGCTGCGGCCAGCCGGGTCATCAGGTTCATGAGGAGCTCCTATCGGGGAATGGCGGCCACTTTATTCATCGCCACAGCGGCGATAAATTGGCCCAATCGCAAAACATCTGTTCCCCGGAGAGCCAAATGAGCCGCAAGTTCGACTACTTGGGCGATGTGGAGGTGTTCCTGGCGGTGGTCGAGCACGGCTCGTTCACGGCCGGCGCGGTGGCGCTGTCCACCACACCCTCGGTGCTGAGCCGCGCGGTCACCCGCCTGGAAGCGCGGCTGGGCCGACAGCTGCTGCAGCGGACCACCCGCCGCGTGGGCCTGACCGACGCCGGGCGGCTCTATCTGGAACAGGTGCGCACCGCCTTCGGCCTGCTGGACGACGCCGAGCGCGACGTACTGGCCCAGGACGGTGCGCTGGCCGGCCGCGTGCGCCTGAGCGTGCCCACCACCTATGGCCACTACCGGCTGCCGCCCGTGCTGGCGCGCTTTGCGCAGCAGTACCCGCAGGTGCAGGTGGAACTGAACATCACCAACCGCAACGTGGACCTGGTGGCCGAGGGCTTCGACCTGGCCATCCGCCTGGGCCAGCTGCCGGACAGCGGGCTGGTGGGGCGGAAGCTGGAGGATGCGCCTTTGGTGCTGGTGGCCGCGCCGGACTACCTGCAGCGCCGCGGCACGCCGCAGACGCTGGACGATCTGCAGCAGCACCTGTGCCTGCCGTTCGTGATGCCGCGCACCGGGCGGCTGGCGCCGTGGATCTTCCGCGACGACGGGCGCGACGTGGACTGGCTGCCGCGTTCGTCCATCGAGACCTCCGACGATGTGCTGGGTGTGGTGTCGCTGGCCGAACAGGGCATTGGGATTTGCCAGAGTTACGAGTTTATCGTGCGCGAGCGGTTGCTGCGTGGGCAGCTGGTGGAAGTGCTGCCGCAGCTGCGGGGGCGGTCGCGGCCGTTCTCGGTGATCTATGCGCCGCATCGGCGGCAGTCGGCGGCGGCACGGGCGATGATTGAGTTGCTGGTGGGGAATGCGGCGGTGGTTGGGCACGGCGTGAGTTGAGGCTGCGATGCTCACTGGCCGTGTCGGGTTTGAACCGATTTTCGGACCACGCGGCTGATCCGGCGCCGCTCCCCGCCGAGGCCGACTAAGAACTGTTGCAAAGAAGGCCATCTCACTATTCGCTTGCGACATAGGCGATTGCGCCACTTTGATTCGCAATCAACATAGCGACTGCGCGAATGCGTCTCGTGGCGTCGCTTGCTGCACGAATGGCACGTGCAACAATAGTTCTTCGCTCTCGAATCGCGCGATTTCTTTGCGAATTTCAATTTGCATTCGAAGCGGCGGCGTAAACACCATGGCGCGCCACCGAAAACGGGTGGCCGGGTCTGCAAACCCGCATTGATGTACGCGTCTGTAGTTTGCGCTTGCCCGTCGGCACCGACCTTAACCGGTGCCGGCGGGCAATCCGTCGGCCTTTCTGGCGGGCGGTGCGTGGGGATCTTCGGATCCACCGGTTCTATGACGCTACATCATCCCGGTTTGCAGCCATGCATCGTCCGCCACCTCTTCACGGTGGCGCTGTTAAGCACAGCCACGGAAGCCGACGCCATGAACGAATCCGACACCTTCTCCTCGTACACCGTTGTTGAGCCCATCAACGACGACACTCCCCTGCCCGACCTGAACTCCCTGCTCGGCATCCTCGAGCGCATGCGCGGCTGCGAAGGCGCCGATGGACTGCCCTGGCCGGAGAACGACGTCTCACCCGGCCGCCGCGTGAGCCTGGCGAAGACCGAGCGCGCGTTGGTAGGGCTGCTGACGGTGCTGGAACTACTGCACGCCGCCGACCGCTGCCGGGTGGCAGCGGAGCCGGAGCGGCATTTGGATGAGGGGGTTGTGGATGGGCTGTTTCTGGCTTGCCGGGGGTTGGTTGAGTGGGCTTGCCGGGAGGTTAGGCCGGAGTGATCTTCAACGTCCCCGCTCACATCTGGGCCCACTGGCGAAGTCAGTGTCCACCATCTACCGGAAGTAGAAATCGCTTCTAGTAGCAGCGACTCACTCATCCAGACCTTGAGCTGTCCAACTTCTTAAAGCAGAACTAGCCGCCCAATAGAACCAATCGATTCACTAAATAGATCTCAACTTGTCCAAGGAAGCTTCACTTAGGAACAACTGCAACTACGGCCGCTAGAGCGCCAGTGGTTACGCTTGCTGCGACGCTGGCTATGAGATCTTTTGTTACATCTTTGATATCTGAATAGAGCGACGAGTCCTTCCTTCGCACTATTTCCAACGCAAGCTGAACAGAAGGATCGTTTGCCGCCGTCTTCCTCGAATGCGCCTTAACCAAGGTTGCGACTGCCGATTTTAGCTCTTCATCTGCCGCGCGGTATGAAGAAAGCGCCTCCAGAACGGAAGCTGGAGATGAAGCACAGCTAAGGCTTTTCCCCACCAAGGACTGCAGCATGCTGACCTGATTCTCTAAACTGACAATCCTATCCGCTGTCTGGATGCGCGCAAACTCCAGCATGTCCTGCGTCATCTTAAGCTCCAGCGCAGTTAGCTGAAGCTTGTTATTCAGTTCCATCACATGGACAGGATTCGTCAAGAACTGATCAGGTCGCATCTCCCCTCTTAACATCGCCCCATATTCATCCATTGTCTCAAGCACGCGCTCCTGCTCTCCACTGGGAGTAACGACGAGCATCGAAACAGTCGACCCACTCTGTTCAATTGTCACCTCAACCGGAATTCCGGGGTACTTCTGACCAATGATTCTAGAGAAATTCGCGAGAATTGAAATTCCAGCCTGGGCATACTCCGGCTCAAACGTAATGGTACGTCTTATACGAGCATTTCCGTCATCATCATATATGATGTCCACGCACACATCGACGCATTCGTCGCAAACGAATACTGAGGGTCCTGCGATTAGCTTTACGACCTCATGCTGACTCTTTCCACAAAAGCTGCAGTAGAGAACTGATGATGAATCCGCATTATTCATTAGCAATCCACCCAGGAATCTCATTCGTTAGTGTAATTTTCCAGCCCCCTCCCAAAAAAAACTTCGGGAGCGCGACACAGCCATAATTTTTGATGGCTGGAGAGAAATATGATGCCAGCCAAAAAATGCATCTTCTTACTATACCAAGGGCGCCATCACTCCAAGCCAAGCTCAAATTACGTCGAGAGAAGCCCTCAACTCCTTTAGCACCTCAGCTGACTCACTCACCATCGCCTCACTTACCACCGGGTCTGCACCGTGAATGATCGAGTTTCGCAGCGTAATAAGTGCGCGCAAACGCTGAAACAAACCCTCGTCAATCCACTGATTTCTAAAGAGTATTTCCGCCAACCTAGCATTAGATGTTCGATTCACCATCTTTTCAGGGTATGCAGCAATACTGACGCGACTTGAGTATCCGTAGTTTCTGAGAATTTCCTCAATCTGATTGTAGTTCCGGAGAAAATCCTCGAGACCACCCTTTCTCGACACCCCATGACTTGGGTCAACCTGATCCTGAAGCGTGCGACTTATTCGCTTTATGCGGCCCGGAGAAACAACATCAAAAATGAAATATGCGATCGCCAACATAGTCGTCGCGAAGAAGCTCTGCCCGGAATTTATAATCAGCACTTTAACAAAAGACTGCTGAAGCGCCTCACTCGCCATAGCCAAATTTGAGAGAGCAAAGGTAAGAAGAGCGAGGACTGTGATAAAAGAAAGCAGGATGAAGTATCTTTTCTTCAGCTCCCCAACCGCCTCGCCAAGAGTTTCATCCTCAAACTCCTCCCGACTTAGTTCGTTGCTAAAGAAGACAAACCCGGTCAAGGTAAGCCCGTAGATCGCAGCAAGAACCTGCGCAGTGGTTGAGAATATATAAAGAACTTGATTCTCATTTAGATAGAATACACTCGACCTCCACCCCTGCAGGCTCGTTACCACCGATAGAGAAAAAGCCATTACTGAAAGTATGGCGATCAAAGTTGATGGCGAGAGTTCTTTTCTCATAAAAATCCTGACTTCCCAGTCACGCGCGCGACACGATTCGAGAAATAAACAGCCAAAGAACACAGTAGTGATCAATCAGCCCTACGATCCTACGGCCACGGCAATTGGCCAGCAAGACTTACCCCAATCTCGCAAGCGAAAGAGCGCGCCAGCGAAATGACCTTACTCACTTGGGCGCACTAAACCCTCTATAAGCCTTCCAACGATAAGCTTGGATCAGATGCAATACAACAAGGGCGCCTCTCGGCGCCCTTGTTCTTTCAACTCATTCCCACTCAATAGTAGCCGGCGGCTTTCCCGAGATGTCATAAACCACCCTCGACACCCCCCGCAACTCATTGATGATCCGGTTGCTCACCGTCCCAAGGAACTCATACGGCAGATGCGCCCAATGCGCGGTCATGAAGTCGATGGTTTCGACCGCCCGCAACGCAATCACCCACTCATAAGCCCGCGCATCACCCACCACGCCCACCGACTTCACCGGCAGGAACACGGCAAACGCCTGGCTGGTCTTGTCGTACAGGTCCGCCTTGCGCAGCTCATCAATGAAGATGGCGTCGGCCTTGGCCAGCAGCTCGGCGTATTCGCGCTTCACTTCGCCCAGAATACGCACGCCCA
Source organism: Stenotrophomonas africana (assembly GCF_013004645.1). GTDB lineage: Bacteria > Pseudomonadota > Gammaproteobacteria > Xanthomonadales > Xanthomonadaceae > Stenotrophomonas > Stenotrophomonas africana. Next base: position 50,914 of record NZ_JABEME010000006.1, on the reverse strand, counting down.
GGCCCGGGCCCGGGAACGGATGGCGGTAGACCATGGTGCGCGGCAGGCCGAGTTCGACGCCCAGGCGGCGCACTTCGTCCTTGAACAGCTCGCGCAGCGGCTCCACCAGGCCCAGCTTCATGTGCTCCGGCAGGCCGCCCACGTTGTGGTGGCTCTTGATCACATGCGCCTTGCCGGTCTTGCTGCCGGCCGACTCGATCACGTCCGGGTAGATGGTGCCCTGCGCCAGCCACTTGGCGTTCTTCAGCTTGTTCGACTCTTCGTCGAAGATCTCAACGAACAGGTTGCCGATGATCTTGCGCTTGGCTTCCGGGTCGCTCACGCCTTCCAGCGCAGCGAAGTAACGGTCGGCGGCATTCACGCGAACGACCTTTACGCCCATGTGCTCGGCGAACATCGCCATCACCTGGTCGCCTTCCTGCCATCGCAGCAGGCCGGTATCCACGAACACGCAGGTCAGCTTCTCGCCGATGGCCTTATGCAGCAGCGCGGCCACGACGGACGAATCGACGCCGCCGGACAGGCCCAGGATCACTTCGTCATCGCCTACCTGTTCGCGCACGCGGGCGATCTGGTCGTCGATGATGTTGGCGGCGGTCCACAGGGTCTGGCAGCCGCACACATCCACCACGAAGCGGCGCAGCAGCGCCTGGCCCTGCAGGGTGTGGGTCACTTCCGGGTGGAACTGCACGCCGTACCAGCGCTTTTCTTCGTTGGCCATGGCGGCCACCGGAATGCGGTCGGTGGTGGCGGTGATGGTGAAGCCCGGCGGTGCAACGGAGACGTGGTCGCCGTGGCTCATCCAGACATTCAGCTTCGGCTCGCCGCCGTGGTCGCTCAGGCCCTTGAACAGTGCATCCGGGTTGATCACGTTCACTTCGGCGTGGCCGAACTCGCGCTGGTCAGCGGCTTCGGTGGCACCGCCCAGCTGCGCGGCCAGGGTCTGCATGCCGTAGCAGATGCCGAAGATCGGCAGGCCGCTGTCGAACACTTCCTGCGGCGCGGCCGGCGCACCCGGCAGTGTGGTCGATTCCGGGCCGCCGGACAGGATGATGCCCTTGGCACCGAACGCCGCGATCTCGGCCGGGTTGTGGTCCCACGCCCAGATTTCGCAGTAGACGCCCAGCTCGCGGATGCGGCGGGCGATCAGCTGCGTGTACTGCGCGCCGAAATCGAGGATGAGGATCTTGTCGTTATGGATGTTGGTCATGGCGCCCCGGCAATGCAGTAGGGAAAACGAAATCAGATTTACGGCGGCAGATGGAGAAAGAGGAACGGGAAGTGCTCCCCCGTTCCTCTTTGCTCGGCCCGCATCAGGCGCGGTAGTTCGGCGGCTCTTTGGTGATGGTCACGTCGTGGACGTGGCTCTCACGCTGGCCGGCGCCGCTGATCTTCACGAACTTGGGCTTGCTGCGCATGTCTTCGATGGTGGCGCAGCCCACGTAGCCCATGGTGGCGCGCAGGCCGCCCATCAGCTGGTGGATGATGCCGCCCACCGGGCCGCGGTACGGCACGCGGCCTTCGATGCCTTCCGGCACCAGCTTGTCGGCAGTGGCGGCGTCCTGGAAGTAGCGGTCCTTCGACCCCTTCTCCATGGCAGCCAGCGAACCCATGCCGCGGTAGCTCTTGTACGAACGGCCCTGGTACAGCTCGGTCTCGCCCGGCGATTCCTCGGTACCTGCCAGCAGGCCGCCGACCATGATGGTCGAGGCACCGGCGGCCAGCGCCTTGCCGATGTCGCCCGAGTAGCGGATGCCACCGTCGGCGATCAGCGGGATGCGGTCCTGCAGGGCTTCGGCCACCAGGTCAATCGCGGTGACCTGCGGCACGCCGACGCCGGCGACGACGCGGGTGGTGCAGATCGAGCCCGGGCCGATGCCGACCTTCACTGCGTCCGCGCCGCTGTCCAGCAGCGCCAGTGCGGCTTCGCCGGTGCAGATGTTGCCACCGATGACCTGCACGTTCGGGAAGTTCTTCTTGACCCAGCTGACGCGGTCCAGCACGCCCTGCGAGTGGCCGTGCGCGGTATCGACCACGATCACGTCCACGCCGGCGGCGACCAGCGCTTCCACGCGGCGATCGGTATCGCCACCCACGCCGACGGCGGCGCCGACCAGCAGGCGGGTCGACAGATCCTTGGCAGCGTTCGGGAAGTCGGTGTTCTTCTGGATGTCCTTGACTGTGATCAGGCCACGCAGTTCGAACGAATCGTTGACCACCAGCACCTTTTCGATGCGGTTGCGGTGCAGCAGCTGCAGCACTTCGTCGGACGCGGCGCCTTCCTTGACCGTGATCAGGCGATCCTTCTTGGTCATGATGTGGCGGACCGGATCATCCAGCTCGGTCTCGAAGCGCATGTCGCGGTGGGTCACGATGCCGGCCAGCAGGCCGTCGCTGCCCACCACCGGCACGCCGGAGATGTTGTGCGCCTGGGTCAGGGCCAGCACGTCGCGGATGGTGGTTTCCGGGCCGACGGTGATCGGGTCGCGGATGACACCGGCCTCGAACTTCTTGACCTTGGCCACTTCCGCGGCCTGCTGTTCCAGGCTGAGATTCTTGTGGATGATGCCCATGCCGCCGAGCTGGGCCATGGCGATGGCCAGGCGGGCTTCGGTGACGGTATCCATGGCTGCGGACAGGATCGGAAGCTTCAGCTTCAGGTCGCGAGTCAACCGCGTTTCGAGGTTGACGTCCTTGGGCAGGATGGTCGAGTGGGCGGGGACGAGCGAGACGTCGTCGTAAGTGAGTGCTTCAGCCTGGATGCGCAGCATCGGCATACCCGAGATGTGGGGAAGCGCGACATTTTACCCTGTTTTCGCGCCGCGTGGCAGGGGGTAGATGCGACGCAGTGTCGCGCGGGCGGCGATTGGTTCAGGGGGCCATCCGGGTCAGCGGCATACTGCCTTTGGTGGGTGCGGACCGTTGGTCCGCACTGCCCTTCAGACACCTGTGCCCCTGCATTGTGCCGACCAACGGTCGGCACCCACCTTAAGAGGATCACTCGGGCCAGCCCTGGAACCGCCTTTGGTAGGTGCCAACCTTGGTTGGCACGATCCGTCCGGCACCGGCACCCCAGATGGGCCGATGGTTCCGATGGATGTGTGCCAACCAAGGTTGGCACCTACCAGGAGCGGATCATGCAGGGCATCCAAGCCACCCGGCATTTGCCTTGGGTGGGTGCCAACCTTGGTTGGCACGATCCGTCCGGCACCGGCACTCCAGATGGGCCGATGGCCCTGATGGATGTGTGCCAACCAAGGTTGGCACCTACCAGGAGCGGGTCATCGGCCTGCCCCGGCATTGTGCCGACCAACGGTCGGCACCCACCAACAGCAGATCTCCCCAATCGCAGGTCAGCTCAGCGCTTCTGCCGCTTCCAGCGTGTTCTGCATCAACGTGGCCACGGTCATCGGGCCCACGCCACCCGGCACTGGGGTGATCCAGCTGGCCCGCTGGGCCGCCGCTTCAAACCCGACATCGCCCACCAGGCGTCCGTCATCCAACCGGTTGATGCCCACGTCGATCACTACCGCGCCCGGCTTCACCCACTCGCCCGGCACGATGCCCGGGCGGCCCACCGCCACCACCAGGATGTCGGCGTTGCGCACGGCCTGTTCCAGCACGTCCTTGGGGGTGAACTTGTGGCAGCTGGTCACGGTGCAGCCGGCGATCAGCAGCTCCAGGCCCATCGGGCGGCCGACGTGGTTGCTCACGCCGACGATGGTGGCATTGCGGCCGCGCACCGGCTGGTCGGTGTGGCCCAGCAGCGTGGTGATGCCGCGCGGGGTGCACGGGCGCAGGCCGAACTCGCGCAGGGCCAGGTGGCCGACGTTTTCCGGGTGGAAACCGTCCACGTCCTTGCGCGGGTCGATGCGCTGGATCAGCCGGCGTGCGTCGGGGATGCCCGGCAGCGGCAGCTGGATCAGGATGCCGTTGATCTTCGGATCGGCGTTGAGCTGGTCGATCAGGTCCAGCAGCTCGGCTTCGGTGGTACCGGCCGGCAGATCGTAGTCATGCGCTTCGATGCCGACCTTCTCGGCGGCACGGCGCTTGTTGCGCACGTACACCGTCGAGGCCGGGTCGCCACCGACCAGCACCACGGCCAGGCCCGGGCGGCTGCCGCCGGCGGCCACGCGGGCGTCGACGCGCACCTTCAGGCTGTCGAGCAGGTCCTCGGCGATGCGGCGGCCATCAAGGATGCGGGCAGGAAGCTGGGGGGCGGAATCGGTCATCGGGAGCGGGCGTGGGGCGGCGGGGACGCTATTGTCCCCGATTCAGGCCCCCTCGCCCACCGCCACGGCACCGACCGACCCGCCCCTGTAGAGCCGAGCCTACGCTCGGCTCACGCGCGCAGCGGGGGGGGGCCATCGCAATTTGGCCGAAGAGCAGCCGAGCATGGGCTCGGCTTTACTCTTCCTCTTCCGGCACGTCCTGCGGATTCAACGTCTTGCTTGCCCGCTTCGGCGCGGTAAACGGCGTCGGTGTCGGTACGCCCTGCGGGCTGTTGCCGTAGATCATCCGCGCGCCGGCATTCAAGCCACCACCAGCAATCTCCAGCTCGAAGCGCTCGGCGTCGCGGCGGCGGATCTGTTCGGCAATCTCCACCGCGTCGTCCTCATCCGCACCCAGTTCCACCAGCGCGGCCTGGCCAAACAGCACTGCCGATTCGAAGGTCTCGCGGATCTGGAAATCGACACCGGCATGGATCAGCCGCAGCGAATGCTCGCGGTCGAACGAGCGCACCATCAGCTTGGCCTGCGGGAACTCATGCGCCACCAGTTCAACAATGCGATCGGCGGCTTCAGCCTTGTCCACGCACACCGCAATCGCACGTGCTGTGGCCGCACCCGAAGCATGCAGCACGTCCAGTCGCGTGCCGTCGCCGTAGTAGATCTTGAAGCCGAAGCGCGCTGCGCTCTGGATCATCTCCACATCGTTGTCGATGATGGTCACGTCTACGTCGCGCGCCAGCAGCGACTGGCTGGCGACCTGGCCGAAGCGGCCGAAGCCGATCAGCAGCACGCTGCCGGACAGGCCCTCGGCCTCGTCCACGCCGTCCATGTTCACCGTCGGCTTCGGTGCGATGCGCCTGTAGACCAGCACCACCAGCGGGGTCAGCGCCATCGACAGCACCACCACGGCGGTGAAGTTGGCATTGATCTCCAGATTGATCACGCCGGCCGATGCGGCAGCGGAGAACAGCACGAAAGCGAACTCGCCGCCCTGCGCCATCAGCACGCCGCGATCCAGCGCCTGCGCGTGGTCGCTGCCCATGATGCGCGCCACCACGTAGATGCACAGCGCCTTGGCCACCATCAACGCCAGCACCAGGCCGAGGATCAGCTGCCAGTTGCCAGCCACCACGCCCAGGTCCAGCGCCATGCCTACGCTGAGGAAGAACAGGCCGAGCAGGATGCCGCGGAACGGCTCGATGTCCGCTTCGATCTGGTGGCGGAAGGTCGATTCACTCAGCAGCACGCCTGCCAGGAACGCGCCCATCGCCATCGACAGGCCGGACAACTGCATCAGCAGCGCGGCACCCAGCACCACCAGCAGCGCGGCGGCGGTCATCACCTCGCGCGCCTTCGATTCGGCCAGCACGCGGAACAACGGATTGAGCAGGAAGCGGCCGACCAGCACCAGGCCGACGATGGCGCCCACGCCGATCGCCACCGACAGCCAGCGCGAACCCTCGCCGTCGCCACTGCCCGCGCTCGGGCCCATCCAGGCCACCAGCGCCAGCAACGGCACGATCAGCAGGTCTTCGAACAGCAGGATCGAAACGATCTTCTGCCCCGACGGCAGCGCGATGTCACCGCGCTCGGCCAGCAACTGCATCACCACTGCAGTGGAGGTGAGCACGAAGCCGGTGGCGCCGATGAAGGCCACCTGCCACGGCAGGCCGAACAGCTTGGCGATGCTGGTCAGTACCAGCGCACAGGTGACGATCTGCAGCGTGCCCAGCCCGAAGATTTCCTTGCGCAGGCTCCACAGGTGCGAGGGCCGCATTTCCAGGCCGATCACGAACAGGAACATCACCACGCCGAGCTCGGCGGTATGCAGGATGGCCTGCGGGTCGGAGAACCAGCCCAGCCCGAACGGTCCGATCGCCAGGCCAGCGGCGAAGTAGCCCAGCACCGAGCCCAGGCCGGCCCGGCGGAACAAAGGCACCATCACCACCGCCGCGCCCAACAGGGCCACGACCTTGACCAGCTCGCTGGTCGCTGCTTCTACCGCCATGCGGTGTTTTCCCCAAGATCCAGAATCGGGTTCAACAATAGAGCAATGCCGATGACGGCAATAGCACGCATGTTGCGCCGGATTGTCTTGGAGATGGAACGATGTAGGGAGCAACCCCCAGCATCATCCCGAAACCACGCACATGCTTGGGTAGGTGCCGTGATCTGTAGAGCCGAGCCCACGCTCGGCTGCTCTTCGTGCCGAGGCCAGAAACAGCCGAGCATAGGCTCGGCTCTACAGTAGATCCACGCCATGCGTGGATGAATCCCCGGCCAGCCTCACCCACCCCGGCAGAACGCGGCGTAATCGATATACCCGGGGAACGGCACGCCCGGCGCGCACACCGGGCAGTGCGGGTCCGGCCGGATGCCGGTCACGCGGAAGCGCATGCCCAGCGCATCGAAGCGCAGCAGGCGGCCGACCAGCGGCTCACCGATGCCCAGCAGCAGCTTCAGCACCTCGGTGGCCTGCAGCACGCCGGCCAGCCCGGGCAGCACGCCCAGCACACCGGCCTCGGAACAGTTCGGCGCAAACTCCGGCGGCGGCGGCTCGGGGAACAAACAGCGGTAGCACGGCGCCGCGCCACGCTGGCGGCCGGCGTCAAACACGCTTACCTGGCCATCGAAGCGCTCGATGGCGGCGTACACCAGCGGCTTGGCGTGCTTGATGCAGGCGTCGTTGAGCAGGTAGCGCAGCGGGAAATTGTCCGATCCATCCAGCACCACGTCCACGCCGTCCAGCAACGCATCCACGTTCTCGGACGTGACCCGCTCGGGAACGGCCTCGACCTCGATCGACGGGTTCAGCGCCAGCAGCCGCTCGCGTGCGGAATCGACCTTGAGCTGGCCCACGCTGGCTTCGGTATGCACGATCTGCCGGTGCAGGTTGCTGCGCTCCACGCGGTCATGGTCGGCGAAGCGCAGGTGCCCCACCCCAGCCGCAGCAAGGTAGAAGCCGGCCGGCGCGCCCAGGCCACCCGCGCCCAGCACCAGCACGCGCGACTGCTGCAGCCGGCGTTGGCCGACCTCGCCCACCTGCGGCAGCAGCAGGTGGCGCGAATAACGGTCGTAGAAATCGCGGTCGGCAGCGCTGGCCACCGGCTGCACCAGTGGCAGCGACTGCTCGCGCCAGGCCACGGTACCGCCCGTCACGGAAGCGACGCGGGTGTAGCCGGCCTCCAGCAGGAACTGCGCGGCATCGGCCGAGCGCTTGCCACTCTGGCAGATCAACAGGATTTCCTGGTCGTGCTTTGGCAGATGCGCGGCCGGGTCGGCCTGCAGCTCGTCCTTTGCCACGCCGCGCGCGCCCTCGGCCATGCCGCCGGCCCGCTCGTGCGCCTCGCGCACATCGATCAGCACCGCGCCATGGGCCAGGCGCTCGCGCGCCTGCGCGGGGGAAAGCTCTTGGATGCTCATGGCCGCATTATCGCGCAGACACCCTCGACGCGCCTTGCCCCGAACATGGCACCATGCGGGCGTTGCCCCCTGCATCCGGAACCACTGCATGCGCTCTGCCACCGAATTCTGGCGTGACCCGCGCATGCCCTTCGTCGAAAGCCGACGGGCGTGCGACAGCCGCGCCTGCCACCGCCCGCACAGCCATGACACCTTCTCGATCGGCGCGGTGGACGCCGGCAGCAGCGTGTTCACCGGCACCGCAGAAGGACCGCGCCTGCTGCAGCCCGGCAGCCTGGTCGGCGTACCCGCAGGCCGCGTGCATGCCTGCAACCCCCTGCCCGGCCATGTCTGGAGCTACCAGATGCTGCACCTGGATGCGCGCTGGATGGCCGAGGTGCGCGCCGAGTATGACGGCCTGACCGGACCCGACTGGCAGCAGGAGCCGATCCGGATTTCCAGCCATCGCCCGCGCTACCAGCAGTACTGCCAGCTCAACGAAACGCTGTTCTCCGACGATCCGGTCTGCGTCAAGGAAGCGGCCCTGATCGCGTTCGTCGGCGATCTGGATGAACACGATGGTGTAGCCGTCGCCGGCCCGCCTGAAGATGCCGCACTACAGCAGCGGGTGCAGCCGGTGATGGACGTTCTGCGCCAGCGGCTCGAACACACCCCGGCCCTGCAGGAGCTGGCATCGCTGGCAGGCATGAGCCGCTACCAGCTGATCCGTGCCTTCCGACGTGCCACGGGCCTGACGCCACACGCCTGGCAGATCGACCAGCGCATCCAGGAGGCCCGCCGGCGGCTGTGCGAAGGGCAGGCGCTGGCCGTGGTCGCACATGCGCTGGGCTTTGCCGATCAGAGCCATTTCCAGCGGGTCTTCAAGGCCCACGCTGGTGCTACCCCGGGCCAGTACCGGCGCTGAGCCTGCAATAACGTTCAATACCATCGCGCGGCGCATCCCCAGACTGGCGCCCCAGCCAGCCGCCGCCGGACCCGATGGAACAGTTCCTGGTCATCGCCACCGTACATTTTCTCGCCCTGCTCTCACCCGGCCCCGACTTCTTCCTCGTTGCACGCACCGCGATCACCTCGGGATGGCGCACTGCCAGTGGTGCCTGCGCAGGCATCGCCCTCGGCAATGGCGCCTTCATCGTGGCCGCTTTCACCGGAACGGCCATGCTGCGCCCAGGCAGCGCAGGGTTCATCGCGGTTCAGTTGGCGGGCTGCGGGTTCCTGCTGTACCTCGGCACGCTGTTTCTGCGCCATGCGGGTTCGACGACGTTGCAGACACCTGAAGCTGCCGCCGGATCGCGAGCGGGTGGTGCCCACGGATGGTGGAGGGCGGCTTGGCTGGGCGCCCTGTCTGCGCTGCTGAACCCGAAGAATGCGCTGTTCTACGCAACGTTGGCGGCAATGCTCAACGGTCCGCAGGCCAATGCCGCAACAAAATTCTTCTATGGCGCATGGATGTTCGGCATCGTCCTGCTATGGGATCTGCTGGTAGCCGCGCTGGTCGGCCACCCATGGGTGCTGGGTCGGTTCGCACGTGCCCTGCCCTGGCTGGAGCGGGCCGCGGGGCTCCTGATGATTGCACTGGCGTTATGGATCGTCGTGTCGCTGTGGGTGGGCTGATGCCGGCGATTCGCGCCTGTCGCAATGGCGTTCAATACCGCGCATTCACACCCGCCCACACTCTGCACTTTCTGTAGGTCAGTGGCAGGTTTACGTGCAGCAGTTCTTCATCGTCGCGGTGCTGTACGGCTTCGCCATGCTCCTGCCTGCGTCGAATCACGCGAAGATCCTGCGCACCGCGATGGGCGCGGGCGGGCACGCCGCCATGGCCGCATCATTCGGTATCGCCATCGGTACGGGCATCATCTGCGCCACGGCCTTCGTTGCGGCGGACATGCTGGGAAACCACGGCCTGTGGACGCTGGCGATGCAGTGCGCGGGCTGCCTGCTGCTGCTGCGCCTGGCGGGTATGTGCCTGCGCGACGCCGGCTTGGCCCCCTTCTCACCGCTTTCCCTTCAGATGCCTTGGGGCATGCGCGCCCGCTCCCCTTGGCCGCACGCCGAAGCAGGATGCCTGCTGGCGCTCGCCAGCAGCAGCAACTGGATGCTGCAGTTCGCGATTGCGGCCCTGGTTACCGGCCTCGTTGCCGACACTGGTACCCAGGCCGCTTACGTGGCCTGCCTGAGTGGCGTCGCGCTGTCGCTCGGCCTGCTGATGGCGTGGCTCGGCAGCCATCCGCGCCGGGCACAGGGGTGTTGCCGATTGCTTCCATGGCTGGAGCATGCCGCGGGCTTGCTGATCGGGGCGGTGTCGGTGGCGTACCTGGCAGGTGCACTGGGTACTACCCTGGTCTGGGCAAGCATCACGGGACTGGCGCGGCTGCCGGAATCGATCCCGGCAACAAGCCAGGTGCAACCGGCTTCAACATCGCGGCGCGGCCGAGGCACGCCATGCGCGTTGCCGCATTGCCGCGCACGTCGCGGCGGTCGCCCAGATCGAGATCTGTAGAGCCGAGCCCATGCTCGGCTGACGCACGCAGCGCGACTCGTCAATCCGCGAAAAGCAGCCGAGCATGGGCTCGGCTCTACAGACCGGTTCGCCGCAACGAAAAAGGCGGCCCTGCGGCCGCCTTCTCGTGAATCACTTGCCCTTGACGTGCTTCATCAAGCGCCGCTTGGCCTTGACCTGCCGCTCGGTAAGGACGTTCTTCTTGCCCTCGTACGGGTTGGTACCCTCGCGGAAGATGAAGCTCACTGGCGTGCCGATCAGCTTGAAGCGCTTGCGGAAGAAGTTCTCCAGGTAGCGCTTGTACGATTCCTGCAGCTCCTTCAGGCGGGTGCCGTGCACGATGAAGGTCGGCGGGTTCGCGCCGGCCGGGTGCACGTAACGCAGCTTGGAGACGTGGCCGCGGATGGTCGGCGGCGGATTGGTCTCGTACGCCACTTCCAGCGCCTTGTTTACTTCGCTGGTGGTGAAGGTCTTGTTCGCCGATTCGTGCGCGCGGTGCACCGCACGGAACAGCTCGCGCAGGCCCGAGCCATGCTTGGCCGAGATGCGCACGGACTCGGCCCACGGCACGAAGCCCAGCTTCAGCGACAGCATGGTTTCGGCCTGCTCGCGCTGGTACTCGGTCAGGCCATCCCACTTGTTGATGGCAATCACCAGCGCGCGGCCGGCGTCGAGCACGGCACCGAGCACGGTAGCGTCCTGGTCGGTCACGCCTTCGGTGGCGTCGAGCATCAGCACGGCCACCTGGCACTGCTCGATCGACTGCATGGTCTTGACCACCGAGAACTTCTCGACGACCTCGTCCACGCGCGAACGACGGCGCAGTCCGGCGGTATCGATCAGGCGGTATTCGCGGCCGTCACGCTCCAGGTCCACTGCGATCGAGTCGCGGGTGGTGCCCGGCACGTCGGAGGCGATCATGCGCTCCTCGCCGAGGATGCGGTTGACCAGAGTCGACTTGCCCACGTTCGGGCGGCCGACGAAGGCGATGCGGATGCGGTTCGGATCGTTGTCCAGCTCTTCGCCGCTGCCTTCTTCGGGCAGACGCTGGATCACTTCGTCCAGCAGGTCGTCCAGACCCTGGCGGTGCGCGGCCGACACGGTCAGCATCTCGCCGAAGCCGTAACGGGCGAACTCGGAACGCACGGTGTCCTCGTCGGTGCCGTCAATCTTGTTGATCAGCAGCAGCGTCGGGCGCGACAGCTTGCGCAGCCAGGCCAGGATCTCGTCGTCCATCGCCGACGTTCCCTCACGGGCGTCGACCACGAACAGGATCAGGTCGGCTTCCGCCGCAGCGGCGCGGGCCTGGCGGGTGGTAGCCCCTGCCAGACCCTCTTCCTCTTCCGCGATACCGCCGGTGTCGACGACGAGGAAATGATTGTCCTCATCCAGACGGCAGACACCGTAGTTGCGGTCGCGGGTGACGCCGGGCTGGTCATGGACCAGCGCGTCACGGGTGCGCGTAAGCGCATTGAAAATAGTCGACTTGCCGACATTCGGCCGTCCAACCAGGGCGACCAAAGGCAGCATCGCGATTACTCCAATTTTTAATTTGCCAACCGGAAGGCGGTCAGCTTGCCATCAACGTTCTGCACCAGCAGCACCCCGTCTACGACGACCGGCTGGGCCAGCAGGGCGTCGCCGCCACTTTTTGCCCGTGCCGCCATCGCACCATCGGAGGTCTTCAACCAGTGCACGTATCCCTTGTAGTCGCCGACGACCACGTAATCGCCGTGCAGCGCCGGGCCGGTCAGCGATCGACGCGCCAGCTCGGTCTGCGACCACATGGCGGCGCCGGTCGCCTTGTCCAGGCCGAACACGCCACCCTTGTTGTCGGTGACGAACACATTGCCCGACGACACCGCCACGCCACCTGCACCGCCATGGTCGCGCGCCCACAGCGGGCGACCGGTCGGGCCTTCGATGGCCATGGTCTGGTTCTTGAAGCTGCTCACGTAGAGGGTGTTGCCCTCCAGCACCGGGGCGCCGTCGACGTCGGCCATGCGCTCCAGCTCGGTACGGCCTTCGCCGTTGCCCAGGTTCTGCTCCCACAGGGTACGGCCATCCTGCATGGCGAGCGCGGCAACCGCGCCTTCGTCCTTGCCGATGAACAGCACGCCCGGGCCGGTGACCACCGGCGCGTTGCCGCGCACCGTCAGCGCCGGCAGCTCGCTCGGGTTGAACCACTTCTGGGTGCCGTTGCCGGCATCGAAGGCGGTGATGCGGCCATCATTGCTGCGCACGAACACCAGGCCCTGGGCCACGGCCGGCGCCGCAATCACTTCACCCGGAACACGGGCACGCCACTTCTCGCTGCCATCGTTGATGTCCAGGGCGATGACCTGCCCATCCAGCGTGCCGATCACGACCAGGTTCTCACCGACACCCGGGCCGCCGGACAGGCGCAGCTTCGGCTTCTTCTTTTCCTTGGTCGGCTCCCAGGTCCAGACCTTCTTGCCGGTCTGCAGGTCGATGGCGTGCACGCCGCCGGTGATCGCCGCGGCGAACACATGGCCGTTGGCCACGGCCGGGCCCTGGCGCACGCCGATGCGGCGCTCACCCTTGCCGAGGTTGACCGACCAGGCCTTGTTGACCTTCACGCTCGGCTCGAACTTGACCAGCTCAGCCGGCTCCTGGGCCTTCTTCGCTGCCGCGTCCTTGCCGGCGAACCAGCCCTTCATGGTGCTGCAGCCGGTCAGGGCCATGCCCATCAGGAGCACGGTGGCGACGCGGGTGATCATGACCTTCTGACTCATCAAACCGACTCCGCAGGGGCGGCGACCGTGCCGCCGGCATCCATAACCTTGGTTTCCAGCAGGCGCCGCTGCGGCGCTGCCACGTCCAGCGACTTCAACGCCTTCTCGTACTGTGCACGGGCATCATCACGCTTGCCCTGCGCCAGCAGCGCGTCGCCATGGATTTCCAGGCTGCTGCTGTCGGTGGCGCTGCCCAGCAGCTTGATCGCCTCGTCGCTCTTGCCGGTGGCCACCAGCAGGCGGGCCACACGCTGGTCGACCACGCGCTGCAGGTCACCTTCGACCTTCACGGCGCGCAGGGTGGCCAGCGCTTCTTCATTCTTGCCGGCGTCGACCTGGGCCTTGGCCAGCTGCAGCGCCGCGAGGTCGCCATAGATGCTGGACGGGCCGGCTTCGAGCGCCTTCACTGCCTTGGCAGCGTCATCGAGCTTGTTCTGCTGCAGGCCGACCAGCGCCTTCTGGTACTCGACATTGGCCGAGGCCAGCTTGCCGCCCTGATCCTTCTGGTACCACTGCCAGCCGGCAATGGCACCGATCGCGATGGCTACGCCACCGAGGATGCTGGCGCCATTCTTCCGCAGCCAGCTGCGGACGCGTTCACTTTGTTCGTGCTCGTCGAGCAGATCGTCGATCGCCATGCGTACTCTCGCCCCGCCCGTCGGGAGGGACCATTGGGATTAATCGAAGGTGGTGAAACCGCGCCTCAGTGCGAAACCGGGACTACGGAGCCTTCAGAGGATACCTGAAAGCGTGCCACGTTGGCTCGCTGGTAGGGGGTCAGATCCACGATAGCGCCGTTCTGCTGAACCTGGACCGCCGATGCGTTGCCCAGGGTCACCCGGGTCACCTGGCCCGGGGTGAAGCTGCGGCTTTCGCCGGACTTGATCAGCGCCTTCTCGACGGTGCCACCGTCCGGACCGCCGATATCAACCCAGCTGTCACCGCTGAACTGCATTTCCAGCGTGTTGCCGACCGCGGCCGGCGCCGGGGCCGAACGCGGCACCGGGGCCAGCGAGGCCACGTACGGGGTCGCGGCCGGCTTGCTGGCCGGAACGCCCGCCACATCAGCCGGTGCCGCCGGCTCAACGCCCGCGGCAGACGGGGCCACCGGCACGGCGGCCGGAATCGCATCCAGCGAGGCCGTGCTCGGCGACGGGGTGGCGCTGCCATCGAAGTGACCGCGGGTGGCGAACCACACCGGCACGGCCAGCACCGCGGTGATGCCGACATAGAGCATGCGCCGGCCAAGGTTCTCGGCAATACGGCGCGCACGCGGGGTATGGGTATGGCTGACCAGGGTGGGCGGCACCACCGGCCCGACCTGGGCCTGCTCCAGCAGCTGCCCCACGTCCACGTTGAGCAGGCGCGCATAGCTGCGCAGCTGACCGCGCACGAACACCGGTGCGCCGAGCTTCTGCCATTGTTCTTCTTCCAGCGACCTGACCACCTGGACCGGCATGCGCAGGCGCGAGCCGACATCTTCGAGGGTCAGTCCGGCCGCCTCACGGGCCTGGCGCAGGCGGGTGCCGCAGCCGGCCGCAGTCTCGAGAGCGCTCACAGTCTGGTCATCAATCACAATGCATCAACCCTGGAGTTTAGGAGCCCGCGTCCTGCGGAAATTCCTGTCGAATCCGCTGAAGATAGCGATCAGATGCCGCCCGATCACCCAGCCGCGCTTCGATTTGAGACGCAAGTTGTAACACGGAACGCGTTGCGGGTGCAGCCGCAATCCTACGTTCGGCGAAGGCCCGGGCCTCCATGAAGCGGCCCTGGCGGAAGCTGAGCTGGGCCATCGCCTCCAGCGCGACCGGGTTTCCGGGCAGCGTCGCCAGCGCCGCGCGCAGGTCGCGCTCGGCACGTTCGAACTGGCCGGCATCCAGCGCACAGCCCCCGGCATTGGCCTGGGACTCGGCCGGCGTGGCGTAGCCCGGCGCCTGCAGCGCACGATCGAACCAGACCAGCGACTCGGCCGGCCGACCCTGCTGGCACAGCCATGCGCCGTAGTTGTTGAGGATGTCCCCGCGCTGCGGCGCCTGTTCGGCAGCCCTGCGGAAGCTCTCGCCAGCCTGCTGGGTACGGCCACGGCGCTCGTCGATGCCCGCCAGCAGCACCAGCGCATCGGGCGATTCAGGGGCCAGCTTCAGCGCCTCGCGCGCCTTGCGTTCGGCCGCATCGAGGTTTCCGACCTGCATGTCGCGGGCGGCCAGTGCCAGCAGGTCCTGCAGGCGCACCTGACGCCGCACGCTGTCCGGATCACGGACCGAGTAGACCGGCGCCTCGCTGGGGCCCAGCTTGGCCTTGGGTTGGGATTTGCAGCCGCCGACCGCAACGGTCAGCACGCCTGCGAACAGAACCAGCCAGAGGCGGTCAGGCCGCGGCATCGCTCCCCTTCCCCGCCTGCAGCGTCTTGTTGAACTCCGCCTGGCGGCGGGTGCGGTCCATCACCTGACCCTTGAGCTGGCCACAGGCGGCGTCGATGTCATCGCCACGGGTGCGACGGACCATGGTCAGCACGTTGCTGTCGAGCAGGATCTTCTGGAAGGCGCGGATATGCGCTTCTTCCGAACGCTCGTAGCGGGTACCCGGGAACGGGTTGAAGGGAATCAGGTTGACCTTGCCCGAATCCTTGGCCTGCACCGCGTTGTCGAACTGGCGCATCAGGCGGGCCAGCTCGCGGGCATGCTCGGGCTTGTCGTTGATGCCCTTCATCAGGGTGTATTCGAAGGTGACCGATTCGCGGCGCTTGTTGGCGCGCAGGTAGCGTGCGCACGAGGCCATCAGCTCGGCGATCGGGTACTTCTTGTTGAGCGGCACCAGGGTCTCGCGCAGCGCGTCGTTCGGCGCATGCAGCGACACCGCCAGCGACACGTCGCTTTCGGCAGACAGGCGGTCGATCTGCGGCACCAGGCCGGAGGTCGACAGGGTCACGCGCTTGTTGGCCAGGCCGTAGCCCAGGTCGTCGCGCATCACGCTCATGGCGCGCACGACGTTGTCGAAATTCATCAGCGGCTCGCCCATGCCCATCATCACCACGTTGGTGAGGCGGCGCATCTGGTGCGGCACGTTGCCCAGGTGACGCGCGGCAACCCACACCTGGCCGATGATCTCGGCGGTGGTCAGGTTGCGGTTGAAACCCTGGGTAGCAGTGGAGCAGAACGTGCAGTTCAGGCCGCAGCCGACCTGCGAGGACACGCACAGCGTGCCGCGGGTCTTGTCCGGGATGTACACGGTCTCGATGGCGTTCTTGCCATCCACGCCCATCGCCAGCAGCCACTTGTGGGTGCCGTCGGCGGAGGGCTTGTCGAACACGATGTTGGGAACCAGCACCTCGGCATGGGCCTGCAGCTTGGCGCGCAGGACCTTGCCGAGGTCGGTCATTTCATCGAAGTCGGTGACGTAGCGATGGTGGATCCACTTCATCACCTGATGGGCACGGAACTTCTTTTCGCCGAGAACCTCGACGAAAAACTTCTCCAGGCCCGCGCGATCGAGGTCGAGCAGGTTCTGCTTGCCAGCCGTGGGTGCCGACTTCGGCAGCGGCTGGATGGCGGGGGACTGTACGACCTCGTTCACGGCATTACTCTCAGCGCGAGACGACTTCGGTGGCGGCGAAGAAGTAGGCGATTTCAATCGCGGCATTCTCGACCGAGTCCGAGCCGTGGGCGGCGTTGGCATCGATGGATTCGGCAAAGTCGGCGCGGATGGTGCCCGCAGCGGCTTCCTTCGGGTTGGTGGCGCCCAGCAGGTCGCGGTGGGCCAGGACGGCGTTCTCGCCTTCCAGGGCCTGGATCATCACCGGGCCGGAGATCATGAACTCGACCAGCGCGTTGAAGAACGGACGCTCGCGGTGCACGGCGTAGAAGCCTTCGGCTTCACGGCGCGACAGCTGCTTGTACTTGGCGGCCACGACCTTCAGGCCGGCCTTCTCGAAGCGGGCGTAGATTTCGCCGATGACGTTCTTGGCAACGGCGTCCGGCTTGATGATCGAAAGGGTGCGCTCCAGCGCCATGGGATGTCTCCAATGGAATCGGGCCGCTGATGGCCCGAAGGGTAACATGAAAAAAACCCGCGTCGGGACGCGGGCTTAGCCTGATAAACGTAGGCGAATTGTAAAAGATAACGCGGCCGGGTGGTAGAGGGCCGTGTGGCCCTGTTGTAGAGCCGAGCCCATGCTCGGCTGGCCTTTGCGCCGAAGAGCAGCCGAGCGCGGGCTCGGCTCTACAGGTTCAGCCCCACCCATTCACCCACCTGAGCGGATTCTGACCACCCTGCACAGTTTTGCTGCACTGCAAAATGCCATACGCTACCGTCTGGTCCTAGTATCAAACAATCGTTTGATTAAGGTCCGCCCGCCGATGGCCAAACCCGCCCACTTCTCGACCAAGGACCGCATCCTCGGCGCGGCCGAGGAGCTGTTCGCACAGCATGGCTTCGCCGGTACCTCGCTGCGCCAGGTGACCAGCCAGGCCGACGTCAACATCGCTGCGGTCAACTACCACTTCGGCTCCAAGGAAAACCTGGTCAACGAAGTCTTCCGCCGCCGCATGGACGAGATGACCGGCGCGCGCCTGGCGCAGCTGGAGCGCGCCCGCAGCGAACACCCCGGCGAACTGCGCCCGGTGCTGGCCGCCTTCGTCGAGCCGGCGCTGGCGCTGGCCCAGGACCGCCAGAACGGCGGCGCCTTCGTGCGCGTGATCGCCCGCGCCTACGCCGAGAAGAACGACAACCTGCGCAAGTTCCTGTCCGACCACTACGGCCACGTGCTGCGTGCGTTCGGCAAGGCCATCGGCGAATGCGTGCCCGACCTGAGCAAGGAGGAGTTGTACTGGCGCCTGGATTTCCTGGCCGGCTCGCTCACCTATGCCATGGCCGACTTCGGGCTGATCAAGCGTCCCGCCGGTGTCACCGAAGCGGCGCATCGTGCCCATGCCGCCCACGAACTGATCCATTTCGCCGAAGCCGGGTTCCGCGCCGCCGCACGCGCCAGCGCCCTGCCCGCTTCCCTTGATTCCACCCAGTAACTGCTGACCAACAAAGGCCCTACACCATGTCCAATTCCCTGCTAGTCCGCCGCGCCGCCGTGCTGGGTGCCGGCGTCATGGGTGCCCAGATCGCCGCCCACCTCACCAACGCTGGCGTCGACACCGTGCTGTTCGACCTGCCCGCCAAGGAAGGTCCGGCCGATGGCATCGTGCTGAAGGCGATCGCCAACCTGGGCAAGCTGAGCCCGGCGCCGCTGGCCAGCAAGTCGCTGGCCGAAGCCATCACCCCGGCCAACTACGAGTCCGGCCTGGAGCAGCTGAAGGACTGCGACCTGATCATCGAGGCCATTGCCGAGCGCATGGACTGGAAGCAGGACCTGTACAAGAAGATCGCCCCGTTCGTGGCCGACCACGCGGTGCTGGCCTCCAACACCTCGGGCCTGGGCATCAACAAGCTGGCCGACGTGCTGCCCGAGCAGCTGCGCCATCGCTTCTGCGGCGTGCACTTCTTCAACCCGCCGCGCTACATGCACCTGGCCGAGCTGATCCCGGCCACCACCACCGATGCCGCCGTGCTGGAAGGCCTGGAAGCATTCCTGGTCACCACCCTGGGCAAGGGCGTGGTGTACGCCAAGGACACCCCGAACTTCATCGGCAACCGCATCGGCGTGTTCTCGATCCTGTCCACCATCCACCACACCCAGCAGTTCGGCCTGGGCTTCGATGAAGTGGACGGCCTGACCGGCCCGCTGGTCGGCCGCCCGAAGTCGGCCACCTACCGCACCTCCGACGTGGTCGGCCTGGACACCATGGCCCACGTCATCAAGACCATGGGCGACACCCTGCCGAACGATCCGTGGCATGAGTTCTTCAAGTCGCCGAAGTGGCTGGATGCGCTGATTTCCAAGGGCGCACTGGGCCAGAAGACCGGCGCCGGCATCTTCCGCAAGGTCGGCAAGGACATCGTCGTGCTGGACCTGGAGAAGCAGGACTACCGTCCGGCTGATCGCGCTGCCGCGCCGGAAGTGGTCGAGATCCTGAAGATCAAGAACCCGGCCGAGAAGTTCGCCAAGCTGCGCGAGAGCCAGCACCCGCAGGCGCAGTTCCTGTGGGCGACCTTCCGCGACCTGTTCCACTACAGCGCCTACCACCTGGCCGACATCGCCGAGACCGCGCGCGACGTCGACCTGGCCATCCGCTGGGGCTACGGCTGGTCGCTGGGCCCGTTCGAAACCTGGCAGGCCGCCGGCTGGAAGCAGGTGGCGCAATGGATCGCCGATGACATCGTGGCCGGCAAGAGCATGAGCAACGCCCCGCTGCCGGACTGGGTGTTCGATGGCCGCGATGGTGTGCACGCCGCCGAAGGCAGCTACAGCCCGTCGCGCAACGCCAAGCTGCCGCGCTCGTCGCTGCCGGTGTACCAGCGCCAGCGTTTCCCCGATCCGCTGCTGGGCGAGAAGTTCGCGCCGGGCGAGACCGTGTTCGAGAACGACGGCCTGCGCATGTGGCACGACGGTGATGGCATCGCCGTGGTCAGCTTCAAGACCAAGATGAACACCGTGTCCGACCAGGTGCTCGATGGCCTGCAGGAATGCGTGAGCCGCGCCGAGAAGGACTTCCAGGGCCTGGTGATCTGGCAGCAGAAGGAACCCTTCTCCGCCGGTGCCGACCTGGCCGGCGCGCTGGGCCTGCTGCAGGCCGGCAAGGTCGACCAGTTCGAAGAAATGGTTGCCAACTTCCAGCGCACCAGCCAGCGCATCAAGTACTCGCTGGTGCCGGTGGTGGCCGCCGTGCGCGGCCTGGCGCTGGGTGGTGGCTGCGAGTTCCAGATGCACAGCGCCAAGACCGTAGCCTTCCTGGAAAGCTACATCGGCCTGGTCGAGGCCGGCGTCGGCCTGCTGCCGGCCGGTGGCGGCCTGAAGGAACTGGCCGTGCGCGCCTCGCAGGCCGCGGGCCCGGGCGGTGACGTGTTCGCCGAACTGAAGAAGACCTTCGAGACCGTGGCGATGGCCAAGGTGTCCAACTCGGCGGTCAACGCCAAGGAACTGGGCCTGCTGCGCAGCACCGACAAGGTGGTGTTCAACAGCTACGAGGCCCTGCACATCGCCAAGGCCGAAGCACGCGCCCTGGCCGAAGCGGGCTACCGTCCGCCGCTGCCGGCACGCCGCATCCAGGTCGCCGGTGACGTGGGTATCGCCACCTTCAAGATGATGCTGGTCAACATGCTGGAAGGCCGCTTCATCAGCCCGTACGACTACGAGATCGCCGAGCGCATCGCCACCGTGCTGTGCGGCGGCAAGGTCGACCGTGGCACCCTGGTGGACGAAGAGTGGCTGCTGACCCTGGAGCGCAAGCACTTCGTCGAACTGGCCCAGCAGGAAAAGACCCAGGCCCGCATCGCGCACATGCTGAAGACCGGCAAGCCGCTGCGTAACTGATCGCCCTCCCTGCTTCCGGTGGGTGCCGACCGTTGGTCGGCACTCCCTGATGTGGCAGTCGAGCATGGCTCGACTCTACAAACCCTATTCGAGAGATCACTGCAATGACCAAGCAAATCCAGGACGCCTACATCGTCGCCGCCACCCGTACCCCGGTTGGCAAGGCGCCCAAGGGCATGTTCCGCAACACCCGCCCCGACGACATGCTTGCGCACGTGCTGCGCAGCGTCGTTGCCCAGGCCCCGGGCGTGGACGTCAACCGCATCGATGACGCGATCATCGGCTGCGCCATGCCGGAAGCCGAGCAGGGCATGAACGTGGCACGCATCGGCGTGCTGCTGGCCGGCCTGCCCAACACCATCGCCGCACAGACCGTGAACCGCTTCTGCTCCTCCGGCCTGCAGGCCGTGGCGCAGGCCGCCGACGCGATCCGCCTGGGCAATGCCGACCTGATGCTGGCCGGCGGCACCGAATCGATGTCGATGGTGCCGATGATGGGCAACAAGATTGCGATGGCGCCGAGCGTGTTCGACAACGACCACGTGGCCATCGCCTACGGCATGGGCATCACCGCCGAGAAGGTCGCTGAAGAGTGGAAGGTCTCGCGGGAAGACCAGGACGCCTTCGCCCTGGCCTCGCACCAGAAGGCCATGGCCGCCATCCAGAACGGAGACTTCAAGGACGAGATCAGCCCGTACGAGATCGTCTCGCACCTGCCGGACCTGGCCGATGGCCAGCGCATCATCACCCGCAACAAGATCGCCGACACCGACGAAGGCCCGCGCCCGGATTCGTCCGCTGAAGGCCTGGCCAAGCTGCGCCCGGTGTTCCGCAACGGTCAGTTCGGCGGCACCGTCACCGCCGGCAACTCGTCGCAGATGAGCGATGGCGCCGGCGCCGTGCTGCTGGCGTCGGAGCAGGCGATCAAGGATTACGGCCTGACCCCGCTGGCCCGTTTCGTCAGCTTCTCGGTGGCCGGCGTGCGCCCGGAAGTGATGGGCATCGGCCCGATCGCCGCGATCCCGAAGGCACTGAAGCAGGCCGGCCTGACCCAGGACCAGCTGGACTGGATTGAACTGAACGAAGCGTTCGCCGCGCAGTCGCTGGCGGTGATCCGCGATTGCGGCCTGGACCCGAGCAAGGTCAACCCGCTGGGCGGCGCGATCGCCCTGGGCCACCCGCTGGGTGCGACCGGCGCGATCCGTACCGCGACCCTGCTGCACGGTCTGCGTCGTCGCCAGCAGAAGTACGGCATGGTGACGATGTGCATCGGCACCGGCATGGGCGCAGCAGGTATTTTCGAGGCGCTGTAAGGTTCAAAGCGTTGCCGGCTGATTGCTGGCGGTGGGGCCCGGGTGGATGAGACTGCCCGGGACACGCCGTGAACCCGTCCCTGGGGGCTTGGCAGCGGCATCCATGCCGCTGACAGTCCCGGTCAGCCTCACCCACCCGTGCCATCCATCATTCCGCGCGGCGGAAGGGTGAGCAAAGGCAGGATCAAGAGCTGGGGTCAGAGCCCTTTGCTACGCAAAGGGATCCGACCCCACAAGCAACCCCACAAGCAAAAAAGGCAGCCATCGGCTGCCTTTTTTGCTTGTGCTCTTGCCCTTGATTCCGCCCTTCCCGTCCCGCCCATCACGTATCAATCAAGGCGCCGCACGGAGCGCTTGACAAAACCCTTATTCCGCCAACATCGCCGTCAGTTTCTCCCGCGCCGGGCCGGCCAGCTTCGGGTTGTCCAGCGCGAAGCGGATCGTCGCTTCCACCAGCCCCAGGTGCGTGCCGCAGTCGAAGCGGGTGCCCTCGAAACGATAGGCATCCACCTCTTCGGTCTTCAGCAGCTGCGCGATCGCATCGGTCAGCTGGATCTCGCCGCCGGCACCGCTGCCGGTCTGCTCCAGCAGCTCGAAGATCTTCGGGCTCAGCACGTAGCGTCCGACCACCGCCAGGTCGCTCGGGGCGTCATCCGGCTTCGGCTTCTCCACGATCTGCGAAATGCGTCCCTTGCGGCCATCGAAGGCCTCGGTCGCGACGATGCCGTAGCTGGCGGTCTTGTCGTGCGGCACATCTTCAACGGCAATGACACTGGCGCCACTGGCTTCGTTGAGATCGGCCATCTGCTTCAGCGCACCAGCACCGCGGTTCCAGATCAGGTCGTCCGGCAGCAGTACCGCGAACGGCTCGTCACCGATCACGGCCTTGGCGCACAGCACCGCATGGCCCAGGCCCAGCGCCTCGGCCTGGGTTACGAAAACCGCACGCACGCCGTTGGGCAGCACGTGACGGATCAGCTCCAGCTGCTCCTGCTTGCCGGCACGCTCGAGCTTCTGCTCCAGTTCGTAGGCCTTGTCGAAGTAGTCGGCAACCGCATGCTTGTAGCGGTTGGTGATGAACACCAGGGTGTCACAGCCCGCTTCGATCGCTTCATCCACAGCGTACTGGATCAGCGGACGATCAATGATCGGCAGCATTTCCTTCGGCACCGTCTTGGTTGCCGGCAAAAAGCGCGTCCCTAGCCCTGCCACTGGAAAAACTGCCTTGCGAATTCGCTTGCTCATTGGTGCCTGTTGGCCTCACGTGCCGGAAAGGGCACGACTTTAGCGGATGAAATGTAAGCATCCTGTTCGATCGGTGAGAACTCCGGCATCGTCGCGAACAGGACTTCCTTGATGGTGTCGGTGTCGTAGCTGCACACCGCTTCGCGCAGGCGCGGCACGTTACCCAGCACCAGATCGCGCGAGAACATGCGTACACCGGCCTCGAGGATCTTCGGGTGCGCGGTGGCGCGGTAGTCTTCGTCCGAATAGAACAGCGTCTCGTGCAGCTTCTCGCCCGGACGCAGGCCGGTATAGATGATCGGGATGTCCTTGTACGGCTGCTTGCCTGCCAGGCGGATCATCTGCTCGGCCAGCAGCCGGATCGGCACCGGCTCGCCCATGTCGAGCGTGTAGATCGCACCGTGCGATGCCGAGGCGGCCGCCTGCAGGATCAACTGGCAGGCCTCGGGGATCGTCATGAAGTAGCGGCTGACTTCCGGATCGGTGACCGTCACCGGCCCGCCACGCAGGATCTGTTCGCGGAACAGCGGGACCACGCTGCCGGCCGAGGCCAGCACGTTACCGAAGCGCACCGTGACGAAACGGGTATGCGTGGACCTCTGGTCCAGGCTCTGGCAGATCATCTCGGCGTAGCGCTTGCTGGCACCCAGCGCATTGACCGGGTCGACCGCCTTGTCGGTGGAGATGAACACGAAATGTTCGACACGGGCCTCAAGGCAGGCGCGCGCCACGTTCTCGGTCGCCAGGATGTTGTTGCGCACGGCTTCGCGCAGCTGCCGCTCAAGCACCGGCACATGCTTGTAGGCCGCGGCATGGAAGGCGGTATCGACCGGATGCAGCGACAGCGCATGGCGGATCACCGCCGGGTCACCGCAGTCACCCAGTACCGCTTCGATCTCGACATCGGGGAAACTGCGGCGCAGCTCACCCTCGATGGTCAGCAGCAGCAGTTCACTCATCTCCAGCAGGATGATGCGGCCGGCGCCATGGCGCGCACACTGGCGGCACAGCTCCGAACCAATCGAACCGCCGGCGCCGGTCACCATCACGGTACGCCCGCCCAGCCAGCCTCGGATGAGGCTCCAGTCCGGGGTGATCGGCTTGCGGCCGAGCAGGTCCTCGATCGCCACTTCCTTCAGCTGGCCCGGCAGCGACTGGCCCTGCAGGATGTCGCTGAGCTTGGGCACGGTCCGGAACGGCACGCCGGTGCTTTCACAGATGGCAACCACCCGTTGCATGCCTGCGGCGTCCAGCGAGGGCATGGCGATCACCAGCAGCTTGGCGGCGGTCTCGCGGACCACTGCCGGGGCATCATCCAGGCTGCCGAGGATGGGCAGCCCCTGCAGCTTGGCGCCACGCAGGTGCGGTGCATCATCCAGCAGACCGACCGGCTCGAAGTTGCCGGAACGGCGCAGGTCACGGACCAGGGTTTCAGCCGCCTGCCCGGCGCCCAGGATCAATACCCGGCGTGCGCTGGAATCCGACTGCAGCGCCTGATAGTCCTTCCAGGCCCGGTACAGCAGCCGCGGCGCTCCCAGCAGCGCCGACAGCGCGAACGGATAGATCACCAGCACCGACATCGGAACGCCATCGAAGCGCTTCCACATCAGTACCAGCACGATGCCGACCAGGCCGATGAAGCTGGCCTTGAAGATGTTCAGGAGGTCGCTGACGCTGGCGAAACGCCACAGGCCGCGATACAGGCCCACGCGCCAGAACACCAGGCCCTGCAGCAGCAGCACCAGCGTGGTATCGACATTCCAGAGGGGCAGCGCCGGCGCGTTGGGGAGGATCGAGTACCGCCCCGCGTGGAGCAGCTGCCAGCATGCCCAGACCATGAACAGGTCGTGGCAGACGATGGCCGAACGCGGCATCAGGCCGAGAATTCTGTCCCGCCAGGGTGAAGCCATAAGTCAGGTAGTTCCTTGTCGGTGACGCAATCCATTGCGCAGGAAGAGCCAGAGGGCGCTCAGCGCAATGAACCACGCGATCGCCACGACAGCCTCCCACCTCGGCTGCAAATTCGAGCAGACATTAAGCACTGTAATACTGAACAGGCCCAAAGCAAAGTACATCCCTGTCACCTGGGCATGGCTGGCTCCTGCCTGCACCGCCCGCTGGTAGACGTGCTGGGTATGGGGTTCCATCCAGCGTTGCCCTGAAATGATGCGCGCCAGCAGCGTGAAGCCTGCGTCCACGAGGAACGCCGAGGCCGGCACCAGCAACAGGATCCAGTGGATATCGGTCTTCAGGCTTGCGATCGCAAGAACGACGGCAACCGCATATCCGAGTGCGCCACTTCCGACATCACCCATGAAGATCCGCGCCCGTGGGAAGTTGAACGGCAGAAAACCCAGGCAGGCCAGACCGAGGGCCACGGCCGCAAGCGAATACGGCCAGGGCAGCACCGGCGCCAGGCCCAGCGCGACCACGACAGCCTGGCTGGCGGCAATGCCGTTGATGCCATCCATGAAGTTCCAGATGTTGATCAACGAGGCAGTGAACAGCAGCACCAGCACGGCCAGCAGCCAGCTGCCACCGTGCACCTTGACCAGTGCAGCCAGCAGTGCGGCGGCAATGAAATGCACCATCAGACGGCGCATGGCCGGCAGCGGCCTGTGGTCGTCCCACCAGCCGATGCCCGCCACCAGCACCAGTCCCAGACTGACAAGCAGCAGGCTCGGCATTGCTGCGGGCCAGATCCACATCGCCACGCCCGCAGTGACCAGGAGGCTGATGACGATGGCGATGCCGCCGCCGCGCGGGGTCGCCACGCTATGGCTGCGACGCTCGCCCGGCTGGTCCATCAACTGCTGGCGCAGGGCATAGCCCCGCGCAGCCCACGTCAGCGCCGCACTCAGCAGGGCCAGCCCCAGCAGCGCGCCCATCACGAGCCACGGCATGGATCAGAGCACCGCGTAATTCAGCAGCGGCTTGACCGTGCCCCACTCCTTGCAGCTCGGGCACTGCCAGTGGTGAGTGCGTGCACCGAATCCGCAGCGGGTGCAGCGATAAGCAGGGTTGCGCACCAGCAGCTGATCGGTGATGTGCTTGAGGTCGTGCAGGGTGGCGGTGGAATCGGCGCCCTCGGCCAGCGTCAGGTCGATCAGCGCGGACTCGCCACGTACCGACGGACGATCTTTCAGCTGGCGACCGAGGTAGGCACGGGCCGGGGCCACGCCCTCCTGCTCTTCCATCAGACGGGTCAATGCCAGCACCGGCGCAATGCCACGGTAGTGCTCGGTCATCTCCGAAAGGAAGGCACGCGCGCCACCGAGATCACCGACCTTGCGATAGTTCTGCATCAATGCGGGCAGCAACTCCGGCAGATACTCGGGGTCGTTGCGGGCAGCGCGCTCGAACGCACGCACGGCGGCTTCGGCGTTGCCCGCATCCGTCTCCAGGCGCCCTTCGATGATGCCCGCGCGTACCGACATGGCATCGGCCTGGTAGGCACGAGCGATCGCCGCCCTCGCCTCTTCCAGCTTGCCGGCGCCGCGGAAACGCTCGGCCAGCTCGCATTCGAACTGCCCGATCAGCTTGCCCATCGGCTCGCCGGTCACGTCTTCGAAGCGGGTGGCATTGTCGATCGCCTTTTCCCAGTCGCGCTCGGCCTGGTAGATGCCGATCAGGTGCTTCAGCGCCTGCGGTGCACGCTGGTCCAGCTGCGCCAGCTCGGTGAACACGGTCTCGGCACGGTCCAGCAGACCGGACTTCATGTAGTCCTCGCCCAGCGCCAGCAGGGCCTGTACGCGCTGTGCATCGCTCAGGTCATGGCGGTTGACCAGACCCTGGTGCAGGCGGATCGCGCGATCCACTTCACCGCGACGGCGGAACAGGTGGCCCAGCGCGACCTGGGTCTCGAAGGTTTCCTTGTCCAGCTCGGCGATGTGCAGGAACAGCTCGATGGCCTTGTCCGGCTGTTCGTTGAGCAGGTAGTTCAGACCGCGGAAGTAGGTGCTGGACAGTCGGCTGACCTGGTTGTCACCGTGACGTTGACCGCCACGCCGTCCGATCACCCACCCGGCCAGTGCAGCCAACGGAACGAACAGAAAGAACCAGAACCACTCGGTGACGAAATCCATCTTCGATCAACGTCCATCAAAAGATTGGGGGGAAACGCCTGCGGCCGGGGTGGCCGCCACGGACTTGTTGGCGCGGCGCAACTGGCTGTAGAGCGGAATGACCACGCTCACCAGCACCAGACCGGCGCCGACCACGACACCGATCAGCAGGGCAGCAATCAGCGCCACACCGACGGACGTGTTCAATTGGGTAAACAGCAGGTTGATCGACATTGCGGTCATGTTGACCGCACCAATGATCAGCCCAAGGATCAGGACCGCCAGCAGGACCAGCAGACGAAAAACCTTCATGCGACAGCTCCAGTGGCAGGAGTCCGTAGCTTATCCGACTCGCGGCTGGATTCGCACGCGGTGGCGCGACGGGGCTCAGGCCGGATCGGCGTCCAGCGGCAGCACGCTGCTGACCCGCTCGCGCAGTTCCTTGCCCGGCTTGAAATGGGGGACATGCTTGCCCGGCAGGGCAACCGATTCGCCGGTCTTCGGGTTGCGACCCAGGCGCGGCGGACGATAGTGCAGCGAAAAGCTGCCGAAACCACGGATTTCGATGCGATCCCCGGCGGACAGCGATCCGCCCATCATTTCCAGCAACGACTTCACCGCCAGATCGACATCATCGGCCTTCAGGTGCGCCTGGCGGCGCGCAAGGATTTCGATCAGTTCGGATTTGGTCATCACCGGCTCACATCAGGGGCATCTCAGCCTGAAACGGCCCGGGCAATGCCCGGGCCGTCCAGGAAACAACAAACAGCGTAAGGCCGATTACTCGGACTTGTTGCCGTTCAGCTGCGCACGCAGCAGCGCGCCCAGCTGGGTGGTGCCGCTGGAAGCCGAAGAGGACTGGTATTCCTCCAGCACTTCGCGCATTTCCGCGTCATCCTTGGCCTTGATCGACAGCTGCAGGGTGCGGCCCTTGCGGTCCATGCCCACGAACTTGGCTTCGACCTTGTCGCCGACCTTCAGGTGCTGGGTAGCGTCGTCAACGCGCTCGTTGGCGATGTCGCGAGCCGACACGTAGCCTTCGATGCCGTCGGCCAGTTCGATCACGGCGCCCTTGGCGTCGACTTCCTTCACCACGCCTTCGACCTTGGAGCCCTTCGGATTGGCAGCCATGTACTGGCCGAACGGATCCTGCTCCAGCTGCTTCACGCCCAGGGAGATGCGCTCGCGCTCCGGGTCGACGGCCAGGACGACGGCGTCCAGGGTATCGCCCTTCTTGAAGTTGCGAACGACGTCTTCGCCGGTGGTGGCCCAGCTGATGTCGGACAGGTGAACCAGGCCGTCGATGCCGCCGTCCAGGCCGATGAAGATGCCGAAGTCGGTGATCGACTTGATCTGGCCCGACACCTTGTCACCCTTCTTGTGGGTGGCAGCGAAGGTTTCCCACGGATTGGCGGCAACCTGCTTCATGCCCAGCGAGATACGGCGACGCTCTTCATCGACGTCCAGCACCATCACTTCGACTTCGTCACCAACCTGCACAACCTTGGACGGGTTGACGTTCTTGTTGGTCCAATCCATCTCGGAGACGTGCACCAGGCCTTCGACGCCCGGCTCGATCTCAACGAACGCACCGTAATCGGTGACGTTGGAGACCTTGCCGAAGACGCGGCTGTTGGCCGGGTAACGACGGCCGATGTTGTCCCACGGATCTTCGCCCAGCTGCTTCAGGCCCAGCGAAACGCGGTTGCGCTCGCGGTCGAACTTCAGCACGCGGACGTCCAGCTCGTCGCCGACGTTCACGACTTCCGACGGGTGACGCACGCGCTTCCACGCCATGTCGGTGATGTGCAGCAGGCCGTCGATACCGCCCAGGTCCACGAACGCGCCGTAGTCGGTCAGGTTCTTGACGACACCCTTCAGGATCGCGCCTTCCTGCAGCTTGTCCATCAGCTGCTCGCGCTCTTCCGAGTGCTCGCTTTCGACGACAGCGCGGCGCGAGACCACGACGTTGTTACGCTTGCGGTCCAGCTTGATGAGCTTGAACTCGAGTTCCTTGCCTTCCAGGTAGGCCGGATCGCGCACCGGGCGCACATCGACCAGGGAACCCGGCAGGAAGGCGCGGACATCCTTGATGTCCACGGTGAAACCACCCTTGACCTTGCCGCTGATGCGACCGGTGATGGTTTCGTTCTTTTCCAACGCTTCTTCCAGCTCGTCCCACACCATCGCGCGCTTGGCCTTCTCGCGCGACAGGACGGTTTCGCCGAAGCCGTTCTCGATCGAGTCGAGGGCGACCTTGACGATGTCGCCTTCGGCGACGTCGATTTCGCCAGCGTCGTTACGGAACTGTTCGATCGGCACGATGCCTTCGGACTTCAGGCCAGCGTTGATCACCACGACGTCGCCGCGGACTTCAACAACGGTACCGCTGACGATGGCGCCCGGCTTCAGCTTGGCCAGGTTGGCCTGGCTGGCTTCAAACAGTTCGGCAAATGATTCGGTCATTAGATTTACTCTGTTGGACACATGGGTCGGTGGCGTCCCCTTCAGGGGAATGGCGACCGCCCGCCTGTTGGTCGACCCCGGAAACGCAGGTCGTGTGTAGTAGGAAAACCGCCACGCATCATTGCGCGACGGAGCTGGTACAGCACTGCTATGCGCGACCACCACCGATGTTGCTGGCAGTGCTCCCGCGCGAACGGATCAGGCAGCCGGAACCGGAAGCAGATCCATCACTCTGGCAACGACATCTGCGATGCCGATGCCTGTGGTGTCGATGAGGACAGCATCGTCTGCCGGCTTCAGAGGCGCCACGGTACGCTGAGCATCACGGGCGTCGCGGGCCATGATCTCGCGCAGGAGGTCATCAAAGTTAACAGAAACCCCCTTGTCTTTCAACTGCTTATGCCGGCGCTCGGCGCGCTCCTCGGCACTGGCGGTCAGGAAGACCTTGTAGGGGGCGTCCTTGAAGATCACCGTGCCCATGTCGCGGCCATCGGCGACCAGGCCGGGCAGCTCCCTGAATGCGCGCTGGCGCTCCTTCAGGGCGGCCCGGACCTCGGGAATGGCGGCAATGGCCGACGCCAGCGCCCCGGTGGTCTCCAGCCGCAGCTCGTCGGTGGCATCGGTGCCGTTCACCATGACCCGCATGGCTTCACCCTGCTCGACAAACTGAACGTGGGTATCGAAGGTGCAGCGGACCAGCGCCGAGGCATCGGAGGTGTCGATGTCGGCCCAGCTCGCGGCCACGCCCACCGCCCGGTACAGCGCGCCCGAATCCAGGTAATGCCAGCCCATCCGGCGCGCGATGATGCGGCTGATGGTACCCTTGCCAGCCCCTGAAGGGCCGTCGATGGTCAGGACGGGAGCGAGTGGATTCATGGGGTTCCCAGAGCGTGTGAAGGGGTCATTCTAGCCCCTGTCAGACGCCCCCACCGGGATCTTTTGTGCAACCACTTGAAACCACGAGGAAAAGCCCGGTAGAATGGCGGGCTTGAACGAGCGTCAACTGCCGATTGTCTTTCGCATATCGCGGCCACGCTCCACCCGAACAACTACTGTTTACGCCGAGGTATGCCATGAAAGTCCTGTCCTCCCTGAAGTCGGCGAAGGCCCGTCACCGTGACTGCAAGGTCGTGCGTCGTCGTGGCAAGATCTTCGTCATCTGCAAGTCGAACCCGCGTTTCAAGGCGCGTCAGCGCTAAGCCCAACAGCCTTCGCGGCTGCGGCTGGCCCTACGCGGGGCCGACCCGATGCAAAAAGCCGCCTTCGGGCGGTTTTTTGTTTATGCGGCTTTTTCCTGCCGTTTTTGCTGTAATCGCCTTTCTTGACCACTGGGGAGTAGATCGAGATGAAGCGTTACCTGTCCGCCCTGGCCGTGATGGCCACCCTGGCCGCCGCCACACCGGCGATGGCCGATACCCTGCTTGTCGACCGTGCCCGCGAGAAGCCGGCCGGTGCCCTGCCCTTGCGCGGCCAGAGCATGCAGCAGGTGCAGGCGCAGTTCGGCGCGCCGAGCGAACAGCTGCAGCCGCGTGGCGGGCAGAAGCGGCAATGGCCGACCATCAACCGCTGGGTGTACCCGCAGTTCACCGTCTACTTCGAGAAGCAGAAGGTGATCGACGTGGTGGCCAACCAGGCGGACCCGAACGAAATCGGCCCGAAACCGCCGATCCGTTGATCCCTTTACCCGCCGTGGGCGGGCCTGTGTAGCGAGACCATGAACCAGACCCTTCGTTTTCCTGCCGAGTGGGAAGCCCAGAGCGGCGTCCTGATTGCCTGGCCCACCGCCGACACCGACTGGGCCGACCGCCTGGGCCAGGTGGAAGAGACCTACATCGCCCTGGTCGCGGCCATCACCCGCTTCCAGCCGGTGCTGATCTGCGTGGCCGACGACGATGTGGAGACCTACGCCGAGATGCGGCTGCGCTCCAACCGCATCGACATGGACAAGGTCCACTTCACCACGGCGGCCTACGACGATACCTGGCTGCGCGACTCCGGCCCGATCACCCTGCGCCGCGCCGATGGCGGGTTCCAGCTGCTGGATTTCCGCTTCACCGGCTGGGGCGGCAAGTTCGACGCCACCCTGGATGACCAGCTGGTGGGCGTGCTCGACCAGGCCGGCGTGTTCAACAACGCCCCGGTGCGCAGCATTCCGTTCGCGCTGGAAGGCGGCGGCATCGAGACCGACGGTGAAGGCACCCTACTGACCACCTGGAAGTGCCTGCACGAGCGCCACCCGGACCGCGACCGCGCCAGCCTGAGCGCCGACCTGGCCGACTGGCTGCAGCAGGACCGCGTGCTGTGGCTGGACCACGGCTACCTGGAAGGCGACGACACCGACGCACACATCGACACCCTCGCCCGCTTCGCCTCGGCTGACAGCATCGTCTACCAGGCCTGCGACGACGAGAGCGACTCGCACTACGCCGAACTGCAGGCGATGGGCAATGAGCTGGCGGCGCTGCGCACCAAGGACGGCCAGCCGTACCGCCTGTTCCCGTTGCCGTGGGCACAGCCGGTGATCGACGAAGGCCGTCGCCTGGCCGCGTCGTACGCGAACTACCTGATCGTCAATGGCGCGGTGCTGATGCCGGCTTATGGCGATCCAGCCGACGACCTGGCCCGCGATGTGCTGGCGAAGGCGCACCCGGGCCGCGAGATCGTGCAGGTGCCCTGCCGCTCGCTGATCTGGCAGAACGGCAGCCTGCACTGCATCACCATGCAGCTGCCGGAAGGGCTGCTGAAGGCCTGACGGATGACGCCGGGCCCCGCCCGGCGCTCCCCCTGTAGCGTCGAGCCATGCTCGACTGGCCTTTTGTAGAGCCGAGCCCACGCTCGGCTGGCGCGCTCGCGCAACCGGAGCAGAACGCAGCCGAGCATGGGCTCGGCTCTACAACACCGGCCCATTCAGCGCGCGACACGCGGTCGCTGCCCATCCGCGCTAACATGCAGGTTTTCCCCCGCAGGAACGCCCCGCATGAACTCGCGCAGCCCCCTTACCGTCGCCCTGATCCAGGAGCGCAACCACGGTGATGCCGCCGCCAACCTGGCGGTGATCGAAGCACGCGTGGCCGAGGCGGCTGCGCAGGGCGCGAAACTGGTGCTGCTGCAGGAGCTGCATAACGGTCCGTACTTCTGCCAGCACGAATCGGTGGACGAATTCGACCTGGCCGAACCGATTCCGGGCCCGAGCACCGAGCGCCTGGGCGCGCTGGCGAAGCAGCATGGCGTGGTGCTGGTCGGCTCGCTGTTCGAGCGCCGTGCTGCCGGCCTGTACCACAACACCGCGGTGGTGTTCGAGAAGGACGGTACGCTGCTGGGCAAGTACCGCAAGATGCATATCCCGGACGACCCGGGCTTCTACGAGAAGTTCTACTTCACCCCGGGCGACATCGGCTTCACGCCGATCGATACCTCGGTGGGTCGCCTTGGCGTGCTGGTGTGCTGGGACCAGTGGTACCCGGAAGCGGCGCGCCTGATGGCGTTGGCCGGTGCCGAACTGCTGCTGTACCCGACCGCGATCGGTTGGGACCCGGACGATGTGCAGGACGAGAAGACCCGCCAGCGCGACGCCTGGGTGCTGAGCCACCGCGGCCACGCCGTGGCCAACGGCCTGCCGGTGCTGAGCTGCAACCGCGTCGGCCACGAGGCCTCACCGCTGGGCGCGTCGGGCATCCAGTTCTGGGGCAACAGCCACGTGCTGGGCCCGCAGGGTGAGTTCCTGGCCGAAGCCGGCACCGATGCCACGGTTCTGCTGTGCGATGTCGACCTGCAGCGCAGCGAGCATGTGCGCCGCATCTGGCCGTTCCTGCGCGACCGCCGCATCGACGCGTACGGTGACCTGCTCAAGCGCTACATCGACTGAGCCGGAGCCCGCGCATGGCCGTCCTCATCCGTGATGCCGGCCCGGCCGACATCGACGCGATCACCGCGATCTACGCGGTGGAAGTGACCGACTTCGTCAACACCTACGAGTACGACATCCCGGACGCGACCGAGATGCTGCGCCGCATGCGCGACATCATCGATCGCGGCTTTCCCTACCTGGTCGCCGAAATCGACGGCCAGGTGGCCGGCTATGCCTACGCCAATACTTACCGCACCCGCGTTGCCTACCAGTGGACCGTGGAAAACTCGGTCTACGTCGATGCCGCGTTCCAGGGCAAGGGCGTTGGCACCGGCCTGCTGCAGGCGTTGATCGACGCCTGCGTGGCGCGTGGCTACCGGCAGATGGTGGCGGTGATCGGCGAACCGACCAATACCGCTTCAATCAAGCTGCACGAACGCTTCAGCTTCGAGCTGGTGGGCGTGTTCCGTGGCCTCGGCCGCAAGCATGGCCGCTGGCTGGATACCGTGCAGATGCAGCGCGCGCTCGGCGACGGCGCCGACACCGCACCTTCCAATGAATGAACCCATGACCGAAACCCTTCCCGAGACCGGCGACGACCTGTTCGCCGGCCAGCCGGTGCGCGTCGTTGAACGCGACGGCGTGCGCTACACCCTGCTGGGCACTGCCCACGTATCCCGCGCCAGCGTCGAGGCGGTGGAGAAAGCCATCGACAGCGGCCGCTTCGATGCCGTTGCCGTTGAACTGGACCCGCAGCGCCTGCAGGCGCTGAGCGACCCCGACACGCTGGCCAAGCTCGACCTGGTCGAGGTGATCCGCAAGGGCCGCGTCGCCCTGTTCGCCGCCAACCTGGCCCTGTCCGCCTACCAGCGCCGCCTGGCCGAACAGCTCGACATCGAGCCCGGCGCCGAGCTGAAGCGCGCGGTGGAACTGGCGCGCGAACGCGACCTGCCGGTGCACCTGATCGATCGCGAGGTCGGCCTGACCTTCCGTCGTGCGTCGCAACGGCTGGGCTTCTTCGGCAAGCTGAAGCTGGTTGCCGGGCTGGGCGCGGGCCTGTTCTCGTCGGAAGAAGTGGGCGAGAACGAGATCGAGAAGCTCAAGCAGGGCGACATGCTGGAGTCGAGCTTTGGTGAGTTCGCCAGCGAGAGCCCGGCGCTGTACGAAACCATCATCGGCGAGCGCGACCGCTACATGGCCACGCGCCTGCGCGAGGAACACAACCCGCAGCAGCGTGAAGTGCTGGCGGTTGTCGGTGCGGGCCACCTTGCGGGTCTGGCGCGTTACCTGGAAACCGACACCGAAACACCGGCGCCGCTGCGCGCCGAGCTGGAAGCAGTGCCGAAGAAGCGCAACATTCCGTGGTTCACGCTGGGCATCCTGGCGATCGTGGCGACCGGTATCGGCGTGGGCTTCTACCGCGGCGGACTGGGCGTGGGCACCGAACTGCTGGCGACCTGGGCGATGTATACCGGCGGCCTCGCCGGCCTGGGCTGCCTGTTGGCCGGCGGTCATCCGCTGAGCATCCTGACTGCGATCGCAGTGGCCCCGTTCAAGCCGTTCCGCCTGAGCATCCCGACCGGTGCGTTCTCGGCGCTGGTGGAAGCGCGCCTGCGCAAGCCGGCTTACGAAGATTTCCTGAAGCTGCGCGACGACGCGCAGAGCCTGAAGGGCTGGTACCGCAATCGGGTCACGCGCGTGGTGCTGACTTTCATGCTGACCAACATCGGCAGCATGCTCGGCCTGTGGCTGACCACGTTCAAGGTGTGGGGCAAGGTGGCGGGTTGATTGTTCCGTGTAGCGTCGAGCCAAGCTCGACTGCGCTCTGGCAGGTGCCAACCTTGGTTGGCACGCCATGCCCGGCAAAAAAAGGGGGAGGCCGCCCCACTACGACCGGCCTCCCCCACACCACAACACGTTGACGTGTATTACAGCCGGGCAGCGCCCGGCTCTACCCTCTCCAGGCCGCGTGCGCGGCGGACCAGCCGCGTCACGGCACTGCGAAGGTCATCCAGCACCGCATAGATGGTCGGCAGGAACAGCAGGCTGACCACGGTCGAGAACGCCAGGCCGCCGGCAATCGCGCGCGCCATCGGCGCGTACTCGGGGCCATTGCCGAACATCTGCGTGTTGGTCAGCGAGATCGGCACCATCGCCAGGATCGCCGTGCCCATGGTCATCATGATCGGGCGCAATCGCTCGCGTGAGCCCTCCACCAGCGCCTGCGTGCGTCCCATGCCGCCGCGCCGCAGGTTGTTGATGTGCTCGATCATCACGATGCCGTTGTTCACCACCACGCCCATCAGCACCAGGATGCCGATGAAGGACATGATCCCGAACGAGGTGCCGGTGATCCAGAACAGCCAGAACACTCCGAAGATCGAGAAAAGCACGCCACTCATGATCGCCGCCGGGAACAGCAGCGACTCGAACACCGCCGCCATCACCACGTAGATCATCACCAGCGCGATCAGCAGGTTGAACACCATCTGCTGCATCGCCTCGTCGTCGTTGCCGTAGTCGCCGCCATCGAAGGTGAAGCCATAACCGGCCGGGAAGTTCATCGGCTTGAGCACGGACTCCATCGCCTTGCGGCCATCGGGCGCGGTGACCTTCTCGGCCAGGTTGGCCTTGATGGTCAGCGTGGTCTGGCGGTTGGTGCGTCCGATCTGGGTGGCTGACGAACCGACGTCGACGGTGACCAAGCTCAGCAGTGGCACGCTGCGGCCGTCGCCGGTGCGCACGCTGAAGCCGGCCAGGTCTTCCGGGCTGCTCTGCTCGGCACCGGCAAAGCGCACCCACACCGGCACTTCGTTGTCACCGCGGCGGAACTCGCGCATCGGCGCACCGCGCAGGGCCAGGCCGACGAAGCTGGCCACCTGCTCGGCATTGAAGCCGAATGCAGCGGCGCGCTCGCGGTCGACGCGCACCTTCAGCTCGCCGCCCTTCTCGCCATTGTCGATGCGCACATCGCGCAGCTCGGTACGCTGGGCCAGCAGTGGCACCACTTCCTGGCCGATTTCCTGCAGCATCGAACTGGAGTCGCCCACCAGCTGCACCTGCACGCCCTGATTGCCGCCACCACCGCCGCCATCACCCCCCTGGTTCCCGACGAAGTAGTCGGTGCGGGCCGACTTCGGAAGACCCTTGCGCAGCTCTTCCTGCAGCGACTTGATGTCCTTGGCGTACTTCTCGTCCAGGGTGACCACGGTCGAGCTGCCTTCCTGTTCGCTGTACCAGGAATACACCTGCTTGACGTGCAGGCGCTCGCGGTTCTCGTCGATCCAGTTCTCCACCCGTGCCACTTCCTCGGACATCTGGCGGTAGGTGTAGGCGCCCTTCCACATGTAGCCGATGAAGATGTCCTTGCCGCCGTCACCGCCGAACATGTCGATCTTGGTCAGCTTCATCGGCACCAGGCTGACCAGCACGACCAGCAGAATGCCGAGCAGGCTCCAGCCACGATGGTGCAGCGACCAGTCCAGCAGTTGCGCGTAGCGGCGCTGCAGGCGCGCGATCATGCCGGTCTGCGAGTGCACCAACTTGGGCGTGGCCATGCGCGCGGACAGCATCGGGATCAGGCTGACCGCGACCAGCCATGAGGCCAGCAGCGAGACCGAGATGGTGATCGCGATCTGCGCCATGAAGATGCTGATGTTGTTGGTCTCGCCAAACAGGTTCGGCACGAACACGATGCAGTGGCACAGCGTGCCGGCGCTGAGCGCGATGGCCACGTTGCGGGTGCCGATGATCGAGGCCAGCCGCGGCTGCCCCGGCAGGCGCTCGCGCTCCTGGTAGATGCTCTCCACCACCACCACGGCGTTGTCGACCAGCATGCCCACCGCCAGCAGCAGGCCCATCATGGTCAGGATGTTCAGCGTCACCCCCACGAAGTACATGAAGCCCAGGGTGATGGTGAAGCAGATCGGAATGGCCAGGGTCACCATCAACGTGGACGGCCAATGGCGCAGGAAGAAGAACAGCACCGTCACCGACAGGATCAGGCCGACGGCACCGGCCTCGGCCAGTTCCAGCAGCGAGGAGGTCACCGCCTTGCCCTGGTTGTCGATCACCTTGATCTGCACGTCGCGCATCGACGCCTCCGCACGGATCGACTCGACCTCGGCCAGCGCCGCGCGCGAGACTTCCACCAGGTTGGCGCTGCGCTCCTTGAAAATATCCAGGCCGACGGCCGGGTTGCCATCGAGGCGGCGCCCATAGTTCATTCGCGCCGGCTTCAGGCGCACGTCAGCGATATCCCCAAGGCGCAGGCCCTTGGCGTTGATCACCAGGTCGCGCATTTCCTGCAGGTCGGTGATCTCGCCCACCGGCTGCACGCGCACGCGCTGGCCGTTGTCGTCGATCTGCCCGGCCGAGATCGAGAAGTTCAGCGTGCGCAAACGCTCGCTCAGCTCGTTGATGCTCAGCCCGTGCGCGTTGAGCCGGTTCGGATCGATGGCGATCTCCACCTCGTTCGGCGGCGCACCGGTGATGTCGACGCGCGCCACGCCGGGGATGCGCTCGATGCGCCGCTTGAATTCGCGGTCGAGCATGTCATAGGCGGTGGTCAGGTCGGTGGTGCTGGCCAGTCGCACCTTCAGCACCGGCTGGTCACTGCTGGACCACTTGAACACGTTGTAGCGCTGCAGGTCGTCCGGCAGGTCGCTGCGGATCGCGTCGATGCGCTCGCGTGCATCGGAGGCAGCGATGGCGATGTCGCGGTCCCAGTCGCTGAACTCGATGAAGATCAGGGCGGCCTCGGAGGTGGCCGACGAGCGCATGCGCTTGATGCCGGTCATCGTCGCCAGCGATTCCTCCACCGGGCGGATGATGGTTCGCTCCACTTCCTCCGGAGTTGAACCGGTATACGGGATCTGCACGAACAGGAACGGCGCGGAGATGTCCGGCAGCGCCTCCAGCGGCAGCCGGAACGAAGCGATCAGGCCGATCACCACCAGTGATACGAAACACATGATGGTGGTGACCGGGCGGCGGATGGAGAACTCGGCAACACTCATGCCGGTTCCTCCGCACCCGCCGTGCTGCCCGCCGCACCCGGTTCGATCTCGCCGGCATGCTTGCGGCCGCGTTCGCGGTAATAGGCATCACCGCGACGATCCATCAGGTCGTACACCACCGGGATCACCAGCAGGGTGAGCAGGGTCGACACCAGCAGGCCGCCGATCACGGTGATCGCCATCGGCGCGCGCACTTCGGCACCCTCGCCCATCGCCACCGCCAGCGGCAGGAAGCCGAACAGCGTGCACAGGGTGGTCATGATGATCGGCCGCAGGCGCGAGCGTGCCCCTTCCACCAGGGCCTCGTGCTTGGCCACGCCGGCCTCGCGCAGCTGGTTGACCTTGTCGATCAGGATGATCGCGTTCTTGGTGACCAGGCCGACCAGCAGGATCAGACCAATGAACACCACCACAGAAATGGGCTTGCCGGTCAGCATCAGCGCCAGTATCGCACCGACCAGCGCCAGCGGGATGGTGAACAGGATCACGAACGGATGCAGCAGCGACTCGAACTGCGAGGCCATCACCAGGTAGACCAGGAAGATCGCCAGGCCGAAGGCGAAGATCAGCGACTTCGCCGCCTGCGCCAGCTCCTCACCCTGGCCACCGATGTGCAGGCCGACACCCGCACCCAGCGGCTGCTCGGCCACCATCTGCTGCACTTCGCGCATGGCCGCGCCCAGATCGATATCGCGCAGGTTGGCCGACACGACGGCGACGCGGGTCTGGTCGGCGCGATGGATCTCGCTGGGGCCGGTGGTGGCAACCACGTCGGCCACCGCATCCAGCGTGACCGGACGGGTGCTGCCCGGATTGACGATCAGGCGGCGGATGCTTTCCACGCTGGCACGATCACCTTCCTGCGCACGCACCAGCACGTCGATCTTGCGGTCGCGGAAGCTGTAGCGGGTGGCCACGTCACCGCGGACCTTCTTCACCACCACGTCGGCGATCTGGCGCGTGGTCAGGCCCAGCGCGCCGGCACGCTCCTGGTCGAAGCGGATCTGGATTTCCGGGAAGCCCTCTTCCACCGTCGACTTCACGTCGGCGTAGTGCGCATTGCCGCGCAGCAGCGCCGCCAAGCGCTGGCCAGCTACTTCGAGCGTCGCCATGTCCTGCCCGCGCAGCTCGATTTCCAGCGGCGTGGAGAAGCTGAACAACGCCGGCCGTGCGAAGTCGACCTGTGCACCCGGATGCTGGCCCATGGTGTCACGCAGGCGCTCGGTGATCTCCGCTTCGGTACGTGCATTGCCGCCGCCTTCCATCACCACGGTCAGCTTGCCGATGTTCTCGCCGCTCTCGGTCGGGCTGGCATCCAGGCGGGTGCCGCTGCCACTGACGCCGTACAGCGATGCCACGCCCTCCCCCTTGCCGTGCGCCAGCTGCAGCTCGCGCACCAGCGCATCGGTCTGCTTCAGCGGCGTGCCGGCCGGCAGCTTCACCGTCATCTCGAAGCGGTCCTGGGCCAACTGCGGGATCAGGTCGGCGCCGAGCATCGGCACCAGCGCCATGGTCGCCACGAAGATGATCGTGGCCACCCCCAGCACCTTGCCCGGATGGGCCAGCGCGCTCGGCAGCAGCCGCAGGTAGCCGCGCTCGGCACCGGCATAGGGCTTCATCGCCAGGTCGCTGGCCTTGCGCATCACCGGGCCGACCACCGCGACCAGGCCACGCCACAGGCGCACGATCAGCCAAGCCAGCGCGTAGAAGCCCCAGCGCGCGGTCGCCACGGCGCCACGGCGGCCCAGCGCAACCGGCTTCTGCCAGCGGCTCTGCGGTTGCCACGGTTCGTTCGGTGCCTCTTCCGGGAACGCCAGTGGCGGTCGTCCCTTCAGCGAGCTCAGCATCGGAATCAGGGTCATCGACACCAGCAGCGAGATCGCAATGGCGATCGCCACGGTCAGTGCCTGGTCGCGGAACAGCTGGCCGGCGATGCCGTCGACGAACACCAGCGGCAGGAATACGGCGATGGTGGTCAGGGTCGAAGCGACCACCGCCATGCTCACCTCACGGGTACCGGTGATGGCCGCCTGCAGGATGCCCAGGCCGCGCTCGCGGGCCTTGGCAATGCTCTCCAGCACCACGATGGAGTCGTCCACCACCAGGCCGGTTGCCAGCGCCAGGCCGCCCAGCGACATCACATTCAAGCTGAGGCCGAGCTGGCCCATGAAGAAGAACGTGGCGATGATCGAGACCGGCAGCGACAGGCTGATCACGAACGTGCTCCAGCCATCGCGCAGGAACAGGAAGATGATCAGGATCGCCAGCAGGCCACCGATCACCGCATCCTTCTTGACGTCGGCGATGGCGTGCTCGATGAAGCGCGACTGGTCCTCGATGGTGGTCATCTCGACATCGGACGGGAACGTGCCCTTGATCTGCTCCAGGCGCTTGCGCAGCGCTTCGGCGGTGGACACCGTATTGGCGTCGCCTTCCTTGTAGATGGCCAGTTCAACCGATTCCTTGCCGCCCAGCCGGATCACCGCTTCGCGCTCCTTGTAGCCCTGGCGAACGGTGGCCACGTCCTTCAGGCGTACCGGCACGCCATTGGCGACCACGCTGGAGCCAGCACCGGACGATGCGCTCTGCGCCGCCGAGGCCGCTGCAATGGCCGCGGCCGAACCGGTCGACGCGGCGATGTTGAACATCTGCTGCAATGCCGAGTCGGCTGCACTTCCGTTCGAGCCCTGGGTGGTGACCAGCAGGTTGCGGATCTCCTCCAGGTCGGCGAACTGGTTGACGGTGCGCACCAGGAAGCGCTGCGAACCCTCCTCCAGGCGACCGCCGGAGATGTTGATGTTCTCGTCCTTCAGGCGCTTGATGACGGTGTCGATCGGCAGATTCAGCTGTGCCAGCTTCTGCTGGTCGATGTCGACCTGGATCTCGTCCTCAAGGCCGCCACCGACCTTGACCGCTGCCACGCCGGTGACCGGCTCCAGCTTCTTCTTCAGGTCTTCATCGGCATAGCGGCGCAGGCCGGTCAGCTCGCGGACCGCATCGGCATCGCTGGCCGGTGCGGTCTTGCTGGACAGCACCAGGCGCATGATCGGCTCCGTGGACGGATTGAAGCGCAGCAGCACCGGGGCCTTGGCCTCCAGCGGCAGGTTCAGCGCTTCCATCTTGTCGCGCACCTCCAGGCTGGCCTGGTCCATGTTGGTGCCCCAGGCGAACTCCAGCACCACGTCGCTCTGGCCGGTGCGCGAGACCGACTTCAGCTTGCGCAGGTTCTTGACCACGCCCACCGCTTCTTCGACCGGCTGGGTGATCAGGGTTTCGATTTCGGTCGGCGCCGCGCCGGTGTACTCGGTTCGCACGGTCAGCGTCGGGTAGCTCAGGTCCGGCAGCAGGTTGACCTTGAGGTTGCCCAGCGCGATCAGGCCGAACAGCAGCAGCGTGACCGTGCACATGGCGATGGTCACGCGGCGGCGGGTGGCGAATTCCACCAGGCCGCCGCGCATGCCGGCGGCGGCGCCGTCGCTCGCCGGCGAGGCACCGTGGTCGTGGCCCGGGCCGGTCATTGCTTGCTCCCGGCCTTGTCTGCCGGCTTTGCGGCCGCTGCGACCGTCTTTGCCTTTGCCTTCGGATCGGCGATCACCTGCACCGCGGTACCGTCGCGCAGGGCGACCTTGCCGGCGGTGACCACCTGATCACCGGCCGCCAGGCCATCACGGATCTCCACCCACGGGCCCTCGGCGTAACCCAGCTTGACCGGAACGCGTGCGACCTTGCCTTCGCGCACCCGGAACACCGCCGGCTCACCGTCGTCGAGCAGCGCCAGGCGCGGCACCACCAGCGCATCGGCACGCTGGTCGTAATCAATGCGGATGCGCCCGAACATGCCGGGCTGCAGTGCGTGCGCGGCGCCATCGAAGGCGCTGACCACGCGAAACGTGCCGCTGCCTGAGTCCACCACCGGCGCAATGCGATCGACGGTGCCGGTGAAGCTTTGGCCCTGCAACGCATCGGCGGCCAGCGTCACCGGCTGGCCGGCGCGCAGGGTGGCCAGCTCACGCTCGGGCACGTTGAGGGTGGCTTCCAGCCGCGAGTTGTCGACGATGCGGAAGATCGGTGTATTGATCTGCACGAAGTTGCCGGTCTTGATCGAGCGCGAGGCGATCACGCCGGAGATCGGTGCCACGACGGTGGTGTAGGACAGCTCCAGCGTCGCCAGGCGGTACTGCGCACGGGCGTTTTCCAGATCAAAACGCAGCTGGTCGACATCGGCGGCGCTGACCATCTGCTGGCCCACCAGCTTCTGTGCGCGCTGGTAGTTGTTTTCCAGCTTGCGCATCTGCGCTTCGCTCTGGGCAACGGCCAGACGTGCGCGGTCCGGGTCCAGGCGCACCAGCGGCTGCCCGGCGGTGACCCGCTGGCCTTCCTCGACCAGCACCGCCAGCGCCACGCCAGAGGTCTTGGCGACCACCTGCGATTCGGCGCGCGGTTCCAGCGCAGCGGTGCCGGTGTAGCTGGCGGCAACCGCGCGATGGCTGGCCACGGCCACTTCGACGGGGACCGCGTCAACCTTCTTCTCCTCCTTGGTCTCGGCAGCCTTGGCTTCGGAATTGGGCCCTGCGGCGCAACCGCCCAGCAGCAGGGAGGTGGAGATCAGCAGTGCGGCAGCGCAGATTCCGCTGCGACGGCCGGACAGGAAGGTTGGGTGTGACATCGTCAGGTCCCTAGAGGATGCGTGGACAGGTGTGGTAGCAAAGTAATTCACCACTTCACGGCAACACCATATCCCAAAGGTCATGGTGTCTTCACGCCACTGGTCGGGCCACCCCCCATTTCAGCTAGATGAAACCTGAGGCTATACTCGGGGCGTTCCGTACCCCACGCCGGAACGACCAGACCCGAATTCCCGGAAACGACACCATGCGCCCGCAGCCGCTCGCCGCTTGTCTCGCTCTGGCCGTCCTCCTGCCCCTTGGGGCCGCCGCACAGCCCGCTCCTGCTCCTGCCACACCTGCCCCGGCCCCGGCTCCCGCCGCCGCCCCGGCGCCTGCCGCCCCCACCGGCAACTTCGACAATGGCCGTGTCCTGGCCTATACCTGCCAGGGGTGCCATGGCATCACCGGTTACAAGAACGCCTACCCCAGTTACCGGGTGCCGAAGATCGGCGGCCAGACCCAGCAGTACCTGGCCCAGGCCCTGACCGAGTACCGCCAGGGCAAGCGCAGGCATCCGACGATGCAGGCGCAGTCGATGAGTTTCAGCGAACAGGAGATCGCCGATCTCGCTGTTTACCTGTCCACCGTCAAGTAAGGCCCGCCCATGTCGAAAGCCGCGCATCCGATGCGTCATGCCATCGCCCTGTCCGTTGCCCTGCTGCTGGCGGCCTGTTCGCAGTCGCAGGTGGAAAACAGCGAGAAATCCGCCGCCGACCCGGGCCATGCCAGCGGCGAACACGGTTCATCGTCCTCCGCCGGCCTGCCGGCAGGTCGCGAGGCCGCCGGTGAAGCCCGCGCCAAGGTGAAGGGCAAGGCCACCAACCAGAGCTGCATCGACTGCCACGGGGCCGACGGCAATGCGCCGATCGATCCGACCTATCCGAAACTGGGTGGGCAGTACGGCGACTACCTGGCGCATGCGCTGCAGGCCTACCGCGCCGGTGACCGCCAGCATGCGCTGATGACGCCGCAGGCGAAGGACCTGAGTGATCAGGACATTGCCGATCTGGCGGCGTATTTCGGCAGCCGGCCGACCCAGTTGCGGGATCTGCACGGGGTCAAATGACCGCCGCCCCCCGGTCTGTGCGGACCGTTGATTGGTGGGTGCGGACCGTTGGTCCGCACAGATCCGGATATCCACGCACGGCGTGGATCTACTGAGCCGAGCGTGG
Source organism: Stenotrophomonas africana (assembly GCF_013004645.1). Lineage (GTDB taxonomy): Bacteria > Pseudomonadota > Gammaproteobacteria > Xanthomonadales > Xanthomonadaceae > Stenotrophomonas > Stenotrophomonas africana. Next base: position 6,788 of record NZ_JABEME010000006.1, on the reverse strand, counting down.
GCTCTGCTCTACATCAATCGGCGCAACCGTTGGCGCCGACCGATACTCAGCCTTCCAGCTCTTCCCAGCGCGCGTACGCGGCATCCAGCTCGGCCTGCACCTTGGCCAGCTGCTGCGTGTGCGCGGTCACTTCGGCACTGCTGCGGGTGTAGAACGATGGGTCGTTCATCGCCGAGGTCAGGCCTTCGACATCGCCTTCCAGCTTCTCGATGGTCTTCGGCAACTGCTCCAGTTCGCGCGCTTCCTTGTAGGCCAGCTTGCGCTTGGGCGCAGCCGGAGCAGCGGCCGTGGCAGCCGGTGCAGCTGCCGCCGGCTTGGCTGCCGGAGCCGCAGCAGGCGTCGCCACACTGGCCGCATAACGCTGCCAGTCGCTGTAGCCGCCAACGTACTCACCGATCACGCCGTCGCCTTCCATCACCAACGTGGAGGTCACCACGTTGTCGATGAAGTCACGGTCGTGGCTGACCAGCAGCAGGGTGCCGGTGTAGTCGCCCAGCAGCTCTTCCAGCAGCTCCAGGGTTTCCACGTCGAGGTCGTTGGTCGGTTCGTCCATCACCAGCAGGTTCGACGGCTGCGCGAACAGCTTGGCCAGCAGCAGGCGGTTGCGCTCGCCACCGGACAGGCGGGTGATCGGCGCACGTGCACGTTCCGGGGTGAACATGAAGTCCTGCAGGTAAGCATGCACGTGCTTGCGCTTGCCGTTGAACTCGAGGAAGTCGCGGCCTTCGGCCACGTTCTCGATCGCACTCCAGTCTTCGCGCAGCACCGCACGGTACTGGTCGAAATACGCGATCTGCAGGTTGGTGCCCGCATTGACCTCACCCTTGGCCGGCTGCAGTTCGCCCAGCAGCAGCTTCAGCAGCGTGGTCTTGCCGCTGCCGTTGGGGCCGATCAGGCCGATGCGATCGCCACGCAGGATGGTGGTGGTGAAATCGCGGACCATGGTGCGCTCGCCGAACGCGAACGAAATGTCCTTGACGTCGATCACCTTCTTGCCGGAGCTGACGCCCTGCGCGGCTTCCATCTTGACGTTGCCGCTGAGGTCGCGACGCTGCGAACGTTCGTTGCGCATCGCCTTCAGGCGGCGCACACGGCCCTCATCGCGGGTGCGGCGGGCCTTGATGCCCTGGCGGATCCAGACTTCTTCCTGCGCCAGCAGCTTGTCAAAGCGCGCGTTTTCCTGCGCCTGTGCATTGAGGCGTTCCTCGCGGCGGCGCTCGTAGTTGGCCCAGTCGCCCGGCCAGCTGGTGACCTGGCCGCGGTCGATCTCGACGATGCGGGTGGCCAGCGCACGCAGGAAGCGACGGTCGTGGGTGACGAACACCACACTGCCGCTCCAGCCCTTCAGGAACGCTTCGAGCCAGTCGATGGCCTCGATGTCCAGGTGGTTGGTCGGTTCGTCCAGCAGCAGCACATCGGGGCTGGACACCAGCGCGCGGGCGAGCAGCACGCGGCGCTTCATGCCGCCGGACAGGCGGCCGAACTCGGCCTCGCCGTCCAGGTCGAGCTTGGTCAGGGTTTCGCTGACGCGCTGGTCCAATCCCCAGCCGTTGGCGGCGTCGATCTTGGCCTGCACGTTGCCGAGGGCTTCGCCATCGAAGACCTCGGCATGGCTGAGGTGGTGGAATTCGGCCAGCCACTGGCCCAGTTCGCCGAGGCCATCGGCGACGACGTCGAACACCGAACCGGCCGCGCCGTGTGGCACTTCCTGCTCCAGGCGGGTGACACGCACGCCCTGCTGCACGCGGACTTCGCCGTCATCGGGCTTGTGGTCGCCGGACAGCAGCTTGAGCAGGGTGGATTTGCCGGCGCCGTTGCGGCCGATCAGGGCGATGCGTTCGCCCGGCTCGATCGACAGTTCGGCCTTTTCCAGCAACAACGGGCCGCCGACGCTGAAGTCGACGTTCTGTAGGGTAATCAGAGGCATCCGGATATTGTACGGGTTGGGGGCGTCGGCCGGGTTGCACCCGGCACCCGCAGAGGCAACGGCCGAAGCAACAGCCAAAGCGGCTTACGGTGGCAGGCAGGTCGGTGTGGGGCTGCAGGACACGCCGTGAACCCATCCATGGGGGCTCGATGGCGCCATCCATGGCGCCAACGGTCCTGCAGCCCCACACCGCCCCACCTCTCACAGTTTCTCGCAATCTGTCGGAACTACATTCTGCTCTGGTGGGTGTCGACCTTGGTCGGCACGGTAGATCCACGCCATGCGTGGATGAGCGCTACAAGAAGGGTCGATGGATGGAATCGACTGGAAATCTGATGGCTACCCCACCTCCCCCAGCAGCGCCTGCAACCCCGGCAGCCATTGCTTTCCAGGGTGGCGTACCAGCCACAGGGTGCGTTGCAGGGCGGGCAGCGGGGTCTCGAGCACGCGCAGGCGGCCCAGGGCCAAGGGCTCTTCCAGCGCGTGGCGCGAGAGGCAGGCCAGGCCGAGGCCGGCGATGGCGGCCTGCTTGATTGCTTCGGTATTGCCCAGCTGCAGGGTCTGGGCGAAACCGCGCAGGTGCGGCAGCAGCGCCTGTTCCACGGCTTCACGGGTGCCGGAGCCGGGCTCGCGCAGCAACCAGCGTGCACGGCGCAGTTCGTCCAGCGTCCAGCGCGCGGGGGCGTCGGCGGCAGCCACGATCACCAGCGGATCCTGCTGCCAGGCGGTGACCTGCAGGCCACGCTCGTGGCACGGGCCTTCGATCAGGCCGGCGTCGACGTCCAGGCGCTGCACGGCGGCGACCACGCCGGCACTGTTGTCGATGCGCAGGTCGACCTCGGCCTGTGGCGCCTGGCGCAGCAGTTCGGCGATGCGTGGCGGCAGGAGGTAATTGCCGATGGTGGTACTGGCGGCCAGCACCAGCCGCAGCGGCGCGCCCTGCGACGGGTCGCCGCCGGCGGCCAGCTGCCGCTCCAGATCGGCGGCGTTGACCAGCAGGGTGCGCGCCGGCTCCAGCAGTGCGCGGCCGTGCCCGTTGAGCGCCAGGCGGCGGCCGATGCGGTCGAACAGCGGGGTGCCGAAGTGCGCCTCCAGTTCGTGCAGCGCGGCGCTGCTGGCCGACTGCGAGAGCGCAATGGCCTGTCCGGCGGCGGTGGTGCTGCCGTGGTCGGCAATGGCGACGAATACCTGAAGCTGTCGCAGCGTCAGTCGCATGCTTATTACCTTCTAGACAGGTAGGTTTCACCCATATTATTCGTTTTACAGGTCGGTCAGGCAGGCGCACGCTTGCCCCCATCCTTCCAGCCCTGCCCTTGCCATGAACGCCCCCGCTCTCTCCTCCTGGACCCTGCCTGCCCTGCGCCAACGCTGGCAACCGCGTCTGCCCGGCCTTCTGCTGGTGGGCCTGATCGCGGCGGCATCGCTGTACCTGGCCGAGCTTCCCTGGCTGCAGGCGCATGGCTTGAGCGCACTGACCGTGGCCATCGTCGCCGGCATCGTGGTCGGCAACACCCTTTACCCGCGGCTGGCACCGGGCAGCGCGGCCGGCGTCGGCTTCTCCAAGCACTGGCTGCTGCGCGCCGGCATCGTGCTGTACGGTCTGCGCCTGACCTTCCAGGACATCGGCCATGTCGGCGTCACTGGCGTGCTGATGGACGTGCTGGTGGTTGCCAGCACCTTCGGCCTGGCCTGCTGGCTGGGCGTGCGCGTGTTCAAGATGGAGCGCGAGGCAGCCATGCTGATCGGTGCCGGCAGCGCGATCTGCGGCGCGGCGGCGGTGATGGCCGCCGAACCGGTGGTGCGTGGCCGTGCTGCGCAGGTCACCGTCGCGGTCTCGACGGTGGTGGTGTTCGGCACGCTGGCGATGTTCCTGTACCCGGCGCTGTATGCCTTGGTGCAGTCGCACGGCTGGCTGGCGATGGACGCGCGGCAGTACGGTCTTTTCACCGGTGCGACGGTGCATGAAGTGGCACAGGTGGTGGCGGCAGGCCGCGCGGTCGACGAAGCAGCGGCCGACACAGCGGTGATCACCAAGATGGTGCGGGTGATGCTGCTGGCGCCGTTCCTGATCGCGCTGTCGCTGTGGCTGGCGCGTGGCGGCAAGGCCAGCGCCGAGGGCAGCAAGGCGCGCATCGTGGTGCCGTGGTTCGCGTTCGGTTTCGTGGCGGTGGCCGGTTTCAACTCGCTGCACCTGCTGCCGGCTGGCCTCCAGGCCGGGCTGGTGCAGCTGGATACCGTGCTGCTGGCGATGGCGATGGCCGCGCTGGGACTGACCACCCACGTCTCGGCGCTGCGCCAGGCGGGCCTGAAGCCGCTGCTGCTGGCACTGATCCTGTTCGCCTGGCTGTTGTTCGGTGGCCTGGCGATCCACCAGGGTGTGCTGGCGGTGCTGGGCTGATCAAGAGCGTGCCGACCAGGGTCGGCACCCACATGGATGAAGACCCCAGAGCAGGGAGCAGCCGCGCGGACGGGTACAATGCGCCATGACTGACTTCTCGACCCTGCCGCTGAGCCCGGCCCTGCAGCCCGGCCTGGATGCCCTCGGCTACACCACCCTCACCCCCGTGCAGGCGCAGAGCCTGCCGGCCATCCTGGATGGCCGCGATGTGATCGCACAGGCGCCGACCGGCAGTGGCAAGACCGCTGCCTTCGGCCTGGGCCTGCTGCAGGCCATCGACCCCAGCCTGATCCGCGTGCAGGCGCTGGTGCTGTGCCCGACCCGCGAACTGGCCGACCAGGTCGGCAAGCAGATCCGCAAGCTGGCCACCGGCATCCCCAACCTGAAACTGTTGCTGCTGGTTGGCGGCGTGCCGCTAGGCCCGCAGTTGGCGTCGCTGGAGGGCCATGACCCGCACGTGGTGGTCGGCACGCCCGGCCGTGTGCAGGAGCTGGCACGCAAGCGCGCGCTGAATCTGGGTGCGGTGCGCACGCTGGTGCTGGACGAGGCCGACCGCATGCTCGACATGGGCTTCGAAGAGCCGATCCGCGAGATCGCCGGCCGCACCCACAAGGACCGCCAGAGCCTGCTGTTCTCGGCCACCTTCCCCGACAGCATCCGCGCCATGGCGCGTGACCTGCTGCGCGACGCGGTGGAAGTAACGGTGGAAGGCGCCGACCAGGCACCGGCGATCCGCCACCTGTTCTGCGAGGTGGAACCGGCGCATCGCCAGAAGGCGCTGGCCGGCCTGCTGCTGAAGTACACCCCGGAATCGGCGGTGGTGTTCTGCAACACCCGCAAGGACGTGGACGAAGTTGCCAACTCGCTGCAGCAGTTCGGCTTCTCCGCACTGGCTCTGCATGGCGACATGGAACAGCGCGACCGCGAGGAAGTGCTGTTGCTGCTGGCCAACCGCAGCTGCAACGTGCTGGTGGCCAGCGACGTGGCCGCACGCGGCCTGGACGTGGAAGAGCTGGCGGCGGTGATCAACTACGAGCTGCCGACCGACGTGGAGAGCTACCAGCACCGCGTGGGCCGCACCGGCCGTGCCGGTGCCAGCGGCCTGGCGATCAGCCTGGTGGCCGGTCGCGAGAAGACCCGTGCCGAAGCCATCGAAGCGCAGATGGGGCAGCCGCTGGACTGGCAGAAGACGCCGTTGGCAACCGCGCGCCCGGCCGAATTGCCGCAGGCTGCGATGCGCACCCTGCGCATCGACGGCGGCAAGACCGACAAGCTGCGCCCGGGCGACATCCTCGGTGCGCTGACCGGTGATGCCGGCCTGTCGAGCAAGTTCATCGGCAAGATCGCGATCTTCCCGACCCGCTCCTACGTGGCAATCGCGCGCGAGCAGGCCAACAAGGCCGTGGCCAAGCTGGAAGCCGGCAAGATCAAGGGCCGCCGTTTCCGAGTGCGGATGATGTGATTGAAGCAGCGTTGCCAACCCCGGTTGGCAACGATCTGGCCTGGTAGCGGCCAACCTTGGTTGGCCCGTCCATGGCACCCGTCGCGAAAAGTGCTGCCAACCAAGGTTGGCAACTACCGGCTCCCGGCCATTCGCTCTGGTAGATGCCAACCTTGGTTGGCACCTGCCCTTCGATCAGAACACCAGTTCGGTGTGCAGCGGCAGATCCGATTCCCAGCGGGCGCGACCACCGAGGCCGTCCAGTTCGACCAGCACGCCGGCGCCGACCACTTCAACACCCAGGCGGCGCACCAGCGACAGCGCAGCGACCAGCGTGCCGCCAGTGGCCAGCACGTCATCAATGATCGCCACGCGGGCACCGGCCGGCAGCGCATCGGCGTGCACTTCGATGCAGTCGCTGCGGTATTCCAGCGTGTATTCCTCGCGCAGCACCTGGCCCGGCAGCTTGCCCGGCTTGCGCACCGGCACGAAGCCGACGCCCAGTTCCAGCGCCATCGCGGCGCCAAGGATGAAGCCACGCGATTCGATACCGATCACCGCGTCCAGCTTCTGGTCGCGCCAGCGGTCGGCCATCGCGGTGATGGCACCGCGGAAGTCCTCGCTATGGGCGAGCAGCGGCATGATGTCCTTGAAGAGGATGCCGGGCTTGGGGAAGTCGGCGATGTCGCGCAGGCGGGAGGCCCACTGCGGAGCGACGATGGCGTCGGTCATGTCACATTGGCTATCTGATGGCGGCATAGGGTACCTGTTCCGGGCGCCGCCTGCCTGTTGAGGGGGTCGGCCGGGCTGCGCCCGGCACCTGCAGAGGCCACCGCGCAAGCAAAAGCGAAAGCAAAAGCCGCATTCCGAGGGATGGCGGGGTGGGTCCGGTTGCGGGGGGCGCTGCAAGTCCCCCTCCGGGGTCCGGCCCAGCCGCTGGCGGCTGTGCGTTCGGGCGCTTGCGAAGCAGTGCTTCGCAAGCAAAGCGCCCTCACCCATGTAAGCTCGGTCGCCGCTTGCTC
>NZ_JABEME010000005.1 GCF_013004645.1 Stenotrophomonas africana | reverse complement strand
CCCGCCCCACCTCTGACAGATTTCTGCAGCTGTTGGCAGGTGTCGACCTTGGTCGACACATCTGTCAGATATCAAATGAAACTCTGGGGTCAGATCGCGGAAAACTGTCGAAGGCGGGGTGGGTCCGGTTGCGGGAGTGTCCGCGGCATGGGCCCGAGGTATACCTCGGGCGGGTTGGGCAGGATGCCCCGCCCCGGTCTTGCCGTGTGCGCAGGACAGCGCACACGGGCAAGCCGCGGCCAAGCCCCCATGGAGGGGTTTACGGCGTCTCCCGCAACCGGACCCACCCCGCCATCCCACGGATAGCCCGCTGTTGCTGTTGCTTCGGCTGTTGCTGTTGCTTCGGCTGTTGCCGTTGCCTCTGCGGGTGCAGGGCGCAGCCCTGCAGACAACACCCCTTCCCTGAGCATTCCGCGTAGTGGTTTGAGCGCCGCGCACACGTCGGCCACGGCACGCTATGCAGCAACGGAATCGTCCGTCGTCCACCGAGAACCGCCATGACCCTGCGTCACCTGCCGCTGCACGGCGCCCTGCTGTTGGCCCTGTCTTCCCTGCCACTGGCCGCGTTGGCCGAAGCCACCTCGCCCGCCCCCACCCAGCAGGTGCCCGGCGTCTACCACCAGCGCGTCGGTGCGCTGCAGGTCACCGCCCTGTTCGACGGCGTGGTCGCGCTGGGTCGGCAGGAAGTGGTGGACGTGCCGCCGACGCTGGTCAGCCGCCTGCTCGAAGGCCGCTATGTACCTGAGGACAAGAAAGGCCTGCAGACCGCGATCAACGCCTTCCTGGTGCGCCAGGGCAACCACCTGACCCTGGTCGACACCGGAACCGCGCAGTGCTTTGGCCCCGGCCTGGGCCAGGTGCTGGGCAATCTGCGCGCCTCCGGCGTCGACCCGACCGAGGTGGATGAGGTGCTGCTGACCCACGCCCATCCGGACCACCTGTGTGGCGTGCTCGATGCACACGGCAAGCCGGCCTATCCCAATGCCACGGTGTGGCTGTCCAAGGCCGATGCCGATTACTGGCTCAACCCCGCCAGCGAGGCCACCGCGCCGAAGGGCGTGCGCTTCGCCTTCCCGCTGGCACGCAACGCGGTGGCGCCGTATCAGGCCAGCGGCCACCTGCGCACCTTCAGCCCCGGCGATGCCCTGCCCGGCGGCGCGGTGGCGATGGACACCCATGGCCACACCCCCGGCCATGTCTCCTACCGGTTCGACAGCCAGGGCCAGTCACTGCTGGTGTGGGGCGATGTGCTGCACTTCCACGCGGTGCAGTTCGCGCATCCGGAAGCGGCATTCGAGGCGGATTCGGACCGCAAGGCGGCCATCGCCAGCCGGCGGGCGCTGTTGCAGCAGGCCACCGCCAATGGTTGGTGGGTGGCCGGTGCGCACCTGCCGTTCCCCGGCCTGGGCCATGTGCGTGGCGAGGGCAAGGCCTATGCGTGGGTGCCGGCGGAGTATTCGCCGTTGTGAGGGTATGCCGACCAAGGTCGGCACCCACCGATCGGGTAGCGCCCGGCTGCCAGCCGGGCGACCGGTAATGCCTTATTCCAGCCCCAGCCAGCCGCCGATCACGCCGCGGGCTTCGTCCACGCCGGTACGGTCTTCGCCGGAGAACACCTGCACGCTCACGCTGTCGCCGTAGGCCGATTGCAGCTCCTTGCGCACCTTCTGCAGGGACTGCATCTGCTGGCTGCGACTGAGCTTGTCGGCCTTGGTCAGCAGCGCGTGCGCCGGCAGGCCACGCTGCACGGCATAGGACAGCATCTGCCGGTCGTACTCCTTCAGCGGATGGCGGATGTCCATCACCACCACCAGGCCCTTCAGCGCCTCGCGGGTGCGGAAGTACTTGTCGATGAAGGCCTGCCAGTGCGCCTGCAGGTCCAGCGGTACCTTGGCGTAGCCGTAACCGGGCAGGTCGACCAGATGCGCTTCCGGGGTGACCTGGAAGAACACCAGCTGCTGGGTCCGGCCGGGGGTCTTGGAGACACGGGCCAGGGCGTTCTGGCGGGTCAGCGCGTTGAGCGCACTGGACTTGCCGGCGTTGGAGCGGCCGGCGAAGGCCACTTCGGCCCCTTCGTCGGGCGGCAGCTGCCGCACGTTGTGGGCCGAAAGGTGGTAACGGGCGCGTTCGATGAGCAATGACATGCGCCTAGGATCGCATGTTGCGGCGCCGCGCGCCCGTGCCGGCAGCCTTTGCGGGCATTTTGCTGCACTGCTGCGTTGACCGTGTGCGGAAACGGCGTTGATAATCCTGGCGATGCCGGCGGCCACCGCCCGGCCCGGTCCATACGGAGCTTCAGCATGCGCCACGCTCGCGTTCTTGCCGTATCCGCCCTTGCCACTGCTGTAGTCGTTGCCGCTGCTGCGTTCGCGCAGACCACGTTGACCCCGCTGCCCGACAACGGGCCGATCAACACCGCCTCGCTGGAGGTGGATTTCAGCAAGACCCACTGGGGCGATGCCAAGGCCGGCCAGACCAAAGCCTCGGCCTGCGCGGCCTGCCATGGCGCCGACGGCAACTCCACCGTGGAGATGTACCCGTCCATCGCTGGCCAGAGCGAACGCTACGTGGCCCAGCAGATGGCCCTGATCGCCAACGGCCAGCGCAGTTCCGGCGCGGCGGTGGCGATGGTGCCGTTCGTGCAGAACCTCACCCCGCAGGACATGCGCGACATCGGTGCGTTCTTCGCCACGCAGAAGGCCACCGCCGGCATCGCCGATGACACGGCGGTCACTGACGGCCCCTACAAGGGAATGAAGTTCTACGAGATCGGCCAGCAGCTGTACCGTGGCGGCGATGCCAAGCGTGGCCTGCCGGCCTGCATGGCCTGCCATGGCCCCAGCGGTGCCGGCAATCCCGGACCGGCCTATCCGCACCTCGGTGGGCAGCACGCCAGCTATGTCGCGCGCCGCCTGCAGGAATACCAGGCCGGCCAGACCAACGAGACCGACAAGGCGCACTTCCAGATCATGGCCACGGTCGCGCAGAAGCTCAGCGAGCAGGAGGTGCAGGCGCTGTCGAGCTACCTGCAGGGCCTGCACAACAAGGCCGACGACGTGGCCGCGGCGACCACGCCGGTACAACCGGCTGCCGCGCCCTGACCACCGCTGGTCGGCCCGGGCCGCCACCGCGGCCCTCGCCTGCGGTATGTTTCCTTCACGCCGGCGACCGCGCCGGCGTTGCTTTTTTCAACGGAGATGCGTGTCGATGAGGTTGATTTCCCGCCTGCTGTTGTCCGTGCTGGTGCTGCTGCCGCTGGTGGCCTGCGCCGCAACCCCCGCCAATGCCCCGCTGGTCGAGGGCAAAGACTACGAGCGCATCGCCCAGCCGGGCCCGTTCCAGCCGCTGGCCGGCAAGATCGAGGTGGTCGAGGTCTTCGGCTACACCTGCCCGCACTGCGCCCATTTCGAACCGCAGCTGGAAGCCTGGGCGGCCAAGCTGCCGGCCGACGTGCGCTTCACCCCGGTTCCGGCGGCCTTCGGCGGCGCCTGGGACGCCTGGGCCCTGGCCTACTACGCCGCCGACGAAGTCGGCGTGGCCAAGCGCAGCCACGCGGCCGTGTTCAAGGCCCTGCACGAGGACGGCTCGCTGCCGATGCAGAACGTCTCGGCCGATGAGCTCGCCACCTTCTACAAGGCCTACGGCGTGACCCCGGACCGTTATCTGCAGGCCCTGCGCGGCGACGCCGTACAGAAGAAGGTCGACGCCGCCCGCGCGTTCGCCCAGCGCACCAGGATTCCGGGCACCCCGGCGATCATCATCAACGGCCAGTACCTGGTGCGTGGCAACAGCTTCGACGACCAGCTGCGCATCGCCTCGGCGCTGATCGCCCAGGCCCGCGCCGCCCGCGGCCGCTGAACCAACGCCCACCATCGACACGGCGCTGTCGCCGCCGCATGTCATCATTTCCCTCTGGCCGGCGCCTGACGCCGGCCCCACCTTTCCAGATGCTGGAGACGTTTCCATGAAGATCCGTTACGCCCTCGCACTCGCAGCGCTGCTGCCGATCCTGGCCGCCTGCAAGGCCGACGATGGCACCGCCAACACCTCTGCGGCTCCGGCCGAACCGGCGGCCGCGCCGGCCACCACCGAACCGGCTGCGCCTGCCGCTGGCGCCGAGGGCGCTGCCCCGGCCGCTGCCGAAGGCGAGAAGGCCGCGACTGAAGCGGCACCGGCCGCTGCACCGGCCCCGACCACCGCCGCACTGACCGGCCCGGCCCCGGTGGAAGGCGCTGACTACCAGGTGATCCCGAACGGCCAGCCGTTCCAGCCGGCCGCCGGCAAGATCGAAGTGACCGAGATCTTCGGCTACGTCTGCCCGGCCTGCGCCGCGTTCCAGCCGCTGGTCGGCCCGTGGAAGGCCGGCCTGCCGAGCGACGTGAACTTCGTCTACGTGCCGGCCATGTTCGGCGGCACCTGGGATGACTACGCCCGTGCCTTCTACGCCGCGCAGACCCTGGGCGTGCAGGAGAAGACCCACGAAGCGCTGTACGCCGCCATCCACTCGCAGAAGACCCTGAAGGGCGAGCGCGGCCGTGATTCGGTCGAAGACATCGCCAAGTTCTACGGTGCCTACGGCGTGGATCCGAAGCAGTTCGCCGCCACCATGGGCAGCTTCGCGGTGAATGCCAAGACCAACTCGGCCAAGCAGTTCGCGCAGCGCAGCCAGATCAGCGGCACCCCATCGATCATCGTCAACGGCAAGTACCTGGTGAAGGGCAAGAGCTTCCCGGACATGCTGCGCATCGCCGACCACCTGATCGCCCGCGAACGCGGTGCGGCCCAGGCTCACTGATCCAAGAGAAGCGTTTCCCGGCCGTGAATTCCCCCCGTACACGGACCCTGCGCTTGCTGACGGCCAACATCCAGGCCGGCTCAAGTACCCGCCGCTACAGCGACTATGTGACCCGCAGCTGGTCACATGCGCTGCCGGCGGGTCGCAAGCGCAGCAGCCTTGACGCGATCGCCACCTTGGCGCGCGACCATGACATCGTCGGCCTGCAGGAGGCCGACCCGGGCAGCCTGCGCTCGGGCTTCACCAACCAGACCCACTACCTGGCCCAGCGTGCCGGCTTCAACTACTGGAGCCATCAGCCGAACCGGCGCATGGGCGGGGTCGCCTCCAGCGCCAATGGCCTGCTGAGCAAGCTGGAACCGGTGGAAGTGCAGGACCACGCCCTGCCCGGCCGCATCGGCGGGCGCGGCGTGCTGCTGGCCAAGTTCGGCGAGGGTGCCGATGGTCTGGCGGTGGCAGTTGCCCATCTGTCGCTGGGCGCGGGCTCGCGGATGTCACAGCTGGGCTTCATCGCCGAGCTGCTGTCCGACCACCCCAACGCAGTGCTGATGGGCGACTTCAACTGCCTGGCCGAGCGCCCGGAAATGCAGGTGCTGTACCAGAAGACCCGGCTGCAGCCCCCGGGCTGCATCGTACCGACCTTCCCCAGCTGGCGCCCCGACCGCGCCATCGACCACATCCTGGTCAGCAGCGGCCTGCAGACCCGCACCGTTGAAGCTGTGCCGGCCGCGTTCTCCGATCACCTCGCGCTGGCGATGCAGATCGACGTCCCGGCCGACGCCCTGCGCTGAACCGCCGCCCCGGTAGGTGCGGACCGTTGGTCCGCACGCTTCGCGCCGGCCGCCGCCTGGCGCCCCCTAAATCAGGGCATAAACGACTTAATCCCCTCCGTCCCTTTTTTCAGGCGGTAACCGGTACCTTCAACCGCCGCGCGGTCATCGTGCTGCCCACCGAGGCCAGCACCGTGCAGCCGATCGCCAGCCACTGCAATCCATGCAGGTGCTCGTGCAGCAGCAGCATCGCCCACAACGCGGCCACCGCCGGTTCCATGCTGATCAGGATGCCGAAGGTCTCCTTCGGCAGGCGCTTGAGCGCCATCATTTCCAGCGACATCGGGATCGCGCTGGACACCAGTGCCACCAGCAGGCCCGCCGCCAGGATCTTCGGGTCGAGCAGCGCGGCACCGGCATGCAACACGCCCACCGGTACCACCACCAGCGACGCGGCCAGCAGCCCCAGCGAGACCGAATGCCCGGCGTGCAGATGGCCAGCACGCTTGCCGAACACGATGTACAGGCCCCAGCAGGCCGCAGCGCCCATCGCGTACAGCACGCCGGCCGGGTCCAGCGCGGGGCCACCGCCGATCGGCAGGAGCAACAGCAGCCCCACCGCCGCGCAGCCTACCCAGAGGAAATCGATCGGGCGTCGTGATGACAGCATCGCCACCGTCAGCGGCCCGGTGAACTCGATGGCCACCGCGATGCCGAAGGGAATCGTGCGCAGGGCCATGTAGAACAGCAGGTTCATCAGCCCCAGAGTGAGCCCGTAGCGCAGGATGGTGATCGCATCCACGCGGCTGGTCTTCCAGCGCCACGGCCGCCAGAACAGCAGCAGCAACAGCGCCGAGAAGCCCACGCGCAGCGCGCTGGTGCCCTGGGCGCCGATCAGCGGGAACAGGTGTTTTGCGTAGGAGGTGCCGATGGCCAGCGAGGTGACCGAGCCAAGCACCGCCAGCGCCGGCAACATCGGCGCGAGTCGTGAGGTCTGCATGGGCAAAGTCTATTGCGCCGGCGCCGAGCACTTGGCTCAATTGACAGCCCGTTCGTGCAACTTCTGCTCGCCATGGCCACCGCCCCCGTGCTCGACAGCTTTGATCGCGCCATCCTCGACCTGCTGCAGCGGGACAACACCCTGCCGCAGCGCGAAATCGCCGAGACCGTGCACCTGTCCACCCCGGCTGTGCAGCGCCGCATCAAGCGCCTGCAGGACAGCGGCGTGATCGCAGCCAATGTGGCGGTGGTCGCTGCAGCCAAGGTCGGGCGACCGCTGACCATCATCGTGGAGGTGCGCGTGGTCAGCGAGCAGCGCGAACGCGTGGCGCCGTTCAAGCGCCGCGTGCAGGACGACCCGGCCGTGCAGCAGTGCTACTCGATCACCGGCGATGGCGATTTCCTGCTGCTACTTTCGGCGGCGTCGATGGAGGAGTACGAGGCGATCACCGAGCGCCTGTTCGGTGGCGATGACAACATCGAGCGCTTCCGCACCTCGGTGGCACTGGGCACGTTGAAGCGGAGTTTCGAAGTCCCGCTGACACCGGCTCTGTAGCGTCGAGCCATGCTCGACTGCCTTTTGACCGCAAAGCTGAAGCAGTCGGGCGTGGCTCGACTCTACACTTCGAAACCATGAGTACACCGCCCTCCCCTGCCCACCACCTTCGCCGCTGGTTGCTGCGCAGCCTGTGGCTGGCCATCGCCCTCGTCGCCGCGATGACGCTGTGGAACAGCCCATGGGCCGCTGCACCGAAACTGCTGTGGACACTCTCTCGTATGCCGCCGGCCACGCAACTGCCGGTGCCGGTGGACGGCGTGCGGCCACGCCAGATCGCCGATACCTTCGGTGCGCCACGTGGCCGCGACCGCTCCCACGCCGGCATCGACATCTTCGCCAAGCGCGGCACGCCAGTGCGCAGCGCCACGGCCGGTGTCGTCGCGGATGTCAGCGAGCGCGGGCTCGGCGGCCGCCAGGTGTGGGTGATCGGGCCCGGACGCGAACGCTACTACTACGCGCATCTGGAGAACTGGGCCGACGGCCTGGCACGCGGCCAGGTGGTGCAGCCCGGCGATCTGCTCGGCCATGTCGGCGACAGCGGCAACGCCAAAGGCACACCGCCGCACCTGCACTGGGGCATCTACGGCTCGAACGGCCCCCGCGATCCGCTGCCATTGCTGCACTGACCGCCACCGCGTACCCGCGGACCGATCTGCTCATGATTTGTAAATAGGAATAGTTCGTATTACCATTTCTCTCGTTTCCGGTGGTGCCAGGACGGCCTGCCCGCCCTTCCCCTACCCGTAGCGCATCGCCTCCTGGATGACGGCCGAACGCGCGTGCTCGTCCAGGACCCCCATGACCCGTCCCGCCTTCCGTACCCTGCAGCCGCAGCGGCTGTCCGTTGCCGTGCTCGCCGTTCTCTGCGCCGTGGCCCCGGCCGCCTTCGCCGACACCGCCGCCGACCCGACCACGTTGGACAAGGTGGTGGTGAAGGGCGAGCGTGCCGAAGGCTATTCGGTGCGCCGCACCTCGGCCGGTACCCGCTTCGACCTGGCGCCGCGCGAAATCCCGCAGTCGGTCAGCATCATCAGCCACCAGCGCATCGAAGATCAGAAGCTGGACGACATCATCGACGTGCTGGCCAATACCACCGGCGTAACCAGCACCCAGTCCGACAGCGAGCGCACGGAGTTCTACGCACGCGGCTTCTACATCGATGCCTACCAGTTCGATGGCCTGCCGACGCAGATGGTGCAGAACTGGAGCTACGGCGATTCCGGCCTGGATCTGGCGCTGTATGACCGCGTGGAAGTGGTGCGCGGTGCCACCGGCCTGCTCAGCGGCGCCGGCAATCCGTCAGCGTCGGTGAACCTGGTGCGCAAGCATGCCGACAGCGCCGAGCTGGCCGGCAGCGTCTCGGTGAACGTGGGCAGCTGGGGCCGTACCCGCACCACCGTTGACGTGGGTAGCGCGCTCAACGCCAGCGGCAGCGTGCGTGGCCGCGTGATCGGCAGCTACCTGGATACCGACGGCCAGATGGACCGCTACAACCAGCGCAAGACGCTGGGCTACGCCGTCATCGACGCCGACCTGACCCCGGATACCCAGCTGAGCGTGGGCTACGACTACCAGCAGAAGCGCGCCAATGGTGCGACCTGGGGCGGCTTCCCGATGCTGTACTCTGATGGCTCGCGCACGGGCTACGACGAATCTTTCAACGCCAGCCCGAACTGGACCTACTGGGATACCACCAGCAAGCGCGCCTTCGCCACCCTGCAGCATGCCTTCAGCAATGGCTGGAAGTTCAAGGTCGGCGCCACCCACGATGAGACCAAGGCCGACGACAAGCTGTTCTACCCGGCCTACAACGACTGGACCAGCGGCGCGTCGTACTTCGACAAGACCACCGGCGCGGGCATCTCGCCCTCGGCGGGCTTCTACAACACCGAGCGCAAGGTCACCGGCGTGGACGGCTATGTCGACGGTCCGTTCCAGCTGTTCGGCCGCGAGCACCAGTTCATGGCCGGCCTGAGCTACAACAAGCGCGAATACGCCAACTTCGGCGACTACCAGGTGGGTGGCGCGGGCCAGACCTGGGACCCGTTCGCCAGCTATCTGAACTGGACTGGCAACATCAGCGAGCCAAACTGGAACCCGCTGGCACTGGCCAGCGAAGGCACCATCACCCAGAAGGCCGGTTACGCCGCCGCACGCCTGTCGCTGGCCGATCCGCTGAAGCTGATCATCGGCGCCCGCTACACCGACTGGAAGAGCGAAGGCGAAGGCGCCGACCGCGCGCACAAGGTCACCACGCCGTATGCCGGCCTGGTGTTCGACATCAACGACACCTACTCGACCTACGCCAGCTACACCGAAATCTTCCAGCCGCAGACGCTGAAGGACCGCAACGGCAGCTATCTCGATCCGGTCGATGGCAAGAGCTACGAAGTGGGCGTCAAGGGTGCCTGGTTCGACAACCGCCTGAACGCCTCGCTGGCCGTGTTCCGCATCGAACAGGACAATGTCGGCCAGTCCACCGGTGAGCCGGTCATCGGCGGTACCGGCGGCGAAACCGCCTACCGCGCCACGCGTGGCACGGTCAGCCGTGGCTTCGAGTTCGAGCTGAACGGTGAACTGGCCCCGGGCTGGAATGCCACCTTCGGTGCGTCGCGCTACGTGGCCAAGGACATCAACGGTGCCGACATCAATACCAACCTGCCGCAGACCGCGCTGAAGCTGTTCACCAGCTACACCCCGCAGTCGCTACAGGCACTGACCGTCGGTGGCGGTGCCAACTGGCAGAACCGCATCTACTATCCGGTGCCGGCCTACGGCCGCATCGAGCAGAGCGGCTATGCACTGGTCAGCGCCTTCGTGCGCTACCGCATCTCGCCGGAGTTCAGCGTGCAGGCCAACCTCAACAACCTGCTGGACAAGAAGTACCTGTCGCAGATCAACGGCTACGGCGCGTTCGGTGATGGCCGCAACGGCTCGCTGACGTTCACCTGGGCGTTCTGAGCAGGCGCGGGGCACGATCGCCCCGCACCTGTAGAGCCGAGCCCATGCTCGGCTCAGAGAATCAGCCGAGCGTGGGCTCGGCTCTACACCAGCAAGGCTGGCGCCGGACCGAGCCCGGCGCCGCACCTTCATCAGAAGCGCAGATCCGCGCGCAGGTACCAGTAGCGGCCACGCGGGATGTCGTAGGTCGAGGCGTCGTAGCCGTTCAACGAGCACGACAGGCAGATCGGCGGATCCTTGTCGAACACGTTGTTCAGGCCAGCTGTCAGCTGCAGCCCCTTCATCCAGTCGATCTTGTAGCCCACCTGCATGTCGTGGAAGGTAGTGGCCGACAGCGTGTTGGTGCCTGCAGCCTGGTCGCTGCACACCGGGAAGGCCGCAGCATCGCCGCAGTTCTCGGTCAGCTCGGAGATGTGGCGCACCGTCCAGTTGGCACTCCAGCGGTCCAACGTCCAGCCGATGCTGGCATTGCTGGTCCATTCCGGAATCGAACTGTCAGCCACTTCCACACCCGGCTTCTGCGGCTGCTTCTGCCCGGCCGCGCCGGTGGCCTCGTAACGCCCGACGAAGGTGTTTTTCCAACTCAGCTTGAACTGGCCGATGGAGGTCTGCGGCAGGGTCCAGAACAGGTCCACGTCCCAGCCATCGGTCTTGATCGACCCCAGGTTGGTCAGGCGGTTGTTGAAACTGCTGACCGCACCGGTGCTGGCACGGGTGATGCCATTGCAGTAGATCGGATCCAGCGTATCCACGCACAGGTCCAGCTGGGTCTGCGCGTTGATCGCCTGGATCGCACCGTCGATGGCATGGCGGTAGAAGGTCACCTCCACATCGAAGCGCTCCGACCACGAGGCGTTGTTGCCGAACCACGGGCTCCACACGAAACCGGCACTGAAGCTGCGCGAGCGTTCCGGCTCCAGCTCGCGGTTGCCGCCGGTGGTCACCGAGATCTGCGAGTTGGCCTGCTGGAAGCCGGCCGGCACGCCCAGCGTGGCACAGTTGGCCGCGCTGCCACGCGGCGGCGTGCCGCCCAGGCCCACCGAGCACGGGTCGAACAGCTGCAGGTCGGCACGTGCCGCCGAGCCGTACAGTTCACCGATCGACGGTGCGCGGAAGCCCTCGGCGTAGGTGGTGCGCAGCACGAAGTCATCGGTCACCTGCCAGCGCAGGCCGTACTTGGGAGTGAACTCGCCACCAAAGGTGGAGTAGTCCGAATAGCGACCGGCCAGGCTCAGGTCCAGTTTCTTGCCGAACGAGGAATCGGCGAAGATCGGCACGCTCAACTCCAGGTAGGCCTCGTTGACATCATAGGAACCGGAGGTCGGCTGTGACGGCACGCCGTTGTAGTGGCCGATCACCGTCAGCGGATCCGGCTGGTAGGAGCCCTTGTACTTGCGGTACTCGAAGCCGGTGGCGAAGGACACCGGACCGGCCGGCAGCGAGAACAGCTCGCTGGACAGGTTGGCGGTGAACAGGCTCAGCTCGTTCTGGCTGCGATCGCGCACCACCGGCTGGATCCACTTCAGCATGTCCGGGGTGATCGAACCGACGCCACCGAAGATGTTCAGCGGCACGCAGCCCGGCGTGGCCGCGCACACCGCCGGATCGCCCAGCGCCATGTTCACCTTGTAGATGTCATAGCTGCCGTAGTTGGTCTGTTCGGCCTTGTTCTTGCTGTACATGCCGTTGACGTCCCAGTACCAGCTGCGGTCGGCGGCATGGAAGTCACCGACCAGGCCGGTGGCGAAGTAAGTGGTATCCACCTTCTGCTTGAACACGCGCGCACCGCCTTCCACCGGACGCCGGCCGATCAGGCTCATGTTGTCGCCGGAAACCAGATCGAAGCCGAACGGGTTGTACGGGTTGAGTGCAGACACGGTGATGTTGTCGGCCAGCGGATTGCCGGTGGCGCCATCGGGGCCGAAGAACAGCGGCTCGGGACCGGCCTGGTTGGTCGACTCGCGGCGGTTGCCCAGCGCCTTGATGTACCACTGCACGTTGTCGGTGATGTCGAAGCGGAACTGGCCGAACAGGCCTTTACGCTCCGACGGCGTCAGCACCATGTTGTATTCGGCGAAGTTGAAGCGGTCGGCGGTGGTGAAGCAGTGATAGTCATCGGTGCGCGTGCAGCCTGCACTGCCGTCGTAACGCGGGTTGCTCACGCCGGTATTGGGCACGATGTTCTGCACCGCCCCGGTGTTCGGATCGGTGAACATGAAACGGCCCTGTGGAATGCCGCCGCTGCCGAAGGCCAGGCCGGTGCCTGGAATCGGGAAGCGCGACTGCTCGCGGTCCTTGGCGAACACCGGGTCCTGCTTGGTCCAGCTGGCACCCAGGAACAGACTGTAGCGGTCACCGCTCTTGCCCCAGGCCAGGTCCACGCCTTTCTGCGTGCCGTCGCCCTTGCTGTATTCACCGTAGTTCAGCGTTACCTGGCCGCCATCGAAATCGCGGCGGGTGATGATGTTGACCACACCGGCAATGGCATCGGAGCCGTACAGCGACGACGCTCCATCTTCCAGCACTTCGATGCGCTCGACGATGGCCAGCGGAATGGTATTGAGATCGGTGGCCGAGCCCACACCGGACGCCGACGATTCATTGACCCAGCGGATGCCATCGACCAGCACCAGCACGCGCTTGGCCCCCAGATGGCGCAGGTCCACCTGCGCCGAGCCGGCGCCCACACCGCTGCCATCCGGCGGGAAGCCGAAGTTGCCCGACGAGTTGAACTTGGCGTTGAGCGCGGAACCGGACCCGGTGAGCTGTTGAAGGACTTCGCCGATCGAGGTCAGGCCGGTGCGTTCGATATCACCGCGGGTCAGCGTCTGGATCGGCACCTGGCCTTCGACTTCAGCGCGCTTGATGCGGGTACCGGTGACTTCCACCGCATCCAGGTTGGTGGTGGATTGTGCAGCGGCACCCAACGGTGCCAGGGTCATCACGCACAGCGCGACGGCAACCGCCAACGGGCGGTGGTGCAGGTGATTCATTCGCTCTCTCTCCAAAGGAATGTCGGGACATGGACTGCCGCGCCCCCCTGCATGGCGGCAGCGTCTCCTTTGTAAACAAGTGGTAAAAATCCCGGCGTGACGATCGACACTCTTTCACGCGGAATTGACGCAAATGGCAGGCGATTGCGTCAGATAGTTGCAGGTTATGACCGGACGATACTGTTCACAGCGTGGCGCCTTGATGCCGGCTGCGACAGCGCTCGCCGAGATCCGGCACAGCTCATCAAGGGGACTTGTCGGTGCAGGTGCTAGTGGCCGGGCGCGTCGACGCGCAGCCCATGCTGGCTTACGGCCAGCAGCACGCGTGCCATGTCTCCGTAGTCGGTGTCGTCGGCGGTCGCCAGGTGCACCCAGGGGCGATGCTGCTGCGGCATCTGCTGCGCCTGCATCAGGTGCCGCTGCAACGCGGCAGCGTCCAGCGGCTGGCCATTCCAGAACACCGCCCCCGCTGCATCGATGCGCAAATTGATCGGCTGGGGTGAGGACGCCGGCCAGGGTGGGCACGAGGTGCGCTGCTGGAACGCCAGGAGGCCGGTCGCCTGCGCCATCGGCAGCGTGGTGATCACCAGCGCCAGCAGCACCAGCAACACATCCACCAGCGGTGCCAGATTGGGGATGACCATCAGTGGGGCCGCGCGCTGTGTCCTGTATCGCATGCCACGTTCCCTCGCAGTAGGAGCGGCCTGCCATCGGCAGGCCGCCCGTTGCCGGACTCACCGCACGAAACTCACTGCACGAAGGCGATGCGCTCCATGCCGGTGGCCTCGGCGGCAGCCAGGATCCGCGCCATGCCTTCGTACTCGGCTGACGGATCGGTGGCGATGCGCAGCTCCGGCAGGTTGCCGGCATGTTCACCGGCCTGCGCCTGCAGGCGCGCCTGCAGATCGCCGATGGCCATCGGCTGGCCATCCCAACTCAGCTGGTTCGATGCGTCCAGGCGCAGCTCGATCGGTGGTGGCGGTTCGGGACGGTCGACCACGCGATCGGTGGCCTGCGGCAAC
Organism: Stenotrophomonas africana; assembly: GCF_013004645.1. GTDB lineage: Bacteria > Pseudomonadota > Gammaproteobacteria > Xanthomonadales > Xanthomonadaceae > Stenotrophomonas > Stenotrophomonas africana. The sequence goes on along the minus strand of NZ_JABEME010000005.1, from coordinate 296,844 downwards.
TGCACGGCAATCGGCCGGGCCACGATCGGCGCGGTCACGATGAAGATGATCAACAGCACCAGCATCACATCCACCAGTGGCGTGACATTGATGTCCGCCAGCGGGCCGCTTCTTCCTGCGCTACTGAACGCCATGTGCCGCTCCCTGCAGCCGGGCCGTTCGCCCAAGGTCGACACTACGGTGCCTGCGGACCTGCAAGGCAGTGCCCAGCGCTGTGGCATTCAGCTGCCGTTGCCGACCCATCGCGTGCACGCAATGCGAAACTGAATTCAGCCACCGCCCGCTATGCTCAGCGCCATGACCCGACGCACTTCAACTGCCCTGTCCCTGCTGCCCTTGGCCACCACGCTGCTGATCGGCTGCGCCAATGCCCAGTCCCTCGACGCCCAGAACGCGCAGCTGAAGGCCGCGATCGCAGCTGCCGAACGCGGCCAGTTCGACCCCGGCCAGGCCGCTGCGCTCAGCCGCCATCCGGCCTATGGCTGGCTGGAATACGCCAACCTGCGACGCAACATCGACACCGTCGATTCCGCGCAGGCGCAGGCCTTCCTCAAGCGCTATGACGGCCAGGCCGTGGCCAACACGTTCCGCAGTGTGTGGCTGCCCTCGGTCGCACGCCGCCAGGACTGGCCCACCCTGCTCGCCAACTGGGTTCCGACCGACAACGCCGGCCTGCGCTGTGCGCAGCTGACCGCACGGCAGGTGACCGGCAAGGTCGATCCGCAGTGGATCGGTGAAGCGCAGGACCTGTGGCGCAAGAACGGCAAGTCGCTGCCAGACGGCTGTGACGCCGTTTTCGCCGTGCTGCAGGCACAGGGCGGACTGAGTGACGCATTGCGCTGGGAACGCATCGATGCCGCCGCCGACGCCCAGCAGCCGGCCGTGATGCGCAGCGCCGCACGTGGCCTGCCTGCCACCGACCTGGCGCTGGCCAACAATTACGCCGCCTTTGTCGACAAGCCCAATGCCAGCGCATTGAACTGGCCGCGCAACGAGCGCAGCCGGCGCATCGCCACCGATGGCCTGGCCAAGCTGGCCAAGGCCGACCCGGGCGCCACCGAACAGCAGCTGCCGCAGTACGCGCAGGCGCTGGGCCTGAGTGCCGAGCAGCAGGGCCAGGTGCTGTACCAGATCGCGCTGTGGACGGTGGCTTCCTACCTGCCCGATTCGGCACGCCGCCTCAACGCGGTGCCGGAATCGGCGTATGACGAACGCCTGCACGAATGGCGCGTGCGCGAAGCGATGTCGCGCGGTGACTGGCCGGCGGCGCTGACCGCAATCCGCAAGATGGCCAGCAAGCAGCGCAGCGACCCGCGCTGGCGCTACTTCGAAGGCCGCATGCTGGAGAAGACCGGCCAGGCCCAGCAGGCGCAGCCGCTGTTCCGCGATGCGGCACGTGCACCGACCTTCCACGGGTTCCTGGCTGCCGACAAGCTGCAGCAGGGCTATACCCTGTGCCCCTGGAAGCCGAACGACAGCGCGCAGGCGCAGGCGGTGATCGCGCGCGATCCGGCCATCCAGCGTGCGATGGCGCTGTACCAGATCGATCGCGCTGGCTGGGCCGTGGCCGAATGGAACAGCGCGCTGTCGCGCTTCGATGACACCCAGCGCCGCCTCGCGGTACGCGTCGCGCAGGACAACGGTTGGTTCGACCGCGCCGTGTTCGCACTCGGCAAGCAGCCGCAGGAGCAGCGCCTGTACGACCTGCGCTTCCCGCTGCACCACGACGCCACCATCCGCCGCGAATCGGCTCGCAACGCGATCGATCCGGCCTGGGTGGCGGCGGAAATCCGCGCCGAGAGCACCTTCACCCCGCGTGCGCGCTCGCCTGCCAACGCCATGGGCCTGATGCAGGTGCTGCCGGCCACCGGTGCCGGCGTGGCCAAGTCGATCGGCCTGACCGGCTACGGCGGCGCCGACAGCCTGTACGACCCAGACACCAACATCGCCATCGGTACCGCCTACCTGCGCCAGCTGATGAACAAGTACGACGGCCTGCCGTACGTGACCATCGCGGCCTACAACGCCGGCCCGACCCCGACAGCACGCTGGCAGGGCCAGCGCCCGGGCTTTGATCCGGACCTGTGGATCGAGACCATCAGCTACAAGGAAACCCGCGAGTACGTCGCCCGCGTGCTGGCCTTCAGCGTGATCTACGACTGGCGCCTCAATGGTGATGCGCTGCCGCTGAGCGACCGCCTGATGGGCCGCCTGGTGGACAAGCGCAAGAGCTTCAGCTGCGCCGCCAACGCCGACCAGGGCGGCGATTGATCGCAACACGGTGGTGCCGGCCGCTGGCCGGCACGACCCGGTATCCATTCCCGGGGAGGGGAAAACATGAGCCTGCTGGCCTGGATCGGGATATTCGCCGCCTGGAGCCTGCTCGCCACCTGGGTGCTGCGCTGGGGTGGCGCGGCCTGGATGGAAGGCTGGAAGTCGCTGGCCTTCGTCGACAGCTGGGGCAGCCTGTGGGACGAAGCGCAGATCAAGCTGTATTTCCTCTGCCTGTGGATCGTCTACGGCCTGTGGTTCCTGGCCGGTCTGTTCGTGCCGGAGTGGCGCGGCCTGCCGTGATGCCCATTGGTAGTGCCTGCCGCTGGCCGGCACTACCGGTGCATCTGCGCCGGGCATGCGATGATTCCAGCCATGAAGATCTATCTTGTCGGCGGCGCCGTGCGTGACCGCCTGCTGCAACGACCTGCCGGCGACCGCGACTGGGTGGTGGTCGGTGCCACGCCCGCGCAGATGGAAGCGCAGGGCTACACCGCCGTCGGCCGCGATTTCCCGGTATTCCTGCACCCGAAGACCGGTGAGGAATACGCACTGGCGCGCACCGAGCGCAAGTCCGGCCGCGGCTATCGCGGCTTCGTGGTTGATGCTGATCCGGCGGTGACGCTGGAAGAAGACCTGCAGCGTCGCGACTTCACCATCAATGCGATTGCCTGCGACGAAGACAGCGGTGCGCTGGTCGATCCCTATGGCGGCGTGCGCGATATCGAGCAACGCGTGCTGCGTCATGTCGGTCCGGCCTTTGTCGAGGATCCGCTGCGCGTGCTGCGCGCGGCACGCTTCATGGCACGCTTCGCGTCACTGGGCTTCACCGTCGCCGAAGAGACCATGGCACTGATGCGCGAGGTCGCCGCCAGTGGCGAGCTGGACGCGCTGGTGCCGGAACGCGTCTGGCAGGAACTGCGCAAGGCGCTGGTCAGTGAACGGCCCTCCGCCTTCCTGCGCACGCTGCACGATGCGCAGGCACTGGGCCCTATCCTGCCCGAACTGGAAGCACTGTACGGCGTGCCGCAGCGTGCTGAATTCCACCCGGAAGTCGATACCGGCATCCACCAGGAAATGGTCAGCGACATGGCCGCGAAACTGGCACCGGGTGATGACCTGGTCGGCTTCGCTGCCCTCACCCACGATCTCGGAAAGGGCCTGACACCGCCGGAGGAATGGCCGCGCCACATCATGCACGAACAGCGTGGCATCAAGCCGCTGAAGGCATTGTGCGCGCGGTTGAAGATTCCCACCGAGCACCAGCAGCTGGCTGAAGCGGTGTGCCGCGAGCACTTGAACGTGCACCGCATCGACGAACTGCGCGATGCCACCGTGCTGGAACTGCTGGGCCGCTGCGATGCATTGCGCCGGCCGGAACGCGTGGCGCGCATCGCGCTGTGCTGCGAGGCTGACAAACGCGGCCGGCTCGGCTTCGAGGACGCCGACTACCCACAGGGCGAAACGCTCAAGCGCCTGCACCAGGCGGCGCTGTCAGTGCAGGCACGCGATCTGGATACCACCCATCTGAAGGGCCCGGCCATCGGTGAAGCACTGGCCAAGGCGCGGGTGAAAGCCATCGCCGCCGCCCGCTGAAGCACCGGATAGTGCCGGTCGCTGGCCGGCACCTTCACATCTCCCGTCTATCGACGGCGCTTGCGCGAAAAATGGTCGACAGCATGAGCACCCAACAAGATGGGTTGCATCAAGAGGAACAGCCATCCACCCAACCGGAGCGTCTCCACCGGATTGAACCGGGTGATGAACGCAGCTGCCAGTGCCAAACCCGCAAGAAGGCCGATTTCATGGACCCATAGCGATCGGTTGGAACGCTTGCCCACGATGCTCCTCTCCATTGAACAGGACGCGCTTGCAAGCCATCGCCGCCGTCCGGCACAACGGGTAGTGCCGGCCGCTGGCCGGCAACCAGACAATCACTGGATTCAGTGCGCCATCCCACGGGTAATCGCCGCCGCACGCTGCTTCAGCTGGGCCACGGCATCGGGAATCATCTCCATGCCCACGTCCAGGCCCGGGTTCAGCACCAGGCCGACGCCGTCACCGATACCGGCCAGCAGCGCGTGCACCGCGATCGGCATGGCATGGGCAAACTGCGGCAGCTGCTCGTGCCACAGGCCAGCGCGGTCGGGGGCGGTGAAAACCGCGAACATCGGCTCACCGCTCTCGCTGGTCAGCACCAGCGGCGAGATGCTCTCGTCCCAGGCGCCGTCTTCGCCAATGGCCTTGTCCAGCAGCACGAACGCCGTCGAGGTCAGCAGGCCGTCGAGGAACTGCGCTGCGGTCAGCGTGCCGTCCTGGGCCTGCAGCAGGCGCACCTCGAGGTCGTTGAGGGGTTCGAACGGGATGTCGTGGTCCATGGTCGGTTTCCGGTACGTGATTGCAGGCTGCAACTTTAGCAGGCCGGGCGCGAGGCACGGCAGCGCCTCGGCAGGGACACCCGGGCTTCAGCGGCCGATGAGACTTTCCGCAGGAATGCCCAGGTTGCGGTGAAGCTTCCGGATCATTTCCAGAGTCAGGCCGCGCTTGCGATTCAACACCTCATAGACACGGTTGAGCTGGCCGATGGACGGCACCAGATCCTTCACTGTCAGACCGCCCTGCTCCATGCGGAAGCGGATTGCGTCGATGGGATCTGGTGGTTCGATCGGGTAGTGCTTCGCTTCGTAGGCTTCAACCAGCGTTACGAGAATTTCGAATCGATCGCCCTCCTCGCTCCCCGGTTCCGGTTCGTTGTCCACATAGGCCGAAATCTCGCGCAGAGCGTTTTCGTAGTCGCTTTCCGTACGGATGGGCTGGATGTTCATAGAAGCTCCACAGTGTCGGCGTCGATCCGGTCGTACTCGGCGTGGGTGCCAATGAACTTGATGTAGACCACTTGAAACCTGTAACCCACAGCGACGATGAGCCGGTAGCTGTTGCCCTTTATGTTGAACACCACACGACTGTTCGCCACGAAACTTGCGCTTGCGTAACGTTGGCGTACGTCGTGCGGAGTGGCCCATACGGCATGCCTGACTTCGTCGTACCAGGACCTCAGCGCCATTTCCGAATCAGGGTGGCGTTCCCAGAATCGTTTCAGCGCCGCCAGAGCAACCACTTTCATTCGCACATCCTAGTCCCAGCATGGGACATGAGCAACAGTTTGATCTTCATCAGTGGACGATGTATCCGTGCCGCCACAGCCAGCCCAGCGCAGCCAGACCGGCCACCACCACCAGCATCAGTGGCAGGCCGAAGCGGTGCCGCCACGGGATCGGCACCCCACCCAGCTGCTGGTCCATGGTCTCGGTGTCCAGCACCCAGCCGTGCCCGCACCGGCTGCAGGCCAGCTCGTAGCGGCGCTGGTAGGTGAAACCGAACAGCAGGTCGATGCGCGCCATCCTGTAGCGCAGTTGGGGCGCGAACTCGGTTTCCGTCTGGCAGCGCAGACAGTGATGGGCTTCGGTCGGGCCGACGATCAGCACCCGTTCCTGTTGGCCGATCAGGATCATGACCGGGTGCCCTGGCAGGCGGGCTGGGCCAGCAGCCAGGCTTGGGCGGCGGCCAAAGTGGCGGCATCCCCCTCGATGCGCTGGTCGGGCTCGATCTTCAACCCATCGCCACGATCATTGCGGTCGCGCATCACGGTGGTGGTCAACAACAGGCGGCTGCCATCGGCCAGTGTGTGCACGACATTGCCAGTGGAGACACCCGCAGTGGGCTGACCGAAGCTGCGCGTCTGCGCGCGGCCACGCCACGCCAGCGCCGAGGCCTCGCCCGAACTGCCGGTGCGCGGTCCGAACAGCACTGCCACCGGCGCGCCGGGCTGCCGCAGCACATACCCGGACTGGCCGAAGTCCAGCACCGACTTGCCTGCACGCTGCACGGCGGTCGCGGTCAACGTCCAGCGCTCCGGCCCCTGTGCGGTTTCGAACGACCCCACATCTTCGTTGTTCACCACCGAGGTGCGCAGCAGCGGTGCCATGCCCAGCAGCATCGGCCACATGTTGCCACCGCTGTTGTCACGCAGGTCGACGACCCAGCCACAGCGCATGCCGTCGTCCTTGCTGCGGATGACCTGCTGCCACCGCGCGGCGCGCTGGATGTTCTGGCGGAACGCTTCCTGTAGCGTCGCGCCGGGCGTGGAGGCATATCCCTCGATGACCAGCCAGCCGATGCGCGCATCCACCGCGTCGGCGGCCTTGGCCCTTTCCACGGCGACGGCGCCGACCTGCTGCGCGCGCGCAAGGGATTCGCTCTGGCGCTGGGTCGTCGTCCATACGCCATGATTGCCCGTGCTGAGCGCAATGGCTTCGCGCAGCAACGCCAGCCGCTTCACGGGGTCGCCCTGCACCGATTGCAGTCGTGTGCGGGTGCCAGGCCAGTCCACCCGGTCGCGATACAGCGCCTGCCGTTCAAGCAGGTTGAGGATCTCCGCCTCCGCCTCCGGCGAGGGCACTTCGATTGCCTTGGGCGTATCGGCCATGGCGTTGGCAGCCACCAGCGCGATCACCAGCGCACCAATGTGACGCACTCCCTTGCGAACCTGCATGTGACGTTTCCTTGTCGTTGAGGCAGGCGCACAGCATAGCCCGCAGGTAATGGCTTTCGCCATGCGCGAACTGTCGTATCTGGCCCCGCCGCAGGTTGCAGCAAGACAGCGTGCACGCGATCAGTAAATTGCAACTTTGCCCATGTCATCGCCACGTAGAACGCGAGAAGGTTGCCTCCGTCGGCGCCTCCTGCGCTGGCCGGGATTGGCGTCCTGAATCAAACATCAAAGAGAACGGGTTGCCGTCGTTGCGGCAATCACGACAATGCACCGGCTCGCCCATGGCGGGCGGTGCGTGGGGATCCTCGTGATCCGTCGGCTTTTTTTCTCTTTGATTTTGACCGGCACGCCAACCCGCACCGCCCGCCACCTTGCATGCCGCAGGTGGCCTTGCTCCGTGAGGTTGCCGCCATGAACAAACCCTTCCCCACCTATCCACGCCTGCAGGCACTGCTCGGCGCCGCGTTGCCCGGCCTGCAGCTCTCCAATGCCGTAGCCGAGGCATTGGAAGATGCGCTCACCGAAGCCAACGAGCAGGCGCCGCCCTCCGCATTCTTCGCGCGGTTGCGCGGCATCACGCACAGCCACGCTGCCGATGGTCAGGCGTGGCGCGAACGGCAGCTCAGCGATGTGCGTGGCCGGGAACTGGCGGAGGCGACGCGCTGCTTGGCAGCATTGTCTGCGTGCGGCGGGGTACTGCTGGCTGCACAGTCGGCGCGCGAGATGGACGATGCGGCCGCGCAGTGTCCGCCGCAGGTGGAGGAAGGCCTGCTGCATGCCGTGATGGTGTTGGCCGATCACGCGGGGGCGCTGGTGGAACCCGATACACACGCTGCTGTGTAGTAGAGCCGAGCCCATGCTCGGCTTTGTGGGATTGGACCGAAGCAGCCGAGCATGGCTCGGCTCTACAGGGTCATGGCAGCGGAGAGATTCGTGCCGACCAAGGTCGGCACCTACCAGAGCAAGGTCATGGCGTCGGTGGGAGTTGTGCCAACCAAGGTCGGCACCCACCAGAGCGGGCCATGACATCCGTACCGCGCGCTACCAGTCCGCGCGCAGGCCGATGTTGCCTTCGATGATGCGGCGCTTCTCGTTGCGGTCGCCGCCCAGCTCGCGGGTGTAGTCGGCCACGGCATAGGCGCTGATCGTGCGGTTGAAACGCCCGACCACACCCACGCCGGCTTCCAGCGCGCGCGAGCGCTGCGAATTGACGATCACGTCGTTGTCGAAGCGAATGCGGTCCTCGCCGGAACGGCCATGCCAGTAATTGAGCTTGAAATACGGCTGCCAGCCGTTGTCAGCCAGCTGGTAATCGCCGGCAAGACGCAGGCCGATCCGGCCGGTCCAGGCGTTGTCGTTGTCGAAGCGCACGCTCGATACCTCATCGCGGCGGTCGTCCAGCGAGGTGCGTTGCCAGATCACCTGTACCTGTGGCTCCAACCACCACGCCGATTGCCCAAACCGCAGCAGCGGCTTGCCGGCCTCCACCGACACGCTGGTGCCATCCCCGCTCAGGCCGAAGCCGAGCCCACGCGAGGAACGCACGCGGCCGTCGTAGCGGCTCTGCATCGCCACAGCATCGATGTAGCCGCCACTGCTGCCGGTGAACGTCCAGTACAGGCCCACGTGCTTGTCGTCCAGGCGGTTCTGGCCCACCTGTACGTTCTCCCAGCCCAGTGCCAGACCCGTGGTCTTGCCCTGCGCTCGGGTGCGGCCAACGAATACGCCGATCTGGTTCCGGTGGTTGTCAGACGCCGCAGCCCACACGTCGAGGCCGGCCTGCAGGCCCATCACATCGCCATCGAAGCCCGGCTGCGCATCCCCCTTCCAGTGGATCTCGCTGCTCTGGCCCACCAAGCGGCCCCAGGCGGTACGGAATGTGCCCTGGTTGTACAGCAGGCGCTGCTCGCCCTGGCGCTCGTGGAAGGTACCCAGGCTGGCCAGCGAAGTCTCACGCAGCAGCGGCGGCACCACGGCATAGGTCGCAGTCTCCACGCGGTACAGCGGTACCACTGCGCCCTCGGCGGGGCGTGCGCCCGGCGTCGGCGGCGTACCGGTTCCGGGCAGCGCACCACCGGCCACCGGCACGTCCGGCACGGCCGGATCGCTGGGCGGCGCCACCGGCGCCGGCTCCGCAGGTGGAGGCGGCGGGGCCGTCTCTCCGGCGGTCAGGTCTGGATCGGTGGCGCCTTCGGGCGGCGGCGGCGGTGCCGGGGTGATCGGCGGCGGTGGTGCCACCGGCGGCGTCAATGGTGGTGGTACGGCAGTACCGCCGCCATTGGGTGCCGGCGTCGGCCCGCTGACCAGCGTGGAGCGCAGGTACCAGTTCTCGCCGGTACCGGCACTGACACCGCCCTTGAACAGGAAATACTCATAGGCACCGGCCGCGACCGGTGCGAACAGCGAGAACGCGCCCGGCGCGGTGCGGCCACCATTCAAGGCCTGCACCACCAGGATGCCGTCGGCCAGCGTGGCGGCGCCACTGCCGCCGGCATTGAGAATGCCGATGCCGGTTGTGCCGGTCGCGGCGCCGCCATCGATCACCAGGCGGTCGCTGGTGGAATTGTCCGCGCCCAACACGGTACGCAGGTACAGGCCACCGCCATCACCGCGATAGTTGCCACGCACGGTGAACACGTCGCCGGCACCGGTACCGGTCAGGTCGATGCGCCCGGCATTGGCCATCTCCACCAGTGCGCCACTGTTGAACGGACGGATGGCATGGCCGCCACTGCCCGCATACACGGTACTGGTGTCATCCACGGTGAGCGTGCCGGTGCCGGTTGCGCTGTCGCCCAGCACCAGATCGCCATCGAAGGACAGCTCGGTGCTGTTGGCCAGGCTGATCGTCTCCCAGTTCTGGAAGCGGCCTACACCCGTGGTCTTGACGTTGTTGAAGCTGAGCCTGTCGTTGCCCGCGCCACCGTCGAACAGCGGCACCGCGCCGAGATTGCCCTGGTTGAGGTTGCTGAGGTTGGCCACGTCGTCGTCCGGCCCCAGGTCGATCGCGCCGTAGACGATGCCGCCGCCATTCCAGTTGAAGGTGTCATTACCGGTACTGAGCAGTACCTGCCCACGCACGGTGCCATCGGTGATGGTCACGCTGTCATTGCCGCCGCTGACGCTGATGTTTCCGCCGATGTAGGCCGTACCCGAGATGATGATGGTGTCGGTGTCGAAGCCGGTCACCACATTGCCATCCACGGTGCCGCCGGACTGGTCCCACAGGTTCTTGTCCAGCTTCATGTTGACGCGGCCGATACGGCCAGCGGTCATCCAGGCCTGGTCGCCATCCTCGAACGCGCCGATGATGCGGCCACCGCTCATGCGGAACGTATCGATGTTGTCGCCCTGCTGCAGCGCGCCGATCATGCCGCCACTCATGACGAAATCGTCGCGGCCGCTGCCCTGCGCCACCACGCCGGTGACGGTGCCGCCAGTGACGGTCATCTGGTCATCGCCGCTGCCCTGGTCGACGCTGTCGATGGTGCCATTGCCCAGCAGCAGCACGTCGTTGCCGTCGCCCTGCAGCACACCGCCGCTGATGCTGCCGGCCTGCATTTCCAGGCGATCATTGCCGGCACCGAACTGCACCCCGCTGCGCCCGCTGATCGTTCCGCGATTGACCAGCACGCTGTCGCCCGCACCGACGAACTGCAGGGCGGTGTTGTTGCCGGTGCTGATGCTGCCCGCATTTTCGACACGGCTGCCGCCACCGAGCTGGACCGCCACACCGCCGACCGAACTGATCGTGCCCAGGTTGGACAACAGATGCCCACCTGCGCCGACCAGCGAGATGGCGCTTGCACCGCCGCTCTGTTGCAGCTGTGCGCCGCTGGCGACATTGACGGTGATGCCGGCCGGGCCATTGGCGGTGATGGGAACGGTCTGCGGGTTCGGCGCGTTGGCGTCGCAGGTGACCGTCTGGCCTGCGGTCGGGGTGGCGTTGTCACAGCCCGCCCAGGCGGCGCCGGCACTCAGCAACATGACGGACGGGACGGCCAGGGCCTGCAGTACGGAAGCGGTGAGGCGGCGCATACGCGTTGCGCGCGGGACGGCACGGGACATACGGCACTCCTGGACAAGGGATCAGGAACTGCGGATATGCGGTACTGCGAGCGCAGTCTGCGCCATGGTGAACCGTTTCGACAGGTGAAATAGCGTGCCGACTATCACAGTTCAGATGCGAACTCGATCGGCTATCACCCTACCTCTACGTGACTGAAATTGTTCATCTTTGCGGCGGTCAGACGCCACGCGGAGAGCATCCACGCATGGCGTGGATGAGGTGCCCTCCCGGGTCAGAGCCTTTTCCTGCGGAAAGGGATCCGACCCCGCGCCGTCAGATCTTCAGGTAGATCTTCCGCCGGTCCAGCCACCACGCCACGCCCCACCACAGCGCGACGAACGCCAGCGCCTGCAGCATCGATGCCAGCTCGAGCGCCTGCGGCATGACGGCCGCCAGCTGCTGCCAGATCCAGCCCCAGGCACCGGTCGCCATCAAGGCCACCGACATCACCGATGCCCCCAGATACGCGGTGATCGCGTTGACGCCGAAGCGACGGCCCAGCGCCGGCCAGCCCTTCTGGTCGATCAGCACATGGCCCAGCCACAGCGCCAGCGCCGCCAGACCGCCGGTCCACAGCACGTAGCTGGGCGTCCACAACTGCTTGTTCAACGGCAGCACCACGGCCAGCAACAGACCCAGCACGGCGGTCACTGTACCCAGCCCTGCCAGCGCCGCAGTACGTCCGCTGCGCAGCAGGCCTCCGGCCAACAGACCGAGCACGGTACTGGCCAGCGCACCCAGCGTGCTCAGCAAGCCTTCCGGGTCGTGGCCCAGCCCGGTATCGGCGTGCCATTGATAGATCCACGGGGCGAACAGCGTGGTATCCAGGCGGCTGGCCGGGTTGGTCCATGGCGCCAGATCACCGATGCCCAGCAGCAGCGCGGTATAGCCCACCAGCAGCGTGACCAGCGCACCGGCCTGCACGCGCGGCCGCGCATACACCGCCAGCACACCCACCAGCGCAGCACACACGGCGATCCGTTGCAGCACGCCCCAGATGCGGAAGTGATGGGTATGCAGCGCCCACCAGATCAGCAGGTGCAGCAGCGCACCGGCCAGCAGGATGCGCAGTGCGCGCTCCAGCACGCCGCGCGCCAATGCCGGCCGTGCCGCCGCATCCCGCGCGCGCGGTGCCACGCTGAAGGCCATCGACACGCCGACCAGGAACAGGAAGAACGGGAACACCAGATCGGTCGGCGTGCAGCCATGCCATTCCGAATGACGCAGCGGTGCGAACACCGCACTCCAGTCACCCGGGTTGTTGACCAGCAGCATCGCCGCCACGGTGATGCCGCGCAGGGCATCGATCGAGCCCAGACGGCGTGGCTGCGTACTGCTCATCAGGCGGCCTCGTACTGTCCGGCAATCCAGGTGCCACGCACCTGCAGGGCATCATCCAGCAGCACCAGGTCGGCCTGGTAACCCTCGGCGATATGGCCCAGGCGGTCGTCGACATTGAGGAACTGTGCCGGATAGGTCGAGGCCATCCGCGCCGCTTCGGCCAGCGGCTGGCCGAGCAGCTGCACGGTGTTGCGCACGGCGGTGGCCATGTCCAGCGCCGAACCAGCCAGCGAACCGGCGGCATTGCGCACCACACCATCGATGGCGGTGATGGTTTCGCCATACAGCACGTAGCTGGGATCGTCGGCGCCGACCGGTGGCATCGCGTCGGTCACCAGCAGCAGGCGACCGCGCGGCTTGGCCGCCAGCGCCACGCGCAGGCTGGCCGGGTGCACATGCACGCCATCGACGATGATGCCGATCCAGCTGTCGCGGTCTTCCAACGCAGCGCCTACCGCGCCGGGCTCACGGCCCTGCAGCGGCGACATCGCGTTGTACAGGTGGGTGAAGCCGCGCACGCCGGCATCCAGACCGGCGCGGATCTCCTCGTAGGTGCCTGCAGTGTGGCCAGCGGCAACGATCACGCCACGCTCGACCAGCGCGCGGATGGTTTCCAGCGGCACGCGTTCCGGCGCCAGCGTCAGCAGGGTCACGCCGTTATCCAGCGATGCGGCCAGCGCAATCTCCGCTTCGTCCGGCACGCGGAACTTGCTGGCATCGTGCGTGCCCTTGCGTGCTGGCGCGATGTACGGCCCCTCCAGATGGATGCCGATCACGCCAGGCACGCCCTGCGCGATCGCCTCGCGCATCGCGGCGATCGCTTCGCGCATCACGCCCACATCGTCGCTGATCAGCGTTGGCAGCATCGCGGTGGTGCCGAAGCGACGGTGTGCCTGCGCGATGGTACGCAGTGCCGCCACGTCCGGCGTGTTGTTGAACAGCGCACCGCCGCCGCCATTGACCTGCACATCGATGAAGCCGGGCAGCAGCCAGCCGCCGCCCAGGTCCACCTGCTCGGCGGCGTGGCCGAGCTGCGGCGCTGCATCGGGCAGCAGCGCGCTGATTCGACCCTCCTCGATCACCACCGCCAGATCATCGCGGAATTCGTCGCCGGCGAGGATGCGGGCGTTGCGCAGGACCGTTGCCATCACACCGTCTCCGTAACCTTGTTCAGGTGCGGTGGCAGATCCGGGTTGAAGCCACGACGCAGCGCCAGCGCGTTGATCGCGCGGTAGAAACTCTGCACGGTCAGCAGCGGTGCGCACAGCGGGTGCGGCGTAGCGGCCACCGGCAGGTTGCCACCGGCACCGGCCATCCACACCTGCGCGCCACGCGAAGTAAATTCTTCGACCACCGCACGAGTGCCGGCGCCGGTCTCGTCCGGCTGGGCAAAGGCCAGCACCGGGAAACCGCGATCAACCAGCGCCATCGGGCCATGCTTGACCTCGGCCGAGCTGTAGGCCTCGGCGTGCAGGCTGCAGGTTTCCTTGAATTTCAGTGCCGCTTCCTGCGCCGCGCCCAGGCCCAGACCGCGGCCGAGCACGAACAGGTTGGTCGCCTCGACCAGACCCTCGGTCACCGGCGTCCAGTCGCACTGCCAGGCCTCACGCATCGCATCCGGCAGCAGATCCAGCGCGGCGCGCAGGCTGCTGTCCTGCTTCCAGTACGCGGCCAGCTGCAGCAGTGCGGCCAGCGAGGCCAGGTAGCTCTTGGTCGCCGCCACGCTCTTTTCGGCACCGGCATGCAGCGGAATCACCGTGTCGGCCAGCTGCGCCAGCGGCGAATCCTCGACGTTGACCAGCGCGATCACGCGCGCACCGGCTGCTTTGGCAGCTTCCGCGTTGCGCAGCAGGTCCGGGCTCTTGCCCGACTGCGAAATGACGATGAACAGGGCACCGCGAAGCTGCAGCGGTGCGGCATAGACCGACCCCACCGACGGCGAGGCCGAGGCAACCACCAGGCCCAGCTGGGTCTCCAGCAGGTACTTGCCATAGGTGGCGGCATGGTCGGAGCTGCCACGTGCACAGGTGACCACGAACGGCGGCGGCGCGGCGCGCAGGCTGGCGGCCAGGGTTTCCATGGTGGCGTGGTTGCGCGAGAACTGGCGCGCGACCACGTCGGCCGCTTCAGCGGCCTCGGCGAACATCAGGGTGGACGTGGGGTCTGACAGCGACATGGCAGGCTCAGGCAGGATCGGAAGGAAGGGGGCGTGCGCCGGCTGGGCGCATCGGCGCGGTCGAGCCGCGCACCACCAGCTGCGGCACAAAGCCCTGGTTATGCAGCGGTGCCGGCGCATCGTCATAGGCGTCGCTGCGCAGCTGCGCGATCAGCAGGCGCGCGGCATGGCGGGCGATGTCTTCGGTGGCTTGCTTGGCGGTGGTCAGCGGCGGCCACGACTGACGCGAGAACGGGCTGTCCTCGAAACCGGCGATGGACAGGTCGTAGGGCACGTTCATGCCGGCCGACTTCGCTGCTGCCAGTACACCAGCGGCGATTTCGTCGTTGGAACCGAAGATGGCAGTGGGCGGTTCGCGCAGCGCCAGCAGGCGGCGCGCGCCGCGGAAACCGTCGTCGAAGGTGTAATCGCCCTGCACCACCAGGTGCTTGTCCACGGTCATGCCGTAGTCCTTCAGCGCGGCCTCGTAGCCGGCATAGCGTTCGCCCGATGAGCGGTGCGAGCTGCCGCCCCAGAGGAAGCCGATGCGCTGGTGGCCCAGCTGGATCAGATGCTCGGTGATCTCGTAGGCGGCCTCGCGGTCGTCCACGAACACGCAGGCACCGTCGGCCGGGTCTTCGGTGGCGGCAATGATGCGCACCAGCTTGATGCCGCGTGCGGTGAGCGCCTGGATCAGGTCGCGGCGCTCGGACATCGGCGCGGTCAGCACCAGCCCGGCCAGGCGCGAACGCTGCACCCAATCGGCCAGTTCATCGGCCAGCAGCGGCGAGCTGGAATCGCAGGGATGGATCTGCAGGCCGAACCCGGTCTCGCGGCAGGCGGCGAGCACGCCGTTCTGCACGCCGATGATGTGGTACGGGTTCGGGTTGTCGTAGACCAGCCCGATCACGAAGGTGGTGCCGCTGCGCAGGTTGCGCGCGGACGGATCGGGTTCGTAGTCGAGCTCGGCGATGGCACGCAGCACCCGCGCGCGGGTGGCCTGCATCACCGAGGGCTCGTTATTGATCACGCGCGAGACCGTCTTCAGCGAGACCTTGGCCTTCTCCGCAACGTCCTTGATGGTCGCTCTGCGCATGGGTTTTCCCTGGGGTTGGCTGCCGTCCATCATCGCCGATCAGACCTTGTCCTGCGGCAGGCCGGCGCGGTGGCCGACCACCGAATAGAACAGGATGTACAGGTAGCACGGCACCATCAGCAGCACGAACACCAGCTGGAAGTCGATGTGCTGCTTGAGCACGGCGAACAGCTGCGGAATGATCGCACCGCCGGCGATGCCCATCACCAGCAGCGCCGAGCCGGTCTCGGTGAAGCGGCCCAGGCCGCGGATCGCCAGCGGGAAGATGGCCGGCCACATCATGGCGTTGGCGAAGCCCAGCAGGGCCACGAAGGCCACCGATACGTAGCCGTGGGTGGCCCAGGCGCCGAGGCAGAACACCACGCCCAGCACGGCGGAGAAGGTGAGGTAGCGCGACTGCGACACCACGTTGGGAATCACCAGCAGGCCGACCACGTAGCCGATGAGCATGGCGAACAGCGTGAATGCCGTGAACATCTTGGTCTGGTCCAGCGGCAGGTCGAAGCCGTGGCCGTAGGTACCGATCGCATCACCGGCCATCACCTCCACGCCCACGTAGACGAACAGGCACAGCACGCCCAGCCACAAGTGCGGGAACTGGAAGATGCTGCGGCGTTCGGCGGCACCGGCCGCGACCGGCGTGGCATTGGCTTCGGACGACTTGATTTCCGGCAGCGGCGAGAACAGCACGCCCACCGCCAGCAGCACCAGCAGGCCGGCCATGGCCAGGTACGGCGCGTGGATCTTGGCGGCGAACTCGTTGAGCAGCTGCGCCTTGGTCGCCTCATCGGCAACGGCCACCGTGGCCGACAGATCACCGATGCCATGCAGCACCACGGTACCGATCACGATCGGCGCCAGGATGCCGGCGATCTTGTTGCAGATGCCCATCAGCGCGATGCGGCGTGCCGCCGTCTCGATCGGGCCGAGGATGGAGATGTAAGGGTTGATCGCGGTCTGCAGCAGGGCCAGGCCGCTGCCGATCACGAACAGGCCGCCGAGCGCACCCGGGTACCAGCGCTGGGTGGCGAATTCACCGAACAATGCAGCGCCACCGGCCATCACCAGCAGGCTCAGGCTGAGGCCCTTCTTCATGCCGGTGCGGCGCAGGATCCACGACGCCGGCAGGGCCAGGAAGAAGTAGGACAGGTAGAAAACCATCAGCACCAGGAAGGCGCCGACCTCGCTGAGTTCGAAGGCCAACTTGACGAAGGTGATCAGTGGGCCGTTGAGCCAGGTGAAGAAGCCGATCAGGAAGAACAACACGCCAACGATGGCGATGGAGGTGGCCACGTTCGGGCGCGCGCTTGCAGCGGGGACGGCGGACATCAGGAGGGCTCCTGCGGCGACGGCCGCAGAACGCGGCGTCGGAGAGTGGCTGGGAACAACGTTGTCACATTCTTTCGATGGACAGCTGCGGTTTGTCAACTTCCGCGCGCAGCCCTGTGAACCTCGTGCTGCACTGCGCAACCTGATCACAGCGCGTTTTGCTGAATGCGCTTGAACCCTTGAGCCCCGTGCAGCAAAGGTTCCCGCGTGAAACGCATGCTCACGCCGTGTAAACGTTTACTGCATGCCCCGTTCGTTGCGGCGCAGCAACGAAAGTGTCACGAACTCGTTGACATCGTTGTCAGCGGGGTTACAGACTCCGCCCAATCGCCGCCCCCTTTCCTGGGTCCGGCCCCACCTGCAGCAGGAGCCCGCGTGACCGCCAGCCACCCCGCCCCGGCCCATGTCCTGTCCCGAATCGCGCCCTCGTTCCTGGCCGCCGACGTCGGTGGCACCCATGTGCGTGTGGCCCGGGTCCAGGCCAGCGGTGATGCCGCCCACCCGGTGCAGGTGCTGGAGTACCGCAAGTACCGCAACGCCGACCACGGCGGCCTCAGCGCGATCCTGTCCGACTTCCTGGGTGAAGGCCCGCGGCCCACGCATTGCGTGGTCGCCAGCGCCGGCTACGCCCGCGAGGACGGCACGGTGATCACCGCCAACCTGCCGTGGCCGCTGTCGGCGCGCCAGGTGGAAGCCGACGTCGGCCTGCAGCGGGTCTACATCGTCAACGACTTCGAAGCGGTGGCCTATGCCGCCGCGCAGGTGGACGCCAGTGGCGTGCTGCACCTGTGCGGGCCGGACACCGCCGCACGTGGCCCGACCCTGGTGGTCGGCCCCGGCACCGGCCTCGGTGCGGCACTGTGGATTCCCACTGCGCACGGCCCGGTGGTGCTTCCCACCGAAGCCGGCCAGCCGACCCTGGCCGCCAGTACGGAACTTGAAATGGCCATCGTCCGCCACATGCAGCGCGACCGCGCCCATGTGTCGATCGAACATGCGATCTCCGGCCCGGGCCTGATGAACCTCTACCGCGCGGTGTGCGCGCTGCAGGGGCAGGCACCGACGTTGGCCAGTCCCGATGCGGTCACTGCCGCCGCCATGGCCGATACCGATGCGAGCGCCCGCCAGGCGCTGGATGTGTTCTGCGGCCTGCTCGGCAGCACCATCGGCGACATGGCCCTGTTCTACGGCGCCCACGGTGGCGTCTACCTGGCCGGCGGCATCCTGCCGCAGATCCGCGAATACCTGCATGCCAGCACCTTCGTCGAACGCTACCTGCAGAAGGGGCCGATGGGCGAAGCGCTGGCACGCATCCCGGTGAAGGTCGTCGAACACGGCCAGCTGGGCGTGGTCGGCGCTGCCAGCTGGTACCTGCAGCAGCAGTCCGCCGCCTGACACCGCAACAGGCTTCAACGCAATCGCAGCACGCAGTACGTGGCACGCCAACGCAATCGCAGCACGCAGTACGTGGCACGCCAACGCACGGGACTTCGCCGCCACCCCGCGCATGTCATCGCAACCGTAATCGAACACCGCCGCCGGCATCCAATCGAGTGATGAGGAGAGACATCATGAATACCCGCAAGACCCTGCTTTCGGCCGCCATCGTCAGCTGCATCGCCTTCAGTGCACACGCGCAGCAGGCCGCCCAGACCGCCACCGATCTGGACACCGTGACTGTCACGGGCATCCGTGGTTCGATGGAAAAGTCGCTGGACACCAAGCGCGAAGCCAATGCGCGCGTGGAAGTGGTCACCGCCGAAGACGTGGGCAAGCTGCCGGCGCACAACGTCGCCGACACGCTGCAGCGCCTGCCGGGCGTCAACATCAGCTCGTCCAGCGCCGACGAAGGTGGCTTCGATGAAGCCGACCGTGTCAGCCTGCGCGGCACCAGCCCGAGCCTGACCCAGACCCTGATCAACGGCCACACCGTCGGCTCGGCCGACTGGTTCGTGCTCAGCCAGGGCAACAATGTCGGCCGCAGCGTCAGCTACTCGCTGCTGCCGTCGGAACTGGTCAGCTCGGTGGAAGTGAACAAGTCCTCGCAGGCCAAGCTGCAGGACGGCGGCACCACCGGTACCGTCAACATCATCACCCGCAAGCCGCTGGAGTTCTCCAAGCAGTTCACCGCTGAAGGCTCGATCGGCATGGTGCGTTCGGACCAGGCCAAGTCGAACGACCCGCAGTATTCGGCACTGTTCAACTACAAGAACGACGAGGGTACCTTCGGCGTGATGGTGCAGGGCTTCAGCCAGAAGCGCGAGCTGCGCCGTGAAGCGCAGGAAATCCCGGGCGGCTTCTTCAAGATCGGCGCAGGCGATCCGGTCGCCAAGACCAATCCGGACCTGGTCGGCGTCAACGTTCCGGGCCTGCTGGGTTCGACCCTGTTCGAACAGACCCGCGAGCGCAAGGGCGGCCTGGTCTCGCTGCAGTTCAAGCCGAGCGACAACCTCACCCTCGGTCTGAACGGTTTCAGCTCCGAACTGAAGGCGAACAACTACAACCGCAACTTCATGATGTTCGGCAACAGCTTCGCCAAGTCGCAGGCGCCGGATCCGGGCTATGTGGTCAAGGACGGCGTGCTGACCAACGCCAACTACAAGGGCGTGCCGGGCACCGACTATGCGGTGTACGACATGATCTACCGCGAGTCGAAGGCCAAGTCGAGCTATGTCACCTTCGATGCCGACTGGCAGATCAACGACAGCCTGACCGCCAAGTTCCAGGCCGGCAGCACCAAGGGCACCGGCGAGACGCCGCGCCAGTACATCGCCGAGGTCACCCTGGCCAGGGGCGGCGGCGCCAGCTGGGCCACCCACGGCAATGGCTCGCCGATCGACTGGAATGTCGGCGGCGACATCTCGCCCAATGGCGTGACCAGCTTCGGCACCTGGGGCAACCAGCAGGTCACCGCCGAGGACAAGGAGAAGTGGGCCACGCTCGACTTCAACCAGTACTTCAATGATGGCGGCGTGCTGAGCTCGATCGACTTCGGCCTGCGTTTCGCCGACCACAAGCGCGAAGCGCTGTCGCCGGAAGGTGCAACCCCGGGTGACATCTGGAGCGCGCTGAAGAACGGCGCGACGGCCAACTACCCCAGCGGCTTTGCCGGTGACATCGGCGGCACCTTCCCGCGCAACCTCTGGTACTTCACCCCGGGCGCGCTGAAGGACGCGGTGACGAACAACTCCACCTGGCTGGCCGGCAATGATGGCCCGACCGGTCGCCACAACTATGGCGCCGAGTGGAAGGTGAAGGAAAAGAACTTTGCCGGCTACGTGCAGGCCAACTTCCGCGGCGACTGGTGGAGCGGTAACGTCGGCCTGCGCTACGTCAACATCAAGCAGGACATCGACACCTACAACGCGGTCAGCAAGGCCGCCGATGCCGATGTCAGCAGCCTGTTCGGCATGTGGGAGCGCCTGGCCTTCCAGAACAAGCGCAACCGTGTGCTGCCCAGCGCCAACATCAAGTTCGACCTGGACGACTCGCTGGTGCTGCGCGTCGCCGCCTCGCAGACCCAGACCCTGCCGGACTACTCGGCACTGGGCGCTTCCTCGTACGGCTCGGATCTGAACCGCACCGGCGGCGGCGGCAATCCGAACCTCAAGCCGACCCTGTCGACCAATCTGGATGCCAATCTGGAGTGGTACTTCATGCCGCGCGGCCTGCTGTCGGTGGGCGCGTACCACATGAACCTGAAGGACTACATCGCCTTCGACGTGGTCTCGCGCCAGCTGTACAGCGAACTGACCAACCAGCTTGAGACCTACCAGATCTCCACCCCGATCAATGCCGACGGCAAGGTCACCGGCGTGGAAGTGGCCTACGAGCAGCCGATCGGCGAGTACTTCGGCATCAATGCCAACTACACGTATGCCAACGGCACCACCTCGCACACCTGGTCGGATGGCTCGCACAACCTGCTGGGCACCTCGAAGAACACCTACAACGTGGGTGCCTACTTCGAGAACGAGCGCTTTGGTGCCCGCGTCAGCTATACCCGCCGCTCCTCGTTCCTGATCAGCCTGTCGGGCACCAACCCGTACTACCAGGATGACTTCGGCACGCTGTCGGCATCGCTGAGCTACAAGGCCACCGACTGGCTGAGCATCAGCCTGGATGGCCTGAACCTCAACAACCCGACCTACAAGTACTACCAGACCGCGGCCATCCCGACCTCGTTCTACAGCAACGGTCGCCAGTACTACCTCAACTTCCGCTTCAAGTACTGATCCAGCGACGGCAACATCGCCGAGTCGTGCACGCACGCCGGGCCTGGGTCATTCCGGGCCCGGCGTTTTTCATGTATAGCGTTCATCGCACCGTTCCAAGGAGTCGTCCCGATGGTCAAGCCTTCCCGCGCCCGGATGCGCAGCGCAGTGCTGCTGGGCAGCCTGCTCGCCCTGTTGCCGGCCCTGCCGGCACTCGCTGCCGATCCCACGCCGGCCGCTGAAGCACCCGGTCCGCAACTGCGCGCCGGCAGCCTGATGCTGATTCCCGCCCCGGCTACCGTGCAGCCCGGCCAGGGCAGCGGCATCACCGTGCGCGCCGATACCGTGCTGCACGCCGAAGGCGAGGCCGCACAGCGGGTCGCCACCCAGTTCGCCGATCTGTTGGCCCGCAGCGGCGGACCGCACCTTGCACTGGCCAAGGGCAAGATCGCCGCCCACAGTGGCGGCATCCGTTTCCAGATCGTGCCGACCTTCCGCGACAGTGGTGAGGGCTACACGCTGGAAAGCACCGCGCAGGGCGTGCTGGTGCAGGCCGGCAACGAGACCGGCCTGTTCTATGGCGCAACCACCCTCGCCCAGCTGGCCACCGCCGGCAGCAACGGCGTGCTGCCGGCGGTGCAGATCCAGGATGCGCCGCGCTTCAGCTGGCGCGGTTTCATGCTCGATTCCGCACGTCACTTCCAGAGCCTGGACGAGATCAAGCGCGTGCTCGACGCGATGGCCGCACACAAGCTCAATACCTTCCATTGGCATCTGACCGACGACCAGGGCTGGCGCATGGAGATCAAGCGCTACCCGAAGCTGACCGAGGTCGGCAGCTGCCGCCTGCCAGCCGGTGACGGTGGCACCGATCCGGTCAGCGGCAAGGAACATCCGTACTGTGGCTTCTATACGCAGGATCAGATCCGCGAAGTCATCGCCTATGCGGCCAAGCTGCATATCCAGGTCATTCCGGAAATCGACGTACCCGGCCATGCCACCGCTGCGATCGCCGCTTACCCGGAACTGGGCTCGATCAACACCCCGCTGAAGCCGATCAGCGAATGGGGCGTGTTCCCGAACCTGTTCAACGTGGAAGACAGCACTGTCACCTTCCTCGAGAACGTGCTGGAAGAAGTGATCGCGCTGTTCCCGGCGAAGTACGTGCACGTCGGTGGCGACGAGGCAGTGAAAGACCAGTGGAAAGCCTCCAGGCAGGTGCAGCAGCGCATGCGTGCGCTGGGCATCAAGGATGAGATGGCCATGCAGAGCCACATCATCAAGCGACTGGAGACCTTCCTGGAGGAGCACGACCGGCGCCTGATCGGCTGGGATGAAATCCTTGAAGGCGGCCTGCCGCCGCAGGCCACGGTGATGTCGTGGCAGGGCACCGAAGGCGGCCTGGCCGCCGCCAGCGCCGGCCATGACGTGATCATGTCGCCGGTCGGTTACCTCTATCTGGATTACCTGCAGACGGCCTCGCCGAACGAGCCGCCGGGCCGCCCGACCCAGGTCAACCTCGGCAAGCTGTACAACTTCGAGCCGGTGCCGGCCGAGCTGGCCGCCGACAAGCGCGGGCACATCCTCGGCCTGCAGGCCAACATGTTCACCGAGCACACGCGCAGCTACGCACGCCTGCAGCACAACCTGTTCCCACGCCTGGCCGCCGTGGCCGAGACCGGCTGGAGCACGCCGGAACATCGCGACTTCCGCGATTTCCTCGCGCGCCTGCCCGCGCAGCTGCAACGCTACCGCGCCTGGGGTCTGGCCTACGCGCAGACCCCGTTCGAAGTAGGCGTGGACTACACCGATGATCGCGCGAAGAACACCGTGACCGTGTCGCTGGCCAATCCGCTGGGTTATGAGGTGCGCTACAGCACCGACGGCCAGCCGGTGAGCGCGCAGTCGCCGTTGTACCAGCAGCCGCTGACCGCGACGCTGCCTGCTATGGTACAGGCGGGCGCGTTCTACCAGGGCCAGATGCTGGCGGCGAAGCCGACGGTGGCGGCGTTCAGCGCACAATCGCTGCTCAGCCGCCGCAGCGATGAACTGCTCAGCTGCGTGGGCAAGAAGGGGCTGGTGCTGCGCCTGGAAGACGATGGCCCGCGCGAGGGAACACGTGCGGTGTTCAACGTGGACATCTTCCAGCCATGCTGGCGTTGGCCGCAGGCGCAGCTGGACGGTGTTGGCAGCGTGGAAGTGCGTGCCGGTCGCATTCCGTACTACTTCCAGCTGGCCCACGACGAACCCAAGCGTCGCTTCGAGAAGGCCAGGCGCGCGCACGGCGAGATGCAGGTGCGTCGCGGCGACTGCAGCGGCAAGGTGCTCGCCGAAGCAGCGCTGCCGGCCAAGCCCGATGCCGATGGCTTCGTGACGCTGCGTGCAGCGCTGCCGAAGGGTACACAGGGCACCGCTGACCTGTGCATCAACTTCACCGGCGATACGCGCCCGGCGATGTGGGTGCTGGATGAGGTCACGCTGGGGAAGTGACCCCAGGCCTGTCCTGGCACAATCGATCCACGCATGGCGTGGATCTACTGTAGAGCCGAGCCCATGCTCGGCTTCCTCCCAAAGGCAGCCGAGCATGGGCTCGGCTCTACAGGAACTTTACCCGCGCCAGCGCAGCAGCAGATCGCGCAGCGGGGTCAGTGCGGTGGCCATGCCGGCCAGCACACCGATCGTGTTGGCGATGGCATCCATCGGGTCGGCAGTACGGTTGCTGGTCAACGCGCCCTGGGCGAACTCGATGCCGATGCCCATCAACACCAGTCCCACGCCCACCCACAGCAGCGGACGCCCGCGACGGAACAGCTGCACCGCGCTGCCAGCCAGGATGAAGTAGGCGAGGAAGTGCTCGCCCTTGTCGCTATTTTCCGGCAACGGAATCGGCGGCGGTGGAATCAGGCAGACCACGATCACCAGCAGTACCGCCGTCGCCCACAACGTGGCCCACAACCGCGGCCGCCGCAGCGGCTTGATCACCGGCAACACCTCGCTCACAGGCGCCAGCTCAGGTCACCCAGCTCGAAGGCGGGTTCGAAGTCGACACCACGCTGCAGGCCGATGGCCTGGAAGCGCTCGCCCATCTCCGTCGGCAGGGTCAGCTTCTTCACCTGGTCGCGCAGCTGGATGCGGCCGACCTCGTCGGTACGCTCCTCGGCCAGCAGCAGCACCTGGTCCAGGCCGTTACCGAGCAGGAAGCTGGCCTGGCTGCAGTAGCCGGCCAGCTCGAAACCGCCGTGCATGCCGGCCTCGGCCATCGCGGTGAAATCCACCGACGCGGTGATGTCCTGCAGGCCCGGCCAGCGGTGCACGTCGTTGTGCACGTGATGGCGGTAGAACGCACGCACGGTGCCATCGTCACGGTCGTGCTGGTAGAACTCGCTGCGGCTGTAACCGTAGTCGACGAACAGCATCGCGCCGCGCTGCAGGCCGCCCGCCACCGCCTGCAGCCAGTACGGCAGCTGCGGCAGCACCTCGGACCGGTAGCCCTCGGCGAAAGGCTTTTCCAGGTAGCGTTCGATATGGCGCACCGCCCCGTTGAGCAGGATGTCGGCCGGCTGCGCGCCACGGATGAAATTGCCTTCGCCATCAAGCTCGACGGTTTCCTCGTAGACCTCGCCATCCCGGATCAGGAAGCGCGGGGTCGGCAGCGCGTCGATCACCTCGTTGGCGAACACCACGCCTTCCCAGTCCTCCTCGAACGGGCGGTCGACCCAGTCCACGCGCGCGGCCAGCTCGGCCGGCAGGTTCTGCTGCAGGCGCTGCTGCTGGCGCTCGCGCAGATCGGCACTGGGTTCGAGGATGGCGTAGCGCGACGGCAGCGCATCCAGCTCGGCCAGGCGCAGCAGCACCGCCTCGGCAAAGGCGCCGGTACCGCCGCCCAGTTCCAGCATGCGCGCCTGCGCACCCAGCTGGGCGAACACCGGTGCCAGCGCATTGGCTACGCTGCCGGCAAACAGGCTGCCGAGCTCGGGCGCGGTGGTGAAGTCACCGCTGCCACCGAACTTGCTGGCGCCGGCGCTGTAATAGCCCCAGCCGGGGGTGTACAGGCACAGTTCCATGAAGCGCGAGAACGACATCGCCCCGCCCTGGGCAATGATTTCGGCGCGCAGGGCGGCCGCCAGCTGGTCGCTGTGGGCCAGGGCATCGGCTTCGGGCAGGGGGAAGGTGGGCTGCATGGCGTCTTCGAATGCGGTGACAATGGTGCACAGGATAGCCGAGCCTTGGAGGACCCTCGATGAGCGATACCCACCCCGTGGTCCTGATCACCGGCAGCGCGCGCCGGATCGGTGCGGCCATCGCCCGCCAGTTCCACGCCTGTGGCTGGTCGGTGGTGCTGCATGCCAACACCTCCAGCGCCGAGCTGCAGCAGGCCGCGTTCGATTTCGACAACGTGCGCCCCGGCAGCGTGCTGGCCCTGCAGGCCGACCTGCGTGACGCCGACGCCTTGCCCGACCTGGTGGAACAGGCCGTCACCCACTTCGGGCGGCTGGATGCGCTGGTCAACAACGCCTCCAACTTCTTCCCCACCCCGCTCGGCCAGGTCACCGCCGAAGCAATGGACGAGTTGTATGCGGTCAACGCGCGCGCGCCGCTGCTGCTGTCACAGGCGGCGGCGCCCTACCTGCGCCGCCAGCAGGGCTGCATCGTCAACCTGACCGATCTGCACGGCACCGACCCGATGCGCGACCACATCGCCTACACCATGGCCAAGGCCGCGCTGGAGATGGCCACCCGCTCGCTGGCGCTGGAGCTGGCGCCGAAGGTGCGGGTCAATGCAGTCGCGCCGGGTGCGATCCTGTGGCCGGAACAGGGCAAGGATGATTTCGCCCGCGAAGCGCTGCTGGCACGCACGCCGCTGGCACGGATCGGCACGGTCGAGGAGATCGCCGAGGCAGTCTACTGGCTGGTGGCCGAAGCCAGCTTCGTCACCGGCCACACCCTGCGCGTGGATGGTGGGCGCACAGTAAGTTGAGGTAGTGCCGGCCGCTGGCCGGCCACCTCCCTCATTCCAGGTCCACCACCTCGAACGCTTCGCCAAACTGCGCGTGCGCACGCCACAGCGTAGCCAGGTCCTGGCCACTGACCGGATCGATGAAGTCCGGCGCGATGTCGGCCAGCGGCTTCAGCACGAAGGCATGCTTCAGCTCCGGGCGCGGAATGCGCAGGTGGCCGGGCCCTTCCACCACCAGGTCGCCATAGAACACCACGTCGATGTCCAGGGTCCGGTCGGAGAAGCGCGGCCCGCTGCGGTCGCGGCCATGCGCGTCTTCCAGCGCATGCAGCCAGTCGTCCAGTTCCTGCAGGGGCAGGTCGGTCTCGATCGCCACCGCATTGTTGAGGAAGGCCGGGCCATCGAAGCCGACCGCGGCAGTACGGTAGGCGGGCGACACCTGCAGTGCGCCGAAGCGCTCGCGCAGGGCCGTCACCGCGGCGTGGAGGTAGCGGCGGGGCTGGACGTTGCTGCCCAGGCTCAGGAGCACGGTGGTCATGCGGTTCAGGTGACGGCACTTGGGGGGCGTGGACATGCCGTCGTCACGGCGGCCTGCCTACAATCCGGGACGCACATGATAGGGCACCGACATGACCTATTGCGTTGGAATCGAGGTGGACGAGGGCCTGGTCTTCGCTGCCGACACCCGGACCAATGCCTCGCTGGACGATGTGCGCGTGCATCGCAAGCTGCACGTGTTCGAGTACCCCGGCCAGGCAGCCTACGTGCTGATGGCGGCTGGCAACCTGGCCACCACCCAGCTGCTGGTGTCGCGCCTGGGGCGCGACGCTGGTGAACGGCGCACGCCCAACCTGCGCGACATGACCCATCTGTTCGAAGCTGCCGAGTACGTCGGCCAGCTGCTGGTGGACAGCCAAGTGCACAGCGGCCACAGCGAACACGGCCATGACGGGGTCAACACCCAGGCCACGCTGATCTTCGGCGGCCAGATCGCCGGCGAGCGGCCTGGGCTGTACATGATCTACCCGCTCGGCAACGCCATCGCCGCTTCGCCGGAAACGCCCTACCTGCAGATCGGTGAGTCCAAGTACGGCAAGCCGATCCTCGACCGCATCCTCAGCCCGGCCACGCGCCTGGAGGATGCCGCGCGCACGGCAATCGTCTCGCTGGACTCCACCATCCGTTCCAATCTGTCGGTGGGCCTGCCGATCGACCTCGCTCTGCTGCGCGACGGCGAGCTGCGCATCGGCCAGCAGCTGCGCCTGGGCGCGGATTCGGCGTTGTATGCCGACATCCACCAGAACTGGTCGCGGCGGCTGGAACAGGCGGTGGACGCCCTGCCGCGATTCCCCTGGGAAACCGTGCTGTAGAACCGAGCCCATGCTCGGCTGTCGAGGTCAATGCGAACAGCAGCCGAGCATGGGCTCGGCTCTACAGAACCCCAGCGGCATCAGCCCAGCGCTTCGGCCACCGCGCGGAACACCTGCTGCATCTGCAGCGGCTTGCGCAGCACGTGCACCTGCACGCCAGCGGGGAATGCATCGGCCGCCACCTCCACCGCTGCGTCTTCCAGCACCAGCGCCGGGCCGCGATAGCCCAGTGCTGCCATCTCGCCCAGCAACTGGCTGGCCGGCAGCAGCTTGGAGCCGGCGTCGGCAATGACCAGGGCCGGCAACGCCTCCTGCTGCATCCAGCGCAGCGCGGCCGGGCCGTCGGACGCCAGCTGCAGCTGGTAACCCTGGCTGGACAGCGCATTGCCCAGCAGCGAAAGGCGGGTGGCCTCACCATCGACCACCAGGATCGACTGGCCGCTGCCCAGCGCTACCAGCTGCTCGATCGGCTCGCTGCCATCAATGGCGTCGTGCATCGGGAGCCGCAGTTCGAAGCAGGTGCCCTGCCCCGGCTGGCTGCTGACGTGGATGCTGCCGCCGGCGCCTTCAACAATGCGCTTGCAGGAGATCAGGCCCAGGCCGGTGCCATCGGCCTTGGTGGTGAAGAACGGATTGAACAGATGCGACAGTGTGTCCGCATCCATGCCGATCCCTTCGTCGGCCACCCGGATGTGCATCCAGTCCACGCCATCGCGCTGGCCGGCATGGCTGGCAGTGAGGCTCAAGCGGCCCCCGTTCGGCATCGCCTGGATCGCATTGAGCGCCAGATTCAACATCACCTGCTGCAGTTCGGTGTAGTTGGCGTCGACCACCAGGCCCTCGTCCTGCACCTGCAGTTCCAACCGCACCGCATCGGGCACGTTGCTGCGCAACAGCAGCGCCACCGCATCGAACAGGCCATCGATCTCGATGCGCTCGCTCGGCTTGCGCGAACCACGCACGAACGACAGCATCGATTCGGCCATCTCGTGCCCACGTCGGCCGCACTCGGCGATGACGTCGGCCAGGTGGTGCAGCTGCGGATCCTCGGTACGCGCCTTCAGCAGGTCCGGCATGATCAGCAGCGGCTGCAGGATGTTGCGCAGATCATGGCTGAGCCCAGCGGCAAGCAGCGACAGGCTTTCGAGCCGCTGCGCGCGCATCAGTTCGGTTTCCACGCGCGCCCGCTCGATCGCACTGCGTGCATCGCGGATCGCACGCGCCACCGCCGACGGCAGGCGCGCCGGCAGGTGCTTGATGATGTAATCGTTGGCGCCCTTCTGCAGGGCCGCCACCGCGTTCTCCTCACCCATGGTGCCGGAGACGAAGATGAAGGGCACTTCCGGTGAGGTCTCGCGTACGATGCGCAGCGCGTCGTCACCGGAGAACCCCGGCATGCTCAGGTCGGACAGCACGATGTCCGGCTGGAACGCGGCCAGTGCTTGGCGTAGTTCAGCCTCGCTCTCGACCCGCTCGAAGCGGGCGTCCAGCCCCGCATCGAGCATCTGTTCGGACATCAGCTCGGCATCTTCCGGTGAGTCCTCCACCAGCAGGATGCGCAGCGCCCCCAGGGCGGGACCGGTCAAGGGCATGGGCTCACTCGAGTTCCGGTGCCTGGTTGATCAACGCCCAGAACTTGCCCAGGGTCTGCACCGCGCCGAAGAACTGGTCCACATCCACGGGCTTGACCACATAGGCGTTCACGCCCATGTCCCAGCTGCGGGCCAGGTCGCTTTCCTCGCGCGAAGACGACAGGATCACCACCGGCAGGCGCTTGAGCTCTTCATGCTCGCGGATCTGCCGCAGCACTTCCAGGCCATCCATGCGCGGCATCTTGATGTCCAGCAGCAGCACCGCCGGCAGGCCTTCTTCGCGGTTGGCGAAGGCACCGCGGCGCAACAGGTAGTCCATCACTTCCACGCCATCCTCGACGTGCACGATGGGGTTGGCCAGACGCGCCTCTTCCAGGGCGTCGATCGCCATTTCGGCATCAGCCGGGCTGTCTTCGGCAAGAAGAATGGTGCGCAGAGTCGTCATGCAGAGGGACCTTGTTTGTCCGCGTCGATCGCGGGAGGCAGGTAGAAGTGGAAGGTGGCGCCGACGTCCGGTTCGGCCTCGGCCCAGATACGGCCGCCATGGCGGGTCAGCACGCGGCGCACGCTGGCCAGGCCGATGCCGGTGCCGGGGTAGTCACTGGCCTTGTGCAGGCGCTGGAAGACACCAAACAGCTTGCCGGCGTAGGCCATGTCAAAGCCTGCACCATTGTCGCTGACCGTGAACTGATGACCGCCGTCAGGCTGCGGCTGGTAGTCCACGCGGATCTTTGCCGGTTCGCGGTTGCCCGAGTACTTCACCGCGTTGCCCAGCAGGTTCAGCCAGACCTGGCGGATCATGTTCTCATCGCCCACCACGATCGGCAGCGGCGCGATGCTCCACTCCACATGGTGCGCATGGCCGCTGCTTTCGGCCTCGGCCTGCAGGTTGGAATCGAGCATGGCGCGTGTATCGGCCACCAGCGACTGCATGTCCACCGTCTGCTGGCGCATTGCCGCGCGGCCCAGCCGCGAATAGACCAGCAGGTCATCAATCAGTGTCGCCATGCGCCGCGCCGAACTGGAGATCACCTCCAGGTAATGGCGGCTCTTGTCATCGGCGGCGTCGCCCAGATGGCGTGACAGTTTGTCGGAGAATCCAGCAACGTGGCGCAGCGGCGCGCGCAGATCGTGCGAGACCGAATAGCTGAAGGCTTCCAGCTCCCTGTTGACCTCGGACACCTGCGCAACCTTGCCTTCCAGCTGGCGGTTCAGCTCCTCCACCCGCAGCTGCACGGCACGCTGCACGGTGACGTCGCTGACGGTGAGCAGCACCACTTCGTCGTCGGTGTCCGGCAGCGGCATGCGCCGCGCGTTGAGCAGCATGTAGCGCACCATGCCATCGGCGGCACGCTGCTCATGCTCGAAGTCCCAGAGTTCGCGGCCACGCAGCAGCACATCGGACAATCGCTGGCGCATCACCGGGTCTTTCCAGGCGCCGTCGCCGACGGTGTCCAGCAACAGGCCATCGGCGCGCTCATCCTGCAGTCCATACAGCTCGGCGAAAGCCGGATTGTGCAGCTGCACGCGCAGGTCGCGGTCAAGCAGCACAATGGGTTCGCGCACGGTCTGCAGCACCGAGGCTGCACGTGCGGCCGAACGCAGCGACTGCCGTTCGGCATGCAGGCGGCGGCCGATCTGTCGTTGCAGCAGCCACAGCACGAGGCCAAGCAGGGCCAACTGCACCACCAGCGAACTCCACGACACCAGCTCGGTCTGCCTGCGCTGGCGAGCGGCCTGCTCGGCGCGCTGTGTCAGCAGTTTCTGTTCGCTGGCCTGCAGCTCCTCCACCAGGCCACGGATCGGATAACGCGTGCTCAGGTCCTGCACCAGCTCGCGCTGATCACTGTTGGGCTCGGACTTTGCCAGTTCGCGGGCAAGCGCCATACGGCCTTCCAGCATCGACTCGATGCGGCCGATGCGGATCAACTGCTCAGGATTGTCGCGGGTCATCCGTCCCAGTTCGGCCAGACGACCGGGGAGCTCATTGGCCTTGGCCATGCGCTCGCGCAGGCCCGGCGCGTCCACCCCCTTGGACAGGGTCAGCGCAGCCGATTCGACATCGCGCACATCGGCCTGCAGCTGCTGCAGGGCCACGCCGACGGCCTGGGTATGGTTGACCCAGGCCATCGCGTCTTCGCTGTCCTGCTGCAGGTGGCGCAGGGTCAACCACGGCACAACGATGATCGCGGCAGCGGCCAGCGCCAAAGCCGGCAACCGCCAGCGGTCCCAGATGTCGTCACTGAAAACCAGCGCCATAGTTCCTCGTCAGCACAGCCGCAAAGCGTCTGCCGTTACCGGCCCCCCACTGCGGCGGAACCGGCAATATAGCGCAGGCGGTCACAACTCTGGAATTTCCAGCGCGGCTGGCTGAACGGGTTCGAAATCGGGTGCTGTAGCGTCGAGCCCACGCTCGGACCCGGGCAACAGCGGGCGCCCCATGCCGGGGCGCCCGCAGGGATCAGCGCTTGGCGGCAGCGCTGACCTTCAATGCTGCGGCATCGACGCGGGTCACGCCCTTGATGCCCTTGGCGGTGGTCACCGCCTTGTCCTTCTCGGCCTGGCTCGCCACGGCGCCACTGAGGCTGACCACGCCATTCACGGTTTCCACCTTGATTTCAGTGCCCGGAACGTTGCTGCTGGCCAGCAGATCGGCCTTCACCTTGGTGGTGATCCAGGTATCGGTTACCGGCTCGTTGGAGTCGTGGCGATCAGCATGGGTCGCCGGATGGGTGCTGGTCGGCGGGCTCTTTGCGGCCGGATCCTTGGCGAATGCGGCGGAGGAAGACAGCGCCAGGCCCAGAGTCAGGGCGGAAGCAATCAGCGTACGGGTGGTATTGCTCATCGTGTCGTACTCCTTTGGTGTGTGCTGCCAGTCTGGACAAGCGCACGTGGAGCAGGCGTGGCGTTGCGGTCATGCCGCCGTGAATCGAAACGTTTCCAACGGCAACGGTTCAGTTTTGGCCTGCCACGGCCCGTCGTTTACCCTGCCCTTCCCACTGCCGGAACTCTGCCATGCGCCCCGACCTGCAACTGGCCCTGATCGGCTATGGCCTTGCCGGCCGCGTCTTCCATGCACCGCTGATCCAGCACACGCCGGGCCTGGTGCTGCACAGCATTGTCAGTTCGCAACGCGACACCCTGCTGCGCGCGTTCAGCGACGTACACGTGCGCGCTACGCCGCAAGAGGTGTTCGACGATCCAGCAGTGGATGCGGTGGTGATCGCCACACCGAACCAACAGCACGCCCCGCTTGCGATCGCAGCGTTGGCCGCCGGCAAGCACGTGCTGGTCGACAAGCCATTCGCGCTCGATGTCGCGGAAGCCGAAACGGTGCTGGCTGCCGCACGCGATGCCGGACGCATCGCCACCGTGTTCCAGAACCGGCGCTTCGATGCGGATTTCCTCACCCTGCAGGCGCTGCTGGCCGAAGGCACGCTCGGCGACGTGGCCGAATGCCACGCCCACTTCGACCGTTACCGCCCGCAGGTGCGCGAGCGCTGGCGCGAACAGGATGGCCCGGGAAGCGGCCTGTGGTACGACCTTGGCCCGCACCTGCTGGACCAGATGCTGGTGCTGTTCGGCTGGCCCGAGGCGGTCGATGCCGATCTGGCCGTGCAGCGCGAAGGTGGTACCGGCATCGACTACTTCCACGCCGTGCTGCACTACCCACGGCATCGCGCGATCATCCATTCCGGTTCGCTGGTTGCAGCGCAGACGCCGCACTTCAGCGTGCATGGCAGCAAGGCCAGCTGGATCAAGCACGGTCTGGACGTGCAGGAGGCACAGCTGCGCCGCGGTGTGGCACCCGGTGCGCCGGGCTGGGGGATCGACCCGCGGCATGGTGAGCTGGTGCGCTGCGACGCCGAGGACAATGTGCAGCGCAGCACTGTGGACAACCGGCCGGGCGACTACCGGCGGTTGTATGCGCAGTTCGCGGCGGCGATGCATGGCGATGGCGAGCCAACGGTGAGCGCGGTACAGGCGCTGCAGCTGATGCGGTTGCTGCAGGCCGGCATGGACAGCGCGCGTGAAGGCCGACGGGTCGCGTTGGACTGACCAGTAGATCCACGCCATGCGTGGATGACGTGGCAACGATCGGAGAAGGCTTTTGTGGCGTCGAGCCATGCTCGACTGGCTGCATGGGGTCAGAGCCTTTTCCTTCAGAAAAGGATCCGACCCCGATCTGCCTGGGGTCGGATCCCTTCGGCAACGCCGAAGGGCTCTGACCCCACCGCGGTGCTTACGACTTCTTGATGGCGTGGCCGCCGAATTCGTTGCGCATCGCCGACAGCAGGCGGTCGGTGAACGAATTGGATTCGCGCGAGCGCAGGCGTTCCAGCAGCGACAAGGTGATCACCGGTGCCGGCACGTCGAGTGCGATCGCTTCGGCCACGGTCCAGCGACCTTCGCCGGAATCCTCCACGTACGGGGCGATGCCATCCAGCGACGGATTGCGCTTGAGCGCTTCGGTGCTCAGGTCCAGCAGCCAGGAACGCACCACGCTGCCGTGGCGCCAGACTTCGGCCACCTGGGCCAGGTCCAGCTCCATCTCCTGCTTGCGCTCCATCAGCGCGAAGCCTTCGGCATAGGCCTGCATCATTCCGTACTCGATGCCGTTGTGGACCATCTTGGTGAAGTGGCCAGCACCGGACGGGCCGACACGACCCCAGCCACGGTCTTCGGCCGGTGCCAGCGTGCGCAGCAGCGGTGCGATCTGCTCCACCACCGCCGCTTCGCCGCCGACCATCAGGCTGTAGCCTTCCTGCAGCCCCCACACGCCACCGCTGGTGCCGCAGTCAACATAGCCCAGGTCGTCCTCGGCCAGCGCCTTGGCACGGCGGATCGAGTCCTGGTAGTTGGAGTTGCCGCCGTCGATGACGATGTCACCCTCGGCCAGGTGCGGGGTCAGCTGGCCCAGCGTCTGGTCGACGGTCTCGCCGGCCGGCACCATCAGCCACACCACGCGCGGTACCGGCAGCGCAGCCACGGCAGCTGCCAGCGAATCCACCACGTCCAGGCCGGCCTCGGCGGCGCGCTGGCGGGCGCCTTCGCCCGGGTCGTAGCCAACGACGCGGTGGCCGCCGCGATGCAGGCGCTGGGCCATGTTGGCACCCATGCGGCCGAGGCCGATCATTGCAATGTCCATTGTTTCACCTTCATTTGGGGTCTAGGGTCAGGCTGCCTGGCCTGCCGGTAGCCGCGCAGTGGCGCAGCTGCGCCTCGCGCCAACGCCGGTAGAGCGTGGTATGCAGATTGTGCACCGCCAGATCGATCGAAAACGGCGTTCGTGGGTTGCGATCAAGCAGGCGGGCGACGTGGTAGCCGATGGGACGTATACCGCGTGGGTGCACATAGATCACGAACTGCTGGTAGAACGGATCGTCCAGCAGCTGGTCCATGCGTGCCAGCGTGGCGTGGTAGCGCGGTTCCAGCCGTGCGCGAAGGTCCGCATCGCGCTCGAACAGCAGGCGCTCGAAGTAGCGCTGGCCGATGCGCGGGATGTCCTGCGCGAGTTTCCAGAGTTCGGCATTGCGCTGGTCGTACCAGGCCAGCCCACCGTGCATCGCCAGTGCCTGCGCAGCGTCTGCCCCCACATCGACCACCACGAAGTTCTCGGCCTGGTTGCTCAGGTCGTCCAGCATGCCCTTGTCGTACACATGCTCGATGAAACCAGGCACACCGACGAACGCCTGGCGCCCCATCGCCGAGGTACGCACTGCCTTGCCATCGGCGAAGAAATCGCCGGCATGCGCGCCAAGCAGGATGCTGTCGGTCCCATGCAGGGCGAGGAAGGTGCCGATCGACAGCTCATCCGCAGCGAACTCCGTATCGAATGCTGCATCGCCATACAGCTCGCGCTGGGTGGCCAGCTGCGCGACCTGGCGACCGACACCACATTCGGCACGCACGGCACCGCTGTAGAACGCCTGCAGCGCATGGCTGTTGCCTGCACTGGGCACGAAGCCGCGGCCGAAACTGCGCGTGCGCTGCCAGCCTTGCGCGCGCGCCCCCTGCAGGCCGAAGCCGATCCAGCCCAGCTGCGGGCCGGAGAAGCGGAAGGTGGGGTTGGCCTGCAATGCCGAGGCTGCACGGTGCGTGGCTGCGCCCAGCTGGAAGGCATAGGCACAGACCGTCGCAGGGTCATCCAGCAGTTCCTGCAGCACTGCCTGGCGGGCCGCAGCGGGCATTCCGGCCGGCCACTGCACGCGCAGATCGCCCGCCGCCTGTGCTTCAGCCAGCGACGCGCGCGTGCATACCGGACCGCCATGCACCTGGGGTGTAGTGACCACGGCCTCGTCGAAGCGCCATCCCAGCCGCTGCAGCAGGCCTTGCCTGCAGTCCGGCACCATGGACGCACTGCCCAGCGCAGGCGCCAGCAGCAGGGCCACGCCGATCAAACTGGCGCGCACCCTCAACCCTGGTCCGTGCGGGCCGGTGCAGGTTCCGGTGGTGCGGCCGGAGGTGGTGCGGGTGTGCCTGCAGTCGCCGGCAGGTACTGCTGCAGGCGCTGGAAGAAGCGCTGATAGAACCCGGCATCGGTGACCGTGCTGCTGGCCACTTTCACCAGCGAGTCGTCATTGCTGCCGAACGGCAGCGACACCGAGCCCAGCGCACCGACGCCGACACTGGCTGACGTTGGGCTCTTCTTCAGCGCATAGCGGTCCTGTACCGCGCTGACGAATACCAGCGTCTGGCTGCCACGCGGCGCGCAGGAAATGCGCAGCACCAGCTGCTCGTGGTCGTCTTCGCGCGGCTGGAAGTTCTTGTTGCCCTCCACCTGCGCTTCGTCGGAACGGGCGATGGCGTAGCCCTGGCTGAGCAGGGTGCGCCGCGCCGCTTCGCAGGCGTCGCCCGGGCGACCGTCGACCGTACGCGAGAACGTGTCGCCGGAATCGAAGGATTCGCGCAGCAACGTGCTGTCGGCGGCGCGGCCACCACAGGCCGACAGGATCAGGGCGCTGCCAAGCGCCACAACAGCACTGGAAAGACGGGAGGCCCGCATGGGTACTCCTGCGAGGACGTTGCCGCCAAGGGTAGTCCCGCGGCCGTGTGCGGCAGGTCGAAGCCAGCATGACCGGGTCACGCCGTTGCTGCCGGTTCATGCACGTAAAGGGGACGGAGGGGATTAAGTCGTTTCTGGCACATGGCTCGCCGTGCATGGCCCGGCGCTACCGGGACGGAGGCGCCCAAACGAAAAGGGGCCGGCAATGCCGGCCCCCCGAATACACAAGCGTCCTGCCGGCTCAGTCGGCCCAGCGACCGGCGCCGGTGGACTGCGGCAGCACCTGTGCCGACAGCGGGCGGTCATTGGCCAGCAGGTTCACGGCGTCGGCCAGGATCGAGGCCGACTCGCGCAGCAGCGGGTCCGGACGCTTCTCGGCAGCCTTCTCGCGCGCGGCATCCTTGACGATGTCACGCTCGTTGCCGGTCAGGCCGTCATCGCTGCTGTCATCGGCCAGCGGGTCCAGGGCCAGGCCCAGTTCCTTGCGCTGCACCTGGCGCTCCTTGCGCTGGGTGTCCTGGCGCTCACGCTCGGCGCGGCGGGTGGCCTCGTTGAGCGAGATGTACTTCTTCGCGGCCTCGGTGCGGAACTGCTGCACGTCTTCGTTCCACCACTGGAACTCCTTGTCAGTGGCGATGCGGGTGTCGTGGCGGGTTTCCAGCTTCGGCAGCAGCGGCGCGAAGTTGCCGTACTGGGTGTGAGGCACGGCGGCGATGCGGGTCCACGGCAGCGCGTTGTCGTAGGTGCTCTCACCGAATTCGGTGGCATCGACACTGGCCGGGAAGGCCAGGTCCGGCACCACACCCTTGTGCTGGGTGCTGCTGCCGCTGATGCGGAAGAACTGGGCAATGGTCAGCTTGACCTGGCCGAAGCGCTGGGTCTCGCCGCTCGGCCAACGGTCGAGGTCGACGATGTTCTGCACGGTCCCTTTGCCGAAGCTGGTCTCACCGATCACCAGGCCACGGCCGTAGTCCTGGATGGCGCCGGCGAAGATCTCCGACGCCGAGGCCGAACCGCGGTTGATCAGCACTGCCAGCGGGCCATCCCACGCCACGCCCTGGTTGCGGTCGCTGTTGACGGTGACGCGGCCACCGGACTCACGCACCTGCACCACCGGGCCCTGCTCGATGAACAGGCCGGTCAGTTCGATGGCTTCATCCAGCGAACCACCGCCGTTGTTGCGCAGGTCCAGCACCACGCCATCCAGCTTGTCGTTCTTGAAACCGGCCAGCAGCTTGGCCACGTCGCGGGTGGCCGAGGCGTAGTCGGCCGCATTGCGGCGACGGCCTTCGAAGTCCTGGTAGAAGGTCGGCAGCTTGATCACGCCGATCCTGCGCGCCGGCTCACCGTTGGCGGCCGGGATGGTCATGGTCTCGCCCTTGGCAGCCTGTTCGGCCAGGCGCACCTTCTGGCGGGTCAGCACCAGGGTGTGGTGCTTGCCGTCGGCACCTTCGGCAGCCGGAATGAATTCCAGCTTGACCTGGGTGTCCTTGGCGCCACGGATCTTGGCCACGACATCGTCGATGCGCCAGCCGATCACGTCCTCGACCAGACCGGACTTGCCCTGGCCAACGCCAACGATGCGGTCACCCGGCTTCAGCGTGCCGTCCACTGCGGCCGGACCACCGGCAATGATCTCGCGGATCACCACCACATCGTCCTGGCGCTGCAGCTGCGCACCGATGCCTTCCAGCGACAGCGACATCGCCTGGTTGAAGTTCTCGGCGGTGCGCGGAGTGAAGTAATCGGTATGCGGATCAACCGCGCTGGTGTACGAATTCATGAAGAACTGGAAGACGTCTTCGCCCTTCAGCTCGTTGACCGACTTCTCCAGCGTCGCGTAGCGCTTGTCCAGCGTCTTGCGGATGTCGTCCGGCTTCTTGCCGGCCAGCTTCAGGCGCAGCCAGTCGTTCTTGACCGATTTGCGCCACAGCTCATCCAGTTCGGCGCTGCTGGCCGCCCACGGCACCTTCTTGCGGTCGTATTCGAAGCGCTCGTCGGTGGTGAAATCCGGCTCCTGCTTGAGCAGCTTGCGCGCATAGGCCACGCGCTCGCCGACGCGCTGCTTGTAGACCGCGAACACCTGGAACGCCGGCTCCAGCTCGCCGCCACGGATGGCCGAGGAGATGTTGGCTTCGAACGGCGCGAAGCGCGCCACGTCGGCCTGGGTGAAGTATTGCTTGCCGCCGTCCAGCGTCTCCAGGTAGCGCTTGAACACGTCCTTGGAGGTGGCCTCGTCCAGCGCGCGCGGGCGGTAGGCGTAACGGCTGTCGGACAGCAGGCCGTACACCAGCTTGGAGGTGGTCACCTGATCGGCGGTGGCCGCCGCGGGCAATGCGGGCGAGTCGGCCTTGGCCGCCAACGCCAGCGGCGCGACCAGCGCCAGGGCCATCAGGAATGCGGGGGCTTTGAATTTCATTGACGTGCTCGAAGGCGCCTTGCCAAGGGGGAGACTGCGGGGTGTTAAGACACCACGACAGTGCCGAAAGTTGCCGGGTTTGTCACCCGGCCGCGCTCGGTGGAAAACCAGCCTAGCCGGGCCGGTGTAGCAAATTGTGAATGCATGTAGAGCCGAGCCCATGCTCGGCTGGCCGGCAGCAAGCAGCCGAGCATGGGCTCGGCTCTACGGCAGGCAGAGGTGTGCGGACCAACGGTCCGCACCCACAGGAGAAGTAGCTCCCACCCACCGGCAGGGTGTCAGGTAACGCCGGCGCCCTTGGCCTGTACGTCGGCGTGGTACGACGAGCGCACCATCGGGCCGGAGGCCACGTGGCTGAAGCCCAGCTCGTAGCCGTAGTCTTCCAGCGCCTTGTAGTCCTCGGGGGTCCAGTACTTCAGCACCGGGTGGTGGTGCGCGGTCGGCTGCAGGTACTGGCCGATGGTGATCATGTCCACGTCATGCGCGCGCAGGTCGCGCATGGTGGCCTTGATCTGTTCGAACTCCTCGCCCAGGCCCAGCATGATGCCGCTCTTGGTCGGCACCTCCGGATGCTGCGCCTTGAAGTTCTTCAGCAGGTTCAGCGACCACTGGTAGTCCGCGCCCGGACGCACGTTGCGGTACAGGTCCGGCACGGTTTCGATGTTGTGGTTGAACACATCCGGCGGGTTCTGCGCCAGGATCTCCAGCGCGCGCTCCATGCGGCCCTTGCCACGGAAGTCCGGGGTCAGCACTTCGATGCGGGTGCCCGGCGACTTCTCGCGAATGGCGGTGATGCAGTCGACGAAGTGCTGGGCACCGCCGTCGCGCAGGTCATCGCGGTCGACGCTGGTCACCACCACGTACTTCAGGCCCATGTCGGCCACGGTCTGGCCGAGGCTGGCCGGTTCGTTGGCATCCGGCGGCTTCGGGCGGCCGTGGGCCACGTCGCAGAACGAGCAGCGGCGGGTGCAGACCTCGCCCAGGATCATGAAGGTGGCGGTGCCGTGGCCGAAGCACTCGTGGATGTTCGGGCAGCTGGCTTCCTCGCACACGGTCACCAGACGGTTCTCGCGCAGCTTGGCCTTCAGGTTCTGCACGGCATTGCCCGAGGGAATGCGCACGCGGATCCAGGACGGCTTGCGCAGCACCGGCGCGTCGGCGAACTGCACCGGCGAACGGTTGATCTTGTCACCGCCCAGCTGCTTGACCCCGGCCTGCAACGGCGCGGCGGACGGAGAGTCGCCCTGCACGATCTGCAGGGGAATGGAACGGGCGGTGGTTTCAGTCATGGCAGTTCCGGGGGGCGGTCAGGCGGCCGCAGAAAGATCAGGCAGTTCCGGCGTGTGCTGCAGCAGCAGGCCGAACTGGCGGGCCAGGTGGTCCAGCAGCACCGGCTTGACGGCATTCATCCCGGAGGGGCCGCCCAAGTCTACCACCGAGGTCACCTGCAACCCCTGATAGCCACAGGGGTTGATACGGTGGAAAGGTTCCAGGTCCATGGACACGTTGAACGCCAGGCCATGGAAGGTGCAGCCGCGGCGCACGCGGATGCCAAGCGCGGCAATCTTGGCGCCCCCGACGTAGACGCCCGGGGCGCCCTCGCGGCGTTCGGCGCCGATGTTCCACTCGGCCAGGGTGTCGATGATGGCCTGCTCGATGCGGCACACGTAATCGCGCACACCGATGCCCAGCCGCGGCAGACGCAGCAACGGATAGACCACGATCTGGCCGGGGCCGTGATAGGTCACCTGTCCGCCGCGGTCCACGTGCAGCACCGGGATCTCGCCCGGCGCCAGCACGTGCTCGTCCTTGCCGGCCTGGCCAAGGGTGAACACCGGGTCGTGCTCGACCACCCACAGCTCGTCGGCGTCGGCATCGCTGCGCTGGTCGGTGAAGCGCTGCATGGCCCGCCACACCGGCTCGTAAGCCTGACGGCCGAGGTCGCGGACCAAGGCAGGACGCGGCGCGCGGTCCTCGGGGGCGGCTTGGGCCGGGCAGTTGTCGGCTACAGCGTCCACTTCACTTCCGGGTGGTCACGCAGTGCCTGGTGCGCCAGGTCGTACTGTTCGCGGCTCTCGGCCTTGAACACGATGCGGACGGACACGTACTTGCCGTTGGACGAATGCTTCCAGCTGATGCGCTCATTGACGACATCAATACCGGCAGCCAGCAGCAGGCGGGGAAGCTCGTGCTCCAGGCCGCGGTTGGCCGGGCCCATGGCGCTGAGCTCGAACTGGCCGGGGAACTGGAAGCCGTGGTCGGGGTTGTCGGACTTGATTTCCATGGACCCATTATCGGGCCGCAGGGCAACAAACCCAAGAGTATTCATCAAAGTCAAAAGCGGCATCGGTGAGCCGCTGCGTTGCAGCCGGGCTCCGCACTTGACGGAGCCGGCCCTTGCAGGCCGGCCCGGCAGGCGCGCGTGCCGGCACGGAACCGGCACGCGGGCGGCTTACTTGGCCGTTTCCATCAGGGTGGAATTGACCCAGCCCTTGTTGCCCATTTCGTCTTCCACTTCCCACATGGTGCCTTCCTTGACGCCGGTGGGGTACAGCAGCATGCCCGGCTCCAGCGAGCGCACCGGAGCGCCGGTGCCCTTGGCATTGGCCAGCAGGCGGCCGGCCTTGAGCATGGTCACGGCCTGGCCGGCGTTGGCCGCCGAGGCATTGGCCGGCAGACCACCCAGCTCGGCCACCATGTTGGTGTAGGCCTGCAGGTAAGCCAGGGTGATCACCTGGCCGATTTCGGTATTGGCATAGCCACCGACGCCCATTGCGCCGATGCCGCCACCGCCGAACAGGCCGCCACCGGCGCCCCAGCCCAGATCGGTCTTCTTGGAGTTGCCCTCGACGATGGCCACCTGCTCGGAAGAGCGTACGTCGGTCAGGGTCAGGGTCACATCCGCGGTCTTGCTGCGGAAGTTCAGGCCGCCGACCACGGCGCCGGCCTTGCCGCCGATCAGGCCGCCCAGCAGGCCACCAATGGCGTTGCCGCTGGCATTGCTGTTCTGCGAGATCAGGTCCGGCACCAGCACATAGTCGGCGGCGCGGATCTGGCCCTTGCCGATGTTGGAACGGCCACGCAGCTGGCCTTCGCTGGCCAGCGCGCGCTCGGCCTGGGCTGCGGCCATGCCGACGCCACGGTCCACCAGCGTGAAGCACTTGGATTTGTTGACGAAGACCTTGATGAGCTTCGAAGGCGCCGGCAACTGCTGGCCGGTCCACCAGTTCACCACGTCTTCCGGCTCGATCACCGAGATGGAACCCAGCGGCTTGGTGCAGACCGGAATCTCGGCCTGACCCTTCTTGCTCTGTTCCTGGGCCGAGGTGCGGCTGTTGGCGAAGCTGTCGCGCAGACCCGCCGACGCCGGGGCACTGACGGCCACCAGACCGGCACCCAGCAGCGCGCAGGCCAGCACATGGGCGAGCGAATTCGATTTGTTCATATGAGTCATCCAGCACTTCGCCGACGGCGAAGCACAATCCATGGGTTGAGAAAGGGTCTGGGACCTGAATCCTTTGGTGACGCCCCCCAGGCGTCGGCGCAGAGAATAGGGCATGGACGGCCCCAACCACAACCGCAGCTGACTGAGATGCTGATGCCGACACGCGTGGTCCGGTCCCGCCACTCAACACCGCGCGATCCCGCCCCACCTCATGTATCGCATTGTGTCAGGTGGACAATGTTGTTTTCGGAACAGACAAGTGACCGCCGTGTAGTCGTTTCAACCGCCGCCTGGGGGTACCGTGTCGCGGCATAAAACGACAAAAGAATCCGCCCCACCCATGAGCCCCCCTTCCCAACGCCGCCTCACGGCCCTCGGGCTGTCCGGCCTGCTCGCTGCCGCCCTCCCGCTTGCCGCCCAGGCCGCCGAACAATGCGGTCCGGACGCAATGCGCGACCACCCACCGCAGATCAACTTCCGCGTCGACAACGACCTGTTCGGTGGCCGCCACCAGGACCAGGGGTACACCAACGGCGCGCAGCTGACCCTGGTCTCGCCGAACCTGGTCGACTACACCGACGACCCGTGCCTGCCGCGCATGGCACGCTGGGTGAACCAGTATCTGGAAGGCCTGCACCCCGGCAGGTTCGAACAGCAGAACATGATCTTCAGCATCGGCCAGGGCATCTTCACCCCGACCGATCCGGCCCGCCGCGATCTGATCAAGGATGACCGCCCCTATGCCGGTGTACTGATCGCCAGCTTCGGCTTCAACGCGCGCAGCGGCGACCGCCTGCAGACCACCCAGCTGACGCTGGGCATGGTCGGCCCGTGGGCCCAGGGCAAGCAGGTGCAGGACGCGGTGCACAACATCCTGGGCGACAAGAAGTTCGAGGGCTGGGACAACCAGCTGCACAACGAGCCGCTGTTCATGCTGACCCACGAGCGCATGCGCCGCTGGCCGGCCGATGCCAGCGTCAATGCCGGCGGCTGGGGTTGGGATGCGATCAGCCACTACGGTGGTGCGATCGGCAACCTGGAAACCAAGGCCAATGCCGGTGGCGAAGTGCGTTTCGGCTGGAAGCTGCCCGATGATTTCGGCAGCACGCCGTTGCGTCCGGCCGGTGAGAACACGGCGCCGACGCGTGGCGGTCGCCCCAATGGCTGGTCATGGCACATGTTCGTGACCACCGACGCGGCGTGGATGATCCGCGACATCACCCTGGACGGCAACACGTTCCGCAGCAGCCACAGCGTGGACAAGCGCCACGTGGTAGCCCAGGGCGGCTACGGCATGGCGCTGATGTACGGCCGCTGGAAGTTCGCGGTAGCGCGCTACCACAGCACCCGCGAGTTCTACGGCCAGCGCGAAGCCCCCGTGTTCGGCAGCTTCACCATCAGCCGCTCGCTGTAAGCGCCATTTGTAGAGTCGCGCCATGCTCGACTGCATTCAACCTCAGTCGAGCATGGCGCGACTCTGCAAAACGGAAGAGGCCGGCATTCGCCGGCCTTTTCCGTTCACCACGCCAGGGCGTGGATCATTCCGATTCCCACCACATCCAGAAGCTGTCCCACAGGCGCTTGAAGAAGCCAGCCTGTTCGACGGCGGCCACGGCCACCAGCGGTGCCTCAGCGATGACCTTGCCATCCAGGGTGACTTTCACGGTGCCGATCTGCTGGCCGGCGGTGAACGGTGCTTCCAGGGTCTTGGGCACGTCGATGCTCGGCTTCAGGTCGTTGTAGCGGCCGCGCGGCACGCTCACCAGCATCGGCTGGGCCACGCCCAGCTGCACCTTGTCGGTGGTGCCCTTCCAGACCTTGTGCTCGGCCACGGCCTTGCCCGGCTCGTACAGGCGGTGGGTCTCGAAGAAG
Source organism: Stenotrophomonas africana (assembly GCF_013004645.1). Taxonomy (GTDB): domain Bacteria; phylum Pseudomonadota; class Gammaproteobacteria; order Xanthomonadales; family Xanthomonadaceae; genus Stenotrophomonas; species Stenotrophomonas africana. The sequence goes on along the minus strand of NZ_JABEME010000005.1, from coordinate 253,156 downwards.
CGGAAGCCCCAGTTCAACAGCGCAAGGCTGTCATCGGCACGCTGCTTCTCCGACGCACCGCCCAGCACAACGGCAATCAGGCGCTGGTCGCCACGCTGGGCCGAGCTCATCAGGCAGTAGCCGGCTTCGGAGGTGTGGCCGGTCTTGATGCCATCGACGCTGCCATCGCGCCACAGCAGCAGGTTGCGGTTCGGCTGCTTGATGTTGCCGACCTGGAATTCCTTGATCTTGTTGTACGCGTAGGTTTCCGGGTAATCACGCACCATCGCGCGGCCCAGCAGCGCCAGGTCGTAGGCGGTGCTGTGGTGGCCCTGCGCGGTCAGGCCGTGGGCGTTGACGAAGTGCGAGTCCTTCATGCCGATCTTGGCGGCGTAGCTGTTCATCAGCGACGCAAAGGCTTCTTCGCTGCCGGCCACGTGCTCGGCCAGGGCAATCGCGGCGTCATTGCCGGACTGGATCGCCATGCCCTTTTCCATGTCTTCCAGGCGTGCAGTCTGGTTGACCGGGAATCCGCTGTAGCTGCCGTCGGTGCCGGCGCCACCTTCGCGCCAGGCGCGCTCGCTCATCATTACCTGGTCATCCGCACGGACCTTGCCGTTCTTGACCTCGGCGGCGATCACGTAGGACGTCATCACCTTGGTGATGCTGGCCGGAGCCAGCTGTTCGTGGACGTTCTCGCCAGCCAGTACCTGGCCGGTGGCGTAATCCATCAGGACCCAGGCCTTGGACACGCTCGGCGCCGGGGCCGGCGGAGTGGCGACGGTAGCCGGGGCGGCAGCGGCGGCGGCAGGCGCCGGCGTGGCCGGGGTCGGCAGCGGGGTCTGGGCGGAAGCCAGGCCCACCACCAGGGTGGCGGCCAGGGCGGTGGCGGCGGAACGGAAATTCATTGGACAGCAGGCTCCAGGGGACGGCCGGGAATGGAGGGTGGAACGTAACGGCCATTGTAGGCCGGGGGAGCATGGGCCGGCAGCACCGGCCCGGGCGGATCAATCCTTCACGATCTGCGGCGAACCCAGGCCCAGACCGGCGATGCGGCCGGCAAGTTCCGCGGCACTGGCATGGTCGCTGGCGGGAACGCGCAGGCGGAACAGGGTACGGCCACCGGCGGCGATGTCGCTGATGGTCGCGCCGACAATGCCGGCGGCATTGAGCTGCCCCATCGCACGGTTGGCGTTGTCGCGGTTGGAGAAGCTGGCCACCTGCACCATCACCGCGCCTACCACCTGCTGCGACAGGCTGGGGGTGGCCGGTGCGGTGCGGACGGGCGCCGGCGCAACGGCGCGAGGCGTGGTGCTGGCAACAGCCGCCGGAGCCGGCGCGTACGGCGCGCTGCGCACCGGCGGTGCACTCGGCGGCAGGCTGCTGACCGCCACATCCGGCACGGTGCTGGCCACGCCCTGGGTGGTGGCCGGCTGGCCACGCGCCGGGGCGCCATCGGTGGGCAGGCGGTTGACCAGGCGATCGATATCGCTGTCGGCGGCGGCACGCGGGGCCGCAGCCGGCCGCGCGCTGGCCACGGCGGTAGTTGCCGCCGCGTCGGCAGCACGACGCTCGCGACGCGACGGCTTCTGCGCCATCAGGTTGCTCTCGCCCGGCTGCAGCGCGCGCACTTCGACGTTGCCGGTGCCGCGCTGGGTGATGCCCAGGCGCACGGCGGCGGCATAGCTGAGATCAACCACGCGGCCATCGTGGAACGGGCCGCGGTCGTTGACGCGCACGATCACCGATTCGCCGTTGTCCAGGTTGGTCACGCGGGCAAAGCTGGGCAGCGGCAGCGTCTTGTGCGCGGCAGTGAACTGGTACATGTCGTAGACCTCACGGTTGGAGGTCAGGCGGCCGTGGAACTTGGCCCCGTAGTACGACGCGGTGCCGCGTTCGACATAGTTGCGGGTGTCGTCGAGCACCTTGTAGGACTTGCCCAGCACCACGTACGGGGTCTTGTTGCCGATCGCCGAGCGCTCTTCCGCGGTCACTTCCGGTTCGGGGATGCAGGCCACGTTCGGAATGTAGTCCGGCGTGCTGTCACGCACGCCCGGCTTGTACAGGCCACCGGCGGTGTAGTTGCCGCGGGTGCTCAGGTCTTCCTTGGCCGCCGCATACGGCGAACCTTCCGGGCAGTGCGCCGGGCGCGAACCACGGCCCTGCACCAGCGTGCCACTGGACTTGCCACCATGGCCGGCCGTGGCCGGCTTCTTCGGCGCGCTGCTGCAGGCAGCCAGCGCGAGGACGATCAAGCCTGGGACCAGCCATCTGGTGTTCATGCCGGGGGCAGCTCCTGTCCGGCGATGGCCTGGGACAACTGGAACACGGCCATCGCGTACATCTTCGAGAGGTTGTAGCGGGTGATCGCGTAGTAGTTCTGGAAGCCCAGCCAGTACTGCTTGCCGGTGCTGCCTTCCAGGGTGATCGGGGTGGCGGTGGCGCCCGGCTGCACCGGCGCGCTCGGCTGGTAGCCGCGCTGGGCCAGGTCGGCCAGAGACCAAGTCGGCATCCATTCGGTCGGATTGAACTCCTCGCGGCCCGGCGCCAGCGTGGCCGGAACGGCCACCTGCCCGCCACGCACCCAACCACCCTTCTTCACGAAGTAGTTGGCGATGGACGAGAACACGTCGTCGTAGCTGGTGAACAGGTCGCGGCGGCCATCACCGTTTCCGTCCACGGCGTAATCGAGATAGCTGGACGGCATGAACTGGCCCATGCCCATCGCACCGGCATAGCTGCCCTTGAGCGTGGTGATGTCCAGGTTTTCTTCGCGGCCCAGCTCGAACAGCTTGGCCAGTTCATCGCGGAAGAACAGCTCGCGGCGTACTTCGCGCTCCAGCTTGGCCGGGTCGCCGCTGCGCGGGTAATAGAACGCCAACGTGTACAGCGCATCAAGCACGCGGTGGCTGCCGGCATTCTTGCCGTAGCTGGTTTCCACGCCGATGATCGCCACGATCACTTCGGCCGGCACGCCGGTGCGCTGCTGCACGCGATCCAGTTCGGCGCGATGCTGGGCCAGGAACGCACGGCCGCCATCGATGCGTGCCTTGCTGATGAACATCGGCCGGTATTCGTTCCACGGCTTGACCCGTTCGGCCGGGCGCGACATCGCGGCGATGATCGGCTGGCGCACCTGCGCCTGGTCGAGCACGCTGCTGATCTGCTCCGGCTTCAAGCCATAGCGCTTGGCGGTATCGGCAATGAAGCGGGCCCGCGCGACTTCAAACGGTACCGGGGTGAGATCGACCGGCGGCGCGGTGGCAGCGGCGGCTTCGGGCGCGGCCTCGGCCGGGCCATGGGCCTTGGCGGCGGGTTGGCGCGGCGTACTGCTGGCCTGGGGCGAAGACGGTGGGGACTTCGGCTGGGTCGCGCAGGCGACCAGGCCGAGGGTAAGCATGCAGGCCAGAGTGCGTCGAATCATCGTCGCAGGTTAGCAGGTCATGGATGAATTAAAACCCCTAACACCATGAATCACAACGATTTGCCCGCGTTCAGCGGGAAATGTGAAGACGTCGTGATCAGGCTTCCCCATTCAGATAGAGGCTGCCGGTTGCGTCCCCATCCCCGCAGACGCAACCGGCGACCGGATCCGGTCGGTACCTGCGCGGCTGCCGCTCCCCAGTGGCAGTACCCCGCGCTCCCTGTACCCGTTGGATCAGTACTGCTTCCCGCCCGGCGCCCCCTGCGCTGCATCGATTGACGGCGCCTGTGCCGAGCGGGCCGCCATTGTGCAGGCCGATTACGACAAGTCCATTGATCAAGATCAACGCGCTGTAAAAGTGTGAACCAGCTAACATTTTTTGCGGACTTTGGTCAGCGGGTGTGCTGCCGTGCATCGTTGTGAGAACGCTTCCACAACGGGCGTTGCGCAGAGTCAGGAAGTTTCCAGCCAACGGCGCAGCCCCTCGTGGGTGGAGTTGGTCGCTGAAAGCAGAAGCCGTGGGTGGGCCGGTCGGGTTGGGTACGCGGGGGACGCCGTGAATCCGTCCCTGGAGGCTTGTCAGCCGCATCCATGCGGCTGACACCCCCGCGTACCCAACCCGACCGGCCTCTGACAGATTTCGGAGGTCTGCCACCGACGGAGAAGAAAAAGAAGATCAAAAGCGGATCGCGACGCTGCGCTTGCTCGTGAGCCGAGCATGGCTATGCCGGTCGTCCTGACCGGCACCCTTCGGGCCGTCGCCGTGGGCGACGTTGGCAGCGGCTCCTGCCGCTGCCTTCGGCTCTACACAAGGCAATGAAGCGACCCGCCAGGCCGCCTTTGCTTTTGATCTTCTCTTTCTTCTCCGTGGGTAGACGCGCACGGAACCTGTCCGTGGCCGGGTAGATGGGCTGCGCAGGGGCGTGAGCCGCATGGATGCGGCGACCGAGCTTACATGGATGTACTTGCAGCGCCCCCTGCGCGGCCCATCTACCCGGCCCCACCCATGAACTGCTTTGCGCGGTCATCCACGAGGGGCTGCGCCGTTGGCTGGAAACCCTATCCCCCGTGCACGGGCCGGTGCCCACGCACCGCCATTACCAGTCCGATGCCGGCCAACAGCGAGACCGCCGATGTCCCGCCATAGCTGATCAACGGCATCGGAATGCCCACCACCGGCAGCAGGCCGGAAATCATGCCACCGTTCACCAGTACGTAAACGAAGAACGCCAGCCCCAGGCTGCCGGCCAGCAACCGTGCATGCGTGTCGCGCGCATGCACTGCGATCCACAGGCAGCGTCCGACCACGAACAGGTACAGCGCGAACAGCGTCGCCACACCGATCCAGCCGAATTCCTCGGCCAGCACCGAAAACGCGAAGTCGGTCGTGTACTCGGGCAGGAAATCCAGCGTGGCCTGGGTGCCCTGCCCCCAGCCACGCCCCTGCCAGCCACCGGAACCGATTGCGATGCGTGACTGCAGGATGTTCCAGCCGGTGCCGAGCGGATCTGCCGCCGGATCGAGGAAGGTCAGCACGCGATCTTTCTGGTACTGACGCAACAGACCGAACCACGCCAGTGGTGCGGCCACCGCCAGCCCCGCCGCGCCGATGGCCACCCAGCCCCAGTGCAGGCCCGCGAGCAACAATGCGAATACGCCACTGGCAGTGACCAGGGTGGCGGTGCCGAGGTTCGGCTGCATCAGGATCAGCACCGCCGGCACGCCGATCAGCACTGCGGCCGTCAGTACCGTGCGTGGCGACGGCGGCAACGGCTGCCGGTGCAGGTACCGGGCCATCATCAACGGCAGGCTGAGCTTGAGCAGCTCCGACGGTTGCAGGTAGAACACGCCGAGGTTGAGCCAGCGCTGCCCATATTTGCCGGTGCCGATGACGTACACCGCCATCAGCGGCAGCATCGACAGCGTGTACAACGCCGGAGTCCACGCGCGCAGGCGCAGCAACGAAACACGCGACAGCAGCCACATCGCCACCAGGCCACCGGCAAAGCGCGCCGCCTGCCCGCCCACCGGGCCGGACACGCTGTGCAGCACCGCCAGGCCCGCGGCCATCAGGATCAACAACGCGACCAGCAACGGCAGGTCGATCGTGCGCACCGCCTCACGGCCGCCGCCAAGCATTCGTTTCCATTCCACGTGCGCCACGGTAGCAACGGGCGCTTGCGTGAAGCTGTCATGGTGCTTCTGCGTTTGTGCCGTCGAGCCATGCTCGGCTTGGGGCCGGCACGCGCTGTACGGAAGGCAGTCGAGCATGGCTCGACTCTACAAAGGCTGCGGAGCCGGGCTCAGCCGTAGCCGCCGTGTACGGGGTTGTGGCTACGCACGGCCATCACCAATCCGAAGCCGGCCAGCAGTGACACCGCCGAGGTACCGCCGTAGCTGATCAGCGGCATCGGCACGCCCACCACCGGCAGCAAGCCGGAAATCATCCCGCCGTTCACCAGCACATAGACGAAGAACGCCAGGCCGGTAGCGCCGGCCAGCAGGCGCGAATAGGAATCCCGCGACTGGCTGGCGATCCACAGGCAGCGCCCGATCACCACCAGATACAGTGCCAGCACGGTAGCCACGCCGATCCAGCCGAATTCCTCGCTCAGCACCGAGAACGCGAAGTCGGTGGTCTGTTCGGGAATGAAGTTCAGGTGTGACTGCGAGCCTTCGCCCCACCCCTTGCCATCGAAGCCGCCGGAACCGATCGCGATCTTCGACTGGATGATGTTCCAGCCAGCACCCAGCGCATCCATCTCCGGGTCGAGGAACATCATGATGCGGTCCTTCTGGTACGGCCGCAGCAGCCAGAACCAGGCCACCGGCGCGACCGCGGCCACGCCGCCCACACCCAGACCGACCCACCACCACGGCAGGCCGGCCAACAACAGCACGAACACGCCACTGGCGGCGATCAGCACACCGGTACCGAAGTCCGGCTGCAACATCACCAGGCCGGTGGGCACGCCGATGATGACCAGGGCCACGAGCACGGTGTTGAAGCGCGGCGGCAGCGGCATCTTGTGCAGGTACCAGGCCACCATCATCGGCAGACTGACCTTCAGCAGCTCGGCCGGCTGCAGGTAGAAGAACTTCAGGTCCAGCCACTGCCGGCCATATTTGCCGGTGCCCAGCACGAACACCGCCAGCAACGGGATCATCGAGATCGCATAGATCATCGGCGTGGCCGAGCGGATGCGCAGGATCGGCACCCGCGAGATGCCCCACAGCGCGGCCATGCCCACTGCGAAGCGCGCGCCCTGGGCCATTACCAGGCCGTCGCCACCGGCACTCTTCAGCGTGGCCAGGCCGATCACCATCAGCGCGCCCAGGGCCAGGCACAGCACCCAGTCCAGCGTGCTGAAGAAGCGGCGCAGCATGTCGCCGGCCCAACGCAGGAACACTCTCATCGTGCGGGCTCCGCGGTGGTCGGGCGCGGCGTGGCCGGCAGCGCGGCGGCCTGCGAACCCGGCTGCGGCGCAGGCGCCGGTTCCGGTGCGGGTACACCGATCAGCACCGGATGTTCTCCAACCTGTGCAGCGGCAAGGTCGCCGGCCTGGCGCGCACCCGCGTCTTCGTTGTCGAACGCGGTGGCGCCGATGGCGGTGGTACCGCGCTCACTGTCCAGCGGCTCCATGCCCTCCGGCATCTTGCCCAGCAGATACGCATCGAACACCTTGCGGGCGATCGGCGCGGCGGCCGAGCCACCATAGCCACCGCCTTCCACCGCCACCGCAATCGCGATTACCGGGTTGTCCGCCGGCGCGAAGCCGACGAACAGCGCGCGGTGGCGCAGATGCATCGGCAGGCTCTTCGGATTCACCGCGGCGGTGCCCTTGCGGCTGATGACCTGTGCAGTACCGGTCTTGCCGGCCATCACGTACGGCGCACCGACCGCCACGCGCCAGCCACTGCCGCCGGGCCGCATGGTGGCCATCATGCCTTCGCGCACGGCCTGCAGGTTGTTGGGGTTGGGGCTGACCGGCTTGGTCTCGCCAGGCGACGTCGCCGCCCAGTCGCTGTCGAAACCTTCGCGCTGCTGGATCACCAGGTGCGGGGTGCGCAGCTGGCCGTCGGCCAGCGCGCTGACGCCGCGCGCCAGCTGCAGCGGGGTGACCTTCCAGTCGCCCTGGCCGATGCTGATGTTGACCGTATCGCCGGGGTACCAGGCTTCCTTGCGGCTCTTCCGCTTGTAGGCGGGCGACGGCAGGATGCCGCCGATCTCGCCGGTGAGATCGATGCCGGTCGGCTGGCCGAAGCCGTAGTACTCCATGTAATGGTCGAAGCGCTCGATGCCCAGGTCCAGCGCCAGCTTGTAATAGTAGGTGTTGACCGATTCGGCGATGGACTTGCGCAGGTCGGTCCAACCATGGCCGCCACGGTGGGCGTCACCCCAGCCGCGCGAGGTGCCCGGCAGGTAGAACATGCCGGTGGACAGCACCTTGTCTTCCGGGCGACGCACGCCGGAGTCCAGGCCGGCCAGGCCGATCAGCGGCTTGAGCGTGGAACCGGGGGCGACACCGCCAAGCACCAGGCGGTTGAACTGCGGCCGCGACGGGTTTTCGTTCAATGCCTTGAAGTCGGCATGGGAAATGCCGTTGACGAACAGGTTGGGGTCGTAGGACGGCAGGCTGACCATCGCCAGCACTTCGCCGGTGCGCGGGTCCATCGCCACCGCCGAGCCTTCCTGGTCACCGAAGGCGGCCACCATGGCGCGCTGCAGGTCGGCGTCGATCGACAGCCGCAGGTCGGCACCGGACTGCGCGGCGACGCGGCCGATGGTGCGGATCGCACGGCCCTGCACGTTGGTCTCTACCTGTTCGTAACCGACCTTGCCGCGCAGTTGCTGCTCGTAATAGCGCTCCAACCCCGACTTGCCGATGTGGGTCAGTGCTGCGTTGCCCTCGCCGAGGATCTCCAGATCCTTGTCATCGACGCGGCCGACGTAGCCGATGATGTGCGCGAACAGGTCACCGTAGGGGTAGCGCCGGGTCAGGTAGGGTTCCAGCTCGACACCGGGGAACCGCCAGCGGTCGACGGCGAAGCGCGCCATTTCCTCGTCGCTCATGCGCAGCTTCAGCGTGACCGGCAGGAACTTGCGCCGCGCCTTGCGCGACTTGTTGAACGCTTCCAGCTCTTCCGGGCTGATGCTGATGATCTTTGCCAGCCCTTCGAGGGTGGCGTCCATGTCCTTGACCTTGTCCGGGGTCACGTCCAGGCGGAAGGCCGGCACGTTCTCGGCCAGCAGGCGGCCGTTGCGGTCGTAGATCATGCCGCGCCCGGGCACCACCGGGCGTGGTTTGATGCGGTTGGCTTCCGAGCGCGTGGCGTAGACGTCGTGGTCCAGCACCTGCAGCTTGAAGTACCAGCCGCCCAGGCCCAGCAGGCAGACCAGCACGCCCAGGAAGCCCAGCGCCGCGCGGCGGCGGAACTGTTCGGCTTCGGCGTGCGGATTCTTGACCTGGCGACGCGGGATCATGGCTCAGCGCCCACGCTTGCCGAAGCGCACCGCATCCAGCAGCACGAACACCAGCGGCCACAGGCCCATGCCCAGCAGCGGTGCCCACCAGTACGACCACGGCAGGGTGGGTTCACCCACCAGGATGTGCACCAGCGCGCTGACGATGCGGTCGTTGAACAGCAGGCCGCCGATGGCCAGCATCTGCTGCGACATCGGGAAGAAGCGGATGCGGGCGCGGAAGCGCTGCAGGATGAAGGCCAGCATCACCAGCCGCAGTGCCTGTTCGCCAAGCACGCCGCCGTACAGCAGGTCGGCGATGACGCCACTGGTGAAAGCGACGCCCAGGCCGACGCGCTCGGGCGCTTCGATCACCCAATAGGCCAGCACCAGCGCCAGCCAGTACGGGCGCAGCGGCTGCAGCAGCGCCGGCAACGGCAGCAGACCCAGCAGCAGCGCCACCACCAGGCTGGCCGGCAGCACCCATGGGTTGTCGCGCAGGCGGCTCATCGCTGGGCCTCCGCAGCGGGCGGGGGCGGTTCAGTCGCTTGCGGCACGGTCGACGCGGCTTCGGCTGGCGATGGGGCAGCCGGCGTTGCCGTCGCAGGCGCAGGCGTTGCCGCCACCGAAGCCGGGCCCGCGGCAGGCGAAGTGGCAGGCGGCGCTGTCGGGGCCGGTACAGCGGCACCGGTGGCCGGGCCACCCGGGGCGGTCTCTTCCAGCTGCAGGCGCAGGTTCGGCGGAATACGGATCGCAGCGCCGGGGCGCAGCAGCAGCACATCGCGGCCGCGGTCCAGCTGGGCGGCCGGCTTCAGTTCGCCAACCAGGAAGGCATGGGTGTCGTCCGGGCGCAGGCCGGTGATGGTGCCGACCGGGAAGCCAGCCGGGAAACGGCCACCGAGGCCGGAGGTGACGATCTCATCGCCCACTTCAACGCCGGCGCTGAGCGGGATGTCGCGCAGTTCCAGCTTGTCGCCGCGGCCGTAGACGATCAGGCGCACGCCGTTGCGGGCCACGGTCACCGGCACCGCGTGGTCGGGGTCGGTCAGCAGCAGCACGGTGGAGGTACCGCCAGTGACGCTGATCACCTGGCCCATCAGGCCGCCGGCATCGATCACCGCCTGGCCGACGTGCACGCCTTCGCGACTGCCGGCGTCGAGTACCAGGCGCTGCTTCACCGGGTCCAGGTCGATGTCCAGGATCGGCGCCAGCTGCACGTCCAGGCCACTGCGCTCGGCCACGTTCAGCAGTTCGCGCAGCTGGGCGTTGTCCAGCGCGGCGGTCTGCAGGCGGGTCAGGCGCGCGTTGGCCAGCAGCAGCTGGTTGCGCAGTTCACGGTTCTCGTTGACCAGCTGGCCGTGGCTGGCCGCCGAATCCTTGACCTGGTTGCCGAGCTTGCCCGGCAGGCCCGCCAGTGCCCATACCGGCTGCACCAGGCTGTTGGCCTGCCCGCGCAGCTGCGCGAGCCAGCCGGCCTGGTCGTCAAGCACGATCAGGGTGATGGCCAGTGCGAGATAAGCCAGCAGACGCAGCGGGCTGGCGGCATCACCGGATCGGGAAGCAACGGGAGGTCCGGCGTAGGGCGGCACGGCAACGATTCAACTGGCAGAAGGCGGAAGGGAAACACGCGGGCGCCCCGCCGGTGCCGGCCCACCCTCGTGGTGGGCCGCACCCCGGAGGGGCGCTGCGGGCGCAGGCAGCCGGGACGGCTTATTCCGGCGCAAAGAACTCGTTGCCGTGCATGTCGACCAGCTCCAGCGCACGGCCACCGCCGCGGGCCACGCAGGTCAGCGGATCGTCCGCCACCTGCACGTGCAGGCCGGTTTCCTCGGAAATCAGGCGGTCCAGGTCACGCAGCAGGGCGCCACCACCGGTCAGCACGATGCCGCGCTCGGCGACGTCGGCGCACAGTTCCGGCGGGGTCTGCTCCAGCGCCAGCTTGACCGCGCTGACGATGCCCGACAGCGGCTCGTGCAGGGCTTCAAGCACCTCGTTGGAGCTGATCTTGATCATCTTCGGCACGCCCTCGGCGAGGTTGCGGCCGGAGATTTCCATCTCGATCACTTCCGCCTGCGGGTAGGCGCAGCCCAGCTCCACCTTGATGCGTTCGGCGGTGGCTTCACCGATCAGCATGCCGTGGTTGCGGCGCACGTAGTTGGTGATCGACTCGTCGAAGCGGTCGCCACCGATGCGGACCGACGCCGAGTAGACGATGCCGTTGAGCGAGATCACCGCCACTTCGGTGGTACCGCCGCCGATGTCGATGACCATCGAGCCACGCGCTTCGGTAACCGGCATGCCGGCGCCGATCGCGGCGGCCATCGGTTCTTCGATCAGGAACACATCACGGGCACCGGCTTCCTCGGCCGATTCCTTGATCGCGCGGCGCTCGACCTGGGTCGAACCGGCCGGCACGCAGACCAGCACGCGCGGGCTCGGGCGCAGCACGCGCGACTTGTGCACCTTCTTGATGAAGTGCTTGAGCATCGCCTCGGTATAGGTGAAGTCGGCGATGACGCCGTCCTTCATCGGGCGGATGGTGGTGATGTGGCCCGGGGTACGGCCAAGCATCTGCTTGGCTTCGGCGCCTACGGCTGCCACCGAGCGGGTGCCACCGATGGCACGGTCCTGACGCACGGCCACGACCGATGGCTCGTTCAGCACGATCCCCTGCCCGCGCACGTAGATGAGGGTGTTGGCCGTGCCCAGGTCGATGGACAGGTCGTTGGAGAACATGCCACGGAGTTTCTTGAACATCTGAGGAAGGAGTCCTGAGGGGTGTCGTGCCCGCCGCGGGATGGCGAAAAAATGGGCAGAAATCGAGGCCGACAAGCCTAGCAACCCGCCTGCCGCCGAGCAAGGAAAAAACTAGCTGAACCCGCGTCTTCACAGGCTTTCGGCCTGATCGGGTCTCACCCGCTTCTGGCCCTGAGCGGCACCAGCGGGTAACCTTTGCGCCGTCGGGCGCCCAAGGGCGCCGTTTGCTTGCCCGCCGAACCGGGCCGGCCCACCCCAAAATTCACCGCATAGGCTTACATCGATGTCCGCTCTGATCTGTGGTTCTCTTGCCTTCGACACCATCATGGTGTTCCCGGACCAGTTCAAGAATCACATCCTGCCGGACAAGGTGCACATCCTGAACGTGTCCTTCCTGGTGCCGCGCATGCGCCGCGAGTTCGGCGGCTGCGCCGGCAACATCGCTTACAACCTGCACCTGCTGGGCGGCCAGCCGATCCCGATGGGCACCGTGGGTTCGGACTTCGGCCCGTACCGCGAGTACTTCGAAGGCTTGGGCATCGACCTGTCGCGCGTGCGCGTGATCGATGAGCTGTTCACCCCGCAGGCGTTCATCACCACCGACCACGACAACAACCAGATCACCGCCTTCCACCCGGGCGCGATGATGCGTTCCTACGAGAACCACGTGCGTGGCGTGCCGGGCGTGACCCTGGGTCTGGTCGGCCCGGACGGCCGCGAGGGCATGATCCAGAACGCGCAGGAATTCCACGAAGACGGCATCCCGTTCATCTTCGACCCGGGCCAGGCCATGCCGCTGTTCAACGGCCCGGAACTGCGCGAGTTCATCGAGCAGGCCGACTACGTGGTGGTGAACGACTACGAGTCGAACCTGCTGCAGGAACGCACCGGCTGGGACGAGAAGGAGATCGTCAGCCGGGTCAAGGCCTACATCACCACCCGCGGCCCGAAGGGCGCGGTCATCCACACCCCGGAAAAGAGCTACGACATCCCGCCGGCGCACGAGCGCCGCGTGGTCGACCCGACCGGCTGTGGCGACGCCTTCCGCGCCGGCCTGATCTACGGCATCCAGAAGGGCTACGACTGGCTGACCATCGGCCGCATGGGCAACCTGATGGGCGCACTGAAGGTCGAGCACCCGGGCACGCAGAACCAGCGCTTCACCTTCGACGAGTTCAACGAGCAGTTCAAGCAGCAGTTCGGTTACGCGTTGAACGCGTAAACGAACTGCCCGCGCATGCCACCTTATCCCCGCGCCTTCGGCGCGCCCCCTTGAACAACAAGGGGGCTTTCCACCCGATGTGCTGCTGGGAATGCTGTTGGTAGGTGTCGACCTTGGTCGACACGGCCGGCCAGCGGCCGGCACTGCCGGAACCTCCGACCGGCACGTTGCCTGCGCTCTGTGGAGCCGAGCCCATGCTCGGCTTGCACGCGCCAGCGCGATCTGACCGGAGAGCAGCCGAGCGTGGGCTCGGCTCTACATCGTCAGCCGCCCTGCCAGGCCGCCAGCAAGGCGCGGCAATCGGCGAAATGCCAGTCGGCACTGCCGGGCCACGGGTTCTCCGGCAGGTTGACCAGCACGGTATGGGCGCCCGCGGCACGGCCGCACTCCAGGTCGTAGGCGTGGTCACCGACCATCACCGCCTGCGCAGCCCCGATGCCCCAGCGACGAAGATGCTGCTGCAGGCCATCCGGCGAGGGCTTGGGCACCGCTTCATCGCGGCCGATGATGTCGGCGTCGTCGAACAACGCCCCGACCCCGATCGCCTCCAGCGTCAGCTTCGCCAGCGCATGATCGTTGCGGGTCAGGATGCCCAGCCGGCAGCCTGCCGCCGACAGCGCGCGCAGCAGCTTCACCGCACCCGGCGCCGGCAGCGCCTCCTCGGCCAGCGCACGTTCGTGATCCAACAGCCACTCGCGCTTGGCCTGCGCCGGCGCATCCGGCAGCGCTGCGATATGGTCGAGGATGTCTTCCTCCGCGGCGATCTCCAGCGCGCGGCGGATCGCGGCGAAATCATGCACGGCCACAGTCAGCGTGCCATCCATGTCGAACACCCAGTGCCGGATCGCGGACAAGGCGTGCACTGCGATGCCCGCCGCAACCTTCACTGCCACCACTGCGGCATGCGGCTGGCGTCGACGCCACCGGTTTCGAACACAGCGGTGCGGGTACCACCGGCCTTGACCGGGAACTCGATGCTGATCGACTTGCCCTTGCGCGCCAGCTTCCACAGCGCCTTCTGGTCGGTGATGAACAGGGCAATGGCTTCATCGGTCTTCGGGCGCCACGCCGCCATGGAAATCGGCTTGCCGTCGTCCACGGTCACTTTCACCGTGCACTGCGGGCAACGGAAATCGCCGGCCTGCAGCACCAGATACGCATGCCGCTTCCACTCCGGGTGATCGCGGAACACCAGCTGCACCGGCTTGGCGCCGCTGCCATCCACGTCCACCCGTTCCTTGCTGTAGATCTGCGCCGAAACCTGGTTGCCCTTGTTGCCCACCGGAATCTGGTTGTACTGCCATAGCGCCTGCATGCGGCGCAGGTCGCGCGCGGCATCACCCTTGGCTTTGACCTCGTCGAAGCCTGCGGCGATGCGCTCGGCGGCAGCGGTGTCCTTGTACTGGTCCAGCAGCGAAGCGCCATGCAGGCGCGCACGCTCCCAGTCCTGCGCGGCCACGGCCATGTCGTACTGCTTGGCCACGTCTTCGGCCTTGGCCTCCTTCTGCGCCTGCACGGCGGCCGCGGCGGCTTCCTGCGCCTTGCGCTCTTCCTCGGGGTTGCTGCAGGCGGCCAGGGCCAACGTACAGGCGGTGAGCAGGATCAGTCGTTTCATGGTGGAGGTCCTTCGTGTATTCGCGATTCTGTAGAGTCGAGCCATGCTCGACTGCTGTTGAAGAGCCAGTCGAGCATGGCTCGACTCTACAAAAAAAAGCGCCGGGGGATGCCCGGCGCGTTTTCTTACTTGGCTTCAGCCTTGGCCAGCATGTCCTGGACCGAGGCGGTGGTGATCGGGTGATAGCCCGGCTTGGCCTTTTCGAAGGCCTGCTTGGCCAGTTCCAGCCCCTTCGGAGTCTTCACCAGTTCGGCGTAGATCGGCAGGATCAGCTTGCGACGGCCGACGCGCTCGATGAACGCAGCCGCGCCTTCATTGGCCTGCTCGTAGCCGCTGCGGATCGCCAGCGGGTACCAGCGCATGGCGATCTCGCCATTCGGGGTGCCGGTGAAGTGGAAGGCCTTGTCCAGCGTGGCCAGCTTGTCCAGCGGCTGGGTCGCACCCAGGCCGTCGATGAAGCGCACCCATTCCTGCGTGCTCCAGTCGGCGATGACCTGGCTGCTCGGCACGGTGCCGGCGCTGGCGAAGGCGATGCGCGCGGTATCGACGCTGCTGAAGTTGCGCGACTGCGCCTTGGCCGCGAACGCCGGAATGCCCGGCTCGTCCAGCCATGCCTTCAGCTCGGCCTCGGTCACTGCCGACGGCTTCTTCGGCAGCAGGTTCTTCTTCATGTACGCGACGAACTGGTCGGTGTTCGCGCTCTGGAAGGCGTGGTCATCGAACCAGCCACGCAGGAACGGATCGAAGGTCTCGCGGCCGAAGCGCTGTTCCAGGAATTCCAGGAACCATGCACCCTTGACGTAGGCCACCTGGCTGAGGGCTTCGTCGGGGTCGCGCTCGTTCAGCGGCGGCAGCGCCAGCGCCTGGTCGGCCGGGCTCATGTCCTTCACTTCGGCCAGCAGGTCGGTCTGGTCGATCTGCTTCTCCATCTCGGCCATCTCCTTGCCATACAGCGCTTCGGTGATGCGGCCCTGGACGTAGGTCGTGAAGCCTTCATTGAGCCAGATGTCCTTCCAGCTGGCGTTGGTCACCAGGTTGCCCGACCAGCTGTGCGCCAGTTCGTGGGCGACCAGCGAGACCAGCGACTTGTCGCCGACAATCACGGTCGGAGTGGCGAAGGTCAGGCGCGGGTTTTCCATGCCGCCGAACGGGAACGACGGCGGCAGCACCAGCATGTCGTAGCGGCCCCAGCGGTATTCGCCGTACAGCTTCTCGGCGGCACCGATCATCTTCTCGGTGTCTTCGAATTCCTTGGCGGCCTTGTTGACCATGGTCGGCTCGGCCCAGACGCCGGAGCGGCCGGAGATCGGCTCGAACACCAGGTCGCCGGCGGCGATGGCCAGCAGGTAGGACGGAATCGGCTGCGGCATCTTGAAGGTGTAGTCACCATCACGCGCGGCCTTCGGATCGTTGTCGGCGCTCATCAGGACCATTACGTCCGGGCGCGAGACCACGTGCGCGCTGTAGGTGAAGCGCACGCTCGGGGTGTCCTGCAGCGGCACCCAGGAACGGGCATGGATGGCCTGCGACTGGCTGAACATGAAGGGCAGCTTCTTGCCTTCGGTCATCGACGGCGCCAGCCACTGCAGGCCCGAGGCGGTCGGTGCGGTGTGGTAGGTCACTTCCACCTTGGCCGGCTGTTCCGGGGTCTCGATGGTCAGCTTGCTGCCGAACACCTTGTCGACCGGGGCCAGCGCGAACTGCAGCGGGCTGCGCGCGCCATCGGCACCGACGGCCTCGACCTTGGACACGGTCAGCTCGCGGGTGTCGAGCACCAGCTGCTTGGCGTCCTTCTGCTTCCATTCCAGGGTGTAGGTGGCGGTGCCGCCGATCTGCTTCTGGTCGAAATCCAGCTTCAGGTCCAGCGCGATGTCCTTGATGACGACCTTGTCCGGCTCGGCGTACGAGCTTTCGTCGTGGCTGCGGTTCTCGGCGTTCACGGGGGCGGCGGGGGCCTTTGCGGCAGTCGGGGCGGCGGCGGGCGCGGCCGCCTCCTGGGAGCAGCCGGCGGCCAGGGCCACGGCCAGCGGAAGGAGCATCAGCGGATTACGCATGAATCGGGACCGTTACGGGGATCAAACCCCAATGGTACCTCCCTCCGGCCCCGCAGGCGTTGCGCGGTGCGGGGTAATGGCGGACACAGGGCCGGTAGTGCCGGCCGCTGGCCGGCAACCCCGTCGCCCGGTGATTGGCCGCGCAGATGCCGGCCAGCAGCCGGCACTACCGGAACAACGGGCTTACAGCTTGTAGCCGGAATGGATCGAAACGATGCCGCCGGTCAGGTTCTTGTAGTGGCAGCGCTCGAACCCGGCCTGCCCCATCATCGCCTTCAGTTCATCCTGCGGCGGGTGCTTGCGGATGCTCTCGGCCAGGTACTGGTAGCTGTCCGAGTCATTGGCGAACAGCTTGCCCAGCTTCGGCAGGATCTTGAACGAGTGGAAGTCGTAGATCGGCTTGAACCAGTCCGCGGTGACTTCGGAGAACTCCAGCACGCGGGCCTGGCCGCCGACCTTCAGCACGCGGTACATCTCGCGCAGGCCGGCATCCTTGTCGGTCACGTTGCGCAGGCCGAAGGCGATGGTGACCAGGTCGAAGCTGTTGTCCGGGAACGGCAGGGCCTCGGCATTGCACTGCACGTAGTCCAGGCCGAGCACCAGGCCGCGGTTGGTCAGGCGATCACGGCCGACCGACAGCATGCCGGCGTTGATGTCGCCCAGCACCACCGAGCCCTCGGCGCCAACGCGCTCCTTCAGCAGGGCGGCGATGTCGCCGGTGCCGCCCGCCAGATCGAGCACGCGGTCGCCCGGCTTCACCTGCGCGGTGGCCACGTAGTAGCGCTTCCACGCCCGGTGCACGCCCAGGCTCATCAGGTCGTTCATCAGGTCGTAGTTGCGCGCGACCGAGGTGAACACCTGGCCGACCAGCTTCTGCTTGTCCTTGGCGGCGACGTCGCGGAACCCGAAATGGGTGGTACCGGCTTTGTAGGGGGATTCGCTCATGACCCCGATTATCGCACCGCCGGGGGCCAGCGGCACCCCCTGCCCGTATCATGGCGGGCCACGACTTACCGGAGCCCCGCATGATCACCACGCCCGACTACCAGGCCCTGCTGCAGACCGCCATCGCCGAAGCCCGCCAGGGACTGGCCGAGGGCGGCGTGCCAATCGGCGCGGCCCTGTACCACAACGACGGCCGCCTGCTTGGCTGCGGCCACAACCGCCGCGTGCAGGAAGGCGACCCGTCGGTGCACGGCGAAACCGATGCGTTCCGCAAGGCCGGCCGCCAGCGCCGTTACCAGGACACGATCATGGTCACCACCCTGGCACCGTGCTGGTACTGCTCGGGCCTGGTGCGCCAGTTCAACATCGGCACCGTGGTGGTGGGCGAATCGCGCACCTTCCAGGGCGGCATCGACTGGTTGCGGGAAAACGGCGTCAACGTGATCGACCTGGACAGCCAGGAATGCGTGGACCTGCTGGGCGGCTTCATTGCGCAGCACCCGGAGATCTGGAATGAAGACATCGGTGAATGATCACCACGCAGTGTCCTGTTGAACCCGTTTAATGAACGCTTCAGTGCCGGCACGCCCTAGTGCCGGCAGCGTCTGCGGCCATTGCCGTGAACCCGTGCACAGTCAGCTGCGCAGCGTGCACACGCTGCGGTAACACCCCGCCCGGCTGCCGCGCCTAGGGTGGGGTTACCGGGACTTCTTTCCCCGGCGGAGCCAGCCATGTGCGCGCACGCCGTACGACCCACGCCAGACTCGATCCTCGATCCGATCCGCGAACGCCTGCAGCGGCAATATGCACTGCACCGGCGCGGCGCCTTGTTCTGGACCGCCTACCAGCGCATGCAGCTGGAGCTGGTCCATCACCATCCGCTCGACCACGAGCGTCTGTGCAACGCGATGGCCAACCTGGCCGAAGATCTCGGTGCCGTCGAGCATGCGCAGTTGATCGGCCATGCCAACGCCAGCTCCACATCCCGCTGACGCGGCATGCACCGCCACATACGCCACACTCCGATGAACCCCCACTCCCTTTCCACTCAACCGAACTGGATTGTCATGCACGCTGAAGTCCCCACCATTCCTCCGGTCATCAACGTTGACGCCGAGCTGGATCACTGGCGCCGCCAACATGCCGAAGGCGCACTGCCGCACAACTCGTTCGGCTCGTACGTGCCGTGGATCAAGTTCGCCTGCGATTCGCTGATCACCCAGCCGCGCGCCAGCGAGGCCGAACGTGACGAGATGTTCCAGACCCAGTACGCCCTGCAGATCATGCCGCGGCTGAGCGAAGCGCAGGCCCGCGAGTTCGTCGACCGTTGCTGGCAGCACGTCTACCAGAGCAGTCCGGTGCGCAGCCTGCAGGCACCGCGGCTGCAGCGCATGCGGGCCTGACCGCCGCTGCACGGCGCCTGCACGGGCCACTGCCGATCATCCTCGTCACCTGAGTGGGACGACGACGATGAAAGTACGAAACCTGTTCAATACGATCGCCAAGAAGGCCGCGGCCGCCACCGGCTCGCCGTGGACCTTCCTGGCTGCAGTAGCGATCGTGGTGATCTGGGGCATCAGCGGCCCGGTGTTCGGCTTCAACGACACCTGGCAGCTGGTGATCAACACCGGCACCACCATCATCACCTTCCTGATGGTGTTCCTGATCCAGCATACGCAGAACGCGGACACCGCCGCGATGCAGATCAAGCTGGACGAGCTGATCCGGGCGACCGCCGAAGCCAACAACGAACTGTTGGATCTGGAAGAACTGGACGAAGCGCGCCTGGAAGAGATCCGCGCAGAGTACGAGCAGATGGCGCGCGAAGCCGGCGATGCGCTGGCGCGCGTTCGCGCCTGCCATGCGGCGCGGCGCGACGATGAAGCGGTGTAGCGGGCCCCGGAATGACAATGCCGGCCAGCGGCCGGCACTACCATCGATCTTCAGGCAGGTGCCAACCCTGGTTGGCACGGATACGTCAGCGCAGGCGCCTGGCCCTGTGCCAACCAAGATTGGCACCTACCAGAAGAAGCGCGGACTAGCCGCGCTCGTGCCAGCCGCCACCCAGCACCTTGTACAGGGTGATGCGGTTGGCCTGCTGCGCCAGCTGCGCCTGCAGCTGGGTCTGCTGCGCGTTGTAGGCGGTACGCCGCGCATCGAGCAGGGTGACGAAGCTGTCCAGCCCCGCGTCGTAGCGGGCCTGTGACAGGCGGTTGGCCTGTTCGGCCGCTTCCACCAGGCGCTGCTGCGAACTCACCTGCTCGTCCAGGCTGACGTTCAATGCCAACGCATCGGCGGTTTCGCGGAAGCCCACCTGGATCGACTTCTCGTACTGCGCCAGTGCGATATCACGATCGGCGTTGGCGATGGCCAGGTTGGCGCGCAGCTTGCCGCCCTGGAAGATCGGAAGGGTGATCTTCGGCAGGAAACTCCACACCCGCGTTCCACTGTCGAACAGGTTGGACAGTTCACTCGAGCCACTGCCGATGTTGCCGGTCAGCGAGATGCTCGGGAAGAACGCTGCGCGTGCCGCACCGATGTTGGCGTTGGCGGCCAGCAGCTGGTGTTCGGCGGCCATGATGTCCGGGCGCTGCAGCAGCACGTCGCTGGGCAGGCCAGCCGGCGGCGGTGCCAGCGCCAGCAGCTGCGGTTCGATGCTGTCCGGCAGCAGTGCCGGATCCAGCTGACCACCCGCCAGCAGCGCCAGCGCGTTGCGGTCCTGAGCCAACTGGCCCCGCAGGCGTGCCGCATCCGTCCGTGCGGTCTCGACCAGGGTACGGGTCTGGGTGAGTTCCAACGCCGAACTGCCACCACGCTCGTGGCGGGCCTCGGCCAGGCGCAACGAATCCTCGTAGGTCTTCAGCGTTGCATCGGCGATCTTCAGCCGCTGCGCGTCGGCACCGTAGGTCAGCCACGCCGTCGCGGTCTCGGCCACCAGGCTCAACTGCGCGTTGCGGCGGTTGGCGGCCACGGCGAAGTACTGCTGCAGCGCCGCTTCACTGAGATTGCGCACGCGGCCGAACAGATCCAGCTCGAACTCGGCCACGCCGACACCGGCGGCGAACTGCTCGGTGACACCGGCGTCGGTACCACGGCGGTCCATCTGGCCGGTGACGGCCACGCCGGGTACGCGGTCGGCGCGCTGCACGCGGTACTGGCCGCGCGCGCGTTCAACATTGAGCACGGCCACACGCAGGTCGCGGTTGTT
Organism: Stenotrophomonas africana; assembly: GCF_013004645.1. Taxonomy (GTDB): domain Bacteria; phylum Pseudomonadota; class Gammaproteobacteria; order Xanthomonadales; family Xanthomonadaceae; genus Stenotrophomonas; species Stenotrophomonas africana. Next base: position 232,488 of record NZ_JABEME010000005.1, on the reverse strand, counting down.
CTGCAGCGACTGGTCGATCACCTGCTGCAGGCGCGCATCGGTGAAGAAATCGCGCCAGCCGACGGCGGCGACATCGGCCACCTCGCCCTGCGCGGCCTCGGCCGGCCACTGCGCCGGAATCGCCGGAGCGACAGCGGTGTTCTTCGGCACCAGGGTGGAGCAGCCGGCGAGCACGAGCGCTGCGGTAATGGAAAGGAACAGGGATGTACTTTTCATGGGGATGACTTCCATCGGTACTGCCGGATGGCAGGAGGTAGTGCCGGCCGCTGGCCGGCAACCTCGTTAGACTCACATCAAGCGAGCAGTAGGTGCCGGCCAGCGGCCGGCACTACCGTTTCAGGTCACGTCGCGGATTTGCGCTTGAACACGCGCTGCACCACCACGAAGAACAGCGGCACGAAGAACACGCCGAGCACGGTGCCGACGATCATGCCGCCGAGCACGCCGGTGCCGATCGCCTGCTTGGCGCCGGAGCCCGCACCGGTGGAGATCGCCAGCGGTACCACACCCATGCCGAAGGCCAGCGAGGTCATCACGATCGGGCGCAGGCGGTCGCGCACGGCGTGCATGATCGATTCGATCAGGCTGGCGCCCTTCTCCAGGTTTTCCTTGGCGAACTCGACGATCAGGATCGCGTTCTTGCTGGTCAGGCCCACCGTGGTCAGCATCGCCACCTGGAAGTAGATGTCGCGCTCCAGGCCCTTGAAGGTGTTGGCCAGCACCGCGCCGAGGATGCCCAGCGGGGCCGCCAGCAGCACTGCGGTCGGCACGCTCCAGCTTTCGTACATCGCGGCCAGGCACAGGAACACGATCATCAGCGACAGCGTATACAGCAGTGGCGTCTGCGAGCCAGCCTGGCGCTCCTGGTACGACATCGCCGTCCACTCGATGCCGAAGCCCGCCGGCAGCTGCTTGGCCAGCTGCTCGATCTCGGCCATGGCGTCACCGGAGGCGACACCCGGGGCCGGTTCGCCCTGGATTTCCATGGCCGACACACCGTTGTAGCGCTCCAGGCGCGGCGAACCGTAATCCCAATGCTTGGTAGCGAAGGCACTGAACGGCACCATTTCACCCTTGTCGTTCTTCACGGACCAGAGGTCGAAGTCCTCCGGCACCATGCGGAACGGCTGGTCGGCCTGCACGAACACGCGCTTGACGCGGCCACGATCGACGAAGTCGTCGATGTACGAGCTGCCCCATGCGGCAGCCAGCGTGCCGTTGATCTGGTCGATCGACAGCCCCAGCGAGGTCGCCTTGGCCGCGTCGATGTCGATGCGGAACTGCGGCGTGTCCTCCTGGCCGTTCGGGCGCACGTTGGCCAGCTTCTTGCTGCCGGCAGCGAGGCCAAGCAGCTGGTTGCGTGCAGCCACCAGTGCCTCGTGGCCCTGGCCGCTGTTGTCCTTCAGGAAGAAGGTGTAGCCCGACGCGGTACCCAGCTCCGGAATGGCTGGCGGCGGGAAGGCGAAGATGAAGGCATCCTTGATCTGGCCCAGCGCTGCCATGGCGCGGCCAGTGATCGGCATCACGCCATTGTCGGCGTCACGCTCGCTCCAGTCCTTCAGCTTGACGAACGCCATGCCGGCGTTCTGGCCCATGCCGGCGAAGCTGAAGCCCTGCACCGAGAATACCGAGTCCACCGCATCCTTTTCGTTCTGCAGGAAGTGGTTTTCCAGTGCTGCGATCGATTCCAGCGTACGTTCCTGGGTGGCACCGACCGGGGCCTGCACCAGCGCCATCAGCACGCCTTGGTCTTCGTTGGGCAGGAACGAGCTGGGCAGGCGCACGAACAGCACGCCCATCAGCACGAACAGTGCCGCCACGATGCCCATGAAGCGCCACGGACGGTGGATGATGCCGCGCACGCCGCGCTGGTAGCTTTCGCTGGTGCGGTCGAAACCGCGGTTGAAGCCATTGAAGAAGCGACCGGCCAGGCCGCGATGGGCGACGTGGTGCTCGCCCTTCTTCAGCGGCTTGAGCATGGTCGCGCACAGCGCCGGGGTCAGCACGATCGCGACCAGCACCGACAGTGCCATCGCCGAAACGATCGTGGCCGAGAACTGGCGATAGATCACGCCGGTGGAACCGCTCATGAAGGCCATCGGCACGAACACGGCCGACAGCACCAGGCCGATACCCACCAGCGCGCCGGTGATCTGGCCCATCGACTTGCGGGTGGCCTCGAGCGGCGACAGCCCCTCCTCGGACATGATGCGCTCGACGTTTTCCACCACCACGATGGCATCGTCCACCAGCAGGCCGATCGCCAGCACCATCGCGAACATGGTCAGCATGTTCACCGAGAAGCCCAGCATCGACAGCACGCCGAAGGTACCCAGCAGCACCACCGGCACGGCGATGGTCGGGATCAGAGTGGCGCGGAAGTTCTGCAGGAACAGGTACATCACCACGAACACCAGCACGATCGCTTCGATCAGGGTCTGCACCACACCCTTGATCGACACGCGCACGAACGGGGTGGTGTCGTACGGGACCTCGGCCTTCAGCCCGGCCGGGAAGAAGCTCTTCATGTCCTCCAGCGCGGCATTCACGCCAGCGGCGGTATCCAGCGCGTTGGCGCCGGTGGCCAGGGTGACCGCCAGGCCGCTGGCCGGCTGGCCGTTGTAGCGGGTGACGAAGTCGTACGATTCCGCACCCAGTTCGACGCGGGCGACATCACCCAGGCGCAGCTCGGCACCGTCCTGCGCACCGCGCACGATGATGTTGCGGAACTGTTCCGGGGTCTGCAGGCGCGACTGCGCGTTGATGGTGGCGTTGAGCTGCTGGCCCTTGATCGACGGCGCACCGCCGAGCTGGCCGATGGCGACCTGGGCGTTCTGTGCCTTGACCGCTGCGGTCACTTCCGCAACCGACAGGCCAAAGGTATGCAGCTTGTTCGGGTCCAGCCAGATACGCATGGCGTACTTGCCACCGAACACCTGGATGTTGCCCACGCCCGGCACGCGGCTCAGACGGTCGACGACATTGGAACCGACGTAGTCGGCGATGTCGTTGGCGTCCATGCTGCCGTTCTCGGACACGAACGCGATGACGTTCAGGAAGCCCGAGCTGGACTTGGCCACGTTGATGCCCTGCCGCTGCACTTCCTGCGGCAGCAGCGGCATGGCCAGCTGCAGCTTGTTCTGCACCTGCACCTGGGCGATGTCCGGGTTGGTGCCGCTCTCGAAGGTCAGGGTGATGGTGGCCTGACCGTTGGACGAGCTGTTGGAGGAGAAGTAGATCAGGCCATCAAGGCCCTTCATGTTCTGCTCGATGATCTGCGTCACCGAGTCCTCGACCACCTTGGCCGATGCACCCGGGTAGGTGGCGCTGATTTCCACCGCCGGCGGTGCGACGTTGGGGTACATCGAGACCGGCAGCTTGAACAGGGCCAGGCCGCCGGCGAGCATGATGATGATGGCGATCACCCATGCAAAGATGGGTCGATCGATGAAAAAGCGTGCCATGGGGTTCTCCGCTTACTTCGCGTCGCCGGCCGGGGCGGCAGGCTGGGCGGCGGCGTCCGGCTTGACCGGAGCAGCGCCCTTCTCGGTGGCCTTGACCGGCATGCCGGGGCCGATCTTCTGCAGGCCTTCGACGATGACCTTGTCGCCGGCCTTCAGACCGTCCTCGACCAGCCACTTGTCGCCAACCGTGCGGCTGACCTTGACCGGGCGCACTTCAACCTTGCTGTCCTTGCCGACCACCATCGCGGTGGTGTCGCCCTTCGGATCGCGGGCGATGCCCTGCATCGGCACCAGCACTGCATCGCTGCGCACGCCGCCGCCGATCACCGCGCGCACGTAGGTGCCCGGCATCAGCAGGCCATCCGGGTTGTCCACCTTCACGCGCAGGCCGAAGCTGCCGGTGGCCGGATCGACGCTGACTTCGGAGAACTCCAGCGTGCCCTTGTGCTCGAAGGTGCTGCCGTCTTCCATCAGGATGCTGACCGGCAGCGTCTGGTTATCCTGCAGGCGGCCAGCGGCCAGTTCACGGCGCAGCTGCAGCAGCTCGGCCGAGGACTGGGTCAGGTCGACGTAGATCGGGTCCAGCTGCTGCACGGTGGCCAGTGCATTGGCCTGGCCGGCGCTGACCAGCGCACCCTGGGTAACGCTGGACTTGCCGATGCGGCCACTGATCGGCGCGGTGATGCGGGCGTAGCCCAGGGTCACGTTGGCCGCATCCAGCGAGGCCTTGGCGGCACCGACGTCAGCCTCGGCCTGCTTCTGCGCGGCCACGGCGTTTTCCAGATCCTGCTGGCTGACCGCGTCGACCTTGGCCAGTTCGGTGATGCGCTTTGCACTCAGGCGGGCGGCGTTGGCCGTGGCTTCGGCGCGGGCCAACTGCGCGCGAGCGCTGTTGGCCTGGGCACGGTAGCTGGCGTCCTCGATCTGGTACAGCGGCTCGCCGGCCTTGACCATGCCGCCTTCGGTGAACAGGCGCTTGGCGACGATGCCATTGACCTGCGGGCGCACTTCGGCAACCAGGAAGGCATTGGTGCGGCCCGGCAGTTCGCGGGTCAGGCCCACGGTCTCGGACTTCAGCGTGACCACAGTGACGTCACCCGGGCCCTGTTCGGGGGCCTGGGGTTGGCCGCCACAGGCAGCCACGGTCGCGGCGATGGCCAGCGACAGCGCGATGGGTCGGATTCGGCTCAGCAACATGACGGAAAGGCTCTTAGGGGAAGGAATCTCAAAACGCTCTGATACAGGCTGAAAGCGCCAGCAGGCAACGCTCACCGGCGGGGAGCAGCAGCCGGCGACGGCCTGCCACGCACGCGGCGGGAATAATGGGACGGAAATATACATACATGCGTGTTTGTTTGTAAACCGGTACAATTCAGCCACGTTTCACCCGCACTCGTACCCATCCATGGCCCGCAAGACCAAAGAGGACACCCAGGCAACCCGGGAAGGCATCCTTGACGCCGCCGAAGCCTGTTTCCATGAACACGGCGTGGCCCGTACCACGCTGGAGATGATCGGCGCCCGCGCCGGCTATACCCGTGGCGCGGTGTACTGGCACTTCAAGAACAAGAGCGAGGTGCTGGCCGCGATCGTCGAGCGCGTGCACCTGCCCTTCATGCAGGAACTGGAGCGCACCTCCACCGACCAGCGCGACACCCCGGTGCACGACCTGCGCGCGGTGATGATCCACTCGTTCATCGAGCTGTCCGAGGACGAGCGCCTGCGCAAGACCATGGAGATCATGCTGCGCAGCGATGCGTCGGCTGACACCAAGGTGCTGACCGAGATGCAGCAGGCCGGTTTCCGCGATGCGCTGGACCGGATGGAGCGCGCCCTGCGCCGTGCCCGCGATCTGGGCCAGCTGCGCGAAGGCGCCGACCCCAAGATCGCCGCGCGCATGCTGCACGCCACCGTGCTGGGCGTGCTGCACGGGGCGATGGTCGAACCGGAACTGATGGACCTCAAGCGCGACGGCATGCTCGCACTGGACATGACCCTGGCCGCCTACGTGAAGGACGGCGTGTTCGTGCCCGGCACCGTGCCCGAGCCGCTGCCCGAAGCGTGAGTGGCGCTGCTGCCGCCACCCTGGCACCCATGTGAGGACAGCCCCATGATCCTGGACAACGTGGTGTGGGGCTTCATCGGTTGCGGCAGTGTCACCGAGAAGAAGAGCGGACCCGCCCTGGCCAGTACACCCGGCTCACGGGTGGCAGCGATCATGCGCCGCAATGCGGCGTTGGCCGAAGATTACGCAAGGCGCCATGCCATTCCTCGGTGGTACGCGGACGCCGATGCGCTCATCGCCGATCCGGAAGTGAACGCGGTGTACGTCGCAACGCCACCCTCGACGCACATGCAGTACGCGCTGCAGGCGATCGCCGCGGGCAAGCCGGTCTACATCGAAAAGCCCATGGCCATGGATCACGCGGAATGCGAACGCGTGCTGGAGGCCAGCGCACGCCGTGGCGTGCCCGTGTTCGTGGCCTATTACCGCCGCGCCCTGCCTCGCTTCGCACAGGTGAAGCAGCTGCTGGACAGCGGTGCGATCGGCACGCCGCGCAGCGTGCGCGCGTCCCTGCATCGGCCGCATTCGGCGAATGCCGCATCGCCGGACTTCTGGCGGACCAACCCGGCGATCGCCGGCGGCGGGCTGTTCGTCGATCTGGGCTCGCATACCCTGGACCTGCTCGACCATCTAATGGGCCCGCTGAGCGATGTGCGTGGCCTGGCCAGCTCGTTGACCGGCGCCTACGCCGCCGAGGACAGCGTTTCGATGTGCTTCCGCACTGGAATGGGCGCGCACGGTATCGCGCACTGGAGTTTCTGCGCGTTCCGCCGCCAGGATGAGATCGAGATCACCGGCGACCGCGGGCAGCTGCGCTTTGCCATCTTCGAGGATGTTCCAGTCGTTCTGGAGACCGAAGCGGGCGTGCAGGTGTTCGATATCCCGAACCCGCCATCGGTGCAGCAGCCGTTGATCGCCTCCCTCGTCGAAGAACTGCGTGGCAACGGCCGTTCACCTTCGACCGGCCTCAGTGCCGCCCGCACCAGTGCAGTGATCGACCAGGTACTGGATGACTATCGCACCCGGCACCCGCACTGACCGCCAACAAAAAAGGCCGCCTTTCGGCGGCCTCTTCTGTTGCAGTGGGCGGGGGCAGCGTCATCGCCAGGGCGAGGGATCCGACCCCAACGGGCATTACAGGATGTAGCGGCTCAGGTCCGGGTCCTGCACCAGCTCGCCCAGGTGCTTGTCAACGTAGGCGCTGTCGATGGCCAGGCTTTCACCATCGCGGTCCGGCGCCTCGTAGCTGAGCGAATCCAGCAGGCGTTCCAGCACGGTGTGCAGGCGGCGGGCACCGATGTTCTCCTGGCGCTCGTTCACCTGGAAGGCGATCTCGGCCAGACGATCAATGGCGTCGGCGGTAAAGCTGACCTTGACGCCCTCGGTGGCCAGCAACGCTTCGTACTGCTTGGTCAGCGCGGCCTTCGGCTCGGTCAGGATCCGTACGAAATCACCCTTGCTCAGCGCGCCCAGTTCCACCCGGATCGGGAAGCGGCCCTGCAGTTCCGGAATCAGATCGCTGGGCTTGGCCAAATGGAACGCGCCCGAAGCGATGAACAGGATGTGGTCGGTCTTGATCGTGCCGTACTTGGTCGACACGTTGGAGCCTTCCACCAGCGGCAGCAGGTCGCGCTGCACGCCTTCGCGGGAGACATCGCCACCACCGACGTTATCGCCACGCTTGGCGACCTTGTCGATCTCGTCGATGAAGACGATGCCGTGCTGCTCGCAGGCCTCGATCGCCGCGGTGCGGATGTCGTCCTCGTTGACCAGCTTGCCGGCTTCTTCCTCGATCAGCAGCGGACGCGCAGCCTTGATGGTCAGCGTGCGCTTGTGCGCCTTGGCCCCACCGCCGAGGTTGGCGAACATCGACTTCAGCTGCTGGCCCATTTCCTCCATGCCCGGCGGGGTCATGATGTCCATGCTGACGTTGGCGGCCAGGTCGAGCTCGATCTCGCGCTCGTCCAGCTCCCCGTTGCGCAGCATCTTGCGGAACTTGATGCGGGTCTCGTTGTCCTGCGCCGACGGCTCGTTGCGCGCGACTTCCGGATCGAAACCGATGCCGCCACTACGGCGCGGCAGCAGTGCATCGAGGATGCGGTCTTCGGCGCGCTCTTCGGCCTGGGTACGCACGCGCACCTTGGCCTGTTCGCGATAGAGCTTGACGGCGGTATCTGCCAGATCGCGGATGATCTGCTCGACGTCCTTGCCGACGTAGCCGACTTCGGTGAAGCGGGTGGCTTCAACCTTCACGAACGGTGCGTTGGCCAACGTGGCCAGGCGGCGCGCGATCTCGGTCTTGCCGACGCCGGTCGGGCCGATCATCAGGATGTTCTTCGGCATCACTTCATTGCGCAGCTCAGGCACCAGCTGCATGCGGCGCCAGCGGTTGCGCAGGGCGATGGCCACGGCGCGCTTGGCGTCGTGCTGGCCCACGATATGCCGGTCCAGTTCCTGCACGATCTCGCGCGGGGTCATGGTGGCGGAGGAAACTTCGATCTTCGACATGGATGTGCTCACGAATTCAGATGCATGTAGAGCCGAGCCATGCTCGGCTGACGGGCAGCCCTGCCGAGCATGGCTCGGCACTACAGAAGAGCGATCACAGCTCCTCGACCACCACGTTGCGGTTGGTGTAGATGCAGATGTCGCCGGCGATGCCGATCGCTTCGCTGGCAATGGTGCGCGCATCCAGTTCGGTGTGCGCCATCAGCGCGCGTGCGGCCGACAGTGCATAGGAACCACCGGAGCCGATGGCGATGATGCCGTCCTCCGGTTCGATCACATCACCGGTGCCACTGATGATCAGCGAGGTTTCCTTGTCGGCCACCGCCAACAGGGCCTCAAGCTTGCCGAGGCGACGCTCGGTGCGCCAGTCCTTGGCCAGCTCGACCGCCGCACGTTGCAGCTGGCCGTGCTTTTCCAGCTTGGCCTCGAACAGCTCGAACAGGGTGAACGCATCGGCGGCGGCACCGGCGAAGCCGGCCAGCACCTGGCCATCACGGCCAAGGCGGCGCACCTTGCGCGCATTGCCCTTCATCACGGTGTGGCCCAGCGTGACCTGGCCGTCGCCGGCAATGGCCACGTGCTCGCCGCGACGGACGCAGACGATGGTGGTGGCGTGGAAAACGTTGGGGTTCTGACTGGGGTCCATGATGCCTCCGGGGTGACAGAACCAGAGGTGGGGACTGCCCTGCGCCCTTCAAGACACCCGCGACCGGCTGCCGCAGGGGCAACGTTCAGCTTTCTCCGCTGCCCTTGTTGCCGCTTCGACGCTTCGCGCGCGGATGCGCGGCGTCGTAGACCTTGGCCAGGTGCTGGAAATCCAGGTGGGTATAGATCTGCGTGGTAGCGATGTCGGCATGGCCCAGCAGCTCCTGCACGCCACGCAGATCACCGGACGATTCCAGGATATGGCTGGCGAAACTGTGCCGCAGCATGTGCGGGTGTACGTGCTTGAACAGGCCCTGGCGCTGCGCCAGCTGGCGGATGCGGATCTGCACCGCGCGTTGGCTGATCGGCCCGTTGCGGCCGGGAAATACCGGCGAGGCCGGTCCACCACCACTTTCCGCGCGCCACGCCTGCAGTGCTTCGCGCGCTGGCCTGCCGAACGGCACGCGGCGCTGGCGATTGCCCTTGCCCAGTACGTTGACCAGGCCGCTGGCGAAATCCAGGTCACGCCAGGTCAGTGCGCAGACTTCGCTCAGGCGCAGGCCGGAGGAATAGAACAGTTCCAGCAGCGCGCGGTCACGGCGGCCAAGCTCGCCTTCCGGTTCCAGCTCGACCAGCTGCACGGCTTCGTCGGCGTCAAGCACCTGCGGCAACCGGCGCGGCGCACGCGGCGCCTTCAGCGTCGCCGCCGGACTGACCTCGATGCGCCCGTGCTTGAGCAGCCAGGCATAGAAGCTGCGGCAGGCGGACAAGCGGCGCTGCAGGCTCTTGGCCGACAGGCCGCGGCGATGCTCATCGGCGACGAACTGGCGCACCGCATCAGCATCAAGCGCCTCCACCGCTACACCACGTGGCTCCGTCCAGACCGACAGCGCGTCCAGGTCGCGGCGGTAGGCATCGAGCGTATGCGCCGACATCCGCCGCTCTACCTGCAGGTGCTGCAGGAAGGCCTGTACCGCGCTCATCGTCGTGTCCTGCTCAGCCCGGGAAGCGCTTCAGGCCGGCGACCAACGCCTCGCCCATCATGCGCAGGAACAACGTCCCCATGCCCGGATAGAAGCGGTTCGGATCGTGGCTGCCGACCGCAATCAGGCCCACGCCCGGCAACGGCAGCAGTGCGGTGGTCTGCACTTCCTCGCTGCGCACGCCATACAGCACGGCATTCTTTTCCGGCTGCAGGCGGCCGCAGATCGGCTCGCCGTCCTTCAGGCAGTCGCGGAACGGGCCCAGCTGAGGGTCATCGGCGGCGATCACCTGCAGCCAGTCGGCCTGTTCCAACCCGGCCACCGGCGTGTGCACCACCAACCGTACCAGGTCGCCGGCGAAATCTTCCTGCAGCGATGCGGCCATCGCGCGCAGGGTGTCGGCGGCATTGTCCTGCTTCATCAGCGCCAGGGTCAGCTGGTGCGTGCGCACCGCCAGGCGTTCATTGACCTGGGCGGTGGCGCCCAGATCGGCCAACCGTCGTGCCAGCTCGCGGTTCTTCTCGCGCAGCACTTCCAGCTGGTAGCTGGCCAGCGACGCGGTCGGGCCGTCATCACGCGGCACCACCAGGGTCAGGGCCAGGTCCGGGAACTGCTTGAGGAAGCCCGGATGGCGCCGCAACCAGGCAGCGACTTCATGGGCCCCGAGCTTGTCGACGGTTTCGGTCATGCCATCCACTCCCCTTCGAAAACGAATGCGGTCGGGCCGGCCATCACCACTGGCTGGCCATCGCCCGGCCACTGGATGCGCAGGTCCCCCCCGGGCAGGCTGATGCGCGCATCGCGCTGCAGGCGGCCACGCTGCATCAGGGTCACCGCAGCGGCACAGGCACCGCTGCCGCAGGCCAGGGTTTCACCGACACCGCGCTCGAACACGCGCAGGCGCGCATGCGCCGGGCCCATCACCTGGGCGAAGCCCACGTTCACCGAGCGCGGGAACGACGCGTGCTGCTGCAGCAGCGAACCCACGCGCTCGACCGGTGCAGCATCGATCAGGCCCACTTCGATCACCGCATGCGGGTTGCCCATCGACACCGCGGCGAAGCGAACACTCTCGCCCTGCAGTGGCAGAAGGTATTCCTCGCGCGCGTGGGCAAAACCCACCAGCGGCACGTTGGCCGGCTCGAACGCGGGCACGCCCATGGTCACCGCGAACTGGCCATCGCCCAGCACTTCCACGTCATGGCTTGCCAACGGACTGTCGATGACGAAACGGTCGCCCTGCGCACTGCCTTCGCGCACCAGCCAGGCAGCGATGCAGCGCGCGCCGTTGCCGCACTGCTCGGAGTTGGAACCATCGGCATTCCAGATGCGGTACGACGCCACCGAGCCTTCCGCGCGCGGCGCTTCGATGGTCAGGATCTGATCGCAGCCGACGCCGGTGTGGCGGTCGGCCAGGCGCGCGGCCAGTTCAGGCGTGGGCGGCAACGTACCGCCACGCAGGTCGATCACTACGAAATCATTGCCCGCGCCGTGCATCTTGCTGAAGCGCAGGGCCTTGGAACCGGCCTTACTCATTCCCGCCGCCCACCTTCTTTGCCGGCGCAGGCGCCGGCTGGGTGGTCGGTGCGGCCGGCTCCACGGTCGTGGCCGGGGTGCCGCTGCCCTGGGTCTCCGCCGGGGTCGCCTCGGTGGCGGGCTCGGCAGCGGGCTCGACGGTTTCTTCCACCGGTACCGGCTTCTGCGGCAGTACCAGCGGGCCCTTGTTGCCGCAGGCGGCGAGGAGCAGCAGCGAGGCCGCTGCCAGCGGAATCAGGAGGGTGTTTCGATGGGGGATGTTCATGCCCCGAGTATAGCCATTGGCGGCTGAGCGGTTGGTAGAGTCGACTACCGCGCGCAGCGCGGGGTTTCGCGGCCGTTGGAAGAGCAGTCGAGTAACAGTCGGCGCTACCCCCTGACCGCCCCCACGGGCCGCCCAGGGCGGGCCATGTTCAGCCTTCCGGCGGTGGCAACGGACGGGTCCACAGCCAGATCGCCACCACGGTCATGCTGCCGATCGAGAACCACTTCACCCAGGCAATCGGCACGCACCACAGCATGATGCCAGCGCATGCCGCCATGGTGATCGTGGCCATCCACTTGCCGTAGCGGCTGACAGCACCGTGCGCCTGCCAGTTGGCGATGGCCGGGCCGAAGCGCGGGTGCTGCAGCAGCCAGGTGTGCAGGCGCTCGGAACCGCGCGAGGCGGCCCAGGCCGAAATCAGGATGAATACGGTGGTCGGCAGACCCGGCACGAAGATGCCGACGATGCCGGTGCCGAGGCTGGCATACGCCAGCAGCCACCATGCCCAGCGGAAACGCACCACGCGCGGTGGGGTGGCGCTATCGCGCGGTGCAGATGGTTCGGGCAGGCTCATGGCCGCAAGGATACCGGTTCGGGGTGCCAGGCTACGCCCGGCACCCCTGTGCCATTACGGCTGGGCGATGCCCAGCTGCTGCAGCACGAACGCGTACGACTCGGACAGCTCGCGGTAGCGCTGGAAGCGCCCGGACTTGCCGCCGTGGCCGGCTTCCATGTTGGTGCGGAACAGGATCGGGTAGTGGCCGGTGTTGTCGTCACGCAGCTTGGCCACCCACTTGGCCGGCTCCCAGTACTGCACCTGCGAATCCCACAGGCCGGTGCCCACGAACAGCGCCGGGTAGGCCTGCCTGCTGACGTTGTCGTAGGGCGAGTAGGACAGCATGTAGTCGTAGTACGGCTTCTGCTCCGGATTGCCCCACTCGTCGTACTCGTTGGTGGTCAACGGGATGGTCGGGTCGAGCATGGTGGTGACCACATCGACGAACGGCACCTGCGCCACCATCACGCGGTAGTCCTGCGGCGCCTGGTTGGCCACCGCGCCCATCAGCAGGCCACCGGCGCTGCCGCCGGAGGCGGCCACGCGATCCTTCGCCGCCCAGCCCTGCGCCACCAGGCCACGGGTGACGTCGATGAAGTCGTTGAAAGTGTTCTGCTTGTGCAGCAGTTTGCCGTTCTCGTACCAGTCGCGGCCCATCTCCTGGCCACCACGGATGTGGGCGATGGCATACACCACGCCTCGGTCGAGCAGGCTCACCGCGGTCTGGTTGAAGTACGGATCCATCGACATGCCGTAGCTGCCATACGCGTACTGGAACAGCGCGCCCTTGCCGTCCTTCTGGTAGCCCTTGCGGTAGACCAGCGACACCGGCACCTTCACGCCATCGCGCGCGGTGATCCAGACGCGGTCGGTCTCGTACTTCGAGGCGTCATAGCCGATCACCGGCTGCACCTTCAGCTGGCGACGCTCGCCGGTGGCGGTGTTCAGCTCGAACACGGTGGTCGGGGTCGTCATCGAGGTGTAGACGTAGCGCAGCCACGGCGTATCGGCCTCGGTGTTATCGCCCAGGCCCATCGAATAGGCCGGCTCGTCGGCCTTCACGTAGTCGCTGCGCCCGTCCTTGAACAGCAGGCGGATGCGCTCCAGGCCTTCGGAACGTTCGGCAATGGCGGTGTACGCATCGAACAGCTCGAAGCCTTCGATGAACACCGCATCGTCGTGCGCGATCCAGTCCTTCCACTGCGCACGCGAGGTGGCATCGGTCGGTGCGGTGACCAGCTTGAAGTTCTTCGCACCGTCGTTGGTGCGGATCACCCAGCGGCCATCGTAGTGGTCGGCATCGTACTCCACATCGCGCTGGCGCGGCGCCAGCACGGTGAACGTGGTCGGGTCGCTGGCCGGCGCGTAACGCTCTTCCGAGGACACGGTGCTGTGCACGCCGATGGTGATGAAGCGATCGTCGCGGGTGCGGCCGATGCCCATGTAGAAGCTGTCGTCCTTCTCTTCGTAGACGACGGTGTCGGCGCTGGCCGGGGTGCCCAGCACGTGCTTCTTCACGCGCACGGTCAGCAGCGTTTCCGGATCGTTCTCGACGTACAGCACCGTGCGGTTGTCGTCAGCCCAGACCAGGTCGCCGGAGCTGCCGGTGATCACGTCGGGCAGCACCTGGCCGGTGCGCAGGTCCTTGAAGCGGATCGTGTACTGGCGGCGGCCTACATCATCATCGGCCCAGGCCAGCAGCTGGTTGTCCTGGCTCACTTCCATCGAGCCGACGCTGAAGTAGCCCTTGCCGGCAGCCATCGTGTTGACGTCCAGCAGGATCTCTTCGGCCGCGTCCATGCTGCCCTTGCGGCGCGCGTGGATCGGGTAGTCCTGGCCGGTCTCGAAGCGGCTGTAGTACCAGTAGCCGCGCTCGCGCGCCGGCACGCTGGAATCGTCCTGCTTGATGCGGCCGACGATCTCCTTGTACAGGGTGTCTTCCAGCGGCTTGAGCGGCGCCAGCAGCTGGTCGGCATAGGCATTCTCGGCCTGCAGGTAGGCCAGCATGTCCTTGTTCTCGCGCTTGTCGTCGCGCAGCCAGTAATAGTCGTCGTTGCGGGTGGCGCCGAACGGCGCCTTGACCACGTGCGGGTGCTTGGCGGCATCCGGCGGAACGGGCGGGATGGCGGCGGTAACGGTGCTGGTCATCAGGCTCGCGAGCAACAGGCAGAGGGTGGATTTCATGAGATAAGGGTCCTGGTGCGGTTACGCAATGGCGTCCGTGGCGTAGGTAGAGTCGAGCTTGCTCGACTGACCGCAACTGCAGTCGAGAAGCTCGACTCTACCACCGCTGCGGCGCACCCTTGCTGCCCGGCGTACCATGGGCACATGAGTACCCTGCCCCACACGCCGGGCTACAGCCGGCGCAGCCATGAAATCGCTCCGTTCCACGTGATGTCCCTGCTGGCCCGCGCGCAGGCGCTGGAACAGGCCGGCCATGATGTGATCCACCTGGAAATCGGTGAACCGGACTTCACCACGGCAGAACCGGTCGTGCGTGCCGGCCAGGCCGCATTGGCCGCCGGCCATACCCGCTACACCGCCGCACGTGGCCTGCCAGCCCTGCGCCAGGCGATCAGCGGCTTCTATCGCAGCCACTATGGGCTGGACATCGACCCCGAACGCATCCTGGTCACCCCCGGTGGCTCCGGTGCGCTGCTGCTGGCCAGCAGCCTGCTGGTCGACCCGGGCCGCCACTGGCTGCTGGCCGACCCCGGCTATCCCTGCAACCGCCACTTCCTGCGCCTGGTGGAAGGCGGCGCGCAGCTGGTGCCGGTGGGGCCTGACACGGCCTATCAGCTCAACCCCTCGCTGGTGCAGCAGCACTGGAACGCCGACAGCGTCGGCGCGCTGGTGGCATCACCGGCCAATCCGACCGGCACCGTGCTGTCGGCCGACGAACTGGCGGCGCTGTCCAAGACGCTGCACGCCCGCGGCGGCCACCTGGTGGTGGACGAGATCTACCACGGCCTGACCTATGGCCTGGATGCGCCCAGCGTCCTGCAGGTGGATGACAGCGCCTTCGTGCTGAACAGCTTCTCCAAGTACTTCGGCATGACCGGCTGGCGCCTCGGCTGGCTGGTGGCACCGCCGGCGGCCGTGCCCGACCTGGAGAAGCTGGCGCAGAACCTGTACATCAGCGCGTCAAGCATCGCCCAGCACGCGGCCCTGGCGTGTTTCAGCGAGGCGTCCATGGCGATCTTCGAGCAACGCCGCGAAGCGTTCCGCCAGCGCCGCGACTTCCTGTTGCCTGCGCTGCGCGAGCTGGGTTTCCGCATCGAAATCGAGCCGCAGGGTGCGTTCTACCTGTACGCCGATGTCAGCGCATTCACCGACGACGCGCAGGCGTTCTGCGCGCACTTCCTGGAAACCGAGCACGTGGCATTCACCCCCGGGCTGGATTTCGGCTTCCATCGCGCCAACCAGCATGTGCGGCTGGCGTACACGCAAGAAGTGCCTCGGCTGCAGGAGGCGGTGGCGCGGATCGCGCGGGGATTGAAGCGCTGGAACGGCTGATCGTCCGCGCGAACGGCATCCACGCATGGCGTGGATCTACTGGTCCAGCGCACGATACATGGGTAGATCCACGCCATGCGTGGCGTTCATGGGTAGATCCACGCCATGCGTGGATAGGTGGAACCCAAAGAAAAACGCCGCCCTGAGGCGGCGTTTTCCGTTCTGCTTACTTGCCGCCCAACCGCTCCCACAGGAAGCTGTAGGCCAGCGCCGACATGTGCGCGGCCTGCGCGTTGTTGGCTGCGCCGCCGTGGCCACCTTCGATGTTCTCGTAGTAGGTCACGTCCTTGCCGGCGTCGATCATCTTCGCCGCCATCTTGCGGGCATGGCCCGGATGCACGCGGTCATCGCGGGTGGAGGTGGTGAACAGCACCGGCGGGTAGTTCTTCTTCGCGTCGAACAGGTGGTACGGCGAGAAGGTCTTGATGAAGTCCCAGTCACTGGTGTCCGGGTTGCCGTACTCGGCCATCCACGAAGCACCGGCCAGCAGGTGGCTGTAGCGCTTCATGTCCAGCAGCGGCACCTGCACGACCACTGCGCCGAACAGTTCCGGGTACTGGGTCAGCATGTTGCCGGTCAGCAGGCCACCGTTGCTGCCGCCCTGCACGCCCAGGTGCTTGGCGGTGGTGATCTTGCGCTTGACCAGATCGCGTGCCACTGCGGCCATGTCTTCATAGGCCTTGTGACGGTTCTGCTTCAGCGCCGCCTGGTGCCAGCGCGGGCCGTACTCGCCGCCACCACGGATGTTGGCAACGACGTACACACCGCCCTTCTCCAGCCAGGCGCGGCCCATGCCACCGGAATAGTTCGGCGTCAGCGAGATCTCGAAACCACCGTAGCCGTACAGCAGGGTCGGATTGGAGCCGTCCAGCTTCATCGCCTTGTCGTGCACCACGAAGTACGGCACGCGGGTACCGTCCTTGCTGGTGGCGAAGTGCTGCTCGATCACCTTGCCCTTGGCATCGAAGAAGGCCGGCATGGTCTTCAGCGTTTCCGGCGCCTGGCCGATTTCGGCCAGTGCCAGCGTGGTCGGGGTCAGGTAGTCGGTGGCGGTCAGCCACACCGCGTCGCTGTCGTTGCTGTCCACTGCGGCCACGCCCAGCGTGCCGAAGGCAGGCGCGCCGACGAAGCGGCTGGTCTGCCAGCCATCGGCACCCGGGGTCAGCACCGACAGCCGGTTCTTGACGTCGTCCAGCACGTTCAGCACCAGATGGCTCTTGGTCCAGGTGGCGCTGGCCAGCGAGGTGGTCGCGGTCGGGGTGAACAGCACCTCGAAGTCGCGCTTGCCGGCCAGGAAATCATCCAGCTTGGTGGCCAGCAGCGAACCGGAGGCATAGGTCTTGCCGCCCACGGTCCACGGGTCGCGCAGCTCCAGGGTCAGCCACTGCTTGTGCAGGCCCTTCTCGGCCGAGTTCGGCGCATCGATCTTGGTCAGCGTGCCATCGTCGCCACGCAGGTAGATCTCGTTGTTGTAGAAGGCCAGGGTGCGGCTGACCAGGTTGCGCTCGAAACCCGGGGTGTCATCGTGCATCGCCGCGATGTACATGTCTTCCGGCTTGCCTTCGTACACCAGGGTGGCCGAGGTCATCGGCGTGCCACGCTTCCACAGCTTGGCCACGCGCGGGTAGCCCGACGTGGTCATCGAGCCGGCACCGAAGTCGGTGTAGACAAACACGGTGTCGCGGTCGACCCAGTTCAGGCCGCCCTTGGACTCGGGACGGAAGAAGCCATCCTTGATCCAAGTCTTGTTGGCCAGGTCGAACTCGCGGGTGACGTCGGCATCCGCACCGCCACGCGACAGCGCGATCAGGCAGCGGCTGTAGTCCGGGCGCAGGCAGTCGGCACCGTGCCAGACCCAGTTCTCACCCTCGGCCTTGTTCAACGCATCCAGATCGAGCACGGTCTCCCACTGCGGCGAGGCCTTGCGGTACTCGGCCAGCGTGGTGCGCCGCCACAGGCCGCGCTCGTGCTGCTGGTCCTTCCAGAAGTTGTAGTAGTAGTCGCCGATCTTCTGCACGGCGGGAATCTTGGCATCGGAGTCGAGCACCTCGCGGATGCTGGCCTCCATCTGCTTGAAGGCCGGGCTCTGCGCCAGGCGAGCCTCGGACTTGGCGTTCTGTTCCTTGACCCAGGTCAGCGGCTTGTCGCCGGTGACCTCTTCGAGCCAGGCATAACGGTCGGTGTCTTCAGCGGCCACGGCGGTCCCCACCGAGGCAGCGGTCATCATGCCAGCCAGCAGGCAGGCGGAAGCGAGTCGTGACATTGCAGCTCCAGGCAGTCATAAGCCGTGGAACGCTAGCATGGATCGCTGCGGCCGCCCCCGTGTCGAAGGTCAGGCCGTGGTGGGCGAGCCGCGACGGCCACGCACCGCCCCACCGCTGCGGCGGCGGGCCTGTCCACCGGTGCGATGCGCCAGTCGCAGCCACGACAGGCGCGGCAACGGGAAGCGCAGCAGCGCCCACCAGGCCACCAGCGGCATGCCCACCAGCCACATCGGCAACCAGCCCAGCCAGGCGTTGCTGCCGCGCGCGGCTGGCCAGACCAGGACCAGCGCCACACCGGCCAGGGCCAGCTGCTGCACGGTGCGCAGCAGGTGCGGGTGGGCACGTTCGACGCTGACGCGTTCAGCTGCAGGGCGACGGACGGAACGTATGTTCATGGGGCTTCTCCGGTGGACAATGCAACGCAGCTTGGACAAGGCCCTTCTCACAGGTTGCGACACCATTGACGGATCGCGCACGCTCAGTCGACCATGCTCAGGCAAAGCCCTCCTGAGCCCGCTCCCGCATGACTTCGATCCGCCCGCTCTGCGCCGTGCTGTTGGCCCTGTCCCTGGCGGCCCCCGCCGTGGCCGCCAGTGAGCCGCCATCGCCCCGTGCCAGCGCCCTGCGCGCGGCCGATCCGGACGCGCCGATCGACCTGAAGCGTTTCATGGGTACCTGGTATGTGATCGGCCGCGTGCCGAATTTCATCGAACGTGGCCATGTAGCCAGCGTCAACGAGTACGAACTCCGCGACGAGCACAAGGTCGGCATCACCTACCGCTATCGCGATGGCTTCGGCGAACCGCTGCAGGAAGTCCGCGCGCGCGCCAGCGTCGATCCGGACAGCGGCAACCACGGCTGGCGCACCTGGTTCTACCGCGTCGTGCCTACGCATTCGAGGGTGCTGGAAGTGGCGCCGGACTACTCGTGGGCGCTGATCGGCTACCCGGGCCGCGAAATGGCCTGGATCTTCTCGCGTACGCCGGACATGGACAAAGCCCTGTACAAGGAGTTGGCCGAGCGCCTGCGTGACGAGTACGGGGTGAACACCGACAAGCTCAAGCGCGTGCCGCAGCACCCTGAGCAGGTCGGCAAGCTGGGCTACGAAGTACCGAACGTGCGTTGACTGGGCCTGCGCGCGCCGATTGGATCCACACGGCCGGTGTTCACGCTGCCCGCGGCTGCACTCGTCGCTCGATCTCGTTGCGCGTTGGTAACGTCTTGAGATCGTAAGCCGCCTGCATCGCAAGCCAGGATGCGGCATCCCCACCGAAATGCCGCGCCAGCCGCGCGGCCGTGTCCGCCGAGATGCCGCGTTCGCCATGCACGATGGCGTGCAGCCGCGTTGCGGGGACGTCCAAGGCCCTTGCAAGCGCGTTCACGCTCAACGCAAGCGGCAGCAGGAACTCTTCGCGCAGGATCTCACCAGGATGAATGGCGCGCATGCCGTTGTGGGGATGCTTCATGGCGGCACCTCAGTGGTAGTCAACAATTTCCACGGCATCGGCGCCGTTGTCGGTCCAGGTAAAGCAGAGTCGCCACTGATCGTTGATTCGAAGGCTGTACTGCCCCTTCCGGTCACCTGACAGTGCTTCGAGCCGGTTTCCGGGCGGGCTGCGCAGGAACGCCAACGTCTGCGCCGAGTCGAGCAGTTGGAGTTTTCGTTCGGCAGCGCGTCGTATCGGGCGCCAGGCGCGAGCGCAGGTTCCTTCAAACAGGGCACGGGTCTGCTTGCAGCGGAATGAACGAATCATTCCGCTCAGCGTATTACGCTAAACGGAACATACCAAGTAATGAGACGTGCTGCCAGTCCCAGTCTGGCGATATTGATTCCTGATCGGCCTGAGCGGTTCCAAAGGCGAACGCTATAGGGCCGCCGGGTGAACATCCCGATGGTGCCGGCCGCTGGCCGGCAAACCCACCACATCCGGGCGCATCGCGAGTCTGCCGGCCATGGGCCGGCCCTACGTGATGCGCCCGGGGCGCCTCGTCATCTGCGGCTGTAATGCGCGACCAGGCGGTCGCCGAGCATCTGCAGCAGCTGCACCAGGACCAGCAGCAGGACCACGGTGACCAGGGCCACGTCGGTGTGCGAGCGCTGGTAGCCATCGCGGAAGGCCAGGTCGCCAAGGCCACCGGAACCAATCGCACCGCCCATCGCGGTGAAGCCGATCAGCGCCACGGTGGTGACCGTTGCGCCAGCGATCAGGCCCGGACGCGCCTCCGGCAGCAGCACGCGGGTGACCAGCTGCCAGGTGGTGGCACCCATCGACTGGGTCGCTTCGATCACGCCACGGTCCACTTCGCGCAGCGCGGTCTCGACCAGGCGCGCGTAGAACGGCGCGGCACCGATCACCAGCGGCACGATCGCGCCGCGCACACCCAGCGACGTCCCCATCAGGAACAGCGTGACCGGGATCAGCACGATCATCAGGATGATGAAAGGCACCGAGCGCAGCAGGTTTACCACCAGTGCCAGCACGCCATAGGCGAACGGCCGGCGCTTCATCTGCGGTGCGCCGAACAGGTACAGCAGCACGCCCAGGGGCAGGCCGATGGCCAGCGTCAGCGGCAGCGATCCGAGCAGCATCAGCAGGGTGTCGATGGTGGCCTGGCCGATGTCGGCCCACTTGCCCGCATCCAGGTGGCGGAAGAAGCCGCCGGCAGTGGCGATGATCATCGACGTAGTTCCTCAACATGCACGCCGGCGGCCACGAACGCGGCCTGCGCAGCGGACTGGTCACCGCCCACCAGGGCGACCACCAGCTGGCCATACGGGGTGTCCTTGATCCGGTCGATACGGCCGGACAGGATGTTGTAGTCGACCCCGGTCTGCCGCGCGACGCTGCCGAGCAGGGGTTCGTAGGTGTCTCCGCCAAGGAAGGTCAGCCGCACGATGCGGCCACCGACGGCATCGAAATCGCGGTGCAGCGCACCTTCGTCCACCTGCTCCGATTCACTGACGAAACGGCGCGTGGTCGGGTGCTGCGGGTGCAGGAACACGCGGGTGACCGGTCCGGTCTCGACCATCTGGCCAGCATCCAGGACGGCGACGCGGTCGCAGACGCGGCGGATCACGTCCATCTCGTGGGTGATCAGCACAATCGTCAGGCCGAGCTCGCGATTGATCTTCGACAGCAGCGACAGCACCGAGGCGGTGGTCTGCGGGTCGAGCGCACTGGTGGCCTCGTCGCACAGCAGGATCTGCGGGCGGGTGGCCAGCGCGCGGGCGATGCCGACGCGCTGTTTCTGGCCACCGGACAGCTGTGCCGGGTACTTCTGCGCATGCGCCTCCAGGCCCACGGTCTGCAGCAGCTCGGCCACGCGCGCGTCGATCTCCGCCTTCGGCATGCCAGCCAGTTCCAGCGGGAAGGCGACGTTGCCGGCCACCGTGCGCGACGACAGCAGGTTGAAGTGCTGGAAAATCATGCCGATGCGCCGGCGCAGTGCGCGCAGGCCGTCCGCGTCCAGTGCGGTGACATCCTCGCCACCGATCAGCAGGCGACCACCGCTGGGTTCTTCCAGGCGGTTGATCATGCGGATCAGGGTCGACTTGCCGGCACCGGAATGGCCGATGATGCCGAATACCTCACCGGCCTCGACGGTCAGGTCCAGCGGTTGCAGCGCGCTGACTGCGCGGCCGGCAACGGCATAGGATTTGTGCAGGCGCTGGAACTCGATCACGGGCGTGGCTCACCGGCTGGGTGACGGAAGGGGGCGTGCAGCCTACCAGCGCAGGCGGTCGCGCGCCCGCGCCATGGGCCAGAATGTTATTCCTTTTGGTTCTAAGCCGCTTTCCCCGGTAGTGCTGACCGCTGGCCTGCACCTGCAGCGGTCCCTCCGGCGCAAGGGGTTGCCGGCCAGCAGCCCGCACTCCCCCGGCTCAGGGATGGTCCAGCGGCTTCGGCGGTTCCTGCCGGTTCACCCGCTCACGGTGCAGCAGGTACAGGCCCGAGGCGACGATGATCGCCGCACCCACCCAGGTATAGCTGTCGGGCAGCTGGCCCCAGAACGCCAGATCCCAGCCGATCACCCAGACCAGGCCGCTGTACTCCAGCGGTGCGATCATCGAGGCCTCGCCCAGCTGGAAGGCCTTGGTCAGGGCGATCTGGCCCAGCGCCCCGGCCAGACCCATGCCGGCGATAAGTGGCGCATGCGCCAATTGCAGAGGTACCCAGCCGGGAATGGCCAGCAGGCCGGCGCCGATGGCCATGATGACCAGGAACCAGACCACCATCGACTGCGAGGTATCGGTGCGGGTCAGCAGGCTGACCGTGATCGCAGCCACGGCATAGGCCGTTGCCGCCGCCAGCACCATCAGGCCGGGCACCGAAATGAAGCCGTCCACACCCGGCCGCAGCACCACCAGCACGCCCACCAGGCCGATGCCGATGGCGACCCAGCGCCGCGGCCCGACGCGCTCGCCCAGCAACGGCACCGAGAGCGCGGCGATCAGCAGCGGGGCAACGAAATAGATGGTGTAGGCGGTGGACAGCGGCAGGTCGCGCAGGGCGAACACGAAGCAGCCGATCATCGCCATGCCCAGCCCGCCACGCAGCAGGTGCAGGCCCCAGCGGCGCGGCACCAGCGAACGCGGCCCGGCACTGACCAGCACCCAGACCAGCACGAACGGCAACGAGGCCGCACCACGCAGGAAGGTCACTTCCAGCGTGGGATAGCTGGCCGACAGCTGCTTCATGCCGGCGTCCATCAGCGAGAAGCAGGCGACCGCAGCGACCATCCAGGCCACCGCACGCGAAGGGGAGCGTTGCAGATTCATGGCCCATTATCGCCGACCGCACCGGATTGTAGAGTCGGGCCGTGCTCGACTCTACGCAAAGCGGGCATGCGGGCCGGCGCGATAGAATGGCCACCACTGAATTCTGCGGAGCCTCGCCCATGCCTTCCTTCGACGTCGTGTCCGAAGTCGACACCCACGAGCTGACCAACGCCATCGACCAGGCCAACCGCGAACTGGCCACCCGTTTCGACTTCAAGGGCGTGGACGCCAAGTTCGAGCGCGATGGCGATGTCATCAACCAGACTGCGCCGACCGAGTTCCAGCTCAAGCAGATGAACGACATCCTGCGTGCACGCCTGGCCGCGCGCGGCATCGACGTGCTCAGCCTGGAGTTCGGCGACATCGAGACCAACCTGGCCCAGGCCCGGCAGAAGATCACCGTCAAGCAGGGCATCGAGCAGAAGATCGCCAAAAAGATCGCGGCGGCACTGAAGGACGCCAAGCTGAAGGTGGAAAGCCAGATCAACGGCGACAAGCTGCGCGTGCAGGGCAAGAAGCGCGACGACCTGCAGGACGCCATCGCCGTACTCAAGGCCGGCAAGTTCGAGCTGCCGCTGCAGTTCAACAACTTCCGCGACTGATGGATTCCGCCGGGCCATGCCCGGCGGACTACGCGGTCAATCGCGCAGCAGCTTGTACAGCGTGGTGCGCGAGATCCCCAACTGGCGTGCGGCCAGGCTGAGGTTGCCGTCAGCGGCCTGGGCCGCGCGGCGCGCGGCCTCACGCTGCTGGTCACGCAGCAGCGGCGCGACCGGATCTGCCGGGGTGCTCCGCTGAGCAGACCGATGCGCCCCGCCCCGCGGCCCCTGCAGACGCTGCAGGTAGACCGCGCTGCCCTCGCCCAACCGGACCCGATGCGCTGCGCCCGGTTGCAGCAGGCGACGCCGTTGCGCCGCACTGGCGCCAGCAAACAGCGCCTCCAGATCCAGCAGCGGCAACGGCCCCCGCCGTGGCAGGCCCAGCAGGCGCCGTGCAACGCGGTTGGCTGCACGCAGCTGGCCATCCTCCTGCACCGCCAGCAGTCCCTGCAGCGGTGACGCCAGCCAGCGCGGATCATGTTGCACAGCCAGCAGGTGCACGTCGGTGAGACTGTGGAACAAGCGATTTTCGCTGGCCAGCGCAGCCTGCCGGAAATAGCCCTGCAGCAGGGCCGGATCGCGCTCGCCAAGACCGGTGATGTCGATCACCCCGCAGACCCGACCGTCGAGATCGTGCAGTGGCTCGCTCAGGCAGAACACCGGCGCGAACCGCTGCAGGTAATGTTCGTTGCCGCGCACCAGTGCCGGCACATCGTCGGCCAGACTGACCGCTGGCGCGGTGGTGCCGATCTCCGTCTCGCCCAGCTGTCGCCCGACCTGGATCGGCCGCAGCAAGGGAGCATCTTCCAGGCCGTGGGCCTGCTGCGCGATCACCATGCCGTCGCGGTTGGCGCAGAACATCGTCCAGCCACGCCCACCGAAGGCCGCCCAGAGCTGTTCCAGCTCCGGCTGCACGCAACGTGCCAGGCGCCGGTCGTCGGGATGCGGGAGACGCTGTCCGCCCCCCAGCAGCGGTCGATAGTCCGGCTCCTGCCCCGGTTGCAGGCCCGCCGCGCGCGAACGCAGCCATGACTGCTGCAGCGGCAGCGGCAACACGTCCAATGAGCGCGCATCGCCCTCGGCGAAAGCGGCACGTGCCGCTACCAGTTGTTGCTGCCCGACTGTCGTGGCCATCATGGACGCAGCGTACACCCGCCAGCGGCAACGCCATGTTACGTCTCCACAACGGAGCGTTTCCGTTTCAAGACGCGTTCAAACAAGGGGGCAGAGCCGCTTTCTGCTGGAAAGCGGATCCGCCCCCCCTGCCGCCAGCGGCCGACGCTACCGACGGTGGTCGTTACGCTGCGATGCGCAGCACCGGCTTCAGGGTGATGCCACGGGTGCTGTCTTCGGCTGCCTGGTTGATCTGATCCAGCGGATAGAACTTCACCAGTTTGTCGAACGGGAAGCGCCCCTGCTGGAACAGGGTCACCAGCTGCGGAATGAACACCTGCGGCACGCTGTCACCCTCGACGATGCCGCGGATGCTACGTCCGCCGAGCAGCAGGTTGTTCACATCGAAACTGGCGGTGGTGCCCAGCTTCGGCGCACCGACCACGCCCATCATGCCCAGCCCCCCCAGCGCCTCGATGCCGGCAGACAACACGTCGGGACGACCGGTCGATTCCAGCGCGAAGTCAGCACCACCACCGGTGATCGCGCGCACCGCCTCGATCACATCGGTCTCCCGGCTGTTGACCACGTGGGTAGCCCCCAGCTCCAGGGCAAGCTCCAGGCGCGAAGGCACCACGTCGATGGCAATGATGGTGGTGGCGCCGGCCACCTTGGCCGCCATCACCGCACTCAGGCCCACCGCGCCGGCACCATAGCTTGCAAAGCTGCTGCCCGACCGCACCTGCAGCGAGTTGAGCACCGCACCGGCACCGGTCTGGATGCCGCACCCCAGCGGGCCCAGCAGTTCCAGCGGCGCGTCGTCAGGTACCTTGATCGCATTGATCTCGCGGGCCAGCGCGAAGGTGGCAAACGAAGACTGCGCGAAGAAGTGGTCGTGCAGCGGCTGGCCCTGCGCATCGGTGATCGCGGTATGTCCTTGGCCATCATCGCCACCGAAGTTCAGTGCGAAGAAATCCCTGCAATAGGCACCGTGCCCGCCCCGGCACGGATTGCAGTGGCCACAGGCACCATAGGTCAGCACCACATGGTCGCCCACCTTGAGGTCGCGTACGTTGGGGCCAACCGCTTCCACGATGCCGGCACCTTCGTGGCCGAGCACCGCGGGCAAGGGCACCGGATAGTACTGATCGCGCACGATCAGGTCGGTATGGCACAGGCCGGTGGCCACCACCTTCACCCGCACCTCATCGTCCTGCGGGCCGCGCAGCGTCGCCTGCTCGATGACGAAGGGCTGCTCCTTGCCGCGTACCACGGCGGCGGTGATCTCACGCGTTGCGTTGTTGTCGTTCATCGTGATGGTTCCTTCGATCAGATCGGGTAAGCGGGCGCTTCGCCCTTGACGGTCAACCACTGCCACTGGGTGAACTCCTCGCCGTTGGCCGGGCCACCGATGCTGGTGCCGTTGCCGGACGCGCCGACGCCGCCGAAGGGGTTGATCACCTCGTCATTCACGGTCTGGTCGTTGATGTGCAGCAGGCCGGTACGCAGGCGCTCGCCGATCTTCAGCGCGCGGCCGACATTGCTGGACACGATCGCCATCGACAGCCCGTACTCGCTGTCGTTGGCCAGGCGCACGGCCTCGTCGTCATCGTCGAACGGCACCACAACCGCCACCGGCGCGAAGATCTCCTCGTTGAAGGCCGGATTGTCGGCCGCAACATTGCCGAGCACGGTGGGCGCGAAGAACAGGTCCCGATGCGTGCCTCCCGCTTCCAGCGTGGCACCGGCCTGCACGGCCTGCTCGACCACGCGTGCGGCATGGTCGCGCTGGCCGGCATTGATCAGCGGGCCGATGGCCACGTCCTCACGTGCCGGGTCGCCCACCTTCAGCGCGTTGGCCTTGGCCACCAGTTTCTGCAGGAACGTGTCGTGGATCTTCCGGTGCACCAGCACGCGGCCGGTCGCCATGCAGATCTGGCCCTGGTGCAGGTAGACGCCCCACGCGGTGTTGGCCACCGCCAGGTCCAGGTCTGCATCATCAAGGATGATCAACGAATTCTTGCCGCCCAGTTCCAGCGAGACCTTCTTCAGATGCCGGCCGGCCGCCTCTCCGACCTTGCGGCCAGCGGCGGTGGAACCGGTGAACTGGATCATCGCCACGTGCGGGTCACTGGTCAGTGCGGCCCCGGCCGCGCCATCGCCGGGCAGCATGTGCAGCACGCCTGCTGGCAGGCCCGCCTGCTCGAACACGCGTGCGATCACCGCGCCGCCACATACCGCCGTACGCGGGTCCGGCTTGAGGACCACAGCGTTGCCCAGGGCAATCGCCGGGGCCACCGCGCGCATCGCCAGGTAGAGCGGAAAATTGAACGGCGAGATGACCCCGACCACGCCCAGCGGACGTCGGCGCGCCAGGTTCAGCCTGCCCGGTTCGGACGGCAGGATCTCACCCGTGCTGCGCGACGGCAGCGCCGCAGCTTCATGCAGTGCCTTGATGGTCACCTTGGCTTCGAAGCCCGCCTTCAGGCGGGTCGAGCCGCTTTCGCGCACCAGCCACTCGACCAGGGTCTCGATGTTTTCTTCGGCCAGACGCGCGGCCTTGCGCAGCACCTCGGCACGCTGTTCGTAGGGTGCCGCCGCCCACGCCTGCTGCGCCTGTGCAGCAGCGGCCGCCGAACGCGCGACCTGGGCCGGGTCGGCCAGACCGATCTCGCCGAGCTGCTGGCAGGTGGCCGGTTCAATCACCGGGTGCCGTTGTGGGGCAGCCTGCCAGTGGCCATCAAAGAAGGCGCCGGCCCAGAGGGCGTCCGGCAGCCACGGGAAAGATGCAGTCATGGGTGTCCTCCTGTGTCGTGCATCCATTCCACGCCTGTCGCCCCGGGCTGGCAATCGGCCATCCATCGGTAGCGCGCAACGGATTGAATCGTCAGGAGTTTCCCGCTTCGCCACTGTCCAGTTCCTGCACAGTGGACAGCGCAGCACCGGCACACTGCCTACAATGGCGGCCCCGCCAGCCGACGTGCCCGCCATGACCGATTCCCACCTGCCCACCGATGACCCGATCGCCGCCACCCGCCTGTGGCTGGAGCGCATCGTCATCGGCCTGAACCTGTGCCCGTTCGCCAAGGCGGTGTACGTGAAGGACCAGGTCCGCATCGTGCTCAGCGATGCGACCACGCCGGAAGCGCTGGTTGAACAGCTGGCCGAGGAGCTGGTGCTGCTGCGCGATACGCCGGCCGAGCAGATCGACACCTCGCTGATCGTGCATCCGCAGGTGCTGACCGACTTCCTCGACTACAACGACTTCCTCGACAACGCCGACGCGGCCATCGAAGCGCTGGACCTGCAGGGCATCCTGCAGGTGGCCAGCTTCCACCCGGACTACCAGTTCGACGGCGTGGCCGCGGACGACGCCAGCAACTACACCAACCGCGCGCCCTTCCCCACCCTGCACCTGCTGCGCGAAGACAGCGTGGCGCGCGCGGTGGATGTCTATCCGGACCCGGACGTGATCGTCGAGCGCAACATCCAGACCCTGGACCGCATCGGTGTGGACGGCTGGCATCGTCGCCTGCGTGGGGACGACCTGTCATGAGCCGCGTGCCGCCGATTGCCGCATGGCCGGCCGCACCGATGTCGGGCAAAGTGGTGTTGGTCACCGGCGGCGCCAACGGCATCGGTCGCGGTATTGCCCAGGCCGTGCTCGGTGCCGGTGGCCGCGTGCTGATCGGCGATCTGGATACGGAAGCCGGGCAGGCCTGCCTGGACGAATGGCAGCGCGATGACGATGCGGCGTTCCAGCCCCTGGACATCACCGACGAAGCCAGCGTGCGCGCGTTCATCGCCGAGGCGCTGCGTCGCTTCGGCCGCATCGACGGGCTGGTCAACAATGCCGGCATCGCCGGGCCACACGGCACACGGCTGCACGACATGGACTGGGACGAGTGGCAGCGTCGTCTGTCGTCGCTGCATGGTGCGTTCCTGTGCAGCAAGCACGCGTTGCCAGCGCTGACCGCCAGCGCCGGGGGCACGATCATCAACATCGCCTCCACCCGCGCCTGGCAATCCGAAGCGCACAGCGAGGCCTATGCCGCGGCCAAGGGTGGGCTGGTGGCCTTCACCCATGCGCTGGCGATCAGCAGCGGCCCGGCGGTGCGGGTGAACAGCATCAGCCCCGGCTGGATCGGCACCACGGCGTGGCAGGCAGCCTCGCGCCGCCACGAGCCCGATTACTCGGCCACCGACCACGCCCAGCATCCGGTCGGCCGGGTCGGCCGCCCTGAAGATATCGGTGCACTGGCGGTATATCTGCTGTCATCGCTGTCCAGTTTCACCACCGGCCAGGACTTCATCGTGGACGGCGGCATGACCCGGAAGATGATCTACGCCGAATAGCGCACCGCTCTTCGGTGGGTGCGGACCTTGGTCCGCACCATTACCAGAAAGTGCCAACCAAGGTTGGCACCCACCACAGCGATCATGCCGGGTTGGCCCCATCAGCGCTCTTTGGTTGGTGCGGACCTTGGTCCGCACCATTGCCAGAAGGTGCCAACCAAGGTTGGCACCCACCACAGCGGTCATGCCGGGTTGGCCCCATCAGCGCTCTTTGGTTGGTGCGGACCTTGGTCCGCACCATTGCCAGAAGGTGCCAACCAAGGTTGGCACCCACCACAGCGGTCATGCCGGGTTGGCCCCATCACCGCTCTTCGGTGGGTGCGGACCTTGGTCCGCACCATTGCCAGAAGGTGCCAACCAAGGTTGGCACCCACCACAGCGGTCATGCCGGGTTGGCCCCATCACCGCTCTTCGGTGGGTGCGGACCTTGGTCCGCACCATTACCAGAAAGTGCCAACCAAGGTTGGCACCCACCAAACGGTTTACGCCATGCCCGAGTGACGCAGCAGCGCATCGATCTGCGGTGCGCGCCCACGGAAGGCCTTGAAGTTTTCCGCGGCCGGACGGCTGCCACCGCGCGACAGGATCTCATCGCGGAAGCGTGCACCGGTTTCAGCCAGTGCCTGCGGCGCTTCCTCGAACGCGGCGTATGCATCGGCACTGAGCACTTCAGCCCACTTGTAGCTGTAGTAACCGGCCGCGTAGCCGCCGGCGAAGATGTGGCTGAACTGGTGCGGGAAGCGATTCCAGACCGGCGGGTGGTTCACCGCAACCTCCGCGCGCACCCGATCAAGCAGCGCCAGCACGCTGTCCTGCGCCGGTTCGAACTGGCTGTGCAGCAGCATGTCGAACAGGCCGAACTCCAGCTGGCGCACGGTCGCCATGCCGCTGTGGAAGTTGCGTGCCGCCAGCATGCGCTCGTACAGCGCGCGTGGCAGCGGCTCGCCACTGTCCACGTGCGCGGTCATGCCCTGCAGGTGGTCCCATTCCCAGCAGAAGTTCTCCATGAACTGGCTGGGCAGCTCCACCGCATCCCACTCCACGCCGTTGATGCCAGCCACGCCCAGCTCACCGATGCGGGTCAGCAGCTGGTGCAGGCCGTGGCCCATCTCATGGAACAGGGTGGTCACCTCGTTGTGACTGAAGGTGGCCGGCTTGCCGTTGGCACCGCGGCCGAAGTTGCACACCAGGTAGACCAGCGGGGTCTGCACGCTGCCGTCTGCACGCTCGCGGCGGTTGCGGCAATCGTCCATCCACGCACCACCACGCTTGCCCTCGCGCGCATACAGATCCAGATAGAACTGGCCGACCAGCGCGCCCTGCGCATCGACCAGACGGAAGAAGCGCACATCCTCGTGCCATACCGGCGCGCTGTCCTCCTGCACGCGCAGGCCGTACAGCTGCTCGATCACCGAGAACAGGCCGCCCAGCACCTTCGGTTCGGTGAAATACTGCTTCACTTCCTGCTCGGAATAGCTGTAGCGCGCCTGCTTGAGGCGGTCGGCGGCGAACGCCAGGTCCCAGGCCTGCAGGCTGTCGATGCCGAGCTGTTCGCGTGCGAACTGCTCCAGCTCGGCCCGATCCTTGGCGGCGAACGGCTTGGCGCGCGAGGCCAGGTCACGCAGGAAACCGAGCACCTCGGCCGGGTCCTGCGCCATCTTGGTCGCCACCGAATAATCGCCATACGAACCGAAGCCGAGCAGCGCCGCCAGTTCCGCGCGCAGGGCCAGGATGCGGTCGATGTTGCCGCTGTTGTCCAGCGCGTCGTCGCCGAATTCGGACGCACGCTGTGCACTGGCGCGGTACAGGATCTCGCGCAGGTCGCGGTCCTCGCCCCAGGTCTGCACCGGCAGGTAGCACGGCATCTGCAGGGTCAGTTTCCAGCCGGCCTTGCCGTCCTTTTCTGCTGCGGCATGTGCAGCGGCCTTCACGTCTTCCGGCACGCCCTTCAGTCGCGCTTCGTCCTCGATGATCAGCGACCACGCGTCGGTAGCGTCGAGCACGTTCTGCGAGAACTTCGCCGACAGCGCCGACAGCTCCTCCTTGATCGCCGCAAAGCGCTGCTGCGCCTCTGGCGCCAGCTCGGCACCACCGAGGCGGAAATCGCGCAGGGTGTTGTCCAGCACCTTGCGCTGGGCGTCGTCGAACGTCGCGGCCTCCGCGCTGGCAGCCAGTGCCTGGTACTGACGGTACAGCGCGAGGTTCTGGCCCAGCGCGCTGGCAAAGCGGGTCACCCGCGGCAGGTTGCTGTTGTAGGCCTCGCGCAGTTCCGGGGTGTTGACCACGCCCTGCAGGTGGCCGACCACCCCCCAGGCGCGCCACAGGCGCTCGGTGGCATCGTCAAGCGGGGCCACGAAGGTCTGCCAGCGCACCGGCTGCACCTGCTCGGCCGTGCTGACGGCGGCCTCGGCCTCGGCCAGCAGCACGTCCAGCGCCGGCGCCACGTGCTCGGGGCGGATGGCCTCGAAGCGCGGCAGGCCGGAAAAATCGAGCAGGGGGTTGGCAACGGTCACGGCAGATCTCCAGGGTACGGGCCCGGCAGGCGGGCAGCATGCAGGATATGGCGCTGGCAGGCGGGACTGACAAGGGGGCACGGCCCGGCATTCACGTCGGCCTTACGGTCGCGCACCGAAGCTCTGGCTGCGGGGGAGTCCGCAGCGATACGCACCAAACGAGGCCCTACATGGAAGGTCTGGCTGCAGTTGCATCCGCCTCACCGGCCCGGTCACTGGCATTGTCCGCCAGCCCGGCCGAACTGACCTGGATCGCCGCATTGTGCGATGCCGGCGACGACGCCCCACGTCACCTGCATCAGCTGCAGGCAGTGCTACAGCAGGGCGGCACGTTCAACGATGCCCAGGAGTGGTATCCGTTCGAAGTGGTCGAACGCGGCGCCAGCCAGCTGCGGCTGGGTCATGAGCGCGAGTTCGTGATCTGCGTGCTGCTGTGGCTGCAGGCGCTGGCCCAGGGACGCACCAGCATCCTGGACCCGAGCCTGCATCTGGATGATCGCGCGATGGACATCGAGGCATTGCCCGATGCGCTGCGCGATGCCGTGCTGGACGCGTTCACCGCAGCGGGATATTGAGCCGCCCCGCCGACCGGGTAGAGTCGACTGTCAGTCGACTTTCGCGCGCAGCGGGGGATTTTCGCGACCCGGACGTAGAGCAGTCGACTGACAGTCGACTCTACCCCGCCGATGCACATCCGGCCGTGCGTTGCCGAGCTACAGCGCTTCCAGGCTGCACCACGGCAGTTCCGGCAGCCCCTGCCCGGCCACCGCTGCGGCCAGCTGTGCGTCGGCACCGTCGACATCGATGCCCTGGCGCGCGTACCACGCCGGGTCGTAGTAGCTCTGCGCATAGCGCTCGCCGCTGTCGCACAGGATGCTGACGATGCTGCCCTGGTGGCCGGCCTCGCGCATCCACTGCGCGGCCTGCAGCACGCCGATGAAATTGGTGCCGGTGGATCCGCCGACACGACGGCCGAGCTGGCGGCTGACATGGCGCATGGCGGCCAGGCTCAGCGCGTCGGGTACCTTCACCATCGCATCCACGCTGGTCGGAATGAAGCTCGGCTCCACCCGCGGGCGGCCGATGCCTTCCACACGCGAGCCGCCGCTGCAGGTCAGGCCCCGCCAGTCCTGCTCACCGGCCACGGCGGCCTGGTAACCGTCGAAGAACACCGACACTTCCGGGTCCGCGCACAGGATGCGGGTGTCGTGCCGGCGGTAGCTGACATAGCGGCCCAGCGTGGCCGCGGTACCGCCGGTGCCGGGGCTGCACACGATCCATTCCGGAACCGGGCTCGGCTCCTCGGCCATCTGCTTGAAGATGGACTCGGCAATGTTGTTGTTGGCACGCCAGTCGGTGGCGCGCTCGGCATAGGTGAACTGGTCCATGAAGTGACCACCGGTTTCGCGGGCCAGCTTCTCCGATTCACCGTTGAGTTCGCAGGCGCGCTCGACCAGGTGGCAGCGGCCCCCGTGGAACTCGATGGCGGCAATCTTCTCCGGCGAGGTCGTGGCCGGGATCACCGCAATGAACGGCAGACCGAGCAGGCGCGCGAAGTAAGCTTCGGACACCGCGGTCGAGCCACTGGACGCCTCGATCACCGGCCGTCCTTCGCGCAACCAGCCGTTGGTCAACGCGTACAGGAACAGCGAGCGTGCCAGCCGGTGCTTGAGGCTGCCGGTGGGATGGCTCGACTCATCCTTCAGGTACACATCAATGCCCTCGAACCCGGGCAGCGCCAGCGGGATCAGATGGGTATCGGCGGAACGGTTGAAATCGGCTTCGATCTTGCGGATGGCGGCGGCCACCCATTCACGCTGCGACATGGCGGGCAATGCTCAGAACGGAACGGTGCGATCCGGCCATTGTACGTCGCGGTGCCGTCAGGTGACGGCCGGTAGAATGACCCCATCCGGCCAGCAACGGCCCTGTCTGAAGGACCTCCCCCATGACCATTCCTGCCCTGCGCGATGTCCCCGGCGTCGCCGCCCAGGCCCCTGCCGAAACCACCGGCTTCGTGTTCAACCACACCATGCTGCGGGTGAAGGACATCACCGCCTCGCTGGACTTCTACACCCGCGTGCTCGGCTACCAGCTGATCGACAAGCGCGACTTCCCCGAGGCCCAGTTCAGCCTGTACTTCCTGGCCTACGTACCGGCCGGCGCGGTGGTGCCGGAAGACGACGCCCAGCGCCGCGTGTGGATGGCCGGCCTGCCGGGCGTGCTGGAACTGACCCACAACCATGGCACCGAAACCCAGGACGGCGCGGTCTACCACGACGGCAACAGCGACCCGCGCGGCTTTGGCCACATCTGCGTGTCGGTGCCGGACATCGAGGCCGCCTGCCAGCGCTTCGAGGACCTCGGCGTGACCTTCCAGAAGCGCCTGACCGACGGCCGCATGAAGAACCTGGCCTTCATCAAGGACCCGGACGGCTACTGGGTCGAGATCATCTCCAACTGACAAAAAGGGGACGGAGGGGATTAAGTCGTTTCTGGCACTATTGGCCGGAAGCGACTTAATCCCCTCCGTCCCCTTTTTTGCGAGGTTCGTATGGAAACGATGGAACTGCACCGTGGCCGCCTGATCGACCACATCCAGCTGGTGGTGCGTGACCTGGCGGCCAGCCGCCGCTTCTACCAGGCGGTGTTCGATACGATCGGCATCCCGATCGCCGGCGAAGGCGATGATTACTTCTGGGCAGATGAGCTGTTCATTTCCAGCGCCAGCAGCGAGGCCGCCGCCGGCCAGCTGACCGGCCGCCACCACCTGGCGTTCCAGGCGCGTGACAGCGCTACCGTCGATGCCTTCCACACTGAAGCCATCGCCGCCGGCGGCACCGACAACGGTGCACCGGGCGAACGCCCCTACCATCCGGGCTACTACGGCGCCTTCGTGCTCGATCCGGATGGCAACAACATCGAGGTGGTCTACCACGGCCCGGCAAACTACAGTGCCGATTCGGTGAAGGTCACTTTCTGATATCACCGAAGCCGTGAACGAAGAAGCCGGGCAATGCCCGGCTTCTCTGCATCCAGGGATCCAGCCCTCAGTGGGCGGCCATGTAGATGTCCTGCAGCACGGCCTTTTCCAGTTCCAGCTCGCCCAGCAGGTTCTTCACGATGTCGCCCAGGCTGAGGATGCCAACCAGTCGGGTGCCTTCGGTGACCATCAGATGACGGCGCCGCGAGTACGTCATCAACGACATGGCCTGCTTCAGGGTCGCTTCCGGCGCAATGCCTTCCAGGCCGGTGGACGGCAGGCTGGAGATCACCCGGCGGCCGGCCTGCGGGCCGTCGTCGGCCAGGGTACGCACGATGTCCTTCTCGGAAATGATGCCGACCGGGGCATCGTCCTTCATCACCACCAGCGCAGCGATCTTATTCGCGCTCATCTTGTGGGCGGCGGCACCGATGGTGTCTTCGGCGTCGATGGTGATGACAGCTTCTTTCTTGGATTGCAGGAGTTCGCGGACGTTCATTCTTGTTTCCTGGTGCAGGTCACTGAAGTCAAAAAAGTGTGCTCTTCCGATACGCCCCCTCCCC
The DNA here is from genome assembly GCF_013004645.1 of Stenotrophomonas africana. Classification (GTDB taxonomy): domain Bacteria; phylum Pseudomonadota; class Gammaproteobacteria; order Xanthomonadales; family Xanthomonadaceae; genus Stenotrophomonas; species Stenotrophomonas africana. The sequence continues at coordinate 197,779 of NZ_JABEME010000005.1, read as the reverse complement.
GGGAACAGACCTTTCAGCGCACGTCTGGCGCACCCGGCGGCCGCTTGGAATGGATCGGCAGACGATGTGCTGCAACGCGAACGAGGTAGGCTCAACGGCTCAACCCGGACCTCGGTCAACTCGATTCTACGACTGCGACCATCGGTCACTACCGGCATCAATAGGACAGTTCGTCGTGGGAACCAGCTGACGATCCAGAGAATGGCACCGCGGCTGAAACCGCCGCTGAATACAAGCGCAGTTGCGCATTAAAGATTGATTGCCTGCTGCCGACGGCGGACAGAACGACCAGCCGCTGTCCCACTTGCCACCGCTACCGACGCAAACGAAAGGGGCCACGCCGGCCCCTTTCGCATGCAGCGTCGCAAGAGTCCGATTCAAGCCACTCAAGTTCGCACAACCATCGCCGAAGCGCGGGCAACCGCCCGAATCCGCAAAGTCAGGGAAATGCGTGCCACTCCTGCAGCAAGTTCAGCTGTCCGAAAAGCTCAGCGATCAGTCAACAGCTCGACATGCTCTTTTTTCTTCGACTATCCGAGACTACTTGTCTGTACGGCGGAGCAGGGCCTTGCCAGGGCCGCTTCCGGGCGCAGATACAGCCAAGCAAGTTCAACCCGACCGTCCCGCCGGGACGAGAACCTGCCCTGGCTTAAAGTCATCGACGTGGCAACCAAACACCAACGTTCGCAACTCAAGGCGAAGAGCTCAGAGCATCAAATAACAGCACGTTTCCCGAGAATTCATTTTTCGATCACACACGTGATCTGCGAGGCAGGCCTCATGCTTGGGCATAGCCATTGCTTCGCCTGTATCCCTCGCTGCCCGGCTGCGCTGAGGATGGCACCGACGAGCCGCGCATTCTGTCGCTTTCAGCCCCCAAGACCACTGGTCGCCGCTCGCAACGTCACTGACTCGCCCCGACGCTAAGCCAGCCCCTGAACACCGGAGCATTACTCAGCGTCGTGCCTCAATTGCACCGAATGTGGCAAAAGCACGCCACACGACGCAAGGTGCAGCACTCGGCATTCGAAAAGACTGCAACAAGCGACCAACCGCACAAGCACTCCAGCACGATGCGCCACCTTGAGCTCAGCACTGTCCACGGAAACAGATGCGAATGGCCCGTAATTCCGCATGAAGTATGAAGAAGATCAACACTTAGACCATGAAGATCCGTGAACTATTCCTATCGTTCAGCCTCATAGGCTCAATCCTCTCCACCGGGTGCACAGGGACAGGCAGTCCCCCGAAGGAATTCAAGTGCAATCGCGATGATGTAGTCATGGCCGCGATCAAAGACATTCGACACAGAGCCAGCGGCTACACCTACAGCGATTATATATATGCGCCCTCAAAGCTCGACAACAAACCCTTCGCTGCGTACTCGGACAAGCAGGACTCAATTCCTATCGCACTGGAGGAAATTGAAACAATCTCTATCAAGAAGATGAGCGACGGATCTGGCAGAAATGCCCTGATTTGCAATGCAAAACTCAGGATTGAAATACCGGCCGCAGTCGCGGACGTAATGAAGCTTAATCAGTACCAAAAGATGCGCGTCCTGGATAATGCCAAGGGGAAATTTGGCGACAGGAGTGTCCATTTCGACAACGTCGAGTTCAGAGCACATGAGATTGATGGCGGTTCAATCACAGCAGACGTTTCGAACTACAACGGGCCGTGGTCGTTACACGTCATCACGACACTTGCCGTCAATGGCCGGCACCTGATGCTGGAGGACGCACTCAGGCAATATCGAACTCAGGACGCCAACCTCAACTTGATCTGGGAGAATTTGCCGAAGTATCGGCAGGCGACTGAACGTGACTCCCAGCGGAGCTGGATCAAGTCGAAAACAGATAAATGCGGGGAGATCAATCTCGAACCATATGATTCAGAAGACATCTTTGATCGCATCGACATCATCGAATGCCACGCAAAAATGACAAAGTCTCGAGTCTTCGAGATGCGTAGATAGTTGAGGCCAGGCCTTCCCACAGCTTCAGCTAAGTCACATGCCGTACCTGAGGCCGTCCTGAGCGTGGCCTCCACAACACCCGGATAGCGAAAGGACGAGAGCAGAAACGCCCTCGTCCCTCACCTCTCAGCCCGTTTCCGGTAACGCCTTACTCCACCGTCACGCTCTTGGCCAGGTTGCGCGGCTTGTCCACGTCAGTGCCGCGTGCCAGCGCGGTGTGGTAGGCCAGCAGCTGCACCGGAATGGTGTGCACGATCGGGCTCAGCACCCCGGCGTGGCGCGGCGTGCGGATCACGTGCACGCCTTCGGACTCATTGAAGTTGCTGTCCTGGTCGGCGAACACGAACAGTTCACCGCCACGCGCGCGCACTTCCTGCATGTTCGACTTCACCTTTTCCAGCAGGCTGTCGTTCGGCGCGATCACCACCACCGGCATGTCCTCGTCCACCAGCGCCAGGGGGCCATGCTTCAGCTCGCCTGCCGGGTAGGCCTCGGCGTGGATGTAGGAGATTTCCTTGAGCTTGAGCGAGCCTTCCAGCGCGATCGGGTAATGCAGGCCACGCCCCAGGAACAGCGCATTGGACTTGCGCGCGAAGCGCTCGGCCCAGGCGGCGATCTGCGGTTCCAGGTTCAGTGCGTGCTGCACGCTGCCTGGCAGGAAGCGCAACTGCTCCAGGTAATCCGCTTCCTGCGCTGCGTCGATACGGCCCTGCAGCTTGCCCAGCACCACGGTCAGCTGGAACAGTGCGGCCAGCTGGGTGGTGAAGGCCTTGGTCGAGGCCACGCCGATCTCGGCGCCGGCCCGGGTGTAGCAGACCAGCTCGCTGGCGCGCGGAATCGCGCTTTCCGGCACGTTGCAGATCGACAGCGTGTGCTTGTGGCCGAGCGACTTGGCGTACTTCAGCGCCTCCATCGTATCCAGCGTTTCGCCGGACTGGGAGATGGTGACGACCAGGTGCTTCGGGTTCGCATAAGCGGCGCGATAACGGTACTCGCTGGCGATCTCCACGCTGCACGGCAGGCCGGCGATGGCTTCGATCCAGTAGCGCGCGGTCAGGCCGGCGTAGTAGCTGGTGCCGCAGGCAATGATCTGCACGCCCTCGATGCCCGACAGCACCGCTTCGGCGTTCTTGCCGAACAGCTCGGCCGGGAAACCACCGGCGTCGATCGCCGCCTCGATGGTGTCGCCCAGCGCGCGCGGCTGCTCGTGGATTTCCTTCTGCATGAAGTGGCGGTACGGACCCAGCTCCAGCGAAGCCAGCGACACATCGGACAGATGCACATCGCGTTCGACCGGCTGGTCATGCTCGTCGAAGATGCGCACGCCGTCGCGGCGGATCTCGGCGGTGTCGCCCTCTTCCAGGAAGATGACCTTGCGGGTGGCCGAGATCACCGCCGAAACGTCGGAGGCAACGAAGTTCTCGCCCTCCCCCAGGCCGACCAGCAGCGGGCAGCCCATGCGTGCGCAGACGAAGCGCTCCGGCTCGGCGCGGCTGACCACGGCCAGCGCATAGGCACCGGTCAGCTCTTTCACCGTGTGCTGCAACGCCACCAGCAGGTCGTCGCCGTCCTTCAGGTGATGGTGGATCAGGTGCGCGATCACTTCGGTATCGGTCTGCGACTCGAAGGTGTAGCCCAGCGCACGCAGCTTCTCGCGCTGCTCTTCGTGGTTCTCGATGATGCCGTTGTGCACCAGCGCGACACCGTGGCTGATATGCGGATGCGCGTTGGCCTCGGTGACGCCCCCATGGGTGGCCCAGCGGGTGTGGCCGATGCCCAGCACCGCATTGAAACCCTCGGCCTCGGCCGCGGTGGCCATTTCCGACACGCGACCCGTGCGACGGACACGGCGTACTTCGGGACGCGCGGCGTGGTCGATCACCGCGATGCCCGAGGAGTCGTAACCACGGTACTCAAGCCGCTTCAGGCCCTCGATCAGTACCGGCACCACATCGCGATCGGCGATTGCACCCACGATTCCACACATGTCACGCGTTTCCTTGAAGACGATCGGCGCATTCTAGCCCGCGTGTCCGGCTTCCCCCTCCTGTCCGCTTAATGAAAGTGTCCGGAAAGGTGTCCGCGGACACCCGGACACTTCAGCATGCCGCCCAACCCATTGACCTGAAAGGAAATAAAGTTGGCACGCTACGTGCTTGATACTGGCTACCACCGTCAGGCACGCACCCGATGATCCGCGACACTTCCGCACAGGACCAGATCGTTTCCTCCGCCCCGGCCGGCACCACCCGCGCCAACTGGCAGCGCTATCGCTGGCCGGCACTGGGCGCCATCGTGCTGCTGGCCGGCATCGGCTGGGCCGTGCACGCCTGGTCCAATGCCAGCCGCTCCTTCGACAGCAGCCGCGTGCGCATCGCCGAAGTGAAGCGCGGCGACCTGGTCCGCGACATTGCCGCCGACGGCCGCGTGATCGCCGCCAACAGTCCAATCCTGTACGCCATCTCGGCCGGCACCGTGGACCTGAAGGTGGTCGCCGGCGACGTGGTCAAGAAAGGCCAGGAGCTGGCGATCATCGACAGCCCGGAACTGCGCAGCAAGCTGGCCCAGGAACAGGCCACCCTGGCCGGCCTGGAGGCAGAGGCCAGCCGCGCCGCGCTGGATGCCACCCTGGCCCGCGCCAAGTCGCGCAAGGAAACCGACCAGGCCACCATCGAACGGCAGGCCGCCGATCGCGACCTGCAACGCTACCAGCGCGGTTACGACGGCGGCGCAGTACCGCAGATCGATCTGGCCAAGGCCAAGGACTCGCTGAAGAAGGCCGACATCACCCTGGCCAATGCCACCACCGATGCCCGCCTGCAGAGCCAGGGCGCTGACCTGGATGCCCGCAACAAGCGCCTGCTGGCCGACCGCCAGAAGGCCGTGGTGGCTGAAGTGCAGCGCCAGGTCGATGCACTGACCCTGCGCGCACCGTTCGATGGCCAGGTCGGCCAGGTGCAGGCCGTCCAGTCCACCAACCTGGCCGCCAATGCGCCGGTGCTGGGCGTGGTCGATCTGTCCAAGTTCGAAGTCGAGATCAAGGTGCCGGAAAGCTTCGCCCGCGACCTGGCCATCGGCATGCCGGCGCAGCTGACCGGCGGCAACGGCAAGCCCTTCCCGGGCGAGATCAGCGCGGTGTCACCGGAAGTGGTCAACGGCGAGGTCAATGCCCGCGTGCGCTTCGCCAGCGCACAGCCGGAAGGCCTGCGCCAGAGCCAGCGGATGTCGGTGCGCGTGCTGCTCGACACCCGCAAGGACGTGCTGAAGGTCGAGCGCGGCCCGTTCGTCGAACAGGGCAATGGCGTGGCCTACGTGATGGATGGCCGCACCGCGGTGCGGCGTCCGGTGGAACTGGGCGTCAGCAGCCTGGGCGAAGTGGAAATCAAGTCGGGTGTGCAGCCGGGCGACCGCATCGTGGTCTCCGGCAGCGACCTGTTCAAGGACGCCGAACGCGTCTCCGTCAACTGATACCTGATACCTGAATCCTGGAGAGAGGACACGCCATGTACATGCTCGAAATGCGTTCGGTCGCCAAAGTCTTCCGCACCGAACAAGTGGAAACCCACGCACTGCGCTCGCTGGAACTGCAGGTCAAGGAAGGTGAGTTCGTCGCCGTCACCGGCCCGTCAGGCTCTGGCAAAACCACCTTCCTCAACATCGCCGGCCTGCTGGAAACCTTCACCAGCGGCACCTACATGCTCGACGGCCAGGACGTGAGCACGCTGGGCGACGACGCCCGCAGCCGCCTGCGCAACCAGAAGATCGGCTTCATCTTCCAGGGCTTCAACCTGATCCCCGACCTGAACCTGTTCGACAACGTGGACGTGCCGCTGCGCTATCGGAAGATGAGCGCCAACGAGCGCCGCGAACGTATCGAGAAGGCGCTGAGTCAGGTCGGCCTCGGCTCACGTATGAAGCATTACCCGAATGAACTGTCCGGTGGCCAGCAGCAGCGCGCGGCCATCGCGCGTGCCCTGGCCGGCAGCCCGCGCCTGCTGCTGGCCGACGAACCGACCGGCAACCTGGACACGCAGATGGCCCGCGGCGTGATGGAACTGCTGGAGGAGATCAACGCCGCCGGCACCACCATCGTGATGGTCACCCACGACCCGGAACTGGCCGCGCGCGCGCAGCGCAACGTGCACATCGTCGATGGCCAGGTGACCGACCTGGTGCGCGAGCCGGTGCTGGCCACCCCGCCGCGCCACATCGTCGCCGTCAACGAGTGAGGGCACGACCATGTTCGCCTACTACGCTCGACTGGCGGTGCGCAGCTTCCGCCGCAACAAGGTCCTGACCGCGCTGATGGTGGTGGCCATCGCGCTCGGCATCGGTGCCTCGATGACCACCCTGACCGTGTTCCACGTCCTGTCCGGCAACCCCATTCCGGACAAGAGCGAGCGCCTGTTCTACGCGCAGATCGACCCACGGCCCCGCAACGGCTTCGGCCTTGAGGAGGAACCGGAAGAGCAGATGACGCGCTATGACGCCGAAGCCCTGCTGCGCGAAGCGAAAGCCGAGCGCCAGGTGATGATGACGGCCGGTGATGCAACGATCGAACCGGATAACAGTACGCTCAAGCCGTTCTCCATCGACACCCGCTGGACCTCGGCCGACTTCTTCCCGATGTTCAACGTGCCCATGCAGTACGGGCGGCCGTGGACCCGCGAGGACGACAACGGGCGGGCCCGCGTGGCCGTCATCTCCAAGGCGCTCAACGAGAAGCTGTTCCAGGGCGCGAACAGCGTCGGTCGCGAAATCCGGCTTGAGGGCAATGCGCTGCGCATCGTCGGCGTCATGAAGGCCTGGAACCCGGAGCCGCACTTCTTCGACCTCACCACCGGCGCGTTCGGCAAGGAGGAGGATCTGCTGGCGCCGATCTCCACCTCGTTCGATCTCCAGCTGGGCAGCAATGGCAACATGAACTGCTTCGGCGAAAATCCCGACGGCGCCAACAGTTACTCCGTCAACGCGCCCTGCGCCTACCTGCAGTACTGGGCAGAGATGGATCCGTCCAAGGCCGGCGACTACCGGCGCTATCTGGAGAACTACTCCAGCCTGCAGCGCCAGGCCGGCCGCTTCGAACGCCCGGTCAACGTGCGCCTGCGCAACGTGATGGAGTGGCTGGACTTCAAGGGCGCGGTACCCAGCGACGTGCGGCTGCAGCTGTGGCTGGCCCTGGGCTTCCTGGGGGTCTGCCTGGTCAACACGGTCGGCCTGCTGCTGGCCAAGTTCCTGCGCCGCAGCGGCGAGATCGGTGTGCGCCGCGCGCTGGGCGCCAGCCGCGGCCAGATCTTCCTGCAGTGCCTGGTCGAAGCCGGTGCCGTGGGTGTGGTCGGCGGCGTGCTCGGCATCGGACTGGCCCTGCTGGGGCTGTACGCGGTCCGCCAGCAGCCCGTCAGCTACGCACAGCTGGCCCACCTGGATGGCAGCATGCTGCTGCTTGCGCTGGGCCTGACCCTGCTCGCCAGCCTCGCCGCCGGCTTCCTGCCCGCCTGGCGCGCGATGCAGGTCACTCCCGCCATCCAGCTCAAGTCGCAGTAAGCACGAGAACGAGGACCTCCCATGGACATCCGCCCCATCCTCAGCACCCTGCGCCGGCATAAGACCGCTGCCGCGCTGATCGTGCTTGAAATCGCCCTGACCTGCGCCATCGTCTGCAATGCCCTGTTCTTGGTCAGCCAGCGCGTGGAGCGCATCAGCCGGACCAGCGGCATGGCCGAAAACGAGCTGGTCCTGGTCCGCGTGACCGGCGTCGGCAAGCAGACCGATGCCGCCGCCCGCACCCGCGAAGACCTGGCATCGCTGCGCGCCATCCCCGGGGTCACCGCGGTCAGCGTGATCAACCAGGTGCCGTTCCGCAACAGTTCGTCCAACACCAGCATCTCGCGCGAAATGAACCAGGAACGGCCGACGGCCAGCGTCGGCATGTACACGTTCTCCGAAGACGCGTTGCGCACGCTGGGCCTCAACCTGGTTGCCGGCCGCGACTTCCAGCCGGCCGAGTACTTCGACTTCGACAACCTGAGCAAGGCCAACGGCACGCCGGTGATCCTCAGCCAGGCCGCCGCGCACAAGATGGCGCCGGACGGCAATGCGCTGGGCAAGACGTACTACATGGGCAAGCAGACGGTGAACGTGATCGGCATCGTCGATACGCTGGCCACGCCCAATGGCTGGGGCAACAACTGGGATGACACCATGATCATGCCGGTGCGCCGCGTCTTCGGCGATGGCATCTACATGCTGCGCACCGATCCTGCGCGCCGCGATGAGGTGCTCAAGGCCGCACTGTCCGCCCTGGACCGCAACGATCCCAACCGCCTGATCCGCGAGAAGCAGTCGTTCACCGACCAGCGCGAGGACTTCTTCAAGAACGACCGTGCAATGGTCGGCCTGCTGATCACCGTCTGCGTGGCGCTGCTGGTGGTCACTGCGCTCGGCATCGTCGGGCTGGCCAGCTTCTGGGTGCAGCAGCGCAGCAAGCAGATCGGCATCCGCCGCGCACTCGGTGCCACCCGTGGCCAGATCCTGCGCTACTTCCAGACCGAGAACTTCCTGCTGGCCACGCTGGGCATCGTGCTGGGCATGCTGGCCGCCTACGCGATCAACCTGGCACTGATGAACCTGTACGAGCTGCCGCGCATGCCGCTGCTGTACCTGCCGCTGGGCGCCCTGCTGCTGTGGACGCTGGGCCAGGTCGCGGTGTTCGGCCCGGCGCGCCGCGCTGCGGCGGTCCCCCCCGCAGTCGCCACGCGCGGAGCCTGAGATGCGCACACGGCTGATGACTCTGCTGATGCTCCTGCCACTGCCGGCACTTGCCGGCGGTGGCAGCGCAAGCAGCCTGCAGTGGCAGCAGGGCGAGGCCCGGCTGGCGCTGCACTCGACCGAAGGGCAGATCCAGGTGGAGGCCGCGCGCCCGGAGGGCCGATTCGGTGTCCGCCGTGGCGACCGCATCCTGCGGGTGGATGACACGCCCGTGTACCAGATCGACCACCTGTCCCAGGCCCTGATCGATTCCCCCGCCGCGCGGGCCTACCTGCTGCTGCGGCGGGAGCGACGGCTGGTGAGCGTGGCGGTGGATGCGGACGCCTGGCGCCAGGCGCTGGATGCTCCGCCGCCGCCTCCGCCCCGCCCCTGAGAAGCGGCAACGCCTGCATGGCCACGGCTTTGGCTATGCTTGATGGGTGGCGCCGGGCTCTCCCGGTACGTGGACACGAACGGCTCCATCGGCGCCGCCCATCCCTTTCTGCAGAACCATGTGATGCCTGCAATCCTGATCATCGACGACAACGCCAGTGTGGGCACCGCACTGGACGTGCTGTTCTCCCTGCACGACATCGACACCCTGCAGGCGCAGAGTCCGTCCGAAGGGCTGGCCCTGCTCGAGTCGCAGCCGGTCGACCTGGTGATCCAGGACATGAACTTCAGCGAAGACACCACCTCCGGTGAGGAAGGCGAGGCCCTGTTCGCGCAGATCCGCGCGCGCCATCCCGATCTGCCGGTGATCCTGCTGACAGCCTGGACCCACCTCAGCAGCGCGGTGGATCTGGTCAAGGCCGGCGCGGCTGACTACCTGGCCAAGCCGTGGGACGATCGCAAGCTGATGACCACGGTCAACAACCTGCTGGAACTGTCCGAGGCGCGCCGCGAACTGGACCGGCGCCGCAGCCGTGAACTACGCCAGCGCAACGCGCTGGAAGAGAAGTACAACCTGTGCGGCGCGGTTTTCGCCGACCCCGCCAGCGAGCGCGTGATCGCACTCGCCTGCCAGGTCGCACGCTCGGAACTGCCGGTACTGATCACCGGCCCCAATGGTGCCGGCAAGGAAAAAATCGCGCAGATCATCCAGGCCAACTCGCTGGTGGCAAAGGGTCCGTTCATCACGGTCAACTGCGGTGCACTGCCGTCGGAGCTGATCGAAGCCGAACTGTTCGGTGCCGAGGCCGGTGCGTACACCGGCGCCAACAAGGCGCGCGAAGGCAAGTTCGAGGCCGCCGATGGTGGCACCCTGTTCCTGGATGAGATCGGCAACCTGTCGCTCGGCGGTCAGATGAAGCTGCTGCGCGTGTTGGAAACCGGCCGCTTTGAGCGCCTGGGTTCCAACCGCGAGCGCCAGGTCAAGGTGCGCGTGGTCAGCGCGACCAACGCTGACCTGCCGGCCATGATCCGCGACGGCACTTTCCGCGAAGACCTCTATTACCGCCTCAACACGGTGGAACTGGTGCTGCCGCCGCTGGCCGAACGTCCGGGTGACATCGTGCCGCTGGCCGAGCGCTTCCTGGCCGCGGGCAAGCCCCTGTCCAGCGCCGCCACCGCGGCCCTGCAACGGCACCCCTGGCCGGGTAACGTGCGGGAGCTGCGCAACGTGATCCAGCGCGCCGAGCTGCTGGCCACCGGCAACCGCATCGAAGTGGCCGATCTCAACCTGCCGCGCGCAGCCGTCGCACCACGACCGGCACCCAGCGCAGGCAATGACCCCGACCGCGCACGCATCGAGGATGTGCTGGCGCGCAACCATGGCGTCATCGCCCAGGCTGCCGCCGAGCTCGGCCTGAGCCGCCAGGCGCTGTACCGGCGTATGGACCGCCACGGTATTCCACGCGAATGAAGCGGCGCTCCTTCACTTTCCGCCTGTTCCTGCGCCTGCTGCCGGTGCTGGCACTGGCTGCGGCACTGCCGTGGCTGCTGGCCTACTGGATGGACCATGGTTGGGTGGTGACCACGGTATCGGCGCTGATCCTGCTGTCACTGATGTGGTGGACCCTGCGTCGGGCTACCGCCCCGGTGCGGTCACTGATGCGGGCCCTGGCGGGCACCACCAGCAGCTATCGCGACGGCGAATACAACTTCGGCGTGCACTGGCCCGGCAATGACGAGCTCGGCGACCTGGTGCAGGCACACCGCGAACTGGGTGATGTACTGCGTGAGCAGCGGCAGGGCCTGGTGCAACGTGAGCTGCTGCTGGACACCATGGTGCAGAACACGCCGGTTGCGATGCTGTTGATCGCCTCCGGCGGTGATGGCATCGCCCGCGTGGTGTTCTCCAACCTGGCTGCGCGCAAGCTCCTGCACGGCGGCTGGAAGCTGGAAGGCCAGCGCCTGGAAGACGTGCTGGAACAGGTGCCGGTGGAACTGCGCGATGCCATCGCCCGGGGCGGTGACAGCCTGTTCGCGGTGCATGCGGAAGGCGAAGACGGCGATGAGGATGACGAGCAGGTCTACCACCTGTCGCGCCGCGCGTTCCAGCTCAATGGCCGCCCGCACGACCTGCTGCTGGTGCGCCTGCTGACCGCCGAACTGCGCCGCCAGGAAGTGCAGACCTGGAAGAAGGTGATCCGGGTGATCAGCCACGAGCTCAACAATTCGCTGGCACCGATCGCATCACTGGCGCATTCCGGTGGCGTGCTGGTGCAGCGCGAGCGCTTCGACAGGCTGCCGGAGATATTCACCACCATTGAAGACCGCGCGCGCCATCTGGAAGGCTTCATCCGCGGCTATGCGCGCTTTGCCAAGCTGCCGCAGCCGCAGCTGCAGACCGTGCACTGGGCACCGTTCCTGTCCAGCCTGCGCCAGCAGATTCCGTTCACCATGGATCGCGAACCGGACGAGGAGCTGAGCAGCCGCATCGACATCGCGCAGTTCGGGCAGGCGCTGTTGAATCTTCTGAAGAATGCGCATGAAGCCTGCGCCGACGCTGATCCGCCCAACGATGACGTACAGGTGCACCTCACGCGGCTGCCGCAGTGGCTGCGCCTGGACGTACTTGACCGCGGCAAGGGCATGAACGAGCAGGTGCTGCAGAACGCACTGATGCCGTTCTATTCGACCAAGCGCAATGGAACTGGATTGGGTTTGGCGCTGACCCGCGAGATCGTGGAAGCGCACGGTGGGCGGGTGTCGTTGCAGAACCGCGGCGATGGCGGATTGTGCGTGTCGATCCTGCTGCCGGTGGGTTGAGCCGGCCCAGCGAATAGATCCACGCCATGCGTGGATGTGCCGACCAAGGTCGGCACCTACCAAACCTGCCGCATCGCCACGCGCAGATGCATTGGAAATCCCAGCGCGGCCTCTTCGGCCATCACCGCGCGCAGGCCATCGCTCCACTGTGCCTCGGGCACTACCTCGAACCCTTCACTGGCGTAGAAGGCCGCATTCCACGGTACGTCGGACAGCGTGGTCAGCACAGCCGAGCGATAGCCTTCCGCCCGGGCCTGTACCAATGCATGGCGCAACAACGTGCGCCCATGACCTTGCCGCGCGTGTGCAGGATCCACGTCCATCTGCAGCACGTGGAACTCACCTGCCAGTTCGCCGGCAAGCAGATAGCCGGCGATGCCACCGTCAGCCGCATCCACCACCCACAACTGGCCACGCTGAAGGCCGTCCTGCAGCGTCGGCAGGTCCAGGCCATGGCCGGCAAACACCGGGCAGGCTTCGTGGCCCTTCAGCAGCTCACCGGCACGCTGTTCGACCGCCTGCAGCACGCCGAGCTCGTCGGCGCGCGGGAGACGGGGCTCAGGACTTCTTGACCGGGCGCTTCCAGCCATCGATGGTTTCCTGTCGTGCACGAGCCAGTGTCAACTTGCCGTCCGGTGCGGTTCGGGTGATGACCGAGCCGGCGGCGATGGTCGCACCTTCGCCGATCGTCAGCGGCGCAACCAGCGAACTGTTGGAGCCGATGAACGCGTTGTCGCCGATGGTGGTGGTCGACTTGTTCACACCGTCGTAGTTGCAGGTAATGGTGCCGGCACCGATGTTCACCTTGCTGCCGATCACGGCATCGCCGAGATAGGTCAGGTGATTGGCCTTGCTGCCCACGCCCAGCGTCACCTTCTTGGTTTCGACGAAGTTGCCGACATGCACGCCATCGGCGAGCACGGTACCTGGGCGCAGCCGCGCGAACGGGCCGATCTGCGCCGCGCCTTCGGTGACCACGCCTTCCAGATCGCAGTGCGCGCGCACTTCGGTGCCAGGACCAAGATTGACGTCCTTCAGGCGGTTGAATGGGCCTACGGTGACGCCATCGCCCAGCACGACGTTGCCTTCCAGCACCACGTCGACGTCGATCAGCACGTCGCTGCCCACGGTGACAATGCCGCGGATGTCCAGCCGTGCCGGGTCGCGCACGCGCGCGCCCTGTGCGCACAGCGCACGCACCGCCCGGCGCTGCCAGGCACGCTCCAGCTGCGACAGCTGCCACGGATCATTCGCTCCCTCGGCCTCCTGCGCATCGGCCACCAGCGCCATTTCGGCCGGAGTGTACTCATGCGCGGCAAACGCGAACACGTCGGTCAGGTAGTACTCGCCCTGTGCATTGCTGTTGGACAGCTGCGACAGCCAGCGCCGCAGCGCGGTCGACTCGGCGGCGATGATGCCGGTGTTGATCGTGCGCACGCGCAGCTGGTCGTCGGTGGCGTCCTTCTGCTCGACGATCGAACCCACCCTGCCCTCTGCATCGCGCAGTACGCGGCCGTAGCCGGTCGGGTCATCGACGTCGGCGACCAACACCGCCAACCGTCCCGGCTGCGCCAGCAGGTCGCGCAGGGTCTGCGCGCGGATCAGCGGCACATCGCCGTACAGCACCAGTACCTGTGCGGCATCCGGCACCTGCGGCATCGCCTGGGCCACCGCATGGCCGGTACCGAGCTGCTGCGCCTGTTCAGCCCATTGCAGATCGGGCTGGTCGGCGAAGTACTGACGCACCACCTCGCCACCATGGCCGTAGACCACGTGGATAGCAGCCGGCTGCAGCTCGCGGGCCGTATCGATCACGTGCGCGAGCATCGGTTGGCCGGCAATCGGCTGCATCACCTTCGGCAGCACCGACTTCATGCGCTTGCCAGCGCCGGCGGCGAGGATGATGACGTGCAGGGCTTGGGTCATGGGAACGGCAGTCCGTGGTTCGTTGCCGATGATTCTAGAGTGTGGGCCGTTAACATGGGCATCCCTCTTCTTTCACCATGCCGATGAGCCTCGTCCGCCAGGGAAGCGCCTACCTCGTGATCGGGCTCGTGCAGCTGCTGGTCGATTGGCTGGTGTTCGTGGTCGCCACCGCGCTGGGTATGCCGGTAGCGCCGGCCAACATCGCCGGTCGCCTGGCCGGCATGCTGCTGGGCTTCTGGCTCAACGGCCGTTACACCTTTGCCGAGGCCGGCACCCGCAAGCTGGGATGGAAGCGCTTTGCACGCTTCTTCGGGCTGTGGCTGCTGCTGACCGCGGCGAGCACGCTGCTGGTCAGTCTGGTCGACCAGGCGCTGGGCCTGCAGTACACGTGGCTGGCCAAGCCGCTGGTGGAGGGCGGGCTGGCCTGCGTGTCGTTCCTGTTGATGCGCTACGTGGTGTATCGCTGACACGGCACCAGGATCGGGATTGGGGATTGGGATCGGTAGAGTCGACTGTCAGTCGACTGCTCTTCCATCAGGCCGCGAAAATCCCGCGCTGCGCGCGTTAGTCGACTAACAGTCGACTCTACACAGTCGACTCTACCCGGTCGACTCTACCCAGCCATCCAAACAAAAACGCCGGCACGGGGCCGGCGTTCTCGTGGGTGCAGCGCGAACCTCAGTGCTTGAGGTTCTTGCGCAGGCGCTCCAGCGCCTGCAGCTGGACGACGGCTTCGGCCAGCTTCTGCTGGGCTTCGGCCACTTCCATCGCTTCGCCGCGGTTGGCCAGGATGCGCTCGGCTTCTTCCTTGGCCTTGCGGACCGAGGCTTCGTCGATGTCCTGCGCGCGGATCGCGGTGTCGGCCAGCACGGTCACCACCTGCGGCTGCACTTCCAGGATGCCGCCGGAAATGGCGAAATCCAGCTGCTCGCCGTTCGGCGTGGTCACCACCACCTTGCCCGGCTTCAGGCGGGTGATCAGCGGCGCGTGCTTGGGCGCGATGCCCAGTTCGCCCAGCTCACCGGTGGCCACGACCAGGGTCGCTTCGCCACGGAAGATTTCCTGCTCGGCGCTGACGATGTCGCAACGGATCGTGCTCATGCAAATCTCTTCGCTGTTCGCGGCGGCGCAATGCCACCGTGGGAGTCCACCGGCGCGGGCAGTTGCCCGGCACCGGCGTCAGGTCGGGCAGGATCGCTCCCGCCCGTCCCGGATCAGGCCTTCTCGGCCATCTTCTTGGCCTTCTCGACCGCTTCTTCGATGCCGCCGACCATGTAGAACGCCTGCTCCGGCAGGTGGTCGTACTCGCCATCGACGATGGCCTTGAAGCCACGGATGGTGTCCTTCAGCGGCACGTACTTGCCCGGCGAACCGGTGAACACTTCAGCCACGTGGAACGGCTGGCTGAAGAAGCGCTCGATCTTACGGGCGCGCGACACGGCCTGCTTGTCCTCTTCGGACAGCTCGTCCATGCCCAGGATCGCGATGATGTCCTTCAGTTCCTTGTACTTCTGCAGGGTCTGCTGGACGCGCTGGGCGGTGTCGTAGTGCTCGTGGCCGATGACCAGCGGGTCCATCTGGCGGCTGGTGGAGTCCAGCGGGTCGACGGCCGGGTAGATACCCAGCGAGGCGATCGAACGCGACAGGGTGACGGTCGAGTCCAGGTGGGCGAAGGTGGTCGCCGGCGACGGGTCGGTCAGGTCGTCCGCGGGAACGTAGACGGCCTGGATCGAGGTGATCGAACCGTTCTTGGTCGAGGTGATGCGCTCCTGCAGGACGCCCATTTCCTCGGCCAGGGTCGGCTGGTAACCCACGGCGGACGGCATACGGCCCAGCAGTGCCGACACTTCGGTACCGGCCAGGGTGTAGCGGTAGATGTTGTCGACGAACAGCAGGACGTCCTTACCCTTGCCGTTTTCGTCCTTCTCGTCGCGGAAGTACTCGGCCATGGTCAGGCCGGTCAGGGCGACGCGCAGACGGTTGCCCGGCGGCTCGTTCATCTGGCCGTACACCATCGCCACCTTGTCGAGGACGTTGGAGTCCTTCATTTCGTGGTAGAAGTCGTTGCCCTCACGGGTACGCTCACCCACGCCGGCGAACACGGACAGACCGCTGTGCGCCTTGGCGATGTTGTTGATCAGTTCCATCATGTTGACGGTCTTGCCGACGCCGGCGCCGCCGAACAGGCCGACCTTGCCGCCCTTGGCGAACGGGCACATCAGGTCGATGACCTTGATGCCGGTTTCCAGCAGCTCGGTGGCCGGGGACTGGTCTTCGTACGACGGGGCCGCACGGTGGATTTCCCAGCTGTCGCTGGCGGCCACCGGACCGGCTTCGTCGATCGGACGGCCGAGCACGTCCATGATGCGGCCCAGGGTGCCAGCGCCGACCGGCACGGAGATGCCGCGGTTGGTGTTGGTGGCAACCAGGTTGCGCTTCAGGCCGTCGGTGGAACCGAGGGCGATGGTACGCACCACGCCGTCACCCAGCTGCTGCTGGACTTCGAGGGTGATTTCGGTGTTGTCGACCTTCAGTGCGTCGTACACCTTCGGCACCGACTCACGCGGGAATTCGACGTCGACGACCGCGCCGATGATCTGAACGATCTTGCCCTGACTCATTGCTGCATCCTCTAAATGTGTGCTTTGAACGAACGCGGTCAGACTGCTGCCGCGCCGCCGACGATTTCGGAGATTTCCTGGGTGATCGCTGCCTGGCGCGCCTTGTTGTAGACGAGCTGCAGTTCGCCGATCAGCTTGTTGGCGTTGTCGCTCGCCGCCTTCATCGCGACCATGCGTGCGGCATGCTCGGAGGCGACGTTTTCCAACAGTGCCTGGTACACCAGCGACTCGATGTAACGCGTCATCACGTGCTCGAGCACGGTCGCGGCATCGGGTTCGTACAGGTAATCCCAGTCGTGGTGAGCGACCTGCTTCTCAGCCGGCGGCAGCGGCAGCAGCTGATCGAAGCTGGCCTTCTGCGTCATGGTGTTCACGAAGCGGTTGTAGACCAGGTACACGCGGTCGACCTTGCCTTCGGTGAAGGCGTCGAGCATGACCTTGATCACACCGATCAGCGATTCCAGCTTCGGCACATCGCCGATGTGGGTCACGCTGCCGACCATGTTGACCTTCACGCGGCGGAAGAAGGTCGATGCCTTCTGGCCGATGGTCACCAGGTCCACTTCCGCACCCTTGTCCTGCCATGTCTTGGCTTCGCCCAGCATCCGACGGAACAGGTTGTTGTTCAGGCCGCCGGCCAGGCCGCGATCGGAGGAGATCACGATGAAGCCGACCCGCTTGACCTGCTCACGCTCGACCAGGAACGGATGCTGGTAGTCGGTGCTGGCCTGGGCCAGGTGACCGATCACCTGCTTCATCGCCTGCGCGTACGGACGCGAGGTCTTCATCCGATCCTGCGCCTTGCGGATCTTGGAGGCCGAGACCATTTCCAGGGCGCGCGTCACCTTGCGGGTGTTCTGCACGCTCTTGATCTTGGTTTTGATTTCGCGTCCGCTTGCCATCTCTTGTTTCCCGTGGCGCGGGGCTGATGCCCCGCGTTGTTCAACCGTTTGTCATCTGGTCCAGCGGAGCCAGCGGCTCCGCTCTACAGGACCGCGATTACCAGCTGCCGGTGGTCTTGAACTCGGCGATGCCCTTCTTGAAGGCACCTTCGATGTCGTTGTCCCAACCGCCAGTGGCGTTGACCTTGCTGATCAGCTCGCCCTGGGTGTTGGCGAAGTGGGCGTGCAGGCCTTCTTCGAACGCCAGCAGCTTGTTGACCGGCACGTCGTCGAGGTAACCCTCGTTGACGGCGTAGATCGACAGCGCCTGGTTGGCGATCGACATCGGCGCGTACTGCTTCTGCTTCATCAGCTCGGTGACGCGCTGGCCACGCTCCAGCTGCTTGCGGGTCGCTTCGTCCAGGTCCGAGGCGAACTGCGCGAACGCAGCCAGCTCGCGGTACTGGGCCAGCGAGATACGGATGCCGCCCGACAGCTTCTTGATGATCTTGGTCTGGGCCGAGCCACCGACGCGCGACACCGAGATACCGGCGTTGACGGCCGGGCGGATGCCGGCGTTGAACAGGTCGGTTTCCAGGAAGATCTGGCCGTCGGTGATCGAGATCACGTTGGTCGGAACGAAGGCGGACACGTCGCCGGCCTGGGTTTCGATGATCGGCAGCGCGGTCAGCGAACCGGTCTTGCCGGTGACCTTGCCTTCGGTGAACTTCTCGACGTATTCCTCGGACACGCGGGCAGCGCGCTCGAGCAGACGGGAGTGCAGGTAGAACACGTCACCCGGGTAGGCTTCACGGCCCGGCGGGCGCTTCAGCAGCAGCGAGATCTGGCGGTAGGCAACGGCCTGCTTGGACAGATCGTCGTACACGATCAGCGCGTCTTCGCCGCGGTCCATGAAGTACTCACCCATGGTGCAGCCCGAGTAGGCGCTGATGTACTGCATGGCAGCCGATTCGGAAGCGGTCGCGGCCACCACGATGGTGTGGGCCAGCGCGCCGTTCTCTTCCAGCTTGCGCACGATGTTGGCGATGGTCGAAGCCTTCTGGCCGATCGCAACGTACACGCACTTGATGCCGGTGCCCTTCTGGTTGATCACCGCATCGATCGCCATCGCGGTCTTGCCGGTCTGGCGGTCACCGATGATCAGCTCGCGCTGGCCACGGCCGATCGGGATCATCGAGTCGACCGACTTGTAACCGGTCTGCACCGGCTGGTCGACCGACTTGCGCCAGATCACGCCCGGAGCAACGCGCTCCACCGGAGCGGTCAGGTCGGTACCCAGCGGGCCCTTGCCGTCGATCGGCTCGCCCAGTGCGTTCACGACGCGGCCCAGCAGTTCCGGACCGACCGGCACTTCCAGGATGCGGCCGGTGGTCTTGGCGACGTCGCCTTCGCGCAGGTTCTCGTAGTCACCCAGGACCACGGCGCCGACCGAGTCGCGCTCCAGGTTCAGGGCCAGGGCGAAGGTGTTGTTCGGCAGTTCGATCATTTCGCCCTGCATCACGTCGGCCAGACCGAAGATGCGCACGATGCCGTCGGACACGCTGGTCACGGTGCCTTCGTTGCGCGATTCCGCGGCCAGCTTGACCTTCTCGATGCGGTTCTTGATCAGTTCGCTGATTTCGGAGGGGTTGAGCGTGGTTGCCATCGTCAAGTCCTAGTGCCGGCAGCGGGGCCGGACGTTAAATGAATTCAGTTAGCGAGCGCGGTCTGCAGACGGGCCAGCTTGCCCTTCAGCGAACCATCGATGACCACGTCGCCGGCGTCGATCACGGCGCCGCCGATCAGCGAAGCATCGACCGCGGTGGTCACTTCGACCTCGCGGTTGAAGCGCTTGCGAAGCGCAACCTTGATCGCGTCCAGCTCTCCGGCCGACAACTCGGAAGCCGAGGTCACCGTGGCCTTGACCACGTGCTCGGCTTCGGCGCGCAGGGCGTCGAACATGCCGGAGATTTCCGGCAGCAGCGGCAGACGATGCGATTCGGCCAGGATGGCCAGGAAGCGCGAGTAGGTCTCGCCGTGGGACACCGGCGCCAGCAGGGCGACGGCGTCGTCACGGCCCAGCTCCGGGTTGGCGAGCAGGGCCGCCACGCGCGGATCGGCGGCGACGTGGGCGGAGAACGCCAGGGCGTCCGACCACGGCGCGAACGCGCCTTCGTCGCGCGCGGTCGCGAACGCGGCGCGGGCGTACGGGCGGGCAAGCGTGAGGGCCTGGCTCATCCTTAGATCTCCGAGGCCAGCTCGTCGAGCAGCGCCTTGTGGGCGTTGGCGTCGATTTCGCGCTTGAGCAGCTTTTCGGCACCGGTTACGGCCAGCGCGGACACCTGCTTGCGCAGATCTTCACGGGCACGGTTGGCGGCGGCGTCGATTTCAGCCTGGGCCAGTTCCTTCTGACGGGTGGCTTCGGTGATCGCTTCGTTGCGTGCAGCATCGACGATCTGGTTGGCACGCGCGTGGGCCTGATCGATGATCTCGTTGGCCTTGGTGCGTGCTTCCTTCAACGCTTCGTTGACCTTCTCCTGCGCCTGGGCCAGATCTTTCTGGCTGCGGTCGGCAGCAGCGAGGCCTTCAGCAATCTTCTGCTGGCGCTCTTCGATCGCGTTCATCAGCGGCGGCCAGATCTTGGTCGCGATGATCCAGATCAGACCAGCGAAGGCGAGCGCCTGCGCAAGAAGGGTGAAATTGATATTCATGGTTAGCTCGATCGCTGGTTTCGGGGTGGACGTGCCGCCGAAGCGGCACATCCGGCCTTCATCCGAAACCGGGTGCATCAGCACCCGGTCGTCTCAAACCGCTGTATCAGCCGGCCAGAGCCTTGGTGACGGCGCCAGCAAAGGCAGCCGACAGCGGGTTGGCGAAGGCCAGCAGCAGGCCGACAGCGACCGAGATGATGAACGCGGCGTCGATCAGGCCGGCGGTGATGAACATGCGGACCTGCAGGACCGGGATCAGTTCCGGCTGGCGGGCGGCCGACTCCAGGAACTTACCAGCCATGATGGCCAGACCCAGACCGGCGCCCAGCGCGGCCAGGCCGATCATGATGCCGACGGCAAGGGCGGTGGAGCTCTGAATCTGCGCGAAGTTGGTCAGGACGGCGAAGTACATGGTTATCTCCAGGAACTTAAGTTGCTAAGGGTGATGAAACGGATGAAGGTTGAAACGCGTTGAAGCTTGAAACTCAGTGAGCGTCTTCCGACAGGCTCAGGTACACGATCGACAGCATCATGAAGATGAAGGCCTGCAGCGGGATCACCAGCAGGTGGAACAGCATCCAGCCGAGGCCGAACACACCACCGGCAATGGCACCGAAGAAACCGGCACCACCCAGCACCCAGATCAGCAGGAACACGATTTCGCCGCCGAACATGTTGCCGAACAGTCGCATCGCCAGCGAGATCGGCTTGCTCAGCCACTCGACGATGTTGAGGATCAGGTTGAACGGCATCATCCACTTGCCGAACGGCGCCGTCAGGAATTCCTTGATGAAGCCGCCCAGGCCCTTGGACTTGAGCGCGAAGAACAGCATCAGGAAGAACACGCTGATGGCCATGCCCAGGGTGGCATTGACGTCAGCGGTAGGCACCGGCTTCCAGTAGTGCACGCCCGCCCATTCCAGCGGCTTGGCGATGAAATCGGCCGGGATCATCTTCAGCAGATTCATCAACAGAATCCAGAAGAAGATGGTGATGGCGATCGGCGTGACCAGCTTGCTCTTGCCGTGGTAGGTGTCCTTGGCCTGGCGGTCAACGAACTCCAGGCAGATTTCCACGAAGGCCTGCCACTTGCCCGGCACACCGGCGGTGGCCTTGCGGGTGCCCAGCCAGAAGGCGACCACGATCACCAGGCCCATCAGGACCGCGGTGAGGAAGGTATCGACGTGGATATGCCAGAACATACCCTCGCCCTTGCCGACCGGAGCGGTCAGGTTCTGCAAGTGATGCTGGATGTAGCTGGTAGGGGTTAGAGCCTCGCCCGCCATGTGTCCGGAACCTTAGTTAATTGAATTCTGTCAACGCCTGGCCATGGCCAGGACCTGGAACATCAAGCCGACGGCGATACCGGCCAACAGCGCCAACGCAGGCAGCTTGAAGACCAGGAACCCCACCAGCAGGACGCCGAAAACCACGACCCACTTGGCCACGATCGCAATGATCAGGCGAGCCATCGCCGATCCTGCGGCCAGTGCCCCACCGCCCAGTGCCATCCGCGCCGCCACCCAGCCACCGGCCGAAATGGCCACACCGGACGCCAGCGCGCCGAGGGCATACTTCGGACCTACCAGCAGGAAGGCCAGGGCCAGGACAGCCACCGCGGCCAGCGGGTAGACCGCGGCGCGCAGCATCAGTCGCCGACCCGCATCAACGGAGTTCAGCACAGGACGTCCCGCGTGGTTGCAAGTGGAGGGCTGAGGCGGCTACAGCAGGGGGGCCTCATCGAGCCGCCAAATTATAGCAATGGGACAATTTGCGAGACAACCGCTCCCTGTTCATCCCTGGAAGCCGCAAGTTGCGGTAACGGTTACATTTTTGCGTGCCACCCGGGGGACAATGACGTCCGCGTGATGCTGCACCGCAGTATTGAACTTTGGTCGCAGGCGCGGAACTTTCGCCGAATGCGCCGGTCCGATCTTTCGACCTGCCTGCAGCAACCTCGTCGACGCTCCGCCCCGCAGGTCCCACGATGGCCCCGAAGCCCGGCTCCGGGGCCATCTTTTTGCGTCGTCACGACAGCGCTGAACCGTGCACACTCCGTGGACCATACGTTCACGGATGGTGGACGGCGGCGTCCGGCACAGTGGTCTTCATTCTGATGAACCACTGCAAGGACTCTTCGATGCGCCCCGTACCCACCCTGCTCGCCCTTTCCCTGCTCGCTGCCGGCGCCTCGTTCGCCAATGCCGCCCACGCCGCCGAAGGCGACGACCGCTTTGCCATCCGTCTGGGTGCGATGAACATCGATTCGGACAACACCCTCCGCGGCAGCACCACTGTGGCCGGCCAGGACATCTCCCTGAACCAGGACTTCAAGCTGGGTGGCAAGGAATGGGAGCCGCGCATTGACGGCATGTTCCGCATCAGCAACCGTCAGCGCCTGCTGTTCAACTACTTCAAGTACGACAAGGACCGTCGCGAGACGCTCGACCAGGGCATTTCCTTCGGCGGTGAGAACGTGCCGGCCGGCAGCTTCGTGAAGGGCGAGCTGAAGTATCAGGTGGCCAGCCTGGTCTACGACTACTCGGTCGTCGATACCGACACCTTTGACCTGGGTCTGCAGATCGGTGGCGAGTACGCCAAGGTCAGCACCAAGGGCTATGCCGACCTGGGCACGGTGTACGAAGGCCAGTTCCTCAACGAGAAGGCCGATGGCGTGGCACCTGTGGTGGGTGCGCGCATGACCTTCACTCCGTCCGAGCGCTGGATGATCACGCTGCAGGGCCAGTACCTGAACACGCGCTGGGGCAGCTTCGATGACTACAAGGGCGACCTGAGCCGCGCCAATGCCATCGTCGATTACCGCTTCACCAAGAACTTCGGTGTGTTCGCCGGCTACGACTGGTTCAAGCTGGACGTGGACAAGAAGGGCAGCGACGGTACTGTCGGCCTGAAGCAGGAATTCAAGGGCCCGGTGGCCGGTATCAGCTTCGTGTTCTGAACCCCTGCCCCTTCCACGGCACTCTCTCTCCTGGCGCGGCCTCCGGAACATCGGGGCCGCGCTTTTTTGTGGGTTCCTGTCAGAAGAGCAGAAGCGGGTTGGTCGAGCGCTCGAGGGAGCGGGGGCTGTGTGCGAATGTCCCCCGGCGCCGGCCTGAGGCCGACGCCTCCTCCTTTACTTCGCACACAGCCCCCGCTCCCTCCGCGTGTCAGGCATCCATGCGCCTGTTGCAGTGGCTCTGCAGCTCGACCGTCCGCAAGCCGAGCCGCTGTGCGGGTGGCAGGCGTTTGGACAAAGTAAAGGAGGAGGCGACCGCCGCAGGCGGGCGACGAGGGACATTTGTCCAAACGCCTGCCACCCGCGCAGCGGCCCGAACGCTCGCAACGAGAGTGATCGAAGCTCAACAAAAAAACCCCGGCAAATGCCGGGGTTTTTCGTTCGGAGCGGCGCGGGCGCCTTACTTCTTCTTCGGCATGTACAGATCGGTGATCGTGCCGTCGTAGATTTCCGAGGCCATCGCCACCGATTCGCTCAGCGTCGGGTGGGCGTGGATGGTGTGGCCGATGTCTTCGGCTTCGGCACCCATCTCGATCGCCAGGCCGATCTCGGCCAGCAGATCACCGGCATGCACGCCAACGATGGCGCCACCGATGATGCGGTGGGTCTCTTCGTCGAAGATCAGCTTGGTGAAGCCCTCGGTACGGCCGATGCCGATCGCGCGGCCACTGGCGGCCCACGGGAACTTGGCCACGCCGACCTTCAGACCCTTGGCCTTGGCTTCGGTCTCGGTGACGCCGACCCAGGCGATTTCCGGGTTGGTGTAGGCCACCGACGGAATCACGCGGGCCACCCACTCCTTCTTGTGGCCAGCGGCCACTTCAGCAGCCAGCTTGCCTTCGTGCGTGGCCTTGTGCGCCAGCATCGGGTTGCCGACGATGTCGCCGATGGCAAAGATGTGCGGCACGTTGGTGCGCATCTGGCGATCAACCGGGATGAAACCACGCTCGGTGACCTGCACGCCAGCCTTTTCGGCATCGATCTTCTTGCCGTTCGGCGAGCGGCCCACGGCCACCAGCACCCGGTCGAAGGTGCCCTGCGCCAGCGCAGGCGCCTGGCCTTCCTCGGCCGCTTCGAAGGTCACGGTGACGCCCTTGGCGTCGGCGGTGACGCCCGAGGCCTTGGTCTTCAGGTGCACTTCGATGCCCTGCTTCTTCAGGCGGTCGGCCAGCGGTTTGACCAGGTCCTTGTCGGCGCCCGGCATCAGCTGGTCCATGAACTCGACCACGGTGACCTTGCTGCCCAGCGCGCTGTACACGGTGGCCATTTCCAGGCCGATGATGCCGCCGCCGACGACCAGCAGCGAGCCCGGCACTTCGGCCAGCTCCAGCGCGTCGGTGGAATCCATCACGCGCTTGTCGTCCCACGGGAAGTTCGGCAGCTTCACTGCCTGCGAACCGGCGGCGATGATGCACTTCTGGAAGCGCAGCAGCTGGGTGCTGCCGTCAGCGGCAGTGATCTCCAGCTCGTTGGCCGAAACGAATTTGCCGACGCCCTGCACGCTGCGGACCTTGCGCTGCTTGGCCATGCCAGCCAGGCCCTTGGTCAGCTGGTTGACGACCTTTTCCTTGTACTGGCGCAGCTTGTCCAGGGTGATGGTCGGCTTGCCGAACTCGACGCCGAAATCACCGGCGTGGGCCACTTCGTCGATGACCGCTGCGGCGTGCAGCAGCGCCTTGGACGGAATGCAGCCGACGTTGAGGCAGACGCCGCCGAGGCTGGCGTAGCGCTCGACCAGCACCGTATCCAGGCCGACGTCGGCAGCGCGGAAGGCGGCGGTGTAGCCGCCCGGGCCCGAGCCCAGCACGACCATTTCGCATTCGATGTCGGCCGGCTTGCCGCTGGACAGCGCCGGCTTCGGCGCGGCCGGTTCAGCCGGGGCACGGTGCGACGGGGTCACCGGCGGCTTGCTGGCCGGGGCGGCCGCAGCCGCGGCCGGCGCGGCGGCCTTGGCCGGGGCTTCGGCGGCGCCTTCGGCGTCCAGCACCACGACCACGGCGCCTTCGGACAGGGTGTCGCCCAGCTTGACCTTGATTTCCTTGACCACGCCGGCAGCCGAGGACGGCACTTCCAGGGTGGCCTTGTCCGACTCCAGGGTCACCAGGCCCTGGTCCTTCTTCACCGTGTCGCCGACGGCGACCAACACTTCGATCACCGGCACATCGCTGTAATCGCCGATGTCGGGAACCTTGACTTCAATCGTGGCCATGGTGGGTTTTCCTTGTGCCCGCCCGGCATGGCCGGTGGGCTGTCACTGCATCTGTTCACGCGGCCGCGCCAAGGGCTGCGGCCGCACGGTGGGGGCGAAGCGGTGCCTTACAGCAGCACGCGGCGCATGTCGGCCAGTACCTGCGACAGGTACGTGGTGAAGCGTGCGGCCAGGGCGCCGTCGATGACGCGGTGGTCGTAGCTCAGCGACAGCGGCAGCATCAGCTTCGGTGCGAATTCCTTGCCGTTCCAGACCGGCTGGATGGACGACTTGGAGACGCCGAGGATGGCCACTTCCGGTGCATTGACGATCGGGGTGAACGCGGTGCCGCCGATGCCGCCCAGCGAGCTGATCGAGAAGCAGCCGCCGCTCATGTCGGCCGGACCCAGCTTGCCGTCGCGCGCCTTCTTGGCCAGTTCGCCGGTTTCCTGCGCGATCTGCACCACGCCCTTCTTGTCCACGTCGCGGATGACCGGCACGACCAGACCGTTCGGCGTGTCGGCGGCGAAGCCGATGTGGAAGTACTTCTTCAGGGTCAGGTTTTCACCGCTGGCATCGAGCGAGGCGTTGAATTCCGGGAACTTCTTCAGCGCTGCGGCGCTGGCCTTGATCAGGAAGGCGAGCATGGTCAGCTTGATGCCGGCCTTCTCGTTCTCCTTGTTCAGCGCCACGCGCAGGCCTTCCAGGTCGGTGATGTCGGCCTGTTCGAACTGGGTGACGTGCGGGATCATGGCCCAGTTGCGGGCCAGGTTCGCACCCGAGATCTTCTTGATGCGCGACAGCGGCTGGACTTCGGTCTCGCCGAACTTGCTGAAATCAACCTTCGGCCACGGCAGCAGGTTCAGGCCACCACCGCCAGCCACGGCGCCGCCGGCAGCCGCCGGCACACCACTGCTGAG
This sequence comes from Stenotrophomonas africana, assembly GCF_013004645.1. Classification (GTDB taxonomy): domain Bacteria; phylum Pseudomonadota; class Gammaproteobacteria; order Xanthomonadales; family Xanthomonadaceae; genus Stenotrophomonas; species Stenotrophomonas africana. The sequence goes on along the minus strand of NZ_JABEME010000005.1, from coordinate 171,578 downwards.
TGCGGCCTTGACGAATTTCTGCACGTCACCCTTGGTGATGCGGCCACCCTTCTCGGTGCCGTTGATCTGCAGCAGGTCCACGCCCAGCTCGCGGGCGAACACGCGCACCGCCGGGGTGGCGTACGGTACCTTGGCCGGCAGCACGCCATCGGCGTTGAACTGCACCGGCGGGCTGGACGGGGTGCCGGCCGAGGCGATCTCGCGCGCCGCCAGCTTGTCCGGCTGCGCCGGCACAGCGACCGGCTCGACCTTGGTGGCGGTCTCGGCGGCAGCCGGAGCGGCCGCAGCGGCAGCCTTGGTCGGCGCCGGCGCGGCAGCGCCCTCGGCTTCGATGATGGCGACCACATTGCCCTGAGACAGCGTGTCGCCGACCTTGACCTTGATCTCCTTGACCACGCCGGCCACCGACGACGGCACTTCCATGGTGGCCTTGTCGCTTTCCAGCGTGACCAGGCCCTGGTCCTTCTTGACCGTGTCGCCGACGGCGACCAGCACTTCGATGACCGGAATGCCGGCGTAGTCGCCGATATCCGGCACCAGCGCTTCCACCGCACCACCGCTGGCAGCCGGAGCGGCCGGCGCAGTTGCGGCCGGGGCCGGCGCGCTCTGGGTGGCGGCAGCCGGGGCAGCGGCCTTGGCCGGTGCCGGCGCAGCAGCCGCCGGCTTGGCGGCTTCGCCCTCGGCCACTTCGATCAGGGCCACGACCTTGCCTTCGGACAGGCTGTCGCCCACCTTGACCTTGAGTTCCTTGACCACGCCAGCCACCGAAGACGGCACTTCCATGGTCGCCTTGTCGCTTTCCAGCGTCACCAGGCCCTGGTCCTTCTTGACCGTGTCGCCGACGGCGACAAGCACCTCGATTACCGGGATATCGCTGTAGTCACCGATATCGGGGACAAGTGCTTCCTTGATTTCGGCCATGGGGATAACTCCGGCAATCTGGTGTAGGGAAACGTCTATTGTGCGGCCAGCGGGGGCCAGCGCCAACCGTTACAGGTGTTTTCAGTACGCACGCAGCCGGGACACGCTGTTGTCCATGGGTTGTGGCTGCATCCAGTCGGTAGCGTATTGTCCGGACGATGTCCGCTTCATGTCGCCAGTACGTCGGCTACCGGCTGCCAGGCCTGGCGCAGCCGTGGCAGCGACCAGGCCGCATTGGCCGGGCTGGTGGACGGCAGTGCCAGCAGCCTTGGCGGGGCCTCCAGGCAGGGCAGCACCCAACGCTGGAATGCCTTCAGCGATGCGGCGCCGTTGCAGCCGATCAGCTCCAGCTCAGGAAGCGAAGCGATCAATGCCGGCAGCGCATTGGGCACTTCCGTGCCGCGCACGATATCCGCATCGAGGCTGCCGCGCCGCTCGCACCGGCCGATCACGTCCCACAGGCCAACACCTGCCGCCTGTAGTGCCTGCAGTCGCTGCGCATGGGGCAGACCCGCGTCGAATCCGCAGATATCCGCCAGCAGCGGCCAGAAACGATTGCGCGGATGCGCGTAGTAACGCTGCTCCTGCAGCGACGCCACGCCGGGCATCGAGCCCAGCAGCAGCACCCTGCAATCCACGTTCACCTGCGCTTGCAGGCCAATGCACATCGTTGCCGCGCTCACATCTTCTCCAACTGAATGAATGCCGCCGATGACCGGAAACCCCATCAATACAGGCTTTTCGCGCTGATCGCTGAACAAGGACAACTATTTTTTAACGCGCGTCGGATTCGATTCATGTTGGGGCGACTACGGTGTGCTCGCCCCGCAACCGGGGGCCCAAAACAAGAAACATTAGGAGATACCCCCATGCGCTCCATCCGTATCCTGAGTCTCGCCCTGCTGACCTCCGCCGCCTTCGCGCCGGCCGCTTTCGCCCAGGACAGCAGCAGCACCGACACCGCTTCGGGCAAGCATTTTGCCGTTGTTGGCGGCATCTCGCTGCTGGAACCGAAGAACGACCCGATCACCGGCGTGAAGAAGACCGATGGCGGCCCGGCGCCGACCGTCAGCTTCAGCTACTACATCAACGACAACTGGGCCGTTGAACTGTGGGGCGCTGCCGACAAGTTCGACAACACCTTCAAGGGCCCGAACAACGCCCGCGTTGGCTCGGTCGAGCAGCAGCCGGTCGCCCTGAGCGGCCAGTACCACTTCGGCCAGGCCGACAACGTGTTCCGTCCGTTCGTGGGCGTGGGCTACTACCAGTCGACCTTCAGCAACGAGAAGCTGGGCAACGGCGCTGACACCGACATCCGCTTCAAGGATGCCAAGGGCGTTATCGGCACCGTCGGCGTCGACATGAACATCAACTCCACCTGGTTCGCCCGTGCCGACGCCCGCTACATGCGCGCCCGCCCGGACATCAAGGTCGGCGGCGAGAAGATCGGCGAAGCCAAGATGGATCCGTGGACCGTCGGCTTCGGCATCGGCGCCCGCTTCTGATCCAGGCTGCACCTGCTTCACTGATGTAACGCGACGGGCCCTTCGGGGCCCGTCGTCGTTTCCGTCACCCGCGTTCTGTAGAGTCGAGCTTGCTCGACTTTTGCAAGAGCAGTCGACTGTCAGTCGACTCTACGCACACACAGGATGCGGAGGCACGATGTACGACGTCGACCTGCTGGTGATCGGGGGCGGCATCAACGGCGCTGGCATCGCCCGTGACGCCAGCGGCCGCGGGCTGCGCGTGCTGCTGTGCGAGCAGCACGATCTGGCCGCGCACACCTCCAGTGCGAGCAGCAAACTGATCCACGGCGGCCTGCGCTACCTGGAACAGGGCGAGCTGGGCCTGGTGCGCAAGGCGCTGGGCGAACGCGAGGTGGTCCGCCGGCAGGCGCCCCATCTGGTCCATCCATTGCGCTTCGTACTGCCGTGGGAACCGCACCTGCGCCCGCGCTGGATGCTGCGCGTGGGACTGTGGCTGTACGACCACCTGGGCCAGCGCAGCCCGGCGTTTCCCGCATCGCGCGCTCTGGACCTTCAGCGTGATCCGCTCGGCCCCTGGCTCGCCCCGGATCTGCGGCAGGCCTTCAGCTACGCCGATGCGCAGGTCGATGATGCGCGCCTGGTAGTGCTCAACGCATTGGACGCCGCGCAGCGCGGCGCGCAGATCCACGTGCGCAGCCGCTGCATCGAACTGCGCTCTGTGCAGGGCCGTTGGCAGGCCGTGCTGGATTCCACCGACGGCCAGCGGCATGTGACCGCGCGCGCCATCGCCAATGCGGCGGGCCCATGGGCCGGCGGCCTGCTGGAGCAGATGGAGGCACGCAGCGGCGGCCCCGCGCTGCGGCTGGTGCAGGGCAGCCACATCGTGCTGCGCCGTTCCTGGCCCGATGACAGTGCCTGCCTGCTGCAGCAGCCCGATGGCCGCGTGGTGTTCCTGCTCCCGTTCGCCCACGATCACCTGCTGGTCGGCACCACCGACACCGACTACCGCGGTGACCCGGCGCGCTGCAGCGTACTGCCTTCCGAGGTGAGCTACCTGTGCGCATCCGCCAACCGCTATCTGCGCGAGCCGATCACTCCGCAGGACGTGGTCTGGCAGTTCGCCGGTGTACGTCCCCTACTGGCCGACCCGGACCCACGTGCGGCGAAGCTGAGCCGCGACTACCGCCTTCAGCTGCAGTCCGATCCGGCGCCGGCGCTGCATGTGCTGGGCGGCAAGCTGACCACCTACCGCGTGCTGGCCGAGGAAGCGCTGGACCTGCTGCGACCGGCCCTGCCGCAGATGGGCCCGGCCTGGACAGCACGCGGACACCCCCTGCCTGGCAGCGACTGGGGTGACGCTGCACAGGCATGCGCTCGCCTGCGAGCACTGGCACCGTGGCTCCCTGCGGATATGGCACGACGCTGGGCGGGCGCCTACGGCAGCCGTAGTGCGGAGCTGCTGCATGGCCTGCAGGGTCTGAGCGATCTTGGCGAGGACTTTGGCGGCGGCCTGCATGCGCGCGAAGTGGCTTTCCTGCGCGACCACGAATGGGCCTGGGACGCCGGGGACGTGCTGTGGCGGCGGAGCAAACTGGGGTTGCGGCTGGATGCTGCGCAGGTGGCCCGGCTGCAGGCGTGGATGGATAGACGGTAGAGTTGAGCTTGCTCGACTGACATGAAAAGCAGTCGAGCAAGCTCGACTCTACCAACACCATCGCCACCGGAGACGCTGCATGACGCCCCGCTACGTGCTGGCCATCGACCAGGGCACCACCAGTTCGCGCGCGATCCTGTTCGACCGTGCCGGCGACATCGTTGGCAGTGCGCAGCGCGAGTTCGCGCAGATCTTCCCGCAGCCCGGCTGGGTCGAGCATGACCCGCGCGAGATCCTCACGAGCGTCTATGCCACGCTGACCGAACTGTTCAGCCGTGCCCAGGTCGACCCGCGCCACATCGCCGCACTGGGCATCACCAACCAGCGCGAAACCACCGTGGTCTGGGACCGTGCCACCGGCCAGCCGATCCACAATGCCATCGTCTGGCAGTCGCGGCAGAGCCACGCCATCTGTGAGCGGCTGAAATCCGAAGGGCACGAGGCGCTGGTCCGCGAGCGCACCGGTCTACTGATCGACGCCTATTTCTCCGCCACCAAGGTGCGCTGGATTCTTGACCACGTGGAGGGCGCGCAGCAGCGCGCCGAGCGCGGCGAACTGCTGTTCGGCACCATCGACAGCTGGCTGGTGTGGAACCTCAGTGGTGGCCAGGCGCACGTGACCGACTACAGCAACGCCGCGCGCACACTGCTGTTCAACATCCACACGCTGGACTGGGATGACGACCTGCTGGCGCTGCTGGACATCCCGCGCGCGATGCTGCCGCAGGTGCGCGACTCCAGCGCGGTGTACGCACACACGCGGCCGCAGTTCTTCTTCGATCATCCGATCCCGATCGCCGGCATCGCCGGTGACCAGCAGGCGGCGCTGTTCGGCCAGGCCTGCTTCCAGCCGGGCATGGTCAAGAACACCTATGGCACCGGCTGCTTCATGCTGATGCACACCGGTACGCAGGCGGTGCGTTCGCGCAACGGACTGCTGACCACCATCGCCTGGGGCCTGGACGGGCGCGTGGAATATGCACTCGAAGGCTCGATCTTCATCGCCGGCTCGGTGGTGCAGTGGCTGCGCGATGGGCTGCGCATGATCGAGCGCGCCAGCGACAGCCAGGCACTGGCCGCGCAGGTGCCCGACAGCGGCGGCGCTTACCTGGTGCCGGCGTTTGTCGGCCTCGGTGCACCCTATTGGCGCAGTGATGTGCGTGGCGCGATGTTCGGATTGACCCGTGGCACGCGCAAGGCGCACTTCGTGCGCGCCGCGCTGGAAGCAATGGCCTACCAGACCCGCGACGTACTCGATGCAATGCAGTCCGATGCCGGTATCGCGCTGACCGAACTGCGCGCCGACGGCGGTGCGATCGGCAACGACTTCCTGGCCGGGTTCCAGGCCGACATCCTCGGTGTGCCGCTGCTGCGGCCGCGACTGACCGAGACCACCGCGCTGGGTGCGGCCTACCTGGCCGGCCTGGCAGTGGGGTTCTGGTCCAGCCGCGAACAGATCGCCGCGCAGTGGGGCCTGGACCGGCGCTTCGAGCCACAGATGGACGTGGCCCGGCGCGAAAAACTGTATGCAGGATGGCAGCAGGCCGTGGCGGCCACCCTCGCCTTCCACGTCGATTGAAACTTCAATGCCCGCCCGGCTGCAGCACGTGGAGTGACACTGTAGAGCCGAGCCATGCTCGGCTGCCGCTGGCGGGATACCGCAAAAAGCAGAGCCGAGCATAGGCTCGGCTCTACAGGGGAATGGGCGCTGGCGTCAGAACGCCGGCAGCACCGCGCCCTTGTACTTGGTCTCGATGAAGGCCTTCACCTGCGGGCTGGTCAGCGCCTTGGCCAGCTTCTGCACGCGGGCGTCGTCCTTGTTGTCCGGGCGTGCGACCAGGAAGTTCACATACGGCGAGTCCTTGCTCTCGATCGCCAAGGCATCCTTGGTCGGGTTGAGGCCGGCGTCCAGCGCGTAGTTGGTGTTGATCAGGGCCAGGTCGACCTGGTCCAGCACGCGCGGCAGCATCGCCGAGTCCAGCTCGCGGAACTTCAGGTTCTTCGCATTGGCGGTGATGTCACGCAGGGTCGACAGCGCGTTGGTCGGATCCTTCAGCTCGATCACGCCGGCCTTGTGCAGCAGGATCAGCGCGCGGCTGTTGTTGCTCGGATCGTTCGGGATCACCACGTCGGCCCCTTCGCGCAGCTCGGCCAGCGACTTGATCTTGCGCGAGTACGCACCGAACGGTTCGATATGCACACCGATCACCTTCACCAGATCGGTCTTGCGATCGCGGTTGTAGGCGTCCAGGTACGGCTCGGTCTGGAAGTAGTTGGCGTCCACCTGCTTCTGCACCAGCTGATCGTTGGGCTGCACGTAGTCGTTGAACACGCGCACGTCCAGGTCCACGCCTTCCTGCTTGAGGATCGGCTTGACCACTTCAAGGATCTCGGCATGCGGCACGGCCGTGGCGGCCACCACCAGCTTCTGCGAGGGTTCGCCGGACTTGCCGCAGGCAGTCAGGGCCAGCGCAGCGGCAAGCAGGGGCAGCAACAGGGTCTTCTTCATGGGCGGAAGGCTTCTCGGGGGGGAGGTCAGGAGTTGTCGTAATTGCTCAGGGCGAGCTCAAGCAGCGCCTTGGCCTGCTCGCGCAGCACCACCGGCTCGACGATCTCGGCATCCGAGCCGTAGTGCAGCACGTCCATCAGCAGCTCGCGCGAGACGCTGTACGGCACCTTCAGTTCATAGCGGCCATCGGCCAGGAAGCGGCCCTGCTGCTTGGAATGCCAGTGCTCGTCGGCCACCCAGCGCGCGGCCTTGGCGCTGAACAGAATGGTCGCCCAGCCCTTCGGCGCGCCGGAGAAGATGCCGTAGCTGGCCCCCAGCTGCTCGTCCAGCTCGCTGTCGGCCACATCGCGGGCGGTGCTGTCGATCACCCGCGCCTTGTGGATGCGATCCACGGCAAAGCTGCGCAGCGCCTCGCGGTCATGGTCCCAGGCATCCAGGTACCAGTTGTCGCGATAGTGGGTCAGGCGCTGCGGCGAAACGGTGCGCTTGGTCGGCTCGTCGGTGGAACGGGCGCGGTACTCGAACGCCAGCTGGCGGCGCTCCAGCACGGCTGAAGCCACGCTGCGGAAGCTGCCTTCATCGAACTTGCGACCGCGGTGCGGAATCACCCGCACACGGTCCACCGGCCAGCTGGAGACGCCGGCCTGGGCGGCCAGCAGGCTCTCGATGCGCTGCTGCAGCGGTGCCAGCACCGAGGACAGCACACCGCCGCCGGTCCGCGCCAGCAGATGCTGCGAGGCCAGCAGGGCATGCAGTTCCTCCGAGCTCAGCCACAGGCCGGGCAGCTCGAAGCGGTCGCTCTCGTCGGCCTGGTAGCGGAAGCCCGCCTCGCCGTCGCCTTCGATCGGTGCCATCAGCGCATCGCGCAGGAAGGCCAGGTCGCGGTAGACGGTGGCACGGGAACAACCGAGCTTGTCCTGCAGGGTCGCCACCGTCACCGGATAGCGTGCGGACTTGAGCAGACGATGCAGGGCGGTGATGCGTTCGTATCGGTCCATACCCCCGATTATGTCCGAGTCGCGGGTCTTGTGTGGGACGTTTGGGCTATCGTGGTCGCCCCCACCCCTCTGGAACACCCGATGCGCCGGTTGCCTGCCCTGTCCCTGCTGGCCTGCCTGCTGCTGGCCGCCTGTGATCGCGCGCCCGCGCCGGCCAGCACCGAAGCGCCCGTGCCGGCTGCGGAGCCGGCGCAGGCAGTGCTGGGCGCCAGCCAGCGCTTCTCGGCCCTGCGCAGCTTCCACGCCGAACTGGAGGTGTTGGGTGCGCCGCAGCCGGTGCGCAGCGCCATGGACTTCGTCGCCCCCGACCGTTTCCGGGTGCAGACCCCGGCCGGGCCGCAGACCATCATCGGCGACACCATGTTCCTGCAGGCCGAGGGTGCGGTCCGCCAGGTGCCAACCCCGCCGGGCCTGCTGGAGCAGTGGCGCAATCCGCTGCCGGCCGATGCCCTGCCCGCCGACCTGCAGGCCGAAGACCTGGGAAGCCAGTCGCTGGATGGCGTCGAAACCCGTCACTACCGGCTGCGTGGCGCCCAGCCCGGCGAACGCCTGGAATACTGGGTGGATGCCCAGGGCCTGCCACGGCAGATCGTGCGCAGCGGCAGCAGCAATGGCCGCAGCTTCCAGCTGCGCCTGCGCTATTCGCGCTTCAACGACCCGGCATTGCGCGTCGATCTGCCCTGAATAGGCGATCGCGGCAACGTTCGCTGAAGCGCGCATTGGATCGATTCGGACCGCCATCACGCTTCCAGTATCATCACCGGCTGTCAACCGCTTCGGAGAAGCCCCGATGTCCCTGCGCGTGTCCCTGCTGATCCCCCTGCTGCTGTGCGCACCGCTTGCGTATGCGCAGGATGCCTCCGAACTGGCGGCGATGTCCTCGCCGTGGAGCGGCAGTGGCGGCGAGCTCGGCTTCGCTTCGGCACGCGGCAACAGCAGCACCGAGAGCTTCAACGGCCGCCTGCGCCTGCGCTACACCGATGGCGACTGGGTGCACAGCATGGACCTGGCCGGCCTGCGTTCCAGCTCCAAGGTGATCGAGACCCGCGACGACGGCTCCACCAGCCGCCGCAACAACACCACCGCCAACCGCTACACCGGCAGTGCCGGCAGCGCGCTGCAGCTGGGCGAGCACCGCCAGCTGACGGCCACGGTGCGTACCGAGCGCGATGACTTCGCCACCTACGACCGCCAGAGCTCGTTCGGTCTGGGTTACGGCACCCGCCTGTGGAATACCGAGCGTTTCTCGTTCGACGCACAGATCGGCCCTGGTGTGCGCCGCACCCACAGCGCCGAGGACGACCGCACCCGCACCGGCATGATCGGCCGCGGCCTGTTCGACATGAAGTACTCGCTGACCGACAACACCGACCTGGTCAACACCCTGCTGGTCGAATCGGGTTCCTACAACACCTTCGGCCAGAACGACTTCGGGGTTTCGGTGAGCATGAACGAGCATCTGGCGCTGAAGGCAGGCTGGCAGGCGCGTTACAACAGTGACGTGGCCGAGGACAAGCGCAAGACCGATACGCTGACCACGATGAACGTGGTCTACAAGTTCAAATAAGCAGAACGGGCGCCGAGGGCGCCCGTTTCGTTTTTGTAGAGTCGAGCCATGCTCGACTTGAGCGCGAAGCCCGGGATTTTCCCGGCGAAGAGCAGCCGAGCATGGCTCGGCTCTACAGACATCGGGGCTCAGGCGTTCAGCAGTTCGCCGGCGCCATCGTCCAGCAGCAGCTTCGCCACGCGCTGGCCCAGCGCTTCCGGGGCATTGGCCGGGCCCACCGCCTCGGCACGCACCGCACGGCCATCGCTGGCGCTGCCAACCAGCCCCTGCAGGTGCAGGTCGTCGCCCTGCCACTGCGCGATGGCCGCAACCGGTACATGGCAACTGCCATGCAACGCACGGTTCATCGCCCGCTCGGCTTCCACGCAGGCACGCGTGGCCGTGTCATCAAGCGGGGCGAACAACGCCATCAGGCGCGCATTGCCGCCATCGCACTCCACTGCCACCGCGCCCTGCGCCGGGGCCGGCAGCCACTGCGGCGGCTGCAGGCGCGCGACGATGCGCCCGCCCAGGCCCAGACGCTCCAGGCCGGCCACGGCCAGCACGATGGCGTCGTAGCCGCCGTTGTCGAGCTTGGCCAGGCGGGTGTTGACGTTGCCGCGCAGGTCCAGCAGCTCCAGGTCCGGGCGCAGCGCGCGCAGCTGGGCCTGGCGACGCAGCGACGAGGTCCCGACCCGCGCGCCGATCGGCAGCGCGTCCAGCGAGGCGTACAGATTGGAAACGAAGCCATCGGCGGGATCGTGGCGGGTCAGCATGGCCGGCAACGCGAACGGTGTATCCAGTTCCATCGGCACGTCCTTGAGCGAATGCACGGCGCAGTCGGCCTCGCCACGCAGCATGGCCAGCTCCAGTTCCTTCAGGAACAGGCCCTTGCCACCGATGGCGGCCAGCGAACGGTCGAGCACCTCGTCACCGCGGGTGCTCATCGGCACCAGTTCCACATGCAGGCCGGGATGGGCCTGGCGCAGGCGGTCGGCGACGTGTTCGCTCTGCCAGAGGGCGAGCGGGCTCTTGCGGGTGGCGATGCGGACGGTTTCCATCCGGTCATTATCGCGCCTTCGGCGCGGATACGGCCAACGGCGGAGCCCCTCGTGGCTGGTGTGGTCGTGCAAGCAACAGCCCGGCCCCTGACAGTTTCCGTGTGCGTCAGCCACGGAAGATCAAAAGAAAAGAGCAGAAGCGGGTCGCTTCGCTCGGAGCCGAGCGTGGCTCGGCTCTACATTTCTCTACCCCTCCGATAACACCAATGCCTTTGCTGTCCGACGCTGAAATCTGTCGAAGGCGGAACGGTGTGGACATGCAGGGGTGTGAGCCGCATGGATGCGGCGACCAAGCCCCCATGGATGGGTTCACGGCGTCCCCTGCATGTCCACACCGTTGCGCCATCCGCGCAGCAATACAGAGCCGACCAACCCGCTGTTGCTGTTGCTGTTGCTGTTGCTTTCGATGTTGCTCGCAAGCAGTCGCGGCCGCAGGCCGCGCGGAACACTCACAGATGCCGCAGTTCCTGCTTCAGCGTCGCCACGCAGCGGCGGCTGACTTCCAGCGGTTGCTTGCCATGACGCAGCATCGCCTGCACCTGGCCGCCCGTGCCACGACGCAGCTCCACCAGCTCATGGCGTGCCACCAGACAGTTGCGATGGATGCGGATGAAGCGGCTGGCGAACTCTTCTTCCAGCGACTTCAGCGATTCCTCGATCAGGTCCTCGCCGCGCGCGTGGTGTACTACCACGTACTTCTCTTCGGCCTGCAGGTAATGGATGTCGTCCAGCGGAATCAGCCGCAGGCTGCCACGCAGGCGCGCGCACAGCATGCTGCGGGCCTGCTGCCCGCTGTGTTCCTGCGGGTGGCCGTCGCGGCCGGCCAGGAACGTGCGTGCACGCGCAATCGCCGCTGCCAGGCGTTCGGCGCGCACCGGCTTCATCAGGTAGTCGATCGCTGCGGCCTCGAACGCCGACAGTGCATGCGCGTCGTAGGCAGTGCAGAACACCACCGCCGGGCGCGGTTCGAAGCTGGCCAGGTGACGGGCGGCTTCCAGGCCATCCAGCCCAGGCATGGCGATATCCAGCAGGACCAGGTCCGGCTGCAGCTCCGCGCACGCGTGCAGGGCCTGCTCGCCATTGCCGGCCTCGGCCACCACATCCACGCCGTCCTGCGCGGCCAACAGGCTGCGCAGGCGCTCACGCGCCAGCGGTTCGTCATCGGCGATGACTACCCTCACGATCGTCCCCTCACTGGATCGGCACTGTCACCTGGCAGGCATAGTAGCCCTCGCTCCAGCCAGCCGTCATCCGGGCGGCGCTGCCGAAGCGCCAGGCCAGCCGATGGCCGATGCTGTGCTGGGCATGGCCGGCACCGCGCGCCAGGGCCAGCCCGGGTGCCTGCGGGTCTGGCGCCGGATTGCGCACGCGGATCTGCAGCTCATTGCCCTCGCGCGCCAGCTGCAGCTCGATGGTGCCGCCTTCGGGCAGGCGCGAGATGCCGTGCAGCACGGCGTTCTCCACCAGCGGCTGCAGCACCAGCCGCGGCAATGGCAGGTCCCACGGCAGCGGCTCGTCGCGCTGCCAGCGCACCTGCAGGCGCTCGCCCAGGCGCAGCGATTCGATCGACAGGTAGCGCTCGGCCAGCTCGCATTCGTCGCGCAGGGTGGAATCGCCCTCGCCGGCACCCAGCGCGGCACGGAACAGATCGGACAGATCGAGCACCGCACGTTCGGCCACAGCCGGGTCGCGATGCAGCAGACTGGCGATCAGGTTCATGCTGTTGAACAGGAAATGCGGACGGATCCGCGCCTGCAGCGCGTCGGCTTGGGCACGGGCATTGGCCTGCACCTGCGCGGCCCAGCGGTCGCTCACGTAGAAATAGCGCAGGGCCAGCGCGGTGATCAGCGCGGTGGTGGCCGCGCTGCCGAGCGTGAAGCGCCAGAAGCTGATTCCCCGAGCAAAGTTGTCCCCCAGCACCGCGTACAGCGCATGCACGATGCCGGCGCAGATCACCGCGATCAGGGTCGCCAGCGTGATCGCCGTGACGGCCCCCAGCAGCTGCGGCAGCCTCGACAGCGCCTGCCGCAGCAGGCACAGGCTGGCGGTCACTGCCAGCGCAAGCCACAACGCGAAGCCACTGGCCGACAACAGTTCGCCGAAGGTCCAGTGACGGCTGCCATCGGGCGCCAGCGCCAGCACTACCACCACCAGCTCGGCCAGGCCGAGCATCGCCGCCAGCCGCGGCAGGCGGCACAGTTCCGGCATCCACGGCGGTGTGCTGCCCGGGGGCATGGCTCAGGCGACGCCCAGCCGTTCCTGCAGCCAGTCACCCAGCGCCTGGATCTCTTCGGCGCAGACCTGGTGGGCCATCGGGTAGCTGTGCCATTCCACATCCAGGCCCAGCGCCTGCAACGCCTGCGCGCTGTGTACGGCCACCGCCTGTGGAATCACCGGGTCGCTGCTGCCATGGGCCATGAATACCGGCACCTGCACGGCACCGTCAACGCGCTTGGCGCCTTCAGCTTCGGGCAGGTAGGTGGACAACGCAATCAGACCGGCCAGCGGCGCAGTGCGCGACAGCGCGGCGGTCAGGATGATCGCGCCGCCCTGCGAAAAACCTGCCAGGAAGATCCTTTCCGGCGCGATGCCACGCTCGATCTCGCGGGCGATCAGTGCATCCAGCTGCACCACCGACTCCTGCACGCCGGCCATGTCGGCACGCGAACGGAAATCCATGCCGACGATGTCGTACCAGCCACGCATCGGCACGCCGTTGTTGATCGTGATCGGCCGCACCGGTGCATGCGGGAACACGAAGCGCAGCGCCGGCCAGTGCGGGCGCACCAGTTCCGGCACGATCGGCGCGAAGTCATGGCCGTCGGCACCGAGGCCGTGCAGCCAGAGCACCGACCACTGCGGCGAGGCGCCGGTTTCCTGTTCCACCGTTTGCAGCATGATGCGGCTCCTTCAAGTTCGAGCCGCATTATGCCGCTGGCGCAGGCGGATCAGTACAGCGGCGGTTGCTCGGCGGCTTCCCGGCGCAGTTGTGCCGCACGCACCAGCACCGGCGGCGGGATGTTCTCCTCGGGGATATCGAGCAGCCCAAGACGGTGCAGGAAGGCACCCGGACCGCGCGAGGAGGTCAGCGCCACCACCGGCACCGCCAGCACCATGCCGATCACCACCGGCGCCATCCAGGCTGCCAGCGACGGCGACACCGCCCAGGCCAGCACGCCCATGAAGGCACCGAACACGCCCAGACCGCCGTAGCCACGGATCAGTGCCATCCACGAAATGCCGCCGTCGTCACGCTGCTGCGCATCCCAGCCGGAATCGCGGCCGGACAATACTTCTGCGACACCCCGCGACTGCACGTACATCACCACCGGTGCCATCAGCGCGGCCAGTACGGTTTCCACCAGCATCGAGACGAACGCGCGGATCGCACCACCGCAGCCACGACGGTCGACCGGGTCCAGCAGCATCGCCAGGTAGCCCAGCACCTTGGGCAGCAGCAGCACCGCCATGGTCGCCGCGAACAGGCGCACCACCTGCTCCTCATCCTGGGCGCGCCAGTACACGCTCGGTGACAGGTGCAGCAGGGCATTGAAATCGATGCCCTCCTGGAACAGCGGAATGGCGATGCCGATCAACATCAGCATCGCCCACATCGGCGCGGTGAAGTAATGGCCGATGCCGATCAGCATGTGGGTGCGGCTGATCCAGTGCAGGCCACGGCTGCCGACCACCTTGCCATGCTGCAGGTTGCCCTGGCACCAGCGGCGGTCGCGCACCAGCAGATCGGTCAAGGTCGGCGGCCCTTCCTCGTAGCTGCCGCCGAGGTACGGCACCATGTGCGCGGCCCAGCCGCCGCGGCGCATCAGTGCCGCTTCGACGAAATCATGGCTGAGCACGTGGCCGCCGAACGGCTTGCGCCCCGGCAGCGCCGGCAGGCCGGCGTGGTCGGCAAAGGCACGGGTGCGGATGATCGCGTTGTGGCCCCAGTAGTTGCTCTCGGCGCCATGCCACCAGGCCACGCCACGGGCGATCACCGGGCCGTACACGCGGCCGCCGAACTGCTGCATGCGGGCGAACAGGGTGCGGCCACCAATCACCGACGGCAGCGTCTGGATCAGGCCGACATCGGCGTTGTGTTCCATGCCGGCCACCAGGCGCACGATGCTGTCGCCGGTCATCAGGCTGTCGGCGTCGAGGATCAGCATCTGCGGGTAGGCCCCACCGAAGCGGCGGACCCAGTCGGCGATGTTGCCGGCCTTGCGCCCGCTGTTGTCGCCACGGCGGCGATAGAACAGCCGCGCCCGGCCGTCCGGTACGCGATCGCGCAGCTCGGCGAACACCTGTTCCTCGGCGCGCGCGATGTCCTCGCGGCGGGTGTCGCTGAGCACGAAGAAGTCGAAGCGCTCCAGCTGGCCGGTGGCGGCCACTGATTCGTAGATGGCCTGCAGGCCGGCCAACAGGCGACGCGGGTCTTCGTTGTAGGTCGGCATCAGCAGCGCGGTGCGGCTGTGCACGGTTGGCAGCGGCTTGTCCGGGTCGATGCCGAGGCGGTAGCCACGATCGAACACGGCGGTCAGGAAGCCGGCCAGGGCGCTGGCGAAAGACAGCGCGATCCAGGCGAACAGGCCGACAAACAGGACCAGCAGGCAGGCTTCGAGCACGCTGATGCCATTGGCCGACAGCACCCGCCACATCATCCGGGTGGCGATGGCGGTCATCGCCAGCGTGCCGCCGAAGATATAGAACCGGCGCAGGCCGATCAGCCGCGGCGAGGTGCGGTGACGGCGGACCTTCAGTTCGCCTGCGCGCAGGGTCTGCTCGGGCATCTGCAGCGGCGACTCGGCAGGCAACAGCGCCCACCCGGCGTCGAGCCCGGGTGCCTCCGCGCCTGCGTGGATGGTTTGCCCCCCCATCACCGCTTACTCCCCACGATCGGCACGGCCGGCCGTCCCGGCCGGGCTGCATGCACGAAGGTTCCCGGCGCGCCTTCCCGGCGCCCGCACTTGTCCTGGCTGTGTCGGCGCTGGGCCACACAGTCGATGTCTGTCACTACCGGAACCCACACGATCTCCAACGGGGCGGAATCGAAAATGCGGCCCAGTCTAGGGCGCCGGATGTAAGCCGCGTGCGAAGGTCTACGCCGGGATTTATCCCCATTCAGCAAACAGCAGGCGTGCCGTGGCGGCGCAGGAGGTTGTCACTTCGTCACCGGGGGTACTGGATCGTAACAAACGCGAACGGTTATCATTTCATTAACCAGGCAGGTCACCGTCTTCCGCACGGCACAGACCCACCCAGCTGCGCCGTACACACCGCGCGCCGACGACCCAGGGAAGGGGCTGCCTGCTGTCCGCTGCACCTGCTGCTTCCACCGGGTCCCTTCTCTCTCCCATGGAAGCCGTCATGTCCCTGCCGTACCCTCTCCGCTCCGCGCGCCTGCCGCGTACCCGCCTGGCCACTGCCCTGGCCGCTGCCTGCCTGCTGGCCCTGCCCGGCCTGGCTGCCGCTGAGGCCAGCGCCGATGCCTCCACCAAGGATCTGGATACCGTGGTGGTCACCGCCTCGGGCACCCAGCAATGGATCAAGGATGCGCCGGCCAGCATCAGCGTGATCAGCCGCGAGGACATCGAGCGCCAACCGGTGCACGACCTGGCCACTCTGCTCAGCCGCGTGCCGGGCGTGACCGGCGGCCTCAGCGCCGCAGGCGAACAGTCCAAGATCAAGCTGCGCGGCATGCCCTCCAATTACACGCTGGTGCTGGTGGACGGCAAGCGCATGGGCAGTTCTGCCTCCACCAACTACCGTCCCGACCTGGGCCGCCAGGACCTGAACTGGATCTCTCCCGACCAGATCGAACGCATCGAGGTGGTGCGCGGCCCGATGTCGTCGCTGTATGGCTCTGACGCGATGGGCGGCGTGATCAACATCATCACCAAGCGCATTGGCGATGACTGGAACGGCAGCGCCACCCACAGCTACACCCGCCCGGGCGACGGCAAGCGCGGGGATACCCAGCAGGTCGGCGCGACGTTCTCCGGCCCGCTCGGCGAGCGCTTCGGGCTGCGCATCGGCGCCAACAGCATGCGCCGCGACTCGGACCGCTCCAACGGCGGTGTCTACGGCAACGCCTACGCCGGCGAGAAGGACCGCAATGTCGACGCGCTGCTGCAGTGGAAGCTCAGCGATGCGCAGGGACTGTCGCTGGAAGCCGGCCACGGCGTGCAGCAGGCCTTCATCGATGCATCGCTGGAGAGGCAGGACGAAGGCGCCTGGGGTGCCAGTGAACTCAAGCGCAGCTCGCTGGCACTCAGCCACGATGGCAAGTGGCGTTTCGGCAACTCGAAGCTCAGCGCCTACTGGACCGAGTACAGGAACGACATCGGTGCCACCGGCCGTTCCGAGGCCACCGATACGATCATCGAAGGCAGCCTGACCACGCCCTTCACCCTTGGCGTTGAACACCAGTTCGCCGTGGGCGGCCAGTGGAAGCGTCAGGAGCTGACCAACACCGACACCATCGGCCGCGCGCCGATCGACTACGCCGGCAACGCGGTCAGTGGCTCGGACCTGGAGGTCGATACCTGGGCGCTGTTCGTCGAGGACGAACTGAAGCTGCACCGCACCCTGGCGCTGACGCTGGGCGCACGCCTGGACCACCATGAGACGTTCGGCGGCCACGTCAGCCCGCGAGCCTACCTGGTCTGGCATCCGGCCGAGCAGTGGACGATCCGCGGTGGCGTTTCCAAAGGCTTCCGCGCGCCCAGCCTGACCGAGAATTCGCCCAGCGCGGCCACCCAGTCCGGCGGCCGCGGCTGCACTTCGCTGATCCCGTTCGGCTATACCCGCGGCGGCTGCTACATGGCCGGCAACCCGGACCTTGACCCGGAAACCAGCACCAACCGCGAGATCGGCATCAGCTTCGACAACGACCTGGTCGATGCGGGCCTGACCTACTTCCATACCGACTTCAGGAACAAGATCGAGTACGCGCCGCTGGGCCGGTTCAACGGCATCTGGTGGACGCGCATGAGCAACGTGCAGCGCGCCCGTACCAGCGGCATGGAAGGCAACCTCAACTTCCGTTTCGGCGAGCACTGGCGCTGGCGCACTTCGGCCACCTGGATGAAGGAGGCCAAGAACCTGACCACCGGCAGGAATCTGATCGATACGCCGGAATTCTCCGGCTACTCGTCGCTGGACTGGGCGCCCAACACGGTGTTTTCCAGCAGCCTGTCGGCGCAGTACACCGGCAAGCAGACCGGCACCGCCACGACGTTCCTCAAGGCCTACACCCTGTATGACCTGACCGCGGCATGGAACGTCAACGAGGTGCTGACCCTGCGCGGCGGCGTCAGCAACCTGGCCGACAAGAAGCTGTATGCCGAAGGCTCCACCGACTACTTCGTGGCCGGACGCAGCTATTTCCTGAGCATGACCGCGCGGTTCTGACCGCCGGCGCGCGCCGCGATCGCGCTGGCGGCTGGCCAGCGCGATCGGCCGTGTTGTGGATTACTCGCTTTGCAGCGCGGCCGGTGCCGCATCCTGCGTGGCGGCCGTGCGCGCACGGTCCATCGCCACCGCCAGTTGCTGGCGAGCGAGCAGTTGTTGTGCCTGCACCACTTCAGGTGTCGGCAGGAGCACCGGTCCCGGTGCGTTTTCCGGTGTAGCAGGTGTGGTCATGCAACCTCCATGGACATCCCGCTGCCACCCAGATCCAGCAGGGGCGGCGGCGGAACTGCGCACCCTATCCTAAAAACAAGGCGGATGGGTGACGGTGCGGCGCCCCACCACACCACGTGGAACACGGCAGGCGTCACATTTTTGACGCCGAAGCTTGGATCCTGAATAGGACTTGCCCTATCATGAAAACGTTTTCCAACAGGGATGTTTCCCATGAATACCACTGACCTGTCCCAGTTCAGCCCGAAGTGGCAGTTCCGCTTCAACTTCTTCCGCCAGCACGGCGCCCCCAAGAATCCCGGCTTCAAGCAGGCCTGGAAGGCGCTGTCCTTCGGTGACCGCCTGAAGATCAACCTGAACTTCTTTGCGTTGTTCTTCGGCGCCATCTACCTGTTTATCCTGGGCATGTGGCGCAAGGCACTGGTGCTGATCGGCATCAACATCGTGCTGGCCATCGTCTCCATGTTCCTTCCGGACGTCGTGGGGCGGATGCTGTTCATCGCCATGAACCTGCTGGTCGCCTCCAGCACCAACTACAGCTATTACCTGGAGAAGGTGGAAGGACGCGCCAGCTGGAACCCGTTTGAAGGCATGTTCTGAGCCCTCAGAACTGCGCAGGGATGCGCGGCAAGGATGCAATCGACGCCCGGCTCCCGCCGGGCGTCTTCGTTTGCGGGGTCAGGCCGCGCGGCGTGCCACGGCTGCCGGTTCGGCGTGCAGACGGAAGCGCGAGACCGCCACCGCCAGCTGCTCGGCCTGTTCTTCCATCGCCCGCGCGGCGGCACTGGCTTCCTCCACCAGCGCGGCGTTCTGCTGGGTGGTTTCGTCCATCTGCACCACGGTCTGGTTGACCTGCTCGATGCCGGCCGACTGCTCGCGTGATGCGGCCGAGATCTCGGCCATGATCTCGTTGACCCGACCGACCTGACCCACGATCTCCTGCATGGTGCGGCCCGCGCCGTGCACCAGCTGCGCACCGGCACCGACCTGCGCCACCGAGGCGTCGATCAGCGCCTTGATTTCCTTCGCAGCGCCCGCCGAGCGCTGTGCCAGCGCGCGCACTTCGCTGGCGACCACGGCGAAGCCACGGCCCTGCTCACCGGCACGCGCCGCTTCCACCGCCGCGTTCAACGCCAGGATGTTGGTCTGGAACGCGATGCCATCGATCACCGAAATGATCTCGGCAATGCGCTGCGAAGAGGCTTCGATCTGCTCCATGGTCTGCACCACCTGGCTGACCACTTGGCCGCCTTCGCTGGCCACTCCGGCCGCGGAACCGGCCAGGGTATTGGCCTGCAGCGCATGGTCTGCATTCTGGCGCACCGTGGAGGTCAGCTCCTCCATCGAGGCCGCGGTCTCTTCCAGGTTTGCCGCCTGCTGCTCGGTGCGGCGCGACAGGTCACTGTTGCCCGCGGCAATCTCACCCGCCGCCAGCCGGATGCTGGCCGCCGACTGCTGGATCTGTCCGACGATCTGGGTCAGCTGCTGCACGGTGCTGTTGGCGTCGTCGCGCATCACCGCGAACACGCCGTGGAAGTCGCCCTGCATGCGCGCGCTGAGGTCGCCTGCGGCGATCGCGCGCAGCAGCGTCGACAGCTCGGCCAGGTTATGGTCGCTGACCTGCATCATGGTGTTGAGGGTTTCCACCATGCGGCGGAAGTCGTAGTCGAAGCGCAGCGTGTCGCCGCGCACCGCGAAATCACCGGCGGCGGCGGCTGCGGCCAACTGCTGGATCTGCTCATTGATCGCGGCCAGGTTGCTCTTGGTGGTGGCCATTGCAGCGGTGAAGACCGCCTTCTCGCCCGGCAGCGCTTCCATGTCCACGCTGAGGTCGCCCACGGCGTAGCGCTGCATCACTTCAACCAAGCGCTGGGTGACTGCATTGCTGGACGCCACCAACTGGTTGCTGTCGGCCACCATGCGACCGTATTCGCCGGGGAACGCTGAGGCATCCATGCGGTAGCTGAGCTCTCCGGCATCGTGGCGGCGCGCCATCTCCGCCTGCGCAGCCATCACCGCCTGCAGCTGGCCGCGCATGCCCTGCATCGCTTCCAGCAAACGCCCCACTTCATCGTCGCTGCGTGCCGGCAGGGTGCTGTCCAGCTTGCCCGCGGCGACATCGCCGGCCACACGCACGGCTTCGGCCAACGGGCGGATCGCCAACCGGCGCAGCAGCACATAGACACCGGCACTCAGCGTCAGCGCGGCCACCACGCCAACCAGCAGGGTCAGCCACAGAAGCTGGCGCGCCTCGGCCACGATCACCGCATGCGGCATCACCACGCCCAGCGCGAAGCGCTGAGGGGCGTCGCCCACGCGCAGCGGCACATACACGCGCACATTGCCGGCCGCATCGGGGCTGAAGGCCTCGAACGGACGATCGGCGGCGATGTCGGCCAGCATGCTGCGGGTCAATGCATCGTTGCGCGGCTTGCCGATCTCGGCGGCATTGGCCGAAGCCAGCACCACGCCCTTCGGCGACAGTAGTTCGACGCGGCCGGCCCCCATCGGCTTCAACGTGGCCAGGTGCTTCTGCAGCGCTGCCAGCGAAAAGTCCACGGTGAACACGCCAAGGAACCTGCCGTTCTCGATGATCGGCGTGCTCAGCGTACTCATCAGCACCTGCTGCCCGGCGATGTCATAGGCATAGGGTTCGCTGACCTTCGGCAGCTTGTCGCGGCTGGGCACCATGTACCAGTCACCCGAACCGCTGGCGGTCTCGGTGTAGTCGGTCATCGTCGACTGCTGCGGCTTGCCGTCGTGCCAGGCCCAGTAGCTCATGTAACGACCGGTAGCATCGTGCGCTTCGGTGTTGACGAACTCTGCATCCTTGCCGTCGAAGGCATCGGCCTCCCACATGGTGCTCTTGCCCAGCCACTCCGGGTGGGTACGCAGCTGTTCGCCAAGCACTGCCGCCAGGCTGGCGCGATCGGGCACGTCACCGCGCGCGCGCTGGGCGAGCACGGTCTCGACCATGGCATCGTTGCTGGCGAAGGCGGTGCCCAGGTCGGCCGAGACCTGGCGCGCTTCGGCGTTGGCCTCGCTGGTCATGGTCTGGCGCGAGGCGCTGATCAGACTGGCGCTGGCCTGTCGGTAGATCAGGAATGCGGTCAGGCCGAAGCACAGCAGTGCGATCACAGCGGTGCCCAGCATCAGCTTGTGGGCAATGCTGCCCGGGCGGCGGGCAGCGGCGGAGCGGGAAGGAGGCATGGAAAGGTCCGCAAGGCAGTTCAGGACGACCGGCGCCGCGAAGGCACCGCGCAGGCGCGCGATCCATCGCGCAGGCCACCGGCCGCCGGGTCGTGCCCGGCACTGGAAGCGCACCGGGTTAGCGGCCGCCTGCCAACGAGGTTGAGGCGGCGGGCCTGCACATTCCTGAACCTGCTCAGGGTCGGGTCAGGAACCCGCCCCGTTGCCGCCCTATTCGGCCACGCGGTCCTTGATCCATTGCGCCCGCGGCAGAACTTCGATGCTGCCAGCGGCGTACTGCTGCAGGACATCGTCCGGGCCAAAGCGCGGCTGCCAGCCCAACGTCCTGCGCATACGGGCGCTGTCGTAGACGCGATCGATGCTGAGCGGCAACGGCCAGCGGCGGCGCTCGAACTCGGCCAGCAGCTGTGGCGCGCGACGGGCCAGCACGTTGCGCGGCTGGGTCGCCAGTTCCAGGCAGTCCTCGCGCTGGAACGGCGTCGGTGCGCAGGCAATGTAGCGCGCGAAGGCCGCGCCCTCATCGTGCAGCAGCGCGGCGTGCGCGCTGGCCACGTCGCGCGCGTCGATGCCACGGTGCAGGCGGAACATCGCCATCCGCTCCGGTGGCTCGGGGAAGCAGCGGGCCATGCGCAGCACGCGCACGCTGAAGCCCGGCGCGGCGGCAGCTTCAGCCAACGCCTCTGCCTGCAGCTTGCTGCGATGGTAGATGGTGCGCGGCAGGGGTTCGGTGTCCTCGTCGATCCAGCGGCAGCCGCCGGCCACCACCGCGTGACCATAGAGCGCGGTGGTGCTGGTCAGCACGAAGCGCCGTGCACCGGCCTCGCGTGCCGCCTGCAGCAGGTGCGCGGTGGCGTCCACATTGATCTGCTGGAACACCGCATCCGGCACCAGCCCGACGTGCGGGGCGTGCAGCGCCGCAGCATGGATGACCGCGTCGACGCCCTGCACCGCCCGCGTGACCGCATGACGGTCGGTGACATCGGCGATGATGCGCGTAGTGGCGAACGGACTGCGATCCAACCCCACCACTTCATGGGCCGCCGCCAACGCGCCGAAGATCGCACGCCCGATCCGCCCGGAACTGCCGGTCAACAGAATCTTCATTGAGTCCATTCACTCGAAGCGCCCGGGAACTACCGGGATGCTTCGATTCTAGGCATGCAGCATGTCGTCTGCGATAGGGCGCGGTTGCAATTGTGCGTTCATTTCTGCAATGCGGATCGGGCCAGCAACTGCCGCGCGACGAACAGCGGATCGTCACCGCCTGCTGCATCGGGCGTGACACCAGTACGTTCCCAGTTGGTACCGGTACGCAGGTTGATCGGCTGCCGGTCGGGAATGCTGATCTGATAGCCATCCGGCAGCAGCACAGGATCATCGAACATATGTGCCGCGCCCCCGCTCCGACTACCAACGACACGTGCCCGCCCCTGCGCCTGCAGCGAGTACGCGACAAATTCAGCAGCCGATCCGGTGCGGCGGTCGGTCAGGATCACCAACGGCTTCAGGTACGGCGAAAGGCTCGCTGGCGGCAGTGGCGCGGGGGTACGCCGTCCACGTTGCTCCAGCACCTGCACTGCGGTGACATCCAACTCCAGCAGGGTACGCACCAGCAGGTCCGCACTGCCTTCATCGCCCCCCCCGTTCTGGCGCAGGTCCAGCACCAGGCCATCGGTGTCGGCCAGCAGGGTGAAAGCTGCGGCCAGCTTCGGCCGGGCCAGATCGAGCGGATAGAAGGTGCTCAGGCGCAGGTAACCGATATTGCCCTCCAGCACCCGCACCTCGCGCACGCCCGCACCCGTGCTGCGCGCATCCGCGCGCCAGGCCATCAGCCAGT
This sequence comes from Stenotrophomonas africana, assembly GCF_013004645.1. Taxonomy (GTDB): domain Bacteria; phylum Pseudomonadota; class Gammaproteobacteria; order Xanthomonadales; family Xanthomonadaceae; genus Stenotrophomonas; species Stenotrophomonas africana. Next base: position 148,714 of record NZ_JABEME010000005.1, on the reverse strand, counting down.
CGTCCTGGCCGCCGCTGACATCCACCCGCTCGACATGGAAGTGGCCATCGAACACGTCCAGATCCTGGTTCAGGCGTGCGCTGAACGCCTTCGGGTCCGCGCAGCTGTCCACATAGCGCTGCTGGCTGGACCAGCCGCGCACCGCCTCGGCAATGCGCGCGCCCTCGGCCACGTCCAGGTACTGCGCCTGTATCGCCGTGGCCGCCGCCTGCAGCACCGCGTCCTGGGCCGGGCAGGACGCCGCCAGCAGCGCGCCCAGCATCCACGAAACCGCCATGACCGCACCCCCGTTGATGATATGTAAGTGCTTATATATCATCGCCACCATGGATCTCCAACACGCCACCTTGGGAACGCTGCTGCGGGCCCTGCTCGACCAGCTCGACCCGGCGGTCGAGCAGGCCTACCGCGACCTGAAGCTGGACTACCGGCCGCGCTACACCCCGGTGCTGCGCACGCTGATGGCGCAGGGCCCCTGCCGCATCAAGGACCTGGCACTGGCCTGCGGACTCAGCCATTCGGCGCTCAGCCAGACGGTTTCAGCGATGGTGCGCGACGGTTGGCTGCACGCTGCGGTCGGTGAAGACAGCCGCGAGCGCATCCTGCAGTTGAGCCCGCGCGCGCTGCAGGCGTTGCCGGCGCTGCAGGCGCAATGGCAAGCCACGGCGCGCGCGGCGCGCAGCCTCGATGCCGATCTTGGACAGCCGTTGGAGCAGGTGCTGCGCGACGCACTGCAGGCGCTTGAGCAGCGGCCGTTCGCGCAGCGACTGCGCGACACACCCCAGCGCTGAGGCGCTACTGCTCGGCTGCCATCTCGATTTCACTGAGGAAGGTCCAGCTGCCATTGGCCAACCGCAGCTCAAGCGTGCGGCACTGCGCGGCCAGCGGCGCGGCATTGCCCAGCACGTATTCCTCTTCGGTCGAACCGCTCAGCCCGGCCTGGGTGAATGGTGCCGACAGCACGCCGATGCGGGTTGCGGCAGTTCCCGGCTCAGCACACATCACCTCCACCGACGTCGGCGTGACGATGCCCCACGCCGGGCGGGTCATCGTATGCAGGCCGATCCAGTCCACCCGCCTGCGTTGGCCCAGGTCGATGGTGATGCTGACGTTGCCATGCACGCCCACCCAGCCGGCATCCATCGGATTGCGCGGATCTCCCACGCGGCGATCAAACAGCTCGTGGCCGCTGCTGTCGGGATAGTTCGCATCTGGCGCCACGCTGTAGCTGTAGGTGGTCTGCACCGGATCGACACTGTAGGACGCACCGAGGCCATACAACCCGCGATAGGTGTTCATCAGCCGCGGCGATTCGCCATAGCCCTGGCCGGGGTCGACCACCTCGGACATGTGGTACTGGTTGAGCCAGGCAACGCGCTTGCCGGCCGAGCGCGCACTCCACAACTGCTGGTTGATGCGCTGTACCGAGGCCGGACGATAGGCGCCGGACAGTCCATTGCCGGTGTCCAGGAACAAGGGACTGCCATGGTTGAACAGTTCGATGTCGGCCCACAGGCCGCTGGCACCCAGCGCCGCCGACAGCGCCTCGTAATACGCCTCGGTGGAATGGCCGGCGTGATCCCACTGGAACAATCGGGCATGCGAGGCGGCACCGATGCCATCCTGCCAGATCTGCACATCCACGCCGGTGGCCGTACGGAACTGCACAGCAGCCCGGCCCACGCTGGCCGGATCAACGCTGGATGACGCAAGGTAGGGTGCCGCCATCACCGGCCGCGAAGGTGTACTGCCTTTGAGCGCCGCCACGATCGCGCGGTAGAACGGCGCGCGATCAGCCGGCACCTGTGCCGGTTCGTCGGTGATGTACCAGCCTGCGAACGCCGGATGCGATCCGTACTGCTGGCCAAGCTGGGCCAGCGACTGCGCCGCATCCTGTGCCACGGCCGTTGCGTTCTGGCCTTGCCAGAAGGTGGCGCACTGCCCCGAGCTGTAGGTGGTGCCGACCACGACCTTCATGCCGCGCGCGGCTGCCGCGTCGAGCACAGTGCCGAGCTTGCCGGGAAAGCCGGCAATCCATTCGAAATCCTGCACGCCGCTGGCGCATCCCACGCCAGCACGGGTGGCACGCAGCTGACCGAGGATGATCGTGTCGTTGCCCAGGTCCTGCAGCTCATCCAGGAACAGCGGCAACTGCGATGCCGGCAGTTGTTCGTCGGTGGCCGAATAGCCGACGTGGACAAAGCTGCCGGACAACAGGGGGCTGGCTGCATGGACGGGGGCGGCACAGGCCAGCAATACGATCACTCCAATCCTGTTCATGTTCTACGTCCCTGTCGTGGCCAGCCGAGTGGCGTTGTTGCGCATGCTATCAACAGCGGCGGTGACCTCGGTTGAGCGAAAGCGCTTACGGGTTGCGCCACCCGCCTGAATGGCTGCGCCATCAGCCCCGTGCGCAGGTCGCGTGAAAGCTGTGGCGAAGATGGCGACCTGGACTTAGCGTGCGATGGCCAAGCATGGATGCTGTCGTCTACGAAGGCGGCGTCCACACTGCAGGAGATTTCACATGACTGAGCAGAACCCGCGCAGCTCCAACCGGGGCTTCGCATCAATGGACCAGGACAAGCAGCGCGCGATCGCTGCCAAGGGCGGGCGGGCCGCGCACGCCTCCGGCAACGCGCACGAATTCAGTCCGGCCGAAGCACGTGTCGCAGGCCGCAAGGGCGGCGAGGCGATCAGCCGCAACCGCCAGCACATGGCCGCGATCGGTCGTGAAGGTGGACACGCTCGCCACGCCAATGCGCGCCAGCAGCAACAGCAGCAACAGGAGACCGAACGCACGACAGAGGGCCCGCAACGCCAGCAGGGCTGAATGCCGCGCGTCAGGCCGGTGCGCGCTGCCGATACAGACCCAGCGCCACAAGCAGGGCCAGCGCACCGGCCACCGCCATCGCCCAGCCGAAACCACTGGCCATCGCACTGCGATACCACGCCAGCATCTGCGGCGTGGCGTGCATCGAGCTCGGTTGCAGGATCATTTCGCGCGCCTGTGCCACCAGCCCCCGCTGCCCGGCCGCCTGTGCGGAAGTAGCGAACTGTTGTACGGCGCGCTGGCCCATCAGGCTGCCCAGCAGCGCGATGCCCAGGCTCATGCCTGCCTGGCGCAATGCGTTCATCGTGGCTGAAGCGATACCCGCGCGCTCGACCGGCGCGCTGGCCATGACGGCCATGCCGGTCGCCGGCACTGCCAGCCCCATTCCAACGCCAAGCAGCACCAGTACAGCACTGGCATAGGCACGTGAAGTAGCCGGTTCAAACGTAGCCATCGCGCACAGCGCTGTCCCGGCCAGGGCGTAGCCCAGCGCCAGCGCGGCATGCAGCCCGAGGTAAGCGACCAGACGACCGAACAACAGCGAGACGACACCCATCAACAGGAACTGCGGCGCCAACTGGGCGCCGGCCTGCGCAGCGCTGTGCCCCTGCGCCTGCTGGAAGAACAGCGACAGGAAGAACAGGCTGGCATAGGCAGTGAAGCCCAGCACGAACGATGCCAGGTTGAACATGCCGAAGCGGCGGTCGGCAAACAGGTCCAGCGCCAGCAGTGGGCGTGCCACGCGGCGTTCGACGATGCCGAACAGGATCAGTCCAGCGGCTGCGACGCCCAACGCCAGCAGCGTCACCGGGGCCAGCAGGCCATGCGCGCCGATCGCGATCAGCCCGTAACTCAGCGCACCCAGCGCGACGATGCTAAGCAGCTGCCCGGCAGGGTCCAGTGCAGCGTGCTGCGGATGCCGCCGTTCCGGAATTCCCCAGGCGCCCAGTGCCAACGCGAGCAGGCCCAGCGGCAGGTTGATCAGGAAGATGCTGGGCCATCCGGCGCGCTGCACCAGCACGCCGCCCAGCAGCGGGCCCAGCACCAGGGCCAACGCACTGAACGCCGACCAGCCGCCGATCGCGCGTGCGCGTAGTCGCGCGTCTGGGAAGGCGTGGCTGAGGATCGGCATGGCGCTGGGAATCAACAATGCGCCCGCGATGCCCTGCACTGCGCGTCCAGCCACCAGGGTCGCAAGAGTGTTGGCACAGGCGCAGAGCAACGAACCAAGAGTGAAGGTGGCGACGCTGATCAACCACATCCGCCGATGACCGTAACGGTCCCCGAGCGGCCCTGCCGACAGCATCAGCGCCGACAACGCGATCGCATACGCATTGATCACCCATTGCAGCCCGGCCATGTCAGTGCTCAACGCCTGCTGCAGGGTGGGTAGCGCGACGTTGACGATGCTGATGTCCAGCGAGGCGAGAAACGTGCCGAGGTAGGCGGCCAACACCAGCGCCGGACGTTGGAAACGTTGCATGTGTGGATCCCGGGGGAGGACGTGCGCGCATCGTAGCCACTGACTGACCGTCGGTCAATGACCGGCGGTCAGTCAATGTTGAAGGACGGCTAGAATGGCTACCGTCGCACCCGAACCTTGCCCACCATGCAGACCCCAGCTGTCGCCAGGCCTCGCACCAAGCCCGCGGAAACCCGTCAGGAAGAACTGATGGACGCCGCGCAGGCACTGTTCCTGTCAAAGGGGGTAGACGCCACCACCATCAGCGACATCGTCGCCGCGGCTGATGTGGCCAAGGGCACCTTCTATACCTACTTCGCCTCGCGCACCGAGATCCTGCAGGCGCTGGCACAACGCTACACGCGGCAGTTCATGGAAGCGGTCGACCAGGCCGTGCAGCAACACCCCGCCGGCGATGGCGTAGCACGCCTGCGTGCCTGGATCCGCACCAACATCGAGCTCTACGTGCGCACCTGCGCGCTGCACGACGTGGTGTACGCCAACCATCACCACCATCAGCGCGGCAACGCCGAACGCAACACAATCCAGCAGCACCTGCTGGGCATACTCGAAGCGGGTAACGCCGCCGGTCTATGGCAGCTTCCAGCGCCGCAGGTTACTGCCTCGTTGATCTATGCCGGCGTGCACGGCGCTACCGACGACCTGATCGCCACACCGGCACAGGATGCCGACGCGTTCATCGAAGCCGTGCAGGCCGATTGCCTGCGCCTGGTCGGCGTGCCACCGGCCGGTGCCAAGCGGCGCTGACGAACCGTCTGTCGCTCAGGTGTGGGCGAGGATGTTCAACAATCGCCCGAAGGGGTCACGGACGAAGAAGCGGCGCACGCCCCAGGGTTCATCGGCCGGGCCATATTCCAGCGGGATGTCGGCCGCGCGTATCCGTTCCAGTACCTGCTGCAGATTGTCCACTTCGATCGACAGGTCCGGCACTGCGGTGCCGGAACCCCCTTCACTGGCAAAGCTGATCTGCGCCAGCGCGCTGCCCTCACCGCCATGGGTGACGATCCAACCGTGGTCCATCACCACCGGCATGCCCAGCAGTTCGCCATAGAACGCTGCGGCACGCGCAGGGTCAGGCGTGGCGATGTTGGCGACGACACGTTTGACGGCCATGGCACTCCTCTGCCCATGAAGACATGCCGAGACTACCGTATCGATGCCGGCATCCTCGATTGAAACAGAAGAGCCCCGTCGATGACGGGGCTCCATAGAACGCAACGCTCAAACGGCGCGACTCACACGCCCATGCACAGGTCGACCACGCAGGTGTTGTACGCCTGCTGGCATTCACCGGCATCGGCGCCACTGGCCAGGCACATCTGGTAAGCCCGCCAGCACGGCTTGTCGCAGGGCTCGACCGGCCCTGCCACCGCCACCGAACCAGTACATGCCAGCGCGAACACAGCCCCTGCGATCACTTTCCTGAAAACTCGCATTGCATCACTCCCTGATAGGCCTGGTGAGCCCAGGCTGGGTCACGGTAGCGGGACCGCAGGGAGACGAAGTGAAAGCCGATGTCACCCAATCTTAACCTGTTCATTAAATTTTCTTCACGCCACTGGGGGTGATCGGCGCGCTGCGGGGTTAACGGCCTTTGATGTCCGTCAATCAAGGAAGTTGTCTGATGAATCACCCGCTGTACGGCCGTTCGTCCCGCTCCCTCTCACATCGCCCGCTGGCGCTTGCCGTCGCCAGCTCGCTGTTGCTGGCCACCGCACTCCCGGCCATGGCCAGCGAATCATTCGATGCCTGGCAGCAGCAGCGCCAACTGCAGGCCGCGTGGGCGCAGCCCACACCGCTGGCGAGTTCATCGACCGACGCGAACCTGTCGGCCACAACACCCGTAGCAGCAGCCAGCGCCACGTCGATTCCCGGTAAGCCAGGTGATCCGGCCAGCTGGCGCACGAACGAATTCAACGCCGACTGGGGCCTGGCCGCGACCAACGCAGACCACGCCTATGCGCGGGGCCTGACCGGTACCGGCATCCGCCTGGGTGTGTTCGACAGCGGCACCGGCCTGGACCATCCAGAGTTCGCCGGGAAGAACCATCGCAGCATCCACATTGCCGACTTGCTGGCCGACGGTTCGCACTGCACCAACACCACACAGCTCACGGGTCCCGGCGCCTGCTTCTCCAGCGATGGCGACGACGTGCAGGTAAGCTACGTCGGCTTCAACGCCAACGTCCCACAGAACATTCGCGACCTGATCATGGCGGGTCCCTATGTTCAGCCCGGCATCGGCTTTGAAGTACACGGCACCCATGTGGCCGGCACCATCGCCGCCAACCGCGACGGCAATGGTATGCATGGGGTCGCCTTCGGGGCGGATCTCAGCGTCGCCCGCCTCTTCTTCAACAGCGCCAGCGAATGGCAGCGTACGGCAACCGGCTATTCGGTGGTCTCACTGGGTAGCGTTGGCCCCGATTCGTCCGCCGTGGTCGACATGTACGCCCAGATGAACGCCCAGGGCGTGCGCGCGGTCAACCATAGCTGGGGTCTGAGTAATGAGCCCAATGCGGTACTGATGGATCAGATCTACAACGATCCGGATGATCGCGATTACCTCGCAACCTATGCCGACGGATCCCGCGCCAATGGCATGATCCAGGTTTGGGCAGCGGGAAATTCGCCTGCACGCGATGTTGCGGCTCCCGTATCGGCCAGCCCGATCGCCGGCATGTATGCCACCCTGCCGCGTGCCTTCGCTGACATCGAGAAGTACTGGCTCAGTGTCGTCAACGTCGGCCAGGATTTCACGCTCAGCCTGACCTCCAACAAGTGCGGCCTCAGCGCCAACTGGTGCCTGGCCGCTCCCGGCTCAGGCATCAACTCCACAGTCTATGGCGATGATTCCGCAGTGGCGGCGGCGCTGGGCGTGGATGCCAACGGCAATCTGTCGCTTGACGTCACCCAGCGTGTGCCCACCTACGGCTATGGGTTGCTCAGCGGCACCTCGATGGCCGCACCGCACGTCACCGGTGCGCTGGGACTGTTGTTCGAACGCTTCCCCTATCTGGACAGCGCACAGGTCCGCGACGTGCTGCTGACCACCGCGCGCGATCTGGGCGCACCGGGCATCGACGAGATCTACGGCTGGGGCCTGATGGACCTGCGCAAGGCCATCGAAGGCTATGGCTCGCTGCGCGTGGATACCAACGTGGTGATGAACCAGAAGGCCGGCGGCCTGAAGGTGTGGGAGGGCGATGCCTGGGATGACTGGACCAACGACATCGGTGGCCCCGGCAAGCTGACCAAGTCCGGCATCGGCTGGCTGCGCCTGAGCGGCGACAACACCTTCAACGGCGCGGTATTGCAGGACGGCACGCTGGAATTGAACGGTGCCAACACGCTCACGTCTGCGGTCGAGGTCCAGGGTGGCCAGTTCCTGCTCAACGGCAGCCTGGTCTCCACCGCGCTGAACACCACCGGGGGCGTGAGCACGGTCAGCGCAAGCGGCCTGCTGAAGGACGGCAACCTGACCGTCAACGGTGGCGTGGTGTCCTTCAACGGCACGCAGACCGGCGGCACCACCACGGTCGGTGCCAACGGCCTGCTGAAGGGTGTCGGTACGCTGGGCAACACCCGCGTGGACGGCATCATCGCGCCCGGCAACTCCATCGGCACATTGACCATCAATGGCGACTACGTGCAGGGCGCAACCGGTGTCTACGCGGCCGAACTCGCTCCGGGCGGGCGCAGTGACCAGCTGCACGTGACCGGCACCGCCACCCTCGGCGGCACTCTGGTCGCACTGCCGGAGCCGGGCACCTACTACCTCGGCGAGCAGTTCAATTTCATCCGCGCCGATGGCGGCGTCAGCGGCCAGTTCGCCAAAACCGACTTCAGTGCGTTCTCGCCGTTCCTGCAGTTCAGCCTCGCCTACGGTGCCAATGGCACCCGTATCGACGTGGCCCGCGGCGCCTCGCTGGCCAGTGCCGCCATCACGCCGAATCAACGCGCGGTGGCCGGCGCCGCTGACGTGCTGGCGATCAACCAGGGCCTGCCCAAGCCGCTGACGCAGCTGTTCCCGCAACAGGTCGGTGGCGTGCTCGATGGCCTCAGCGGCGAGCTGCATCCGGCCACGGCATTGGCCCTGGTCGAGGGCAGCCGCTATGTGCGCGATGCCGCACTGTCACGTCGTGCCGGTGCCACCGCACCCGGTGCCGATGCGGGCGACGCCACGGGCGCATGGGTGCAGGCCCTGGGCGGCAACAGCAAGCTGGATGGCAACGCCAACACCGCCCGCACCGAAGCCAACAGCAACGGCCTGCTGGTCGGCATCGACCGCGAGTTCTCCGGCTGGCAGGTTGGCGTGCTGGCCGGCACCGGCCGTACCGACGTGAAGCAGCAGGACCGCCGCGCCAAGTCGAAGATCGACAACACGCACTTCGGCGCCTACGCCAGCCACACCTGGGGCGGCTTCGGCCTGCGCGGCGGCGTGGCCTGGAGCAAGCACGAGGTGAAGAGCACACGCGATGTGGCCTTCGCGGGCTTCAGCGACAGCCTGAGCGCACGCTACGACGCCCGCACCCGCCAGGCCTTCATCGAAGCCGGCTACCGTTTCGGTGGCCCGGAAGCCGGGCTGGAGCCGTACCTGCAGGTCGCCCGCGTGGAGGTGGATCTGAAGCAGATCAACGAGCGCGGCGGTGCGGCGGCCCTGCACGGCGAGGTGGACGACACCGGCACCACGGTCGCCACCGCTGGCCTGCGCTTCGACAAGGGCCTGAAGGCATCGTTCCAGCAGGACAGCTGGTTGCACCTGCGTGGCGGTGTCGGCTACCGCCGTGCCTCGGGTGATCGCAACCAGGTGGCCAACCTGGCCTTCGCCAACAGCAACACCACCTTCGTGGTCGAGGGTGCTCCGATTGCCGACAACGCCGTGGTGGCCGAACTGGGCCTGTCCGCGTGGCTGACACCGCGTCAGCAGCTGGAGCTGGGCTACAGCGGCCAGTACGGCAGCGAGAGCCGCGACCACAGTGCGAACGTGCGCTGGTCGGTGCGCTTCTAACGCCACGCACATGATCGATTGACGGGTTGGGGCGGCCTTTTGGCCGCCCCATTTTTATTCACTGCCCAAGGCTATGTGCGGCACCGCAACGCCACCACAGCGATCAGGCTGGCCAGGGACAACAGCAGGCCATAGGCCACCAGCGGCCACATCGTGTCCCCCGGCAACAACACGGTAGCCAGTGTCCCGAAGCCGGCCACGATCACGCTCTGTACGGCGTAGTAAAGCGCCACCGCCGTACCCGACGCGTCGGCGAAATCACGCGACGCGCCATGGTACGTCTGCGTCGTTGTTGCGGCTCAGCGAACTGTCTGCGGACCGTTCCCGTTGTTCACGGTGTCCATCGTTGGCCGTGCGGAACCGGTCAGCGTGTAGCAGCGACCGGTTCAGGGTGACCGGGCAGCGATGCCGCCCCGGCCGCGGCGACCCCGGGGAATGGGCCGCCGATGATCATCAAGCCGCCTTCATCGCATGCTTGCGCGCGCGCATCACGTTGTGGCATTCCTGCACTTCCGGCAGCAGCTGGGTCACTTCCTGGCGCACCGCCGGCGGCAGCTCGTTGTCCTTCAGCACGTCCTTGAACGCACCCAGCAGGCGATCTTCGGATTCCTCCAACTCGGCCACATAGCCGTAGTTGGTATCGCCGAACGCGGCGCGCACCTTGCCGTAGAACTGCTGCATCGAGCCGACCACGGTGCCGTGCTCGGCAGGCTTGCCACCGCTGGCTGCAACCGAGCCACTCAATGCGGCCACGATGCGGCCCTTGACGCCGGCAATGCGAGTGAACAGGGCCGAAAGCTCGGCGTCCTTCACCTTGGTCGCGGCTTCTTCATAGAACGACTTGCCGTCACGGGCGATCTCGATCAGGTCGTTGAGGCGATGTTCGATGGTGGACTGGGTGCTCATGGCGTTGCTCCTGTATCGTCGTTTCGGGGGAGAAAAGCAGCCTCGACTGCGCTGCCTGCGGATCCACTCTGGACATGCTCGTGTAGTTCGCAGGTGAGCAACGATTGATACGCACATCACTTCACCCAACCCGCACTGACTGCTTCACGTCACAGTGGCGCGTGGATCACATCGAGCGATCCTGGGCAACTCACCAAGGTATGAAGAGGATGATCACCACGATCACCAGGACTGCGGCGAGCACTCCCATCAGCACGTTTCTCTGGCGCCAACTAGGCTTCGGTTTTCCGGGGGTATTCATTCCTGCTACCTGTCTCTGCGGATGACCCCGGCAGACTGATGGATCCAGGACAGTGCCTGCGTGCAGATCACGTGCAGGCGACGTGCAGGGCACCGCCCCTGTCGATTTTCGGCACACTCGCTCGTCAGATCATCAAACCTTCCTTGACCGCGCGGACTGTTCCCATGCCTCCCATCCTCACCGCCTTCGCCGCCTCCCCCGACCGTGGCCAAGGCCTGGCCCGCGACATGCGCGTACGCTGGGCGCTGGAGGAACTGGCTGTGCCCTATGACGTGCAGCTGCTCAGCTTCACCGAGATGAAGCAGCCCGCGCACCTGGCGCGCAATCCCTTCGGGCAGATTCCCACCTGGCAGGACGGCGACCGGCTCCTGTTCGAATCCGGCGCGATCGTGCTGCACCTGGCCGAGCAACACCCCGGCCTGCTGCCAGCCGATCCGGCTGCACGCATGCGCGCGATCATGTGGATGTTTGCCGCGCTGAACACGGTGGAGCCGCCCATCGTCGAACGTTCCATGGCCTGGGTGCTGGAGCGCGAGCAGCCCTGGTATGCGCAGCGTCTGCCGATGCTTGAAGAGCGCGTGCGTACGCGGTTGTCACAACTGTCCGCCTGGTTGGGCTCGTCGTCGTGGCTGGAGGGCGAATTCAGCGCCGGCGACCTGATGATGGTCTCGGTGCTGCTACGCCTGAAAAGCAGCGGCCTCCTCGACGAGCACCCGCAGGTGGTCGCCTATGTGGCACGCGCAACGCAACGACCGGCGTACCAGCGCGCGTTCGCCGCGCAGCTGGCGGTATTCCAGAACGCCTGAGGCTACGCCCCGTGGGCAGAGGCATCAGCGCAGACTGCGCCGACACGCAGCCTGCACCAGCATCAGCTGTGCCACCAGGATCAGCATCGCGCAGCCTGACAGCAGCCATGGATCGATGTACCACTGCGCGTTGAAGCTGAAATCTCCGGCGGAAATACGCTTCCAGCCGTTGAAGTGCTGCATTGCCGCGACCACGAACGCGAAGCCGCCCGCGGTGTACGACAACCACGGCACGATGAGCCCGCCCGGTCGCGCGAACAGCGTCAGCACACCCAGCACGCCGATGACCGTGCGCTGCACGCGGCAGTATGGGCAGACATAGGCCATTCCGCTCCATTCCACCGCCCAGGCCAGCAGGCTGACCAGCACGGCCGCGCCTGCGGCTGTGTACAGGACTTTCAGCGTGATCGTCATGCCACCCTCGTGTGCCATCCCGTGCTCCTCGGTTGAAAGACCCGGCAGGGTAGCAGTGCCGCAGCCTCATCCCTTCTTGATGACGGTCCGCTTGCCGATGGTGCTGGTCTTGCCAGCGGTCGGCCTGGCCAAGCCAGGAATCAGGAAATCGGTGGCCTTGTGGCCCATCGACACCTTGGACGCCAACCAGCGCGGCATGCGCCCGCGACCGGTCCAGGTCAGGCGCTTGTATTCCGGGTCGCGATACTTGGGCGCGACTTTGCCGGATTTACGGCGGGCGGATTTGCGGGCGGGCGCAGGTGTTTCCGAGGCTTCGCCACCGAAGAGTTCTTCGAGGGTGTAGCCGGCTTCGGCCGCGGCGGCTTTCAGCATCCGTCGCACCGCACTGGCCGGACGGCGGCTGGAAATGAGGTGTTTCCGCTGTTCAGCGGCAACCACCAAGGCGCCCAGCTCCCGAAGGCTGAGCGATTCAATATCAATCGTCATGGGAGAAAGGTCTCCTGCGAACCGCCAGCTGTCAAGGCGCCTTGCGCCTCGCGTAGACACAGGCTTCACCGCCGGTGGGCTCCGATCACCCTCGACGGCCATCTCCGAGGACACCGACGTGAGCCACGCTTCCCACTCGCTCGCTTACCTGCTTGCACGCATCCTGCTGATGGCGCTGTTCCTGGTCTCCGGCCTGGGCAAGCTCGGTGATCTCAGCGGCACCCAGGGCTACATGGAAGCCATGGGCGTGCCCGGCCTCCTGCTCTGGCCCACCATCGCCTTCGAGATCGGCAGCGGACTGTGCATCCTGCTCGGCTTCCAGACCCGGCTGGTGTCGGTCGTGCTGGTGGGTTTCAGCCTGGTCACCGCCTTCATCTTCCACCACAACTTCGCCGACCAGACCCAGCAGATCATGTTCCTGAAGAACCTTGGGCTGGCCGGTGGCTTCCTGCTGCTGGCCTGCACAGGCGCCGGGCGCTACAGCATTGACGGCCGGGGGCGGCGCGCCTGACCCAACGCCACGCAGGCATCAGCCAGCGTCCGCATTGCGGACGCGCTGCAAGCGCAGGTTGCGCCACGTCGGCTGGGGACCACGGAAGTCCACGGCTTCGCCATCGCTGGTGAACAACAGGCCAGGCTCCACCTCAGCAACCAGGCGGATGCCATCGATGTACAGCCAGCCCTGTCGTTGCTCCAGCTCAACGGACATTGACGGCTTGCCCCATTGGTCGATGCGATAGCGACCCAACCAGGGGTGCCAATGGAGGGTATTCGGCCCGGCAGGCATCTCCATGGTGTCGTTCTGGTCCAGGCCATCTTCCCCGTTCGTACATTCCAGATGCGCAGGCAGCATGTCCGCTGCCGCATGGTAACGGTACGTCGCAACCTCTCCATCGGCGCCTTCGGTAAACAGTTGATCGCCGTCGATGGCCGCAAGCCGGGTACCCGCTTCACTGGCCTCTCGACGCAGCAGCAATTCACCATTTTCGGCAGCCACAATCTTCGCTTTGGCGCTGCGACCAATCCAGTTTCCCGCCATCCGCTGCAGCTGGCTCTGGTTCAATCGGATCGGCGCCAGCGACGATACCGGCACGCGGGGCTGCCGTGGTCCGAAACGCGCCGACAACAGTTGATCGAGCAGACGCTCGCCGAAGCCGTACCCTGCGGACGTCGCACGGTTGAACATTGCAGCGAAACCCACCTGCGCCTGCGGGCAGTACGTGAAAACGCAACCGAATCCGAAGCCGCCACCGCGGTGGTGCAGCAGCCGTACCGGTGTGCTGCCGTAGCGGCGCTCGCTGCGCATCACACCTAGCCCGTAGTCGCCACCCAGGCCGAAGCCATGCATCTCGTCCCAGAGATGAGGTGCGAGCAGTTGCTGCGTGCCTGCCTTACCGCCAGCAAGCATGAAGCCAAGATACTTCGCCATGTCGGCAGCACTGGTCCAGACGCCACCGGACACCACCAGTGGCGTCACCGGCGGTACCTGCACGAAGCCTTCCTGGGTTCCCAATGCGCGGCCCTTGCTTGCCAGATAGACCGACGCATCCGCCGTACTGTCGTGCATTCCCAGCGGCTCGAAGATCCGACGCCGCAGCCACTGCGGGTAATCGACACCCGCGGCCTGTTCAAGGACATGGCCTGCAAGGTCGAAGCCCAGGTTGGAATAGCGGTAGCGCGTACCTACCGGAAAGCGCAACCATGTCTGGGAGATGCTGCGGACATGCGCATCAAAGCCCGGTGACGCCGGTTCGTAGTTGTTGCCCAGCGGCGCCTCGTGCGTGAATCCAGCACGGTTGGCGAGCAGCAGGCGCAGCGTGATGTGCTCCTGCGGTGAATGCTCAAAGCGGCTGCGCACCGTGAACGACGGCAGATGGTGGGTAATGGGCGCGTCCAGCTCAAGGATGCCGTCCTGCACGGCCAACAGCACCGCCACCGCCGCGAAATTCTTCGAGGTGGACTGGATGCTGAACATCGTACTGGCGTCTACTGCTGCACTACCGTCGCCCGATGCGTACCCGAAGCCCTCGGCCCAGCGCACCTGCCCGTCTTCGACCAGGCAGACGGCAGCGGCACCGATGTCGCTGCCTTTCATGGCGGAGCGGATTGCATCCCGTTCCGTCTCGATCAAGCTCTCAGTGAGGACTGCATACGTCTTCCCGGCAGCAATGCCCGCCGGCATGAGCGCGGCCGCTGGAACGGCAGCGGCACTGGCCAGGAAGGTGCGACGACTGAGCGTACCAGGCATCAGATCACTCCACTTCGGGATGCCGTCATCTTCCCGCCAGCAGAAATGGTCGGGCATGTGTCATTCGACACAGGGGGCGGCGATCGATGGTGTTGCGCTGCCTGCGGCTGAGCGGGCCTCAGCCGGGAGGTTCCAGCAAGCGGATTCCCTGCGCCGATACAAAGGCGCGGGACTCCCTCCAATAGGCTTGTGGCGGTTCCCGAAGCACTGTTCGTGACCCGTAGTCGTTGATGTGCAACGGGTCGCCCGGCACCGGGACCGAAGCGTGTGCCGGACCAGAACGTAAACAAGAACTGAATACAGACCACAGAGGGCTGGGGGAGGCCGCACCACTTTTCCGTTCTATACGGGCGATGCAGATGTGCATACGGGATCGAGTCCATCACCGGCGGCCTGCGTGCACTCCGTTTCAGTTGCGCGAGCAACTCCAACGTTGTTGCGTCGCGTACCAGACTCAGTGTTCATCGCAAGGAAACTGCACCACCCTCATGGAATACAGAAGTTCATCGCAGAAATTCGCTGCAGCACTCATCGTTGCCGTACTCGCCACGGGAGCAGTAGCCGCCTTTCTCCTCCTTCGCCCCACGCCACAGGCCTCGCAAGCAGCACCGAAGGTTGGACAGGCGGGAGGACCGCGCGAGAATCCCGCCGCGCCGACACCTTCGGCGGCGTCACCCGCGTTACGGCCTGCCAACAGCACGAGCATGCTGTTTCCCGGTGTTCCGCAGAATCGCGATGCCATGGAGCCCAAGGACGATGATCCCTTTGATGGGCGTAGCCGCGAGGAGCAACGCTGGCTGGACGAACACGGCTATCCGAACACCGCGCAGTGGGCTTCCTACTCCAGCGCGCCCGACGCGTTGCTGGAACAGGCCGCCAATAACGGCGACAAGCTTGCCCGCACGATCCTGGACTCGAGAAGGCTCCCCGATCGAGCGGCCCTGGACCAGATGATGTCGTCCGCCGTGGACGGCAACTACTTTGCGTTGCAGTTGCTTGCGACACATTTCGCATCCACCGGTCGAGCGGGAAACATCAACGCATACGCGGTTTCGCGTGTCCTGGAGATGCGCGCAGACCCTTCCGCTGCGCTTGGCAGGGAAATCATGTTCTCTGCGCCACTCACCATCGAGGAGCGGATGCAGGGGGAGGCCGAAGCGCTTCGCCTGAACGCTACCTTCAACCAGCTCTACCAGGGAAGAACGGGCAACCCGTTCGTTCCCGATTACCGCCCGTTCCCCGTTGACAACTCGCAAGGATGGCAATGAAACCTGTAAGTAAATTCGCCCTGGCCACCGCAGCTTTCACCATTACCGGTGTTGCTCTGGCCTGCACCGTTCTTCCAATGCTCCCGTTCTCGATATCGGTCGACCTGAAGGATATTGCGGCGGCCAAGCAAGCCGGTGCCTCGTCCGCAGAGGCACCCAACCGGGCATTCCTGAAGAAACTGGATGAGACCGCTGAAAGGACCTTCGGTGCCGATGCATGGCGCAACACGTCCTTCGTCGGCAACGTCATGTACAAGACGAAAATCATGATGATGACCGGCTCAAGCATGATCACCGTCAGCAAGCCGTGCGGGAAGTCGGCAGAAGAGTCAGGCGGCACTGAAGACAGCTTCGCCTCGACACCGCCGTCTGGCGGTGGCGGTGGCGGAGGTGGCACTGGCGGTGGTGGCGGGATCGGCGGCTGGTTCCCCGGTGGTGGCGGGTGCTTCGGCAACTGTCAGCCGCCCCCGCCCGGTCGCGTTGGTCCCATCGAGAATCTGCCGCGATCCTGAGGGCCCTTCAATGAAGGGGCATCGCCGCAAGGTGCTGCCCCTGGCGCCCCCTGATGCACCAGCCAGACGCCACCGGGGCTTCGTCACTGGACTTCGTTGGACAGCGATGTGGTGGGCCCATCAGGATTCGAACCTGAAACCAAGGGATTATGAGTCCCCTGCTCTAACCGTTGAGCTATAGGCCCGGCGCAGCCTCACAGTGTAGTGAGGCCGGCAAAGGGTTTCCACTGCGCGCCACTACTGCCCCAGGCGCTGCATCAACCGATCCAACGGCGCACGGTTGTGGTACTCACCGCGCAGGCGGCGCTCGTGCTCGCCACACTGTCCGTTGTCAGCCACCACCAGGTCGGCGCCGCGCAGCAGTACGCGTGTCGTGCAGTCACCCTGGCGCAGATGCAGTACGTCTTCGTCCTCCTCCGGTGCAGCGCGGCCCAGGACCCGCGGTGCCGCCCCCTCGCCGCCCTCCTGCGTGCTCAGCTCGAATGCGTCCCCCTTGGCCGCGATGTCGATGGCATTTCCGTCACTGCGTTCCCAATGGGCGACCCAGCTGGTCAAGCTGGTCTCGTAGTAGTTGCTCGTTTCCATCACGCGCGACTCCGGCGCCCAGCCCACCACTTCCTTGCTCGGCGAACGTGCTTTCACGCAGTAGTAGTTGTTCCAGCTGTCGCCGATCACCAGGCCGGTCCCCGGTTCCATCTCCTCGCCACTGCGGCACCCCTCCCGTTCCTCGTCCAGGCAGCCTTCTGCCTCGCCCAACAGCAGCACCTGCCCGGCGTCGACCACGCGACCCACGGCATAGTCGAACTGGCTGCTGAAGAAACTCTCGGCATTGCATGCCGGTGGTTGTGGAGTATCCGCCCAGGCAACCAGCGGTGACAGCGAGAGCAGCAAGATCGGCAGTTTCATCGGCATTCCATTGACCAGTGCGAAAACAGGACACGCATCCTATCCCGTCGCGCGCAACGCGGACGAGACCGCAGGCAAAAAAAAACAGACCCCGCTTCCACGGGGTCTGTCGGATGCTTCATATGCGGCGGATACCCGTCAATCGATATCCAGGAAGCTGCGCAGCTGCTCCGAGCGGCTCGGGTGACGCAGCTTGCGCAGGGCCTTCGCTTCGATCTGGCGGATGCGCTCGCGGGTCACGTCGAACTGCTTGCCGACCTCTTCCAGCGTGTGGTCGGTGTTCATGTCGATGCCGAAGCGCATGCGCAGCACCTTGGCCTCCCTCGGGGTGAGGCCGGCCAGCACGTCGCGCACGGTTTCAGACAAGTTGATGTTGGTGGTGTTCTCGATCGGGGACTCCACGTTGGTGTCCTCGATGAAGTCGCCCAGATGGGAATCCTCGTCGTCGCCGATCGGGGTTTCCATCGAGATCGGCTCCTTGGCGATCTTCATCACCTTGCGGATCTTGTCTTCCGGCATGTCCATTTCCTTGGCCAGCTCCTCCGGCGTAGCCTCGCGGCCGTACTGCTGGAGCATCTGGCGGGAAATGCGGTTCAACTTGTTGATCGTCTCGATCATGTGCACCGGAATACGGATGGTGCGTGCCTGGTCGGCAATCGAGCGGGTGATCGCCTGGCGGATCCACCAGGTGGCGTAGGTCGAGAACTTGTAACCGCGGCGGTACTCGAACTTGTCCACGGCCTTCATCAGGCCGATGTTGCCTTCCTGGATCAGGTCGAGGAACTGCAGGCCGCGGTTGGTGTACTTCTTGGCGATCGAGATCACCAGGCGCAGGTTGGCCTCGACCATTTCCTTCTTGGCCTTGCGCGCCTTGGCTTCACCGTAGGCCATGGCACGGCTGATTTCCTTCAGCTCTTCCAGGTCCAGCTGGGTCAGCTTTTCGATGTCGATCGTCGCCTGCTGTTCGGCGATGATCTGGTCCTTCACTTCGCGCAGGGCCGAAGACCACTTCTGCTTGCGCTTCAGCGCGTCTTCCACCCACTCCAGGTTGGTCTGGTTGCCTTCCCAGGAACGGATGAAGTCCTTGCGCGGCATGCGGGCAGTGACGGTGGCCAGGTTCAGCACGCGGCGCTCATGGGCCTTGATCGACGCCATGGTGTCGCGCAGCTGCTTGGTCAGCACATCGGTCAGCGGCAGCGGCAGCTTCAGGGTGACGAACACCGCCGACATCTCTTCGCGCAGGCGCGGCAGGTTCTTCTTGTCGCCCTTGGTCGCCGCCTTCTTGAAGGCATTGAAGGCATCGCTCAGCGCCTGCATGCGCGCAGCGACTTCCTCCGGGTCCGGACCGGTCGGTGCGGCTTCTTCCTCGCCACCCTCGACATCATCGTCCTCGTCCTCGTCGGCTTCGGCGTCGGCATCATCGCCATCATCGGAAACGACAGCGGCGGGCGCAGGCACTTCGTCGGCCAGGTCGTTGAAGCCGACGATCACTTCGGCCAGGCGCTTCTTGCCTTCCTTGTGGGCTTCGTAGTCGGTCAGCAGCGACTCGACCGAGACCGGGAACTGGCCCAGGGCAGCCTGGACCTGCGAAAGGCCTTCCTCGATGCGCTTGGCGATGGCGATTTCGCCTTCGCGGGTCAGCAGCTCGACGGTGCCCATTTCGCGCATGTACATGCGCACCGGGTCGGTGGTACGGCCACCTTCGGTGTCGAGCGCGCTCAGCGCGGCGGCGGCTTCTTCGGCCGCGGTGTCATCGACTTCGCGGTTACCGGTGTTGCCGTCGTTGAGAAGCAGGGTTTCCACATCCGGCGCAACTTCATGGACATCAATGCCCATGCCGTTGATCATGCCGATGATGTCTTCGATCTGTTCCGGGTCGACCATGTCGTCCGGCAGATGGTCATTGACTTCGGCGTAGGTCAGGTAGCCCTGTTCCAGGCCCTTGCTGATCAGTTGCTTGATTTCGGATTGGGCAGGACGTTCGTTGGCCATGTAGTGCTCGCGCCACCGGCTAGGGAGAAATAGGGAACGTAGCATTATACCAGCCCGGGGCCCGGCCTGCCGGGCGGTGGTCCCGGCGGCCTAGGGCCTGAGAAGGAAGGTCACGGGACCGTCATTGACCAGGCTGACGACCATATGGGCACCAAATCGACCCGTTTCCACCCCTGGCGCGTGATTTTCACGACAGATCTCGACAAAACGATTGAACCCGCGTTCAGCCTCGTCCGGCGGCGCGGCGCTGGTGAAGCTGGGCCGCATGCCCGATCGGGTGTCGGCCGCCAGGGTGAACTGGCTGACCAGCAGCAGCCCACCGCCGGTGTCGCGCAGCGACCGGTTCATTTTTCCGGCCTGGTCGGCGAACACCCGGTAGCCCAGCAGGCGCTCGGCCATGCGGCGCAGCTGGGCCTCGGTATCGCCCGGCTCCATGCCCACCAGCGCCAGCAGGCCCGGGCCGATCTGCCCTACCGCCTCGTCATCGACATGGACGGCAGCCTGGCTGACACGCTGGATCAGGACGAGCATCGTGGGCTTCCAATGAACGGGGCCGGCCACGATAGCAGCGCCCTTGGCTAAACTGGCGCCGATGAATCCGCAACGCAAAGCCCGGCTGGTCTATCGCGCCACCACCCTGTTCGCTCGCCTGCCCTGGCCACTGCTGCGGGGGTTCGCGCGCACCCTGGCGTGGGCGTGGATCAATCTCAACGCCCGTGAGAGCCGCGTCACCCGGCGCAACCTGGAACTGGCCTACCCAGAGCTGGACGGCGCTGCACGCGACCGCCTGCACCGCGATCTGCTGCGCTCCACCGCGTTGCAGGCCATCGAGACCCTGCGCCTGTGGAGCCAGAGGCCGGCCGACAACCTGCGCCTGCATCTGAAGCAGCGCCACGGCGAGGCCCTGTACGACGCAGCCCTGGCCAGCGGCAAGGGCGTGATCGTGGCCGCGCCGCATTTCGGCAACTGGGAGCTGCTGAACCAGTGGCTGGCCTCGCGCGGGCAGATCGCCATCGTCTACAAACCGCCGGAGGACGAGGCCAGCGATGCCTTCCTGCAGCTGGTGCGGGGCGGCCAGAACGTGCAGCAGGTGCGCGCCGAAGGTCCGGCCGTGCGCCAGCTGTTCAAGGTGCTCAAGGACGGCGGTGCCACCGGCATCCTGCCCGACCAGCAGCCCAAGGCCGGCGACGGCGTGTTCGTGCCGTTCTTCGGCGTGCAGGCGCTGACCATGACCCTGGTCAACCGGCTGGCCGAGCGCACCGGCGCCACCGTGCTGTATGGCTGGTGCGAGCGCATCGGGCCGGACATGGAATTCGCCCTGCACATCGAGCCGACCGACCCGGCCGTGGCCGACCCGGACCCGCAGGTAGCCGCCACCGCCCTCAATGCCGGCATCGAGCGCATCGCCCGCCGTGATCCGGCGCAGTACCAGTGGACCTACAAGCGCTATACGCTGCGGCCACCGGGCAGCGGCGAGGAAGACCCATACGCGACTGAGGAACACCCGCACTGACGCCCGCCGGGTCCCTGCGACCGGCGGCCGCAGCACGTTGAATACGACGCCGGCGCCCCCATAGAGACTGCGATGTCCGCCTCCCCCGGTCCTGCCATGCCTGCTGCTTCTTCCCTGTTCGGCGATCCGGCCGCGATCCGCTGCGAACGCGCGGTTGCCGAACTGCGCGCCGGTCGCCCGGTCCTGCTCCACGATGGCCAGGGCCAGCGCCTGGCGGTAATCGCGCTGGACAGCGCCACCGCCAGCAGCTTCGCCGCCTTCGCCAGCGCCGCGTGCGAACGCCACTACCTGTTCCTGACCGCCACCCGCGCCCGCGTACTCGGCGTGGAGGCACCTGAGGGCGCGCGCCTGCCGCTGGCCGGCGTTGCCTTCGATGCCCTGCCCTCGCTGGGCTACCTGCGCGAGCCCGGCCCGATGCCGGACGGCTGGAGCGCCGGTGACGCCTTCGATGCCGGCGCCGTGGAACTGGCACGCCTCGGCCTGTTGCTGCCGGCCATGGTGGCGGTGCGCCTGGACGCCGATGACCGCACCTTCGACGGTGCTGCCGAAGTGGCCCTGTGCGACCTCGCCGAAGGCGCGGCCCATGCAGCCCACGATTACGAACTGGTGGCACGTTCGCCGGTACCGCTGCGCGATGTCGGCATGACCACCTTCGCGGTGTTCCGCGGTGGCGTGGCCCAGCGCGACCAGGTGGCGATCATCGTCGGTGAGCCGGACCTGTCGGCCGTGGTGCCGGTGCGCGTGCACTCCTCGTGCCTGACCGGTGACCTGTTCGGCTCGCTCAAGTGCGACTGCGGCGACCAGCTGCGGCGTGGCCTGCGCAAGCTGAAGGAACTGGGCGGCGGCGTGCTGCTGTACCTGGACCAGGAAGGCCGCGGCACCGGCATTGCCGCAAAGATGCGCGCCTATGGCTATCAGCATGACGGCCTGGACACCATCGACGCCGACGCACAGCTGGGCTTCGGCGCCGACGAGCGCCGCTACGGCAGCGCGGTGGCGATGCTGCATGGCCTGGGCATTTCGCGCGTGGCCCTGCTCAGCAACAACCCGACCAAGGCACAGCGCCTGCGCAATGCCGGCATCGAGGTACTGGACTGCATTCCGGTCACCGGCGAGATCACCGCCGAGAACGAACACTACCTGCGCACCAAGGCTGATCGCGCAGGCCACATGCTGGATGTGGACGCGCTGATCCAGGCTGCCCAGTAGCGCAGCCGACCTGCTACCGTCTGCGCGGTGCGGTCACGGCCGCCATCGCCTGCCCTGCCGCCTGACGGAGCCCGCGTGACCGACGTTTCCCTGACCTCCCCGCCCACCGATGCCTGGCAGCCGCTGCCGCAACGCGCCGCCCGTCTCGCTGCACTGGAAGGCGCTTTCGGTGGTCTGTTCGTGCCGGGGCTGCCACTGGCCGCGGCCGCATGGTTCTTCGATCTGCCCGGCGGCCTGTGGACTGCCGCCCTTGGGCTGCTGATCGGCATCGTTTTCGGTGTGTGGCTGGGCCGCCGGCGCCTGACCCGCACCCGCTGGCGGCTGGACGCACAGGGCCTTGGCCTGCGCCGCGACCTGATGTGGCAACTGGAAACGCGCATTCCGATTTCGCGAGTGCAGCACCTGGACCTGCGCCGGGGGCCGCTGGAGCGCCGCGCTGGCCTGGCCACACTGATCGTGCACACCGCCGGTACCCGCATGAGCGCGGTGACCGTGAGTGGCCTGGACGAGGCCGATGCCGAGCGCCTGCGCGACACCCTGTCCCATCAGCTCGATCAGGACGCCGACGCCCTGTGAGCCTGCCGCCGCCCCTGCCCGCATCGCTGCCCGCCGGTGGCGAGGATCACCGCCTGCACCCCTGGTCATGGCTGTTCGTGCTGCTGATGCAGCTGCGCCACTACTTCCTGCCGCTGGTTGCGCTGCTGGTGTTCGGCCAGCGTGGCGACCGCGACCCGATGTGGGCGCAGCTGATCCCACTGTCGGCGATCGCAGCACTGGTACTGGTATCGGTGCTGCAGTACCTCAGCTACCGCTACCGCATCGGCAGCGATGCGATCACCGTGCGCAGTGGCCTGCTGGCACGCAACCGCCGCGAGATCCCGTTCGCCCGCATCCACAACGTGGAAGTACGGCAGAACCCGCTGCACCGCCTGTTCGGCGTGGCCGAGCTGCGCCTGGAATCGGCCGGCGGCGTGCGTCCGGAAGCCGAGATGCGCGTGCTGAAGCTGGACCAGGCGCTGGCGCTGGAGCGGCTGGTGCGCCAGCGCGGGCAGGCGCCACAGGCCGCCGACGCCGTTGATGCGCTGCCCATTGCCAACGCCGACCGCGAACGCGTGCTGCTGCGCCTGTCCGGTTGGGATGTGGTGCGCATGGGCCTGCTCTCCAACCGCGGTTGGGCGCTGGCGGTGGCCGCATTCGGCGTGCTGTTCCAGACCGTGCCACGGCCGGTGATGGACGATGCCATCCAGCGTGGTGGCCGAGAAGCCTTCGGCTACGCCAGCCATCTGCACCCCGGCATGGCCGGCGCCTTCCTGCTGCTGGCTGCCGCACTGCTGCTGGGCTGGCTGGCACTGCGCATGCTGTCGGTGGTGCTGACCCTGCTGCGCTACCACGGCTTCACCCTCAGCGAGCAGGATCGTCGCCTGACCGTGTCGGCCGGTCTGCTCAGCCGCACCCGCAGCAGCGTGGCGCGCCGCCGCATCCAGGCCTGGACGCTGCGCGAAGGTACTTTGCAGCGCTGGTTCGGGCTGCGCCAGCTCCGCATCGACAGTGCCGCTGGCGGGCCCTCGCGCGATGAGGACCGTGCCCTGCGCGAACTGGCACCCCTGGCGTCAAGTACGCGTTGCGAGCAGCTGGTGCGGCACCTGCTGCCACAGTTGCAATGGCCACCGGCGCAGTGGCAGTCCATTCCGCAGCGCGGCTGGTGGCGGCTGTGCCTGGGCGCGCTGGTGGTGGTACCGCTGTTGGCGGCAGCCGCGTACTGGCGCTGGGGAACGTGGGGGTTGGTGGTATTGGCCTGGTTGCCGGTAGCGTTGCTGGTCGCGCGCCGGCAGATGGCACGCATGGGCTGGTACCTGGACGACCACTACGTGGCGGTGCGCGGCGGCTGGTGGAAGCGTTGGTGGCGCTGGGCCGAGCTGGACAAGGTGCAGGGCCTGCGCCTGCAGCGCTCACCGCTGGACAAGCTGCTCGGCACCAGCAGCCTGCAGCTGGATACCGCAGGCGCGCATGGCGATGTGGCACTGACCCTGCACCATCTGCCGCAGGCACAGGCCCAGCAGGTGATGGAGCAGCTGGCCGCAGCGCTGGCACGGCGCACGCTGCGCTGGTAGCGCGGCCGATCATTGAACCGCCATCCACGCATGGCGTGGATCTACCGTAGAGCCGAGCCCATGCTCGGCTTGCCGCAGCCGAGCATGGGCTCGGCTCTACAGGACCTACGTCACCGCTGCGACGGCCCCCAGTAGCCCAGGTCCTTGCGGATCTGCAGATCGCGCACCCAGCTGCCGAACGGCTTGCGCCGCAGCGCGCCCATTTCACCGGACAGGAAATCCTCGGTCGCGGCGATCACCCGTTCGCTGGAACGGCCATCGCGATACGGATGGATGGCATCGGCATAGCGCACGATCTCCGCCTGCAGCGCGGCGTCCAGATGCAACGCGCGCTGCAGCATCGCCGGCAGCTGCGCCGGGTCGTCGAAGTCGATCATGTGCGCCTTCGGCACGCGGTTGCGGAAGGTCACCACCGGCTTGTGCTGGACGATGAACTCCGAGACGATCGATGAGGTATCCGAGACCAGCACGTCGGCGGCACGCTGCGCGGCCATGACCTGTTCCGGCTCGATGAAACGGGCATTGGCACCGGCCAGCGCGCGGTAGCGCTCGAACAGTTCGGGCGGGCACTTGGGGTGCAGGGTCAGCAGCCAGTAGTGGCCACCTGCGGCGATATCGGCGGCGATCTGCGCATGCAGGTGCGGAGCGGCGCTGAGCCGCTCGGTGAAGGTCGAGCCAAACAGGATCACCGGACGCCCACCTGCCGCCGCTCGCAGCGCGGCGCTCTCGCCGCCATCGTCGCGGAACAGCGGGTCCAGCTTCGGCCAGCCGGTCTCGGCCACCGCGAAATGGCCCTGCAGGGCAGCGATCTCGCGGAATGGTGCGGTCGTGGCCGGCCCCTGCGTGCAGTACAGGTCGAACATGCCACGCACCCGGAAGTGGCCGCGCGCACTGTCCCGCTTCTCCACGTTGAAGCCATGGAACAGCTGCACCTTGGCCCCGGACAGGAAGGTCGGCACCCAGTTGGCGGCGCTGAACACGGCCCGCGGGCGCATCGCCAGGGCCTGCTTCAGGCCGACGTTGGGCACCCCCGGCAGGCTGCTGCCGGCCGCGCCATCCTCGAACCAGGCAGCGACGACCTGCCCGGAGGCGTGCAAGGCCTGCGCCAACGGGGCGAGAATAGGCAGCGCATAGCGCTCCGTCGCAAACAACAGGTACCCGGCCATCATGTCCTCCACGACCGCTCCCATCGAACGGCCTCGCATCTCGGCGTGCATTATCGCGTTCAACGAGGCTGGGCGCATCGGCGACTGCCTGGCCTCGCTGGCTTTCTGCGATGAGATCGTGGTGGTGGACTCGTATTCCACCGATGCCACGGTGGCCATCGCCGAGTCCGCCGGCGCCCGGGTGCTCCAGCGCGCGTTCGAGGGTTTCCGCAGCCAGAAGGCATTCTGCGTCGAGCAGGCCAGCCACGATTGGGTGCTGTGCCTGGATGCCGACGAGCGCATCAGCCCGGAGCTGCGCACGGCCATCGAACAGGCCCGTGACGGCGGCTTCAGCGGCCACGCTGGCTTCCGCTTCGCCCGCCTGTCGGAGTATTTCGGCAGGTTCCTGCGCCACGGCAATGCCTACCCGGACCGGGTAATGCGCCTGTTCGACCGCCGCCAGGGCGGCTGGCGCGGCAAGCGCGAGATCCACGAGGCGGCCAGTGTCGACGGCAGTGTGGGCACCCTGCGCGGCGACCTGATCCATTACCCGTACCGGTCATTGCAGCAGCAGCTGGCCAAGACCGAGAAGTACGCGCGGATGATGGCCGAGCACGAGTTCGCGCGCGGCAAGCGGGCCACGCTGGGCAAGCTGGTGCTGGCCCCGGCCTGGCGGTTCTGGCGCGGCTTCCTGTTCCGCGGCGGCTTCCGCGATGGCTGGCACGGCCTGGTCTACGCCTATGTGCGCGCCAACTACGTGCGGCAGAAGACCATCATGCTGTGGATGCTGGGCAACGGCCAGGCAGTGGCCGACCCGGTCGCACCTGCGGAACGGTCCTGAGCCGGCTGTGTCACACTGACCACGCGTTGCCCGAAGATCCCCCATGAAAATCCTGTACACCAACTTCCACTACGGCGACGGTGGCGGCCACACCACGTACATCGTGTCCCTGGCGCGGGCCCTGCATGGCCAGCACACGCTCCATGTCGCTGCCCCCGCCGACAGCCGCCTGCTGCGCACCGTTGCCGAAGAGGGCATCGCGACCGCCCTGCCGATGGCCTTCGGCAGTGGCCTGCCGACCTTGCCGCAGCAGCTGGCCGAACAGCGCGCGTTGCGCCGCCTGGTGCGGGACGAGGGCATCGACCTGGTCCACGTCAACGGCGCACGCGATCACCGCTTCGTGATGCAGAGCCTGCTCGGCATGCGCCGGCCGCCGATCATCCTCACCAAGCACAACAGCAAGCCGACCAACACCCTGGGCAATGCCTTCCGTGCGCGCTGGGCCACCGATCGCGTGATCGCGGTATCGGCCCATACCGGGCGGCTGCTGGAGCAGGGCCCATACCGCCGCTGTCCGATCGACGTGGTCCGCAACGGCGTCGACCTGGCCCGTTTTGCACCGATGGCCGCCGACGCGGGGCAGGCCATGCGGCAGCAATGGACCCAGGATCCGGATGACCTGGTGCTGGTCAGCAATGCCGGCACTGACGACTACAAGGGCTGGATCGACCTGGCGCAGGCCATCGCCCTGCTGCCCGATGCCATCCGCCCACACGTGCACATGGCGGTGGCCGGCCACCTGCCCAACGCACAGCAGCGCGAACGGGTGCAGGCGCTCGGCGAGGTCGCAGCGCAGGTGCACTTCACCGGCCTGCTGGCCGATACGCGCCTGCTGATCGCCGCCGGCGACGTCGGCTTCGTGCTGTCCAACGACGTTGAAACGATCTCCTTCGCCTGCCGCGAAATGATGGCCAGCGCCAGGCCGATGCTGGTCAGCGACTATGCCGGTCTTCCGGAGAACATCCAGCAGGGCGTCGACGGCTGGGTCGTACCCACCCGTGACGTGGCCGCCATCGCGGCGCAGTTGCAGGTGATGTACGAACAGCGCCAGGGCCTGGCGGCAATGGGCATGGCCGCCCGCCGCCATGCAGAAGCCGCGTTCGGCCTGCAGACCTTCGCCGATGCGACCCTGGCCAGCTACGAAGCGGCGCTGGGCTCGCGCTGATCAGGGCGGCGAGGCTCGGACAGCGCCAGCAGCAGCGCGACCCAGGCGGCATAGAACGACGCGGTGCGCATGTCACGCAGCATCATTTCGGTAACGCCGAAGACGGCGAAGGCCACGCAGATGCTCAACCCTGCAGCGGCATGCAACCGCGATCGCTCGTCGCCACGCCACAGGCGTGGCAGGAACACCAGCGCGGGCGCCAGGTACACCAGCACCAGCCCCAGCCCGCCCAGCACACCGTAGGTGGCCAGGAAGTACAGCAGGTCGTTGTGGGTCTCGCCGAAATCACGCGCGACCATCGTCGAGACCTTGCCCTGTTCGGCAAGCCCTTCCAGTTCCTGGCGGAAGCGGTTGCCGCCGCCGACGCCGAACACGGGTTGCTCACGGATCATGTAGCCCGCCGCGCTCCACAACTGCAGGCGGATGCAGACCGACGTATCGGCCAGATGGTCGGCACTGCAATCACCATACTCGTTCACGCCGGCATCGATGCGGTCGCGCAGCGCGCCATCATGGGTGGCGACAATGCCTACGCCCGCTGCAAGTACCAGGCCCAGCAGGATCTTCATGCGGCCAAGCCGACGCCCCATCACCAGCAGGCCGATCAGCAGGAAACAGGGAATCGCCAGCAGGCCACCGCGGGTCTGCGTCCACAGGAAGGCAACCAGGCCCAGGATGCCGGTCAGCAGCTTCAGCGTCGCCTCGATGCGGGTAAAGCGGGTCACCGGCAGACCCAGTGACACCAGGCTCAACACACCAAACAACAGGGTCAGGTCACCGTAGGTCACCGCGTTGAACTGCTGGGTGGCAGGCCGCGCGCCGGTTTCCAGCGCCAGCCAGCCAATGACCACCGCTGCCGACCACACTGCGGGCAGGGTTCCCAACAGGGCGCGCCCAAGGATCCTGCGTGGCACCCGCAGCGCCGCGAACAGGATCAACAGCATCGACAGCAGGCGCGCCGCTTTTTCGACCTCCGACCCTTTCCAGATGCCATGCACACCAAGGCTGACCAGAACACCCACCAGCATCACGCCCATGCCGATGCCCATCCACGCATAGCGACGAACGGCGCCCGGCAGCAGGGCCGGCGATGCCGAGGGCATCAGCAGCAGGATCAGCGACAACAGGATCACCAGATAGAAGCCCGCGCTGCCGCCTTCCATGGTGAGCATCAACAGCGTCGGCAATGCCCCCAGCGCCACCGTATAGGCGCCGGCCAGGAAGCCCGACGTGCGGGAAGTAGACGGAGAAAGCGGGATCACGTGGTGCGGTCGGCGGGTCGGTGGCGGGAGACCGGCACGGTGCCGGGAGCGGCGCTCATTCTAGGGCAGAGCGAGCCTTCGATTGTCGCAGCGCCGTCATGTTCGTCGCTCATTCGTTCAGTCCTCATCCGGTGGCCCCTGCAGCAGGTACTCGCGTTCCAGTTCCGCCACCGTGGGCGCGCAGGTGCCCCTTACGACCGCCGCAGGAACCAGCCACCAGCGCCGCCGGTTGGAAATGCCTGCCATCTCCGCCCGTGAACGATCAATGCAGCCCTGCATGGCATCGTTGTTCACCAGCAGCCAACGCCGTCCGGGGTCCAGCCGCTGCCAGCGCACGGCCGCCTGCAGCTGCTCATGCCAGCGGTTCTCGAATCCAAACGTGGCCGCCGGCCTGTCGGCCATCAGCAGGTTCTGCTCCTTCCAGGCCACCAGCCCCAGCTCCGCATCCGGCGCGAGGCGTGCGCCGACGTCGCGCATCAATCCACGCGCGGAGCTTGAATCATTCAGCAGCGGGTAGCCGACCAGGCCGTACAACACCCAGGCTGCGGTCAGGGTCGAGACCAACGCCAGGTGGCTGCGACAGCGTCCTGCCACCATCAGGCCCAGCCCACCCCAGAGTCCCATCGCCAGGATCGCCCAGGCCAGCGCGTCGGTCGCGCCAGGTGGCAATCCACGACCACGGGTGAGATTCACTTCGAAGTGCGGATCACCCAGCAGCGCAAGCGCCCCGATCAGGGTCAGGGCCGACGCCAGCACCGCGGTGAAACCCCACAGCAGGCCCTGCACGTCGCGCCGCTTCATCAATCCGGGCAACAGGGGCGCCAGTGCCAGGCAGAACATCGGCAACGCTGGCAGGATGTAGACGTCGCGCTTGCCATCGGGAACGGAGAAGAACAGCACGAGCAGCAAACACCAGGCCAGCGGCAGCAGGTAGCGTGGGTCACGTCGGCGCAGGCGCCTGCGCCAAGCTGGAATAGCCCACGGCAAGGCCAGGAACGCCGGGATCCACATCGACGGCATTACGCCGAAGAAGTACCACCACGGCTGGTGATGATCCCAGGAATGCGTATAGCGGCGCGCCGTCTGCCGGAACAGGATGTCGCTGATGTAGGCACGGTACTCGTCCGAGCCGGTGCCCAGTCCGGCCAGCAGCATCGGTACCAGCCACAACGATACCGCCAGCAGGAACGCCAGTGGCGCCAGCCAGAAACGCCCATCGCGCGCATGCAGGGACACACGCGGCCAGTGCAGGGCCGAGGCGATGGCCGCCGGCACGATCATCAGCAGGGCGAGCATGCCCACACCCTTGGTGATCACCCCGATTCCGGCGAAGAACCAACCCAGCCACCACCAGCGCCAGGCTGGCCCAAGCAGCAGGTGGCGCAGCAGGCCATAGTTGGCCAGGGTGATGAACAGCACCAGCAGCGGGTCGATCTGCGCCTTCTTCGCCTGGAAAGTGAACTGCAACGCGAACAGCAGCGCCCATCCCGCGTACAGCCCTACCTGCCGCGTCCACAACCGGCGGCCGAGATCGACCACGCACCACAGCGTACCCAGCGCCGCCAGCAGCGACGGCAGCAGGAAGGCCACCCGCCAGTGGCCGATCACGCCGTACAGCGTGGCCTGCCACCACATCAGCATCGGCGGCTTGTCCGAATACAGCTCGGTGCCGCGATGCGGGAACAACCAGTAACCGCTGTCGACCATCTGCTTGGCCACCAGCGCGAAACGCGGCTCGTCCGAAGGCCATGGATCACGGAGGCCCAGACCGGCCCCCAGCACCAGCAGGGCCATCACCACGAACAACCACGTCTGGCGCGACGCGTGGGTTTTCAGCATGGGACTCGAAACGGCAGCAGGGGTCAGGCTGCTTTTATCAGACGCGCATAGAAGAAACCGTCAGCATCGTTGTCGCCCGGCAGTCGCTGGCGTGCCACACCTTCGCAATCCACGCCGAATGCGTCGCCCAACGGCTGCGCCACGGCGTCCGGATGCCACTTCAGGAACGCGCGCACCTGATCGATGTTCTCGGCACGCAGGATCGAGCAGGTCGCATACAGCAGCACGCCGCCTGGGCGCAGCATCGACCAGCAGGCTTCCAGCAGGCGCGCCTGCACACCGACCAGCGCATCGATGTCTTCGGCACGGCGGTGGAACATCACATCCGGCTGACGACGGATCACACCGGTGGCTGAACAAGGTGCATCCAGCAGGATCGCGTCGAACGGCACGCCATCCCACCATGACCCGGGGTCACTGGCATCAGCAACCAGCGTCTGTGCATGCTCCCCCACCCCGGTACGCGTGTAGGTGTCGCGTGCACGGGCCAGCCGTCGCGCGTCGATATCCAGCGCCAGCAAACGCAGGCTGGGGTCACGCTCAAGCAGGTGCGCCGACTTGCCGCCAGGTGCCGCACAGGCATCCAGCACGCGTGCACCGGCCACCGGTGCCAGCGCATCGGCCGCGCATTGCGCCGAGAGGTCCTGCACCGACAGCGCACCGTCGGCAAAGCCGGGCAGCTGGTTCACGGCAACGGGAGCCGCCAGGCGCAACGCATCGGCGCAGAGCGCACTGGCTTCGGCGGCAATGCCCGCCTCGGCCAGCGCGGCCAGTGCCTTGTCGCGGCCACCGTGCTGGCGGTTCGCACGCAGCCACAACGGTGCCGGCTGAAGGCTGGCGTTGAAGATCGCCTCGGCCTGCGCCGGCCAATCGCGCTCAATCGCATCGGCCAGCCATTCCGGGAAGGCGTCGCGTGCGGGCTGCTCGGGGAAACCTTCGCGCTGCGCACGGCGCAGGATCGCGTTGACCAGGCCTGCCTGGCGCTCACGACCCAGCGCGCGCGCCGCATCGACCGTGGCCGACAACGCCGCATGCGCCGGCAGCTCCAGCACGTCCAGCTGCGCGAAGCCGACCATCAGCAGCGTGCGCAGATCGGCGTCACGCGCCGACAACGGCTTCTGCATCCACGACTGCAACGCGGCGTCGTAGGTGCTGCGACGGCGCAGGACGGCAAAACACAGGGCTTCCAGCAGCGCGCGGTCGCGGCTGTCGGCCAGCTTCGGCAGCGCCCAGGCCAGTTCAGCCTTCAACGAACGGCCACGGGTGAACACCTGTGCCAGTACACGTGCGGCCAGCATGCGTGTGGCCGCGCCCGGTGCCGCCTTGGCGACGGAGAAATCGTTCTGCTTCGACACCGCTTACGCTCCCACGCGCAGGTCGCGGCGAGCGTTGAGGTAATCGGCGGCGGTGATCGCCTTGCCGCCTTCACGCTGCAGCACGCGCAGGCGCAATGCGCCTTGGCCACAGGCGATGTCGATGCCATCGCGGCTGGCGGCCAGCACCGTACCCGGTGCCTGGCCGTGGTCCGCCTCCAGCGCCACCGCGCCATGGATGCGCACGCGTTCGCCGGCCAGCGTCGCCTCGGCGATCGGCCACGGATTGAACGCGCGCACGGTGCGCGCCAGCACGCCCGCGTCCTGCGCCCAGTCCAGCTTCGCTTCGGCCTTGTCCAGCTTGTGCGCGTAGGTCACGCCCTGTTCCGGCTGCGGCCGCGCGATCGGCTTGATGCCGGCCCGCAGCAGGCCCAGACCATCGGACAGCACCTGCGCGCCCAGTTCCGCCAGCTTGTCGTGCAGCTGGCCACCGGTATCGGTGGCAGCGATCGGCAGTTCCTGGTGCAGCAGCACCGGGCCGGTGTCCAGGCCGGCCTCCATCTGCATGAGGCAGACGCCGGTCTTCGCATCGCCGGCCTGGATCGCACGCTGGATCGGCGCGGCACCGCGCCAGCGCGGCAGCAGCGAGGCATGCACGTTCCAGCAGCCATGGGTCGGAATGGCCAGCACCGCCTTGGGCAGGATCAGGCCGTAGGCCACCACCACCATCAGGTCCGGCTGCAGGTCGCGAAGCTGCTGCTGGGCCGCCTCGTCCTTCAGCGACTCGGGCTGGTAGACCGGAATGCCACGGGCCACCGCTTCCAGCTTGACCGGCGACGGCGCCAGGCCACGGCCACGCCCGGCCGGACGATCAGGCTGGGTGTAGACGGCCACGACCTCATGATGGCGCGCAGCCGCGCGCAGCGATGACACCGCGAATTCCGGCGTACCGGCAAAGACAATCCTCATGGCTACCCCACTTGCAGGATGGATTCGTGCAGGAAAGAAAACGGCGCCGTCGGCCGGCGCCGTACAGCCCGCGCGTGCCGCGCAGGCGCGGGCCACCCGAAGGGCGGCCCGGATTGGCGATCACGCCACGTGCTTGCGCTGCTTGGCCAGCTTCTTGCGCACCATCTCGCGCTTGAGCGGCGACAGATAGTCGATGAACAGCTTGCCGTCCAGGTGATCCATCTCGTGCTGGATGCAGGTGGCCAGCACTTCGCCGGCTTCCAGCTGCTGTTCCTGGCCATTGCGGTCCAGGTACTTCACGGTGATGGTATCGGCGCGGGTCACGTCGGCGAAGATGCCCGGAACCGACAGGCAGCCTTCCTGGTACACCCGGCCCCCGTCCCTGGCGACGATTTCCGGGTTGATGAACACATGCGGTTCATTCTTTTCTTCGCTGACGTCGATGACCATGAAGCGCTTGTGCACGTCCACCTGGGTGGCGGCCAGGCCGATGCCCGGGGCGTCGTACATGGTCTGGAACATGTTGTCGATCAGTTCCTGGAAGGCCGGCGTGGTGACTTCGGCAGCTTCGATCAACGCAGCCTTGGTACGCAGGCGCGGATCGGGGAACTCGAGAATGGGGAGAAGGGCCATGGCTGTTTCCGGATAGGGGGCCGGCACGCCGGCATACGTCGCAGATTCTAGCTCCAACGCTTGCCTTGCGCCCCGGTTTCTGGACTATAGTGCGCGGACCTGTTGGGGAATCAGGGCTTCACACCTATGTTGCTTCGTTTTCGTACGGTCGTCGCCGCGGCGATGCTGACCGTGGCTGCCTATGCTACCGCCGTGGAAGTGAATGGCGGGCACCCGGACACCTATGTGGTCCGAAAAGGGGATACGTTGTGGGATATCGCCGCACGTTTCCTGCAGAAGCCGTGGCTGTGGCCGGAGATCTGGCAGGCCAATCCGCAGATCGCCAATCCGCACCTGATCTATCCCGGTGACGTGCTCAGCCTGGCCTATCTGGACCGGGTCACCGTGGCGGCCCAGCCCGGCCCGCGCCAGGAGGCCCCGATCGACGCCATTCCGCTGGCCCAGGTCGAGCCGTTCCTGAAGCAGCTGAGTGTGGTCGACAGCATCGAGCAGCTGCCCGCCGTTGTCGGCCTGGAAGAGGAACGCCTGCGCGTTACCGGCGGCAACACCGCCTATGTGCGCCTGGCCGATGCCCAGCTGGGCCAGCGCTGGGCCGTGGTGCGCCCGACCGTGCGCTATGCCCAGCCCAAGCCGACCGAAGACCTGACCGCCAACGGCGATGTCACGCCGGGCAGTGGCAACCTCTGGAAAGCCTACAACGCGCCCAACGCGCGCCGCGGCGTGCTCGGCTACGAGCTGGCCCAGGTCGCCACAGGCACCATCACCCGGGTCGCTGGCGGCAAGGTCGAGGCCTCCACGCTGGCGCTGGACAAGGACCTGGGCGGCCGTGAAGTGCGTGCCGGCGACCGCCTGGTGCCTGTCGAGGCCCGTCCGTACGACCTGCAGTTCGTGCCGCATGTACCGGCGGCCAGCGTCGAGGGCGTCGACGTGCGCGTGCTGGCGGTGACCGACATGTTCACTGCCGGTGGCCCGCGCGACGTGATCGCGATCTCGGCAGGGCGCACCCAGGGCGTGGACAACGGCACCGTGTTCTCGCTGTGGCGGCCGGGCCGCCATGTGACGGACCGCATGAAGTACCCGACCTCGTCGCGCATGGACGATGCCCTCAGCGGCAACGTGGGCCGGGTTGCGCTGCCGGATGAGTACGCCGCGCACGCGATGGTGTTCCGTACCTTCGACAACGTCAGCTACGCACTGGTGATGCAGGGCGTGAAGCCGGTGCGCGTGGGTTACAACGCACTGCATCCGGACGCGAAGTAACGGTTGCCGGGTTGCCGGGCTGCCCCGGCCACCGCAGGTCGTGCCGGCCGCTGGCCGGCAGGCATCTCCGGCAAAGTCTGACAGCCGCATGCGAAGGCGCCCTAGGGCGCCTTTGTTGTATGCGCCCGATAGTGGGGGGATGACCAACCAAGCTGACGAGGCGCTGCTGCGCCTGTTGATGGCAAGCGGCGCGCTGGCGCCCCGGCGGGCCCTGCTGCAGGCCGCAGGCAGCGCGGAGATCGCCATCGCGCAGGGCGCCGCGAACTGGCGCGCGCACGGCTGTACGCCAGAGCAGTGCGCCGCACTGGAACGCCCGGATGCCCGGGCCTGGGCGGTGGCACGGCGCTGGCTGGAAGACGACAACCATCACCTGCTGGCCTTCAACGATCCGGCATTCCCTCCGCCCCTGCAGGATGTCCCCAACCCACCCCTGGCGCTGTTCATCGCCGGCGACCCCAGCCTGGCCTGGCGCCCGTCGGTGGCGCTGGTCGGCAGCCGCTCGCCGACACCGGGCGGACGCGCGTTGGCAGTCCGGTTTGCCGGCTGCTTCGTCGAAGCCGGGCTGGCGGTGACCAGTGGCCTGGCGGCGGGCATCGACGCGGCCGCGCATCAGGCCGCGCTGGACGCCGGTGGCTGCACCGTGGCGGTCATCGGCACCGGCCCGGACCGTGCCTACCCGGACGGCCACGCACGGCTGCAGGCCCGGATCGCCACCGATGGCGCGGTGCTCAGCGAGTACCTGCCCGGAACGCCGGCACGCCCCGGCCACTTCCCCGCCCGCAACCGGCTGGTGGCCGGGTTGGCGCTGGCGACGGTGGTGGTCGAGGCCGCCCAGCGCTCGGGTGCCCTGATCACCGCACGCCTGGCTGCCGAGGCCGGCCGCGAGGTCTGCGCCCTGCCCGGCTCGGTACTCAATCCACGCGCGGCGGGCTGCCATCGGCTGATCCGTGAGGGTGCCGCACTGGTCGAGCGCCCGGAGGAGGTCCTTGAACTGCTGGCCCCCGCCCTTCGCCAGCAGCTGCCGGGCTTGCAATCACGGTTGGCCACCCCCACTGAACAGGCACCGCCGGTACTCCTGCCGGCGCGCTGGGCCGACGACCCTGACTACCAGTGCTTGTGGCGGGCCCTGGACCACAACCCAAGCGGTATGGATTCACTGATCACGCGCTGTGGATTGACGGCGCCCCAGGTGTCCTCCATGCTGCTGGCCATGGAACTGGCGGGAATCGTGGTGTGCGTACACGGCCGCTACTGTCGAACTCCCTAGTTTCTTCACCTCCACAGCGTCGCGCGACGCAGGCCGAGGGGCAATGAAAGAGAGCATCCTGGATGTACTGCTGTACCTGTTTGAACACTATTTCAGCGAAGATGCGGACCTGATCCGTGACCGCGATTCGCTCCAGAACGGCCTGATCCAGGCCGGTTTCAGCCCAACCGAGATCAACAAGGCATTCGACTGGCTCGATGCCCTGGCCGCGCAGCGGCCGAGCGTGGCCCAGGCGCGGGTCGATGGCCCCGTGCGCGTCTACCACGGCCCCGAGCTGGACAAGCTGGACGTGGAATGCCGCGGTTTCCTGCTGTACCTGGAACAGCACGGCATCCTCGACGCCGACCAGCGTGAGCTGGTGCTGGACCGGGCAATGGCCCTGGACCAGGACGAACTGGACCTGGATGACCTGAAGTGGGTCGTCCTGATGGTGCTGTTCAACCAGCCCGGCTCCGAGGCGGCGTATGCCTGGATGGAGACGCAGATGTTCATGGACGAGCCAGAACCCCTGCACTGACCGTACACTTGGGGGCATAGCGCATTCAGGAGCGTCCCCGTGAGCGAGTGGTTCCATGCAGAAGGCAACCGGCAGCAGGGTCCGCTGCCGGCGGAACAGTTGGTCGAATTGTTCCGCAACAACCAGATCTCCCTGGACACCCTGGTCTGGCGCGACGGACTGCCGCAATGGCAGCCGTTGCGCACCGTGGTCGACGAACTCGGCCTGATCGTGCCGGCGCTGGACGCTTCCGCGCCCCCCGTGGAACCCGAACCGGAACCGGTGGCACCGCCTCCGCCGCAGCCGCCGGTGCTGCCGCCATCCACGCCCTACACCACCAGTGCATCGGCCACCGCCCTGCCGCCCCCGAAGAAGAAGCTGTCCGGCTGTGCCCTGACCGCCATCATCGGCGGCGGCCTGCTGTTGGTGCTGGTACCGATCGTGGCCATCCTGGCCGCCATCGCGCTGCCTGCCTACAACGACTACACCGTGCGCGCCAAGGTCGCCGGCGCCGTGACCGCACTGCAGCCGTTGAAGGACCAGGTGCAGCACTTCGCCGATGACGAAGGCCGGTGCCCCGGTGCCAACGACGCCGGCTTCCCGGCCCCGGGCGACTTCACCCAGGCCGGCCTGTCGGCGGTGAACATCGGCCGCTTCAACAACGGCCACTGCGGCATCGAGGCCACCCTGGCCGTACCCGGCAAGAAACCCGATGGCGACCTGCTGTGGCTGGAATACGATCGCGACAGCGGCCGCTGGGAATGCAGCGGCGAAAGCGACGACAAGTACCTGCCGCCGTCGTGCCGCGGCTGAACCGCGCGCGCACCGGCACCTCCAAGGACGACCCAACAGGGAACATGCAATGACTGAGTGGTACTACGCCGAAGGACAGCAACGCCAGGGCCCGCTACCGGTCCAGGAGATCCGCCAGCGCTTCCAGCGCGGCCAACTGAACCTGGACACCCTGGTCTGGCGCGAAGGCATGGCGCAGTGGGCTGCGCTGCGCCAGGTGGTCGACGAACTCGGACTGCAGACGCTGGCCGACGCCAGCACGGCCACCAGCAGCGGCGGCTTCGACCTGCGTGGCGACTATGCTGCCATCGACAACGGCAGCGCCCCCCTGCCGGGCACCGGCGCGCTCAGCAGTTCGCCCTACAGCGCCCCGGCAGCGGCCGGTGCCGCTGGTCATGCCCAGCCGGTGATGGGTGGCGAAGTGGTCTACGCGGGCTTCTGGAAGCGCGTGGCCGCCTACATGATCGACTACTTCGTGCTGGTCATCCCCGGCAGCATCATCGGCGCCATCCTCGGCGTGGTGCTCGGCGCCAGCATGGGCGCGATAGGCAGCGGCGAATCGGCCATCGAAGTGGTCGCCCAGCTGTCCAGCGCGCTGATCAACTTCGCCATCGGCATGGCGTACTACACCTGGTTCCATGCCTCGAAGGGCGGTGCCACGCTGGGCAAGATGGCGGTCGGCATCAAGGTCGTGCGCAGCAATGGCGAACGCCTGACCAAGGCGCGCGCATTTGGTCGCTACTGGGCCATGCTGCTGAGCAGTTTCACCCTCGGCATCGGCTTCCTGATGGCGGCGTTCACCGAGCGCAAGCAGGGCCTGCACGACATGATCTGCGACACCCTGGTGGTCGACCGCTGGGCCTACACCGACCAGCCGCAGCTGCAGCGCCGGGAGCTGGGGACGGTCACCGTGCTGGTGCTGGTGCTGACCGGCCTGCTGTCGCTGGTGGGCCTGGCCCTGCTGGTATTCGCAGTCGGCTTCATCGCCAAGATGGCCTCCTGAACGGCCATCCTCACGCCTCGCTGCTTGACACGGGCTGTCCGGGCGTGATTCCTCTAATAAGGTGAAACTGAACGCCCGGCACATTACCGGGCGTTCAGTTTATGGATTTGCCCGTGGCCGCTTCACTAATGCGGCCGTTTGCTCCACCCTAGCGGCCCCTTCCTCCGGTTCGCCCACAGACCTTCCCGACATGCCCAAGCACCTGCTCATCGTCGAATCGCCGGCCAAGGCCAAGACGATCAACAAATACCTCGGCAAGGACTACACGGTCCTGGCCTCGTATGGGCATGTGCGTGACCTGATTCCGAAGGAAGGCGCGGTCGACCCGGACAACGGGTTCGCCATGCACTACGACGTGATCGACAAGAACGAGAAACACGTCGATGCGATCGCCAAGGCCGCCAAGGGCGCCGACGACATCCTGCTGGCGACCGACCCGGATCGCGAGGGTGAAGCGATCAGCTGGCATATCGCCGAGATCCTGAAGGAACGCGGGCTGGTCAAGGACAAGCCGATGCAGCGCGTGGTGTTCACCGAGATCACCCCGCGCGCCATCAAGGAAGCGATCAGCCAGCCGCGCGCGATCGCCAGTGACCTGGTCGAT
Source organism: Stenotrophomonas africana (assembly GCF_013004645.1). Classification (GTDB taxonomy): domain Bacteria; phylum Pseudomonadota; class Gammaproteobacteria; order Xanthomonadales; family Xanthomonadaceae; genus Stenotrophomonas; species Stenotrophomonas africana. The sequence continues at coordinate 110,129 of NZ_JABEME010000005.1, read as the reverse complement.
GCCCAGCAGGCGCGCCGCGCGCTGGACTACCTGGTCGGCTTCAACCTGTCGCCGGTGTTGTGGCGCAAGGTCCAGCGCGGCCTGTCCGCCGGCCGCGTGCAGAGCCCGGCGCTGCGCATGATCGTCGAGCGCGAGGAAGAGATCGAAGCCTTCATCGCCCGCGAGTACTGGTCGATCGCCGCCGAGTGCGCGCACCCGTCGCAGCACTTCAACGCCAAGCTGATCAAGCTGGACGGGCAGAAGTTCGAGCAGTTCACCATCACCGATGGCGACACCGCTGAAGCGGCGCGCATGCGCATCCAGCAGGCCGCGCAGGGTTCGCTGCACGTCACCGACGTGGCCAGCAAGGAGCGCAAGCGCCGCCCGGCGCCGCCGTTCACCACTTCCACCCTGCAGCAGGAAGCCTCGCGCAAGCTCGGCTTCACCACCCGCAAGACCATGCAGGTGGCACAGAAGCTGTATGAAGGCGTGGCGATTGGCGACGAAGGCACCGTCGGCCTGATCTCGTACATGCGTACCGACTCGGTGAACCTGTCGCAGGACGCGCTGGCCGAGATCCGCGATGTGATCGCCCGCGACTACGGCATCGCCTCGCTGCCGGACCAGCCGAACACCTACCAGACCAAGTCGAAGAACGCCCAGGAAGCGCACGAAGCGGTGCGGCCGACCTCGGCGCTACGCACACCTGCGCAGGTCGCGCGCTACCTGACCGATGACGAGCGCAAGCTGTACGAGCTGATCTGGAAGCGTGCGGTGGCCTGCCAGATGATTCCGGCCACGCTCAACACCGTCAGCGTCGACCTGTCCGCCGGCAGCGAACACGTGTTCCGTGCCAGCGGCACCACCGTGGTGGTGCCCGGCTTCCTGGCCGTGTACGAAGAAGGCAAGGACAACAAGAGCGCCGAGGACGAGGACGAAGGCCGCAAGCTGCCGGCGATGAAGCCCGGCGACCGCGTGCCGCTGGAACGCATCCAGGCCGAACAGCATTTCACCCAGCCGCCGCCGCGCTACACCGAAGCGGCGCTGGTGAAGGCGCTGGAAGAGTACGGCATCGGCCGTCCCTCGACCTACGCCTCGATCATCCAGACCCTGCTGTTCCGCAAGTACGTGGAAATGGAAGGCCGCAGCTTCCGCCCGTCCGACGTCGGCCGTGCGGTGTCCAAGTTCCTGTCCAGCCACTTCACCCGGTACGTGGACTACGACTTCACCGCCAAGCTCGAAGACGAGCTCGACGCCGTCTCGCGTGGCGAAGAAGAGTGGATCCCGCTGATGGCCCGCTTCTGGGAGCCGTTCAAGGAGCTGGTGGAAGACAAGAAGGAATCAGTCGACCGTGCCGAGGCCAGTGGCGCGCGCGAGCTCGGCACCGACCCGAAGACCGGCAAGCCGGTCAGCGTACGCCTCGGCCGCTTCGGGCCTTACGCGGCCATCGGCAGCACCGCCGAGGACGCCGAGGAGAAGCCGAAGTTCGCCTCGCTGCGCCCCGGCCAGTCGATGCACACCATCTCGCTGGAAGACGCGCTGGAACTGTTCCTGATGCCACGCGCGCTGGGCGAGGACAACGGCGAGCCGGTCAGCGTCGGCATTGGTCGCTTCGGTCCGTTCGCCAAGCGTGGCAGCACCTATGCCTCGCTGAAGAAGGAAGACGACCCGTACACCATCGACCTGGCCCGCGCCGTGTTCCTTATCGAAGAGAAGGAAGAGATCGCGCGCAACCGGATCATCAAGGAGTTCGAGGGCAGCGACATCCAGGTGCTGAACGGCCGCTTCGGCCCGTACATCAGCGATGGCAAGATGAACGGCAAGATCCCCAAGGATCGCGAACCGGCATCGCTGACCCTGGCCGAAGTGCAGCAGCTGATGGAAGAAACCGGCAAGCCGGTGCGCAAGGGCTTCGGCGCCAAGAAAGCCGCTGCGAAGAAGGCACCGGCCAAAAAGGCGGCGGTGAAGAAGGAAGCCGCGCCGAAGAAGGCCGCTGCCAAGAAAGCGCCTGCCAAGAAGGCCCCGGCCAAGTAAGCGGTGAAGAAGGCGGCCGCAAAGAAGGCCCCGGCGAAGAAGGCCGTCAAGAAGGCTGCGAAGTAGATCCACGCCATGCATGGGTGAGGTGGCAAGGTGTGCGGACCAACGGTCCGCACCTACCGTCCGCACCCACCACCCCTTCTGCACGCAGCAGGGAGATAATGGAGGCCCACGCCGGGCCGGTCGCCGCCATGAAAGAACTCAACCTGGACTCTGCTGTCGCCACGCTCCGCGCGGGCGGCGTGATCGCCTACCCCACCGAAGCGGTCTGGGGCCTGGGCTGTGATCCCTCGCACGAAGCGGCAGTGCACATGGTGCTGCGGCTGAAGCAGCGCCCGATCGAGAAAGGCATGATCCTGGTCGCGGCCGAACTGGCGCAGCTGGAAGGCTGGGTGCGCCTGCAGGCGCTGCCCGACGCCCGCCAACGCGCCGTGCTGGCCAGCTGGCCCGGCGCCAACACCTGGATCCTTCCCGCCGGCCCGCGCGCGCAGCCCTGGGTCACCGGTGAACACAGTGGTATCGCGATGCGCATCAGCGCGCACCCGCTGGTGGCCGAACTCTGCCGCGCCTGGGGCGGCCCGCTGGTCTCCACCAGCGCCAACCTGGCCGGAGAACCACCGGCACGCAGCCGCGAAGAGCTGGACCCGCGCCTGCTGCGCCTACTCGACGGCATCCTCGATGGGCAGACCGGTGGCCTGGCCCAACCCACCCCGATCCGCGACGCGCTCAGCGGCAACGTGCTGCGTTCCTGAGCCGGCGATTGCGCTGCTGCGGACAATCACGCACCCTGCCGCCATGACCCTGCTGCGCGCCACCCTCAGCCTGTGCCTGCTGCTGCCGTGGACGGTGCCCGCCGCCGACGACGTGCGGGTGTACCGCTGCGTTGCCAGCAACGGGGCCGTTGCCCTGCAGGACACGCCCTGCAACAGCGGCCGCCAGCAGGTGCGCGACCTGCAGCGCCCGCGCGATCCCGCTCCACGGGTGATGCGCAGTGATGCCACGCCTCCGCCGCCCAGCGAAACCCCGGTCATCCGCGAGCGCGAAGTCCGCCACGTCTACATCCAGCCGCCGCAGCCGATGTACGAGTGCGTGAGCGAAGACGGCCAGCGCTATACCAGCGACAACAACGAAGGCAATCCGCGTTGGGTACCGTTGTGGACCAGCGTCTGGCTGCCACACGGTCATCGTGGCCCGGCCTACCCTGGACCACGCCCGGCCATCGGCACGCCGATCGGCGAAGGCGCAGGTTATCGCCCCCCTTCGATCAGCATGGGCGTGCAGGTTCCGGCCGGCAGCGTGCTGGTCCGCGACAGCTGCCATGCGTTGCCGCCGCAGGAAGTCTGCGCGCGCCTGCGCGACCGTCGCTGGGATCTGGACCGGCGCTACAACAGCGCACTGCAGAGCGAACGCACCGCCATCAGCAACGAACAGCGCGGCATCGATGCGCGCCTGTCGCGCGATTGCGAACGCTGAGCGCAGCACGCCGTCGCAGCCTGTACGCTGTGCGCATGAACCGAGTGATCTGGCTGCTCCTGGTGCTGCTGCCCGCAAGCACGTTGGCCGAAGAGGGCGTGATCTACCGCTGTACCTCCAGCAGCAGTGACGTCCCCACCCTGCAGCGCACGCCGTGCCCCACCGGCAGCAAGCAGCAGGTGCTGCGCATACCCGACCCGGCCAACACGCAGCCGGCGGCCGCTGCACCGGTGACCGCCGAGCCTGCACCCGCCCCCGTCGAAACACCCGCGCCGGTGCCGGCCGGACCGGCCGTTACCCCGGGTGCCCCAGCGAAACTACGACGCGCGGACGAAGGACGCACGATCATGGAGGCAGGCATGGTCGAACACGAGGGAGACGACCAGATCCTCGACAGCGCGATGCTGCGCCGCGATGCCGAGGCCCGCACCACCGCAGGTGACGGTCCACCGAAGCCGCCGCTTCCTCCGATCTTCCAGTGCACCGACAGCCAGGGTGGCGGCTACCTGTACGAGTACGAGGCCGCGCCCGGCCGCTGCGAGCTGATGACGGTACAGGGCCTGGGTGGAGTGACGCCAGTGAATGCTGCCAGCTGTGAAGTGGTGCGTGACCACTGCGAAGCGCTTCCCGAAGCGCAGCGTTGCGGTGGTTGGCAGCAGCGCTTCCGCGATGCCCGCGGCCGTGAGCGCTTTGCCGCGCCGGAGAACCGCGGTACCGCGCGCGGTGAACGCGAGCGGCTGCAGGGCGTGCTGGAAGCCAGCAGCTGCCCGGTGCCGGGGTGACAGCGGCGGCATAGCCGCATCTGCCCATGGGGTGGATCTGTTGTAGAGCCGAGCCATGCTCGGCTGCCGTTGGCGGAATGCAGCCGAGCATGGGCTCGGCACTACAGCAGAGCGATCAGAACCCGTAGCGCAGGAAACCCCCATCCACCGCGATGCACTCGCCGGTGACATAGCTGGCCGCCGGCAGGCACAGGAAGCCCACGGCGGCGGCCACTTCCTCCGGCTCGCCAATGCGGCGCATCGGCGTGCGGTTGATCACGTCCTCGTAGTAATCCGGGTCCGACAACGGGCCGGACGTGCGCCGCGTGCGGATGTACCACGGCGCCACCGCATTGACCCGGATGCCATCCTCGGCCCACTCCACTGCCAGGTTGCGGGTCATCTGATGCATTGCCGCCTTGGTCATGCCGTAGACCACACCGCTGCGCACGTGGGTCAGGCCGGACACGCTGCCGACGTTGACGATGGACGACGACGCGTGGCGGGCCAGCAGCGGATGCGCGTAGCGCGACAGCTCGAACGCCGAGAACAGGTTGGTCTCGAAGATCTTCCGCCATTCGTCCTCGGAGTACTCCGTGGCCGCCTTGGTGACGTTGCCGCCGGCATTGTTGACCAGGATGTGCAGGCCATCGCTGTGGTCCTCCACCCAGTCCAGGATCTGGCGGCGGTCCTCGTCGTCGGAAACATCGGCGGCCAGCGCATTCACCTGCATCTGCGGATACACATCCAGCAGTTCGTCGCGCGCGGTCTCCAGCATGTCGATATCGCGGCCGACGATCATCAGGTCGGCACCGAGCCCCGCCAGTTCATGCGCGATGGCCAGGCCGATGCCGGCGCTGGCGCCGGTGATCAGGGCTGTCTGGCCGTCCAGGCGCCACCGTTGCTGGGTCATGTGTCCTCCGGGGCCGTGCCCACTGCATTTCGATGCCGCAAGGATACGCGCTCACGGCGGCGCCCTGCCGGAGATGCGACACTGCCCGTACGCCCACCGCGGAGAGCCGCCATGCGCATCCTGATCCTGTCCACATCCGTGCTGGCCAGCCTGCTGCTGGCGGGCTGCCAGCGGCCGCCGACGCCGAACCCGGAGAAGCCACCGGCACCTCAGGCGATGGCGCGCGCGATGCATGAGCCGCTGGACCGCGCCAAGGGCGTGCAGAAAACCGTGGACGATGCCGCCGCGCGTGAGCGCAAGGCCGAGGCCGAAGCGACGCAGTGACCTGTGGGGTCAGAGCCCTTTTCGCTGCAGAGGGATCCGGCCCCATGAATGAAAACGCCCGGCCAAGGCCGGGCGTTTTCATTCGTTGCCGTTGCCGATCAGAACCCGCAGAAGCAGTACGCCAACGCCTTCACCGGTGCGCCATTGCCCTTTTCGCGGGCCGCGTTCTCGACGAAGCGCAACTGAGTGTCCACTTCCGGCATCGTGCGTGCCAGCATCATCCGCGCCATGCCCGAATCGGACAGCATCCAGGCACCGGCGCGGCTGCCAGCGAACCCGCTGACGAACTGCGCGAACGGCGTGGCTGCCTTCTCGATGTAGCGCACGCGGTAGGCATCGGCCTTGCCGAGCTTGGCGCGACTGGCGGCGTCGGCCACGGCATCCTTCAGGCCACCGAAGGCATCGACCAGGCCACGTTCCTTGGCCTGTGCACCGCTCCACACGCGGCCACGGGCCACTTCGTCGACAGCCTCGACCGGCTTCTTGCGGGCGTCGGCGACGCGACCGGTGAAGTCGGCGTATCCCTTGTTGATCACCGTCTGGATGACCTGGCCCACCGCCGGATCCATCGGACGGGTGACATCGAAGGCACCCGCGAAACGGGTGGTGCCGACACCATCGGTATGCACGCCGATCTTGTCCAGCGCGCGGCTGAAGTTCGGCACCATACCGAAGATGCCGATCGAACCGGTGATGGTAGACGGATCGGCATAGATGCGATCGGCATTCATGCTGATCCAGTAGCCACCGGAGGCCGCCAGGTCGCCCATCGACACCACCACCGGCTTGCCGGCGGCCTGCAGGGCCACCACTTCGCGACGGATCTGCTCGGAGGCGAACACTTCACCACCCGGCGAATTGACGCGCAGCACCACCGACTTCACGTTCTCGTCGTCACGCGCAGCACGCAGCAGCGCCGAGGTCGATTCGCCACCGATGCGGCCGGCCGGGAGATCGCCGCCGCTGATTTCGCCGGCGGCCACCACCACCGCTACCTGCGGACGGTTGTCGACCGGGTTGCGGCGCGCATCGAGCTGGCCCAGGTAGGTGCCGAAGTCGACGTTGCGGAAACCACCGTCGGCATCGTCATCAGCCACGCCGCGCTCGATCATCAGATCCTCGAACTCCTCGCGCGTCTTCAGTGAGGTCACCAGCTTCTGCTGCAAGGCGAACTTGGCCAGGTCGCCACCGGCGGCGGCGATGCCTTCCGGCAGCGTGTCGATGCCGGCGGCCAGCTGTGCCGGGTCCAGGCGACGGGCCTTGGCGATGTCGCCCAGGTAGCGCTGCCACACGTCGTTCATCCAGAACAGGTCGGCTTCCTTGGAGGCCGGCGACGCGGCGTCGAGCACGTACGGCTCGGCCGCGGACTTGTACTCGCCCACCTTGAACAGGTGCACGTCCACGCCCAGCTTGTCCTGCAGGCCGGTGCGGAAGTACTGGCGGTAGCGGCCCAGGCCTTCGAGCACGACCGAACCCATCGGGTCCAGGTAGACCTCGTCGGCCTGCGCGGCCAGCAGGTACTGCGACTGGCCCATGCTCTCGCTGTAGGCCACCAGCTGCTTGCCGGAGGCGCGCAGATCCTGCAGCGCGGCGGCCACTTCACGCAGCGAGGCGAAACCGGACGGCTGCAGCTTGTCCAGCTCCAGCACCACGCGCTCGATCTTCTTGTCTTCCTTGGCCGACTCGATCACCCGCAGCAGGTCACGCAGCTGTATCTCTTCGGCGCCGTTGTCACCTACCGCCTTGGCCAGCGCGCGGCTGACCGGATCGGCACTGAACTGCTCGACCAGGCGGCCTTCCGGTGCGATCACCAGGGTGGTGCGGTCCTGCAGCGACTTGCTGGCACCGGCGCCCATGCCGGCAGCGATGACGAACATCACCAGCAGCAGGAACAGCAGGCCGAAGAACACCAGGTTGAGGATCAACCTGCGGGTGAAGTTCATGACGTCCCACAGCCCGATGAAGAAACTGGCGACGGGGTTGCGACGCGCCGGGGGCAGCGGGGGCACGGGTTGATTCATGGAACGCTCCGGATGGCTTCTTGCCGTGGTGCCAGCATAGCCGGTGCCGCGTGATGCAGCATCGGACACAAGTCAGGGGATCGCCCGCCATGGGTCGGCATGGCGGGCGGGACGGATCAGGACAACATCGACTGGCCGACGCGCAGGCTGCTGCGGCGCAGGCGCCAGCCCATCAGGATGGCGGCGGCGGTCAGGCCGACGATCAGGCCGATCCACATGCCCTGCGGGCCCATGCCCAACCCCAGGCCGAGCCCGGCGCCGAGCGGCATGCCCAGGCCCCAGTACGCGAACATGGCGATGAACATCGGCACGCGGGTGTCCTTCAGGCCACGCAGCGCACCGGCCGACAGCACCTGGATGCCGTCCGGGAACTGGAAGGTGGCCGCGTACAGCAGCAGGGTCGAGGCCAGGCCGGCCACCGCCAGGTCATTGGTGTAGACACCGACGATGGCGTCGTGGCCGAACAGCAGCACCGCCGCCGACAGCGTCTGCGTGCCCATGATGATCGCGTAGCCGGCCCAGGCCGCGCGGCGTACACCGAAGCCATCGCCACGGCCGACCGCATGGCCGACGCGCACGGTGGTGGCCTCGGCCACGCCCATCGGAATCATGAAGCACAGCTGGGCGACGTTGATCGCGATCTGGTGCGCGGCCGCTTCGTTGGCACCGAGGCGCCCGATCAGCAGCGCGGTGACGATGAACAGGCCGCCCTCCATCAGCACGGTAATGCCGATCGGCAGGCCGGTGCGCAGCAGATCCCAGATCGCCGACCAGCGCGGTCCTTCGAAGTGCGAGAACAGCTGCAGGTGGGCGAAGCGCTTGGTGAACCACAGGTAGGTGGCGAAGGCGATCGCCTGCAGCCACATCATCACCGCCGAGGCGATGCCCAGGCCCTCGGCGCCCATTTCCGGGAAGCCCAGCTTGCCGTTGGCCAGCACGTAGCCCATCGGCGCCAGCACCAGCAGGCCGCCGAAGCCGAGCAGCATGGTCGGCAGCGTCCAGTGCATGCCCTCGCTCAGATAGCGCATGCAGAAGTACAGGGTCAGCGCCGGGCCGCCCCAACGCACCGCATGCAGGAACGCGGTCGCCCCCGGCACGATGTCCGGTGCGATGCCGAAGGCCGGCAGCAGCGGCGGCACCACGGTGAGGAAGGTGAACATGATCAGGCCAAGGCCCAACGCCAGCCACAGTGCCTGGCGGAACAGCGGGCCGATCTCGCGCTCGCGGCCGGCGCCATGCAGCTGCGACACCGAAGCGGTGAGCGAGATCAGGGTGCCGATCGGGATCAGCATCGGCAGCCACAACAGCGCCGTGCCGATGGTCACCGCGGCCAGGGTCGCGGTGGCATGGTGGCCGGCAATGACGTTGTCGACAAAGGAGATCAGACCGGTGGACACATGCCCGAGCACAAGCGGCAGGGCGAGCAGACCGGTGGCGCCGACTTCCTTGCTGAAGCGCGGCGTGGAGGTTGCAGTAGACATAAGGTGCTTGACGCGAACTGCGGTTGCGCGCGAAGGGCACAGGCACCGGGTTGCGGGCCGCCATCTTACGCGTGCGGCGTGCGCATTCCCATGACATGGCGTGAATGCTGGGTTTCAGCGGGCCCCGGCATCACGTGTTGCGATCGCGTTACCGGGGGAAAACGCCCGCCCTGTAGAGTCGCCTGTCAGTCGACTTCCGCGCGCAGCGCGGGTTTTTCACGGATCTGTATGAAGAGCAGTCGACCAACAGTCGACGCTACGCCTTCCGGTTTACTGCCCCGCTTGGCGCTTGAGCCAGGTGTCGCGCTCGGCGGGCGGCACGGCGAGGAACGCGCTGCGCACGGTGTCGCGTTCCTGCGGTGGTGTGCGTTGCGCGACCAGGGTGAGCTGGGCCAGCTGCGCCGGGCTGAGCTGGCGCAGCACGGCCAGTGCGGCCTCGCGCTGTTCCGGCGGCACAAACCCGAACAGGCCGTGCAGCTTGGGGAATTCCAGGCCCAGCTGCGGGCCCAGCCGCCAGCCTTCGCGGAATGCCTGGTCCTGCGCCTGGAACTGCTGACGCAGCCGTTGCTGCTGCTCGGCCGGCAGCGCGTTGAATCGCGCAGCGGCCTGACGGATCCGCTCGCGTTCGCTCTCGGGCAGGGCGCGCCAGGCCGCGTAGTCGGCGCGACGCTGGCGCTGCTGCGGGGCATCGAGCTGGGTAAACGCAGCCGGCGTCGTGCTTGTGGGGGCCGGGACCGGGGCCGCCGGCGAACTCCCCGGCACTGGCGGCGGCAGCGGTACGTTCAAGGTCTGCGGCGCGGCGGAAAGCGACAACGGCAGGGCCAGCAGCAGGCTGGCGAACAGGGTCTTATTCATCGGCAGCAGCGGTTTCCAGCGTGGCGCTGGCCGGCTCGGGCCGGCTCGGCTTGGATTGCGATTCGTCCACCGGCAGTGGGCCACCGGCCGCCGTCCACGCATACAGATCGGCATCGGCCACCAGCGGATAATCGCGGTCGGCCAGCATCGTGGCGTCGTCCGCGGCCTGCGCAGGGGTCGCGTCCGGCGTGGCGTTGACCTTGCTTGGCGGCAGTGCTTCCACCGTGACCGGCCCCGCTTCACCCACCACGCCTTCCGGCAACGGGGCATCGCTGCCGAACGAATGCCCCTGCCAGTAGCGCCAGCCCAGCGCGGCGGCCAGCAGTACCGCCACCGTGACCAGCAGGATCAGTGGGCCGCGCCAGCGCGGCTTGGCATTCGCACGACGGCGCTTGCCGCTGGCGGGCGCACGCTCATCGCGCTGTGGTGCACGCCAGCTGGCGGTCGGGGTTTCATTGTTGGCAGCCGGCGCGGCGGGTTGCTGCAGCTGCTGCAGGCGCTTGGCCGGCACGTCGCGGATACGCGCCTGCACCTGTTCGGCCAGCTGGCGCCAAGCCGAGGCATCGGGCTGGCCGTGCACATCGCGCGGGCAGGCGTCGGCCAGCAGTTGCTGGTAGCCGGCCTCATCCTGGTCGAGCACGCGCATCGCGATGCCTTCATCCAGGCTGCCGCCCACCCGCAGCAGCAGCGCCAGGCGCGGCAGCGATCCCATCTCGCCCAGCGCAGCCAACGGCGGCGCCCACTGACCGCCCACCGGCTCGCGCAATACCTGGCGCTGGCCCAGCAGGGTCCAGAAGCGGGTCGGCCACTGCGCCATCGGCAGGTCACTGGCGACCGCCGCAAACGCGCGCATCACCGCCACCAGGGTCTGCTCGGCGCGGGCAGCATCGCCGCACTGCAGTTCAGCCACCACCAGGGCGCGGCGTTCAACGCCTCGCAGGAACGCCGACAGCGCGCCGGCCGCGGTCGAGGAAACAGGGGCGGGCACAGCCGTCATCGGTCACTCCAAAGGTCTGCCCGCATGATAGCGGCAGGCCATCGGCGCCCGTAGGACTTGCGTCAGCAGGCACTTCGTGCTGCAGGTTGTGCACAGCACCAAGACCCGACTGCGGAAAACTGGGGCATCCAGCTGAATTCACTCTGTTTCAGCTTTGTTTCACACTTAAATTGTTGATTTTGAAGACTTTTACCATGTGGCTATTTTTTGACCAACCCGAGCATGAGGCCGTCGCTATCGGCCTTCTGCGTTTCCGCTGGCGGTTAACACACAACGTTATCCACAGAACATGTGGATAAGACTGAATCTCCAATGGACTCCGATATTTAGGTGACATTTATGCTTCAACGGGCATTGCCCGGCCACGCGCGCTCCTGCCATTCGCGCGCGCATGGGCCGTTACACTGGCCCGATGCTTTCACCGATTCCGACCCTGCAGGTCGCCCTCCCCGTCCCCCTGCCCCGCCTGTTCGACTACGTGTCGCCGGAGGGCGAGGCCCCCACGGCGGCGGTCGGCTGCCGTGTGAAGGTGCCGTTCGGCAACCGCGAACTGGTCGGCGTGGTGGTCGGCCACGGCCAGGCCGACGACGGTCAGGGCCTGCGCCAGGCGCTGGCCTGGTGCGATCCGCAGCCGCTGCTGCAGGGTGAGCTGTGGCAGAGCCTGCAGTGGCTGGCGCGCTACACCCATGCCCCTCTCGGCGAGGTGCTGAGCACCGCCCTGCCCGGCCCGCTGCGCCATGGCGAGACCCTGCCCGACACCCACCACTGGGGCTGGCAGCTGACCGCCGAAGGACGCCTGCAGCGCGGGAAGCTGCGCGCCGGCAGCCGCCCCCGGCAGTTGGCAGAACTGCTGGCCGAGGCCGTGGTGGATGAGGACGTGCTGGGCGAACGCATGCAGGACTGGCGCACCGCCGCGCGCAGCCTGGCCAAGCGTGATCTGGCCGAGCGCGTGGCGCTGAGCGTGGCGCCCCAACATGCGCAGCCACTGCCCGGTCCAACGCTCAACCCGGACCAGGCCGAGGCCGTGGCCGCGATCAACGCCGCCGAAGGCTTCCAGCCCTTCCTGCTGGATGGCGTGACCGGCAGCGGCAAGACCGAGGTCTACCTGCAGGCCATCATCCACTGCCTGGCCCAAGGCAAGCAGGCGCTGGTGCTGGTGCCGGAAATCGGCCTGACCCCGCAGACCCTGGCACGCTTCCGCGGCCGCCTCGGCATCGCGGTGCATGCACTGCACTCGGGGTTGAACGACAACGAGCGCGCGCGCGTCTGGGCGGCGGCCTCACGTGGCGAGGCACGGGTCATCGTCGGCACCCGCTCGGCGGTGTTCACGCCATTGCCGCAAGCCGGCCTGCTGATCGTCGACGAGGAACACGACGGCAGCTACAAGCAGCAGGATGGCATCCGCTATCACGCGCGCGATTTCGCTCTGGTGCGCGCCAAGGCACTCGGCATCCCGGTGCTGCTGGGCAGCGCTACGCCTTCACTGGAGACGCTGCACAACGCCTATGCCGGACGCTACACCCACCTGCGCCTGAAGCAGCGTGCCGGTGATGCACGGCCGCCACGCGTGCGCATCCTCGATGTGCGCAAGCGGCCGCTGCACGATGGCCTTTCGGCTGACGTGCTGGCCGGTATCGGCGAACACCTGCAGCGTGGCCAGCAGGTGCTGGTGTTCAAGAACCGCCGCGGTTACGCGCCAGTGCTGCTGTGCCACGACTGTGGCTGGACCGCACCGTGCAACCGCTGCGATGCACCGATGACCGTGCATGGCGGCGGCCGTCGCCTGCAGTGCCATCACTGCGGCGCGCGGCAACCGGCACCGTTGGCCTGCCCGGCCTGTGGCAGCCTTGCGCTGCAGCCGCAGGGTATCGGCACCGAACGACTGGAAGAACATCTGGTCAGTGCCTTCGCAGATTTCCCGGTGGTGCGCATCGATCGCGGCACCACGTCGCGACGTGACGCGCTGGAACAGCAGCTGGCGAAACTGGGCGACCAGCCCGGCATCCTGGTCGGCACGCAGATCCTGGCCAAAGGCCACGACCTGCCCAAGCTGACCCTGGTGGTGGTGGTTGGCATCGATGAGGGCCTGTTCTCGGCCGACTTCCGCGCCAGCGAAAAACTGGCGCAGCAGCTGATCCAGGTCGCAGGACGCGCGGGACGTGCACGTGATCCTGGTGAGGTCTGGCTGCAGACCCATCATCCCGGGCACCCGCTGCTGGAAACCCTGGTGAGCGGTGGCTACCATCCGTTCGCGCAGGCCGAGTTGAACCAGCGCCAGGCCGCAGGATTCCCGCCCTTCGCGCATCTGGCGCTGATGCGCGCCGAGGCACAGCAGGTGGAGCATGCCAATGCGTTCCTGCTGGCGGCGCGGCAACTGCTGGGGGAACAGAATGTAGTCGAGGCCTATGGGCCGATGCCGGCGCCGATGCCGCGGCGTGCCGGCTACCAGCGCACCCAGCTGCTCCTGTCGGCGTTGCAGCGGCCGCCGTTGCATGGGGTGCTTTCGCAGTTGGTACCGCAGCTGTACGCGCTGCCGGAAGCACGCAAGGTGCGCTGGTCGCTGGATGTGGATCCGACGGACCTGTATTGATCCGGTCGGTGCTGCGTAGAGTCGAGCTTGCTCGACTGCCTCATGCAGAAGCAGTCGAGCAAGCTCGACTCTACCAACGGCCCTGCCGCTTACGTCAGCGGCGACATCACGCCGCGCTGGTAGGCCGGCCGCTCGCGCAGGCGCGCGTACCAGTCGGCCAGGTGCGGCAGTTCCGGGCGCTGGATCGGCAGTTCGAACCAGGCATAGACCAGCGAGCCCAGCGGAATGTCACCCATCGCGAATGTCTCGCCCGACAGCCACGGCTGCCTGGCCAGCGTGGCATCGGCCATCGCCAGGTAGTCGCCGGCGCGCACGATGGCGGCATTGATCCGCGCTTCGTCACGGTCGGCCGGGGCGGTGCGCATGATGCCCCAGATCAGGTCGGTGTACAGCGGCGCCATCCGCGAGGTACTCCAGTCCATCCACTTCTCGGCCTGGGCACGTTCCATCGGGTCTTCGGCGTACAGCGTGCCCAGCGCGTAGCGTGCGCTCAGGTAACGCACGATGGCATTCGACTCCCACAGCGGCAGGCCGTGGTCTTCGATCACCGGCACCAGGCTGTTGGGGTTCATCGCCAGGTACTCCGGCGTCTGCGTGCCGCCATGGCTGCCACCAACCTCGATGGATTCATACGGCAGGCCAATTTCCTCGGCGCACCACAGCACCTTGCGGACGTTACTGGAATTGCGGCGGCCCCAGATCTTCAACATGCGGGTTTTTTCCTTGCTGGCAATGCGAGCGGCAACGATACGCCTGATCGGGTGGGGTGTGTACGTGCCGCATGCCGGATCTGGCATCCGGGCATTGCCGGTCAGCGGCCGGCACTACCGGTTCTTTTTCGGCAGCGCGCGCACGTAGGATGACTTGCCGTCCTTCTTCAGCTCGAACAGACCGATCGCGGCCAGCAGGTCACTGAGCTTGCCGTAACCGTAGTTGCGCGGATCGAACGACGCCTGGTTGCCGATCTGGCTACCCACGGGCCCAAGATGCGACCAGCCATCCTCGCCCTCGGCCGAGGACACCGCGCGGCGCAGCATCTTCACCAGCCGGGTATCGCTGCGCATTTCCGCACCGCTCTTGCGTGGCCGGGCATCGTCGTTGGCCACAGGCTCGTTCGATGCCTGTTCGCTGGAAGCCTGTTCGGTATCCGGCACGCTGGCATGGGTCTGGCCCAGCGCTTCCAGGTAGGTGAACTTCGAGCACGCGTTGACGAACGGCTCCGGGGTTTTCTTCTCGCCGAAGCCATACACCTTCACACCATCGGTCAGCAGGCGCATCACCATCGGGGTGAAATCGGCATCGCTGGACACGATGGCGAAGCCATCGAGGTTGCGCGCGTACAGCAGGTCCATGGCGTCGATCACCATCGCCATGTCCGAGGCATTCTTGCCCTTGCTGTAGGCGAACTGCTGGATCGGGCGGATCGCATATTCGTGCAGAACCGCCTCCCAGCCCTTCAACCGCGGGCTCTTCCAGTTGCCATAGGCGCGGCGCACGTTCGCCACGCCGTAGCGGGCGACTTCGGCCAGGACCTCGTCGATCTTCGATGCGGGCGCATTGTCGGCGTCGATCAACAGGGCGATGCGCTTTTCCGGTTCGCTCATGGGCTCCTCACGGGCCGTTGCCTGAACCCGAGTATCGCCGATCCACACGGGCGCTGACGTGACAGGGGGCCATCATGCGAAGATGCCAGGCGCTTCCCCCAATGCCCCCACTGGAGTGAGTCGATGAGTCGCGAGCGCGTTCCCCACCTGGTTGTTGTCGGCGGCGGTTTTGCCGGCCTCTGGGCCACCCGTGCCCTGGCCCGCGAGCGCATACGCATCACCCTGGTCGACCGCCGCAACCATCACCTGTTCCAGCCGCTGCTGTACCAGGTGGCCACCGCCGGTCTGTCCGCTCCGGATATCGCCGCACCGCTGCGCCACATCCTCGGCCACCAGCGCAATGTGGAAGTCCGCCTCGGCGAAGTGGTGACCATTGACAAGCAGGCCCGGCAGATCCGCATGGCCGATGGCAGTACGCTGGACTACGACAGCCTGCTGCTGGCCACCGGCGCCACCCACGCCTATTTCGGCAACGACCAATGGGCCGAGGATGCGCCTGGCCTGAAGACACTGGACGATGCCATCGCGCTGCGCCGCAAGCTGCTGCTGGCGTTCGAACGCGCCGAGGCGGAACCGGACCCTGAGAAGAAGGCCGCATGGCTGAGCTTCGCCGTGGTGGGCGGTGGACCTACCGGCGTCGAACTGGCGGGCACCCTGGCCGAGATCGCGCGCCATACGCTGCGCAATGAGTTCCGCCACATTGATCCGGCCAGTGCGAAAGTGCGGCTGGTCGAGGCCGGGCCACGCGTACTGTCTTCGTTCCCGGAAGTGCTTTCGTTGAAGGCGCGCCGGCAACTGGAAAAACTGGGCGTGGAAGTGCTGACCGGCACCCCGGTGAGCGACATCGACAGCCAGGGCTTCAGGCTCGGCGATCAGTTCGTGCCGGCACGCACGGTGGTGTGGGCCGCCGGTGTGGCCGCTTCACCGCTGGCGCGCACGCTGGACGTGCCGCTGGACCGCGCCGGCCGCGTGCAGGTGCAACCCGACCTCACCCTGCCTGGCCACCCGGAACTGTTCGTGGCCGGCGATCTGGCCGCGCTGAACCAGGCCAACGGCAAGCCGGTGCCTGGCGTTGCCCCTGCCGCCAAGCAGATGGGCAAGTATGTGGCCGAGGTGATCCGCGCGCGCCTGCACGGCAAGACCGAGCCCGGTCCGTTCAAGTACGCCGACTTCGGCAACCTGGCCACCATCGGCCGCATGGCCGCGATCGTGCACTTGGGCCGGCTGCAGCTTTCGGGCGTGCTGGCCTGGTGGTTCTGGCTGGCCGCGCACGTGTTCTTCCTGATCGGTTTCCGCAACCGCATCGTGGTGCTGCTGAACTGGGCCGTGGCGTACTGGAGCTACCAGCGCAGCGCGCGCATCATCTTCGGTGATGACCAGGAAGACCGTCGGCCGAGGCGGTAGGGCTGCACGCATGTTCCTGTGGAGCCGAGCCATGCCCGGCTGCACTTCGCGCGGATTGGCAGAAGCCGAGCATGGGCTTGGCTCTACGGCGCCTTCGGTTTCGGGTACCACAGCGCGTTGACGATGACCCAGCGCTGGTCGAATTGCCCCATGTGGAAGTAGTCGACGAACCACGGGGTTTCCAGCCGTACCGAGGCAGCGTTGCCGGTCACGTCCAGCACCGTACAGCGGCGGTCCCACTGATCCTTCGGAGTTTTCAGCGCGCCCTGCTTCGTCAGCGAGACCAGTTCTTCCTTCGACATGCGGCGCAGGCCCAGGCGTTCGTCGGGCGTATCGCCGAGGACCGCGCGCTTGGCCAGGTCCGGGTGCAGAGAGCGGGCGACGCGCTGCGGATCGGCCTCCAGCTGGCCATCGATGTAGTCGTGGCAGGTGGCTTCGATGGCCGCGAGGGTGGCCGGGTCGGCGGCGGGGCTCGTTGCTGCGGAGAGAGCGAACAGCAGGGCGATCGTGGACATCCGGGTCTCCAGCGCTGAGGGCCGCGGGGCGATCATGGCATGGCTGGAAGCGCCCATCCACGCGTGGCGTGGACCTACTGTAGAGCCGAGCCCATGCTCGGCTTCACCATCAGGCAGCAGCAACAACAGCCGAGCGTGGGCTCGGCTCTACAGAAGCGCAGGATCCGACGCCTGCAGCCAGGCCAGCTTGCGTTCGCGCGGCTGCTGCTTGAGCTGCCATTCGGCCCGCGAGGCGGCGGCCCGGTCCGGGTACTCGCGCACGGCCAGCACGCGCAGCGGCGGCCTTGCCCGGGTGTAGCGCGCGCCCTTGCCCGCTTGGTGGGCGGCAAAACGCGCCTCCACATCAGTGCTGATGCCGGCGTAAAAGCTGCCGTCGCGGCATTCGAGCAGGTACAGGAACCACGGGCGGAGGGACGGGGCCATGCCCGGATTATGCCGTGCTGCACTGCAGCGGATATACTGGCGCCCGAATGCAGGAGAGAGGCGCCGCGCTGGCGCCCGCCGAAGGCGCAGGCTCCCATGATCGCTCAGGCCGGTGGGCTGGAATCCCACCAACCATGCATTCGACTCGCCGAGCTGGAGAGAGGTCAACGGGCACGCCCGGGACCATCCGCCGAAGGGGCACGCGGCCCATGCCGCTGAACTCTCAGGCAAAAGGACAGCGGGAGCGGCACCGGTCATCGTCATCCCGTCATTGCGCAGGCAATGGCGGTATGCGCGCATGGCCGGCCCCACCGCGCCCGGAGCCTGTCCCATGCTGCTGTCCGTCATCTACCTGATCGCCATTTCCGCCGAAGCCATGACCGGCGCACTTTCTGCCGGCCGCCGCCGCATGGACCTGTTCGGCGTGGTCATGATCGCCTGCGTCACCGCCCTCGGTGGTGGTTCACTGCGCGACATCCTGCTTGGCCACTATCCGCTGGGCTGGGTCAAACATCCCGAGTACCTCGGCTTCACCGTGTGTGCGGCACTGATCGCCACCTGGGTCGCACGCTGGATGCACCACTTCCGCCGCACCTTTCTGGTGCTCGACGGGCTGGGCCTGATCGCCTTCACCCTGATCGGCTGCTCGATCGCGCGCGAGGCCGGCCATGCAATGCCGATCGTGCTGATCGCCGGCATGCTGACCGGCGCGTTCGGCGGCGTGCTGCGCGACATCCTCTGCAACGAGGTGCCGCTGATCTTCCAGAAGGAGCTCTACGCGATCATCGCGCTGCTGACCGGCGCGGCGTACCTGTTGCTGCTGCACTGGGGCGTGGCCGACGCCACCGCGATCCTGTGCTGCCTGGGCGGCGGCTTCGCGCTGCGCCTGCTGGCGATCCACTACCGCTGGGAAATGCCGAAGTTCGTCTATCACGACGAAGTGCATTGAACGATGGCGTGTTCGCCGGGCATGGCCCGGCGCTACAGAAGAGCGGTATCCACGCATGGCGTAGATCTAGAGCACGAACTTCATGGGGCTGCCCCCCGCGCGTATCCGCTCTGGATAGTCAGCCGACGGATACCGTTGGCGTCCACATCCCCAATCGCCGTCGGAATCGTCGGCTTCCAGCAACACAGGATCGATCCATTCGCACAAGTAGTCGCTATCAGACCGTCTTTCGAAGCCTGGACAGTTCACTTTGCCCTCCACGTCAATGGAGTTGTGGATGCTGCCGAGGTAGCTAGCGGTCAGGTGCCCCGCCACTTGTGTGTAGGTGCCGGTCTCGAGGAAGGTCTGAACAGTGATGTTGCCACCTACGGACAGAATCCCATCATTGAGTGAGCACGCGTACAGATGATCGCATTCCAGCTCATCACGCACGAACACCCAACCACCACAGTCGAGATTCCGGGCCCTGAGGCTCCCCAGTACGATCACGCAGAGCGTCTCGCTCAAGTCGTTCAGTATCAGCGTGCCGTCTACGATCAGGTCACCATCGACAATCACGCAGTCGGTCTCGCAGTCGGATTGCCAGTCGCCACCTAGCGTCGTCGCAGGCACTACTTTGAATGAAGGCTCGTAGTCATCGGGCGCGGGCTCGGGGGATGCCGCGATCACCGCCCGGACCTTCAGCGCAGGCCGTAGCAGCCCCTGGTCCCCTTCGCCGCTGTGGATCCTGATTCTCTCATCAAGATCCGCCAGCAGGCGCGCCTTCTTGAGGGACGGCTCAAACCAGTCTTCGATGACAGATACGGCATCTTCTGCGATTCGTCCGCCTTTCAAGCTCACGAGCGCCTTGGCAGCTTTACCGGAAATCGACCGACAAGCTGAATCCAGAAAGTTGTCATCCGGGAAAACACGCATCGGCGGGGTCCAGTCAGGCGAGGAACCCCATCTTCGGCCGAAATTGCAGGAGGACTCCATACAACTCTTCCGAAATCCTGCCGTGTGGCTCGCTGATATCCACGCATGGCGTGGATCTACGTCTCACACCACCCCGGCGATGTACCTGGCGCTGTCGCTCATGCGCAGCGCCAGGCGCATCGCCGGTGCAGATGGGCCGGTCTCCAACTCCGACCGACCCTGATCGCGGCCGCACCCCCGCAGGCGCTGGCCGCCATCCACACACATGCCGCACTCAAGCGGCTTCGGACACCTTTACGTCGCGACGGGCGCGCACGGCCGCGGCCAGTCGCTCCAGCACCGTCACGGTGGTGTCCCAGTCGATGCAGCCATCGGTGATGCTCTGCCCGTAGACCAGCGGCTGGCCTTCCACCAGTTCCTGGCGGCCACCGACCAGATGGCTCTCGATCATCACGCCAACGATGCGCTGTTCGCCGTCTTCCAGCTGAACGGCGATGTCCTCGATCACCTTCGGCTGGTTCTCCGGGTTCTTCAGGCTGTTGGCATGGCTGGCGTCGATCATCAGGCGCGTCGGCAGCTTGGCCTTGGCCAGCACCTGGCAGGCCTCGGCGACACTGGTCGCGTCGTAGTTCGGCTGCTTGCCGCCGCGCAGGATCACGTGGCAGTCCGGGTTGCCGGTGGTCGACACGATGGCGGTGCCACCCTGCTTGGTGACCGACAGGAAGTGATGCGGATTGGACGCCGCACCCACCGCGTCAGCGGCGATCTTCACGTTGCCATCGGTGCCGTTCTTGAAGCCGACCGGGCACGACAGCCCCGAGGCCAGTTCGCGGTGCACCTGGCTTTCGGTGGTGCGCGCACCAATGGCGCCCCAGGCCACCAGATCGGCGATGTACTGCGGCGAGATCACGTCGAGGAACTCGACACCGGCCGGCAGGCCGAGCTTGTTGATGTCGCGCAGCAGGCCACGGGCAATGCGCAGGCCCTTGTCGATCCTGAAGCTGCCATCCAGGTCCGGGTCGTTGATCAGGCCCTTCCAGCCCACCGTGGTGCGCGGCTTCTCGAAGTACACGCGCATGACGATTTCCAGTTCGCCGGCCAGCGCGTCGCGCAGCGGCTTCAGGCGCTGGGCGTACTCGATGGCGGCCTTCGGGTCATGGATCGAGCACGGGCCGACCACCACCGCCAGGCGGTCGTCGCGGCCGTGCAGGATCTGGTGCAGGGCCGCGCGCGAGGCGCTGACGGTGTCGGAGGCTTCATCGTCACAGGGCAGCATCGCCAGCAGCTGGGCAGGCGGTGTCAGCGGTTCGATGGTGCGGATACGCAGGTCGTCGGTGTGCGGGGGCATTGCGGGAGATCTCCGGAACGTTGGGGGTCCCCAGCGTGGCGGCATGAAAAAAGCCGCCAGGTTCGCTGGCGGCTTTCGGGAATGCGTCTGAAGCTTTCTTCAGGGTGAGCGCAGTCCTTCCTCCGCCAGTGGCTTCGGAAAGTAATACCAGTAAAAGCTGGTGGGGGCTGCGTTCATGGGATCTATTGATAGCACAGCTTTTGCGCAGTGCAAAATGTTTCATCCGCAACTGGGGACGCGGTTCAGCGGGATACGCGCCCGCCCGGCCTACACGGCGGCAACCACGCAACGTCGCTCATTTGCCATGCACTTCCACGTCCAGCAGCAGGCCCTCGTGGATGTCGGCCCAGCGTTCCAGCACGCGATCCAGTTCCTGCCGGGCCTCGTCCAGCTGCTCGGGGTTGAGCAGGGAACGCGCGGTGTAGAGGTCGGAAACCAACCGCCGCAGGGCCGATTCCTGGATGGCCACCGACGGCCCCTCCAGCCCCGGCAACTGCAACGCCGGGCTGTCGCCAAGCGGGCCGAACAGC
This sequence comes from Stenotrophomonas africana, assembly GCF_013004645.1. Lineage (GTDB taxonomy): Bacteria > Pseudomonadota > Gammaproteobacteria > Xanthomonadales > Xanthomonadaceae > Stenotrophomonas > Stenotrophomonas africana. The sequence continues at coordinate 89,010 of NZ_JABEME010000005.1, read as the reverse complement.
GTGACCTGGAGCGTGCTCTGCATGATCGACTTCCCTGCGGATGGACATGGGCAATGTCCTGTTTACCGCGTCTGGGTGGCAGGCGCATGTGCCATGCGCGTCCGGGGTGCCGCTACAAGGCGGCCAGATCGGCCAGGTGCTGGACCATCCCCTCGTCCGCGCCCAAGGCGTTGGTGGTGGTGAAGTACTGATGCCAACCGGTGGCGGCAATGCCGGCCACCAGCGCATCGGCGTCCGCGCGGCTTGCACAGCGCCAGACCGCATAGAACTGCTCATCGGTGCCGCGCTGTACGCCCGTGGCAATGCGGCCCATCGCCAGCGGTGTGATGCGGGCTGGATCGAACTGCTGCATGCCGGCAGCGATACGGGCGAAGAAGGCATTCCGCTGCTCGGGCGGGAGCGCGGTCCAGGCAGGGGTGGCGGTGTAGAGCTCGATGAAGGTGTGCAACATGGTGGTTCTTCCTTGAGGTTGACGAGATTACGGAGTTGCCAGCCAGCGGCCGGCACTACCGGAGCGAGCGCAATGCGCGTTTGCGGATGTAGGCATTGGCGTCGCTATGGCGCTCGTGCTGCCAACGCGTGCACAGCTGGCGCAGCCACTGCGGCTGGGTCTTGCCGGCATCATTGAGCCAGTTGCCGACGGAATCCTGCACATAGCGTTCCGGGTCGTCAGCCAGTGCTTCCAGCAGCGGCAATGCATGTTCCGGGTGCCGCTTGAACAGCGCGATATGCGTGGCCCAGACACCGCGCGGACGCAGCGCTTCGCAGGCGAAGCGGCGCAGGTACGGCGATGTTTCCTGTGTCCACGGTTGCAGGTACTCAAGCGCCTGCACCGGCGCGGCAACGATGTCCGTGCGTAGCGCCAGCCACGCCCATTCGCGCACACCGAAGTGTGGATCATCGGCCAGCGTGCGCATCTGCTGCAGCTTCTCTGCCAACGTTGCGCGGGCATCGCTGCCGATCAGGTAGCAGGCCCAACCGCGCACGGTATCGGCGCGGTGATGCTGCCAGAGCGCAGGCACGCCCTGCCCCGCCTCACGCAGCAGTTGCGCAGCCAGGGCCATGCGCAGCGTGATGCCCTCGCCTGATGCATCCTGCATGCGTTGCAGCGCTTCGGGTGCAAGCACAGGCGCCACCACCTTCAGCAGCGCGGCGAAGTCCACTGCCAGGCATTCGGCCAGATGGGTGGCGGGAACGCAGCCAGCGTTGAGGGCATGCAGCCGTTCCGCCGCAATCGCCGGGCTCATGCTGCAGGCTCTCGTCCGGCATCGGTGTGCTGCCAGACCTTGTGCAGCAGCCGCGAAAGCTGCTGCTGTTCATCGGTATCCAGACCATTGAACAGGCCACCGATCCACTGCGTGTGCTGGTCGAACAAGGTCTCGGCCAAGCGTATTCCCGGTGCGGTCAATACGATCTGCAGGCGACGGCCATCTTCGGCATCGCTGCGACGCTGCAGCAGTCCTTCACGCTGCAGGCCATCGAGCAGGCCACTGATGGTGGCGCGGGTCACGCCTGCGCGCTCGGCCAGCACGTGGGGCGGCAAGGTGCCGCCGGCCCCATGCAGCAGGAACAGCACGATGAAGCGACCCTCGCTGAGCCCGTGCGGTGCCAGCCGGGTAGCGCAGTCGCGATCGATCGACGAGGACAACGAGAGCAGCTGGAAGCACAGGCGCAGCTGCGCGGTGCTGGCATGGCCGCGTCGCTGTGCCTCATCCATCAGGGCATGGTGCTTGGCTTCGATCATCTCAGGCACGCGATATTGTTAGGCGCCTAATCATACGCAAAAATAGCCGCAACCTGTAAACCACAGCCGATATCAGGGGAGCCTTCCCAGCAGCAGACGCGCGATCAGTCCACCACCCTCCCGGTGCAGAAGCTGCAGTTCGCCCGCATGCCGCCGCGCCACGTTGGCGGCGACCGCCAAGCCCAGCCCGGTCCCACCCGTGGCGCGGCTGCGCGAGCTCTCGCTGCGCTGGAAGGGCTGCAGCAGGCGTACTCGGTCGCCCTCGGCGATACCTGGGCCGCGATCCATCACCTCCAGCTGGACCCCTCGCTCAACCACGGCAACCCGCAGCTCCACCGCCCCGGCATAGCGATCGGCGTTGTCGATAAGGTTATCGAACGCACGCCGAAGCAGCAGCGCGTCGCCGTGCCAGGGCAGACTGTCCGGCCCCTGGTTGGAGATCTCTACACCGCGCAGCAACGCTGCCTGCACGCACTCCTCCAGCAGCGCGGCCAGATCTAGCGGGCGCATCTGCAACGGCTGCAGTTCACCGCGTGCGTAGTCGAGCACCTGCTCGATCATCGTGTCCATGCGCTCGATGTCCGCCACCATCCGCGCCGCCTGTGGTGTGGGCGCGAATTCGGCGCGCAGTCGCAGGCCGGTCAATGGCGTGCGCAGGTCATGCGCCACTGCAGCCAGCATATGGGTCATGTCCTGTGCCTGCGCACGCAGGCGCTCTCGACCGGTGCCGATCGCGGCGGCCAGCATCTGTACCTCGCGAGGGCCATCATCCGGCAGGGGCGTTTCGGCCTGCAGGTCCACACGTGCACTGGCATCGGCCAAGCGTCGTAGTGGACGCCCCAGCCGGATCGATGCCCACGCCGCCAGCGGCGCCAACAACACGGCACCGCCCAGCAGCGCCAGTATCACCTGTCGCCGCCAAGCTGCCAGATCACTGTGATCGCTGCCGACCACCTGCCATCGGCCATCGGCCTGGCGCACGCCCAGTTCAAATGGCGGCCATTGCATCGCGGTCAGCACGGCAGCCTGCGCCTTCAGTACCCCGGCCCGCGCCGTGGCGTCGAGCAGCGCGCCGCCTTCGATGACCTGCACATCAGGCGCCTTGCCCTGTCCGCTCCATACCAGCCGAACATCCTCCACCGGCAAACCCATCTGCAGCGCCGCCAACTGGGTGAGCCAGTCACTGGCACTGCCCTGTGGTGGCGCATCCTGCGTCGCCAGATGCAGGCCCAGTGGTGCCGCGGCCTGTTCCCCTCGCAGCACCTGCACGGCCTGGTCCAACTGCATCGGTGGCGGCGCGGGCCGAGGCATCCAGCCAACCACGGCCACGCTGACCAGTGTCGCCAGCAGCAGGCTGGCCAGGGCCAGCATCGTGATCCAACGCGCGGTCGGCCACCGGCTGCTCACAGCAGCTGTACCTCGGCGTCGAAGCGATAGCCTTCGCCACGCGATGTCTGCACCAGCGATTCCGCACCGGGTGAAGCCTGCCCGAGCTTGCGGCGCAGGCGGCTGATCGCCAGGTCGACCGCGCGGTCGACGCTGTCACTGGGCTCGCCACGGCTCAGCTGCAGCAGCTGCTCGCGCCCCAGCACCCGCCCGGGGCGTTCGGCCAGCGCCAGCAACAGACTGAATTCACCACGGCTGAGCACCAGCTCGTTCCCATCCGGCGCCAGCAGGCGACGTTGTTCCGGCAGCAACCGCCAACCAGAAAAGCGCAGTTCACTGGCGACCTGCGCGCGCAGCTTGTCCTGCCGGCGCAGCAGCGCACGTACCCGCGCCAGCAGCTCGCGCGGGTCGAACGGTTTGGCCAGATAGTCGTCCGCGCCCATCTCCAGGCCGATCACCCTGTCCGGTGCGCTGCCCATCGCCGACAGCATCAGGATCGGGATGGCGCGCGCCTGCAACCGGCGGCATACCGACAGGCCATCCTCACCGGGCATCATCCAGTCGAGCACGATCAGGTCCGGACGTTCGATCTGCAGCAGCACATCCAGCGCCGCTGCGTCGGCAGCCACTCGCACGTGGTAGCCGTGCAGCAGCAGGCAATCGGCGATGGCATCACGGATGCTGGCGTCGTCATCGACAACGAGGACACGGGCGGGAGTCGTCATGCGGGCAGTATCAGGCAGGTCTGTATCAGGACGGTATCAACGCCGATATTCCCGCGATACGCCGCTGCGCGCCAATGGTCACCCATGATCACTGCGGAGACTTCCCTTGCGCCTCATCCCATTCTTCCTGCTTGCTGCCCCGCTGCCTGCGCTGGCGTCCGATCCCCCCGAACACATCCTGCCGATGTGGATGCAGGGCGGTCATCCGGCCGTGGCCGTGTCGCTGGACGGGCGTGCCGAACCGCTGCGCTTCGTGGTCGACAGCGCGGCAGGCGCCACTCTGGTCGATGACCGCGTCGTGCGACGCTATGGTCTGGAGGATGCGGATGCAGAGGTATCACAGGCCCAAGGGGCCAGTGCAGCGTCCGCGCGGCTGCAGCGCATACGCAGCACGTCCTGGCAGCTGGGCAGTTGGCAGCTGCAGGCCCAAGCCATGAAGGTCGATCTGTCGTCGTTGCCGAAGGAGGATGATCCGGCCATTGACGGCTTGATCGGCAACGATCTGACCGGACGCTGGGACACCCGTTGGGACTTCGGCCGCAATCAACTGTCGCTGTGGACACCCGGCGGATTGAACCTGGAAGGACCGGGTTGCCAGCCCAATGCGCTGCCCGGCCGCACTGACGGCCTGCGCCAGTTCGGCTTCATCACGCTTGCACTGGGCGCGCCCGCGGTGGACGCCATCGCCGTGGTCGATACCGGTGCCGCGCAGACCGTCCTCAACGCCGAAGCAGCCCGCGCACTGGGGCTGCGCACCGACGGCAGCGACGCGCGGGTGCGGGTGCGTGAAAAGGGCACCGAGGGCCTGGGCGGCGGAAAGCAGGCAACCTGGCTGTACACCCTGCCCGGCATGACCGGCGGCGGCTGGCAGCACCCGTCGATGGAGGTCCGCATCAGCGAACTGCCAGTGTTCAAGGCGATCGGCCTGGAGGGTCGGCCGGCGCTGATCCTTGGTGCGGATGCAATGCGCGGCGGCCAGGTGGACATCGGTGCCGGCGCGGCCCGGATCTGCCTGCGCCGGCCAGTCAGTTGAGCATCTGCCGCCGCCTGCCCTTGCGCTACCAGTCCATCACCTGCGGCGCCGGCCCCGGATGTGACGGGAACAACGGCAGCACCTCTTCGGCCAGCTCCTGCAGCACGTCGCCGGCAGGACGTTCGGCGAACTGGATACCCAGTGCCGCGTGATTCACGCCGGCGTGTTGCCAGGCCTGCAGCAGCTCGATCAGGCCCTTGCGGCCGGTGCGCAGGGTATAGCCCCCTTGCAGCGGCGTGCGGGGATGATCCGGGTCATCCATCAGGTCGATCCATTCGTTGGTCATGTGCGGACGGAAGCCTGCTTCCGGGATCAGCGCGCGCCAGGCACGGATCTTCGCGGCCAGCCGCTGCGGGCCGGCGGCGTCGTGGGTGGCCTCGGGATAGGTCAGCCAGCCATCGGCATGCCGGCCGATCCATTCCAGCGGCTGGCGCGCACCGCCGGTGACGATCAGCGGAACACGGCCACTGACCGTGGGCGGCAGCAACTGCACGCCCTGCTCGGCCCCGGCATGCGTCATCCGCCCATCCGTGCCCGGCTGCAACCAACGGCGCATCTCGTTCATTGCGGTGGCGAAACGCTCTCCACGTGCCGCGTGCTCCAGTCCATAGGCCGGGAACTCCAGCGGTCGATCACCGGACGCCACACCCATCACCAGTCGCCCACCGGACAGCTGATCGATCGATGCCGCCGCCTTGGCCAGATCGATCGGGTGGCGCAGGGGCAGTACCACGCTGCCGCTGGCCAGGGCCACGCGTTGCGTGCGCGCCGCCAGCCATGCAAGGTAGGTGAACGGGTCGAACAACTGGCCAGCATCACCGAACATCGGATCGAACAGCGGCACGTCGCGCACCCATACCGCGGCAAAGCCGTGGCGATCGATCTGCTCCACCCACCGCGCCTGACCCTGCAGCACGCGCATGTCGCCCTGGTAGAAACGCAACGGCAGGTAGATGCCCAGCGTCAGTGCATCGGCCCGGAACATGCGCTGGTAGCCGGGATGCGTGGCAAAGGCGGGCGCCGACGCGCCCGGCATCGCAATGGAATCATTCATCTGCATGGCCTCCTTACGGACCGGTCGCCGGTTCGGGCAGCTGCACGCCGCGCTGCACCGCAGGGCGTGCGGCAACCCGCGCGTACCACGCATCCAGATGGCGATGCCGCGAGAAATCGATGCCGATGATGCGGGCGATATGCAGCCAGCCGAAGTGGGCGATATCGGCGATCGAGTAGTGATCGCCAGCCAACCACTCACGTCCCTGCAGGCGCTTGTCGAGTACGGCGAACAGGTTGTCGCTCAGGCGGCGGTAGCGTTCGATCGCCGTAGCGTCCGGTGCTTGCGCGAAATGCTCGAAATGCACGCGCTGGCCGAGAATCGGGCCGACGCTGGCGGCATGGAACATCAGCCAGGTCAGTGTCTCCCAGCGTGCAGCCGGTTCGGAAGGCAGCAACGCATTGCCTTGTTCGGCCAGGTACATCAGGATCGCCGCCGATTCGAAGACAACGATGCCGCGCGCGCGATCCTCCAGCACGGGAATGCGCCCATGCGGATTGAGCTGCAGGAAATCGGGATGGCGATGTTCGCCATCCACGATGCGCACGTGGTGCAGGCGATAGGGAAGACCCAGCTCTTCCAGTGCAATGGTGGCCTTGAAGCCATTGGGAGAACTGTCGGAATACAGGTGCAGCGAAGGCTCGTTCATGGGGTTCCTGGACGGCAGGGAGCGACGGCACGCACCGGTCTTCAACGAAACTGGCCGGGCAATGCGGAAACGGGCGCTGCAGCAGCCGTGCAACCAGTCTAGGAAGCGCTGGTGCGGGAAGGAAACGATGTCTCCTGCATGGGAAGTTGAGCGCAGCTCAACATGAGCGGCAGGCGCGCGACAGCCTGCAGCACGCTCGATATGCTGTCTCAGCGCGGCGGGTGCCGACGCGGCTACAGGAGAATGGACATGGGTGCGGTGCTGCCGCTGCTGGGCCTGCGGGCCTTCGTTGAAACCGGCCGCCATGGCAGCCTGACCGCTGCCGCCGAGGTGATGGGGGTCACGCCCGGCGCCATCAGCCAGCAACTGCGCCAGCTGCAGGAGCGGTTGGGCGTGAGCCTGTTCGACCGCACCCGGCATGGCGTGGTGCTCAGCGCCGCAGGCGCTCGCGTTTACCCGGAGCTGCTGCACGCCTTCGAGCAGATCTCGCACAGCCTGCAGACCCTGGAGCGCTGGGAAACGCGACGCACGCTGCGCATCAGCGCCGCACCGAGCTTCGCCGCACAGTGGCTGGCGCCGCGATTGGGCGCGTTCAGTGCGTTGCATCCGCAGGTGGACGTGCAGCTGGACTCGAGCGCGGCGCTGGTCGACCTGCGCCGCGAGGGGGTGGACATCGCCATCCGCCACGGCCTCGGCCGCTACCCGGGGCTGCACGCTGAGCACCTGATGGCACCGGTGCTGCTGCCGGTGGCCAGTCCAGCATTGTTGGCCGGCGCACCGACGGTCAGCTCGGTACAGGATTGCCTGCAGCTGCCCCTGTTGCAGGACGCCGACCGCAGCGACTGGCGGCTGTGGTTCCAGGCACTGGATCTGCCCGTTGATGAGCGACTGGAGCGTGGCCCTGCCTTCGATGACGACCTGTTGCTGATCCGCGCGGCGGTGGCCGGGCAAGGCATCGCCCTGGTACGCGACATCCACGCGGCCGAAGAGTTGGCCAATGGCCGGCTGCAGGTGGTGATCGACCAGCCCTGGCCACAGGCTTTCGCCTACTACGCGGTGACGCGCGCGGACGGCGAATCCAACGCTGCGATACCTGCGTTCATGGCCTGGCTGCATGCAGCACTGATGACGCCGCAGGAAGCAGGCGCACATGCCCTGCCGGACGCAGGATGAGCCGCCAGGAAAGCGATGCGATTGCCGAGGCCGCATATCGGCAGCGGCGCGAGGGTGACAGGTAGATACCAGGTTGGCAGCGGCATCCACGCATGGCGTGGATCTACTACTTCGATTCCACCCGGCCACAAAAAAACCCCGCCGTGCGGCGGGGTTTTTCATTGCGGGGTGAAAGCGGGGACTTAGAAGTCCATGCCGCCCATGCCACCCATGCCGCCCATGCCACCGGCGCCGCCCATGGCCGGCTCGTCCTTCTTCGGAGCTTCGGCAACCATGGCTTCGGTGGTGATCATCAGGCCAGCGATCGAGGCCGCGTTCTGCAGGGCCGAACGGGTCACCTTGGTCGGGTCCAGGATGCCGAACTGCAGCATGTCGCCGAACTCGCCGGTGGCGGCGTTGTAGCCGAAGCTGCCGGTGCCTTCCTTGACCTTGTTGATGATGACCGACGGTTCTTCACCGGCGTTGGCAACGATTTCGCGCAGCGGGGCTTCCATCGCGCGCAGGGCGATCTGGATGCCATGGTTCTGGTCTTCGTTGGCACCCTTCAGGCCGGCCAGCGCGGTGACCGCACGGACCAGGGCAACGCCGCCGCCCGGGACCACGCCTTCTTCAACGGCTGCACGGGTCGCGTGCAGGGCGTCGTCGACGCGATCCTTCTTTTCCTTCATTTCGATTTCGGTCGAAGCGCCGACCTTGATCACGGCAACGCCACCGGCCAGCTTGGCCACGCGTTCCTGCAGCTTCTCGCGATCGTAGTCCGAGGAGGTGTCCTGGATCTGGGTCTTGATCTGGCCGACGCGTGCGTCGACGGCAGCCTTGTCACCCACGCCATCAATGATGGTGGTGTTTTCCTTGGAGACCTGCACCTTCTTGGCGCGGCCCAGGTCCTTGATGGTGGCCTTTTCCAGCGACAGGCCCACTTCTTCGGAGATCACGGTGCCGCCGGTCAGCACGGCCATGTCTTCCAGCATCGCCTTGCGACGGTCGCCGAAGCCCGGAGCCTTGACGGCCACGACCTTGACGATGCCACGGATGGTGTTGACCACCAGGGTGGCCAGCGCTTCGCCTTCGACTTCTTCGGCAACGATCAGCAGCGGCTTGCCGGCCTTGGCGACGCCTTCCAGCACCGGCAGCAGGTCACGGACGTTGGAGATCTTCTTGTCGTGCAGCAGGATGTACGGGTCATCCAGGTCAGCGGTCTGCGACTGCTGGTTGTTGATGAAGTACGGGGACAGGTAGCCGCGGTCGAACTGCATGCCCTTGACCACGTCCAGCTCGTTGTCCAGGCCCGAGCCTTCTTCAACGGTGATGACGCCTTCCTTGCCGACTTCCTTCATCGCGTCAGCGATGATCTGGCCGATCGACTCGTCCGAGTTGGCCGAGATGGTACCGACCTGGGCAATCGCCTTGTCGTCGGCGGTCGGCTTGGAGATGTTCTTCAGCTCGGAGACGGCGGCCACGACGGCCTTGTCGATACCGCGCTTCAGGTCCATCGGGTTCATGCCGGCGGCAACGGCCTTGGCGCCTTCGCGGATCAGGGCCTGGGCCAGCACGGTGGCGGTGGTGGTGCCGTCGCCGGCGTCGTCGTTGGTGCGCGAAGCAACTTCCTTCACCATCTGCGCGCCCATGTTCTCGAACTTGTCAGCCAGTTCGATTTCCTTGGCGACGGACACGCCGTCCTTGGTGATGGTCGGCGCGCCGAAGCTCTTTTCCAGAACGACGTTGCGGCCCTTCGGGCCCAGGGTGGCCTTGACGGCATTGGCGAGAACGTTGACGCCGCGCACCATGCGCGAACGGGCGTCTTCACCGAAACGAATATCCTTGGCAGCCATTGCGATTACCTCGATGTTTGCACCGGGCCGGGCCCGGCGACGAAAGGGGATGTCTTACAGAAAAACAGGTCGCGCCGAGGCTCAGCCGATGACGGCGAGCACGTCGTCTTCGCGCAGGACCTTGTACTCGACGCCTTCGCTCTTGTACGAGCTGCCGGCGTACTGGCCGTAGATGACCTTGTCGCCGACCTTCAGCGACGGAGCGCGCACGCTGCCGTTGTCCAGCGGCTTGCCCGGGCCGACGGCCACGACTTCACCCTTGGTGGACTTTTCCTTGGCCGAATCCGGAATGACGATGCCACCGGCGGAGATTTCGTCGGCTTCGATCGGCTTGACCACAACGCGGTCGTGCAGCGGCTTGATGCTCATGAGAGACCTCTTAAGTTATTGATTGGTCTAAAAAAGTCCGGCGATGTTAGCAGTCGTACCAGGCGAGTGCCAGCAACGCGCGTGAAAAAGCCCGACAAGTCGGGAGCACGAGAGAGATGGAGACCTCCACAGGCCTTTCAAGGGCTGATCCCGAAATTTTTCTCGGGACCGGGAAACCTGCCTCCCTGCGTGGACGCCTGTATAGGGATGCAGTGCGGCAAGCCAAGGGGGCAAGGGGTGCTATTTAGTGATAGATGTCCCACTGTCAGATATCTGACGTTCATTTACGACAAAGTGTCACTGGATCGGCCTTAGGCTCGGCCGCGCATTCCCAATCACAAGGAGTAGTCGATGCGATTGCTGTCCCCGCTTGCCGCCGCCTGCCTGCTGGCGCTGGCCGCCGCGCCGGCCCAGGCCGAGGTCTTCATCAACGAACTGCATTACGACGACAGCACCGCCGCCGGTGACGTCGGCGAAGCCATCGAAGTGGTCGCTACCGCGGGCGAGGACCTGTCCGGCTACCGCCTCTACCTCTACAACGGCAGCAATCCTTCGGCGGCCACGGTCTACGCCAACAACCCGGTCCCGGCCGGCACCGCCGCTGGCTGCGGCAGCGCCAGCATCGCCGTGGTCAACTACCCGACCAACGGCCTCCAGAACGGCCCGAACGACGGCATCGCCCTGGTCGATGCCAGCGGCAAGGTGGTCCAGTTCCTCAGCTACGAGGGCGCCATCACTGCCTCCGGTGGCCCTGCCGCCGGCATGACCAGCCAGAACATTCCGGTGGCCGAGACCAACAGCACGGCGCCGGGCACCTCGCTGCAGCTGACCGGCAACGGCAGCCAGTACGCCCACTTCACCTGGGCCGAATCGGCCAAGCAGACGTTTGGCAGCTGCAACAACGGCCAGACCTTCAGCGGTGGCGGTACCCCGGGTCCGAACACGCCGCCGTCGGTCTCCACCACCACCCCGGCGCAAGGCAGCAGCACCTTCCCGGCCGCCGCCGACCTGGAAGTGGTGTTCAGCGAGACGGTGAACCTGGCCAGCGGCGCGTTCGCGCTGAGCTGCGGCACCTCCGGCAGCGTGCCGCTGACCTACCCGGCCAGCGGCCGCAATGTGAAGCTGTCCACCAACACCGCGCTGGTGGCCGGTGAAGCCTGCCGCTTCGACATCCGCGCCGCGCGCATCACCGACCTGCAGGGCGCACACCCGGCTGCCGACAGCCGCATCGCCTTCACCGTGGCAACCACCGGCGGCAATCCGGACCCGGGCAACCCCGGCGTGCCGGCCGGTTACTACTCCAGGGTCAACACCAGCAGCCCCAGCCAGCTTCGCTGCTCGCTGCACGCCACCATCAAGGGCCACACCGCCTACCCGTACAGCGGCTCGGGCACCAGTACGTGGACCATCCTGGAAATCGCCGACGAGGTTCCGAACAACAGCGGCAGGATCCTGGATGCGTACCGCAACCGCAGCTACGCCAAGGTGACCGACCGCGCCGGCAGCGGCAGTGGCCTGAAGTACAACCGCGAGCACACCTGGCCGAACTCGCTGGGCTTTGCCAGCACCACCGGTGACAAGGGCCTGCCTTACGCACCGTATACCGACACCCACATGCTGTACCTGACCGACGCGCAGTGGAACGCCGACCGTGGCAACAAGCCGTTCGGCAAGTGCGACGCCAACTGCGGCGAACGCGCCACCGAAGCCAACAACGGCCAGGGCGGCGGCAGCGGCGGCTACCCGGGCAACTCCAACTGGGTGCGCACGCCGGACGGCAACACCGGCACCTTCGAGGTGTGGGGCAAGCGCAAGGGCGACATGGCGCGTGCGGTGATGTACATGGCGATCCGCTACGAGGGCGGCAAGGATGCAGCCACCGGCCAGTCCGAGCCGGACCTGGAGCTGACCGACGACCGCAGCAGGATCGTCAAGACCAGCAGTTCGCCGGCCTACATGGGCCTGCTGTCGACCCTGATCGACTGGCACCTGTCCGATCCGCCGGATGATGCCGAGCGTGCCCGCAACGATGTGGTCTACAGCTTCCAGGGCAACCGCAACCCGTTCATCGACCACCCCGAGTGGGCGACCCCGGCCCTGTTCACTTCGGCCAAGCCGGCCACCTGCCAATTGGCCAACTGACCGCGCAACGCAGCGGTCCACTGCCGCCGCCGGGTCCTGACCCGGCGGCGGCCCTATACTCGACGGTCATGTCGACCGTCGATCCCGTCCTGCTGCTGTTGACCACCTGCCCGGACCGGGCCAGTGCCGAGCGCATCGCGCACGCGCTGGTCGGCGAGCGCCTGGCCGCGTGCGTGACGCGCCTCGATGGCGCGCAGTCGACCTATCGCTGGCAGGGCGAGGTGACTACCGACAGCGAACTGCAGCTGCTGGTGAAGACCACCGCGAGCCGCGTTGATGACGCAATCGCCCGGATCGTCGAACTGCATCCGTATGAACTCCCGGAGTGCATCGCGGTCGAAACCCGGGCCGGCCTGCCGGCGTATCTGGACTGGATCCGGGCACAGACCCGGGAGGACACTGATTGAAGACTCTGTTTGCGCGTGGCGCCGCCCTGTGCGCCCTGTTGTGGCTCTCGTTGCCCGCCTTCGCTCTGGATGAGAAGGACCTGCTGCCGGTGGACCAGGCGTTCGCGCTGACCGCGACCGCCCCCGAACGTGGCCAGGTGCAACTGCAGTTCAAGATCGCACCGGGCTATTACCTGTATCGCCACCGCACCAGCGTCAAGGCGGATCCGGCCTTCAATGCCGGCACACTGCAGATGCCCAGGGGCGACAAGCACCACGACGATTTCTTCGGCGAAGTCGAAACCTATCGCGAGCGCCTGCAGGCCACCCTGCCCGGCACGCCGACCGAGGCCGCCGGCACCATCGGCCTGGAAGTGCGTTACCAGGGCTGCGCCGATGCCGGTGTCTGCTACCCGCCGCAGAAGCGCGTGGTGCAGGTCACGCTGCCGGGTGCCGGGGCACAGGCCACCGCTCCTGCCGCGCGCCCCGCCGGCGCCAGCCCGTTCAACAACCCGCTGGCCGGTGCCGGCAACAGCGGCGGCCTGCGCCTGCCAGGTGCAGCCAGCAACAGCCAGGCGCTGCCACTGCCCTCGGAACAAGCGTTCGGCTTCGACGCCATCGCCAGTGACGGCAACACCCTGCTGCTGCGCTTCAGCCCGGCGCCGGGCTACTACCTGTATCGCGACCGCACCTCGCTGAAGCTGGAGGGCAGCACCGGCGTGCTGGCCGACAAACCGCGCTGGCCTGCCGCACAGTCGCATCGCGACGAGCACTTCGGCGACGTCTCGGTCTACTTCAACCAGGTGGAAGTGCCGCTGCCGCTGCGCCGCTCCGTCACCGATGCGGTCGACAGTACCCTGGTGGTGACTTTCCAGGGCTGCCAGACCGATGGCATCTGCTACCCGCCGATGACCCGCCGGGTGAAGCTGTCCATTCCGGCCGGCAAGGTCAACGCCAGCGCCGACCAGGTGCCACCGCGCAACGAGGTGATCAGCCCGCTGCCTGCCGCCAACGGCGCACCACGCGAAGCCGCAAACGGCGCTCCGCTGCGTCTGCTGCCGACCGTGCCCAACGATGATGCAGCGGACCCGGCAACCGTCGGCGGTGAAGACGCAGGCAATGAATTCGCCCCGGACGCACGCGGTGACAACGCCCTGCGTACGCGCCCGCCGGCGAGTACGCCGAACCCGGACCGTTCGTTCGTCTGGGTGCTGCTGCTGGCGCTGGCCGGCGGCCTGGTGTTGAACCTGATGCCCTGCGTGTTGCCGATCCTGTCGCTGAAGGTTCTGAGCCTGGCGCAGAGTGGCGAAAGCCCGCAGCGCGCACGCAGCCATGCCCTCTGGTACACGCTGGGCGTGCTGGTCGCATTCGCGGTGATCGGTGCGCTGATGGTGGGTCTGCGCGCGATTGGCAACGCCGTCGGCATCGGCTTCCAGCTGCAGCACCCGGGCGTGGTGGCGGCGCTGGCCTACATCATGTTCGCGGTAGGCCTGAGCCTGTCCGGCGTGTTCACCCTGGGCGGTGGCATCGGCAATCTGGGCCAGTCGCTGGCCAGCCGCAGTGGCCCGGCCGGTGATTTCTTCACCGGTGCGCTGGCCTGCGTGGTCGGCAGTGCCTGCGTGGGACCGTTCATGGGCGGCGCGATTGCCTACGCGTTCATTGCCCCGCCGCTGAAGGCGATGACCGTGTTCCTGTTCCTCGGCCTGGGCCTGGCGCTGCCGTTCCTGCTGATCGGCTTCGTGCCGGCGCTGGCGCGCCGCCTGCCCAAGCCCGGCCCGTGGATGGAAACGCTCAAGCACGTGCTGGCCTTCCCGATGTACGCCACCGCGCTGTGGCTGCTGTGGGTGCTGGGCAAGCAGCGTGGCGTGGACGGCATGGCGCTGGTGCTGGGCGGCCTGCTGCTGCTCGCCTTCGGCCTGTGGCTGTTCGAGCGCAACCGCTGGACCGGCTCGCGAGCAGTGACCCTGCTCGGCGTGCTGCTGGCGATCGGCGCATTGGTGCCGGCCTGGGGTGTGACCCAGCTGGCACCGCCGGCGCGCGCCGCGCAGGCGGCCACTGACAACGTGGTCGAATACTCGCCGCAACTGCTGGACCGCCTGCGTGCTGACAAGCGCGTGGTGTTCGTGAACATGACCGCGGACTGGTGCGTGAGCTGCAAGGCCAACGAGCGCGCCGTGCTGTCGCGGCCGGAGTTCAAGGAACTGCTAAAGCGCACCAACGCGGTGTACATGCGCGGTGACTACACCAACGTCGATCCGCAGATCACCACGTTCCTGGAAGAGCACAAGGCCGTCGGCGTGCCGCTGTACGTGGTGTACGGCCCCGGCGCGCCGCCGACGGTGCTGCCGACCCTGCTGACCCAGGCGGTGGTCGAGGAAGCGCTGCTGCGCACCGCGCGATGAAGTGGCAACGGCCAGCGCTGCTGTGGACAGCGGTGTTGGCCGCCGGCCTTGGCCTGTGGGCCGGCCATCGATTGGCACCGGTGCCGGCTGCGCCTGAGGCCGTGCCAGCGGCGCCTGCTGTCGCGGCTGCGGTACCGGTCCTGCGGGTTGGCGACCGCCTGCCCGCATTGTCGCTGCCCGATCTTGAAGGCCGGCCGCTGGACCTGCGCCAGCACGCTGCCGGTCGCCCGCTGTTGATCAATGTCTGGGCCAGCTGGTGCGCGTCCTGCGTTGAAGAAATGCCCGAGCTGGCGCGCTTTGCCGCTGCGCAGGGCGCCTCAGGCGTGCAGGTGCTGGGCCTGGCGCTGGATACGCCGGAAGACGTGCGCGGTTTCCTGCAGCGGGTCCCGGTGGATTATCCGATCGTGATCGAGACCCCGGGGCCACGAGACGCAAGCGTGCAGCTGGGCAACGCACAGGGCCTGTTGCCCTACAGCGTGCTGTTCGATGCGCAGGGGCGGATGGTCAAGGCGAAGCTGGGGCCGTTCGCCCACGGCGAGATCGACGGCTGGGTGAAGTGAGGGTGTTTTTTGCAGGGCTTGCAGCCCTGCACCCTGCTCAATGCAACGGCAACAGCCGAAGCCAAAGCCAAAGCTGGCATTTCGTGGGATGGCGGGACGGTGTCGGAGTGCGGGGACGCTGCAAGTACATCCCTGTAAGCTTGGCAGCCGCATCCATGCGGCTGACACCCCGCACTCCGACACCGCCCCACCTCTGACAGATCTTCGCGGCGGTTGGTAGGTGTCGACCTTGGTCGACACATCTGTCAGATATCGAATGAAATTCCGGGGTCAGATCCGTTTTCCTACGAAAAACGGATCTGACCCCAAGAGTATTTCCGACAGATCGCGGAAATCTGTCGAAGGCGGGGTGGGTCCGGTTGAGGGGGTGTGAGCGGCATGGATGCCGCGACCAAGCCCCCATGGATGGGTTTACGGCGTCCCCCTCAACCGGACCCACCCCGCCAACCCACGGATAGCCAGCGTTTGACGTTGATGTTGACGTTGATTCGGCGGGTGCAGGGCTGCAAGCCCTGCAATAAAACCCTCCTTGACCGTAGCCCGTCCGCCACGGAGAATTACGCGACTAATTCTCATTTGCTGTTGCGCAGGATGCGGGCGGCAGCCTTCCGGGCCCTCCTCCTTCGATGTTCAAGAACGTCCTGTTCCAACTGCACTGGCTGCTGGGCATCACCGCCGGTGCCGTACTGGCCGTGATGGGCCTCAGCGGCGCCGTGCTGTCCTTCGAGGATGAACTGCTGCGGGCGGCCAATCCCGGCTTCGCCGAGATCGCCGAGCACCATGCCGATGGCCAGCTTCCACTTGCGCTCAGCGAACTGGTACCGCTGCTGCAGGCCGGCAGTGAACGCCCGCTGCAGCGCCTGCGCGTGGATGCCACCGGGCAACGGCCCTCGGTTGCGCGCTTTGCCGGCGGCAAGGAAAACTGGGTGTACTTCGATCCGTACAGCGGTGAGCGCTTCAGTGCCCTGCGCGGACAGCGGTTCTTCGACTTTGTCGAGGACCTGCATCGGCATCTCGCCGCCGGCGAGCGCGGCAAATGGATCACCGGCAGCTGCGCCATCGCGCTGCTGTTCTTCACCCTGTCCGGGCTGTACCTGCGCTGGCCGCGACGCTGGTGGCACTGGCGCAGCTGGCTGGCGGTGGAATGGAAACGCAGCGGCCGAGGCTTCCTGTGGAGCCTGCACTCGGTGATCGGCACCTGGGTGCTGCTGATCTACCTGATGAGTGCGCTGACCGGCCTGTGGTGGTCGTTCGACTGGTATCGCAGTGCCGCCAACACCCTGCTGGGCGTCGCACCGGCCGCCAAGCACAAGGTCGCCACCGACGCCGCCCTGAACCTGGAGCGCATCGAAGCCACGCTGTATGCACTGCCCGGCGTGCGCACCGGGTACATCGACCTGCGCCTGCCGGAGAAGCCCGGGCAGGCACTGAATGTGCGCGTGATGGCCGGTGATCCGTCGCAGCGCGGCGGCCAGCATGACCGCGCGCATGATCTGCTGCAGCTCGACCCGGGCACGGGTGCCACGCTCGATGCCCGCCCCTACGCGCGCCAGGGCGCGGGCGCGCAGCTGGCCACCAGCGTATTCGCGCTGCATTCGGGCAGCTACTTCGGCGTGCCCGGGCGCGTGGTGGTGATGCTCAGTAGTCTGGGCATGAGCCTGTTCTTCATTACCGGATGGATGCTGTACCTGGACCGGCGCCGCAGCCAGCGCGCCGCGCGTGGCCTGCGCCAGTCGCTGCCAGCAACGCCTGCCGATGGCGGTGGCACGCCGTGGCTGGTGGTGCATGCCAGCCAGAGCGGACTGGGCGAACAACTCGCATGGCGCGCAGCCGCGCAGCTGCAGGCGTCCGGTCATGCGGTGCAGGTGCTGCCACTGGCCCGCGTCGATGCCGCGCAGCTGGCGCGCACCGCGCAGGCGCTGTTGGTACTGAGCACCTTCGGCGATGGCGAACCACCGGATGCGGCGCGAGGCGCTGCACGACGGCTGATCGCACAGACACTCGACCTGTCAGGCCTGCAGTTTGCACTGCTGGCGCTGGGTGATCGACAGTACCCGCACTACTGCGGTTTCGGCTGCCAGGTTGATGGCTGGCTGATCGGCAACGGCGCGCACCCGTTGTTCGAGCGCGTCGAAGTCGATGCCGCCTCGGTAGCGGCCCTGCGCCAATGGCAGCTGCAGCTGGGCGCGCTGACCGGCATCACCACCGATGACAGCGTGCTGCCGGCGGCCACGCAGATGCATGACTGGCGGCTGCTCGGCCGCGATCGGCTCAACCCGGGCAGCATGGGCGGCGCCATCTGGCGCATCCGTCTTGCGGCACCGGCCGAGGTGCAATGGCAGGCGGGCGACATCCTGCATATCGCCCCCCGCCACAACGCGCGGCACGCCAGCGCGGTGTTGAAAGCGCATGGGCTGGATCCGCAGCAGCCACTGCTAGTGGACGGCACACCACGTACGCTGCTGGCGCTGGCCAGTGAGCGTGAGCTGCCCGACGCGGATACCGCGCTGGCGGTGCAGGACGCCTGCCTGTGGCTGGCCGGGCTGGCGCTGCTGCCCGGCCGCGAGTACTCCATTGCCTCCTGTACGGATGACGGTGTGGTGGAGCTGGTGGTACGCCTGGTGCATGACGCCTCCGGGCGCGCCGGGCTGGGCTCGGGCTGGCTGTCGCTGCATGCCCCGGTCGGTGCCAGCATCGTGGCCCGCGTGCACCGCAACCCCGGTTTCCATCGCATTGGCGGTGCGCCGATGGTGCTGATCGGCAATGGCACCGGCATCGCGGGCCTACGCAGCCTGTTGCGCGAAGCCGCGCATGCAGGTGAGCACGGGCACTGGCTGCTGTTCGGCGAACGCCAGCGTGCACACGACTTCCTGTTCGCCGACGAGATCGAAGCATGGCAGGCCGAGGGCCATCTCGCGCGGGTGGACCTGGCGTTCTCGCGCGATGGCGAAGGTGGTTACGTGCAGGATCGCCTGCAGGCAGCCGCCGATGCGCTGCGCGAATGGATGCAGCGTGGCGCGGTGATTCATGTCTGCGGCTCGCTGCAGGGCATGGCCGAAGGCGTGGACCAGGTGCTGCGCGCTGCGCTGGGCGATGAGGTGGTGGAAACGCTGCTGGAGAACGGGCGCTACCGACGCGACGTGTATTGATTCCTGCCGCCGAATGCTGGCGTGAGCCGAGCATGGGCTCGGCTCTACAGTGTTCCTGCAGCCGATGTAGAGCCGAGCCTACGCTCGGCTGATTCCCCGCCAGCCGACAAGGAACCGCAAGCTAAGCCGCCGCAGCGCGCGCCTGTGTCATCGACTGCAGACGGAACGCGCCCACCGCTTCGGCCAGGGCATGCACCTGCGCCTGCATCTGCGCTGTCGAAGCACCGGCCTCTTCCACCAGGCTGGCGTTGCGCTGGGTATTGGCTTCCATCTGCACGATGGTCTGGTTCACCTGGGCGATGCCGGCATGCTGGTCCTGCGACGCACTGCGGATACCGGCCAGGAGGTCCGCCAGCTGCTGCACGCTGCCGACAATCTCGCCCATCGTGGTACCAGCCTGTTCGGCCTGCTGGTTGCCCTGGCCGACTCGCGCCACCGAATCCTCGATCAAGCCCTTGATCTGCTTGGCCGCCTCCGCGCTGCGTTGTGCCAGCAGGCGCACTTCCGCGGCCACCACGGCGAAGCTGCGGCCCTGCTCACCGGCGCGCGCGGCTTCCACCGCAGCATTCAGCGCGAGGATGTTGGTCTGGAAGGCGATGCCATCGATCAACTGGGTGATGTCACCGATCCGTCGTGAGGCTTCACTGATGCCGTGCATGGTTGCCACCACCTGGTCGACCGCCGCGCCGCCGCGCCGGGCCACAGCTGCTGCGCCCTTGACCAGCACGTCGGCACGGCCCGCAGCATCGGCATTGCGGCCGACGGTGTCGGTCAGCTCGTGCATCGACGCTGCGGTCTCTTCCAGGTTGGCCGCCTGCTGCTCGGTGCGCTGTGACAAGTCATGATGACCGGCGACGATCTCGCCAACGCCGGTATCGAGGCTGGACGCCGCCTGCTGGATGCGGGTGACGATGCGGCCCAGTTGCGCGACGGTGGCGTTGGCATCATCGCGCATGCGTGCGAACACGCCCTGCAGCTCACCTTCCATGCGCACGCTGAGGTCGCCGCTGGCCAGCGCAGCCAGAAGCGCCTGCAGATCGCCGAGGTTGGTCTCGAAGGTGGCAAGCAAGCGGTTGATGCTGGTCGACAGTGTGCGCACGAAGCCCTGTTTTCCCTCCAGCGCGATGCGGCCATGCAGGTCACCGTGCGCGGCGGCATCGACCAGCGCCGCCACTTCGGTTTCCAGCAGGGTTTCCAGCGCGCGGCTGCGCCACTCCACTGCCACGCCGAGAAAATGCCCTTCATCGACGATGGGATTGGCGATCAGCTGATAGCGCACACCGCCATGGCCGATCTCGCGCTCTTCGCGCTGTCGCACGCCGGCCAGGGCGGCCAGCGCCGGATGCAGGCGCACCGCATCGCTGCCCACCAGGTCTTCAGCCCGCAGTTCCAGCTGCAGCAGCAGGGCTGGATTGGCATACGCAACCAGGCCTTCGGCATCGATCACCATCAGGCCAGTCTGCGCGCTGTCCAAGGCCTGGCGCACGCGGGTGTTGCCGCGCGCCACGGCACGCTCGGTCTCGATGCGCGCGCGCAGGCGCTGCTGCATGTCCACCAGACGCTGGGCAAGCTGGCCGATCTCATCATTGGCGTTGTAGACGCGCAGGGTGGTGTCCAGGCGATCGTCGGCGATGTCGCTGGCGAAGCGCAGGGTGTCCTGGATCGGCTGGCGCACCGCACGCAGGACCAGCACCAGGCTGGTGATCAGCACGCCGGCCACCAGCAGCAGGGTCAGTGCGAACAGCACGCTCATCGTGCGCGCGCCGGCCTGCTGGCGCGCCTGTGCCTTGGCCAGCGCCGCCACCTGCGCCTGTTGGAATGCGGCCAACGCCGGCGCTACACCCGCGGCAGTATCCAGCAACGACTGTGCTTCCACATCCAGCCCGACCCGGGCAGCGGTATACCCCAGCAATGCGGCCTGATACGCCTCCATCCCGGTGCGCAGGGTGTCCTGCACATCCGCAGGCAGGCCCGCCAGCGCGAGATCGAACGGCAGCTTCTCCTCGCTGGCACGGTCGGCGTGGGTGGAATCACCGTCGAGCAGCAGCAGTGCCTCCTGCCTTCGCATCTTCTGCAGGGACAGCGCCAGCGCGGGCCGCTGCTGCACATCCACCTGCGCCTGCAGGGTGTCGGCGGCCTGCTGCAGCTGCGCGGCGATGCCGGCATCACCACGGCCCATCTCGTCGACCCGTTCGAACAGGGCGGCCACACCCTGCGAGAATGCGTCGGCAGCTTCGGTCAGCGCCTGCAGGGCCTTGCGCCGGCCAGCATCCATCGGCGTCGCGCGCAGCGCCTGCAGATCGGTCTGCAACGCCTTCTGCGTGGCCAACAGCTGCGCGCGGTCGGCATCATCGAAACTGCGTGCATACTGGGTCTGCAGGCGACGCGCTTCGGCCACCCGCGTGGACAGGCTGGTAGCCAGATCGCTGCCGCGCTGGTAGCTGGCCTGGCTGCGCGCAGCCAGTGCGTTGGCATGACCAGTCCAGGCGTAGACAGCGGCGATCGCCACCAGGCCCAGGCCACAGATCCACAGGGTCGCCTTGAGCTTGTTGGCTACGCTGAGCCGATGCGGCTGCAGCCAGCGCAGCAGGCCGGGGGACGCCGAGTGCAACGCAGCAAGGCGCGTGCGTAGGGACCGGAGGTGGGGGACAACGGCCGACATGACAGACTCCAGGCGAAAGGACGCACCTGTATCGGCCACATTCAGGGCAACTTTAGCGCTTTCTTCGTCCGCGCCCCCCATCGCTGGCGGACGCGGCCTTTGTACCGGGTGCAGGCGACGGAGGCATGACACGGCCGCCGCGCTTGACCTCAACCCCGGTTTGGGGAGCACAGTGGACGCCCCTCCCCCGCCCGGTGCCTCCATGACGACGCTCGATGTCCCCCGCTACCTGCAGCGCCTGCAGCTGGATGCGCCGCCACCGCGGACCCTGGCCGGCCTGACCCTGCTGCAGCAGCGCCACAACGCACTGCTGCCCTTCGAGACCCTCAGCTGCCTGCTGCGCGATGCGGTGCCGATCGATCTGGACAGCGTGCAGCGCAAGCTGCTTGATGACCGCCGTGGCGGTTACTGCTTCGAGCTCAATGGCGGGTTGCTGGCGCTGCTGCAGGCCTTGGGCTTCGACGCGCAGCCATTGAGCGCGCGCGTACTGCTGGCCGCCCAAGACGGCGAACTGACCGCGCGTACCCACCTGCTGCTACGCGTGCAGGTGGATGGCGATGACTGGCTGGTGGATGCCGGTTTCGGCAGCCTGACCCCGACCGTGCCGCTGCGCCTGCACGATCCGCAGCCACAGGCCACGCCGCACGAGCGCTACCTGCTGCAGCGCCTGCCCGACCACGGTGATTTCGTGCTGTCGGCCGAGTCCAACGAGGGCTGGCGGGCGATGTATCGGTTCGACCTGCAGGCGCCGGCCCCGATCGACAACGTGGTGGGCAACTGGTACGTATGCACCCATCCCGACTCCAGTTTCCCTGGTCAGCTGCGTGCATCGCTGACCGGGCCAAACTGGCGCCGGACCATCGGCAGCGGCAACTACACCGAGTACCGCCCCGGGCAGGTACCGGACAAGCGCCCGCTGCATGATGTCGGTGATGTACGCGACGTGCTGCAGCAGCGCTTCGGCATGCAGCTGCCGGACGACCCGCGGCTGGACCCGGCCATCAATGACTGGCTGCAGCGCTCGCGCGCCGCGCCCTTGTAGGGCCGAGCCCATGCTCGGCTGAGCTGGAGCGGCTGGGCCAACAGCAGCCGAGCATGGGCTCGGCTCTACAGAATCGCGCGCGACTGCACCGCGATCCGGTTGCCCTCACTGTCGCGGATCTCGGCCACACGCCAGTCACCCGCATCAGCCGGGCCGAAGCGCAGCTCGGCCCCGGCCTGAAGCGCACGGTCGAGGCTGGCATCCAGGTCATCGACGCCGATATAGATGCGCGCCCCCTGCTCGGACGGCTGGTAGTCCGAGCCGTGCACCAGCGCAATGCTGGCACCCGCGGCCTCATCGGAGAACGGCAGGTAGGCCATCCGGCAGTCGTGCAGCAGGATAGGTTCGTCCATCGCGACCTGCAGCCATCGCTGGTAGAACGTGATGGCCCGGTCCAGGTCACTGGCCGGGATCTCTACATGCAGGATCGGGTTCACTGGCACTCCTTGCTCCGTCCACTCAGATGATGCGCAGGGTAATCGCCTTCAGCACTGCACGGGTGCGATCGCGGGTGCCCAGCTTGTCGAGTATGGCGGACACGTAGTTCTTCACCGTGCCTTCGGCCAGGAACAGGCTGCGCGCGATCTCCTTGTTGCTGTAACCCCCGGCCAGCAGGCGCAGGATCGCCACTTCGCGCTCGCCGAAAGTATCGGTGGGCGGTGCTTCGTCGTGGAAGCGGTAACGGGCGCGCACCGGCTCGGTGCTGACCGGCAGCAGCAGGGTTTCACCAGCGGCGACGCGCTCGATTGCTTCGCGCAGGTCTGCGGGTGCAGCGTCCTTGAGCAGGAAGCCCTGAGCACCGGCCTCGCTGGCGCGCAGCAGCAGATCACTTTCATCGAAGGTGGTCAGCAGCAGCCAGGGCGTGGCATCGCCGCGCGCGCGCAGCTGGCGCAGTGCCTCGATCCCGTCCATCCCGGGCATGCGGATATCGCTGAGCACCACATCCACCCGCTGGGCCGTCAACGCGTCCAGCAGCATCTGGCCATCTTCGGCCTCCAGCACCACGTCCACGCCCAGGCCCTGCAACAGCGCGCGCAGGCCGGCACGGACCAGCGCCTGGTCGTCGGCCAGGGCAACGCGGATCGCGGCGCCACTCATGCCGGCAACCATGCGGTCAGGTGCATGCCGCCCTGTGCGGTGCGCGCGAATTCCAGCCGGCCACGCACCGCAGCCAGGCGCTCGCGCATGCCGGCGATGCCATTGCCTTCGCGGATGCGCTCGGCGCGCTGACCGTCATCGCGGATATCGATACGCAACCGTGAATCCTCTTCGTTGATCGTCAGCCATACGGTTTCTGCATTGCCGTGCCGTGCCGCATTGGTCAGCGCTTCCTGCACCAGCCGCAGCACCGTCTCGGCGATCAGCGGATCCCCCACGCGCACGCCCTCTCCTATCTGCAGCTGCAGTCTCGGTCGCGGGAACGGCGCCGCCAGCGCGTGCAATGCCGTAGCCAGATCGAGGCCGCGATCATCGCGCATCGACTGCACCACCTGGCGGATATCGGCCAGCAGTTCGCCAGACAGCTTTTCCACCAGCACCAGCCCCTCGCTACCGGCCAGAGCGGGATCGACGGCCAGGGCGCGCAGGTTGAGCCGCATCGCGGTGAGCTTGTGCCCGGCCACATCGTGCAGTTCGCGGGCCAGGCGCAGGCGCTCAGCATCGCGTGCACTGTCAGCCAGCAGCGCGCGGGTAGCCAGCAGGTCGGCATTGACCCGTGCAAGATCATCGCGGGCCAGCGCCGTGCTGCGCGCATAGTGCGCGGTCAGCGCGGCGAACGCCTGGAAGCCGCCATACAACAGCACCACCAGCAGCGGCTGACTGAAGCCGCTGTGGCGCAGCACGGCATACACCGCCAGGTTGGCCAGCAGCGCAACACCCAGCACGAAGCGCGGCGGCCAGTGCTCGGCCAGTTGAGCGACCAACACCACCAGCAGCACCGGAGCGGTTCCAGTGCGCGGCTGCAGCGCAACCAGCGCAACCGCCAGCAGCGCCTGCAACACCGCAGCGACGGCACGCACGCGGGAAGGCATCGACGCCCAGCCGTGCACCACGAACAGCAGCAGGAACACGGCAAGCAGCAGCAGGCTCAGCCCGGCACCGTTGCGCTGTACAGCGAACGACAGGCCCACCGCCAGCACGGTAACCAGGCCGGCAAGGCTGAGAGGACGCAAGAGATGGCGGAACAGGCTGGGCATGGCCAGATGCTGACCGGCGCGCGCGCCGGCGGCAATGGGTCCCGCGCAGAAAGTGACTTCTGGCACGTCGAATCGATGACCACTGGCCCTGAACCCGGTGCAGCGCCCCGCGCAGACTGGCTCCACACCGCCACGCACACTTCCGGAGCCACTGCCATGATCCGCACCGCCCTGCTCAGCACCGCCCTGGCTGCCCTGGCTCTGGCCGGCAGTGCCCACGCCGCCGACCTGGCCGTGACCGTGCACGACGTCCGCGCGCAGACCGGCACCCTGCGCGTTGCGCTGGTCGACAGCGCCGCCGCCTGGGACGGCAAGGCCAAGCCCGTGCAGGCCCAGCAAGCGGCGCCCAGCGGCGACAGCGCCCACTTCACGTTCAAGGGCGTACCGGCCGGCAGCTACGCCGTACTGCTCACCCACGACGAGAACGACAACGGCAAGCTCGACACCAACCTGGTCGGCATGCCGGTGGAAGGCTACGGCTTCAGCAACAACCCGCAGGTGATGCGCAAGCCGACCTTCGACGAAGCACGCGTCAATGTGCCGGCCGCTGGCGCCGCCATCGACATCACCCTGCGCTGATTCCCGCATCCAGACCCGAGGCCACCATGGACCGTCGCCGCTTCCTTCGTACCCTGCTCAGCAGCAGTGCCTGCCTGGCCCTGGGTGCCACCGCGCTGCGCAGCGCTCCCGCCTTCGCCGGCGACCCGGCGCGGTTCGCGCAGGGTATGCAGGACCACCCGTGGCTGCTCGGCTGGCGCAGCGTCGGCAGCGAATGCCTCGGCCCGGCCACCGTGCAGTTGCAGGGAACGCTGCCGCCAGGCCTGGCCGGCACGCTGTACCGCAATGGCCCGGCGTGGACCGAGCGCGATGGCTTCCGCTACGACCACTGGTTCGACGGCGATGGCATGGTGCATGGCTGGCGTTTCAATGGTGATGGCAGCCTGACCCATCACGGGCGCATGGTCGCCACGCCGAAATTCACCCGTGAACAGAAGGCCGGCCGCTTCCAGTATCCGGCTGCCGGCACCAGCGTTCCCGGCGCGCTGGCGGTACGCAACAACGATGATGCCAACGTGGCCAACACCTCGGTGACGATGATCAATGGCCGCCTGTTCGCACTGTGCGAATCCGGTTCGGCGTTCGAGGTGGACCCCGATTCGCTGCAGACGCTTGGCCCTGTCACCTGGCGCCCGGATCTGGCCGCGCTGCCGTTCTCGGCGCACCCGCTGCGCGACCGCGATGGCAGCCTCTGGAACTTCGGCTCGATCAGCCTGATGGGGGGACATGGCCTGCTGGTCTGGCACATCGGTGCGGACGGCCAGCTGCGCAGCGCCAATGTGATCGAAACCCCCGAACACGGCTATCTGCACGCGTTCGCGATGACCGACCAGCACCTGGTGTTCGTGATGATGCCGTTCGATTTCACCGGCGCAGGTGGCAGCTTCTTCGAGCGCATGCAGTTTGCACCGCAGCGTGCTGTGCGTATCGCGGTGGTCGCCAAGGATGCGCCGGACAAGGCGCAATGGTTCGAGGCTCCGTTCGCGGCGATCTACCACTTCGGCGACGCGTTCACCCGCGATGGCGGCATCGTGCTGCGCGCCGTGCGCCATGACGACATCAACGAGGCACGCTCGCCGATGAAGGAAGCGATGGCCGGTGACGGCGCACATGCGGCCAACAGTGGCGCCAGCCTGGTCGAGCTGCATCTGGACCTGCGTCGTGGACAGGCGCGCTGGCAGCCACTGGGCATCAGTGCGGTGGAGTTCCCGTTGTTCGATCCGCGCTCGGTCAACACCCGGGGGGCGCGCCTGTACGCGCCGACCATCGACGGCCCGGCCACCGCACCGTACTTCAACGCGGTAGCCGCGTTCGACATCGAGCGCGGGCGCCGCCAGCTGTGGAACTACGGGCCGGACATCATGGCCGAGGAGCATGTGTTCGTACCGCGTCCGGGCAGCCGCAACGCCGATGATGGCTGGTTGATCGGTACCCTGCTTGATCCGGTGAACAAGCGCAGCGGCCTGGCGGTGCTGGATGCACGCCACCTGGACGACGGTCCGCTGGCACAGGCTTGGCTGCCATATGCGGTGCCACTGGGCTTCCACGGCACCTTCGCCGCGCGCGGCTGATTCCACGCCACACGGACACCGTTGTTGGCATGCTGGGTCTCCCCCGCCCCGTGGAGTCCTGCATGTTCCTGGCCGACCATCGAAATACGCTGGCACCGCACGGTTTCCTGCGCGTGGCGATCAACCTGGGCAACCCGGTGCTGGCACAGGGCGATGCGCGCTCACCGCGCGGCCCTTCGCTGGAACTGGCTACCGCATTGGCGCAGCGGATGGGGGTGCAGGCACGCTTCACCTGCCACGATGCCGCAGCCTCGGTGGTCGCCGCAGCGGGCGAAGACGGCTGGGATCTGGCCTTCCTGGCCATCGATCCGGCACGTACCGACCGCATTGCCTTCAGTGCCCCGTACGTGGAGATTGAAGGCACCTATCTGGTTCGCGAGGACAGCCCTGCGCAGCAGGTGGCCGACCTCGACCGCGAGGGGCTGCGCATCGCGGTGGGGCGTGGCGCGGCCTATGACCTGTTCCTGAGCCGTGAACTGCGCCACGCCACGATCGAGCGGGCGGAGACCTCTGCTGCGGCCATCACCCTGTTCGATCAGCAACGTCTGGATGCCGCAGCCGGTGTACGCCAGCCGCTGGACGCATGGGCGCAGACGCATTCCGGCCATCGCGTGCTGGCCGACCGTTTCACCGCGATCCAGCAGGCAGTGGCGGCACCGGCCTCACGCCCGGCCGACGCGCTGCAGGCCTTGTTCGAGGCAGTGGAGGCGATCAAGGCAGGCCCGTTGCTGGAGGAAGCGTTCGCGCGTGCCGGGCAGGCGGTTACGCTGGTCCGGTGACTGTAGAGTCGAGCCATGCTCGACTGCTCCTGCGAAACGTCAGTCGAGCATGGCTCGACTCTACAAGTGCGCGTCTGCCATGTGCCGCACGTGCTCGGCGGCCTGCGCATGCAGCCAGTCGCGGAACGCGAGGAAGCCGCGATGGCTGGCCGAGCGCTGCGGGTACACCAGCCAATGCGGCCACGCCGTCTTCAGGCGCTGGCTGGACAGTGCCACCAGCTGGCCTGAATCGAGCAGCAGGCGTGCCCGGGTCACCCGGCCAAGAGCCACGCCCACGCCATCCAGAGCGGCCCGATGGTGCGCCTCCGAATCATCCAGCACCGCCACGAAGCGCGACGGCGGCCTCTGCCCGCTCAACGCGAACCAGGCGCCCCACGCCCCATCGGGATCGCCCAGCAGCGGCCACTGGGTCAACGGCACACGGTCAACACCTCCCATGCGTTCGATCAACGCCGGGCTCGCCATCGGCACCAACCACTCATCGAACAGCGGTTCCACCACCAGGCCCGGCCATTGCCCGCTGCCCAGCCGTAGCGCCGCGTCGAACTGGCGCTGCCGCTCGAAATCGATCAGGCGTTCACTCGACTGCAGGTTGATCTCGATCTGTGGGTGCTCAGCCACGAACTGACCCAAGCGCGGCACCAGCCAGGCCGACGCCATCGACGGCACCGCGCTGATCGTCAGCACGTGCTCGGCACGTGCCGCGTAGGGTTGGAAGGCTTCGTGGATCGCATCCAGATGCGGACCCACCTGATCGAGCAGGCGCTGCCCCTCAAGGGTGAGGGTGACACCACGTGGCTGGCGGATCAGCAGCGGCTGCCCGAGCCGCTCTTCCAGCTGCCGCATCTGGTGGCTGAGCGCGCTGACGGTCAGGTTCATCGACGCCGCCGCGCGCGACAGGTTGCCGAGCCGGGCGGCGGCCACGAAGCCTTGCAGGGCATGGAGCGGAGGGCGGGACATCAGGCTTGAATTCCTCTCAAGGCATGCTTGCGGAAATGTCGCTTTTTGCTCGTCCATGCTGCCCGTATCGTGCAATCCACTCAAGTGGAGGCACGCTCATGAACATCTTCAGCGGCTTGTTGTTCCTGCACGGCCATGTGGCCAGCGCCGAGCTGGCACGCCAGCTGGCCAGCGCGTCAACCCCTGCCCCGCAATGCGCGCCACAGCCGGCCGCGCCGGCTCAACCGCCGTGCCCCCGTTGAACGCGGCTCAACGCGGCTCAACCTGCGTACCAGCGCTGGACGTGTGCAGGCAGCCACGGCATTGGATCGATATCCAGCGCCCTGCAACCATCGAGGGTGTCACGCAGCGCGCCCTCGCCGGGGCCACCGGGCATCCGCAGGCCTTCCTCTTCCGGAAGCTGCACCGCGGCCCAGTCGTGCAGCCGGTCCATGCGCAGGCGCAGGGCGGCCCGCAGCCACGCCTTCAGTGGATAACAGCGATAGCCTTGTTCGCCCAACGCGGCAACCGCCAGCGACAGGGCCTGGTTGGCACCGCGTACCCATTCGGTGCGACCGCCAGCCTTGTCCTGGACCGTCATCGGCGCCGGCGCGCGGTGCGCCTTGAACGGCGAACGCAGCTGCAGTTCCAGATCCCGCGCATCGCGTTCGCTTTCCGCTTCCACCAGCGCACCGGCGCCAAGATCGAAGAACTCGAACCAACGCCGGTGCAATGCGCTGATGCGTCCGAGCGGGTCACGTGAAAAGCCGATCTTGGCGTAGTCTTCCCACGCACAGGGGAAGACGTAGGCAAAGACACGACCGTCGATGCGGATATCTGACTGCATGTGCGCAGACTGCCCCGACAACAGCCCGGGTGCAACCGGCCGTTACCGTGGGCGCTGCAGCGCCTCCTGCACTGCCGCAGCCACGTCGGTGTTGTCGATGTAGCTGCCGTCGTTCCAGCGCACGTGCTGACGGTAGCCGGCATCGACGCCCCGCACGCGCTGGCCCAGCAATTCCGCCCCGGCGCCCTTGGCCCACAACGGCACCAGTGCATTGGAATGGTTGCCAGTGGGACGGAAGCTCATCCCCGGCATGCGTCCACGGCCGTTGTTGCGTACCGGCGCGAAGGCAACGTTCTGTGCTTCCGGGCCCATCGGCATGCTGTTGTCGTGATCGGTGGTGACGATCAGCAGGTTGTGCTCCCAGCCACCGTTGCGCTCGATCCATTCAACCACCGCCGCCACCGCGTCGTTGAACTCCACGGTTTCCTCGATCAGCCGGCCGTACTGCGGTTGGTCGCCGCACTGGCCGTAGTGCCATTCGGTGCCACAGGCGCTGGTATGCGCGGCCCAGTCGGTGGCACCGCCCTCCACCATCAGGAACAGGCCGTTGGACGAACGCTGCAGCAGGAACCGCAGCGCACCGCGGGTCATGGTCGCGAGATCCGGCACGCTGTCGATCTTCCTCACACCTGAAGGCATGGCCGCATCCTTGCCCAGCACCTGCAGCTGACGCGCCTGCTGCAGCGTGTTGGCCACGCGCGGCACGCCGATCAGCGGCCGGTCGGCCGGCAGCCGTCCCTGCGCCAGTGCGGCGAAATCCTCCTTGCTGCGGATCAGGCGCCACGGTCCCGACGGGTTGCCGGCAATGGTGCTGCCCGCTTCCAGCTGCTGCCAATCCTGTTGCGAAACCCATTCCCACGGGTTCGCGCAGCCTTCGGCCTTCGCCGCGCCGGCACCCTCGTCACAGGCGCGACCATCAACGCTGTAGCCAGGACCGCCGGTGCCCATCACCAGGTCCAGGTGGCCCTGCGCCAGCATCTGGTGCGCAATGGCGTGATAGTTGTTGCGCGACTCGTTCTGCGCCGCGAACGCGGCGGGCGTGGCGTGCGCGAACGGTACCGAGGTCACCACACCGGTCGCCATGCCCAGGCGCTTGGCGCGCAGCGTGTTGAACTCGACCGGCTGGCCATCGTTGTTGAAGTTGATGGCGTTGTTGTAGGTCTTGATGCCCGAAGACAACGCCGTGCCCGCTGCGGCGCTGTCGGTCGCCACCGCTGCCAGGTACTGGTAGCCGGCGAACGGCAGGTCCTGCGCCGGCACCGGCCCGGTATCCCAGGCCTTGCCCGCGTCGTAGCCGAGGGTCTGCGCGTTGTCGCCGGTCGGCTGGCTGCTGCTGTTCAACGGGAACGTGGTGACCGCCAGGCGCTGCGGAAAATCCGCATACGGCGCGCCTTCGCGGCTGCCGTACTGCCAGTAAGCCGCCGCATCCCAGGTGCCCCAGCCAGCGCCGTCGTTGATCATCACGATCACGTTGTGCGGGCGCGCTTGGCCAGAAGCAACGGCCTCGGCGCGGGGGCTCGTCTGACAGCCGCCCAGAGCCGCCAAGGCAAGCAGCAAAGAGGAATGAAACCAGCGGCGTGGCGTGCGTGCAGTCATCGCAGATCCAATCGGGCCACCGGCGGCCCTCAATACTGGTACGTTATATCGTTGCAATATTGCAACTTCATGCAGCTGCCACGGGCTATCCTGCAGGCCCTCCTTCGTCGACGCGTTCATGCCGTCTCCTGCCCCTGCGCGTGCGCCGCTGTCGTCCATCACCCTCGATGCGGCAACCTTCGCGGTGATTCACCAGCACAACGCGGACATCGCCAGGCAACCGGCCTCGCTGACCAAGCTGATGACCGCCTACGCGGCTTACGAATGTGTCGAGGAGTGCGGGCGCTCGTGGGACGACGACGTCACCATCGCCGCCGACGACGTGCACGCGGTCGCCGATGATGAAACGCGCATGGGCCTGGTGCCCGGCGAAACGGTCACGCTCGCGCGCCTGCTGGAAGGGTTGATGATCGTCTCCGGCAATGACGCGGCGCTGGCCATCGCGCACCATCTGGACGGATCACAGGCGGCATTCCTGGAACGCATGAACCAGCACGCACGCCGGCTTGGCCTGCGCAGCACGTGGTTCGCCAGCGTGTCCGGCATCACCACGCCGCATCATGCGTCCAGTGCACACGACATGGCGGTGCTGGCCGCCTGCCTGATGAATGACCATCCGCAGATGCTGGCAATCACCGCCCAGCGCGCGTTCGCGCACGGCAGCTTCAGCCGCAACAACCAGAACGGCCTGCTGGACGATGACGGCGTGGATGGCTTGAAGACCGGCTACACCCAGGCCGCAGGCTTCTGCCTGGCCGCCACCGCATGCCGGGCAGTGCAGGGACGCGCGCATCCGGTTCGGCTGATCACGGTGGTGTTGGGCGCCGACAGCCGCGACGCACGCGATGCGCTGGTGCGCGAACAGCTGGCGGCAGGATTCGCCACGCTGGCCGACAGCACCTCCGACGCCTGAGCGGCTCAGCGACGCTTGACCGTCGCCACGATCAGCCGCTGCAGCTCGGCCTCGGCGCCGGTCTTGTCCAGCGCGCCCGCAGCCACGCCCTCTGAAAGGGTTTCAGCCGCACCGAGAATCGCCCAGCGTCCCGCCAGCGACACCGTGCCGTCGGCAGCGAACGGGCCCAGCCAGACCTGGCAGTTGTCGATGAAGTCCTGCTGGTAACGCCGCCGCACCTCGTGCAGTTCCGGCGCGCCCACCAATGCGGCGAGGATGCCCTGCACTTCACTGCCCTGGCTGAGGATGCAGTCGATGTAGCCGGAGGCGATGGCCGCCGCGCGATCAGCCAGCTGCGCCCGGGCGCGGCCGATACGCTCGTGGAAGACCACCGTCTGCCGCCCGTCATAGTCATCGTAGAGCGCAGCCAGCAGGCCGTTGCGGGTTACGAAGTGATCGTAGGCCACCGGCTTGGTCACACCGGCCGCCTCGGCCAGCCGTCCCAGCGTCAGCGCGTCGGTACCCTCTTCGCCAACCAGCGTCCAGGCCACGTCCAGCAACTGGCGAGCGCGTTGCTCGCGGGTCAATCGGCGGCGCGTGGGAACGGCGTTGGCGGGCATCGGCGGTACACGGCGATCAGCGCATCGGAGTGCCTATTTTACGGCCGATTGCCAGCGCGGTCTGCAGATGCGTTTCGGCCGCACCGGTATCGGCATCCAGCAGCAGGTCTGACGTCAGCACGCGTGCGCCACAGTAGTCGAAGATGCCCATGTCGATCTGCGTCTTCATCGCCGCATCGTAGCCGCGTCGTTCGACCATCGCTGCATCGGCGCCGCCCAGCCCCACCAGATGCACGTTCAGGCGCTGCAGCTTCTTCACCAGCTTGCCCTGTGCATCCTGTGCGTACGCCCATTTGTTGGTGAAGACGCGGTCGATCCAGCCCTTCAGCAGTGCCGGGAACGACCACCAGTACAACGGAAACACCAGTACCAGCGTATCGGCGGCCTCCAGCCGTGCGTGCTCGGCAGCGATGTCGGCCGGTACCGCGCCAGTGCTGCGGAACAAGGCCTGGTCCTGAGCATTGAAGCGTGGATCAAAGCCTTCGGCCATCAGGTCGGCGTAGGCCACGGTGTTGCGGGCGTCGGCCGCAGTGATGGCATCGCCGATGCGATGTGCCATCGCATGGGTCAGCGAATCGGGTTCAGGGTGGGCGATGACAATGAGGCTGTGCATGGGGGGGTCTCCGGGAATCACTACCTACCAATAGTAAGTAGAGATTCCGGGGAAACCAGCGCCATCGGTGGGACGCTGTTTTCGCATCCACCGTATAGTGCGGCGGTGCCCTGTGAGACACCCGAACATGCATCGACGCCTGCCCCTGACGATACTGATGCTGCTGTTGCTGTCGCTGTTGCTGCCATCCGCCTTCGCTGGTGAACTCAGTCCCAGTGATGCGAAGTCGCTGCGCGAAGATGTGCGCGCCATGATGGCTGCGTACGCCCGCGGCGATGCGGACTTCCTCATCAAGCGCACCCATCCCAGCCTCAAGCGGCTGGCCGGCGGCGATGACGCCTTCCAGGCGATCACCCGTGATGCGTTGAAGAAGCAGCACAGCGCCGGCGTAGTGGTCATCAGCGAAGATGTAGGTGTGCCGACCCGGACCTATGCTGCCGGGGAGGAAGAAGTCTGCTTCGTGCCACGCCAATCCCTGATACGGGTGCGTGAAACCCCGATGCGCAGCACCACGTTCATGGTGGCCGTGCGCCGCGTTGGCGGTTCCGGCTGGACGTATCTGGATGGCACCGGGCTGCAGGGCAATCCACACCTGCTTCGCCAACTGCTGCCAGCGCTGGAACCCGGCGTGACCTTGCCCAAGCGGGAGTTCGAGGCGCTGTAGTCGCCGGCCCCTCCCGCCTTGCAGGGTGTGGAGCTAGCGGAACAGCGCGTTCAAGGCAGCCCCGGAGGCCGCCTGCTGCAGGCCATCGAAGCATCCGTCCTGCATGATCGGCTGGGTCGCCTGCATCAGCCCACCCCACGCGGCACGGGCCAGTGCGCCGCCCAGGCTGACCCGGCGAACGCCGAGTGCGGCGATGTCCTGCAGGCGCAGCGGTGTCGGTCCACCGACCAGCAGGTTCACCGGCTTCGACCCCGCGGCGGCAACCACCGCGCTGATCTGCTCGCGCGTGGTGATGCCCGGTGCATACAGCACGTCTGCACCGGCCTCGGCATAGGCGCGCAGGCGCTGCAGGGTGTCCTGCAGATCCGGCACGCCGACGAAGAAGTTCTCGGCACGCCCGACCAGCAGCACGTCGCCGCCCGCGCGATCGATGGCTGCACGGGCAGCGCGCAGGCGCTCGACCGCCTGGTCGATGGGTCTCAGCGGTGCATCGGCCACGCCGCTGGCGTCCTCGATCGACAACGCCGCGATGCCCGTGTCGAGCGCCGCGGCCACCGCCTCCTCCACCGCCTGCGGCGTAGCGCCGAAGCCATCACCGAAGTCGGCATTCAACGGTAACGGGGTCGCCGCCGCCATCAGGCGCAGATGCTCCAGCGTGGCCGGCAACGAAACCGCGCCATCCGGCCGCCCTTCGCTCCAGGCACAGCCGGCACTGGTCGTGGCCAGGGCCTGGAAGCCCTGCCGCTGCAGGTAGCGGGCACTGCCCACATCCCACGGATTGGGCAACACGAAGCAACCCTGCGCATGCAGCTGGCGGAAGGCCGCGCGCTTGCGCGGGGTGTCGGCATCGAGCGAGGTCATGGCGGGTTCCAGGGCGGCAGACCTGCACCCTAGCCCGCCGTCCGGTCGCACTCAAGGCGACGAAGGCGCCCCTGCATGAGGTGATGCCCCCTGCTTATTGGACGCCACCGGCAGCCCTGCCCGAGCGTGCTTGCCTGCCCACACGATGCCGCCACGGAGCCCCTCATGCACCCGGACCCGCAGCCCCTCACCGACACCGGCGACGATGACGCCCACTGGGCCGACCTGCTTTCGCCCGCACGGCGCCGCCTGATCGCTTCGGCAGGTCTGGCCGCTGGCGGCCTGGCCAGTGCATCGACCGCCACCGCCGCCCCGCGCGGCAACGGCGCGGCGAACACCACCGAACCTGGGCGGCCCGGCTTCCGCGCCATCGTTCCGCCCGCGCCCGAGGGCAGCAGCCCCTGGGGCCACGCCACGGCCAGCGAACCGACCCCGCGCCCGGCCAGCGTGCGCCCCGGCGAGGCCACGCTGCCCGCGACTCCACGCGCCTACACCGACATCAAGAGCTATCACGCGCATATCTACTTCGACGAGGACAGCTTCGAGAAGGCGGCCCTGTTGCGGCGCTGGGCGGCCGAGCGTTTCCCAGTGGAACTGGGCAACTGGAACCTGGAGCCACGCGGCCCGCACGTCACCCCGTCGTTCTATTTCGGCTTCACCAACGACCTGCTGCCGGTGCTGGTACCTTGGCTGCAACTCAACAGCCTGGGCCTGACCATCCTGATCCACCCCAATACCGGTGATGGCCGCGCCGACCATCTGTATTACGCCTTATGGGTGAACCGCGCGCAGCCGGTGAACGCTTACAACTGGCCGGCACCGAAGCCGGGGGAACGGGAGCCACTGGAGGAGGTGTTCCCGAACGTGGTGCCGACGGTGCCACTGGAGACCTGAGCGGGTGTATGGCAATTGCGGTGGCTGGCGTGCCGCGTACTTTGGGCTGCCCCTCGATGGGGGAATAGCTTGCTGCACACCGAACTTCCCACATCCACGCATGGCGTGGATCCACCGCATCACGGCCCATGGCGGCATCCGCCTTCTCCCTGCCTGCCGCCATCGTCGGCCTACATGCACGCATCCCCGGCCAGCACGGCGTTCAGCGCGCCTTGATCCACCGCCCGCCGTACAGCCACAAGCGCTCCGGCAGATTTCAAACGCGCGATTGAAACGCTGCAAACTTCGTCGAACTGGACAGCATCCGCCGGTTCCGCCAGACTGCCGCCCTTTCCCGTCTTCCGGATCCCATGGCGAAGCTGCTGGTCCTGCACGGCCCCAACCTCAACCTGCTCGGCACCCGCGAGCCGGAGGTCTACGGCCACACCACGCTGGACGACATCGACCAGGCCCTGGCCGCCCAGGCATCGGCCGCCGGGCACGCCGTGGAGAGCCTGCAGTCCAACGCCGAGCATGTGCTGGTGGACCGCGTGCAGGTCGCGCGCAATGACGGAACCGCTTTCATCCTGATCAACCCGGCCGCGTTCACCCACACCTCGGTCGCCCTGCGCGATGCGCTGGCGGCGGTGGCGGTGCCGTTCATCGAGATCCACCTGTCCAACCCGCATACCCGCGAGCCGTTCCGCCAGCACAGCTACTTCAGTGACAAGGCCGTGGGCGTGGTGTGCGGCTTCGGCGCCGACAGCTACCGCTACGCGATGGACGCGGCGCTGCTGCGCGTGCAGGCGGCCCGCGCGTGAAGATGCTGCCGCGCGTGATTGCCGGCGTTCTGGCGTGGGCCGGTCTGTGCGGCGCCAGTGTCGCTGCCGAGCGCGCGGCCGCGGGCATCGACTGCGCACAGGCAAGCGGCGGCTACGAGCGCGACATGTGCGATTCCGATCGCCTGGATGATGCCGACAGCGCATTGAACGCCGTCTACGCGCAGGCGCGTGGCGAACTGAAGGCGCAGGCAACCGATGGCAGCTGCAGCCGCTGCGCGGTGGCCGAACAGCAGCTGGTGAAGGCCCAGCGCATCTGGATCACCTTGCGCGATGCAGATTGCGAGGCGGTGTATGCCTTCAATGCAGACGGCACCTCGCGCAACCCCGCGAAGATGCAATGCCTGATCACCCAGACGCGCGACCGCACACGGCAGCTGCGCGAGTTCTACGAACTGCTTTGACCCGAGCGCGATGCGCTCCCCACCACACTGACATCAAGAGCAAAGAGGCCACCATGGATCTCCGCAAAATCAAGAAGCTGATCGACCTGCTGGAAGAGTCGAACCTGGCTGAAATCGAAATCAAGGAAGGCGAAGAGTCGGTGCGCCTGTCGCGCGCCCCGGTTGCCGGCTACGCCGCACCGATGCCGGCCCCGGTGTACGCCCCGCCGGCCGCCCCGGCTGCACAGGCGATGCCGATGCAGTCGCCGACCGAAGCCTCCACCGGCGGCACCGCCAAGCCGGGCCCGGCCCTGCCGGAAGGCCACGTGCTGCGTTCGCCGATGGTCGGCACCTTCTATGCGTCGGCCGCTCCGGACAAGCCGGCCTTCGTCACCGTTGGCCAGCAGGTCAAGGAAGGCGAGACCCTGGCCATCATCGAAGCGATGAAGATGTTCAACCCGATCGAAGCCGACACGTCCGGCACCATCGTCGCCATCCTCGGCGAGAACGGCCAGCCGGTCGAATTCGACCAGCCGCTGTTCGTGATCGGCTGAGGGGCACGCCATGCTCGACAAAGTCGTCATCGCCAACCGAGGGGAGATCGCGCTGCGCATCCTGCGCGCGTGCCACACCCTCGGCATCCGCACGGTGGCCGTGCACTCCACGGTCGATCGCAACCTCAAGCACGTGGCCATGGCCGACGAGTCGGTCTGCATCGGCCCGGCGCCGTCGCCGCAGAGCTACCTCAACATCCCGGCACTGATCGCCGCCGCCGAAGTCACCGACGCCCAGGCGATCCACCCGGGCTACGGCTTCCTGTCGGAGAACGCCGACTTCGCCGAGCGCGTGGAAGAGTCCGGCTTCATCTTCATCGGCCCCAAGGCCGACACCATCCGCATGATGGGCGACAAGGTCGAAGCCATCCGCGCGATGAAGTCCGCCGGCGTGCCGTGCGTGCCCGGTTCGGGCGGCCCGCTGGGCGAGGACATCGTCGCCAACACCAAGATCGCCCGTGAGATCGGCTACCCGGTCATCATCAAGGCAGCCGGTGGCGGCGGTGGCCGTGGCATGCGCGTGGTGCACGCCGAAGCCTCGCTGAAGACCTCGATCGAAACCACCAAGAGCGAGGCCAAGGCCGCGTTCGGCAATGGCGAGGTCTACATGGAGAAGTTCCTGGAGAATCCGCGCCACGTGGAGATCCAGGTGCTGGCCGACGGCCAGGGCAACGCCATCCACCTGGGTGAGCGCGACTGCTCGATGCAGCGCCGCCACCAGAAGGTGGTGGAAGAAGCGCCGGCACCGGGCATCACCGCCGAACAGCGCGAGCAGATCGGCAAGGTGTGCGTGGAAGCCTGCATCCGCATCGGCTATCGCGGCGCTGGCACGTTCGAGTTCCTCTACGAGGACGGCCGGTTCTACTTCATCGAAATGAACACCCGCATCCAGG
This sequence comes from Stenotrophomonas africana, assembly GCF_013004645.1. Taxonomy (GTDB): domain Bacteria; phylum Pseudomonadota; class Gammaproteobacteria; order Xanthomonadales; family Xanthomonadaceae; genus Stenotrophomonas; species Stenotrophomonas africana. Next base: position 51,025 of record NZ_JABEME010000005.1, on the reverse strand, counting down.
TGGAGCATCCGGTCACCGAGATGGTCACCGGCATCGACCTGGTGGCCGAGCAGCTGAAGATCGCTGCTGGCCAGAAGCTGTCGATCAAGCAGAGCGACGTAGTGCTGAACGGTCATGCGATCGAGTGCCGCATCAACGCCGAAGACGCCGAGACCTTCGTGCCGAGCCCGGGCACCATCACCGGCTTCCATCCGCCGGGCGGCCCCGGCGTGCGCGTGGATACCCACATCTACAGTGGCTACCGCGTGCCGTCGAACTACGACTCGATGATCGGCAAGCTGATCGTGCACGGCCCGGACCGCGAAACCGCCATTGCCCGCATGCAGGTGGCGCTGAGCGAAATGGTGGTAGATGGCATCAAGACCAATGTCGCCCTGCAGCAGCGGATCATGCGCGACAAGGGCTTCCAGGCCGGTGGCCAGAACATCCACTACCTGGAAAAGCGTCTTGCCGAGCGCAAGAACAAGCCGATCGCGTTGACCTGATCGGCGGCAGGTGCTGGACATGAAAAGGGCGGGGAAATCCCCGCCCTTTTCCGTATCTCTTCTGTAGAGCCGAGCCTACGCTCGGCATGCCGGTAAGAGCAGCCGAGCATGGCTCGGCTCTACACATGCAGGTTCAGCGCGCGTCGGCCGCCGTCGCAGGAATCTGCGAGTTCGCCAGCGGACGGATACCGTTGGGTGAGCTCGGGTCGATGATCACCATGGTCTCCGTCGAGCCGTCGGGCCACACCACCTGGAAGGTGCTGCCGGCCGGCAACGAGGCGAACGGCATGCCACTCTGCGCGCGATAGACTGCGGCGACCTGGCTGGCACCCGCGCGGCGCACGTCTTCGTGCGTCTTCACCGTGGTCAGTTCCACTTTCGATAGATGCCGGTAACGATCTTCGTACGTGTCGATCATCAACAGCCCGACCGCGCCGGCCGAGTAAGCCACGAACAGCGCCACCCAGAACCAGAACTTGGCCCCATGCAGGAATCGACGGTAATTCATTGCCCGTCCCTCTTTCCAACCAATCGCTTGATCCACTGCTTCATTTTCCCCGCACCTTGCCGCGAAACCGCAGCGTCATACACAAAATCCCGGAAATCCTGCGTCCCATCCTGCGAACAGATCCCTCCATTCGCACAAAAACTGTTGACCAGCACACTGTCGGCCCCACACGGTAGACCGAGTTCGCAGGCCGCAAGCCGCCATGCCAGTTCACTGAGCTGCTCGCCGGCCACCAGGCCATTGAGTGCGCGGTCCCCTGCCGCACGCACGCCCATGCCCGGGGCGATCGCCATGAACGCTTCCGGGTCGCGTGAGGTGCGCACCCGCTCGACCAGGTCACGGCGATACTCGGGGCTGTCCTGCAATGGCTCGCCTTCGGCGAACAGCGATGCTTCCGCTGCCAGGTTGCCCTGCGCGGCCGCCTTGCGACGCTCCGCCAGCACCAGGGCGGACCCCAGCTTGTCGCCCGGCACGAAGCCACCGCAGCGCTGCGCCACGCGCTCACGCGCCTGCACCATCGCCGGTGCGGCGGTCAGACCCAACCCGGCCAGCACGTTGTTGTCCAAACGGTAGCCGCCGGGGTCGATGGCGTACTGAGCGCAGTAGTCGTAAACCCGGCTGAGCATCCAGCGCGCCTCGTGATTGCCGTCGTCGGCCTGCACGCGCAGGCGCTGCGCATAGGCGTAGAGATCGGTGGCATCCTCGATGTCGGCGCGCAGATCCAGCGGCAGGCCCGAGGGCAGCGCATTGCCGCGCTCGAATGCCGCCAGGCGACGCGCCAGCGCTTCCGGCATCACCGGCAGCGGCACCGCCGCATCCACCGCTGCCAGCGACGACACCGGCAGCTCGTCCGCCGTCGCCTGCGCCGACCCGGCATGGCCGCTGGCCCGATACCCGGCCACGCCCAGCACGGCCACCGCCGGCAGCACGAGCAACCAGGTTTTCAGGGTCGGAGCAAAAGCCATTGGCGGCAGTGATCGTTCACGGCACACAGTAAGGCGCCAAGTTTAGCAAGGCCCGACAGGCCTGTCTGAACCACCTCCGTTCATCCAGGGGCAGCATCTCAGGCAATACGGAGACGCCCTGATGGTCTAGCATGGCCCCCTTTCCCGTGATTGCCCCCACCGCCATGCCGTTCCTGGAACTGACCCTGCGTTGCACCGAAGCCACCCAGCCCCGCTATGAAAACGCGCTGGAGGACGTCGGCGCACTGGCCGTCACCCTGCTCGATGCCGAGGCCGATACCAGCAACGAACAGGCCATCCTCGAGCCGGGCGTGGGCGAGACCCCGCTGTGGGACACCCTGGTGCTGAGCGCGCTGTTCCCCGCCGACAGCAACGCCCTGCTGCTGCTGGCCGCGCTGGAATCGTTCGACCCGGAGCTGGACTGGAGTGGTGGCAGCTTCCGTGCCGTCGAGGACGAAGACTGGGAACGCGCCTGGCTGGACCAGTTCCAGCCGATGGATTTCGGCAGCCGTACCTGGATCGTGCCGTGGAACCATGAACTGCCGGAAGCCGCCCAAGCCGCCGATGCGGCCGTGGTGCGACTGGACCCGGGCCTGGCCTTCGGCTCGGGCACCCACCCGACCACGGCCCTGTGCCTGCGCTGGCTGGACCAGCTTGCCGTGGACGGCCTGCTGCAGGGCCAGCGGGTGCTCGACTTCGGGTGCGGCTCGGGCATTCTCGCGCTGGCCGCACTGAAGCTGGGTGCCGCTGAAGCCATCGGCGTGGACAACGATCCGCAGGCCCTGGTCGCCACCGCCGACAATGCCGAGCGCAACGGCGAACAGGCGCGCATGCACGTGTACCTGCCGCAGGACGAACCGGTGGCAACCTACCCGATCGTGGTCGCCAACATTCTCGCTTCGGCGCTGGATGCATTGGCCGAACTGCTGGCCGCGCGCGTCGCCGCCGGCGGCCGCATCGCCCTGTCCGGCATCCTGCATGGCCAGGAAGGCGAACTGCTGCAGCGCTATGCCGCGTGGTTCGACGACCTGCAGGCCACCCAGGATGGCGACTGGATGCGCATCACCGGCGTACGCCGCGCCTGATCGTGGTTGAATGACCGCTGGATCCGAGCCCGCGCCCTGAGCATGTCCGAGCCGAACCCACCGCGCCGTCCCCTGGCGACCTTCCTGCGCACGACGCCGGAAGGTGAGGCCGCGCCTGCGTCCGATACGCGCACGCAGGACGAAGCTGGGCCTGCAACGCAGGTGCCGGTCGCACCCGTCGAGCTGGCCCCTGCGCCGGCGGCGGAGATGCAACGCGACGATGACACGGTCATCGTTGATGACACCGCGGCCCTTGAACCGGCGCGGGTCGTACCCCCGGCAACGACGGTTACTGCCGATGCACCCAGTTTCCTCGGCAATGTGCGCCCGCGCGCCCTGCCGACGCCCCGCTGGCACTGGGCGCTGGTCGCCGCGCTGGCGCTGCTGCTGGTACTGCAGAGCGTGCTTGCCGACCGAGCGCGGCTGGCCGCCGACGCCGGCAACCGCGCATGGCTGGGCACGCTCTGTGGCGTGCTGCGCTGCAGCCTGCCCGCCTGGCATGAACCCACCGCCTTCACCATGACCAGTCGCGAGATCCGGCCACTGCCCGGGCAGGCCGGCGTGCTGCAGGTACAGGCCAGCATCCGCAACGACGCGCGCTGGGCACAGGCATGGCCGGACCTGCGCCTGTCGCTGTCCGATGCCGATGGCCGGGTGATCGGCAGCAGCGTGTTCACGCCTGCGCAGTACCTGGGCGAGAACCCCGGTGCGGCCCTGCTGGAACCGGGCCAGAGCGCACGCATCGCCTTCCGCGTACAGGAGCCTGCGGCGTCCACCGTCGCATTCACCTTCGACTTCCTTTGATCGCAAGTGGCCGCCCGGTCATGGCAGGCCGGGCACGCTCGCGCTAGACTGACCGCCACCACCTCGTCCGGCCGCGCGCTTCGCGCGCACGGGCCAACCGAATCGGGAACCCCCTTGAACGCTGTCCTTTCTCGTCCTGACAACAGTCGTGGCGCTCCCCGGCCACCGCTGCGTGAACACGTCGCCCAGTCCGTGCGCCGTTACCTGCGTGACCTCGATGGCTGCGACGCGGACGATGTCTACGAGATCGTGCTGCGCGAGATGGAGATCCCGTTGTTCGTGGAAGTGCTCAACCACTGCGAAGGCAACCAGAGCCGGGCCGCCGCGATGCTGGGCATCCACCGCGCCACCCTGCGCAAGAAGCTGAAGGAATACGGCATCAGCGCCTGAGCGCCGATGCCGCCTTTGTAGAGTCGAGCCATGCTCGACTGTCGTTTACGGATTGCCTGGCGCAGAAGCAGTCGAGCATGGCTCGAGTCTACAGAAGCGGGTCACCACGCCATGCGTGGATGAAAGCCCGGCAGAATCAACCGCCCCCGCCCGCCTTCCAGTAATACCGCACCACGTGGAAGAACACCGGCGCGGCGAAGCACACCGAATCCAGCCGGTCGAGCATGCCGCCATGGCCCTCGATCATGTGGCCCCAGTCCTTGATGCCACGATCGCGCTTGATCGCCGACATCACCAGGCCACCCCAGAACCCCATCAGATTGATCAGCAGCGACAGGCCGAACGCCTGCAGCGGCGTGAACGGGGTGATCCACCACAGCGCCGCGCCCAGCGCGCTGGCACTCAGCACGCCGCCGACGAAGCCCTCCACCGTTTTCGACGGCGACAGCTTCGGCGCGATCAGGTGCTTGCCCAGCAGCTTGCCCCAGATGTACTGCAGCACGTCCGAGGACTGCACCACGATCACCAGGAAGGCGAACAGCAACACGTTGCGCGACGGGTCATGGCCCGGCACGTGCAGGTTCAGCAGCAGCGGTACATGCGAAATGCAGAACACGCAGATCATCAACCCCCACTGCACCTTCGCCGTGCGCTCCAGGTAGTGCGTAGTGTCGCCGCCGATGGTCGACAGGATCGGCAGGAACAGAAACGCATAGACCGGAATCAGCAGTGTGTACATGCCGTACCAGTCGATCCACACCAGGTAGTACTGCCAAGGCAGCACGATGTAGAACGCGGCCAGCAGCGCGTAGTAGTCACCTGAACGGGTCGGCGCCAGGGTGATGAACTCGCGCAGCGCGAACAGCGAGATGATCGCGAACAGCACGATCACCCCGGCACGGCCGAAGAACAGCGCCAGCCCAACCACGATCGCCATCACCCACCACGCGCGGATGCGCGAGACGAGGTTGGCGATCACCGCGCTGGGCCGCCCACGCTGGCGCCAGCGCAGGGTCTCAGCCACCAGTGTCGCCAGCACCAGCACCGCACCCACGCCAGCGAACAGCAGGCCGGTCTGCTGGCCGACGCTCTGCGTTGCCAGATCGCCAGATACATCCAACACGAAACTCATGCACGACCTCCATTCGGCGCCAGGTCCAGCAGCGCCTGCCGGCTGCGCGCCAGGAACGCGGCCTTGTCCTCGTCGGCCTGCAGCCGCAACGGCGTGCCGAAGGTGGCCGTGCACAGCAGGGGCAACGGCAGGAACCGGCCCTTGGGCATGACCCGCTTCAGGTTGTCGATCCACACCGGCACGAACTCCAGTTCCGGCCGTTGCCGCGCCAGGTGGTAGATGCCGCTCTTGAACGGCAGCAGCGGCTCATCGCCCACATTGCGCGTGCCTTCCGGAAACAGGATCAGCGAGCAGTCTTCATCCACGGCATCGCGCAGTACCTGCAGCGGATCCTGCTGGCGATGCCCGGCCTCGCGCTCGACCAGCACACCGTTGAACACCGCATCGATCAGGTAGCGGCGCAGGCCATCGCGCTGCCAGTATTCGGCCGCGGCCACCGGGCGCACCTGCCGCCGCAGTGCCGGCGGCATCGACGACCAGATCAGCACGAAGTCGCCATGGCTGGCGTGGTTGCCGTAATACACGCGTCGCTCGCTGGACGGCGCACAGCCGATCCACAGCGCACGGGCGCCGGTCACCACATGGATCGCGCCACTGCAGGCGCGGGCAATCAGTTCGGCGAACATCGATCCCTCCGGTTCACGTCTGCGGCCACAACACGGCCAGCACCAGCAGTGCGAACTGCACCGCGGTCAGCAGGTACTGGCGCAGCAGCAGGCGGCGCATGCCGACCCAGCGCGCGTCCCAGCCCCGCAGTTGCGCATCGGGCGACGCGCGGCGCAGGCCACTGTCCTGCAGCAGCTGATCGGTGCGGCGCGCGGCAGCATCGCCGTCCAGGCCCTCATCGCGCAGCAGCTGCAGCAGGCTGGCGTCCAGCGCCACCCTCCACGCGTGATAGGCCTGTGCGATGCCCGCGGCAACACTGAGCAGCAACAGGCCGGCAGCGATCATCGCCAGCCCCGGCTCGATGCCGAGCAGAAGCAACGCCACCAGCAACAGGCCCAGCGACAGCAGCGCCGGCCAACGCCCCTGCCGCAGCAGCAGCTGCATGGTTGCCAGATCGGGAACCGTCCTCATGCGCGCGCTCCTGCCGCAGCAGTGATGGCATGCAGATGCGCTGCGCCCAGCACGATGCCAGGTCGCGCAGCACGCACGATCGCCACCGCCGAATCGGCATCAGCCGCGCGACCACTGCGCAGCAGCCAGGTCGCCACGCTGGCAGCACTGCGCGAGTAGCCCAGCGCACAGCACACCAGCAACGGCCCCCGCGCACGCAGGCACTCGATGCGCTCAGCCGCCGCGCGCAGCTGTTCCGGTGCAGGGACCACCAGGTCCAGCATCGGCACGCTGGCATACGCTTCGCCCTGCGCGCGACAGGACAGCTCGGCGCAGGCATCGACCACCCCCACCAGGGGTGCCGCCAATGCCTCGGAGGGAATGCGCCCCAGCCACACGCCATCCATCACCGGCACCGGCTGCGGCGCACGCCGCGTCCACAGCCGCGAATTGATCCAGGCTGCACCCAGGTACGGCGCCAGCAGCCAACGTGACGCCATGGTCAGGCGTCCGTCGGCGCGCTTCTGGAACACCGCCGTGCCCAGCCCGGCATAGGCCAGCGCCACCAGCAGCAGCGATACCACCGGCCACAGCAGCCACAACGCCACACCCCGCAGCAGGATCACTGGCACCAGCAGCAGCGCCGCCCCGAGCAGGTACAGCCCCGCCAGGCGCCAGCGCTTGGCATCCTGCGTCGTGCGCCACGCATGCAACGGTGGCGTGCCCTGCTCGGGCCACAGCCAGACGCACAGCCACCCGGCCAGCAGGCCAGTCGGTATATCGATGAAATGATGCTGGAACGTGGTCAGCACCGAGACGCCGATCAGCAGCGCCCACACGTGCAGCACCCAGCGCCACACGCCGTGCAGGTACTGCGCGAACTTTACCCACAGCACGATCAGCAGCACGATGTGCAGCGACGGCGCCTGGTTGAACGGCTTGTCGAAACCCAGCAGCACATCGAACAGCCAGCCGAACACACCGCCGATTTCTGGCCGCTCGAAGCTGAAGCGCAGCGGCCACAGCAGGAAGCAGGTCACCGCGATCAGCTGTGCACTGAACAGCCGCAGCGCGTGCCGGTCCAGTTCGAGGCGCCGACGGCACAGGAAGAACGATATCGCGTAGAACAGGTCGATTGACCAGTACGGCACGATCGTCCACGGCACGAACGGGATGCGTGTCTCCCACGCGAACGCCATCACCGGCAACGCAGCGTGGCGACCGGCCATCCAGTTGGCGAAGCCATAGCTGGCGAAGAAGAACGGGCCCAGCAGGGCCAGCCACACCAGGGCGCGCCGCCAGGGGCGCCCCTCCACGGCCAGCGGGGTTGCAGCGAGTGTCGCCATCACGCGGTCCGGCGTGCCAGCGACACGGTGAAGATGCCGAAGTCGTCGATACGCTGCGCCACCTTCTCGAACCCGGCCAGGCGTACCAGCTCATCCATCTCCTGCTGGGTACGGCGACGCATCACCCACGCCGCGCCGCCACGGTGGCTGGTCAAGGCCCGCGCGATGAATTCCAGCTGCGGGTGCCAGGGCTGGCCGGTATAGGCCAGGTAGCCGCCCACCGGCACGGTCGCGGCGATGCCCTGCAGCGAACGCAGCACCGCATCGTTGTCGGGGAACAGTTCGTACAGGCCCGAAACCACCGCCAGCGTCGGCGCCGGGTCGACCTGCGCCAGCTGCACCGGGTCGAACGCATCGCCCTGCTCGAAGCGGGCGATGTCGGCCGCGCCCAGGCGCTCGATCAAGGCCTGCCCCTGGGTCACGTTCAGATCGCTGAAATCACGGAGGACGATGCGCTCGGCACGCTGTTCGCCCTGGCCCAGCGCTTCCAGCACATAGCGGCCATGGCCGGCCGCCACGTCCAGCACGCGCACCGGCGTGCCCTGCCCGCGCAGGCGCTGGGCGGCGTCGCGCAGCAGTTCCTGCAGGTGCTGGCCACGGATGCGGATGCCACGCCAACCGATCGCATCGAGATAGTTGCGGTCGACCATGCGGCCCAGCGGGCCCTTGCCACGTGCTTCGTCGCGATAGATGTAGTCGAGCGTGCTGCCGGAATCGAAACCGGTCTGCAGGCCCAGCGCGATGCCTTCGGACAGCGTGCCGCCGAAGCGCAGGCCGCCACGCACCACGCGCCAGCGCAGGTCGGCCAGGCTGTTGCGTTCCGGTGGCCAGGCCAGGATCTCCGATTCCTCGAAGGTCGGCCCATGGCGGTGCGCATCGCGCCGTGACAGCTCACGCAGCGGCTCGGCGAAACGTGCCTGGATGAAACTGCGGATGCGCGCCAGCGCCGGCGCCCGATCGCGCTCGCCCAATGTGTCGTGGAAGAAGCCCGGCAGGTGCACGCGCTCCTTGATCGGGCTGGACAGGCGCTCGTAGAAGCGGTCCTGCGGGCCACGGTGCACGACGAAGTCCGAGCCGGACACAAGCAGCTGCACCGGCACGCTGATCGCCTGCGCATCGGCGACGATGCGGTCGGCGGCGTCGTACAGGCCCAGCAGCACGCGCACCGAGATCGGCCGGGTGATCAGCGGATCGGTGCGGTAGCTTTCCACCCGTGCCGGATCGTGGGTCAGCCACTGCGGCTTGACGTAACTGTTGACGAAGAAGTTGCCGCGCAGCTTCTGCATCAATGCCAGGCCCGGGCGTGCGAACGGTACATAGAGCTTCACCTTGAACGCCGGCGAAGCCATCACCAGCGCGCGCAGGCGCGGCGCGTAATCGTGCACCCACGTAGCAGCGACCACCGCGCCCACGCTCTGCGCGATCACCACGATGTCTTCCACCGCGATACCGTGTCCGGCGCCGATGTGGGCAATGAAGCTATCGAGGTCGCGCACCAGCGCCGGGAAGCCCGGTGCATCGCCACGTGCGCCCGGCGAACGGCCATTCCCGCGCGCGTCCCAGGCGAAGAAGGCAGTGTCGGGCAGGTCCAGCTCGTCAACCAGGTGGGTGACCCGGCCGGAATGTTCATGGCCGCGGTGCAGCAGCACGATGGCCTTGGTGGCCGGGGTTACGGTGGTGCCCGCCCAGTACCGGTAGAACAGCGGCACCTGGTCGAAGCTGTGGAATTCCCGTTCCTGCGCCTGACGCATGCAATCTCCTGATTGTCTTTTTGTATCTGCTTGATTAATTCGGCGAAACCGCCGCTTCCCGCAGCCCGCGACGGACGCGATTGGCCATCGTCAGCACGCACAGCACTGCCATGGCCGCGGCCACGCCAGTGACCGTCATCGCGCCAACCCACCCGAACGCCAGCAGCAGGCCCAGCGCTCCGACCACGAAGGCGCGGTCGCTCTTGCCCATCGGGCCGTCATAGCGGCGGCTGGCGCCGACCATCAGGCCCAGCACGCCGGCGTACTCGCTCAGCGCCGCGGTCCAGGCCAGCAGCCACAGCGCTTCCGGGCGCACGCCCGGCACGCTGAGCAGGCTCAGGTACAACGCCGCATCGGCAACCACATCGCACAACTCGTTCAGATAGGCGCCCAGCCGCGACTGCTGGCCGAACTCGCGGGCCAGCATGCCGTCCACGGCGTTGAGCGCCATGCGCAGCAGCATCCACAGTGGCAGCAGCAGGTACAGCAGGGGCTGCGCCGGCGCGCAGCACCACACGGCCGCAGCCACCAGCAGCGAGACCACGGCAGCGGCCATGGTCACCGTGTTGGCGGTGATCCCCATGCGGTACAGGCCGCGTACGGCCGGACGCAACAGGTCCTGGAAACGTCCTTTCAATGCATAGATCGACACGATCCGTACCTGCTGATCCTTGGCAGTCCGGGCACAGACTACCTGATCGGGGCGATGCCGCCCCATCGGATTGCTTGCAGTCTGCGGCCAACCCGGCTGTGCCAAGGCGGCCACCGGCCCCGCCCTCGGCCGATTTCGCCCCACGGCGCCCGCCACCGGCCCCCACCGCCTACAATATCGGCCCCGCTCCGCTGCCGATTCTGTCCCATGACTGCTGATCTGTTGCCCGTCCGCCGGGCCCTCCTCTCCGTTTCCGACAAGACCGGTCTGGTCGAGCTGGCCACTGCGCTGGCGGCACGCGGCGTGGAGCTGCTGTCTACCGGCGGCACCGCCAAGGCGATCCGCGATGCGGGCCTGGTCGTGAAGGACGTGGCCGACGTCACCGGCTTCCCCGAAATGATGGACGGCCGGGTCAAGACCCTGCACCCGATGGTGCACGGCGGCCTGCTGGGCCGCTCCGGCCTGGATGACGCGGTGATGGCCGAGCACGGCATCGGCGCCATCGACCTGCTGGTGCTGAACCTGTACCCGTTCGAGTCGGTCACCGCCAAGGCCGACTGCACCCTGGCCGACGCGGTCGAGAACATCGACATCGGCGGCCCGGCCATGCTGCGCTCGGCGGCCAAGAACTTCGCCCGCGTGGCAGTAGCCACCGACCCGTCGCAGTACGCCGAGCTGCTGGCCTCGCTGGACGCCAACGATGGCCAGCTGTCGGCCAGCACCCGCTTCGCCTTCTCGGTGGCTGCGTTCAACCGCGTCGCCCAGTACGACGCGGCCATCAGCAACTACCTGTCGGCGGTCACCGCCACCGACGCCGCCGTGCCGGCGCGTGCCGAGTACCCGGCGCAGATGAATTCCACCTTCGTGAAGGTGATGGACCTGCGCTACGGTGAGAACCCGCACCAGAGCGGCGCGTTCTACCGAGACCTGTACCCGGTGCCGGGCACCCTGGCCACGTTCCAGCAGCTGCAGGGCAAGGAACTGAGCTACAACAATCTGGCCGACGCCGATGCGGCGTGGGAATGCGTGCGCCAGTTCGATGCGCCGGCCTGCGTCATCGTCAAGCACGCCAACCCGTGCGGCGTGGCGGTTGGCGCCGGCAACGGCGATGCCTACGAGCTGGCCTACGCCACCGACCCGACCAGCGCCTTCGGCGGCATCATCGCCTTCAACAAGCCGCTGGACGCCGCCACTGCCAAGGTGATCCTCGACCGCCAGTTCGTCGAAGTGCTGATCGCCCCGGACTACGAGCCGGCCGCGCTGGAATACGCGCAGAAAAAGGCCAACGTGCGCGTGCTGCGCATCCCGCATGGCGACGGCCTGAACAACTTCGACAGCAAGCGCGTCGGCTCGGGCCTGCTGCTGCAGTCCTCGGACAACCGCGGCATGACCCGCGACGAACTGAAGGTGGTCAGCAAGCTGGCGCCGACCGACAAGCAGTTCACTGACCTGCTGTTTGCCTGGAAGGTGGCCAAGTTCGTGAAGTCCAACGCGATCGTCTATGCCAAGGACAATCGCACCATCGGTGTCGGTGCCGGGCAGATGAGCCGCGTCTATTCCGCGCGCATCGCTGGCATCAAGGCCGCCGATGCGAACCTGGTGGTCGAGGGTTCGGTGATGGCCTCCGATGCGTTCTTCCCGTTCCGCGACGGTATCGATGCCGCTGCCGCCGCCGGCATCAAGGCGGTGATCCAGCCGGGCGGTTCGATGCGCGATGCCGAAGTGATCGCCGCCGCCGACGAACATGGCCTGGCCATGGTGTTCACCGGCGTGCGCCACTTCCGCCACTGATCCGCATCACGAAGCCGGGCTCTGCCCGGCTTTTCTTTTCCGTATCCGAGAACCCTGTCCCATGAAGATCCTCGTCATCGGCTCTGGCGGCCGCGAACACGCCCTGGCATGGAAGCTGGCCCAGTCCTCCCGTGTCACCGAAGTGATCGTGGCGCCCGGCAACGCCGGCACCGCCAGCGAAGACAAGTGCCGCAACGTAGCGGTGAAGGTCACCGACATCGACGGCCTGCTGGCGCTGGCCCAGGCCGAAGGCGTAGCGCTGACCGTGGTCGGCCCGGAAGTACCGCTGGTGGCCGGCGTGGTCGACCGCTTCCGCGCCGCCGGCCTGCGCATCTTCGGGCCGACCGCCGCCGCCGCGCAGCTGGAAGGCAGCAAGGCTTACGCCAAGGACTTCCTGGCCCGCCACAACATCCCTACCGCGTTCTACGCCGTGCACACCGACGTGGACGCCGCCCTGGCCTACATCCGCGAGAAGGGTGCACCGATCGTGGTCAAGGCCGATGGCCTGGCCGCCGGCAAGGGTGTGATTGTCGCGATGACGTTGGCCGAAGCCGAAGACGCGGTGCGTGACATGCTTTCGGGCAACGCGTTCGGCGATGCCGGCGCCCGCGTGGTGATCGAAGAGTTCCTCGATGGCGAGGAAGCCAGCTTCATTTCCATGGTGGACGGCGTACACGCGCTGCCGATGGCCACCTCGCAGGACCACAAGCGCGTCGGCGACGGCGACACCGGCCCGAACACCGGCGGCATGGGCGCCTATTCGCCGGCGCCGGTGGTCACGCCCGAGGTGCACGCACGCGTGATGCGTGAGGTGGTGAATCCCACCGTGCAGGGCATGATCGCCGACGGCATCCCGTTCACCGGCTTCCTCTACGCCGGCCTGATGATCGACGCCAGCGGTGCGCCGAAGGTGATCGAATTCAACGTGCGCTTCGGTGATCCGGAAACCCAGCCGGTGATGCTGCGCCTGCAGTCGGACCTGGTGGAGCTGGTGGAAGCGGCCATCGATGGCCGCCTGGACCAGGTGCAGGCACAGTGGGACGCGCGGCCGTCGCTGGGCGTGGTGCTGGCCGCGAAGCCCTACCCGGAAGCGCCGATCACCGGCGAGGTGATTTCCGGCCTGGACGACGTGCCTGCCAATGCCAAGGTGTTCCATGCCGGTACGGCACTGGATGCACAGGGCCAGGTGGTCAGCGCCGGCGGCCGCGTGCTGTGCGTGGCTGCGCTGGGTGACAGCGTGCGCGACGCGCAGGCCAATGCCTATGCCGGCGTGGCCAAGGTGACCTGGGCCAACGAGTTCCACCGCAACGACATTGGCTGGCGCGCGATCGCACGCGAGGGCTGAGGCCGCGCCGCAGCCACGCATGGCGTGGCTCTACTGACACTGGGTAGATCCACGCCATGCGTGGATGAGAACGCCACCGAAAAGAAAAGGCCCGGCAATGCCGGGCCTTTTCCTAGCTTCAACGCCATCCCGCCTTACGCGGTGAACAGCGCCTTCATCTTCTTCAGCGCGTTCGCTTCGACCTGACGGATGCGTTCGGCCGACACGCCGTACTCGTCGGCCAGCTCCTGCAGCGTCACCTTGCTGTCGGCATCCAGCCAGCGACGGCGGATGATGTCGCGCGAGCGGGCATCCAGCTCAGCCAAGCCTTCGCGCAGCAGCTGCATCTGGTTGTCTTCGCTGTCCGCACGTTCGTAGGCCATCGAAGGATCTTCGTCGTTGGCGACCAGGTACGCAGCCGGCGACGGCGGCGCATGCTCGTTGTCCTCGTCGGTCGGCGCATCGAAACCGATATCGCGGCCGGACAGGCGCGACTCCATTTCCATCACCTCGCGCTCGGACACGTTCAGGTCCTTGGCCACCGCGCTGACTTCCGCCGCATTCATCCAGCCCAGGCGCGTCTTCGACTTGCGCAGGTTGAAGAACAGCTTGCGCTGCGCCTTGGTGGTGGCGACCTTCACGATGCGCCAGTTCTTCAGGATGAACTCGTGCATCTCGGCGCGGATCCAGTGCACGGCGAAGGAGACCAGGCGCACGCCCATATCCGGGTCGAAGCGCTTGACCGCCTTCATCAGGCCGATGTTGCCTTCCTGGATCAGGTCACCCAGGGCAAGGCCGTAGCCGTTGTAGCCGCGGGCCACGTGCACCACGAAGCGCAGGTGCGAATGCACCAGCTCGCGGGCAGCGTCCAGATCGTTGCCGTCGCGGAAGCGACGGGCCAGGTCCTGTTCGTCATCGACCGACAGCACCGGGATCTGGTGCACGGCACCGATGTAGGCGTCCAGCGAACCGAGCGCACTGGGAATCGGGAGATTGTTTGCCACAAGGGCAGTAGAGGTGTTCTGGCTCATAGGCACCCATCTTAGCAGTCCGGGATTTGGACTGCTAAAGGAGGAAAAAGTTCCAGCATCCTATTGATGCAACACTGGTCCCAAACAGAGCCCTACCGTAGCGCGATTTGATGACAGTGGCGAGCACGCTTTTCGGGATTCACAATCCCTTGGAATTCAAGCAATTACCTGCCGAAAAGCGGCCGATTCCGGTCAAGCGGAGCTGAACGGGCCGTTCTGGGGACCCATTCAGGGTCAGCAACGTTGCCAGGTGTTCAGCCCGGGCCGGGCGCCTGTGCTCATAGCGCCGAACGCGGCGGCAGCGACCAGTCGATCGGGGCCTGGCCGCGACGCTGCAGGTACTCGTTGGCCATCGAGAAATGACGGCAGCCGAGGAAGCCACGATGGGCCGACAGCGGCGACGGGTGCGGCGACTTCAGCACGCGATGGCGACCGGTGTCGATGACCTTGCCCTTCTGCTGCGCATAGGCGCCCCAGAGCATGAAAACCAGTCCTTCGCGTTCGCGGTTGAGCACATCCACCACGTGGTCGGTGAAGCCTTCCCAGCCACGCCCCTGGTGCGCACCTGCCTTGCCCTCTTCCACCGTCAGCACGGCATTGAGCAGCAGCACGCCACGCTGTGCCCACGGGATCAGGCAGCCATGGTCCGGGCGCGGGATGCCGAGATCGCTCTCGATCTCCTTGTAGATGTTCAGCAGCGACGGCGGCACCGGCACGCCAGGCGGCACCGAGAAACTCAGGCCGTGCGCCTGGCCACGACCGTGGTACGGGTCCTGGCCGAGAATCACCACCTTCACCTGTTCGAACGGGGTAGCGTCGAACGCGGCGAAGATCTGCGGGCCAGGCGGGAATACCGCCGCACCGCTGGCCTTGCGCTGGCGCAGGAAGCTGGACAGCTCGCGCATCTGCGGCTGCAACAGGTAATCGCCTACATGATGCTTCCAGCTCGGTTCCAGCTGGATCGTCGGGGTGTCGGCTGCTTCATCCATCATCGAATCAGGGGTCCATCGTTCAAGCGGGCCAGGCGCAGCTGGAACAGCACCTTGGTGACCAGCAGCCGTTCTTCGATCGGCTTGAGCACCAGGTCGTTGGCACCGGACTGCAGCAGCCCGGTCTGGTTGTGCGGGTTGCCATCGCCGGTCATCACCAGCACCGGCAGGCGGCGCTTGCCGTAACCGAAGTCCACGCGCACGCGCTGCACAACATCGCGGCCGCTCAGTTCACCCTTCAGGGTGACGTCGGTCAGCACCAGGTCGATGCGGTGGCGGCTGCGGCCCAGCGACTCGGCCGTGAGCAGGGTGAATGCTTCTTCGGCGCTGACCACGTGCAGCACGTTCAACTGCTGGCGCTCGAGCATGCGCTTGGTGGCCTCGGCGACCACGCGGCTGTCCTCGATATAGAGGATGGTCGCGCCGGGTATGGTCTGCGGCTGCACGTAGCCACGGATGAAGGTTGCCAGTGCCTCATGGCCCAGCGATTTGTCGAAATAATCGGTGACGTACTCGGTGAAGCGGCGCTGCTCCAGATGCTGCTGGGCATCGCCGGAAACCACGATCACCGGCACGTAGGCCTGGCCGGCCGCTTCGCGGACCATCCGCGCCAGAGCCAGGCCGTCACCATCGCGCAGGGTCAACGAGGTGGTCACCAGGTCCACCGGGCCCTGCGCCAGCGCCTGCTGCGCGTCCTCGATGCTGTCGCAGCCGATCACTTCCACGCCCGGCAGGTCACGTTGCAGGACGTCGGCGATCAGCTTGCGCACCAGCTTCGAGCCATCGACCACCATCACCCGCGTCGCGGGCCCTTCAAGGTGCTTCAACGCTTGCGGTTGCATGCCGGTCTCAGGTGTCGGTCGGGCGGGTCTGGCGGAGGAAGTGGCCGGTCACCAGCCATGCGCCCAGCC
This sequence comes from Stenotrophomonas africana, assembly GCF_013004645.1. Lineage (GTDB taxonomy): Bacteria > Pseudomonadota > Gammaproteobacteria > Xanthomonadales > Xanthomonadaceae > Stenotrophomonas > Stenotrophomonas africana. Next base: position 34,805 of record NZ_JABEME010000005.1, on the reverse strand, counting down.
AGCCCAGCAACAGCGTGCCGAGCAGAACCAGACCGCCATGCAGCAGGTCCAAGCCATGCAGCACGAACGGGCTGCCGTAGCTGCGCGAGAGTTCGGCCAGCGGCACGCGCAGCGCGGCACCGGCGGCGGCGATCAGGGCCAGCGCGACCGCACCGGCCCCCAGGCCGTACCAGGCGCCCAGGTACAGGAACGGGCGGCGGATGAAGCCATCGCTGGCGCCCAGCAGCTGCAGCACGCCGATTTCCTCGCGACGGGCCTGGATGTCCAGGCGCACCGTGTTGCCGACCACCAGCGCGGCGCCGACGCCGAGCAGTACCGACAGCACCTGCACCAGCCGCGCGCCGAACGCCAGCCAGGCATCCAGGCGCTGGCGCCACAGTGCGTCGTGCTGCACCAGGTCGGCCTCGGGCAGGCTTTCCAGCGCGCGCGCCAGCCGCGCGTCGTCCTTGCCCTGGCCCGGGGTGATCACCAGCAGCGACGGCAGCGGGTTGTCGTTGAGTGTATCAATCGCCTCGCCGAGCCCGGCATCGCGCAGTTCCTGCAGGCCCTGCTCCGGCGTGCGCACGTTCACCTCGGCCACGTCATCACGGTCGCGCAGCTGGCCGGCCAGGCGCAGCGCGCCGGGACCATCGACGTCGCCCTTCAGGAACACGTTGATGTCGCGCGACTGCTGCACGCTGCCGGCGAACTGCTTGAGGTTGTCCAGCGCGATCGACAGTCCCAGCGGCAGGGCCAGCGCCAGCGCCATGACCATCACCGTCAGCAGGGTCGCCCACGGCTTGCGGCAGGCGCGGCCCAGGCTGAACACCACGCTGTGCACGTGATGCTGGAACCAGACGCCCACGCGGGACGGGGCGGCGGCTTCGCTGTTTTCGTTCTTCGCCATCGATTACTCCGCCAGGTCCTGCGGCGAGATGTCATCCACCAGCCGGCCGTGGTCAAGGATCAGCACGCGCTTGCGCATGCGGCGCAGCAGCGGCAGGTCGTGGCTGACCACCAGCACGCTGGTGCCGCGCGAGGGCAGCTCGGCGAACAGGGCCATGATCTCCGCCGCCAGGGTCGGGTCGAGGTTGCCGGTCGGCTCGTCGGCCACCAGCAGCTTGGGCTCACCGACGATGGCGCGGGCGATGCCGACGCGCTGCTGCTCGCCGGCCGACAGCTGCGAGGGCAGCGCCTTCTCGCGATGGCCCAGGCCCATCCGCTCCAGCACCGAACGCACCCGCTTGTTGATGTCGCCGCGGCGGGTGCCGCGCAGGATCAGGGGCAGCGCCACGTTCTCGGCAATCGAGCGATCCATCAGCAGGCGATGGTCCTGGTAGACCGCTCCCACCGCGCGTCGGTGCCGGGGCACGTCGCTGCCGCGCACCTTCAGCAGGTTGCGCTCGTCGAACACCACCGCGCCGCGGCTGGGCCGCTCGTCCAGGTGGATCAACTTGAGCAGGGTGCTTTTGCCCGCACCGGAATGGCCGGTGACGAACAGCATCTCGCCCGGCGCGACCTCGAAGCTGACATCGGTCAGCGCCTCGTGGCCACCGGCGTACTGTTTGCTGACATTGTCGAAGCGCAGGACACTCATGCCCCGATTATGCAGGACCGGCGCGACGTCGTGGAGACGGTGGGTGCCGACCGTTGGTCGGCACGCCCTTCAAGCCACCCGACCAACGGTCGGGTGCCACCGGCTTAGTTGCCCGACAGCATCCGGCGGATCTTGCGGCCGATGCGGGTCAGGAACGAATCGCCGGTATCGGCAGCCGTACGCACCGGCTTGGCCACCACCTGCACCGGGGTGACCGGGCTGGCGCCATTGCCGGCGGCGCTCTGCACGCCCTCGGCACCCTCGACCGGACGGCCATGGCGACGACGACGGCGCTTGCGCGGCTTGTGCTCGCCGTCCACCGCACCTTCCGGTGCGCCTTCGGCACGCGGCGGGCGCGGCGGACGCGGAGCCTGGGCGGTGGCACCTTCGGCGCCGGCGGCCGGGGCGGCAGCGCCCTGCTCGCCTTCCACGCGCGGCTTGCGCGGGCCACGCGAGCGGCGTTCGCCGCTGCGCTCACCGTCACGGCCACCACGGCCACCACCACCGCCGGAACGGCCACCACTACGGCCACCGCCCCGACGCTCTTCCTCGGCGGCACGGGCTTCGCGCGCTTCGCGGAAGATCTGGCCGACGCTTTCGTTGTCCTCGCCTTCCTCGCCTGCAGCCGGAGCCGGGCGTTCCGGGCGCGGCAGCGGGGTCAACAGTTCCTTGGTGACCGGCTCGGACGGAATCTTCTGCTCGATGTAGGCCTCGATGTCCGGCAGGCCCATGGCGTAGCGTTCGCAGGCGAAGCTGATCGCATCACCTTCTTCGCCCAGGCGCGCGGTGCGGCCGATGCGGTGCACGTAGTCTTCGGCGTCGAACGGCAGGTCGTAGTTGTAGACGTACTTGATGCCGTCGATGTGCAGGCCGCGCGCGGCCACGTCGGTGGCCACCAGGATTTCCAGCTGGCCCTTCTGGAAGCGGTTGAGCAGGCTCTCGCGCTTCTTCTGCGGCACGTCGCCGGACAGCACGCCGACACGGTAGCCGGCCTTTTCCAGCGAACGGGCAACGCGTTCGACGAACACCTTGGTGTTGACGAAGACCATGGTGCGCGCGCCTTCGCTGCGCGACAGCAGGCCCAGCAGCAACGGAATCTTCTCGTCGTCGGCCGGGAAATAGATGCGCTGGCGCACGCGCGCGGCGGTGATGGTCTCGGCTTCAACCACCAGCTTCTGCGGTTCGTTCATGTGCTCGTAGGCCAGCTCCAGCACGCGGTGGCTGAGGGTGGCACTGAACAGCAGGGTCTGGCGGGTGGTGCGCTCGGGCATGCGGCGCAGCAGGAAGCGGATGTCCTTGATGAAGCCCAGGTCGAACATGCGGTCGGCTTCGTCCAGCACGCAGATCTCGCAGGCGTGCAGCGAGACCACCTTGTGCTGCTTCACGTAGTCGATCAGGCGACCCGGGGTGGCGATGATCACGTCCACGCCCTGCTGCAGCAGTTCGCGCTGCTTGTCGTAATCCACGCCGCCGTAGACCAGCGCGAAACGCAGGCCCAGGTCGGAGCCGAACTTCACTGCATCCTTGTGGATCTGGATGGCCAGTTCGCGGGTCGGGGCGAGGATCAGCGCGCGCGGATCTTCCGGCTTGCGGTCAGCCAGGGCCGGACGCGTCAGCAGGCGGTTCACGACAGCGACGAGGAAGGCCAGGGTCTTGCCGGTGCCGGTCTGGGCCTGGCCGGCAACATCACCACCGGGCAGCGCGACCGGCAGGGTCAGCGCCTGGATCGGCGTGCAGCGGGTGAATCCGGCTCCTTCAAGGCCGGCCTGCAGGGCCGGATGCAGCTCGAAGGAGGAGAAGGTCAAATCGGTCAGCGGTTTGTCGCTCATGTGTCCGTCTTGGTATGGCCGCCGGCCCGTAGGGCGGCTGGCACTTCATCGTCTAGGGGCACCGTCGCAAACTGCGGCCCCTGCGGCGGGTTGGCAGGCTGGGACCACCCGGTCCGCGCGCCGCACAATGCCCCAGTTTAACGCACTCGGGCCAGCAAACCGGAATGACCCGTCTCACAAGACAAAGAGACGACCACCTTCACCCAGCCACACCGGACTTGAACGGCCCGGCCAGGGCCGCTGGTGTCGCCCACTGCCAGCCCCATCTACAGGAAGACAGTGAAATCCGACACATACCGAGCTTCGAAGCGATCACGATACGCTGGGTTCCAGCCGGCGCCTGTCCCTGCCCTGCGATAGGGGTACACTTCCGGCCGTGAGCGTCCAGGCATCCCGCCGAACGCACCGCGGCAGTGCGCCGCGAGGCAACGACGAGGGTCGCGCCACCGGGCATGGCCCAGTTCACCCACCTCCGGCATGGCCGGGTGCAATCCAAGACGAGAAACCAAGATGAGCGACAAGGTTGTACATGTCGGCGACGCCGACTTTGATAGCGCAGTGCTGAATTCCAAGGAACCAGTGCTGGTCGATTTCTGGGCCGAGTGGTGTGGCCCCTGCAAGATGATCGCACCGGCGCTGGACGAGCTGGCCGATGCCTACCAGGGCCGCGCCAAGATCGCCAAGGTCAACGTCGACCACAACCGCGCGCTGGCCGCCAAGTACCACGTGCGTTCGATTCCGTACCTGGTCGTGTTCAAGGACGGCGAGAAGGTTGGCGAGCAGATCGGTGCCGTGGGCAAGGCCCAGCTGGCCGGTCTGCTGGACAAGGCCCTGGCCTGATCCTGCTGTTCCCCGGCAGCCGTGGACCACGGCTGCCGGCGGGGCGCCCCGCGCCCATGATGAATGTTGTTCCCGGTGACCCTTGCACGGCGCCGCAGGCCGATGATAGTGTCGGCATATCCGGCCGCGTTCGCGTGCCGCACCCTCTGGACGCAGTTTCTTCCAGACCCATTCCCAACGTTCGCCGCCCCAGCCGGGCGCTCGCACCTTCAAGCGAGGAATAACGCTCTTGTCCGATAACACTTCCGAAACCGGCAGCGCCGATGCGCCCGCCGAAAAGCGCGTGCGCAAGCCCCGCGTAGCCAAGGCTGCCGCTCCGTCAGCCGCCGAAACCAGCGCCGCTCCGGCGCAGCCGACCCTGCCGCTGGCCGCCGCGCCCGAAGCGCCGGCACCGGCTGCAGCCGCCCCCGCACCGAGCGCGCCCGCCGCCGAGGCCCCTGCCAGCAGTGGCGGCGGCGAAGGCGGTGAGGGTCGCGAATCCGGCCAGCCGCGCCAGCAGAACCACCAGGGCGGTGGCCAGAACCAGGGCCAGAACCCGTACAACCAGAACGGCCAGCAGGGCCAGGGGCAAGGTCAGGGCAACCGCCGCGACCGCTTCCGCAACCGCCGCGACCGTGACCGCAACAACCGCTTCCGCGACGACGGCCTGCCCAACGATGGCGGCGAGCAGCAGCCGTTCGTGCCGCGCCCGCACGCCAACGTGCCCGAGGGCTTCCCGGTCTACTCGCTGAGCGACCTCAAGCGCATGCCGGCGCAGAAGCTGCTGGAAATCGCCGAGCAGCTGCAGATCTCCGAAGGCGTGGCGCGCGCCCGCAAGCAGGATGTGATCTTCGCCCTGCTGAAGGTGCTGACCCGCCACGGTGACGGCGTCGCCGCCGATGGCGTGCTGGAAATCCTGCCGGACGGCTTCGGCTTCCTGCGCGCGGCCGAAGCCAGCTACCTGGCCGGCCCGGACGACACCTACATCTCGCCCAGCCAGATCCGCCGCTTCAACCTGCGCACCGGTGACCACATCTCCGGCCGCATCCGCTTCCCGAAGGACGGCGAGCGCTACTTCGCGCTGAACATCGTCGACACCATCAACGGTGAGCCGATCGAAGCGTCGAAGAACAAGGTGCTGTTCGAGAACCTGACAGCGCTGTTCCCGCGCCGCCGCTTCACCCTGGAGCGTGGCAACGGTTCGTCGGAAGACATCACCGGCCGCATCCTCGACCTGATGGCACCGCAGGGCAAGGGCCAGCGCTCGCTCATCGTGTCGCAGCCGAAGGCCGGCAAGACCATGATGATGCAGCAGGTCGCCACCGCCATCACCACCAACCATCCGGACGTGCACCTGATCGTGCTGCTGATCGATGAGCGCCCGGAAGAAGTGACCGAAATGCAGCGCACCGTGCGCGGCGAAGTCATCAGCTCGACCTTCGACGAGCCGGCCGCGCGCCACGTGCAGGTGGCCGAAATGGTCATCGAGCGCGCCAAGCGCCTGGTCGAGCACAAGAAGGACGTGGTGATCCTGCTCGACTCGATCACCCGCCTGGCCCGCGCCTACAACAACGTGGTGCCGAGCTCGGGCAAGGTGCTGACCGGTGGTGTGGACGCCAACGCCCTGCACCGCCCGAAGCGCTTCTTCGGTGCCGCGCGCAACGTGGAAGAAGGCGGCAGCCTGACCATCATCGCTACCGCGCTGGTCGACACCGGCTCGAAGATGGACGAGGTGATCTACGAAGAGTTCAAGGGCACCGGCAACAGCGAAGTGCACCTGAGCCGCCGCATCGCTGAAAAGCGCGTGTTCCCGGCCATCGACATCAACCGTTCCGGCACCCGCCGCGAAGACCTGCTGATCGAACCGGAACTGCTGCAGAAGATCTGGATCCTGCGCAAGCTGCTGCATCCGATGGATGAAATGGCCGCGATGGAGTTCCTGCTCGACAAGATGAAGAACACCAAGTCCAACGACGAGTTCTTCGGTTCGATGAAGCGCTGACCCCGGCGCTGCATCGGAAGAAACCTGCCGCTCGCTGCGGCAGGTTTTTTTTTGCCTGCAGGGCGACGCACTTCACTTCGCTGGCGCCCGCTTTTGGCGATAATCCGCGCGATACCCTGCCCGGCCCCCGTGGGCCCGGCCACCGATTCCCGCTGTCGCCCCTTCCGGAGAACCGGTCGGGTCCAGCCTCCTGCCGGATCCGTCGACGCATGCGAACGCTGTCTCCCCGCCTCAACCTGGGCAAGCTGATCCTCGCCTTGGCTCTGCTCAGCGCCATCATCGCCCTGGCCAACACTCTGCTGGCCAGCTATCGCGTGCAGCGCGACCAGCTGGTCGGCAACACACTGGAAGCCAACCGCGTCTATGCCACCAAACTGGCAGAGACCACCCAGAACTTCCTGCTGGCCGCACAGCAGCAGCTGGCCTATGCCGCGACCCGCCTGGGTGAGGACGACCTTGATCCGAAGCAGGCCCAGGATGAAGCCAGCCGCCTTCAGCTGCAGTCCAGCAGCTTCAACTCCTCGCTGGTGGTGGACGCCGACGGCCTGGTGATCGCCACCTCGCCACAGACCCTGCAGCTGCAGGGTGAGGTGCTGCACAGTGTCGGCAACAACGCAGCACTTGCGGCGCGCCAGCCGATGATCAGCGATCCCTACCAGTCGGCCACCGGCAAGCTGCTGGTGTCGCTGTCGCACCCGATCTTCGACCGCCAGGGCCGCTATCGCGGCTATGTAAGCGGCACGCTGTACCTACGCCAGCGCAGCGCACTGCACACGCTGCTGGGCAAGCACTACTACCGCGACGGTTCCTATCTGTACGTGGTGGACCGCAATGGCCGCCTGCTGTACCACGCCGATGGCAAGCGCGTGGGTGACTACGTGGTTGGCAACCCGGCGGTGAAGGCGGTGGTGCGCGGTGAACGCGGTGCGCAGCAGGTGCGCAACAACCTGGGCGTTTCGATGCTGGCCGGCTACGCACCGGTAACGGCCACCGGCTGGGGTATCATCGCGCAGCGCCCGACCGAGGCCACCCTGCAGCCATTGTCACGGCTGATGACCGCGGTGATCTGGAATGCGATTCCGCTCGGCCTGCTGTCGCTGCTGGTCACCTGGTGGTTCGCGCGCCGCATTTCGATGCCGCTGTGGCAGCTGGCGCGCAACGTGCAGGGTGGCGAGGACACCGGCAACGCGATCAACCACGTCAGCGGCATCCGCGCGTGGTACTTCGAGGTTGCCCAGCTCAAGCAGGCGGTGCTGCACAGCTTCAACGCCCTGCAGGACCGCATCGGCACGCTCAATCGCGCCAACCGCACCGATCCGCTGACCGGCCTGCTCAATCGTCGCGGCCTGCAGCAGGCGCTGGATGCGCTGCAGGTGCAGGGCATTCCGTTCGCGATTCTGGCGCTGGATATCGATCGCTTCAAATCGATCAACGACACCCATGGCCATGACGTCGGTGACGCCGCCATCGTCCATATCGCCGACCAGATGCGCCGCTACTCGCGTGACAGCGACATCCTCTGCCGCGCTGGCGGCGAGGAATTCCTGCTGCTGTTGCCGGGCATCAGTACCGACTCGGCGCGCCACGCTGGCGAGCGCCTGCGCCAGCACATCGCCGATCATCCGTTCGAACCGGTCGGCACCATCACCGTATCGCTGGGCGTGGCCCATTTCCCCAGCTTCCACGTCGATGCCGAGCAGGCGCTGCGGCTGGCCGACAAGGCCCTGTACATGGCCAAGGAACAGGGCCGCAACCGGGTGGTGGTCTACCCCTATGCCAACTGACGCGGAGCCGGGCTGGCCGGCTCCGCAGTGACCGTCAGCCCTGCTCCAGCGGAGTCAGCAGGCGCAGGCCGCGCTTGGCGCTATCGACCATGTAGACACCGCCCTCCGGCAGCAGGTCGCTGCCAGCCTGCTCGACCGGGTCCGCCTTGCGCCACGGCACGCTCTGCCGCGGGCCCGGAATGAAGACCTGCCAGCGGCCATAGCGCTCCTGCCCTGCGTTGCGGTCATCGCCCAGGGCGAAGCTCACCGGGATGCGAACCGTCCAGTTGTCACGGGTGCTGTCCTCGCCGGTGGTCGGCGGGTTGAAGGTCCACGTGCGGACACTGCTGATACTGGCCTTGGCCAGAAGGTCGCGCATTCTGGCCATGGCCCGTTCCGGCCCGACCACGGTCAAGTTCACCTGCTCGGCAATGATATCGGCCACCGTACCATCACGTGCCACCCTGACCACCAGCATTACTTCACCCTGACCACCGTTGCGGAAAGCTTCCTCAGGGTAGCGTGGTGGCGTCGTGCGCCCGCGGGTGATCGAATCGCTCGCCTTTGGATCATATCCATTGAAGTTGACGCTGGTCATGCTGACTTCGTAGCCGCCATCGGCCATCTGCCTCCCCCTCAATCGCACCCGCATCGGGGCGCGTGCAGCCACGGCCTTGCCATCGCGCAGCGTGGGTTCGAAGCGCCAGCCGCCGATTGTGCCTTCCACGAAGGAGGCGATGCTCGGAGTCAAGGCCGATTTCTGATCCAGTACCAGCGAGTTGACCTCACCCTCAGGCGTGATCTCGATATGGCCGGACAGCACCATGCTCATCTCTGCAGTGGCACGCACCGCACGCGCGGTCTGCGCACTGGCCTCGCCAGCAAGCAACGGGGTGCCGGCACCTACGGCCAGCGCGAAAGCGAGAAACAAGGGAGAACGCATCATTGCCGGATCCTTGGTGATGAACGGCGAGCGTACCCCAGTCCCAGCCACCATGACAGCCGCCTCAGGCCAACCGGTGCATACCCGCATAAGGGGGCGTATCCGGATAATCACCACGGGCGAAGCGTTCCTGCAGGCCCTGCCACCAGCCCGGATCGAACAGGTGCCTGTAGTGCTCGCGCACTGCGGCCAGCTCTCCCGCCGGCAGCCCCATGAACGGGCCGAAGCGCTCGGGAAACACGTCGCGCGGACCGACATGGAACCAGGGCTCGTCGGCCATGGCCTCCTCCGGCGTACGCGGCTGCGGCCACGCGCGGAACACGCAGTCGCTGACCAGGCACAGCTCGTCATAGTCGTAGAACACGGCCCGACCATGCCTCGATACGCCGAAGTTCTTCGGCAGCATGTCACCGGGGAAGATGTTGTTGCGCGCCATGTCGGTGATCGCCTGCGCGTAGTCGAGTACCGCCGCGCGCACCGCCTCGCCGCCCTGCTCGCGCAGGTACAGGTTCAATGGACGGAAGCGACGCTGCACGTAGCACAGTGCGACTTCCACCTGGTCGCCATCGACGCGAACGCTCTGCGCGCATTGCTGCAGCAACTCTTCCAGCAAGGCCGGTGCGAAGCGGTCGCGCGGGAAACGCAGGTGGCGATACGGCTGCGCATCGAGCAGGCGGCCGACGCGGTCGAGATTGAACACCAGCGCGTATTTCTCTTCCACCTGCTGCCGCGACATCGCCTTGGGCCAGGCGAAGCGGTCGCGGATCAGCTTGAACACCAGCGGATAGCTGGGCAGGGTGAACACCGCCATGACCATGCCCGGCGTGCCTTCGGCGTGCACCAGCCGCTCCTGCGGATGTTCATTGAAGTGGCGGAAGAAGGTGCGGTAGCGCTCGGTCTTTCCCTGCTTGGCGCGGCCCAGCACCGTGTAGATCTCATCGATGGGCTTGCCCGGCAGCAGGCTGCGCAGGAACACCACCGCGTCACCCACCGTGGCGAGGTCGGCCTGGAAATAACTGCGCGACACGCCGAACAGGTGGGCGACATCGCGACGCCGGGTCAGCACTGCATCGGCACGCAGGCCACGCTCGTCGTTGACCAGGGCAATGACGCACGGCGAAAAGCGATGCTCGCCGAACACGCGACCGACCAGGTAGGCGCGGCGCTCGCGGTAGAACACGGTGTCGAGCAGCTCGATGCTGCGTACCGGCGTGTCACCCCAGTGGGCCAGATCATCCTGCAGGCGCACCACGATGGCCGCGGCGCAGCGCAGCTGGTGCGCATAGGGGATGTCGAAGCGATAGTCGGCCAGCACCCGCTGCAACGCCTCCACCGGCCGCGTCGGCGAGACCGCATAGGTATGCCGCGCCACCGGATGGGTGATGGCATCGGAGGGCTCGACGTCGAAAGCAATGAATTCCAGCGCCGGGTCCACGCCGCGGGTAGCAAACAGGCGTCGCGACAGCGTGTTGTAGAAGGTCTTGTACAGCTCGGCGTCGATCAGGCCCTGCAGCAGCGCGCTGTACTGGGCGTGCACCTGCAGCCACAACGCGCGCTCGCCGATCGCGTCACCGGCGAGGCGACGCAGCGCATCCATCTGCTCGGCAATGCACAGGTCGTACAGGGCGATGCGCTCGACCGCATCCTGACGCGCACCGGCCCAGTCGCGCTGCTCGAAACGCAGCCGTGCACGGGCGGTGATTGCCGCAAAGCGGGCGTGGTACTGCTCGAAACCATCGCGGATGGCGCCGGCGATACGCGGCGCGAGTTCGGCAGCGATGTCAGGCTGGGACATGCACGGCTCGGCAGGGAGACGGGCATCCACCATACGCCGGCGTGGGGTGACTTGTGTAGAGTCGAGCCATGCTCGACTGCTTTCGGCCGAAGTCGAGCATGGCTCGACTCTACAGAAGGCAGGGGCAGAAGCCGTCGAGCAAGCTCGACTCTACAAGAGCCGGCGGCTCAGATCGCCAGTTCGGCCTCCACGTCCTGCACCTTGCGCCGGGCCAGCGCCAGGTTGGACTTGGTGCGGTCCAGCACGATGTAGAAGAACAGGCCCTTCTTCTTCGCCACGGGGCGCATGATGTGGTACGCCTTGCCCAGCGAGATCAGGATGTCCTCGATGCTGTCGTTGAGGTTCAGCGACGCGGCGGTCTTCATCTTGGCGCGGATCACTTCGGTGTTGCCGGCGGCGGCCACTTCCATGTCCATGCCGGCACCGGCTTCGCCCAGCAGCATGCCGCTTTCGTAGTCAACCAGCGCCACCGCCTGCGCGCCGTCGATGCCCATCAGTGCGTTCAACGATTCATTCAATCCAGCCACGTCGCACCCCTTGTCGATGTTGGTTCGAGCCCCTCGTTCCCCTGCGGCCGGGCTCACGATCCGCCGAGTTCGGCCAGGATCGCCTGGCCACATTCCCTGCTCTGCCACAGCACCTGGCCGATCACGCTGCGCTGGTCGCAGGCCGCCATCAGCAGGAGTGGTGCACGCCCGTCGGCCTGGATCGCCAGCATCAGCACCTTGCCGCCTGCGGATTCCAGCATCAGTGTCTGCAGATCGCCCAGCACCAGTTCGCGCCCCACCGCTGCAGCCAGTGCCAGCATCGCGCTGGTCATCGCTGCCAGCCGTTCGCCGCGCCCTTCGGCACCAGCGCTGACCAGGGCGAAGCCATCGACACTGGCCAGCACCACCGTGCGCACGCCTTCTACCCGCTGCTGCAGATCCTGCAGCAGCGGCTGCAGGCGCTCACGCTGGCCGGCATCGGGCAGCACCGCCATCTGCCCGTCAGCCATGCGCCGCCACCAGTGCGTGCGCTTCCATTTCGCTCATCAGTACATCCATCAGCAGCAATCCCTGTTCGCGGTCGCGGGTATCCACGGCCAGTAGCGGCAGCGGCTGGTCATCGAGGCAGGCACGGGTGGCCCAGTCATCCAGCGCGACCTGTGGTGCCTGGTCGAGATGGGTCACCGCCACGACCAGTGCCAGGGAAGATGCGAACGGCTGCAGCACCTGCAGGTAGTCCTCCAGCTCGCTGGCCAACCCGGCACGGCGCGCGTCCAGCAGCAGCACCGCGCCACGCGCCCCCTGCAGCAGGATCGGCCACAGGAAATCGAAGCGCTGCTGCCCGGGCGTTCCATAGAGACGCAGGCGCTCGCCATTGGGCAGGTCGATGTCTGCATAGTCCAGCGCCACCGTGGTGGAAGCCTTGTCGGCACCGAGGCGATCACTGTTGGCCACATCGGTATCGACCACCGCACCGGCCGCGATGCTACGCACGAGGGTCGACTTGCCGCTGCCCATGCCGCCCAGCACCACCACCTTGTGCTCACGCATTGCGCTCGCTCCCGCGCAGGTGCCGCCACAGGCGGGCAAGCAACCCGTTGTCGGTGCGGATGCCACCTGTCGCCATCATCGGCGTCGCCGGGGCGGGCTGCAGCTGCGCGTAACCGCACAGGTAGGCGGCATGGATGAAATCGCGCACCGCCGCTGCAGGCAGTTCCAGCAGCATCGCACACTCGTCAACCGTGCACGCGCGCTTGAGCAGCAGCGAGCACAGGCGGAAACCATCGTGGTCGTGACCCAGCACGCGGAAATCCGGCCAGCGCAGCAACTTCACCGAGGCGCCGCGAAGGCGTTCGTCCAGTGCCTGCCAATGACGGCTGCGTTGCGCCCATTGCCACAGCAGCGGCCGCAGTGGCTGGCGTGGCCGCTCACCGGCCAGCGCCTGCAGGCGTGCGGGTGTCAGCGCATCCAGCTGCAGGCGTTCGAAGGCATCAGCCAGGCGCTCCACCAGCGCGCTCGCGGGTTCCTGCAACAGCACGGCCTGATCATGCTCAAGGTCCATCAGCAGGACGGGGTCACCCGCATCACTCAGCAGTGCCTGCCCCTGGCGCAGGGGCAGCCGCTCGCGCAGCAGGCGGGTAATGGCATGTGCACCATCGGCCAGGCGGATCGGTGCAGGTGCATGCATGGCCAGAGGCTCCGGTATCAACTGCATGCGGCGCAGCGCGCGGCCGATGGCACCATCGTCAAGCACGTCCTGGTGCCCGTCGCCATCACGCAGCTGGCCGCCGATATCCTCGATCCAGCACTGTAATCGCGGGTGCTGCTGGCGCATGCGCTGGGCCGCGTTGCGCAGCGCCGGCGTATCGCGGATGACCAGCAGGTCGCAATCGTCCAGGTCCTGGCTGCGGCGGATCTGGCCGTCCGGCAGGGCCGATGCCACGCGCAGCCGCTGCAGCAGGGCCTGCTCGCCCTGGATGTCGGTTCCCACTACCAGCACGCGTGCCATCCGTGATCCCCGAGCGACCACCTCCCCGGTGGTCTCGCGTCGCCAAGGCTAGGGCATCGCCAGCGGCGGCCGTCGTGATCGACTGCTCAGATCGAGGGCGGTGGCAGAACCACTCTTGTCGGTTATGCGACGGCCATCGCGGGCAAGTTTCATGCCTCATTGACGGCATTCCGACAGTCGACGGATGTCACGGTTCTGGATGCGGGTCGAATGGGGGTCAGATTCCGAGCCGAAAAAAAGAAACCCGCGCCTAGGCGCGGGTTCCGGTGTCACGGCCGAACGGCGATGGATCAGCCGCGCAGCTGCTCCAGTGCGGCGTTGAAGGTCGCGCTCGGGCGCATCGCCTTGCTGGCCTTGGCCACGTCCGGGCGGTAGTAGCCGCCGATGTCCACCGCCTTGCCCTGCACGGCGATCAGCTCTTCGACGATCTTCTGCTCGTTGTCGGTCAACGCCTTGGCCAGCGGGGCGAAGCGTGCCTTCAGCGCAGCGTCCTCGTCCTGCGCGGCCAGCGCCTGCGCCCAGTACAGCGCGATGTAGAAGTGGCTGCCACGGTTGTCGATGCCACCCAGCTTGCGCGACGGCGACTTGTCGTTGTCCAGGAACTGGCCGTTGGCTTCGTCCAGCGCCTTGGCCAGCACGCGGGCGGCAGCGTTGTCGTAGCGGTTGCCCAGGTGTTCCAGCGACGCGGCCAGGGCCAGGAACTCACCCAGCGAATCCCAGCGCAGATAGTCCTCTTCAACGAACTGCTGCACGTGCTTCGGGGCCGAACCACCGGCACCGGTCTCGAACAGGCCACCACCGGCCATCAGCGGCACGATCGACAGCATCTTGGCGCTGGTGCCCAGCTCCATGATCGGGAACAGGTCGGTCAGGTAGTCGCGCAGCACGTTGCCGGTCACCGAGATGGTGTCCTCGCCCTTGCGGATGCGGTCCAGCGAGAACGCGGTGGCTTCCACCGGCGGCAGGATGCGGATGTCCAGGCCGTTGGTGTCGTGGTCCTTCAGATACTGCTCGACCTTGGCGATGACCTGCGCGTCGTGGGCGCGGGCGGCGTCCAGCCAGAACACGGCCGGGGTGCTGCTCAGGCGGGCGCGTTCGACGGCCAGTTTCACCCAGTCCTGGATCGGCGCGTCCTTGGTCTGGCACATGCGCCAGATGTCACCGGCTTCCACGGCGTGTTCGAACACCACGGTGCCGGCGTCGTCGGTGACCTTGACCACGCCATCGGCGGCAATCTGGAAGGTCTTGTCGTGCGAGCCGTACTCTTCCGCCTTCTGCGCCATCAGGCCGACGTTCGGCACCGAGCCCATGGTGGCCGGGTCGAAGGCGCCGTGCGCCTTGCAGTCGTCGATGACCGCCTGGTACACGCCGGCGTAGCAGCGGTCCGGAATGACGGCCTTGGTGTCCTGCAGCTTGCCTTCAGCGTTCCACATCTTGCCGGAGTCGCGGATCATCGCCGGCATCGAGGCGTCGACGATCACGTCGCTCGGCACGTGCAGGTTGGTGATGCCCTTGTCCGAGTTCACCATGGCCACGCCCGGGCGCTGTGCGTACTCGGCAGCCAGGTCGGCTTCGATCGCAGCGCGGGTGGCTTCGGGCAGCGACGGCAGGCGCGCAGCCAGGTCACCGATGCCGTTGTTGGCATCGAAACCGGCCTGCTTGAGCACGTCGGCATGCTTGGCAAGCACGTCCTTGTAGAACTCGTTGACGGCCACGCCGAACATGATCGGGTCGGAGACCTTCATCATGGTCGCCTTCAGGTGCAGCGAGAACAGCACGCCCTGGGCCTTGGCATCGGCAATCTGCTCACTGATGAAGGCGGCCAGTGCCTTACGGCTCATCACCGCGGCATCGACGATCTCGCCGGCCTTGACCGCGGTCTTTTCCTTCAGCACGACGGTGCTGCCGTCCTTGCCGTGGAAGGTGATCTTCAGCGCACCGGCGTTGGCCAGGGTGGCCGACTTCTCGCTGCCGTAGAAATCACCGGCGGCCATGTGCGCGACGTGCGACTTCGAATCCGACGCCCAGGCGCCCATGCGGTGCGGGTGCTTGCGCGCGTAGTTCTTCACCGACAGCGGCGCGCGGCGGTCCGAATTGCCTTCGCGCAGCACCGGGTTCACCGCACTGCCCTTGACCTTGTCGTAGCGCGCCTTGTAGTCGCGCTGCTGATCGTCGGCCGGGGTTTCCGGGTAATCCGGCAGCGGATAGCCCTGGTCCTGCAGTTCCTTGATGGCCGCCTTCAACTGCGGCACCGAGGCGGAGATGTTCGGCAGCTTGATGATGTTGGCATCCGGCGTGGTCGCCAGCTGGCCGAGTTCGGCCAGGTCGTCGCTGACCTTCTGCGCGTCGCTGAGCAGTTCCGGGAACAGCGACAGGATGCGGCCGGACAGCGAGATGTCACGGGTTTCCACCACGATGCCGGCAGTGGCGGTGTAGGCGCCGACGATCGGCAGCAGCGACTGGGTGGCCAGGAACGGGGCTTCGTCGGTCAGCGTGTAGAGGATCTTGGACATGGGGGACTTGGACTCTGTAGCAATGCTCAGGGGAAGGCCGGCGCCAGCGCCGGGCCACGTGCAACCGTGTCGCTTTCCCCCGTCGCCGTCAGGGTGGGCGCGCGGCGGGGAAACCCCTGCATTGTCGCGTTTTCAGCCGCGCGGGGCAAAGCCACGCCATACGCGGCGGTACTGCACCACTGTGTTGCGCCGCCGGTTCGCTTCCGGCCTGGAACCTGAAGCTTGGTTGGCTAGTCCGCCTTCCCGCTCGTGGAGGCACGTACGACCCACTCCGACAATCGCGGCCCCCACTCGGCACGCCTCGGACAGGTCAATGTCTGTGAGTGCTTGCTTCGCTGGAAGTTGCAGATGCGGAATCCCCCAACGACGGCGGCCAGGCTGGCGAGTTCATCAGCCGTCGCTGCAGCGCCTCGAATGTGTAGCGACCCGGCGCCGGACGATCCGGGTCGAACGTAGACGTCGTACCGGGTGGAACGCCCTTCCGCCCTTGCATACGCCGACACGGCATATCCGCCGTCCGTGAAGCGCAGATCCGGCGTGCTTCCTGGCACAGGCTTTTCGGGGGCATCGCCCTCGTAGATCAGGGCAACTTCCCTATCGCCGCGCCTGACGCGGTGCAGACCAAAGTCCACAGGTGCCTCGTAGGTCACGGACATGCCCGTCGGTACGCGCAGACAGGCGCCGTATAGGAAGTGGTCGCAACTGTAGTTCCAGAGATCCGCGGATCCCGCTGCGAGCGTGAGTGCAATCCAGCTGAGCATTCCGTCCCCGACCTGTCCGTGTTGCGTTCAGCGTACCCCGGTAGCCCCCCAGAGCGGGCATCGCCCAATAAAAAAGGACGCAGCCTCGCGGCTGCGTCCATCGTGAGCCCTGCCGGGAGAGAGTCGGCAGGACTTACTTGACCTCGAACTCCTGCGGCGTTCCGGCCGCCTTGCCATCGACGGTGACCTCGGCGCGGTACTTGCCGGCCGGCCAGCCCTTTGCATTCTTGAACGTGACGTTGGTGGTTTCCGCACCGCTGGTGTTCAGGGTGGCGTTCTGTTCGCCGGCCACCTGGCCGTCCTGGTAAGTCAGCTTCGCGCCAACGGTGACGTTGTTGGCTGCGCCGTCGGTCTTGACCGAGACGATGACGTCATCCTTCGGTGCGAACAATGCCGTGGTCGCAACCGACTTGTCGGCGGCGGCGGTCTTGCCGACGGTGACCGACGAGACGCTGACTGCGGCGGCCTCGGCCATCGGCGGCGGTGCGCCGGTCATCGGCGCCGGCGCTGCAGGTTCGGCCGGGGCGGTCGCTGCCGGAGCGGCGTTGGTGTCGGTCGACTCTTCTTTCTTCTTGCAACCGACCAGGGCAACGCTGCCCAGCAGGGCGGCGATCAGGGCGGTCTGGAGCGGGGTGGTCTTGATCATTCGGGGTTCCTCCCAGGGATTGTCGGACGGCGTTCGATGGCCGGCTTACTTCGGCGGCAGCTTCAGGGTCTGGCCCGGGAAGATCTTGTCCGGGTCATCAAGCACATCGCGGTTGGCTTCGAAGATCTTCTTCCAGGCATTGGCGTCGCCCAGATGCTGCTTGGCGATCTTCGACAGCGAGTCACCCTTCTGCACGGTGTAGGTGCCGCCGCTGACAACGTCTGCGGTGCTGTCCACCGAGGCGCTGACGCCGGAGAAGTCCGCCTTCGGCACCTGCTCGGCGGTACTGTCGACGCTGCCACTGACGCCGGAGAAATCGGCTTTCTTCTCGGTACTCATCCACAACTCCCGTCTGCATGACTACGTGATTCGCACGGTGCCATGGAGGTTGTTAAATGGGGATGGTGCAGATGTGAAGCCGCCCCCCGGGGCGGCTGAACAATCGGGGGAATGGACGCCCGGTAGTGCCGGCCGCTGGCCGGCTGTGCCAGGGGGATCCGGCCTTGGCCGATTGCCGGCCAGCGGCCGGCTCTACCCGCAACCACCTGCGAATCATGGTAGTGCCGGCCGCTGGCCGGCGCTCGCCGGGCATGGCCCGGCGCAACGGGCAACCGCCTGTGGCGGTTACTGCCGCAGTTCGCGGTAGGTCGCGGCCGGGGCGGCGATGCCCGGGCTGGCACGCCAGGGGTTGATATCCAGGCCGCCACGACGGGTGTAGCGGGCCTCCACTTCCAGCCACTGCGGCTGGCAGCGCGCAGACACCTCGCTGAAGATCCGTTCAACACACTGCTCGTGGAACTCGGCGTGCTCGCGGTAGCTGACCAGGTAACGCAGCAGGCCGGCGCGGTCGATCTTCGGCCCGCGGTAGCGCAGGCTGACCGTGGCCCAGTCCGGCTGGCCGGTAACCGGGCAGTTGGACTTCAGCAGCGCCGAGACCAGGGTTTCCTCCACCTCCTCGCCGGCATCAGCGGCGAGGAAGTCTGCCTGCGGCGGGCCGTAGCAGTCGATCTCCAGGTCCAGCCCATCGATGGATTCGCCGAGCGGCGTCTCACGCAGGCCCGGCAGGCCGAATTCGACCTCCACCGGCGCACCGGCGCAGGCCGACAGATCCGCCACGATGCGCGCGCGCAGTGCCTCTGCGCTGTCGATACGGGTGCTGTTGAGGGAGTTCAGGTACAGCTTGAACGACTTCGATTCGATCAACCGCGGCGAGGTGCACGGCACCTGCACGGTGGCGACGGCGACCTGCGGCTTGCCACGCGCGTCGAGCCAGCTCAGCTCGAAGGCATGCCAGCGGTCGTGGCCAACGAACGGCAGCGCGGCGTCATCGAGGCCGATCTCGGCGCGGGCGCCGCTGCGGGGGATGGGAAACAGCAGGCCGGGATCGTACTGCGACGGGTAACTGACCTCGCGACCGAGCTTACATGGACGTACTTGCAGCGTCCCCTGCCACCGGACCCACCCCGCCATCCCGCGGAATGCCCGCTTTTGACGTTGACGTTGATTTAGGCGGGTGCAGGGCTGCAAGCCCTGCCGGAAACCCTCACCCCGCAGGAGTGCCGGCACCGTGCAGGTAATCCAGGCTCACCTGCAGCAACGCCCTCAACCCGACATCCAGCGCCTTCTCATCCAGCAGGAACTTCGGCGAATGGTTCGCCGGCGCCGTCGCCGGGTCGATGCCTGCGCTGGTGGAGCCGACGAAGAAGAACATGCCCGGCACCTCCTTCGCGTACAGCGAGAAATCCTCCGCGCCCATCTGCAGCGGCGGCTCGTAGACGTTGTCCTTGCCCACCACCGCCTGCAGGCTCGGCAGCATCTTCGCGGTCAAGGCCGGGTTGTTCACCGTGGCCGGGTTGCCATCGGCCTCGTAGATCTCGGTCACCGCCTTGGCACCATGCGCGGCCGCCGTGTGTTCGGCCACGTTGCGCAGGTCGGCGAAGATCTGTTGGCGCATGCCTTCATCGAAAGTGCGGATGGTGCCGACCATCTCCACTTCATCGGGAATGATGTTGTAGCGGATGCCGCCGTTGATCGCACCGAAGGTGAGCACTGCCGGCTGCTTGGACAGGTTGGCGCGACGGCTGACGATGGTCTGCGCGGTGCCAACCAGATCGGCAGTGGCGACGATCGGATCAACCCCGTTCCACGGCGCCGAGCCATGCGTCTGGCGGCCGATCACCTTGATGCCGAAACGATCGGACGCCGCCATCAGCGGGCCACCGCGAACGGCGATCTGCCCGGCCTGCACGCTGGAGAACACATGCAGGCCAAACACGGCTTCCGGCTTGAAGTCGGCAAACAGGCCCTCTTTCAGCATCAGCGCAGCGCCGCCCTCCTCCGGTGGCGGTGCACCTTCTTCGGACGGCTGGAAGATCAGCATCACCTGGCCCGGCAGATCCTTCTTCATCGCCACCAGTGCTTCGGCCACGCCCAGCAGCGTGGCGGTGTGCGCGTCGTGGCCGCAGGCGTGCATCACGCCCACGGTCTGCCCGCGGTACTGCGCGGTGGCCTTTGACGCAAACGGCAGGCCGGTCTGCTCGGTCACCGGCAGCGCGTCCATGTCGGCGCGCAGGGCGATCTTCGGCCCCGGCTTGCCGCCCTCGATGATCGCCACCACGCCGTGATGGGCGATGCCGGTCTTCGGCTTCAGTCCCATCGCACGCAGGCGCTTGGCCACCTCGGCCGAGGTGCGCTCCTCGCGGTTGGACAGCTCCGGGTGTTGATGAAAGTCACGGCGCCATTCGACCACCTTGGCCTGCAGGCGCTGCGCGGCAGCGGTCACTTCGGGGCGTTGCCCGTCCTGGGCGTGGGCGAGGGTCGGCAGGGCCAGCAGCAGGGCGGACAGCAGCAGCGAACGGCGCATCGCGATCTCCACAACAAAGGGGGTTCCGGCTGAATGTAGGGCAACACCGCCGCCACGGGAACCTCCGGCGCCGGATCCGGTCTTAGCGCCCGTCCCATCCGTCATGCAGGAAACGTGATGTGGCACAGGTATGCTTTGCGCATTGCCCCCGGCGTCCCGCCCGGTCCAGCCCTCTCGGAGTCCTCGTAATGTCACGTGTTTGGAAGATCGTGCTGCTGGTCGTGGCAGTGCTGGTGCTGGCCGTGGTCGGCCTGCGCGTCGTCGGTGGCGGCAAGGACAAGGCTGGAAAACCCGCAGCGGGTGCGCGCCAGGGCGGTGAAGATCCGGATGCCGGCCCGGTGCCGGTGACCGTGGTCGATGCGACACGCCAGGACGTGCCGGTGTATGCCAGCGCGCTGGGCACGGTGACCGCGATGAATACCGTCACCGTCAGCCCGCAGGTCGGCGGCCAGCTGATGAGCCTGAATTTCCGCGAAGGCCAGGAAGTGAAGCAGGGGGATGTGCTGGCGGTGATCGATCCGCGCACCGCGCAGGCCAGCTATGACCAGGCCGCCGCGGCCAAGCGCCAGAACGAAGCCCTGCTGGCCACCGCGCGCTCCAACTTCCAGCGCTCGAACGCGCCGGAGTATCGCCAGTACGTCGCCAAGACCGATCTTGATACACAGCGAAACCAAGTGGCACAGTACGAAAGCGCAGTCGCGGCGAACGAGGCCAGCATGCGCTCGGCGCAGGTGCAGCTGCAGTACACCAGGGTCACCGCACCGATCTCCGGCATCGCCGGCATCCGTGCCGTCGATGCAGGCAACGTCGTCAACGCCGGCACCGCACTGGTCACCCTGACCCAGATCCATCCAATCCACGTGCTGTTCAACCTGCCCGAGCGCCAGCTCGGCGACGTGCGCCAGGCGCAGGCCGCCGGCACGGTGCCGGTGGCCGCGCTGGACCGTGCCGATTCGCACGTGCTGTCAGGTGATGGCAAGCTCGATGTGGTCGACAACCTGATCAGCGCCGACAGCGGCACGTTCAAGGCGCGCGCGATCTTCGACAACACCGACAACGGCCTGTGGCCGGGCCAGTTCGTCAACGTGCGCATGCAGCTGCGCACGATCGCCGGTGGTGTGGTCATCCCGACCCAGGCGGTGCTGCGTGGCCCGGACGGCGAGTACGTCTACGTCGTGCAGGGCGACAACACGGTAAAGATGCAGACCGTGCGCAGCGGCGTGGAAGTGGGCGACAGCCAGGTGCAGATCGCCGAAGGCCTGAAGGGCGGCGAGCGGGTGGTCAGTGAAGGCCAGTTCCGCCTGAAGCCGGGCAGCAAGGTCACCGCACTGAAGCCGGGCGAGACCCCGGCCGCACCGACCGAGGCCGAACTGAAGGCCGCCGAACAGAAGAACGCGGGCGGCGGTGGCCGTCGCGGTGGTGGCCCGCGCTGAGCGCAGGCCACTGATCTCCCTCGCGCCGGCGAACCTGCCGGCGCCGACATTGAAGTGCCAGCAAGGATCAGTCCGTGGGCTTTTCGACGATCTTCATCCGCCGTCCCATTGCCACCTCGCTGTTGATGGCGGGCCTGTTGCTGCTGGGCATTCTGGGTTACCGCAAGCTGCCGGTGTCGGCGCTGCCGGAAATCGATGCGCCCAGCCTGGTGGTCACCACCCAGTACCCCGGCGCCAACGCCACCACCATGGCGTCGCTGGTCACCACGCCGCTGGAGCGCCAGTTCGGGCAGATTTCCGGGCTGGAGCTGATGACCTCCGATTCGTCGGCTGGGTTGTCCACGATCATCCTGCAGTTCTCGATGGACCGCGATATCGACATCGCCGCACAGGACGTGCAGGCGGCGATCCGCCAGGCCACCCTGCCATCGTCGCTGCCCTACCAACCTGTCTACAACCGGGTGAACCCGGCCGACGCGGCCATCGTCACCCTGAAACTGACCTCTGACACGCGCCCGCTGCGCGACGTCAACAATTACGCCGACTCCATCCTGGCCCAGCGCCTGTCGCAGGTGCAGGGCGTCGGCCTGGTTTCGATTGCCGGCAACGTGCGCCCGGCCGTGCGCATCCAGGTCAATCCGGCGCAGCTGTCGAACATGGGCCTGACCCTGGAGCAGCTGCGCAGCGCGCTGACACAGGCCAACGTCAATGCGCCGAAGGGTTCGTTGAACGGCAAGACGCAGTCCTACAGCATCGGCACCAACGACCAGCTGGCCAGCGCCGCCGAGTACCGCGACACCATCATCAGCTACAAGAACGGCCGCCCGGTGCGGCTGTCGGACGTGGCCGAGGTGATCGATGGCGTGGAGAATGACCAGCTGGCCGCCTGGGCCGATGGCAAGCCGGCGGTACTGCTGGAAGTGCGCCGCCAGCCCGGTGCCAACATCGTGCAGACCGTCGAGCGCATCCGCGCGATCCTGCCGCAGCTGCAGGGCGTGCTGCCGGCCGACGTGCACCTGGAGATCTTCAACGACCGCACCGAGACCATCCGCGCCTCGGTGCATGAAGTGCAGTTCACCCTGATCCTCACCATCGGCCTGGTGGTGGCGGTGATCTTCGTGTTCCTGCGCCGGCTGTGGGCCACGATCATTCCCTCGGTGGCGGTGCCGCTGTCGCTGGCCGGCACCTTCGCGGTGATGGCGTTCGCCGGCATGTCGCTGGACAACCTGTCGCTGATGGCGCTGGTGGTGGCCACCGGCTTCGTGGTCGACGATGCGATCGTGATGATCGAGAACATCGTGCGCTACATCGAGCAGGGCAAGAGTGGCAAGGAAGCAGCCGAGATCGGCGCGCGCCAGATCGGCTTCACTGTGCTGTCGCTGACGGTCTCGCTGGTGGCGGTGTTCCTGCCGCTGCTGCTGATGCCTGGCGTCACCGGCCGCCTGTTCCACGAATTCGCCTGGGTGCTGAGCATTGCCGTGGTGCTGTCGATGCTGATCTCGCTGACGCTCACCCCGATGATGTGCGCCTACCTGCTCAAGCCCGACGCCCTGCCCGAGGGTGAGGACGCGCACGAACGCGCGGCCGCCGCCGGCAAGCAGAACCTGTGGACGCGCACCGTGGGCCTGTACGAGCACAGCCTGGACTGGGTGCTGGGCCACCAGCGACTGACCCTGGTTGTGGCTGGCGCCGCACTGGTGCTGACCGTGCTGCTGTATGTGCTGATTCCCAAGGGCCTGCTGCCCGAACAGGACACCGGTCTGATCACCGGCGTGGTGCAGGCCGACCAGAACATCGCCTTCCCGCAGATGGAGCAGCGCACCAAGCAGGTCGCCGAAGCGCTGCGCCACGATCCGGATGTGACGGGCGTTTCGGCCTTCATCGGTGCCGGCAGCATGAACCCCACGCTCAACCAGGGCCAGTTGTCGATCGTGCTGAAGGAGCGCAGCCAGCGCGATGGCCTGGACGAGATCCTGCCGCGCCTGCAGAAGGCCGTGGCCGGCATTCCCGGTGTGGCGCTGTACCTGAAGCCAGTGCAGGACGTGACCCTGGATACCCGTGTGGCCGCCACCGAGTACCAGTACTCGCTGTCGGACGTGGATTCGGCAACGGTGGCGACCCAAGCCACGCGCCTGACCGAAGCGCTGCGCAAGCGTCCGGAACTGGCCGACGTGGACAACAACCTGTCCAACCAGGGCCGCGCCCTGGAGCTGAACATCGACCGCGACAAGGCCAGCGTGCTGGGCGTGCCGATGCAGACCATCGACGACACGCTCTACGATGCGTTCGGCCAGCGCCAGATCTCGACCATCTTCACCGAACTCAACCAGTACCGCGTGGTACTGGAAGTGGCACCGGAGTTCCGCACCAGCACGGCGCTGATGGAGCAGTTGGCGGTGGCGTCCAACGGTGCCGGCGCATTGACCGGCACCAACGCCACCAGCTTCGGCCAGGTCACCTCGTCAAACTCGTCGACCGCCACCGGCATCGGCGCGCAGAACACCGGCATCACCGTCGGCGCCGGCAACATCATCCCGCTGTCGGCACTGGCCGAAGGCAAGGTCAGCAGTGCGCCGCTGCTGGTCAGCCACCAGCAGCAGCTGCCGGCGGTGACGGTCTCGTTCAACGTCGCGCCCGGTTATTCGCTGTCCGATGCGGTACGTGCCATCCAGGAAACCAAGGACAGCCTGGACATGCCGGCCCATCTGCATGCCGAGTTCATCGGCAAGGCGGCCGAGTTCACCGGCAGCCAGACCGATGTGGTGTGGCTGCTGCTGGCCTCGCTGGTGGTGATCTACATCGTTTTGGGCGTGCTGTACGAGAGCTACATCCACCCGATCACGATCATCTCCACGCTGCCGCCGGCCGGTGTCGGCGCGCTGCTGGCGCTGATGCTGTGCGGCCTGAGCCTGTCGGTGGACGGCATCGTCGGCATCGTGCTGCTGATCGGCATCGTCAAGAAGAACGGCATCATGATGGTGGACTTCGCGATCGAGGCGCGCCGCGCCGGTGCCAACGCGCATGAAGCGATCCGCCGCGCGTGCCTGCTGCGCTTCCGCCCGATCATGATGACCACCGCCGCGGCAATGCTCGGCGCACTGCCGCTGGCGCTGGGCACCGGCATCGGCTCGGAGCTGCGCCGCCCGCTGGGCATCGCCATCGTCGGTGGCCTGCTGCTGTCGCAGCTGGTGACCCTGTACACCACGCCGGTGATCTACCTGTACATGGAACGCTTCTCCGAGTGGCTTGCCCGCCGCCGCGAGCAGCGCGCGCTGCGCAACGGGTCGCTGCAGGAGCCGCAGGCATGATCCACGCCCCGCTGCTGCGGGGGGCCGCACGATGAACCTGTCCGGCCCCTTCATCCGCCGCCCGATCGGCACCGCGCTGCTGGCCATCGGTCTGTTCATGGTCGGACTGATCTGCTACCTGCGCCTGGGCGTATCGGCACTGCCGAACATCGAGATCCCGGTGATCTTCGTGCATGCCAGCCAGTCCGGCGCCGACGCGGCGACCATGGCCTCCACGGTCACCGCGCCGCTGGAACGCCATCTCGGCCAGCTGCCAGGCATCGACCGCATGCGCTCGTCGAGCTCGGAAGGCAGCTCGCTGGTGTTCATGATCTTCCAGAGCGGCCACAACATCGATTCGGCGGCACTGGACGTACAGACGGCGATCAATTCGGCACAGGCTGACCTGCCTTCGGGCATGGGGTCACCGATGTACCAGAAAGCGAATCCGAACGACGACCCGGTGATCGCGATCGCGCTGACCTCGCAGACGCAGTCGGCCGACGAGCTGTACAACGTCGCCGATTCATTGCTTGCGCAGCGCATCCGCCAGATCAGCGGTGTCGCTTCGGTCGACATCGCCGGTGCCTCGACGCCAGCGGTACGCGTGGACGTCAACCTGCGCCTGATGAACGCGCTGGGCCTGACCGCAGATGACCTGCGCAACGCCGTGCGCGCGGCCAACGTGACCTCGCCCACCGGCTTCCTCAGCGACGGCAACACCACTACCGCGATCATCGCCAACGATTCGGTGGCGCGTGCCGCCGACTTCGCCGACCTGGTGGTCAAGACCCAGGGCGATGGCCGGGTCATCCGCCTGAAGGACATCGCCAATGTCTACGACGGCCAGCAGGACGCCTACCAGGCCGCGTGGTTCGACCACAAACCGGCGGTGGTGATGTATGTGTTCACCCGTGCCGGTGCCAACATCGTGGAGACCGTGGATCGGGTCAAGGCACAGATCCCGACCCTGCGGGACTACCTGCAGCCCGGCACCACGATGACGCCGTACTTCGACCGTACGCCGACCATCCGCTCGTCGCTGCATGAAGTGCAGATCACCCTGCTGATCAGCCTGGCGATGGTGGTGCTGACCATGGCGCTGTTCCTGCGCCGGCTGGCACCCACGCTGATCGCCGCGGTCACCGTGCCGCTGTCGCTGGCCGGTGCCGCGCTGGTGATGTACGTGATGGGCTTCACCCTGAACAACCTGAGCCTGCTGGCGCTGGTGATCGCGATCGGCTTCGTGGTCGACGATGCGATCGTGGTGATCGAGAACATCATGCGCCACCTCGACGAAGGCATGCCGCGCATGCAGGCGGCGCTGACCGGGGCGCGCGAGATCGGCTTCACCATCGTCTCGATCACCGCCTCGCTGGTGGCGGTGTTCATCCCGCTGCTGTTCGCCAGCGGCATGATGGGCGCTTTCTTCCGCGAGTTCACCGTCACCCTGGTGGCGGCGATCGTGGTCTCGATGATCGTCTCGCTGACGCTGACCCCGGCACTGTGCAGCCGCTTCCTCAGTGCACACGACCACAGCGCGCCACCGTCGCGCTTCGGCCGCTGGCTGGATGCCGGCCACGAGCGCATGCTGCGCATCTACACCGTGTTCCTGGACTTCTCGCTGCGCCACGCGCTGCTGCTGTCGCTGACGCCGCTGATCCTGATCGGCGTCACCATCTTCCTGTTCGGGGCGGTGAAGAAGGGCGCGTTCCCGCCGCAGGACACCGGCCTGATCTGGGGCCGCGCCAACTCCAGTGCCACGGTGTCCTTCGAGGACATGGTCGCCCGCCAGCGCCGCATCACCGACATGCTGATGGCCGACCCGGCGGTGAAAACCGTGGGTGTGCGCCTGGGCAGCGGCCGCCAGGGCTCCAGTGCGCAGTTCAACATCGAGCTGAAGTCGCGCAGCGACGGCCGCCGCGAAACAACCGCGCATGCCTTGGCGCGCCTCAGTGCGAAGGCCGACCGCTACCCTGACCTGCAGCTGCGCCTGCGCGCGATCCAGGATCTGCCCAGCAACGATGGCGGTGGTTCCAGCCAGGGCGCGCAGTACCGCATTTCGCTGCAGGGTAATGATCTGGCCGCACTGCAGGAATGGTTGCCCAAGCTGCAGACAGAGCTGAAGAAGAACCCGAAGCTGCGTGACGTCGGCACCGACGTGGACAATGCAGGCCTGCGCCAGAACATCCAGATCGACCGCGCCAAAGCCGCGCGCCTGGGCATCACGGTCGGCGCCATCGACGGTGCGTTGTACGGTGCGTTCGGCCAGCGCCAGATCTCCACCATCTATTCGGACATCAACCAGTACAGCGTGGTGGTCAATGCGCTGCCTTCGCAGACCGCCACCCCGGCGGCACTGGATGAGGTGTACGTGCGTGCGCGCAACGGCGACATGGTGCCGATCACCGCGGTGGCCACCCAGGTCCCGGGGCTGGCACCGTCTCAGATCACCCACGAAAACCAGTACACGACGATGGACCTCAGCTACAACCTGGCTCCGAACGTGAGCATGGGTGAGGCCAAGGCAATCATCGACGCGACGGTGGCCGGCATGCGCATGCCCGGCGACATCCGCCTGGCCGACGACGCGGGCTTCGGCTTCAACTCCGATCCTAGCGACATGCTGATCCTGGTGTTCGCCGCGATCCTGACCGTGTACCTGGTGCTGGGCATGCTCTACGAGAGCCTGATCCATCCGGTCACCATCCTGTCCACACTGCCGGCGGCGGGCGTCGGTGCGTTGCTGGCGTTGTTTGGCACCAACACCGAGCTGTCGGTGATCTCGATGATCGCCCTGGTACTGCTGATCGGCATCGTCAAGAAGAACGCGATCATGATGATCGACTTCGCGCTGGTCGCGCAGCGCGAGCATGGCCTGGCACCACGCGATGCTGCGCGCGAGGCCAGCATCGTGCGCTTCCGCCCGATCATGATGACCACGATGGTGGCGATCCTGGCGGCGGTGCCGCTGGCGATCGGCCTGGGTGAAGGGTCCGAACTGCGTCGACCGCTGGGCATCGCGATGATCGGCGGCCTGCTGTTCTCGCAGAGCCTGACCCTGCTCAGCACGCCGGCGCTGTACGTGATCTTCTCCTGCCTGGCCGAGCGCTGGCGGGCGCGTCGCGCGCGCAAGCGCGAAGCGAAGCTGCTCAAGCGCGCACAGCGGGCGTAGAAGGGCCCATCACGCATGGCGTGGTTCTACGGGTAGAGCCGGCCGCTGGCCGGCTTTCTCCTTACCGCGAATCTGCCGGCCAGCGGCCGGCACTACCGTGGGTGCGGACGGTGGGTGCAGACCGTTGGTCCGCACTCCATATTTCACGCGCAGCCCGCAATAATGGTGGAAGACCCTTCCACCGAGCCTGCATGTCCGCCCGCGAATCCCGCCTCAGCCGTCTCTGGGCCCACGAAAAGGCCAGTTACGGCCTACGTGTGTTCATCGCCCTGACCGCAGCGCTTGCCGTGTGCTGGCAGCTGGATGCGCTCACCGCCCTGCCCGGCGTGTTCCTCGGCATCATCGCCAGCGCCATCGCCGAGACCGATGACAACTGGTGGGGCCGTACCAAGGCGGTACTGCTGTCGCTGCTGTGCTTCTGCCTCGCCGCCGCCTCGGTGATCTGGCTGTTCCCCTGGCCATGGATCTTCATCGGTGCGCTGGCGCTGTCCACGTTCGGGCTGACCCTGCTGGGTGCGCTCGGCGAGCGCTATGCGTCGATCGCCCAGGCCACGGTGACGCTGGCGATCTACACCATGATCGGGCTGGAGCAGCATGGCGCCAGCGACCTGCACAGCGCGCTGGACGCGGTCAGCCATCTGCTGGCCGGTGCGGTCTGGTACGGCCTGCTGTCGATCCTGTGGACCGCACTGTTCGCCAACCGTCCGGTTCGCGAACGCGTGGCGCGCCTGTACGTTGAACTGGGCCGCTACCTGCAGTTGAAGGCAACACTGTTCGAGCCGGTGCGCGAGGCTGACCTGCAACGTCGCCAGCTCGACCTGGCCGAGCAGAACCGGCGCGTGGTCGGCGCATTGAACGAGGCCAAGGCGGCGATTCTCGCCCGCTTCGGCCGCTCCGGCCGGCCCGGCGTGAACTCCGGCCTGTACCTGCGCCTCTATTACATGGCACAGGATTTCCACGAGCGTGCCAGCTCCTCGCACTACCCGTACGGTGCGCTGGTCGATGCCTTCTTCCACAGCGATGTGCTGTACCGCTGCCAGCGCCTGCTCGACCTGCAGGGCCAGGCCTGCGCGCGGCTGGGCGAGGCGATCCGCCTGCGCCGTCCGTTCGTGTATGGCGAAAGCAACCAGCAGGCCGGACGCGACCTGGCCGATGCGCTCGCCTACCTGCGCGACCAGCAGCGGCCGCAGTGGCAGCGACTGCTTGGCTCGCTGGACCTGCTGGTGCACAACCTGCGCAGCATCGAGCGCCGCCTGCTGGATGCGGAGCGCTCCGAAGCCAGCCTGGACAACGTCGATACGCGCCTGCGCGACAGCAACCCGCACACCCTGCGCGAGATGGGCGTACGCGTGCGCCAGCAGCTCACGCCCGGATCGGTCCTGTTCCGCCACGGCCTGCGCATGGCATTGGCGCTGATCGCCGGTTTCGCGGCGATCCGGCTGTTCAATGCCCAGAACGGCTCATGGGTGCTGCTGACCATCGTATTCGTGTGCCGCCCCAACTTCGGTGCCACCCGCCAGCGCCTGGCGCAACGCATCGTCGGCACCGTGGCCGGCCTGGTACTGACCTGGGCGCTGCTGCAGCTGTTCCCGCAACTGCACGTGCAACTGCTCATCGCGCTGCTGTCGGCGCTGTTGTTCTTCTTCACCCGCACCGACCGCTATCTGGTGGCGTCGGCGGCGATCACGGTGATGGCCCTGACCTGCTTCAACCTGATCGGTGATGGCTTCGTGCTGATCGTGCCGCGCATGGTCGATACGCTGCTGGGCTGCGCGATCGCCGCTGCCGCCGCGTTCCTGATCCTGCCCGACTGGCAGGGCCGCCAGCTGCACCTGGTGCTGGCGCGCGTGCTGGACACCGCCGCGCGCTACCTGGATTCGGTGCTGGGTCAGTACCGCAGTGGCATGCGCGATGACCTGGCCTACCGCATCGCCCGCCGCGACATGCACAACGCCGACGCCGCGCTGTCCACCGCGCTGTCGAACATGCTGCACGAGCCGGGCCACGTGCGCCGCAACCTCGATGCCGGTTTCCATTTCCTGGCGTTGTCCAACATGCTGCTCGGCCATCTTTCGGCGCTGGGTGCGCACCGCGACCAGGTGGACAGTTACGCCGGCGATCCGCTGGCGCTGGCCGCCGGTGAGCGCGTACGCAAGGCGCTGCAGCAGCTGGCCTCGGCCCTGACCGCACGGCAACCGGTCAGTGAGGACGACAACGACGCCGACCGCGCGGTGGCGGCCGAGCTGGAGCAGATCGACGAGGCGATGCCGCCGAAGCTGCAGCTGATCCGCACGCAGATGGCGCTGGTGCTGCGGATGCTGCCGAAGGTTCGGGCAGCGGCGAATGAGGCGGTGACCAGCCTGACTTGATCCCGATCGCTGATCGGACGTTCCATCCACGCATGGCGTGGATCTACTGCACTGTGCGCAACAGCGCGTTGCGCCTGGCGCTGCAGCCCGATCACGCGCCTGCGCGGATACTGGGTCATCCCCTGCTCCGGATTCCCGCATGAAGATCGAACTCGCCGGCCGCACCGCGCTGGTCACCGCTTCCACCGCCGGCATCGGCCTGGCGATCGCCCAGGGCCTGGCCATCGCAGGTGCGCGGGTCATTCTCAATGGCCGCAGCACCGACAGTGTCGAACGCGCCCGCCAGTGGCTGCTCGCCGCCGTTCCGGGTGCCGAGGTGATCGGCGTCGCCGCCGACCTCTCCGATGCGGCCGGCGTGGACACGCTGCTGGCGGGCCTGCCCCAGGTCGACATCCTGGTCAACAACGCCGGCATATTCGGCCCCGAGGACTTCTTCGAGACCGACGATGCCACCTGGGAGCGCTACTGGCAGACCAATGTGATGTCCGGCGTGCGCCTGTCGCGTGCACTGCTGCCGGCGATGGTCGATGCCGGCTGGGGCCGCGTGCTGTTCATCTCCTCCGAATCGGCCCGCAACATTCCCGCTGACATGATCCATTACGGGGTCAGCAAGACCGCGCAGCTGTCGTTGTCGCGTGGCCTGGCCAAGCGCGTGGCCGGTAGCGGTGTCACCGTCAACGCGGTGCTGCCCGGCCCGACCCTGTCCGACGGCTTCGCGGCGATGTTCGAAGATGAACGACAGCGCAGCGGCAAGCCACTGGAGCAGATCGGTCGCGAGTTCGTGATGGCGCACCGGCCGTCTTCGTTGATCCAGCGCACCGCCACGGTCGAGGAAGTTGCCAACATGGTGGTGTACCTGGCCTCGACGCAGGCTTCGGCCACGTCCGGTGCCGCCCTGCGCGTGGACGGCGGCGTGGTCGACGACATCATCTGAGATCTTTCAAAGGGTGCGGACCAACGGTCCGCACCCACAGGTCCGCCCCCACAGCAGATGGGCAGGAATGCTAGGCTGCGCCGGTCAAGGAGGCCCCATGTCCGGTCACAACCAGTTCGCCCTGCTGCGCCAGCGCCGTTTCCTGCCGTTCTTCGTCGTGCAGGCGCTCGGTGCGTTCAACGACAACGTGTACCGGCAGGCGATCATCAGCATGTTGCTGTTCATGGCCGTGCCAGAGGAAGAACTGGGGCTGTATGCCACGCTGGCGCCGGCCATCTTCATCCTGCCGTACTTCCTGTTCTCGGCATTGGCCGGGCAGATCGCCGACAAACTGGAAAAGTCGCGGCTGATCGTGATCACCACCACCATGGAGATCGTGATCATGTCGCTGGCGGCCACCGGCTTCCTCACCCAGAGCCTGCCGGTGCTGCTGGTCGCCCTGTTCTGCACTGGCATGCAATCCACGCTGTTCGGCCCGGTGAAGTACTCGGTGCTGCCCTCGGTGCTCAAGCCCGAAGAGCTGACCGGCGGCAACGGTCTGGTTGAAATGGGCACTTCGATGTCGATCCTGTCCGGCATGATCGTCGGCGGACTGGTGTTCACCGTGGCCGGCAGCCACGGCACGGTGGTGGCGGCCTGCGCGATCATCGGCCTGGCGATCTGCGGCAACGTCGCTGCGCGCCTGATTCCCAAGGTCGACGCCGGCGACCCGGACCTGAAAATCAACTGGAACCCGCTGCCGGAATCGCTGGCGGTGCTGCGCATGGCGCGCCAGCAGAAGGCAGTGCGCAATTCAATCCTGGGCGTATCCTGGTTCTGGTTCGTCGGCACCGTGCTGACCTCGCAGCTGCCGGCCTATGCGGTGACCAACCTCGGCGGCGAACCGACCCTGTACATCTTCGCGCTGGCCCTGTTCTCGGTCGGCACCGGCGTTGGCTCGCTGCTGTGCGAGAAGCTGTCGGCGCGCACGGTGGAGATCGGCCTGGTGCCGCTGGGTGCATTCGGCATGACCGCGTTCCTGCTCGACCTGTACTTCGCCCGCAGCGGCGAGGCGACGGTGCACGGGCTGACCATCGGCACCTTCCTGCAGCAGCCCGGCAGCATCCGCATCGTCATCGACCTGATCGGCATCGGTCTGTTCACCGGCATCTTCGTGGTGCCGCTGTTCGCTCTGATCCAGAGCCGCACACCGAAGGCGCAGATGTCGCGCGTGTTCGCCGCACTGAACATCCAGAACTCCGGCTTCATCGTCGGCGCAGCCCTGTTGTCACTGGCCGCGCACAAGCTGCTGCACTGGAGCATTCCGCAGCAGTTCCTGGCGCTGGCCATCGCCAACGCACTGGTGGCGATCTACATCTTCACCATCGTCCCCGAATTCCTGATGCGCTTCCTCAGCTGGCTGATGGTGCGCACCCTGTACCGCCTGCGCCCGCACGGCATCGAGGCGAACGTGCCCGACGAGGGCGCCGCGCTGCTGGTCTGCAACCATGTCAGCTACATGGACGCACTGATCCTGTCGGCGACGATTCCGCGCCCGGTGCGCTTCGTCATGTACTACAGGATCTTCAACATCCCGGTGATGCGCTGGATCTTCCGTACCGCCAAGGCGATCCCGATCGCCGGTGCGCGCGAAGACCCGGCGCTGATGCAGCGCGCGTTCGACGAGATCGACGCCGCGCTGGCCGAGGGCGAGCTGGTCTGCATTTTCCCGGAAGGCGCGCTGACCAAGGATGGCGCGATGGCGCCGTTCAAGTCCGGTGTCGAGAAGATCCTCGAACGGCGGCCGGTGCCGGTAGTGCCGATGGCGCTGCGCGGCATGTGGTCCAGCATGTGGAGCCGTCGCGACAGCCGCCTTGGCCGCATGCGCGTGCCGCGCCGTTTCCGCGCCACCGTCGAGGTGGTGGCGGCACCGGCCGTGGATGGCCACAGCACCAGCGCCCCGGTGCTGGAGGCCCAGGTGCGGGCCCTGCGCGGCGATCACGCCTGACGGACCCGGCCCGCCAGGCGGGCCCGGCAGCCTCCCCCGCATAGGCCACCGTCCGGTGACGTACGCGACATGTCTTGACTGTAAACGCATACATGCAACGTCGGTTGCGGTAGATTACGCACCCACAGGGGGGAGGTCCGGCCGATACATCACGGCTGGCCACCAAGGAATGGAGTCTTGCTTTGAATCAGCCACCACCGCTCAGCCGTCCGGTTTACATCCCCAACCATCTGGTCTGGGCGATCCTGACGACGCTGTTCTGCTGCCTGCCGTTGGGCGTGGTGTCGATCGTCTATGCCTCCCAGGTCGATGGCCGCCGCGCGGCCGGCGACCTGCCGGGGGCCTACAGTGCGTCGCGCAAGGCGGGCTGGTGGGCGGTGGCTTCGGCCGTGGCCCTGCCGGTCCTGTTGCTGTTGTGGTTCGGGCTGTTCGGCGGCTTGGCCGTACTGGGCGCTCTTTCCGACCAATGATTTACCACCACCACCCATCAAGGAGCTTGAACCCATGAATACTGCGACTCCGCAGGTCCCGAACAACCTGGTCTGGGCGATCCTGAC
Source organism: Stenotrophomonas africana (assembly GCF_013004645.1). Taxonomy (GTDB): domain Bacteria; phylum Pseudomonadota; class Gammaproteobacteria; order Xanthomonadales; family Xanthomonadaceae; genus Stenotrophomonas; species Stenotrophomonas africana. The sequence continues at coordinate 1,057 of NZ_JABEME010000005.1, read as the reverse complement.
CACCCTGTTCTGCTGCCTGCCGGCCGGCATCGTGTCGATCGTCTACGCCGCCCAGGTCAACGGCAAGCTGGCCGCTGGCGACATCGCCGGCGCCCAGGACTCCGCCGCCAAGGCCAAGAAGTGGGCCATCTGGTCGGCCATCGCCTGGGTCGTCGTGGTCGTGCTGTACGTGCTGTTCTTCGTTGTGCTCGGCGGCATGGGCGCGATGAGCAACAGCGGCTACTGATACGTCTGGACGGATCCGGCGCCTGCGCCGGATCCGTTGTCGCATGTCCGCGCTTCCCGCTCCTTCCCGACTCGCCCGATGGGCGCCGCTGCTGGTTTCCGCCGGCCTGGCCGTGGGTGCCGCGGTGGTCCTGCGCAACGTCAATCCGTATGTCGCCGGCAATCCATTGCCGAGCTGCCCGCTGTACGCCCTGACCGGCCTGTACTGCCCGGGCTGTGGCAGCACGCGCTGCCTGTATTCCCTGGTCCACTTCGACCTGCCCGGCGCGATGGCGATGAACCCGCTGCTGGTCATCAGCCTGCCGTTCCTGTTGCTGATGCTGCTGAACATCGCCGGCATCCGCCCGCGCGTGCTCGATCCGCTGATGCGGGTGCTGGCCAATCCCGTGTTCTGGCTCTGGGTGCTGCCCGGGTATGCGCTGCTGCGCAACCTGCCGTGGGCACCGTTCACTGCACTGGCACCGATCTAGGTTTCCAGCCAACGGCGCAGCCCCTCGTGGTGGGCGGCGTTTGTCGATCATGGGATTGGCCGGGCGGGTGGACTGCGCAGGGGTCGCTGCAAGTACGTCCATGTAAGCTCGGTCGCCGCATCCATGCGGCTCACGCCCCTGCGCAGCCCACCCGCCCGGCCACGGACAGTTTCCGTGCGCGTCCACCACGGAAAAGAAAGAAAAGATCAAAAGCAAAAGCGGATCGCTTCGCTACGCTCGCTCGGAGCCAAGCATGGCTCGGCTCTGGAGAACGTCCGTGCGCGGAAAACTGTCGAAGGCGGGGTGGGTCGGATGGCGGGGGTGTGAGCCGCATGGATGCGGCGACCAAGCCTCCATGGACG
>NZ_JABEME010000004.1 GCF_013004645.1 Stenotrophomonas africana | reverse complement strand
GGGTGGGGTTCGCGGGGGACGCCGTGAACCCGTCCATGGGGGCTTGGCCGCGGCATCCATGCGGCGGACACCCCCGCGAACCCAACCCGCCCGCCCTCTGACAATTTCCTGTGGCCGCCCGCCACGGAAGAAAGAAAGAAGAGCAAACGCGGGTCGCGCGCTTCGCTTGCTCGGAGCCGAGCATGGCTCGGCTCTACAAGGGCAATGCAGAACCAAACAAAAAGGACGCGGCGAACGCCGTGTCCTTTTTGTTTTCCATCAGTTCGTCAGTAACCCAATGCTCTTTCCCACCGTCACCGGGAAACTGTCGGGGGTGGGGCGGTGTGGGTTGGCAGGACCGTTGGCGCCATGGATGGCGCCATCGAGCCCCCAGGGACGGGTTCACGGCGTGTCCTGCCAACCCACACCGCCCCACCCAACAAGCAGCAACCCAGAGCCGCTTTGGCTTTGGCTTTGGCTTTGGCTTTCAGCCGTTGACGTTGCCCGCCGCAGGCGGACCACCGCGCGTCAGCGCGGCGCCTCCACATCCAACCCGATCGGGCAGCTCACGCCGGTGCCGCCGATGCCGCAGTAGCCGTTCGGGTTCTTCGCCAGGTACTGCTGGTGATAGTCCTCGGCGTAGTAGTAGGCCGGTGCCGGGTACACGATCTCGGTGGTGATCGGGCCGTAGCCGGCCGCATCCAGCTGCGCCTGGTAGGCCTCGCGGCTGGCCAGCGCGGCGGCGTACTGCGCCTCGTCGGTGGCGTGAATCGCAGAGCGGTACTGGGTGCCGGTGTCGTTGCCCTGGCGCATGCCCTGGGTCGGGTCGTGGCTTTCCCAGAACAGTTGCAGCAGCCGCTCCAGGCTCACCACCGCCGGGTCGAACACCACCTGCACCACTTCGGTGTGGCCGGTCAGGCCCGAGCAGACCTCTTCATAGGTCGGATTCGGGGTGATGCCGCCGGCATAGCCCACCGAGGTGCTGTACACGCCCGGTTCGGTCCAGAACTTGCGCTCGGCGCCCCAGAAACAGCCCAGCGCGAAACGGATCTGCTGCAGGCCGGCGAAGCGGTCCTTCAGCGGATGGCTGTTCACGAAGTGCTGGTTGCTGTGCAGCGGCAACGGCTGGTCACGCCCCGGCAGTGCTTCTTCCGGGCGCGGCAGGCGCTGCTTGAAGGCGCCGATGCCGAGGATGCCCTCGCCAATTCCCAACATGATGCGCTCCTACGCCGGCAGTCCGGCTATGTCGTCTGCGTCTGAAATGGGGGCGTCCGGCGCATGGCCCAAGTCCAGCCCCGCCACGATGTCCTCAGCCTGCGGGCGTGCTGCGTCGGGGATACCGACCCGCAGCACACCGAACAGCGGCAGTTCACCCATGCCGCCCAGCAACGACTCGCCGAACACGAAGGCCGGAATGCCGGCATCTTCCAGCGCGTGCTTGACCAGATGGGCGTCGAACAGGTTGTCGGCCTTGTACACGATGTGCATGCGGCGCCTCCGTGGGAGAGGGTTCCAGCATACGCCCGGGTGCTGAATGGTGGTGGTGACGGCGCATGACCGTTCTGCCGGCCAGCGGCCGGCACTACCCAATTGCACGGCGATCCACATTCCGCCGGCCAGCGGCTGGCACTACCCGACTGCACGGCGATCCACATTCCGCCGGCCCGCTGCCGGCGCTGCCGGAAGATGGGTGGGAAGTTGCGGCCGCTGGCCGGCATCCCCACACCCCACCGGGCAGCCCTGCCCCGTACGCGCTAGACTGTTGGTCTTTCTGCCCTTTTTCGCCCCAGACTCATGTCCGAGCACACCCCCGCCAGCCCCGAGACCCCCGCCGACAGCCACGAGAAGCGCGATTTCATCCGCCAGATCGTGCGCGAGGACCTGGCCAGCGGAAAGCACCAGGCGATCAAGACCCGCTTCCCGCCGGAGCCGAACGGCTACCTGCACATCGGCCATGCCAAGTCGATCTGCCTGAATTTCGGCATCGCCGGTGAGTTCAGCGGCGTCTGCAACCTGCGCTTCGACGATACCAACCCGGCCAAGGAAGATCCCGAATACGTGGCCGCGATCCAGGACGACGTGCGCTGGCTGGGCTTCGAGTGGAACGAGCTGCGCCATGCCTCGGACTACTTCCAGGCCTACTACCTGGCCGCCGAGAAGCTGATCGAACAGGGCAAGGCTTACGTCTGCGACCTGTCGGCCGAAGAAGTGCGTGCCTACCGCGGCACCCTGACCGAGCCGGGCCGTCCGTCGCCGTGGCGCGACCGCAGCGTCGAGGAAAACCTCGACCTGTTCCGCCGCATGCGCGCCGGTGAATTCCCGGATGGCGCGCGCACCCTGCGCGCCAGGATCGACATGGCCAGCGGCAACATCAACCTGCGCGATCCGGCGCTGTACCGCATCAAGCACGTCGAACACCAGAACACCGGCAACGCGTGGCCGATCTACCCGATGTACGACTTCGCGCATGCACTGGGCGATTCGATCGAGGGCATCACCCACTCGCTGTGCACGCTGGAATTCGAAGACCATCGCCCGCTGTACGACTGGTGCGTGGACAACGTCGACTTCGCCCACGATGACGCGCTGACGCAGCCTCTGGTCGACGCCGGCCTGCCGCGCGAAGCGGCCAAGCCGCGCCAGATCGAGTTCTCGCGCCTGAACATCAACTACACGGTGATGAGCAAGCGCAAGCTGATGGCGCTGGTTACCGAGCAGCTGGTGGACGGCTGGGAAGACCCGCGCATGCCGACTCTGCAGGGCCTGCGTCGCCGTGGCTATACCCCGGCGGCGATGCGCCTGTTCGCCGAGCGCGTGGGCATCAGCAAGCAGAATTCGCTGATCGACTTCAGCGTGCTGGAAGGCGCGCTGCGCGAAGACCTGGACAGCGCCGCGCCGCGTCGCATGGCGGTGATCGATCCGGTCAAGCTGGTGCTGACCAACCTGCCGGAAGGCCACGAAGAGCAGCTCACCTTCAGCAACCACCCGAAGGACGAGAGCTTCGGCAGCCGCGAAGTGCCGTTCGCACGCGAAGTGTGGATCGACCGCGAGGACTTCGCCGAAGTGCCGCCGAAGGGCTGGAAGCGCCTGGTGCCGGGTGGCGAAGTGCGCCTGCGCGGCGCCGGCATCATCCGCTGCGATGAAGTGATCAAGGATGCCGACGGCACCATCACCGAGCTGCGCGGCTGGCTGGATCCGGAATCGCGTCCGGGCATGGAAGGCGCCAACCGCAAGGTCAAGGGCACCATCCACTGGGTCAGCGCCGTGCATGGCGTGCCGGCCGAGATCCGCCTGTACGACCGCCTGTTCTCGGTGCCGAACCCGGATGATGAATCGGAAGGCAAGACCTACCGCGATTACCTCAATCCGGAATCGCGCCGCACCGTCACCGGCTATGTCGAGCCGGCCGCGGCCAGCGCCGCGCCGGAGCAGTCGTTCCAGTTCGAACGTACCGGCTACTTCGTCGCCGACCGCCGCGACCACACCGAAGCCAAGCCGGTGTTCAACCGCAGCGTGACCCTGCGCGATACCTGGTCGGCCTGAGGACCTGCGCGGGCGCCAGCACGGCGCCCGCACGCCATCGACAATGATCACCGCCCTCTCCGTCCTGTTCTGGTTCATCTCGCAGCATCCGCTGCTGACGTTCTTTGCAGCAATGGTGCTGGCCGGGCTGGTCTCGTGGTGGCGGCGCTTTCCGGGCTACGCCATCGTGGTGTTCCCGCTGGCGATGCTCAACATGTTCCTCGGCCACTTCCTCAATGCCGCCTTCCTCAACGTGGTGGGCGAGCGTGGTGAAGCGGTGATCGTCAAGGCCGAGCAAACCAGCTCCACGCTCAACGAACAGTACATCTGGCGCTACGAAGGGGTGCTGCGTACCGCCGAGGGCCGCGACGTGGAGGTGGTGTTCCACACCAACACCGCCTCGCTATGGCCGCTGGAAAACGCCATCCGCATCCCGGCGCGCGACCAGCCGTTCGTGGTGAAGTACACGCCGGGCTTCCCGCGCAACTTCGTCATCCTCACCAACGAATCCCCGCATGGTGTCGCCCAGGCCCGGACCAGCGCGCGCGAGCGCGTGGAGGTGGCGGCGCGCAAGCTGCACTTCAGCCCGGGCAATGCCGATTTCCGCGCGGACTATCGCCGCGAGCTGGAAACCTGGCTGCGCGACCACGGCAACGATCCGCAGCAGCAATCCGACGCGCAGCGATATCGCGCCGAACTCGACGCGCTCGACCGCTAGATCCCCAGGCCCTGCCTGGATGTTCCACCCCATCCACCCACAGGCCTGACATGACCACGACCTCCGCCGCCCTCCTCCCGCTGCTGCAGCAGGTCCTGCAGGACGCGAGCGTCGCCAGCCACGTCGACGGCAACGCGCTGCTGCTGGACAGCGGCCTGCGCCTGACCCCGCATGCAATGGCCGCACACGCGCGCGACAACGGTGGTTGGCAGACCTCCACCGTCATCGAAAGCCAGCATCCGCAGTTGTTCGCCGATGGCCTGTTCGAGTACCAGCACGCAAATGGTGCCGATGAGCAGGCATCGCTGTTGTCCGGCTTCCAGGCCTGGGCCCGAGTGGACCTGGTGACCCTGCAGACCGCGATCGGCGCCCAAGACGCACAGGGCCTGCCGATGATGGGCCTGACCTATCCGGCCGGTGACAATGGCGAGGAACACGAGCGCACCGTGGTGCTGGGGCCGTTGGCGCACTACCGTGCACAGGAAGTGGATGCCTCCACCTGCAGCGAAGACGATCATGGCTCCTGCCCCTGCTGCCTGTTCACCCGCAGCATGGACGCCTTCGACGAGCTGCTGAAAGCCCGCCAGTTCCTTGCCATCCGCCTGTTCGCCTCGCGCGATGCCGACGGCCTGTGCGAGGCCGATTGCCGGGTCAACGGCCACGACTTCGCCGCCGCCCTGCCCCTGCTGCGCGCCTACGCGGCCAGCTGGCCGCAGGCCGGGCTGGAGTTCCGCAAGCAGTACGTGGTGATCCGCACCGGCTCGCCGGGCTGACCCACCGCCACACCCGATACAGGCCGGTGCAGCTACACTGCGCGCCGGTTTCCCAAGCAACCGCACCTTCTTCCATTCCACTACGAGGCACCCCCGCGATGCTGTACGCGCAAGTCCACCTGACCCTTCCCGCCTGGATCCACGACCAGATCGACCTGGATCGTCGATATCCAAGCGATGAGGCCAAGGTCGCGCTGGCGATCGAGCTGTCGCGGCTGAACGTCGAGCACGCCAGTGGCGGTCCGTTCGGTGCCGTGGTGTTCGGCCCGGATGACAAGGTCATCGCCGCCGGCGTGAACCGGGTGATGCCGCACGCGACCTCGCTGGCGCACGCCGAGAACATGGCTTACATGCTGGCCCAGCAGCGCCTGCAGACCCCGCGCCTGAACGCGGTGCTGTCGCCGGTCACCCTGGCCACCAGCTCGCAGCCGTGCTGCCAGTGCTACGGCGCCACCGTGTGGGCCGGTATCGACCGCCTGCTGATCGGTGCCAACTCGGCCGACGTCGAAGAGCTGACCCCGTTCGATGAAGGTCCGCTGCCGGCCGACTGGGTGGGTGAACTCAACAAGCGTGGCATCGAAGTGGTGCAGGGCCTGAACCGCGACGCCGCGCGCAGCGTGCTGCGCGCCTATGGGGAAAGCGATGGCGCCCGTTACTGAAACCGGCATCGGCCTGCTGTGCCTGTGCCGGCAGGGCTTCGAGCCCGAGCTGGCCGGCGAGCTGCAGTTCCGTGCCGGCGAAGCCGGTTTCGCCGGCTATGCGCGTACCCAGCGCAATGACGGCTACGTGCTTTTCATGTGCGACGAAGCCGCCGCGCTGGCGCCGCGCCTGCGCTGGCGCGAGCTGATCTTCGCGCGGCAGAAGCTGGTGGCGCTGGCCGAACTGCCGCAGCTGGACCCGGCCGACCGCATTACCCCGATGCTCGACGTGCTGGCCGATGCGCCGCGCTTCGGCGACCTGTGGGTGGAACACCCGGACTCGGACGCCGGCAAGCCGCTGTCCGGGTTGGCCCGCGCCTTTGGCAATGCGCTGCGCCCGGCGCTGCGCAAGGCTGGCAAGCTGACTGACAAGCCGAACAACCGCCTGCCGCGCCTGCACGTGGTGTTCGTCGACGGCACCCATGCCTTCGTCTGCGTGGCCGACCCGGCCGACAGTGCGCCGTGGGCACTGGGCATCCCGCGCCTGAAGCTGCTGCCCGAAGCGCCTTCGCGTTCGGCGCTGAAGCTGGACGAAGCCCTGCTGACCCTGCTGACGCCGGAAGAGCGTGAAGCGCTGGCCAAACCCGGCATGCGCGCGGCCGACCTGGGTGCCGCACCCGGCGGCTGGACCTGGGTGCTGACCCGCCAGCACATGCACGTGCTGAGCATCGACAACGGCCCGCTGCGCCAGCACGTGCTGGACACCGGCCTGGTCGAGCACCTGCGCGCCGACGGTTTCCACTGGCACCCGGAGCAGCCACTGGACTGGATGGTCTGCGACATGGTCGAGCAGCCGCGCCGCGTGGCCGAACGCATGGCCACCTGGTTCCGCGAAGGCTGGTGCAGGCACGCGATCTTCAATCTGAAGCTGCCGATGAAGAAGCGCTGGGACGAAACCCGCTTGTGCCTGGACCTGTTCCAGGACCAGGCCGGCAAGCCGCTGGTGGTACGCGCCAAGCAGCTCTATCACGACCGTGAGGAGATCACGGTATTGGCCTCGCCGCTGCGCTGAGGAACATGCCCGCCGGGCATGGGTCCGGCGCTACCGAGGAAGGGAACCATGCGATACCACTCGCTCGCCATGTTGATCACCCTGCTGGCAGCCGCACCTGCCATTGCCCAGCAGCTGCCGCACACCCCTGCGCAGAGCCAGCCGCTGGGCCCCACCGGCGGCGCGATCCGCCAGCAACCGCTGGATGCTGGCCGGGTCAGCGGCAGCGTCGAGATTGCACGACCAGCCGGCGAGGCACAGGTGACCGTGCGTTCGCTGGAACCGAGCAGCGTGGTCGGCCAGTACCGCATCCACTTCGCCGCGCTGGATGTGAACGGCGATGGTTTCATCAGCCGCGAGGAAGCACAGGCCAACCCGGCGCTGGCCGATGAGTTCAATGCGTTGGACGTGAAGCGTCGCGGCAAGCTGGATCGTGCCGACCTTGCCGGTTGGCTGGTTGACTGAAAAAAGGGACGGAGGGGATTAAGTCGCATGTGCACATACGACTTAATCCCCTCCGTCCCTTTTTTTCGTTAGACGCCGGCGGCGCGCTTCCAGAATGCCTGCACCAGCGGCGGCCACTTGCCGACACAGCCCAGCGCGCGGCCACGGGCCAGGGTCAGGTGCATTTCGTCGTTGGAGAACAGGCGGTTGATCGCATCGAAGCTGTAGGCGGCGATGTGGTTGTCGCTACGCCGTTCGCGCGCCCAGCGCTGCAGGCGCTGTGGCGACAGCCGCGGCTGGCCACGGCGCTCGGCCGATGGCGCCAGCCACTGCTGCAGGGCGGCCACGTCGCGCAGGCCCAGGTTCACGCCCTGCCCGGCCAGCGGATGCACCACATGCGCGGCATCACCCAATGCCAGCACACGGCCAGCCACGTAGTGACGGGCCAACTGGCGGCGCAGCGGGAAGGCTGCGCGCGGTGATGCCAGACGCAGCTCACCCAGCCGCGCCGCGAAGGCGCGGGTCAGCTCGCGGTTGAACGCATCTTCGTCCAAGGCCAGCACACGTGCCGCCTCATCCTCGGGCAGGGTCCAGACGATCGAGCTGCGGCGCTCGGCGACCGGCAACAGCGCCAACGGCCCGGTCGGCAGGAAACGCTGCCAGGCGGTGGCCTGGTTGGGAAGATCGCTGTCCACGTAGGCCACCACGCCACGCTGGTGGTAGTCATGCTTTTCAACCTCGATCCCGGCCAGCTGGCGCAGGGTCGACTCGGCACCGTCGGCGGCCACCGCCAACGCCGCTTCCAGGCGGCGACCGTCATCCAGGCGCAGGCGCACGCCGTCTTCATCCTGTTCCAGCGCTTCCACCCGTGCCGGGCAGTGCAGCTGCACGCCCGCCGCCGGCAACGCCGCCCACAGGCGATCCTGCAGCAGGCCGTTCTCGACGATATAGCCCAGCTCACGACGGCCGAAGCGATCGGCGTCGAACAGCAGATCTTCGCCACCGGCGGCATCCCACACCTGCATGCGCCGGTAGGGCCAGGCGCGGGCCTGGGCGATTGCCGGCCACACGCCCAAGCGGTTCAACAGTTGTACGTTGTCAGCGGCGAAGGCGAACACGCGCAGGTCCGGCTGTGCGGCCTGCCACGGTGCCGGCTCACGGCCTTCCACCAGCGCAACCGACAGGCCGGCATCGGCCAGCGCCAGCGCGCAGGCGGCACCGACCACGCCGCCACCAACGATGGCCACATCAAGGCGCATGCGCCGGCTCATGCGGCTTCTCCACGGCACAAGCGCGGCACGTCGCCACGGAAGCCCATCGCGCCACCGACCAGCATCGACTGCACCGAGGCGCGCTGTGCGGCCACCAGGCCGAGACTGCGCAGCGGCCGCATCAGCGGCGCCGGGTTGCTGGTCAGCCGCGCCAGGCCGCCGGAGAACGCCACGGTCTGCCGGCGGTCTTCCTCGCGGCGTGCGACGTAGGCCTGCAACAGTGCATCACTGCCGGCATCTTCATGCGCATCCTCCAGCAGTTCGGCCAGGGTCAGCGCATCGCGCAGGCCCAGGTTGAAGCCCTGTGCACCCAGCGGGTGGATGGTCTGCGCGGCATTGCCCAGCAGCACCATGCGCTCACCGGCCAGCGCCCGCGCCAGTACCTGGATGAGCGGGTAAGCACTGCGCGGGCCGGATTCGAGCAGGCGACCGGCACGCCAGCCGATCGCGTTCTGAAGGCGTTGCAGCCAGGCCGCATCGTCCAGCGCCATCACCGCATCGGCCTGGTCGCGCGCTACGCCATGCACGGTGCCGAAGTGACGATCGCCACGCGGCAGCAGGGCAGTCGGGCCGGTATCGGTGAACCGCTCCCAGGCCGTGCCGTCCGGCGCGCGCTGGCTGCGCACGCGGGCCACGAACAGGGTCTGCTGGAAATCATGGCGGTCGACCTCGATGCCCAGCGCGCCACGCACGCCGCTGGTGGTGCCATCGGCCCCCACCACCAGACGTGCCAGCAGCATGCGTTCGCCGGCCTCGTCAGCCACCCGTACCTGGCGGTAGCCATCGACCACGTCGCCCAGGCCCACGAATCGCATCGGCCGGTAACGGCGCAGGCGCGGCAGCTCCTGCAGGCGCGCTTCCAGCGCCTGGCCGAAATCGCGCGCGACCACCACCTGGCCGAACCACGGCCGGTCGTAATCGGCCGCTTCGAGCTGCACACGGCCGAAATCGCCGGCACGGCTGACATGGATGCGCCGGATCGGGCCCGGCGCCATCGCCAGTTTCTGCATCACCCCCAGCGCGGTCAGCGCATTGACGGTAGCAGCGGCGAAACTGAGATTGCGTTGATCGAACACCGCAGGCAGCTCACCGGCCGGGCTCGCCTCGAGCAGGCCCACGTCGCGGCCGAGGCGGTCCAGGGCAATGGCCAGGCTGGCACCAACCAGGCCACCACCGACGATCAGCACGTCATGTCGTTCACTCATGGTGTTCATGATACGCGCTCGCCCCGACTGTACGCCGAACGGGCGGCACCTGCGCCAACCTGCGCGGCGGGCTAGAATGAAACCTGAATCCGCTCCGGGCCCCCACCATGTCCGACACCGCCAACCGCGCCTTCGTCCTGTCCGTGCTCGTACTGCTGCTGGCGGCGACCCGGGTCAATCACTTCGCGGCGATCCCCGATGCCTCCTGGGCCGTGTTCTTCATCGGTGGCTTCTACCTGGCCCGCTGGACGCGCTGGGCGTTCCCGCTGCTGATGGTGTTCGCGGTGCTGGTGGACTGGATCGTGATCCGCAGCAGCGGCCTGGATTTCTGGCAGCACTACTGCATCTCCCCGGGCTACTGGCTGCTGCTGCCGGCCTATTTCTCGCTGTGGGCCGGCGGCATGCTGCTGGGCCGCAACTACCAGAGCGCGCGCTGGCCGGTACTGGCCAAGGGCGCGCTGCTGCTGGTCGCCTCGGTGGCGGTCTGCCACCTGCTGGCGCAGGGCGGCTTCTACTGGACCAGCCGCAACGTGGCCGAGCCGACCCTGGCGGGCTGGGCACAGAACTACGCGCAGTGGTTCGGGCCCTACCTGCGCACCACGGCGATCTACGTGGCACTGGCCGCCGCCCTGCAGCTGGCCGTGGAGCAGGTGTTGAAGCTCCAGCAGGCCCGCCGCGACATCCGCCACTGAGCCGCGCCATGGGTCATCGCCTCTCGCGCATCTACACCCGCACCGGCGACGACGGCAGTACCGGCCTCGGTGACGGCCAGCGCGTGGCCAAGGATGACGCCCGCGTGGCGTCCTTCGGCACCGTCGACGAGGCCAATGCCGCGCTCGGCCTGCTGCTGGCCGTGCCCCTGCCCGAGGATGTGCGCGCGCTGGTGGTGCATCTGCAGCACCAGCTGTTCGACCTGGGCGCCGAACTGTGCATCCCCGGCCACGCCGCCATCCATGCCGCCGACGTCTCGGCCCTGGAACAGCAGCTGGACCATTACAACGCCGACCTGCCGATGCTGAAGGAATTCATCCTGCCAGCCGGCGGCGAAGCCGCCGCGCGCTGCCATCTGGCCCGCACCATCGTCCGCCGCGCCGAGCGCGAAACGGTCACCCTGGCCCGCCACGAAGCCGTGCGCAGCGAGGCGCTGCAGTACCTGAACCGGCTGTCGGACCTGTTGTTCGTACTGGCCCGGGTACTGGCCCGCGCCGATGGCCAGGGCGAAGCGCTGTGGCAACCACAGCAGCGCCAGCGCTGAGTCGGCACGATGCTGGTCTATACCCACCCGTCCTGCCTGTTGCATGACCCCGGTCCCGGCCATCCCGAGTGCCCGCAACGTCTGCAGTACGTACTCGATGCGCTGCATGCAGCCTTCCCTGGGCAGCTCGAATGGCGCGAGGCGCCGCCAGCCAAGTTCGGCGAACTGACCCGGGTCCACGACAGCGCCCTGCTCGACTTCGTGCTGCAGCCGCAGACCGCGCCGCTGCGCCAGCTGGACATGGACACCTGGACCTCGCCGGGTTCGGCCAGCGCCGCCGTGCACGCCGCCGGTGCCGGTGTGGCCGCAGTCGATGCGGTGATGCTGGGCGAGGACCCTCTGGCCTTCTGCGCGGTGCGCCCGCCGGGCCACCATGCCACCAGCAGCACGGCGATGGGCTTCTGCCTGTTGAACAACATCGCCATCGCCGCCGCCTATGCCCGCGACCGCCATGGCCTGGAGCGGATCGCGGTGGTCGATTTCGACGTGCACCACGGCAACGGCACCCAGGACATCTTCCAGCACGATGCCCGGGTCTCGTACTACAGCACCCACCAGGCCGGGCTGTTTCCCAATTCCGGCCTGCGCCGCGACCGCGGTGCCGGCAACCTGATGAACATCCTGTTGCCGCCGGGCAGCGGCGGCTTCCGCTTCCGCAACGTCTGGGCCGACGAGATGCTGCCGGCCATTGACGACTTCCGCCCGCAGCTGCTGCTGATCTCGGCCGGCTTCGACGCCCACCTGCGTGATCCGCAGGCGGACCTGATGCTGGAGACCGACGATTTCGCCTGGATCACCCGTGAACTGCACGCGCTGGCGCGTCGTCACGCGGCCGGCCGGGTGGTGTCGATGCTGGAAGGTGGCTACGACCTGCAGGCCCTTGCAGAGTGCAGCGTAGCCCACGTCCAGGCCCTGATGTCACCGGCGTCCAGCGCCGCCGCCGGATGAACCCGAACCGGCAGGCTCCGGCGTCCTTCATTGCCCCTATGCAAGGGATGGGGCAAGCTACCGTCCGTTTTCGCCCGAATCCGAACCGCGTGCGCCGAGCCCTCCGCCTGCTTCCCCTGCCTCTGAGCATCGCCATCAGCCTGCCGGCGATGGCCGATGAAAAGCCGCTCAACTGGGGCCTGTGCCCGGCCACCGACGTCATTCCCGCGTTCACTGACGCCCCCACCCCGGTCCCGGCCCAGGACAAGGCTGCCGCCGCGGCCGCCCGCGAGAACCAGCCGACCGACATCGAAGGCGACCAGCTGCTGGGCACCACCACCGTGCCGCAGTACGAGGGCAACGTGGCGCTGCGCCGGGGTGACCAGTTCGTCGGTACCGACAAGCTCAGCTTCGACACCGAGACCGGCAACTACATCGCCGACGGCAATGTCCGCTACCAGGACGGGTCGATCCGGATGGTCGCCAAGCGTGCCGAAGGCAACCAGGAAAGCGACACCCACAAGATCTCCGACATCAAGTACCAGCTGGTGTCGCGACGGGGCAACGGTGATGCCGAGTCGGTCGACCTGCAGGGCGCGGTCGGCCAGATGCACCGCTCCACCTACACCACCTGCGACCCCTCGCAGCCGGTGTGGAAGCTGTCGGCGCCGCAGATCGAAGTGGACAACGACGAAGGCTTCGGCACGGCCCGCAACGCCGTGCTGCGCATCGGCAAGGTGCCGGTGCTGTGGGCGCCGTACTTCAAGTTCCCGATCGATGACCGCCGCAAGACCGGCCTGTTGTTCCCGCAGCTGGGCATGTCCGGGCGCAACGGCTTCGACTACGCGCAGCCGATCTACTTCAATCTGGCGCCGAACTACGACGATACGCTGACCCCGCGCTACATGAGCCGGCGCGGCCTGCTGCTCGACAACGAGTTCCGCTACCTCTACAACGGCGGCCGCGGCGAGGTGCTGACCTCGTTCATGCCCAACGACCGCCTGCGTGACCGTGACCGCGGCCGGGTGATGTTCACCGGCTACCACAACGTGGATAGCCACTGGCAGGCCCGCGCCAACCTGGCCTGGGTCAGCGACGAGCGCTATGTCGAGGATTTCGCCAACCGCCTGGTCGGGGTCACCGCCTCCAACCTGCAGAGCACGGTGGGCCTGTATGGCACCGGCCAGAACTGGACGGCAGGCATCATGGCCGACCGCTGGCAGCTGACCGACTACACCCTCGACGAGCGCGCCCTGCCCTACAACCGCCAGCCGCGCCTGTACTTCAACTGGGACAAGCCGGTCCGTTCATGGCTGGAAACCGGCATCTACGCCGAAGCCGTGCGCTTCACCCACGACGACATCAACTTCAAGAACGCCGTCGGCACCGGCGAGGATCTGCAGTACACCCGCAATGGAGTGCAGTGGACCGACGGCGTCGGTGTCAGCGGCGGTTCGCGATTGGACGTGAAGCCGTATGTGTCATTCCCGATCAGCGGCGCGGCCTGGTATGTGACCCCGACCCTGGCCTACCGCTACACCGCCTATCAGCTGGACCGTGGCCTGGTGGATGGTGTGAGAGGCATCCAGGCCCAGATCCTGAGTTCGCAAGGCATCGACCCGAACACCGCCACACCGGAACAGCTGCGCGGCAATACCTCGCCCAGCCGCAGCCTGCCGATCGGCAGCATCGACGCCGGCCTGTTCTTCGACCGCGAAACCAGCATCCGCGGCAAGTCCTTCCTGCAGACCCTGGAACCACGCCTGTTCTACCTGCGCACGCCTTACCGCAACCAGGACGAGCTGCCGATCTTCGACACCCGTGACTTCACCTTCAGCTGGGGCCAGCTGTTCCGCGATTCGCGCTATACCGGCGCCGACCGCCAGAACGACGCCAACCAGCTGACCCTGGCGGTGAGCACCCGGTTCATCGACCAGACCACCGGCAAGGAACGTTTCTCGGCCTCGATCGGCCAGATCCAGTACTTCGATGAGTCGCGGGTGACCGTCACCCCCGGCGGCGCGCCGGTGGAAAAGGGCAAGTCGGCCTGGATCGCCGACGGCAACTACATGATCAACGACCGTTGGACCCTGGGCGCCACCTACCAGTGGGACCCGAAGTACAAGCGCGAGGATCTGGCCAGCGTCCGTGCCCGCTACCTGATGCCCAACGACGGCGTGGTCAACCTGAGCTACCGCTACCGCATCAATGCCGGCGCGCTGCCCGGCGCCAACAAGCATGACCGGACCCTGCTTGAGCAGGCCGACCTGTCGTTCCTGTACCCGCTGAACGCGCGTTGGAGCCTGGTCGGCCGCTATTACTACTCGCTGCAGGACAAGGAGCCGCTGGAAATCATCGGCGGCGTGCAGTGGGACAGCTGCTGCCTGGCCGTGCGTGTGGTCGGCCGACGCTATGTGCGCAATCGCGAAGGCGAGATGAACAACTCCATCCAGGTGGAGTTCGTCCTGAAGGGCCTGAGCTCCATCGGCCAGGACACGGACCGCACGCTGCGCCGTGCTATCCTCGGCTATAACCGCGACGACCTCTATCTGGTGCCGCCCAGCAACACCGGGGCGACCCGGGATGACTACGATCCGAATCTGATCCCATGACCAAGCGCTTCCCCGTTCTACTCGCCTCGCTGCTGGCGGTGTCCAGCGTGTCTGCCCCCCTGCAGGTGCTTGCCCAGGAGGCGCAGCCGCTTGACCGCATCGCCGCCGTCGTCGATGAGGACGTGATCCTGCAGAGCGAGCTCCAGCGTGCGATCGCCAACATCAAGGCGCAGTACGTCGGCCGTGAAAACCAGCTGCCGCCGGAAGACGTGCTCAGCCGCCAGGTGCTCGAGCGCCTGGTGCTGGTCAAGCTGCAGGTGGCCCGGGCCCAGGGCAGCGGCATCCGTATCGGCGACCAGGAGCTGAACCAGGCGATGAATGCCATCGCCCAGCAGAACGGTTCGACCCTGGACGCCCTGCGCCAGCGCCTGGCCCATGACGGCATCGACTTCAATGATTTCCGCGCTTCGGTGCGAGACGAGATCACCGTGCAGCGCCTGCGCCAGAGCTTCGCGCAGAGCCGCATCAGCGTCAGCGAGGGCGAAGTCGATGCTGCGCTGAAGCAGCAGGCCACCGTCGGCAACCAGTATCACCTGGCGCACATCCTGATTGCCCTGCCCGACGGCGCCAATGCCGACCAGATCTCCACCGGCCAGAAGAAGGCCGACGGCGTGAAGGCCCTGCTGGACAAGGGCGAGCTGGACTTCAACGCGGCCGCCGTTCGCTATTCGGACAGCCCCAATGCGCTGGAAGGCGGCGATCTGGGCTGGCGCAGCCTGGATGAAATTCCGCAGGCGTTCGCGCAGATGATGGAAAAGATGAAGCGCGGCGAAGTGGTTGGTCCGATCCGTGGCCCCAGCGGCTTCCAGCTGCTGAAGCTGGTGGACGTGCGCGATGCCAGTGCCGCTGCCGGCGCCAGCACCGTGACCGAGTACCACGGCCGCCACATCCTGGTGCGCGTGGACGATCACCAGACCGACGCGGCCGCCAAGGCCAAGATCGATACCCTGCGTGCCCGCATTGCCGGTGGCGCGGACTTCGAGACCGTGGCCAAGGAGTCCTCCGAGGACAACAACAGCAAGGGCCAGGGCGGCGATCTGGGCTGGTTCCCGGCCGACGCGTTCGGCCCGGCGTTCGGCCAGCAGGTCTCCGGCATCCAGGATGGCGGCGTCAGCCAGCCGTTCCGTACCGATGCCGGTTGGCACATCGTGCAGCGCGTAGCCACCCGCCAGACCGACGTGACCAACGACAATCAGCGTGCCCAGGTCCGCGAGACCATCGGCCGCCGCAAGCTGGAAGACGAGTACAACCGCTTCCTGCAGGAACTGCGTGGCGAAGCCTACGTCAGCTTCCGCAGCGGCGACCGCGCGGAAAACACCGCCACCCCGCCGCAGTCCTGACCGATGCGCCCCGAGCTCGCTCTGGTACCGGGCGAGCCCGCCGGGATCGGCCCGGAGCTGTGCATCCGCCTTGTCCAGCAGCCGCGTGAAGATTGCCGGCTGCTGGCCTTCGCCGATCCGGACACCCTGCGCGCGGCCGCTGCCGCGCTGAACCTGCCTCTGCAACTGCTGCCCGAGGACGCCGAAGCACGCGTCCCCGGTGATCTGCGTCTGCGCGTTGTGGCCAATACCGTGCCCAGCCACTTCGGCCAGGCCAACCCGGCCAATGCCGGTGCCGTCATCGGAGCCCTGCTCGGTGCCGGCCAGGCCTGCCTGTCCGGCGAACTGCACGGCGTGGTCACCGGCCCGGTGCACAAGGCGGTCATCAACGAAGGCGGCATCGCCTACAGCGGCACCACCGAACTGCTGGCCGACCAGGCCGGGGTAAAGGTGGTGATGATGCTGGCCAACCCCATCGTGCGCGTGGCCCTGGCCACCACCCACCTGCCATTGCGCGAGGTGGCCGATGCAATCACTGCGCCCGGCCTGGAACACACCCTGCGCACCGTGCACGCCGCGCTGCGCCGCGAGTTCGGTCTGCCCGCGCCACGCATCGCCGTGCTCGGCCTGAACCCGCATGCCGGTGAAGACGGCCATCTGGGCCGCGAGGAACTGGACCTGGTCATCCCGCTGCTGCAGCGCCTGCGCGCGGAGGGCATGGACCTGATCGGGCCGCTGCCGGCCGACACTGCCTTCCTGCCGGCCAAGCTGACCGGCTTCGACACCGTGCTGGCGATGTACCACGACCAGGGCCTGCCGGTGCTGAAGTATTCGGGCTTCGAGCAGGCGGTGAACCTGACCCTGGGCCTGCCCTACCCGCGCGTGGCGGTGGACCATGGCACCGCGCTGGACCTCGCCGGCCGCGGCATTGCCGATCCTTCCAGCCTGCAGGCGGCAACGACGCTGTGTGCGCAGCTTGCGCGGCAACGTACACTGAGCGCATGAATTCCCCGCATTCCCCCTCCGGCCCGGTGTTCACCGCCCCGGCCAAGAAGCAGCTTGGCCAGCATTTCCTGGCCGACCGCCACTACATCGACAAGATCGTGATGGCGGTCAACCCGAAAGACGGTGACCGCCTGGTCGAGATCGGTCCCGGCCAGGGTGCGATCACCCTGCCGCTGCTGCGCGTGCATCCGAAACTGACGGTGATCGAGTTCGACCGCGACCTGATCGCGCCGCTGACCGCCGCCGCCGAGCCGCTGGGCGAGCTGACCATTGTCCACCGCGACGTGCTGCGCGTGGACTTCACCGAGCTCGCTGCCGGCCAGCCGATCCGCCTGGTCGGCAACCTGCCCTACAACATCTCCTCGCCGATCCTGTTCCATGCACTGGAACATGCCGCGGTCATCCGCGACATGCACTTCATGCTGCAGAAGGAAGTGGTTGACCGCATGGCCGCCGGTCCCGGCAGCAAGGTATTCGGCCGTCTCAGCGTGATGCTGCAGGCGTACTGCGAGGTGACCTCGCTGTTCGTGGTGCCGCCGGGCGCGTTCCGGCCGCCGCCGAAGGTCGATTCGGCCGTGGTGCGGCTGGTGCCGCGCGACCCGGCCACGATCAACATCAACGACCACAAGCGTTTCGCCGAGGTGGTCAAGGCCGCCTTCGGGCAACGCCGCAAGACCCTGCGCAACGCCCTGAACAACGTGGTGTCCGCCGAACAGTTCGTTGCCGCCGGCGTGCGTCCCGATGCCCGCGCCGAACAGCTGGACGTGGCCGAATTCATCGCTTTGGCCAATGCCTCCTGATTACACTGCCGGTATGGAAGACGCTGACGTTTACGCCATCTCCGTCGAAGTCGCACCGCGCTTCCTCGACGATCAATCCGCGCCGGAAGACGGGCGCTATGCGTTCGCCTACACGATCCGCATCCACAACCAGGGACGTGTTGCCGCGCGCCTGGTCGCACGCCACTGGCGCATCACCGATGCCAACGGTCGCGTCGAGCATGTCGACGGCGACGGGGTGATCGGCGAGCAGCCACGCCTGCGTCCCGGTGAAGACTTCCATTACACGTCCGGTGTCATGCTGGGGACCGATCACGGGACCATGCAGGGCCACTACGACATGGTCGCCGACGACGGCACCGAATTTGCCGCGCCGGTCGCACCTTTCGTGCTGGCCGTCCCGCGTACCCTGCACTGACACGGAGGCCGAACGATGAGTGTGTGGGCGATCGGCGACCTGCAGGGCTGCTATGACGTCACCCAGCGATTGCTGGAGAAGATCCGTTTCGACCCGGCCCAGGACACCCTGTGGTTCTGCGGCGACCTGGTCAACCGGGGTGGCCAGTCACTGGAAACGCTGCGGCTGGTGCATTCGCTGCGCGAGCATAGCGTGGTGGTGCTGGGCAACCATGACCTTTCGCTGCTGGCCGTCGGTGCGCGCACCGAAGAGGAACAGCGCAAGGTCAACCCGGACCTGCTGCGCATCGTGCAGGCCGAGGACCGCGACGAACTGCTGGACTGGCTGCGCCTGCAGAAGCTGGTGCACGTGGACCGCGAACTGGGCTGGATGATGGTGCACGCCGGCCTGGCGCCGAAGTGGACCACGCAGATGGCCGAGAAGCATGCGGCTGAAGTCGAGGCACAGTTGCACGGCGCCGGCTACCGCAAGTTGTTCCGCAACATGTACGGCGACAAGCCGAGCTGGGCGCCCAACCTGTCCGGCTACGACCGCTCGCGCGCGATCATCAACGTGCTCACCCGCATGCGCTACTGCACCCCGCGCGGGCGCATCGGCATCGAGAACAAGGGCACGCCGGGCACGCAGGAACAGGGGCTGTATCCCTGGTTCGAAGTGCCGGGCCGGGTCGAGCGTGACCTCAAGGTCGTCTGCGGCCACTGGTCGGCGCTGGGCCTGACCATCACCCAGGGCGTGCACGCCATCGATACCGGCGCGGTCTGGGGCGGCAAGCTGACCGCGATCCAGCTCGATACCGACGAGTTGCGCGTGGTGCAGGTGCCGGGCCGCGATGTACCGGCACCGGTGCCAAACGCCCGCCCGCCGGCGCGACCGGCGCACGAGCGTCCCGCCGCTGCGGCGCAGGGCAAGGAACAGGGCGGCGGCAGTGCCCCCGCTGCCAACCCGGGCAACCGTGGCCCGCGTCGTCGTCGCCGTCGAGGCGGCGGTGGCGGCGGTGGCAGCGGTGGTTCCGGCAGTCCCAACAACAACGGCGCAGCGCCGCAGGCATGACGCGACGCGGCTGGGCACCATGGACGGTGCTGCTGCTGACGCTGGCCCTGGCCGGCGGCTGCCAGCCCACGTCGGCCCCGACTCCCACCGGCGGCGGGAGTGCAGACCACACGCCATCGCAACCGCAGGCGCCTTCGCCGCCCCTGGTGGCTGCAGCGCGCGCGCAGATCGGCGTCACCACCCGCTACGACCCTGCCTATCAGGTGCTGGCCTATCCCGGCGGAGATGTCCCGGTTGATCGCGGCGTGTGCACCGACGTGGTGGTGCGCGCCCTGCGCAGCCAGGGCCTGGACCTGCAGGCGCGCGTGCACGAAGACATGCGCGGCAACTTCAGCGCCTATCCCACGATCTGGGGCCTGTCACGACCGGATCGCAACATCGATCATCGTCGCGTACCGAACCTGATGCGCTGGTTCGAGCGGCAGGGCTGGCAGCAACCGATCACGGCCCTCGCCGCCGACTACGCGGCCGGCGACATCGTCGCGTGGAAGCTCAACGGCAACGGCCTGCTGCACGTGGGCATCGTCTCCGACCGGCGCCTGTCCAATGGCACACCGCTGGTGCTGCACAACATCGCGCGCGGCACGCGCGAAGAGAACCTGCTGTTCCAGCACACCATCATCGGGCATTACCGGAGGCCGTAGGCAATCCTGTAGAGCCGAGCCATGCTCGGCTACGGGATGTGTCCGGCAACAGCAGCCGAGCATGGCTCGGCTCTACAGGAAACCATCTTCAGCGGCGCACGTAGTGCACGAAGCGGAACGCGTAGGCGTGTCGTTCGTCGGCCGGGTGCGGCTCGCTGCTCACTTCCCGCCAGTCCTGCACGTCCACTTCGGGGAAATGGGTATCGGCAGGGACTTCGGCATCCACCCAGGTCAGGTACAGGTCACTGGCCTGGTCCAGCAGCTGGTGGAAGATCTCGCCGCCGCCGATGATGCACAGCTCGCTGGCGCCCTCGCCTTCGGCAATCGCCTTCGCCTCGTCCAGCGACGCCACCGCCCGCATGCCCTCGAACGGCACCTGGCCGCTGCGGGTCAGCACCAGGTTGGTCCGCCCCGGCAACACGCGGCCGATCGACTCGGCCGTCTTGCGGCCCATCAGGATCGGCTTGCCCAGGGTGAGCGCCTTGAAGTGCTTGAAATCATCCGGCAGGTGCCAGGGCATGGCATTGCCCTGGCCGATGCCACGGCTGCGGTCCAACGCCACGATCATCGACAGCTTCATTACGACCACCTCCTCAGCTGGCATCGATCTGCAGGCGTTCGCAGGCAGCGTTGGCGGCACTGGCGGCCCGCAACGCCGCCGCCAGCGCAGGGCTGGACGTGGACCGCTCATCCAGGCCACCGAGGATCTTCTGCTTCTGCGCCTCTTCGATATCCTTCAGGCCCGGTCCTGACAGGATGTCTGCCGACAACGCAGCCGTGTCGGTGCTGGCACGACGTGCCAGAAATGCCTGCAACTGGTCACTGGAATAGACGGTGGCAAGCTGCTGCTCGAGCGTGCGCTGATAGGCCGGATCTTCGATACCGGCCTTCAGGTGCTCGGTCATCGCCTTGTACATGCCGGTTGCCGCCTCACGCATCTGCGCCCGGCAGCCTTCCGGCACATCCTGGGGCATCATCGTGCTGCCGTTGAAGGCCCCGGCGAACGCCTGTACTTCCTCGCGCATGTGCTTGTGCACGATCTGCTCATTGACCTGCCGGGCCAACGACAGCGCATCGGCCGGTCCGGCCTGCACCATGGCCAGCGGCAGCATGCCGCACAGGCCCAGCAGGCCGCTGGAAATCAGACGGGTACTCATACCGCCACCGGCGCCTTGATGGTCGGGTGCGGATCGTAGCCGTCGATGCGGATGTCGTCGAACTGGAAACCGAACAGGTCGGTCGCCTCCGGGTTCAACCACAGCTTGGGCAGCGCGCGCGGTTCACGCGACAGCTGCTCGCGCGCCTGCTCGAAGTGATTCGAGTACAGGTGCGCATCGCCCAGCGTATGCACGAAATCACCCACGCCCAGGCCGGTGGCCTGCGCCACCATGTGGGTCAGCAGCGCGTAACTGGCGATGTTGAACGGCACGCCGAGGAAGATGTCGCCGCTGCGCTGGTACAGCTGGCAGCTGAGCTTGCCGTCCACCACGTAGAACTGGAACAGGTTGTGGCACGGCATCAGCGCCATCTGCGAGAGCTCGCCCACGTTCCAGGCACTGACCACCAGCCGCCGCGAATCGGGATTGCGCTTGATCTCGTCCACCAACCACTGCATCTGGTCGATCTCGCGGCCATCGGCAGTGGCCCAGCTGCGCCACTGCTTGCCGTAGACCGGGCCGAGGTCGCCGTTCTCGTCGGCCCACTCGTCCCAGATCCGCACTTGGTTGTCCTTCAGGTAGCCGATGTTGGTGTCGCCCTTCAGGAACCACAGCAGCTCATGGATGATCGAGCGCAGGTGCAGTTTCTTGGTGGTGACCAGCGGGAAGCCTTCGGCCAGGTTGAAACGCATCTGCCAGCCGAACACGCTGCGGGTGCCGGTGCCGGTGCGGTCGCTCTTCTCGGCGCCGTGCTCGAGCACGTGCGAGAGCAGGTCCAGGTAAGCCTTCATGCATTGTCCCCGGCAGCCACCGGCAGCTGTGGCTGCAGTACCGGCGCACGGCGCGACATCACCAGCAGCACCAGGCCGAAGGCGATCAGCGGCAGGCTGAGGATCTGGCCACGGGTCAGCCAGTCGAAGGCCACGTAGACGCCGTTGTCGGGCATGCGCACGAACTCCACCGCGAAGCGGAACAGGCCGTACATCAGCGCGAACAGGCCACCCACCAGGTAGCGGTGGCGCGGCTTGGCCGACACCGCCCACAGCACCACGAACATCACCAGGCCTTCCAGGAAGGCTTCATACAGCTGCGACGGATGGCGCGCGAACTGGTTCAGCGCGCCGGTGGCGAACTGCGCCTGCAGGGTGGCGTGGTCGAGCTGGTTCAGCGGCGCCGGCAGGCCGGACGGGAACACCACGCCCCAGGTACCGTCGGTGTACTTGCCCCACAGCTCGGCACCGATGAAGTTGCCGATGCGCCCGAAGCCCAGGCCCAGCGGCACCAGCGGCGCCATGAAATCCATGGTGTCGAAGAAATGCAGCCTGTGCTTGCGCGACCACCACCAGCAGGCGCCCAGCACGCCCAGCAGGCCGCCGTGGAAGCTCATGCCGCCATCCCATACCTTGAACAGCAGCAGCGGGTTGTGCAGGAAATCGCCCAGCGCGTAGAACAGCATGTAGCCGACGCGCCCGCCCAGCACCACGCCGAGCATGGCGTAGAACAGCAGGTCGGAGAAGCCGTTGGCGTCGACACCCGGCAGGCGCCCATCGGCAATGCGCTTGCGGCCCAGCAGCCAGGCTGCGGTGAAGCCCAGCAGGTACATGATGCCGTACCAGTGCACCTTGATCGGCCCCAGCGAGAGGGCGATGGGGTCGATGTCGTGGAAATAGATCATGGAAGGTGCCTTGCGGTTGAACGCCTATTCTCGGGCCAGCGCCGCCCCGGCTCAACCAAGGAGCTGGGGCGAGTTCGGCAACGCGTCATCGTTCGACCGCGTCGAGGCCGGAAAGTGCCCTTCGATCAGGCTGGAGACCTCGTCGATGGCATCCTGCAGCGCCTCCACCGGATGGGAACCACGCAGGCCCTCGCGCAGGTGGGTGCAGACCCGCTGCCACTGTGCGGCGCTGACCCGGCCCTGCAGGCCACGGTCGGCAATGATCTCGATGGCATGGTCAGCCAGCAGCAGGTAGATCAGAACGCCATTGTTGTGGGTGGTATCCCAGGTGCGCAGGCGCGCGAAGGCATGCTCGGCGGCCTGGCGCGGGGTGACCTTGTGCCACAGCGCGGCCAGCGGCAGGTCCGCTTCCACCGCGAACATCACCTGCCCGCCGTGGCGCTGCTCACCGGCTGCGATGGCCTCGGTGATCGCCTGCAGCGTGGCCGGCGGGAACGCGCGCCGTACCGACGGCGAAAACACATGGCGACACAGTCGTTGGATCATCACCAGCCCCCCGAAGCACCGCCACCACCGGAGCGGCCACCACCGCCGCCCCAGCCGCCGCCACCACCGAATCCACCGCCCCCGCCGAAGCCGCCTCCGCCGCCCCAGCTGCCACCTCCCCAGCCACCCCCACCGGCAAAGCGGCCCGGGTGACCGGAGAGCATGGCCACGATCAGCCCTACGACGCCTGCCAGGCCACTGGCCAGCAGCGTGGAGGTGAACAGGAACGCCGCCAGCGCCGCACCGGCACCGCCGAGCAGGCCACGCAGCGGACGCGGCACGCGCGAGAACACGCCGCGCAGGATGCTGCCGGCGAACACGCCGATGAACAGCGCCAGGAACCAGGTATCACCGCCACCGCTGGGCTCACGCCCGCGATGGCCGCTGACCGGTGCCGGCAGCGTTTCGCCGTCGATCAGCTTGACCAGCACCGCCGTCGCGTCGGTGATACCACCGGCGTAGTCACCGCTTCGGAAGCGCGGCACCAGGTATTCCTGGATGACCCGGTTGGCGATGGCATCGGGGATGGCACCTTCAAGTCCGTAGCCCGGCTCGATGCGCACACGCCGGTCATCCTTGGCCACCACCAGCAGCACGCCGTCATCCACGCCCTTGCGGCCGATCTGCCATTGGTCGAAGACCCGCGTGGTGTACTGCGCGATGTCCTCCGGCTCGGTGGTGGGCACCACCAGCACCTGCAGCTGGCTGCCCTTGCGCTGCTGCAGCTCAATCGCCTGCTGCACCAGCGCCTGCTTCTGCGTGGCATCCAGCGTGCCGGTGGTATCGACCACCGGCGAATCCAGCGCCGGAATCGGAGCGAGCTGCTGTGCATGCGAAGCCAGCGGCAGCCACAGCAGCAGGGCCAGCAGCGCAGTGGCCAGGCGCATCGATCAGTGCCCCGGCTGCGGTGCCGGCTGCTGCTGCGGCGTGTTGCCGAAATCGACCGCCGGCGCGTTGGAGATCTGCGCTTCGTTTTCCACGGTGAAGTTCGGCTTGGTCTTGTAGCCGAAGAGCTTGGCGGTGATCACCTGCGGGAACGAGCGGATGTAGGTGTTGTAGTCCTGCACCTGCTGGATGTAACGGCCGCGGGCGACGGTGACCCGGTTCTCGGTACCTTCCAGCTGCGCCTGCAGGTCGCGGAAGTTCTGGTTGGACTTCAGCTCCGGGTAGTTCTCGGTGACCACCAGCAGCCGCGACAGCGCGCTGCCCAGTTCGCCCTGGGCCTGCTGGAACTGCTTGAGCGAGGCTTCGTCGTCGGCATTGACGTTGATCTGGCCGACACGCGAACGAGCGTTGGTGACTTCGGTCAGCACCCGCTCTTCCTGGCTGGCGAAGCCCTTCACGGTCTGCACCAGGTTGGGCACCAGGTCGGCACGCCGCTTGTACTGGTTGATGACCTCCGACCAGCTGGCCTTGACCGCTTCATCCTTCTGCTGGATGGCGTTGTAGCCGCAGCCGGACAGCAGGGAGGCCAGCAGCATCAGGGGCAGGACACGGGTGAACAGGCGCATGGCGGAGGTTCCGGGTGGGCTTGGCGCCGAGCATGCCACGGTTCGGGTGAAAGACCGGCCATCGGGCGCCGCCCCCTCCGCGGTGTTGTGTTTGCTGGATATCAGGGCTGGCCGGGAGGGTGGGTTGGCTGGGGGACGCCGTGAATACGTCCATGTAGGCTCGGTCGCGCCATCCCACGGATAGCCAGCTTTTGACGTTGACGTTGATTGCAGCGGGTGCAGGGCTGCAAGCCCTGCCGGAACCCCTCCCCCTCAGCAGGCTTCAGCCACCGCAGTGCGCGGACGCCCCAGCCACGCCAGCAGCAGGCCCGATGCAGCCAGCAGGCCACCGGCCACCGGAACCGCGGCGTAACCCAGCCCCGAACTGATCACCGCACCACCCAGCGCGGCACCCACCGCATTGCCCAGGTTGAACGCACCGACGTTGATCGACGACGCCAGGCCCGGCGCCTCGCTGGCCGCCTGCATCACCCGGATCTGCAGCGGCGGCACGATGGCGAAGGTCGCTGCGCCGAACAGCAGCACGCCCAGCGCCGCAGTGGCGTGGCTCATGAAGGCCAGTGGCAGCACGAACATGAGTACGGCCAGGACCGCCAGCAGGATGCGCGTGGCGCCATCCAGCGACCAGTCAGCCATGCGCCCGCCGATGCCGTTGCCGAAGGTGAAGCCGATGCCGATCAGGGCCAGCGACATCGCGATGAAGGCGTTGGAGGCGCCGGTCAACTCGGTCAGTACCGGTGCGACGTAGGTATAGAGGGTGAACATCGCACCGGCGCCGAGCACGGTGGTGGCCATCGCCAGCAGCACCTGCGGTTGCAGGATCGCCTTCAGTTCACGGCGCACGTCCGGGCGCGGTCCCGGCGCGGACGCCGGCAGCGCGAAGCCCAGCGCGGTGATCGCGACCAGGCCCAGCACCGCAGTACCGGCGAAGGACAGGCGCCAGCCCAGCTGCTGGCCCACCCAGGTTGCCAGCGGCACACCACCAATGTTGGCGATGGTCAGGCCCATGAACATGGTGGCCACGGCGGCAGCCTGCTTTTCCTTCGGTACCAGGCTGGCGGCGACCACTGCACCGATGCCGAAGAAGGCACCGTGATTGAGGCTGGTGACCAGACGCGACAGCAACAGCAGGCCGTAGTTCGGGGCCAGTGCCGAGAGCAGGTTGCCGACCACGAAGATCGACATCAGCAACATCAGCGCGGTGCGCTTGCCGAAACGGCCCATCAGCAGGGTCATCACCGGGGCACCCAGCATCACGCCGACGGCATAGGCGGTGATCAGCATGCCGGCGGTGGGAATGCCGACGCCCACGCCGTCGGCGATGACCGGCAGCAGGCCCATCGGCGCAAACTCGGTGGTTCCGATGGCGAAGGCGCCGACGGCAAGCGCCAGCAAGGCGGCTCTGGAATTCATGGGGGGTCCTGGGGGCGGGATTCGGGAGTGCGTAGCCTGCGCGCTTTGCTGCGCCGGATTAAGCCTCGCCCCGGGAAAACACTGTTGATCCAGGTTCACAAGTGGGGCCCGGAAACCCGCTACAAGTGCAAAAAACGCAGCGCCATGGTGAAGCCGAGCCCCCACAACGCAGAACCCCCGGCATGCCGGGGGTTCCGAGGGACACACACGCCAGTGGCGCGGTTACCAGTTACCGGCACCCGGCACGTTGTGCTCGCGGGCGCGACGGCGCATCAGCAGGTTCAGCCACTCGACCAGCACCGAGAAGCCCATCGCGGCGTAGATGTAGGGCTTGGGCACGTGCACGTCCAGGCCGTCCAGGATCAGCACCGCGCCGATCATCAGGATGAAGGCCAGGGCCAGCATCTTCACGGTCGGGTTGGCATCGATGAAGCGGCCCAGCGGGTTGGCGGCCAGCAGCATCACCAGCACCGACAGCAGGATGGCGGCCACCATCACCGGGATGTGGTCGGCGATGCCGACGGCGGTGATCACCGAGTCCAGCGAGAACACGATGTCGATCACCGCGATCTGCGCGATCACGTAGCCGAACACGGCCGAGGCCTTGGTGGTGCTGGGGTCTTCGTCCTCGCCACCGCTGATCAGTTCCTTGATCTCCATGCAGCCCTTGATGATCAGGAACAGGCCGCCGACGATCAGCACCAGGTCACGGATGGAGATGCCCATGCCAGCCACCGTGAACAGGTTGGCCGCCATATGTGCCAGATACGCCAGCGACACCAGCAGGCCAATACGGGTGATGCAGGCCACCGCGATGCCGAGCTTGCGCGCGAACGGGCGGCGCTCTTCGGGCAGTTTGCTGACGGCGATGGAAATGAACACCAGGTTGTCGATGCCGAGCACGATTTCCAGCGCGCTGAGCGTGAACAGGGTCACCCAGGCATTGGGGTCGGCGAGGAACTCAAAGGACATGGAAACTCTTCAGGGCAGTGGGGGAATGGGGATCAGCCGTAATTGCCGGCCATTGCGTGCGGGACCACGACCAGCGCCCAGCACAGAAGCACGTTCATCATCAGCACGAAGACCGCCGCCGAGCCCATGTCCTTGGCGCGGCCGGCCAGCTCGTGGATCTCGCTGCCGTAACGTTCGATCACCGCCTCGATGGCCGAGTTGGCCAGTTCCATCGCCAGCACCAGCAGCATCGAACCGATCAGCAGCGCGCGCTCGACCGGGGTCTGGCCCAGCCAGATCGCGACCGGAGTCAGCAGGATCAGCAGGTAGACCTCCAACCGGAACGAGGACTCATGCAGCCAGGCGGCGCGCAGGCCCTGCCAGGACCAGCGGGCGGCCTGGAAGATGCGGCGCGGGCCGCGGGGCAGATGGCCGAACTGATCAGCCACGGGTGGAACATCCAGCAACAGGGGCGCGGCGCAGCGACCGCTCAGACGCACGGCAGGGAATCATGGGTGCACAGGGATGGGCAGATGGCCGCCATTTTGCCACAAGGCCGCCAGCCGCATCCCGCGCACCGGCCCGGTGAATGGACTGCCAGGGGCAAGCCCCGGCCCGCCCCAGCTTCTATGATGGCGTTCCCCTTCCCTGCTGGAGCGCCTGATGTCCCGTCGCCGTACCTGCCTGCTGATGCTGGGCCTGCTGACCGCCGCCCCCCTGGCCCATGCGCTGGGCCCGGCCAAGCCGCCGCGCGTGCCCGAGCAGGTCTCCAACGTGGCCTGGGCCGGCGATATGGCCCGCTTCGCCAGCGCCGACCAGGCCAGCCCGCCGCCGCGCGGTGGCATCGAATTCATCGGCAGCTCCTCCATCCGCTTCTGGGAGAGCCTGGCCACCGACTTCCCCGGCCAGCCGGTGTTCAACCGCGGTTTCGGCGGTTCGGAAGTGCGCGACAGCACCTGGTATGCCGGCCAGATCGTGGTGCCGTATGCGCCGTGCAAGGTGTTCTTCTACGCCGGTGACAACGACCTCAACAGCGGCCGCAGCGCCGTGCAGGTGCGCGACGATGTGGCCGCCTTCGTGCAGCGCGTGCATCGCGACCTGCCAAAGACCAAGGTCGAGTACCTGTCGATCAAGCCGAGCCCGTCGCGTGCGCATCTGCTGCCGGCGATCAACGAGGCCAACACGCTGATCAAGGCCGCCCTGGCCAAGCTGCCCAACACCGGTTTCACCGACATCTACACGCCGATGCTGGGTGCCGACGGCCAGCCGGATGCGTCGCTGTTCCGCGAGGACATGCTGCACATGACCCCGGCCGGGTATGCGATCTGGACCAGGGCGCTGGCGCCGAAGGTCAACTGCAACTGAGCAACCCCATCCACGCATGGCGTGGATCTACTGCGGATCGCGGGAATCTGTCGAAGGCGGGGCGGTGTGGGTTTGCAGGACCGTTGGCGCCATGGGCGGGTTTACGGCGTGTCCTGCAAACCCACACCGCCCCGCCATTCCACGGAATGCCCGCTTTTGATGTTGATGTTGCCTCGGCGGGTGCCGGGCGCAGCCCGGCAAAATCCCTCTACCGGAACATCACCGTGGCCTCGGTGCCCTGCCCCGGCTCGCTGGCCAGGCTGACCTTCCAGCCGAAGCGGTCGCACAGCCGGCGCACGATCGACAGGCCCAGGCCGGTGCCCTGCGGGCGGCTCGGCTCGGCGCGGTAGAACGGTTCGAAGGCCCGCGACAGTGCCTCGGCGGACATGCCGATGCCGGTATCGCGCACCACCACCCGGTCGTTGTACACATGCACGTCGATGCGCCCTTCGTCGGTGTAGCTGCAGGCGTTGCGCACCAGATTGCTGACCACCACCTGCAGCACCCGCGGCGGCGCATGCAGCTGCACCGGGCCATCGCTGTGCAGATGCACCGACACCGGGCGCGTACCCAGCAACTCGTTGGCGTTGTCCACTTCGTAGCGGACGATGTCGTTGACGTCGAACAGTTCGATCTGCGGTTCGACGTCTGCCTCGCGGGCCAGGATCAGGAACGCATCGATCACCGCCTCCATGTCACGGCCGGCGCGCTGGATGCGCTGCAGGCTGCGGCGCAGGCGCGGCTCCAGGCTGTCATCGCCAAGCGCCATGTCGCTGGCAACGCGAATCACGGTCAGCGGCGTGCGCAGTTCGTGGCTGGCGTCGCGGGTGAAGTTGCGCTCGCGCGCCACATGCGCGCTGACCCGGTTGGCCAGCGAATGCAGTGCGGCCGCCAGCTGCCGGGTCTCGCCCTGCATGTCCGCCGGCAGCTTGTTCGGCTCCAGGTCGGCCGCCTCCGGGTGGCCCGGGTCCCAGCGTGAGACGCGCCGCGCCAGCCAGTTCACCGGCGACACCAGGCGCTTGGAGGCCCGATAGGTGACCCAGCTGGCGCCATACACCGCAAGCAGGGTCAGCAGCACCGGTACGATGCCGAACCAGAACGCCAGCATCTCCGCGCGCGAGCGCAGGAACACCAGGTACAGGCGGCCGGCCGGGCGCACATCGACCAGCACCAGCTGGTCGTCCTTGGGCAGCTCGTGGAAGCCGGGCTCAAGATTGCGCAGGTTGGCCGGCAACGACAGGGCCGACTGCCCGCTTTCCAGCAGGTAGCCGCGGATGTTCTGGGTGTTGGGCGGCGGCTGCACCGGCGAGGCCTCGTGCAGCGTCCAGAAGTACGCCGCCTCCTCGCGCAGGGCGGCGCCGACCAGGCTGTGCTTGATCACCAGCGAGACCAGCCACGCGCCCAGCAGGATGCCCAGGCTGGCCAGCACTGCCTGCAGGATGAAAGCGATACGGATCTTGCGCGGCAGGCCGTGCGGCATTGCGGGGTCCCGGTCAGAGCGCTGCGATTATAGGCAGCGCTCTGCGCCGTAGTCGTGCACGGGGGCTGACCGGCGGCGCTGCCGACCGGTCATCAGCTGCCCGGGTGCGTGGCGATTGCCCGGCCACGCCTGTTCCTGCACCTGTGGCGGCCCTGCTCAGGCCATCGGTTGGGCGATGTCGGCAATGCGGTAACCGGCGCTCTGCACGGTGTGCAGCAGCGGACGGTCGAACGGCTTGTCGATGATCTTGCGCAGGTTGTACAGGTGGCTGCGCAAGGTGTCCGAGTCCGGCAGGCCGTTGCCCCAGATCTCGCGTTCGATCTCCTGGCGGGTGACCACGCGCGGCGATTCGCGCATCAGGATGGTCAGCAGGCGCAGGCCGATCGGCGACAGCTGCAGCTCGGTACCGGCACGGGTGGCACGCATGCTGACCGGATCGAGCACCAGGTCGGCGACCTTCAGCACTTCCGAACCCACCTGGCGACGTTCGCGGCGGATCAGCGCGCGCAGGCGGGCTTCCAGCTCCTGGATCGCGAACGGCTTGGTCAGGTAGTCATCGGCGCCGAAACCGAGGCCGGTGAGCTTGTCGTCCAGCGTGTCGCGTGCCGTGAGCATCAGCACCGGGGTGGACTTGCGCGCATCGTTGCGCAGGCGACGGCACACTTCGATGCCATCCAGGCGCGGCAACATCAAGTCGAGCACCACGACGTCATAGCTGTTCTCCGCCGCAAGGCGGTAGCCATCCAGGCCGTCCTGTGCATAGTCGACTTCGAAGCCGCGACCTTCCAGGTATTCCCCGATCATCTCGGAGATGTTGCGGTTGTCTTCGACCACCAGCACCAAGCCGGAGGTCTCCTTCGTCTGACGCATGTGATTCCCTCTAACTTCAGCTTTGTGAAACATGCCGGATCGACGGTGGACGCGATGTGAAGTTCCGTCAAGAGGTACACAAACGGTTCAGAGCAGCGGCCTGAGCAGCGGCCAGACGTTGTCCAGCACCTTTGGCTGCGCCTGCGCGGTCGGGTGCAGGCCGTCGGCCTGCATCATGCCCGGCTGCAGGGCCACGCCCTCCAACAGGAACGGCAGCAGCGGCACCTTGTACTGCGTGGCCAGCGCCTTGTAGGCCGCCGCCAGGCGCTGGCGGTAGGCCGGTCCGTAGTTGGGCGGTACGTCGATGCCCAGCAGCAGCACCTTGGCACCGGCCTTCTGGCTGGCCTGCACCATCCTTTCCAGGTTGCCCTGCACCTGCGCCGGGGTCAGTCCGCGCAGCGCGTCATTGCCGCCAAGGGCAATCACCACCACGGTCGGTTTTTCCTTGGCCAGCAGGCCTGGCAGCCGGGTGAGCGCACCGGCGGTGGTCTCCCCGCTCATGCTGGCGTTGACGATGCGCGCCGGCGTTTTCGACTGCTGCCTGACCCGCTGCTGCAGCAGGCTGACCCAGCCGGCGTCGGCGGGGATATTGTGGGCTGCACTGAGGCTGTCGCCGAGGACCAGCACGGTGCCGGCCGGACCTTTGGCACAGGCCGGCCCGGGCAGCAGCAGGAACCCTAGCAGCAGCACCATCATCACGCCGGCTCGCCGGCTCCATCCCGTCTTGCGCATTGGAGTCTCCTCATCGACAGCCTGTCCCCCCGCAGCGCGTCCGTTGCCATCGCCGTCGACCAGGTCGGCAAATCCGTGCAGGGCCCGGAGGGTGAAGTCCACATACTGGACAACATCACCCTGACCGTCCATGAAGGCACCAGCGCGGCCATCGTCGGCGCCTCCGGTTCCGGCAAGACCACCCTGCTCGGCCTGCTGGCCGGGCTGGACCTGCCCAGCCGAGGCCGCATCAGCCTGGCCGGCCAGAATCTGGCGGCACTGGATGAGGAATCTCGCGCCCAGCTGCGCGCGCGTGAGGTCGGCTTCGTGTTCCAGAGCTTTCACCTGCTGCCGGCGCTGACCGCCGCCGAGAACGTGGCGCTGCCACTGGAGCTGGCCGGGCGCGAGGACCGCGCGCGCGTCGATGAGGTGCTGGCCCAGGTCGGCCTGGCCCATCGCGCCCGCCATTACCCGCGCCAGCTGTCCGGCGGCGAGCAGCAGCGCGTGGCGCTGGCACGTGCCTTCGTCACCCGCCCGCGCATCCTGTTCGCCGATGAACCGACCGGCTCGCTGGACCACGCCACCGGCCAGCACATCAGCGACCTGCTGTTCGAACTCAACGCCGGCAGCGGCACCACCCTGGTGCTGGTCACCCACGACCTGCGCCTGGCCCAGCGTTGCCAGTACATCCACCGCATCGACGACGGCCGCCTGCTGCCGGTCGAGCGCGGGGCGCAGGCATGAACCTGCTGCGGCACGCGTGGCGCGCGCTGCGCCGCGAGGCGCTGGCCGGCGACCTGCTGACGGTGTTCGCCGCGCTGGTGCTGGGCGTAGCAGTGATGACCGCAGTGGGCACGCTGGTGAACCGGGTCAACCTGGCGCTGACCGGCAGCGCGGCGGAAATGCTCGGCGGCGACCTCGGCATCGCCGGGCGCGACGATCCATCGCAGGCGTTCGCCGACGAGGCACAGCGGCGTGGACTGGCCCACACCCGTATCGCCAGTTTCGGCAGCGTGCTGTTCAACGGCGATGCCAGCCAGATGGCCAGCATCAAGGCGGTGCAGGCGGGCTATCCGCTGCGTGGCACGCTACGGGTGCGGGCCACACCCGGCGGCGCCCTGATCGCCGAGGCCGGCATGCCGCCCAAGGGCCAGGCCTATGCCGACCCGCGCCTGTTGCAGGGACTGGGGCTGAAGGCCGGCGATGACCTCGAATTCGGCGCCGGCACGCTGCGCATCGCCGGCATCATCGAGGCCGAGCCCGATGCCGGCGGCGACCTGCTGACGCTCTCCCCCACCCTGCTGGTCAACCGCGCCGATGTGGAGGGCACCGGACTGCTCGGCCCCGGCAGCCGCATCAACTACCGGCTGATGTTCGCCGGAGCAGCCGACCAGATCGCTGCGCTGCGGCAATGGCTGCTGCCGCAGGTGAAGGGCCTTCGCCTGCTGAGCGTGGACGACACCCAGCGCGGTGTGCGCCAGGCCTTTGATCTTGCCGGACGCTTCCTCGGCCTCAGCGCGCTGCTTGCGGTGCTGCTGGCCGGCGTGGCTACGGCGCTGGCGGCCAACCGCTTCGCGCTGCGCCGCATCGACCAGGTGGCGATCCTGCGCTGCCTGGGCGCGCGCCAGCGCGACATTCTGTCCGGTCTGGCACTGCAGCTGCTGATGCTGGCAGTGCCGGCCTGCGCACTCGGCATCGGCCTGGGCATGGCGGCGCAGGAAGGTCTGGTGCAGGTACTGGGCAGCCTGGTGCCGCAGCGCTTGCCGCTGCCCGAGGCAATGCCGGCGCTGACCGGCGCCGGCATCGGCCTGTTGCTGCTGTTCGGCTTCGGCCTGCCGCCGCTGCTGCGCCTGCGCGGGGTGCCGCCGATGCGCGTGCTCAACCGCTCCTTCGCCGCCCTGCCGCCGGCCTCGCTGCTGGCCTACGTGGCGGCACTGGCGGCCAGCCTGCTGCTGGCGGTTCAGGTCACCGACGACCTCAAGCTGGCGTTGTGGGTGCTGGGCGGCCTGGCCGCGCTGGCGCTGGCCGCCGGCGTGGTCGGCTTCGTGCTGTTGCAGCTGCTGCGCGGCCTGCAGCACCGCCTGCACGGCCACTGGCGGCTGGGCCTGGCCGCCCTGACGCGGCGCCGCCTGCTGGCCGTGATGCAGCTGGTGGGGCTGTCGCTGTCGCTGTGTGCGCTGTTGCTGCTGGCTGTGACCGGCCCCGGCCTGCTGCAGCAGTGGCGCGAGCGGCTGCCGGCGGACACGCCGAACTACTTCCTGATCAACATCCAACCCGAACAGCGTGACAGCGTGCTGGCCGCGCTGCGCGGACTGGGGGCCAACGACGCCAGCATCGAACCGATGGCGACCGGCCGCCTGATCGCCATCAACGGCAAGCCGCCGTTGCGCGTGGACCGCGAGCCCGTTCAGGACGGGCAACCGGCGCAGGGCGGCCAGCGCGATGACGATGACGAGAACCGGCCGCTGAATTTCAGCTGGCGCAGCAGCTTCCCGCCGGCCAATACGCTGATGAACGGCACCTTCTGGACGCCCGACAGCACGGCGCCGGAGGCGTCGGTTGAAATCGGCTGGGCCAAGCGCTACGGCGTGTATCCGGGCGACCGCATCACCATTGCAGTCGGCGAGCAGGAGCGCGAGTTCACCGTCACCAGTGTGCGCAAGGCCGACTGGAACACCTTCCGGCCGAACTTCTTCGTGCTGCTCAATCCCAACGCGGTGGGCGACACCCCGCACAACCTGTTGTCGGCATTCCATCTGCCGGCCGGCAGGGCGGCCGGGCTGGGCGAGCTGGTACGCGCGCAGCCCAACCTGTCGCTGCTGGACGTGGACGCGGTGATCTCGCAGGTGCGCGATGTGATGGAGCGGGTCGCGCAGGCGGTGCAGCTGGTGATGGTGTTCAGCCTGCTGGCCGGCGTGCTGGTGCTGCTGGCCGCGCTGCAGGCCACGGCGGGCGAGCGCCGCTACGACAGCGCGGTGCTGCGCACGCTGGGCGCGACCCGGCGCCAGCTGCGCGGTGCGGTGCTGGTGGAGTTCGGCGCACTGGGCACGCTGGCCGCGTTGCTTGCAGTGGGTGCGGCCGCTGCCATCGGTGTGGCGGTCTCGCAGAAGGTGTTCGAGCTGCCGTTGCTGCCGCCGTGGCCGGGCCTGCTGATCGGCGGCGTGGTCGGCATCGGGTTGAGCCTGCTGGCGGGTTGGTGGGGCACGCGGGCGATCCTGCATACGCCGCCGGCATTGGCGCTGCGCGAGGCCTGAATCGGTTGCGCCTCCGGACGGCGTGCCGAGCAAGCCCGGCACCCACCGGAAGCAGGTGGATGCGGTGCCGGGTACACCCGGCACCCATCTCCATCGCGCCGATCAACCTTCCTTCGGCGCCTTTTCCACGTACTTGGCGAACACTTCGTCGATCTGCTTGTCCTTCACCTTCTTGCCGGACTGGATTTCTTCGGCCTGGGTGAACAGCGGAATGATCATCGCCATGCCGTCGATCTTGGTCTTCAGGTGCACGCCCGGGGCCTGGCCGAGGAAGCCGTCCCAACGCTGGCGCACCTTGGCCCAGTAACCGGCAGTGGCCTTCCAGTAGTCACGCGCCGGGGTGAAGTCGACTTCGGTGGTCTTCACGTAGTCGTTGAAGCCGAACTCGCGTGCGATCTCCACCTGGCTGCCGTCGGCGTTGCGCTTCACCTTGGTGTTGAACTGCTCGTGGGTCCAGCCATTGGGCGTGAGCGTGTGGCGGTTGACCACGGCCAGCGCGTTGTAGTCGCTGCGCTTGGTGTACTCACGGCGCGGCAGCGGGCGCCAGCTCAGATCGCTGGTCCAGCTCGGCACGTTGTTGGTGTAGGTCCAGCTGCCGGTGCCGCAGTAGCGCGGTGCATCGCTCACTTCGTACACGCACTGGGTCCAGGCGCCCTGGTTCACCGCCGCCGGAATGCTGCGCACCTTCCAGGTCTGGTCGGCACTGAATTCGAAGCGGTTGGGTGCTTCGTAGACCCAGTCCTGACGCCAGTGCTTGGTGATGTGGCCGCTCTTTTCATCCAGCAGCAGGTGCTGCAGCACGATGCGCTTCGGGGTGTCCTCGACCACGATGACCACTTCGCTGCCGCCGCTGCGCATCGCCGGCGCACGCTCGTAGCCGGGCTTCAGCAGCACGGTCTCGTCGAAGGCGAAATCGACGGTGTACTCGCCCTGCATGGCGAGGATGCTGTCGTGGTCACGAGCGATATCGGAGGGCTGCGCGCCGGCCGCGCCGCTGGCGGCGAGCAGCAGCATCGCGCTGGCTGTCTGGAACTTCATCAGGGTCTTCCTTCGGGGTTGCAGATTCATTGAGCGGCCATCCGTGGCCAACGGGCGTTCCATCAGGAGAGGGTCACAGGCGGATCAGCGGCAGGTCGCCGGGAACCCGCAGCGCCGGACGCCGCGCGGCATCGGCACAGCAGCAGTCGTCAATCGCCAGTTCGCCTTCAGCGTTTTCCAGGCGGGCGATGCGGCGCGCGGTGGCCGCGCCCAGCGAAGACAGGGTCGACAGGCTGGCAGCCAGCGTGCGCCCGTCGTCGGCGGCATGCAGGCGCAGCGCGCACAGGCGCCAGCGCTGGCCACCGAGATGGCCGGCCAGGCGCCGCCACAGGCGTTCGCCGACGCTGCCATCGCTGTCGTGTTCCGGTCCCGGCGGCAGCGCGGCTACCAGCCGGTCCCAGGCCAGGAAGTCGCTGTCCGGCAGCAGGTACAGGCGCCACACGCAGCGGCCGCGGCCATCAAGGAAGCACAGGCTTTCGCGCAGGCCCTCGCTGTCCACGCCCTGGCAGGCGTGCACGCGTACGGCCTGGCGCCACCCGCCCAGCTCGTTGCCGTCGGCGTGGTACAGGCACAACACGGTGCCGAGCGTGGCCAGCTGTGCCGGGGTCGGCCAGGCCGCGCTGTGCGGCGCGGCGATGGAATCATTCCTGCGTGCGGACAGTGCTCGGCTCATGAGGTCACCAGGAAACGGCAAGGCTGGCGGAGAAGGTGCGGCCCGGGCTGCTGTAACGATCGCTCAGTGCGCGATTGGTGATCAGGCTCGGGGTGATCGACGACCATTCGATGTAGCGCTTGTCGGCCAGGTTGAACACGCCGACATTGAAGGTGGCACCCGGTGCGAAGTTCCAGTGCGCCATCAGGTCCAGCACGCCGTAGCCGGCCGGCTGGTAGACGAACGGCGCCGGTGCGTTCGGATTGGTCTGCGCAGCAGGCGGCGGCAGGCGGTTCTTGCGTTGTACGAAGGTGCCAGCCAGTTCGACGCCCCAGGTATCGGTGTCGTACATCAGGCCCAGCGTGCCGCGTAATGGGTCGACCGAGGCCAGCGGTTCGTCATCGGTCCGGTTGTCACCACGCGACCATGCCAACGCACTGCGCAGCGCCCAGCCCTTCAGCGCCGGGCTGAGTTCGCCGAACTCGATGCCGGCCTTCATTTCCGCGCCGTAGATGCGCGCGTCGGCGATGTTCTGCGACTGGAACACCATCAGGCCCTGTGCGTTGCGGCCAGTGTTGACGTTGGACTCGATGAAGTCCTTGTAGTCGTTGTAGTAGCCGCTGACGCTGACGTACGCCGCCGGTGCGATGAAGCGCAGGCCCAGCTCGTAGCCGTCGCTGGTTTCCGGCTTCAGGTCCGGGTTGGCGATGGCGGTGTAACCGAAGGCCACGTTGGTCAGGCCGATGTTGACGTCGTTGTAGGGCGGCGAACGGAAGCCACGCGCATAACCGGCGAACAGCGACCACTGGTCGGTGAAGCGCCAGACCATGCCCAGCTTCGGCGACACGCTGGTCTTCTTCAGCTGCGCCACGGCCGTGGTCGGGTTGTCTTCGGCGAAGATGCTGTCCACTTCCGGCTTCAGCTCATAGCGGTCCACGCGCACGCCCGGCACCAGCGACAACCGGCCATCGGCAAAACGCATCTCATCCTGTGCATACAGGCCCAGCTCGGTGGTCTTGCTGATCGGGAAGTCACGCACCGGGAAGGTGTCCGGCAGCACCGTGTTGCTGACCACGCCAGCCTTGCTGACCTGGTAGCCGTCGCGCTTCTGGCGGATCTCGGTACGGGTGCCTTCGAAACCGTAGGTCAACGCGTGCTCGATGCTGCCGGTGGTGAACGCCTTGTTGAACTGCGCCTGCAGGCCATAGGCATGCTGGTCGAAGGAGAACACGCGGTGGCGGCGGCTGCCGTCGGTGCGGGTCTCGTCGGTCTGCTGCCGGGTCTCGCTGTTCTGCGCGTACGCCTGCCAATGCAGGCTGTCGGCGAACGGCTGGTCCAGCGCATCCATCTCGTGGGCGAAGGAGATGCGGGTGCGCTTCTGGGTGTCGTGGGACGTCATGCCAGTGGCCGCAGCCGTCGCGCCCGGCCGCGGCGCAACGCTGGCGATCGCCGACAGCACGTTGGTATCGGTGGTGTCTTCGTTGCCTTCCACGGTCAAGCGGAAGCGCTGGTCTTCACTCGGTGCATAGACCAGCTTGCTGAGCAGGCTTCGGCCGTCGCGATCCTGCGGATTGGACGCGGTGCGGGTGTCGTTGTCGCTGCGTACCGTGCCCTTGTTGTCCGTTTCCTGGCCCTGGTGGTGGTTGACGTTGACCAGGCCGCTCCAGTGGTCGCCACCAAAAGCGGCCGTGGCACCGCCGAGCAGGCCCTTCCACTCGCCGTCGTAGCCGAACTTCAGGCCGAAGTAACTGTTCTTGCCGTCCTTGAGGTAGTCGGCCGGGTCCTTGGTCACGAACGCGACCACGCCACCGAGTGCATCGGAGCCGTACAGCGAACTGGCCGGGCCACGCACGATCTCCACGCGCTTGAGCGTATCGAGGTCGGTGAAGTTGCGGTTGGAACTGGCGAACGCACCGATGTCGAACCGGGTCGGCATGACGATGCCGTCGGTCTGGATGCGCACGCGGTTGCCGTCCAGGCCACGGATGCGGAAACCATCCAGGCCGAAGCGGGTCGCGCTGCGGGTAACCGACAGGCCCGGCTCGTAGCGCACCAGATCCTTGATGTCCTGCACCAGGTGCCGGTCCATCTGCTCACGGTCGATGACGTCCACGGTGGCCGCCACGTCACTCACGGCCCGCTCGGTGCGGGTGGCGGTGACCTGCACCCGATCGAATTCGCGCGCATCGGGCGCGGCAGTGGCAGCGGCATGGGCGGACAGCGGCAGCGCCATCCAGACAGCAAGGCAAAGGGAGGTATGGCGGGTCATCGGGTTCGTTCGGTCAGGCAGGGGAACCCCCGGTTACCGGCACACCTGGAAGGTGCACGCGGTAGACCGAGGGGGAGAGAGCGGGAGCGGACGGGTCGCCCACCCTGTCGGCGCTGCCGGCAGGAGGGAGGGAGGCGGGCGACCAGACCGCGATTACTTGGTCAGGATCAGCTTGTCGTTGCTGGTGTGCCGCAGGCGATAGAAGCGGTCGCCGTGCTGGATCAGGATTTCACGACGGCCCTTGAGCAGGGCTTCGCTGTCGATGACCTCTTCCGGCGGAACGACACGGACGGGACGATCGCGGAGGGTCAGCGTTTCGGGGCGCAGCAGTACAGGTTGAGCATTCATGAGCATCTGGACTCGTGCGAGGGACGAGTTAAATGATAATGATTCTCAGTTGACAATCAACAACCATTCTCACTTTCATTGATGAGATTAATGATCGAATTCCGAAATTCGATAGATCGCATCAATTAAATGGCGAGGCAGGTATGTAGAGTCGACTGTTAGTCGACTGCTGTTGCTCGAAGCAGTCGGTTATTCGAAGCAGTCGACTAACAGTCGACTCTACCGTTCCCGTTCCTGTTCCCTCGGCCAAGGCGGCCCGACCGAGGCCCCCGAGGCCCGGTCGGCCCCAGGGTTCAGGCGAAGACGGCTTCGACCTGCGCCCAGCCGCCCGCGTCGACCTGCTCCAGCACGTCCAGTGCCTTCAGGTTCTGCAGCAGCTGGCTGACCCGGCTGGCGCCGAGGATCACGCTGGAAACGTTCGGGTTGCGCAGGCACCATGCAATGGCCAACGTGGCAGGGGCGTGCCCCAGCACGCGCGCCACCTCGCTGAAACGACGCACCTGGGCCAGGCGGGCCTCGGTGTCGTCCCCCAGCACCAGATCCTGCAGCCACTCCATGCCTTCCCGCCCCAGCCGAGCGTCGGCCGGGATGCCCCGGTCGTACTTGCCGGTGAGCAGGCCCGAGGCCAGCGGCGAGAAGATGGTGGTGCCCAGGCCAGCGCGGGCGTACAGCGGCGCATACTCGACCTCGACGCGTTCGCGGTGCAGCAGGTTGTACTGGGGCTGCTCCATCGACGGGCCCTGCAGGTTGCGCGCCTCGGCGATGTCCAGCGCCTGCTGGATCTGCACCGCCGACCATTCCGAGGTGCCCCAGTAGAGGATCTTTCCCTGGCGCACGAGAGTGTCCATGGCGTGCACGGTCTCGGCAATCGGTGCATCCGGATCCGGGCGATGGCAGTAATAAAGGTCCAGGTAGTCCACCCGCAGGCGCTTGAGCGCGGCGTGGCAGGCGTCGGTCACGTGCTTGCGCGACAGGCCGCGCTGGGTCGGCCGCGGGTCCTTGGCGCTGCCGAAGAACACCTTGCTGGACACGCAGAAGCCGTCGCGCGGCAGGCGCAGGTCGGTGATCACGTCACCCATGACCTGTTCGGCGCGGCCGTTGGCATAGCCCTCGGCGTTGTCGAAGAAGTTGACGCCATGATCCCAGGCGGCGGCCACGAGGTTGCGGGCCTCATCGCGCGGGACCTGGTCGCCGAAGGTCACCCAGGCGCCGAAGGACAAGGCTGAAATCGGCAGGCCGGTGGAGCCCAGGCGACGGTATTGCATGCGAATCTCCTGTTGCGGGCCCGCATCCGGGCCGGGATCGAACCCCATTCTACCTGCCGCCGCCAGGCGCAAGCCCTTGCCGTTGCTGGCCTGATCGGTACCGTTGGCCGCGCACACGCTGCTTTTTCTTGCCCCGGCCCCTGCCCTGCACTAGGCTTCCCGTTTTTCGCGACGCCCCAGGGGAGTCACTCACATGGTCGAAGGTTTGGGCAGGATCGGCTTCGGCCTGTTCGGGTTGGCGGTGCTGATCGGCATCACCTGGTTGTTTTCCAATAACAAGCGCGCGGTTGACTGGAAGCTGGTTGCCACCGGTATCACCCTGCAGATCGCCTTCGCGGCGCTGGTGATCCTGGTGCCGGGCGGACGCGATGTGTTCGATGCGCTGGGCAAGGGCTTCGTCAAGATCCTCAGCTTCGTCAACGAGGGCTCGGGCTTCATCTTCGGCTCGTTGATGGATACCAAGAATTACGGCTTCATCTTCGCCTTCCAGGTGTTGCCGACCATCATCTTCTTCTCTGCGCTGATGGGGGTGATGTACCACCTCAACATCATGCAGGGCATCGTGCGCGTGATGGCCTGGTCGATCACCAAGGTGATGCGCGTGTCGGGTGCGGAAACCACCAGCGTCTGCGCCAGCGTCTTCATCGGCCAGACCGAGGCGCCGCTGACCGTGCGCCCGTACATCGCCAAGATGACCCAGTCCGAGCTGCTGACCATGATGATCGGCGGCATGGCGCACATCGCCGGCGGCGTGCTGGCGGCCTACGTGGGCATGCTCGGCGGCGGTGATCCGGCGCAGCAGGCCTTCTACGCCAAGCACCTGCTGGCGGCCAGCATCATGGCCGCACCGGCCACCCTGGTCGTGGCCAAGCTGCTGATTCCGGAAACCGGCACCCCGCTCACCCGCGGCACGGTGAAGATGGAAGTCGAAAAGACCTCCAGCAACATCATCGACGCGGCCGCTGCCGGCGCCGGCGACGGCCTGAAGCTGGCGCTGAATATCGGCGCGATGCTGCTGGCCTTCATCGCCCTCATCGCGCTGCTGAACGCACCGCTGACCTGGATCGGCGATGTGACCGGCCTGGCCGCCGCCATCGGCAAGCCGACCAACCTGTCGACCATCTTCGGCTACGTACTGGCCCCGATCGCCTGGGTGATCGGCACCCCGTGGGCCGATGCCACCACCGTTGGTTCGCTGATCGGCCAGAAGGTCGTGATCAACGAGTTCGTGGCCTACACCGAGCTGTCGCAGATCGTGAACGGCCAGATCGCCGGCGTGAGCCTGTCCGAGGAAGGTCGACTGATCGCAACCTACGCGCTGTGCGGCTTCGCCAACTTCAGCTCGATCGCGATCCAGATCGGCGGTATCGGCGGCCTGGCCCCGGAACGTCGCCACGACCTGGCCAAGTTCGGCCTGCGCGCCGTGCTGGGCGGTACCATTGCCACCTTCATGACGGCGACCATCGCCGGCGTGCTGACGCACTTCAGTTGAACCCTTGGTTGAGAAAAGATTCCCTATGAGCAGCAGTGTCGTTGTCGTCGGTTCCTTCAATGTCGATCACGTGTGGCGGTGCGAGTCGCTGCCGGCACCGGGTGCGACCATTGCCGGCCGTTACAGCACCGGCCCCGGTGGCAAGGGCTTCAACCAGGCCGTGGCGGCCTGCCGCGCGGGTGCCGACACTCACTTCGTGTGCGCGCTGGGCGATGACGCTGGTGGCGCCACCGCCCGTGAGCTGGCCGCGCAGGACGGCTTCGGCCTGATCGCCGAAGCCAGCAGCGAACCAACCGGCACCGCCGGCATCTATGTCGATGCCCGTGGCCGCAACACCATCGTGATCGGCCCGGGTGCCAATGCCGCGCTCAGCACCGACTTCCTGCAACAGCAGCAGGCCCTGCTGACCAGCGCCAAGGTGGTGCTGGTGCAGCTGGAATCGCCGGTGCAGACCATCGAAGCGGCACTGGCCACGGCCCGCGAGGCCGGCGTCACCACCGTGCTCAACACCGCACCGGCCGATGCCCCCTCGACCATCGGCCTGCTCAAGCTGGCCGACGTGATCACCCCGAACGAGACCGAGTTCGCCGCCCTGCTCGGCCGCCATGTGGGCGAGCGTGTGGATGCCAACGACGTCGCGGCGCTGGATGGCGCCAGCCTGCATGCGCTGTGCCGCAAGCTGGTCGGCAACGGCACGGTGGTGGTGACCCTGGGTTCGGTGGGCGTGTTCGTGTCGCATGCCGACGAGAACCTGCGCGGCGATACCCAGCCGTACTACCGCGTGGGTGCCGAACAGGTGCAGGCCATCGACACCACCGGTGCCGGTGACGCCTTCAACGGTGCGCTGGCCGCGTCGCTGGCGCAGGTGGCCGACGCCCCGTTCGCCCGCCACGTGCGCTTCGCCAACCAGTTCGCCGGCCGTTCGACCGAGAAGGAAGGCGCTGCTGCAGCCATGCCGCGCTTCACCCCGGCCGACGCTGAAGCAAAGTAGATCCACGCCACGCGTGGATGAAGAAGCCCGGGTGTGCAGACACCCGGGCTTTTTTGTTTGCCTTTCAATGAGGCAGATCGACGCCATGCATGGATGAACGAGACCGGGCAAGCCGCCGCAGCAGCAGGCCCGCGACGATTGCCAGCAGCGCCACGGCAGCGGCCACCACGCCCAGCGAGGCAAGCCCGAAGCGTTCGATGGCCCCACCTCCCAGCAGCGCGCCCAGGCCGATTCCGGCGTTGGCCGCGGACACATTCAAGGTTCCCGCCAGCGCCTGCGCCTGGGGCGCCGCACGCATCACCCGCACCTGGCACAAGGGGAACAACGCGGTATGCGCCACGCCCCACAGGGCCAGTGCGATGAGCACGAATGTGCCGTGGCCGGCCAGCCCGACACTGGCCAGCATGCCCAGCGCCAGCACCGCGCAGAACATCAGGGTCGCGCCCAGCGGCGCGCGATCGACCCAGCGCCCACCCAGTGCATTGCCGATCAACCCGACAGCTCCGAAGCCCATCAGCCACCAGCCCACCTGTGCCGCCGGTACCTGCATCAGCCGCTCCAGCACATCGGCCAGGTAGGTGTAGGCAGCAAACATCGCGGTGAACACCAGCACCGACAGCAGCACATGGCCCAGCAACTGCGGCTGGCGCAGCACTCGTGCCTGTTCGCCCAGCGCGCGCCGCGGTCCGGCCACGGTGTCCGGCATCCACACTGCCAGCGCGCCCGCCATCAACAGCGACAGAACGGCCAACAGCCAGAAGCTACCGCGCCAACCAAGGGCGTCGGCGGCCAATGTACCCATAGGGATACCGAACAGCATTGCGGCGGTGATACCCAGGTAGACCCGCGCGACCGCACGACCTCCCTGCCCTGCAGGAGCCAGCTGCGCGGCAGTCTCACTGGCGGTGCCC
Source organism: Stenotrophomonas africana (assembly GCF_013004645.1). Classification (GTDB taxonomy): domain Bacteria; phylum Pseudomonadota; class Gammaproteobacteria; order Xanthomonadales; family Xanthomonadaceae; genus Stenotrophomonas; species Stenotrophomonas africana. The sequence goes on along the minus strand of NZ_JABEME010000004.1, from coordinate 353,372 downwards.
CAGAACACCGGCAGGGCCAGTGCCGGCAGCACCCGCGCCAGCGCCAGCAGCCACGACTGCGTGGCCATCGCGGCCAGCGCGTTGGAACCCGCGAACAACAGCAGGATGGCCACGAACAGGCGGCGCCGGCCGACATGTGACAGCAGCGCGGTCAATGGTGGCCCGGCCAGCATCACGGTGAACGCGAACAAGGTGACCAGCTGCCCGGCACGGGCAATGCCCAGGCCAAGGTCGCGCGCCAGAGCGGGCAACAGGCCGACGATCAGGAACTCGGTGGTGACGATGACGAAGGCGGACACCGCCAGCAGGACGACCGAAAGACGTGCGCGAGCGTTGGCGCGGACAGCGGCCACGGCGGAATCAAGGGAGGACATGGGCGGGCATCAGAACAGGGGCCGCCAGCCTATTTCCTCCCTGGATTCCGATTACTGCTATGTTTTCCGTCGATTCCGGACAGACATTCTCCATGCTTCCCACCGAGCGCCTGCGCGGCATCGAGGCCTTCGTCGCCACCGCCGATGCCGGCAGCTTCACTGCCGCCGCCGAACGCCTGCACCTGACCAGTTCGGCGGTGGGCAAGACCATCGCACGGCTGGAGGCGCGGCTGGGAGCGCGGTTGTTCGAACGCAGCACGCGCCGCCTTCGCCTGACCGAGGCCGGTGAGGGCTTCTACCGCACCTGCGTACGGGTGCTGGGCGAACTGGCCGATGCCGAGTCGGTGCTGGTCTCGCATGCAGACGCTCCCGTGGGCCGCCTGCGGGTGGATGCGCCGGCCACCTTCGGGCGCCTCAAAGTCTGGCCATTGCTGCTGCAGCTGGCCGCCGAGTTTCCGCAGTTGCACCCGCAGGTGACCTTCAGCGACCGCTTCAGCGACCTCGCCGAGGACGGCGTCGACCTCGCCGTACGCATCGGCGGTCCCGAGCCGCTCCCCGCCACGCTGGGCAGCCGCCTGCTCGGTTACGAATGCCTGCGCTTCTGTGCCTCCCCGGCCTACCTGCTTCGGCATGGCCAGCCCCGCTCGGCGGCCGAGCTGGCCGGGCATGACGGTGTGTTGTTCGGACGCGCGGACGGCAGCATCGGGCCGTGGCAGGTGGCCGATGGCGGGCAGCGCAGTACACCGCTGCAGGCCCGCGCGCGCCTGGTGGTTGGCAGCGCCGAGGCCCAGGTGGCGGCAGTCGAGGCCGGCTTTGGCATCGCGCAGCTGGCCACCTGGCTGGTCGATGACGCGCTGGCGCGCGGCAGCCTGGTCTCGATCCTGCCGTCGCTGGACTGCCGCGGCCTGCCGCTGCGCCTGTTGTGGTCGCAGGGCCGGCAGCGGCTGCCACGCGTGGACGTGGCGCTGGACCGTCTCGGCGCCGGGTTGCAGATCGATCCGCCGCGCTGAGGACAGCGCCATCACCGGCCGTCGCATCGAACGGCTGCGACTGCCGGTCGCATTGCCCACACCCTGCCCCTCGCCCACCATCCGCGCAGCTTCCTTGCACGGGCAGGACATGGACGGATTCCCCTGGTTGCTGGTCGCGGCCGCCGGCAGTGCCATCGCGGCCCTGCTGCATATCGGCTGCATCGCCTTCGGTGCCCCTTGGTACAGGTACTTCGGTGCTGGCCAGCGTATGGTCCGGCTGGCACAGGCCGGGCACTGGTGGCCGCCGCTGATGACCGCCGGCATTACTGCCGTGCTGGTGGCCTGGGCGCTGTACGCACTGGCCGCCGCGGGCTGGCATTCGCCGCTGCCGGCCAGTCGTCTGGTCCTGACGGGCATCGCCCTGCTGTTGCTGCTGCGCGCGGCGATGGGCTTTGGACTGGCGCTGCTCCGGCCCGGCTACAACGGCCGGCGCTTCTGGGTAGCCAGTTCACTGGTCTGCCTCTGCCTGGGGCTGGCCTTCGCGCTGGGGACCCGGCAGGCCTGGCAGAGCCTGAGCTAGCCGCCTACCATCGCCCGCCCTTGGGGGCGGCGGAAGCAACCGTCAAGCATCTGCTGATGCCGGTACGGCATGAGGTCGGTGCCGATGGGCCTGAACCGGGGCGGGGCTGACACGGCCGTACCGCCGCCCGCGCCCTACAATGGGCGCATGCAGATCGGCCCCTACACCATTGCCCCCAACGTCGTGCTGGCGCCCATGGCCGGCGTCACCGACAAGCCCTTCCGCCTGCTGTGCAAACGGCTGGGCGCGGGTCTGGCCGCCTCGGAAATGACCATCAGCGATCCGCGCTTCTGGAACACGCGCAAGTCGATCCACCGCATGGACCATGACGGCGAGCCGGCCCCGATCAGCGTGCAGATCGCCGGCACCGAACCGCAGCAGCTGGCCGAGGCCGCGCGCTACAACGTCGACCACGGCGCGCAGATCATCGACATCAACATGGGCTGCCCGGCCAAAAAGGTGTGCAACGCCTGGGCCGGTTCGGCACTGATGCGCGACGAGCAGCTGGTGGCACGCATCCTCGAAGCGGTGGTCAACGCGGTGGACGTGCCGGTCACGCTGAAGATCCGCACCGGCTGGGACTGCGACCATCGCAATGGCCCGCTGATCGCGCGCATCGCCGAGGACAGCGGTATCGCGGCACTGGCAGTGCACGGCCGTACCCGCGACCAGCACTACACCGGCCAGGCCGAGTACGCCACGATCGGCGAGATCAAGGCTGCGCTGCGCATTCCGGTGATCGCCAACGGCGATATTGATTCGCCGCAGAAGGCCGCCTTTGTGTTGGAGCAGACCGGCGTGGACGCGGTGATGATCGGCCGCTCGGCGCAGGGCCGGCCGTGGATCTTCCGCGAAGTGGCGCACTACCTGGCCACCGGCGAGGAACTGGCACCGCCGTCGCTGGCCGAAGTGCGCGACATCCTGCTTGGCCACCTGCACGCACTGCACGCGTTCTATGGCGAGCCGCAGGGCGTGCGCATCGCGCGCAAGCACCTGGGCTGGTATGCCAGGGACCGGCCGGAGAACGCCGCCTTCCGCGCCGTGGTCAACCGTGCCGAAGATCCGCAGAGCCAGATCGCATTGACCACCGAGTACTTCGACCGCCTGATCGGCGGGGAAACGGCGCTGTCTTCGGCGGCCTGAGCGTACGGCCCGCAACCTTTCCGACCACTTCGTTACGTAGAGTCGAGCTTGCTCGACTGAATTTCCAGAGCAGTCGAGCACGCTCGACGCTACAAGAGCCCACCATGACGCCGCCGATCTCTTCCCCGACCTATCTGCACGGCTTTTCCGGCACCGAGCAGCAGCGCCTGATGACCCAGGCACGCCTGCTGGAATCGAGCATCTTCGGCCAGATCGACTACGGCGGCGCGCGGCGCCTGCTGGAAGTCGGCAGCGGCGTCGGCGCACAGACCGAAATCCTGCTGCGCCGCTTCCCCGAGCTGCACGTGACCGGCGTGGACCTGAGCGAAACGCAGCTGGCCACCGCGCGCGAGAACCTGGCGCGCACGCCGTGGTGCAGCGACCGCTACACCCTGCAGCAGGCCGATGCCGGCGAGCTGCCGTTCGAGGCACGCAGCTTCGATTCGGCGTTCCTGTGCTGGGTGCTGGAACACGTTCCGTCCCCGGCACGCGTACTCAGCGAAGTGCGCCGCGTGCTGGCACCGGGTTCGCCGGTGTACATCACCGAGGTGATGAATGCCTCGTTCCTGCTCGATCCGTATTCGCCGCATATCTGGCGCTACTGGATGGCCTTCAACGATTTCCAGTACGACCACGGGGGTGACCCGTTCGTCGGCGCCAAGCTGGGCAACCTGCTGCTGGCCGGCGGCTTCCGCGATGTGCACACCGAGATCAAGACCATCCACCTGGACAACCGCGAACCGGCACGCCGCAAGACGATGATCGCGTTCTGGGAACAGTTGCTGCTGTCGGCGGCCGACCAGCTGCTACAGGCCGGCTCGGTGGACGAGGACACCGTGGAAGGCATGCGTCGCGAGTTCCGCCTGGTGCAGAACGACCCGAACGCGGTGTTCTTCTTCTCGTTCGTGCAGGGCCGCGCGACGGTGTATTGAGCCAACGCAGCACTGCCGATGGTCCCGCCATCCACGCATGGCGTGGACCTACGGGTGCGCGGCACCGGTCGCGGAGGCTGCCGGCTCGTGCCAGATGCGCTGCCACATCGCGGCAAGCCGGCGCCCGGCGTCGGCGCGCGCGGCGGGACTGCTGTAATCCGCCCGCACCTGCCCGGGCGTGATTGGCCGCCACTGGCCGTCGACCTGCTCAGCCACGACAAAGTTGAACGTGTAGTCCGGCTCCAGCCCCATGCGCAGGTCGCTCAGCACCAGCCGCCCGTCCAGCACCTGTGCTCGCATGAAGCCGCGATTGAACCACGTCAGCTGCTGCACCGCCGGGATGCGTTCTGCTTCGCGCAAGGCCTGCACGTTGGACGCGTGGCCTTCAAACTGCATCGGCCCGTGGTCGGCCACCAGCGAGCGGTCACCCACCACGTAGCCATTCGGTGTCATCGCCACCACCCGCCACAGCAGGGTGTTGAACGGCATCGGCACCGAGAAGCGCGGTGCATCGCCCAGGCCCATCGCCGCCAGGCTCTGCTGCGCGGCACGGTCGACCTGCGCTTTGGCGATCAGGCCCCAGCCCAGATAGGCACTGCTGAGCAGCAGGGCCACGCCCAGCACCTTGCCAGCCCAGGGGCGGGCACGGCCAAACCAGGCCAGCACGCAGCCCAGCAGCAGCCATACCGTGTAGCCGAGATCGATGATGAAGACGCTGGAACCCATCGTCGGGTGTGGCCGCAGCGGCCACCACAGCTGGGTGCCGTAAACGGTGAACGCATCCAACAGCGGATGGGTGACCAGCGCCAGCTGGATCGCCCAGAACCAGCGCATCGGTGATTGCGCGACACGGCCGTTGCCGAAGCGCTTGAACAACCACCAGATCAATGCGGCCACCCAGGGCAGCACCAGCAGTGAATGGCTGAAGCTGCGGTGCTCGATCATGTTCGCCACCGGGTCGGCGGCGGTGAAGCCGAGCCACAGGGCGTCGAGGTCCGGCAGGGTGCCAAGCGCGGCACCGGCCAGCAGGGCCGCGCGGCGGTGGCCGGGCGGGGCGATGGCAGCAGCGACGGCGCCGCCGAGCACGATCTGGGTCAGGGAATCCATGGGCCGATGCTAGCGGCTTGCAGGCGGTGCATGTAGAGCCGAGCCCATGCTCCGCTGCTCTTCGTTGGGCGCCACGTCAGCCGAGCATGGGCTCGGCTCTACAGGAGGACAGACGCGCGTTATGCTGCCTGCGACATCCGCGCGCCGGGCAGCTCCAGCAGCGTCTGGCCGTTGTGGTCGAGCAGGCGCAACGCGCCATCATGGTCTTCGGCCAGTGCGGTCAGGCTCTCCACCCAATCGCCGTCGTTGGCATAGACCAGGCCATCGCGTTCAATCAACGCAGCGCGGTGGATGTGGCCGCAGACGATGCCGTCCAGGCCGCGTCGGCGCACGTCGTCCAGCCCGGCCTGCACGAAGCGCTCGATGTAGCGTTCAGCGGCCCCGCTGCGCTTCTTCAGGAACTCCGACAGCGACCAGTAGCGCATGCCCAGCCGGCGCCGCACTGCATTCAAGGCCTGGTTGCCGGTGAGGATGCGGTAGTACAGCCAGTCGCCGAATTTCTCCTGCAGGCCACCGAAGTGGGTCACGCCGTCGTACTCGTCGCCGTGTGCGACCAGCAGCCTGCGGCCATCGGCGGTCACATGGATGGCGCGGCGGCGCACCTGCATCGCTGGCAGCATCAGCCCGCACACCTGCCGCAGCGAGGCATCGTGGTTGCCGGGAATGTAGATGATTTCGGTGCCTGCACGCCGCAACGCGTGCAGGGCCTGGATGACTTCGCTGTGCGACTGCCGCCAGTTGGCGCGGCGATGCGCCATCCACCACAGGTCGATGATGTCGCCGACCAGATACAACCGTTCGCAGCGCAGCTGCGAGAGGAACCCTGCCAGCTCGGTGGCATGGCAATGACGTGAACCCAGATGCACATCGGAGACGAACACTGCGCGCCGGTGTGGCGACAGGTTCGCCAGCGCGCTCATGCCGGCGTCCCCGCGTCGCGCAGGTAGCGTCTGCGCTTGTTCGGCCGGATCGCGCACAGATCCACTTCAATCAGGCCGTCGATCGAATCACTGAAGTCCGGGTCGACACCGAAGGCGAGGAAGCGGGCACCGCCTGGTTCGCACAGATCGGTGTACTGGCGGTACAGCGTCGGGACGCCAGTGCCGAGAGCGGCCAGGTTGGCCTTGAGCACATCGAACGCGGCGCCTGCATCCAGCTCGCCGAAACTCGGCGGCGCGGCGAAGTACTGGAACGGGCGGTTCGATTCGGCCAGGCCGGCGGTGCCGCTGTAATAGCGCTGGTAGTACGCCACCAGCTGCTCGCGCGCATCACGTGGCAGTGCCGCGCTGATCGACACCGCGCCGAACAGGTAGCGGATGCCCGGCCGGCATTGCAGGTAGGCGCCGATGCCCTGCCACAGGTAGTCCAGGCTGCGGCTGCCCCAGTAGTCGGGCACCACGAAGCTGCGGCCCAGCTCCAGGCCCTCGGCAATGTGGGTGATCGCATCGTCGGAATAGCGGAACAGCGACGCGCTGTAGAGCCCGGACAGTCCGTGCCGGGCCAACGCATGGGCACCGCGCATGATCCGGTACGCGCCGGCAATGCGCTGCGCGGCCGCGTCCCAGATCACGATGTGCTCGTACCGCGGGTCGTAATCGTCCAGGTCGCGGCTGCGCCCGGTCCCCTCGCCCACCTGGCGGAACGTCAGTTCGCGCAGGCGGCCCAACTCCAGCAGCAGCGGTGAATCAGCGGTACAGGTGGCCAGCAGGATCTGCTTGCCATCGGCGGTCTGGCCCAGCTGCGTGGCCGCCGCGATGCCCGCGGCGACCTGCGAGGGCGGCACCGGGGCGGCCAGCGGCTCCGGGCCTGCGCAGGCAACGGCATTACCGGCCCCACCATTGCGGCCCAGCGCATACAGCGCGCGGCGTACCGCCAGCAGCTGTGCGCCCGGGTCACCGCCCTTGCCCAGCTGCATCGGCTCACCGATGCTCAGCCGCAACGGACGGCCACGACGGGTGAACATCTCGCGCGCCAGCAGCGCGGTACCGGCCGGCTTGAACAGGGTCGAGGCGCCGTAGAACAGCGCCGAGTTTCGCGCTTCCACACGCACCGGCAGCACCGGCGCGCCGGCGGTACGGGCAAAGCGGACGAACCCGCGCTGCCAGCGGCCATCACGGATGCCGCGCAGCGACAGCCGCGAGACCTCGCCGGCCGGGAACACGATCACGCACTGCTCGGCAGCCAGCGCCTCCTCGACCGCATGCAGGCTGCCACGCTGGGCCTTGCCACCGAGGATGCGCACCGGCAGCAGCAGGTCCTGCAGTGGCGCGATGGCCCCCAGCAGGTCGTTGGCCACGATCCGCACGTCGCGGCGGATACGGCCAACCGCGTCCAGCAGTGCGAGGGCATCCAGTGCCCCGGAGGGGTGGTTGGCGACGATCAGCAGGCGGCCGGTGGCGGGAATCTTCGCCAGCGCGGCCGGATCCACCTGGTACTGGCCGTCGATGAATTCCAGGCCGGCGGCGACGAAACCGAATCCGCGCAATCCTGCACTGCGCTGCAGGAAAGCTTCGATCTGGTCCAACCGCGACCAGCGCCCCACGCTGCGCAGCAGCGGCCGCGCCAGTTGGCCTCGGCGGCCGTGGAACCAATCAGGGAAGCGTTGCTGGAGACGCTGTTCAAGTTCCTGCATGGCGGTTCCACTCATGCCCGGCGGCCGGATTGGCCGACAGCCTGCGCCCGGCAGGCGGCAGCCAGATGGCGGTTTTGGGGCAGAACGATGACCACGGGTCCGTCTTGTCGACAGGGACGCCGCTGGCGCGGTCGGGGGCCGCAGCGCCCACCCCGTTGTCACGCTGGTGGAACACTGGGCCTCGACGCTGGGCCCCAATCCCGGCCAGACGGCCCCTGCCGGGCCTACACGGGCTTAACCACCGGCAACCGGTACAGGTTCACAATGCACAGGCGGCGCACCCCGTGTATCATTCGCGCCCATCTTTCCATCCGAATCAAGGGATATTACGCCTGATGTCCAGCTATCTCTTCACCTCCGAGTCGGTCTCCGAAGGCCATCCGGACAAGGTTGCCGACCAGATTTCCGATGCGGTGCTGGACGCGATCCTGACCCAGGACCAGCGCGCCCGCGTGGCGTGCGAGACCATGGTCAAGACCGGTGTTGCCATTGTGGCCGGTGAAATCACCACCAGTGCCTGGATCGACCTGGAAGCGCTGACCCGCAAGGTCATCACGGACATCGGCTACGACAGCTCCGACGTCGGCTTCGACGGCGCCACCTGCGGCGTGCTGAACCTGATCGGCAAGCAGTCGCCGCACATCGCCCAGGGCGTGGATCGCAAGAAGCCCGAAGAAATGGGCGCTGGCGACCAGGGCCTGATGTTCGGCTACGCCACCAACGAGACCGACAGCTACATGCCGGCCGCGATCCACCTGTCGCACCGCCTGGTCGAGCAGCAGGCCAAGATCCGCAAGAAGAAGAACTCGCCGCTGTCGTGGCTGCGTCCGGACGCCAAGAGCCAGGTCACCCTGCGCTATGAAAACGGCGTTGTCTCGGCCATCGACGCCGTGGTGCTGTCGACCCAGCACGCCCCGGGCATCAAGCAGAAGGACCTCATCGAGGCCGTCCGCGAAGAGATCATCAAGCCGGTGCTGCCGGCCAAGTGGCTGCACAAGGGCACCAAGTTCCACATCAACCCGACCGGCAAGTTCGAGATCGGTGGCCCGGTGGGCGACTGCGGCCTGACCGGCCGCAAGATCATCGTCGACACCTACGGCGGCTGGGCCCGTCACGGTGGTGGCGCCTTCTCCGGCAAGGACCCGTCCAAGGTCGACCGTTCGGCTGCCTACGCTGCCCGCTACGTCGCCAAGAACGTGGTTGCCGCCGGCCTGGCCGACCGTTGCGAAGTGCAGGTTTCCTACGCCATCGGCGTGGCTGAGCCGACTTCGATCTCGGTCACCACCTTCGGCACCGGCAAGATCAGCGACGACAAGATCGAGAAGCTGATCCGCAAGCACTTCGACCTGCGCCCGTACGGCATCATCAAGATGCTGGACCTGATCCACCCGATGTACCAGCAGACCGCGGCCTACGGCCACTTCGGCCGCAAGCCGAAGGAGTTCAGCTACCTCAACGGCGAAGGCGAGACCGTCAACGCCACGGCCTTCTCCTGGGAGAAGACCGACCGCGCCGCCGCCCTGCGCGCCGATGCGAAGCTGAAGTAAGACAGACGAAGGGCCGCTCACGCGGCCCTTCTGCTTTCTGTAGAGCCGAGCCCATGCTCGGCTTTCTTTTGCCTGCGCCAAGAGCAGCCGAGCATGGGCTCGGCTCTACAAGAGCTACGCCACGCCGATACAATCGCCCCATGTCGACCGAACTGAAAACCCACCAGCTGTCCATGACCGTGCTGATGTCGCCGGAAATGGCCAATTTCTCCGGCAAGGTCCACGGCGGTGCGATCCTGCGCCTGCTCGACCAGGTCGCCTACGCCTGCGCCAGCCGTTATGCCGGCAGCTACGTGGTCACCCTGTCGGTGGACCAGGTGATGTTCCGCCAACCGATCGCAGTGGGTGAGCTGGTCACCTTCCTGGCCTCGGTGAACCACACCGGCACCTCGTCGATGGAGATCGGCATCAAGGTGGTGGCCGAGGACATCCTCAAGCGCAGCGTGCGCCACGCCAACAGCTGCTTCTTCACCATGGTGGCCGTGGATGAGGAAGGCCGGCCGACACCGGTGCCGCCTTTGCAGCCGGTCACGTCGGACGAGAAGCGCCGCCAGGCAGCCGCGCTGATCCGCCGCCAGCTGCGCCAGGAAATGGAGCAGCGCCATCTGGAACTGCTGGCGTCGAACCCGCCGTCGCCGGAGGAATGAGGGCGTGCGGGGCAAGCCCCACACCCACCGAGGCAGGTAGCGCCGGCGGATGCAGAAGGTCAGCCCGTGTTCTGCACGCCCTGCGAAACACCGTTCACGCACGCCACCAGCGCGCGCAGCAGCTCGTCATCCTCGCGTCCGCTGGCCCGCCAGCGCTGCAGCAGGTCCACCTGCAGCACGCTGATCGGATCGACGTAGGGATTGCGCAGGCGGATCGACAGCGCCAGCCGCGCATCGTGGTCCAGCAGCGTCTGCTGGTCCATCAATGCCAGCAGCCAGTGCCGGGTGAGTTCCAGTTCGCGCTGCACCAGCGGGAAGAAGCGCCCGTGCAGGTCGCCGGACAACTGCGAGAACTGCTCGGCGATGGTGATGTCGCCCTTGGACAGCACCATTGCGATGTCGTCCAGAAACGTACGGAAGAACGGCCAGTCACGCGCCATCCCGCGCAGCGTCTGTTCGTGGCCGGCATCAACCGCCGCCTGCAGGCCACTGCCCACGCCGTACCAGCCGGGGATCACCGCCCGCGCCTGGCTCCAGGCGAACACCCAGGGAATCGCACGCAGGTTGCCCAGTGCCGCGTCCTGGCCGAGCCGGCGCGAAGGACGCGAGCCCAGCGTCATCCGCTCGATCACGTCGATGGGTGTGGCGGTACGGAAGTAATCCATGAAGCCGGCCTGGCCAACGAACCCGCGATACACCTCGCTGCTGGCCGATGACACCACGTCCATCACCGGTCGCCACTCATCCTCGCGCGGCTCGGCGGCACGCGGGCGCAGGCTGGCGCGCAGCACTGCGCCCGTGGCCTGTTCCAGCGAGCGCAGGGCCAGCGCGCGGATGCCGTACTTGCGATGGATCACCTCGCCCTGCTCGGTCACCCGCAGGCGGCCATCGATGCTGCCGCGCGGCGACGCATCGACCGCGTGCGTGGTCTTGCCACCGCCACGGCTGATCGAACCGCCACGGCCATGGAAGAAGGTCAGGCGGATGCCGGCCTCGGCCGCCACCTCCAGCAGTTCCACCTGCGCGCGCTGCAGGCCCCAGCGCGAAGCAGCAATGCCACCATCCTTGCTGCTGTCCGAATAGCCCAGCATCACCATCTGCACGTCGTCGCGTGCTTGCAGGTGCGCGCGATAGATCGGGTCGGCCAGCAGGTCACGCAGGGTCGCGGTGCCGCGCTTGAGGTCATCCACGGTCTCGAACAGTGGCGCGATGTCGAGCGGCACCGCACCGCCCTCCTCTACCAAACCGCCACGGCGCGCCAGCGCCAGTACCGCCAGCACGTCGCTGCGGTCGTGCGCCATCGAGATGATGTAGCTGCCCAGTGCATCGCTGCCATGCCGCGCGCGCGCATCGGCCAGCGCAGCGAACACCGCATCCAGCCGCTGGTTGCCCTCGTCATCACCCTTGGGCAGCGTGTCTTCGCCGCTGGCGTGCGGGCCCAGCAGGCGCGCTCGGCCCAGCGCGTCCAGCGCCTGCCAGGTTGCTTCACCGCCCAGCACGGCGGCCAGCGCGCGCGCATGCACGCTCGATTCCTGGCGCACATCCAACCGCGCCAGGTGGAAGCCGAAGGTCTTCACCCGCCACAGCAGGCGCTGCACGGCAAAGCCGCCAGCATGTTCGCCGCGATTGGCGCGCAGGCTGTCGAGGATCAGCTGCAGGTCGTCGATCAGTTCAGCGGGGCCGGCGTAGGCGCCCTCGCCGTCATGCAGCGTCGCCTGCAGGCGTGCGCGCATGCGGTCGTTGAGCAGACGGTACGGCATGTCGGCATGGCGCGGGCGCGACCGCACCTGCGGCAGCAACTGCTGGTACTGCGCCACGCGTGCCTGCAATGCGTCGCTCACCCCTACCCGCTCGGTGGACTGGCTGAGCAGGCTGGCCAGCTGCAGCAGTTCCTTCTGATAGCGCCCGAGCACCGCCTGCCGCTGCGCATCCAGCGTGTTGCGGATGGTGGTGGCATCCACGTTCGGGTTGCCGTCCATGTCGCCGCCCACCCACGTACCGAAGCGCAGCAGGCGCGGCAGCGGCAGTTCTTCGCCGTAGGTATCGCGCAGCGCCTGCTGCAGTGATTCGTACAGCACCGGAATCACGCGATACAGCACCTGCACCAGATAGAAGCCGACGTGCTCGCGCTCGTCATCGACCGTGGGCCGCACTGGCGAGGAGTCGGTGGTCTGCCACGACGCCGTGAGCGCCATGCGGAAGCGCGCCGCATCGGCGGCGGCCTCGCCCGGCGTGCGCTGGCCGTCGAGGTTGTCGACCAGGCTGGCCACCATCAGCTGCTCTTTTTCCAGCAGCGCACGGCGCACGGCTTCGGTCGGGTGCGCGGTGAACACCGGTTCGATGTCGATGCGTGGCAGCCACTGCGCCAGTTCGTCCAGGCCCACGCCCTGCGCCTTCAGGTGCTGCAGCGCGTCCTGCAGGCCATCGGGCTGCGCACCTGCGGTACCGGCGCGCTGGTAGTCACGGCGACGGCGGATGCGATGCACGCGCTCGGCGATGTTGACCACCTGGAAGTAGGTGCTGAACGCCCGCACCATGGTCTCGGCCTGCTGCGGCGTGCGCCCGGCCAGGCCTTCGGCCAGCTCGGACAGGGGCGCCTGATTCTCGCGGCGGGCGATGGCGCGGGTGCGCACGTCTTCGACATCGTCGAGAAACGCGGCCGAAACCTGTTCAACCAGCAGGTCACCGACCAGCGCGCCAAGCCGGCGCACATCATCGCGAAGCGGAAGATCGGGAGAAGCAAATTCGATGCTGCTGCGGTACTCGTTCATCGGCGACGCACAGGCCTCGGTCAACGGATCCAGGCCCCAAGCCTAAACCAGAACGGGCGTCGTGCTGCGATGCAAAAATGGTTTCATCTGCACGCATCCGCAGCAGAAGCAGAAGCAGCCGAGCGTGGGCTCGGCTCTACAGACATCATCACGCGCTATACCGTGTAGCGCCGAGCCCATGCTCGGGCGGCGGCGCAGCCGCACAGGCGGCCCCTGTTGCAGGGGCCGCCCTCATGCAGGTATCAGCGCTTCTTCTTCGCCTTGCCCCGCTCGGCCGGGCCGATGGTCTGTTCCAGCCAGCGCTCGCTCTCGGCCAGCATGGTCATGATCGATTCGCGTGCGCGGTAGGCATGCGATTCGTTCGGCAGCATCACCAGTCGCGCCGTGCCACCCAGGCCCTTCACCGCGGCGAACATGCGCTCGCTCTGCATCGGGAATGTGCCGGAGTTGTTGTCGTCCACGCCGTGGATGAAGAGGATCGGATCCTTGATCCTGTCAGCGTAATTGAACGGCGCCATCTTCTGGTAGACGTCCTGCGCCTGCCAGTAGTTGCGCTCCTCAGCCTGGAAGCCGAACGGAGTGAGCGTGCGGTTGTAGGCGCCGCTGCGCGCGATGCCCGCCTTGAACAGGCGCGTGTGCGCCAGCAGGTTGGCGGTCATGAACGCACCGTAGGAATGGCCACCGATGGCGATGTGGTCGCGATCGGTCACGCCACGGCGCACCACTTCATCCACCGCTGCCTGCGCGTTGGCCACCAGCTGTTCGATGTAGGTGTCGTTCGGCTCCTTGTCGCCCTCACCGATGATCGGCATCGACGGGCTGGCCAGCACCACATAGCCCTTGGCCAGGAACGCCTGCGGGCCCCAGTAGCTGACCGCGTTGAAGCGGTACGGCGAATCGGTCACCTGGCTGGCCGCAGCCGCGCTCTTGAACTCACCCGGGTAGGCCCACATCAGCAGCGGCCGCGGGCCGTCGCGCTTGGGGTCGTAGCCCGGCGGCAGCAGCAGGGTCGCGGTCAGGTCGACGCCATCCTTGCGCTTGTAGCGGATCTGTTCCTTCTGCACGCCTTTCAACTGCGGCAGCGGATGGGCGAAGTGGGTCAGCGCGCGCGCTGCGGTACCCGCATCGGCCAGCGACTGCACGTAGAAATTGGCCGGCTCGTCCGGGCTCTCGCGGCTCAGCAGCAGCGAGCTGCCCTGGTTGTCCAGCAATGCCACAGGCAGCGAATAGCTCGGCGCCTGCGAGTGGAACAGGCGGGTGGCCTTGCCGCTGGCGATGTCGAAGCGGTCCACGAACGGACGGTCACCTTCCGGCGAAGCACCCGCACCAACCAGATACAGGCTGCTGCCATCAGCGCTGGTCTGCAGCAGCGAGCGTCCACGATCGTCGCTGGACACCTGCGGACGACCCGGGTCGGCGTAGCGGTCCTGCGCATCGCGGTCCCACAGGAGGCGCGGCTCGGTACCGGCGTTGTCCGGGGCGATCAGCCAGGTCCTGGTCTTGCGGGTCTTCCACCACGATTCGGTCAGCAGGGCCAGGTCACCGCGGCCCCAGCTGATGCCGGCCAGGCGGCTGCCAAGCTGGGCCAGCGTCACCGGCGGCTTGTCGAACGGCGCAGCCTGCATCAGTACCGCATCGCGCACCTTGGCGTCCCTGTTCGGGTCGCCGCCATCCTGCGCTTCGGCCCAGACCAGGGTTGCATCGGCATCGCCGCGCCAGCTGATGTCGCGCACGCCGGTCACTTCAGCATCGTTGCCGGTCGGCAGGCCTTCCACCAGTGGGCGCACGGCCACGGTGTGCACCAGCGTGCCGCTGGCACGGTCGATCACTTCAATGCGGCGCGGGAAACTGGTCACCGGCACCACGTAGGAGTACGGCCGCTGCACCGGCTGGCGCAGCACGAAGCGGCCATCCGGCGACACCGAGAAGCCCATGAAGATGCCGGCCGCGCCGATCGTGCGGATGTTGCCGTCCAGGCTGACTTCCACCGGCTGGGTAGTGGCGTAGTAGTCGAACTGGCGCGCGTCGGCCTCGTTCTTCAGCAGGTCCTGGTAGGTACGGATCGACACCACGCCGCCGCCCTGGCTGGTCTGCTGCACGGCCGGGCCGGTCGGAATGCCGTCGGCGGCCGGGGCCGCACCGAGGTTGGCCGGGCGGGTGAACACCACCAGGCTGCGGCTGTCCGGCAACCACTGGTAGCCACTGCCGATCACCGTGTTCAGGCCCGCGACCAGGCGGCGGGCGCTGCCGCCGGCCACGTCCACCAGCCACAGTTCATTGGCGCCACTGGCGCCGTCCACCTGGTTGAAGGCCAGCCACTTCTGGTCCGGCGACCACATCACACTGGCGATCGACAGCTTGGCCGGCAGGCCGCTGATCTGCCGTTCCTTGCCGTCGGCCACGTTCATCAGCCACAGCTTCTCGCCGAAGCTGAAGCGGCTGTCGGAGAACGTGCGCGGGTTGATGCGCAGGCCGGCCAGCTTCAGTTCCGGTTGCGCCACCACCTGGATCGACGGCAGCGATGGCATCTGCATCATCGCGGCCACGTCGCGGCGTGGCGACAGGTACAACGAGGGCGCACGGGGTGCGTCCACCACCGCCTGCAGCGCGGCCGAGGGCAGTTCGTAGCCGTTGACGCCCTGGGCCTGTGCGGCCGTGGGCTGCGGCGCCGCCGCCCAGGCCAGCGGGGCCACCGCCAGCAGTCCCATCGACAGGACCAGGCCGGTCCAGCGCCGTGTGCGGCGCGCGTGCGTGCTCATCGTTCCACCTGTGTGATGCGTGAAAACACCGACCTTAACAGGCCGTGCACGCCCGCCCATCTGCCGATGGTTGGGTCATCCGGATGTCATGCCGGGGCCGCGATATAATGGGGGTTCTCCCCTGCCGAGGGGCGCTGCGACCGGATCCCGTGAGGCCCGGCCAGGCTCGGTGAGGTGGCTTTGTAACAACGGCGCCCGGCTAGATGCGAGCACCCGCTCGCCCACAACCGGAGCACACGAATGAATGCTGTTGCCAAGACCTTCTCCACCGAAGGTGATTACAAGATCCGCGATATCACGCTGGCCGACTGGGGTCGCAAGGAACTGGACATCGCCGAGCACGAAATGCCGGGCCTGATGTCGATCCGCCGCAAGTACCAGGCCGAGCTGCCGCTGAAGGGCGTGCGCGTGACCGGCTCGCTGCACATGACCATCCAGACCGCGGTGCTGATCGAGACCCTGAAGGACATCGGCGCCGACGTGCGCTGGGCCTCGTGCAACATCTTCTCGACCCAGGACCACGCCGCTGCCGCCATCGCCGCCACCGGCACCCCGGTGTTCGCCTGGAAGGGCGAGACCCTGGAAGAGTACTGGGACTGCACCCTGGACGCGCTGACCTTCACCCTGGCCGACGGCACCCTGACCGGCCCGGAGCTGGTGGTCGACGACGGCGGTGACGTGACCCTGCTGATCCACAAGGGCTACGAGCTGGAAAACGGCAGCGACTGGGTCAACACCGCGTCCTCCTCGCACGAAGAACAGGTCATCAAGAACCTGCTCAAGCGCGTCGCCAAGGAACGCCCGGGTTACTGGGGCCGCGTGGTCAAGGACTGGAAGGGCGTCTCCGAAGAGACCACCACCGGCGTGCACCGCCTGTACCAGCTGGCCCAGGCCGGCACCCTGCTGATCCCGGCGATCAACGTCAACGACTCGGTCACCAAGAGCAAGTTCGACAACCTGTACGGCTGCCGCGAGTCGCTGGCCGATGGCCTGAAGCGTGCGATGGACGTGATGCTGGCCGGCAAGGTGGCCGTGGTCTGCGGCTACGGCGACGTCGGCAAGGGCTGCGCCGCCTCGCTGCGTGCCTATGGCGCGCGCGTGATCGTCACCGAGATCGACCCGATCTGCGCGCTGCAGGCGGCGATGGAAGGCTATGAAGTCAATACCATCGAATCGACCCTGGGCCGTGCCGACCTGTACGTCACCACCACCGGCAACAAGGACATCATCCGCATCGAGCACCTGAGCGCGATGAAGGACCAGGCCATCGTCTGCAACATCGGCCACTTCGACAACGAGATCCAGGTCGACGCGCTGGTGTCGTTCGCCGGCATCAAGCACGTCAACATCAAGCCGCAGGTGGACAAGTACATCTTCCCGAACGGCAACGCGATCTTCCTGCTGGCCGAAGGCCGCCTGGTGAACCTGGGCTGCGCCACCGGCCACCCGAGCTTCGTGATGTCCAACAGCTTCGCCAACCAGACCCTGGCACAGATCGACCTGTGGGCGAACAAGGACAGCTACGAGAAGAAGGTCTACCTGCTGCCGAAGAAGCTGGACGAGGAAGTGGCGCGTCTGCACCTGGAGAAGATCGGCGTGAAGCTGACCACCCTGAGCCAGGAACAGGCCGATTACATCGGCGTGCCGGTGGAAGGCCCGTTCAAGCCGGACCACTACCGCTACTGATCGTGCAGGGGTCGGATCCCTTTCCGCAGGAAAGGGCTCTGACCCTTGCAATGGAAGTTGAAAGAACGGGCGCCCTCGGGCGCCCGTTCTGCGCTCCGGCCCGGGGTCGGATCCCTTTTCGCGGGAAAGGGCTCCGCCCCCTCTGCCGATGCGAGCAGGTGGTCGTGGCGCTACATGTGCTGCCGATCATCCTGCAGCGCGCTCTGGCACTGCGCGACGAAGTCGCTCTGCCAGCAAGCCAGATCGAATCCCTCGCGCTGCTGGAATGAAACGGTCTCGGCGCTGAGCGCATAGCAGCGATTCTGGCTCAGGCGCAGCGCCGCCATCGTCTCACCCGCCTCCCAACAGCGTTCGATGCAGGCCTGCATCACGGCATAGTCCGGGTTGGTCTTGGCGCCACCGAAAGCAAACCCCATCTGCTGGGCCATCGCCAGCACAGGATCGCCGGCCGCATCGGCTGCACGCAGAATCCGCAGTACACCAGGCTCGGGAATGCCGAATGCCCAGTTCGCCAGGACCGCCGCACGCGCCGACGCCACGGCCGCCGCGTGCTGCCCCAGGCGCATCTGCTGCCCTGCCAGCATGGCCCATGCCCGCTGCAGCTCGGGAAAGCGGCTGCAGGCATCTTCCAGCAGCACGATGGCTTCAGCCGGTGCAGCGGCCTGCACATGCCGCTGCGCGCGCTCAACCAGAAGCAACGGCGAATCCGCATCTGCAACCTCGTGCTCGGGTGGATCGCGATCTTCATCGTCACCGTCCCACCCGCCACCGGCATCCAGCCACCGGACGAAGGCGTCCAGCGACGAATGGCTGAAGATCATGCGCCCTTCGTCATGGAACATCTCGCAGACCACCGGCGGCTCAGCTTCGCGCCCCAGCGGCCAGTACAGACCAAACAGATCGCCATTCCCCAGTGCGCCTTCGGCGACCGGCCAGAAGCCCTGCGGCGGGTACGGTCCCGCGCACGGTTCGGCATCCAGGGTCAGGTCATGAAGGCATTGCGGAGCGCGCATGTTCGATGTCCAGGCAGTGTCTACCGTCCATTATCACCCCGCTGCGCCTGGTAGTAGCCTCGGTCAAGGCAACGCCCCCACCCCGCGCTACGATTCACCCATGACTCCGGCCATCAACCTGCTCAAGCGCGAGAAGATCGCCCACACCGTGCGCAGCTACGTGCACGACGCCCACGCCGAATCGTATGGCGGCGAAGCCGTCGACAAGCTCGGCCTCGACCCGGCCCAGGTGTTCAAGACCCTGTTGGCCAGCACCGAGACACACGAACTGCTGGTGGCGATAGTACCGGTGGCCGGCCAGCTCGACCTGAAGGCCCTGGCCGAAGCCGCCGGTTGCAAGAAATGCGAGATGGCCGCTGCAGATGCCGCACAGCGCGCGACCGGTTACCTGGTCGGTGGCATCAGCCCGCTCGGGCAGAAGAAGCGCCTGCGCACCTTCCTGGACGCCAGTGCCGAAGCGCTGCCCGCGCTGCATGTCAGCGCCGGACGCCGTGGACTGGAAGTGGAACTGGCACCCACCGATCTGCTGCGCCTGACCGGTGGCCACTACGCTGCCATCGGCAAGTCACGTTGATGCGCTGGCCGTGGTCCACATCGCCGATTCCCCGGCTCGACGATGCACAGGCCGATGTGCTGCTGCAGGACCTGTTATCGCGCGACGCAACGCGCATCACCGATGCCGCCCGCGTCGTCGCACGACTGTTCAGTGCCTCATCGTTGGACGCGTTGAGCGCGCATGTGGACCTGATCGAACAGCGCTGCCAGGGCATCGCCCTCGGCGGCATGCTGATCAGCAATGAGGCCCACCTCAAGGCAGCCCTGCAACGGCTGCGATACTGGCAGGCACGCGAAGGCTGCCTGTGCACGCTCTACCCGTCCTATGTGTTCTTCAGCCCCGAGCCGCTGCTGGAACAAGGTCACGTGCAGCTGCGTGCACGGGGCGAAGCGGAGGACGGCTGGGGCGAGTGCTACCGGCTGACATGCACCCACTGCGCACAGCAATGGCGCGCGACCGAGCGCGAGTACCACTATCGGTGGTGGGAGTGGAAGGCCGAGCCCGCCCTGTAGGCGCCTCAGTCGAGCTTGAACGTGACCGTGCCGCGTATCAGGCTCATGTCTGGCGCCTTGCCTGCCGCTTCACGCTCGTAACGCCAGTCACGCGCGTGCTTGAGCGCCGCCGCATCGAGTAGTGGGTACCCACTGGATCGGGCCAGGATGATCGCCTGGATCTTGCCCTGAGCATCCAGCAGCAGCATCAGCTCGACACCCCCCTGCTGGGCCTCGCGCATGGCGGCCGCAGGATACGTCGGGGCCGACGAAAGTCGCCGCTGGTGCCAGCCTCCCTCCCGGGCAATCAACGGCATGCTGGAAGAGAGTGGGCAACGTGCAGGCATCTGCAGGTCGAAGCCTGCAGCCCTTTGCGAAGGCTGGGTGGTGGCTGGCGCACCACAGGCGATCGCCGACACGCTCTGGAGCAACGACTGCTGACGCGAAAGCGCTGCTGCGTCATCCGCTTCCACATGGAACGTGCAGCGCCCCGACGTTGCCTGCGCCTGCAGTGAACCCACGCCCGCGTCGCGGATCAGCGTCACATCGGACAGGGCCCCACAGGCGGCGCCTGCATCGTACGTTGCTGCCGGGCTTTCACTTGCGGCCAGCAGACCTGCGGCGACCCATGCAAACGGCATCCAGCTGCGAACATCCATCCCTGTGCTCCCTGCGTTGATTCACCGCCATGGTAGCGCCCCGCTGCAATCCTCCCTGTTCACATGCCGACTGTCCGGCCACAGCGCGGGCTCACGGCCGCCAGTTGGCGTTGTTCTCCCAGAACGCCACCGAGCGCCGGTAGGCTTCCCGGTCCAGCGGCACACCGGACCCACCCTCCTCCACGCCCAGCGCATTGCGCATCATCGTGATCGGTGCCATCGGTACCTCTTCCGGTTCGGCGGTGTAGATGCAGCCGACGATGCCCCAGTCGGCCTCGATCGGTGAACCTTCCTTCGCCAGCTGCCCGGCGCTGTACAGGATCACCACCAGGTAGTTCGCACGCGGTGATTCCACGCCCTCGAACCAGCGCACCAGCACCGGCAGCTCCTCGCGGTTGCGCGCTTCGTAACCACTGCGCAGCAGGTGGCGGTTGGCCTCGGTGATCGGTACGGTCAGGCAGCGCGTGCTGGTCCAGTTCTCGTAGACGAACAGCTTGCAGAACGGAGCGTAGCCGTCGAGTACCTTCAGCGGCGCATGCGCATTGAGGTGTGCCTCGAACTGCTCGGCGGTGCAGTCCTGGAGGGTGTTGCCGCGCGGCACGCGCGGGAACAGGCGGGGGCGGGCGAAATCGGTGAGGACGATGGACATGGCAGGGCGTGATCAGGGGTTCCACCGCACAGGGTAACCGCCCCGGAGGCAGGCAAGGCCGGATGTCGATGGTCACTGGCGCCCGCGCCCGGCTTGCAGCACTCTGCGGGCGACCCAATGCAAGGATCGCCGGCTCATGGATGCAGCACGCGCGTTGCCCCGTTCCGCCCGCCGTCGGCGATGGCCGATCGTCCTGGCCACCCTCCTGCTGGCGCTGCCATTGCTGTTCGCCGCCGCACTGCTCTGGCCGCTGTCGGCACCGCCGTTGCCCGAGCCGGGCAACAGCCGCGTGATCGTCAACGCGCGGGTGGTGGACGTGGCGCGCGGCCAGGTCAGCGAACCCACGACAGTGACAGTGCGCAGCGGCACGATCATCGCCATCGGCGAAACGCCACGGGACACCACATTGCCGGTGCTCGATGCCGGCGGCCGCTGGCTGCTGCCCGGCTTCTGGGACATGCATACCCACGCCCTGCAGCTGTCACCGCAACTGCAGTTTCCGCTGATGCTGGCCAACGGCATCACTGGCACCCGCGACATGATGGACTGCCCGCAGGCCACCGATCCGCTGATCGCCTGCGTGGCCGACAAGCGCCGCTGGACCGCACAGGCCGTTGCCGGCCAGCAGGTCGCACCGCGCTTCATGCAGATCGCCAGCTTCTACTTCGAGGATCCATCACTCTCGCCAGACGCCGCCGCCGAACGCGCACGCACCTACACTGCGCGCGGCATCGATGCATTGAAGGTCTACAACCGGCTGCGTGCGGACACCTACCAGCGGCTGGCCAACGAGGCGCAGCAGCTGCGTCGCCCGCTGGTCGGCCACCTGCCCAGGGCCGTGCCTCTGGAAAGCGCATTGCAGGCGGGGCAGCGCAGCTTCGAACACGCCCATCTGTTCGTGCGGCATTGCTTCGAAAACGCAGCCGCCTGGCGTGGCGGCACCCTCGATGGCGAAGATCCGACCGCGCTGGCCGAGCGGATGGTCAGCGGATACCAGCCCGCGCTCTGCGAGGAAGCACTCGGCCTGATACAGGCAAGCGGTGCCGCGTTCGTGCCGACCCATGTCACCCGTGAAGAGGATGCACGCGCACGCGATCCGGCCTTCGTCGATGATCCGCGCCTGACCTATCTGGACCCGCTCTCACGCTGGGCGTGGCGTGATGACCTGCAGGCCACCGTGGCGCGCTATCCCGGCCGACGCGGCGAAGACGCTCTGAAGACCTACTTCGAGCATGGCCTGGCGCTCACCGGTGCGGCGCATCGCGCCGGCGTCAACGTGCTGGTCGGCACCGACACCGGATTGGGCGGCCTGCGCTACCACGACGAACTGCAGTGGCTGCGGCAAGCCGGCCTGAGCCAGGCCGACGTGCTGCGCGCAGCTACGCTGCAGGCCGCGCGTCATCTGCAGCTGCAGGCATCGCATGGCAGCGTCGAGGTCGGCAAAGCCGCAGATCTGGTGCTGCTTGATGGCAACCCGCTCCACGACACCGCCAATACCCGCCACGTGCATGCGGTGCTGCTGGCCGGCCATCTCTACGACCGCCCCCGCCTGGATATGTTGCTGGTGTATGCGCGTTCCCAGGCGCGTTCTCCAGCAGTGATGGCACGCCTGCTGTGGGGCTTCGTCACCAGCCCGGTCAGTGCCGAGCTGTAGCGGCAGCTACAACGCCATCCGCTCGCGCAGTTCACGTGCCTGCCGCCGCGACACTTCCACCTCGCTTCCATCATCCAGCGACAGGTCGTAGCCGTCTGCGATGCTGGGCGTCACGCCACGAATGCGGCGCAGGTTGACCAGGGTGTTGCGGTTGGCACGGAAGAACAGATCCTGCGGCAGGCGTGCTTCCAGCGCGCTCAGGCTGCGGGTCAGCAAGGCGTTCTGGTCACGGAACCACAGCCGGGTGTAGTTGCCATCCACCACCAGCCGGCGGATCTCGGAAACCGCCACGAACCAGCAACGATCGCCCTCGCGCACGAACACCTGATCCTGCCCACCCAGTGTGCCACGCGACTCCGGCGCCCCGGCCGAAGCCACGTCGCGCTGGCGCGCCCGCTCGAGCGCCTCCAGCAGCCGCGGCGCTTCCACCGGCTTCACCAGATAGTCCAGCGCGTTGGTCTGGAACGCACGCACCGCATAGGTGTCGTAGGCGGTGACGAACACCACCGCCGGCACTGTCTCCAGACCGTCCAGCACATCGAAGCCACTGCCCGAGGGCATCTGCACATCCAGCAGCACCAGGTCCGGCGCCAGTGTGGCGATCGCCTCGCGTGCAGCGGGTACATCGTCGGCTTCGCCCACGCACTGCACCCAGGGCAGCGCCGACAACAGCGTACGCAGCTCCTGCCGCGCCAGCCGCGCATCATCAACGATCAATACACGCAGCATGGCACTCATTGTGGAATCTCCAGCAGGGCCTGCATGCGGTCGCCGACCGGCTGCAAGGTGAAACGCCCGCGTGAACCCAGCTGCGCACGCAGGTAGGCCAGGCCGACGCCATGCCCGTGGGTGGGCTCGCTGGCGCCGCCCAGCGGGTTGTCCACCTGCAGGCGCAGCACATCGTCGTCCAATGTCGCTCGAATCTCCATCCGGCCACCGCCGGGCCGGCTGGCGATACCGTGCTTGATCGCATTTTCCACCAGCAACTGCAGCGCCATCGCCGGCAACTGTGCCTGCATGGCTTCGGCGGCGATGTGCTGGCCGACCTGAAGGCGCTGCTCGAAGTGGATCGCCTCGATGGCCAGGTAATCGTCGACCACCGCCAGTTCCTCGGCCAGCGTGACCTGCTCGCTGCGGTTATGCGCCAGCGCCTGGCGCAGCGTACGCGACAGGCGGGTGACCATGTCGCGGGCCCGCTCGGGGTCTTCCAGGATCAACGCGCGCAGGTTGTTCAGCGCATTGAACATGAAATGTGGATTGAGCCGCGCACGCAGGGCATCACGCTCCAGGGCGCTGCGTTCGGCCTCGGCGCGCAGGCGCGCCAGCTCACTGTGGCGTGCCCGCCGCAAGCCGTGCAGGCCTGCCCACAGGCCCGTCCACATCAGCAGGAACAGCGCGGTGTTCATCCAGTACACCAGCAGCGAAGACCACTGGTAATCCGCATGGCCGCCAGGCAGGTGCACCCAACCCAATGCCAGCGCCGGCAGCAACAACGCGGCAGTTACCGCCTGTGCGACGCTGGCCCCGAGCACCACACCGGCGGCCAGTTTCAGCACCAGGCTGGCCAGGCTCCCCTCCCACCAGCGCTGGCGAAGTGCAACCATGCGCAGCGCGCCACTGCACAACCACAGAGAGGCTGCCACGCTGACAGTGATCAACACGATGCCACTGAACATCACGCCGCCGCCGATCCGCATGCCGGCCCACAGCCCATAGATCGCATAGCCGGCCCATGCCAGCGCGTTGAGCATCCAGAAGCGGCGGGATGACGTGGTGGCGTCCATGCGGGCTCTCGGCGGTGGCAGGAGGGCGGACAACGGTCAGGGGTGCGCGGCCAGGAAATGCCGCAGTTGCTCCTGCAGCCAGCGCGGATCATCCCACATCAGGAAGTGGAAGCCCTGCGCGCTCATCGCGATCTGCACGCCCTGAAGCTTCGCGTACTGCGCCTGGAACACCGCACGCGTGCTGTCCTCGGTGCCACCCATCGGCTGGTAGCCGGCCCAGCTGCCCAGCACCAGCGTCGGTGCGGTGATCGAGGCGATGCTGTCGCGCAGGTCGGTGGTCATCACCGCATGCATGGCGTCAGCCGTGGTCTGGCGGTCGCTCGCTTCGCCCCAGCGCCCCAGTTCGGCCTGCCGCTGCGGATCGCGGGTCATGCCCGGCAGGCCGGCTTTCAACTGCGCCTGCCATTGCGCGGCGTCGGCAGCCAGCATGCCCTTGCGCAGCTGGTCGGCCATTGGCCGCACGCTGTCTGCGGTGGCGTTCGGGTCACGCGCCGCCGGCAGGAACGGCAGTGCATCGACCACCACCAGTGCGCTGACCGCCCTCGGCTCGGCCTGCGCCATCTGCAGGCCCAGCAGGCCACCCAGGCTGTGGCCGATCACCACCACCGGGCCCAGGTGCTGGTCATGCAGGTAAGCCAGCAGCTGCCCACGCATCGCCGGCAGGAACCCGGCCGGGCGTGGATCAGCGGCTGCGGCGCCGGCAAAGCCGGGCAGCTGCACCAGATGGCACTGCACATCCTTCAGGGCCAGGCAGGTCTCGTGCCAGACCTCGGCGCTGCTGTTCAGGCCGGGGATCATCAGCAGCGGGCGCCCCTTGCCGACCACCTCGACCTGCACCTTGCCCGCAGCCAGGGCGCCGGCGGCATGCGCCGAGCCGGAGCCGAGTACGGCCATTGCCATGCCGATCATGGCCAGCCGGGCCAGGGCCTTCATTGCGTACCAGAGTGCCAGGAAGATCTTCATCGTCAGCTCCTTCATCGGGTGGGTGTTGCCGGGATGGGATCAGCGTGCCGCCGGCCGCGGCATCCGGGTTGCGATTTCGGAGCAGCGGCCGGAGACCGGGGCAAACGGTCGCAGGCGACGGACGGTGCCTTTCCGCGCAGTCAACCAACATCCATCTTGATGAAGCGATATACTGATCCGCACCCGCCGCTGCCGCCCGTGCCATGACCGCCATCAGCTTCGAGTTCTATCCGCCCAAGACCGACGAACAGCGCAGCCAGCTGGACCGCGCCGCGGCAAAGCTGAAGGACTACGATCCCCAGTACGTGTCGTGTACCTTCGGTGCCGGTGGCTCGACCCTGAGCTATACCTCCGAAACCGTGCGCCACCTCAACCAGCACCATGGATTCGATGCAGCACCGCACCTGTCCTGCGTCGGCGGCACCCGTCAGGAAATCCGCGAGCTGCTCAAGCTGTACCGCGCCATCGGTTGCCGCCGCCTGGTCGCGCTGCGCGGCGATCTACCGTCGGGCATGGGTTTTCCCGGCGACATGCGCTACGCCGCCGAACTGATCGACTTCATCCGTGCCGAGCACGGCGATGCGTTCCACATCGAAGTGGGCGCGTACCCCGAAACGCATCCGCAGGCCGCTGACGCACTGGCCGACCTGAAGCACTTCAAGGCCAAGATCGATGCCGGTGCCGATGCGGCGATCACCCAGTACTTCTTCAACCCGGATGCCTACTTCCACTTCGTCGATGAAGTGCGGCGGCTGGGTGTACAGGTGCCGATCACCCCGGGCATCATGCCGATCGCCAATTTCAGCCAGCTGCGCCGCTTCTCCGAACAGTGTGGTGCGGAGATTCCGCGCTGGATCAGCCGCAAGATGCAGGCCTACGGCGATGATGCGGAGTCGGTGCGTGCATTCGGCACCGAAGTGGTGGCCCGGCTGTGCCAGCGCCTGATCGAGGGCGGCGCACCCGGCCTGCACTTCTACACCCTGAACCTGGCCAAGCCGACCACCTCGGTCCTGAAGCTGCTGCAGGGCTGAGAACACGGCGCGCAAGCGTGATCGGCGCTACCCTGCGGGGATGACCCGGCTTTCCTTCCTGCTGTTGCTGCTGCCGCTGTGCGTGCTGTCGAGCGTCGCCCACGCACAGTCCACGCGCCTGAACCGCTGCACCGATGCGCGGGGCCAGAGCGTGTATACCGATCGTCCCTGCGACAGCCTGGGTGCGCAGTCGCGGCTGCCACCGCCTGCGCCCACCGGCAATACCCTGCAGCGCGACACCCT
Source organism: Stenotrophomonas africana (assembly GCF_013004645.1). Classification (GTDB taxonomy): domain Bacteria; phylum Pseudomonadota; class Gammaproteobacteria; order Xanthomonadales; family Xanthomonadaceae; genus Stenotrophomonas; species Stenotrophomonas africana. The sequence goes on along the minus strand of NZ_JABEME010000004.1, from coordinate 327,180 downwards.
GGGGGCACGCTGCCCGCGGCGACTCAGCGAACTGGTGGATGCGCTGCGCGTCGGCATCGTCAGCAACGATGTGAACCGACTGTCCTCGCTGTACCTGTGGGGCGCGGTCTCCGATGCGGGCGCGCAGCGCATCCTCGGCCAGTTGGAATCGTTGGCGCGGCGGCCATGGGTGGACGTAGTGCCGGTGTACCCCTCGCAGGCGCTGCCGCAATCGCAGGAGGAGGGTCAGAGCCCTGCTGCGCAGGGATCCGACCCTGAGCCGCCGGCCGTTCGCCATCCGGTCGGACTCCGCCTGGAGCAGACGTTGCCGGGCAGCGCAGCGCGCGCTTCGACGGTGCTGGGATTGCGGCGGCAGTACGGGTGTTTCTGGATCACGTTGTGATCGGTAGGGTCAGAGCCCCGCGTTGCGATGATCTGACCCTGACATCACGCCGGCCACAGCGCGCGAATGGCGGCGATGCCCTGCCCACCATGGCGACGCGCCTCACTAATGTGGCCACTGCCCATGCCACCCAGCGCGTAGATCGGCAGTGACACCTGCGCACGCAGCTCGGCGAAGGCATCCCAGCCCAGCGGCACCGCATCCGGATGGCTGGCCGTGGCCTGCACCGGACCCAGCACGGCGAAGTCGCAGCCCAACTGCTGTGCGGCCTTCAGCTGCTGCAGGTCGTGGCAGGAGGCGGCCACCAGCTGGCCTTCGGGCAGCGGACGCTGCGACAGCTCCGGCAGCTGTTCGCTGCCCAGATGCACGCCCACGCCCAATGCGCGCGCCAGCTCGATATCGCGGTTGAGCAACCACTGCACCCCGCTGCGACGATGCGCGCGCACGGCCTGTTCGACCATCGCCTGCCGTTGCGGATGCGCCGTCGGCAAGCGCAGCTGGATGCGCTGCTGGCCCGCGGCCACAGCGCGCTGCAGCTGTTCATGCCAATGCTGCAAGCCGCCCTCATCATCCGCTGGCGCCGGGGTGATCAGGTAGCTGTCAGGCTGGCGCAGGGCGGCCACCACCGGCAGGTCTGCCGGTGGCATTGAATAGCGGCCCAGCTTGTCCGGCGCCACCCAGGTGATTGCCTGGCCCTCCCGCCCACGCGGTGTCCCCTTCCAGCTGCGCACGTGGCGCACTTCCAGGGTCAGATGCTTGTCCGGATAGCGCTGCGGCACATCCATCAGCCACTCGCCGACATCGGCCTCGATGCCCAGTTCCTCGCGCAGCTCACGCACGAGCGCCTGTTCGGAGGTCTCGCCGGATTCACGCTTGCCGCCGGGGAATTCCCACAGGCCGGCCATGTCGCGGTTCTCGGTACGGCGGTTGAGCAGCACGCGGCCACGGGCGTCGGTGATGACGGCGGCCACAACGTGGATCGATCGGGTGGGGGAAGGCATGGGGGAAGAATGCCCAGAACAGGGCGACTGGCGCAATCACGGATCCGGTGCAGCTCCGCCGCCATAAACGAAAAGCCCCGCTTTCGCGGGGCTCTTCGGGGTCAGCTCAGCTGGCCGTGGCAGTGCTTGTACTTCTTGCCACTGCCGCACGGGCACGGATCGTTGCGGCCGATCTTCGGCTCGTCGCGCTGCATCTGCGCCACGCCCTGCTGGGCAGCCTGCACCTGCGCGGCTTCCTCGTCGGCGCTGTAGCCGCCCACATCCTGGTGCTGGAACTGCGACTGGCTCAGGCGGGCTTCGGCCTGCTGGCGTTCGGCCGCTTCCAGCGCCTGCACTTCCTCGTCGCTGCGGATGCGCACGCGCGACAGCAGGGTCACCACTTCGCGCTTGACGTTCTCCAGCATGTCCGAGAACAGTTCGAAGGCTTCCTTCTTGTATTCCTGCTTGGGCTGCTTCTGCGCGTAACCACGCAGGTAGATGCCCTGGCGCAGGTAATCCATGCGCGCCAGGTGCTCCTTCCAGCTCTGGTCCAGCACGGTCAGCATCACGTGCTTCTCCAGCGCGCGCATGGTCTCTTCGCCCACGCCGGCTTCCTTCTCGGCGAAGTGCTGGTTGACGCGTTCCTGCACCTTGGCGGCAATCGCCTCGGCGTCCAGTTCCTCGTGTTCCTTGACCAGGTCGGTCAGCGACATCTGCAGGCCGAAGTCCGACTCCAGGGTCGCTTCCAGGCCACGCAGGTCCCACTGCTCGTCGATCGAATTCGGCGGCACGAAGCGGGCCACCACGTCGAAGATCACGTCGTCGCGGATGCCGTCGACGTTGTCCTTCACCGACTCGGCGTCCAGCAGTTCATCGCGCTGGGCGTAGATCACCTTGCGCTGGTCGTTGTTGACGTCATCGAAGTCCAGCAGGTTCTTGCGGATGTCGAAGTTGTGGGCCTCGACCTTGCGCTGCGCCTTCTCGATCTGGCGGCTGACCAGGCGGTCCTCGATGACGTCGTCTTCCTTCATGCCCATCATGCGCATGGCCTTCTGCACCCAGTCGGAGGCGAAGATGCGCATCAGGTTGTCTTCCAGCGACAGGTAGAAGCGGGACGAACCCGGGTCACCCTGGCGGCCCGAACGGCCCCGCAGCTGGTTGTCGATACGGCGCGATTCATGGCGCTCGGTGCCGACGATGTGCAGGCCACCTGCAGCCTTGACGGCCTCATGGCGCTTCTGCCATTCGGCCTTGACCGCGGCCTTCTGCTCGTCGGTGGCGCCTTCGCCCAGCTCGTGGATTTCCGCTTCCAGCGAACCGCCCAGCACGATGTCGGTACCACGACCGGCCATGTTGGTGGCGATGGTGACCGCGGCCGGACGGCCGGCATTGGCGACGATGGTGGCTTCGCGGTCATGCTGCTTGGCGTTGAGCACTTCGTGCTTCACGCCCGCCTTGCGCAGGTGCTCGGATAGCATTTCCGAGGTTTCGATCGAGGTGGTACCCACCAGCACCGGCTGGCCACGCTTGGCGCACTCTTCGATGTCAGCCAGCACCGCATTGAACTTGCCCTTGCGGTTGAGGAACACCTGGTCCGGGCTGTCCTTGCGGATGGTCGGGCGGTTGGTCGGAATCACCACCACTTCCAGGCCGTAGATGCTCTGGAACTCGAAGGCTTCGGTATCGGCCGTACCGGTCATGCCGGACAGCTTCTTGTACATGCGGAACAGATTCTGGAAGGTGATGCTCGCCAGCGTCTGGTTCTCGCGCTGGACCGGCACGCCTTCCTTTGCTTCCACGGCCTGGTGCAGGCCATCGGACCAACGACGGCCGGACAGGGTGCGGCCGGTGAACTCATCGACGATGACCACTTCGCCGTCGCGCACGATGTAGTCCACGTCACGCTGGTAGATCGCGTGCGCGCGCAGCGCGGCGTTGAGGTGGTGGACCACCGTCAGGTTCTGCGGTGCGTACAGGCCTTCGGTCTCGCCGTCGAGGATGCCGGCCTCGACCAGCAGCTGCTCGGCATGCTCCATGCCCGCTTCGGACAGGTGCACCTGCTTGCCCTTCTCGTCGACCCAGAAGTCGCCTTCGCCGTCTTCCACTTCCTGCTTGACCAGGTTCGGCACGACGCGGTTGACGCGGATGTACAGCTCCGGGGAATCATCCGCCGGGCCGGAGATGATCAGCGGGGTACGCGCTTCGTCGATCAGGATGGAGTCGACTTCGTCGACGATGGCGTAGTGCAGGCCGCGCTGGTAGCGGTCGGCCTTGGACAGCGCCATGTTGTCGCGCAGGTAGTCGAAACCGAATTCGTTGTTGGTGCCGTAGGTGATGTCCGAGGCGTAGGCTTCGCGCTTGTCGCTGTGCGGCATGCCCGGGTAGACCACGCCCACGCTCAGGCCCAGCCAGTTGTACAGCTTGCCCATCTGCGCGGCGTCGCGGCGCGCCAGGTAGTCGTTCACGGTGACCACGTGCACGCCCTTGCCTTCCAGCGCGTTGAGGTACACCGGCAGGGTCGCCACCAGGGTCTTGCCTTCACCGGTGCGCATTTCTGCGATCTTGCCCAGGTGAAGCACCATGCCGCCGATCAGCTGCACGTCGTAGTGGCGCATGCCCAGCACGCGGCGACCGGCCTCGCGGCAGACCGCGAACGCTTCCGGCAGCACCTTGTCCAGGGCTTCGCCATCGGCGATGCGCTGCTTGAACTCCGGCGTCTTGGCCTGAAGCTGCTCGTCGGAAAGCTTCTCGATCTCCGGCTCCAGCGCATTGATCTTGGCGACGATGCGGTTGAGCTGGCGCAGCTGTCGTTCGTTACGACTGCCAAATACGCGGGTAAGCAGGCTGTTGATCATTGAAGGAACCGGGTTGGATGGACACGACGCCCGGCCTCCCCCTTGGGATCCGTCCGCCGCAAACGAAACAGGGCGCCTGGCGCCCTGTCGATGGCAACACCCATTGTAGCTTGGGACGGCCCGCTGAGGTTTCAACCCCGAGGGGTAGTGCCGGCCGCTGGCCGGAGCCTCGTTCGGCAACCTCAAGGAATTGCCGGCCAGCGGCCGGCACTACCAGAACGGATCAGCCGCGGCTGACGCGGCCGACCGGCGTGTTGCCGCCGTCGCCGAGGAACTTGCGCGGGTTGACCACGTTGCCGTTCTCCCACACCTCGAAGTGCACGTGGGCACCGGTCGAACGACCGGTGGAACCGGCCTTGGCCACTTCCTGCCCGGCACGGACCAGGTCGCCGACCTTCACCACCAGGCGCGAATTGTGCGCGTAGCGGGTGACGTAGCCATTACCGTGGTCGACATCGACCACGTTGCCGTAGCCGCCCTTCACACCGGCAAAGCTGACCACACCCTCGGCCACGGCCATCACCGGGTCACCGACCTTGGCGTGGAAGTCCATGCCCTTGTGGGTGGCGGCACCGCGGCCGAACGGGTCGGCACGGGTGCCGAAGCCGGAGGTCACATAGCTGTTGCGGATCGGCATGCGCGAGGGCACGGCGTTCTGCTGCAGCTGGTGGTCGAACATCAGCGATTCCATTACCGACAGCTGGCGGCCTGAAGCAGCGAAGCGCTGCTCCAGCACCTGTAAGTCGGCGTTGACGTCCTTGACCGGGATGTCGCTGGTCGGGCCGCCGGCGTCACCGTCACCGAGACCGGGGGTCTCGTTGAAGTCGAACTCGCCGTCTTCCAGCTTGCCCATCTGGGTCAGCCGTTCGCCGAGGGCGTTGAGGCGGGTGGCCTGGGCCTGCAGCTCGCCGAGGCGGGCCGCCAGCGCGTTGACCTGGGTCTGCGCATCGCGCTTGACCTTGGCCAGCTCCGCATCCTGGCGCTCGACCTTGGCCTGCAGCCGGGAATCATTCAGCGCGCTGGCGCCAATGCCGCCAGCAAGGCCGATAATGCAGCCTACCCCGAGCACGCTGCCCAGCAGGGCGCGGGGGCGGTCCTCGAAATAGAACCGCAAACGCGCGATGGGCGACGCCTTGGCCTGTCCTTCACGCGTTTTGATTACGATCTTTTTGAATGCCATCAGTGAGTTTTCATGTCTGAGCCGAAATCCAGCGTTCGCCCCGCGTCAGTGCCGAAGCCGGCGCTGGATGCGGTGATGGCGGACAAAAGCGGGAACCCGCTGCGGCGTGCCTTGTGGCTCGACGCGCTGGACCGTCAGTTGCGCCCCCAGTTGCCGCCACCTCTGCGCAGCCGTTGCCGGCTGGCCAATGTGGACGGGGAACACCTCGTTTTTCTCGTCGAGTCCCCGGTCTGGCATGCCAAGTTGCGGCTTGCCGAAGCCCAGTTGCTCGACGCGGCCCGTTCCATCGGGCTGAAGGCCACCAGGGTGACCATCAAGACTGCGTCTCCCACTCCCACGCGCTCCCCAGCGCTCGACAACCGGAATGGACCCCACGCAGTTTCAGCCGCCACGCACAAAGGGCTACGCGACGCCTTGGCTTGCCTGCAGGACGTTCCTTCGAAGCCGAAGAATCGGTCCTGACGACAACGGAGCATCCGGCTCCGCTCCCCGTCGCGCGTGTCACCACGGCGTGAAACATTTCGGGGGCCGGGTCGCATCCTAGCTGCCATCCGGGGGCCTGTCGTTAGATTGTTGTTAAAACTGCGTTAAATTCAGGCTTCCGATCCAACAGGTTCACAAAACCGTGACCTCGAACCGGCCTTGACGCGCGTCAAGCATGCTGAATGCGCCGAACCCGCCTGAAACGACAACGCCGCCCTGGAAGGCGGCGTTTTTGTCTTTCAATTCAACAACCTACAGAAATCAGGCGTAGGCCGGAGTAGCGTATTCCACCGGGTCCGGCGTCGCCGGCGAGTCGAAGCTGACCCATTCCCAGGCAGTGGCGTCGGCCATCAGCGCCCGCACCAGCTTGTTGTTGAGGGCGTGACCGGACTTGAAGCCTTCGTAGGCACCCAGCACCTGGCCACCGGCCAGATAGAGGTCGCCGATCGCATCGAGGATCTTGTGGCGCACGAATTCGTCGGCGTAGCGCAGGCCGTCTTCGTTGAGCACGCGGAACTCATCCAGCACGATGGCGTTGTCCATCGAACCGCCCAGGCCCAGATTGCGCTCGCGCATGTATTCCAGGTCGCGCATGAAACCGAAGGTGCGCGCGCGGGAGATTTCCTTGGTGTAGGCCAGCGTAGAGAACTCGATTTCCTGGCGCGACTGCTTGGCCGGGATCATCGGGTGATCGAACTGGATGGTGAAGCCCAGCTTGTAGCCCTCGTACGGGGTGAAGCGGGCCACCTTGTCGCCCTCGGTCACTTCCACGGTCTTCAGCACGCGGATGAAGCGCTTGGGCGCCTCCTGTTCCACGATGCCCGCCGACTGCAGCAGGAACACGAACGGGCCGGCCGAACCGTCCATGATCGGCAGCTCGGCCGAGGACAGTTCGACGATGATGTTGTCCACACCCAGGCCGGCCAGCGCCGACATCAGGTGTTCGACGGTCTGGATCTTGGCGTCGTTGCAGGTCAAGCCGGTGCACAGGGTCACTTCGGTGACCAGCTCGGCCTTGGCCGGCACTTCCACCACCGGGTCCAGGTCCACGCGGCGGAACACGATGCCATGGTTGACCGGTGCCGGGCGCAGGGTCATGTAGACCTTGTCACCGCTGTGCAGGCCAACGCCGGTGGCGCGGATCGTGTTCTTGAGGGTGCGTTGCTGGATCATGGGGGATGGACCGGAAGTGACACATTAGATTAACACGCACGGTCCCCTACCCCGACTGAAACGCCGGCAGGACACACCGGCGCGCCGGTAGGACGCGCGTGAAGCAGGGCGGCCGGGCCCATCCTGGCCCGGCGCCCGCGTTTTCAGGACATGGTGGCGCAACCCGGGGAGGACAAGCCCCGGGCAGCCCCGCTCAGTCCGCCTGGCGGCGCAGGAAGGCCGGGATGTCCAGGTAATCGTTCGGCAGTTCCGCTGCAGCCGGGGCCGAAGCGGCCGGGGCCGACGGGGTGGAGGCTGCCGCGGTGTCGCTGCTGGCACGACGCAGGCCCAGGCCCATCCCGCCGACAGCCTTGGACACGGCGTCGCCGCCATTGTCGAACTCGCCGAACTCCGGCTGGCCGGTGGTGGCGTTGCGGACCAGCTTGATCGGCGCGCGCTCGCCCGGACGCTGGGTCTTGCTGGCCGAGATGCGGTTCAGGCCGGTGGCGACCACCGTCACGCGCACTTCGTCCTGCATGTCCGGGTCCAGCACGGTGCCCACCACCACGGTGGCGTCTTCGGAAGCGAAGCCATCGATGGTACGGCCGATCTCGTCGAACTCGGCCATGGTGAAGTCGGCGCCGGCGGTGATGTTGACCAGGATGCCGTTGGCACCGGCCAGGTTCACGTCGTCCAGCAGCGGGTTCTGGATGGCCGATTCGGCAGCGGCCTGCGCGCGGTCATCGCCGCGGGCGGTACCGGTGCCCATCATCGCCAGGCCCATTTCGGACATGACGGTGCGCACGTCGGCGAAGTCGACGTTGATCAGGCCCGGACGCACGATCAGGTCGGCGATGCCCTGCACGGCGCCCTGCAGCACGTCGTTGGCGGCACGGAAGGCCTGGATCATGGTCGCGTTGCGACCCAGCACGGTGATCAGCTTCTCGTTCGGGATGGTGATCAGCGAGTCGCAGTGCTGGCTCAGTTCCTCGATGCCCTTCAGCGCGACCTGCATGCGGCGACGGCCTTCGAACGGGAACGGCTTGGTGACCACGGCCACGGTCAGGATGCCCATTTCCTTGGCCAGCTGTGCCACCACCGGTGCAGCGCCGGTGCCGGTGCCGCCGCCCATGCCGGCGGTGATGAACACCATGTCCGCACCCTGCAGCGCGTCCATGATGCGCTCACGGTCTTCCAGCGCGGCCTGGCGGCCGACTTCCGGGTTCGCGCCTGCGCCCAGGCCCTTGGTCACGTTGGTACCCAGCTGCAGCTGCAGCTTGGCACCACAATTCTTGATGGCCTGCGAGTCGGTATTGGCAGTGATGAATTCCACGCCATCCACTGCCGAGTTGACCATGTGCGCCACGGCATTGCCGCCGCCGCCGCCCACGCCAACAACCTTGATCACCGCATTGGGTGCCATCTTTTCGATCAGTTCAAAATGCGCCATGTCCGTGTCCTCGTTGTATCCGCTTTCGATTGCATGGGCATTCGGGCGTCCTGCCTTCGTGCTGCATGCCGTCGTTGCGGCTGTGTGGGTTATGTGTTGCCGGTGTTGCGTCGTATTGCCGGTGTTGCAACCGGGCGAGCCCGGGTAGTGCAGGTTCCGCGTCAGAACTCGCCGCGGAACCAGGTCTTGAGTTTCTTGAACATGCTTCCAGCACGCCCGGTCGGCAGCGACGGCCGCCGCGGGTGCTCGATCTGGCTGCCCATCAGCAGCAGGCCCACGCCGGTGGCATGCACCGGGTTGCCGACCACTTCGCCCAGGCCAGTGACGTGCTGCGGGATGCCCACGCGCACCGGCATCTGCAGCATTTCCTCGGCCAGTTCGACCACGCCTTCCATCTTCGAAGCGCCACCGGTCAGCACCATGCCGGCGCGCACCAGTTCCTCGAAGCCGGAACGACGCAGTTCGGCCTGCACCATCTCGAAGATTTCCTCGTAGCGGCCCTGCACCGCCTGCGCCAGCGAATGGCGCGGCATGCGGCGCGGCGGGCGGTCGCCCACCGACGGCACCTGGATGCTTTCCTCGGCAGTGGCCAACTGGGCCAGCGCGCAGGCATAGCGCACCTTGATCTGCTCGGCTTCCGGAGTCGGCGTGCGCAGCATGTGCGCGATGTCGTTGGTCACGTGGTCGCCGGCGATCGGCAGCGAAGCCGTGTGGCAGATCGCACCCTGCACGAATACGGCGATGTCGGTGGTGCCAGCGCCCATGTCGACCAGCACCACGCCCAGCTCGCGCTCGTCGGCGGTCAGCACCGCTACGCTGGAGGCCAGCGAGGACAGCACCAGATCATCCACCTGCAGGCCGCAGCGCTGCACGCACTTGCTGATGTTGGCCGCGGCCGACTGCGCACACACCACCAGGTGGGCGTGCACTTCCAGGCGCACGCCAGTCATGCCAACCGGGTTGCGGATGCCTTCCTGCGAATCGTCCAGAACGTACTCGCGCGGGATCGCGTGCAGGATCTTCTGGTCGGCCGGAATCGCCACCGCCTTGGCCGCGTCCAGCACGCGATCCAGGTCGCCCCAGGTCACTTCACCGTCGCGGATCGGCACGATGCCGGGCGAGTTCTTGCACTGCACGTGGTTGCCGGAGATCGAGGCATACACCGAGCGGATCTCGCAGCCAGCCATCAGTTCGGCTTCTTCCACCGCGCGCTGGATCGACTGCACGGTCGATTCGATGTCCACCACCACGCCGCGCTTCAAACCGCGCGACTCGTGCGAGCCGATGCCGATCACTTCGATCGGGTTGCCCGGCGAATACTCGCCCACCAGCGCCACCACCTTGGAGGTGCCGATGTCCAGGCCAACGATCAGCGATTTGTCACCCTTGCGATTCATGTCCTTTCCTGCGTCCTGCTGGCTGGGGTCGCCGACGTTTTCGCCGGCGTGGCCGGGGTACCCCAGCTCAGCGTGAAACCATTGGTGTAACGGAGGTCGGCGCGCTCGATCGGCGCGTCCTGACGGTTCAACTGCGGCAGCACCTTGACGAAACGCTGCATGCGCGAGCGTGCATCGTCGCGACCGACCACCACTTCAGTGCCGTTGCTCAGCACCAGCGACCAGCTGCCACGCGCATCCATCGTCACCCGACGCACGTCGACGCCGGCCGGTGCGAACAATGCACGCGAGTCGCTGTACAGCTTCATCACTTCTTCGGTCTGGCTGTCCGGACCGTCCAGTTCGGGCAGCGCCAGATCGGCCAGCTTCTTCGGCGTGGGGAACAGCTTGCCCTGCTCGGAGACCAGGCGGTCGTTGCCCCAGCGCGCGAACGGCTTGTGCTCCACCAGGGTCACTTCCAGCACGTCCGGCCACTGCTTGCGCACCTGCGCGCTTTCCACCCAGGGCAGCTGCTCCAGTGCGTCCTGCGCGTCCTGCAGCTTGACCGCGAAGAAGCCCGCGTGCGCGTACGGCAGCAGCACCTGCTGCAGCTGCTCGGCCGGCACCCGCTTGAACTCACCATGCACGCGCAGCTTCGCCAGCGGCCAGCGCTCGGCGCCAACCCAGCCATTGACTACGGCCACCACCGGCAGTGCAACCACCGACAGCGCCAACAGCCAGACGAAGATGCGCAGCACCGCGTTCATGCGTGCGAGGCCTCCAGGGTCTGTTCCAGCACGCGCCACACCAGTTCCTCGAAACCGATGCCGGCCTGGCGGGCCGCCTTGGGCACCAGCGAGTGGCTGGTCATGCCCGGCGCGGTGTTCACTTCCAGCAGGAAGAAATGGCCGCTGCTGCGGTCTCGCATGACATCCACGCGGCCCCAGCCACGGCAGCCGGCGGCACGGAACGCGGCCAGCGCGATGCGCCGGATCTCGTCCTCGGCGTCACCGTCCAGGCCCGGGCACAGGTACTGGGTGTCCTCGGCGATGTACTTGGCGTTGTAGTCGTACCACTGGCCCTTGGGCACGATGCGGATCGACGGCAGTGCGACGTCGCCAAGGATGGCCACGGTCAGTTCGTCGCCGACCACCATCTGTTCCATCAGCAGCTGGCCGTCGTAGCGCGCGGCCAGCGCCACCGCCTCATCCAGGCCGGCGTCGTCGGTCACCCGGCTGATGCCCACGCTGGAACCTTCGTTGGCCGGCTTCACCACTACCGGAAGACCGAGCGTGGCGGCGTTGGCATGCACGTCTTCGGCAGTGACCTTCCGGTACTGCGGGGTCGGCAGGCCCAGCGACAGCCACACCTGCTTGGTGCGGATCTTGTCCATGCTCAGCGCCGAACCCAGCACGTTCGAGCCGGTGTACGGCACGCCGAAGGCGTCCATCAGGCCCTGCACGATGCCGTCCTCACCGCCACCGTTGTGGCCGTGCAGGATGTTGAACACGCGATCGATACCACCGGCGGCCAGCGCCTTGGCCAGCGCCGGGATGCCATCCACGGCGAACGCATCGACGCCGCGCGACTGCAGGGCTTCGAGCACGTTGCGGCCGGAATCCAGCGACACCTCGCGTTCGCTGGAGGTGCCACCGAGCAGCACGGCGACGCGACCGAACACAGCCGGGTCGGTCACGCGCAGCGGCGGGAAGGTCAGCGCGCTCACGCCTCGCCCTCCCCCTTGAAGCCTTCCACCGCGATGTGGGTGGCCACGGCGCCGATGTCGCCCGCCCCCATCATCAGCAGCAGGTCACCGTCCTGCAGCACGTCCGGCAGCACGCTGGCCAGCTCGGCGGCCTTGCCCACCACCACCGGCTCGCTGCGGCCGCGCGCGCGGATGGCGCGGGCCAGCGCATGCGAATCTGCACCGGCAATGGGTTCCTCGCCGGCCGGGTAGACCTCGCTCAGCACCAGCGCGTCGACGCTGGACAGCACCGCGGCAAACTTGTCGAACTGGTCGCGGGTACGGCTGTAACGGTGCGGCTGGAAGGCCACGACCAGGCGCTTGTCGGCCCAGCCACCACGCGCGGCGGCGAACACCGCTTCCAGCTCGCTCGGATGGTGACCATAGTCATCGATGATGCGCACTTTGGCACCGCTGGCGGTGGTCACTTCACCCAGATCGTTGAAGCGACGGCCGACACCGGCGAAGCTTTCCAGCGCACGTGCGATCGCATCCGGTGCCACGCCCAGCTGCCAGCCCACTGCGGCGGCGGCCAGCGCGTTGAGCACGTTGTGCCTGCCCGGCAGGGCCAGCACCACTTCCTGGCTGGTGCCCTGCGGCAGGCGCAGGGTGAAGCGCATGCGCGACCCTTCCTGCACCACGTTCTCGGCGCGCACGTCGGCCTGCGGGCTCATGCCGTAGCTCATCACGTGGCGCGGGGTCTTGGCGGCCAGCGCGGCCACTTCCGGGTCGTCGATGCACAGCACGGCCAGGCCGTAGAACGGCAGGCGCTGCAGGAACTCGGCGAACGCCGCCTGCACGCGGGCAAAGTCGTTGCCGTAGTTTTCCAGGTGGTCGGCATCGATGTTCGTGATGATCGACATCAGCGGGTTCAGGCGCAGGAAGCTGCCATCGCTTTCGTCGGCCTCGGCCACCAGCCACTGCCCGCCACCCAGCTTGGCGTTGGCACCGGCAGCCAGCAGCTGGCCACCGATCACGAAGGTCGGGTCCAGGCCACCTTCGCTCAGCACCGCCGCGGTCAGGCTGGTGGTGGTGGTCTTGCCGTGCGTGCCGGCCACCGCAATACCCCGGCGGAAGCGCATCAGCTCGGCCAGCATCGCCGCACGCGGCATGATCGGAATGCGCTGGCTGCGCGCTTCCATCAGTTCCGGGTTGTCTTCGCGGATGGCACTGGAGACCACCACGCAGTCGGTGCCCAGCACGTTGGCCGCGGAGTGGCCGCGCATGATGCGCGCCCCCAGGCCGGCCAGGCGGCGGGTGGCCGCATTGTCGGCGTTGTCCGAGCCGGATACTTCATAGCCCAGCGTCAGCATCACTTCGGCGATGCCGCTCATGCCGGTGCCGCCGATGCCGACGAAATGCACGCGCGGGAACGCGCGCACCAGGTCGTTGGTGTCGTGCAGGCGACGGATCATGCGCGGCCTCGCGCAGGGCAGGCGCGGTGGCATGCCTTCTTCATACAGCTTCCTCAAGAATGATATCGGCGATGCGCTCGGCGGCATCGACCTTGGCCAGGGCACGCGCGGCTTGCGCCATCTGCATGCGGCGGGCGGGATTTTCGGACAGATCGCGCAGCAGTGCGGCAATGCCGTCGGCCAGCGTTCCGTCCTGCTTCAGCAAAACCGCCGCGCCGCGCTCGACCAGGTACTCCGCATTGCGGGTCTGGTGATCGTCGACGGCGGCGGGGAATGGCACCAGCACGCTGCCGACACCGACCGCGCAAAGCTCGGCCAGCGTCGAAGCGCCTGCGCGGCACACCACCAGGTCGGCCCAGGCAAAGGCTTCGGCCATGTCGGCGATGAACGGCGTGATTTCAGCCTGCACGCCGGCCTTGGCATAGGCCTCGACCGCTTCGGCATGCATCTTCTCGCCACTCTGGTGGCGCACCTGCACCGGAACCCCGGCACCGAGCGCGGCGATCGCCTGCGGCACGCCGGTGTTGAGCGCACGCGCGCCCTGGCTGCCACCGACCACCAGCACGCGCAGCGGACCCTGGCGGTCGGCGAAGCGCTGTTCCGGCGGTGCGATGGCGGCGATCTCCGCACGCACCGGGTTGCCAACGAACTCCTCGCCCTTGGCGAAGGTACCCGGGAAGCCGGTCAGCAGCCGGCGCGCGTAGCGCGACAGGATGCGGTTGGTCATGCCGGGAGCGCGATTCTGTTCGTGCACCAGCAGCGGCAGGCCGTGCAGGCGCGTAGCCATGCCACCCGGGCCCGAGGCGAAACCACCGAAGGCAACCACCGCACGGGGCTGGCGCTTGCGGATGATCATGCCGGCGGCGCGCAGCGCGCGCATCAACCGCCACGGCGCGCCGAGCAGGGCCAGCTTGCCCTTGCCGCGCAGGCCGGTGATGGCCAGCGTGTCGATCGGAATGTCGTGCTGCGGCACGAGGCGGGTTTCCATCGCACCGTCGGCGCCCATCCAGGTGACCGGCACGCCACGCTCGCGCAGCACGCGGGCCACGGCCAGGCCGGGGAAGATGTGCCCGCCGGTGCCACCGGCCAGGATCATCACTGGACGTGCGGTGTGGGTGGCCGCGTTCATGACAGCCTCCCGAAGGTCGGTTCGATGCGCGACTGCAGGCGGCTGGTGCCGCGTGCAGCATTCGGGGCAGCGGACGCGGATGCGACCGGCTCGGCGCTCATCGGTACGCTGGCGGCCACTGGCGCGGCCGGCTCGTCGCTCGGCTCGGCAGCAACGTCTTCGGCGCCACCGATGCGCACGGCCTGGCGGCGCTCGGCGCGCTTGAGTTCATAGGACACGCGCAGCAGCAGGCCCATCGCCACGCAGGTCATCAGCACCGACGAACCGCCGGAGGAGATCAGCGGCAGGGTCAGGCCCTTGGTCGGCAGGATGCCCAGGTTCACGCCGATCGAGACGAAGGTCTGCATGCTGATCCACAGGCCGATGCCGAAGGCGATGTAGCCGGAGAAGTGCCGCTTCATTTCCACGCAGCGCATGCCCAGCCAGAAGGTCCGGCCGACCAGCAGCGCGTACAGCGCCACGATCACGCAGGTGCCCAGGAAGCCGAATTCCTCGGCGGTAACCGAGAAGATGAAGTCGGTATGCGCTTCGGGCAGGTAGTACAGCTTCTGCACCGAGTTGCCCAGGCCAACGCCGGTCCATTCACCACGGCCCACGGCCATCAGCGCGTTCGACAGCTGGTAGCCGTCACCCTGCTGGTCGGCCCACGGGTCCAGGAAGGAAGTAATGCGGCGCATGCGGTACGGCTCGATGATCGCCAGCGCGCTCATGCCGACCAGGCCGATGATCACCGGCATCGACATGCGCGGCATGTTCACCCCGCCCAGCACCAGCATGCCGGCGGTGATCGCCAGCAGCAGGGTCGACGAACCGAAGTCCGGCTGCAGCAGCAACAGCACCACCAGGGCACCGGCCACGCCCAGCGGCTTGAGCATTGCCGGCCAGGTCGCATTGACCTCGTCGCGGAAACGCACCAGGTAGCTCGACAGCCAGACGATGTAAAGCACTTTCACCGCTTCGACCGTCTGGAACTTGGAGATGCCCAGGTTGATCCAGCGGCGTGCGCCGTTGACCGTGCTGCCCAGGCCCGGTGCGAACACCGCCAGCAGCAGCACGAAGCAGCCCAGCAGCAGCATCTGGTTGTACTGCTCGATGGACTTCAGCTCGGTGCGGGCGGCGATGACCGCCAGCACGATACCTACCGCCAGGAAGATCAGGTGGCGGTTGAGGTAGTAGAACGGGCTGCTCATCAAGGCGATCGAGCTGGACGCCACCATCACCACGCCCACGCCGGTGAGCGCGATGATCGCGCCCAGCAGCCACTTGTCGTAGCTGCCTTCGATGGCTTCAAGGCGTGTTGCCTGGCGGGACAGGTCGTTCATCTCAGCGCACCTTCAACGTGGCCAGGCCGATCAGCACGAGCACGACGGAGATGATCCAGAAGCGCACGATGACGCGCGGCTCCGGCCAGCCCTTCAGTTCGAAATGGTGGTGGATCGGCGCCATGCGGAACACGCGCTTGCCGGTCAGCTTGAACGAAGCGACCTGGATCATCACCGACAGCGTTTCGATGACGAACACGCCGCCCATGATCACCAGCACCAGCTCCTGGCGGGTGATCACCGCGATGGTGCCCAGCACCGCACCCAGCGCCAGCGCGCCGATGTCGCCCATGAACACCATGGCCGGATAGGTGTTGAACCACAGGAAGCCGAGGCCGGCACCGGCGATGGCCGCGCAGATGATGACCAGCTCGCCGGCGCCCGGAATCTGCGGAATCTGCAGGTAGTTGGCGAATACCACGTTGCCCGAGGCATACGCGAATACGCCCAGCGCGCAGGCCACCAGCACGGTCGGCATGATCGCCAGGCCATCCAGGCCGTCGGTCAGGTTCACCGCGTTGGAGAAGCCGACGATCCAGAAGTAGGCGATGGCCACGAAGCCGATGCCGGCCAGCGGCAGCGCGATCGACTTGAACATCGGGATGTAGAAGGTCAGCGCTGCCGGCACGTCGGCCGTGTAGAACAGGAACAGGCCCGCGGCCAGGCCGAAGATCGACTGCAGCAGGTACTTCCAGCGCGACTTCAGGCCGTTCGGGTCGCGGCGGACGATCTTGATCCAGTCGTCATACCAGCCGATGGCACCGAAGCACAGCATCACCGCCAGCACCAGCCACACGTAGCGGTTGCGCAGGTCGGCCCACATCAGCACCGACAGGGTGATGGTGAGCAGGATCAGCGAACCGCCCATAGTCGGCGTGCCGGCCTTGGAGAAATGGGTCTGCGGACCGTCCTTGCGGATCGGCTGGCCGCCCTTGAACTGGGCAAGCTTGCGGATCATCGCCGGGCCAAGCCACAGCGACAGGAACAGGGCCGTCAGCGCGGCAAGGATGGCGCGGAACGTCTGGTAGTTGAACAGCCCGAACAGGCTCTCCAACTGCTGCAACCATCGAGCCAGTTCATACAACATGCGGGGATTCCTCTCCTTGCGCCAGCAGCGCTTTGACGATCAGGTCCATGGCACTGCCACGGGAACCCTTGACCAGGCAGCGCACACCAGCGTGCAACTCGTCCTGCAGCGCCTGTGACAGCGCACCATGGGTAGCGAAATGGCGTCCGCCTTCACCGAAGGCGGACGCAGCGGCGGCACTGAGCGGACCCAGCGCATAAAGCCGCTTCAGTCCGGCGGCGCGTGCACGGATACCGGCCTGCGCATGCAGTGCCTCGCCGTCCGGGCCCAATTCGCGCATGTCGCCCAGCACCAGCCAGCCCTCTTCCGGCGCGGCGGCCAGGGCGTCGATGGCCGCAGCCAGCGAACCCGGGTTGGCGTTGTAGCTGTCGTCCACCAGCACCGCGCCATTGCGCAGCTGATGGGCAATCTGGCGGCCCGGCACCGGCTGCGCTTCGGCCAGGCCGGTCGCGATCAGCGCCAGGTCGACACCGGCGGCCAGCGCCAGGCTGGCAGCGGCCAGCGCGTTGCTGACATTGTGGCGACCCGGCAGGCCCAGCACCACGCGGGCTTCGCCGCCCGGTGCGACCAGCGTGAACTGGCTGCCCTGCGCGCCGGCGCGGATGTCGCGCGCGGTCACCTCGGCGGTGTGTTCCAGGCCGTAGCGCAGCACGCGGCAACGCGGCGGGGTGCCGACGAAGTGCTGTTCGAACCAGCGGCCGTAGGCATCGTCCACATTGATCACGGCCACGCCATCGGCCGGCAGCGCGGCATAGATCGCGCCCTTGGTCACCGCCACGCCGAGCAGGCTGCCCATGCGTTCCAGGTGCGCCGGGGCGATGTTGTTGACCAGCGCATAGCGCGGGCGGGCGATGTCGGTCAGGTAGGCAATGTCGCCCGGCTTGCCGGCGCCCATCTCGTAGACGGCGTAGTCGGCATCTTCCGGTGCATCGATCACCGCCAGCGGCAGGCCGATCTCGTTGTTGCGGTTGCCCGGGTTGGCGTAGACCACCTTGTGGGCGTGCCGGGCCACCTGCTGCAGGATCGACAGCAGCAGGCTCTTCACGCTGGTCTTGCCGTTGCTGCCGGTGATCGCGAACACCTCGGTGCCACGGTCGCGCTGCATGCCGGTGGCGATCTTCGCCAGTGCCAGTTCGCTGTCGGCCACCAGCACCTGCGGCAGTTCGATCGGCAGCAGGCGCTCGACCAGCAGCGCACTGGCACCGCGCGCCTGCGCGTCAGTCGCGAAGTCATGGCCGTCGAAACGCTCGCCGCGCAGCGCCACATACAGGCTGCCCGGGCCGAGGCTGCGGGTGTCATTGCTGACCGCATCGATGGCCACGTCGTCGCCGTGGATCTCGCCGCCGGCCCAGTGGGCGATCAGCGAAAGCAGGGTGCGCTTCATGCGGCGCCCTCCCCGGCCTGCGCGCTGAGCACACCGGCCTTGGCCGCCAGTGCAGCGGCGGCCACTTCGGTGTCGTCGAAGTCATGGCGCACGCCATTCACTTCCTGGTACGGCTCGTGGCCCTTGCCGGCGATCAGGATGATGTCGCCGGCACCGGCACGCTTCACCGCCAGGCCGATCGCACGCGCGCGGCTGCGCTGCACGGTCACGGCAGAGGCATCGGTGAAGCCGGCCAGGATGTCGGCCACGATCACGTCGCCATCTTCGCCACGCGGGTTGTCGTCGGTGACGATGACCTGATTGGCAAGGCGCTCTGCGATGGCCGCCATCTGCGGACGCTTGCCGGTATCGCGCTCGCCACCGCAGCCGAACACGCAGAACAGCGCGCCGTGCAGGTGGCCATGCAGGCTGTCCAACGCCTGCTCCAGCGCGTCCGGGGTGTGTGCGTAATCGACCACCACGGTCGGCAGACCGTCTTCGCCGCCCAGGCGGTTCATGCGGCCACGGATCGGCTGCAGTGCCGACAGTACTTCGGCGATGCGCGGCAGCGGCTGGCCCTGCGCGTGCAGGGTGCCGGCCACGGCCAGGAGGTTGTCCACGTTGAAGCGGCCCAGCAGCGGCGACTGTACCGCCGCGCGCTGGCCGTCGATGACCAGTTCGAAGGCAATGCCGCGGCCGTCCAGCTGCAGCGCTTCGGCGCGCACGCTGGCATCGGTGGCACCGCGCGAGCTCAGACCGATCGGCTGCACGCCCGCCGGCAGGCCGGCGAACAGCTGGCGGCCGAAGGCGTCGTCAAGATTGATCACCGCGGACTTCAGGCCCGGACGATGGAACAGCCGCGCCTTGGCCGCGCCGTAGCTGGCCATGTCGCCGTGGTAGTCCAGATGGTCGCGGGTCAGATTGGTGAACACCGCCACGTCGTAGTGCACGGCATCCACGCGCCCCTGGTCCAGCGCGTGCGAGCTGACTTCCATCGCCACCGCGCGCGCACCGGCGTCGCGCAGCTGCGCCAGCAACGCATGCATCTGCAGCACCAGCGGCGTGGTGAAGCCGGTCGGTTCAACCGCACCATAAAGTCCGGCGCCCAGCGTGCCGATACTGCCACTGGGCGTTCCGAGCAGATGCCAAGCCTGGGCCAGCAGCTGCACGGTGGACGTCTTGCCGTTGGTGCCGGTCACGCCCACCATCGCCATCGCCCGCGACGGTGCGCCATGGAACTGGTCGGCCATCGCGCCCATGCGCGCGCGCAGGCCCGGCACGGCGATCGCATCGGCCGGGGCCGGCAGTTCGGCAGGCGCGGGCGGTTCGAACAGGATGGCGACAGCGCCCGCCGCGCGGGCCTGCTCGACAAAGCCCAGGCCATGCGCGCCGAACCCGGCGATGGCGACGAAGGCATTGCCGGGGCGCACGGCGCGGCTGTCCAGCACCAGGCCGGTCAGAACGGGATCATGGCCTGCCAGGGCCACGTCCGGAAGCAACTGCGAAAGCAACATCGAAGGACTCATTGCGTGCCTCCCGTAGCGGGCGGCGTCTGGGCATGCGCGCTGGGCAGCGCAGCATCGAATTCAGCGGCGGCATCCACCGGCAAGGCGGCTTCGGCCGGCGGCGCAGGCAGGATCGAGGCCGAGTGGCCGACCTTGCCGGACTGCTGCGCGGCCAGCCACGACTGCAGGTCGTCCAGCGGCACGTCCATCAGGCGCAGGGTGCCTTCCATCACGTTGTGATAGACCGGCGCCGACACCAGGCCGCCGTAGAACTTGCCGGCCTGCGGATCGTTGATGACGATGACGGTGGCGAAGCGCGGGTTGGTGGCCGGCACCACGCCGGCGAACAGCGCGTTGTAATGACCCCGCTCGTACCCCCCCGGACCGGTCTTGCGCGCGGTACCGGTCTTGCCGGCCACGCGGTAGCCCAGCACCGCCGCCTGCTTGGCGCCGCCCTGGGTGACCACCGTTTCCATCATCGCCACCACCTGCCTGGCGACGCTCTCATCGATGATCTGATGCGCTTCGTTGCGCTGGCCTTTGACGAAGGTCGGCGCGATCAGCTTGCCACCATTGGCCAGCGCCGAATAAGCGGTCGCGATCTGCAGCGGCGTCACGTTCAGGCCGTAGCCGTAGGACATCGTGGTCTTGGTGGCACCGTCCCAGTTGGCCGGGCGCCGCACCACGCCACCGGATTCACCCGGGAAGCCGCTGTGCGGCACCGAGCCGTAGCCGAAGCGGCGCACGCCGTCATAGAACACCTGGTCCGGCATCTTCGCCGCAACCTTGGCCGCGCCGATGTTGGAACTGCGGGTGATCACGCCGGTCACGTTCAGCACGCCGTTGTTGCGCGGCACGTCGCGAATGGTGAAGCGGGCTACCTGCATGTAACCCGGGTTGGTATCGATGATGGTGTCCTTGGTCACCGCACCGGCCTGCAGCGCGGTGGCGATGGTCAGCGGCTTCATCGTCGAGCCCGGCTCGACCAGATCAGTCACCGCACGGTTGCGGCGCGCATCGGGCAGCGCGCCGGTCAGCGAATTCGGGTTGTAGGTCGGCAGGTTGACCATGGCCAGGATCTCGCCGGTGGTCACGTCCATGATCACCATCGAACCGCCGGCCGCCTTGTTGGCCACCAGCGCGTTGCGCAGCTCCTTGAACGCCAGGTACTGGATGCGGCGATCGATGCTGAGGGTCAGGTCCTTACCCGGTTCGGCGGCGCGCAGCAGATCGCTTTCGACGGTCTCGCCCTTGCGGTTGCGGATCACCCGCTTGGCGCCGGCCTTGCCGCGCAGCCATTCGTCGAACGCCAGCTCCAGGCCTTCCTGGCCGCGGTCGTCGATGTTGGTGAAGCCCAGCACGTGCGCCATCGCCTCACCCTGCGGGTAGAAGCGGCGGAACTCGCGCTGCGCGGCCACGCCCGGAATCTTCAGCGCGACCACCTTCTCTGCCTCGTCCGGATTGATCCGGCGACGCAGGTACATGAATTCCTTGTCCGACTTCTGCGACAGGCGGCTGCTCAGCTCGTCCACCGACATGCCGACCGCCTGGGCCAGCTCCGGGATGCGCTCGGGCGAACGCAGCAGGTCCTGCGGGTTGACCCAGATCGAGGCGACCGGCGTGGACACCGCCAGCGGCTCGCCGTTGCGGTCGGTGATCATGCCGCGCGAGGTCTTGATCGGCAGCTCGCGCAGGTAGCGGGCTTCGCCCTGGCGCTGGTAGAAGTCGCTGTTGATGATCTGCACGTAGGCGGCGCGGCCGACCAGCGACACCGAACACAGGCCGAGCGCCAGCGCCACCCAGCGCAGGCGCTGGCGCAGATTGAAGGCGTTGCGCGGGCGGTTGCGGCCGGTCTTGCTCATGGCCGCACCACCACGATGTCCCCGGCTTCGGGGAACTTCATGCCGAGCTTTTCGCGGGCGATGCGATCCACCCGGTTGGCTTCGGCCAGCGTGGCCTGCTCCAGCTGCAGGCGGCCGAATTCGAGGTTGATGTCATCGCGCTTGCGTTCGGCGCGCGACAGCTCGATGAACGTCTGCCGGTGACGGTGACGCACGAACACGACGCCGATCGCAGAGGCCACGGTCGAGGCCAACAGGATGATCAGCAGCAGCCGGCTCATGCGTCGGCCTCCCGCTTCTGCGCCACGCGCAGCACGGCGCTGCGCGCACGCGGGTTGGCGGCCAGTTCCTCGTCGGTAGCCTTGATGGCACCGCCGATCAGGTCCAGCGTCGGCACGAACGCCACCGCCTCAGGCAGGCGGCGGTTGGCCGGCGGCGCCTTGGCCAGGCGGTTCATGTACTGCTTGACGATGCGGTCTTCCAGCGAATGGAAGCTGATCACCGCCAGCCGGCCACCGGGCTTGAGCCGTTCCACGGCCGCATCGAGCCCGGCTTCGAGATCGGCCAGCTCGCGGTTGATGTGGATGCGGATGGCCTGGAAGCTGCGCGTGGCCGGGTGGATCTTGTCTTTCCCACGCGGCATCACCGAGGCGATCAGCTCGGCCAGTTCGGCGGTGCGGGTGAACGGCTGCTTCTCGCGGCGGGCCACGATGGCGCGGGCGATGCGGCGGCTCTGGCGTTCTTCGCCGTAGGTCCACAGCACGTCGGCAATTTCGCGGTCTTCCACGCGGTTGATCCACTGCGCGGCGCTTTCACCGCTGTCCGGATCCATGCGCATGTCCAGCGGGCCATCCTTGCCGAAGCTGAAGCCACGTTCGGCCACGTCCAGCTGCGGCGACGACACGCCCAGGTCGAACAGCACGCCGTCCAGGCCTTCGGCCGTCGCATCCCACTGCAGCAGCTGGGCGAAGCTGCCACGGAAGATGGACACGCGCGGGTCCGGCGCAAAATCGCGCTCGGCTACGGCGATGGCTTCCGGATCCTTGTCCATGACCAGCAGGCGCCCCTCGGGACCGAGCTGGGTGAGCACGCCACGTGCATGACCGCCACGACCGAACGTGCCATCCAGATAACGTCCGTTTTCGATCACCCTCAGGCCTTCAAGGACCTGGGTGTACAGGACCGGCAGGTGCACCGCCGGCGACTGCGACACCGGAAGGTGACCGGTCTGCGCTTCTGGGCGCATCCGGGCACCCCGGCTCACAACTTCAGGTCGAGCAACCCATCACCCAGATCCTCGTCAGACAACGTCTGCTGGATCAGGGCCCGATGCGCCTGCTCGCTCCACAATTCGAACTTGTCGCCCATACCGAGCAATACCGCCTTCTTCTCAATGCCCACCGCACCGCGGTGGCTGGCGGGGATGCTGATGCGACCGTTGCCGTCCAGCTCCAGATGGGCGGCCGAGCCGACCAGCTTCTGCTGCAACAGGCGCACGACGCGCTGGGTGTTGGGCTTGGACATGACGTCGTCGCGGACCCGCTCCCATTCCGACTCTGCGTACAGCCACAGGCAGCCGGCTTCGAACGGGTTGTAGGTCAGCACGAGACGGTTGTTGCTGGCGCGCGCGACGAGGTCGCGGTAAGCGGTGGGAACCGCCATGCGCCCTTTATCGTCAACTGTGATGGCCGTCTCGCCCTGGAACACGACGCGTGCACCTATCCTTCGCCCGGTGAAACATTGAACCACGAAAACCCACAAAACACCCGGATTTCCCTCTGATGCCCACCTTAGCAGCGGCCGAAGGGTTGTCAACAACTTTTCAGCGGGGAAATCGCCAGCCACATCAATGGCTTGCAACAACCTTTAGAGAATTGTTCAAGGCTTATCCACAAGTTGCTGATCCGTCTCAATTTTTGAGATTGAACGGAAGTTCAGGGCTGTGGACAGCGCGTGAAACATCGGCCGCGCATTCATCCAAAACGGGCCGGAAGCGGCGCCAGACTGCGCAAACCGTGCACAATGAGGCCATGTGCCTGCTCGCTCTTGGCTGGATGCACCACCCGCGCTGGCGGCTGGTGATGACCGGCAACCGTGATGAGTTCCACGCCCGCCCGACGGCGGCGCTGGCCCCCTGGCAGGATGAGACCTCCGTCATCGGGGGCCGCGACCTGCGCTCTGGCGGCGGCTGGGCCGGCGTCGGTGCCGGCGGCCGCATGGCGGTGGTCACCAATGTCCGCGATCCGCTGGCCGCCCAGACCGGTCCTTCCCGGGGCGCACTGGTGGCCGACTTCCTGCGCGGCCGCGACCCGGCCGCCGTGCATATCGACCGACTGGCCACGGTGGCCGGCGCCTACGCGCCATTCAACCTGTTGCTGGCGGACGGCCACAGCCTGGAGTTCCTGGGCAACCACCCCGCCGAGCGGCAGAGCCTGGGCCCGGGCGTGCATGGCATGTCCAACGGTGCGCTGGACGCGCCCTGGCCGAAGACCCGACGGCTGATGGATGCGCTGTCGGCGTGGCTGCAGGCCGGCGATGAGGACCTGACCCCGCTCTGGGCCGCCCTGGCCGACGAACATCGCCCCGCCGACAGCGACCTGCCCGACACCGGCATCGGCCTGGAACGCGAGCGCTGGCTGAGCCCGGCCTTCATCCGCGGCGATGACTACGGCACCCGCGCCAGCACCGTGCTGCTGATCGACGCCGACGGCCACGGCGAGATCCACGAGCGCCGCTTTGGCCCGCAGGGCGTCGCCCTGGGCCAGAGCCAGGTCGATTTCTGACCCTGTACCTGTTTTCTGTGTCTATAAATGTCTGCACGCACGCCACACGATGATCTGGCGCGGTCCTGCCGCGCGCCTCACCGATCCACAGGAAGTCATCGATGCGCCGTGTTCTCGTACTTGTCGCCACCCACCTGCTCACCCTCGGCCTCGGCTTCGGCCTGGGCGTGTACTTCCTGCCGATCCTGATCGCTCCTGATGATCCGCCGGCGGCACAGGTGCAGGCTGCCATGAGCGACGCCACCTACCACACCACGTTCCGCCGTGACCTCAAGGGCAGCGACGCGGTGCACTGGGCCGAAGGCAAGGTCAGCGTCAGCGCGCGCCAGGTGGCCTTCGACGGCAAGATGGGACCGGGACCGGACTACAAGGTCTACCTGGTCCGCGATTTCGTCGACAACAAGGCCGACTTCCTGAAGATCAAGGCACAGGCCCGGCGCATCGGCGAGGTCAAGACCTTCAACCGCTTCCTGGTCGATGTACCCGATGACGTCAACGTGGACGACTACACCACGGTGGTGGTGTGGTGCGAGCGCTTCTCGCAGTTCATTTCGGCCGGGCAGTACCGTACGCCGGGTTGAACAACATCCCGAGCATCTGAACGGAGAGCAGCCGAGCATGGCTCGGCTCTACTGTAGAGCCGAGCCATGCTCGGCTTACCGTAAGAAAGAGGCGGAGCCGGCCGATAAGCCGGGTTCTGTCGTGGACAGTCATTCCTCTAGGCGTTACGTCACCGCAACGCTCAAGCAACCTACCCGGATCCAACGCGGGCCGCGCCAAAGGATCCCTATTTGGTCTTGCTCCAGGTGGGGTTTGCCGTGCCGGTCTGTTGCCAGACTCGCGGTGCGCTCTTACCGCACCATTTCACCCTTACCGGCCTTCCGAAGAAGACGTAGGCGGTATCTTTCTGTTGCACTTTCCGTCGGCTTGCGCCGCCCAGGCGTTACCTGGCACCTTGCCCTATGGAGCCCGGACTTTCCTCGGCACCCCCGAAGGGATGACGCGACTGTCTGGCCGGCTCCGCCAGCGCGCATTCTAGCCTACGCACGCCCTTCCTGCCGTGCTGATCGCGGCGTCGGGTTCATCCATCCACGCATGGCGTGAATCTACCGATTCCGTTGCTCTGGTGGGTGCGGACCTTGGTCCGCACGATCCATCAGCTCCCGTACAACGCCTTGCGCGGTGCGCCGGTCAGCTCGGCAGCCAGCTTGGCGGCGGTCGACGGCGGCAGATGCTCGCTCAGCTTGGCGTAGACGCGGCGGCCATGCGCCAGCTGCGCTTCCTCATCGTCGCCGGCGCCCTGCACCATCACCACGAACTCGCCCTTGCGCTGGTTCTCGTCAGCTTCCACCTTCGCCAGCAGGCCGGCCAGGTCACCATCGAGCACGGTCTCGAACAGCTTGGTCAGCTCACGCGCCAGCACCGCCGGGCGCTCGCCGCCGAAGATCGCCGCCATGTCAGCCAGCGACTCGGTGATGCGGTGCGAGGATTCGTAGAACACCATCGTGCGCACTTCACCGGCCAGCGCCTGCAGACGGTCGCGGCGGCCGCTGGCCTTGGCCGGCAGGAAACCCTCGAAGCTGAAGCGGTCACTGGGCAGGCCGGCCACGCTCAGCGCGGCGATGGCGGCACAGGCGCCGGGGATCGGGCTGACCTTGATGCCGGCCGCGCGCGCGGCACGCACCAGACGGAAACCGGGGTCACTGACCAGCGGGGTGCCAGCATCGCTGACCAGCGCCAGCGATTCGCCGGCCTGCAGGCGCGACACCAGGCGCTGGGCCAGGGCCTCTTCATTGTGTTCGTGCAGGGCCACCAATGGCTGCTGGATGCCGAAATGGGACAGCAGCTGGCCACTGCGGCGGGTGTCTTCGGCACAGATGGCCGCAACCGAGCGCAGCACCTCCTGCGCGCGCGGGCTCAGATCGGCCAGGTTGCCGATCGGGGTGGCGACGACGTACAGGGTTGGCACACTCATTTCAGCGGTACTCACGGGGCAAGGGTAGAATCGTAGCGTGTACCCGGCCAAGGCCGCTGCCCTCATCGCATGGACCCGATCATGAACAAGCCCGCCGCACGGATCTCCGCCCTGTCGCTGTCGTTGATGCTGCTGGCCGGCTGCGCCACCACCAGCCTGACCAGCGCGCCCGAATCGCCGGCCCAGAGCCAGGCGCTGGCGCTGATCGAACAAGGCAAACCGCGCGACGCCGCCCTGCAACTGGAAGCGCTGGCAGCAACCCTGAAAGGTGGTGCCCGCAGCAACACCCTGGCCGATGCCGCCTGGGCCTGGCACCTCGCCGGTGACAGCGCCCGCGCGCGCAGCCTGCTCGGCCAGCTCACCGCACGCCAGCTGTCCGGCGCCAGCCTGCAGCGCTACCAGCTGACCGCTGCCGAGCTGGCCCTGGCCGACAAGCAGCCGGCGCAGGCCCTGGCTCTGCTGAAGGAACAGGGCGACAACGTCTTCCCCGCGCTGCGCACACGCTGGTACGTGGCCCGTGCCAACGCGCTGCAGGGCACCGGCGATGCGTTCGGCGCCGCCACCGAACGTGCCCGCGCCCATGCCAGCCTGACCGGCAGCGCGCGCAACGAGAACCAGGCGGCCATCGCCGGCCTGCTCGGCACCCTCGACGATGCCACCCTGCGCAACCGGGCTGCCGCACTGCCGGCCAACGACCCGCTGTACAACTTCGCCGGCCGTGCGCTGATCGCGCGTGGCCTGCCGCTGCCGCGCCCGTTCGACCGCGATGGCGCCGCACAGTTCGACACCAGCAAGCGCCCGCCGGCGATGAGCGACGGCTACCGTCCGCCGGCCAAGCTGGCGGTGCTGCTGCCGCTCAGCGGCCGCCTGGCCACCGCCGCGCAGCCGGTGCGCGATGGCCTGCTGAGCGCCTACTACGGTGAAAGCCGCCGCCGCCCGGACATCAACTTCTTCGACACCGCCGGCACCCCGGCTGGTGCCCTCGCCGCCTACGACAAGGCCGTCGCCTCCGGTGCCGACTTCGTGGTCGGACCGCTGGGCCGCGACGAAGTGGACGCCGTGTACGGCCGCCAGCAGCTGCAGGTGCCGGTGCTGGCGCTGAACCGCGGCAAGGACGCACCGCCGGCCGGCAGCGCCGGCTTCTCGCTGGCACCGGAAGACGACGGTATCGTCGCCGCCGAATACCTGCGTGGCCGCGAGCGCGGCAAGGCGCTGGTGATCAACAGCGCCGACGACACCGGCCGCCGTGCCGCCGCGGCCTTCGCCCAGCGCTTTGCCCAGCGCGGCGGCCAGGTGGTGGCCACCGTCGGCGTCAGCGACGCGGTTGGCGATATCGGCGCGCAGGTGCGCAATGCCGGCCAGGTCGATGCCGTGTTCCTCGCCGTGCGCGCCCCGCAGGCCCGCCTGCTGGCGCCGCAGTTGGCGCTGGCCGGTGCCGGCGGCGCCACCCGCGTCGGCACCTCGCAGCTGACCGTCGGTAGCGGCAAGGTGGAAGAAGACGTGGCGCTGGACGGCATCGTCTACCCGAACGAAGCCTGGAACGTGCGCAGCGTGTCCGGCCTGCCCTCGGCCAGCCAGGTGGCCAGCACGCTGCCCAGCGCACGCGGTGCGGCCGGCCGCCTGTTCGCCTTCGGCGCCGACGCCTGGAAGATCACCGCCTACCTGGACAAGCTGTCCAACGAGGGCGGCCTGGACGGCGCCACCGGCACCCTGTTCCTGGACAGCAACGGCAACATCCTGCGCCAGCCGGCATGGTCCACCTTCAATGGCGGCCGGCCGATGCCGATCGCCGGTGGTCGCTGAGCGCAGCCAACGGGGCTCGGCGGTGGAAGCCGCCGCCGAGCAGCATCTGCAGCAGGCCGGACTGCAGCCGCGCGCGCGCAACGTGCGCTATCGCGGCGGTGAACTGGATCTGGTGATGGACGATGCCGGCACCGTGGTGTTCGTGGAAGTGCGCTATCGGGCGCGATCGGATTTCGGCGGCGGCGCCGCTTCGGTGGATGCGCGCAAATGCCGACGCCTGGCGCACGCCGCGCAGCTGTACCTGCAGGACAATCCCGCGCTGGCCAATGCGCCCTGCCGTTTTGATGTGGTTGACGCCACGGGCGAGCCGCCGCAGCTGCGGTGGCTGCGTGATGCGTTCCGGCTGGATGACTGCTGATGTGTACCGTCCGCCTTGGTAGAAGCCGACCTTGGTCAGCGCTTCTGTGCCAACCAAGGTTGGCACCTACCAGAGCGCAGCCTGGTCGGCACCACCGTGGTGTGTGACTGATGCCTTCGATCATCACCCATGCCGCTGTGCCGTTGGCGCTGTGGTGCGCCGCTGATCGTGGCCGCATCCCGCCGCGCCTGCTGGCTGCGGGTGTGATCGCAGCGATGCTGCCCGATGCCGATGTACTGGCCTTCGCGCTGCACATTCCCTACGCCGATGCGTTCGGCCATCGGGGTGCCAGCCATTCACTGCTGTTTGCCGGCGTGCTGGCGGCGTTGGCGGCGGTGTTGGCATTCTTTGGTAGCGGCCGACCTTGGTCGGCACCACACAGCCCCGGTAGTCGCCGACCCTGGTCGGCGGTTTCGTGCCAACCAAGGTTGGCACCTGCCAAGGCAGGGCCAACGGTGGCATCTACCATGCAGGCGGCGGTATTCGTCTTCGTCTGCGCTGCCAGCCACCCACTGCTGGATGCGATGACCTCCGGTGGCCTTGGCGTTGCCCTCGTCTGGCCTTGGAGCGAACACCGCTTCTTCGCGCCGTGGCGACCGATCCGCGTTTCACCCTTCGCCCCACAGTTCTTCAGCGCGCGCGGCCTGGCCACCCTGATGTCCGAACTGCGCTGGGTGTGGCTGCCGCTGGCTGGCGCCGTTGTTGCGTGGAAACTGATTCAACCCGCCCCTGCTGTCCCGCGAGATCCGTCATGAGTCCTGCCCTGCCTGCTGCCCTGGTTGCCGAACTGTCCGCCCTGCTGGGCACGGAGGGCTGGCGCATGGATGACAACGCGCTGGAGTCCAACGCGCAGGACAACTCGTGGCGCCGTCAACGCCCGGCGGCGGTGGCGCTACCAGCCGACATCGAACAGGTGCAGGCGCTGGTGCGTGCCTGCCGCGCCCATGGCGTGGGGCTGGTCGCGCGCGGCGCTGGCACTGGCACCACCGGCGCGGCGGTGCCGCTGCCCGGCAGTATCGTGCTGTCGTTCACCCGCATGGACCGCATCGTGGAAATCCGCGCGGGTGACCGCTGCGCGGTGGTGCAGCCGGGCGTGCTCAATGGCGCCCTGCAGCAGGCGCTGGCGCCGCACGGCCTGTTCTGGGCACCGGACCCGTCCAGTGCCGAGATCTGCAGCGTGGGTGGCAACCTGGCCTGCAACGCCGGCGGCCCGCGCGCGGTGAAGTACGGCACCAGCCGCGACAACGTACTGGGCCTGGTGGCCGTTACCGGCACCGGCGAGGTGATCCGCTGCGGTGGCGCCTACACCAAGGATTCCACCGGCTACGACCTCACCCACCTGCTGGTGGGCAGCGAAGGCACGCTGGCACTGATCGTGGAAGCCACCTTGAAGCTCACCCCGTTGCCGGTCAGCCAGGCCGGCCTGCGTGTGCTGTACCGCGATGCCGATGCGGCCGCCGCCGCGGTGTCACGCCTGATGTCGCAGCCGGTGGTACCCACGCGCCTGGAATTCATGGACGCGCGCAGCCTTGAGCTGCTGCGTCTCAACGGCGCGGACGTGCCGGAGGCCGGTGCGATGCTGCTGGTGGAAGCCGATGGTGACCACGACACCCTGCCCTATCTGCTGCAGGCACTGGCCAGCGCCGCTGAAGGCGACGGCATGATCGAACTGGACGTAGCGATGGAAGGCCGTGCACGCGACCAGCTGTGGGCCGCGCGCAAGGCACTGTCGCCGGCACTGCGCACCGTCGCGCCCGGCAAGATCAATGAAGACGTGGTGGTGCCGGTGTCGCGCATTCCAGAGCTGGTGGCTGGCGTGCAGGCATTGGCACGCGACTACACGCTGGCCATCGTCACCTTCGGTCATGCCGGCAACGGCAACCTGCACGTCAACATCCTCTATCACCCGGACGATGCCGAAGAGAACGCGCGCGCGCATGCCGCACTGCCGAAGATCTTCGAGCTGACCTTGGCACTGGGTGGCACGCTGTCCGGCGAACACGGCATTGGCCTGGCCAAGCGCGATTTCATGGCACAGGCGTTCACCCCGGAAACGCTGGCGACGATGCGTGCGATCAAGGCCGCGCTGGACCCGGATGGCATTCTCAACCCGGGCAAGGTGCTGCCGCCGGCATAGACCGCGCGCACTCCTGTAGAGCCGAGCCATGCTCGGCTCTACAGGAGTGCGCGCGGGCTTCCCGCCTGCGGAACGCAGAGCAGCCGAGCGTGGGCTCGGCTCTACAAAGGCTTGTCGCTCGCAACACCGATCAGGGTCTGCCTGAAGCCGGGCAACAGCACGCGGTTGCCATGTCCGCTCAGATGATCGTTGTCGAAGAACAGCGGTTCCCCCCCTTCCACCGCCGAACAGGTCTGCGGCCCGCACAACAGTGGCAGCGGATCCCACACCGTCAGCGATGGATAGCGTGCTGCCAGCTCGGCCAGCAACGCCATCTGCGGCGCGCGCAGCCTCTCCAGATCAGCACGCGACATGCTCAGGCCTCCCGCGCATGCCGGGTTGTGGTGGTTGAACCAGTCAGAGCAGCGGTACGCACCGGCCTTGAACAACGGCAACGGTGCATCCACAACCACGCGCACACCTAACCGCTGCAGCCGCCCCAGTACCCGATCAGCCTCATCGCGTGCCGCCTGCGCATGGGCCGGCGTGCGTTCGGCCAGCAGCTGCCGATAGATTTCCTGTGCATCCTGTCGCTGCCAGTCGAATCCGCGCAGCTCCGGCATGCGCAACGCCGCCAGCAGCACGATGTCTCCAGGGCGGGCCTCGCGCTCGATGGTCGACAACGCGTCTTCAATGAAGCCCTGGCAGTCGGCCGGGCTGGCCCGCAACAGATTGACGAAGCTGCAGCCGCCACGATCCTGCTGGCGCACCTCCATGCCGGTCTGGCGCGCGACCATGCTGGTCATGGTGCGATAGGCCGCTGCATGTGAGTCGCCGGCCACGAACAGGCGCCGCCCCTCAAGCGCCGGTGCACTCACCGGTTCCAGCGGGCGCCACGTCGGATAGCGGCGCGCCTGCCATGCGTAACCGTCGCGGGTGGCGCTCAGCGAGACCTGCTCGTGGTACTCCACCGTGGCCCAGGCGCCTGCACCACATAGCGCCACCAGCGGCAGCGCCATCGCCAGCACCTTGGCCGGCGCCAGCCGCAGCAGTGGCACCGCACTGCGCAGAGGACGCTCGATGAAGTGGTAGGACGCGGCCGACACTGACAGCAGCAGCACTGGATACAACCACAGCGCAGCACCGTGCAGGCCATACGTCCAGCGCAGCAGCACCAGCAGTGGCCAATGCCACAGGTACAGCGAATAGGACAGCCGGCCCAGGTAGGCCAGCGGTGCCCAGCCGAGCGCGCGCGCCATGCGCGATGTTCCCGGTGCCAATACGCTCGCCAACAGCAGCAGGGTACCGGCCACGGTGGCCAGCACGCCCGGCACCGGCATCGCCAGCTGAGGTGCAATTACCACACCTGCGGCGAGCAGCGACAGACCGACCACGGCAACCCCATCACCGCTCTGGCCCGGCGCACGCGCATGCATCCACTGGTAGAGCAGCGCGCCCGCGGCCAGCTCCCAGAAGCGCGCCGGCAGCAGATAGAACGCGGCCGCCGGTGCTGCCTGCGCCTGCCAGCCTGCCCACGCCAGCGACAACGCGGTGAGCACCGGCAACAACCAGCGCGACCACGGCCAGCGCTCACGCCCGCGCAGCCGCACGAAGAACAGCAGCGGGAAGATCAGGTAGAACTGCTCTTCCACACCCAACGTCCACGTATGCAGGAACGGGTTGAGTTCGGCGCCGGGTGAGAAATAGTCGTCCTGCTGGCCGGCCAGCACGATGTTGCTGAAGCCGACCAGCGCGGCCCAGCCGGTCTGGTCGAACTGTTCATTGCGCCACGCGCGGGGAATGAACAGCGCCGACAGCACGAAGGTGGCCATCAGCATCACCAGCAACGCCGGCAACAGGCGCAAGACGCGACGCCGGTAGAAATCGAGCAGCATCGCGCCCAGCGATGCGTGAGTGCGTGAGGCCAACGACTGGCTGATCACGAAGCCGGACACCACGAAGAACAGGTCCACACCGGTGAAGCCACCGGGCAGCCACGTCGCATTGGTGTGGAAGACCACGACGGCCAGCACCGCCAATGCACGCATGCCATCGATGGCGGCATTGTGGGAACGCTCGGGAGGGGACATGCGGGCAACGGGCGGAAAACGGTCCGACAGCATCACCACCGCTGCCGCAGTCATTCAATGGACAATCGCGACAGGCCAGCTATGTGTTTAGGTTCGATGCAGCCTGTCAGCCACTGTAGAGCCGAGCCATGCTCGGCTGCCCTTCGTCCAGATCGCAGTGAGCCGAGCATAGGCTCGGCTCTACAGCAGCCGTCGGGTCGGATCCCATTGCCATGGCAATGGGATCCGACCCCGCTGCACACCCACTTACCAGGCCATGCGCAGGCCCAGCTGGCCGCCCACATTGCGGTAGCCGTAGTCACCGTACTGCACGCTCACGCCACCCCATGCGCCCCAGCGCTGGCCCAGCTTCAGCTCGGCACCGGCCTGCACTTCGTAGCGGTTGCGCGGCACGTCCGCGCCCAGCGTGTCACCGTTGAACTGCAACGTGCTGGTGCCGCTGCCACGCAGCCAGTTCACGCCCAGGTACGGCTGCACCGTGTTGCCAGCTGCAGTGCCATGGCCAAACACGCGCACGCCCAGACGCCCGCTCAGGCCACCGGCATCGGCGTGGTCGATCACCGTGCCATTGCTCTCCACGTGGCGATCGGCGCGGAAATCGACATGGCTCAGCTGCACCTGCGGCTGCACGTACAGCGCGCTGGCGGGGCCCTGCCACACGTTGAAGGTGTAGCCGGCCTCCAGCGATGCACTGACCATGCGCGAATCGTAATGCTCCGGCGTCAGGCCGATACCCTGCACCCGGTTATCGAAACGGCCGTACTGCAGGTTCGCATCCATGTACGCACCCTGCGTGCCGTCAGTCGTCTGCAACCAGGTGCCGTACACACCCATGGCACTGCCACGCACCCGACCCTTGGCGCTGTAGCCGGTCAGATCGGACACTGCGCTGCTGTCAGCACGCCCTGTGCCCAACATCACGCCGAACGCTGCATTGCCCCGGCGAATCAGGTCAGTGCCAATCTGCAGCACCGAGGTGTTGCCATCAATCGACAGCTGGCCACCAACCGCACTGAAGTCCGCCTGCTGCCGGCCCACGCGCGCCCACGCGGCACGGCGTTCATCCAGCGAAACGGCACCGATGCGGTCGTTCATACGATGGGAAAACATGTTGATGGCTGCCGACTGGTTGGCCAGATAGGCACCGGCTTCCGGACGCAGTACCGGCGGCGGCAGGATCGGATCGGTGGGATCGACCGGATCGATGGGATCCGTCGGGTCGATCGGATCCGGATCGACCACACACCCCGGCGCGGCCGGGTTGTCCTGGCAGACATCGAACCACTGCGAACGCAGGTACCAGTTGCCATCGGCGGGATCCGCCAGGCCGCCCTGGAACAGGAAGTATTCGTACGATCCGCCCACCGCGCGGCCGCTCAGAGCGTAGCTCGCCCGTGATGCACCGTCGATCTCGATCAGTTGGATGCCATCGACCGTCGGCGCGCCCACGCCACCGATGTTCTTCACCGCAATCAGCGCGTCGCCGGAGGTGTCGCCACGCACGTGCAGGCGGTCCATCGCGCTGTCATCGCCGGCCAGCGCGCCCTGGAACAGGAATGTCGCGCCCTCGCTGTGCAGGTCGCCATACACGGTGAGCGTGTTGAAGCGGCCACCGCCGTCGGACAACGCCACACCACTGTTCAGTACGCTCAGTTCGCCCACCGTGGCATCACCGCTCAGTGTCCATTGGCTGCCGCTCTCGATCGCCATCGTCTGCACCAGGTCGGAACTGCCCTGCCACAGCGCCCCCTCCGCCAGCCGCACATGCACATCCGACTGTGGCGGCAATCCCGCGTCCTCATCTTCCGGGGTGATGACGATGTCGCCCTCCATCTGCGAGCGGCCTTCCACCACCACGTCGAAGCGTCCAGCCACTGCTGCATCCAGTGCCAGCGCAATGCCGTTGCCGCCCGATACCAACGCGCCATTGGACAGCGTCAGGCCCGCATCGCGGCTGCTGCGCAGCCACACACCGCCATTCTGGGCGCTCACCAGCGAACCACCGTCGATGCGCATCCGTCCGTTGTCGTTGATCACCGCCGCCCACGCGCCCACGCCTTCGGTGCGCACATGGGTGTTTGTCAGCGTCATTTCACCCGTGCCGCCAGACAGCACACCGTGTGAGTTGACACCCGTGGTGCGCACTACACTGTCGGCCAGATGCACGCTGCCGCCCAGGCGCGCGATCGCACCGATGGCGCCATGTCCTTCGGTCAGGATGTCGGTCATGCCTGCGCTCACCTGCGGATTTTTTCCGCCGGAACCCTCCGCATACAGGCCGTGGCCGTTCTGGCCGAGCGTGCGCAATCGGCTGGACGCCACCCGGGCGGTTCCATCCAGCACCGAGATGGCCTGCCAGAACTCACCGTCCGCGGTGATCTCCGAGCCGTCCACATCCAGCTCACCCTTGCCCATCATCAGGATGCCAACACCATCGCGCGTGGTGATGGATGAGCCGAGCACGCTGGCCACGCCGTCGCGTTGGTTGATGTTGATGCCCACCGAAGTGGTTTCGAGGCGGCTGTTGCGCATCGTCACCTCTGTGCCTGCAGTCATGTGAATGCCGTGATGCCCGGACATCTCAACACCCTCCAACAGCAACGTTCCGCTGCTGCCAGTGGCAAAACTGATCACACTGGCATTGGTTCCGCCGGCATGGATGCTGCCCCCGCGCATTTCGACGTCACCACCAATCATCAAACCGGCGCCGGAGCGCTCATGGCTGAGGTTGATGTCCACATCCTCCAGTATCGTTCTTCCCAGTGCGGCCAATACCCCCGTAGCACCCGCGCCACGCCCGTTGATCTGGACCGAGCGCAGGTGCACGTCCCCGCCGTTCTTGACCGAGACACCGTAGCCACTCCCACCAATCTCGATGCGGGTCCGCTCGGCGACCACGCTGCCGGCATCCGCATCCAGTCCATTGGATTGGCTGGCATTGACCTCGATCACGCTATCCACCACATGCGCATTGCCACCCTTCACCGAGACACCGTGTGACAGCGCCGCGTGCGTGGTGATATGAACCTGATCCAGTACCAGCTGGCCACCCATTGCCTCGGCGCCATTGGATGCCGTGCCAAAGGTCTGCATACGCGTACCGGTGGCCTGCACCAGCCCGTCATTGGCGGCGGAGAGACCTGCAGCACCATAGCCGGTGGTGGTCACACTCCCTTGCTGGAGCTCGACACGGCTCCCCGTGCCTTCGGCACGCGCGGCGGCAGCATACATACCCTCGGTGCGAAGATTGACCTCACCTGCGGGAACGATGGTGCCTGCATTGATGGCATGGAAGGCGTAGCCAGCCGGATTACCCGGCTCTACCGGCTCGGTCGTGGCGTACTCGCCAGCGGGCGGCGTCTGGTCATCGCCATCCGCCACCACCTGCTGTGCAACGACGGGAGACGCAGCTGCCAGCAGAACGGCAGCGAGGGCAATTGCCAGGGTATGGCGATGAAGGGGCAACTGTTGCATGGCAGGTCTCAATGGGAACAGGCGGCCATGCTCGACGCCGGGCCCGCACCCTCACCATCGAATGCGTTGCATTCCAGGGTGCGACCGTCTGTCACAGCCGTGTCCGCCACCTGAACCCGCTCACGGGGTCAACCAGGCTTTGCAACAAATTGCATGGGAACGGAGCCAGAGGATCGGGACACTGCAGGCCGTTAAGGGCACCCGCATTCGCAATCGACCTCATTGTTCACAAAAATTTCACATGTTGCCGGCGTATACGTCGCATCGCTGAACAGGGGTTCCCGGTTGTCGCGGCGTGTCCGTTGCCTCCCTCCGCTAAGGACAAGACCATGAACCTTCATCCCTATTCCCTGCCACTGCGCCCGCTCACGCGCGGCTTGATGCTTGCCTTGGCGATGCTGCCGGCAGCCACGGTCCTGGCCGGCGATCTGGACGGGCAAACCGCCGAGATCGACGGCACCGCCCCGTACGAAGACTGGACGCTGATCAACGGCTCGAGCCTGACCGCCAGGAATGCACGCACCAAGACGCTCGCCGCGAACGATTCCTCGGTTCTGGTGCTCGAACAGAGCACCGTCGACGCCACGGGCAATGCCGAACGCGCGGTATGGCTGCAGGGAGCGGCCTCACTGACCGCACGTGATTCCGGCTTCGTTGGCGGCATCCATCTTGAACCGGGCGCAACCTCTGCTCGCATCTATGGCAGCTCAATCCTGGTTTCCACTGCCGGTGTTTCGCCTGGTTCCCAGAAGACGATCGGCGTTGATATCTCCAGCGGCAGTTCCAGTTGGCCGACAAAGGATGCCTATGCCCTGATCGATTCGACCATGATCGACGTGGAAGCACTGCCCGGGGGCAACGTTCGATCCAGCGGCCTGGGCGTGCGCCTGATGGCGGGCAGCATGGATATCGTCAATGGCTCGCAGGTGAGGGGGGAAAACGTGGGCGCCCTGTTGTGGGCCGAATCGAACCCCGCACAGCGCATCGCCCTGACCATCGACAATTCTGTGGTGATCGGCAGCAAAGGTGCAGCGATCCAGGTGTATCCTGGCTCGGAAAGCACCTATGACATCAACGTGGTCAATGGCGCCCAACTCGGCGGTGGCGATGGCCATGTGTTGTACGTGGGCCGCGAAGTGGGCGCCGTACGTCGCACAGACGTGAACTTCAATGTGGATGATTCGCGGCTGCGTGGTGACGTTGCACTCGATCCGGCCAGCATTGCCAACGCCAACGTCATTGTCGTCCTGCGCAACAAGGCGCGGATCGACGGCCGCTTCATCAACGTCTCCTCCGCCAGCATCGACAGCGACAGCACCTGGCTGATGACCGGCGACAGCAATGTCGGCCACCTGGCGCTGGGCAACACCGGCACCGTGGCACTCGGCAATGGCAGCACCTTCAACACGCTCACTGTGGATACCTTCGACGGCGCCGGTGGCACCCTGCTGTTCAACACCCAGCTGGGTGACGACAGCTCGGCCACCGACACGCTGATCATCAAGGGCGACGCCAACGGCCAGGCCAACGTGCGGGTGCTCAATGCCGGGGGCGCGGGCGCCAAGACTGACAAGGGCATCGAGCTGATCCGCGTGGGCGGCGCGTCCAATGCGCAGTTCGACCTGCAGGGCCGTGCAGTGGGCGGGCAGTACGAGTACTTCCTGTTCAAGGACGCGACCAACGGCGGCTGGTACCTGCGCTCGGAACTTGCCGGGGCACCGGATCCGTGTGTGATTGATCCGACGCTGCCGGAGTGTAAGCCGGTCGATCCGGTGGACCCGGTCGATCCGGTTGACCCGACGCCAGTGCTGCGCCCGGAAGCCGGCGCCTACCTGGCCAACCAGTTTGCGATGGACCAGCTGCTGCGCCACGGCTGGCGCGACCGCCAGGGCGGCAACACCTCCGCCGTTGATGGCGTACGTGGCTGGGCCCGCGTGGACGGTGCGCAGAGCAAGCTGTCTGCCGTGGAAGACCAGCTGGACCTGCGCGTGGACCGCTCGCGCCTGCAGCTGGGTGCGGACATCGGCGTGTTCGACAACGGCCAGGGCCGCGTGGGTGTGATGGGCACGCTGGCCAGGTCCGATGCCACCTCGCGTTCGCAGCTGACCGGCTACAGCGCACGCGGCAAGCTCAACGGCGGCGCGCTGGGCGTGTACGGCAACTGGAGTACTGATGCACTGTATGTGGATGCCAGCGTGCAGCGCGGCCAGTTCCGCAACCGCGTGCAGGGCGAAGGCCTGGCCGAGGAACGCTACGACTCGGATATCTGGCAGAGCTCGCTGGAAGCCGGCTACCGCATCGGCATCGGCCGGATCGGCAGCACCGCGCTGAGCCTGCAGCCGGAACTGCAGCTGGTCTACACCGACGCCAACACCGACCGCCACGAGGAAACCAACGGCACCGTGGTGCGCAGCTTGGGCGACAGCGGTCTGTCCGGCCGCGTGGGCCTGCGCCTGCAGGGCGAGGGCCGCAGTGCCGCCGGTGCATCGGTCAGCCCGTATGTGGTGGCCAACTGGTACCGCGACGGCGCCAGCAACGGCATGGCATTTGATGATGAAGCACTGAAGGCCAGCGTGCCGCGCAACCGCTACGAGCTGAATGCCGGTGCGCGTGTGGACTTCCGTTCCGGCCTGAGTGCTTGGGGCGGCTTCGGCGTGATGCGTGGTGACCATGGGTACCGCGAAGCGACGGCCAATCTGAGTATGTCGTACAACTGGTGAGGTAATTGAAAGGACGGCGCCGGATGATTCCGGCGCCGTTTTTTTTCTGCGCGACGCGACGTCTTTGTAGAGTCGAGCCATGCTCGACTGGCTTTTCTCGGATGTCGCCGATAACAAGTCGAGCATGACTCGACTCTACAAAGGATGTCGCATTCGGCAGGCAGCGCCCTCTGCTGCCTGCCAACTACGAGATTGCAACGCTTTCGACATTTCCAACAATTCTCATTGGCAGCATGGGCGCTTCATGCAAATCATGTGGCGCCACCGACAACGGGTGGCACGGGCTTGCAATCCCGTTTGATCGATGTTGTTTACGCTTGCCTGCCGGCGTCGCCTCCTTCCCCTGTGCCCGGGCGGCGTCGGCAGGCATTCCGTCTCTGCCTACATGGCGGACGGTGCGCGGGGGCCTCGTGCCCGCCGGCGTTTCTACATCGGTCACCGGTATTGCAACCACGCACCGTCCGCCACCCTCGCTGTTAAGCGGGGTGGCCCCTTGTTTCCTGCACAAGGATGCCGCCATGACTGCTGCGCACTACCCCTCCCTGTTCGCCACCCTCGGTGAAGCTGCCAACCAGCTGCCCGAGACCATCGCCCGCGCACTGGAAACCACGCTCAGTGCCACGCGCGGCAGCACTGTCCCCACCAGCAACACCCTGCTGGCGTGCCTGCAGCGCATCCGCCACGTGGAGGCCGCCGACGGCCAGCCCTGGCCAGACAAGGGCCGTACATCAGGACAATGCATGGCGATGGCACGTGCGGACCGGGCCAATGCCGGCCTGACGTTGCTGCTGGAACTGCTGCATGCCACCGAACGCGTGCGCGTG
The DNA here is from genome assembly GCF_013004645.1 of Stenotrophomonas africana. Taxonomy (GTDB): domain Bacteria; phylum Pseudomonadota; class Gammaproteobacteria; order Xanthomonadales; family Xanthomonadaceae; genus Stenotrophomonas; species Stenotrophomonas africana. The sequence goes on along the minus strand of NZ_JABEME010000004.1, from coordinate 287,773 downwards.
GACGGCGATGATGATCAGCAGGTAGGCGACGACGTGCGCGAAGGGCTGCTGCTGGCCTGCCGTGGGCTGGCAGAGTATGTGGATGTGCAGTTGCACGCGACTTGAGCAGCTCGCGTTCTGAACTGCGGAAGAGCGCTCAGTTCCAAACTGCGCGGCTCGCGATTACAACAAATCTGATGGCCCACCGTCACGCTGGCACGGATAGTTCGCACTTCTTTTCAGGGAGTGTACCGATGCACAAGATGATGGTTCCGCTGAAGCGCTATACGCAGTTCAGTGGGCGCGCCAGCCGCAGTGAGTACTGGTGGTTCCAGTTGTTCATGTTGATATTCACCATTCCGTTGAACGTGCTGGGCTTCATCGCCGGGTACATCAACTCCACATCGCTGGCGCTGGTTTCGTCCGGGCTGATGCTGGTGGTATGGCTGGCACTGGCGCTGCCACTGATCGCGGTGACCATGCGCCGGCTGCACGATACCGATCGTTCGGGCTGGTGGTTGTTGCTGGGGCTCGTGCCGATTGCCGGCCTGGCCGTGCTGGTGTTCATGCTGCTGCCCAGCACGCCGGGCGACAACCGCTTCGGCGCGCCGGTTCCGCACGTGTAACCTCCCCGCTTGGGTAGGTGTCGACCTTGGTCGACACGGTGTTGCCACGGGCGGCTGATACGTTCGTGCCAACCAAGGTTGGCACCTACCAGAGCAATGCCGAGGTGCCTCCGCCACTGTGTGGGCGCGGGCGGCTGACACATTCGTGCCAACCAAGGTTGGCACCTACCACAGCAATGCCGATGTGCCTCCGCCACTGTGTGGGCACGGGCGGCTGACACATGCGTGCCAACCAAGGTTGGCACCCACCACAGCAATGCCGATGTGCCTCCGTCTCGGTAGGTGTCGACCTTGGTCGACACGGTTTCGTGCCAACCAAGGTTGGCACCCACCAGAGCAGTAACGCTGCGGCTACGCGAAGTGCTGGTATCCGCCGTCGGCGGCTTCGCCATCCACGTGTACGCCCTGCCCTTCGGCAATACGACCGATGCGGGTAAGCGGTACGTCCAGCGATTCGGCCAGGTAGTGCAGCGCGTCGCGCTGGTCGGCGGCGGCGGTGAAGCACAGTTCGTAGTCGTCGCCACCGCGCAGTGCGCAGTCGCGTGCACCGTCGCGGCCGAGCAGCTCACGCAGCGCGTGCGAGATCGGCAGCGAATCGGCATCCACATGCGCGGCCACGTTGCTGCGCGTGGCGATATGGCCCAGATCGGCCAGCAGGCCGTCGGAGACATCCACGGCCGCGTGCGCGAAGGCACGCAGGCGCAGGCCGAGGGTCACGCGTGGCGTCGGTCGCAGCAGGCGCAGGCGCAGGCTCTCGTAGTCGGCCAGTAGGGTGGCAGTGGTTACGCTCAGCGCCCCCTGCTGCCACAGGCGCAGCGCACCGGCGGCATCGCCCAGCGTGCCACTCACCCAGAGGTCGTCGCCCACCTGTGCGCGGTCGCGGCGCAGTGCCTGGCCACGCCCGACCTGGCCCATTGCGGTCACCGACAGCGACAGCGGGCCACGCGTGGTGTCGCCACCGATCAGCGCGATGTCGTGCTGGTCGGCCAGGGCGAAGAAGCCATCGGCGAAAGCCTCGATCCAGTCTTCGGTGGCTTCCGGCAGCGACAACGCCAACGTGCACCACGCCGGGCGCGCGCCCATCGCGGCCAGGTCCGACAGGTTGACCGCCAGGGTCTTCCAGCCGATGTCGAAGGCCGGGGTTTCCACCGGGAAGTGCACGCCGCTGTTGAGCGTGTCGGCGGTAACCACCAGTTGTTCATTGGCACGCGGCTGCAGCAGCGCGGCGTCATCGCCGATGCCGAGCAGGATGTCGTCGCGCTCGAGGGTACGGGCGCGGATGCGGTCGATGAGGGCGAATTCGGCCAGGGACATGGGGCGTTCCGGCGGGTTGCATGGATGGGCGGCGGGCGCGGATGCCGACCAGGTGAACCGGCTGGGGGGGTAGAGTCGACTGTCAGTCGACTGCTCTCCCGTCCGACACTACGACTGCTGATCGAAAGGCAGTCGACTGACAGTCGACTCTACCGAAGCAGATTCCCGCGCCGTTCAATGAACGATGCGGGACGCAGGGGGTCAGTGACCCGATTCGACCTTGCGCCATTCCACGGCGGCACGATCCAGCACGCCGTTGACGTAGGTGTGGCCGTGCTCGGAACCGAAGCGCTTGGCCGATTCGATGGCTTCGTTGATCACCACGCGGTACGGCACGTCCAGGCGGTAGCGCAGCTCGTAGGCGGCCAGGCGCAGCACCGCGCGTTCGATCGCGTCCACTTCTTCGATGCCACGGTCCAGGTACGGGCCGAGCGCTTCGTCGATGTCGCGGCGGTTGTCGAGCACGCCGTGCAGCAGCGCCTCGAAGTACGCCAGGTCGGCGATTTCGCGGGCCTGCTCGTGGGCGAACTGGGCGATCAGCGACTGGGCGTTGCCGCCGGAGATCTGCCAGGCATAGATGGCCTGCACGGCACGACGGCGGGCGCGCGAGCGCAGCACCGGATCGACGCCATCGCGGCGGACGGGTTTACCGGAGGGCTTGCCCTGGGTGTTCTTGTTCATGGCAGCTGCTCCAGAAGATTGACCATTTCCAATGCGGCGAGTGCGACTTCCTCGCCCTTGTTGCCGTGGCTGCCGCCTGCGCGGGCCTCGGCGTCTTCAACGCGTTCCACCGCCAGCACGCCGTTCAGCACCGGCACGCCGAAGTCCAGCTGCACGCGCATCAGGCCTTCAGCGCAGCGGTCGGCCACGTGTTCGTAGTGACGGGTATCGCCACGGATCACGCAGCCCAGGGTGAGGATGGCGGCGTGTTCATGGGCGGCGGCCAGGCGCGCGGCCACCAGCGGCAGTTCCCAGGCACCCGGCACGCGGATCACGTCGATGTTGGCTTCGGTGATGCCGTTGCCGGCCAGGCTCTGGCGGGCGCCAGCGACCAGCGTGTCGGTGATGCGGGCATTCCAGCGGCTGGCCAGGATGGCGAAGCGCGCCGATTCGGGAGTGCGAAGATCGCCTTCGAAGTGGCTCATATGCGGCTTGGGGGACTCGATAAGGGGGTAATTCTAGCGTGGATGGGCCCCGGCCGTGGTTGGCGGGGGCCTCCAAGGGGCCTTCTGTAGAGCCGAGCCATGCTCGGCTGCTCTCTGCCGCCGGACTGGACACCCCCGCGCTGCGCGCGTAAGCCGAGCATGGCTCGGCTCTACAAGGGTGTCATGGCCGGGGCGCGGGCCTCAGCAGCCCACCGTCTCCACCACTTCCAGGCCGTAACCGGCCAGGCCGACCTGGCGGCGCGGGGTGCCCAGCACGCGCAGCTTGCCCAGGCCCAGGTCGGACAGGATCTGCGCACCGGCACCATTGCGACGCCACTGGCCCACGTCCTTGTCCTTGCCCGGCACCACCGGTGCCGGCTGCTGGCGCAGGCGGGCCAGCAGGGCTTCGCCATCGCGCGGGGCCGACAGCACCACCATCACGCCGGCGCCTTCGGCATTGATCGCGCGCAGGGCATCGGTGGCGGCCACGCCGAAGTCATCGCGGCGCCAGTGCAGCAGGTCGGCCAGTGGGTTTTCCACCTGCACGCGCACCAGGGTCGGGGTGTCCGCATCCGGGGTGCCGCGGACCAGGGCGAAATGCAGGTCGTGGGCGATGCGGTCACGGTAGGTCACCAGCTTGAACGGGCCGAACTCGGTCTCGATCTCGCGCTCATCCACACGTTCCACGGTCTTTTCGGTGGCCAGGCGGTAGGCGATCAGATCGGCGATGGAGCCCATCTTCAGGCCGTGCTCGCGGGCGAACACTTCCAGTTCCGGGCGGCGCGCCATGCTGCCATCCGGGTTCAGGATCTCCACCAGCACGCCGGCCGGTTCCAGCCCGGCCAGCATGGCCAGGTCCACGCCGGCTTCGGTGTGGCCGGCACGGGTCAGCACGCCGCCCGGCTGGGCGATCAGCGGGAAGATGTGGCCTGGCTGGTGCAGGTCCGACGGCTTGGCGTTGGGCTTCACCGCGGTGCGGATGGTGTGGGCGCGGTCATGCGCCGAAATGCCAGTGGTGACGCCCTCGGCGGCCTCGATGCTGACCGTGAAGTTGGTCTGGAACTGCGCGGTATTGGCCTGCACCATCGGCGCTAGGCCGAGGTCGGCGGCACGGGTGCGGGTCAGCGGCAGGCACACCAGGCCACGGCCGTGGGTGACCATGAAGTTGATGTCCGACGGTTTGACCAGCTCGGCGGCCATGATCAGGTCGCCTTCGTTCTCGCGGTCTTCGTCATCGACGATGACGACCATACGGCCCAGGCGGATGTCTTCCAGGATGTCCGGAATCGGGGCGAAATTCATGCGACATCTCCCTGTGGGTACTGACCGTTGGCCGGCACACTGATCAGCCGCTCCACGTAACGGGCGACCAGATCGATTTCAAGATTGACCGCGCTGCCCACGCCTGCGGCGGAGAAGGCGGTGTTGGCGACCGTGTGCGGGATCAGGGCGACTTCAAAACCTTCATCGTCCACTTCGTTGACGGTGAGGCTGACGCCGTCCACGCAGATCGAGCCCTTCTTGGCGATGTAGCGGCGCAGCGAGGCCGGCGCGGCGAAACGCCAACGCTGGGCACGCGCGTCTTCGTGGATGGACACCACCAGGCCAAGGCCGTCGACGTGGCCGCTGACCAGATGGCCGCCCAGGCGGTCGGTCGGGCGCATGGCGCGCTCCAGGTTGATGACCGCCCCTTCGCCCAGCTGACCCAGCGTGGTCAGGCCCAGGGTCTCGGTGGAGGCATCGGCCTGGAAGCTGCTGGCGTCGAATGCGATGACGGTGAGGCAGACGCCGTTGATGGCAATGCTCTCGCCCATCTGCACGCTGTCGAACGGCAGATTCCCGACATTGAAGGTGAAGCGGACATCGCCGCCGATGGATTCGCGTGCGGCCAGACGGCCGACGCCTTCGATGATTCCAGTGAACACGTAACGTTCTCCGCGAAAAGTGAGCGAAAAACGCCGCAAGGCAAACAGGCGCACGCAGGGCATAAGCCCTGTGGCACCGTCTTCTTTCATCCGGACTATGACCGTCGGCTCCGGCATTGGACCGGATCTGCTGACCCCCGGCCGTGGGCCGGGGCGCTCGCGGGCTTGTGCTTGCGCACCTACCGCCGGTGGGGAATTGCACCCCGCCCTGAAGACGTTTGTATACCGGCGAACCGGCCCGCGTAGTGTACCAGCCTGGGCTGAACGGGGCCGGCACCCCCTCGCAGCCTGTGACGGCCGTCGCTCGCATTTTGTAAAACTTTCATTAAAATCGCTCACCGGACGACATGAGGTCGCCACGGGCTGCCCGGAGGGTCGGCCCGCCAATGGACTGAAATTCACAGGAATTCCCATGCGCAAGATCCTGATCGTGGCCGCCCTGCTGGCCGCCGCCCCGTTCTCGGCTTCGGCCGACGCCCTGAGCTACACCTACGTCGAAGGCGGCTGGACGCAGGTCAAGACCAACGACGACCTGCTGGATGACCCGAAGGTCGACGGCGGCTATCTGCGTGGCTCGGTCGCCCTGTCCGAACAGGTCCATGTGTTCGGTGGCTGGACCTACGCCAGCAAGTCGTACAACTACGACTACGGCTCCTACAAGCTGAAGCTGAACCAGCCGGAGCTGGGCATCGGCTACCACATGCCGTGGACCGACCGCGTCGACTTCACCGCTGACGCCGCCTGGGTCCGCCAGCAGGCCGAAATCACCGTCAACTCCGATTTCTACGGCCGCCTGCGCAACAAGGACCACACCAACCTGGGCCGCGTCACCGTGGGCCTGCGTGGCAAGCCGTCGCGCATGACCGAAGCCTGGGTCAAGACCGGCTACATGGACGGCGGCAACAACTTCAAGGGCACCTGGGTCGGCACCCTGGGTGGCCAGATCAACTTCACCAAGACCTGGGGTCTGGTGGGCGAGATCTCCGGCTACCGCGATGTCACCCAGTACTCGGCCGGCGTCCGCGCCAGCTTCTGATCCAACGATCGCTCCTCGTCGTGCGATCGAACGGGCCCCGCAAGGGGCCCGTTTTTTGTCCACTGCACACCGTCACCTGGCTGCACCGTGCCATCGAAAGTGTGGGCAGATGCGCTAGGCTTGCGCGCCTCTGGAACAGGAAAACACCGTCATGAAGACTCCCGCCCGTACCCTTCTGGCCAGCGTGCTGCTGTGCGCCCCGCTGATTGCCAGCGCTGCACCGGCCCAACTGACGCCCGAGCAGGCCTTCGACCTGTATGCACGCGTGCTGCTGGAAGACGACGCAGCCGCCACGCGCACGCTCAACGACGCACTGAAGCCGGCGTTCGAGGGCCAGGATGCCGTGACCCCCAACCCGGGTGCGCTGGCCAAGGCATTGGCCGAACCCTGGCAGACCGTACTGGCCAGCACCGGCGCCAAGGTCGACGCTGCGGCCACCGAAGCGCTGTATGCCAAGGCGCTGCGTGATTCGAAGTGCCGCGCGACCAAAGGCGTGATCGAAGACAACGAATACGTTGAAGACCAGAAGCTGGCGCGCATCACCTACAGCTGCCAGCTGCCGGACCTGGGCAAGGTCCGCCCGCTGTTCGCCGCCAGCCTGGCCGACGATGCCAGCCCGGCCTCGCGCAAGCAGTTCACCGATGCCTATGCCCAGGCACTGCAGAGTGGCGCGCGCGTGCCGGTCAGCGGCACCTTCACCCTGTACCCGGCCAAGGACAACGGTTACTGGTACAGCGGCAACTTCGATGACCTGGTGGGCACCGTGGCTGGTGCGCTGGCACCGTTCGAGGACTGGATGCAGGACGCGCAGGCAGCCAACGCGCCGAAAGTGACCGGCGTACCCGGCTGCGACCTGCTGCTGCAGCAGCACCGCGCCTGCGTGGCGAAGATCGCACCCGACCAGATCAGCGGCGTGGGCGCAATGGCCGAGGAACTGAAGGCCAAAGCACAGGTGAAGTCGACCGATGAGATGACGCAGGAGTGCAAGGCACTGCGCCCGATCGCCGAGATGATGTGGACCGACGAGTGCGCGTAAGCGGGTAGTCGGTAGCGCCGGGCCATGCCCGGCGACACCACGCTGCCGTCATTCATCGTCATCGTCGTCCGGATGTTCACCAAACTCCGGACGATTCTGCTGGTACTCGCAGCCGTGCAGGGTCTTGCCGGGCGACCACGCACGTACGATGCGCGCGCGATCTTCCAGCCAGCCATCGGCCGCCGTGTCGGTATCGTAGAAGCCTACGAAAGCAGCGTCGCTCCAGCCATCGTAGGGTGGCAGAAGCCATTCTTCGGCCAGCGTTTCGGCGATATCCCCGTCCAGCTCTGCGTACAAGGTCTGACCCACCTTGACCAAGCGTGAAGCGGGCCTGCCGGCGATCATGATCGGTGCCGGCGGCACCCACCAGCGATTGCCCTCTTCATCTTCTCCATCCTTCCAGCCTTTGAAACGCGCATCAGTGGTGTGTGCCGACATGGTCACCGCCCAATCGGCCGTGTAATTACGCAATGCGTCGGCGTTGCAGGTCAGCACCTCATCCAGCTCCTTGACGACATCGACGCTTGGCGCCAGATAGGTATCCGGCTCCTTTCCGCGCCTGCGCAGCTGCTCCATCCGCGTGTCGTAGCGCTCCTCGCACCCCACCAGTACAGAGTCGGGGTGGGTGGAGACGCGCGACGCCGTAAGTGAACGAACCGAAAAGCCGATTTCGCTGACATTGCGCAAGGACAGGTTCCGCACATGGATGTGAGGCACGGCCGTTGCATGCAGCGGCCTCATATCCAGCTGCTTGGATATCGTCTCAAAGGAGACATCATCCAGGATGGCCATCGTCCCTTCCGAAAGCACTGCAATGCGTTGGGTCCGGTGCCGAATACAGTGATCGGATTAGGCAGCTCGACCTCATGCAGATAGGAATTGGGCTGTTTGACAACGGTCCACGCATCGAATGGCGGCTTGGCACGCTTGCCATCACCCAGCACGACATCCCACACATTTCGCGACAGCGGCTCGCGCACCGAGGTGGGAGCCCGACACTCGATGACGGCGGCCAGATCATGCAGGGCCTGCACGCTTGTGATGGCACGCACGGCAGCGGGATCATCGCCATCTGCGAAGGCGGCAGGCGATACAACCATCCCAAGCGCGAGGAGCGCTGGAAGCATACGGTTCCGGAAAGATTGCGCCACGATGATCACCGCTCTGGGGAACCCAGTACTGTGCATTCGCGTCACGAAGGCGGCTATGAGGAAAGTTTCAAATTCCCCCGACGTTTTTGCCACGAGAGCAATACGTGACTTTCAGACAAGTTGCATGGCCGCATACATCCCATACCTGCGAGGCTATCCAGATTCCTTGCCAGAGCGTACCTCTCCATGGTGAAGCCGACCCTGGTTGTGCTGATGAGCCTCTCCCTTACGGCCACTGTTGCCGAAGCCTGCCCCCTGTCACTGAAAGATACTTTCGAAACGTATTTGCGTGTCACAACCCAAGGTGACGAGGAGGCGAAGGCCCATCTGCTTGCCAGCTTTCTCAATGCGCCCCCCGGCGACCGCCCCGCCATCCGAGAAGGTTTCGACAACCTTGCTGTGATCAGATACGTAGCCATGGCGTCTGAAGAGCCAGTGGCCAGCGCCATAACCGCACGACTCAAGAAGTTGGCATGCCACGCCACAAACGTCGAGGAAAATGCCTCCTCCGGGCGAGGCATCGTCGAGTATGAGTGTTCACTACCCGATCTCTCGGATGCCTTTGTGGCCTATCGCGAGAGCCAAGCTCGCTCGGTAGACCTGGATGCGGCCAAGCGGGAATGGAAGATGTTCTTGGAAAAGTACGCAGCGGCTCTGCACAGCGCGCCAAGCATCAGCCACTCCATGAAAGCGGAGTTTTATCGTGCCGACGAGAATGGTCCTTGGATCAGCACGGACATGATGATCAACGCAAAGGACCTTGCTGACCAGTTGATGCCCATGCCGCAATGGGAAGAGCGTATCCAGGCAGAGCCGGTCATTGCCTATTCCGGCATCCCCGCCTGTGACCTGGTGTTGGACGCACAGCTGAGCTTCGCCGAGCGCTATGACCCCGATAGCCCGCTGCAGCAGGGCACGACCTTGCAGGACATCGTGGCCGAGAAAGTACGATCACTTGGACCCAGCCTGGCCGAAGCGTATTGCAGGGGCACCCACGATCGGAACCGTGCCGTGTGGGAAGGCCCGATCAGCCAGGAAGACTCTCATCGAGTCCGGACAGAATAAGAGGCTTTCCAGATGCTCACCCACTTTCGCATTCTCGTACGCGCGGCTCTGCTTCTCCTGCAGGCCTTGCTGCTCGCAGGTTGCTCACAGGCGTCGCAGCCGTCAATGGCCGTGCCCGGCTCCGTCGTCAGCCTGTCGCCGCCTCCCGGGTTCGCCCCCGCCCCCAACTTCTCCGGGTTTGTCAGTGATGACGGCCGTGCCAGCATCCTGGTCGCCGAGCTGCCCGCCGAGGCCGGCAGCACAGTCGGCGGACTATTCGTGGATGAGCCCGCCGCGCGTCGCCGCTTCGCCAGCCAAGGCGTGCAGGTCGATCGCCTGGAATCGCTCAGCGTCGAGGGGCGGACGATCCCGGTGGTCATCGGCAGCCAGGTCGCGCACGGTTACACCTTCGAAAAATGGATGGCGCTTTTCAGCGGCTCCCCCACCGTCATGATCACGGTTCAAGCCCCGCGTGACCACGCACTGACGCACAGGCAGGCGATGCAGGCCTTGGCGACCGTAACACTGCGTCCGCAGGCCACGCTTGAGCAGAAGATCGCCGCGATGCCTTTCAGCGTTGAGCCGGCGTCCCCTTTCCGCCTCCTAAACACCCTGTCCGGGTCAGCCGTGGCACTTACGGCCGGTGAACTGGACACTGATCCAGATGGTCTGCAGCCCCTGGTAATCGTCGCGTCGCAGCTTTCTCTCCCCTTTGCCTCTGACGATCCAGAGAAGGTGTCCGATCAGTTGATTGCGGAGACCGTCAGGATTCAGCGCGGAACGATTGTCTCAAGAGAGAACCTGCCGTTCGGCGGTATCACCGGGCACCGGGTTGACGGTGTAACGCCTGACGGACGCCACTACCGCCACTATCTCGCCCTATGGCCAGGTGAGCGTTTCGTTCGTTTGGTTGCCATTCTGCCGGCAGACAGTTCCAAAGAAGTGGAAGACGCGGTTGAGACCATGGCCAAATCGGTCCGGTTCCGCGGGTCATGACATAGATGATGTGGACCGACGCGTGCGCGTATGCGCGATGTAACGCCGAGCCTACGCTCGGCTCAGCGTTGCCGACGGCAAGGGCAACTGCATTTTCAGAACCGTTGCATGGCCCTGTGTCGCCTGCGTGGTCAATGCTGTTGCCCTCTTCCACCGGGGCAACCGCATGAAACACCGCATGACATCGATCGCGATCATGGTGCTGGCGCTGATGGTGTGCTGGCAGGCCGAAGCGTCCAGGTTCAAAGCCACCAGGATTTTCGTCGTCCAACCCTCGGTCGCCTTCGAGTCGACCCAGCTGAGCGACAGGCACCTGGATGCGTGGATGAGCGAAGACGACGACTGCCACGCGTTCCTGATGTATCACGACCAGTGTGCCGTGCTGGTACTGCCCCATGAGTACGACGACGGTTTCACGCGGCACCAGCTGCGGTTGAAGGCTAGGCAACTGCCGGGCGAGGCGCTGGGCGCGTACTGCCGCAACCTGCATGTGCTGTGGAAGCAGCAGTGGAAGGGCCAGTGCCCCGTCGGCGAAGAAGACGACGAAGAGGCCTGACGCCAAGGGCGTAGCCCCTACTCTGCGTTAGTCCTTCATGGGCGCAGCAGCAGCCTGATGTCCTCGCCGACCTGGCGCTGGTCAATCACGCGCAGGTGACGCTGCTGGTCCATGCATCGATGCCGAGACCGGCCAGCAGCGGGCGAATCTTTTCAGAATAGTTGCATGGAGTCTGAGAGAGTTTGACGCGAGGCTGACGATTCTTCCAATGGAACGCGCCAATGCGACGAGTCTGCCTGCTTTTCCTGTTCTGCTTTCCCATCGCCACGCATGCATCGTCGTCCGGGAAACTCACGCCAGAGCAAGCATTTGACCTGTTCGCCCAGGCATTGCTGGAAAGTGATGCCCAAGCAGGTGAAACGCTCTCTCGCGCCATGCGCGCCGCCAAACATAGCGACGCCCCCATTGCGATCAAGGCCGCGCGCCTCGTGCCGGAAATGGTCGACGCGCTTGCGAAGGGCGAGATCGAAGACGATGTGCCGGCCGAGTTCGCTGAACAGCTTGGCGAGGTGCTCAGATCGACCTATCTTCGCAGCCGCTGCCGCGCGATCTCATCAGTTCCAATGGGCCACAGCAATCAGGCCTTCCAGGAGGTGCAGCTGTCCTTCAGCTGCCAGGTTCCGGATTGGAGTGCGGCAACGCCTGCACTGACCGGCGAAGTCATCAGCAGAATGATGGCGGATCCATCGTTCGCCTATCGATTGATCACGACTACGGTACCTGGCCTGCCCCGACGCACGATTACCGATACCGTCGCTCTCACCGCCGATGCAAACGGCAACTACTTTTTCGTCGACGTCCAAGCCCTGCTTGGTCCACTGATCCAGTCCACGATGCCAATGGTGATGCTGGCCGGCCACGACAGGCCGCAACTCCAGCCATGAGAAGCGTCCGGCTCGCAGCTATGGGCCAATGAATCTTATCAGCGCGACAACCACTTGCGTTTCTTTTCCTACTGTCAGGATGATCATGCGAACACTAAGCCTTACCCTCGTTCTTTACTTCGCGCTTTCCGGAAATGCATCGGCCAATCCGGAGATGAGCCCCGAGCAAGCATTCGATCTTTTCGCCAAGGCGGTGCTGGAGAGTGACGCCGATGCGAGTGCAAAGCTGCATCGCTCAATGGTGGACATCAATCACCACGAGGCAGAATCGGTAGCGCATCTTCATCAGTTGGCTCCGGCGCTTGTCGAGGAAATGGTAGACGGACTGGTTCAGTACAAACTCTTTTCTGCCAAGTCCGCTCATGAGTACGGCACGTTGATGACCGACGCTTATGCAGGCGCCCAATGCAAAGCAACGGGGACACGAGCGGCTTCGCAGTATGTGAAGGAAAAGGAGAGAGTCACGGAAATCATCGTGCAGTTCAGCTGCAAGGTGCCGGCTTTCAATACTGAGAGCGGTGAGGTGACGGATGCGGCCATTCTGAGAAAGATGCGCAAAAGCACGAAGTATGCCTTCCGCACATGGGCGGCAATGCTCAAAAGCGGCGAGAAGCGCACGATGACTGGTGAGACGGTGCTGACTGGAGATCCTGATACTGGTTACTTCCCCGACTCCTACAACCTGAGATCCCTGACATCAGTGCTGTACTCGGCACTACCGGCGGAACGGGTGGATCCCTTTGCAGATATGGAGCTGGATGCGGAATAAAGTCCCAAGTGCCGACCAAGGTCGGCACCTACCCGAACACTACGCCCGCAGCAGTAACCGCAGGTCGTCTCCCACCTGGCGCTGGTCAACCACACGCAGGCGACGCTGCTGGTCCATGGCATCGATGCCGAGACCGGCCAGCAGCGGGCGGCCGTTGTCGCCCAGCAACGTGGGGGCCTGGTACAGCAGCAGTTCGTCCACCCAGCCACCGCGCAGCAGCGCACCGGCAAGTGTCGCGCCGGCTTCGGTATGCACTTCGTTGATGCCGCGCTCGGCCAGCAGCGCCAGCACCGCGCCCAGATCCAACCGTCCCTCTGCGCTGGGCACGCTGGCAAATTCTGCGTCCGCAGCATCCGGCGCACTCACCGCCGCATCGTGCAGGTACAGCGTCGGTGCCCCGCCCTCGCGCACGCGACTGCATTCGAGCGAACGCAGGCGCGAGTCGAGCACCACGCGCAGTGGCGGCATCACCTCGGTGCCGGCCAGGCGCACCGTCAGCATCGGGTCGTCGGCGAGTACGGTGTCGGCACCGGTCAGGATCGCACCGGCACGCGCGCGCCAGTGCTGCACGTCCTCGCGCGCGGCCGCGCCGGTGATCCACTTGGAGCTGCCATCGGCCATCGCGGTGCGGCCATCGAGGCTCGCCGCCAGCTTCACCCGCAGCCACGGTCGATTGCGCTCCACGCGCGACAGGAAACCCTTGTTGATCTCACGCGCCTGCGCCGCCATCAGTCCTTCGGCGACCTCGATGCCGGCATTGCGCAGCAGATCAAAGCCACCGCCATCAACCTTCGGGAACGGATCGCGCATCGCCGCGACCACGCGCGACACGCCTGCTTCGATCAGCGCCAGCGCACACGGCGGCGTGCGCCCGTAGTGGGCGCAGGGCTCCAGGGTGACGTAAGCAGTGGCACCGCGGGCCTCGCTGCCGGCCTGGCGCAGCGCGAACACTTCGGCGTGCGGACCGCCGGCGCGCTGGTGCCAGCCCTGCCCGACCACGCGTTCGCCATGGGCGATCACGCAGCCGACCATCGGGTTGGGACGGGTGGTGTAGGCGGCACGCTCGGCCAGGCGCAGCGCGTTGGCCATGTGCAGGTGGTCGAGGACGGAGAACGAAGTGGTCATGCGGCCATGGTAACGCTGCGGTGTTGATCCATGCCGTCAGTGCCAACCAACGGTTGGCACCCACCAGTGAATGCGGCCATCGGTGCCAACCAAGGTTGGCACCCACCAAGGCAGAGGCGGTCAGCCCTTCTTCTTCTTGGTCAGGGCAATCACATCGCCCAGCAGTTGCAGCTGTTCGGTACTGGACGGCAGGTCGCGCTCAAGCTTCTCGATCTCCTCGCGGAAATCGGCCACGTCCTCGAAGCTGCGGTAGACCGAAGCGAAGCGCACGTAGCCGACATGGTCGAGCTTGCGCAGTTCGTTCATGACGAACTCGCCGACCTTGATCGAGGGCACTTCGCGCTCGCCGCTGATGCGCAGCTGGTGGACCACGGCGCGTACCGCCGCTTCGATCTTGTCTTCGGCCACCGCACGCTTCTGCAGCGCGCGGTCAAAGCCAGCTCGCACCTTCCGCTGGTCGAACGCCTCACGGGTGCCATCGCTCTTGACGATGGCCGGCAGCTTCAGCTCGACCGTTTCCATGGTGCTGAAGCGCTCGCCGCAGGCTTCGCATTCACGCCGACGACGGATCGTCGCGCCGTCTTCGGAGACGCGCGAGTCGATGACCCGGGTATCGGCATGTTGGCAGAAGGGGCAATGCATGGAACGCCTGGCTCAGGGAAGTACCTATTGCCACGGTCATGGCAGCGTCGCAAAGGTACCTGAGAAAGGGCCCCGCAGCAAATGCTGTCTGCGCGGAAGTGCCTGCATTTCGGCCGAACAGAGCCTCCAGCGCGGTCAGCGCTGCGCGCTCAACCAGGTGCCGGCGCCGCCGTGGCCGCGCGTGCCCAGCGCAGCCACACCAGGTGCGCGGCCATCACCAGCAGCGGCGGGCCAAAGCCGAGGAAGGCCAATGTAGAGATTTCCCCGTGCTTGAAGGTGAAGTACAGCGTGGCGGCAACGACGCCCAACGCGGCCAGCGCCCCCACCCCCAGCCCTACCCAGGCAACAACCGGGGAGTGGCGCAGGCCGGTGACACCGCGCCACAGGAACATGCCGCTCAGCCACAACCAGGACAACGCGCCCAGGATTCCGGCCGACGACCACAGCAGCAACAGCCTGTGCTCGTCGCCCGTCAGGTACTTGCCGTCCCATACGACCATCAGCCCCAGCACTGCACCCGTGCCGCCCGCCGCCACGGTGGGCAGGCCCACCAGCAGGCCGGCGATCGCCATCCAGCGTTTGTGCAGACGCTCATCCATGCGTTCGATGTCCTTCCATGGGCCACGTCATGCGCGGCGTTTGATCAACACGAGCATCGCAGCCGGCACCAGCATCGACGGGCCCAACAGCAACACGCCGATGCCTTCGCCGTGCACGGCGATGCCCCACCACAGCGCCAGCCCCAGCGGGGGCAAGGCGGCGACACCGCCCGCCAGCAGCATCCACCACCAGAGGCGGTGCACGTGCAGCCCGGCACGCCCCTGCAGCAGAAAACCCGCGCTGAGCCACAACCAGGCCAGGCAGCCGGCAATGCCGGCCAGGCCCCACAGCGGCATCACGGTTACCGAGGCCAGCGTGCCGTGACCGAACTGGCCCAGCCCCATCAGCAGCAGCATCGTCGCCGCCGCGCCGCCCATCACCAGGCTGGGCAGGCCAAACAGCACCGCCAGCGCGGTGTACAGATACTTGAGGTGGCGCTCATCCATGCGCGGCATTTCTGATGGCGGGGTCAGAGCCCTTCCCTGCGGGAAGGGACCCGCCCCCCCCTCCCTGATCAGCCGTAGACCGGGTACTTGCGGCACTGCGCGCTGACGGCGTCGCGCACGCGGGCGATGACAGCGTCGTCGTTCGGCGCGTCGAGCACGTCGGCGATCCAGTTGGCCAGGTCCACGCAGTCCTGTTCGACGTAACCACGGGTGGTCACCGCCGGGGTGCCCAGGCGCAGGCCCGAGGTGACGAACGGCGAACGCGGGTCGTTCGGCACCGAGTTCTTGTTGACGGTGATGTGGGCCTTGCCGAGCGCGGCTTCCGCATCCTTGCCGGATACGTCCTTGCCGATCATGTCGACCAGCATGAGGTGGTTCTGGGTGCCGCCGGAAACGATCTTGTAACCGCGCGCGATCAGCGTGTTGGCCATCGCCTGGGCATTCTTCACCACCTGCTGCTGGTAGGCCTTGAAGCCCGGTTCCAGCGCTTCCTTGAAGGCCACGGCCTTGCCGGCGATGACGTGCATCAGCGGGCCGCCCTGGATGCCCGGGAACACGATCGACTGCAGCTTCTTGACCAGGTCTTCGTCGGCGCCCTTGGCGACGATGATGCCGCCACGCGGACCGCGCAGGGTCTTGTGGGTGGTGGAGGTGACCACGTGGGCGTGTTCCAGCGGGCTCGGGTAGACGCCCGCAGCCACCAGACCGGCAACGTGCGCCATGTCCACGAACAGGTAGGCACCGACCTTGTCGGCGATGGCGCGGAAGCGCGCCCAGTCGATCACCTGCGAGTAGGCCGAGAAGCCGGCCACGACCATCTTCGGCTTGTGTTCCAGGGCCAGGCGCTCGACTTCGTCGTAATCGATCAGGCCCTGGTCGTTCACGCCGTACTGCACGGCGTTGAACAGCTTGCCCGAGGCGTTGACCTTGGCACCGTGGGTGAGGTGGCCGCCGTGGGCCAGGCTCATGCCGAGGATGGTGTCACCCGGCTGCAGCAGGGCGAAGTACACGGCCTGGTTGGCCTGCGAGCCGCTGTGCGGCTGCACGTTGGCGTAGTCGGCGCCGAACAGCTGCTTCAGGCGGTCGATCGCAAGCTGCTCGGCGATGTCCACGTATTCGCAGCCACCGTAGTAACGCTTGCCCGGGTAGCCTTCGGCGTACTTGTTGGTCAGCTGGCTGCCCTGGGCCTCCATCACCGCCGGGCTGGTGTAGTTCTCGCTGGCGATCAGCTCGACGTGGTCTTCCTGGCGCTGGGTTTCAGCGGCGATGGCCTTGGCCAGTTCGGGATCGTAGGATTCGATGCGGACGTCACGCGGGAACATCGGGTACTCCAGCAGGCAGGGAAAAGGGGGTACGGCTCAGCCCCCGATTGTAGCCCCGCACCGGCCCGCTGGGGCCGAAACAGACGGGGCCGGCATCCCCGAAGGAATCCGGCCCCGTATGGTTTCGACTGCGCCGCCCCGGCGTACCGGTGGTGCCTCGCCATGCGTGGATGTGGCTGGCGCCTCAGCGGTTGTTGAGCACGTACTGGGCGATCACGCCGGTGGCGATGGCGACCAGCAGCATGTTGCCGCGGTCATCGCGGATCCACTGGTGCCCGTAGGGCGGGCGGCGCAGGTTGTAGCGCGGGTAGTCGTTCACCACGTAGATCGGGCCGCGGTAGTAGTCGCGGTAGCGGTGGCCGACCTTCCAGCCATAGCCCGGGCCGTAGGCCGGTCGATAGACCACGCGCGGCGGTGCCGGGCGGTAGTAGCGGTCATGGTCGCGGTGCCAGTCGCGGCGGTCGCGTTCCCAGTCGCGACGGGCCTCGCGGCGGTCGCGCTCCCAGTCGCGGCGGTCCTGGCGCCACTCACGGCGATCCTCCCGCCACTCACGGCGGTCGTGGTCGCGGCGATGGTCGTTGTCGGCGAAGGCCGGGGCCACGGCGCCCAGCGCCAGCACAGAGGCCACGGCGCCGGCCATTACTCGATTGATGCGCATGTCAGACCTCTGCTCGGGTGGGTGGTGAGCCCATATTGCGCAACCGATCTGAACCGTTTCCGGCTGGAAACGCTTCCCGTTGCAGGACTGTGACCCAGTATTCAGGCCACGGCCAGCCCGGCGGCGCTTCCCGGGCGCGGCCCGGAACCGGTTCCGGCTATAATTGGCGGTATTCCATTTCAGTCTGTGCCCGCTGCCGCAACGGGATCTTCCCGTGACGGACCGGGCGCAGGGCCGCGCCTACGGAGACCGCATGTCCTCGCAATACATCTACACCATGAACCGCGTGTCCAAGGTGGTTCCGCCCAAGCGGCAGATCATCAAGGACATCTCGCTGTCCTTCTTCCCGGGCGCGAAGATCGGCCTGCTGGGCCTCAACGGCGCCGGCAAGTCCACCGTGCTGAAGATCATGGCCGGCGTGGACACCGATTTCGAGGGCGAAGCCCGCCCGCAGCCGGGCATCAAGGTCGGTTACCTGGCGCAGGAACCGGAACTGGACCCGACCAAGACCGTGCGTGAAGCGGTCGAGGAAGGCGTGGGCGAAGTGCTGCAGGCCCAGGCCGCGCTGGAAGCGGTGTACGCCGCCTACGCCGAGGAAGGCGCCGACTTCGACGCACTGGCCAAGGAACAGGAGCGCCTGGAGGCGATCCTGGCCGCTGGCGACGCACACACGCTGGAAAACCAGCTGGACGTGGCCGCCGACGCGCTGCGCCTGCCGCCGTGGGATGCCATCGTCGGCAAGCTGTCAGGTGGTGAAAAGCGCCGCGTGGCCCTGTGCCGCCTGCTGCTGCAGAAGCCGGACATGCTGCTGCTCGACGAACCGACCAACCACCTCGACGCCGAGTCGGTGGAATGGCTGGAACAGTTCCTGGCGCGCTACACCGGCACCGTGGTGGCCGTCACCCACGATCGCTACTTCCTGGACAACGCCGCCGAGTGGATCCTGGAACTGGACCGCGGCCGCGGCATTCCGTGGAAGGGCAACTACACCGACTGGCTGACCCAGAAGGATGAGCGCCTGAAGCAGGAAGACAACCAGGAAAAGGCCCGCCAGAAGGCGATCCAGAAGGAACTGGAGTGGTCGCGCCAGAACGCCAAGGGCGGCCGCACCAAGGGCAAGGCCCGTCTGGCCCGCCTGGAAGAACTGCAGTCGGTCGATTACCAGAAGCGCAACGAGACCAACGAAATCTTCATCCCGCCGGGCGAGCGCCTGGGCAATGCGGTGATGGAGTTCAAGAACGTCTCGAAGAAGTTCGGCGACCGCCTGCTGTTCGACAACCTGAGCTTCCTGGTGCCGGCCGGTGCCATCGTCGGCATCATCGGCCCGAACGGTGCCGGTAAGTCGACCCTGTTCAAGATGATCACCGGCCAGGAAAAGCCGGATACCGGCGAGATCGTGGTCGGCCCGACCGTGAAGCTGTCCTACGTGGACCAGAGCCGCGACGCGCTGGAAGGCAACCACAACGTCTTCCAGGAAATCGCTGGCGGCCTGGACATCCTCAACATCAACGGCATCGAGATCCAGTCGCGCGCCTACATCGGCCGCTTCAACTTCAAGGGCCAGGACCAGCAGAAGATGGTCGGTTCGCTGTCCGGTGGTGAGCGTGGCCGCCTGCACATGGCCAAGACCCTGCTGCAGGGTGGCAACGTGCTGCTGCTCGACGAACCGTCCAACGACCTGGACATCGAAACCCTGCGTGCGCTGGAAGATGCGCTGCTGGAGTTCCCGGGCAACACCTTCGTCATTTCGCATGACCGCTGGTTCCTGGACCGCATCGCCACGCACATCCTGGCGTTCGAAGGCGACTCGCACGTGGAGTTCTTCCAGGGCAACTACCGCGAGTACGAAGAAGACAAGCGCCGCCGCATGGGCGACGACGCGGCGCCGAAGCGCCTGCGCTTCAAGGCGCTGAAGTAAGCAAACCGGAAAGGCCGCGCTCGCGCGGCCTTTCTCATTTTGGTAGGTCACCACCGTTGGTGGTGACGCTTTGAAGTGTACCGACCAACGGTCGATACCCACGTTCTGCATTCGGGTAGGTCACGACCGTTGGTCGTGACACCTTATTGTCGCGAGAAGCCTCATGTCCCTGTTCGAGCGCCTGTTCCAGCTGCAGCAGCACGGCACCACCGTGCGCACCGAGCTGCTGGCCGGTGTCACCACTTTCCTGACGATGTCCTACATCGTCTTCGTGAACCCCGAGATCCTCGGCACCACCGGCATGGATGCGGGTGCAGTGTTCGTGGCCACCTGTCTGGCCGCAGCGCTGGGTTCGGCGGTGATGGCACTGGCCGCCAACTTCCCGGTCGGCATGGCACCGGGCATGGGCCTGAACGCATTCTTCGCCTTCACCGTGGTCGGTGCCGCCGGACTGCCGTGGCAGCAGGCACTGGGCGCGGTGTTCATCTCCGGCCTGGTGTTCCTGGTGCTTTCGCTGACCGGTGTACGCGCGTGGCTGGTGTCGGGCATTCCGTCGTCGCTACGCTCGGCCATCGTGGCTGGCATCGGCCTGTTCCTGGCGATCATCGCGCTGCAGAAGTCCGGCGTGATCGTCGGCAATGAAGACACGCTGGTGGCACTGGGCCCGTTGAACACGGCGCCGCCGCTGCTGGCGCTGGCTGGCTTCCTGCTGATCGCGGTGCTGGAAGCGCGCCGCATCCGCGGTGCGATCCTGATCGGCATCCTGGCGGTGACCGGCGCTGGCTGGGCATTGGGCGATGTGCAGTACCAGGGCCTGGTATCGCTGCCGCCGAGCCTGGCACCCACCTTCCTGCAGTTGGACCTGCCGGGCCTGCTGCACCATGACGGCGGCGCACCCATCGCAGTACTGCTGCAGGTGGTGCTGGTGTTCGTGCTGGTGGAAGTGTTCGATGCCACCGGCACGCTGTACGGCGTGGTCGGTCGTGCCGGCCTGCTGAAGCTGCCAGGTGCGCAGAAGCGTTTCGGCCGCGCGCTGCTGGCCGACAGTACCGCCATTGTGGCCGGCTCGATGCTCGGCACCAGCAGCACCACCGCCTTCGCTGAAAGCGCCTCGGGCGTGCAGGTGGGCGGCCGCACCGGCCTGACCGCACTGGTGGTGTCGGCACTGTTCCTGGCCGCGCTGCTGTTCTCGCCGCTGGCGGCGATGGTGCCCAGCTATGCCACCGCACCCGCGCTGCTGTTCGTGGCCGGCCTGATGCTGCGTGAGCTGGTGGAAGTGGACTGGAGCGACCTGACCGAATCGGTGCCGGCCGCGCTGTGTGCGCTGGCGATGCCGTTCACCTACTCGATTGCCAACGGCCTGGCGTTCGGCTTCATTGCCTATGCCGCGCTGAAGGCCGGTACTGGGCGTTGGCGCGAAGTGCATCCGGCGGTGTGGCTGGTGGCGGTGCTGTTCACCCTGCGCTACGCGCTGGAATGATGCCAGGCTGAGGGTCGGAGCCCATTGCCGTGCAATGGGCTCCGACCCTGTCGGTAACTCCACCGGCAGCGCCGAGCCATGCCCGGCGGATAGCACGCTCAGCGCTTGGGCTGCAGGCGGCCGTCGGCGGCGAAACGCCAGCGTCCTTCAGCCCAGCCCAAGCCGAACAGGGCCAGCATCTGCGAGTAATAGGCCGGTGCATCAGCACGCTGCTGTTCGGCGCTGGGCAGGCTGGCCCGTAGCGACTGCGCGTGCTCCGCGTCGCCCTGCGCGATCAGATACGGTAGCAGGGCCGCACGGAATCCGTAGTTGCCTTCGCCCTGCCCCTGGCCACTGCGGGTGTCGATCTTTTCCCACATCGGCGCACCACTGCGCAGGCGCTGCAGCGGCCCGGACAGGGCCGCCAGCTGCGTGCGGAACAACGGATCGCGCGGCGAGGTCATGCCTGCCCAGGTGTAGCAGCGGATCGCATCGTAGCTGCCGACCGCACCGCGCGCCGGATCGACGACGAAGCGATCGCCTTTCCACGCCGCCCAGTCCGGTGCGAACCCGTGCGGGCTGCTCTGCTGCAACAGCTGCACGCTGTTGCGCGCCAGCGCCTGCCACGGCCCGCCGCGATCCTCCGCCGCAAAGCGGCGCAGCAGCGGCAGGGGCAGATAGCTGGGGTTGACCCGCGTGGCGTCCCCTTCGATGAACCCCTGTGGGCCCGGCAACAGCATCGGGCCGAGCCCGGGCAGGTCCACGATCTCGCGCGCCCGTACCTGCGCCAGCATGCCCTCGGCGATGGCCTTCAGCGCGGGACGGCGCCACAGCCGCGCGCCTTCCAGCAGCGCGTAGGCCAGCCACAGATCGGAGTCCGAAGCTGGATTGTCATCCAGTACCCGCCACGCCCCGGCGTCGTCGCGTCCCCACAGCCAGGCGGGCAGGCGCTTGCCCATGTCGCCTTCGGCGAGGTTGTCCTGGGTCCAGCCGAGGATGCGGTCGAACAGCGCCTGGTCGTTGTCCACCAGCGCGAAGAACAATGCGTACGACTGCCCTTCCGAGGTGCTGCGCTGGTCCTGCTGGCTGCGGTCGATCATGCGCCCGTCGCGGCTCAGGCTGCTGTCGACCAGCACCTTCCATGCCGGCCAGCGCGGCGCCGGCTCCGCCTGCACGCGCGACCAGCCCAGCACCGGCAGCACGGTGATCGCCTGCAACAGGCGACGGCGGCGCAGATCAGCGGAATTCGCCATAGGGCACCAATGGTGATACGGGCAGCGGCAGGTTCCCCTGCCAGGGCTTGAAGGTGTAGCGCAGGTAGAGCTGGAACGAATTCGGCGAGAAATCGCGGCTGCGCTGAAGGGTGCCGGCAGCGCCCAGCACGAAGTGGTCGCCGAGGCGGCGTTCCACCGCGCCGTACAGGCGGTACCCGGTACCCGTGCTGCTGCTCTCACCGGTGTACAGGCCGGCCTCGTCCAGCCGCAGCGGGCCGTACTGCGGCTCAAGCTGTGCAATCACGCGTTCGATCAAGGCCTGGTCGGGGAAACGGCTGATCGACGAGGTACGCGCACTGGACACACTGACCGAGCCATCCAGGCGCACCGACCACACGTCGTTGCGCCAGGCAAAGCTGACCGGCAGGCTCAGCGATGCATAGCGCTGCGGGCTGTAGTAGCCGCCCTGGCCCAGCGAGTAGCCGCCCAGGTCCTTCTGGTAGCGCCAGTACATCGCGGTGGTACCCACATCCAGCCGCATGTCGGGGCGCTGGATCAACTTGTGGTACCAGCCCACCATCGCGCGTGCGCGGGTGTTGTCGACCACATTGTGGCCAGTCAGCCGATGCCAGCTCCAGTTCGACCACACGCCATCGCGGCCACCCTGGTCGTAGCCGAGGCTGAAGGTCACGCCGTTGGCGGTGACGCCACCCCAGCTGACGCCACTGCGCGGATCGACCGCACCGGCCTGGGACAGCAGCGAATTGGTCATCGGCCGCCGCGACACCGTGGCCCCCCAACCGAAGCGCCCGAGGTCACCATTGAGGGTTACACCGCCGAGCCAGTTGCCGACCACGTAGTTGGACGGGGTGTGGCCGATATCGAAGTTCCAGCGGTCATCCAGGGTGCGCCAGCCGACGGCGAAGCCGGCACCGGAGGTGCGCCGCTGGTGCACGAAACGGGTGCAGCCCGGTGCGCGCAGGCGGCTGTTGTCGGCCTGCAGCAGATCCAGGTCGCAGCTACCGAAATCCTCGTCGTAGGCGCCGTTCCCGTCGGTCTGGAAGCGGCCGGCATCGAAGCTCACCTGCTCGATTCGCGCCCAGCCCAGGCCACCGGCGAACGGCGCGTCGAGATGCGCGATGCGGGTATCGCGCGACAGCCGCGAAATACCCGGGGTTCCGTCGCTACGGCGGCCGGTGTCCTGCATCACCGTCAGGGTGGGATTCTCCTGCTGGTACAGGGTCTCTACGTCGCTGCGCAGGCTGCGCCGCAACCAGTCATCGCCGGCCGTCTCGCGGCTCGCCAGGGTCAGCGCGCGGTTGTCGCGCGGCGTGGCCTGGCTGGAAGCCAACAGGCCGTTGTCGGCCATCGCCTGCGCGTACATGTCCAGCGCCTGCTGTGGATCATCGCGGCGCACCAGTCGTGCCGCGTCACGCCAGGACTGTGCATCGGGCCCGGTCTTGCGCGCCAGCAGCGCGCGCAGGATCGCCAAGGCCTTCCTGTCCTCGCGCAGGTCGGTCCAGATCGTGGCGAGCTGGCGCTGCTGGCCGATTTCGGCATCGTCCACTGCCGGCGGTGCGTCGTGCATCTGGCGGCGTGCGCTGGCCAGATCGCCGGTACCGATCCAGGCCTGCACCTGGCCCAGCTGCGCATCCACATTCCCCGGCTGTGCAGCAAGCACGCGCTGGTAGTAGTGCAGCGCCTGCGCGTGGTCGCCGCGCAGGCGCGCCCATTCGGCCATCAGCAGGTCGTTGTCGGTGCTGGGCGGTTGCTGCTGCAGCAGCGCGATGGCTTCGGCCTCCCTGCCCTGCGCACGCAGCTCCCACAGATGATCGACCAGCTGCTGCCGCTGCAGGCGCGCCGACAGCGCGCGGATGTCATCGTCCCACTGCGCGTGCGGCAGCGCATCGAGCACCGCCAGTGCCTGCGGCAGCCGATCGGATCCCGACAGAAAGAGCGCCTGCGCGTAGCGCGCTTCGGCACTGTCGTTGTGCGTGGCCATGTCGGCCACCACCGCGTCGGCTTCGTCCTGCCGGCCGGCGGTGCGCAGCTCGTTGCCCAGCGCGTAGGCCAGCCATGCATCGCCCGGCAGCTCCCCGCGCAGCTGCTGTCCCAACGTGATCGCAGTGGTTGCATCGCCGGCCGCCAACGCCTGCTCGCGGCGCTCACGCAGTCGACTGATCTGCAGCTGGCGCAGATCTTCGGCATACAGCCTGCGCTGGGCAGCGGGCAATGCGTTGATGAAGGCTTCCAACCGCTGCGGATCGGTTCGGCCGTACAGCTGCACCAGCTTGCGGATCACGTTGGCATCGTTGGGCGCCGAACGCCGGGCAAGCTGCAACTGGCGTTCGGCTGCGGCGTCATCGCCGCGGGCCACGGCCACGTCGACCAGGCCCAGTGCAGCAGTGACGTCGCGGGGCTGCTGGCGGCGCGCCTCCGCGTACAGTCGCTCGGCCTCGTCCAGCCGGCCGGCGGCCAGCGCCGCGTCGGCCTGGTCCAGCTGCAGCCAGTAGCGGGTGCTTGCGATCAGGTCACGCCACTTGTCGTTGCTGTCACCGGCCGGGGTGGCCTGCACCGCACGCTGGAAATAGTTGATGGCCTGCTCGCGGCGGCCCTGGCGCATCAGCGCCATGCCCAGCCCCCCCAGCAGGTCGGGCTCGCGCGGATAACCGCGCAGGGCCTGCAGGAAGGCGCGCTCGGCCTCTTCATTGCGGCCGGCATCGAGCAACTGCTGGCCACGCAGGCCGGCGCGCCACGCCGGGTCGCTGACCCGCTTGTGCTGGTCGGTGTAGCGCTCGCGTACCAACGCGATTTCGGCAAACGTCGGGTTGCGGGTGATGAAGTCCTGCAGCCGGCGCACGCTGCGGTCGTCGGCCGGCTGGTCCTTCAGGTAGGCCCACTCGGCGTCCGCCGCCATGCCGCGGGCTTCCGGATTACGCCCCATGCGCTGCAGCGCGGCCAGCGCCTCGGCATCGCGGCCGGCCGCGAACAGCATCTGCGACAGCGCCTGCAGCAACGGCACATTGCCCGGATAACTGCGGTCCAGTTCACTCAGCGCACGGATCGCCTGTGCACGCCCATCCGCCTGGGCGCCGCGCAGGCGCCAGTACTCCAGGCCCAGCTGCAGGCCGGGCGGGTCATCGTTGAACAGGCGCCGGTAGATCGCCAGCGCTTCGGCGCTGCGACCACCGGCAGCGAACAGACGCGCCTGCTGCAGGTCCTGCTGCAGGTCACCACGGTAGGCCTGCCAGAGGCGTTCGCCGGCGGCCAGTTCACGGGTACCCGCGCCGATCTCGCGCAGGCGCTTCAGGGTCGCCTCGGCATCCTGCAGCTTCTGCTGCGACAACTGCACTTCCAGGATCGCCACCAGCGTGCCGCGATCATCCGGTGCCAGCATGCGCAGCCGCGCCAGCGCGTCTTCGATCAGGCTCTGGCGACCGGTAGCCTCGCCGATGCGCACCTGCTGCAGCAGCCACTGGCGCTGCTCGGCGACGGTTCCGCCCGGTGTATCGGGCAGGGCCTGCGCCGCGCAGGGCCCGACACCGGCCAGTCCCAACAGGACCAGGCCGGACGCGGTGACCAGCGGATGCCGCGTACGTGCCATCAGTGCCCCGGGTCCAGGCGCTTGGCCGCGACCCAGCGCAGCGTGCGCCACAGCAGGAAAGCGACCATCAGCACCACCAGCGTGGCCAGCACCGCCAGCAGTGCCGGGTGGTCGGCCAGGTGGTACCACAGCAGCAGCCACCACGGCAGCGCGCCAACGTAGTAATGATCGCCGACGAACTGGCTGTGGACGCCCGAGGTACGCAGGATCGCCACCGAACCGGCAATGGCTTCGCGCTTGCCGGTATCGCTGAGTGCATCGTCGAGCAGGCCGTAGTCGGCGGCATTGCTGGCGGCCAGCGAAACGATGCTGCGCTGCGCATGCTTCGGCGACTGCATGCCAATGATCGCGGCAAACGGTGCCTGCGCGCTCACTGCTACTTCGGTCACCGCCGGGTCGCCATCGCGGCTGCCACGGCGGGCCTGTTCCATCGCCTGCTGCGGCGACGGTGACTGGCCGTTGAGCAGGCGCGTGCGCTGGTCGTCGATCAGCAGCGACAGCTGCTGGCTGCCGCGCAGTTCGGCCGGCAAGGCGCCCAGCATCAGCAGGTCCGCATCCAGTGCGCTGGCCTGCTTCCAGTCATCGGACAGGCGCAGGCCATAGGCCGGGTAGCCACTCTGCACGCCCAGCCCACCGATCAGGTTCAGCAGCAGGCTGACCTGTGCTTCGCTGGCGCTGGGCGGCACCAGCACGACCGTCTCCGACAGATCGGCCATGCGGGTGAACGGGAAACCGCTGAGTGCGAACGCAGACAGGTCCGGCAGGCCCATGTAGTGATGGAAACCGGAGAAGTCGATGGTCGAGTCTTCTTCGATCGCTGCCTGCAGGTTGGGCGGCAGCACGGTCTGGCAGTGGTCGCGCTGCGCACTGCCCATCACGCTGGCGAAGTTGAAATCGAAGCGCAGCTGGTTGCGGTCGCCCAGCTTGAGTGCCGGAATCAGCAGACGCCCGTCGTCGGCACCGGCATCGCCGGCCAGCACCGGCAGGCGGATTTCCTCCAGGCCCTGCTTGCCGTTGCGACGCACCAGCGGGAAGCTGGAGATGAACTGGTCGTTGATCGCCACGCCCAGCCGCGACTCATCGCTGCCGAACGGCGGCGTGTAGCGGTAGCGCAGGTTCAGCGGAATGCCCTGGTTGCGCCAGATGAACAGGTCCGGCGGCAGATTGAGGTTGACCGTGATCGGCTGCGGCGACACGCCGTTGGCGTGCAACTGCTGCGGGTAGTCGAGCAGTTCGGCCAGGCGGACGGCGCGGTCGGTACGTACCCAGTTCGGTGCGTCGTACGGCTTGCGCGGGACCAGCGGCTTGATCTCGTCGACGCTGACCTGGCGGCCGCGGAACAGCACGTTGCCGGCCGCCATCGCGGCCACCGCCTTCTGCAGGTCGTCATCGTTGCGGCCCAGCACCAGCAGCAGCTTGCGCTGCGGATCCTCCGGCAGCGACATCAGTTCGATCATCGGGCCCTTCACCGGGGCATGGTTGGCGATCACCGGCGGGAACCTGCCGTTGACCGCCAGCACCACCGCGTGGCCCTTGTCCGGCAGCGTGCCGAAGCTGACCGGGAAGCGCGCCTGGCGCCACCAGCCGGACAGGCTGCCGAAGTACGAGGACATCACCGCCGCCGCGCGCTGCTGCGCCAGGCTCGGTGCGGCGGCGAACACCACCGGCAGTTCCAGCCGTGCGGTATCGCGCGGATCGAAGAACGGCAGCGGGAAGTTGGCCAGGTCATCCTGCATCGCCAGCGGCTGGCCACCCAGGCGCAGCGTGCTGTTGCTGGACAGGTTGACCCACAGCGAGCTGTGCGTCGGCTCTTCGCAGATGTCGGTGTAGTGGCCGACGAATTCCAGGCGGACCTGGTTGAAATCAGCAATCAGGCGCGCGTCCAGCGGCAGCTTGGCCTGCACCGGGCGGCCCAGCTGGTCGTTGCTGATCGGCACCACGCCCATCATCGCGTCGTTGAGGTAGACCCGCAGGTGCGACAGGGTCGGGAGCAGCGATGGTGAAGGCGTGAAGCTCAGATCCAGTTCCGCATCGCGGACCAGGCGGTCACGGCGCACCTGGAACTCGAAGGTGGTGGCATTGCGCACCCCCGACAGCAGCGTGTCCTGGCGGCGCCCCAACTGCGCGAAGGTGTTCTGCCGCTGCCAGGGCCAGGCGCTGCCCGCCCAGGTCTGCGCCAGCGCAGACTCGGTACCGGCGGCGGGCGTGGTGGCGGGTGCGGCCGGCACGCTCGGCACCGGCGGCGCGGCAGGCGCTGCGGTGGGAGGAGCGACCGGCGGCGGAGCAGGCGCGCTGTTGCCTGACGCCACGGGCAGGGCCAGCAGGGGCAGCAGCAGCCAACGCAGAGAGGACGGAAGGGTCATGGACGAAGCCCTGGATCAGCGGCTGGGTCAGCCGGGTGGGAAGGAAGCGGACGTTGCGGAGCAAAGCTGGCCAGCCATCGCAGCAGGCGACGGTTCCAGTGTGCCGGGCGGTCAAGGTCGAACGGTGCGAAATCACCCATCCGCCGATAGCCGCGCCAGCCCAGGACCAGCACGCTCCACAGGCTGCGCGGCAGGCTCTTGGGTTGGTAACCGGCGTGCCAGTCGAGCCAGGCATCGGCGCGGGCGAAGGTGCACTGGGCGAACTCCACGCGCTGGCGTTCGTCCTCGAACAGCAACAGCAGGCCCAGTCGCTGGCCGACCGTGCGCTGCACCCGCGCCGGGAACGCGAATTCGCGGCGGCCCCGCCCCAGCAGCACCTGCACGCGCTGGCCCTCGGCCAGCTGTGCGTCTTCGCCAAGCTCGACGCCCACGCCATCGTTGGAGTAATCCTGAAGCACGCCGCGCAGGCGGCGGCCATCGGGTACCCGCAGCGCCATCGGCAGGTGGGTGGTAACGCGGTGCGTGCGCCGCACCTGCTGCACTTCAGCGGCCACCGCCAGCGCGCCGCCGATGATCAGCAGGTTGTACAGCACCCACAGCGAACTGACGACCACCGTGCCGCGTTCATCGAGCGGCCCGTGCATGAAGCGCCACACGGCAAAGCACAGGCCAAGCACGTTCAGCAGCGCCAGCACCAGGTAGGGCTGCGCCACGCGCCAGTCGAATCGATCGCCGGCCTGGGTGCCGCCCTTGTCGGTGACGTTGAACTTGCCACGGCCCGGGCTGAACAGTGCCACGGTGGTGGGCCGTGCGATGTACCAGGCCAGCACCGTCTCGTACACCTCGCCCCAGAACGGCCGCCGGTACTTGCCCTGGATGCGTGCGTTGGTAAGGCTGGCGTGGGCCATGTGCGGCACCACGAACAGCAGGATGGCCAGCGCCGGCGCATAGATGATGTAGACGTGCAGCAGCAGGAACGCCAGCGGCGCGGTGAGGAACACCAGGCGCGGAATACCGGCCAGGAAATGCAGCATCGCGTTGGCGTAGCAGAAGCGCTGGAACAGGCTCAGGCCCTTGCCCAGCAGCGGGTTGTCGATGCGGAAGATCTGCACCATGCCGCGTGCCCAGCGGATGCGCTGGTTGACATGCGCGCCGAGGCTGTCGGTGGCCAGGCCGGCCGCCTGCGGAATGCGCAGGTAGGCCGAGTTCCAGCCCTTGCGATGCAGGCGCAGCGCGGTGTGCGCATCTTCGGTGACGGTCTCGGTGGCAAACCCGCCGATGGCATCGATGGCCTCGCGCCGCAGTACTGCGCAGGAACCGCAGAAGAACGCCGCGTTCCACAGGTCGTTGCCGTCCTGCACGAGGCCGTAGAACAGTTCGCCTTCGTTGGGGTCGCTGCGGAACACCTGCAGGTTGCGTTCGAACGGATCGGCCGAGAAGAAGTGGTGCGGGGTCTGCACCAGCGCCAGTTTCGGGTCACGCAGGAACCAGCCGCAGGTGATCTGCAGGAACGAACGCACCGGCAGGTGGTCGCTGTCGAAGATGGCCACCAGCTCGCCATCGATCAGGGTCAGGGCGTGGTTGAGATTGCCGGCCTTGGCATGGCGGTTGTCGGCGCGGGTGATGTAGTTGACCCCGGCGCGCTCAGCGAATGCGCGGAATTCTTCGCGCTTGCCATCATCGAGGATGTGGATGCGCAGCTTGTCTGCCGGCCAGTCCAGGCCCATCGCTGCGTACACGGTGTGCCGCACCAGCGCCAGGTCTTCGTTGTAGGTGGGAATCAGCACATCCACCGTCGGCCACTGGCGGATGTCGGCCGGCAACGGCGCCGGGCGGCGGCGCAGCGGCCACGCCACCTGCACGTAGCCCAGCATCAGCACCAGCCAGGAATAGGTTTCCGCCGCCAGCAGCACCACGCCACAGACCAGGTCGAAGGTGCTGTTCCAGTTCAGCGTGGCGGTATAGCGCCACCACAGGTAACGGCAGGACACGGTGATCGAGAGCACGACCAGCACCAGCGTCGCATAGCGCCCCTGCATGCGCCTCACCAGCAGCGCGATGGCCCACAGCAGTGCAACGAACACGAACTGTGCGAGATAGGTGAACGGCTGGGTGATGCACAGCGCCGCCAGCCCCAGCGTGGCCAACCCGACCAGCAGGGTCAGCAGGTGCCGCGAACGTGGCGACAGGCTGCCCACCTTCCGGCCGAACCAGGCCGCCACGCGGCTGTTCCAGAACTCACTGGGCGCATCGCGCATCGCGCGCAGATAGCGCAGGCGGCCACGACCGGCCGCGCCACGCAGTTCGGCAATGCGTTCGCGCCGGGCCTGGGCCAACCGTTGCCGCCTCAGCGAGGGCTGCGGCACCAACCGCACCAGCGATAGCCACATGGCCTGGATCAGCAATCGCAGGGGATCACCCGGGCGCCAGCGACGGTCGCCCTGTATCTGCGGGAAGGCGTTGCGCAGGCGCGGCGCCTGCGCCTGCCATGCCGGCCCTTCCAGGCGCAGGAACGCCCAGCCCACGCATTGCAGCAGCCACAGCATTGCCCGCGTCGGCCAGGACGCATGCACCCGCTCACGCAGGCGTCCCCAGTCCAGGTAATAGACGCGGGCGCCCATCAGCGTCCTCCCGCCGCGGCCTGGCGCCGCGCGCCTTCGGCCAGGCACCACAGCACCAGCCCGTCGACATCGGCGGCGGCCAGCGAATCGGTCGCATAGCGGCCCAGTGGCTGCTTGCTGGCCAATGCGGACGGCACCCGCGCATCCTCGTGCAGCGGCTGCGGCACCAGCCGCGCCCCGTGCGCGTGCAGCCACAGCTGCATCAGATCGCGCTGCACCGGAATGACCGGGTCATAGCGGTTGGCCAGCAGCAGGCGGGTGTCATCCGGCTGTCGTTGCAGGAACACATGGCTGACCGGATCGACACAGGCCAGGCGCAGCGGCAGCGTGCAGCGCGCGTGCTGGTTGATGGCCGCAGCGTGCGCCGGCAGGCGCTGCGGCAGGTCGAACAGGATCCAGTCGAACTGGGTCTCCAGCAGCGGAATGCGTTCGGCCCAGGTGGCCGGTGCCTGCTGCAGCTGCTGTTCGATGCGCATCGCAGCCCCTGCATCGACACGACCGTAGGGCAGCACCGCCAGCCCCGCTGCGATGGCATAGGCGGCATCGCGCCAATCCGTGCCGTCCAGCTGCGCACGCGCCCAGCCGTTGTCGACATCGGCCGGCAGGCCCAGGTGCAGGCCGAGCATCTGGTCCGGACTGCATTCGACCAGCAGCACGCGCTGGCCCTGGGCATGCAGGCCCTGGCCGAGTGCGGCCAGCACCGTGGTGACGCCGGTTCCGCCATGGATGCCCTGCAGCGACAGCAAGGTGCTCATCTGCACGGCTCCAGTTCAGCCAGCAATGGCCAACGCGCCAGCGCCTGGGCACGCTCATGCTGGGCCGAGAAGTCCACGTAGGGCAGCCCCGGCATGTCCAGGCTGCGGCGCAGCAGGTCGATGTCGTCCTCTTCCACGGACAGCGTGACCGGCACGGCAAGAATGTCGGCAGGCATCAGCGCGCCTCCTCCGGGTAGGGGCTCCAGGTCTGGCTGCCCTGCAGCTGCAGCCAGGGCTTGCCAGCGTACTCGATGACCTTTGCGCCTTCGTTCTCCGATACCGACGGTGTCTGCGGCAGACCCTTCAGCAGGCTGTTCCAGTTGCGCTCGCTCTGCGGCGACTGGGCATTGAGCGCGTACACGCGCGACACCAGCTCGGACACCGCCAGGTAGCTGCTCGGTTCGGGCACATGACGTGGGCCGCCGGCCGCCGGCGCGCCCATGCCGATCAGCTTCACGCCCACCGGCACGTGGGTGATCGATGGACTGGGAATCTCACGCATGCCCGGAATCTGCATGCGGTCGCCATGCAGGGCCGCGCCGTGCTCAGGCACCACCACGATCATCGCGCGGCGCCCGCTCCTTTCCACGGCTTCGACGAAACCGGCCATGTCGCCCAGCACCATTTCCGCACGTGCCTTGTAGTCGGCGGCATTCGAACGGCCATCGGCGCCGACGATGCGGTTGCCATCGTGCAGCGAGATCGTGTTGTAGAACAGCGCCACCTGCTGGCTGGACTCGGCCAGCCGCTGTTTCCACCACGCCATCAGCACATCGCCATCGCGGCGCAACGGCGACTTGTCGAAGGCCACCAGCGCAGTCGGAAATGCGCTGATATCCATCGGCTGCGCCTGCAGCCCGCCATACTGGTGCAGTTCACCGATGAAGTCGTCGAAGTGACCGTCGTGGTTCATCGCCAGCTCGCTCTGGAAACCCAGACGCTGCAGGTTCGAGAACAGCTGGCACTCGGCCGGCACCGGATCGAACAGGCCGGTATGCGAGGTCTGGCCACAGCTGGCGCGCAGCAGGCGGATCGCCGCCGGGCCGCTGTAGGCGGTTGCCGAGTTGAAGTCGTCGAACACCACGTCCATGTGGTCGAGCAGGTTGTTCTGGCGCAGCCCCACTTCATCCAGATCGCTCCATGCCAGCGAGCAGATGTTGAGGATGATGACGTCGAACGGCGCGCCACTGCCCGGTGCGGGGAAGCTGGTCTTGAGGCTGGCCTGCTGCTGGTAGAAGCTGGCCAGCCATGCATTGAGCGTCTCGTTGTTGGCCGGCGGCAGGCCGCCACCTGAGGTGCCTCCGGCGCTGGCGGTGGCCGCGGTGGCGGTACCCTGCCCCCAGTTCCAGCCCGCCGGCATCGGTATCGCCATCACAGCCAGGCCAAGCATGCCCAGCACGCTCAGCGTGGTGATGCGCAGCCACGGCTTGAGCAGTACGTAGGCCAGCACCAGCATCGCCAGCACCGCCACCATCTGCCAGTTGATGAAGCGCTGGGCCAGCTCGAGCCAGTAGTCCGCCGAGAAGTCCAGCACGCCAGGTTGCACCAACAGGCGCCGGAACGGCGGCCACCAGGTGTCCTGATAGTACAGAGCCACGCCCACTGGTACCGCGACGACGGTGCGCGCGATGCGTACCCAGCGCCAGCGCAGTGGGATCAGCAGCGCGCCAAGGAACAGCAGGTTGGGCAGGATCTTCAGATCCAGCGCGCCCATCCAGGCCAGTACCACCTTGGACAGGAAATACAGGTTCCAGCCTCGCAGGTCGGCCCAGGCGAAGGGGGATGCCGGTACCATCTGCGGACTCATGCAGCCCTCCGCGGCGCACGCTGGCGCACGCCGGCGCGGCGCAGGTGGCGGGGTGGAAGCCAGCGCGCGACACGGCGGCGCAGCCCACGCCACAGCGTGCCAAGCATGGCACCGAAGGGAATCATCACCAGCGCGCAAGCGACGATCAGGGTCCAGAGTTGCTGGTCGGTGGTCATGCGTGATCTCCCAGTCGCAGCGGCTTCGGGGCGGTGAAAACAGGTGCCTCCGGCGCCGGGGCCACTGCCGGCAGGACCGCGGGGGCTTCAGGCAGTACTTCGGCCTCCGGATCGCTGCTGCGGGCGTTCATCGCTGCAATGTCGTACTCGGCCAGGCGCTGGTAGCCATCGAAAAGCTCGCGCCAGGGCAGGCGGAACAGATTGCCCAGGGCCTGCTCGACCGCATCACGCCGGCAACCAAACAGGAACAGGCGTACCTGCCCGCGGTAGACACAGGCCAGATCGCCCTGGCGGCGGATGCGCAGCTGCTGCAGGGTCTGCTCGGCACGCAGGCCGGCCACCGGCTGCAGCGCCAGCACGGCGCTTTCCACCGCGCTACCGTCCTGGTCGATGCGATCACCTGCGATCTGGCGGAAGCGTGCGGCGTTGACCAGGCCACTCACCGATGGCGGTCGATGCGAACGGATCAGCGGCTCTGGTTCTTCCGCCAGCTGGCCCTGCCAACGCTGCCGCTGCACTGTTTCCAGCAGGGTCAGCAGTCGCGGCAAAGGCGTAGCTGACGGCACCACCAGGCTGCAACCGCACTGCATCAGCAGCCGCTCATCGGCGTAGCGCAGGCAGGGCTGCAGCTCGCGCACCACCAGCTTCAGCGCATTGCCACGTTCGCGGCGCAGGCGGTGCAGCAGGCGGGCCAGTGCATCCACCTTGGCATTCTCGTCGATGGCCAGCACCACAGTGGCCTCCCGCGCCTGCAGCGCGGCCGGCAGCAATCCGGCCCAGCCGTCATACAGGCGCCAGGCCGCCGACAACGGCGGCGCACCTTCCAGCACTTCGGCCTGGGCCAGGAAGACATCGCGGTCACTGCCACTGGTCGCATCGATCCCAGTCTCGGCGGCATCGGCCTCGGCCAAATGGCGCAGCCCGCGGTTTTCCTGCTCGACGCCGAACGATCGCTGGGCCACCACGCCATGGCTGTTGGACCAGTAATGCAGCAGCAGCTGCAGAGCGCCACGATGCGGATGCAGCTGGGCCACACCGGCGCAGCTCCGGCTCAGTGACAACAGGCGCGGGGCCAGGGTCGCCACTTCGCCGTGGCACAGCAACAGCAGCACCTGCTGCGCCTGTCCGGCCCATTCCTGCAGGTGCTGGCACCAGCGCGCCAGCCGGGCATCATCCCAGCCGTCCAGCGCCGCCACCGGGAACTGCACCAGGCTGAGCCGGGTGCGCGCCGAGGCGGTGCGCGGCAGATCGCCGGTCAGCCCGTGCAACGCCTGCTGCATGCCGTGGTGCGAGCGCTGGAACAGCCGCAGGCGGGCGGGCCCTTGGTCGGCAGGCAGCAGCGCCAGCATCGATTCGGCTCCCCGCCCCAGCGTGACCAGCACGGCCTCGTCCATTGCCTCGGCCGTGGCCAGCACTCCGGCGCCGAGCAGGTCCGTCGACGCGCTGCCGGCAGCCACCACCCAGTACAGGCCTCCGCTGCGCATCTCGACGAACTCGGCGGGCAATCCGGCAATGGCAAGGTGGGTCGCAGGCACGCCGGATCCTTTCATTGCCCCTCAACCGGGCGGAAAGCCCAGCAGTGGAGGCGCTGCGGTGAAAAGGAGGTCACTTTCATGACGTACATCACATTCATGTTTCTGTACGGCCATGATAGCCCTGATCTTCACGTTTGCGGGATCAAGACGCAGTCAACGCCGCCCGCGGAACGGGCGACGTGAGGCTCGAAACTCAGCAATGGAAAGCGCGTACTACTCGTACTGGATCGTGAACGTCGCCTGCCCGTTGGCAGTGCCGGCACCCACCGTGCCGGCCTGGGTCTGCACGTAACGGGCGCGCAGCGGCAAGGTCATCGTGCTGGTGCCGGGGGTGGTGGTACCGACATTGACGGTCTGGCCGAAGCGCACTTCTCGCTCGGTGCTGCCATCCCGCTGGACCATCTGGATGCCGATGCGGGTGGCGCTGTTGGTGGCCGCGCTGAGCTTCAGCACGCCCGGCATGTTCGAGCTGTCCTGGTCGGCGTCGAGGCGGATGCCGATCTTGCTCTGGTAGGCGGCAACATTGCTGCCCTGGCAGTTCAGGCGGATCTCGAAGTCGCGGTCGACGGCCTTGGAACCGACACCGGTGAAGGTGGTGTTGGGCACGCTGCCGAAATCGACGGCGATGTTGCGGCTGCCGGCCTGCACTTCACAGGTCGGGCTGACCACGGTGGTGCCCGAGCCCCTGAACGTCGAGGTCAGCACCGGACGGCTGGGACCGTCACCATCGAAGTAATAGGTGGTGAATCGACCGTTCGGTGCGATCACGCCCGAGCCGGTCTGCGCGGCGGTCTTGATCAGCTGGATGCGGAACTGGCCACCGATCAGCGAGATGGTGGCGTTGGCAGCGAAATTGATGGAGTGCGGGTAGTAGGTCTGGATCGCGCCGGAGTCGCGGAACAGGCGGATGCCCACACCCGCGACGCCAGTCTCGTAAACGTTGGCAAACCCGGCCACCGGTCGCTTCTGCGGTGCGTTGACATACTCACCGGTGGAGTAGCCGCCGTACCAGTAGTCACAGCGGGCAACGCTGTTCTGCTGGTTGATCGGCACGCTGATTTCCTTGATCACGCCGCCTACCGGTGTGCTGGGCAGGATCACGATCTGACCCATGTCCATCTGCACGTCCTGCGCAACGAAACCATTGATCTGGATACGGCACGCGGCGCTGGCCTGCTGAGCCAGCAGCACGCCGCCCAGCAATGCAAGGGCACTCAGCGCCTTGCGGCCACGGGAAGAAATCATCGGCATGCTGCCTCCAGCGGGATGAAGCCGGTCTTGGACGCATCGGCGCCCGCCGGAACCTGGTAATCGACGGTGCAGCGCTGATCGGCGCCGGCGCCCCACTCCACCAGCAGGCTGCCCTGGTTCTTTTCACTGCGCACGTACAGGCGGCCACCCTGGCTGACCATGCCCACCGGCTGGCCCTGCTCGTCCTTGACCTGCGCACCGAACGGCATGGTGCGGCCGTCGGGGTTGCGCACCTGGATCAGCAGCGCGTTGCCCTTGCGGGTATCGAAGCGCAGGTAGCTGATCGCACCGGCAAACGGCGCGATCGACTGACTGGTGCTTTCCAGCTCGACGTCGTGGGCCATGCCCTGCGGGTCGAGGGTGACGGTGTTGAGGCGGTACGGCGACACGTACGGGACCACCGCGTAACCGCGGCCATCGACGCGCAGGCCCGGGGCGTTGCTGACGATCGCATCGCGTGCGTCCGGCGCTTCAACCAGCACCATGGTGTCGCCACGCTGCGGGGTGAAGGTGAAGCCGCCCGGATGCACGACCACGCTGCCGTTGGCACCCACCGAGGCCTGGCGGAAATCACGCGAGTGGCTGTAGGTGGCGTTCAACGCGGAGTAGCGGCTGCGGTACTCGGCATTGCCGACCGCAGTGGTGCCACCTTCGCGGGAATCGGACAGGGCCACGCCGTAGCTGAAGTTGTTGTCGACGCCGGCCGAGCCGGTGATGCCGACGCGGCTGTTGTCGTAGCCACCGCGCTCGCGCACGCCGAGGTCGGCGCTGAACGACACAGGGTGGGAACCACGGCCCAGCGGCACGCTCATCGACAGCAGGTACTGGGTGTCGGAGCGGCCCAGCACGCCCTCTTCGGTGCGCAGTGCAGAGAAGCCGTAGTTCACCGAGCGCCAGGCATTGTTGTAGCCCACCTGGTACTGCTTGGAGGTGCCGGAACGGTCGTAGAAGTCACGCACCGAGCCGGTCACGTACAGCGCGCCGCCGCGACGGCCGAGCGGCTGGTTCAGCGTTACCTGGAACTGGCTGCGCTGGCGACCGCGGGTAGTCGGGTCGATGCCGCGCTTGTCCGAATCCCGGCCATACAGCGCGTCCTGCAGGCTGTAGAAGCCTTCGGTCGAATAGCGGTAGGCGGCCAGGGTCAGGTTGGTCCCGGTCTCGCCGATCATGTTGCTGTAGCTCAAGCGCACACTGGCACCGGTGTGGTTGCCGTAGTGGTCGAACGTGGTACGGGCGTGGGTGACGTCGGCGGCGAACGCGCCAACCGGCGTGGACAGGCCGACGCCGTACAGCAGCGACAGGTAGCCATCGCTCAGTGCACTGCCGCCGTACAGAGTCAGCTGGTTGCCGATGCCGCGCTGGTAGGTGCCCTGCACCAGCCATGGCTCATCGGCCAGCAGCTTGTTGCGCACCTGGCCGGCGGTCAGCGAGTAACGCGACACGCCTTCGCGCAGCATCTGCGGCACCGAACCGAACGGCACCTTGAATTCGCGGCGGCGGCCATCGGCCTCGATCACGCTCACTTCCAGATCGCCGCCGTAGCCGGTCGGGTACAGGTCGTCGATGACGAAGCTGCCCGGCGACACGGTGGAGGAGTAGATCAGCTGCTGGTTCTGGCGCACTTCAACGCGCGCGTTGGTTTCGGCAATACCGCGCACGACCGGCGCGTAGCCGCGCAGCGAGTCGGGCAGCATGCGGTCGTCGCTGGCCAGGCTGGCACCCCGGTAGCCGATCGAATCGAACAGTTCGCCGGTGGTGTAGGCCTCACCGATGGTGAGCATGCCGCGCACCTGCGGAATGCCGCGCTGCGCATAGGTGGCGATGCTCTGCCAATGGCGGCCGTCGCCCTCGGACCAGGTCAGGTTGGAATCGTGGCGGAACTGCCAGCCACCCAGGTTCAGGCCGGCATTGAGGCCGAGGTATGCGCTGCGGTTGCGCTGGCCACCTTCGACGCGGCTGTCGCTGTCGATGGCATTGAAGCTGTAGCCGACGAAGCCGGCATTGATGCCGCGGTCCCACAGCGCCGGGTTCACGTAACCGCGTGCCTCACGGCGCAGGAACACCTGCGGGATGCTCAGGTCGTAGCGCAGGTTGCCGCTGTCATAGACGCCATACGCATTGGCCATGCGCTGCTGCACCGGCACGCAGCTGGTCTTGTCGGTGGGCACGGACGGATCCTGCTGCAGCAGCACGGCCTCGCTGTCCACGCCCATTTCTTCCAGCATCGGCAGCGGCAGGCAGGCGTCGACACGGCCCTGTGCATCGGCCTTGAACTGCAGATCGCGACGGCCCTGCCAGGCACCGTTGACGTAGACGTCGACACGGTAGTTGCCGGCCACCATCGGGTTGCCGTTGCTGAAGGCCGCCAGGTCGACCTGCTTGGCCTGGCCCGACAGGAAGCTGGAATTGAACTGGGCCGATTCCGGTGCACGCGCATTGGCCGCACCGCTCTGCGCCATCAGCGCCTGTTCGCCGAGATTGGCCGGAGCAGCCAGCGCCCATCCTGGGCAGGCCACGCCAGCAACCAACAGGCACAGCGCCTGATGGATCGACAATGTCAATCTGTTTCCGATCACACTGACATTCCTTCAATTCGCCGCACAGCGGCGGTGGCGGGATGCGCGGGCCAGGGGCCGGCGCGGCGCGTTCAGCCCCCGGTGCTGCCGAGGCGGATGGTGTGTTCCACCCGGCCGCCGTAGTCGTTGATGGTGATGAAGCGGACCTGGTCGGTGCCCGCCGGTGCGGCGAACTCCAGGCTCTGCTTCGGCGCGACCATCGCGCCCTTGTCCTCGACGGCCTTTTCACTGCTGCCGGTCACGGCATGTACTTCGGCCAGAGTGACGTGGAAGGGGCTCGGGTTTTCCACCCGCAGGCGATCGCCCGTGCGGGTCCAGCGCAGCGCTGCCGGCGCGTCGTTGGCGACGCCCTTCAGGCCCTGCGGCCGGTAGAAAAGCTTCAGGCGCGAACGGAACGCGACCTGCAGGTAATTCTGTTCGCCGCTTTCGGCGTTGTCCGGGGACGGCGGAACATCCAGCACGTTGAGCCAGAACACCGACTCACGGTCGGTCGGCAGCTGCGCGCCGGAGAAGATCAGTCGCAGCGCCTGGCTGCGGCCCGGCTCGACACGCGCGATCGGCGGTGTAAGCACGAACGGGGCATCGCTGGTATCGGCGGTCTGGTTGGCGTCGCCGCTGTCGATCCAGGCCTGCACCAGCGCCGGCGAATCGCCCACGTTGTCGACCTGCACAGTGACTTCGCGCGCCTGCGCCGGATAGATCACTCGCGTGCCATTGACCACCACGCCGGCCAGAGCGTTCTGGCAGAAGGGCAGCGTGAACGCTGCCAGCAGCAGCGCCCGGGGAAAGAATGCTTTCATCGGAAGTACTACGCTCTAGGGGTGTGGCCAGAGGCCGCGGAGCACTGGCCGGCGCGTACGCCGGCCAGTGCGGGTACGGCTACGATCAGTTGTAGATGATCGTGTACTTGACGCTGCTGGTGACGTCGCCCGGGGTGGCGGCGGCAGTGGCGTAGTACTCAGCGTAGTAGTTCAGGTCGGCCGAGCCGTCGGTGCCGACGGTGACCCACTGCGAGTTGGTCTGGGCCAGGCCAGCGCCAGCAGCCTTGATCGGCAGGACCTGGTTGTTCGAACCCAGCAGCTGCAGCTGCACGTTGGTGGCAGCGTTGGCCGAAGCCTGGTTCAGCAGGCGGCCGGTGTTGAAGTCAACGGTCGAACCCGGCTCGAAGTAGGTCGCGACGTTGCCGGCGCTGCACTTGGTCAGGTTGATGGCGAACGGGGTACGGCCGGCAACCGAACCTGCGGTGGCCAGGGTGTTCTTGGACACGGTCGGCAGGTTGACGGAGAAGTCCTTGCCGCCCGGGGTCGAGATGGTGCAGGTCTTGTCGGTCACCTTGCCGTTGAAGGTGATGGTGCCGTCGGCGGCGTTGGCGGCCAGCGGAGCGGCGGCCAGCATCAGAGCGGCGATGATATTGATCTTGTGCATTCGCTTTTACCTAACCCTACTGAAGAGATGAGAAGTAGAGGAGGAAGCAAGGAGCACTGCCGGGGCTATCAAGACCCATCCTTGCGTCTCACCTGTGGCCGGACTCGGACATACCTTCCCCTGAATCCGTGACGCAAGTATATGCACAACTGTGATGAAAGTCTCATTATTTTTCTGAACGCCAATTCATTGACGCCTTAAATGTGACGTGGTAAGCGAAATCAGATCGCGGGGCGCGCAGAGGATTTGACGGTGGCCGGGATCAGGTCACAAGCGACCTTGCATGACGCTCTTGGTGACGCGTTCGGCATGCGCGGAACAGGCCTTTTTAAGGTGGAAATCACCTTATTTGATGCGCATCACTCTTTGTTGGTGACGGCCCTAGCAGATTCGAAATCGTCCTATTAAAGGCGGATCGAACCTGTCGCTAACTAGGACACACCGAACCAGAGAACGTGTCATGAGGAACTCCATTCTGCTGTGCGTGGCCCTGATGTCCGTCAGTGCGCTGGCCCAGGCCAGCAGCGGCAGCATCCGTTTCAGCGGCCGTATCGCCGAGCCGGGCTGCACGACGAACCTGTCCCAGGGTGAGCTGAGCCTGGCCGCCTGCCCGCCCTCGGCCAAGGGCTCGACGGTGGCGGTGACGGCGCTGGCCGATGGCCAGGCCGCGACGCTGCGCGACGGCAAGCGCCAGGGCCAGAAGCTGTCGGTGTCGGCCAGCGCGATGCGCGCCGGCGATATCGCCTTCTCCGAGCGCTACAGCGTGCAGGCCTCGAAGCAGCAGCCGCTGCAGGGCGCCTACCTGGTGGTGGTCGACTACCTGTAAGCCGGCGCGCTGCAAGCCGACGTGTTTTACGCCGGCGGCAGTTCGAAGACCTGGCGCAGGTAGGCCAGGTAGCCCGGGTCGTCGCACATGCTCTTGCCCGGCGAATCGCTGAGCTTGGCCACCGGCTGGCCGTTGCAGCGGACCATCTTGATGACGATGTTGAGCGGCGTTGGCCCCAGATCATTGGTCAGGTGGGTGCCGACGCCGAACGCGACCTGGCAGCGCCCCCGGAAGTAGTCGTACAGGCGCATCACCTTGGCGATGTCGAGCCCATCGCTGAACACCAGCACCTTGCTGCGTGCATCCACCCGGCGCTGCTGGAAGTGCGCCAGCATGCGGTCGCCCCAGTCGAAGGGATCGCCCGAGTCGTGGCGGACACCATCGAACAGCTTGCAGAAGTACATATCGAAGTCGCGCAGGAACGCATCCAGGCCGACCACGTCGGACAGCGCGATGCCCAGATCCCCGCGATACTCGCGCGCCCACGATTCCAGTGCCGCCACCTGCGAATCGCGCAGGCGCGGGCCCAGTGCCTGGAACGCCTGCAGATACTCATGCGCCATGGTGCCGTGCGGGGTCATGCCGTACAGGCGGGCGAAGTGCACGTTGCTGGTACCGACCAGCTGCGGGCCGAGCGCATCGCGCAGCAGCGGCAGCAGCCGGGCGTGCCAGTCGCGCGAGTACCGGCGGCGGCTGCCATAGTCGGCGATGCGGCACTGCTCGAAGCCCGGGGTATCACGCAGCAGCGCGGCCTTGGCCTGCAGGCGACGCTCGCCCTCGGCAAAGTCGGCCGTGGTGGTGTTGCGGAACCAGACTTCGTTGATGATCGCCAGCAGCGGCACTTCGAACAGGATGGTGTGCAGCCACGGGCCGGTGATGTCCAGTTCGATCTCGCCGGGCACGGTCTTCGACGCGCGCAGCTGGATGTACTTGCGGTCGAGGTGGAACAGGCCGAGGAAATCGGCGAAGTCCGGCTTCACGAAACGCAGGCCACGCATGTAATCCAGCTCCGCGTCGCTGAAACGCAAGCTGCACAGGTGGTCGATCTCTTCGTCGATCTGGTCGATGTAATGAGCCAGGTCGATGCCGGGCGTGCGGCACTTGAACCGGTACTGCACCTGGGCGCCGGGGTGCTGGTGGAGCACCGCCTGCATCATGGTGAACTTGTACAGGTCGGTGTCGAGCAGGGACTGGATGATAGGCATGGGGCGGATTATGCGCCCGGCGGAGTGAACCGTGGGCGCGCCCGCCTTCCGTAGAGCCAAGCCCACGCTCGGCTGGATTGTTGCCTGAGCCGAGCGTGGGTTCGGCTCTACAACGACCTGCGCAGCAGGCGCGGCACGAGCATCAGCGCATGCGCCCAGATCGCGGCCCACACCGCAGCCCGCACCGGCAGCGAACGTTGCGCGGCCTCGAACTTCTGGAAGTAGCGCCACAGGCCCTTGTGCTTGTGCCATTCGACGAAGAACGGCCGCGAGCGGCTTGAGACGCCCCGCACATGGGTGACATGCAGATCGTTGGCGATCGCCACCACCGCGCCGGCCTCGCGTGCCCGGCGGCACAGGTCCAGGTCCTCGGCATGCAGGCGGTAGCCCGCGTC
The DNA here is from genome assembly GCF_013004645.1 of Stenotrophomonas africana. Lineage (GTDB taxonomy): Bacteria > Pseudomonadota > Gammaproteobacteria > Xanthomonadales > Xanthomonadaceae > Stenotrophomonas > Stenotrophomonas africana. Next base: position 245,389 of record NZ_JABEME010000004.1, on the reverse strand, counting down.
CCAGCCGCCGATGCGGTCGAACAGTGCACGCGGCATCATGAGCAGCGCACCGGACAGGGCCGGCACCCGCTGCAGCGCCTGGTGGGGATCACGCGGCACCGCCAGCTTCGAGCCCTTGCCGGGCGAACGCAGCATCAACAGGAAATCCGGATCACGGCGACGCACCGCCTCGTCGGCATGGCCATGCTCGTCCACCTGTTCGACGCCCAGCAGGCAGTCGCCCAGCGCTTCGGCACGGGAGCGCAGTTCAGCCAGGGTGTCCGGATCGACCATCAGGTCCGGGTTGATGAAGGCCAGCCATGGGCTGTGCGAGTCGGCCACGCCCTGGTTGTTGGCGGCGGCGAAGCCGGGGTTGTCCGGATTGCCGACGAAACGCACGCGCGGATCATGGCTGGCATGGCGCTGCACGATATCCAGCGTGCCATCCATCGAGCCATTGTCGATCACCCGGATCTCGGCCACATCCTGCGCCTGGCGCAGACGCGAGAGACAGGCATCAATGGTGCTGCCGCTCTGGTAGGTGACGACGATGGCGGCAATGGCAGCATTCAAACGGGAGGCTCCGGCGCAGACGGGACGAACAGGTCCCCCTGTTCCTTCGGCATTATCGCCTGCCGCATGCGCTGCCGCAGGTCGGCACGCAGGCCATGCAGCGGATCGTGCATGAGGAAGTCAGCCAACCGCGGCACCCAGCCCGGCCAGCGTGCGGCCAGGGCCTCGAGATCGCCATCACGGCTGATCGCCTCCCCTGCCCGGCTGACGAAGGCGGTCTCGCACAACACGTTGCGCCATCCCAGGCCAGCCATGCGCAGGCTCAGGTCCACCAGTGCCGCATTCCAACCGCCGTAGCTGTCCACGTCCAGGCCCCCGGCACGTCGTCGCGCGTTGCCCCGCACCAGCACCGCGTGGGTGACTGCCGACGGCAGCTCCGGGTGCAGCGTTGGCAGGCCCGCACAGGTCTGCGCCAGCAGCGCGGCATCGTCCGGTTCCGGATTGATCTCGCCCAGCCGGGGCCACGCAGCGGTTTCGCCGGCATTGCACCACGGGGTTGCGGTCGCGATGGCGGCATCGCGGGCGAAGGCATCCTGCAGCTGATGCAGCCAGCCCGGCGCCGGCACGCTGTCCGGTGCCAGCACCGCCACGTCCATGCCATCGCAGGCCCGCAGCATCTCGTCCAGGTGGGCGACTTCACCCAGCGGCCGTGCACGCCGGGTGTACTCTGCCTGCAATGGCGTTTGTGCCAACCAGTGTTCCACTACCGCCTGCGCGCGCGGCCCGGTCTGCGCATCGTCGGCCAGCCAGACCGCAGTGCCCGGCGCGGTGCCCGCATCCAGTGCAGCCAGGCAACGGTCGAGCGCGGCATCGTCCACGCACAGCGGCAACAACACGATCGCCCCCATCCCGCCTCCGTGGTTGTCGGTAGCCACAGCCTAGCACTGGGAGGGTATCGGCCGGGTTGCACCCGGCACCCGCTTCAGGCCAGGGCAACAGCAACGGCCGAAGCAAAAGCTGGGTTCCTGCGGGATGGCGGGGTGGGTCCGGTTGCGGGGGACGCCGTAAATACGTCCCTGTAGGCTTGGCCGCGGCATCCATGCCGCGGGCACCCCCGCAACCGGGCCCCTCCCGCCTTCGACAGATCTCCGCGATCTGCAGTAGATCCACGCCATGCGTGGATGAATCTCCATCGGAATCGAATATTTCGAATTTGAATCGAAAAGCATCCACGCATGGCGTGGATCGTGTCGACCAAGGTCGACACCTGCCAACAGCAGCAGGAAACTGTCGAAGGCGGGGCACTGTGGGTTTGCGGGGTGTGAGCCGCATGGATGCGGCGACCAAGCCTACATGGACGTATTTACGGCGTCCCCGCAAACCCACAGTGCCCCGCCACCCCTCAGTAAACCCGCTGTTGCCGTTGCTCTGGCTCTTGCTCCGGCTCTGGCCTCTGCGGGTGCCGGGCGCAGCCCGGCCGTAAACCCCTTACTTCTTTGCGCGCGGCTGGTTCAGCGGCTCCATCGCGCGGAAGCGCTGGCTGTACTCGTCAGTCAGATTGCGCGCTTCCTGGCTGTTGCGCACGATGCTCGGGGTCAGCAGCACGATCACTTCGGAACGGCGGCTGGTGCGGCTCTTCTGCCCGAACAGCGCGCCCACCACCGGAATCCGGCTCAGCCCGGGAATGCCGCTGCTGCCATCGGTGGCCGAATCGGTGATCAGACCGGCCAGCATGATGGTGTCGCCGCTCTGCACCGCCGCTTCGGTCGACAGCTTCTTGGTGGAAATCCGCGGGTTGCAGTTGCGCTCGGTCGGATTACAGTTGTCGGGCACGTTCGAGGCGCTGCTCACTTCCTGCACGATGTCGAGGAACACCGTGCCGTCGCGCGTCACGCGTGGGCGCACCTTCAGGATCACGCCGGTGTCGATGTACTGCACCGAGCTGTAGCTGCTGGTGCCGATGCCGGTGTTCACCGTAGTCGTGTTGATCGGCACCTTGTCGCCCACGTTGAGCGTGGCCTCGGCATTGTTGCGCACGAACACCGAAGGGGTCTGCAGCAGGCGCACATCGGTGACCTTGTCCAGCGCGCTCACCACCGCTGCGCCGTTGTGGCCGGTGAACGCCCAGCCCAGGCCTTCGCCACCGGTCGCGGCACCGGCGAAGCTGCTCCAGGAGCCACCCGCTGCTGCCGGCAGGGTCACGCCGCCCAATGCTCCCGTCAGCGCACGCCCGGCCACGGCATTGTCGAAGAACCAGTTCACGCCGTACTTCAGGTCGCCATCCAGCGAAACTTCGGCCACCTGCGCTTCGATATGTACCTGCAGCGGCATCACGTCCAGCTTCTCGATCACTTCGCGGATCGAGCGCCAGGCCTGCGGGGTCGAACGCACCAGCAGGGTGTTGGTTTCCTCCACCGCCGACACGCCCACGCGGTCGCCTTCCACTTCCAGGCTGACACTGACGTTGCCGGACTGGCGCTGCGGCAGGTTCATGCTGCCATTGCCGCCACCACTGGCGCTGCTGCCCGGGGTCGAACCGAAGCTGCTGCTGTTGTTGCTGTCCATGCCACGGTCGCCATCACTGCCCAGCTGCGATGGCATCGCGCCCGGCGCCAGCGATGCAGGGCTGGAGCCACCGCGGTTGCTGCTGCTGGCGAACGCTTCACTGAGGCGCTCGGCCAGGTCGCGCGCCTTGATGTAGCGCAGTTCGTAGGAGAACAGGCGGGCACTACCACCGGCCGTATCAATGCGGTCCAGCCACTGCTGGATCTGGTCCAGGTAGCGCACCTGCGGGGTGATCACCAGCACCGCATTGGCGTTTTCCAACGGCAGGAAGCGGAACATGCCGGCGCTTGGCGTCTTGCTCTCCTCGCCGAATACTTTCTCCAGGTCGGCGGCGACCTGCTCGGCCTTGCCGGACTGGATCGGGAACACGCCCACCGACATGCCCGACAGCCAGTCAACGTCGAAGATCTCGACGGTGCGCATGTAGTTTTCCAGCTCGGCGCGGGTACCGCCCAGGGTGATCACGTTGCGACCACTGTCGACGTTGACGATGGCGTTGGGCCGCGCATACGGCTCCAGCACCTTCTTCATCTCGGTGGCGGAGATGAACTGCAGCGGGATCACACGTACTTCGAAACCGCGCGCGCTGGCGGCCGGCGCCGTGCTCGGCGCAACCGTGCCGGCCAGCGCCTGGTCGGCGGCGACGATGTTGTAGCGGCCACCGCTGTAGACCATGCGTGCGTTGTTCCAGCCCAGCACCATTTCCAACAGGTTCAACGCCTGCGCCGGCGACACCGGCTTGGGCGTTGCCAGCGTGACCGTACCCTGCACCCCCGGTGCGATCACGTAGTTCTGGCCCAGCATGTCACCGAGAATCGCCTTGACCACCGCGTGCACCGACTCGCCTTCGAAGTTGAAGGTCGCTTCACCGGTACTGGCGCCATGCAGTGCCGGTGCCGGCGAGCGGGCTGCCTCGCGGTTGATCATGGTGCCGGTGCCACGACGGATCACCGCCTGTGGCGCACCTTGTGCGTCGCGGGCGGCATCGGCGGCCACCTCCGCTGCCTGTCCGGCATCGGTGGTGGATGTCAGGTTGCCCTTGCGCTGCACATGCGGCGCGGACACGGTGCTGCAGCCGACCAGCAGCGCGAGGGCAAAGGACCAGGGAAGAAAACGCAGGCTCATGCATTCACTCTATCGGTTGGTGCCATCGCCCGGGGGCGGCGACGGTTGTTGCTGCTGTTGTTGTTGCAGCTGGCGGCGACGGGCCTGGATGCGTTCGCGGATGGCCTGCATCTGCGCTTCGCTGGGGCCGTTGTTGTTGGCAGGCGGTGTGGCGGCCGCCGCAGCCGAAGGCGCTGGCGCACTGCCAGCAGGCGACGGCGATGGGGTTGCAGCCGCCGCCGGCGGTGCCGGCGGAGCGCCTGCCGGGGGCGGCACAACGATGGCACCTGCCGGCGGCGCACCGTTGGCGCCGCGCAGCACGGTCGGCGGCTCGCCGCCCTGCCCATTGAATACGGCCAGTTCCAGCACCTGGTTGCCACCGGGGCCGATCACCGTGGCCTGGCGTGGCGCCAGCCCCACCAGCTGCCAGCCATCCACGGCGTCGCCATTGAGGCGCAGGCGCAGCGAACGGTTCTGTTCGGTGGTGAAGGTGGCCATGCCGAAGTCGCCGGTCAGCAGCACGCCGGTCAGGCGCAGCGCGGCGCTGGCGGCGGGCTCGCTGCCCCCGAGCAGGTAGGGCTTCGGCCTGCGGTCCTCGGCGAACAGCGGTCGTTCGCCGATGGCGCTGTAACTGTCGGCGCTGGCCATGCGCTCGGCAGCCAGTGGCGGCAGGACCGGCAGCGAGGGCGCCGCATCGGCATCGCTGTCGGCACCCGGCAACCGACTGCCCAGACCAAAGCCGGTGGCCAGCCAGACCGCCGCCGCCCAGCCGGCCAGAGCCAGCAGGAAGCCGGTACGCAGGCTGATCTGCTCAAGCTTCATCGGCCACCTCCTGCCCTTCTTCCGGCGCAGCCGGTGCGGGTGTTGGTGCGGTCGATGGCGGCGGCGCCGCCGCGCCCGGCTCGGCGGCAGGTGCCGGCGCAGCGCCATCGGCAGCGGCACCGGGCAGCAGGTAACCGGCCAGTTCGAACGACACGTCCAGGCCGAGCCCGGATTCATTCGGCGACTGCTGGAAGCGCTGTGCGATCAGGTTGAGGTTGTCGACGAACAAACGCGGGCTGCCGGTTTCCAGGCTGTGCAGCACGGTGGCCAGTTCGGCCACGCCACAGCGCAGGCGTACCTGCATGGCAACGCGCACGAACTCGGCGTCGCGGCGGTTGTCGGTGAGCGGCGTGCGGTTGCTGATGGTGCAGCTGCGGTTGCCCGGGCTGGCCATCGCCACCGCATCCTGCAGCTTGGCGCCCAGTGCGGCGGCGGCGGCTTCGGCGGTGGCCTCGCGCAGGAATCCCGGCCGTTGCTGCAGGGCTTCGCGTGTGGCTCGCAGGCGCTGTTCGATCTGCGGCTGCTGTTGCAGCTGCGCCTGTACGCGCGACTCGCGCTCGCGCAGCGCCGCGACATCGGCATCGATCTCGCGCAGCGGCTGGGTGAACCAGGGGTGCACCAGCAGCAGGTAGGCCAGGCCCAGCACTGCCAGCAGCAGCGCCAGCGCCAGCCAGCGGTCACGGCGTGCGCTTGGCATCGGCATCGGCCGCCTCCCGGGTCGGGGCCGCTGCCGGCAACGGCTGCAGCTCAGCGGTCATGGTGAAGCGGTCGCGGCCACTGGCGGCGCCATCGGCCTGCAGCACACCGGTCAGGTTGACCTTGCGCCACTGCGGCGCGTCCTGCAGCAGCTGTACCAGCTGCGACGCCTCGCGGCTGAGCCCGATCAACTGCAGGTTGTTGCTCTCGATGGCCAGCTTTTCCAGATAGGTACCTTCCGGCAGGCGGCGGGTCAGTTCGGTCCAGATCTCCACCGTACCTGCGCGCTGGCTGCGCTGCTTTTCCAGGAACGCCGCACCATCGATCAGCGCCTGCAGCTGCGCTCGTTCGCTGGCCACGCCGCGTGCACTGCGCGCACTGCGCTCCACCTGCGCGCGCAGTTCTTCGGCCGCCGCGCGACGGTTGTCGAGCAGCTGCAGGCCGGCCAGCACCAGCATCACCACCGCGGCCACCGCCAGCAGCAGGTTCCAGCGCCGCATCGGATCGGTCCGCACCTGGCGCTGTGCGGGCGGCAGCAGGTTCACCTGCAGCGTGGTGCCCTGTGCATCAATCGCATCGACACCGGCCAGCGCGTCGGCCCATTGGCCCACGTCGTTGCGCCAGGCCTCCAGCTGGCGCAGAGGCCAGGCCACCAGTTCGACCTGCAGCTGGCCTTCGCCGGCCACACCGAGTTCACGCACGTCGTAACTGACCTGGCTGGATTCGAACGGCGTCTGCCGATCGATCTCGAAGCCGACCACCGCGCGCAGGCGGTCGGCCGCCGCCGCAGGCAACCGCAGCTGACGACGCAGTACATCGCTGGCCGGCAGCAGCCACACCCGCGGCAGGCTGCGCAGGCGCGCCTCCAGCACCCGGTCCAGTTCAGCCAGCGACAGCGGCCACGGCAGGCGCGCCACCGGCTCGCGACGCTCGCCCGCCTCACGCCAGACCTGCAACTGCTCGCCCTCGCACTGCAGCAGCAGGCGTGCCTGTGCCCAGCCCAGCGCCCATTGCCAACGAGCCGGCACCCAGGCCAGCAGCGATTGCCGCCACCAGCGCAGGAAGCGGCCGACGCCGGGGCCGATCCGGCCCTGCACCTGCCGCAGACTGTCCTGCCAAGCCGTCATCTTGCTGTCATTCCCTGCTCCCAGCGAAGCACTGTGTAGGACCGCCCGGGAACCCCGCCCGAGCCATTGCGTACCACCGCCTGCAACACCGACCGGCGTCCACTGCCGTCGGTGACACGGGACTCGATACTATAGGTGCCACTGCTGCTGGCAAGGGTTGACGCACCGGCAGCGGAATCGGCATCACGCTCCTGCTGGGCACGCTGGGCCAGCACGGTATCGGCGTCCAGGCCCAATGCGGTCAACACCACGGCACTGGCGAACTGCGGATCCGGCCGCGCCTGGCGGCTGTACAGGGTAAGGTGCGGCAGCATCTTCTGATACAGCGGCCCACGCATGCCGAGCACCCGCTGCAGCTCGCCAAGGGTCTCGAAACGCTTGTTGCGCGGGCCGTACGGCAACCCGGCCGCCGCGTAGTCAGGCGCCTCGGCGCCCCCTCCCGGCTGCAGCAGGCTGTCCTCGTCACGCCAGTCGACGATGGCACCGGCCAACTGCCGCGCTGCCCCTTCGTCTTCGCCCAGCGCCTTGAGGAAGGCGGTCAACAGGGTCACGTCGGCCAGGTTCAGGTTGATCTTGCCGTTCTCGTCCAGCACCTTGATCTCGATGCTGGCGTCATCGAACTGCCATCGATAGGTACGGCCATCGGCGCGCCAGGGCGCCCGCTGCGGATCGGCGGACAGCCGCGTCAATGCGTACTCCAGACCCGCCCGTGCACGCTCCTGGCCACGCGCATCGTCATCCAGCACCCGCTGCTGCAGGTGCTCGACACGCGCACTCAGCGCGAAGGCGCCGACCAGTGCGGTCATCAACGCGATCAGCCACAGCACCAGCACCAGTGCCGCGCCACGTGTCCGGATCACCGTGCACCTCCGCTGCCACCGGCGCGCGGCGCCACCACCAGCGTGGGCCAGGGCGCGCCCTTGGCTGGCACGATCTGGATCTCCACCAGCATCGGCAGGCGACGGGTATCGTCCCAACGCGGCATCCAGTCGGTCACCTGGCCGGTGCTGGCATCGATGCCGCGATAGCGCAGCTGCACCGACTTCAGGTTCTCCACCAGCACTTCCGGCGGACGTGGTGGATTCTCCGCGATGCGCTCGCCTTCCTGCAGCAGCACCAGATCCAGCAACAGACGTTGCTGGCCATTGCGGCCATCAACCTGCAGTGCATGCAGGTACGATCCCCCCCGACCGAGATAACCCGGCAGATCCGCGGCGAACAGCATGCGATTCTCTTCACCCTGGAAGAAGATCGGCTCGCGGGTGGGATCAGGCGCTTCGAGCGGCGTACGTAGCGCGCCTGCCAACTGCCGACGCAGCAACGTCTCCACTGCGCGCATGCGTTCACTCTCGGCAGCGATCTGCTCGCCGCGCTGGCTGACCGCCATCGCCGAGCGAACGCTGGCGAACGCCAACGCCAGGCCACCGGCCAGCAGCACCGTGGCCAGCATCACTTCAACCAGAGTGAAACCCGCGGCGCGGCGTTTCATCGCGCGCTCTCCAGGTCCGGCGGCAACAGGCGCAGGCTGCGCCAGCGCAGCTGCTCACGCTCACTGTCGCCCCACCGCACCTGCAGCTGCAGCTCGGCCAACCAGGGGGCACCCGGTGATTGAGATTGCGCCTGCGCCACGTTGCCGGCGCGTGGCTCCACCCACGGCTGCACCTGCAGCTGCCAGTGGTAGCGCCCTTGTTCCCAGTCACCCTGCTGACTGCCGACCTGCAGTGGCGAGGCAACCCCGGCCTCGGCCAGCAGCGACTGCGCATGCAGCACCGCACGCGTGCGCAGCTCGGCCTCGCGCACCTGTTTCGCGCCACCTGAGAGACTTCCCAACAGCAGGGTCAGCGCCAACCCGAGCAGGGCGAAGGCGATGATCACTTCCAGCAGGGTGAAGCCGCGGGCGCGCCGCTTCATTGCGACCGCCAGGGGCCGGAGCGGACCTCGCCGGTCAACCAGCCAACATCGATGCGCCATTCGGCGTCGTCACGCTGCAACCGGATGCGGCCACCGCTGGAGCCGCCATCGGGGTGAAACTCGATCACGCCCTGCCCCGGCGCGGTGGCCAGCTGCGCGGCGCCTTCGAACTGCACCTGCAGCTGTGCCGGCACGTCACCGTGGCGCTGGTTGGCGCCTTCCCAGCGCCGCTTTGCCGGCTCGATGACAAAACGCTGCGGCTCGCCGCGGGCGATCGCCTGCGCGCGCACCATGCGCAGCTGGTTGGCGATGTCCTTGCCGGCGCTGCGCAGCTGCATGCCGGCGAACCCGCGCGACAGCCCTGCAGCAGTGATCAGGCCGATCGCAGCGATCAGCGCGATCACCAACAGCATTTCCAGCAGCGACAGGCCCGCCGCACGCCTGCCGTGCAGGCGCGGGCGTGGCAGCCGGCGCGGCAGGAAATGGGTCATGCAGGTTTACGGCTGGTAACGGATGTCGGCGTCGACGCTGCTGCCGCCGGCCTTGCCGTCCTTGCCCAGGCTGAGCAGCTCGTACGGCTGACCCTCGCCCGGCGCACGGTATTCCAGCGGGTGGCCCCACGGGTCGTTCAGATCGGCCGGCTTGGCATACGGGCCCAGCCAGCCGCCGACACCGGCCGGTGCGGTCACCAGGTCGTTCAGCGAACCCGGCAGCTTGCCAGTGTCGATCTGATAGTTGTCGATCTTGGAGGCGACGGTCTGCACCTGCGCCTTGGCGATGTTGGCCTTGCCGCGGTCGGCACCACCCAGAACGCGACTGGCCACCAGGGTCAGCACCGCGCCGATCAGTACGATGACGATGATGATTTCCAGCAGGCTCATGCCCGACTGGTTGCGCGCGGCGGTGAAGGAAAGGCGGATCGGTCGACGGGAAGCAATCATGGTCGGTCCTTTCAGTTGCGGAGTTTCGGGGTTGCGTAGGGATCCATCGTCAACCGATGGCATTGGTCAGGTCGTACAGCGGTACCAGCACGGCCACGATCACCGCGCCCACCACCGAGGCCAGCACCAGGGTGATCGCCGGCACCATTGCCGCCAGCAGACGATCAATGCGGCGGGCGCTGTCCTGTTCAAACGTGTCGGCGGCCTTCAGCAGCATGGTATCGAGGGCGCCGGATTCCTCACCAACCTGGATCATCTGCAGCGCCAGGCGGGGGAAACGCTTGCCGCGTGACAGCGCCAGCGACAGGCCGGCACCGTTCTTCACTTCGTCTGCGGCGGCCTCCACATCGGCGGCCAGCGCGCGGTTGCCCAGCACGTTGCGGGCGATGCCCAAGGCACCCAGCAGCGGCACGCCATTGCGCAGCAGGGTGCCCAACGTGCGGGCCAATCGCGCGGTTTCCAGTTCACCCAGCAGGCGGCCGATGCCGCGCCGCTGCAGCAACCAGCCGTCCAGCGCCAGCCGGAAGGCCGGTTGCCGCGCCTTGCGTTCAAGGAACAGCACCAGCACCGCCGGCACCACCAGCAGCAGCACCCACCAGTCGCGCACGAACAGACCCAGCTGCAGCACCGCGTTGGTGAACCACGGCAGCGCCACATCCAGGCTCTCGTACATCTGCGCGAACTGCGGCACCACGTAGCCGAGCAGGAACAGCAGCGCACCGCCCACCACCACCAGCAGGATGGCTGGATAGACCAGCGCGTTGATCACCTTGCCCTGCAGCGCGCGGCTGCGTTCGAGATAGTCGGCCAGGCGCTGCAGGGTCTCGTGCAGGCTGCCGCCGGCTTCGCCGGCACGCACCATGTTCACGTACAGGCGCGAGAACAGGCCGTGCTGGCGTTCCAGCGCGGTCGACAGCGGTGCACCACCGCGCACCACATCGCGGATATCGGTGATCGCGCGGCGCGAGCGTTCGTCTTCCGGCAGGCCGAGCAGGATCGACAGCGCACGATCCAGTGGCTGGCCGGCCCCGAGCAGGGTTGCCAGCTGCTGGGTGAACTGCAGCAGCGCGGCGCCCTGCAGCGGGCGCTGGCGCAGCAGGTTGCGCCAGCTGCTGCCACCGATCGCGCCGCCATCAGCCAACTGCGTCTCCATCGGCAGATGGCCCTGGTCCTGCAGGCGCGCGACCAGCTCGGCCTCGCTGGCCGCTTCCATCTGACCGTCGAAGATCTCGCCGTGCGGATTGAGCGCCTTGTAGCGGTAAGTCGGCATATCAGCCCCGGGATCCTGCGCGCATCAGCTTTCCTCGGTCACGCGCAGCACTTCCTCGATGGTGGTCTGCCCGCTCAGTGCTTTGGACAGGCCATCCTCGTACATGGTGCGCATGCCGGCTTCGCGGGCGATGCGTTCGATCTCGCCCATGCCGTCGCGGCGCATCACCGCACGCCGCAGCGCATCGTTCATCACCAGGAATTCCATGATGGTGGTACGCCCCAGATAGCCGGTCGGCGCCAGCGCCGAGGGCTTGGGGCGGAACAGATGGATCGGCCCCTGCGGCTGCAGGCGGCGCAGCTCGAAGCGTTCAATCTCTTCCGGCGAGGCTTCGTAGCGCTCGGCGTGGGTCGGCTCCAGCCGGCGCACCAGGCGCTGGGCCAGGATACCGTTGATGGTTGACGTGAGCAGGTAGTCCTCCACGCCCATGTCGAGCAGGCGGGTGATGCCGCCAGCCGCATTGTTGGTGTGCAGGGTGGACAGCACCAGATGGCCGGTCAACGCCGACTGGATCGCGATGCGCGCGGTTTCCAGATCGCGCATTTCGCCGATCATGATGATGTCCGGATCCTGGCGCACGATGCTGCGCAGGGCGTTGGCGAAGTCCAGCCCGATCTGCGGCTTGGCCTGGATCTGGTTGATGCCCTCGATCTGGTATTCAACCGGGTCTTCAACGGTGATGATCTTGACGTCGGCAGTGTTGAGCTGGCTGAGCGCGGTGTACAGCGTGGTGGTCTTGCCCGAGCCGGTCGGGCCGGTCACCAGCAGGATGCCGTGCGGCTGTTCCAGCACCTTGCGGAACTGCGGCAGGAACGCGTCGGTGAAACCGAGGCGATGGAAATCGAACACCACCGTTTCACGGTCGAGCAGACGCATCACCACGCTTTCGCCATGCGCGGTCGGCACCGTGCTCACGCGCAGATCCAGCTCCTTGCCCTGCACCCGCAGCATGATGCGGCCATCCTGCGGCAGGCGGCGCTCGGCGATGTTGAGCCGGGCCATGATCTTGATGCGGCTGATCACCGCAGCGGTGAGGTTGGCCGGCGGGCTTTCACCCTCCACCAGCACACCGTCGACGCGGTAGCGCACCTTCAGCCGGCTCTCGAACGGTTCGACATGGATGTCCGAGGCACGCAGCTCCACCGCACGCTGGATCACCAGGTTGACCAGGCGGATCACCGGCGCTTCCGAAGCCAGGTCGCGCAGGTGTTCGATGTCATCGACCGCGCCGCCTTCGCCGTCGGCGGTTTCGACGATCGCGCCCATCGCGCTGCGGCCTTGGCCGAACCAGCGCTCGACCAGATCGTCGATCTCCGCGCGCATGCCCAGCACCGGCGTCACCGGTACGCCCAGCGCCAGCTGCACGGCCTGTTGCGGGTAAGGATCGTGGGCATCGGCCAGCCACAGCCGTACGCCCTGTTCATCCAGCGCCAGCGGGCAGACATGGAACTGCTTGAGGAAGCGCAGCGACAGCGGCACTCCCTCCGCCAGGCCCTGCGGTGGTGCCTCGGGCAACTGCTTGCCTTCCAGCAGCGGCAGGCCCAGCACCTCGGCGCTGGCCTGCGCCTGGTCACGTTCGGAAACCAGTCCCAGCCGCACCAGCAGGCCCAGCAGGCTGCCGCCGGCCTCTGCGTGCAGCGGACGCGCACGTGCCAGATCGCCTTCCTTCAGCCGGCCGCGCGCCAGCAGCGCATCCAGGATGCGGCCTTCAGCGTCGTCGGCAGCGGCGGTAGCAGCAAGCGCGTTCACATGACTCTCCTGTCAATCGGCTCGACTTTAGCAGTTAAGCCATGATTTACGCCGCCTCTCCGCCACCTTTCGTAAAAAGACGAAGCCCGTCACATGCGGTGACGGGCTTCGGCCATTCAACTACGACAGTGCGTGCTTACTGCGTGGCAAGGATGCTCACGCCGTTGTAGGCCGCCTCGCCCACCACCTTGATGTAGTAGGTGCCGGCCACCGGCTTGTTCACCCGCACCGTTTCGGACGTGCCAGGACGGGTCGACTTGCCGTCGTTGTCGCTGGCGCTCGGCTCGCGTCCCTGGGCGATGTAGACCGACACGTTGCCGGTGCCACCGTAGGTGATCACGCTGAGCTGCTTGCCGGCGACGGCTTCGAAGCTGTACAGGCGGCTGCTGGCGGCAGCACCATTCAGGCCACCGACGGCAGCCTTGTTGGTCAGCGGCGTGGCCACCGGCCCGCAGTTCTCGGTGCACGGTTCTTCCAGTGCCTTGGCCAGCGCGGCCTTGGCATCGAGAATACCGGTACCGATCGGGGTGGCTGCCGGAATGGCGACCGGGAACGGACGCGCGGTTTCCTTCAGCAGGGTACGCATCGCGGCCGGGGCCAGCGGATCCTTGCCCTTGGCGATCAGCGCGCTCTGCACCAGTGCGGCAACAGCAGCCACGTGCGGCGAGGCCATCGACGTGCCGCCCATGCCCATGTAGCTGTAGCTGCCCGACTCCGGTGTGGTGGCCGCATCGGAGCCGGACTGCCAGACGTAGCCGCCCGGATTGCCGTCCACACTGCCGCCACCGCCCGGACCGGACAGGTCCACACGGGTGCCGTAGTTGGAGTAGTAGGTGATCCCGCCGGTGATGCGGGTGGCGCCGACGGTCACCACGCCGTCGCAACTGGCTGGACGGTACTTGGAGGCGTTGTCGGTCTCGTTGCCTGCGGCCACGACCACGGTGGTGCCCCGCGAGATCGCGCCGTTGATCGCATCCTGGTAGGTCCCGTCGCAGCTGCCGCTGCCGCCGAGGCTCATGTTGATGACCTCGGCCGGGTTGGTATTGGCGGGTACGCCGGCCACCGTGCCGCCGGACGCCCAGGTGATGGCGTCGGCGATATCGGAAAGGTAGCCGCCGCACTTGCCGAGCACGCGGACCGGCAGCACCTTGGCCTTGTGCGCGACACCGGCCATGCCGACGCCGTTGTTGGTCTGCTCGGCCACGGTACCGGCCACATGGGTACCGTGCCAGGAGCTGTCCTCGGCGACGGAGCCGGTGTAGCACTCGTTGTCGTTCTCGACCCAGTCACCATAGTCCTGCGCGCCCGGCACGCGGTCGTTGGTGGCGCGACGCGACGTCTCGGCATCGCTGATGAAGTCGTAGCCTTCCAGCAGGTTGCCGACCAGGTCCGGGTGCTGCGGCAGGATACCGGTGTCGAGCACCGCCACCACCACGCCTTCGCCCTGCGATACATCCCACGCCGACGGTGCGTTGATGCCGCCGGTGGCGTTGTGCAGGTGCCACTGGTACTGCTGGTAGTAGGGATCATTCGGCGCCAGCGCCGGCTGCACGTCACCGGCACGCAGCTCGGTACGGCGCAGCTTCACGTCGGCTTCGGCGTACTGCACCGACGGGTCGGCCTTCAGCTCCTTCAGTACGCGCTGCAGCTCGGCCGGGGCCAGGCGACCCTGCACACGGATGAGGTCCGCACCGGTCGACAGCTTGCGCACCACCTGCGGGCCGAGGGTACTGGCGCGGGAGGTGCCGCCGGAGAGGCTGGCACGGGTCAGTGCGGACTGCACGGTGGACAGCTTCGCCGAGCGGTCGGTGGCGGCAGCAGCGCCGGCACGGTACTTGACGATGATGCGCTCGGCCCCCGGTTGGGCGGTACTGGCCTGGCGCACCGGCTCACGGGTCGGCAGTCCAGCGGCGTGGACGGCACCGACAGCCGTCATCGACAGCACGGCGGCGGCAAGCACATTGATGCGAAGGTTCTGCTTCTTGATCACGTCGAATTCCTCTTCTGGGTCATGGATCGAACCAACACTGCGGCCATCATTCCTTGACGACTCCCGGCCGGCCCAGCCGGGATTGCCGTGACCTCCCCCCAGGCCCTCATTGCAGGTTTGGCGCCGGCGTGGGTGGCCGCCGGCGCAATGGAGTGGCTTACCAGCCGAAGCCGGCACCGACGCCAACCGAGCTGTCGTCGCTGCTGAAGGCACCGCCGAGGGTGACCGTGGCGCGATCGCTGATCGCACGCTGGTAGCCCAACGACAACGCCGACTCGCCGCCCTGGAAACCAACGCCGACGCCGACCCGGTTCTGGGTACGGATACCGGCGGCACTGGTGGCCATGTTGAGCATCGCGGCACTCATCGCGCCCTGGCGGTCGATGCGGCGGTCCATGTGGCGCAGGCGTCCGTCGATCTCGCCCTTGAACACATCGAAGCTGTCGGCGACGGCCTGGACGCGACTGTCGGTGTAGCTGTTGGCGGTGGCCATGCCACGGTCGAGCTGGCCCTTGTTCACCGCATCGGTGGCCGTGGTACCGGCCGCCACGTTGGTGACCTGGCGCTCGTTGCCTTCACTGCCCACCGAGACCGTGTTGGCACGATCGGCGACAGAACCCTGGCCCAGCGCCACCGCGTTCGCAGCGGTGGCATTGGCCCCCTGGCCGATGGCCGTGGATGAAGCGCCACTGGCGACGGCGCCCTCGCCCATGGCGACGGCATTGAAGCCCGTCGCGGGAGTGCCAACCGGAATCCCGGCGCCGGCGGCGGCAGCGGTCGGCGTGCCCTGCACCCGCGCGGTGCTGGCCGGTGCCGCGTCGGCCGTTGCAGGTGCATCAGCGGTGCTGGCCAGCGGGCTCTCATCCAGCGAGGCACTCATCGCGCGCAGGTTGGCAGTCCCGGCACGCGAGCCACCGGCGCTGCGGCGATCGATCTCGCTGACCTTGCGGTCCAGCGCGCCCAGCGCATCGCCGACGTTGCTGTAGGTGGCGCCCTGGATCACATAGTTCGGCGCCACGAACACGCCCTGCATGCCGACGCTGGCGCCACCACCAAGGAAGCTGGCGGCATCGCTGAGCGACTGGAACAGCTGGCCGCCGTTGATCGCCTGGCGACTGCCCGCGGCGATGCTGCCGGCACCGACGTTGTCGATGGTGGTGCCCTGGAACCCGGACAGGGTCAGGCGATCGCGGCTGGCGTCGTCATAGCCGACTGCGCTGGCCGCAGTGGTTTCAACGGTGGCGATACGAGAATCAAAATCGCCCACGCGGGTTTCCACCGCACCCACCCGCTGGTTGGTGACGTTGAGCTGCGAACCGGTGATGGCATCGCTGCTGCCGGCGGCGATGCGGCCATCGGCCACATTGACGATGCGGCGCGTGGCCGGACCATCGGTGCCATTGCCACCGCCCACCGACACCACGTTGGCATCGAGCGCACGGGAACCAGCACCCAGCGCCACCGAGTTCGCGCCGGACGCACCGGCACTGGTACCCAGTGCAAGGGCACCGTTGCCGATGGCCATCGCGTTGGCACCCAGCGCATTGCTGCGTGCGCCGCTGGCAGTGGCCGCCGAACCGATCGCGGCGGCATCGTTGCCGCTGGCGCTGGCGGTACCCGCGCCGGTGGCCTTGACGTAGCGCGCCGTGCCATCGGCGGTAGCGGCGACCGCATCGAGCTGGCCCCGGTTGACCGCATCGGAGCGCTCGGTACCGGCAGCGACACGCGTGATCTGGCGTTCGCTGCTGGCACTACCGACCGACACGGTATTGGCACGATCGGCGACCGAGCCTGCACCCAGCGCTACGCTACCGGCCGCGCTGGCGTTGGCGCTGACGCCCACCGCGGTCGCATTGGCGCCGGTGGCCTTGCTGCCGTAGCCAACGGCGGTACCCAGACGGCCGCTGGCGTCGGCATAGCTGCCGATGGCCGACGCGCCATCGGCCGAGGCATTGGCGCGGAAACCACTAGCCTGCGACTGCGTGCCGCTGGCGATGGCCTGCGCACCGCTGGCGGTGCTGTAGGCGCCCTTGGCCTGTGCGCCGGCACCGGTGGCGCTGGAACCAAGTTCGCTGGCGCTGGCACCACTGCCCACGGCCACACTGTCGACACCACTGGCCTGTGCGCTGGTGCCCAGCGCCGCCGCGTTGTTGCCGGTAGCCAGCGCATCGAAGCCCACCGCGGTGGCGTTGGCGGCCATGGCATTGGCACCGCTGCCCAGCGCGGTGGCGCCGTTGCCGATGGCGTTGGCCGCATTGCCAGCTGCCAGCGCATTGTCGCCGTCGACCAGTGCACCGGCTTCGCCATCGGCGTTGCCGCTGGCCTGGAACTGCCGGCTGGTCTTGTCGGCGACGCTGGCGACCGCATCCAATTGGCCCTTGTTCACCGCATCGGTGGCTTCGGTGCCGGCCGCGACGTGCGTCACCTGGCGCTCACCGCCGGCCTTGCCGACGGCGACGGTGTTGTCACGGTCGGCCTTGGAGCCTGCGCCGAGCGCAACGCTGTTGCTGCCATTGGCGGTGGCGTTGGCACCCAGCGCGGTGGCGCTGCTGCCGGCCGCCCACGAATTCCAGCCAATCGCGGTCGCGTAGTCTTCGGTAGCCCAGGCACCGGCACCGAAGGCCGCCGCACCGGTTCCGCTGGCACGCGAGGGAATCAGGCCGAAGAAGGTGCTGCCGCCGATGGCCACGCTTTCAGCGCCACTGGCTTCGCTGGACTGACCCACGGCGACGGCGCCGGTACCGGCCGCAGCGGCACCGAAGCCGACTGCGGTGGTGTTGGCACCACTTGCTGCAGAGCCGTAGCCCAATGCGGTGCCGAGGCGGCCGCTGGCTTCGGCGTAGCCACCCACTGCGGTGGTGCCATCAGCCGAAGCCGCGCTGCGGAAACCGCTGGCGAGCGCCTGCCCGCCGCTGGCATTGGCTTCTGTGCCCGTGGCCGTGCTGTAGGCGCCACTGGCCTGAGCACGCGCACCCACCGCGCTTGCACCAACCTCGCTGGCGCTGGCACCGCTGCCCAGGGCCAGGCTGTCCTCGCCGGTGGCCTGTGCCGTGCTGCCCAGGGCCGCCGCGTTGCTGCCAGTGGCCAGCGCATCGATGCCCACGGCGGTGGCGTTGGCCGCCAGCGCATTGGCACCGCTGCCGAGTGCGGTGGCACCGTTGCCGATCGCGTTGGCCGCGTCACCGGCCGCCAACGCGTTGTCACCCTCCACCAGCGCGCCGGTTTCACCGTCGGCATTGCCACTGGCCTGGAACTGCCTGCTGGTCTTTTCCGCTGCCGCGGCTACGGTGTCGAGCTGGTTCTTGTTGACCGCATCATTGCCCTGCGTGCCATCGGCCACGTTGGTGATCTGGCGGGTGTTGCCGCCACCGCCTACCGACACGGTGTTGTCGCGATCGGCGATCGAATCGGCACCCAGCGCCACGCTGTTGGCGCCGCGCGATTCGGCAGCATTGCCCAGCGCGGTGCTGTTGATGCCGCCCGACCAGGCACCACCACCCACCGCGGTGGAGTAGTTGCCCGAGGCCTCGGTGGCCAGCACGCCGAACAACGAACCACCGACGGCGACGCTGTTGGTGCCGGTGGCCAGGCTGCCCTGACCGGTGGCGGTGCTGTAAGCGCCGGAGGCTTCCGAATCGCCGCCCACTGCCACACTGTTGGAACCGGATGCATTGGCGAAGTTGCCGAACGCAGTGGCATTGAACGCCGAGGCCTGTGCATAGCCACCGATGGCGGTGCTGTAACCGCCGGTGGCTTCGGCACCGATACCGAAGGCCGCCGACGCCGTACCACTGGCCACGCTCTCGCTGCCGACAGCGGTGGCCGCGTCGCCGCTGGCATTGCTGAAGTAGCCCACGGCCACGGCTTCTTCGCCGGACGCTTCGGACAGCACGCCATTGGCCGTGCTACCGGCACCGCTGGCGATGCTGGCCGCACCGAACGCCGCGCTCTGCTCGCCGCTGGCTTCGCTTTCCGCACCCTGCGCGGTTGCGTACTCGCCCGTGGCCTGTGCGTTGGCACCGACGGCGCTGGCGTTGGCCGCAGTTGCCAATGCGTTGAAACCCAGCGCCTGTGCGTTGCTGGCCAGCGCGTTGGCGCCGCTGCCCACTGCGGTGGCGCCATTGCCGATGGCGTTGGCGGCATCACCGGCCGCCAGTGCGTTGTCACCCTCCACCAGTGCACCGGCCACGTTGTCGCCGCTGCCGCTGGCCTGGAAGAAGCGGCTGGTGGTGGCAGCGGTAGACGCAACCGCATCCAGCTGTGCCTTGTTCACCGCGTCGGTGGCCTGGGTACCGGCGGCGACGTTGGTGACCTGCCGTTCGTTGCCGCTACTGCCCACCGACACCGTGCGTGCACGGCTGGCGACCGAGCCGGCACCGAGCGCGACAGCATTGCTGGCGCTGGCGTTGCTGCCGGCGCCAAGCGCGATCGCGCTTTCACCACTGGCCACCGTATTGGTGCCGATGGCGATGCTGTTGATGCTGTTGCCCAGCGCCTGGAAGCCCAGTGCCACGCTGTTGTCGCCATAGCCGAAGGCACCGCGGCCGACCGCCGTGGAACTGGTGCCGTTGGCCCAGCTGTTGTAACCGATGGACGTGGCGCCGCTGCCACTGGCCCACGCCGCATTACCGAACGCCGCGGCATTGGTGGCGGTGGCCCATGCACCCGAACCGAATGCTGCCGCGCCACTGGCAGTCGCCCAGCTGTAACCGCCTACTGCGGTGCTGTCATCGCTGCTGGCGAATGCGCTGTCGCCGATCGCGACTGCATAGCTGCCGGTGGCGCGCGACTTGCCACCTGCGGCGAAGCTGTTGTCACCACTGGCCTTGGCAGCGTTGCCGAAGGCGCTGCTGGCAGCCCCGGTGGCCTGCGCGCCACTGCCCACTGCCGTGGCATCGGCAACAGCGGTGGTACCCACCTGCTGCGCCGTGCCGTCAGCACCGATGATCGGCTGGTTGAACTCGTCGTAGGCCTGGCCGAGGCCACCGATGGCGACACCGCCATTGCCGGTGGCTGCGCTGTTGCGGCCCACGGCCACGCTGTCATCGCCGATGGCCGACGCGGCTGCACCCTGCGCGATGGCGCCTGCGCCGATCGCATTGCTCGACGAGCCCACAGCGATGGAGCCCTCGCCATCGGCCAGTGCGCCAGCGTCACTGCCCGCCTCCGGCTGTGCCTGGAAGAAACGCGCGGTGGTATCAGAGGTGCTGGCCACGGCATCGAGCTGGGCCTTGTTCACCGCATCGGTGGCTTCGCTGCCCGCAGCAACGCTGGTGATCTGCCGCTCGTTGCCTGCACTGCCGACAGCCACGCTGTTGGCACGCACCGCTTCGGAGTTCGCGCCAAGCGCGACGCTGTTGGCGCCGCGTGCGGTGGCGTAGTAACCCACGGCCGTGCTCTGCGCGCCGCTGGCCCAGGTCTGCGCGCCGAGCGCGCTGGCATTCTCACCCGGGGCGTAAGCGAAGTAGCCAACGGCCGTGGCTTCAGCACCGGAGGCTTCGGTCAGGCTGCCGTTGGCCACCGCGCGGTCACCGCTCGCGATGGCACCGGCGCCGACGGCGGTCGCCGCTTCGCCGCTGGCCTGGGTCTGCACGAAGAAGCCCAGACCGGGAATCAGGTCGGCCGGGCCACCGATGGCCACGCTGCTGGTGCCGGTGGCATTGCTCTGCGTACCCAGCGCGGTGGAGTAGTCACCGATGGCATTGGCCACCGCGCCGAATGCGGATGCCTGCGCGCCGGCGGCATAGGCGCCGACGCCGTAGGACGACGCCGCAAAGCCGCTGGCTTCGGCACTGGCGCCGACCGCGGTGCCACCGACGCCGGCGCTGGTGGCGCCGGTTTCCACCGGCACGCCACCACTGGTGATCAGCGGGTTGCCATCGGCGTCCACCGCAGCGCCACCCACGGCAACGCTGCCTGGGCCATTGGCCTGCGCGCTGTTGCCGAACGCTGCACTGTTCTGGCCCGAGGCCAGTGCGTTGTTGCCAACGGCAGTGGCGTTCTGCGCGACGGCGGTGGCGCCGGCACCGACTGCAGTGGTGCCGTTGCCGAGGGCATTGGCGGCCTCACCGGCCGCCAGCGCCTCGTCGCCCTCTGCCAGTGCACCGGCATCGCTGTTGCTGCTGCCGGTGGCCTGGAAACGCCTGGCGGTGGCATCGGCCACGGCGGCGACGCCCTTCAGCTGACCGACATTGACGGCATCGTTGTCTTCGGTGCCGGCGGCCACGCTGGTGATCTGCCGGGTCAGCCCGTATTCGGCTGCGCCGACGGACACGGTATCGACGCGGTCGGCCAGCGAGCCCGCGCCCAGCGCCACGCTGCCGGTGGCGACCGCAGCGGCATTCGAACCCAGCGCGGTGCTGTATTCACCGACGGCGGTGCTGAAGGCACCCACGGCAATCGATGCTTCGTTGGCAGCGGTAGCACCACGACCGAGCGCGGTGCTGCCCGGCCCCATCGCCACCGCACCGCCACCCACGGCAGTGGCGCCATCGGCCGAGGCTTCGGACAGCGCACCGAGGGCGGTGGCCGCGCCATTTTCGCTGGCGGCGTAAGCACTGGCACCGACGGCGGTATCGCCGAGGCCGAACGCGGCCGCGCTCTGCCCGACCACCACGCTGGCATCGCCGATCGCCAAGGCGCCCTGGCCGAACGCGCTGGCGCCCAGGCCCGCGGCAATGGCTTGGGTACCGATGGCGGTGGTGGCGTTGGCCAGCGACTGCGCGCCGGCACCGGCCGCAACCGCGCCCTGCCCGTCGATCTTCGCCGCGTCGCTGTCATCGCCTGCGCCGTCGGCCTTGAAATAGCGGTTGCCATCGGCGGCAACGTCGGCCAGCGCAGCCTGGGTAGCACGCGCCTGCGCATCCAGCTGTGACTTGTTCACCGCATCGGTGGCCTGGGTGCCTGCAGCAACGTTGGTGATCTGCCGTTCCTTGCCGGCATCACCCACGGACACGGTGTTGGCCCGCGTGGCCTTGGAACCAGCGCCCAGCGCAACGCTGTTGGCGGCACTGGCATTGCTGTTGCTGCCGATCGCCACCGCATTGCTGCCCTTGGCGCTGGCCGAGCCTTCGATCAGGCACTTTTCGAGCAGCTTGCCGCTGAAGGCCACGCAGGTGGCGCTGCCACCGATCTGCACCGACTGTGCCGCGGCAGTGCCGCTCATGCCCACCCCCACTGCCAGGCCCAGTGCCACCGCCAGCAGTGCGGGCGTGGCCTGGGTCGCATCGCGGCGCCGGTCGACGACCCCGCCACTTCTGCTGTCAGAGGAGGCCAGTTCCGAGGCCACCACCAACTGACCCAATGCTTTGTTCCAGACCTTGCGATAAATCCGATTCATCGGTACGGCTCCTGATTGGACTGGTTTTGGGCAAAGCAACGCCACCGCTGGGCTTTCCGGCCCAACGTCCCCTGGGGGCGTTTATTCGCGTGATTTACTGCGGGGTATTGCCGAACGGCGCGCAGCGACAGAAAACCGAGCGCGTGCGCCAACCGGTTACTGCGAAATGAATGATTCTGAAACGGGGTTCAAGTGTTAACGGCAACTTTCCAAATCGTCAAGACTTTGACACGGCAAATCCTATTGCCGTGAAGCAGTTCACCATTTCACGTGTTTATGAGAGTTTTTTGTTAGGCATGCGTGACGAAGTTCCGTCGCATGAAAATCGATGTAACTAGCGGTTGCGACAGGAGTTTCACGCGCGCAAAGAAAAACCCGCCGATCAACGGCGGGTTTTTCCATACGCGGCGGCATTGATGCCTGCGCGATGTGATGCGATCAACCGCACCACACCCGCGCGTTGCGGAACATGCGCATCCACGGCGAGTCACCCTGCCATTCGGCCGGGGCCCAGCTCAGGTTGAGCGCGCGCGGCGTACGTTCCGGGTGCGGCATCATGATGGTGACGCGGCCGTCGTTGCTGGTCAGGCCGGTGATACCGTCCGGCGAACCGTTCGGATTCAGCGGGTACTGGCTGGCCACGTTGCCGTTGCCGTCGATGTAGCGCAGCGAGACGCGAGCGGCCGCCTGGTCGACGGCATTGTCGAACACGGCCCGGCCTTCACCATGCGCCACCGCCACCTGCAGGCGCGAACCGGCCATGCCGCGCAGCAGGATCGACGGCGATTCCACCACCTCCAGCAGCGCGGTGCGGGCCTCGAACTGCTCGCTTGCGTTGCGGCGGAACTGCGGCCAGTGCTGGGCACCTGGAATGATGCCCTTGAGCTGGCTCATCATCTGGCAACCGTTGCACACGCCCAGCGCGAAGCTGTCTTCGCGCGCGAAGAACGCGGCGAAGGCATCACGCAGCGCGCTGCGCTCCAGGATCGAGGTCGCCCAGCCACGGCCGGCACCCAGCACGTCGCCGTAGCTGAAGCCACCGCAGGCGACCAGGCCGGTGAAGTCCTGCAATGCCACGCGGCCTTCGATCAGGTCGCTCATATGCACGTCGAACGCGCGGAAGCCGGCACGTTCGAAGGCGTTGGCCATTTCGATCTGGCCGTTGACGCCCTGCTCGCGCAGTACCGCCACGCGCGGACGCGCGCCGGTGCTGATGAACGGGGCGGCCACGTCCTCATTGAGGTCGAAACTGAGCTTGGGCTTCAGGCCCGGCGCGGTGAAGGCACGGGCGATCTCGCGCTCGGCGTCGGCATTGGCCGGGTTGTCACGGCGCTTCTGCATCGCGTGGGTGACCGACCACCAGGCGTCGAACAGCGCGTCCCAGCGCCACTCGGCCAGGTTCTCGCCGCCCAGCGACACGCGCACCACCGGTGCAGTGGTCGGCTTGGCGATGCGCTGCGCGCATTCGATCAGTGCATGGCGCTCGACCAGGTCCGCAAAGGCGGCGCGGTCTTCGCGTGCGATCTGCACCACCGCGCCCAGCTCTTCATTGAACAGGCTGCGGAACGGATCATCGCCCCAGGCATCAAGGGTGATGTCCAGGCCCAGCCGCGAAGTGAACGCCATTTCGCACAGCGCGGCGAAGGCGCCGCCGTCGCTGCGGTCGTGGTAGGCCAGCAGCAGGCCGGCCTGGCGCGCATCGCGGATCAGCTCGAAGAAGCCACGCAGGCGCTGCGGGTCATCCAGGTCCGGCGCGGCACCGGCGAAGGCCGGCAGATCGCCGTGGTCGGCATGCACCTGGGCCAGGATCGAACCGCCCAGGCGCTGCTTGCCGGCGCCCAGGCCGATCAGCCACAGCTCGCTGTCCACCTCGCGGTCGAGCAGCGGGGTCAGCTGCTGGCGCACGTCGGCCACCGGCGCGAACGCCGAGATCACCAGCGACACCGGCGACACGCTCTTGTGCGCTTCGCCCTGGTCGTGCCACTGCGCCTGCATCGACAGCGAGTCCTTCCCGACCGGGATGCTGATGTCCAGCTGCGGGCACAGTTCCATGCCCACCGCCTTCACCGCGTCGTACAGCAGCGCGTCTTCGCCCGGGTGGCCGGCCGCGGCCATCCAGTTCGCCGACAGCTTGATCTCATCCAGCGCATCAACCGGCGCCGCGCACAGGTTGGTCAGCGCTTCGCCCACCGCCATGCGTGCCGACGCCGCCGCGTCGAGCAGGGCCAGCGGGGTGCGCTCGCCGATTGACATCGCTTCGCCGGCCACGCCGTCGAAGTCGGCCAGGGTGATCGCCACGTCGGCCACCGGCAGCTGCCACGGGCCGACCATCTGTTCGCGTGCGGTCAGGCCACCGACGCTGCGGTCACCGATGGTGACCAGGAAGTTCTTCGAAGCCACCGTCGGGTGCGCGAGCACGCGCAGGCCGGCTTCCTGCAGGTCCAGGCCGCCGGTCTTCAGCGCCGGCCAGCGCGGTGCCGGCGGGTGCGCGGTGTCGCGGTGCATCTTCGGCGGCTTGCCGAACAGCACATCCATCGGCAGGTCGATCGGGGCATCAGCCGGGGTGTGACCCGGCACGGCGCCGTAAGCCACCACCAGGTGTTCCTCGGCGGTTGCCACGCCAACGGCGGCGAACGGGCAGCGCTCACGGGCGCACAGGGCGGCGAACTCGGCCAGGCGCTCCTGGGCCACGCCCAGCACGTAGCGTTCCTGCGACTCGTTGCACCACAGCTGCATCGGCGACAGCGACGGGTCATCGGTGGGCACCTTGCCCAGGTCGATGACGCCGCCGACCTTGGAGTCGTGCAGCAGCTCGGGGATGGCATTGGACAGGCCACCGGCGCCGACGTCATGGAAGAACTTGATCGGGTTGTTGGCACCCATCGCCACGCAGCGGTCGATGACCTCCTGGCAGCGACGCTCCATTTCCGGGTTGTCGCGCTGCACGCTGGCGAAGTCCAGGTCCTCGGCGCTTTCACCAGAGGCCACCGAACTGGCGGCACCGCCGCCCAGGCCGATCAGCATCGCCGGGCCACCCAGCACGATGACCGCATCACCGGCCTGCAGCTGGATCTTGTCGACCTGCACGCGATCGATCGCGCCAAGGCCACCGGCCAGCATGATCGGCTTGTCGTACGCGCGCACCAGATCGGCGCCTTCCGGCAGCTCGAAGCTGCGGAAGTAGCCGAGCAGGTTCGGGCGACCGAATTCGTTGTTGAACGCAGCACCGCCCAGCGGGCCGTCGGTCATGATTTCCAGCGCCGGGGCCATGCGCGGGTTCAGCGCGCGCGGCGCTTCCCACGGCTGCGGCAGTTCCGGAATGCGCAGGTGCGAGACCGAGAAACCGGACAGGCCCGCCTTCGGCTTGCCGCCACGACCGGTCGCGCCTTCGTCGCGGATCTCACCACCATTGCCGGTGGATGCGCCCGGGAACGGCGCGATCGCGGTCGGATGGTTGTGCGTTTCCACCTTGATCTGGAACGCGCTGGGCACCTGCGGCTCGCGGCGGTACTCGCCACTGGCCGGATCGGGGCGGTAGCGGGACGCCAGATGGCCTTCGATCACCGCGGCATTGTCGCTGTATGCGCTGAGCGTGTGCTGCGGGGTCTGCTGGTGGGTGTTCTTGATCATCCGGAACAGCGAACGGTCCTGTTCCTGGCCGTCGATGGTCCAGCTGGCGTTGAAGATCTTGTGGCGGCAGTGCTCGGAATTGGCCTGCGCGAACATCATCAGTTCGACGTCCGACGGCGACCGGCCCAGCGCGGTGAAGCGTTCACGCAGGTAGTCGATCTCGTCCTGGGCCATGGCCAGGCCGAGGCGCTGGTTGGCGGCCTCCAGCTGGTCCACCGGCACCCGTTCCAGTTCGCCACGGGCCGGCGCCGAGAACAGCGCCTGGCCCTGTTCCACGGTTTCCAGCACCGACTGCGTCATCGGGTCGTGCAGCGCCTTGACCAGCGCCTGCTGTGCGGCGGCATCGGCCGGCCAGCCCTGCACGTCGATGCGCAGGCCGCGTTCCACCCGGCTGACCGGCTGCCCGGCACCGCGGACCAGTTCGGTGGCCTTGCTCGACCACGGCGACAGCGTGCCCAGGCGCGGCACCACGATGCGGCTGACCGCGCCTTCGGCCACGGCTTCGGCCTGCGGCGCCGCTTCAAGGATGCGGCACAGGGTGTCGAGGTCGGGAGCGGCGCTGCCTTCGGGCTGCACGAAGTAGACGTGCCAGGCACCGCTGATGCGCAGGGAGGGCGCGATGGACTGCAGGCGGGATTCAAGACGTTCGCGGCGGAACGGCGACAGGGCGGGCGCGCCCTCGAGGACCATCATGTCCGGGGAACCGTAGTTGGGAAACGGGCCCGACATTGTACCGGAAGCGGGGGAAGGGCTTTGGCCGGGCGGCGCCCGGCACCCGCCGAAGCCAGGGCAACGGCAACAACAACAGCAACTGCCAAAGCAAAAGCAGGATTTCCGTGGGATGGCGGGGTGGGTCCGGTGGCGGGGGACGCCGTGAATCCGTCCATGGAGGCTCGGTCGCCGCATCCATGCGGCTCACGCCCCCGCAACCGGACCCACCCCGCCTTCGACAGATTTCCGCGATCTGCGGCAGATCCACGCCATGCGTGGACGCTCCCCGGTGGTGCCGGCCGCTGGCCGGCAACCAGGAAATGTCAGAAATCAGGCATTGAAGAGCGCAGCGACCGGCTTTTGCTTTTGATTTTTTGTTCTGTCTTTCGTGGCTGGCCGCGCAGGAACCCGCCCGGCCAACCCCCAGAAATCCGCTGTTCGCGGAAAGCCCCAGCCACGAGGGGCTCCGCCGATGGCCGCCGACCGCACGCAGCGCCGCTCTCCGCCCGATTCCCGGAACCATGCGCTTGCTCACGGATTGACCACGCGATTGATGACAACGTTGTCCCTACCTGGCGCCGGACTCTCTCCCCGGCCCCCCAGGTGCCTCCGTCCGGCCCCACCCGTCGCCTTCCCGGGCGACGCCCGGACCTGCGTCACGCGCGGCGCCATCGGGGCCCGCGCGCCCTTTGATCGGAGACTTACCCATGTACGACCCGATTGTGCGCAGTGCCGAACGTGCGACCCGAAGCTGTCGTCCCCGCCGCCTGGCCTGGCTGCTTGCCCTGGCCGCCGGTACCGCCGCCCTGCCCGGCCTGGCGCAGGCCGCCAGCTGTGCCGGCGTGGCCCAGTGGGACCAGGCCAAGATCTACCGGGCCGGCGATACCCTGCAGAAAGGAGGCGTCCTCTATCGGGCGAACCAGGACATCTGGAACGCGCCGCCGGACCATCCGGCCGGTGCGCCCTACTACACCAACCTCGGCGCCTGTGATGGCAGCGGCGCCAACCAGCCGCCGGTGGTCAGCCTGACCTCGCCGGCCAATGGCGCCACCTTCAGTGCCGGCAGCACGGTCAACGTGACCGCCAGCGCCAGTGATCCGGACGGCAGCGTCGCCAAGGTCGAATTCTTCCGCGATGGCAGCACGCTGGGCGTGGCCACCAGTGCGCCGTATGCGGCCAGCTGGGCCAATGCCAGCGCCGGCAGCCACACCCTGCGCGCGGTAGCGACCGATAACAACAACGCCACCAGCAGCACCGCGACCATCACCATCACCGTCAACGCCGCCGGTGGCGATACCACCGCACCGAGCGTGCCGGGCGGGCTGGCGGTCGGCACGCGTACCGCCAACAGCATCGCGCTCAGCTGGAGCCCCTCCACCGACAACACCGGCGGCAGCGGCCTGGCCGGCTACGACGTGTATCGCAATGGCAGCCTGGTCGGTTCACCGTCCAGTGCCAGCTATGTGGATGGCGGACTGACCGCGTCGACCACCTACCGTTATCGCGTACGTGCCCGCGACAACGCCGGCAATGCGTCGGCACAGGGCACCGAGATCAGCGCCACCACGCTGGCCGGCGACGGCGGCACCACCGGCAAGCGGGTCATCGGCTACTTCACCCAGTGGGGCATCTACGGCCGCAACTACCGGGTCAAGAACATCGACAGCAGCGGCTCGGCCGCGCGCCTGACCCACATCAACTACGCCTTCGGCAACGTGCGCAACAATCGCTGCGAAGTGGGCGTCACCCAGCCGTCGGATCCGAACAGCGGTGCCGGTGGCGACGCCTTCGCCGATTACACCAAGGCTTTCAGTGCCGCCGAGAGTGTCAGCGGCAGCGCCGATACCTGGGACCAGCCGCTGCGCGGCAACTGGAACCAGCTCAAGCAGCTCAAGGCCAAGTACCCGGGCATGAAGGTGTTGATCTCGCTGGGTGGCTGGACCTGGTCGCGCGGCTTCTCCAGCGCGGCGCGCCCGGAAAACCGCCAGGCCTTCGTCGCCTCGTGCATCGACGCCTACATCAAGGGCAACCTGCCGGTGACCGACGGTGCCGGTGGCGCCGGTGCCGCACTGGGCGTGTTCGACGGCATCGACATCGACTGGGAATACCCGGTGGCCTGCGGCATCGAATGCGGCAAGCCGGAGGACAACGCCAACTTCACTGCGCTGATGGCCGAATTCCGCCGCCAGCTCGATGCGGTGCGTCCGGGCCTGTTGCTGACGGTGGCAGTGGGTGCGGGCATCGACAAGATCCGCGTCACCGATCCGGCCGCGTACCACCCGTACCTGGACTACATCAACGTGATGACCTACGACTTCCACGGCGCGTGGGATGCGAAGACCAATCACCAGTCGGCGCTGTTCGATTCGCCGAATGACCCGTCCACCGGCGACCAGAAGCTGTACAACAGCAACGACGCCATCGAGGCCTTCATCAGCCGTGGCGTGCCCGCCGCCAAGCTCAACCTGGGCATCGGTTACTACGGGCGTGGCTGGACCGGTGTGGCCAATGCCAACAACGGCCTGTACCAGACCGCGACGGGTGCCGCCCCGGGTACCTACGAGGCCGGCATCGAAGACTGGAAGGTGCTGAAGAACCTGGCGTGGCCGGGCTACACCGACAACACTGCCGGTGCCACCTGGATCTACAACGGCAGCACGCTGTGGAGCTTCGATACCCCGGCCAACATCACCCGCAAGATGGGTTACGTGAAGACTCAAGGCCTGGGCGGCGCGTTCGTCTGGGAGTTCAGTGGTGACGATGCACAGGGCACGCTGACCAAGGCGGTCAGTGATGGCCTGAAGTAAGAAAAAGCCGGGGATGCGACACGCATCCCCGGCTTCCGACCTGTAGAGCCGAGCCCATGCTCGGCTGCCGAAACATCAGCCGAGCATGGGCTCGGCTCTACAGGAAAAGATCGGCGGCGTCAGCGCTTGGCCGACAGCTTTTCCAGCGCCGCGCGCAGCTGCGCCGGCGGCAGGTAGCCGCCCAGCTGGGTGCCATCCGGCGCGAAGATCGCCGGCGTGCCATTCACGCCCAGCTGCTGGCCCAGCGCGTACTGCATCGCCACCGGGTTGGTGCAGTTCTTGGCCGGCACGCTGCCACCGCGCTTGGCATTGGTCAGCGCCTGGCGACGATCCGCCGCACACCAGACCGAGATCATGTCGGTGTAATCCTTGCTGCCCAGGCCCATGCGCGGGAATGCCAGGTACTCGACGCTGATGCCGTTGCGGTTGAGCTCGGCGATGTCCTGGTGCAGCTTGCGGCAGTAACCGCACTCGATGTCGGTGAACACGCTGATGGTGTACTTGGCGTTCGGCGCGGCAAACACGATGCGGTCGCCGTGGTTGGCCTTGGCCAGCAGGTCACGGCGGTAGCCCAGCAGGCCTTCGCTGTTGGCCGGGCCTTTG
The DNA here is from genome assembly GCF_013004645.1 of Stenotrophomonas africana. GTDB lineage: Bacteria > Pseudomonadota > Gammaproteobacteria > Xanthomonadales > Xanthomonadaceae > Stenotrophomonas > Stenotrophomonas africana. The sequence goes on along the minus strand of NZ_JABEME010000004.1, from coordinate 215,632 downwards.
GCGCGGGTGTCGTAGGGCTGCGACTGGAACAGGTAGCGACCATCATCGGACACATACAGCAGCTGCCCGGAAACGACGACCTCGCGGAAGCCGGGGAACGGTGCAGCGCCGATGTAGTCCACCTGGAAGCCGGGATTGAGCGCGGTCAGCGCGGCGCGCACGGCCTGGTCGGCCGAAGCGTTGGCGGCCGGGCCGGCCTTGGCCGCAGCAGCGGCGGGTGCCTTGGCGGCCGGCGGAGCCGGCTGGGCGCAGGCAGTCAGGCTGAGCGCACCGAACACGGCGGCGATGGCAAATCGGAGCATGGAGCGTTCCGCGGCAGAAGAAGACCCCGGATTCTGACACAGCCACCGCGACCGGGCCGCGACGCCGCACACGGCGCAAGGCAGGGTTCAGGCCCTCGCTCAGCCGCGTGGATGATGCCGGGCGTGCAGCTTCTGCAGGTGTTCGCGCGCAACCAGGGTGTAGATCTGGGTGGTCGACAGCGAACTGTGGCCGAGCAGCATCTGCAGCGCGCGCAGATCCGCACCGCGGTTGAGAAGGTGGGTGGCGAAGCTGTGGCGCAGGCCATGCGGACTGATCCGCACCGGGTCGATGCCGGCCACCTGCGCGTGGCGCTTGACCAGGTGCCAGAACGCCTGCCGGGTCAGTGCATGCAGCGTCGGCTCGATGAACAACGGGGTCTGCCCATCGGCCAAGGCCTGTACTCTGCCCTTGCCGACCAGCTGCGGGCGCGACTGCTGCAGGTAACGCTCCAGCCAGTGCTGCGATTCCTCACCCAGCGGCACCAGCCGTTCCTTGCTGCCCTTGCCGGTAACCCGCAGCACGCCCTGGCGCAGGTTGACCGCGGTGGCCGGCAGCAGCACCAGCTCGCTCACGCGTAGACCGGCGGCATACATCAGTTCCAGCATGGCGCGATCGCGCAGGCCCAGCGGGCTGTCGATGTCCGGGGCCGCAAGCAGCGCATCGATCTGGCTTTCGGCCAGCGCCTTGGGCAGCAGCCGTGGCAGCTTCGGCGGATCCAGCAGCGCGCTGGGGTCCTCGCTGCGTTCGCCGCGACGCACGCCATCGGCGAAGAACGCCCGCAGCGCCGACAGCAACCGCGCATTGCTGCGCGGCGACCAGCCATGCCGGGTGCGCCAGGCCAGATAGTCGAACAAGCCCGGGCGCTCGATGCCGGCCAAGCCACCGTCGCGCCCATCCATCCAGCGCGCCAGCCCTTCCAGGTCACGCCGGTAGCTGTCGAGGGTGGCGCGGGCCAGGCCGTTCTCGGCCCAGATCGCATCGAGGAAGCGCTGGATGCGCACGCTGTCGTCGGCGCGCAGTTCGGGCAGTTGCTGGACCAGCTGGCGGCGTTCGGCGGGGGTGGAAACAAGGGCCATGCGTGCAGGATACGAGGGCCACTGCGGGCACGGCCAGCTTTGCGTATGCTCGGCGCATGTCCCGCCCTGCCACCGACACGGCCCCTGCGGCCGCTACCGAAGTGCCCCGCCCGCGTGCGCTGCTGCCCTGGCGCGTGCTGGCAATGGTCTACGACGCGCTGCCGGTGCTGGCGCTGTGGATGCTGGCCGGCACGCTGTTCACCCTCGCCTACACCTTCAGCGGCCACGCGCAGCGCGAGAACATCGCGCCGTTCAGTGCCTGGCAGTGGCTGCTGTGGGCGGTGTGCTGGGCGATCACGGGGTGGTACGCCACGGCCAGCTGGCGCCGCGGCGGGCAGACACTGGGCATGCGGCCATGGCGGCTGAAACTGCAATCGCGCGATGGCACCCCATTGCGGCGCGGCCAGCTATGGCTGCGTTTCGCCGTGGGCACGCTGTCCCTGCTGCTGGGCGGCTTGGGATTCTGGTGGGTGTGGGTCGACCGCGAACGCCTGACCTGGCACGACCGCGCCAGCGGCACCCGTCTGGTGCGCATGCCGAAACGGTGATGCACGACCTGTAGAGCCGAGCCCATGCTCGGCTGGCAGGCGGTGCGCAAAAAGCAGCCGAGCATGGGCTCGGCTCTACAGAATCCAGCACGCTGGGCCGGGATGCTGGTGGTCCTGGCGCGGATGCCGAAGCGGTGGATTGTCCCGGTAGCGCCGGGCATGGCCCCGCGCTACCAGATCAGCCCGACTTGCGCCGGAACAGCAATCCGGACACCGCCAGCATCACGATCGGCGGCAGCGCATAGGCAATGCGGTAATCGAACTTCAGCGCGCCGGCCATGCGACCGAAGAACAGCTGCAGCAGCCAGAAGCCCAGTGCAAACAGGATGCCCAGGAACAGGCGCTTGCCCATGCCGCCACTGCGCAGCGAACCGAACGCGAACGGCACCGCGGCCAGGCACAGCGCCAGCACGTTCACCGGGTAGAACCAGCGGCTCCAGTACACATCCTCGAAGTCGCGCGCATCCAGCCCGTTGCGCTGGCGGTAGGCAATGCTGGTGCTCAGCTCGGCCACACTGAGGTTGCGCGGCTTGGCGATGCCGGTGGCCAATGCGGCCGCATCCAGCTTCGAATTCCACGGTTCACGCGCGATTTCCTGGCGGGTCGCCGAGCGCTCGCCGAAGGTGTCGCGCCGGACCCCGGTCAGCACCCAGCCGTCCTTGTCGTGCTCGGCGGTGTCAGCATGGGTCAACGCGGCAATCTTGCCGTCGTCGGCGATACGGTACAGGCGCACATCACGCAGGATCAGACGCGTGCCCTTGTCACCCACCAGCTGCTCCTCGCCGCTCTGCGCATTGAGGAAGGTATCGCCCTCGCGTGCCCACAGGCCCGAGTAGCGGGTGGTGGAAATGTCCCGCCCCCACTTGGCGCTGGCCTTCAGCGCATCGGCGCGGTCCTGGCCCCAGGGGCCCAGGGTCTCGGCGCTGAGCACCATCACCGCGGTCAGCAGCGACAGCGCGATCGCCACCGATACGCTCAGGCGCTTGCGCGACAGGCCCAGCGCGCGCAGCGCCGTCAGTTCCGAAGTCGCGGCCAGCTGGCCCAGGCCCATCAGCGCGCCGATCACCGCAGCGGTGGGGAACATCGTGTAGGCGCGGCGCGGCACCGTGTACAGCACCCACGCGGCGGCATGGCCCAGGGTATAGCCGTTCTTGCCGATGTCCTTGAACTCGCCGGAGAACGCCATTACCACGTCCAGGCCGACCAGCACGGCCCAGGTCAGCAGCACCGTGGTGAACACCGACTGGCCCAGGTACAGGTCGAACCGCATCGGGCGCAGCCTCATGCGCGGGCTCCCTTGGGGCGGCCCAGACGGCCATCACGTGCATACATCCAGATCGCCAGCGCCAGCAGCGGCAGGGTCAACCACCACAGGCCGAGCGCGGGCGGAATCTTGCCGTTGGCGATCCAGCCACTGCCGATGAACATCAGGTTGGTGCCGACCATGTAGGCCATCAGCGCCAGCATCATCCGGCCGTAGCGCTGCTGGCGCGGCGAGCTGCGGCCCAGCGGCACGGTCAGCAGGGCGAACGCCAGGGCGATCAGCGGCGGCGCCAGGCGGCGGTGCAGCTGCGCCTGCGCCTGCGGACGCTCATCGCCGATCAGCTTCAGGGTCGGCATCAGTTCGGGGTCATCTTCGGTGCGGGTCTGCGCGCCATCGGGCAGGGCCACGTCGTTGCGGGCGAAGGTCGCCAGCCGGTAATCCAGCGCGCCAGCCACCGGCCCCTCCACCTGGTGGCCATCATCCAGCTCCAGGAAGCGCTGGCGGGTGCCCTCGAAGAACATGCGGCCACCATTGGCGGACACCACTTCCAGGCGGTCGTCCTTCTGCCGCTGAAGGAATACCTTGCCCAGCTGGGTGCCATCGGGCGAGATCGAGGACAGGTAAACCACGCCGCCATTGGGCAGCGGGGTGAAGCGGCCCGGCTCCAGGCCCGCCATCAGCACGCTGCGGTTGGCCTCGATGATCATCTGCTCGGCCATCCGGCCGGCCCACGGGCCCAGCCACAGCGAGCAGGCGCCCACCAGGGCGACCACCGGCACCACCAGCATCAGCAGTGGCCGCAGCAGGCGTTTGGGCCCGACGCCAATGGCGGTGATCACCGCCATCTCCGAGTCGCGGTACAGGCGGGCGATGGCCAGCAGCAGGCCCAGCATCAGCGCCAGCGGCAGGATCAGCGGCAGGTAGGCGATGAACTGCAGGCCCAGCTGCGAGAACAGCAGCTTGGCCGGCAGGCGTCCGTCGGCAATGTTGCCGAGGATGTCCACCAGCACGCCGCCCACGCTGACCACCAGCAGGACGATCAGGGTAGCCAGGAAACTCTGGACGAAATCGCCCAGCAGGTATCGGTCGAGCTTCAGCATGGGGCGGTGGTTTAAACTCTGGGGTTCGTTCGCGGTGCCGCCCAGTCTACTGTCTGGGCGTAAACGGCCTGCGATTGTACGGACTCGCCAATGGAATCTGCTCAATGGCCCTCGAATTCACCCTGAACCACGTTGCTCCGGCCGCCGCCGCCGTTGATTGCCTGGTGGTCGGCGCGTATGCCGACCATACCCTGACCGCGGCCGCACAGGCCCTGGACACCGCCAGTGGTGGCCGCCTGGCCGCCCTCGCCCAGCGCGGCGACCTGTCCGGCAAGACCGGCGCGACCACCCTGCTGCACGACCTGCCGGGCGTGACCGCCCCGCGCGTGCTGGTGGTTGGCCTCGGCGAAGTCGCCCGTTTCGGCGTGCCGCAGTACCTGAAGGCCGTTGGCGACGCCGTGCGCGCGCTGAAGGCCGGTGCTGCCCGCAGCGCACTGTTCACCCTGTCCGAAGTGACGGTGAAAGACCGGGATGCGGCTTGGGCGATCCGCCAGGCGGTGATCGCCGCCGATCACGCCGCCTACCGCTACACCGCCACCCTGGGCAAGAAGAAGGCCGACGACGCCGGCCTGGCCCAGCTGGCCATCGCCGGTGACGACGCCCAGGCGCTGGCCCAGGGCCAGGCCATCGCCGCCGGTGTCGAGTTCGCCCGCGAGCTGGGCAACCTGCCGCCGAACTACTGCACCCCGGCCTACCTGGCCGAGGTGGGCGTGAAATTCGCCGGCGAGCATGAAGGTGCCGAAGCCGAGATCCTCGACGAGCATCAGATGGAAGCGCTGGGCATGGGCTCGCTGCTGGCCGTCGCCCGCGGCTCGGCCAACCGCCCGCGCCTGGTCGTGCTGAAGTGGACCAATGGCGGCGACGCCAAGCCGTACGTGCTGGTCGGCAAGGGCATCACCTTCGATACCGGTGGCGTCAATCTGAAGACCCAGGGCGGCATCGAAGAGATGAAGTACGACATGTGCGGTGGCGCCAACGTCATCGGCACCTTCGTTGCTGCGGTCAAGGCCAAGCTGCCGCTGAACCTGGTGGTGGTGGTGCCGGCGGTGGAAAACGCCATCGACGGCAACGCCTACCGCCCGTCCGACGTGATCACCTCGATGTCGGGCAAGACCATCGAAGTGGGCAATACCGACGCCGAAGGCCGCCTGATCCTGTGCGACGCGCTGACCTACGCGCAGCGCTTCGAGCCGGCCGCGCTGGTCGACGTGGCCACCCTGACCGGTGCCTGCATGGTTGCCCTCGGCCACCAGACCGCCGGCCTGATGAGCAAGCACGACGACCTGGCCAACGAGCTGCTGGCCGCCGGCGAGCACGTGTTCGACCGCGCCTGGCGCCTGCCGCTGTGGGACGAGTACCAGCCGATGCTGGATTCAAGCTTCGCCGACGTCTACAACATCGGCGGCCGCTGGGCCGGCGCGATCACCGCGGGCTGCTTCCTGTCGCGCTTCGCCGAAGGCCAGCGCTGGGCCCATCTGGACATCGCCGGCGTGGCCAGCGATGAAGGCAAGCGTGGCATGGCCACCGGCCGCCCGGTCGGCCTGCTGAGCCAGTGGCTGCTGGACCAGGTCGCCCGCGCCTGATGCCCTACCCGACCCTGGCCGGCAAACGCCGGCCGGGGCCTCGCCCGGCACCGCCGGAACCCTGCCTGACCCGGACCCTGCCATGCCCCGCGCCGATTTCTACCTGATCGCCAAGCCCCGTTTCCTGACCGAGCCGCTGCGCCTGGTCTGCGAGCTGGCGCGCAAGGCCAACGACGCCGGGCTGTTCACCCTGGTACTGGCCCGTGACCAGGCCCAGGCCGAGGAACTGGACGAGCTGCTGTGGGCGTTCGACAACGATGCCTACATTCCGCACCAGATCGTGGGTGAGGATGTCGACGAGGAAGAAGCGCTGGTGCTGATCGCCCCGCCAGGCGGTGACGCGCCCGTACGACCGCTGGTGATCAACCTGCGCGACGAACCCTGGCTCGGCCAGTGCGAACGTGTGCTGGAAGTGGTGCCGGCCGACCCGGAAGCGCGCGAACCGCTGCGCGAACGCTGGCGCCAGTACAAGACCGCCGGTTACGACCTGAACAAGCACGACATGTAAGCCCAGCGAGGCCCCCTTGATGCGCCTGTTGATCGCCCTGATTCTTCCCTGGCTGTCCTTTTTCACCATCGGCCGACCGCTGGCCGGCATCGTCTGCCTGATCCTGCAGATCACCCTGATCGGCTGGCTGCCCGCCGCCATCTGGGCCGCCTACGCGGTCAGCCAGTACCACACCGACCAGAAGATCCGGCGCGCCCTCGGGTCGCGCTGATCTCCCTTCCGCCTTGATTACCGGTTCCCCTGCATGACCCAACTCGCCTCCAGCTACGACCCGAAGTCCTTCGAGACCGACCTCTACGAGGCCTGGGAGAAGGCCGGCCACTTCAAGCCGTCCGGCACGGGCGAGCCGTACACCATCCTGCTGCCGCCGCCGAACGTGACCGGCACGCTGCACATGGGCCACGCCTTCCAGCAGACGCTGATGGATGCGCTGGTGCGCTACCACCGCATGCGCGGCTACGACACGCTGTGGCAGGTCGGTACCGATCATGCCGGCATCGCCACCGAAATGGTGGTCAGCCGCAACCTGGCACTGGAAGGCAAGGGCGAGACCCGCGATTCGCTGGGTCGCGAAGGCTTCATCGGCAAGGTGTGGGAGTGGAAGCAGCAGTCCGGCGACACCATCGAGCGCCAGATGCGCCGCCTTGGCACGTCGGCCGACTGGTCGCGCAGCACCTTCACCATGGACCCGCAGCCGTCGGCCGCGGTCAACGAAGCCTTCGTGCGCTGGTACGAACAGGGCCTGATCTACCGCGGCCAGCGCCTGGTCAACTGGGACCCGGTGCTGAAGACCGCCATTTCCGACCTGGAAGTGGAGAGCGCCGAGGAAGACGGTTTCCTGTGGTCGATCGCCTACACGCTGGATGAGGGCCTGAGCTACGAGCACATCGAGCGCGACGCCGACGGCGTGGAAACCCTGCGCGAAACCCGCGACTACCTGGTCGTCGCCACTACCCGCCCGGAAACCCTGCTGGGCGATACCGCGGTGATGGTGCACCCGGAAGACGAGCGCTACGCGCACCTGATCGGCAAGAGCGTGGTGCTGCCGCTGACCGGCCGTCGCGTGCCGGTGATCGCCGACGACTACGTGGACCGCGCGTTCGGCACCGGCGTGGTCAAGGTCACCCCGGCGCATGATTTCAACGACTACGAAGTGGGCGTGCGCCACAGCCTGCCGATGATCAACCTGTTCACCCCGGTGGCAGCGCTGAATGAAAATGCACCGGAGCGTTTCCAGGGTCTGGACCGCTACGAAGCACGCAAGGCCGTGCTGGCCGAGCTGGAAGACCTGGGCATTCTGGTCGAGACCAAGGCGCACAAGCTGCAGGTGCCGCGCGGTGACCGTACCGGCCAGGTGATCGAGCCGTACCTGACCGACCAGTGGTTCGTGAAGATGGACGACCTGGCCAAGCGTGGCCTGGAACTGGTCGAGGACGGAAGCATTTCCTTCGTGCCGCCGAACTGGATCAACACCTACCGCCACTGGATGAACAACATCCAGGACTGGTGCATCAGCCGCCAGCTGTGGTGGGGCCACCGCATCCCGGCGTGGTTCGACGAAGCCACCGGCAGCTGCTACGTCGGTCGCAGCGAAGAGGAAGTGCGGGCAAAGCACAACCTGGGCAGCGACGTGGTGCTGAACCAGGAAAGCGACGTGCTGGAGACCTGGTTCTCCTCGCAGCTGTGGCCTTTCTCCACCCTGGGCTGGCCGAACGAGCAGGCCATGACCGAGCGCGGCTTCGATCGCTACCTGCCGTCGTCGGTACTGATCACCGGCTTCGACATCATCTTCTTCTGGGTGGCGCGCATGATCATGGCCACCGACAACCTGGTCGGGAAGATCCCGTTCAAGGACGTCTACTTCACCGGCCTGATCCGCGACGGCCAGGGCCAGAAGATGTCCAAGAGCAAGGGCAACGTGCTCGACCCGCTGGACATCATCGATGGCATCACCATCGACGACCTGGTTGCCAAGCGCACTGGCGGCCTGATGCAGCCGAAGATGGTCGAAAAGATCGAGAAGGCCACCCGCAAGGAATTCCCGGACGGCATTGCTGCCCACGGTGCCGATGCGCTGCGCTTCACCATCGCGGCGCTGGCCACCCACGGCCGCGACATCAAGTTCGACATGAACCGCGCCGAGGGCTACAAGAACTTCTGCAACAAGCTGTGGAACGCCAGCCGCTTCGCGCTGATGAACACTGAAGGCGCGGCGTTCACCGGCGTTCCCAAGCCGCGTACGGATGCCGAGCGCTGGATTCTCTCGCGCCTGGCCGCCACCACCGCCGAAGCGCAGGGCCATTTCGCCGCCTACCGCTTCGACCTGCTGGCGCAGTGCCTGTACGAGTTCGCATGGAACGCGTTCTGCGACTGGTTCCTGGAACTGAGCAAGCCGGCCCTGAATGGTGCCGACGCAGCGGATGCCGAGAGCACCCGTCACACGCTGTTGTACGTGTTGGAAGCGCTGCTGCGCCTGCTGCACCCGCTCACGCCGTTCATCACCGAACAGCTGTGGCAGCAGCTGGCCCCGCGCCTGGGCCTGGCCGAAACCACGCTGTCGCTGCGCCCGTACCCGACCGCCGCCGAGTTCGAAGGCGATTTCGCCCAGGCCGAGGCCGACGTGGAATGGCTGAAGGCGGTGATCAGTGCGGTGCGTCGCGTGCGCAGCGAACTGAACGTCGCGCCGTCCAAGCAGGTGCCGCTGCGCCTGCAGGCCGGCCTGGAGCAGGACCGCGCGCGCATCGAACGCTTCAGCGCCTCGCTGTCGTTCCTGCTGAAGCTGGACAGCATCCAGTGGCTGGCCGAAGGCGAAAGCGCACCGCCGGCTGCCGCCGCGATCGTGGGCGAGCTGAAGCTGCTGGTGCCGCTGGAAGGCCTGGTCGATCTCGATGCCGAGCGCGTGCGCCTGGACAAGGAAATCGCCCGCGTCGAAGCCGAAAAGGAAAAGAGCGAGACCAAGCTGGCCAAGTTCACCGACAAGGTGCCGCCGGCCGTGGTCGAGCAGGAACGCGTGCGACTGGCCGACTGGAATACTCAGCTGGCCGGCCTGCGCGAGCAGCGCGCGAAGCTGTAAGCGCCGCACTCTGGTGCGTGCCAACCAAGGTTGGCACCTACCACTGCGGGAGAGGTTGGCACCTACCGAAGCGGAATCGGAAACGCCGGGCGATGCCCGGCGTTTTCATTTCCGCGCATGGCATCATCGCTGGATGCCTCTTTCCATTTTCCTGCTGGTCCTCGCGGCCGCGGCCCTGCATGCCAGCTGGAATGCGATCGTCAAGCGCGGGCCGGACAAATTCCTCGGCACTGTGCTGGTCACCGGCAGCGCCGCGCTGCTGTCCGCAGCCGCCCTGCCCTTCCTGCCATTCCCCGCCCCGCACAGCTGGCCGTGGCTGGCCGCTTCAGTGCTGCTGCAGGTGACGTACTACGGCCTGGTCGCCCGCTGCTACCAGCAGGTCGACATGAGCCTGGCCTACCCGCTGATGCGTGGCAGCGCGCCGATCCTGGTCGCGCTGGCGGGCACCCTGCTGGGCGAGAAGCTGCCACTGGCGGCGTGGCTGGGCGTGGCGCTGGTCAGCACCGGCATCCTGTGCATGGCAGTGGGTGCGCGCGGCGGCCAACTGCGGCTGCCGCTGCTGACCGCGGCGATGATCGCCACCTACACCCTGGTCGATGCGCAGGGCGCGCGCCAGTCCGGCAGCGCACTCAGTTACACGCTGTGGCTGTTCCTGCTATCGGGCGTTCCGCTGCCACTGTGGGCGCTGTACACCCGCGGTGGCGCGGTGCTGGTCTATGCACGCCAGCATTGGCCACTGGGCCTGGCCGGTGGCGTCGGCACCACGGCGTCCTACGCGATGGCGTTGTGGGCGATGACCCAGGCACCGGTGGCGATGGTCGCGGCGCTGCGCGAATCGTCGATCCTGTTCGCGTTGCTGATCTCGGTGTTCCTGCTGCGCGAACGGATTCCGCACGCGCGCTGGCTGGCAGCGGCGCTCATCGTCGGTGGCATGCTGGCATTGCGGCTGGCGTAGCGGTAATGCCGGCCGCTGGCCGGCAACCCTGCTCCTTTACAACGGCGGCATCGTCTGCAGGTCGCCGTCGATCAGTTCGATCGCCATCACCACCGCATCTTCGCGGCCCTGTGCGGCCGGATAGTAACGCGGGCGGCGGCCGATCTCGTTGAAGCCTTCGCTGTGGTACAGCGCCAGCGCCGGCGTGTTGGACGGACGCACCTCCAGGAACACACGCTGCGCGCCGCGGTCACCGGCCAGCTGCACCAGCGCGCGCAGCAGCTGGCGTCCGAGTCCACGCGACTGGGTCAGCGGGTCGATGCAGATGTTCAGCACATGGGCCTCGTCGGCCGCGATGCTGAGTACGCCATAGCCGATCAACTGGCCATCGCGCTCCATGGCCAGACCCGGGTAGCCCGCACGCAGGCAGTCGACGAAGATGCCGCGGGTCCACGGGAACGGATAGCCACGTACTTCGATCGCCATCACCGCGTTGAGATCGCTTTCGCGCAGCGCGCGCAGGCTGACCGGACCGGGCAGGCTGACCGCACTCATGGCGTGCCCCGCTTGCGCAGGGCACGCAGCTGCGGCCACAGCGCACGCTTGGCGGCCGGGTCCTGACGCAGCTGGTCCAGCGGCCAGCTGTCCATCAGCGCCTGCGTGGCCGGATCGTTGGGGTTGCAGCCGGACGCACGCAGCAGGGCAATCTGCAGGCGATCCGGCAGGCGCACCACCGGCTGCCGCGCATTGCCGCCCGGCAGTGGACGACTAGGAGCCGGCGCGGAATCCGGTGCGCTGACCGGAGTCTCGCGACGCGGCGGCGCCGGGCGTTCCTGTCGGGAAACCGGTGTGGCTTCAGCCCGGGGCGCGCGCGCGGGTGCGGTAGGTGCCCGCGCCTGCTCCGCCGCTGGCGCGGCAGCCGTCTCGGCTTCAGCCACACTCAGCTGCAGCGCGGCATCCAGTTCCGCGGCCAACTGGCCGTCGTGGTAGACGGTGTAGCCCATGGCCTGCAGCCAGGCCTGCTGGGCCGGTGACCACAGCACGGGCAGGTCCTGGCTCACGCGGCCTCGGGCTTCTTGCGCAGGCGCTGCACGGCCCACATCACCGGGCCGGACAAGGCGTACAGGATGCCGACTGCGAACAGCACACGCGGCAGATCGATGACCGCGATGGCGATCGCCACCGGCACCAGTGCCAGCACCAGGAACGGCACGCGGTCGGAACGGGTGCCCTTGGCGGCACCGCCCTTGAAGCTCCAGAAGCGGATGCGGCTGACCATCAGCAGCGCAGCGATGATCGTCACCGCCAGCGCCACGTAGCGCAGCTGGTTGCCGTCCCAGCCCAGGTTGCCATCGGCAAAGGCCCAGACGAAGGACATCATCAAGCCAGCCGCAGCCGGGCTGGCCAGGCCGACAAACCAGCGCTTGTCGACCACCGCCACCTGGGTGTTGAAGCGGGCCAGGCGCAGCGCGGCACATGCGGCATACAGGAAAGCGACGGCCCAGCCGACACGGCCGAGCAGCGGGTCATCGAACTTCAGCCACGACAGCGACCAGTGGTACATCACCAGCGCCGGGGCCATGCCGAAACTGACCAGGTCGGCCAACGAGTCGTACTGCACGCCGAATTCGCTGCTGGTACCGGTCAGGCGCGCAACGCGCCCGTCCAGGCCATCCATCACCGCCGCCACGAACACGGCGATGCTGGCGTTGACGAAATCCCCGTTGGCCGCGGCGATGATCGCGTAGAAACCGGCGAACAGGCCCGCGGTGGTGAACAGGTTGGGCAGCAGGTAAATCGTGCGCGAACGCGGCGGCGGTGTGATCGGGTCCATGGAATCCAGTTTAATCGACTTGCCAGTGCTCGGCGCCAATGCTGCAATCGGCGTTCTACGCCCATTCCGTGGAGTTTGCCATGCGTGCCCTGTCCTGCCTTGGATGCCTGCTGCTGTTGGCCAGTGCCAACGCCGTGGCTGGCCCGGTCTATAAATGGAAGGACGCCCATGGCGTGACCCAGTATTCGGAGACCCCGCCGGCGGGCAGGAAATTCGAGACCCGCGAGCAGGCCCGCACCCCGCAGGCCGCGGCCAGCGCCGAAACCCCGGCCACACCCGTGCCGGAGCAGTGCAGCACCGCCCGTGCCAACCTGGCCCTGCTGGAAGGCGCCGGCCAGGTGATGCAGGACACCAATGGCGACGGCAAGCCCGACAGCCCGTTGAACCCGGAGCAGCGCAGCGCGCAGAAGGGATTGGCTGAAGCGGCCATCAAGGCGTACTGCCCGGCGGAGTGAGGGTATCGGCAGGGCTTGCAGCCCTGCACCTGCCGAAGCAACGGCAACGTCAAATGCCAAAGCGGCTTCCTGAGGGATGGCAGGGCACTGTGGGTTTGCGGGGCCGCCGTGAACCCATCCATGGGGGCTTGGTCGCCGCATCCATGCGGCTCACACCCCGCAAACCCACAGTGCCCTGCCTTCGACAGTTGGCCGGTGGCCGGTAGATCCACCCCATGCGTGGATGGAATCTGTCAGATCTCGAATTGAATCCGAGGTCAGATCCGTTTTCCTGCGGAAAGCGGATCTGACCCCATCGGCCTGTCCAACAGATTGCGGGAATCTGTCGAAGGCGGGGTGGGTCCGGTTGCGGGGGTGTCAGCCGCATGGATGCGGCTGCCAAGCCCCCAAGGACGGGTTCACGGCGTCCCCCGCAACCGGACCCACCCCGCCCTACCACGGGAAACCCGCTGCTGCTGTTGCTGTTGACGTTGCTTGAGGCGGGTGCAGGGCGCAGCCCTGCCGATACCCCTCCCCCCGGCGGGGCTGGCAGAATAGAGGTCTCTGCCGTTATCCGAAGCCGACGATGCGCCTCTCCCAGTTCCACCTGCACACCACCAAGGAAACCCCCAGCGACGCCGAGCTGACCAGCCACCGGCTGATGCTGCGCGCGGGCATGATCCGCAAGCTGGCATCGGGCCTGTACACCTGGTCGCCGCTGGGCCTGCGCGTGCTGCGCAAGGTCGAACGCATCGTGCGCGAGGAAATGGACCGCGCCGGTGCCGTGGAATTCCAGATCCCGACCATCCAGCCGAAGGAACTGTGGGAGCAGACCGGCCGCTGGCAGAAATTCGGCCCGCAGCTGCTGAAGATCAAGGACCGCAAGGACCAGGTGTTCTGCTACAGCCCGACCGCCGAGGAAGCCGCCTGCGACTTCGCGCGCAGCGAGCTGTCCAGCTACAAGCAGCTGCCGGTGAACTTCTACCAGGTGCAGACCAAGTTCCGCGACGAGATCCGCCCGCGCTTCGGCGTGATGCGCTCGCGCGAGTTCCTGATGAAGGACGCTTATTCGTTCCACCTGCACGATGAATGCCTGGTGCGCGAGTACGAGAACATGAAGGCGGCCTACAGCCGCATCTTCACCCGCCTCGGCCTGGATTTCCGCATGGTGCAGGCGGACTCCGGTGCGATCGGCGGTGATGCCTCGCAGGAATTCCACGTGATCGCCGATTCCGGCGAAGACGCGCTGGTGTTCTCCACCGGTTCGGACTACGCGGCCAACATGGAAGCGGCAATCGCCGCCGATCCGGCACCGCGTGCGGCCGCCAGCGAGGCCATGCGCAAGGTCGACACCCCTACCCAGAAGACCTGCGAGGATGTCGCGGCGCTGCTCGGCATCGACCTGCAGCGCACGGTGAAGTCGGTGGCACTGATCGCCGGCGAAGGCAAGGCACAGCAGTTCGTGCTGGTGCTGGTGCGCGGCGACCATGAGGTCAACGAGATCAAGCTGGCCAAGGTGGCCGGCCTGGAAGAACAGCGCTTTGCCAGCGAGGCGGAAATCGCCGAGTACCTGGGCAGCGTGCCGGGCTTCCTCGGCCCGGTCGCCCCGGCCAAGGCCATCCGCGTGGTGGCTGATCGCGAAGTGGCGGCGATGTCCGACTTCGTCGTCGGCGCCAACGAAGCCGGTTTCCACCTGGCCGGCGTCAACTGGGGCCGTGACCTGCCGGAACCGGAAGTGGCCGACATCCGCAACGTGCGTGCCGGTGACCGCGCGCTGGACGGTGGCGAACTGAAGATCGCCCGTGGCATCGAAGTCGGCCATGTGTTCCAGCTGGGTCGCAAGTACGCCGAAGCGCTGGATGCCACCGTGCTGGACGAGAACGGCAAGGCGGCGGTGATGGCGATGGGCTGCTATGGCATCGGCATCTCGCGCGTGGTGGCTGCCGCGATCGAACAGAACCATGACGATGCCGGCATCATCTGGCCGGACGCGATGGCGCCGTGGCAGGTGGTGGTGTGCGTGATCAACCCGAAGGGTGACGCCGCCGTGGCCGATGCAGCCGCCAACCTGCTGCAGGAGCTGCGCGATGCAGGCCTGGACGCGGCGCTGGACGACCGAGGCCTGCGCCCGGGCGCGATGTTCGCCGACATGGAACTGATCGGCATCCCGCACCGCGTGGTGGTCAGCGAACGCGGCCTGGCCGCCGGTACCTACGAGTACCGCTCGCGCCGCGCCAGCGAAGCGGAAAGCCTGGACAAGGCCACCCTGCTGCAGCGCCTGCAGGGTTGATCAGTAAAAGACCGGGGCATGCCCCGGTCTTTTTTTACCTGACGCCCCCTTGAGCAATATTGCAGCAGACATAATCCGGTCAAAATCGAAGCAATGCGGCCGGCATGTCGCCAAGCCTTGTCCTGCCTGCATTTGTACTCTGATTAATTCATCTTTATTCTGTCCGCCGACGCCATGGACTGGCTCGTCCCGTCCACACATTAGTTTCCGGAGTAACCGTAAATGAGCATTGACCTGACCGGCCTGTCGGCACGCGAGCTGGGCGCCCTGATCCGCACCGCCAAGAAACAGCAGACCATCGTCGCCAAGCGCCGGCCGATCACCAAGGTTCGCGCCCAGCTGACCAAGCTGGCCAAGACCGAGGGTTACACCATCGAGGAACTGTTCGGCGACGCCCCGGCCCCGCGCGCCCGCAAGGTAGCCAAGGTCGCCAAGGCACCGTCGAAGACCGCTGGCCGCAAGCTGGGCAAGGTTGCCCCGAAGTACCGCAACCCGGCCAACCCGAAGGAAACCTGGACCGGCCGTGGCAAGCAGCCGCGCTGGATGGCCGAGCTGACCGCCAAGGGCAACAAGAAGCCGGAAGATTTCCTGATCAAGAAGGCCTGAGGCCAGATCGGGATGCAATGAAAAACGCCGGCGAAAGCCGGCGTTTTTCATTCTTCGGTGTGTGGACCGAGGTCCACACCCACAGCAAGCAGCCCTCCCGGTGTGTGGACCAACGGTCCACACCCACCGACATCATTACAGGGTTTTGCGAGCCGGCATCAGCAGGTTGCCGAACAGCAGGCCCGCCACCAGCGCCATCACCACGTTGAGCACGGTGAGGAACACGCTCTGGCCGGCGCCCACGTCCTGCTGCTGGACCAGGGTCAGCACGCCGCGCAGGCTGGTGCTGCCGGGCACCATCATGATGATGCCTGGCAGGCGGATGATCGCACCCGGTCGGCCAACGAGGCGGCCGAACAGATTGCCACCGGCGGTCAGCAGCATCGCCGACAGGAAGATACCGGCGGGCGCGCCCCAGGCGTGGCCACCGAACTTGGAGATCGCATAACCGGCCACCGAGGCGGCGATCACCCACGGGTAATCACGGCGGTTGGCCTTGAACAGCATCGCGAAGGCGAATGCCGCGGTCAGCAGCGAACCCCACTCCACCCAGGGCCCCTGCGGCCGCGTAGCGCGGATCACCGGATCCAGCCCGAGCACGTCGGCCAGGGTCACCGCGATCATCGCGCCGACACTGAGTTTCATGATGGTGGTCAGCGCACCGGCGAAGCGCGCGGTCCCCGACACCCAGTGCTGGCTGGCCAGCTCGTTGACCGCATTGGTCAACGACATGCCCGGCAGCAGCACCACCAGCGAGGCGATGATCACCGTATTGAGGTTGAGTGCACCAACAAAGGACGCGACCAGGGTGGCGACCAGGCCAGCCAGCAGCGCGGCCAGTGCCTCGGCGGCTTCGCGGGTCGCCGGGCGACGGTCGGTGACCATGCCGAGCAGGCCGATCATCAGGCCGATGACACCGGCGGTGGCGATGTCCAGCCAGGGCAGCTTCCACATGCCGGCCACGCCGGCCGCGCCGAGGGTGAACGAGAGGATGGTGCGCAGCTTGCCGCGGCGTCCCGGGTCCTTGTCCAGCTGGCGCAGCGCGGTGTGGCCCTGGGCGATGCTCATCCGCCCGTTGGCCACTTCCTCGGCGATATGGTCGGCGACGCTGAGCTTGTGCAGATCGTTTTCACCGGGCGCCAGCCGGATCACGCGGGTGATGTCACTGGAGCCGATCGCCTGCGCCGGGTCGCTGAAGCTGAGGATGATACCGGTGGGATTCGACCACGGTTCACAATCCAGATCGAGCTGGCGGGCAAGTGCCACTACCGCCGTTTCCAGGCGCTGAGCCGTTGTGCCATAGCTGTGCAGGCGTCCGGCGATCTCGGAAACGAAGGCCACGCGCTGCGCGTAGGTGGCCTGGGGCGTGGGGATCGTGTGAGCGTCTGCGGACATGCGCCGTAGTATTACCTAGGCTGGGCCTTACCGGAGAAATTCATCCGAGTTCGACGCGATGCCCAATACAGAACGGTTATGCTGCGACCCGAATGGCCCAAGTGACCCCGAACCACGCCCCCCAGCTCGAACAGGATGCCCATGACCCGGGCGTGATCCACCTGTCCGGCACCTGGACCTTGAAGACCGCGCTGGCCGCGGCCGAAGTCCTGCGCGGCGTTCCCGATACGCTGACCGGCATCGATGCCACCGCCATCGAAAAGATGGATTCGGCCGGCGTGCTGCAGGTGCTGCGCGTAGCCCATCGCGCCGACCTCGGCGAGGACGCTCTGAAGTTCCGCCCGGATCACCAGGCGCTGGTGTGCACCATCGAGGAAGTCGCCGACGACCGGCCCAAGCCCAAGCGCGACTTCGGCGTGCTGGCGGCGCTGGAACGGCTGGGTGTCAGCGTCCATGCCACCGGTCACAACATCAAGGCGCTGTGCAGTTTCCTCGGCGAGAACCTGGTCAAGGCCGCACGCCTGGTGAAGGAACCGCGCCGGTTCCGGCTCACCGCCACCGTGCACCAGATGGAACAGGTGGGCCTGGATGCGGTGCCACTGGTAGCGCTGCTGTCGTACCTGGTCGGCGCGGTGATCGCCTTCCTCGGCTCCACCATCCTGCGTGACTTCGGTGCCGAGATCTATGTGGTCGAACTGGTCAACATCGCCTTCCTGCGCGAGTTTGCCGTGCTGCTGACCGCCATCGTGCTGGCCGGCCGCACCGCCAGCGCCTTCACCGCGCAGATCGGTGCGATGAAGGCGCGCGAGGAAATCGATGCGATGCGCACCCTGGGCCTGGATCCGATCGACCTGCTGGTGCTGCCACGGCTGCTGGCGTTGCTGGTCACCCTGCCGCTGCTGACCTTCATTGCAATGGTCGCCGGCCTGGCCGGCGGCATCACCGTCGGTGCGTTCGACCTCGACATCCCGCCGCAGATGTACATCGCGCGCATGCACGAGACGATGGAAGTGCGGCACATGCTGGTCGGCCTGTCGAAGGCGCCGGTGTTCGCGCTGGTGATCGGCCTGATCGGCTGCCTGGAAGGCCTGAAGGTGGAAGGCACGGCGCAGTCGGTGGGCGAACGCACCACCTCCAGCGTAGTGCAGACGATCTCGCTGGTGATCATCATCGACGCCTTCGCGGCGTTGTGGTTCATGCACATGGACTGGTGACATGAGCACGCATCCGACACCCGAAGAAATTCCCATGCAGGACGACGACGGCCACGACCTGGCCATCCGCGTGCGCGGGCTGGTCAACCGCTTCGGCAGCCAGACCGTGCACGAAGACCTGGACCTGGACGTGCGCCGCGGCGAGATTCTGGGCGTGGTGGGTGGTTCGGGTACCGGCAAGTCGGTGCTGATGCGCTCGATCCTGGGCCTGCGCGTGCCCGATGCCGGGCAGATCGAAGTGCTCGGCCGCGACGCGCGTGCCGATGATACCGAGAGCCGCCTGCACATCGAACGCAATACCGGCGTGCTGTTCCAGGACGGCGCGCTGTTTTCGTCGCTGACCGTGGGCGAGAACGTGCAGGTACCGCTCAAGGAACACCACCGCGAACTGCCCGAGCGCTGGCATTACGAGCTGGCGCTGTTGAAGGTGAAGCTGGCCGGCCTGCCCGCCGATGCGATCAACAAGCTGCCCTCGCAGCTGTCCGGTGGCATGCGCAAGCGCGCCGGCCTGGCCCGGGCGCTGGCACTGGATCCGCCGCTGCTGTTCCTGGACGAACCGACCGCCGGTCTCGACCCGATCGGTGCGGCGGCGTTCGACCGCCTGATCAAGACCCTGCAGGAAGCGCTGGGCCTGACCGTGTTCCTGATCACCCACGACCTGGACACGCTGTATGCCATCTGCGACCGGGTGGCGGTGATCGCCGACCGCAAGGTGGTGGCCAACGCCCCCTTGCCGGACATCGAGAAACTGGATCATCCGTGGATCCAGGAATACTTCCACGGACCGCGCGCGCGTGCCGCGCGTGGCGAACAGATCGAGAGTGCCTGAGCCATGGAAACCAAAGCCAACTACGTGCTGATCGGCGCGTTCACCCTGATCACCGGCCTGGCCCTGCTGGCCTTCGGCCTGTGGGCCGCCAAGTACTCCTCCGACCGCACCTGGCAGGAGTACCGCGTGGTGTTCCGCGAAGCCGTGACCGGCCTGTCGGTGGGCAGCCCGGTGCAGTACAACGGCATCGCGGTGGGCTCGATCACCGAGTTGAACCTGGTGCCCGACGACCCGCGCCAGGTCGTCGCGCGCATCCGCCTGAACTCCAACACGCCGGTCAAGACCGATACCCGCGCCAAGCTGGCGATCACCAGCCTGACCGGCCCGTCGATCATCCAGCTCAGCGGCGGCACGCCGCAGTCGCCGGCACTGACCACGGTCAACAAGGATCCGGCGCCGATCATTCCGACCACGCCGTCGGCCCTGCAGAACATCACCGACGTCGCCAACCGCATTGTCGAGCGCATGGACCAGATCCTCAGCGACCGCAACGTGGCCTCGATCAACGCCACACTGGCCAACCTGGAAACGATCAGCGGCGGCTTGGCCGACCGTGATCAGGGCACGCAGGCGCTGCTGCTCAGCGCGCGCGATGCCGCCCGCAGCCTGGACACCACGCTGAAGACCACCAACGGCACCATCGAGCGCCTGGACAGGAATCTGGTGCAGCAGCTGCCGGGCATCATCGACAAGCTCGACGGCACCCTGGCCAAGCTCGATTCGGCCGCCGGCAACGCCGATTCGATCCTTGGCGAGAATCGCGCCGCGATCAACAGCTTCGCAAATGATGGCCTCGGCCAGCTGGGCCCGACGCTGACCGAACTGCGTGGCCTGATCCGCGATCTGCGCCGGGTCAGCGACCGCCTCGAGAACAACCCCGCGCGCTACCTGCTGGGCCGCGACGCACCGAAGGAGTTCGAACCCAAATGAGCCCGACCACCCTTCCGCGCCGGCTGCTGGCCGCTTCGATGGTCACCCTGCTGGGCGGCTGCTCCATCCTTGGCAGCAGCGAGAAAACCGCGGTGACGCTGTACTCGCCGGCCGTGCAGGTCAAGGCCGACCCGGCGTGGCCGCAGGCCAGCTGGCAGCTGGTGCTGGCCAAGCCCAGCGCCGCGCGCATGGTCGACAGCCCGCGCATCAACGTGCGGCCGACACCGTCGCAGATGGAGATCTACAAGGGGGCCAGCTGGGCACAGCCGGCCACCGACATGATCGAGGACACCCTGCTGCGCGGCTTCGAGGACTCCGGCCGCATCCGCGGCGTGGCCCGCAGCACTGCCGGCATCCGCGCCGACTACAAGCTGTCCACCGACGTGCGCCGCTTCGAATCCGATTACCAGGGTCAGGCGACGCCGACCGTGGTGATCGAGGTCAACGCCAAGCTGATCCACGTGGCCGACCAGCGCGTGGTCGCCGACCGTACCTTCCGCCAGGCGCAGCCGGTCGGCAGTACCGACGTACCGGCGGTGACCGCCGCCTTCGAGCGTGGCCTGCAGCAGCTGGCACAGGACATGGTGGGCTGGACGCTGCAGAGCGGGCAGGCCGACCAGCCGACTGTCACGCGCTGATCGATCAGCGCGGCGTAATCCAGCGCAACGTCAGGTTGATCCGTTCACCCTGCACCCGCGCCATCTTCGGCAACGCGTGCTGGTAGAACCTCTGCGTCTGCCCTGCCATCACCAGCAGATCGCCATGGCCGAGCAGATACTCGGCCTTCCGCGCCGGGTCGTCGCGCCGGCGCAGCAGGAAGCGCCGTGCCGCGCCCAGGCTCAGTGAAGCAATCACCGGCATCGGGCCCAGTTCGGGTTCGTCGTCACTGTGCCAGCCCATGTAATCGCCACCACCGCGATAGCGGTTCAGCAGTACGCTGTTGAAGCGGCCGAAGCCTTCCGCCTGCAGGCGCTCGCGCATGGCCTGTAACGCGGGTGGCCACGGGTGCGGAACGAATTCAGCCCCGGAATAGCGGTAGCGCGCCTGCGGGTCACCGATCCAGCAGCTCAACCGCGGCGAATCCACCCAGCTGCCGAACATGCGGATGCGATGGATCTCCCAGGCCACGTCGGCCTGCAGCGCGGACATGAGCCCGTCGGCATCGGCGGCGGCCAACCAGCCCGGCAGGTGCTGGACATCGGCATCGGGGAGCTCATGGGGAAACAGCATGGCCGCACAGTAACACCTGGCGGATTTGCCGTTGCAGCGGCGATTGCCGGAAAATGGCTGCAGTCCCGCCGTTGGTCCCGAATCATGCGCCGCCCCCCGTTTCCCAGGTTCCATCCATGAGCCACGCGGCGCCCGGCATCCGCCAGCTCACCTTCTCGGTCCTGCGCGCGCTGTTCCGTGCCCTGCCGATGCCTGCGTCACTACGTGATCGTCTGCGCAACCGGGGACTGGACCGTATCGGCAGCTGGAGCCCGCCACCGCCCCGCGGCCGTGTGGGTGCAGCGGCCGATGGCGCACGTGCGCTGCTGCGCGCCGATGAACGGGCGATCGGCTACGCCGCCGCAGAAGACGCGCCATTGCCGGCCACGCTGCCAGCCACGTTGGTGGCCTTCTATCTGCCGCAGTTCCATCCGTTCGAAGAGAACGATGCCTGGTGGGGCAAGGGCTTCACTGAATGGCGAAATGTCAGCCGCGCCCTGCCCCAGTTCGAGGGCCATGTACAGCCACGCCTGCCCGGCGACCTGGGCTTCTATGACCTGCGTGTTGGCGAGACGCTGCGGGCGCAGGCCAAACTCGCTGCAGACCATGGCATCGGCGCTTTCTGCTTCTACTTCTACTGGTTCAGCGGCCATACGCTGATGGAGCGGCCGCTGCGGCAGTGGTTGGCCGACAGCACGATCGACCTGCCGTTCTGCCTGTGCTGGGCCAACGAAAACTGGACCCGGCGCTGGGACGGCCGCAACCAGGACGTGCTGATCGGCCAGCAGCATAGCGAGCAGGATGATCTCGCCTTCATCGCACACGTCGCCGACTACCTGCGCGACCGCCGCGCCTTGAAGGTCGATGGACGTCCTGTGCTGCTGCTGTATCGCCCGCAGTTGCTGCCCGATCCCAAGGCCACAGCTGCACGCTGGCGCGGGTGGTGCCGTGACAATGGCATCGGCGAGATCCATCTGGCCTATGTCCAGAGCTTCGAGCGCCCGGACCCACGCGATATCGGCTTCGATGCCGCCGTGGAGTTCCCACCGAACATCGCCGCGCCACGTCAGTTGAACACCTCCCAGTTCCTGCTCAACCCCGACTACGAAGGCGACGTGCGCGATTGGCGCGAACTTGCCTCGCAGATGCGCAAAGCGCCGTTACCGGACTATCCGCTGTATCCGGGCGTCAATCCGGGCTGGGACAACGAGGCTCGACGCCCCGGGCGCGGCCGTGTCCTGCTGCACGCCTCGCCGCGGGGTTACGGCGACTGGCTGCACGACACGGTGCACGAACGACTGCGCGATGTAGCACCGTCCCGGCGCATGGTGTTCATCAACGCCTGGAACGAATGGGCGGAAAGTGCCGTGCTCGAGCCCGATGCCCGCCTCGGCCATGCCTGGCTGCAGGCCACCCGACGCGCGCTGGCACCGTCACCATCCGCGCCATCGCGGCCGTGCATCGTCATCCATGCCTGGTACCTGGATGCGCTGCCGGAGCTGCTGCAGGCGGTGAAGGACAGCGGGCTGCAGGCGCGTCTGGTCATCACCACCAGCGCGGACCGCCAGGCTCAGGTGCAGTCGATCGCCGATGCGCAGGACATGCCTGCCGAGATCTGGGCCTTCGACAACCACGGTCGCGACATCCTGCCGTTCCTGCACGCGGCCGATCGCCTGCTGCAGCAGAACGAGTCGCTGGTGCTCAAGCTGCATACCAAGCGCTCCACCCATCGCGACAACGGCGACCAGTGGCGAAGAGAGATGGTCGATGCCCTGCTGGGCCCGGCACGGGCTGCCGCCAACCTGGCCCATCTCCAGGCCGATCCCCACCTGGGGCTCATGGCGCCTGCCGGGCATCTGCTGGATGTGGCCGACTATATGGGTGGCAATGCACAGCGCATGGAGCGGCTGTGGGCACAGCTGGGTCTGGACGGCGCGCCCGGCGACGGGCAGTTCGCGTCCGGCAGCATGTTCTGGGTGCGCCTGCAGGCACTCCGCCCGCTGCTGGATGGGCATCTGCTGCCCAGCATGTTCGATGTCGAAGCCGGCCAGATCGATGGCACGCTGGCCCATGCCATCGAGCGCGCGACCGGCGCCGTGGTCACGTGCGCCGGCTTCTCGGTGGGTGACACTTCCCAGGTGCAGGGCGCCGCCGCCCCACCACCAGCATCCGCGGGCTATCCATACGCCCGCGGGAGCTGAACCTCCGGCGTCAGGCGCGGGCGAACGCCACGCCCGTTTTTTCTTTCAGTTCGTCGTCGCTGACATCCGGCGCTGCTTCCACCAGCAGCAGGCCCTTGTCAGTCACGTCGAACACGGCCAGGTCGGTGATGATGCGGTCGACCACGCCCACGCCGGTCAGCGGCAGCGTGCATTCGGCCAGGATCTTGTGCTCGCCGTTCTTGGCGGTGTGCTCCATCAACACCACCACGCGCTGCACGCCGGCCACCAGATCCATCGCACCGCCCATGCCCTTGACCATCTTGCCGGGCACCATCCAGTTGGCCAGGTCACCCTTGTCGGTGACCTGCATGGCGCCGAGGATGGCCAGGTTGACGTGGCCACCGCGGATCATCGCGAAGCTGTCATGGCTGCCGAAATAGCTGGCACCGGCACGCGCGGTGACGGTCTGCTTGCCGGCATTGATCAGGTCGGCGTCCACTTCGGCGTCGGTCGGGAACGGGCCGATGCCAAGCAGGCCGTTCTCCGACTGCAGCCACACGTCCACGCCTTCAGGGATGTGGTTGGCGACCAGGGTCGGCAGGCCGATGCCCAGGTTCACGTAGGCGCCATCGGTCAGCTCGCGGGCGGCACGCGCCGCCATCTCATCGCGGGTCCACGCCATGTCAGTTGCCCTCCGCGCGGATGGTGCGCTGTTCGATACGCTTCTCAGGATGCGGGTTGTGCACGATGCGGTGCACGTAGATGCCCGGCAGGTGCACCTGGTCCGGGTCGATGGCACCGACCGGCACCACCTCTTCCACTTCCACGATGCAGATCTTGCCGGCCATCGCACAGGCGGGGTTGAAGTTGCGCGCGGTCTTGCGGAACACCAGGTTGCCGGCCTCGTCGGCCTTCCACGCCTTGACCAGTGCCACATCGGCGCGCAGCGCGGTTTCCATCACGTAGTGCTTGCCGTCGAACTCGCGGGTTTCCTTGCCTTCGGCCACCACCGTGCCATAGCCGGTGGCGGTGAAGAACGCCGGAATGCCTGCACCGCCGGCACGCAGGCGTTCGGCCAGGGTGCCCTGCGGGTTGAATTCCAGCTCGAGCTCGCCGGCCAGGAACTGGCGCTCGAACTCCTTGTTCTCGCCCACGTAGGACGAAATCATCTTCTTGATCTGCCGGGTTTCCAGCAGCTGGCCCAGACCGAAGCCATCGACCCCGGCATTGTTGGAGATCACGGTCAGGCCCTTGGCGCCACTGTCGCGCAGCGCGGCGATCAGGGCCTCGGGGATGCCACACAGGCCGAAGCCGCCAACGGCCAGCGTCTGGCCATCGGCGACCACCCCTTGCAGGGCCTCCGCCGCACGGGCGAAGCGCTTGCTGCGCTTGCCGGTGGAAGTCGATTGCTGCATCTCTACTGCCCTACCCGGTGAGAATGTTGCCATTCTAGCGGTACACCCGTTACCGGCTGGGGTGCGCCGCAGCATGAACCGGTATGCCCGGCCGCCTTTCCGTAGAATGTCCCCTTCCCCGCTTGCGGTGCCCTTGGCAACGCGCGCCGCAGATGGAGAGGACAGGACGACGCATGGCCGTAGTATTCACCGGAGGGGAACTGTCCCGCTGGCTGGATGCCGGGACACTGGAAAGAGGCAGGCAACGCGCAGGTGCCGTGCACGCGCTGCACTACAGGGCGCCGCTGCTGACCGCGCAGGTGGAGACCTGGCAGGTGACCATCGATCTGGACGCCAGCGCCCGTGCTCCGCGCAGCCCTCTGCAGAGTCGCTGCACCTGCCCGGCGGGAGGCTCCTGCGAGCATGTCGCTTCGGTCCTGTTGGCGGCACTGGGCACGTCACTGGAGGGCGACACGGGCCCGCTACGTCCCGCTGCGCATCCGACGCTGCCAACCCTGCCGATCCAGGCGATGACACCGATCCTCCATCTGCACAGCCTGGAGTACCGACCCGACTGGCTCACCGAGCGCGATCCTTCGCAGTGGCTGGACGTTGCCACCCTCGCGTTCGAGTACGACGAGCACGTACGCTTTCTCGACGACCCGTCGCCGTTCGTGCATGGCCCGCAGGGCCAGCTCTACCTGCTGCCGCGTGACCTCCACGAGGAGGCACGGCGCGAAGATGAACTGCGCAGCGTGCATCTGCACCGTGAGCGGCAGCCACGCATCGTCCTGGACGGCGGCGGACCATTGTTCGAACTGCGCAGTTTCGACTGGACCCGCTTCCTGCTGGATGACGTGCCGCGGCTGGAGGCCCTGGGCTGGAAAGTGGAGGCAGACGACGATTTCCGCCATCGCATCACCCGGGTGGATGAAATCGATCTGGACATCCAGGCGGACCCGCAGGATGCGGGCTGGTTCAATCTGGGCCTGGAGATCCAGGTGGACGGCCACAACGTGTCCATGGTTCCGCTGCTGCAGCAGGTACTGAATGCCGATCCTCGCTGGTCGCGCGGCCAGCTGGACGCCATTGGCGATGACGAGAACATCCTGCTGACTGCCGGTGGCAATACGCGCCTGGCGCTTCGGGCGTCGCGATTGAAACCGGTCATTGCCCTGCTGGCCGACCTGTTCACCCCGCGCGATGTGCCGTTGCGGCTGTCGATGCACGATCGCGGTCGGCTGCAAGCCCTGAAGGACGACGCACACCTGCAGCTGCGGGGCCACGGGGACACCCAGGCACTCGTGCAGCGCCTGCTGCAGGCGCCTGCCCCGGAAGACGTGGCAACGCCTGCCGGATTGCAGGCGACGCTGCGTGGCTATCAGCGCGATGGCCTCTCGTGGCTGCAGTACCTGCGGCAGCAGCGCCTGGGCGGCGTACTGGCCGATGACATGGGGCTGGGCAAGACCCTGCAGACCCTGGCCCATCTGCTGGTCGAAAAGGAAAGCGGCCGCCTGGACCGGCCGGCACTGCTGGTGGTGCCGACCTCACTGCTGCACAACTGGCAAAGCGAAGCGGCACGCTTCACCCCGGACCTGCGCGTGCTGACCCTGCACGGATCGACGCGCGAGACGCTGTTCGACGCGATTCCCGCGCATGATCTCGTACTGACCACGTACCCCCTGCTGTGGCGCGACGAGCAGGCGCTGCAGGCACATGCCTACCATCTGCTGATTCTGGATGAAGCCCAGCAGGTGAAGAATCCGAAATCACGCGCTGCCGTCACCCTGCGCACGTTGCAGGCCCACCATCGCCTGTGTTTGACCGGTACGCCGCTGGAAAACCACCTGGGCGAACTGTGGACGCAGTTCGATTTCCTGCTGCCCGGCCTGCTCGGCACCGAGAAGCAGTTCAACCAGCATTGGCGCCACCCCATCGAACGCGGCAGCGACCATCGCCGTGCCCAGTTGCTGGCGCAGCGGCTGCGCCCGTTCATCCTGCGCCGACGCAAGGACCAGGTCGCGTCGGAGCTTCCGCCCAAGACCCTCATTACCCGTTCGGTCGAAATGGAGGGCGGCCAGCGTGATCTCTATGAAACCGTGCGTGCAGCGATGGAAAAGCAGGTGCGTGAGGCCATCAGCGGCAGCGGGCTGGCGCGCAGCCATATCGTGGTGCTGGATGCATTGCTGAAACTGCGCCAGGTCTGCTGCGATCCGCGCCTGCTGCCGGGCAACACACCGGCACGGGCTGCAGGCTCGGCCAAACTGGAGCTGTTGCGCGAGATGCTGCCGCCGATGATCGAGGAAGGTCGTCGCATCCTGTTGTTCTCGCAGTTCACTGGCATGCTGGCGCTGATCGCGCAGGCGCTGGACGATCTGGGACTGGCCTATGTGACCCTGACCGGTGATACCCAGGACCGGGCCACGCCGGTGCAGCGTTTCATGCAGGGTGAAGTCCCGGTGTTCCTGATCAGCCTCAAGGCAGGTGGCGTGGGGTTGAACCTGACCGCGGCCGACACCGTCATCCATTTCGATCCCTGGTGGAATCCCGCCGCCGAGAACCAGGCCAGTGACCGCGCTCACCGGATCGGCCAGCAGCAGCCGGTGTTCGTCTACCGGTTGATCGCCGCAGGCAGCATCGAAGAGCGGATTGCCGAGCTGCAGGAACGCAAGGCCCTGCTGGCCGAATCGATTCTCGAAGGCGGTGGCAGCGCCGGGCCGCGCTTCAGCGAAGAAGACGTGCAGGCACTGCTGGCGCCACTGCCGGGCCTGCCGGCCAGACGCACCCGCAGGCCGGGCCGACGGCCGCCGCAGCACTGACCGGAACACCCAGTCAGGTGGCGTTTCCCGATGGAAACGATTCCCATACGGGACTGGGACTACAATTGAGGGCTGAGCTCACAAAGGATCTGATCGATGCCCCTGCCCGCTTTCAAGGCCTACGATATCCGCGGCCGTGTGCCGGAAGAACTGAACGAGGACCTGGCCCGCCGCATCGGCGTCGCCTTGGCCGCACAGCTCGCTCCCGGCCCGGTGGTCCTCGGCCATGATGTGCGCCTGACCAGTCCGGCACTGCAGGATGCGCTGGCCGCAGGCCTGCGTGGGACCGGCCGTGAAGTGATCGACATCGGCCTGTGCGGCACCGAAGAGGTCTACTTCCAGACCGATCACCTCGGCGCGGCCGGCGGCGTGATGGTGACCGCCAGCCACAACCCGATGGACTACAACGGTATGAAGCTGGTCAAGGAGAACGCGCGGCCGATCAGTTCGGATACCGGCCTGTTCGCGATTTCCGACGCGGTCGCCGCCGATACGTCCGAAGCCCGGCCGCTGCGTGCCGGGCAGACCGCCCAGCATGACAAGCACGCCTACATCCAGCATCTGCTGAGCTATGTCGACGCCGGCAAGCTCAAGCCGCTGAAGCTGGTGGTCAACGCCGGCAACGGCGGCGCCGGCGCCATCGTCGACCTGCTCGCACCGCACCTGCCGTTCGAGTTCATCCGCATCTGCCACGAACCGGACGGCAGCTTCCCCAACGGCATTCCCAACCCGCTGCTGCCGGAAAACCGCGCTGCCACCGCCGACGCGGTGCGCGAACACGGCGCCGACTTCGGCATTGCCTGGGACGGTGACTTCGACCGCTGCTTCTTCTTCGACCACACCGGCCGCTTCATCGAGGGCTATTACCTGGTCGGCCTGCTGGCCAAGGCGATCCTGGCGCGCAACCCGGGTGGCAAGATCGTGCATGACCCGCGCCTGGTCTGGAACACCGTGGACATGGTCGAGCAGGCCGGCGGCGTGCCGGTGCAGTGCAAGAGCGGCCATGCCTTCATCAAGGAAAAGATGCGCGCCGAAGATGCAGTGTACGGCGGCGAGATGAGCGCCCATCACTACTTCCGCGAATTCGCCTATGCCGACTCCGGCATGATCCCGTGGCTGCTGATCGCCCAGCTGGTTTCCGAGAGCGGCCGCTCGCTGGCCGACTGGGTCGAAGACCGCATGGCGGCCTACCCGTGCAGTGGCGAAATCAACTTCAAGGTTGCCGATGCCAAGGCCGCCGTCGCGCGCGTGATGGAGCACTTCGCGGCGCAGTCGCCCGCGCTGGACCATACCGATGGCATCAGCGCCGACTTCGGCGACTGGCGCTTCAACCTGCGCAGCTCCAACACCGAGCCGCTGCTGCGCTTGAACGTCGAAGCACGTGGTGACGCCGCATTGATGCAGGCGCGCACCGATGATATCGCCCGCCTCATCCAGCAGTAATCAAGGAAGATCATGAGCCGCATCCAGCCTGTCATCCTTTCCGGTGGTTCCGGTACCCGCCTGTGGCCGCTTTCGCGCGAGGCGTATCCGAAGCAGTTCCTGCCACTGGCAGGCGAACTGACCATGCTGCAGGCCACCTGGCAGCGCGTCGCTCCCATCGCCGCGCACGGTCCGCTGGTCATCGCCAACGAGGAGCACCGTTTCGTCGCCGCCGAACAGCTGCAGCAGGTCGGGGCTGAACCGGCCGCGATCATCCTGGAGCCGGTGGGTCGCAATACCGCTCCGGCCATCGCCGTGGCCGCGCTGGAGGCCACCCGTGACGGTGCGGATGCATTGCTGCTGGTACTGCCTTCGGACCATGTGATCACCAACGAAGCTGCCTTTCGCGATGCGGTACAGGCTGCAGCCAGTGCCGCCGAATCCGGCAAGCTGGTGACCTTCGGCATCGTGCCGACAGGCCCGGAAACGGGCTACGGCTATATCAAGGCCGCCGACGGCCAGGGTCTGCGCGCGGTCGAGCGTTTCGTCGAGAAGCCCGACCTGGACACGGCCACCGGCTACGTCAGCAGTGGCCAGTACTACTGGAACAGCGGCATGTTCCTGTTCAAGGCATCGCGCTACCTGCAGGAACTGGAACGCTTCCAGCCGGCAATGCTGGCTGGCAGCCGCCAGGCCTGGCAGCAGGCCCGCCGCGATGCCGACTTCACCCGCCTGGACAAGGACGCCTTCAGCGCTGTGGCGTCCGACTCGATCGACTACGCGGTGATGGAAAAAACCGCAGACGCGGTGGTGATCCCGCTGGACGCGGGCTGGAACGACGTCGGTTCCTGGACCGCACTGCGCGATGTCTCGCAGCAGGACAGTGACGGCAACGCCCACCAGGGTGATGTGATCGCCATCGACTGCCGCAACACCTACGCCTATGCCCAGCGGCTGGTCGCCCTGGTTGGGCTGGATGATGTGATCGTGGTCGAGACCGATGACGCGGTGCTGGTCGGCAAGGCCGACCGCATGCAGGAGGTCAAGACGGTGGTGGCGAAGCTGAAGGCCGAAGGCCGCAGCGAAGCCACCTGGCACCGCAAGGTCTACCGCCCCTGGGGTGCCTACGACTCGATCGACAATGGTGAGCGCTTCCAGGTCAAGCGCATCACCGTCAAGCCCGGCGGCACGCTCAGCCTGCAGATGCATCACCATCGCGCCGAGCACTGGATCGTGGTCAGCGGCACCGCCGAGGTGACCCGCGGCAACGACGTGATCCTGCTCAGCGAGAACCAGAGCACCTACATTCCGCTGGGCGTCACCCATCGCCTGCGCAACCCCGGAAAACTGCCGCTGGAACTGATCGAAGTACAGTCGGGCAGCTACCTGGGCGAGGATGACATCGTGCGGTTCGAGGATACCTACGGGCGCAACTGACGCAGTGGATCCTTCGGCGGGCAGTCAGACATCGACGGCCCGCCGGCCCTGCTCATCGGTCGCCGGATACCGACGGATCGACTTTCACCGGCAGAATCGCGCGCAGCTTCGGATCATCCAGCTGGGCCTTCAGCTTCGCCGCATCCGGGTACGGCAGCTCGAACTCGCCGACGTCCAGCGCAGCCGGATCGCCGGTGACCAGATAACGCACCGCATTGGCCTGCTGTACCCGGCAGTCCGCAGCGAACTCACGGATCTTGCGGACGTCCTTGCCCACCTGGCTCAGCGGCGCCACCACCACCAGCAGCGTGAACAGGACCACTGCGGTACGCGCTGCGTGGCGCATCCGCGACGCGGGCAGCAGGTTCCAGAGCTGCAGTGCAAACCACGCATTGGCGAACAGCCCAGGTACGAACAGTTCGGTGTAGCGCGATGCAGGAACACGCATCTCATGGCCGCGACCGTAGGCAATCGCCACGCCCTGCAGCGCTGTCCAGATGCACAGGCCAGCCATCACCAGATCGGTCCTGCTCGCCTGCCTGCGCAGCAGCATGCGCGCGATCATCACCACACCGGGCAACCATACGATGATGACCGCCCAGTTCGAGCGTGCCGGCCACGCCAGGGTATGCGTTGCCGCCAGCAACAGCTCCGCCAGCGACTGTGCACGTAGCATGCCGTGACCATCGATGACGGGAATCGAGCGATAGGCAACGATCGCCAACACCGCCAGTACCGCCGTCGCACAGATTGCCGGAGTGCGCTGGCCAGGCAGGCACAGGCAGGCGATCACGCAGGTGATGCCGACCGCGACGGCCGTCAGCATGCCCGAGGCCATGGTGGTGGCGGCCAGAACGCTCAGCGCGATGGCCGCCAGCAGCGCAGGAATGCTCTGATGATGGCGCGCAGCCAGTCCAACGGCGGCAATGCTGGACAGAATGAGGAAGTAGAACTGGCTCTGGAACCCGACCAGGAAGTTCTGCCAGGCAAACGGCAGGACCGACATCAGCAGTGCAAAGGCGACCAGCAGCCGGCGTCCGTTGGCCGCTGCGGCGTCCCGCAGCGCGTACCAGACCAGCAGCGCGGGAATGAAGCAGAACACCAGCGCGCTGATGCGTGCTTCGTAGACGTTGTTCCACTGTCCGGTCAGCAGATAGGACAGCAGTGCCACCAGACGGGTCGGCAGGATGCGATGCTCGTTATGCGGCGTCAGCAACGTGCTCCACTGCAGCGTCCCGTTCAACCAGGGCTGCAGTGCAGTGGCGCCTTCTCCGTCCCACTGGTCCCAGAAGGGCATCGGCGTGCTGAAGAACTGCACGTAGAGCAGGCGCACCAACAGCGCCATCACTGCTACACCGGCGGCCACAGCCAGTGGGGACCATCCATTCCTTGCGGCGGGCGCAGTGCACGCTCTGCTCATGAATTCCTTCTCGTCGACGATGAATGCGCCGCGCGATGGTGGAGCCATTTGCAGGAGCTGTCAAAGAAAAAGGCGCGTCGCGAACCCTGTTCACGGACACGCCCCTTTGCCTGCGCTACCTCAGCCGCGGGCCGCAGCGACCTCGCCGATCACGCGCGACAGGCCGTCTTGCCACGTCGGCAGCACGATGCCGAAATCCTGCTGCAACCGACGGTTGTCCAGCACCGACCAGGCCGGGCGCTTGGCGGGCGTCGGATACTCTGAGCTGGGAATCGCCTCGACGGCGGGCACCTTCGTCAACACGCCCGTCGCCAGCGCCTCGGCAAAAATCGCCTCGGCAAAGCCATGCCAGCTGGTCTGGCCACTGGCGGTCAGGTGCCAGGTGCCCGACAACTGGCCCGGATGCTGCAGTGCCTGCGCGGTGACATCGGCGATCAGCGCCGCCGGCGTCGGCGTACCCACCTGGTCAGCTACCACACGCAACTGCTCCCGCTCGGCGCCGACACGCAGCATGGTGCGGAGGAAATTCGCACCATGCGAGGCATACACCCATGCCGTGCGGAAGATCAGGTGGCGTCCTGCCGCCGCCCGTACGGCGTCCTCACCATCACGCTTGCTGATGCCGTAGACACCCAGCGGCGCGGTCGGTTCGTCCTCACGGTACGGGGCGGTGCCCTGTCCATCGAACACATAATCGGTGGAGTAATGCACGAACGGCACGCCATGCGCCGCACACCAGCGTGCGATCACGCCCGGCGCCTGCGCGTTGGCCGCAAAGGCGGCGTCGACCTCCTGTTCGGCACGGTCGACGGCGGTGTAGGCGGCCGCATTGACCACGATTGACGGCTGCAGCCGGTCAAGCAGGGCCGGTAAGCTGTCCGGCTGGCCGAAATCGGCGGTTTCGCAGGCGCTGCCATCGGGCAGGACGCCGCTGCGGGTGGTCGCGACCACCTTGCCCAGCGGCGCCAGCGCGCGCAGCAGCTCCTGGCCGACCTGGCCGTTGCCGCCGAATACCAGAACCGTCATGGCACGTAGACCGGCAGGCGGTCTTCAGCGATGTCCTTCAGGAAGGGGGCGTTCTCGTCCTTGGCCGACAGCGTCGGTGCACTGACCGGCCAGTCCACGGCGATGTCTGCATCGTTCCAGCGCACGCCGGCATCGAAGTCCTTGAGGTAGACCTCAGTACACAGGTAGCTGAACACCGCGCGTTCGGACAGCACAGCAAAGCCGTGGGCGAAGCCCTCCGGAATCCAGAACTGCTTCTTGTTCTCCGCGCTCAGCACCACCGCTTCCCACTGGCCGAAGGTCGGCGAACCGCGACGGATGTCGACGGCCACGTCATAGACCTCGCCTTCCAGCACGCTGACCAGCTTGCCCTGCGGCCGCGGCCACTGGTAGTGCAGGCCGCGCAGCACGCCCTGCGCCGAGGTGGAAACATTGCTCTGCACAAAGCGATCCGGCAGGCCCAGCGCAGCGAAGCGCTCGGCGTTCCAGGTTTCGAAGAAGTAACCACGGGCATCGCCGAACACGGCCGGCTCGATCACCACACAGCCGGGCAACTTGGTTTCAATCACTTTCAC
Organism: Stenotrophomonas africana; assembly: GCF_013004645.1. Lineage (GTDB taxonomy): Bacteria > Pseudomonadota > Gammaproteobacteria > Xanthomonadales > Xanthomonadaceae > Stenotrophomonas > Stenotrophomonas africana. Next base: position 182,268 of record NZ_JABEME010000004.1, on the reverse strand, counting down.
GGAACGACTCCACGCAGGGCGAGCTTGTGCAGGTACTGGCCGTAGCCATTCTTGATCAGCGGTGCAGCCAGTGCTTCCAGCTGCTCGGCGGTGATCCATCCCTTGCCAAACGCGATTTCTTCCGGGCAGCAGACCTGCAGGCCCTGACGGGTCTGGATGGTCTCGATGAAGTTGGATGCCTCCAGCAGCGACTGGTGGGTGCCGGTATCGAGCCAGGCGTAGCCACGGCCGAGCGCCTCCAGATGCAGGTGGCCTTCACGCAGGTAGCGCTGGTTCAGATCGGTGATCTCCAGCTCGCCACGCGGCGACGGCTTGAGCTCAGCCGCATAGTCACTGGCATTGCCGTCGTAGAAGTACAGGCCGGTGACCGCGTAGTTCGATCGCGGATTCTCCGGTTTCTCGACCAGGTCGATGACCTTGCCGTCCTTGTCGAACTCGGCCACGCCGTAGCGTTCCGGGTCATTGACCCAGTAACCGAACACGGTCGCGCCCTGCTCGCGCTGGTCAGCGTTGCGCAGCACTTCGCGCAGGCCATGGCCATGGAAGATGTTGTCACCCAGCACCAGGCAGCTCGGCTTGCCGGCGACGAAATCACGACCGATCAGGTAGGCCTGGGCCAGGCCATCGGGGCTGGGCTGCACGGCGTACTGGATGTCCATGCCCCACTGCGAGCCGTCGCCGAGCAGCTGCTGGAACAGCGCCTGCTCGTGCGGCGTGTTGATGATCAGCACTTCACGGATGCCCGCCAGCATCAGCACGCTGAGCGGGTAGTAGATCATGGGTTTGTCATACACCGGCAGCAGCTGTTTGCTGACGCCCTTGGTGATCGGATACAGCCGGGTGCCGGAGCCGCCGGCGAGGATGATGCCCTTGCGCTGGGTCATGAGGTCTCCTGGGTTTTCAGGCCGCGGTGCCGATGCGCTGCAGACGGTAGCTGCCGTCGAGCACGCCGTTGACCCATTCCTGGTTGTCCAGGTACCAGTCAACGGTGAAGGTGATGCCCTGCTCGAAGGTGTAGGCCGGTTCCCAGCCCAGGTCGTTCTTCAGCTTGGAGGCATCGATCGCGTAACGGCGGTCATGGCCCGGGCGGTCGGTGACGTAGGTGATCTGGCTGCTGCGCGGCTGGCCGTCCGCGCGCGGGCGGCGTTGGTCCAGCAGTGCGCAGATGGCCTGCACCACTTCGATGTTCTGCTTTTCCGAATTGCCGCCGACGTTGTAGGTCTCGCCGACCTGGCCCTTGGCCAGCACGGTGCGGATCGCTTCGCAGTGGTCGGACACGAACAGCCAGTCGCGCACCTGCTTGCCATCGCCGTACACCGGCAGCGGCTCGCCGGCCAGCGCCTTGGCGATCACCAGCGGGATCAGCTTCTCGGGGAAATGATACGGGCCGTAGTTGTTGGAGCAGTTGGTGGTCAGCACCGGCAGCCCGTAGGTGTGGTGGAAGGCACGGACCAGATGGTCCGAAGCGGCCTTCGACGCCGAATATGGGGAATTCGGAGCATACGGCGTGGTTTCGCTGAACTTGCCGGTCTCACCCAGGGTGCCGTACACCTCGTCGGTGGACACGTGCAGGAAGCGGAAGGCCGCGCCCTGTTCGGCCGGCAGCGCCTTCCAGTAGTCGCGCACCGCTTCCAGCAGGCCCAGGGTGCCCACCACGTTGGTCTGGATGAACGCTCCCGGGCCGTCGATGGAGCGATCCACGTGGCTCTCGGCGGCAAAGTTGAGCACGGCGTCCGGCCGGTGCTCGGCCAGCAGGCGGGTGACGAGCGCCTGGTCGCCGATGTCCCCTTGCACGAACACATGATTCGGGTTGCCGTCCAGGCTGGACAGGGTCTTCAGGTTGCCGGCGTAGGTCAGCGCATCGAGGTTGATGACCTTGACGCCGCGCGCGACGGCCTCGAGAACGAAGTTACCGCCAATGAATCCGGCGCCGCCGGTGACAAGCCATGTGGGCACTACCTGTTCTCCTGATCGAAATTCATCCAAGGAGCGCCCATGAGCGCCCCGACACAGCGGCACAGGATACATGCCGATGGCCTTCACGACTGCCTGCGTGACGTGAACGGAACACCGGAACGGGCATGTTTTTGCCGCGCCGCAGCATAACCATACGCATTCGCATGGTGCCTTCAAGCCGGCTAGAATCGGGATCCCACCCCCGAACCGGTTGCTGTTCCAGAACCGGGCGTTCTCCGCAACTGTGAGCCGGCCGGTGGCCGGCACTACAAGGATCGAGCAGCAGATGAAAATCCTCGTCGCGTACAAGCGCGTGGTGGACTACAACGTCCGCATTCAGGTCAAGCCGGACGGTTCCGGCGTGGTCACCGACGGCGTCAAGCTGTCGCCCAACCCTTTCGATGAAATCGCGCTGGAAGAAGCCCTGCGCCTGCGCGACAAGGGCATCGCCAGCGAAGTGGTGGTCGCCACCATCGCCCCGGCCGATGCCCAGGCGCACCTGCGCAACGGCCTTGCCATGGGCGCCAACCGTGCCATCCACGTCGTCACCGACCAGGCCATCCAGCCGCTGACCGCGTCGCGCACCCTGCTCAAGCTGATCGAGAAGGAACAGCCGGATCTGGTGATCCTCGGCAAGCAGGCCATTGACGACGACGCCAACCAGACCGGCCAGATGCTGGCCACGCTGTGGGGCCGCCCGCAGGCGACCTTTGCCAGCAAGCTCGAGATTGCCGACGGCAAGGCCACGGTGACCCGTGAAGTCGACGCCGGCCTGGAAACGCTGGAAGTGGACCTGCCGGCGGTGGTCACCACCGACCTGCGCCTGAACGAACCGCGCTTCATCAAGCTGCCGGACATCATGAAGGCCAAGGCCAAGCCGCTGGAAACCCTGCAGCTGGCCGATCTCGGTGTTGACGCCGCCGACACCTTCAAGACCACCCACTACGCCGCGCCGTCCAAGCGCAGCAAGGGCGTGATGGTCAAGGACGCGGCCGAACTGGTTGCCGCACTCAAGCAGAAGGGGCTGCTGTAATGAGCAAGATTCTCGTCATCGCCGAGCACCACGACGGCAAGCTCAACGCCGCCACCGCCAAGACCATCAGTGCCGCCGCCGCCATCAGCGGTGCCAGCATCGATGTGGTGGTGCTGGCCGCCGACCCGGCCGGCGTTGCCGCCGAAGCCGCGAAGATCGCCGGCGTCGCCAAGGTCCTGACCGTTGCCAACGCCGCCAACGCGCAGGCCATCGCCCAGGTACTGGCACCGCAGATCGCGCAGCTGGCCAAGGGCTACACCCATGTGTTCGGCCCGTCGACCACCTTCGGCAAGGACCTCATGCCGTGCGTGGCGGCCCTGCTCGGCGTCAACCAGGTCTCCGACCTGATGACCGTCGAAGGCAGCCACACCTTCAAGCGCCCGATCTACGCCGGCAACGCGATCATCACTGTGGAAGCCCCGGCCGACCAGATCGTGGTCGCCACTGTGCGCGCGGCCTCCTGGCCGGAAGCCGCCCAGGGCGGCAGCGCCGCCATTGAAGCGGCGAGCGTCGACGCCGCGCTGCCGACCCACACCCGCTTCGTCGGCCTGGCCGCCGGTGCCAGCGACCGCCCGGATCTGCAGAGCGCCAAGCGCGTGGTCTCTGGCGGCCGCGGCGTCGGCTCGGAAGAGAACTTCAAGGTGATCTTCCAGCTGGCCGACAAACTCGGTGCCGCTGTCGGTGCCTCGCGCGCCGCCGTCGATGCCGGCTACGTGCCCAGCGACCTGCAGGTTGGCCAGACCGGCAAGATCATCGCGCCGGAACTGTACGTGGCCGTCGGCATCAGTGGTGCCATCCAGCACCTGACCGGCATCAAGGATGCCGGCACGATTGTCGCAATCAACAAGGACGGTGATGCGCCGATCTTTGAAATTGCCGATATCGGCCTGGTGGGGGATCTGTTTGCGATCCTGCCGGAGCTGGAAAAGGCGCTGTAATGTCCGGCTGCACGTCCCCGGCGCCGGTGAAGCCGGTTCGCCGGGGACGCGCAGGATTGTGGGTCGCTGCCACGGCAGCGGCCTACCTGGCGGTCCTCTGGTACATCGACCGCGACCGCAACATCCTTTCGCAGCTGGCGGACCATGCCAGCACACTGGCCCTGTGCAGCGCGCTGGTGCTGGCCAGCTACGTGTTCCGCTATCAGCGATGGCGCGCGGTGCTCGCCGCGCAGCGCCTACGCCCGCAGAGCTGGGCCCGGGGCGCGCTGGCCTACCTCGCGGGCTTTGCCTTCACCGCCTCTCCCGGCAAGGCCGGCGAGCTGCTGCGCATCCGCTATTTCGGCTGGCAGGGCATTCCGGCCAGCGCCACCCTGGCCACCTTCATCTTCGAGCGCTCGCTGGACCTGCTGGTCATCACCGTGCTGGCGATCGGTGCGGCGCACCTGATTCCGGCGTTCGGCGTGCTCGCCACCCTCATTCTTGGCGTGTTGCTGGTGCTGGCTCTGTTGGGCTGCTGGCTACCGCTGGCGCGTGCTGCGCATCGGTTCATCGAGCACCTGCCGGGTACACAACTGCGCCGCCTCGGTCATTTCCTGGTAAGCGGTGCCAGCGCACTGGGTCCGTTGCTGCGTGCGCGCTTGCTGTTGCCCGCCAGCCTGCAGGGCGCCGCTGCCTGGCTGCTGACCGCAGCGGCCTTTGACCTGCTGTGCCAAGCCCTGGGTATTGCCCTGCCGTGGCCACTGGCGCTGGGAATATACCCGCTGGCCATGCTGGTCGGGGCGCTCTCGTTCGTACCCGGTGGAGTGGGTACCACCGAGGCCGCCATCGTGCTGATGCTGGCCGCCACCGGCGTTCCCACGGAGATCGCCCTGACCGTGGCCATCGGCATCCGGCTGGTCAGCCTCTGGCTGGCAGTGTTGGTAGGCATGCTGGCCATGCTCGCGCTTGAGCTGAGGGCCGGGCCCGTGGGCCAACCAGGTGAGTGAGGACGCGCAACGCTGCGTGCCCCTGGCGCTTCCCTTATCATTCAGGCCGAACCGAACTGTGCAGAAAGGGAAGTACATGCAGCATCACGCCATTCTCTGCCAAGAGGCACGTCCGCAGTGACCACGCCACGCGCCCTCTGCGTCGACCTCGACGGCACCCTGCTTCGCTCGGACATCCTGTACGAATCGCTGTTGGCGCTGCTGGCCCACAACCCGCTCTACCTGTTCCTGGTTCCGTTCTGGTTGCTGCGTGGCAAGGCCTACGTGAAGCGCCAGCTGGCCTCGCGCGTGCAGCTGCCGGCACAGACCCTGCCCTATGACGAGCGTGTGCTGGAGATCCTGCGCACCACCACGCAGCGGCCGCGCGTGCTGTGCACCGCCTCGGACCGCCTGCTGGTGCAGCCCATCGCCGACCACCTGGGCCTGTTCGAGGAAGTCATGGCCAGCGATGGCCACACCAACCTGTCCGGTAGCAACAAGGGCCATGCGCTGGCCGAACGCTTCGGTGAGCGCGGCTTCGACTACATGGGCAACGGCCAGGTCGACCTGAAGGTGTGGGCGCATGCCGGTGGTGCGATCGTGGTCAACAACGGTGCGGGGCTCGTCCGCGCGGCGTCCAGGCAGACCGAGGTGCTGGCCCACCTGCCGTCGCAGAACGGTGGCCTGCTGACCTGGGTCAAGGCGCTGCGCGTCTACCAGTGGCTGAAGAACCTGCTGGTGCTGGTACCGCTGCTGACCGCGCACCGCTTCCTCGACCCGGCCTCGGTCATCGACGCCGGCGTGGCTTTCCTGGCCTTCGGCCTGTGCGCGTCCGGCGTGTACCTGCTCAACGACCTGCTGGACCTGACCCCGGACCGCATGCATCCGCGCAAGCGCCGGCGTCCCTTCGCCGCCGGAACGCTGCCGCTGCTGCATGGGCTGTTGCTGGCCCCCCTGATCACGCTGGCGGGCTTTGCGCTGGCCTTCGTGTGCAGTGCCGAGTTCGCGCTGGTACTGCTCTGCTACTACGTGATGACCTTGAGCTACTCGCTGAAGCTCAAGCGCATCGTGATGATCGATGTGGTGATGCTGGCCGCGCTGTACACCGTGCGCATCATCGGTGGCGCGGTGGCGATCGGCTCGGAACTCTCGTTCTGGCTGCTGGCCTTCTCGATGTTCGTGTTCCTCAGCCTGGCCATGCTCAAGCGCTATACCGAACTGGCGTCGGCACTGGCCAATGGGAAGGAAATGGCCATCGGCCGTGGCTACTCCGTGGCCGATCTGCCGCTGGTACAGTCGCTGGGCGCGGCGGCCGGCTATATCGGCGTCCTGGTGTTTGCGCTCTACATCAACAGTCCCGAGAGCCTTGAGCTCTACAGCAACCCCAAACTGCTGTGGCTGCTGTGTCCGATCCTGCTGTACTGGATCAGCCGGATGTGGATCGTCTCTCATCGCGGTGACATGCATGACGATCCGATCGTTTTCGCGGCGATGGACCGCGGCAGCCAGATCGTCATCGCGCTGTGCGTGCTGATCGTACTGATCGCCATATGAGTGCAGCGCCCGGCCAGTCCTGGGGACGATATCCGCGGGTTGAACAGCGGGTCGTTCCGGTGCTCGACCGTGCGGCCCTGCTGCCGCTGCCGCCGGAAGGCGACATGGTGCTGCCCCACGGCAATGGCCGCAGTTACGGCGACAGTTGCCTAAATCCCGGCGCCACGCTGCTGGCCAGCCGAGGCCTGGATCGCTTCATCGAGTTCGATCCTGACACCGGCATCGTGCGCTGCGAGGCCGGGGTTACTCTGGCCGCTATCCTGGATATCGCGCTGCCACGCGGCTGGTTCCTGCCGGTCACCCCGGGTACCCGCTATGCCACGGTGGGCGGTGCGATCGCCAACGATGTGCACGGCAAGAACCACCACCGCGCAGGCACCTTCGGGCACCACGTGCGCTGCCTGGAACTGCTGCGCAGTGATGGTCTGCGCCAGCAGCTCAGCCCGGCCGACGACAGCGGCGTGTTCGCCGCCACGGTGGGCGGGTTGGGCCTCACCGGCTTCATCACCTGGGCCGAATTGCAGTTGCGGCGTGTTCCTGGCCCGTGGATCGAGACTGAATCGATCCGCTTCGACAATCTCGATGAATTCTTCAGTCTGTCGCGGGAATCGGCTGACGCTTTCGAGTACACCGTGGCCTGGATCGACTGTCTGGCCAGTGGCAAGCACCTGGGACGCGGGCATTTCCTGCGCGGCGACCATGCACCGGGCAACCCGCAGGCAGCCACGCCCAGCTCGGCCCCGCGCCGCAGCATGCCGATGGTACCGCCGGTGTCGCTGGTCAACCGGCTGACCCTGCGACCGTTCAACACGCTCTACTACTGGCGGCAGCCGGCGCGACGCGCCCGCCATGTCTCGCACTACCAGAGCTACTTCTACCCGCTGGACGGCATCAACCACTGGAACCGCATGTATGGTCCGCGCGGCTTTCTGCAACACCAGTGCGTGCTGCCGCCAGAGACGGCCCGCGACGCGACTGCGGCCCTGCTGGCCGAGATCGCCCGCAGCGGCCGCGGCTCGTTCCTGGCCGTGCTGAAGGAATTCGGCCGCCGTCCCTCGCCGGGCATGCTGTCTTTTCCCCGCCCAGGCACGACGTTGGCACTGGACTTCCCCAATGACGGCCCGGAGCTGCTGAAGATGCTCGACCGCCTTGACCGCATCGTCAGCGAGGCTGGCGGCGCCGTCTATCCGGCCAAGGATGCGCGCATGTCCGGCGCGCTGTTCCGCCAGGCCTACCCGGCCTGGGAGGCCTTCTCCCGCTACATCGACCCCCGATTCTCATCCGGCTTCTGGCGCCGGGTGATGGAGTAAGCATGCAGAAGATCCTGATCATCGGCGCCACCTCGGCGATTGCAGAAGCCGTCGCCCGCCTGTATGCCGCCCGCGCGGCTGCGATCTATCTGGTGGGTCGCAACGCCGGCCGATTGGACACCATCGCCGCCGATCTGCGGGTGCGCGGCGCACAGCGCGCCGAGTACGGCGTGCTCGACGTCAACGATGTGGCCGCCCACGGTGCACTGCTTGATGCAGCCTGGAACACGCTGGGTGGTATCGACACCGTTCTCATTGCCCACGGCACCCTGCCCGACCAGGCTGCCTGCGATGCCTCGGTGGACCTGTCGCTGCGCGAGTTCGCCACCAACGGCACCTCCACCATCGCGTTGTCCGCGGCGCTTGCGCAGCGCCTGCAGACCGGCGCCACCCTGGCGGTCATTTCCTCAGTGGCCGGCGACCGTGGCCGCGCCAGCAACTACCTTTACGGCAGCGCCAAGGCTGCGGTCACCGCCTACCTGAGCGGCCTCGGCCAGCGCCTGCGTCCGGCCGGCGTCAACGTGCTGGTGATCAAGCCGGGCTTTGTCGACACCCCCATGACCGCCGCCTTCAAGAAGGGCGCCCTGTGGGCGACCCCGGACAAGGTCGCCGCCGGTATCCTCAAGACCATCGGCAAGCGCAAGGCCGTGGCGTATCTGCCCGGCTTCTGGTGGGCGATCATGATGATCATCAAGAACATTCCCGAGTTCGTTTTCCGCAGGATCAAGCTCTGACATGGCAGACAAGAACGACAAGATCGTCCTGACCGGCGCTGCAGGCCTGGTGGGGCAGAACCTCATCGTCGAGATGAAGCAGCAGGGCTATACCCGGTTGGTGGCGATCGACAAGCACGCCCACAACCTGGAGATCCTGCGCGGCCTGCACCCCGACGTAGAGACGATCCTGGCCGACCTTGCGGAGCCTGGCGACTGGGCGCAGGCCTTCGAAGGCGCGCGCCTTGTCGTGCAGCTGCACGCACAGATCACCGGCAAGACCACCGACCTGTTCGTGCGCAACAACCTGACCGCAACCGGCCACGTACTGGCTGCGTGCAAGGCCGCTGGCGTGCCGTACATGGTGCACATCAGCTCCTCGGTGGTGAACTCCGTCGCCAAGGACGACTACACCAACACCAAGCGCGAGCAGGAACAGATGGTGGTGGCCAGTGGCCAGCGCCACTGCGTGCTTCGCCCCACCCTGATGTTCGGCTGGTTCGATCCCAAGCACCTGGGCTGGCTGTCGCGCTTCATGGCGCGCACGCCGGTGTTCCCGATTCCGGGCGATGGTCGCTTCATGCGCCAGCCGCTGTACGAGCGCGACTTCTGCCGCTGCATCGCCAAGTGCATCGAGACCGAACCGGATGGCCAGGTGTTCGACATCGTGGGCGATACCCGCGTGGACTACGTTGACATCATCCGCACCATCAAGCGGGTCAAGAAGCTGCACACACTGATCGTGCACATCCCAATCGGCTTCTTTGCGTTCCTGCTGAAGGTCTACAGCCTGTTCAGCAGCAAGCCGCCCTTTACCGCCGATCAGCTCAAGGCACTCAGTGCCGGTGACGACTTCAAGGGTGTCGATACCGAGGCGGTGTTCGGCGTGAAGCAGACCCCGTTCGAAGCCGCCATCCGCGAAAGCTATACCGACCCGCGCTACAGCCATATCGTGCTGCAGCGCTGATCCGACAGAACAGACGAAGACTTCCCTCATGTCCAATTTCGCCATCATCGGCAGCGGTCCCATGGGCCTCATGGCAGCGCTGGAGCTGCTCAAGCAGGGCCACCAGGTCGACATCTACGAACGCGATGACCGCATCGGCGGCATGTCCGCGGATTTCGACTTCGACGGCCTGCGTATCGAGCGCTATTACCACTTCATCTGCAAGACAGACTACCCGTTGTTCAAGTTGCTCGACGAGATGAAGTTGTCTGATCGCCTGCATTGGACAGACACCAAGATGGGCTATTACTACGAAGGCAAGCTGCACAAGTGGGGCACGCCGTTCGCGCTGCTCGGCTTCCCGCATCTGGGTCTTGTCGACAAGGTGCGTTACGCCCTGCATGTGATGCACACCAAGGGCATCCAGGACTGGACCGCCCTGGACAAGGAGAATGCCCGCGACTGGATCACCCGCTGGATCGGCCCGAAGGCCTATAAGGTCATGTGGGAGAAAGCGTTCGCCCTGAAGTTCTTCGAATACCAGAACGACCTGTCGGCATCGTGGATCGGCACCCGCATCAAACGCGTGGCGCTGTCGCGGCGCAACCTGTTCAACGAGAGCATGGGCTATCTGGAGGGCGGATCGGCGGTGCTGCTTGAAAAGATGGCCGCGGAGGTACAACGCCGTGGCGGTCGAATCCTGCTGTCACAGCCGATCGAGGAAGTGACGGCGGTCGATGGCAAGGTCACCGGCATCCGCACCGCCAGCGCACACCAGGCGTATGACGCGGTTGTTTCGACCGCACCCATCCAATACGTGCCGAAGATGGTACCGGCACTGCCGAAGGCCTTCGCCGAGCAGGTCGATGCCATCGAGAACATCCCGGTGGCCTGCGTGATCCTGAAGCTGTCGCAGCCGGTCAGCGAGAACTTCTGGATGAACATCAGTGATGACCGCATCACCATCCCGGGCCTGATCGAGTACAGCAACCTCAATCCGGGCAAGGGTCCGGGCGAGCACATCGTGTACGCGCCGTACTACATGCCCAAGACCCACCCGAAGTGGCAGTGGAGCAACCAGCAGCTGATCGACGAAGTGATCAGCTACCTGCCGATGATCAATCCGGCGTTCAAGCCAGAATGGATCAAGGCCACGCACTGCCACCGCTATGAGTACGCGCAGACCATCTGCCCGCCGGGGTTCCAGGACATGCTGCCGCCGATGAAGACGCCGCTGCAGGGCTTCTACATGGCCGACACCGCGTACTACTACCCGGAAGACCGCTCGATCAACGAGAGCATTGCGGTGGGGCAGACGCTGGCCGAGCTTGCCTCCCGAACCCTGGTCAAGCAGTGAAGATGCCTGCCCTGTCTCGGCAGTTCATCCTGTTCCTGGTTGCAGGCGGCCTCGCGGCTGCCGTCAACTTCGGCTCACGTATTGTCATCAGCCAGTGGTTGCACTACGTGCCTGCCATTGTGATCGCCTATTGCCTGGGCATGATCACCGCATTCACGCTGAACAAGTTGTTCGTGTTCGGCCAAGCCAGCAACCGGCTGCATCACCAGGTGCTCTGGTTCGTCGTGATCAATCTGGCGGCAGTCGCGCAGACCGTGGCGATCAGTCTTCTGCTCGCCCGCTGGTTGCTGCCAGCACTGGGCGTGGATTTCCACAACGAAACGATTGCCCATGCCATCGGCGTCGCTGTTCCCGTAATCACCAGCTACATCGGTCACAAACGATTCTCTTTCCGCTCATGACTGCCACCTCCGCATGTTCTGCCTGGCTGGCCCTGATCGCAGCAGTATTCGCCGCACAACCGACCCATGCGGCAACGACGTCTGCCCCCGCAGAGGATCAGCGCTGCATCTCGAGGCTTGTAGCGGACCTCGACAGAACATGGCCGGACAACGCTACGATCAACATTGTTGCATTTGGTCACAGCGTTCCCGCAGGCTACGCCGCCACGCCCGTGGTAGATAAGCGTAATGCCTATCCCCGACTGCTGGAGGACGCTCTGCTGGATCGTCATCCGCACGCAGTGCTGAATGTGATTACGTCGGCGGTAGGGGGTGAGAACTCAGACCAGGGTAGTGCGCGCTTCAGCCGGGATGTGCTCGATCATCATCCCCGGATGGTCCTGATTGATTTCGGACTGAATGATCGGAGTCTTTCCTTGGCGAAATCAATGTCCAACCTAGAGGGCATGATATCCGAGGCCCGTGAGGCGGACATCTGCCCCGTGCTGCTCACGCCCACCTGGGACATGGCATCGAATCCTTCCGACCCGGCCGACGCTCTTGCCACCCAAGGCGAAATGATCCGCCAGCTTGGTGAACGCACTCACACCCCCGTCGTCGACAGCCTGGCTGCATTTGCGGCGTTCCGAGGCGATCGGGGGCAACTGATGGCGCAGTCGAATCACCCCAATCGCAAAGGCCACGAACTGGTGCTTCAACAGCTGCTTCGGTTGTTCCAGCCTCATCAGAATGTGCCTGCACACGCAGACTGATCGTCGCCCGGCGCTGATCCTTCACGAGGAAGGTATCTTTGCCTGCAACCTGCGCAACGTGATCGTCGCACCCGCACATTGCACGTCGCCCTGCGGACCGCTCTGCAGCACGTGGATCTGAGCCTCCTCAGGCAGTCGACTGCCATCAATTGTCACCTCATACCCGGCATGTTCGAGGCCAGGCTGTTGGAAGTGTGCGCTGACGTCCGGACGAGGCACCTGGGAGGTCGCGACGCGGTAAGACACCGTGTCGCCACTTGTGATCAGCAGGAAGGTTCCATCGTTTGTCTTGCCTTGACGCCCATCCAGCGCAGCCCAGCCACGAATCGTGAACAGGCGCTTGGGCAAATCCATGCTTGCGCTGACAGGCTGTTGATCGGCTTCATCGATGTTGCAGTCCCCGGATACAGGGTAGGAGGACAGCGGCTGGGCCGCCTGCCAATCAGGTACCAGGATCCGGTCAGCTTCAACCGACAGGGGAACGTCAAGGCGGGAGAATGCAACGCGGTAGTCCAACTTCCACAGGAGGCTGGTCCCGCGGTCGCCAGCAACACCGAACGAAACCACCCGCTTCGCGTCCAGCAGCTGGTGCATGTAGCTGGAACGGAGAGCAATGAAGTCCTTTGCATCGGAGACCGTTGGTGAGAGCAGGAAGCCGGTCTGCGCCATGCCTGCGATCATTCGATAATCGGCGGTACTACCATCTTCGTAGCGCACCTTCATCGACAGCTTGGGGGCTTTGTAGAACGTTGAAAACAGCTTGCCCAGCAGAGTGGGTTGAATATCCAGCGTCACCCATACCGGCTCCTGCCACGCTGCCACAGCAACGTCTTTCCCGAGGACGGCATTGACTTCGGACAACCTGACGGGCTGAAGCACCTCATTAGCCTCATCCCGCCGTTCGAGGACCGCGTACCCCCCTTCGAGCGCCTTGGGCGTGAAAGCAGCCAACAAGGACAGCCAGCTCGCGCCGTCTTCCAGCGCCGGGTAGCGATGATCGATGGGATCGGCGTTGAAGTACACGCGAGCAGGGGGGGCCTGCTGCAAGTGCTTGGCGTTCGCCCGCAACAAGGCAGGTGTGTAGACCGAATAACTCTGCAGTACGGGACGTGGCTTCCAGGTCGCACCAGAGCCAATCAGTGCCGCAAGGTCGACGGGATAGACATCGGCCTCCCCGACATAACCGGCGAAAGGCGCGCGCTGGCCGAATCCGGCGGTGATCGCCGCATACTGCGTGGACAACACGTCAGGCTGGGTCAGGCGTTGCCAGGTCCCCAAAAGCGGTTTGCGCACCATCTCGGCAAATCGGGCAACACTGCTGTCCCAGCCGACGCGGGCGTAGGTGTGGGTGATGCCGGCCCATGCGAGCATCGCCACCACGAACGCCGTCGCCCCCCAGCGCCCCCGTCGCGTCAGTACGATCAGAAATCCAACATATGCAAGAGCGACAGCGGCGACGAATGCATGCTCATCGTGCCGGACGAAGCCAGACTTGAACGCAACGAACAGATAGGCCGCGACCATCACTGGTGCATACCAGTATTCCCGCACCGGGCGCTGCACGGACAGGAACATCAGCACAGGCGCCGCCAGCAGATAGAAGACAATGTCGCGCAGGCTTCCGCTTACCGACATCGCATCGGTATAGCCCGAGACAATGGGCGCCTGGGCGATGAAGTAGCCCGGCAGGTCCAACAGACGCTGTCCGCTCGCCAACCACGCAGTCAGCAGGGAAATCCCGGCAACGGCAATGATCAAAAGAACGGAACGTCGCTGGACGCGCCAGCACATGATCACACTGACCAGCACCGCCAGGCCAAGCAGCAAGCCAAAGTTCCCTTTGACCAGTGGCAGGATAGCCGAAGCTGACGCCAGCAGGCACAGGGCGGCGGTGTACGCACGCCCGCGTTGCAATCCCCGGTGCAACACGAATGGGATCAGCACCGGGACCAGCATGAACACCGCATCACGCCCCCAGGCCAAACTGATGACGACTGGCAGGATCAGCAGAAACACACGCTTGCGTGCGGAGGCAACCGCAAAGAAGCCGGCGAACAGCGCGACGGCGATGAGCGCGGACCCCAACAGCATCATCCAGTCGGTGGCAGGGCTGTAGACACGCGTGTAGATCGAGGCCAGCGGCCCAAAAGTGAACACGATGTCCTTGCCAAAGCGAAGATGCTCGGCCGTGGCAATATTCATCGCGTAACTCCAGGACCCATCCAAACCCGGGAAGGGCATGGCGGGAGCCAACGGCGTGATCATCAGCACGGTCAGGACACAGGCAATGACAGACGCCAGTCTTCCCCAGGCTGATGCCTTGTCCTCGGTGTTGGGCACGTTGTATTCCGGCATGCTGTTTCCTGTTTCGGTAGGTGGGCGGGATGAAGATGCCGATCCAGCACGTGGCCGCAGCACCCATTGACACTGCCGGTTCGCTGTAGACAATCATCCATTCAGGGTCGGCCAGGCTGCCGTACGTATCCCGGCGGCGGCGATCTGATACGCCATGAAGCTTGAGCGCCCATTGTAGTCCAGCGATTTAGCGCAAGGCAGATCGAGTTCCCGCAAACCTGCCAACCGCTTGCCAACTTCATATCCGCCTTTGCCAGGCAGCCCTGCAACCCCGCCTGCTGGACCAAGAGCCTCTTTGATGCGATCGCTCAACTCCCCAGTCACACAGGACAATACCTCGAATCCAGGCAGGCCCACGTCCATACGGCGGGGTGAAAGGCTGCATTTCCTCGACGCCCTGCGAGGCATCGCCGCGACCTACGTGGTGCTGTTCCATCTGGTCTACGTGGGAGGCGTGGCAGCTCCATCCTGGTTGTCCGGATTCGTCGCCCAGGGCGGGACCGGCGTCATGCTGTTCTTCGTCGTAAGCTGTTTCTCGCTCTTCTTCACCATGCCTGCGAGATTGAAAGAAGCGCGACCGATCGTGTCCTTCTTTACCCACCGCTTCTTCAGGATTGCCCCCCTGTTCTACGCGTGGCTCGTGGTCACCTGCATCCTGATGACGCAGGTGTATCACCTTCCGGTTACCCCTGCTGCGGTGTTGCAGAGCATATTCTTCGTGTTCAACCTGGTACCGGGAAACCAGAGCGGCTTGGTCATGGCCAGCTGGACCATTGGCGTGGAGATGCTCTTCTACGCCATTTTCCCGATCATCTATTTCCGCACGCGGAATGTCGTGGAGGCATGGTCGCTGCTGCTGGCTACCCTCCTTGCTTACTTCGCGATGATTTTCCTCCTGCCTCATCTCCCGCTTTCGCCGGAGACAGCGGCCAGCATCGAGCAATGGCTGTTCATCAAAGACCTGCCGATCTTCGCATTCGGTGCCGTGTGCTATTACATGCTCAGAGAACGCTTGGTCAATGAACCCGATGAGCAGGAGCGTTCACTGGGAATTCTTCTGCTGCTGGCTGCTGCGTGCATCTTTGTGGCGCGCAGCAACAGCTGGGTGGATGACAGAATATTTGCGGGTCATCCCTACATGTGGCCAGCGGTCTGGTATTCATTGCTGATCATCGGGTTGGCGCTCAATCCCATTCGCCTGCTGGTGAATCGACTCACGCGTTTCCTGGGCACGATCAGCTATTCGCTCTATCTTGCACATGGTCCGGTTATCAACACACTGCGCCCATGGTACGACCGGCTCAATCAGCATCATGACTGGCCAGCGACGCAGACCTACATGATCGCGGCTATCGGCACTCTGCTGGTGTCAATTGCCATTGCCTACGCCACGTACCGCCTGATCGAAGTTCCGTTCATCCGCTATGGGAAGGTGTTTTACTCGCGTTTCTTCGGTAACAGGCAGGACGCCGTAACATCACGGCAGATCGGCAGCTGATCGAATCCAGGCACTGGGCTGACCCGTGCCCGGACACCGTTCAGGCAGAAAGCGTGGCCCGCAACTTCCTCACTGCACGCTGTGCGAATGTCGCGGGTTTGCGGATGGTGAAAACACCTTGGGGAAGCTGTTCGGTCGCTTCGATGAATGAGATCGATTGCGCCATCCGGCCGATCTCGCGTTCGACGAACGCTGGCGGCATTGCTGCCCAGCCGTAGTTGGATGCTTCCAACACCTCAGCGTTGCCAGCTACGGCAGCGTACACATGCTCACCGGCAGCGTAGCGACGACGGGCGTCGGCCGGGTCAGCAAACATTCTGGCGTAGTCTTCCTCGTACTGATTGCGGTCGCTGAGCTTGTAGGAACAGGCCTCACACAATTCCAGGAAGCGGTCCGTAGTGGTGGTCAGCACGAGACTTCCCCCCGGCTTCAATACCCGCATCAGCTCAGCCAACCAGAGGCGTGCCGAGGCTTCAGACAGATGCGAGAACACCGAGAACGCGTAGATGACCTCGAATCGCCCATCCGGGTGCTGCAGTCGGCCGTTGGGCTGGATCTGGGAAAGATTGCCCAGTACGCCGGTTGAGCGCGCAACCTCGAGGATCTCGGGATCGACATCAACGCCATACAAGTGGGACGGATCGACGTCATTGAGAAAGAATCGCAGGATACGACCCCAGCCGACACCAAAGTCCAGCACCGGCGAGTTGCGACGCAGACGGTGACTGCCCGTCTTTACCAGCTGGTAGAAGTGAAATGCCTCCGCTAGAGCGGCCTCGTTGGATTTCCCGACGAATACCTCCTGCTGATAGGCCGGCGGGAAGCCCGGCAAACCCAGCGAAGGATCGTTAATGGAACGGACAATGCGTTCGTACCACAACCCGTCATCCATCTTGGGCTCCATCGATTCTGTAGTCAGGTAGGGAGTACAGATATACCCTGATTCACGTAATTTTCATGACACAGCGCAGCATGCGGCTGACGGGTGGTCGCCGCAAAGTAGCCCGCCTGCTCCACCCATAGCACGAAAAGCCGCTCGATCACGTGGGCCAGGGTGGCATCCAGCTGCCCAGCTTCCGGGTCGAACTCACTCAGGGCCAGCGCCCGCTCCCGCAGGGCATTCAGCGCCGCGGGGCGGAACCAGAACATCGTTCCCGCGAAGAAGCCCAGCCGGACACGTGCGTCCTCGATGCCGGTTTCTGCGGCCAGGCGACGCAGCCGTTCCTCATTTCCGCCCCAGAAGCGGGCATTGCTGACATAGGCGTGCTCGGGACCGACGATGCCGCAACTGGACTCATGCTTGAAGGCGTGCAGGATCTTCAGCACCGTGTGTGAAGAACCCAGCAGGGACTTCATCAACTCATCCCGCCACTGGCCACCGCCATCGTGGTACACGCTCTTCTTGGAGTGGATCTTGCAGACCGCGTCGTAGCGGTCGAGCAGGCCGGTATTGAGCAGGCTGACGAAGGGACCGACGTCGCGCCCGATGTTCGGATGCACGAAGACGAAGGCACGCACCTTCCGCTCTTCGAAAAAGCGCACAGCCACCCGACGATCAGCAACCGATTTCACGGACACGAACAGATCATGATCAACGATCATGTTCTTCATGTAGCCCTGGATCGATTCGATCAGGTCCAGATGATAGAGATGAAGCACGATGGCGAACCGCGACTTCAGCTTGTCAGCAGGAATGGCGCCGACACCATAGCGCTGCAGTTCTTCCTGTGAAATTCCGTCACTGGACTGGGCGAGCAGCGGCATTGCGTTGACACGCGTGGCCCGCATCCTGGCGACTTCCTCCTCGACCTGGCCCAGGCGCACCGGGTCGGCGATCAGGCTGGGCAGGCCAACGTCCTGCACGCCATTGGGATCATCGCGCAGCACTTCGGTCTTGATGAAACCAAACTGCCGGTAGATGTCATCCCACAGGTAGTGGACCAGGTTGGCCTGCTGGATCTCGAATGCCCCAGGGGCAGCCACACTGTCCGGAGCCGCATCGCGCTCGCGCTTGCGTTTCAGGCGTGCGACCAGCTTCTGCATACCCTCCGCGCCAGGCTGGAACGCCGAAGCAATGCGTACACCGTGATGCAACAGCCACTGGGTCAAGCCGATTTCGTAGGAAAGAATGATTTCCCACTTGTCATCGAGCACCCGTACATCGCGCCAGAACTGGTGGAAGTACTGACTGAAGAAAACGTCCTTGCGGAACACCATGAAATACGACTGCAGGTGGCGGCTGACCTGCTGCGACTCGGTCATCGACCACGCGCCACACTCCACCTCCGCCATCTTCGCGAAGGCACGATCCAGGCCCTGCGGATCAATCATCAGTACGCTGTCATTGGCGATGATCAGCTCGTCGTAGGCATACAACGCCTCCACGGCCAGTACACCGGTCCGGAACGAGTAGAAATCGTATCCGACGTTCTCGCGGACGATGACTGTGATGCGCTCATCCAGGCCTACCACCTGGTCAGGGGCCAGCCGGGTCGACACCAGCACGATGCGCTCCGCGTGCCGCAGCACGCCTTCGAGCAATCGACGCGTGAAGTCAGTCAACCGGCCTTCGGCGTCGAAGTGGGCAACAACTGCAACGCGACGGACGGAGCTCATGCGTGCCACGCGTGATAGACGCGCACCGCAAAGGAACGCAGGCGGGGGAAGGGCCGCAGGCAACGGCCAATGAACGCGCGCAGGCCAGGCTTGGGCACCGAAGAGATGCCCTGCGGATTGGTCCTGCGTACCTCGGCCGAGAGCAGAACCACATCGTTGACCAGGCGTTCGCGGTCATCCAGAAGCGCCTTCATGCGCTCGCCGCCGAGTGCGCGCAGCAATGCTTCATCCTTCATCAGCGCCTCATCACCGTCGGCTCCGTTCAGCGCCGCATGGGTCGCTTCCAGGTAGGCCAGGCCGTGCTTCAGGTCCGGCTCCAGGTGGCAGCCCTCGCCCCACTCGTTCCAGGCATTGATGAACAGAATCTGGTCTTCAGGCGCGTTGTTGACGCGGGTGTACTCGACCAGGCGGCGCAGCCAGTACTCGTAGATCGACGGCGAGGCGTCCACCAGCGTGTGCGAGGTGTGCTGGCGCCGCGCGGTATTGTCCCAGGACGGCACGATGCCACGGTACCAGCGGAAGTCGGGCTTGGGCCGGCTGATGGACTGGGCGACCACCTTGCGGTAATCGACGAGGCCACCACGGAACTCGGGGTTGGTGATGTCGATCGGTCGCGTCAGACGATTCTCCGCGCCGATGAAGGTATGCGGCGGGAACTCCGCGGCCGCGTCATAACCCCAGTCACGCGGATCCACAATGCCGTAGAACTGCACCGCCACGAGATGGATCTCGCCCACGCCATTCTCGCGGGCCACTTGGCGCCAGCGCGCAACGGTCTCCTTTGCGTCCGGGAACAGGTCGGCACGGTAGACCAGCAGCATGGGCTTGCCATCGACCTTGATCGCACGACGATCCTTCAGCAGCGGCAGGATGTCTTCCAGAAACCGGCGATCCTCATCGGCGCCGTGCTTCTGCTCGAGCAGCACATCCTTCTCGAGCCCGTCCCAGGTGCGGGTCCAGTTCTCGTTGGCCCAGCACACGCAGAACGGGAACTCGATGTCACTCTTCAGGTAGTTGTCCAGCGGCAGCTCGAGGATGCGGCGGCCGTCAAACCAGTAGTAGTAGAAGCAGAACCCGTGGATGCCATACAGCGAGGCCAGTTCGGCCTGTGCCCGCATGTTGTCGATCAGGCGCAGATCATAGAAACCCAGCTCGCGCGGGATGTGGGGCTGGTAATGGCCGACGAAGTTCGGCTTTCCCTTGGCGACGTTGGTCCACTCGGTAAAGCCAGGTCCCCACCACTCCGAATTCTCCGCGACGGGGTGGTACTGCGGCAGATAGAAGCAGATTGGCTTGACGGTAGACATGTTCATCCCTAGGAGGTGGTTCAACCCAATCTGCTGATGGGTCTCTTGAAAAAATCGATTACTGGAGTGCGGCCCTCTACTTTCCCCTGCGACGCCCGGCACTCCTTCTAACGTAACATCCTGCTCGTTGGCAGGGCGTGGATCAGCGGCGCCACCAGGGCTGCAACAGCCTGTCCATCGACCGTGCCTGCGAATCCAGGTGCGGGCCCAGTGCAGCCTGAATGTCCTCAACCGTCCTGGCACGCTCCTCGGCGACGATGCGGCGCAGGTCCTCTGCCGTCACCGCGCTATGCTCGGCCCGCTCCCGCGCCTGCTGTACCTGCTGCTCGGCCTGCCGCACCTGCTCCCGGCCATCACGCACTTCCTGCTCCAGTTGCAGGCAACGCTGCTGCAGCTCATGGCCCAGCGTTCCGAGGCGGTTGACCTCGTTGCGCGCATCCACCAACCCTGCATTTACCCGCTCCACCTCTTCGGCGCGCTTGATGTTGCTGCCCAACGCGTCGAAAAAGCGATTGATCGGCGCAAAGTCACCTGCGGCTGCACGGGCCGCGAGGTCTGCCAATGCAGGAACACGCTGCCGCCCGACCAGCAACACACCCAGGCCATGGGTATGGGTGAATTCGAACGCCGGATACTGCTGACTGATCTCGCTCCAGTACTGCCAGACACCGAAACCGCGCTCACGGACGCAGGTGTCATGGAAGATCACCACTGCCCGATCGGATAGCTTGGGCAACCAGGTTTCAAAGTCCTCACGAACCGCCTCGTAGGTGTGCAGGCCATCGATATGCAGCAGATCGATCGAGCCGTCTGCGAAGTACGGGAGGGCTTCGTTGAAACGCATCCGCAGCATCTCGGAGATGCCGGCATAGTTGCGCTGCTGGTACTCGCGCAATGCGTTGTAGATCTCATCGCCATAGTAGCCGGCGTGCTCGTCACCTTCCCAGGTGTCGATGGCAAACACGCGCGTAGTGAGCCCCTGCTCCTGCACCGCCTGGCAGAGCGCAAGGAACGAGGAGCCACGATGTGTACCCAGCTCGACGATCGACTGTGGCTGCAACTGCTCGACCAGCCATGAGGCAAAGGGAATGTGACCCAGCCACGCGCTCAGCGACAGTTCGCGCGGGGAGATCAGCATGCTGTTCGACAGCGGAAAATCGTTCATGGGACAGCCGGTTTCTTGAGAGATGTTCAGAGAGTCAGGACGCACTGGCGGCAGCGATGAAGGCTTCAACGTCACCGCTGCAGAGCAGCGATTCGAAGGCACGGATGCGATCGATCGGCCAGTTCCACCAGGCAATCGCCTGCAGGCGGGCAATCGTCTGTTCGTCATAGCGACTGCGCACCACCTTTGCAGGATTGCCCGCAACGACGGCGTAGGGGGGCACGTCCCGGGAAACCACTGCCCCCGCACCGATACAGGCGCCATCGCCCACGGTCACGCCGGAAACGATCATCGCACCATGCCCGATCCAGACGTCGTTGCCGATGCGGGTGGGCCCCTTGGTGTGCGGATGCCCGTCGTGGCCTGCGCCGGGGGAATTCAGCGCGATGCGCAATGGATAGGTGGTCACCCAATCCAGACGGTGCTCGCCGCCCCCAAAGATCACTACGTCATCGGCAATCGAACAGAACGCCCCGATCTCGATGCGTTCACCTTCCGACCATACCTTCAGTTGCGGAGAACCATAGGTGTATCGACCGACGCTGATGCGCGGGTCGGTACTGGCCAGTGGTGGAATGAAGCCGTGCGCTTCGGTCACCGTCGGTCCCTGCGATGCGCTCACTGCGGCTCTCCTGTCGGCTGCGGCTGACGGGTGCGGACCATTGTCACTTCCTCGAACGGGATACCGACCAGGCCATAACGCAGCTTGGGCGAGGCCACCCGGATCAGCACCGCATCATGCAGCCAGGCGTGCTGGGTGTTGGTGTACGGGTCGCCTTCAGCGATCGAGACGGTCATCGAGTACTCGCCGTTGGGCAGCAGCGGCAGGGTGAACCGGAACGACGCTTCCAACCCGGTGCCACCCTCCACTTCCATCGGCGGCTGGATATAGGTGTAGGTGTGTTCACCGAACAGCGATTGCCCAAGGCGATCCTTGACGAAGAATCCGATCAAGGGACTCGTCAGGGGATCATGCGCAGTCGCGCGGATTTTCAGCACGACATGCTCGCCACCGGCAAACGTCGTGAAGGGCTCACCGTCCTCGTTGCACAGGGTGACCGAGTCGATGCTTGCCACGCCGGACTGCCAACCGGCTGAATTGGCGACGTTGTCGAACAGCTCGACCTTCAGGTCCTTCTCGATCCGGGCTGGCGACGGGATGCCAGGCGATGCCTCCGCGGCACGGGCAGCGGCCTGCCGTGACTGCAGCTTGACCGTATCGCCATACACTTCCTGCGAGCAGTATTCGATGTAGGCGTTGCAGGTTTCCTGCGCAGTGCCATGCATGCGCATGTCGCCGCGATCCAGCCAGACGGCACTCTGGCAGAAGTTCAGCACCGAAGAGGTATCGTGGCTGACAAACAGCAGCGTGCCGTTCTCACGGAACTTGCGCAGGTAGCGCATGCACTTCTGCACGAAGATTGCATCACCGACCGCCAGCGCTTCGTCGATCACCAGGATATCGGCATCGACATGCGCGATCACGGCAAATGCCAGACGCACGTACATGCCGCTGGAGTAGGTCTTGACCGGCTGTTCAAGGAAGTCGCCGATGTCGGCGAATGCCACGATGTCGTCGTACTTGCGATCGATCTCCTCGCGCGAAAGGCCGAGGATCGAGGCGCTCATGTAGACGTTCTCGCGACCGGTGAATTCCGGATTGAAGCCGGCACCAAGCTCGAGCAATGCGGCCACGCGACCCCGCACGGTCACTTCGCCGTGGGTTGGCTGCAGGGTGCCGCAGATGATCTGCAGCAGGGTCGACTTGCCGGAGCCGTTGCGACCGATGATGCCCACCGTGTCTCCACGGCGCACCTCGAAGTCGACGCCCTTCAGCGCCCAGAACTCGCGGTAGTACATGCCACCGGGTCGGCCGAGCAGACGGGAGAGTCGCGGCAGGACAGCCTGCTTCAGGCGGTCCTGTGGCTGCGAATACACCTGGAAGCACTTGGTGACACCGGACACCCGGATCGCAAGATCGTCCGGTTCGTGCGCGGATACATTAGATGACATCGGCAAAACCCCGGCGCATTTTGTGGAAGCAGACATAGCCCAGCCAGGCGACCACGGCGGCGAGAAGGGTGTACTTGCCCAGACCGATGAAATCAGGTGCCTTGCCCCAGATCAGCACCTCCCGCGACTGCTCGATGATGAAGGTGAGCGGGTTCAGGTAGATCCACTTGCGCATGTTCTCCGGCAATGCGGTCACCGGATAGAACACCGGCGCCAGGAACAACAGCACGGTGGTGAAGATACCGGTCATCTGGCCGATATCGCGCACGAAAACACCCAACGCCGACAGCAGCCAGGCCAGGCCCATCGTGAACAGCACCAGCGGGAACACCACCAACGGGAAATACAGCGCGGTCACGGGCAGGACGCCACGGATCAGCAACTGCGCCAGCAGCAGCACCACCAGGGTCACCAGCGCATGGAACAACGCCGCCCCCATTGCCACCCAGGGCAGCGTATCGAGGGGGAACACCACGCGTTTGACATAGCTGGCATTGCCGACAATCAGGCTGGGGGCGCGGTTGACGCACTCCGCAAAGATGCCGTGTACGAGGATGCCGACGAACAGGATGATCGCGAAGTCACCCTTGTGTGCCACATCCCCACCCCATCGGGCGTTGAAGACCACCGAGAACACGAAGGTGTACACGGCGAGCATCAACAACGGGTTGAAGAACGACCACGCCAGGCCCATCAACGAGCCACGGTAGCGGCTGATGACCTCGCGCTTGGCCAGCTGATAGATCAATACGCGGTTGCCGAGAAAACTGCGCACCATCGCCAGTGGCGAAACCGAGCTGTTGGCGGACGACACGGTCATCGGATTCACGCAGCAGTACCCGCCAGCGCCCGCTCCAGATCCACCTGCAGGTCCCCCAGCTCCTCCACGCCCACGCTCAGCCTTACCAGCGCATCGCTGATACCCAGCTGTTCCCGCCGCGCGACCGGAATCGAGGCGTGCGTCATCACCGCCGGGTGGTTGACCAGGCTTTCCACGCCGCCCAGCGACTCGGCCAGGGTGAACAGTTCGGTCTTCTCGCAGAAGCGCTTGGCCGCTTCGAAACCGCCCTTGAGCACGATCGAGACGATGCCGCCGTAACCGGCCATCTGCTTGCCGGCCAGCTCATGCTGCGGGTGCGACGGCAGGCCCGGGTAGATCACTTTCTCCACCGCCGGGTGCTTTTCCAGCCACTGGGCCAGGGCCAGCGCGTTGGCGCAGTGCGCCTTCATGCGCAGCGGCAGGGTCTTCAGGCCACGCAGGGCCAGGAAGCTGTCGAACGGGCCCTGCACGCCACCTACCGAGTTCTGCAGGAAGGCCATCTGCTCGGCCAGTTCGGCGTTGTCGCCGACCACGACCATGCCGCCGACCATGTCCGAGTGACCGTTGAGGTACTTGGTGGCCGAATGCAGGACCAGGTCCGCACCCAGCTCCAGCGGACGCTGCAGCATCGGCGAGGCGAAGGTGTTGTCGACCACCACGATCAGGCCATGGCGCTTGGCGATGGCGGTGACCGCGGCGATGTCGACGATCTTCAGCATCGGGTTGGTCGGGGTCTCGATCCACACCATCTTCGTCTTCGACGTGATGGCGGCTTCAAACGCAGCCGGATCGGTCAGGTCGACGAAGCTGAAGTCCAGCCCGGCGGTGCGGCGACGCACCCGCTCGAACAGGCGGAAGCTGCCGCCGTAGATATCGTCCATTGCCACCACGTGACTGCCGGCGTCCAGCAGTTCGATCACGGTCGAGCTCGCCGCCATGCCCGAGGCGAAAGCGAAGCCGCGGGTGCCACCTTCCAGCGATGCCACGCAACGCTCATAGGCGAAGCGGGTCGGGTTGTGGGTACGCGAGTACTCGAAGCCCTGATGCTCGCCCGGGCTGGACTGCGCATAGGTCGAGGTGGCGTAGATCGGCGGCATTACCGCGCCAGTGCTGGGGTCCGGCGACTGGCCACCGTGGATGGCCAGAGTAGCCAGGGCCAGGGCGCGATCCTGGGAAGTAGCGTTGGACATGTTGTTTCCTGAGGGGCGCCGACGCACGGCGCCATCGAAGGTGCGGAAGTCTACCAGCGCGGCCTTAACGACCTTTGACGCGGATAAACCGGGATTCAGCAGCGAACGTCTTCGATCAGCGGCTTACTGCACGCGACGGCGCAGGTAGTTCAGCAGGTCGATACGGGTGATCAGGCCCAGGAAGGCGTCGCCGTCCATCACGATCGCCACCTGGCCACGGTCGAACACCGGCAGCAGGGCCTCGATCGGCGACTTCACATCCAGCCGGTCCAGCTTGCTGACCATCGCGGTGGCGACGCTGTCGCGGAAACGGGCCTCATCGCCATAGACATGCAGCAGCACGTCGCTTTCGTCGACGATGCCGACCAGCTGGTCACCGTCCATCACCGGCAGCTGCGACACGTCATACAGCTTCATGCGCTGGTAGGCCGTGGTCAGCAGATCGTTCGGGCCGATCACGACGGTATCGCGCTGGCCGTACGGGCGCAGGATCAGGTCGCGCAGGTCGCCGTGCTGTGGGCGCTCCAGGAAGCCGTTGTCCAGCATCCAGTAGTCGTTGTACATCTTCGACAGGTATTTGTTGCCGGTATCGCAGACCAGTACCAGGACCTTCTTCGGCGTGGTCTGTTCCTTGCAGTACTTCAGCGCAGCCGCCAGCAGGGTGCCGGTGGACGAGCCGCCGAGGATGCCTTCCTTCGCCAGCAGCTCGCGCGCGGTATGGAAGCTCTCACCGTCGGTGATGGCGTAGGCCTTCTTCACCCGGCTGAAATCGGAGATGGACGGCAGGAAGTCCTCGCCGATGCCTTCCACCAGCCAGCTGCCCGACTTGTCGTTGAGCACGCCGTCATTGATGTATTCGGCTAGGATCGAGCCGACCGGGTCGGCCAACACCAGCTCGGTCTTCGGCGACAGCGTAGCGAACGCGCGCGACAGGCCGGTCATGGTGCCGGAGCTGCCGCAGCCGAACACGATGGCGTCGAGGTCGCCGCCCATCTGTTCCAGGATTTCCGGGCCCGTGCCGAATTCGTGCGCGGCCGGGTTGTCCGGGTTGCCGAACTGGTTGATGAAGTAGGCGCCCGGGGTCTGTTCGGCGATGGTCTTGGCCAGATCCTGGTAATACTCGGGATGGCCCTTGGCCACGTCCGAGCGGGTCAGACGCACCTCAGCGCCCATCGCCTTCAGGTTGAAGATCTTTTCCCGGCTCATCTTGTCGGGAACAACCAGGATCAGCTTGTAGCCCTTCTGCTGGGCGACCAGGGCCAGGCCCAGGCCGGTGTTGCCGGCTGTGCCCTCGACCAGGGTCGCGCCCGGCTTCAGGTCGCCGCGCTGCTCTGCCGCCTCGATCATCGACAGGCCGATGCGATCCTTGATCGATCCGCCCGGGTTGGCGCTCTCCAGCTTCAGGTAGAGCTCGCAGACGCCGGTGTCCAGGCGCTGGGCCTTGACGATCGGGGTCTGGCCGATGAGTTCGAGGACGGAAGAATGGATGGGCATTCGGAGGACTTTCGGTTCGCGCCACACAGGGCCGGACCGATGATTATCCGTCGGATGGCGATGAATGTCAGGTCGGCGCGGCGCCGGGCCGCAAGCCCGCAAAAAGAGATGCGGACGGCCCCGGATCGACGAGGAGACCGGTACCGCCCGCATCGGTGAGTCGTACCTGCAGGCCAAGGCACCACCGCTTGTGGTGCCTTGGCGCGGCCGCCTCATCGGCGGTGCCGCGATGCCGGGGCAGGAGCGCCCGGCGGGGCCATCGATGGCCGGGTCACGCCGTTCCGGGCGTGACGGGGTGCGTCAAAGTGTGGGGGACGTCGTTGGGAGCGGTGTTTCGTACATTCGCAGAAGTCGTTGCTTGGCCAGCAGCTTCTCACGCTTCATGCGACCCAGGGTGACATCATCGATCGGGAGTACACCCAACTCCGCGTCCATGCACTTCTTGTTCAACTTGCGGTGCTGGTCATGGAGTGCCCTGAACTCCGGATCACGCGCGCGGCGGGCGTCGATCTCGCTCTGGGGCTGATCTTCAAACATGATGGACCTCCTTCGACAGATACACGAACGCCCCGGCCGCGAGGCACGGGGCGTTGTTCATGGAGGAGCGCCGGTCGATGGCCACCTGGACGCCTGCAACGACCTGCGGCACTGGCCTGCGCACGTCGATTCGCTGCGGTTCGCGCCCTGTTTGCATCGGCCCGGCCCTCCCATCGTCCGGTCCGCGGCATTGCGTCCCGGACGATTGACCCTACGCCTGCTCAAGGCGGGGTACAAGACCCCTGCGGCAAAAAGACCGAACCCCGCCGGGGCGGGGTTCAGGCTGAATGCTCATCACAACGAAAAACAAACAATATCAAGCAATTACGGGGCGATGATGACCTCGGCCGAGCGCGCCCGGGTGGACGCCGCCTTCTTGCCGCTGACCTGGATCCGGTTGCTGGCGACACCCGCCGCGACCAGGGCATCGCGCAGTGCTTCGGCACGCTTCTGACCCACGCCATTGGCGCTGTCATAGGCCTCGATACGCAGGCGACCCTTCTTGCCGATGTTCAGGTACTCGGCCAGGGCCTTGGCCTGGTTGCGGGCCCCGCCGGACAGGCTGGAGGCGCCAGTGGCGAATGCGTCACCATTGAATGTGAAGACTTCGCCACGGCCGTCGAACTTCGAGCCCGGCAGCTTCTGCCCGGACACCAGCTCGGCTTCCTCGCGGGCCAGCTTGGCGGCGTTCTGCTGGGCGGCGCTGAGGCGCTGCTGCTGCTTGCCGGCCACGCTGGTCAGGGCGTTCTCGGCGTCCTGGCGGGCCAGGGTTTCGGCTTCGGCGGCCTGGCGCAGACGCTCAGCCTCCTCGGCCTGCATCTGCGCCTGCATGCGCAGCTGCTCGGCTTCCTGACGGGCACGGGCGGCGTCGCGGCGGCTGGCCTCGATCAGCAGGTCGCTGCGGGTCCGCTCCAGGCGGTCGACCTCGCGCGCGGCCATCGCGGTGCGCACGGCGGTCTCGGCGATCTCCACCCGGCGCTCGGCCAGGTAGGTGGCCAGCTCCTGGTCGCGGCGCTTGGCCTTGTCCAGGGTGGCGATGGCCTGCTGGGCCTGCATGCGCTCGAAGGCACCCAGCTCAGCGGTGTCGGGATTGGCCTGGATGGCCATCAGGCGCTGGCTCAGCTGCGCCACCATCGGGTTGTCGGCGGCCAAGGCCAGGGGCGGCAGCGCCAGCAGCGCGGCCAGGGTTGCGGCAGTCATCGGCTTCACCGGCGGTCCTCCCCGGTCGACAGCTGGCGTTGCAGCTGGTTGACCTCGTTGCGACGCAGCTGCAGCTGCGCGGTGACGGTGGCCTCCTCGCTGCGGACGCGGGCCAGGTCGGCATCGGCGGCGGCGCGCAGGGCCATCGCCGGGGCGTTCTTGCGCTCGCGGCGGTCGCCGGCGGCGCGCTGGGCCTGCTCCAGCCCCTGGCGGGCCAGACCGATCAGGTCCGGGGCGTACTGGTCGGCATCGGCCTGGGTGGCCTTGTCGACCGCCTGCCGGGCCTGCGCCAGTTCCAGTGCGGCGTCCTGCGCCCAGGCGGGGGCAGACAGTGCGAATGCAAACGCCATCACATACAGGCCATGGCGCATTCGTGCGAAGCTAAGTCGTTTCATTGGGGAGGCCGTACCGGTTGTCGGTTCACGGCCATTGTCGTCAAGCCGACACCGTGCTGGCAACGGGCGTCGGCCGTTTCGTTGGGGAAAATTCGCAATGGATATCGGCTACTTCCTGAAGCTGATGACCGAAAAGAACGCTTCGGACATGTTCCTGACCACCGGGGCACCGGTCTATATCAAGATCGAGGGGAAGCTTTATCCGCTGGGCAACACCGGCCTGCCGCCCGGCATGGTCAAGAAAATCGCCTACTCGTTGATGGACGAAGGCCAGGTGCCGCAGTTCGAGCGCGAGCTGGAGCTCAACATGGCCATCGCCCTGCCCGAAGCCGGGCGCTTCCGCGTCAACGTGTTCAAGCAGCGGGGCGAGGTCGGCATGGTCATCCGCGCCATCCGCAGCCGCATCCCGAGCATCGAGGAACTGAACCTGCCGCAGGTGCTGAAGGACGTCATCATGACCCCGCGCGGGCTGGTGCTGGTGGTGGGGTCCACCGGTTCCGGCAAATCGACGTCGCTGGCATCGATGATCGACCACCGCAACAGCACCACCACCGGTCACATCCTCACCATCGAGGATCCGATCGAGTACCTGCACAAGCACAAGATGTCGATCGTCAACCAGCGCGAGGTCGGGCTGGACACCCATGCCTTCCACAACGCGCTGAAGAACGCGATGCGTGAAGCGCCGGACGTGATCCTGATCGGCGAGATCCTGGATGCGGAAACGATGGAGGCGGCCATCGCCTTCGCCGAGACCGGCCACCTGTGCCTGGCTACCCTGCACTCCAACAACGCCGACCAGACCATCGAGCGCATCCTCAACTTCTTCCCGGAAAGCGCGCACAAGAACGTGCTGATGAACCTGGCACTGAACCTGCGCGCGGTGATCAGCCAGCGTCTGGTGAAGAACAAGGAGGGCCGTCGCCTGCCGGCCACCGAGGTGCTGATCAACACGCCGATGATCCGCGACCTGCTGCGCCGCGGCCAGGTGCACGAGATCAAGGCGGCGATGGAAGGCTCGCTGGAAGAAGGCATGGAGAGTTTCGACCAGTGTCTGTTCCGGCTGGCCAAGGCCGGCGTCATCGATCAGGAGGAAGCACTGCGTGCGGCCGACTCGCGCGATGGCCTGGCCCTGAAGTTCCGCCTGTCCGAAGGCAGCACTGGCGAGCACGACCCGTACGCGGACTTCTCTGCGGCCGCGCCCAGCATCACCCACGGCTTCTGACCCCACGAAAAAGGGGACGGAGGGGATCAAGTCGTTTGTGCACTTGCGACGTAATCCCCTCCGTCCCCTTTTTCTGAAGAGTTCAGGGGCGGTCTCATCCAATGAGACCCCTCATCCGTAGGTTTCCTCAATGGAAACCATCCGCAAGCTGGCCATTCTGGCCGATGCCGCCAAATACGACGCCTCCTGCGCCTCCAGCGGCTCGGGCAAACGCGATTCGCGCGCCAGCGGCGGCATCGGCAGCACCGAAGGCATGGGCATCTGCCACAGCTATACGCCGGACGGCCGCTGCGTTTCATTGCTGAAGATCCTGCTGACCAACTTCTGCGTCTACGACTGCGCCTACTGCGTGAACCGGGTATCCAGCAACGTGGCCCGTGCGCGCTTCAGCGTGGATGAGGTGGTCGCGCTGACGCTGGACTTCTACAAGCGCAACTACATCGAGGGGTTGTTCCTTTCCAGCGGCATCATCCGCAATGCGGACTACACCATGGAGCAGATGGTGGAGGTGGCACGGCAGCTGCGCGAAGAACACCGCTATGCCGGCTACATCCACCTCAAGACCATTCCCGAGGCCTCGCCGGAACTGCTGGCCAGTGCCGGGCGTTACGCCGACCGCCTGTCGATCAACGTGGAACTTCCCACCGAAGCCGGACTGAGCGCCTTGGCGCCGGAGAAGACGGTGCATTCGATACGCGGCGCGATGGGCGAACTGCGCTGGCGCATCGAGGAAGCCAAGGAAGCGCGCAAGGCCCCCGCAGCGGTGGCGCCGGCGGCCAGCCGCAGTGCACGCCCGCGCCCTCCCCGCTTCGCACCCGCCGGACAAAGCACGCAGATGATCGTCGGTGCTGATGGGGCCAACGATCGGCAGATCCTGGCCAGTGCCGACGCGCTGTATGGCAACTACCGCATGCGCCGGGTGTATTACTCGGCCTTCAGCCCGATTCCAGATGCCAGTCGCCAGCTGCCACTTCAACCACCGCCACTGCAGCGCGAACATCGCCTGTACCAGGCCGATTGGCTGCTGCGCTTCTACGGCTATGGCGTGGATGAGATCACCGACACCGCCGGCGACGGCATGCTGGACCTGGATATCGATCCGAAGATGGCCTGGGCGATCCGTCATCCCGAGCGCTTTCCCGTGGACCTCAACCGCGCACCGAAAGAGCTGCTGCTGCGCGTACCCGGGCTGGGCGTGCGCAACGTGAAGCGGGTGCTGATGGCACGCCGGCACGGCCGCCTGCGGGTGGCCGACGTAGCCCGGTTGAAGGCCCCGATGAGCAAGCTGCTACCGTTCGTGCTGCTGGCCGACCACCACCCGCGCAAGGCGCTGGATGATCCGGCCGCGTTGCGCGCGCAGCTGGCGCCGCCCCCGCGGCAGGGCTCGCTGTTTGATGCACCGCCCGCCGCCTGACGCGCAGCGCTGGTCGCTGCGGGTGGACCCGCCGTGGTCGCTGGAGCCTTGGCGCGAGGCCGCGCGCGAGGCACTGCTGCGCGACGTGGCACCGCCGCAGCTGGACTGGATCGAAGGCAGTGAGGTTTCGCTGCTGGATGCGCCGGCCGTACAGCTGGCACCGATGCCTGCCGATGCCGCTGCGCCCAGCGTTCCGCGCGACTTCCTCGACCTGGCGGCGACCTGCCTGTGTCATCGCGACGCCCAGCGCCTGGCCCTGCTGTATCGCCTGCTGTGGCGCATTACTCATGGCGAGCGCTCGGTGCTGACCAATCCCGCCGATGCCGATGTCCTGCGCGCGAACGCACTCGCCCAGGCCGTCCGCCGCGATACGCACAAGATGAAAGCGTTCGTGCGATTCCGCGAGGTGCCTGGCCAGCCCGATGCCTTCATCGCGTGGTTCGAGCCAGAGCACCACATCGTTGATCGGGTAGCCCCCTTCTTCGCACGCCGCTTCACCGGGATGCGCTGGGCGATACTGACCCCTTCGCGCAGCGTCGCCTGGGATGGGCAGGCGCTTGCCTTCGGCCCCGGCGCGCGGCGCGAGGATGCCCCGGCCGAGGATGCACTCGAGTCGCTGTGGCAGACCTACTACGCCAACATCTTCAATCCGGCGCGGCTCAACACACGGATGATGATGCAGGAGATGCCGGCCAAATACTGGCGCCACCTGCCCGAGGCGCAGTTGCTGCCGCGGCTGGTGCGCGATGCGGGCGATCGCGTGCAGGAAATGCATGACCGGCCCGCGCAGGCACCGCAGCGCAGGATTCCCATGCGTAGGGACGCTGCGTCGGCGCCCCCCGATACCGGCAGCCTGCAGACGCTGCGACAGCAGGCCAGCGCCTGCCGCCAGTGCCCGCTGTGGGAGACCGCCACGCAGGTGGTGTTCGGCCAGGGGCCGGCCGATGCGCGGGTGATGGTGATCGGCGAGCAGCCTGGTGATACCGAGGATCTGCGCGGCCAGCCATTCGCCGGCCCGGCGGGCCAGCTGCTGGACCGTGCCCTGGCCGAGCTGGGAATCGATCGCGCCACGCTGTACCTGACCAATGCGGTGAAGCACTTCCACCATGAGCGCCGCGGCAAGATGCGGCTGCACAAGCGACCGGAAAGCCGCCACATCCAGGCCTGCCGGCCATGGCTGATGGGCGAGATCGCGCGGGTGCGGCCGCAGGTCATCGTCTGCCTGGGCGCTACCGCGGCAGTCTCGGTATTTGGCCGTGATTTCAATCTGACGCACGACCGTGGACGCTGGCACACGCTGGAGGATGGCACCCGCGGCTACGCCACCGTGCATCCGGCGTGGGTACTGCGGCAGGGCGATGATGCACGCCGCGAGGATGCCTACCGGTTGTTCCGCGATGACCTCGCGCGATTGCTGCAAGAAGGGGACGGAGGGGATTAAGTCGTATGTGCACTTACGACGTAATCCCCTCCGTCCCCTTTTTGGGATCAGGCGGCGTCGGGCTGGTTTTCCGGACGCGCGCTGTCGAAGGCGTCCAGCGCTTGGCAGGCCGCCTCGATACGGCGCAGGGTCGGGTACGGCGTCAGGTCCAGGCCGAAGCGGTGTGCGTTGTACAGCTGCGGCAGCAGGCAGATGTCGGCCAGTCCGGGGCGATCGCCGTGGCAGAAGGTGCCGGTGTCGCGGCTGTTGGCCAGCATCGCTTCCATCGCAGCAAAGCCTTCGGCCATCCAGTGCAGGGTCCACTGCATGCGGGCATCGGCCGGCAGCTGCAGGTTGCGCTCCAGATACTGCATCACCCGTAGGTTGTTGATCGGATGGATGTCGCAGGCCACCAGCTGGGCCAGGGCCCGCACCCGCGCGCGGCCGGCGGCGTCGGCCGGCAGCAGCGGCACCTGTGGGAAGCGCTCATCCAGGTATTCGAGGATCGCCAACGACTGGGTCAGCGCATGCCCCTCGTGCAGCAGGGTCGGCACCAGTTGCTGCGGATTGAGGGCGCGATAGGCGTCCAGGTGCTGCTCTCCGCCTTCGCGCACCAGGTGCACCGGCCGCGCCTCCCAGGCCAGGCCCTTCAGCTCCAGGCCGATGCGCACGCGGTAGGCGGCGCTGGATCGCCAGTAGGTGTACAGCACGATGCCGTCGTCAACCAGGATGTCCATCGCCGCCTCCATGCTCAGGGCTTGGCCGCCTGTTCGATGCGCTGCTCGATCGCACCGAAGATGCTGTTGCCCGCGGCATCGAGCATCTCGATGCGGACTACGTCGCCGAAGGACATGAACGGCGTGCTCGGCTTGCCGTCACGCAGGGTTTCGACCACGCGCTGCTCGGCGAAGCACGATGCGCCCTTGCTGGTGTCTTGGTTGGCGATGGTGCCCGAGCCGACGATGGTACCGGCGCCCAGCGGACGGGTCTTGGCCGCATGCGCGACCAGCTGGGCGAAGTTGAACTGCATGTCCACGCCCGCTTCCGGCGCACCGAACCATTTCCCGTTGATGTGGGTCAGCAGCGGCAGGTGCACCTTGCTGTCCTGCCAGGCCGCACCCAGCTCATCGGGGGTGACGAACACCGGCGACAGCGCCGAACGCGGCTTGGACTGCAGGAAGCCGAAGCCCTTGGCCAGCTCGCCCGGGATCAGGTTGCGCAGCGAAACATCGTTGACCAGGCCGACCAGCTGGATATGGCCCGCAGCCTGTTCCGGGGTGGCGGCCATCGGCACGTCGTCGGTGATCACCACGATTTCCGCTTCCAGGTCGATGCCGTAGTCCTCGCTGACCACCTTGACCGCATCGCGCGGACCGTAGAAGCCGGCGCTGGTGGCCTGGTACATCAGCGGATCGGTGTAGAAGCTCTCCGGCACCTCGGCGCCACGGGCACGGCGCACGCGCTCGACATGCGGCAGGTAGGCGCTGCCATCGACGAATTCATAGGCGCGCGGCATCGGCGCGGCCAGCGCCTGCGGGTCAAGGTCGAACACGCCGTCGGCATCGCCGGTGTTGAGCGATTCGTACAGGGCGTTCAGGCGCGGCGCGATGTGGCTCCAGTCTTCCAGGGCATGCTGCAGGGTGGCGGCAATGCCGGTGGCGCGCACGCCGTGGCGCAGGTCACGCGAGACGACGATCAGGGTGCCGTCGCGGCCGCCTTCCTTCAAAGAACCAAGCTTCATGGGTGGGTGTCCGGAGTCGTGGGCAAACAAGTTTCAAGTGTAATCAAATATGCGGCGGCGCCAAGCTGCAGCGCGGCATCGTGCCACCCTACCGTAGTGGGGTTCGGCAGGGCTTGCAGCCCTGCACCTGCTCAATGCAACGGCAACGGCAACGTCAAAAGCGGCTCTGGCGTTCTGCTGGTTGGGCGGGGCGGTGTGGGTGGGCAGGACACGCCGTAAACCCCCCTCCGGGGTCCGGCCCAGCCGCCGGCGGCTGGGCGTTCGGGCGCTTGCGAAGCAGTGCTTCGCAAGCAAAGCGCCCTCACCCATGGGGGCTCGATGGCGCCATCCATGGCGCCAACGGTCCTGCCCACCCCCACCGCCCCACCCCCGACAGTTTCCCGATGACGGATCGAACATCCAGATCATTCATCGTCGAAATCCGTCAGATATCGAAATAAATCGAATGAGATTCGACAGATCACGAAAAACTGTCGAAGGCGGGGTGGGTCCGGTTGAGGGGGCGTGAGCGGCATGGATGCCGCGACCGAGCCTACATGGACGTATTTACGGCGTCCCCCTCAACCGGACCCACCCCGCCTACCCTCAGCACACCCGCTTTTGACGTTGACGTAGCTCTGGCCTCTGCGGGTGCAGGGCTGCAAGCCCTGCAGGCAGAACCCTTACCTGAACAGGCCTTTTTGCGTGAAGTCTCAAACATCGTTTAGACTTGCGGAGTCTGCAGCGGCCGTCCGTTTCCCTCCGGGATCGCCGGCGACCAGGGTCCGCCCTCTTCGCCCGCCCCCACTCCGACGCCGTTCGTCACGCATTCCAGCCTGCGCTTCGTGCCGGCTGCACCCAATTCTCGCAGCGCGGTTCACGGGAACGCTCCGAGTCAGCCGATCAGTTTGATCTGCCCCCGTCTGTCCGCTCGGACAGGCGTTTCTTGTACTTGGAGCAATCTCAATGTCTTTTGAATCGCTGGGCCTGGCGCCCTTCCTGCTGCGTGCGCTTGCCGAGCAGGGCTACGAAAACCCGACCCCGATCCAGCAGCAGGCGATCCCGCTGGCGCTGGCCGGTCGCGACCTGCTGGCCGGCGCACAGACCGGCACCGGCAAGACCGCAGCGTTCGGCCTGCCGCTGCTGCAGCACCTGGGCACCGCCTCGCAGGAAGTGCGTGCCGGCCCGCGCAAGCCGCGCGCGCTGATCCTGGCCCCGACCCGCGAGCTGGCCACCCAGGTGCATGACAGCCTGCGCGGCTACAGCAAGTATCTGCGCATTCCCAGCGCCTGCATCTACGGTGGCGTCGGCATGGGCAACCAGCTGGACATCCTGCGCCGTGGCGTCGACCTGCTGGTCGCCTGCCCGGGCCGCCTGATCGACCACCTGGAGCGTCGCAGCATCGATCTGTCCGGCATTGAACTGCTGGTCCTGGATGAAGCTGATCGCATGCTCGACATGGGCTTCCTGCCGTCGATCAAGCGCATCCTGACCAAGCTGCCGAAGCAGAACCGCCAGACCCTGCTGTTCTCGGCTACCTTCGAGGACAACATCCGCCAGCTGGCGCTGGAGTTCATGCGCAACCCGGAACAGATCCAGGTGACGCCGAAGAACACCGTGGCCGAAACCATCACCCACCGCGTGCACCCGGTCGACGGCGGCCGCAAGCGCGACCTGCTGCTGCACCTGCTGGCGCAGGACAGCCGCGAGCAGACCCTGGTCTTCGCCCGCACCAAGCACGGCAGCGACAAGCTGGCCACGTTCCTGGAAAAGTCCGGCATCAAGACCGCAGCGATCCACGGCAACAAGAGCCAGGGCCAGCGCCTGCGTGCACTGGGTGACTTCAAGGCCGGCCGCGTGACCGTGCTGGTGGCCACTGACATCGCCGCGCGCGGCATCGACATCAATGAGCTGCCGAAGGTAATCAACTTCGATCTGCCGATGGTGGCCGAAGACTACGTGCACCGCATCGGCCGTACTGGCCGTAACGGTGCAACCGGCCAGGCGATTTCGCTGGTGGCGCAGGATGAAGTGAAGCTGCTGCGTGCGATCACCCGCCTGCTGGGCCGCGATATGGACATCCGCGACGTGCCGGGCTTCGAGCTGCAGACGCCGATCCGCTGGGGCAACAGCGCACCGGGCAAGGCCGAGCACGATACCGGCGAGCGCGCACCGCGCAAGAGCCACGCACGCCGTCCGCACGGCGATGCGCCGCGCCATGCGCATGCCGGCCCAAAGAAGGCCGGTGGCGGCCGTCGCGAGGGCGGTGGCAATGGCCAGCAGCGTGCCGGTGCGGGCGCGGGTCAGGGCCAGCGTCGTGGCGGCGGCGGCAATGGTGGCGGCCGCGGTCGTGGCCAGGGCGGCAACGGCGGCGGTCGCGCCGGCTGATCCCGCCGCACCTGCAACGCACGAAGGGGCGCAGCGCAAGCTGCGCCCTTTTTTCTGCGCGTCAGGAATCAGGCATTTCCTGAATGGATCAATACCCACTGTCAGCGTCATCGCGGG
This sequence comes from Stenotrophomonas africana, assembly GCF_013004645.1. GTDB lineage: Bacteria > Pseudomonadota > Gammaproteobacteria > Xanthomonadales > Xanthomonadaceae > Stenotrophomonas > Stenotrophomonas africana. The sequence goes on along the minus strand of NZ_JABEME010000004.1, from coordinate 145,469 downwards.
CGATGTATGCGTCGCGTGAAATTTGGCTAGACTCGGCCGGCGACATGACGTCGCAGCCGGGCCACGTCACTGCACGTCCCGGTCTGGATTGGTATCTGATTAAGGACAAGCATGATGCGCAAGATTTTCCTGGTATCCGCGCTGCTGATCAGCACTCCACTGACTGCCATGGCCAGTGACGGCATGAGCTACACGTATGTGGAAGGCGGCTGGAACCGGCTCCAGATCAGCTCCAATGCCCACAACGATCCAAAGGCCGATGGTGGCTATGTACGTGGCTCCTTCGCCGTCGCCGAACAGGTCAACGTGTTCGGCGGCTGGTCGCGCGTGAGCGATACCACGCGCTACGCCTATTCCAGTGTCAAAACCACGTTCGACCAGCCGCATCTTGGCCTTGGCTACCACATGCCGATCAGCGACCGGCTGGACTTCACCGCCGACCTGGCGTGGAACCGCCGCAGCGGCAAGGACAAAGTCCACTCCGACGGCGTGACCTACACGAACAAGACATCCGTCAATACAGCCGTCGGCAATGTCGGCCTTCGCGGCAAGCCGTCTGCAATGACCGAGGCGTGGATCAAAGCAGGCTACATCGACGGGAACAACCACTTCGATGGCACCTGGACAGGCACCATCGGTGGTCAGGTCAGCTTCAACCGTACCTGGGGTGTGGTTGCCGAAGGCCAGTTCTACGACGACTTCGCCGAGTACCGTGTAGGCGTACGCGCAAGTTTCTGATCGGGATCTGCATTCTCCTGGCCCCGGACTCCCCGTACTGCGGTGCGGGGCGTCGCTGCTCCGCGTTGTCGCGCCACACAAGGACTTGAAAGATGCGCAAGATGCTCCTGGCAACCTGCCTGTTGCTGGTAACACCACTGCTGGCGTCGGCCAGCGACGAACTCAGCTACACCTATGTGGAAGGGGGCTGGAACCGCCTGCGGCTGGACGCTGACAGCGCGGGTGATATGACCTTCAACGGCGGGTATGTGCGGGGTTCGTTCGCTGTCACACCACAGTTCCATGTAATCGCCGGCGCTTCTCGCGTCAGCGCAAGTGACCATCGGGGCGATGCGCGGGTGAAGACCACTCTCGACGTTCCGTACCTGGGCCTGGGATATCACGCACCGATCAGCGACCGCCTGGACTTCACCAGCGAGTTCGCCTGGAACCACCGTTCGGCGAAGTCAGACTATGGCGTCGGCAACGAGCGGTCCCGCCAGACTTCGCGGTTCAACCAGGTGCTGGGCATGGTGGGTGTGCGCGGCAGGTTCACCGACAGTCTGGAAGGCTGGCTGAAAGGCGGCTATGCCAACGGTGGCGATGGACAGGACGCACGCTGGTATGGCGTGGTGGGCGGCCAGGTAAACATCACCGATACCTGGGGCCTTGTCCTGGAAGGCCAACTCGACAAGGACACGACCGAATACAGAGTGGGCGTGCGCGCCAGCTTCTGATCGCCGTTCCCGCTGCGCGGGGCTATCGGGGACGGCGCTGGCGCGTCGTCCTCTTCTGTTGCCGGCCAGTGGCCGGCATTACCGTTTTCCTCTTCCAGGCTCGTGCATGACATGAGCGCGCAGATCCTCAACCCCGCGCCTTGCTCGGATTCACCAGATTCCCGAAGAAGATCGCGTTGATCAGCAGGCGATCCGTGCCGTGCCAGTACTTGCGATGCGCCGGATCATCGGCGAACAGCACCACATTGCCCTGCCCCTGCGCCGACACCAGCAGCCACGCACTGCCTGCCACCCGCGCGCGGTTGCGCTCGGACAGATAGCCGTTCACCCGCGGCGGCGTGTCGATGCGCACCACCGTGGAAAACGGGTTCGCGCTCGGCTGCAGCGTCACCGTGTTCTCCTTGTTGATCGCCAGCTGCCGGCGCGGCACGCCGAACGCCAGTGGATGGCTGATATCCACGTCGGCGCTGAGGATGTTGCCGCTGACCCGCTCGATCGCGGCGATATCGCGCTGGTCGCCGAACGCGCGGCGGCTTTCGTCAGCAGTCTCTTCCTTGCCGAGCTTTTCGCCGTCGGCCAGCTTCTGTTCGATCGCCCACTTCGAGGCACCGCCGTAGGTCACCAGTGAACCACCGGCCTGCACCCAGCGCTTCAGTGCAGCCACTGCCGTGGCATCGACGCCCGTGTAGGTACCGCCGGACAACACAATCGTGGTGTAGCGGTCCAGCGGCACCTTGCCCAGCTGCTGCGGGTCCAGCTTGCTGGCCGGCAGGTGCAGCTGCTGGTCGAGCAGGAACCACGCCGATCCGATCTCGGTGGCGGCCACGCCCTCGCCCATCACCAGCGCGACCGCAGGCTTGCGCAGCGCTTTCACGCCGTCACTGCCGAGGTCGATGCCTTCGCGGCTGCGGCCGCTGGACAGCGCGTGTACCTGTACGCCCGCCTCGCGCGCGGCGGACGTCACTGCCTCAAGCAGCGCCGCCCCCTGCAGCGACTGCCCGGCAACCGGAACGACCAGGCTGCCGGCGGCGAAGCTGATGTCGCCCTGCGCGGTCGCGGTGGTGAACGGCTGGAATGCCGCGCGTGCATTCACGCCCTTGCCCTGCAGCGCGGCCAGCGCGCGCCCGGCGTTGTAGTCGCGCCAGTCGATGGCGTAGGCGAATCCGGCCTCGCCGCCCAGCACCGCGCCCTGCTCCACCGGCAGCGCGGCCACGCGTTCGCCGCCTTCGATGCGGCTGCGGCTGCCCGCAAAGGCCACGCCGTAGGCTGGTGCGATTGCATAGCTGGTGCTGCCGTAGAACACATCCCCCTTGATCGGCGGCGTCTCGGCAAAGATCGAATGCACCAGGCGGAACTGCTCCTGCTGCACCGGCACCACGTAGGCGCTGCCGGCATCGAAGCGCTGCCCATCGACAGTGACGGCACGATCCAGCGCGCGCACCTCGATGCGATGCAGCAGCAACAGTTCCAGCAGGCGCCGGGTCAGTGCCGGATCATGCGCGTCGCCGAACACGAAGCTCTTCACCGGCTGCTGCGCAGCCTGCTTCAGCGCGCTCTGGAAGAATTGCTTCTGCAGGTCGAACAGGCCGCTGCGCTCGGTCACCGCGCCACGCACCGTGCCCAGCCCGGTGGCGACCTGGTTGCGGATGGTGAAGGGGAAGGTCAGCAGGCCATTCACCGATTCCTGCACGCGGCCGCGCGAGCTGGCCTGCTCGACGGTAACGCCGACAGCGCCATGGAAGTCCGGATAGGTGGAACCGTACACCGGCGAGAAGTTGTCGAAATTCTCGCCGGTGTAGTACAGCGAACCCAAGGCATCCAGCGCCTCCGCGTGGTACCTGGCGAGGGTCTTGTTGAATTCATACGACGCCGCCGGAATCAGCGGGCTGTGCATGCTCTTCGGCGAGGGCTCGAAGTAGTAGGTGCTGTCCTTGCCCATCTCGTGGAAGTCGATCTGCACGTTCGGGTACCACTGGTGGAACACCTCCACCTTCGGCCGTGAGTCCTGCTGGGTCAGGGCCAGCCAGTCGCGGTTGAGATCGGTGAAGTAGTGGTTGGTGCGCCCTTGCGGGAACGGCTCGACGTGCTCCTTGTCGGCCGGGTCGGCAGAGGCTGGATCGGAGGCCCAGGCATTGTGCCAGTTGGCGGCGCGATCGCGGCCATCCGGATTCTGTGCCGGGTCGAACAGCACCACCGCCTGCTGCAGCCACTGCTGGGTTTCGGCACTGCGGTTGGCCACCAGGTAGTACGCCGTCAGCATCGCCGCCTCGGCACTGGAGGTCTCGTTGCCATGCACGCTGTAGCCCAGCCACACCACCACCGGGCTGTCACCGGCGGCGCTGCGCGGCTGCGCCGGATCGGCCAGGGTCGCGTGCTGCTGGCGGATCTGTTCCAGCCGCGCATGATTGCCTGCAGCGGTGACGGTGGCGATCAACAGCGGGCGACCTTCATAGCTGCGGCCGATCTCGCGCACGCTGATCTTGTCCGAGCACTTGGCCAGTTCCTGGAAGTACGCCACCAGCTGGTCGTGCCGGGTGTAACGGCTGCCGATCGGGTAACCGAGGAACTGCTCCGGCGTGGGCACCGCTGCATCGAACGCCGCTGCGTCGGTGACCTGCGGGAAGAAGTACGCACTCTGTGCCTGCGCCGGCTGCGGCGAGGACAGTGCGGTGGCGGCGGCAAGCAGCAGCGGAAGAACGGCACGGCGATGCAAGGACACGGTGACTCCCCTGGAACACAACGGCAGACGATCGCGCGGCCGGTCCCCTCAGGTGACCGGCCGCGGCGGATGGATCAGAAGCGGTAATCGAAGCCCAGCGTGAAGTAGCGGCCACGCAGGTCGTACTGGCTGAAGTCATACGGCGCGCGGATGCCCGGGAACGAGGCGTCGTACGGCGGCGTCTTGTCGGCCAGGTTCTGCACCTTGGCATACACGGTCAGCTTGTCGATGCCGGTGTAGGCCAGGTACAGGTCGTACTGGCTGTAGCTGCCGACGCGCTGCTGCACGGCCTTGGCGGCGGTGCTGGCTTCCTGGCGGTAGCTGCCGGTGTAGTACCAGGTCACGGCGGCATTGAAGTCGCCGTACTTCCAGTCCAGCGTGGTGGTGGCCTTGTCCTTGGGCAGGGTCGCGCCCAGGTTGCTGCCGGCGTAGTCCACCAGCGGGCCGCCGACCACGGTCGGGCGGCGGTAGTCGCGCACGTGGGTGTAGGCCGAGGACACGGTGAAGTCACCCAGTGCTGCGGTCGGGATGCGCTGGCGCAGCTCGACGTCGATGCCCGAGGTCTTCAGCTCGCTCAGGTTCTGGTAGCGGTTGTAGACCGCCTGCAGCTTGCCACGCTCATCGCGCTGCACCGCGCCGGCCACGTTGTCGTTGACCAGGGTCTGGGTGTTGTTGGTGCCGACCAGGTTGTCCAGCTGGATGCGGTAGTAGTCCACGCTCAGGTTGGTGTTGGCCCACGGCGACAGCACCACGCCGAAGTTCACGCTCTTGGTGCGCTCGGGCTTCAGCGCGTTGTTGCCGACGGTGAAGAAAGTCGGGTTCTGCCGCGAGCCCGGCACGTCCGGATCACGCGGATCGACCACGCTGCCGTAGGCGATGCTGGTGCTGTTTGAGTTTTCCGACAGCGACGGTGCGCGGAAGCCCTTCGACGCCGACGCTCGCACCAGCAGGAAATCCAGCGGCTGCCAACGCAGGCCGAGCTTCGGCGAGAACGCATCGCCGAAATCATCGTAGTGATCGGCACGCGCGGCGGCGGACAGCTCCAGCGTCGACGCCAGCGGCACGTTCACTTCGGCATAAACGGCACTGACCTGACGCTTGCCGTGCACTTCGGCGATGGCCGGGCGCACCTGCAGGCCGGCGTCGATCTGCCATGGGTTGTTGGAATCGAGCTTCTCGCGGCGCCACTCGGCACCGGCAGCGAAGCCGATCTCGCCGGCCCAGGTGTGGCCCAGGCTGCCGGAAATCTTCGCATCGATACCCTGCAGCTTGGATTCGGCCGGACGCAGCGTGGCGATGTTGATCGAGTCGCGCACCGACTGCGGCGTGGCCGCCGGGTTGAGCAGGTTGTAGCTGCCCGTGGCCAGCGCATCGGCCAGTGCCCACCGATTGGCGAAGCCACCGGACACGCTCTCGCGCTCGCTGCTGCGTGCACCGAACGCGGCCACTTCCCAGTCCCACGACGCGGTGGTGCCACGCAGGCCGAACACGCCGCGGTAGGCGGTGGAACGGTTGGTCTTGATCGTGCCGCCCAGGTCGAAGAAGGTGTACTCGATCGGGATCGCGCGGCCGTACGGGTTGTACGGATTGTTGGCCGGCAGCAGCGACGACACCGGCTCGGCCAGGCCGCTGTTGGCGTTCAGTGCGAAGCGGCCGCTCTCCAGGGTGAAGAACGGGCTGCTGCCGAACCACGCGGCACTCTTGATCTGGCTGTACAGCACTTCGCCGAACGCTTCGACGTTGTCGTTCAGGCGGAAGGTGCCGTTGGCGTAGGCCTGGTAGCGCTTGGTCGAGGGGATCAGCGTGGTGAACGGTGCCTGGTTGAAGCCGCAGGTGTCGCCGGCCAGGCCATCGATCGGCGCGCTGGCCACGCGGGTGGTGCCGGTCGGGCAGTTGCCGTTGGCGTCGAGCATCGGTACCGACACGCCGTTGACCAGGTAGCGCGCGCCCTTGGCCGACCAGCCGTTCCAGCGCCCACCCAGCTTGTCGGTGTAGATGCCGCTCCTGGTCAGGTTGCGTTCGTCCTGGTCCAGGCGCTCACGGTTGTACCCCTGCAGGCTGAAGAGGATGTTGTAGCCATCGGTGTCGAGATCACCCAGGCCGCCGACGAACTTCAGGTTCTGCTCGTGCAGGCCGCCCTGGTCGGCACCGCCGAAGCTGCCGCCGATCTCGGCGCCTTCGAAGTTCTGCCGGGTGATGATGTTGACCACGCCGGCCACGGCGTCGGAGCCGTACACCGCCGAGGCGCCGTCCTTGAGCACTTCGATGCGCTCGACCGCGACCAGCGGCAGCGCGTTGAGGTCGACGAAGGTATCGGACAGGCCACCGGCCGGGAAGCCGTAGTTGGCCAGGCGACGGCCGTTGAGCAGCACCAGCGTGTTTTTCTGCGACAGGCCACGCAGGCCGATGCCGGCCGAGCCGGACGCCCAACCATTGTTGGTGGTTTCGTTGCTGGCGTTGCCGGTGTTGGCCGAGATCGAGCGCAGCACGTCGGCCACGGTGGCCTTGCCGGTCTGTTCCAGCTGCTGGCGGCCGATCACCTGCACCGGGTTGGAGGCCTCGGTATCGGTGCGCTTGATGTTGGAACCGGTGACGCGCACGGCGGCCAGGGTGCTGGCGTCGCCACTGGCGTCGGCGGAGGTTTCGGCGGCGGCGGACAAAGGCGCGGCCAGAGCGACGGCCAGGGCCGCCACGAGCAGGGTGTGCTTGGGCATGACGATGTGGGGGAGGTGGAAAGGGCGACGTAGTCCCGCAGTAGTCCATGCCTGGCCAGGGTCCGGCCAATAACATCTCTTCATACGGATATAAGAGAAACTATCATCTCTTCATCCGGATGGAAAGACTTACTTCACAAAAACCCAACATCCGCTCAGGCCGGCCGGCCACCTGCGGCGTACAATCGCGCCATGGAAATCTTCAAAGTCTTCATGCTCGAGGCGGCGCACCGCCTCCCCAACGTGCCGCCGGGGCACAAGTGCGCGCGCCTGCACGGCCACTCGTTCCGGGTGGAATTGAAGGTCGAGGGCGAGCCCGGTGCGCAGACCGGCTGGATCATGGACTTCGGCGACGTGAAGGCGGCCTTCCAGCCGATCTACGACCGCCTGGACCACCACTACCTCAATGACATCCCCGGCCTGGAGAACCCGACCAGCGAGAATCTGGCGGTGTGGATCTGGAACGAACTCAAGCCCAGCCTGCCGGCGCTGAGCGAGATCACCGTGCACGAAACCTGCACCTCCGGTTGCCGTTACCGCGGCCCGGCGGCCTGATCAACCTATTGATCTGAAAGGTGTTTCAAAGGCGCCGTGGGCGCCTTTGTTATTTTTGTTGCATTGCCGCATCAACGGCGTATGCTGCATTGCATCAAGCCACTCCCTGATGCCCCATGGCCACCGCCTTCAGCGATCGCTTCAGTGATGCCACCCGCCAGTTCGCCGCCGCGGCAACGCGCGCGAACCGGTTGGCGTTGGAGAACGCGGAAAGCATGTTCGGCGTGCAGCTGAAGGTGATGGAGCGCAACCTGACCGCGACCGGCGGCTGGCTGGGTGAACTGGCCCGCAGCGACGACGCGGCCGGGATGCTCAGCAAGGGCGCACAGCTGTGGCAGGACAACCTGCAGCGGCTGGGCCAGGCCCAGCAGGACGTGGTCGGTCTTGGCCTGGTGGCCGGCAAGGCCTGGTCCGAACTGGTGCAGGGCTACAACGAATCAACGGCGGACGCGAACAACCACTGACGCGACGCAACGCTCATTGCGTGGGTCCCTCCCCCCACGCAATCCGGACCCGGCAGATCCCTCCCTCTGCCGGGTCTTTTTTGCCTGGCGTCCGGATTGCAGAGCACTTCTTCGTCTCACTTCTCTGCGAACTGATTGGCCCCGCCTGGGCGGGCAGTGGCCTGGGCAAATGTCCCCCGGCGCCGGCCGTTGGCCGTCACCTCCTCCTTTACTTTGCCCAAACCCCTGCCCGCCCCGACGAGGCTCGGCGTGCGGTAGGTAGAGCGCAGTGCTCGCGGCAGCCTTTCAAGGAGGCGCCGATAGATTTCGAACGCAGGGCGGAGGCCCTTGCGTACGAAGTAAAGGGGGAGGTGACGGCCAACGGCCGGCGCCGGAGGACATTCGTACGCAAGGGCCTCCGCCCTGCGCCGCGCAGGACAACCCGCGAAGGAACCTCAGCGCCCCCGCCCACCGTGCCAGTGCTGGTGCCATGCCTGGAACATCAGGACGTTCCACAGGTGCGTGTGCCACTTGCGCTCGCCGCGCAGGAACGCTTCCCAGATACCGCGCACGCGCGCCGCATCGAAGCAGCCCTGGTTGCGCAGCAGCTGCGGGTCCAGCAGCGCCTCGGCCCAATCGCGCAGCGGGCCGGCCAGCCAGCGTGCCATCGGCGGGCCGAAACCGCGTTTGGGCCGGTACACCAGCGGCTCGGGCAGATAGCGTGCCAGCAGGTGCTTGAGAATGCGCTTGTGCTCACCGTCGTGATACTTCAGGTGCTGCGGCAGCCGCCAAGCCAAGCGCACCACTTCCATGTCCAACAGCGGCGCACGGGTTTCCACCCCGGCCGCCATGCCGGCACGGTCGACCTTGGCGAGGATGCCCTCAGCCAGATCCATACGGAAATCCAGCAGCTGGATGCGGGCTTCGGCCGGCAGCGCCGTGTCCTGCTGCTGGAAGATCGTCATCGGCTCGCGCGCGCCCAGCACCACCTGTGCCGGCTGCCGCCAGCGCGTCACGCGCTGCAGGTAGTGACCTTCCACGTCATTGGCGGCGACCTCGGCCACCAACGCACGCCAGCCGCCCAGGCGGCCACGCTCGACGTTCATGCGGTTGCCGCTGCGCCGTGCCAGATCGCGCACCCAGTCCGGCAGGCCACCGCACAGGCGCGCATTGCGAAGCGCGCGGCCATAGCTCGGGTGGCCGAAGAACAGTTCATCGCCACCGTCGCCGGTGAGCGCCACCGGCTTGCGCGCGCCCAGCAGTTCACTGGCCAGCAGGGTCGGCAGCTGCGAGGCATCGGCGAACGGCTCGCACCAGACCTGCGGCAGCCGCTGCAGCAGATCCAGGCCCTGGCGCGCGTCCATCCGGTGCAGATGGTGCTGCACGCCCAGATGCCGCGCGACCTGCGAGGCCCAATCGCTCTCGTCATGGCCGGGATCGTCGAAACCGACCGTCCATGCTTCGATCGGCAGGGTGGATTGGGCCTGCATCATCGCCGTCACCAGCGACGAGTCGGTGCCGCCGGACAGGAACGCGCCACAGGCCAATGGCGAGTGCATGCGTGAAGCGATGGCCTTCTGCAGTACGGCTTCCAGCTGGTCTGTGGCCTGCTCAAGGCTCGGCGCCGGCAGCAGTGGTTCCTGCAATGCGCTCTGCATCGCATCGCGTGCGCACCAGTAACGCGCGCCCCCCTGCGCGGCCTGGCTGGAGTAACCCGCAGCATGGTCGCTGAGATCGATGCGCAGCACCGCGCCAGCCACCAGCTTGTGGATGCCCCGGTAGATCGTGTGCGGCGCCGGCACATAGTCGTGGCGCAGCAGCAGGCTCAGCGCATCCTGGTCGATGCTCGGCGCGAAGCCGGCGAACGCCTGCAGCGCCTTCATTTCGGAGGCGAACAGGAACTGGCCCTGGTACCAGCCGTAGTACAGCGGCCGCTCGCCAACCGGATCACGGGCCAGCCACAGCACGCGCGACTCCCGGTCCCAGACGCTGAAACCGAAGGCGCCCTCGATGCGGGAAAGTGCCCGCTCCACGCCCCATTCAACAATCGCCTGCAGCAGCAGCCGGGCATCGCTGCAGCTGCGCGGCAGCTCGTGCAGCTGCGACTGCAGGTCGGCGCGGTTGTACAGGCGGCCGTCCAGGCACAACACGTAGCGACCGCAGTCCGAGCTCAGCGGCTGCAGCGGCGTGTCGGTCGGTGCCCGGCAGTGCCCCAGTGCGAGGCCGGCCTCGGCGTCGGTCCAGTAGCCGATGCGGCCCCGGCCGCGCTGCTGCAGGGCGCGCAGCATCGGCGCCAGCTGCTGCAGCAGATGCTCGTCCTCGGCCGGCGGCAGCCAGGCGCCAACCACGCCACTCATCGGGCACCTCCGCAGTGGCAGCGGCGGGACGGGTTCAGCAGGCAGGGGGCGGCGGGCGACATGGGGGCGGCACGCGGAACGGAGGAGACTCCATGCTCAGCCCGTCCCCCGCCCTGCGTCAGTCGCGTTGCTGTCAGCGATGGTCACCGGACGTATCACGAAGGTAACGTTTTGTAACGGCAACCGGCTATGCTGGGCGGCAAGTTGTTGCCGGGGCTGAGACCCGGCCGGTGCGCCAGCAACCCCGGCTGAATGGCGCCCGCCCCCGGGACCCGGGCGGCCCGAAGGCTGGGATAGCATCGCCGCGCTCGTGCCGTGGCGGTACGTTTGCGTCCACGGAGGCCTTGAAAATGCTGGATATCGTACTGGTCGAAGACGATGCCCGCCTGGGTACGATGGTCAGTGACTATCTGCAGCGGCATGGTTACCAGGTCGCCCACGAGCGCAGCGGCGAGCGTGCGGTGACCCGGATCCTGGCTGAGAAGCCGGCCCTGGTCCTGCTGGATGTTGGTCTGCCGGACCAGGACGGTTTCGAAGTGTGTCGACAGATCCGGCCCCACTACGACGGCATCATCTGTGTGCTGACCGCCCGCACCGACAACATCGACCAGGTGCTGGGACTGGAGCTGGGGGCCGACGATTACATCGGCAAACCCATCGAACCGCGGGTGCTGCTGGCCCGCCTGCGTGCGCACCTGCGCCGCCATCGCCGGGTCGAACCGCGCGACGGCAGCCTGCGATTCGGCGAGCTGAGCATCGACCCTTCCACCCGCAACGTCCACCTGCAGGGCAGCCTGCTGGAGCTGACCACGGCCGAGTTCGACCTGCTGTTCCTGCTGGCCAGCAACGCCGGCCAGATCCTGGACCGCGATGCACTGTTGCGCGGCCTGCGTGGCATCGCCTTCGACGGCCTGGACCGTTCGATCGATGCACGCATCTCGCGCCTGCGCCGCAAGCTGGGCGACAACCCTGAACAACCGGAGCGGATCAAGACCGTCCGTGGACGCGGCTATCTGTTCAGCCGCTCGGCATGGGGATGAAGCGCACGCCTTCGGCAATGCGCGGCCACGCCTTCCACTTCCTGCGCTACGGCATTGGCTTCCTGGTTGCCCACCTGCTGCTGATCGTGCTTGGCCTGTGGGCCTGGGATGCACTGCTGGAAGACCGCACCGAAGCCAGCCTGCTGGCCGAGATGCGCGGCACCCATGTGCTGCTGCAGCAACGCTTCGCGGAAACACCACGCGAGCAATGGCCCGCCCTGGCACGCGGGCTCGACGCTGACTTCGCCTACGCCCTGCGGATGGTGCCGCTGGCCGAGGCGGAGAAGGCGCTGTCGGCCAACCAGCGACCGCCGTTCAACAACGGCCGGGTGCAGATCGACCTGGAGCACATGCGCAGCCTGCAGCGGATCGGCGACAGCGACTACGCGGTGATGCTGGGGCCACTGGACGAAGCGCTGCCGGACGAGGGCTGGCAGGACAGCGAAGTGTCCGGCGTGGCGATCCTGCTGCTGATCCTGATGGTGGCAGTGGCACTGCCGATGTACGTGATGGTCTACCGCCTGTGGCGCGACGTCTCGCAGCTGGCCCAGGCCGCCCGGCAGATGCGCGACGGCCAGCTGGATACCCGCGCGCCGCGCGCCGGAACCGCGCTGGTGCGGCCGCTGGCCAATGCCTTCAATCACATGGCCGAGCAGCTGCAGCAGCTGCTGGAAAGCCAGCGCGTGCTGGCCCAGGCGGTGGCGCACGAAGTCCGCACGCCATTGGCGCGGATGCGCTTCGGCCTGGCCGACCTGGAGGACACCGCGCTCGACGATGTGCAGCGCGATGCGCTGGGCGGGCTGCGTACCGATGTCGATCGGCTGCAGCACCTCACCGATGCCGGTGTCGAGTACGCCGCCCTCGGCCGCTGTCACCAGCTGACCCGCCAGCGCCTGCAGCTGGCGGCACTGGTACGTGGCGTGGTGGCCCAGTTCGCACCGCTGCCGATGCCGGTACAGCAGGTGCTGTCGCCGGCAGGCCTGGTCAACGTCAACCGGCACATGCTGGAACTGGCGCTGCGCAACCTGCTCGGTAACGCCCTGCGCTACGCACGGCGGCAGATCCGTATCGCCAGCACGGTCAACGACGGCTGGTTGTGCCTGCAGGTGGAGGACGATGGCCCCGGCATCGCACCCGAATTGCGCGGCCAGGTGCTGCAACCCTATGTGCGGCTGGATCCGGGCAGCCCCGGGTTCGGCCTCGGCCTGGCACTGGTGCAGGTGGTGGCCGACAAGCATGGCGGCCACGTTGAAGTAACCGACTCCGAACTGGGCGGTGCCTGCATCCGCCTGCACCTGCCGCTGGAAAGCAGCGGTGCCGTGGAGAGCGAGACGACCTGCTAGACCGCGGGTTCGGCACGCGGCAAGGCAAACACGAACAACGCGCCGCGCTCGCTGTCGCGCAGTTCGATCCGGCGCCCGTGCAGCTGCACGATGCGCTGCACGATCAACAGGCCCAAGCCGCCGTTCTCGCCGCGCCGTGCTCCCAACGCAGCCGGTGCCTGGAACAACTGGTTCCGCAGCGCTGGCGCCACCCCGGGGCCGTCATCGGCCACGCTGACCTCCACGCTGTCGGGCGTCGCACGCAGGCGCACATCGATCCGGCCACCTTCCGGCGCATGCCGCAACGCGTTGTCGAGCAGGTTGGTCAGCACCCGCTCGACCAGGCCCAGGTCGGCCCGCACCAATGGCAGGCCCGGCGGGAACTCGGCGTGCAGGCGCTGGTTGCGCGCCTGCGCGGCCAGCTCGAACTTCTGCACTACGTCCTGCAGCAGTTCCGGCAGCGCGAACACTTCCCACTCCAGGCGCACTTCGCCATGTTCCAGCCGCGCCAGCTCGAACAGCGCACGCGCAAGCCGGCCAACCTTGGCGCTCTGCGCCAACGCGATACCGAGGTAGCGGCGGCGCTCATCCGGCGACAGCGTAGCGTCCTTCAACGCCAGCGTTTCCAGATAGCCGTGCAGCGACGACAACGGCGTGCGCAGGTCATGCGAGATGTTGGCCACCAGTTCGCGCCGCTGCAGGTCCTGCTGGCGCAACTGCTGCCATTGCTCACCCAGCCGCTGCGCCATCTGCGCGTGTGCGTGTTCCAGGATCACCAGTTCGTCGCGCTCACCTGGGCGCAGCGGCTCCGGCGGCGGCAGCGGCGTCGGCGCATCGATGTCGAAGGCCTGGATGCGCCGGGTCAGCCGCCGCAGTGGGCGGGTCACCCAATAGAACGCCACCAGCCCGGCCAGCAGGCCGAGCCCCCCCACCAGCACGACCGACCACAGCGTGGTGTTCCATTGGCTGCCGGCGGCGAGATCGTCGGCCAGCATCTGCCGGTGCTCGCCCACCAGCACCACGTACACATAGCCGGCCTGGCGACCCTGCACGATCAACGGTGCGGCACTGAACACCTTGCGGCCGTCCGCGCTGCGCGGGTCATCGCCCAGGATCGGCAACGGCGCACCGGCCAGCAGGCGACGCAGTGGCGCCACGTCCACCCGATTGCGCACCAGATGCCCACTGGGCGCATCGTGGCCGAGGATACGGCCCTGGTCGTCCAGCAGGTAGACCTCGACGCTGGGATTGACCGCCATCAACTGGCCGAACAGCGCGCGCACCGCCGCATCACGCATGCCGCTGGTATCCATCAGCTCGCTGCGCTGGGCGATGTGCTCGGCCAGGCCCAGCGACAGCCGCTGCACCACCTCCTGCTCGTGGCGGGTATTGGCACGCATCTGCAGCGCCAGCAGTGCCATGCAGCACATCAGCATCAATGCAGCGATCACCACCGCCAGCTTCTGCCACAGGTTCGGTTTGATCATGTCGCCGCCCCGGCCGGGTCGACCAGCTTGTAGCCACGGCCCCACACCGTCAGCAATCGCCGTGGATTGGCCGGGTCCGGCTCGATCTTGCTGCGCAGGCGGTTGATGTGGGTGTTGACCGTGTGTTCGTAGCCATCGTGCTGGTAGCCCCAGACCTGGTTAAGCAGTTCCATGCGCGCGAACACCTGGTCCGGATGACGGGCGAAGAACAGCAGCAGGTCGAACTCACGCGGGGTCAGTTCCAGCGCATTGCCGTCCACCGAGGCGGTGCGCGCCACCGGGTCCAGTTGCAGGCCGCCCAGTTCGATTGCGCCGGCGTCGATGCGTGCGCTCTGCGCCATCGCCTCGGCACGGCGCAGCAATGCGCGCACCCGTGCCACCAGTTCCGGCATCGAGAAGGGTTTTGCCAGGTAATCATCCGCGCCCAGTTCCAGGCCGACGATGCGCTGGGTTTCGCTGCCACGCGCGCTGATGATGATGATCGGCACATAACGCGCCATCGCGCGTGCACGCTGGCAGACCTGCAGGCCGTCCACGCCGGGCAGCATCACGTCCAGCACCAGCGCATCCCACGGGCCGTCCTGCTCGAGCAGGCGCAGGCCGGCGTCGCCACTGGCGGCATGGGCGACGTCGTAGCCCTCATCGCCCAGATGCATGCGCAGCAGGTCGGCAATGTGGGCATCGTCTTCGACGATCAGCACGCGTTTGGTGGACATCGGCAGCTCGGGGCCAGTGGGGAGGCTGGCTGCATTGTGGCGCGGGATGGCCGCCGATACCTCACGAAAAATTGAATCCTGCGTGAGGATTCGTTGACCCGGGCGGGCGCAGCATGGCCCCGTCGCCCCTTCCCGGAGTCCGCCATGTCCCTGTCCCGCCGCCATCTGCTGGGCCTGGGCGGTGTTGCCACCGCCGCCGGCCTGCTCGGCCTGGGGGCCTGCAGCCGCGCCGCCCCGGCGGCCGCTGAAGCGCGCCCGCCGCGACAGTTCGAAGTCATGCACAGCGATGCGCAGTGGCGCCAGCAACTGACCCCGGCGCAGTACGCGGTGCTGCGCCAGCAGGCCACCGAGCGCCCGTACAGCAGCCCGCTCAACACGGAACACCGGCAGGGCACCTTCGCCTGCGCCGGCTGTGCGCTGCCGTTGTTCTCATCGTCCACCAAGTTCGAGAGCGGCACCGGCTGGCCCAGCTTCTGGGCGCCGCTGCACAACGCCATCGGCGAAGACCGCGACGTCACCTTCGGGATGCTGCGGGTAGAGGTGCACTGCCGCCGCTGCGGTGGCCACCTCGGCCATGTGTTCAACGACGGCCCACGCCCGACCGGGCTGCGCTACTGCATGAACGGTGCGGCGATGGTGTTCGTTCCCGGCGCCACGGATGGCACCGCCGACGGGTGGCGGGTGCCGGTCGGTTCTTCTCCTGTTTCCGGAGCCTGACCATGCTGCTGTTGCTGCTTGCTTACCTGGGGGGCGCATTGACCCTGCTCAGCCCCTGCATCCTGCCGGTGCTGCCGTTCGTGTTCGCGCGTGCCGACCGTCCCTTCCTGCGCAGCACACTGCCGTTGCTGCTGGGCATGGCACTGACCTTCACCGTGGTCGCCAGCCTGGCCGCGGTGGGCAGCCAATGGGTGGCGCAGGCCAACCAGGTCGGACGCTGGATCGCCCTGCTGTTGATGGCGTTGTTCGCGGTCGCCCTGCTGTGGCCGCGACTGGCCGACCATCTTCTGGCGCCGTTCCAGCGCGTGGGTGCCCGCTTGAGCGCGCGTGCCGATGCGGCGGATGCCGCGGGGCACGGCGGCGCGTGGACCTCGCTGCTGATCGGCATCGCCACCGGCCTGCTGTGGGCACCCTGCGCCGGGCCAATCCTCGGTCTGGTGCTGACCGGTGCTGCCCTGCATGGCGCCAGCGTCGGTACCAGTGCGCTGCTGCTGGCGTATGCGCTGGGTGCGATCACCGCGCTGGCGCTGGCGGTGTGGGTGGGCGGCCGCGTGTTCCGTGCGCTGCAGGCGCGGCTTGGCCTCGGCGATGTATTGCGCAAGGTGTTGGGTGTGGCGGCGCTGCTGGCCGTAGTGGCGATCGGCCTGGGATGGGATACCGGCCTGCTGACCCGCCTTTCGACGGTCAGCACTGCGCGCATCGAGCAGGGCTTGCTGGACGCGGTACCCGGTGCGCAGCCAGCGGCACCGCCGATGATGATGATGGCCGGTGCCAACGCCGCGGCCGATGCACCGTTGCCGGTGGAAGGCACCCTGCCCGCGCTGGACGGCGCCACCGGCTGGCTCAACAGCCCGCCGCTGACGAACCAGCAGCTGCGCGGGAAGGTAGTGCTGGTCGATTTCTGGACGTACTCCTGCATCAACTGCCTGCGTGCGATGCCGTTCGTGCACGAATGGGAACGTCGCTACCGCGACCATGGCCTGGTGGTGATCGGCGTGCACACGCCAGAGTTCGCATTCGAACGTGACCCGCGCAATGTGATGAAGGCCGTGCAGCAGCTGAAGGTCGAGTACCCGGTGGCGCTCGACAACCAGTACTCCATCTGGCGCGCGTTCAACAACCGCTACTGGCCGGCGCAGTATTTCGTCGATGCGCAGGGCAACATCCGCGGGCACCAGTTCGGCGAAGGCAACTATGCGCGCTCGGAACAGATGATCCGTCGCCTGCTGACCGAAGCAGGCCAGACGAATCTGCCACCGCCGGCCGATCCGGCCGCCGCCGATCTGAAGGGCGTGGCCGCGCAGGCCGACATGGGCAATCTGCGCTCGCCGGAAACCTATCTGGGCCACGCCCGCGCCGAGCAGTTCTCCTCGCCCGGCGGGCAGCGCAGCGATACCGCGTTCGACTACACCATGCCGGCCACGCTCGCGTTGAACCAGTGGGGCCTGTCCGGACGCTGGACCGTCAGCGACGAAGCCGCACAGCTGCAGCAGGCCGGTGGCCGCATCGCCTTCCAGTTCCATGCGCGCGACCTGCATCTGGTGCTGGCGCCGGGCCAGGGTGGAAAGCCGGTGCGCTTCCGCGTGCTGTTGGACGGCAAGCCGCTGCCCGCCGGCGATGCCGGCAGCGATGTCGGTGCCGATGGCAGCGGTGTGGTCGACGAGCACCGCCTGTACCAGCTGATCCGACAGCGCGGCACGATCGGCCCGCACCGCTTCGAGATCGAATTCCTTGACGCGGGCGTGCAGGCCTACGCCTTCACCTTCGGTTGAACCGGGAGCACACGATGAAACTCTCCTTTGAACAAGGCATCGCCGCCGGTGTTGCAGGTCTGGTGGCCACGGCGTTGATCGCCGGTGTGCTGCTGGTCGACCATGGCGCGGCCGCGGCGCCGGTCGAAGCCAGCGCGCAGACCCAGGCACTGCCGGCACCCACCGGCGATGCGGCGTTCCGCGATGACGCGACCCACGCCAGCGTGGTGTTCGCCGGCGGTTGCTTCTGGGGCGTGCAGGGCGTGTTCCAACACGTCAAAGGCGTGAGCAATGCGGTGTCCGGCTACATCGGTGGCAGCGCTGCCAATGCCCGCTATGAGCGGGTCAGCAGCGGCCAGACCGGTCATGCCGAAGCGGTGAAGATCGACTACGACCCACGCCAGGTCAGCTACGGGCAGTTGATGCAGGTGTTCTTCTCGGTGGCGCACGACCCGACCCAGCTCAACCGCCAGGGGCCCGACCACGGCAGCCAGTACCGTTCGGCGATCTTCACTGATGACGCCCGCCAGCAGGCGGCCAGCCGCGCCTACATCGCCCAGCTCGGCCAGGCCGGCAGCTACCGCGCCCCGATCGTCACCCAGCTGGTCAGCGGCCAGCGCTTCTACCCGGCCGAGAGCTACCACCAGAACTACATGACGAACTACCCGCAGGCGGCCTACATCCGCTACTACGACGCACCGAAGCTGACCGCGCTGGGCAAGCAGTTCCCGGCGCTGTACCGGCGCGAGGCGGCGCTGGTGCCGATGCGGTAGCCGGCATTCCCCCTTGGGCTGGCCGACGCTCGGCGGTGCTCTTCTGTAGAGCCGAGCCTACGCTCGGCTGCCGTTGGCGGAAGTACAGCCGAGCATGGGCTCGGCTCTACACACAAAAAAAGACGCACGGCCATCCGGCCGTGCGTTTCGAAAGACCGGCCGTGCCCCGATCAGGCCCGGCCGACAACGACATGCTAGGCTCGCCATCATCATGGGTACAGCACCAGATGGCGGGAAATTCGATGGATACAGATGACCAGAGCGCGATGATCCCACCCCGCTACCAGCGGCTGTCCGACGAGCTGGCCGAAGCCATCCACGGCGGCCGCCTTCCGGTCGGCAGCCGCCTGCCCTCGCTGCGGCAGATGGCCCTGCAGCGCAGGCTCAGCCTGAACACAGTGATTGCCGCCTATCGCCAGCTGGAGGATGCCGGCCTGGTCATTCCGCGGCCCAAGGCCGGCTTCGAGGTGGCGCCGCGGCTGTCGGTGCCGGAGCGTTCGCTGCGCGACACCCCGTCCGCGCCCACCGCGCCGCTGCAGCAGGTGCTGATGGCCCGCGTGCTGGAGGCACAACGTCGCCCCGGCGTGATCGACCTCGCCTTCGCCGGCCCGCGCGGTCGCCAGTTCTATCCAGGCGCTCAGCTGGCCCGTCACACCGCGCAGGTGCTGCGCCACGGCCAGCAGACGGTGGAGACCTATGCGCGACCAAACGGATCGCCGCGTCTGCTGGCGCAGATCGTGCGACGTGGCCCGCGCATGGGCCTGCACACCCACAGCGAACGCCTGCTGCTGACCCACGGTGCGATGGAAGCGCTGCAGCTGGCGCTGCGCGCGGTCACCCAGCCCGGTGATGCGGTGGGCATCGAGGCGCCGTCCTACTTCAACCTGTACCCCCTGCTGGCCAACCTCGGTCTGCAGGCCATCGAACTGCCCACCCACCCACAGCACGGACTGGATGTGGATGCGCTGGATGCGCTGCTGGAGCACACGCCGCTGGCGGCTCTGGTGGTGATGCCGACCGTGCACAACCCGCTCGGCTGCACCATGCCGACAGTGGCCAAGCAACGCCTGGCCGAACTGGTCAACGCACGGCAACTGCCCCTGATCGAGGATGCGGTGTACGCCGAGCTGCAGTTCTGCGAACCGCCGGCACCGCTCCTGAAGGCCTTCGATCGCGATGGCTGGGTGATGGTGGTCGGTGGTTTCTCCAAGACACTGGCGCCGGATTACCGCATCGGCTGGCTGGATGGAGGCCGCTTCGCCGAACGCATCGCGCTGCTGAAATTCCAGTCCACCGGCGGCGAGCCGCAGTTGCTCGGCGATGCGGTGGCGGCGTACCTGGAGGCGGGCAGCTACGAGCACCACCTGCACCGCATGCGTCGCCTGTATCGCGAACAGGTCGGGCGCCTGCGCCAGCTGGTGGCCGAACACTTCCCGGCCGGCACCCGTGCCACCGAACCGCAGGGCGGATTCCTGCTGTGGCTGGAACTGCCGGGCGTGGATACGCGCGAGCTGTTCGAGCGTGCACTGCAGGAGGACATCGTGTTCATGCCCGGCCAGGTCTATTCGCGCGGCGCACGCTACCGCCACTGCCTGCGGCTGTCGTGCTGCCAGACGCTGGATGCACGCTTCATCGGTGCGGTGGAGAGGCTGGGTGCGATCGCGCGGGAGCTGGCGCGGGCTGATTGATAGGTAGAGTCGACTGTTAGTCGACTGCTCTTCACCGGATGCCCGAAAATCCCGCGCTGCGCGCGCGAGTCGACTGACAGTCGACTCTACCCTCTCCGGCATCGATTTCGCGTTTCAGCAATTCAGGCGTCGAGCAGGTGCGCGCTCAGCGCTTCACCATCCGCCCCCGGCAGATGCGGCAGCCGCCCCCAGTACGGCATCGGCAGGCGCTGCTGCAGTGTGGCGATGTTTTCATCCTGGCGCTGCATCGCCGGGTCGATGTGGTTGCCGATCCAGCCCAGGCAATCCACGCCGCTGGCCTGCAGCGACTGCGCGGTCAGTCGCGCGTGGTTGACGCAGCCCAGCCGCATGCCCACCACCAGCAACACCGGCAACCGCAATGCGCGCACCAGGTCGAGCTGGTCGAGCGTGGCCGAGACCGGCGCCAGCCAACCGCCAACACCCTCCACCACCACCACATCGGCCTGTGCACGCAGACGTTCGAACGCCGCCACGATCGGCGCCAGCTCCACCTGCACGCCATCCTCGGCAGCGGCCAGCTCCGGCGCCAGTGGCAGGCGCAGCGCAAACGGGTTCAGGTCGGCATAGTCCGGCACCGGCCAACTGGCCGCCTGCAGCGCCAATGCATCCTCGTTGCGCAGGCCCTGGCCCAGGTCCTCGCTGCCGCTGGCCACCGGCTTCATGCCGACCGCGCGCAGGCCGCGCCGGCGCAGCGCATGCAGCAGTGCGGTGCTGGCCGCAGTCTTGCCGATCTCGGTATCGGTGCCGGTGACGAACAGGGCGGGCGGCAGCGTGGCGGGCAACGGCATCGACGGGCTCCAACGGGGCAACAGAGCGTGCATTATCGCCGGCCCGGCGCGCTTGCTAGACTGCAGGCATGTTCGCCAATGCCTCGCTCACCGGCAGCAAGCCGGAACAATACGCCCAGCTGCTGGAACAGGCCCGTGGCCTGGTCTACGCCGAGTCCGACCGCATCGCCAACGCGGCCAACCTCTCGGCACTGGTTTACCACGCCCTGCCCGACCTGAACTGGGTGGGCTTCTACCTGTACGACGGCAAGGAGCTGGTGGTCGGCCCGTTCCAGGGCCTGCCGGCCTGCGTGCGCATCCCGCTGGACAAGGGCGTGTGCGGTGCCGCCGCCAGCCAGCGCGTGACCCAGCGCGTGGACGACGTCGATGCCTTCCCCGGCCACATCGCCTGCGATTCGGCCTCGCGTTCGGAGCTGGTGGTGCCGCTGCTGCGCGGTGATGAACTGATCGGCGTGTTCGATATCGACAGCCCGAAGGTCGGCCGCTTCGATGCCGACGACCAGGCCGGCCTGGAAGCCATCGCCCGCGTGTTCATCGAGGCGCTGGGATGAGCACGCCGAAGCTGCGCAACATCGGCCCGAAGAGTGCGGCGTGGCTGCGCCAGGTCGGCCTGCGCAGCCGCGAAGACCTGGTTGCGATCGGTGCGGTGGGCGCCTTCGTCAAGGTCAAGCGCGCCGGCTTCAGGCCCAGCCTGAACCTGCTGTACTCGCTGGAAGGCGCGCTGCTGGACTGCCACTGGCAGGAACTGAGCGAGCCGCAGCGTGAGGCGCTGGTGCAGGATTACGAGGCGCGCATCGCCGCGCATCCGCTGAAGGCAGCCGGCCCGGCGTCGGGCCCGGTGCATGAGCAGCGCTTCGATGCCGACGATGACGCGGAAGACAGCGTGGCCGAGCACGCCGACGAAGACTGACTGCACCGGTAGTGCCGGCCGCTGGCCGGCAACTGCATGGTCTATTCATCGTTCCCAAGGCTGCCGGCCAGCGGCCGGCACTACCGATGGGTCAGGGCTGCTGCAGCTCCAGCAACTCGCCCACCAGCCCGACCTCACCGCGTTCCAGCCACACCCGCAGGCGCGTGCCGTGGTCGATGCGCAGGGCCCAGCACAGCGACATCGGCAGGCCGCAGACCTGCGACAGCACCATGCGCAGCGGGCCACCATGGCTGACCACCAGCGTCGGTACCGGATCGTCATCATCAAGCAGGCGATCCAGCGCGCGCGCAATGCGCCGCTCGAAGTGGCCCCAGCTTTCACCGTTCGGCGGCGGGAACGCGTGCGGGTCGGCATGGAAGGCGGCCAGTGCATCCTCCGGCAGGTCGAACAGCGACTGCCCGTCCCAATCGCCGAAGTCCAGCTCTTCCCATTCCTCGTCCGCTTCCACGTCCAGTCCACGCGGGGTGGCCAGGGCCATCGCCGTGTGCAGCGAGCGCAGCCGCGGCGAACTGATCACCCGCTCCCAGGGCTGCGCAGCGTAGGCATCGACCAGTTCCTGCGGCAGGCGGGCCAGCTGCGGCGGATCACTGCGGCCATCGAGGAACTCATCGCGACCGTTGCCGGCATGGCGGACCAGGTCGAGGATCATGCGCAAGTCCTGTACAGGCAACGCGGGAACAGCGGAAAACGGGCGGACATCGGCAACGGCACCACGGGATCGAGGGACCATTCTAAAGGCACAGCAAAGGCAGTCGAACACGTTCGACACTACGGGCCGCCTGCGATGCCGTAGACTGCGCGCACTTCCAGGTGACCTGCGGCCACGGCCGGCAGGTTGAAACGGGAAGCCGGTGACGCGTGATGCCACGCCATGCCGGCGCTGCCCCCGCAACGGTAAGCACGTCAGTTCCAGGCAACAACGCCACTGTGCCGCAAGCATGGGAAGGCGCCTGGACGGTGGCCTCGCGCCACCCGGCGGCAAGCCCGGAGACCGGCCCGGAAGCCTCAGGTCGCGATGCGGTGGGCATGGCGCTGGATGACGTGGCCTGTGCTGCGGCATCGGCGCGTGCCTGCCTTCGCGGCTCCTCCCCTTCGCCACGCGGGCGTGCGTGGCACCTGGAGTCCCCCATGAAGCTGCAGTCCCGAATGCTGTCCCTGGCCATGCTGGCCGCCCTGCCCGCGCTGGCCCAGGCCGCCGATGACACCACCGCGCTCGACCAGATCCTGGTCACCGCCACCCGCACCCCCATCGCGCTGCAGGACAGCATCGCGCCGGCGCAGGTCATCGACCGCGCGCAGATCGAATCCAGCCAGGCCACCTCGCTGCAGGAGCTGCTGCGCGGCCGCGCCGGCATCAACCTGACCAATGCCGGCGGCCTCGGCAAGCAGAGCTCGCTGTTCCTGCGCGGTACCAACTCGGGCCACACCGTGGTGCTGGTCGATGGCGTGCGCATCAACAGTGCCGACCTCGGCCTGGCCATGTACCAGGACCTGCCGCTGGCGCAGATCGAGCGCGTGGAAATCGTGCGCGGACCGCAGTCGAGCCTGTACGGCGCCGACGCCATCGGTGGCGTGATCCAGATCTTCACCCGCCGCAACCAGGGCGATTTCGCCCCGCATTTCCAGCTTGGCGGTGGCAGCAACGGCCTGCGTGAAGCCAGCGGTGGCATTGGCGGTGGTACCGAGCGCGGCTGGTTCGGTGCCGACATCGCCTACCAGCATTCCGATGGCATCGATGCCTGCCGCGGCTCTTCCTCGGTGTTCACCGCGGGCTGCTTTGCCGACGAGCACGACCGCGACGGCTACCGCAACCTGTCCAAAAGCCTGCGCGGCGGCTACAGCTTCAACGACCAGTGGAACGTGGAAGGCAGCGCACTGCGCGCCGACGGCAAGAACCATTACGACGGCTACTACAACTATTCGGAAACCCGCCAGCAGGTGCTGGCCGGCAAGGTGCGCTACACCCCGTCCGAGCGCCTGGCATTCACCGCAAACGTCGGCCGCAGTGACAACGAGTCGGACAACTTCGGTGATTTCGGTGCCCGTGGCAGCGCACAGACCCACCGCGACAGCGCCTCGCTGCAGGGCGACATCACGCTGGCCGAAGGTCAGCTGCTGAGCGCAGGCGTGGACTGGAGCGAAGACGATCTGGATGGCAGCAGCGCGGGCTACCTCGTCGACAGCCGCCGCAACACCGGCGTGTTCGTGCAGTACCAGGGCCGCTTCGGCCGCCACCAGCTGCAGGCCAGCGCGCGCAATGACGACAACCAGCAGTTCGGCAACCACGCCACCGGCAGCGTTGGCTGGGCCATGGAACTGGGCGACGGCCTGCGCGTCAACGCCAGCTACGGCACGGCGTTCAAGGCACCGACCTTCAGCGATCTGTACGACCCGTGGAGCGGCGTGCCGACGTTGAACCCGGAGAAGTCCAAGAGCGCCAACCTGGGCGTTTCGCAGCAGGGACAGGGCTGGCACTGGGGCCTGGACGTATATGAAACCCGCATCGATGATCTGATTACCTACGATGCGGCGACCTTCAAGATGCAGCAGGTGGAGAAGGCCCGCATCCGCGGCGCCGAACTGACCGGTGGCGTGCTGCTGGCCGGCTTCGACATCAACGCACAGCTCAGCTACACCGACCCGCGCAACCGCACCGGCGGCAGCACCCAGTTCGACAACTGGCTGCCACGCCGTGCGCAGCAGACCGGGCGCCTGGACATCGACCGTCGCTTCGGTGATTTCCGTGCAGGCCTGACCGTGCAGGGTGCCGGCAAGCGCTACGACGATGCCGCCAACGCAGTGAAGGTGGGAGGTTACGGCACGCTGGATCTGCGCGCCGAGTACGCGCTGACGCCGTCGTGGTCGCTGCTGGCGCGTGCCGCCAACGTGTTCGACCGCAGGTATGAGACGGTGGCGTGGTTCAACCAGCCCGGCCGCGAGTACCAGCTGAGCGTGCGTTACCAGCCGAAGTGACCGCAACGGTCATGGTAGTGCCGGCCGCTGGCCGGCAACATCATGACCTTCGGCAACGCATTCCGGGTTGCCGGCCAGCGGCCGGCACTACCCCCTGCTTCAGCCCCGCAACCCCGGCAGTTCACGCAGATCGTCGATCACCGCCACGGCATGCGCGGTGGCCAGGTCCAGGCCGCGCGGGTAGCCGTAGCGCACCAGCGCGATCGGCATGCCGGCATCTTCGGCCGCGCGGTAGTCGGTCAACGAATCCCCCACCATCAGACAGGCGTCCACCGGCAGCCCGAAGTGCGCGGCGATGTGCCGCAGCGGCTCACCGCTGGGCTTGCGCTGCGGCAGCGAGTCGCCCCCCAGCACCAGCGCAAACACATCACCGATACCCAGGTGCTGCAGCAGGGGCGGCACCAGCGCTTCGGGCTTGTTGGTGCAGATCGCCAGCGGCACGTTGCGTGCACGCAGTTGTGCCAGCGCTTCACCCACGCCATCGAACAGGCGCGGGCTGCGCAGCAGGCATTCGCGGTAGTGCACCATGAAGATCGGCATCACTTCGGCCAGGTCGATCACCCGGCCGACCGCCTGCAGGGCCTGCTCGACCAGGCGGCGCACACCGTCGCCGATCCAGCCCAGTACCGTGGTTTCCGGTACGCGTGCCACACCGATGTCCTCCAGCGTGCGGTTCAGCGCTTCGGCGATATCAGCTGCGCTGTCGACCAGCGTGCCATCAAGGTCGAACACGACCAGCGGATAGGGATACGACAAGGGACGGCACCTGCATGACGTGGGGCCGTCCATTGTACGCCGCTGGTTTTTGCACCGATCCGCCTCAACCGATGCGGCGCGCGCGGGTAGCCAGGAACGTGGGCAGGTAGCGGTCGATCAGGAAACGCGGCTGCGGCTGCCAGTCTTCCATGAAGCGATCGATGATGAAGCCGGCATCCAGCTGGCCACCGATCAGTTCGGTCAGGCTGTGGCCGAAGGTCAGTGCGTCGCCCCGTGCCAGCTTTGCCTCGCGCTCGGCTGGCGGCAGGTCTTCCAGGTCCGAATAGGGAATGGCGTACTGCGGCCGGATCAGGCCCTGCGCATCCAGGTGCGGATCGCGCGCGCCGACGAACAGCACCGGGTTGTAGAAGCTGGCCATCAACATGCCATCGCGCGCCAGCACGCGGCGGCATTCGGTCCACACCGGGCGCACATCAGGCACGTACAGGTTGGAGATCGGATGGAACACCACATCAAAACTGTCGTTGGCGAACACGTGCAGATCGCGCATGTCGCCCTGCACCGTGCGCAGCTGCAGGCCATCGCGCGCGGCGACCCTGCGGTCCTGTTCCAGCTGCCCGTCGGAGAGATCGAACACGGTGACGTCAGCGCCCGCAGCGGCCAGCACCGGTGCCTGCTGTCCACCGCCCGAGGCCAGGCAGAGGATGCGGCGGCCGCGCACATCACCCATCCAGTCCAGCGGCAACGCGCGGGGCGTCAGGTGCACCTGCCAACGGCCTTCGCGCGCGGCGGCAATCGTTGAACTTTCCACCGGGCGCGACCATTCGCGCACTTCGCTGGCCTGGCGGTCCCAGGCAGCACGGTTGTGGTCGATCAAGGCCTGTCCATGGTTCATGTGTTCTCCTTGCCCGGTGGGCGCCAATCCAGATCCTGGAAGGCCGGGCTGGCGAAGCACTCGCCCAGGAAATCCAGGAATCGCCGCATGATAGCGGGCTGCTGGCGCCGTGACGCGTACACGGCATGAATGCCCAGTTCGTCCAGACTGAATTCAGGCAGCAGTTCGATCAGCTCACCGCTGCGCAGCAGCGGCGCCACCTGGTAGGTCGGCAGCATGGCGATACCGGCACCGGCCCGCACCGCCTCCAACAGCAGCGAGGCCTCGTTGGCGCTGATGTTGCCGCCTACCGCCACCGACAGCGAACGGCCGTCTCGGTGCAGCTGCCACAGGCTCTTGCCGACGTAGTGGTGGGTCAGGCAGTTGTGCGCGGCCAGATGCTCGGGAGCAGTCGGCGTGCCGCGTGCCTGCAGGTAGGACGGCGTCGCGCACAGCACCGAGCGGCAGGTGGCCAGCCGCCGCGCGATCAGGCTGGGATCGATCTGGCGCGCGATGCGCACGGCCAGGTCTACCCGCTCCTCCACCAGGTTCACCGTGCGGTCGACCAGCAGCAGCTCGATGCGTGCCGCCGGATGGCGCGCAACAAAGCCGGCCACCGCCCGCGCCAGGTGGCTCTGCCCGAACGACACGCTGGCAGTCACCCGCAGCGTGCCATGCGGCTCCGGATCATCGCTGGCCAGCTCGCCCTGCAGTTCCTCGCCGATCGCCAGCATCTGCCGGAAGCGCGCCAGCGCCGCCTCCCCGGGCCCGGTCAGGCTGACCCGGCGCGTGGTCCGGTGCAGCAGGCGCGCGCCCAGCCAGCCCTCGACCTCGGCCAGGTAGCGGCTGACCATGGCCCGTGACATGTCCAGCACTTCGGCGGCGGCGGTGAGGCTGCCGCGTTCGGCGACCTCGACGAACACGGTCATGGCGGTCAATCGGTCCATATGCTCGATCCATGCAACAAACAAGCGCGTTATACGCTGTTTTTCGAGCAACTGCAGCAGCCTAGAGTGGCGCCATTCCCACCCCACACCGCTCACGGAGTCCTGCCATGAAGATCGCCCTCGTTGGTTCCACCGGCAACATCGGCCGCCAGATCGCCCGCCACGCGCTGGCCCGCGGCCACGAACTCACTGTCATCGTGCGCAGCGCGCAGGACCTTCCGGCAGAACTGGCCGGTGCGCATCCGGTGATCGCTTCGCTGGATGACCAGGACGCGCTGGTTGCCGCCATCGCCGGCCACGATGTGCTGGCCAGTGCCTACGGCCCGCGCCCGGGCGATGACATCGGTCGCGTCGGCGAGGTCGCCGCGCAGCTGGCTGCCGTCGCACGCAAGGCCGGCGTGCCGCGCCTGGTGGTGGTTGGCGGTGCCGGCAGCCTGGAGGTCGCCCCCGGCGTGCAGCTGGTCGACACCCCCACCTTCCCGGAGGCCTACAAGCCCTACGCGCTGGCCCACCGTGAAGCGTTCAACCGCCTGCAGGCAGTGGACGACCTGGACTGGACCTTCTTCTCGCCAGCCGCCGAAATCGGCCCGGGCGAAGAGCGCGGCCAGTACCGCGTGCAGCCCAAGGCTTTCCTCGCCGACGCCAGCGGCCACAGCCGCATCAGCTACGCCGACTACGGCGCCGCGTTCGTCGCCGAGCTGGAAGCGCACCAGTACCCGAAGCAGATCATCACTGCGGCGTACTGATCCACGCGCGTCCCTTGTAGAGCCAAGCCCGCGCTCGGCTCTACGCGAACCTGCAGCCGGGCATTGGCCCGGCTCTACACAAGGAATCCCCATGCGTACCGCTGCCCTGCTGCTTCCCCTCGCCCTGGCCGCCAGCTTCACCTGTGCGCCGCTGCTGGCCGCACCGGCCACCACGGCGCCGGCGGCGGCGACGAAATCCCAGCTGCACCTGCAGACCTTCCATCCCGGGCCGCAGGCGATGTTCTCGGTGTCCTCGGTGCTGATCGAAGGCCGCCACGATGCGATCCTGGTCAACGCGCAGTTCGGCGCCAGCGACGCGCGCAAGCTGGTCGAGCTGATCCGCGCCAGCGGCAAGCAGCTGACCACGATCTACATCAGCCACGGTGATCCGGACTATTACTTCGGCCTGGCCACCCTGCAGGACGCCTTCCCGCAGGCACGCATCGTCGCCACCGCGCAGACCGTCGCCCATATCCAGCAGACCCAGGCCGGCAAGCTGGCCTACTGGGGACCGAAGATGGGCGCCGACGTGCCGGCACGCATCGTGGTGCCGCAGGTACTGGACGGCGACGCCCTGCAGCTGGAAGGCCAGCGCCTGCCGCTGATCGGCCTGGATGGCCCGACCCCGGACCGCACGGTGCTGTGGGTGCCGTCGCTGCGCGCGATCGTCGGTGGCATTCCGGTGGTAGCCGGCGAGCACGTGTGGATGGCCGATACGCAGACGCCGAAGTCGCATGCCAACTGGCTGCAGACCCTGCAGCGGCTGCAGGCACTGAAGCCGAAGGTGGTGGTGCCGGGGCACTACGCGCCGGGAGTGGCACTGGATGCCGGTGCGTTGCGCTTCACCGCGGACTACATCCGCGCGTTCGATGTTGAGGCGGCAAAGGCGAAGGACAGTGCGGCGCTGGTGAAAGCGATGCAGGCGCGCTACCCGAAGCTGGCGGGCGTGGAGTCGCTGGAATTGAGTGCGAAGGTGGCCAAGGGCGAGATGCAGTGGCCTTAAGGTGAAGGGTTGTTTTGCAGGGCTGCGCCCTGCACCTGCTCAATGCAACGGCAACGCAACGGCAACAGCTGGATATCTGTAGGTTGGCGGGGTAGGTCCGATGGCAGGGGACGCCGTGAACCCGTCCATGGGGGCTTGGTCGCGGCATCCATGCCGCTCACACCCCTGCCATCGGACCCACCCCGCCTTCGACAGTTTCCCGCTATCTCTCGGAACCTGCTGCTGATGGTGGGTGCCGACCGTTGGTCGGCACGGGGTCGGATCCCGTTGCTGCGCAACGGGCTCTGACCCCACTGTTTGATGATTAGGTACCTGTGGGATTGTTCATGTCGTGCTCGAACAGCTCCCCCTGCACCACCGGCTCCTTCTCGCGGAAGCCGCCCAGCCCGACACCAACCAGGCGGTAACGGGTCTCCGCCGGCAGGTCGACGCGGGCGCGCAGGGCCAGCGCGATGTCGCGCAGTTCTTCCATCGATTCCGGCGGGCGCTCCGGGGTGAAGCTGCGGGTGAGGATGCGGAACTGCGCGGTCTTCAGTTTCAGCACCACGGTGTGGCCGACGCGTTCGGTCTTGCGCGTGGCATTCCAGGTCTTCTCCGCCAGCTGCACGATGGCCTCACCCAGATCTTCCAGCGGCAGATCCTCGGCGAAGGTGTCTTCGGAGGAAATCGACTGCACCTGCTGGTCCGGCTCCACCGGGCGCTCGTCGATGCCGCGTGCGCGGTTGTACAGGCTGCGGCCGAAACTGCCGAACGCCTCTTCCAGATCGATCAAGGCCCACTGCCGCAGGTCGCCGCAGGTGACGATACCGCGTGCGGCCAGCTTGCCTTCCATCACCTTGCCGACGCCGGGCACCCGGTTCACCGGCAACGGCAGCAGGAACGCATCCACCCGCTGCGGGGGGATCACGAACTGGCCATCGGGCTTGCGCCAGTCCGAAGCGATCTTGGCCAGGAACTTGTTCGGCGCGATCCCGGCTGAAGCAGTCAGGTTCGTTTCCTCGCGGATCTGCGTGCGGATGGTACGGGCGATGTCGGTGGCCAGTTCGATACCGCTCTTCGGCTCGGTCACGTCCAGGTAGGCCTCGTCCAGCGACAACGGCTCGACCAGGTCGGTGTGACGCAGGAAGATCTCGCGCACGTGGCGTGACACCGCCTTGTAACGCGCGAAGTCCGGCGGCACGAAGATCGCATCCGGACACAGGCGTTCGGCACGCAGCGCCGGCATCGCCGAGCGCACGCCGAACACGCGGGCCTCGTACGAGGCCGCGCACACCACCGAGCGTGCGCCGCGCCATGCCACCACCACCGGCTTGCCGCGCAGTGACGGATCGTCGCGCTGCTCCACCGACGCGTAGAACGCGTCCATGTCGACGTGGATGATCTTGCGCAGTCGGGTCATGTCAGGCGGAAAGGGCGGGGGCGTGCCGAACGGGCCACACGCCGAAGTATGGTCGTTGCACATCAACAGGATGCGCGTATTCCATTGAAAACACTACGGTTGCGTACGGTTGAAATGTTTGATCGGCGCAGTTTCCACGGGCATCCTCGAGCGCTTGTTTCCCTGTTTCCCCGCTTCCAGGATTGTGCTTCATGACCCGTCTCCACGCGTTCAACCGCGAACAGCTGCTGGCCAGCGCACGCGGTGAACTGTTCGGCGCCGCCGCCGGCCGTTTGCCCAACGATCCGATGCTGATGTTCGACCGCATCACCGACATCCGCGAGGACGGCGGACCGCATGGCAAGGGCATGGTACGCGCCGAACTGGATATCCGCCCGGACCTGTGGTTCTTCGGCTGCCACTTCATCGGCGACCCGGTGATGCCCGGCTGCCTCGGCCTGGATGCCATGTGGCAGCTGACCGGCTTCTTCCTGACCTGGCTGGGCGCCCCCGGCAAGGGCCGCGCACTGGGCTGCGGCGAGGTGAAGTTCACCGGCCAGGTACTGCCGGAGGCCAAGCGGGTGCGCTACGAGATCGACATCAGCCGCGTCATCAACCGCAAGCTGGTGATGGCCCAGTCGGACGCGCGCATGTACGTGGATGACCGCGAAATCTACAGCGCGCGCGACCTGCGCGTCGGCCTGTTCACTGAAACCGGGAGCTTCTGATGCGTCGCGTCGTCATCACCGGCATGGGCATCACGTCCTGCCTCGGCAATGATCTGGATACCGTTTCGGCCGCGCTGCGCGAAGGGCGCTCGGGCATCACCGCCCTGGCCGACCACGCCGAAGCCGGCCTGCGCAGCCAGGTCGGCGGCCGTGTCGACCTCGACCTGGACGCATTGATCGACCGCAAGCAGAAGCGCTTCATGAGTGATGCGGCAGCCTTCGCCTACCTGTCCATGCGCGATGCCATCGCCGATGCCGGGCTCAGCCCCGAGCAGGTCAGCAACCTGCGCACCGGCCTGATCGCCGGTTCCGGAGGCGGCTCCAGCGAATGGCAGATCGGCGCGGTTGACCTGCTGCGCGAACGTGGTGTGCGCAAGGTCGGCCCGTACATGGTGCCGCGCACGATGTGCTCGACGGTCTCGGCCTGCCTGGCCACCGCCTACCAGATCAAGGGCGTCAGCTATTCGCTGTCGGCCGCCTGCGCGACCTCGGCACACTGCATCGGCGCCGCCGCGGACATGATCCGCCATGGCGCGCAGGACATCATGTTCGCCGGTGGCGGTGAAGACCTGCACTGGTCGATGAGCGTGATGTTCGATGCGATGGGCGCGCTGTCGACCAGCTTCAACGAGACCCCGGCCAGCGCCTCGCGTCCGTACGACAAGGACCGCGACGGCTTCGTCATCGCCGGTGGTGGCGGCGTGCTGGTGCTGGAGGATTACGACCACGCCGTTGCGCGCGGCGCGCACATCCATGCCGAGCTGATCGGCTATGGCGTGACCTCTGACGGCGCCGACATGGTCGCGCCGTCCGGCGAAGGCGCGGTGCGCTGCATGAAGATGGCGCTGCAGGGCGTCGATCGCCCGCTGGACTACCTCAACACGCACGGCACCTCGACGCCGCTGGGCGACGTCACCGAGCTCAATGCGATCCGCGAAGTGTTCGGTGATGCGGTGCCGCCGCTGTCCTCGACCAAGGCGCTGTCCGGACATTCGCTGGGTGCGGCCAGCGTGCACGAGGCGATCTACTGCCTGCTGATGATGCGCGATGGCTTCGTCGCCGGTTCGGCCAACATCGGCGAACTGGACCCGAAGGTGGAGAGCTTCCCGATCCTGCGCGAAAGCCGCGAGCAGAAGCTGGATACGGTGATGTCCAACAGCTTCGGCTTCGGTGGCACCAACGCCGCGCTGGTGTTCGGGCGGGTATGATGGGGCAGGTGTGCCGACCAACGGTCGGCACCCACCAACGGATGTAGAGCCGAGCCATGCTCGGCTGCATTGAAAAGCGTGCCAACCAAGGTTGGCACCTACCGGGGCATTGGGCGTGCCAACCAAGGTTGGCACCTACCGAAGCATTAGGGTGTGCCGACCAACGGTCGGCACCCACCGTCAGGAGCGGTCGGCACCTACCGGTTACCTCGGCAGCAGCGGCAGCAGCAGCGCGTGCGCATCCACCAGCGAGCCGACGATGCGGTGGCCCAGTGCGCGCAGCTCTTCGTCAGGATGCACCAGGTCCGGCACCTGGATCACGGTCATGCCGGCGGCCAATGCCGCGCGCGTACCGGCCGGTGAGTCTTCCAGCGCCAGGCAGCGTTCCGGGGCCTGGCCCAGCCGCTGCGCGGCCAGCAGGTAGATGTCCGGCGCCGGTTTCGGCCGCGCCACGTCGCCACTGGTGATCACCGCATCGAAATACGGCAGCAGGCCGGCAGCGGCCAGCTTGCGGTTGGCCCGCGGCTGCCGCGTGGTGGTTGCCACTGCACGCGGTACCGCGTGCGCCTTCAACAGCTCCAGCAGCTCCAGGATGCCCGGCCGCAGCGGCAGGCCGGTCTGCGTGCGTGCTTCGTACAGCTCATGGCAACGTGCCGCCACTGCGTCGATCACGCTGTCCTCGATGCCCTGCGCGCGCAGCAGCGCGTGCGTGTCACGGTCACCGAGGCCGACCATGCGCAGGAACACCGCCTCGTCCAGGCCCAACCCGAATTCGTCGGCGGCCTCGCTCCAGCAGGCCAGCGAGACCCGCTCGCTGTCGATCATCAGGCCGTCCATGTCGAAGATGACGGCGTCGGGGAGGAACGGCAGCGCAGCAATGGTGGTCATGGAGCGAACAGCGTATCCAGGTCGGTGGAAGTGAGCTGCCGCCATTGCCCCTCGTCCAGTCCCTGCAGGTCCAGCCCGCCAACACGACTGCGGTGCAGGGCCTGCACGTGGTTGCCGGTGGCGGCGAACATGCGGCGTACCTGATGGTAGCGGCCTTCGTGCAGCACCAGGCGCGCGCGACGCGCATCCAGCACTTCCAGTTCAGCCGGCAGCAGGGGCGTCTTCTCGGACTCCAGCATCAGCGTACCGCTGGCGAACAGCGCTACCTCGTCGCCGCGCAGGTCGTCGTTCAACTCGACCTCATAGACTTTCGGCAGCTTCGACTTCGGCGAGATGATCCGGTGCAGCAGGCTGCCATCGTCAGTCAGCAGCAGCAGGCCACTGGTCTCGCGGTCGAGGCGGCCCACCGTGGACAGCACCGGATCGCGGTCGCGGAAGCGCGGCGGCAGCAGGTCGTAGATCAGGCGGCCGGTGTCCTTGGTCGAGCAGGTGTAGCCGGCCGGCTTGTGCAGCGCGATCGACAGGCCCACCGGCGGGTCCAGCGGCTCGCCGTCGACCCGGATTGCCTCGTGCGGCACCTGGTCGTCGGCGTACAGCACCTCGCCGTCGGCGTCGGTGACGCGGCCTTCGCGGAACATCCACTGCACCTGCTTGCGGCTGCCATAGCCCAGGTTGGCGATGAGCTTGACCAGCTTCACTTGCCCTTCCCCTTCACCGCTTCCACCAGCTTGAAGCCATCGCGCTCGGCGACCACGCGCACCGCGCCAAAGCTCTCGTTGAGCGTGTACTCGTACGGCAGATGGCGGTTGGCCACTACGTACAGGCGTCCGCCCGGGCGCAGCGCCTGCGCGGCCACGGCGATGAAGCGCTGGCCGATGTCAGGACGGTCGGCGCGCGACGGCGTGTGGAACGGCGGATTGCTGATGATCACGTCGTAGCCCGGCTCGATGCCGGCGGTGACGTCGCGCCACAGGAAGCGCAGCGGCAGCGGGCGCGGCGGCGGTGCCAGGTTCAGTTCGGCCAGGGCCAGCGCGCGCTGCTCGGCTTCGTACAGGTCCAGCGCGGTGATCTTCGGGCAACGCTCCAGCAGCTCGCGCGACAGGTAGCCATAGCCCGCGCCGAGGTCGGCAGCACGCCCGGCCAGGTCGGCCGGCAGGTGCTCGGCCAACAGCGCGGACGCCGGGTCGATGCGATCCCAGGCGAACACGCCCGGGCGGCTGAGGAAACGGCCGCCGACGATTGGCCGCACCGCATCCAGTGCCGACCAGCGCTTGGCCAGGTCGGCGTCGTGCTGGCCCTGCATCGGGGCGGTCCAGTACACGCGGCAGTGGTTCTTGGTCAGGCTGCCACCGAGGCCGGTCAGCTGCTTGAGGTCACCCTCGCCCGAGCGTGCCCCTTCGTTGTTGGACTGGCAGGCAACGATGCGGCCGCCGTCGGCGACCAGCGCCAGCGCGCGGGCGAACAGCGCGCGGGCTTCCTCACGCTGGCGCGGCGGCAGCACCAGCACCAGCGGGTAGCGGCCCTTGCCGGCCACATCATCCAGCTGGCCGCTGACGGTCCAGCCGGCGGCCTGCTGCAGCGGCTGCGCGAACGGGGCAAAGCTCTGCTCGCAGTGCACCTCGCGGTTGCCGGCCGCTTCGCGCAGCGGCCAGCCGTCGCGGGCACGCAGGAAGGCCACCGGGCCTTCCGGCCAGCGCAGGGCGCCTTGGGAGAACGGCAGGAACAGGGTCTGCAGGGGGGCGTCGTCGCTGGAGGCCATCGGCGCGGGTACTTCAAGCGTGAGGGCCGTCCATTGTACCGGCTTGGCCGGGCCGGCCCCGGCAGCCGCTTTGCGAAACCCGAACGGGGCCTTGATCTGCCAGCAACATTGGAACGTTCAGGGTAGAGGCTCCCCCGGAAACCCAGGAGAACCTGCATGCGAGCCTTGTTCGTCGGTGGCGTGGTCGACAACAGTGAAATGGACCTGGAAGGCAGCCATCCGCCCGTGCATTACCCCGAGGACACTGGCGGCGGCCACTCACGCTACCGGCTGCACCAGGTCGGTCATGGCGCCGACGGCAGCGTGGCCTATGCGGTGTACGGCGCACCGGATCTGGCCGATGACGAAGTGGCCCGGGTGGCGGAAGAACGCGCCTATGCGCGCCGGTTCGAGGCGACGCCGACGTTGTTCGAGCATTGACACACCGGTAGCGCCCGAGCCCACGCTCGGGCGACGGCGAAGCCGAGCGTGGGCTCGGCTCTACATCCGATCAAGGCGCCTTGGGTGGCAGGCGGTTGACGCTGGCGATTTCATCCAGCCACACATGATGCTGTTGCACCGGCGTGTCGTAGTCATCCAGGCGCAGCTGACCATTGCTGCCTTCGTCGCCGGCTTCGTTGCGGTACTGCTGCACGGTCGGTTTCACCGCCACGGTGCCGAGCAGGCGGCGACCATCGTGCAGGGTCAGCTGCACCTGCGTTTCGCCCTCCAGCTGCGGCAGCAGGGCTTCCAGGCGCGCGATCTGCGCCGGATCGGTATGGATGCGGGGAGCTGTACGGGACATCGGCAACCTCCTGTGAATGCTCAGTGCAGCGCGCTGTCGACGCGCGGCACCTGTACCTTGCGCACGGCCGACACCAGCTGCGCCACCGAATAGGGCTTGGCGACGTGCTCCTGGAAGCCAGACGCCAGCGCTCGGCGCCGGTCATCGGCACGCGCCAGCGCGGTCACGGCCACCGCCGGCAGGGTCATGGCATCCACGCCCATGTCCTCGCGCAGCGTGCGCACCAGGCCATAGCCATCCATGCCCGGCATGCCGATGTCGGTCAGCATCACGTGGTACTGCAGATGCCCGGTATCGGCCAGGAGCGCCAGCGCTTCACCGGCCGAGCTGGCTGCCGACACGCTCGCACCCTGCTCTTCCAGCATGCGCCGCAGGTACTCCAGCACTTCCGGCTGGTCTTCCACCGCCAGCACGTGCATGCCACGCAGCGGATACGGCTCGACGATCACCGGCTCCAGGATCGGCCCGCTGATCACTTCGCGCAGTGGCCGCCGTTCGGCATCGGGAATGTGCTTCGGCAGGCGTACGGTGAAGGTGGCGCCGTGGCCATGGCCCTCGCTGGCAGCGGTGACGGTACCGCCATGCAGTTCGACCAGCTGCTGCACGATGGCCAGGCCCAGGCCCAGGCCGCCATGGCGTCGGGTGGTGGTGCCATCGGCCTGGCGGAAACGGCTGAACAGGTGATTGAGGAATTCGGGCGCAATACCGTCGCCGGTGTCACGCACTGTGATCACCCAGTGGTTGCCGTCGGCCCGCAGCTGCAGGTCGATGCGGCCTTCGGCCGGGGTGAACTTGATTGCATTCGACAGCAGGTTCCACAACACCTGCTGCAGACGGGTGGCATCGCCCAGCACCAGGCAAGGCTGCTCGGGCAGCAGCAGGCTCACGTCCAGTGCCTTGCCTTCGGCGACCAGCTCCTGCGCGCCGATGGCTTCGCCCAGCAGGTCGCGCAGGTCCAGTATCTCCACCTCCAGCTGCACCTTGCCCAGCAGCATGCTGCTGAGGTCGAGCATGTCCGAGATCAGCCGCTTCTGCGCACCGGCGCTGTTGGCGATCACATTCAGGCCCTTGTACAGCGGGCTGGTGTTGTCCACGCGCTGCAGCAGCAACTCGCTCCAGCCGAGGATGGTGGTCAGCGGCGTACGCAGCTCATGCGACAACGTGGCCAGAAACTCGTCCTTCAGCCGCGCCATGTTCTCGGCGGCGCTGCGCGCGGCACGCTCGGACTGCAGCAGCTCCTCGCGGGCCAGTTCGATCTCGCGGCGTTCGGTCACGTCCGGGCTGCTGCCGGCCAGGCCGATGAAGCGGCCCATCCGCGAGAAGCGCGGGCGTGCGTTCATTTCCAGCCAACGCCATTCGCCATCGGCGCGCCGGGCCCGCACCAGCGCATGCATCGACCGCTGCGCCTTCAGTGCTTCCTGCAGTTCGTACTCGAACACCGATGCATCGTCCGGATGCACCAGGCCGCGCCAGACATCTTCCGGCACGCGTGTTTCGTCACCGCCGAAGAACTCACTGAAAGCGCTGTTGACGAAACGGGCATGGCCGCGCTCGTCGAGCACCCACACCGGCATCGGCAGGCCGTCGGCCAGCGCACTGAAGCGGGCTTCGCTTTCGCCCAGCTCCACTTCCATCTGCTTGCGTGCGGTGATGTCGAAGAACAGGATGCCGACCTTGTCCTCGCCCGGACGGCCCACGCGCACCGCATCGACCGCGAACGAACGGCCCAGCGCACGCGCTTCCATCTCGAACTGGGCGGGGCGGCCACTGCGCGCGACTTCGCCGTAGATGCGGAACCAGTCTTCCTCGTGATTCGGCTCCAGCAGGCTCATGCGCTGGCCGCAGGCGTCCTTCAGGCCGGTGTGCCGTTCGAAGGCATCGTTGACCTCGATGAAACGGTAATCCACCGCGCGGTCCCCCTCGAACAGCACCTGGATCACGCAGAAACCCGCGTTGATGCGCTCAAGCACGCCATGATGCAGGTCGGGTTCGGGCGCCGGCACCATCATCGGCGGGCGCTCCACTAGGGGCGGCAGTGTGGACA
Organism: Stenotrophomonas africana; assembly: GCF_013004645.1. Lineage (GTDB taxonomy): Bacteria > Pseudomonadota > Gammaproteobacteria > Xanthomonadales > Xanthomonadaceae > Stenotrophomonas > Stenotrophomonas africana. The sequence goes on along the minus strand of NZ_JABEME010000004.1, from coordinate 107,944 downwards.
AGGGCGTCTATGCAGGCCGGATTGGAAGCACAGCATCTTCCAAAGCGCGTATTCACAGCGTCAAGCGACATCAGTCATGGTTGACGTCGATGAATTGGCGGCAACCACCCTTGCGCGCGACGCAATCGGCCATTGCGGCGATCCGGCCACAGGATCACACTCGATCTGTGATCAACATCGTCCCCAACTCGGGGACGCAGGAGACCGTCATGAAACGCTCACTCGCGATTGCCCTGCTGGCAGGCGCCTTGGTGGCGGGCGGCGCCAGCGCTGCACCGCGCACCGTAACCGATGCGGACGCGCCGCGCGCATTGCAGGCCGATGGCCCGGTCAGCGTGAAATGGGAGGATCCGGCCAAATTCACCGAGATCCGCCAGAGCACCAACCGCTTCGAAGCCGAACGCGGTGACTGGGTACAGCAGCTGGCCCGCTACCTGCAGACCACCGCTGCCAAGCCGCTGCAGCCTGGGCAGACCCTCGATGTGACCCTGGTGGACATCAAGCGTGCCGGTGACTACGAGCCGTGGCACGGCCCACGTGGCCGCGACATCCGGATCATGCGCGACATCTACCCGCCGCGGATCAGCCTGCAGTACACGTTGAAGGACGCCAGCGGCCGTATCGTCAGCGAGGGCGATGCGCGCCTCAGCGATACCGGTTACCTGCACAACCTGGGGCTGAGGAGCGACAGCGATCCGCTGCGCTACGAGAAGCGCCTGATCGATGACTGGGTGAAGCGCCAGCTGGCCAGCCAGGCGACCGCCGCGCGTTAGGCCCCCGGTAGGTGTCGACCTTGGTCGACACGCATTCACGGTGCCGACCAAGGTCGGCCGCTACCAGAGCCGCGCATGGCGACCGCTGCGTGCCAAGCCCCCGGTAGGTGTCGACCTTGGTCGACACGCATTACACGGCGCCGACCAAGGTCGGCCGCTACGAGAGCCGCGCATGGCGACCGCTGCTTGCCATGCCCCCGGTAGGTGTCGACCTTGGTCGACACGCATTCACGGTGCCGACCAAGGTCGGCCGCTGACCGGAGCCGAGCGTGGGCTCGGCGCTACACGTACACCTTCGCCACGCGCTTGACCGCGCACGGCAGCTGGTACGCGCTCACGCCACAGCGCGGCGCCAGCTCGGACAGCGTCGGTGCGCTGCCCCACAGTTCCACCACGCTGCCGATGCCGGCCTGCGCATGCGCGGTCAGGTCCACCGTCAGCATGTCCATCGACACGCGCCCGATCAGCGCACCGGGCTGGCCGTCGATCAGCACCGGGGTGCCATTCGGGGCGAACTGCGGATAACCGTCGGCATAGCCGAGTGCGACCACACCCACGCGGGTGCGCGCCTTGGCCACGAAGCGGGCGCCATAGCCCACCGGCTCACCCGCCTCGATCCAGCGTTCGGCGATCACCTTTGACTGCATCGTCATCACCGGGCGCAGGCGCCCGGTCAGTGCCGTGTTGTCCGGCAGCGGGTTTGCGCCATACAGCATCAGGCCCGGGCGCACCCAGTCGCTGCGCACGTCCGGCCAGCCCAGCAGCGCCGGCGAGTTGCACACGCTGGTCTCGCCGTGCAGGCCCTCGATGGCCCGCGCGAAGGTCGCCGCCTGTTGGTGGGTGCGTTCGCTGTCCAGCTCGTCAGCGCGCGCCAGGTGGGTCATCAGCACGATGCGCTCGACCTGCGGCAGCGCCGACAGGCGTGCATGCGCGGCACGGAAGCTGTCCGCGTCCAGGCCGAGGCGATGCATGCCGCTGTCCAGCTTCAGCCACACCGTCAACGGGCGCGGGCTGTCGAAGGCGGCGACGGCCTCCAGCTGCCACGGCGAACCCACGGCGAACCAGAAATCATGCTCGGCCACCAGCGCCATGTCGCTGGGTTCGAAGATGCCTTCCAGCAGCAGGATCGGCGCACGGATGCCGACCTGGCGCAGTTCCAGCGCCTCTTCGATGGTGGCCACGCCGAAACCATCGGCCTCGCCTTCCAGCGCCTGCGCACAGCGCACCGCGCCATGCCCATAGGCGTCGGCCTTGATGATCGCCAGAGCCTTGCCACCGCCCAGTTCACGGGCGAGTCGGTAATTGCTGCGCAGGGCGCCCAGATCGATCAGCGCGCGGGCAGGACGCATGTGCGGTTCTCTTGTTGCGGCGCGTGACCGTACTGGCCGTAGCGGAAAATATCCAGGCCTTCGGTGCTGATCTGCGGCTGGCGCGCGCTCATCAGGTCGGCCAGGTAGCGGCCCGAGCCGCACGCCATGGTCCAGCCCAGCGTGCCGTGGCCGGTGTTGAGGTACAGATTGCGGAACGGCGTGGCGCCGATCACCGGCGTACCGTCCGGCGTGGCCGGGCGCAGGCCGGTCCAGAACTGCGCACGCGACAGGTCACCGCCCTTCGGGTAGAGGTCGCTGACCACCAGCTCCAGGGTTTCACGGCGGCGCTGCGACAGCGACAGGTCGAAGCCGGCCACTTCGGCCATGCCACCGACACGGATGCGGTCGTCGAAACGGGTGACCGCCACCTTGTAGCTCTCATCGAGGATGGTCGAGGTCGGTGCCATCGCCGGATCGGTGATCGGCAGGGTCAGCGAGTAGCCCTTCAGCGGGTACACCGGCAGGCGCATGCCCAATGGTGCGACCAGCGCCGGCGAATAGCTGCCGAGCGCGACCACGAAGCGGTCGGCGGTTTCCAGCTTGCCGTCGATGCGCACGCCGGTGATGCGGTCGCCATCGAACTCCAGGCCGGTGATGTCCTGGTCGAAGCGGAACTCGACACCGGCATCCACGCACATCTGCGCCAGGCGGCGGGTGAACAGCTGGCAGTCGCCGGTCTGGTCACGCGGCAGGCGCAGCGCGCCGACCAGGCCATCGACATGGGCCAGGGCCGGTTCGGCCTGGATGATGCCGGCGCGGTCCAGCACCTCGTACGGCACGCCGTACTGGGCCAGGATCTCGATGTCCTGCGCCGAGGCATCCAGCTGCTGCTGGGTGCGGAACAACTGGGTGGTGCCCAGGTCGCGGCCTTCGAATTCGATGCCGATCTGCGCACGCAGCTCGTTCAGGCAGTCCCGGCTGTATTCGGACATGCGCACCATGCGCGCCTTGTTGATCGCGTAGCGCTCATGGGTACAGTTGCGCAGCATCTGCCACAGCCAACGGTACTGGGCCAGGTCCATGCCCGGCTTGATCGCCAGCGGTGCGTGCTTCTCGAACAGCCAGCCGATCGCCTTCTTCGGCACGCCCGGGGCCGCCCACGGCGAGGTGTAGCCGAACGACAGCTGGCCGGCATTGGCGAAGCTGGTTTCCAGCGCCGGTCCGGGTTGGCGGTCGATGACCGTGACTTCAAACCCGGCCTGTCGCAGGTACCAGGCACTGGTGGTGCCGATCACGCCGCTGCCGAGAACTAGGACTCGCATGGGACTTCTCCAACCCGATCATTCCCTGCACTGGAGCGTGCCGGGACCATAATTGGGGAAGTATAGACAGCCATTCCCAGTTGATTTGCCTGTTTTGAAATCAACCGGCAGGATGTTCTCCTGCAATTCATTCCCCAAGGTTGACGGCCATGGCCACCCGTATCCGCGAACTGGACAAGATCGACCGCAAGATCCTGCGCATCCTGCAGGCCGAGGGCCGTATTTCCTTTACCGAGCTGGGCGAGCGGGTCGGCCTGTCGACCACGCCGTGCACTGAGCGCGTGCGTCGATTGGAGCGCGAAGGGGTTATCACCGGCTACCACGCCCACCTCGACCCGGCTGCGGTGAAGGCCAGCCTGCTGGTATTCGTCGAGATCAGCCTGGCCTACAAGTCCGGCGACATCTTCGAGGAGTTCCGGCGCGCGGCGCTGAAGCTGCCCAACGTACTGGAGTGCCACCTGGTCTCGGGCGACTTTGATTACCTGCTGAAGGCGCGGATCAGTGAAATGGCCTCCTACCGCAAGCTGCTCGGCAGCACCTTGCTGACGCTGCCGCATGTACGTGAGTCGAAGAGCTACATCGTGATGGAAGAGGTGAAGGAAACGCTGAGCCTGCCGATTCCGGATTGAGGCGTTCGCAGGATGGGGTCAGAGCCCGCTGCGCGGGATCCGACCCCTGGGTCCGTCAGCGCTGCTGCGGATGCTTCTGCGAGCGCTGTTCCTGCTGCTTGCCGCCCTTGTGCTGCTGCGGCTCCATCTGCTGTTGTTGTTGCTGCTGCTGTTGCTGCGGATTACGGCCCTGCGGTTCCTTGCCGGGATGACGGTTCTGCTGGTTTTTCATGATCGCGATCCAGTGGACGAAGGACATGCGGCGGCGGAATGCCGACGCAGGGCCACGGTGGTCCCGGAACGGTTAATCGCAGGCGAAAAAGCAGTGATCTCCAGGAGGCTGTTTTCGTGCGTTCAGTCCGCACAGCGTGCGGTCGCTGCCCACCCGGGTTGGCACCAGTAGTCAGCGCTTGATCTGCTGGCCGTCACCGGCCGGCACGCTGTCGTAATAACGGCCGGTACGCGAGTCGAATACGCGGTTCGGGCCGGCCGGGCGCACGCCAGGCACGATGCGGCCATTACGGTCATAGACCTTGTCGGCCGGCTTCGGTACCGGCGCCGGCGCGATCCGGGCGGGGCCGGTGGACTTGATCGGCTGCGCCGGCTGCGGCGAGGGCAGCACCTGCGGCTGCGGGCGGGCAGCCTGTGGTGGCGGTACCACCGGTTGCGGTGCCACGGTGGTGGCACTGCGGGTGGCGGTCGGGTCGGCGGTGGGCACCTGCGCCAACGCCAGCGTGGGCAACAGGGCCATCAACAACAGGGACAGGGTCGGTTTCATGTCACGCTCCGGCGTGGTTCGCATTCACCTTGCGCCTGCACCTGTGTGCCGGCCATGAACGGCCATCACACTTGCAAGCACGCGCTGGCACCCCTACGTTTTCCGGCATCCCCAGGCCATCGACCCCACGGAGCGCCGCCATGACCGCCTTCGACCTGACGCCCCCCACCGCCACCCAGACCGAGGCGCTGGTTGCCGGTCTCAGCAGCGAGGAACGCCGCGTGCTGCTGCAGCACGGCACCGAGGCGCCGTTCTGCGGCGTATTCCTCGACAACAAGCGCGAGGGCGTCTACTGCTGCCGTCTGTGCGCACTGCCGCTGTTCCGCTCCAGCACCAAGTTCGATTCCGGCACCGGCTGGCCCAGCTTCTTCGCCCCCTTCGACCCGGCGCACGTGCGCGAGATCCGCGATACCAGCCACGGCATGGTCCGCACCGAGATCACCTGCGCGCGCTGCGGCAGCCACTTGGGCCACGTGTTTCCGGACGGTCCGCCGCCCACCTACGAGCGCCACTGCCTGAACTCCGTCTCACTTTCGTTCACCGGCAATGGCGAGCCCTGGCCCGACCCGTTGCAGCGTGGCGGCGCCGAAAGCGGCGTGGCGGGCTGAGACACCCCGCTGACCGATTTCACAGAATTCCCTCTTCAGAAAACCAGGCGACGGGCCGACAAGGAGATATCCCCTCTCCTTGCGTCGCCCCATGCTCATCATCGTTGGATTCCTGGTCGTCATCATCAGCGTGATCGGGGGCTATCTCGGTGCCCACGGCCGCCTGGGTGCCCTCTGGCAGCCCTACGAGCTGGTCATCATCGGCGGCGCCGCGCTCGGCGCCTTCCTGGTCGGTACCCCGGCCAAGACGGTCAAGCAGACCCTGCAGGCCATGGTCGGCGTGTTCAAGGGCCCGCGCTACAAGCAGCAGGACTATATCGACGTCCTCAGCCTGCTCTATGAACTGCTCAACAAGGCCCGCCGCGAAGGCTTCATGGCGCTGGAAGACCATGTCGAGCGGCCGGCCGAGAGCGCGCTGTTCGGCAACTACCCCAAGGTGCAGGCCGACCACCACCTGATCGACTTCATCACCGACTGCCTGCGCCTGATGATCGGCAGCAACATCGAGCCACATGAGCTGGAGCCGCTGCTGGAACTGGAGCTGGAAAAACACCATGCCGAGGCCATGGCACCGTCGCAGGTGCTGACCAAGGTCGCCGACGGGCTGCCCGGTTTCGGCATCGTCGCTGCAGTGCTGGGCATCGTCATCACCATGGGCTCGATCGGCGGCGACATCGTCGAGGTCGGTGGCCACGTGGCCGGCGCGCTGGTCGGTACTTTCCTGGGCATCCTGCTGGGCTACGGCTTCGTCGGCCCGATGGCGGCCGCGATGGAGGCCCGCGCCGAGCAGGACAGCCGCATCTACGAATCGGTGAAGACCGCCCTGCTGGCCTGCCTGCGCGGCTACAACCCGAAGATCGCGCTGGAATTCGCCCGCAAGACGCTGCCGTCGAACGTGCGTCCGGCCTTCTCCGATTTCGAGCAGCATCTGAAGACGGTCAAGTAAGCCATGGCCGAGACCAAGCCCACCGTCATCGTCCGTCGGGTCAAGAAGGCCGGGCACGCCGCCCATCACGGTGGTTCGTGGAAGGTGGCCTATGCCGACTTCGTGACCGCGATGATGGCGTTCTTCCTGGTGCTGTGGCTGATGGCCACCACCAACAAGAACGACCGGGCGGCCATTTCCGAGTACTTCCGCAACCCCAGCCCGCTGAGCGGACAGAACGCCACACCGGCGCCCGGCATGGCCGGCCCGGGCGGCGCCAGCACCTCGATGATCAAACTCGGCGGTGCCACCGACATCTCGCGGGGCAGCAGCAACGATCCCTTCCAGAACCAGAAGGAAGCGGTGCCGCAGCCGGTCGACCAGCAGCAGCGCGACAAGCAGCAGCTGGAAGCACTGATGAAGGAACTGCAGGAGGCGATCAGCAAGAGCCAGGCACTGGAGCCCTTCAAGGACCAGCTGCTGCTGGACCTGACCCCGGAAGGCCTGCGCATCCAGATCGTGGACAAGCAGAACCGGCCGATGTTCGACCTCGGCAGCGCCACGCTGAAGCCGTATACGCAGCAGATCCTGCACGAGCTGGCCAACTACCTGAACCACGTGCCGAACCGGATCAGCCTGACCGGACACACCGACATCACCGCCTATTCCGCCGCACGCGGCTACGGCAACTGGGAACTGAGCGCCGACCGTGCCAATGCCGCACGGCGCGCACTGGTGGACGGCGGGCTGGAGGACAGCAAGATCACCCGCGTGGTCGGCCTGTCTTCGTCGGTGCTGTTCGACAAGGCCGACCCGCAGAACCCGATCAACCGCCGCATCAGCATCGTGGTGATGACCCAGGCTGCCGAGGCCGCTGCACTGGCCGGCGCCGGCCCGCAGGTGGGGCTGTCGGCGCCCACCGCCGACCCGGACGTGCAGGCCGCGCAGGGCGAGGCAAAGTAGACGGTGGGTGCGGACCTTGGTCCGCACCCACCAGGGGCATCCCCCGGCGCACCCGCTACAATGGCGGTCTTTCCGTTTCCAGGTGATCCCACCCCATGTCCCAGAACTCCAAGGCCAAGCGCGACAAGCGCAAGAAGCAGCAGGCCAAGCGCCCGTTCCTGCGCCTGAACGCACAGCAGCAGGTGCAGAACCATGCCGTGCTGACCAACGAAGACGGCCAGGTGGTCGCGGCCATCGGCCTGCAGGGCCGTGAGTGGCTGCTGGCGATCGGCGGCCAGACCATGGGCAACGCCGAGAACCCGGTGCCGATGCTGGCCATGCTCAAGCACCTGGCCAACGTGCAGGAGAAGGAAGGCCGCAAGGTCAACCTGGAGTACTCCGAACTGCTGCAGAAGCTGCTGGACACCCTGGCGGCCGAATCCGAGCAGACCGCTGACGAATACCTGGACAAGCTGGTTGCCGAGTTCGAAGGCGTCGACGCTGCTGAAGGCGAAGAAGGCGAAGCCGTCGAAGGCGACGCGGCCGAAGAAGCCGCTGCCGAGGCCGCCCCGGCCGCTGACAGCGACAGCAAGCCGCAGGCCTGAACCGGCCGCGGCGGTGACGGTCTACGTCGATGACGCGGTGCATCCCTGGCGCGGACAGCGCTGGGCGCACCTGATGGCCGACACCCTGGCCGAGCTGCACGCGATGGCGGCGCAGCTCGGCATTCCCCCGCGGGCCTTCCAGAACAAGGCCAGCGGTGCTCACTACGACGTCACTGCCGAGCTGCGCGCACAGGCAATAGCGCTCGGTGCGCGGGCGATTTCCCGGCACACCGACCGTGACCTGGTCAAATCGGTGATTGCCAACGCCAGGGCGCAGTACCGGCCGTAGGCCACGTCGCGGGTTCGCCGGACACCAACCGGCACCGACAGGGTAGAGTCGACTGTTAGTCGACTGCTCTCCCATCCGGCCGCGAGAACCCCGCGCTGCGCGCGATAGTCGACTAACAGTCGACTCTACCCGGTCGGGTCGTCCCCAGCGGATCACCCCGTCAGGCCGCACCCAGCAGATCGTCCCCGCCGGGTCGTGCCCGGCGGATCGGCCCATCGCTCAGAACGGGTCGCTGCCCAGCCTGATTTCGACGTTCAGCAGCGAGCACAGCGCCAGCATCGCGTCATCGTCGCGGGTCAGCGCCATCACGCCGGTGAAACCGTCGCTGCCGGCATCCACGCTCCACAGCGTGTAGTTGTGCTCGCGCAGGCGGTCGAAGGCGGTGGACATCAGCTGCACGCCGTCCAGGTCTTCGGCGAAGTCCTCGTCATCCAGGTCGCCGCCCCAGTCCAGCTGCAGGTTGAAGCGCGCCGACAGCTCGTTCACCGCCGACTGCAGCGATTCCAGGTCATCACGTTCCACCTCGAAACCGGACTGCCAGGCGATGGCCGTGAACAGGGCCGGCAGCCAGTCGCTGTCAGCCTCCAGCGGCTGCCCGTCCTCGGCCAGGTGCTCGCGCCAGCGGTTGAACTGCTGCAGGGCCAGCTCTTCGTCGCCCGGGTTGATCAGTACCAGCAGGTTCCAGACCCGCGCCTCGAAGCCGTCTTCGTCGAAGTCGTGGATGTCTTCCTCGAAGTCGAAATAGTCGCTGTTGTCAGGCATGGCGGAACGTCCTCTGGGGCAGGCGGGCATTCTACGGTTTATCCTGTGCCGCTGAAGCCGGCCTTGGTGGCCGTCACTGTGAATGAAGCGATGAGCGATACCCCTCCCGACCATCTGGCGATCAACCCGGCCAGCCCCTTCCATGATGCGCAGGCGCTGGAGCGCGGCGTCGGCGTGCGTTTCAACGACGTCGAGCGCGACAACGTCGAGGAATACTCGGTCAGCGAAGGCTGGATCCGCGTGCAGGCCGGCAAGGCCCGCGACCGCCGCGGCAACCCGATGACCATCAAGGTCAAGGGCAAGGTCGAGGTGTATTTCCTGGACCAGAAGCCGGAATAAGCACGGCTTCCGGATCCTGGGGTCAGATCCCTTTCCTGCGGAAAGGGATCTGACCCCGATCAACGCGGACCAAGGTCCGCACCCACCCGGGGTACACGGTCATTCGCGCTTGCGCGATTCCAGCAGGTCCAGGTTGCGGATCAGGCGCCGCGAGATCTCATCGGAGATCACCCCGCGCCGGGTCAACCGGAACAGCTCCTCGCGCTCGGCATTGAGGCCGGCGCTGCGCAGCTGGCGGTAGCCCATTTCCATGCGCCGTACCTTCTCCGGGTCCACGTCGGGCCCATCACTGTCGCGCTCCAGGTGGCGCTGGTAGAGCAGGCTCACCCGCGAGGCGGCGTCGTTGTAGAGCTGCACGTTCTCGGTGTTCTGGTTCATCACCAGCTGCTGGCGCATGCGTTCGACCCCGGCCAGTGCGGCCTTCGATGACAGCCGGCGCGCCAGATCCTCTTCCTTGCGTTCACCCGAGTCGGACGGCAGCTGCAGGCCCTTCAACAGCCGCGGCAGCGCGATGCTGGCGCCCAGCAGCGAGAACAGGATGACCGACGCGGCCAGGAAGATCACCAGGTCACGCGCCGGGAACGCACTGCCATCGGGCAGGAACAGCGGCAGGGTCAACACACCAGCCAGGGTGATCGCACCGCGCACGCCGGCCACCGAGGTCGCCACCACGATGCGCCAGTTGGGTGCCTCGCCCCGCTCCAGGCCGCGACGGCGCGCGCGCAGCAGGTTCCAGCGCAGCGACAACCACACCCAGAGCAGGCGCAGTACGACCAGTGCCAGATTGATCACAACCACATACACCAGCAGCCACCACGCACTCTGGTGGCCGCTCTCGTTCATGGTGGTGGTGGCGCGTTCGACGATGCCCGGCAGCTGCTCGCCCAGCAGCACGAACATGATGCCGTTGAAGCTGAACTGCAGCATGTTCCAGACCCCGGCGCGCTGCACACGCATGCTGCCGGAGACGCGGCCGGTCAGCTCGACATAGCTCATCGCGATACCGGCGGCGACCGCAGCCAGAATGCCCGAGGCATGGATCTCTTCGGCCAGCAGGTAGGCCGCGAACGGAATGAGCAGGTTGACCAGCATCGCCGCGCCCGGCTCTTCGCCGAAGCGGCGCCACAGCCAGCGCTGGAACGTGGACACACCCAGGGTCACCGCCACGCCTACCGCCAATCCCGCCACCGCCACCCACACGAAGGTCAGCGAGGCCGTGGCCAGCGAGAAGGTCCCTGTCATCACCGCCGCCACTGCGAAGCGGAAGCAGACCAGGCCGGACGCATCGTTCAGCAGCGACTCGCCCTCGAGGATGTGCATCAGGCGCTTGGGAATCGGCGCCTTGGACGCGATCGCACCCACTGCCACCGGATCGGTCGGTGACACGATCGCGGCCAGCGCGAAGCACACCGCCAGCGGCATCACCGGAATCAGCCAGTGGATCAGGAAGCCGGCGCCGATGACGGTGAACACCACCAGGCCGAAGGCCAGCTCGAGGATCGCGCCCTTGTCGCGGAACAGGCCCTGCTTGGGAATGCGCCAGCCATCCAGGAACAGCAGCGGCGGCAGGAACAGCAGGAAGAACACCTCCGGCTCCAGCGCGTGGCCGCGGTTGAACACCCCGGCGATGACCGCGCCCAGGCCGATCTGCACCAGCGGCAGCGGCAACGAAAACGGCAGGACGCGAACCAGGTAGCCGCTGGCGACAACGGCCACCAGCATCGCCAGGACGACTTCAATGGTATGCATGCTTCTTCCAGGAAGCGGCGCGCGGGGAGGCTTGAAGGCCAGCGCCGGAAACCCGGAAAAAACTACCACATGCGGCCACGACCGCGACGGCCGGGGCCGTCGCGCGTCAGCCCCGGCTCATGCCCCGTCGAAGCGGTACAGGTCCATGGCCAGGAAGCCAGCGTCGATGCCGGCATCGATGCGACGCGCACCGAAGCCGCCCTCGCCCGCCGCGCCCATCGCGAAGAACAGCGGCAGCAGGTGCTCGTCGGTCGGGTGCGCACGTTCGGCGAACGGCGCCTGCCGGCGGTAATCCAGCAGCGCCTGACGGTCATCAGCGGCCAGGCGCTGCTCTACCCATTCGATGAAGGGCCGCACGTACGGCGCTTCCTTGCCGTCCTGGTAGTCGCCCCAGTCGTGCAGGTTGTGGGTGATGCTGCCGGAGCCGACCAGCAGCACGCCCTGTTCGCGCAGCGGCGCCAGCGCGCGGCCCAGCGCGAACTGATGCTCGGGGCCGAGCAGCGGCTGGATCGACACCGGCACCACCGGGATGTCGGCCTGCGGGCGCAACAGCCGCAGCGGCACCCACGCACCGTGGTCCAGGCCACGCTGCGGGTCGAGCGCCACCGGCAGGCCGGCGGCAGCGATGCGGCCGGCCACCTCTTCGGCCAGCGCCGGGTCACCCGGCGCCGGGTACTGCAGTTCGAACAGCGCGCGCGGGAAGCCGCCGAAATCGTGGATGGTTGGCGGCTGCGGATGCGCCCCGACCAGCGGCTGCCGGCCCAGCCAGTGCGCCGAGGCCATCACGATGGCGCGCGGCGTGGGCAGGTCGCGCGCCAGCTCGGCCAGGCGCACGCCGACCTGGCCCGGATGCAGGGCAGTCATCGGCGAACCATGGGAGATGTACAGCGAAGGCAGGCGGGACATGGAATTCTCCAGTTGCAGGATCAGGCGGCGATCAGCGCGAACGCAGGGTCCACTTGCCGTCGCCAACCAGGAACAGCACCACCAGCGCCAGCGCCCAGAACGCCGGGTATTCCCAGCCGCCGCCAGCATTGGCGAAACCGAAGCCGTTGGCGCCGTGCACGGTGACGATGGTGCCCAGCAGCAGCGGCACGCCGACCAGGCCCACCCAGCGCGCGTAGACGCCCAGCAGCAGCGCGGCAGTGATCACCAGCTCGACGCCGATGGTGACGTAGCCAAGCACGCCGGGCAGCCCCAGCGACTCGAAGAACGCCGCCGTACCGGCCGGGGTGAACACCAGCAGCTTGGTCAGCGCATGGACCAGGAACAGCATGCCCAGGGCCAGGCGCAGCAGGGTGGCGCCATACGGCGCCAGCGGCGAAACAGGAGGGGTCGTGGCGTGCATCGGAAAGCACCTTGAAGGGAATGGGCACAGGTTATTGCGCCTTTACGGGCCGATAAATACGATCGTTTGACCGTATTTATTTCAGAAGGCGCAACAATGGACACCCTCGAGGCGATGCGCGTGTTCGTGGCGGTGGTCGAGCGCAACGGCTTCAGTGCCGCCGCCCAGGCCCTGGACATGTCCACCGCCGGCGTCACCCGCCAGGTCGCCGCACTGGAAAAGCGCCTGTCGACCCGCCTGCTCCACCGCACCACGCGCCGGGTCAGCCCGACCAGTGCCGGCGCCGCCTACTACGCCCAGTGCGTGCGCCTGCTGGCCGAGTTCGACGCACTGGAGGCCAGCATCGGCGCGCAGGCGCTGGAACCCTCGGGCACGCTGCGCATCAACGCACCGGTCAGCTGGGGCATCGCCCGCCTCGGCCCGTTGCTGGCCAGCTACCGCGAACGCTTCCCGCAGGTGGAACTGGACCTGGCCCTGTCCGACCGCCTGGTGGACATGGTCGAGGAAGGCTACGACGTGGCCATCCGCATCACCCGCGAGCCCAGCCCCACGCTGATCGCACGCCGCCTGGGCGAATCGCGGGTGAGCCTGTGCGCCGCGCCGTCCTACCTCGCCGCACACGGCACCCCGCAGACCCCGCAGGACCTGCAGGAACACGCGTGCCTGAGCTACAGCTACTGGGCCGCCGGCAACAACTGGCCGTTGCAGGGACCGGGCGGTGAAGTGAAGGTGGCAGTGAGCAGCCTGCTGCACGCCAACAACGGCGACGTGTTGCGCGAAGCCGCGATCGCCGGCATGGGCGTGATCCTGCAGCCGGACTTCCTGCTGGAAGACGCGCTGGCCGATGGTCGTCTGGTGCGCGTGCTGCCGGAGTGGGAGGCCTCGCCGATCGGCATCTTCGCGGTCTACACCAGCCGCAGCCACCTCGCGCCGAAGGTGCGCAGTTTCATCGACCATCTGGTGGAGGCCGGGGTGTAGCCGAGCCTGGCACTACCAGTTAGGCCACCACCTCATCCAGCGCGTCGATGATCCGTTCCAGCGGTGCCGGCCGCCCCAGCAGGTAACCCTGCACCTGGTCGCAACCGTGCGCAGCCAGCCAGTCCAGCTGCCCCGGCGTTTCCACGCCTTCGGCGATGATGGTCAGGCCCATGCTGTGGCCCAGCGACAACAGCGCGCGGCAGATCGAGGCATTGCGTGGATTGGTTTCCACATCGGCAACAAAACTGCGGTCGATCTTCAGGATGTCCAGCGGCAGGTGCTGCAGGTAGGACATGCTGGAATAGCCGGTGCCGAAGTCATCCAGCGACACACTGATGCCCTGCTCGTGCAGGCGCTGCATGGTCTGCATCGCCTGCGCCGGCTTGCGCATCAGGCTGCTTTCGGTCAGCTCCACGTGCAGTGCCCCGCGGGCCAGGCCGAACTCCTGCTGGGCGCGGGTGAACTCGGCCACCAGGTCGCTGTTGAAGAACTGCACGGCAGACACGTTGACCGCGATCGGCAGCTCGCCCCAGCCGGCCTCGACCAGCCGCCGCTGCGCCTTGGCCGCCGCGCGGATCACCCAGCGGCCCAGCGCCAGGATCAAACCGGTCTCCTCGCACAGCTGGATGAACTCGTTGGGCGGAATGAAGCTGCCATCGGCCTGTGGCCAGCGCAGCAGCGCCTCCAATGCCGCCGGGCTGCCATCGCTGGCGTGCCGGATCGGCTGGAAGTACAGCTGGAACTCGTTGTCGATGGCGGCGTGGATGCGCCCGGCCAGACGCAGGCGATCGGCCAGGCGCGTGGTCACCGCCGCGTCGAACCAGACCACCACGTTGCCCTCGGCGCGCGCGGCGTGTGCGGCCTGCGCAGCCATGCCGATCACCTGCTCGGCCGAGTGGCCATCACCCGGCACATGCACGGCCACACCGATGCGCGGCTCGAACTGGTGCAGCGAATCCTTGCCCCGCATCGGTGCCGACACGATCTGCAGCAGATCGTCCAGCACGCGCTGGGTATCGTGCTCGTCCCCGATGGCGAACACGAAGTCCTCCGCCGGCTGGAACGCCAGCGTGCCACATCGCGCGCCCAGGCCACCGAGCCGGGTCGCCATCGACTGCAGCACCGCATCGCCAATCTCGCGGCCCAGCGTATCGGCCACCAGCTGCAGGCCGCGCAGCTGCACGAAGGCGATGGTGTAGCCCGCTTCCTGCTCGTCCAGCTGCTCGGTCAACGCGCGCACGTTGAGCAGGCCGGTGGCCGGGTTGTGCCGCGCCTGGTAGGCCAGGTCACGTTCGTAGGCCAGCCGCTCGCTGACATCCTCGGCCAGCACCAGGCACGCAGGCTGGCCATCGAAATCGAGCCGGGACAGATGGGCGCGCACTTCGAACACGCTGCCGTCCTTGCGCCGGTGCAGGCGCACGGTGGCGTCCTGCAGTTCGCCGACACGGGCCTTGGCGATCGCACCCTTCACCTCGTCCCAGCCTTCGCGCGGGCGGATGTCGAGGATGCTCATCGCCAGGAACTCTTCGCGGCTGAAGCCATACTGGCGCACGGCCGCATCGTTGACCTCGATGAAGCGCAGCGTGTCCGGATCGAACACCCAGAACGGCGCGGGGTTGCGGTCGAACAGCAGGCGGAAACGGCGCTCCACTTCGCTCATCTGCTCGCGGGCCTGGTAACGCTCGGTCAGATCGCTCAGCGCACCGATCATGCGCCGCTCGCTGTCGGCCACTTCCACCCGCTGCCCACGCGCGCCAACCCAGCGCACCTGGCCACCGGGCAGCACCAGGCGGAAGACCTCGTCGAGTACCGCACCGCCGGCGAACGCCTGGTCGAAGGCCTGCTGCAGCCGTGCGGCATCATCGCGGTGCACGCGTGCGAAGAAGTCCGCTACGGGCAGCGCATCGGTCTGCACGCCGAAAATCTCGCGGGCCAGTGGCGACCAGCGCAGCAGCGCGGCGTCCTCGTCCACATACCAGGTGCAGATGCGGCCCACCTGGTGGGCCAGGCGCAGCTCGGCGTGGCCCGCCTTCAGTTCCTCGGCCATCGACTGCTGGCGGCGGGTACTGCGGCGCACGGCATACAGCAGCACCAGCAGCACCACGATGTAGGCCAGCACGATCGCCACCGACGCCTGCAGGTACGGCCACCAGGGTGCCAGCACGTCCTCGTCGGCCAACCCGACCTGCACCGCCAGCGGACTGCGCTCCAGCGTGCTGATGGTGATGATGCGCGGCACCCCATCCACTGCGCCCGGCAGGCTGCCCAGCTCGACCACCGCCCGCTTGCCGAGCAGGTCGCGGCGCGGCAGATCGTAGCGGCGGCCGACCGTGCCATGTGGGTCGGGCACGCGGGCCAGCATGTAGCCTTCCGCGTCGCTGATCGAGACCAGTCCGTTGGGGCCAACATCGAGGCCACCGATGATGCGCTGCAGCTCACCGCAGCGCAGCCGTGCCAGCAGCCAGCGGTCGCCCGTCATCGGCAGCGCCAGCGGCACCACCCAGCCATCGTTGCTGGCGCGCTGGGGTGGGCCGATGTACAGCGCGCTGCCGTGGCCACGGCGTTGCGGGTCGGTCCACAACGGCAGGTTCAGATCGCCCTTGCCGGTGGTGATCGAGCGGCCATGGCGATCAAGCACGACAATGCTGTGCAGTTCGGCATGGCGGCGCAGCACGCCGTCGATCGAGGCATCCAGCAGTGCCGGGGCCTGTGCGGGCACGCTGCGGAACAGTTCGGCGGCGTCGGCTGCGATGCCGGACATCGCCCGCTCAAGGTTGCGCAGCTCAAGCGCCAGCAGACGCTCGCTGCCCACCGCCAACGCGCGGCTCTGGCGCTGCGCGGCCTCCAGCCGGCGCTGGTGGTCGTTGATCAGCATGATGGCCAGGCCAGCCACCAGCAACACGCCCAGCAGCACTCCGCCCCAGGTAATGGCGCGCAGCGGCCGGGCCAACGCCCGTTTCAGCGCGGGCATCGGTTGATCTTCCTTGTGCTGTCGGCTGGCTTCATGCGCGAACGAATCCTCCACGTCCCCGACCTCAACGGCCGGCGGACGCCATTCTTGACGCCTGACCCGCCCCGCCATGGCTACCTCCCCGTGTCCGCGCAGGGCTCCTGTGGCCAGCATGCACCACGCCGGTGACGGCGTGAAGATCGTTTCCGCGCGTTCAGCCAGATCCTGCACAGGACCGGCGGCCCCTTGGGACGGCGGGCCGGGCCGGGCCGGATTAGACTTGGCGTTTTCCGCTGCAAGAGAAGTCCATGTCCAAGCTGCGCCGTCCCACCCTGGCACTGGCCATCGTTGCCAGCCTGTCCCTGGCCGCCTGCGACCGTCCGGCCGAACCGGCAGCCGGCACCGCCGCGCCGGCCGATGCCGCGCCCGCTGCGGCCAAGCCGATGCTGGGCAGCTTCGGCTTTGATGCCAGCGGCATGGACCGCAGCATTGCCGCCGGCGATGACTTCTTCGGTTTCGCCAACGGCACCTGGGTCAAGAACACCGAGATCCCGGCCGACCGCTCGCGCTTCGGCAGCTTCAACGTCATCGCCGAGAAGACCCTGGCCGACACCCGCGCCATTCTCGAAGGCGCCGCCGGCAACACCCAGGCCAGCGGTGACGACAAGCTGATCGGCGACTACTACGCGGCTTACATGGACGAGGCCGGCATCGAGCAGCACGGCATCGCACCGGTGCAGCCGCAGCTGAAGGCCATCGAGGCCATCACCGACAAGGCCGGCCTGGCCCGCACCCTCGGCGGCGAAATGCGTGCCGACGTCGACCTGCTCAACGCCACCAATTTCTACACCGACCGCCTGTTCGGCCTGTGGGTGTCGGTGGACATGCTGCAGCCGGACCGCACCGCACCCTATCTGGTGCAGGGTGGCCTGGGCATGCCGGACCGTGATTTCTACCTGGGCGGCGGCCGCATGGCCGAGCTGCGCAAGCAGTACCAGGCCTACATCGCGCAGATGCTGCAGCTGGCCGGCGTGGCCGACCCGGCCGGCAAGGCACAGCGCATCCTCGCGCTGGAGACCAAGATCGCGCAGGCGCATGCCACCCAGGAAGAAACCAACGACGTGACCAAGGGTGCCAACCCCTGGACCCAGGCCGACTTCAATGCCAAGGCGCCGGGCATGGACTGGAACGCCTTCCTCGATGCAGCCGCGCTGGGCAACCAGCAGGACTTCATCGTGTGGCAGCCCAAGGCCGTAGCCGGCCTTTCCAGGCTGGTCGCCACCGAGCCGCTGGACGCCTGGAAGGACTACTTGGCCTTCCACGCGCTGGACCGCGCTGCCGCCTACCTGCCGAAGAAGTTCGCCGATGCCCGCTTCGCCTTCCATGGCACCGCGCTGAGCGGCACGCCGCAGCAGAGCGACCGCTGGAAGCGCGCCGTGGATGACGCCAACCATGCGGTCGGCGAAGCCATCGGCAAGCGCTATGTCGAGAAGCACTTCGACGCCAAGACGAAGGAGCGCGCGGACGAGATGGCGAAGAACATCATCGCCGCCTTCGCCAAGCGCATCGATGCGCTGTCGTGGATGTCGCCGCAGACCAAGGCGCATGCCAAGGCCAAGGTGGCCGGCCTGACCGTGGGCATGGGGTATCCGGAGAAGTGGCGCGACTACACCGGCCTGGAGATCCGCCGCGATGACGCACTGGGCAATGCACAGCGCGCTGAACTGTTCGAGTACCAGCGCAACATCGCCAAGCTGGGCAAGCCGGTCGACCACAGCGAGTGGGCGATGCTGCCGCAGACCATCAATGCGATGAACGTGCCGCTGGAAAACCGCCTGGTGTTCCCGGCCGCGATCCTGCAGCCGCCGTTCTTCGATGGCGCCGCCGACGATGCGGTGAACTACGGTGCGATCGGCGCGGTGATCGGCCACGAGATCAGCCACGGCTTCGACAACGCCGGCGCGCTGTTCGACGAGACCGGCAAGCTGCACAACTGGTGGACCGCCGAGGACCTGAAGCAGTTCAACGCGGCCGGTGATGCGCTGGCTGCACAGTTCAGCAGCTACGAACCGTTCCCGGGCGTGCATGTGAACGGCAAGCTGACCCTGGGCGAGAACATCGCCGACGTGGCCGGCCTGGGCACCGCCTACGACGCCTACCAGCTGTCGCTGCAAGGCAAGCCGGGCCAGACCCTGGAAGGCTTCACCCCGGACCAGCGCTTCTTCCTCGGCTTCGCCCAGGCGTGGCGCAGCAAGAGCCGCGAGCAGGCGCTGCGCAACTCGCTGCTGACCGATGTGCATGCACCGGGCCAGTTCCGCGCACTGACCGTACGCAACATCGACGCCTGGTATCCGGCGTTCGAAGTGAAGGAAGGCCAGAAGCTGTACCTGGCCCCGGACAAGCGGGTCAAGGTGTGGTGATGTAACGCGAACGGGCGCCGCAAGGCGCCCGTTTCATTTCCGGGCAACGGCCAACCTTGGTTGGCGAATGCCCCGCTCGGGTGGATGCCGACGTTGGTCGGCATATCTGCAGGCCTACAAGCCTGCAAACCATCCACGCATGGCGTGGATCTACCGGCGGGTGGTGGCAATCACCAGCGTGGCGACCATGGCAAGCCCGGCCGCGGCCAACAGATTCGCATGCAGGCCCACGCCATCCAGCAGTCGTCCCCCGCTCCACGCGCCCATTGCGATGCCGATGTTGAACACACCCACATACAACGCGGTGGCGACCTCCACGGCCTGCGGCACCGCTCTCATCATCCAGCTCATCAGGCCCACCGACACACCGCCATAGGCAAGGCCCCACAGCAGCAGCACCGCGATGCCAGCGGACGGTGTGCTTCCCACCCACAGGAACAGCAGAGGCGTCAGCAGCAGGCCAGACGCGATCGCCAGCAACGTACCGCGCGGATGGCGCGCAGCCAGCGGCCCCGCGATGAAGTTGCCCGCAATGCCAGCCAAACCATAGGCGAACAACAACGCGCCGATCCACGACGCATCCATGCTCGATACAGACGTCAGCAGCGGCCTCACGTAGGTAAAGGCAACGAAGTGCCCGGCTACCAGCAGCAGGGTCAGCCACAGCCCGCGTTGCAGGCCACGGTGGCCAAGCTGCTGCACGAACTGCTGCGGCCGTACGGATGTACTGACTGGCAACGCAGGCACCACCCGCAGATGCAGCAGCATCACCGCCGCACTGAACAACGCCATCGCCACGAACGCGCTGCGCCAACCCAATGCATCTCCGATCAGCGCGCCCAGCGGAACGCCCAGCACCGATGCCGCGGCCACGCCTCCGAAGATGATCGAGGTGGCCAGGCCGATGCGCTGCGCAGGTACCAGGCGCGCTGCCAGCCCACCGGCGATGGCCCAGATGCCGCCCATGCAGAACCCCACCAGCACTCGCGCGGCCAGCAGCCAGCCGATGCCTGGTGCCAGCGCCGACGCAAGGTTGGCGGCCAGCAGCAGCCCCAGCAACGCACACAGGATGCGACGACGATCGATGCCACCAGCCGCGATCACCACCAGCGGTGCGAACAGTGCCGCCAGCAGTGCCGGCAGCGAGATCATCAGGCCGGCGGTGCCGGTGGAAGCGCCGAGGCTTTCGGCAATCGGAGTCAGCAGGCCCACCGGCAGCATTTCGGTGGTGACCACCGAGAACGTGGCGAGGCCGATGGCGGAAATCGCCCACCACGGATGACGAGGCACGGGCGCGGCGTGCGCAGGCGATGAAGCGCTCACGGGATGATTCCTTCAGGGGATGTGGGCGCCGCAGACGGGCGCAGCGCACGATGCGCGAGCACGGCGGACAGCACCACACCACCGCCTGCGACCAGCGCAACGACAAAGCCGCTGCGCACGCCCCCCGCATCGACACGCTGCCCGGACAGCGCCGCGCCCAGCGCCACGCCGATGTTCAATCCGGCCAGCAACCAGGTCATGCCCTCGGTCAGGCGCGATTCGGGTACGCGCTGTTCGACCAGCGACATCGCCACGATCATCGTCGGCGCGAAGAACGCTCCGGCAAGCAGCACGGCAACGGCCAGCGCCGGCAGGTTGCCGACCCACAGCAGTGGCAACGTGGTCAGTGCGGTGGCCGCTGCTCCGATCAGCAACAGGCGCTGTAATGGTGCCTGCAGCTTCAGCGCACCGAACAGCAGGCCCGCTGCGCAGCTGCCCAGCGCATAGGCCGACAGCACCGCGCTGGCGGCTAGCGGCTGCCCCCGCTGTTCGGCGAAGGCCACGCTGGTGATGTCGACCGTACCGACAATCACGCCCATCGCCAGCATCAGCAACGCCAGCAGGCGGATCTCCGTGCGCCGCAGCAGCGAGCGCGGGGATGTTGCACCTTCGTGCTGCTGCAGCGGCGGCTCGGTGCCCCGCTGCAGCACCAGTGCAGCGACGCCAACCACCAGCAGCAGGGCGGCCGCCAGTACGCCGGCCTGTGGCCATACCGTCACCGACAATCCGACTGACAACGGTGGCCCGACGATGAAGGTCACCTCGTCGAACACGGTCTCCAGCGAGTACGCGGTCTGCAGCTGCGGGCGTCCGCGATGGATCGCGGTCCAGCGCGCGCGCACCATCGCCGACACGCTGGGCATGCAACCGGCCAGCATCGCCGCAATGAACAGCGTCCAGTCCGGCGCGGCCAGCAGCGTGCACGCGAGCAGCAACAGCAGACCGGCCGCACTGACCGCCGTGGCCCACGGCAGCACCCGGCCCTGCCCGTGCCGGTCGACCCAGCGCGACACCTGCGGCGACAGCAGCGCGTAGGTCAGCACGAAGGTGGCCGACACCGCACCGGCCAAGGCATAGCTGCCGCGCAGCTGGGACAGCAGGGTGATGATGCCGATACCGGTCATCGGCAGCGGCAGGCGTGCCAGCAGCCCGGCCAGGGCGAGGCCGGCGGTGCCGGGGGCCGCGAACAGGTCGCGATAGGGGGTGGCCATCAGGTTCTCCAGGGCAGCGACTTGCCTGGCGCACGGGGCGCCACGACAATACATACAGAGCGTATGAATAAGAGGCTACATTCATACGCGCCGTATGTAAATAATCATGCACTGTGTATGTAAGGAGCTCCGGATGGTTCGTCGTACCCGCGCCGAGATGGAAGAAACCCGCGCCACCCTGCTGGCCACCGCCCGCCGGGTGTTCAGCGCGCATGGCTATGCCGCCACCTCCATGGACGATCTGACCGCCCAGGCCGGGCTGACCCGCGGCGCGCTGTACCACCACTTCGGCGACAAGAAGGGGCTGCTGGCGGCGGTCGTCGCCCAGCTCGATGCCGAGACCGACCAGCGCCTGCAGGCGATCAGTGATACCGCCGACGATGCCTGGGAGGGCTTCGTGCAGCGTTGTCGTGCCTATCTTGAGATGGCGCTGGAGCCGGAGATCCAGCGAATCGTGCTGCGCGATGCGCGTGCAGTGCTGGGTGGCGCCTCACCGGAATCGCAGCGCCACTGCGTGCACTCGATGCAGCACCTGATCGAACATCTGGTTGCCCAAGGCATGGTTGCGCCGGTGGATGCGCAGGCGCTGGCGTCGCTGATCTACGGCAGCCTGGCCGAGGCCGCGTTCTGGATTGCAGAGGGCGAGGATGGCGACGCGCGCCTGCAGCAGGCGACGGCGGCGCTGGAGATGCTGTTGCGTGGGTTGAAGTCGGCCGGGTGACGCCCATCCACGCATGGCGTGGATCTACGGCGGCATCCGCTCTGGTGGAGGCCAACCTTGGTTGGCGCTTCTGCGGCACCGTGCGAACTGCGTGCCAACCAAGGTTGGCACCTACCGGGGAGCGGTGGGCCACTCGCGCAACACCGACACCGGCACGCCCATGCGCGTGCAGGCGCGGCTGGCGAGACCATCGGGCAGTGCGCGGCGGAACAGCGGCGCCATGCCCTGCATCAGCTTCGCCGACGCGCCCGCCTGCGCACGCTGGCGGGCATTGCGTTCCAGCATGCCGTCGGCCCAGTCCGGCAGCAGCGCCGCACCGGCGCCGAGGAACACTTCGCGCGACAGCCCCGGCACCGGTACCGGCAAGCGCACGCCGGACAACACCTCCAGCACTTCGCGCGAGCGCTCATCCACACGCAGTTCCGGTTGCCGCGCGCAGAAGTACGCCGCCACTTCCGCCTCACTGCGGGGCACATCCACCGCACCCAGTGCCTCGGCCACGCAGCGGTATTCGTCATAGTAACGATCGGCGATGTGCGCCGGCACCTCGCGTCCGTACCGACGGAAGCCCTGCAGGAAACCAAACGCTTCCGTCACGTGCACCCAGGTCAGCAGTTGCGGATCATCAGCGGCATAGGCCTCGCCCTGCGCGGTCTGGCCGCGGATCTGCGCATGGATGCGGCGTACCTTCGCCACCAGCGTCTCCACTTCGCCGGCAGGCGCATAGCTGGTGCCGGCAACGAAGGCGGTGGTGCGGCGCAGGCGTCCCACCAGGTCCTGGCGGAAGTTGGAATGGTCGTAGACTCCGGCCAACGCGCGCGGGTGCAGGGTCTGCAGCATCAGCGCGCACAGGCCACCGGCCAGCATCGACGGGAATTCCGCATGCAGTCGCCAGGTGACGCTGTCCGGGCCGAACCAGCCCGGGTCACCCAGCGGGTGGTCGTAATCGATGCCGCTCTGGCCACGCGGGAAGGCCTCCAGGACCCAGCGCCGGATCGGCGCGGTCACGGGGCGGGAGAGTCGCTGCAGCAAAGCCGGCATCACAGGTCCAGGAAAGGCGGAAGAACGGCCACGCCTTGCGCGGTCGGCCCCGATTCTGGTCGATCACGACGCCGACGGCGAGCCTCCGCGCTCAGCTACGGTTTCATGTGCGGCCGCAGCACGTTTCACCCTGCGACATCCTGTCGCAGGCTGCGGTCGTGATGCTGCAGTGCACCAACATTCACCCATTCAGACAAAACCCTTACGCCGCTAGGCATTGCGCCCATTGCACGGCTCGCTGGAAGTGCTAGAACTGAACCCGCCACACCGTCCAACGCTGATCGACGCACGTTCCACAAGGAGCCAGCCATGATTGCTTTGTTCAAGGGTTTGGGAATTCTGCTTCGCGACAACGAGCTCTACAGCAGCCCGTTCGACAAACAGGTTGCGCATTGGCGCAATCTCAGCGAGCAGCAGATCCGCGATGAAGTGGCGGTGCTGGCGCAGGCCAAGTGCCAATGGCTGATCGCCTCGATCGTCGGCTGGCAGGCAGCCTCGCTGCTGATTCTTGGCCTGATTGCCAACTACCTGTGGCGTGACGACTTCCATATCACGTTCACCCGCGTGGTAGTTGTGTTCGGCTCGTGGGTCTCGATTCTGTTCGTGATCTGGTTCATGGCCAACATGTTCGATCAGCAGGCCGGTTTCGAACGTTGGATGAAGGCGTTCAACAGCCGCGCCCGCATCAGCTCCAAGGCCGACAGCGTCGAGCACGTGGCCGAGGCGCTGGAGTTGGCCGAGCACTATCCGGAAGTGCTGGACTACAAGCAGGCGGTCACCGCCAGGCGCGAACTGCGCCATGAGGACATCCGCATCATGACCGAGATCGGGCGCATGAAGCAGCACTCAGAACTGGTCGGTCGCCTCAACCATGTCGGCGAGAACGAGCACCACCATGACCTGACACTGCAGCCTGCCTACTGACCCTTCAGGGAAGCGGGGGGGGGCCACAATGCCACCGTGGTCACTCACGGTGGCATTGTTCTATCGGTTCTTCGCTGACGCATTGGGCGAAGCCCTTCGGCAGGTCACTGAACTCCCGGGTGGTGCCGGCCGCCAACGCGAACGACCGTATCGGCGCTTTCGCACAGGCGGCGTCAGGACGACAGGCCGGATCCAGCACCAGGTAATGGCACTGACCGCTGCGGCTGGCCATGCACTCGAAACGCGCCACGCCCTCCACTACCGTGCGCTTGCTGTACAGCGTGTCCACTCCATTGGCAGTGGTGCGGGTGATCGCGGTTTCTGTGGACTTCTGGCAACCGGAAATTGCCAATGCGGCGAGGCCTACGAGCAGGAAAAAACGCATGCAATGCTCCTGGTAGCGGAAGGTGCGGCGTGGCTACATGCCGCGGAACAGGCTCATGAATGGTTGGCTGACCACCAGCGTCTCGGCACGCCCACGCAGGCGCAGTACACCGCGGCCGGTATCGTCGCGGCTGACCGCCGCCACCGCCTTCATGTTGACGATGGTCGAGCGATGGATCTGGCGGAAGTGCTGCGGATCGAGCACGTCCAGCAGTTCGCGCAACGGCGTGCGCAGCAGGCTCTCACCGGCCGCGGTCACCACGGTGGTGTACTTGTTGTCGGCGCGGAAATAGGCCACGTCCTCCAGCATGATCAGCTGCGTCTCGCGGCCGTTGCTGGCGGTGATCCAGGCCAAGGGGGGGCGCTCGGCAGCGCCCTGCGATGGCCCCAGCCGCTGCAGCAGACGTTCGAGCACGGCATCGTCCTGGCGCGTTGATGGCAGCCGCGACAGGATGCGTTCGCGCGTGGCCAGCAGGCGCTCGTCGCTGACCGGCTTCAGCAGGTAATCCATCGCGCCCTGCTCGAACGCGTCGATGGCGTACTGGTCGTAGGCGGTGACGAATACCACCTGGGTACGCGGACTCAGCTCGGACAGCGAACGCGCCACCTCGATACCACTGATGCCGGGCATGCGGATATCGAGGAAGGCAATGTCCGGCTGTTTCTCGGCCAACTGTTCCAGCGCACTGGCGCCATCCTCGCACTCGGCCACCAGCCTCAAGTCCGGCCACAGCCGGCGCAGCTGTTCCACCAGTGAGTGCCGGAGCAGTTCTTCATCTTCAGCAATCAGCGCTTCAAGCGGCATGGCTGCGCTCCTTGTTCGACTGCGGCAGGGTCATGGTCGCGGCCACGCCGCTGGGGAAGTTGGCGACGATCGCCACACCGGCCTGCTCGCCGCAGGTCAGGCGCAGGCGCTCGCGCAGATTCTTCAGGCCGATGCCGGTGCCGCTGGTGCCCTGGCCGAAGCCGAGGCCATCGTCGGCCACGGTCACGGTCACATGGTCATCAAAGCCACGCGCCAGGATCCAGATCGTGCCACCGCCGGGCTTGGGTTCCAGGCCATGCTTGATCGCGTTCTCCACCAGCGTCTGCAGCGCCATCGCCGGCAGGTGCACGCCGTGCAGTTCGTTGGGCACCTGCACTTCCACCGCCAGCCGCGCGCCCATGCGGATGCGCAGAATCTCCAGGTAGGCGCGGGTGCGCTCCAGCTCCACGCCCAGCGTGGACACCGATTCGTCCACCTGCGGCAACGAGCTGCGCAGGTACTGGATCAGGTGGCCCAGCATCTGCTCGGCACGCGCCGGGTCGGTGCGGGTCAGCACCTGCGCGTTGGCCAGCGTGTTGTACAGGAAGTGCGGTTCCACCTGCGCGTGCAGCAGATTCAAGCGCGCCACCGACAGCTCCTTCTCCACCTGGGTCTGTTCGGCGGCGGCCTGCTCATCGCGACGCTGGTCGGCCACGCGGCGGCTGATCGCACGGGTGACCGCTTCGGCGTTCTCGAAGTTGCTGCCCTCGTCCAGCGCCAGCAGGTCGGCCCACCAGCCCGCATCCGGTTCAAACAGCAGGGTGACGGTGCTGGTGCCCTGCCCTGGCGTGACCGTGGCCAGCACGCTGTTGCGCTTGATCGCCAGCCGCGCCGGCAGGTTCCAGCGCGAGGGCTGGCGGCCATTCCAGAGGTCGACCCGGCGAACGTAAGCGCGCACCTGCAGGCTGCCGGCCGAACTCTCAACGTCTTCGACACGCGGCAGCTCGGCGATTGCCGCTTCCACCACGGCGTAGGCCTGGCCGGCATCCATCGGCAGTTCCACCTGGCGGCGCTGGCGCCCGGACAACGTGGTCGAATCCAGTCGTCCGGCAACCAGCCACACCCGGCGTATATGGGTGATCGCGCTGCCCAGCGCGGAGATCATCAGGAACATCGCCAGCAGGCCGAAGACCCAGCCCGGGCCGTCGTTCATGCCGCTGAAGATGCCGCTCCAGACCATGCCGGCGACGAACAGCGCCGCAGCCCAGGCCAGCAGGTGACGGAACATCAGAGAGAGGCTGGCGAACACGGCGGCGCCTTGGAGGAAGGGGGTGAGCCGAGCATAGGGCGGCCCGCCGGGCAAACAAGCGGGCTGCGACGAAGGGCCGGAATCCGGGGATGGAAGCCGCTACGGAAATGCCGGGCATGGCCCGGCGTTTCCCCGGAGGGGCAATGCCGGCCAGCGGCCGGCACTACCGAACGCCGTTATTTGCGCTGGTCGGCGCTGGCGTCACGCACGGCGCGGAACGACTCGTCCCGGCTCCAGTTCGGCCAGCTGCGCGAATTGGCCAACTGGTTGCCCAGCGTGTACAGCACTTCCAGGTCGCGGGCGGCACCGGCGAACACCCAATCCGGCTGCCACTCGTCACCCTGCTGGTGGTAGCGCTTGGCGGTGTAGTCCTCGGACGCCTTCTTGCCTGCGGCCACGCCGCCGTCCACCCAGTCCTGGCCCGCCGACCAGGACAGCGCCGGCACGCCACGCTTGGCGAACGGGAAGTGATCGGAGCGGAAGAACAGGCCGGCTTCCGGCTTCGGGTCCGGCGTGTAGCGGATATCCCAGCCCTTGGCCACGTCCTTCAGCTGGTCCAGCAGTTCGAAGCGCGCGGCACCGTAGATGCCGAAATCACGTGACGGACCGAACGGCGCCATGCCGTCCATGTTGATCACCGCTACGGTCTTTTCCAGCGGATACAGCGGATGAGTGGCGTAGTACTCCGAACCCAGCAGGCCCTTTTCCTCGGCAGTGACCGCCAGGAACACCACCGAGCGCTGCGGGCGCTTCTGCTTGGCAAAGCCGCGCGCCAGCTCGATCAGCGAAGCGGTACCGCTGGCGTTGTCCAGCGCACCGTTGAAGATGCGGTCGCCACGCGCGTCCGGCTCACCCACGCCGATGTGGTCCCAGTGCGCGCTGTAGATGATCGTCTCGTCCGGGTGGCTGCTGCCTTCCAGGCGCGCGGCCACGTTGTGCGAGGTGATCACTTCGGTCTTCACCGCGTACTTCGCGTCCAGGCTGGCGCCGGTCAGCGGCACCGGGGTGAAGTCGCGCTGCTGCGCCTTCTTCTTCAGCGCCTCGAAGTCCTGGCCGGCCGAGCGGAACAGCTCCACCGCCAGATCGCGCTGGATCCAGCCTTCCAGCAGCGGGTGGCTGTCGGCCGGGTTGTCGCGCACCACATCGAACATGGTGTTGGTATTGGAACCGGCCACGGTGGCCCAGCCGTACGACGCCGGGGCGGTCTCGTGCACGATCAGCACGCCCAGCGCCCCCTGGCGGGCGCCTTCTTCGTACTTGTAGGTCCAACGACCGTAGTAGGTCATGCCCTTGCCGTCGAAATCACCCTGGCCCGTCTCGAAGTCCGGGTCGTTGATCAGCACGACGGCGATCTTGCCCTTCAGGTCCACGCCCTTGAAGTCGTCCCAGTTGCGCTCTGGGGCCTTCACGCCGTAGCCAAGGAACACCAGCGGAGCCTTGCTGATGTCGACGTTGCTGGCGCCGTTCATGGCGGCGCGCACGGCAATCTGCTTGCCCTGCTCCAGCGCAACGGTCTTGCCGCCCTGGTGCAGCGCCAGCTGCGGTGCGCCGACGATGTCGCCCTTGCGCAGCGGCACGGCCTGGGTCCACAGGCGCTTGCCGTCCTTGAGGTCACCGCCGGGCTGCAGACCGGCATCGGCGAACTGCTTGCTGAGATAGGCGATGGTCTTCTCTTCGCCGGCGGTGGCCGGCGAGCGGCCTTCGTAGGCGTCTGAGGCCAGTTCCTTGACGTCGGCGGAGATCCGCGCACCGTCGAATTTCGGGGTGGCCGCCATCAGTGCGCTCGACACCGACAGGGCCAGCACGCCCAGTACCACTCGTTTCATTGCTCTCTCCAGCAGGGAAATCCTTCTGGAGTGTAATGGGATTCGGCAGGGCTGCGCCCTGCACCTGCCGATGCCAGGGCAGCAGCCAAAGCCAAAGCAACAGCGGCATCCCGTGGGATGGCGGGGTGGATCCGGTTGCGGGGGACGCCGTAAACCCGTCCTTGGGGGCTTGGCCGCGGCATCCATGCCGCGGACACCCCCGCAACCGGACCCACCCCGCCTTCGACAGTTTCCGGTGGTCTGCCGGAACGGCGTTCTGCTCTGGTATCTGTCGACCTTGGTCGGCACGCCGCTGTTGGTAGGTGTCGACCTTGGTCGACACGGACGGAAACAAGAAGGGGTCAGAGTCCTTTCCCTGCGGGAAAGGGCTCTGACCCCATCTGTGTGTTGCTTCAGCCTGTTACCAGTTCGGGTCTTCGGCGGGGGCCGCCGCGGCCTTGGGCTTCGGCTTGGCCGCCGGGCGTGCGGCGGCGGCGGGAGCGGCCGAGGCGGTCGCACCTGAGGCGGCGGCAGCCGGCTTGCTGCCCAGCTTCTGGCGCAGTTCGATCTGGCCCGGGCGGAAACCGCCGCGCATCGCGTCGACGCCGTCTTCGATGGTGCCGTAGGACGTCTGTGCAGCCACGCGATCGATGCGGATGGTGCAGCACGGGTGTTCGCTGCGGCCCAGCGAGCGGCCGGTCTGCGGGTCCTTCAGTTCTTCGCCCAGGCGCACGGCCTGCCAGCGCTGGCCGGCCTGCACGGTGTCACCGCCCTGGCTCAGCACGACCTGGTCACCATCCACAGAAACCACCGACACCGGGAACAGGGTGGTGACGATGGTGGTACCGATCTGGCCAGACAGCGATTCCATCATCGCCGCGGCCATGTTGCGGCCGTTGACCACGCGCGGCAGGGTGCTGGGGCCGGTCGAGGCCAGCTGGTGGTCGAAGCTGTCGGACATCACCACCTGGCCGGTGGTGGCGTTGATCAGGCGCAGGGTGATGCGGCCGCCACCGGAGTACGAGGTCACCTGGCGGTCGGACATGCGCAGGTTGCGCACGCTGCGCGGGTATTCGAAGCGTTCGATGGTCGGGATCAGGATCAGGTCGGTCGCCAGCTGCTGGCCCACGCGTGCGGTGTCCTGCAGGCGCACGTTGCCGCTGTTGATGTGGTCGATCTCGGCCTGCAGTTCGTCGCCGAACTCACGATCCAGCACGATGAAGCGCTGGGTCTGGGTCAGCGTGTCGGACAGGCGCGCGCGGATCGCATCGGCCACTTCATCGGCGTCCACGCGGCCGTCGCCCACGGCGTAGCTGCCAGCCTTGGTGCGCGGCAGGGCCACCACGATCTTCGGCTTGCCCTGCTCGTCCGGTGCGCGGTACTGGGCGATCTGTGCGCGCACGCGCACCTTCCAGTAGCTGCGCATGCTGCGATGGGTCACATCGGAATCGAACGAGCTGGCGCCACGCTTGGCATCGACGTCGACCTTCTCGTCGTAGCTTTGCTTGACGCTGGCCGAGGCCGAACCGCTCTTGGCCGAGGCTTCGCCAGATGCACTGGCCGACGCCGAGCCCTTGAAGCTCCAGCCTTCGTCGCTGGCGCGCACGCGGGCGATGGTTTCCTCGTCCAGCTGCCGCACTTCATCCTGCGACAGGATTTCATAGCCCAGCACCGCGCCCTGCGAGCCGGCGATCATCTGCTGGGTGAACGCGTCGGCGCGGATATCGCCGACGTGTTCGTCATCCACATCCACATGCAGGCCTGCTCGCAGGCTCTGCATCTGGCTGGCCACGCGTACGCCGTTGACCTGCGCCACCGCCGACTGCAATGCCGCCAGCACCGCCAGTTCCGGGGTGCTGCCGATGCCGTCGGCTTCGCGCGCGACCTGGGTGGTGCCGCCGAAATCCGGCGTGCCACGCAGGGGCGCTGCTTCCACTGGCGCATTGCTGGCCAGTGCACTGGTTGCCTTGTCCTTGGCGGGTGCGGGCGCTTCGGCCGGGGTGTCCTGTTTGCCGCACGCTGCAAGCAGCGCGGCAGTCAGGCCCAGGCCGATCAAACGGTAGGTCATACGCATGGAGATTCGCCTCGGATCAGAGCTTGTCGAGCATCGAATCGGCGTTGGACGGCACCTTCACCTTGCTCTTCTTGGCAAAGGTCACGGCCGACTTGGTCGAGCCGTACAGACCCTGGATGAAGCCCGGCGATTCCTTGGCCACCCATGCACCGGCGGCCAGCTTGCGGCCGACGGTGGCCAGCTGGGTCGCGCCCAGGTTCTTCATGCCGGCGGTGAAGTTGCTGGCTTCGCCGCCCAGCTTCTGTGCTTCGGCGGCCGAGGA
Organism: Stenotrophomonas africana; assembly: GCF_013004645.1. Lineage (GTDB taxonomy): Bacteria > Pseudomonadota > Gammaproteobacteria > Xanthomonadales > Xanthomonadaceae > Stenotrophomonas > Stenotrophomonas africana. The sequence goes on along the minus strand of NZ_JABEME010000004.1, from coordinate 77,439 downwards.
CAGCAGCGAGACCAGGCCTTCGGCGTAGTGCTGCTTGGATTCAGCGTTCAGTTCCGGCTGTGCGGCCTGGCGCTCGTTGATCGCCGCCTGCGCAGCTTCGCTGACCGACACCGACTTCTTCATTGCATCGACGCTGACCGAACCCGACGACAGCGCCTGGCGCTCGGCTTCCAGCAGCTGCACCTGCTCGGCCAGGCCGAAGGCGCGGGCGAACGAGGTCTGGGCCTGCAGCGAGTGCGACTGCGAGGTAACGAAACGACGCACCAGCGCTTCCTGCGCGGCTTCGTCCGGGGCGGCGGCGCTGGAGGCGCTGCTGCTGGAGGTGCCGGTGGCGGCACCGGCCAGGTCCTTCAGCTTGCCCAGGCCAGCATGGGCGGGCATCGACAGGGTGGCGGCAGCGATGGCCACGACAAGAGCGGTATTGCGGATCATGTGAGTGTCCTTTGGGAGTGACGGCCGCGAAGCGGCACGTGGGAAATCGGTAACCCCAGGGCGATGCCAAGCGAGCTCGGCACCCACCTGGGTGGCGGATCAGCGGACCGCTTTGACGTTCAGTTCGTTGATCATCTGCTGCGCGGCCTTTTCAGCCGCCAGCTGCAGCGCGTTGGTACGGGCGACGGTTTCATTCGGGCCGGTACCGGAGAACTGCACCGGGCCCACCGACGACACGGTGCGCGGGAAACGACCGGTCACATCCAGCACCTTGCCGGTGACCGTGACGAACACGCGGGTGTTGCCACTGGCCGGGTCACGGTCGCGCATGCCGACGTCGAGGGTGCCGACAGCGATGTACGGAATGTTGGCCGCACGGATGCCGTTGGCGGTATCACGCAGGGTGGCCGGGGCCAGGTCGTTGCCGGTGCTGAAGTCCTTGCGGATGCGCTCGATGCTGAGCAGGCCGCGCGACTCGCCTTCCACGTATTCGGCTTCAACCACTTCGTAGCCGGCGGCGCTGAAGGCACCGGTCATTGCGGTGTTCACTTCGGCCGCGTTGGCCACCTTCCAGCTGATGTTGTCGCTGCGCTGGGTGGTGCTGCCGCCGCTGGTGACCGACATCGACGCATTCTGGTTGATGCTGCCGTTGGTGCTGACCGAGTTGCCACGGAAGCTGTCGCCTTCACGGGTGTTCTCGTTGTAGCTGGAGCTGACGTCGGTGCGGCGGTATTCCTTGTCCTGGAACGACTGCACAGTGTCCTGCGAGCGCGCCATGAACAGGAAGGTCAGCAGCGAGCGCTGGGCGGCGGTGGCCCCGGCCACGGCCGAGCCGGCATCCAGTTTGGTCTGCAGCAGGGTGGTGTTGATCTCGGCGCGGACGGTGACGGTGTAGGTCTTGGCCTTCTTGTCTTCGGTGTCCGACAACTGCACGGCACTGAGCACGTAGCGGTCGATCTCGCCGATGAACTCGGCGCGACGTGCTTCGAACAGGCGCAGCTTGGCCGCACCGGTTTCGGCGATGTACGCCTCCAGTGCATTGACCTTGGCCTTGTTCAGGGCCTGGGCACGGGTGTCGGCACTCAGGCGCAGGCCGTAGCTGGCCGAGCCGGTACCGCGCGAACTGGCGGTCTGTGCAGCGACCGGCGAGGCCACCACCAGGGCGATGAGGATGAGCAGGATGGTACGCATCAACGACATGACTTGATCAACTCCTGGAGGGCTTGGGTCTGCTGCTGCAACGGGCGGCCGCCCGGCTTCTGTTCGTCCAGCCAGCCGCGCGAATCGGCGCGCTTGGCGGCAGCGCCGGCGAAGGCGTCGAAGCCGGCCAGCAGGGTTTCGTAGCTGGCCGACCACTGGTCAACCTGCCACTGCGTGACCGGCACCACCTTGGTGGCCCCCTTGCGCAGTGGCTGTTCGAAATAGACCTTGCCGGAGAACGGCTCGGTCACCTTGGCGGTGAAGAACGCGCCGAACAGCATCGTCTTCATCGCCGGGGTTTCTTCGATCACGCCGTTCTTCAACGCATCCACCTGCAGGTTGATGACGTAGTCCGGCTCGGGGATCTTCAACTGGTAGACCTTGCCGTCGGCAAAGCGCGCCGCCATCGCACCACCGATCGCCTGGCCCGAGGCCGGCGGCAGCAGGCCGACACCGGTGTTGGACGACAGCGTCTTGGACAGTTCATGGGCCAGCGTGGCGCGCAACGGCGCTTCCCACTTCGGGTCGGGCAGCTTGGCGCGGACCGCGTCGGACAGGGTCACGCCACCGACCTGCAGGCGGCGCACCGCCGCGTCGGGCAGCTTGGCCTGGGCGAGGCTGGCCGCGAGTACCTGCGACAGGCTGGTCGCAGCGTTGCCGTACAGCAGATCGGCGACGATCGCGTCGATATCGTCGTTGTCCGGCCGGTAATCCTGCACGTCGATGCGCTGCAGGGTCAACGGATAGGACGCGATCACCTGGCGCTCGCGGAAGTCGAAGAACAGCGCCTGCAGCGCCACTTCCACCAGCACCTTGTACTGGTCACCGATCGGCTCGACCGAGACCAGTTCGCGGTCCAGTGCTGCGGCCAGCACGGTGGCACTGGTGGTGCCGTCGAGCATCGCCACCGGCTGGTCGATCAGTTCCAGGTTGGCCGGCGGGCGACGCTTGAGCCCCTGCGCCAGGGTCTGGTTGAGCGGAATCAAGCCACGCTTTTCCAGCACGGCATGCGCATGCGGCGTGGTCGCCTGCACGGCGGCGGCATCAGCGGTATAGGCAAAACCGGCCCAATAGGCCTGCTGTGATTTATCTGCCGCCTGCACGGCCATCGGCCATACGGCCAGGCACAGGGCACAGGCAAGCAGGCGCGCAAAAGCGCGCGATGCGCTCTTCGTCCTTGAATACATCCAACCGCTCCTCGGTCATTACGCACGGAAAGCGGACGCTCATGCGCCCACTGGGCGCGAAACATAACGGCTCGCGGGCCTGCCGACAAGTGCTGCCTTCGTCGAGGTCACTCCGCGGGGGACAGACCGGCCCTTTGCCGCAGCAGGCCGCGCTCTGCCTGGTTCTGGCTGAGTTGGGCGGCTTCCGCAAAAGCGTGACGCGCATCCTGCTCCCGCCCCAGCTGCTGTAGTAGTTCACCGCGCACCACATGCAACGGCGCGTAGTCACGCAGGCGCGTATCGTCCAGCAACGGCTGCAGCTGCGCCCAGGCCGCGAACGCACCGTCGCTTCGCAGTATCGCCACCACGCGGTTCAATGCGACAACCGGCGAGGGCTGCACCTGCAGCAGCTGCGTATAGAGTGCTGCGATGCGCGGCCAGTCGGTATCCTCTGGGCGACGCGCCGCTGCATGGCACGCTGCGATGCGCGCCTGCAGTACATAGGGATCATCAGCACCACCGGCGGCCAGCGCGCGCGCCAGCACCTGCTGTCCGCGTTCAATCTGCAGCCAGTCCCAGCGCGCTCGGTTCTGCTGGTCCAACAGCACCGGCACGCCCTGCGCATCGGTCCTTGCTGCGGCACGCGAGGCCTGCAGCTCCATCAGCGCCAGCAGGCCCAGCACCGGCGGCACCGGCAGCCGGTGCGCCAGGATGCGTGCAAGCCGAAGTGCCTCCTCGCTCAGTGCCGGTCGCATCCAGTCATCGCCGGCACTGGCCGCGTAGCCCTCGTTGAACACCAGGTAGATTGCCTCCAGCACCGACGCCAGCCGCTCGGGCATCGCGTCAGCACGCGGGACCTCGTAGGGCACCTGCTTCTGCGCCAAGGTGCGCTTGGCGCGCACGATGCGCTGGGCGATGGTCGGCTCGGGCTGCAGGAAGCCACGGGCGATCTCGGTCGTGGTCAGGCCACCGAGCAGGCGCAGGGTCAATGCCACCCGTGCGTCGGCTGGCAGCACCGGATGGCAGGCCACGAACATCAGCCGCAGCAGATCGTCACCCAGGTCATCCTCCAGCGCCTGGCTGTCATCGGGTGCCGGCAGCGCCGCTGGATGCAGTTCCTCGCCCCACTGCGCGTGCTGCTGCGCCACCCGCTGGTGCTGGCGCAGCACATCAATGGCACGGTTTCGCGCAGTGGTCATCAGCCAGGCTCCGGGGTTGTCCGGGATGCCCTGCTCCGGCCAGCGCTCCAGCGCGGCCAGCCAGGTGTCCTGGGCCAGCTCCTCGGCACGGCCGACATCGCCCCCGAGCAGCCGCGCCAGGCGCGCGATCAATACCGGCGACTCCATCCGCCAGAGGGTTTCCAGTCGCTGCGTCAGTGCGGGATCGAGCATGCGCCGATCACAGCACGCACGCCCGGCCCGCACAAGCGCCACAGCTCACGCTTCAACAATCGGCTTGAAGCCGCCCCAGAACATGCGCTGGGTATCAAACGGCATGTCCTTCGGGCCCAGCGACGCCAGCCGCGGGTCGGCCATCACCCGGGCGTTGACGCGGTCGCGCGCCGCGCGCGAGCGAAATACCACGAAGGCGACGATCACCGTTTCACCGGGCTTGGCCTTGACCGCCCGCGGAAACGACGTGCGCTTTCCCGGTTCCACATCGTCGGCCACGCACTCCATGTACTGCAGCGCGCCATGGTCCTTCCACACCGCACCGGCCTTGCGGGCAAGGCGGCGGTAGGCCGCCACCTTGTCCTGTGGGCACGGCAGCACGTAAGCATCCACGTAAGCCATGAGGGTTCTCCCTTGCGGCGGCCGTCAGCCCGGCTCGCCGTCCATGTGTGCGATTTCCCAGAGATGGCCATCCAGGTCCTGGAAGCCGCGCTGGTACATGAAGCCCAGGTCGCGCGCCGGCTGCGGCTCGCTGGCGCCGGCGGCCAGTGCCTTGTCCACCAGCACATCAACGGCCTCGCGACTGGGCGCCGAGAGCGCATTGATCACTTCCGTGTGGGTGTGCGCATCGGCAATCGGCTTGTTGGTGAACTGCTGGAAAAAAGGTTGGGTCAGCAGCATCACGTAGATGCTCTCGCTGATGACCATGCCAGCCGCATCGTCATTGGTATAGGTTGGATTGAAGCTGTAGCCCAGCGCGGTGAAGAACGCTTTGGACTTCTCCAGATCCTGTACGGGCAGGTTGACGAAGATCATCTGCGGTTGTGGTGCACTCATTGGTAACGCTCCTTGTGGATGAAGAGGAAAGAGGGAGGGATCAGGGCTGCTTCATGCAATTGACCATCCACGGCTTGCCGTAGCGATCAATCAGCATGCCCCAGCGGTGCGCCCAGAACGTTTCGGCGATCGGCATCTGCACCTGGCCACCTTCGGCCAGCGCCGCGAACACGCGTTCGGCTTCTTCGATGCTGTCGACATCGACATTGATGGTGGTCGAGCCGCCCTCGCCACCGCCGGGACCGTCGGCCGCCATCACGATGGCGCTGCCGATTTCCAGCTGGCTGTGCGCAACGTGGTCCAGGGTTTCCGGCGGCATCTCGTTGCAGCCCGGCGAGCCATCGGAGGGCGGCATGTCGCGGTATTTCATTTCCGAAGTGACCTGGCCACCGAGTGCCTTGGCGTAGAACGCCATCGCCTCATGGGCCTGGCCGCTGAAGCCGAGGAAGGGAATCAATCTCATGGCAATACTCCGTTGTGCGGTTCAGGGCAGTAGCGCCGGGTCGTGCCCGGCAGGGAGATGAATCGGGTCAACCTTCCAGCTGTACACGCAGACGCTGTTCCTGCTGCTGTAATTCGGGGGTGAAGGCCTCACCGAAGTCTTCGGCGGAGATCAGCGGGCGAAGTTCCAGCGTGCCGCCACTGTTGAACGGCGCACGGCTGGCCCATTCAACGGCCTCGTCCAGCGAGCGCACGTCCCACAGCCAGAAGCCGGCGATCTGGTCGCCGGCGGGACCAAACGGACCGGCCTCGACCCTGGGCGCGCCGCTGCCGAAGTGAATGCGGCGTCCGCGCTGGGTGGCATGCAGGCCTTCACCGGCGAGCATGATGCCGGCGGCCACCAGTTGTTCGTTGAAGGCGCCCATTTCGGACAACTCCTGTTCGCTGGGCATGCGGCCGGCTTCGGAATCGGCGTTGGCCTTCACGATCACCATCACTTTCATTGCGGTCTCCCGTGGGGACGCGTGGTGCGTTCCCTTCACTGGGTACAACGAACCAGGGGGCTGGGAATCGACACGTCTGTTGGAAATTTTTTCTTCCGCGGAAAGCGTGCCTTCGCCGATCGCCCGCCGCAGGCGGCTTTTCGCGCTGCAGCATGCCGGCAGGCAAACGTGCGCCATCATGGACACCCCGCCCCCGCCAGGACCGTGCCATGCAGCAGTACCTGCTTCTGATCTACATCGAGCCTGCCCTGCTGCAGGCCCTGCCCACCGAAGAATTCAACGCGCTGATGCGCGACTGCCTGGCCCATGCCGACAAGCTGCAGGCCGAGGGCACGTTGCTGGCGGCGCAGAAGCTGCAGCCGGTCGACACCGCGCAGACCCTGCGCGTGCGTGATGGCCACAGCCGTGTGTTGGATGGCCCGTTCGCCGAAACCCGCGAACTGCTGGCCGGCTTCAACCTGATCGTCGCCCGCGACCGCGACGAAGCCATGCGCATCGCCGGCGACTTCCCGTGGGCACGCTTCGGCAGCATCGAGGTGCGGCCGCTGGAAGACATGGACGCCGAGCGCGAACGCTGCGGCGCCCCGGCTGCCGCTATGGCAGCAGCCGTACTCTGATCTCGCGCGGGCCTACGCCTTCGTTGCCGCTGTAGTCGCGCACGCTGGCGCGCACGATGTACTCGCCCGGCGGCAGCGCCGCCGGCTGCCAGCGCCCGGTTTCCATCAGGCCATCACGCACGGTGTTGGTGGCCAGGTAGCGGAAACGGGTCACCGCACTGCCATGCACGGTGATGCCGCTGTCCGGTGCGTAGGCCACGCGCACCGCTTCCTTCTGCGGCGGCATGCGGTTGAACACGATGTTCCAGCGCGGCTGTTCATAGCCCTGCAGCGGCTGTCCGCCGGCATCGAGGATCTGGTAGCCCACCTGGTACATGCCCAGGCGACGACGCGGCAGGTTGTTGTCGACCTGGTCCCAGGCCTCGATCACGATCTGTACGCCGCGGCCCTGGCGCGCCACCATCACCATGCCATCGCTGCCGGCGGCCATCGGCTGGTCGTTGTCGTCCAGCAGCGCCACATCGGTGATGCGCGGTGCGAAGTGATCGGCGTAGTTGTGGAAGCCCAGCGCCACGGCATTGGTCTCGAAACCGCCGGTACCCACGGCCAGGTGCACGTGCGCCTGGTTGTTGATGCTGCCCAGGCGGTCGCCGACGTGGATGCGCATGCCGCGGCGCACGCGCATCCGCTCCAGCTTGCCCTGCTCGTCATACAACGCCTGCCAGCGCGCATCGTAGGGCTCATCACGCGGGGTGCGGCCGACCCGCATGTGGATGTACTTGAGGCGGTCCACGGCCAGACCCTCGGCCTGCTCGCCCAGGTTCCAGGCCGCCACCGGGCTGCTGATCTTGCCTTCGGCGATCGCCAGCACGGTCTGGCCCACATCACCGCGCACGTCGAAGCCGCCATGCAGGTGGTGGCGGCTCTCGCCGGTGAAGTTGCCGCGCACCTCACCCAACGTACCGACCACTTCATGCCAACCGTCCTGCGGCGCCAGCGGCCAGCGACCGCCCGTCTTCGGCAGCGCCGCATCGGCAGCCGGGCCGACCAGTGCCGGTGCCGGCAGGTCGCCTACCGGCAGCGGCCGCAGGCGATGCAGACGGTAGCTGGCGGCGTCGGCCACCAGCACGCTGCCATCGGCATCCATCGCCAGTCCGCTGGGGCGGGCCAGCCGCGGCAGGCGACCATTGCCAACCAGCGCGATCTGGTGGCCCTGTGGCGTCACCTGCACGATGCGGCCATCAAGATCACCGACGTACAGCACGCCGTCGTGGGTGGTGGCCAGTGACAGCGGCCCATTGATCACACCACCGGCGGCGACCACGGTGCTGACCGTGCCGTCGGCGCCTACGCGGCGCACCGCGTTGTTGAACAGGTCGGCCACCAGCAGCGCGCCCTGCGCATCAAAGGCCAACGCCACCGGCGTATCGAAGCGCGCAGCCGCGCCGGTGCCATCGGCCAGGCCCGGCCGATCGCCGCCGGCCAGGGTGCGCACCATACCGTCGGTGCCGATCACCCGGATACGGTCATTGAAGGTATCGGCCACGTAGACCTGGCCCTGCGCATCCACGGCGATGCCCATCGGCGCATCGAAGCGTGCCTGTGCGGCGGGACCATCAGCATGGCCCTGTTCGCCACCGGCCAGGGTGATCACCTGGCCATCGGTGCCGATACGGCGGATCGCATGGTTGCCGGTGTCGGCCACATACAGGTTGCCCTGCGCGTCGGCGGCAATGCCCGAAGGCGTATTGAAACTGGCCTGCAGTGCCGGGCCATCAACGCGCCCCTCGCCCTGCCCGGCCACCGTTTCAACACGGCCATCGGGAAGGCGGCGGCGGATCCGGTTGTTGTCACCGGCATCGGTGAAATAGACGCTGCCATCGGCGCTGCGCAGCAGCGCGTACGGATCGGCGAAGCGTGCCTGCGCGGACGCGCCATCACGGTCACCCGGGTGGCCATCGCCGGCCAGCGGTTCGATCTGCGCGGTCCACGCCAACGGCGTTGGGGCCGGACCCGCCGGTTCAGCCAGCGTATGCAGCGGTGTCTCCCACCAGGTCGCAGCCAATGCCACTACTGTCGCCAACGCTACGCCTGCCGCCATCCATTGCCACCGTGCCATCGTGCTGCGCTGCCTGCCTGCTGTCTTAAGAGGCACCGACAATAGTCGCTGAACGCACGATCCGCCATGGCCAATCGTGCGGACAAACGCCAGAATTCCATCCATCGCGCTTGTTCTCGCTCGCTGCAGCGGGTTCAATGCGGTTCCCACGGATGGAGATCCTCCATGCCCCGCATCCTCCCCCTCGCCACCCTGCTGGTGGCCGCACTGGCCAGCACATCCGCCGCCGCCTCGATCACGGTGGCGCCGCAGAAGCCGTCAATCACCGCCGATGCGATGCACCAGGCCTACGCCACGCGCTGGGATGAGGCCATCCAGCAGTCACGCAGTGGCAACACGCTGGGCGCGCTGATCGCAATGGAACGGCTGATGGAAGATCCGATGCTGGATGACTTCGATGCCGAACACCGCGGCCGCGCCGCACAGGTGGCGGGCTGGACCGCGATGGTGCAGAAGAAGCCGGACCAGGCCCGCCGCTACCTGCAGCGCGCGCAGGAAGCACTGCCGGACGATGCGCAGATCCTGCTGACCTTGATGTCGCTGGAGCTTTCCGAGAACAAGCCCGTTCCGGCCACCAGGCTTCTGGTGCAGGCGCTGAAGCATGCCGACGCGCCGCTGCCGCTTGAGCACCAGGCCATCAACTATCTGCAGTACCGCCTGCGCGACCAGCCGCAGCAGCGCATGGAGCTGCTGCAGGCTCTGTTCGACAACGGCTGGAAGAGCGGCGGCCTGGAGCCGACCGGACTGTGGCTGGCACTGGCCACGCTGCAGGCCGACAACGGCCGGGGCGACGACATTCCGGCCACGTTGGCGCGCATCACCGCCCCCGCCGAGATCATCCGGCTGCGCAGTGACAAGCGCTTCGATCGCTATGTCGACCGCAACGATGCCCGCTTCGATCCGGTGCAGGCTGCACAGAAGCACCTCGACGAACTGCGCGTGTCCGGCCTGCTGGATCGCAAGCTGGATGCACGCATGGCCGAATTCAGCAGCACGCTGCTGATGCTGGACCGCAACGAGGAAGTGCTGGCGCTGACCGATGGCATGGCTGGTGCGGCTGCCGAAGGCGAGTCGCCCTCGGCGGCGGAAGCCGAATGGGTGGCGTGGCTGCTCAACAGCCGGCTTACGGCACTGCGCCGGCTGGGGCGCACGGACGATGCACTGGCGGCGGCACAGCAGGCCGCCCGCATCGGCGCACTGGGCCCGGACGGCATCGAGCACCAGTTGAATGTCAGCTTCGTACTCACTTCGCTGGGCCGCATGCAGGAGGCTGCGCAGACGGCAAGCGATATCCAGGGCCTCGCCGGTTACGGCAAGGCTGCACAGGCCCTGGTGCAGTTCGCCGCCGCGCGCGAGCGGGGCGATGCCAGGGCGATGGATGCCGCGCGCGAAGTGATCCTTGCCCAGCGCAACGACGCACGCCTGTTCCATCGCGAGATGCTGCTGGACGAAGGCAACCTGGAGGGCGCAGCGGCGGTGCTGATCGAACAGCTGCGCTCGCCCGATGACCGCGGCGAGACGCTGGCCAGCCTGCAGGATATGCGTACCTATCCGTCGCTGCCGGGTGACGTGAAGATCGATGCGGCCTGGCGTGCCCTCAAGCAGCGCGCGGACGTGCAGGCCGAGGTCGCCCGCGTCGGCCGCATCGAGCGCTACGAACTGGTCAGCAGCTCAACCTCACGCTGAGCGGCATTTGTGTAGAGCCGAGCCCATGCTCGGCTGTAATTGGCGCAGCCGAGCATGGGCTGCTCTACAACGCCACGTGCAGGTAGCACCGTCCGCCTAGCGCGCCGGCACCTCGGTACGGATGCCCATCGCTTCACGGTAGCGCGCGTACAGCGCCATCACCTTGTCCACATAGGCCAGGGTCTCGGCATAGGGCGGCACGCCCTTGTAGCGGGTGACCGCGCCGATGCCAGCATTGTAGGCGGCAGCCGCCAGCGGCCGGTCACCGTTGTAGCGACGCAGCAGCGCACGCATGTAGCGGGCGCCGCCCTCGATCGACTGTTGCGGCGAGAACGGATCATTCACCCCGTACTCCTGCGCGGTGTCCGGCATCAGCTGCATCACGCCCTGGGCGCCCTTGCTGGACACCGCCAGCGCATCGAAGTTGCTTTCGGCATGGGCGATCGCGCGCAGCCATGCGTCATCCACGCCGGTGGCCTTGGCGGCAGCCTTGAACTGTTTGGCATGCTGGGCCAACTGCGGCTTGCCGACCTTGCCCAGGCCTTCGTGTGCAGGCTCACCCGGCGGCGTAGCCACGGTGAACTTCAGGAACACTTTCGAGCCGGGCAGGTTGCGGGTGGAATAGACCAGCGTGCCGTCCTGCTCGCGCTCGTACAGTACGCCGCTGAACACGCCCATGTTGCCCCACAGGTTCGGGGCCTGGATGGCGTTGTCGTCGATCTCTTTGGCGGTGCAGCGAGAGCCCGGTTCCGGGGCGGTGGCCAGGCTGACGGTGTTGCCCTGCACGCACCGGTAGACGGTACGTGCGGCGGCATGCCCGGGCCACAGGCAGGGCAGCAGCAACAGCGCAAGCAGGAGAGGGTGACGGGACATGGCGGCCGGATCATCCGGCCGCGCCCGCTAATGTTGGGTGAATGGGGGCCGGGAAGGGGCACCGGGACCCGCACCGGTAGAGTCGACTGTCAGTCGACTATCGCGCGCAGCGCGGGCCCTTCCGGTGGCCCATGGAAGAGCAGTCGACTAACAGTCGACCCTACCGATTTCCGGCGCTCCCGATTTCCGGCATTGCCGAGTCCCCACGTTCCCGGTCATTTCGCGGTCCTTCGACGCACCCAGTACCCCACGCCCAGCAGCACGAACCACACCGGGCTGGCAATCAACGCCTGGCGGGTGTCGGCCTGCAGGCTCAGCAGCACCAGCACGCCGGCAAAGAACACCAGGCAGGCCCAGCACATCGCAACGCCGCCGGGCATCTTGAAGATCGAGGCAGCGTGGCGCTCCGGGTAGCGACGGCGATAGGCCATGTAGGCCACCAGGATCAGCGACCAGACGAAGATGAACAGCACCGTCGCCAGCGTCGTCACCAGGGTGAAGGCGGTCACCAGGTTCGGAATCAGGTAGATCAGCAGCGTGCCGCCCAGCAGGCACAGGCAGGAGAACAGCAGGCCACGGGCCGGCACGGCGGCGCGTGACAACTTCGACAGCCCGCGCGGTGCGTGGCCCTCTTCGGCCAGACCGTACAGCATGCGGCTGGTGGAGAAGATGCCGCTGTTGGCCGAGGACGTGGCCGAGGTCAGCACCACGAAGTTGATCAGGCTGGCGGCGGCGGGAATGCCGGCCAGCACGAACAGCTGCACGAACGGGCTCTTGTCCGGTACCACCTGGCGCCACGGGGTGACGGCCATGATCGCGATCAGCGCCAGCACGTAGAAGATGATGATGCGCACCGGAATCGAGTTGATCGCCTTGGGCAGGTTGCGCTCGGGGTCGGCGGTTTCGGCGGCGGTGGTGCCGACCAGCTCGATGCCGACGAAGGCGAACACCGCAATCTGGAAACCGGCGAAGAAGCCGACCAGGCCCATCGGGAACATGCCGCCGTCATTCCACAGGTTCGACAGCGACGCGGTGTGGCCACTGGGCGAGGTGAAGCCCCAGGCCACCAGCCCGGCGCCGGTAATGATCAGCGCGCAGATCGCCACGATCTTGATCAGCGCGAACCAGAATTCCATCTCGCCAAACAGCTTCACCGTCACCAGGTTCAACGACAGCAGCAGCATCACGCAGGCCAGCGCCGGCTTCCAGGCTTCAAGCCCGGGGAACCAGAACTGTGCGTAGGCAGCGATCGCGATCACATCGGCGATGGCGGTGACGATCCAGCAGAACCAGTAGGTCCATCCACAGAAGAACCCAGCCCAGGGGCCGAGCAGGTCGGTGGAAAAATCGATGAAGGATTTGTACTGCAGGTTGGACAGCAGCAGCTCGCCCATCGCGCGCATCACGAAGAACAGCATCGCGCCGATGATCAGGTAGACGAAGACGATGGACGGGCCGGCCAGGCTGATGGTCTTGCCCGACCCCATGAACAGGCCGGTGCCGATGGCACCGCCGATGGCGATCAGCTGCAGGTGGCGGTTGGACAGGCTGCGGCGCAGGTGCTCGGGGGGCGTTGCGGGCTCGGTCATGGGCGTGGGAAAGGGCGGGCGAAGCGTCCGACGGTAGTCCTCTACTGCCCCGAGCGCCAGCGCCGGACGGCCCGATCACGTCAAACCTGGCCGCTTTCATCACAATGTGACCCAATACCGGATTCGTCCCATTCCACCCGGCCCGGCGCCATGCTCAGATAGCCGCATCTGCCCAAGGACCGGCCCCGCCCATGCACCCTGCCCTGCCCGCCCCGCTGGAGCTCCGGCCATGAGCCGGCTGCGCGTGATCATCGGCGGCACCGCGCTGGCGCTGCTGGCTGCTGCGGTGCCGATCGCGGTCATGGCCTACGCCACCTGGGACCGCGCGATCAGCGTCGAACAACAACGGCTGCACGACATCGCCCTGCGCACCCTGCGCCGTTCCGATCTGTCCTACCACGAGGCGCTGGCCGCGCTGAAATCGGCCGAGGCCAGCACCACCTCGGGCTGCGACGACGAGCACATCAGGCGCATGCAGACGCTGGTGATGACCACGCCGTCGGCCGACCAGATGGGTTACTTCGAAGGCGGCAAGCTGCGCTGCACCTCATGGGGCCCGTTCCGCTCCGACGTGAACCAGCCCAGGGCCGACCATGTGACCAGTGACGGCGCCGGCATTGCGGTGGACGTGCGTCCCGAAGCCAGTGGCCGTCGCCAGGTCCTGTCGATCCTGTATGGCAACTACGACGTGCTGGTCGATCCGCGCCGCTTCGTCGATGTCATCGTGGATCCCCATGTCCGCCTGGCGCTGGCCAGCCCGGATGGCCGCCTGCTGGCCAAGCAGGACGGCATGGACCCGGCACTGCTGGAGACCCTGCTGCGCAATCCCGGCGAAGGGCTGGACCAGAACACGCTCTACGCCACCGCCCGCAACCAGGAATGGCTGGCGATCGCCACCACGCCACGCACCGCGCTGGCCGCCACCTTCCGCCAGCAGGCCTGGCTGTTCGTGCCGCTGGGCCTCCTGCTGGCGGCCGCCGGCGCCGGGCTGGTGATCTGGCTGTCGCGGCGGCGCCTGTCACTGCGTGGCGAGCTGGCCACCGCCATCCGTCGCCGCGAGCTGTACCTGCATTACCAGCCGATCATCGAACTGGACACCGGCATCTGCGTTGGCGCCGAGGCCTTGATCCGATGGCAGCGCCCGGACGGCACCCAGGTGCGGCCGGACCTGTTCATTCCACTGGCCGAAGAGGCCGGCATGATCGCCGCGGTCACCGACCTGGTGATCGAGAACGTGGTGCGCGACATGCGCGAACTGCTGGTGGCCGACCGCAGCGCACATATCGCGATCAACCTGGCCGCCGAGGACATCAGCAGCGGCCGTGCCTTGCAGATGATCTCCAAGCACATGGCCGGCAGCGGCATCCTGCCGCAGCAGATCTGGATGGAGGCCACCGAGCGCGGCTTCCTCGACCTGGATCGCGCCCGCACGATGCTCGCGCAGGCACGGCGTGCGGGTCACAGCGTGGCCATCGACGATTTCGGCGTGGGCTTCTCCAGCCTGCAGTACCTGGAACAGCTGCCACTGGATGCGCTGAAGATCGACAAATCGTTCATCGATGCGATCGGCACCGAGAGCGCGACGAGCCCGGTGACACCGCACATCATCGACATGGCCAAGGAACTGGGCCTGTGGGTAGTGGCCGAGGGCGTGGAGACCGAGGCGCAGCTGGCCTACCTGCACAGCCGGCACGTGGAGTTCGGGCAGGGCTGGCTGTTTTCGCGCCCGCTGCCCCGTGATGAGTTCGTGGCGTTCCACCACAAGCGGCAGCAGCGATACGGCGCGGCGCGGGAGCACATGCAGAATCCGCGCAGCGTGCCGATCGAGCGTGAGGGAGTGGAGTAGGACGGCGAACGGCGGAGCCCCTCGTGGTGGGTCGCGTACTGCTATTCCAGGGTTGGCCGGGACGGTCGGTTTCCGGCGGCGTCCCGCCACGGAATCAACGGAAGAAGGCAAAAGCAAAGACAAACGCGGGTCGCTGCGCTCGGTAGATCCACGCCATGCGTGGATGGCGTGGACCCCGGTAGTGCCGGCCGCTGGCCGGCACCTCCGTAACGTTTGGCCTGCGCCTACGCCCAGGCCTTGGGCCGTGCCAGCAGCCACGCCACGCTCACTGCCAGCAGCAGCAACGGCAGCCATCCCAACTGGTTGGGGCCGCCCGCCTGCAGCAGCACACCCCCTGCAACGCCACCGGCGGCGATGGCCAGGTTCCAACCGGTCACCAGCATCGACTGCGCCAGATCCGCGGCGGCACCCGCACGCCGTGCCAATGCGGTCTGGAACAACGTAGGCACCGCGCCGAAGGCCACGCCCCACAGGATCGTCGCCAGCAGCAGCGGCGTCGCTTGGCCCGGCCACAACAGCAGGGTCAGCACCGGCACGATGAAACCGATCACCGCCGCCCACACCAGCGTGCGCAGATGACGGTCCACGCCCCAGCCGGCAATGCCGATGCCGGCGATGGCGGCCACGCCAAAGGCCAGCAGCAGGCGGTCCAGCCACGGGCCGGCACCCGCCTCCACCGCCAGCGGTTCGATGTAGGTGTAGAGCACGTTGTGCGCCAACACATACAGCACCATCACCAGCAGCGCGCTGCGCACGCCGGGCATGCGCCAGACCGCGCCCAGCGATGTGCGCTGGCCGGCACCGGCAGCGGGCAAGGCTGGCAGCGCCCAGCGCGCGTAGGCCAGCAACCCCACACCCAGCACGCTCATCAACGCGAACGCCCAGCGCCAGCCGATCTGCTGGCCCAGCAAGGTGCCCGCCGGTACGCCCAGCGACAGCGCCAACGGCGATCCGATCATCGCCACCGCAATGGCACGGCCCTGCAACGACGGCACGACCATGCGCGCCGCGTAACCGGCCACCAGCGACCACAGCAGGCCACCACTCACGCCGGCCAGGAAACGTGCGGCCAGGATCAGCGGGTAGCTGCTGCTCAGTGCGGTCAGCGTGTTGACCACCACGAAGCCAGCAATCGCAGCCAGCAACAAGGGGCGTCGCGGCAGGCGCTGGGTCAGCGCGGTCATCGGCAGTGCGGCCATCACCGAGCCAAGCGCATACACGCTGACCAGCTGGCCGACCGCCGCATCACTCACACCGAGGCTTTCGCCCATCGGCCGCAGTACACCGGCCGGCAAGGTCTCGGTCAGCAGGGTGATGAAGCCGCCGCCGGCCAGCGCCAGCAGTCCCGCCCAGGGCAGGCGCGTGGCGTCACCGGCCGGGCTGGCCGCATCGATGGCATGGCCGCTCATCGCACGGTCTCCAGATCGGCGTACACCGCATCACGCAGCTCATCAACGAAGGCACCGTCCATGCCTTCGTACAGGGTGTTGGTCAGCGCCACCACGCTCAGCCCACGCGCAGGGTCAACGAACCAGCTGTGCCCGTAGGCACCGCCCCAGCGCCATGTGCCTATGTTCTGCGGCGTGCCGCTGGCTGCCGCATCACGCAGCACCGCAAAGCCCAGCCCGAAGCCCCAGCCGGCTGGTTCCGGCGGCCCCTGTTCGCCTACCTGCGGGCTGGCCATCTCCGTCGCCAGTGCGGGCGGCAGCAGGCCTGAACGCTGCACATCACGCAAGGCCTCCAGCACCGCCATTACGTCATCGGCGGTACCGACCAGGCCGGCCCCGGCCGAAGGGAAACGGCTGGCATCGGTGGCACGCGCGAGGCTGTACTCGATGCCGACGGTACCCTCGAACGGAGCGACGACCTCGCCTTCCCGCAGGCGATGCGGGTGTGGCGTGTCGGTGACATAGGGCGTGGCCAACCGTGCCGCGTTGCGCGCAGCAAAGGCTGTATCGCGCAGGCCCAGCGGTGCGGCCAGCAAGCGCTCGAACAGCACCTGCAGCGTTTCACCGGTTGCTGCTTCGGCCACCGCACCGGCCACATCCACGCCCAACGAGTACAGCCATTGGCTGCCCGGCGCGAACAGCAGCGGCGCCTGGGAAATGCGGTGCACGTTGTCGGCCAGGGAGAGCGGGTTCGCGTCCAGGCCATCGCTGACGCCGGCGCGTGCATAGGGGCCGTCCGCATCTGCTTCGAGGAAGCGATAGCCCAACCCGCTGCTGTGGCTGAGCAGCTGGCGCAGGCTGATCGCCGGCGTGCTGCCATCAGCCAGCGCCGGGCGGAAGTCCGGCAGCCAGCGTTGCACCGGAGCATCGAGGTCGAGCACGCCCTCGGCCACCAGGCGCAGGATCACCGTGGTCAGCAGCGGCTTGCTGACCGATGCCAGCCGGAACACCTGGTCGCGCTGCATCAGCGTGGCCGACTCGCGATCGGCCAGCCCGGTCGCGCTGGCATGGCGCAGCACACCGTGCTCGCGCACCAGCACCACCGCACCGACCAGGCGCTGCGGGTGCACGTGCTGCAACAGCCGCTGCACCGATGGCAGCGTCGGCGAGGGTTCAAGGGAAGGAGCGGCATTCATCGCGGGAATCCGTGGGGAGAGGCCCGCCACGTTAGGCAGCGGGCGTCCGCGCAAAAAGCCGGTTCCCGCTCCGGGCATCATGGACCGTGCAGTCCGCAATCGGCATGATGGCCGGAACTGCAAGGCCGCAACGGTCCCCACGCCACCCCGCACCACAGCGTTGCGATGGCGGAGCCGCCCGCTACAGCCGCGCCGCCCTACCCTGCCGCTTTCATTGCCCGCACGCCCATGTCAGTCCTGGACAACCTCGCCAATCTGCAGACCTTCGTGCACGCGGCCGATACCCGCAGCTTCGTCGAGACCGGGCGCCTGCAGGGCATCTCGGCCTCGGCCGCCGGCAAATGCGTTGCCCGGCTGGAGCAGGCATTGGGCGTGCGCCTGTTCCACCGCAGCACGCGCAGCATCACCCTCACCGCCGAGGGCCAGCTGTTCCTGGCGCGCTGCCGGCGCATCCTCGACGAGCGCGATGCCGCGCGCACCGAGCTGGCGCAGCCGCACGCCACACCCCGTGGCACGCTGCGCATCGGCCTCCCGTTGGTGGGCGATCTCACCCTGCCGCTGATGGCCGAATTCATGGCGGCCTATCCCGATATCCGCCTCGACCTCGATTTCAGCGATCGGCTGGTCGATGTCATCGAGGAGGGCTTCGATGCCGTGCTGCGCGTCGGCGAGCCCAGCGACTCACGCATGAACGCACGACGCCTGGGTGTGTTTCCACGCCGCGTCGTCGCCTCGCCCGGCTACCTGCAGCGCCGCGGCACGCCGCGCACGCCGGCCGACCTGCTGCAGCAGACGCTGCTGCACTACCGCTTCCCCAGCACCGGCAAGCTGGAACTATGGCCTATCCACTGGCCCGACCATGAAACACCGCAGGAACTGCCGGTGCACATGGTGGCCAATACCATCGAAGCACGGGTAGCGCTCGCATTGCGCGATATCGGCCTGGCTTTCGTGCCGGTGCACTCGGTGCGCGATGCACTGGCCGACGGCCGGCTGGTGACCGTGCTCGACGAGCATGTGCACTCCTGCGGCATCTTCCACCTGCTGTGGCCCTCCGGCCGCCACGTACTGCCGAAGCTGCGGGTGTTCATCGACTTCGTCAGCGCACGCCTTGAAACCGTGCCGTAGGCCGGTAGATCCGCGCTCGATGGCCGTGCCACGTAGAGTCGAGCTTGCTCGACTGCTCCTCAAAAGCAGTCGAGCACGCTCGACTCTACAATTCGCATGCCCTGCGGGCGGTATAATCTCCCCTCATTCCTCCCAGAGGCTCGCGACCAATGCGCCATTGATGCCGCCGTCTTCCCACCAGACGGCCTGACTCTTCCCGCCCCTGCGCGCAGGGGAGAACCCGGCATCCATGGAGGTCGCATGACCCCGCATTCCCTCACGCTCGATCGCGTGTCGTATCGATTGGCCGACGGCCGTCCGCTGTTTTCCGATCTGACGTTTTCCTTCGAACCGGTCGCTACCGGCCTCGTCGGTGCCAACGGCGCCGGCAAGAGCGTGCTCGCACGCCTGCTGGCCGGCCGGTTGCTGCCCGACAACGGCGAGGTACGCGGCAGTGGCCGCGTGTTCCTGTTGCCGACGCCCGGGTATCCACCCGCCGGCACGGTCGGTGAACTGGCCGGTGTCGGCGCGGAACTGGCCGCACTGCAGCGCATCGAAGCCGGCAGCGTGGACGAGGCCGACTTCGCCTGCGTCGGCGACCGCTGGGATCTGCGCGAACGCCTGCAACAGCAATGGCGCGCGCTGCAGCTTCCCGACGACCTCGAACCCACCCAACCCGCGGCGCGCCTCAGCGGTGGCCAGGCCATGCAGGTCGCACTGTCCGGCGCCTGGGCCAGTGGTGCCGACTGGCTGATTCTGGACGAGCCCAGCAACCACCTTGATGCACGCCATCGCCAGCAGCTGTACGAGCAGTTGCAGCAGTGGCGCGGTGGCCTGCTGGCGGTCAGTCATGATCGCGAGCTGCTGGCGCACATGCAGCAGATCGTCGAGCTCGATGGGCGCGGGCTGCATCGTTACGGCGGACCGTGGCAGCACTACGCCGATGCGCGCGCTGCCGAGCGCGAAGCTGCCGCCGCCCAGCTCGACCATGCGCGTGCGCAGCACCGGCAACAGCAACGCAGCGCGCGCGAACAGCACGAACGGCAACAACAACGCCAGGCGCGTGGCAATCGCGATGCGAAGCAGGCCAACCAGGCCCCGATCCTGCTCGGCCGGCAGAAGCAGCGCGCCGAGGCCAGCCACGGCCGTGCGCAGCAGGTGCAGGCCGAGCGCCTGCAGGCCAGCGCAGAGCAGCTGCGCGCAGCGGCATCCGCGGTGCACGCGGTGCCGGAACTGGCGCTGTTTGCTGGTGCGGGGGAGCGTGGCAGCACGCGCCTGCTTCAGGCCGAGGCGCTGGTGCTGCCACATGGCTGCAGTGCACCGTTGCAGCTGGAGATCCGCCGCGGCCAGCGCATCGCCGTGGTCGGCGACAACGGCAGCGGCAAATCGACCCTGCTGCGTGTGCTGGCCGGCCAGCTGGCTGCATGCAGCGGCACCGTGCAACGGCATGCGCCGCTGGCCCTGCTCGACCAGCAGCTGCTGGGGTTGTCCGGCGAGCGCAGCATCCTCGACACCGTGCAGGCCGCCAACCCGCACGCGGACCCGGGCGAGCTGCGCACGCGGCTGGCCCTGCTCGGGCTGGATGCACAGCGCATCCAGCGGGCAGCCCACAGCCTCAGCGATGGCGAACGCGTGAAGGGTGCGCTGGCCAGCGTGCTGTACGCCGATCCCGCGCCCCAGCTGTTGCTGCTGGACGAGCCTGGTAATGCGCTGGATCTGAGTGCGTTGCACGCGTTGGAAGAACTGCTTGCGGCGTGGCCGGGCGCGCTGGTGATGGTCAGCCACGACCGGCACCTGCTGCAGGCATTGCGACCGACGCAGGTGCTGCAGGTGAGCACCGGGGGTTGGCAGTGGCGTGACGTCTTGTAGATCCACGCCATGTGTGAATTCGATTCCGTAGAGCCGAGCCATGCTCGACTCCGCCATGTCGGCCATCCGCGTGAGGGGTGGATCCAGCGCAACAGCAGCCGAGCGTCGGCTCGGCTCTACACGAGCCGTTGGCTCAGCGCTTCCACACCGGGAACGCCTGCGGCAACTGCTGCCACAGCAATGGCCCCGCGCGCAGCTCCTGGTCGTTGAGCAGGCACGCATCCAGCTGCGCGCGCACGGCACGCTCATCCATGTGCACGCCGATCACCACCAGCTCCTGGCGACGATCCCCCCACATCGGGTGCCACAACCGTTGCATCGCCGAATGTGCGGCCGCATCCGGGAATTCTTCCGGCCCCGGCAGCGGCGCGCTCCAGCAGTCGGCCTGCTGCCGCGCCCACCCGAGGTCGCTGTAAGGCAGCGGTGTCGGCGGCAACAACGGCGCGGTGTCTTCCAGCCCGGCCCGCACGCGGTCACGTGCGGCGTACCAGAAGCCCGCCGCCTGCGTGCGCGTCGCAGCGCCCACCGTGTTCAGCTCGCCAACCCAATCCATGCGGTTGGCCAACCAGAACCAGCCCTTGCTGCGGATCACGCTGGGCATGCCGGACTGCAGTGCGCGGGCGAAGCGCGCCGGGTGGAACGGACGACGCGAGCGGTAGACGAAGCTGCCGATGCCGTACTCCTCGGTTTCCGGTGTGTGCTCGCCGCGCAGTTCCTTCACCCAGCCCGGCGCACGCTGCGCACGCTCCATGTCGAAGCGACCGGTATCCAGCAGCTCGGCCAGCGGCACATCGCCGAAGCTGGACAGCAGCAGCTTCGCGTCGCGGTTCAGGCCACGCAGCACCGCCAGCGTGTCCTGCAGCACTTCGTCATCCACCTGGTCCACCTTGCTGACCACGATCACGTCTGCAAATTCGACCTGCTCGCACAGCAGATCAACCACACCTCGGTCGTCATCCGGCCCGGCCTGCTGGCCACGCTCGGCCAGTCGCGACGTCGAGCCGAAGTCGGCAAGGAACGCGCTGCCGTCGACCACCGTCACCATCGTGTCCAGCCGCGCGATATCACTCAGGCTGAAGCCGTGTTCGTCGCGCACCGCGAAGGTGGCTGCCACCGGCATCGGCTCGCCGATCCCGGTCGATTCGATCAGCAGGTAGTCATAGCGACCGGCATCGGCCAGGCGCCGCACTTCCTGCAGCAGGTCATCGCGCAGCGTGCAGCAGATGCAGCCGTTGCTGAATTCCACCAGCGTCTCTTCAGTGCGGCGCAGCTCGGCGCCACCATCGCGCACCAGCTGCGCATCGATGTTGACCTCGCTCATGTCGTTGACGATGACCGCCACGCGCAGGCCTTCGCGGTTGCGCAGGATCTGGTTGAGCAGGGTGGTCTTGCCGGCCCCCAGGAAGCCGGACAGCACGGTGACCGGAAGGCGACGGTCGGCGCGGGAAACAGTGTTCATGTCGGAGCGGGTTGGCTGCGGAACGGAAATGTTACTGTATAACAATTGTTGCGCAAGGAAACTCCCCCGATGAAGTCGCCTTCTGCCGCCCTGCTTGATGCCGGCGCGGTCGCCCTGTCCAGCCTGTGCCTGCTGCACTGCCTGGCGCTGCCCCTGCTGGCCGCCGCGCTCCCCCTGTTCGGCACGTGGGCCGAGGCGGAATGGGTGCACCTGCTGTTCGTGGCCATCGCCCTGCCACTGACCGGCTACGCATTGTGGCGGGCCGAGCGCCGTCACCCGCTGCCCGCACTGGCCTGGGCCACCGCCGGCGGCGGGCTCGGCCTGCTGCTGGCCGGCGCACTGGCCCTGCCCTCGCATGAATGGGAAACGCCGATGACGGTCACCGGCAGCCTGCTGCTGGCCGCCACGCATATCTGGAACGCGCGGCACCGGCACGCAGGGTAGAGTCGACTGTTAGTCGACTCTCGCGCGAAGCGCGGGGTTTTTCGTTGGTTGTACGAAGAGCAGTCGACTAACAGTCGACTCTACCCCCGCTCGGCCTATTTGCCGTAGCGGCGCAGCAGCTCTACCAGCACCGCGGCCTCGTCCGCCCGCTGCTGCGGGTCGTCGGCACCCACCACGTGTTCCTGCAGGTGCTCGTGCAGCAGCTCCATCAACAGGCTGTGGGCTGCACCGCGCACGGCGGCGACCTGCACCAGCACGTCCGCACAGTCGCCGGCTTTACCCTCGGGCTGGACCAGCGCCTGCTCCAACGCCGCCACCTGACCTGCGATGCGGCGCACCCGGGTCAGCAGCTGCTTTCGATTCCTGTGTACATGGGCCATGACCGGATCATATACCCTATAGGGGTATCCACTCCAGCTCCCGCCGCCATGCATTTGGACGCCCTCGCCGCCGCCCGTCGCCACGAACACCGCTTCGACGACGGCAATCCGCTGGCCGAACGCAATACCCGCCGCGCCCTGTGGCTCACCGTCGGCATGATGCTGGTGGAGATCGTCGGCGGCTGGTGGTTCAACTCCATGGCCGTGCTCGCTGACGGCTGGCACATGAGTTCGCACGCGCTGGCGCTGGGCCTCTCGGTGTTCGCCTACCGCTGCGCGCGTCGCTACGCGCACGATCCGCGCTTCGCCTTCGGTACCTGGAAGATCGAGATCCTGGCCGGTTACACCAGCGCCATCGCCCTGCTCGGCGTCGCCGCGCTGATGGCCGTGCAGTCACTGGAGCGGTTGTGGGTGCCGGCGCCGATCCACTACAACGAAGCCATCGCCATCGCCGCGGTCGGCCTGGGCGTGAACCTGCTCTGCGCATGGTGGCTGCACGACAGCCCGGGCCACGCGCATCACCACCACGGGCATGACCATGGCGATCATCACGGGCATGACCACCAACACCACGATCACGGCCATGCGCACGGTCACGACCTCAATCTGCGCTCGGCCTACGTGCACGTGCTGGCCGACGCCGCCACCTCGGTGCTGGCCATCGTCGCCCTGCTCGGCGGTAAGCTGCTGGGCCTGACCTGGCTGGACCCGGTGATGGGCCTGGTCGGTGCCGTACTGGTCACGGTGTGGGCGATCGGCCTGCTGCGCGACAGTGGCCGCATCCTGCTTGATGCGCAGATGGACGCACCGGTGGTGGCCGAAGTGCGCGAAGTGATCGAACAGGGCCCCTGGCCGGCGCGCCTGGCCGACCTGCATGTCTGGCAGGTCGGTCGCGGCAAGTACGCGGTCAGCGCCAGCGTGGTCACCAGTGATACCAGCCTGGATGCCGATACCGTGCGCAACGCACTGGCGATCCATGAGGAGCTGGTGCACGTGACGGTGGAGATCCACCGCAGCTGATTCTGTCCGACTGCCGTCGCACTTGTAGAGCCGAGCCATGCTCGGCTGCCGCCGGCATCAGCCGAGCGTGGCTCGGCTCTACTGTCAGAGCTTCAACATCATCCGCAGCAGATACATCAGCAGCGGCAGCGCGCTCAGCACCGCACCACCGATGCCGATCCACGGCCAGCGCTCGCCGCGCACGCGCGAGGCCACCGCCAGGCCGCAGCCCACCACTGCCGCACCCAGCACGCCCACGCCCAATCCCGCAGCCATGCCATTGCCGCCTGCGGCCACCGCCGCCTGCGCAGCCAATGTGCCGGCGCCCCAACCCACAGCGATCCCCAGCCAACTGGCCACGCCGCACCACGGTGCCTTGCCCTGCGCCATCCGAAAACCCCTGTGTTCTTGCCGAATTTCTGTACGGGCCGTGCCCGCATGCTGCCTACACTAGCCGCACCTGCCTTGTAGGGACATCCCATGCGCACGCTCCGCCTGCTGCTGCCCGGTGCCCTCCTGCTGCTCACCGCCTGCAGTGGCGACGCCGGGCTTCCTTTCAGCGCCGACCCGTTGCAGGGCTGCTTCGCCACCGGCGCGCGCAAACCGGCCGACTTCCGCATCGACAAGGAAGGCGGCCAGTACTTCGTCTCCTTCAGCCGCGGCGACCAGTGGCAGCGCGAGCCCAATGCGCTGCACAAGGCCACCCGCAGCGAGATCAGCCGCTACTTCCGCGATGACGCCGAACAGATCGACAGGGCATTGATCCGCATGGCCGGTGGCTTCGGCATCTTCCACTTCAACAAGGGCGCGACGCTGAAGGGCAAGGCCAGTGATAGTGACTACATGGCGCTGATGCTGATCGGGGCTGGGCCGGTGTATGCGGTGAAGTGCGATTGAACTGTAGAGCCGAGCCCACGCTCGGCTACTTTTGCAGTAGATCCACGCCATGCGTGGATGCAGGCATGGTGGAGGCAAGGGCGGGCTCGGCTCTACAACAGCTGCGGTACCATGCCCTCCCCCGAACCGCCCCGGTACCCGCCGTGCCCCATTACACCGGCCCCCTGCTGACCCGCGACAGCGCCGACACCCTGCGCCGTGCCCATGACAAGGGCGCTGCCGACTGGCAGGGCTCGCTCGACCTCGGTCGCAGCGAGGACAGCGTGGCGCTGGACGCCGACGGCTTCCACTTCCGTGGCCAGCCCTACCCGTGGCCGGGCAAGCTGAAGGACCGCACGCTGTACTACTGGGATGGCGAGGACTTCGCGCCGATCTCGCGCTACAGCGGTTCGCTGATCAAACTGGTGCCGACCGAATGGGGCGCACCGACCTTCGAGATCGACGGCATCAAGATGCTGCCGACCTCCAAGCTGTCACCGTTCGAGGACGCTCGCCGCAAGGTCGAGCTGGTCGCCCCGGCCGGCAAGGTCATCCTCGATACCTGCGGCGGCCTCGGCTACTTCGCCGCCTGCGCGCTGGAGGCCGGTGTCGGCCAGATCCGCTCGTTCGAGAAGAACGCCGACGTGATGTGGCTGCGCACGCTCAACCCGTGGTCGCCGGATCCGGACTCGACCGCGGCTGGTGGCCGCCTGCAGTTCAGCCACGGCGATGTCTCGCGGCAGATCGAACAGGTGGCCAGCAATAGCGTCGACGCGATCCTGCACGACCCGCCGCGCTTCGGCATCGCCGGCGAACTGTATTCACAGGTGTTCTACGACCACCTCGCCCGCGTCATCCGCAAGGGCGGGCGCCTGTTCCACTACACCGGTGCGCCGAACAAGCTGACCAGCGGCCGCGACGTGCCGCGTGAAGTGGCCAAGCGCCTGGAAAAGGCCGGCTTCAAGGCCGAGCTGGCGCTTGACGGTGTGCTGGCCGTCAAGCGCTGAGCCTCATTCCGAGTCTACCTTCGCCAGCTTCATCACCCACTTCGGCACTTCCGGTTCACCGGCGTAGAAGTCCTTCGGTTTCTTCTCCGCCATCGCCCAGCGGTGCAGCCAGCTCGGGCCGTAGCGACCGCTGTAGCCTTCGGCCGCACGTGCATAGGCCGGATCACGCATCGCCTCGTCCAATGAAATGAAGCGATAACCGCGGCGCTTCGTCGCCGCCACCAGTTCGGCAAACGTGGCTGCATTGAGTTCGTTCGCGTGCATCAGCCAGACCTGCGGCAGCGCGTAGCCCAGCAGCGCCAGCGACTGCTTCTCGTAGTAGTCCAGCTTGTTCAGCATGTACGGCACGTAGCCCTTGCGCAGCTGTGCCAGCGTCGCCTCGCGCGCCGGGGAATCCGGCTGCTCGTTCATCACGTTGGCGTAGGCGAACGCCCACACCCACTCGCCGTTGTCGACCGTCACAGGTGCCACGCGGTAGCCATGCTGCTTGAAGAACGCGTCCATCTCCGCGCGTTCGTCCGGCGTGCGCCCGGCACGCAGATAGGGGTGACGCATCCACTGCGGCTTCAGTCCGCGCTCGGCCAGCAACGGCCGCAGCACGGTCTCGCCACGCAGGAAATCCTGCTGGAACGCAGGCACGCCCTTGGCGTTCAGATCCATGTGCGAGTAGGTGTGGTTGCCCAGCACATACCCGGCGTCCAGCCAGTCGCGCAGCATCTGCACCCGCGCCGGCTGCACCTGCCCGCCGATCTCAAGCTTGTTCTCGTTGACGAAGCCGACCACCGGCACGTCTGCCTGATGCAGCTGCGCCATCAGCGCTTCGTGCCGCGACTGCAGGTCCGGCGGAACGATCTCGTCCACCCGCGCCCAGGGCAGGTCGTCGATGGTCATCGCGATCCGACGATCCACTTCAGCGGCATGCACCGCCAACGAACACAGCAGCAATGGCACAGCACGCAGCAACCAACGCATTAGCACTTCCTTGCAGGAGCGAAGCGCAGACTGTAGCGCGATTGCGGGCGCGTGGCCGGTCAAACGCCCGCTATGGGCTGGGTGACTGCACCTGACGTTCGCGCACGATCGCCCGCCACAGCATGAATCCTGCGGCCATGGCCATCAGCAACAACGCGACCAGCACCAAGGCAAGGTCATCGGGATTGCGCAGCAGCGGCGCGTGCTCGCGGGTGAGGATGCCAAACACCGCCTCCTGCGCCTGTGCCAGCGGCAGCCGGCCCTGCTCGTCCAGTTCCACCAGGCACGCCGCTGGGGACAGTTTGGCCACGCTGGTCCATGCCATGTCGTACAGGTGCAAGGCCCTGAGGGCCAGCGCCAGGATCGCGGCATGCAGCGCCATCACCCCCCAGTTGGCGCGTCGCAGGCGTTCCGACACGCGGCCCAGCCGGTAGACGCTGATCGACATCGCGCCCAGCAGCGCCATTACCACGCCCGCCATCGGAATCCACTGCAACGGTTGCCACGGTGCAAGCGCAGCGGACCGCGCCAGCAGCTGTTCGGCCACCTGCATGCGCGCGACCGGATCGGGCCCACCGCATGCGTCATCCACCGGCTCAAGCAGCAGCCCCACGCGGTAGTGGAAGAAGCCGGCTGCAAGGGCTACCGCCAGCAGCGCCACCACCTGCAGTGCCAGCAGGATCGGGCCGGGACCACAGATACGACAGAAGCGGGCAGCAGCAGAGACCATCGGTTCATCCGTGACAACAAAGGACCATCCTAACCAAGCGCCCTGTGATTGTCGGCTGGCGGATACGACAACCGCCGCGTGGTCCCGGTAGGATGTGGATGAGCATGGATGGTCGTATGTAGAGGTGTTGTGGATGGTCACGCTGTATCTATGGGTACGAACGCTGCTTCCGCTGCTGGCGTTCGTGATCGCCTGGATGCTGCTGTCGCGCCTGATCAAGGCCCGCGTGGCGCGCCTTCCACGGATTCCCTTGAACCTGCCCGAGCACAGCAGCAGCCCGCGCAGGAAGGACCGGCGCATCTACGCACGCAAGCTGCGGCGCAGACCGGGCCTGCGCACCGCAACGCGCCCGGCCACCGCGCCGCGCAGCTGGAACCTCGCGGCGGTGTTCGTTTCGTTCTCCGCATTGATCGCCGCCGTGCTGGTCTTGCCGGATGGCGCGCGCTTCCAGGTGATGGTCGAGAGCCTCACCGGCTACCCGGCCACGATTGCTGAAGTACATGTTCCCGCTGCCGGGCAGCCCCTCGTGCTGCAGGCGTGGCAGCCAGCGCTGGCGCAGCTGTCACGGCCGGTAACAATGCGCTACCCGATCGGGCGCACCGGCGGCCAGCATGACGCGCACGCCACGCTACCGGTACAGGTGAGGCATCAGGGTGATCGGCTGCAGGTGGCTACGGCCGTGCCGGTGGACTCCGAACTGCTGCGTGCAGAGCTTGCACGCTTGGCCGGGATGCCGGTTGAGGCAATCACGGTTCGACAGGTGAAGATTGCGCCGTGGATCGAATCGGGTTGGACGCCGTTGGCCGACCTGTAGAGCCGAGCCCATGCTCGGCTGCTGCTGCCGCCGCCCTAAAGACACGCGCTGCGCGCGCAAGCCGAGCATGGCTCGGCTCTACCGATCAGGATCCGCGCGGCAGCTTCGCGGCCCACATATTGTCCACCAGATTCGGATAACGCCGGCCATTCTCTTCCGCCCGCTGCCGCGCCGCCTCTTTCTGTGCAGGCGACAGCGGCTGCGAGGTCTGGCCCTTGGGGTTGGGCTTCTTCCACGGGGGTGTCTTGGTCTGGCGCATGGCCGCAGCTTACCGCTTCAGGAAGTTCAGCAGCGCCAGATTGAAGCGATCGGCATGGCTGGTGTTGCAGCCGTGCGGCGCGCCTTCAAGGATCACCGCTTCGCTGCCCGGAATGGCCTGGTGCGTGCGCTGGCCCGAGCCTTCAAACGGCACGATGGCATCGCTGTCACCGTGCAGGATCAAGGTTGGCACCGTGATCTTCTTCAGGTCTTCGCGGAAGTCGGTGGTGGCGAACGCCTTCATGCACCCCAGCGCTGCGTTCTGGTCGGATTGGTGGCACAGCGCGATAGCCGCCTGACGCGTCTCTTCAGTCACCATCAGCTGGCCATTGGCACTGAAGAAATCGCGGGTGAAGCCATCGAAGAAGGCTTCGCGATCCTTCTCCAGACCGCTGCGCATTTCATCGGCCTTGTCCTGGGTGAGCGGACCTTCCGGATTGTCCTCGCCGCGCAGCAGATACGGCGGCACGGCGGCTGCAAACACCACGCTGTGCAGGCGCTCCTGCCCGTGATTGGCCACATAGCGCGCCACCTCACCGCCGCCCATCGAGAAGCCGACCAGGGTGACGTCGCGCAGGTCACGCTCCTCGATCAACCTGGCCAGATCTGCCGCCAGCGTGTCGTAGTCGTAACCTTCTGCCGGCTTGTCAGAACGCCCGAAGCCACGGCGGTCGTAGCTGATCACCCGGTGCTGCGCGTCGCGCAGGATCGACACCTGCGTCTTCCAGGCATCGGCGGACAGCGGCCAACCGTGAATCAGGATCACCGGGCGGCCGTCGCCACCGGTGTCTTCAACGTGCAGGCGGATGCGGGAAGCAGGCATGGGAGCTCCTGTGGGAGGGGAGGATTTCAGACTATGGGCCGGCCCCTATCGCGACCGTGATGGAATCGCCGGTCGCCATGACATCCCCTGCACAGACGACGGCCCCGACGCTGGAGCCGAGCCGCCAATGCGGGCGTTCACTCCGTGGAAGGGCCGTTTCGTCGGACGCCGGCTGCAGCCACCCAAAGGCCGTGCGAGCCTGCGTGAACCCTCGTTGGAGCCTCGCCATGTTGCTGCTCACCCTGCCCTTGCTGGCCGCCGGCCTCACCACCGCACCCGTGTCCTCCGATGACCTGCGCGAGCAGATCCGCCAGGCCGACACCCAGCTGTTCGCCGTGGCCTTCGAGGCCTGCGATGCCGACAAAGCCGCCGCGATGACCACCCAGGACATGGAGTTCTTCCATGACAAGGATGGAAAGTCGGCCAGCAGCCGCGAAGACTTCCGCCGCAGCGTGGCCAACCTGTGCAGCAATGCGCGCAAGGGCGGCTGGAGCCTGCGCCGTGAGCGGGTGGAGCCTTCGCTGCAGGTGTTCCCGCTGCATGACGAGCGCGCACTGGAGATCGGCGACCACCGCTTTCATGAGCGCGGCAAGGATGGCGTGGAGCGCTGGGTGGGCCAGGCCCGCTTCATCCAGGTCTGGCGTCGCGTGGACGGGCGCTGGTTGGCCGAGCGGGTGATCAGCTACGACCATCGGCCGGCAGACTGACCCCTCGGGCGCGCTTCACGGGCCGGATCTATACTTAGGGGGTTCACCCACGACCCACCGCTACCGTTCGATGGCCATGGCAGAGATCACCCCCAACCACCCCGACTATGGCCTCAACCAGCAGGTCCGCCAGGGCGTGGCCGCACTGGATGCCCAGCACGGCCGTGCGTTCGACCAGACCAGCGAACGCCTGACCGCCAGCCTGACCGTGCTCGCGCGCGAGCAGGGCCTGCAACAGGTCGACCACGTGCTGGTCAGCAACGCCACGGCCCAGCACCCGGCCGGGCACAACGTCTTCGTGGTGCAGGGCGACCCGGCCAATCCGGCGCACCTGCGCGCGATGATGCCGACGGCTGTGGCGGCGCAGACGCCGGTGGAGCAGTCGATGCAGAAGTTGGGGGTGGGTGTGCAGCAGCAGGTCGAAACCCAAGCCCAGGAAATGCAGAATCCCGCGCCGCGGCTGGGGTAAACGCTGCAGCTTGAAAAGGGGGCAGCGCATTGCGCCCTGCCCCCGCGTTTACAGCCTGGGCACCGCAGTTACAGCTGGATGCGCGCCACGCTCTCGTCAGCGCCCTTGTCGTCCTTCTCGCCGTTCTTGATGCTCACGAACAACACGTTGTTCTTCGCATCCAGCGCCAGGCTGTTCGGGTGGGTCGGCACCGTGTAGGTCGCCACCTTCTGGTAGCTGTCACTGTTGTAGGCGGTCACCGTGCCTGCTTCGCGGTTGGTCACGTACAGGCGCTTGCGCGGTGCATCCAGCAGGATGCCCAGCGGGCCGGCATCGGTCGGGATGCTGGCCAGTTCCTTGCCGGTGCTGCGGTCGAGCACCAGCACGCGCTGGCCCGGGTGCTTGCTGACCAGGCCGCTGCTCTTGGCCTGGTAGCCACGCAGGAATTCCGAGCCCTGGTCGGTCACGAACAGGCGCTTGCCGGCCGGATCCAGCGCGATGTTCATCGGCTGCTCGGCGGCGATCCTGTGCTGCGCCACCACCTTGTTCGAATCGGTGCCCACCACCACCAGATCGGCCAGCAGGTTGCTGGTGTAGACGCGCTTGTTGGCCGCATCCAGTGCGAGGCCCGGTGCCTTGGCATTGCCCAGGCCGTCGATGGTGTTGATCACCTTCAGCGTGGTGGTATCGATCACGAACAGCACGCTGCTCACGTCCGGCTGGCTGCTGTGGCCGGTCACGTACAGGCGGTTGGCGGCGCTGTCGACCACCAGCTCGCGCAGGTCATGGGTGTAAGCGGCCTTGCCGTCCTTGCCGGTCTTCTTTTCCATCAACTGGATGGTGCCGACGGCCTTGTTCTGCGCGGTGTCGACCACGGTCACCGACAGGTCCACGGTGTTGCCCACGTACAGGCGGTTGTGGGCGTCATCCAGCACCACGCCGAAGGCTTTGCGCTCCAGCGGGATGCGGGTTTCCACGGCCAGCGTGGTCGGGTTCAGGCGCAGCACCTGGGCCGGGCCAGCGTCATCGCCGAAGCCGCCGGAGGAGGCCACGAACACGGCGTTCTGCTTCGGGCTGTAGGCCAGCTCGTACAGGCCCTTGGCCACGGCCTGGCGCTGCACGGCGGTGGTGGCGCTGGCGGCAGGCGCGTTGTCAGCGAATGCAGAAGGCGCGCCGAGGCTGAGCGACACAGCGAGGGCCAGCGCGGCCGAACGGAAGAGAGGAGTACGGAACATGCGAGCGTCCTTGAATGGGCACGGGAAGGTGTCCTGGCTCGCTGGGCCGTACTGCGACGGCCCGCCCCGCATCTGTCTGCGCAGGGTGGGCTGGCTGGGGTTGCGGGGGAATGGTAGCAGGTGGGGCGCGTGGCGTGCGCCGGCGCGCGTATGGCAGGCGCGCGGGTTACTGCTCCTTCAAGCGAAGCGAATCGGCCACATCGGTCTTGGCCGCCACTTCTGTAGCGATGCTGGCGCGGCGGTGCCCCGGGTCGTTGCGATCGCCCTGCACGATGAAGATGCTCTCGGCTGCATGACTGCTTTTTGTCGGCCGGCTGAGCAGCACGTGGTCCACCCGCGAGAGATTGTTCTGCTTGGCCAGCACCAGCAGGCTGGCGCTGATGCGCTGGCTGGCGGCATCGAACGGGCGACCATGCGCCGCATCCAGCTCGGCCACTTTCTGGATGAGCTGCGAGAACAGACGATGGTCTGGATGCGAGGGGTCCAGCAGCGTGCCGGCCACTTCGATCGGCGTCGGCGGCGGCTCATCGCTGGCGCGGTCGCCCTGGCGATGACGCTCGGCCTCGCGCTCGGGCATCCCGTGATGGGTTTCGGCATTCAGATCGCTGCCCGGGAACGGCGCGGCAATGCACTGTATTTCCGGCAGGTTGAACAGCACCGCGAACTCGCCCAGGTTGCTGCCGCCGTCCAGCGGGGCCGGCAGCGGATGCAAGCCGGCGTAGTGCAGCGCCGCCCAGACGAAATCGCTGCAGCGGTTGATGGTGGCCGGGCGATCGACATCGAACTCGAACTCGGCCGGTTCCTCGGCGAAATCACGCAGGCAGCCGTAATGCTCCGCGGTGATCTCCAGAGTGCGGCTGTAGTACGGGTCCAGATGCTCGTCGGCATCATCGTGGCGCACCTGCGCGTACTGCACGCCGGTGGGGGCTTCGCCCGGCGCGTGGCCCGGTGGTGCGAAGCCATAGCTGTGGGCCTCGTCGCCTGCTGCCACCTGCAGGTACATGTGGCCGCGCGGCGAAATGCCCCCGCTCTTCAGTGGGGTGCCGGGGGCGGCCAGGTACAGCGTTGCCGTGTAGCGTGTTGCCTGCTCCATGCCTGTTCAGCCTTGATGGGTGCTGCGGTCCTGGCCGGATGATGGCATAGGTGGGATGGGCGGTAGGTGGAGGACAAAGTTGGGGCCACGACTGGCATGCTGAATGTGTGAACCAGCCAGCAATCCAAGAAGCTGACTGCTTCGCTACTTGGGCCTGCGCAGGTAGGCAATCAGCAGTTCGGGGTGATACGGATCAAGCTGCGTCAGAGGCGAATGCAGTTGCACTTCAACCCGGTATCGGCCCGGCGAGGGATTGCGTGCCCATGCGAAGGCCAGCTGTGCGTAGGTATCACCGGGTCGTTCCAGCCCAGCATTCTGCAGCGCCAGTACGTCAGCATCGTCCAGCCACGCGCTGGTTACTCGACCATCGGCGGGGATGGGAATCGTCCGGGTAGGTTCCCCAATGATGGATTCCAGCCGGAGCAACGGCACGTCCGTCCATCCACTCGATTCCAGGCGCTCCATGGAGACGTTGGCCTGGAACCCGGATGCCTGAACATCGACCAGTGCCTCCAATGCCGCGATGTCGTCCGTACGATTGACCCGAATGCCGATCATGAGCGTCGGAGAGGAATTCCTGCTGGGAACATCCACATCGAATTCCACCGCCAATGGTTCATCCATTGACGAGGTGGGCATGGCGCGCACAAGCGGCACCAGATCCGGACGATGGGCCTCTGCGATCGAGCCTGCGTCGCGAGCCGCCTCGGGTCGGCACGCCGTAGCCAGAAGAACGAGCAGTCCAGCGAGCATGCAGATCCGGCGTTTTCCATGTGGCGTCATCTTCAGTCCTCCGTGCAGGTCGCCAGTGCAGCGCGTGCCTTGCTCATCCCCCGCTGGCCGCACGAATCTGTATGTCGTGCTGCACCCGCTGATCTTCCAGCTGCTGGTCCATCTGATCGGCAAGCGCACGCTGATGTGCTTCACGGCTGACCGCATCGAACTGCTGCAGTGATTCCTCCACCGGTGTCTGCGCCGCTATCTCGGTAGGCATCGCAGCGCGCTGATGGGCCGGATTGCTGGGCTCACCCTGCACCACGAACAGCGTGTGCCCAGCCGGGTGTTCACGCGTGGCGTTGCTCACTAGAACATGGTCCACCCGGTCCAGGTCGTTGTCCTTGGCCAGTACCAGAAGGCTGGCCGTCATGCGTTCGCTGACTTCGTCGAAGCTGCGGCCGTGCTTGGCGTCCAGCGCTTCCACGCCCTCGCGGATCTGCCGATACAGCGCATGATCGGGGTGGCCGGGCTGCGTGGGATCCTGCAGCGCCCGGTGCCGGCCCGATGGCTCATCCGGTGCGGGCGCGGCTGGCTCAGGGCCTGGCGCTGTCGTGGGCTCGGCAGGAACAGTGAAAGCCGCAGTGACGGGCTGGAGGTCATCCAATGGCGCCGGTTCGGGCTCTGGCACGTGTTGTGCCGCCTCCTGCTCCAAAGGCCATGGATCGCGCGCAGGCTCAGCAGGCAGCGGCTCCTTGAAGGGCACCGGTTCCACCTCCTGAACTGCCATGTCCTGCTTTGGCGTGGGAGCAACCGCAGGCACCGCGGCCATCCGCTCCGGCTCCGGTACCTGCTCTGTGCGCTGCGTGGGCATCGCCTGCGTTGCCGCATCCAGAGGCGCGGCGGCATGTGGCGTCGCGCGCTCAGGTGCGGCCGTGTGTGCCTGCATCGGCCCAGCGGGCTCCGGCGTCTGTGAAGCGGTACGGCTTTCGGTGGGCGCCTCGCTGTTTGGATGGGGCTGAGGTTGCGGCTCCGCCTCACGCCGCGGCGGATCCCGCTGCTCGGCGTGCCGTTGAGGCGCGGGCTTGTCCTGTGGCGCGGGCGTAGGTGGTGGTGCGACCGCTACCGCTGGCGTGACCGCTACCGCCGCAGGCGCAATGGGCTGCGCAGTCGCCGGCTCTTCGGGCCGCTCTTCCACGTTCCCGCCCTGCTCGGATGGCTTGTCGCCATGTGCCACCTGCGCGGCCGCTCGGGCAGCCTGCCCAGCATCCACCTGCGCAGCACCCAGCCGATTTGCCTCCTGCATTGCCTGCCGGTACGCCTCCTGCTCACCCGCCGACAGCGCTGCAATGCGCAGCTCGGGTGAGTCCGGCACCGGCGCCTGCTCATTGGCACGCGCCCGCACCTCATTCCATGCGGCCTGCAGCTCCTGCGTACTGGTGGTCGCGACGGCGCGCGCCACGCCATCCTGACCCACTTGGTAATGCGTGATGGGCCGGGAGGCGCCCGCGTTGCCCTCGGCTACAGGCCCCAGCTCCTGCAGCGTGGCCCCGGTTATGCCGTGCTGCTCGCGCGTGCGCGCCGTGGCCAGCGCAATGGCCTGCTCCCACGCCGGTGACAGCGCAACGCCCGCAGCGTAGTAGCTGTGGCGCAGCTCGTTCTGGTTCACCTCCGCCGCAGACGGCAGCGGCCGCGATTCCAATGCGGCAATAGTCTGGTTGAACTGATCGAGCGACGGCTGCTGGATGGTGCGGGTTAGTTCCAGCTCCAGCGCCATGTTCCCCTGCGCGATCTGGCCAGCGTGGTGCCATTGCCCTTCTTCATCGCGCTGGTAAAGCTGGTTGTCCGAGCCCTGGATGGCGTCGGGCCTGGCACGCGCCTGCTCCACCGCTTCCGGCACCAGCGGCACGAAGTCGCTGGCGCGGGTAGTGGCGTAGGTCTCCAGGTAGCTGGCGGCAATGGCGGCCTTGCCATTGGCGATGTTGTTCTCGATGCGC
Source organism: Stenotrophomonas africana (assembly GCF_013004645.1). Classification (GTDB taxonomy): domain Bacteria; phylum Pseudomonadota; class Gammaproteobacteria; order Xanthomonadales; family Xanthomonadaceae; genus Stenotrophomonas; species Stenotrophomonas africana. Next base: position 42,283 of record NZ_JABEME010000004.1, on the reverse strand, counting down.
TGCACCGCCTCGCGATTCAACTCGTTGGCGCGCTCGGGGCTGGCGGTCTGCGTCTCATACACTCCCCGGTCGTTGGCGCCGGACACACCGATCTTGACCTGCCGGGTCCACTGCTCGGTCTGCGCATCGCGGTGCCAGTTGGGATTGTCCAGACGGCCCTCGCCGTCCTTCGCCGGGATGCTGAAAGGATCCTGCGGCGGCGGCGCCTTGCCCAGCGCCAGCTCTACCGCTTTTACGTGGGCGTATGCGCCCAGCTCGCGGGCCTTCTCGTAACTGGCACCCACACTGCGCTCAGCCGGATTGCCCAGGCCGTCGCCTGTGCTGTCCATAACCGCCTGGCGCTGCCAGTTGCGGCCATCGAACTGCCATGTGACATCGGCCTTGTCGGTCTGCCGGTAGACGGCGCGGTTGTCGAGCAGATCGGCGCCCTTGTCGAACGCCTTGCTCATCAGCAGCGCATCGCCCGCGACGATGGCCGCAGGGACGAAGCTGGAGGTGCCGATCACCGACGCGGTGGCCATGCCACCGACCCAGCCACCGCCGTTGCGCGCCAAGGCATGGGTGAGCTCGGACTGGGCGGCGGTGCCGTTGCCCTCTTCCAGCAACTGCGAGGTGCGGCGGGCGGTGATAACGGCGTCGGCGCCGGAGGCGAGCAGGCCGCCGGAGCGGATCAGTTGGCTGGTGGAGGCTTCGCCGAGGAGGATGCTGGTAGTTGCAAATCCTCGCTGACCTTGCGGAACGCGCAATGGGTCTGCCGCTTCCTTACCCAGAGCATTCTCAACTATCAGGACTCCCTCTGAGGATATGCTCAGCCTGCCACCGTGGTAGGCGCTGGAGATTGCCTCCGAAAGGCCTTGACGCTGCAACTCCGCTCCACCTCCACGTGTTAACGGATTGGGAGATGACTGAATGTGCCGGAGCGTGGCCACTACACGATGCTCCGAATGAGTAACACCCGCCCAGCCGCTATCGATCGGCGTGAAGCTCCTAAGCTGTTGAAGCTGGGGAGCGTTCAACTGGCCATAACGGGCTTCGTTGAAGAAGAAGCTCTGAACCTGTGGCCGAATATCGTCAGGCTTTAGACCATAGGGAGCGTTGGTGTAGAGATCACCATTGATCAGGCCGACCCGTACCGTGTCGCGCAGTGCCTCTACCCGCCCGGAAATCCGCGCCTGTGCCGCAGCGTCTCCGTTTAACGCGGCCACTCCGTCGGGCGTCTGCTCCAAGCGACGCAAACGTTGCAGGAGGCCGATCTGATAGTCGGCGATAGGGCCACCACTGTGCGGAGTGATTCCCAGCGTTTGAGCAAACGCCGGATCAGCCGGGAGAAAGATCCGATTCTCCGGGGCGTGGATATCAAAATGACCGGAGTCGGCGAGCATCCTGAGCAGTGGGCTACGCGCTAGCGTACGCTGCTCGATCGCGTGATGCTCTTGAAAGTCAGGTCCGTTGCGAGGCATCGATCAGGCTCCTTCCTGCTCAGCAGCTGCAACGCGGCTAGATATCTGCAGCGTCAATAAACCACATGCCATCGGCATCATTGTCAGTAGCCACGCCAGCGCTTTCCACTGCGTCTTTGAACACGTGGTCGCAAAAGACAGAGGCTGTATAAGGTGTCTTGAAGACGTGCGCCTGGCCGAGCGCGCCACGATCAAACGTCACACTTGCACCACCGCCAAGATCGTAGAACTTCCCGTTGATGAAATCTTCGGAGGTATCAATAAAGAGCTTGGAAGCACCTTCGTCCAACGCATCAACTACCCGGATCACAGTGCACAAGTAGCGGCGGTCGCCTTGGCTGCCATCTTCCAGCCGATAGTCAATCTCCGCAAAGGCAAAGGCGTGAGGATCAACGGAAATCATCACGTCATGCAGTCGTTTCGAGACGAGCCAGTATCCGCTGAATCCCGGCTCCAGATCCCGCGGCGGTGCGCCCATGCTGGGATTGAAAGCCAATCGCGGAACTTCGCGGAGTGGTGGAATGCCCCCCTCCTCTGGTAGCAGGATCATGCGGGGAGGAGACAGCAGACGATCCAGATTCTCGAAGACGACCCCGCATGCAGGGCCGCTGATTGCACCGGCCTCAAGGAGAAAGAACTCCCCCTTCCGGGGGCGATTAGCTGAGGTCGAATCCATGCGCTATCTCCATCTCATTCTGATTCCTGCACTGGACACAGCTTACCGGGGGCCGCTCACGGAGCAATACTCGCAATCCTAAAGATACGTGCTGAATGGGCATACTTCCTGTAACCCGGTCTGCAGCAGCCGGAAATCGGATGACAACAAGATCCATTACACGTAGATCACCCGTCCAATGGGAGCCCTTCACTCGGTCGTCATCGACAATAGCCAGGTCGGCTTGGACGACCACCCGCTGGGCTGCTACGCGGACCTTCCACCGCACGAGGCAGTCCTGGTGTTCGGCAGCAACTACGACGTGGAGCCGGACGATGGGCAGCGGCTACAGCCGGGCGTGCCTGACTGAACCGTGCGGCTGTTCAACACGTCGCAACTGGTTTGCCATCAGTTGTCTGCTCCCTAAGGTCAGATTGCCGCAGCGTCCACGAAGGAGATGCCGCTATCCCGAGGATTCGCGGGAAGCCCCGCCGCGTGAACTGCATCAACAAATTCGCGGCTCGCGATCACGAAGGTGCTGAATGGAGTCAGGAAGACATGCCCATCTCGCACCACCTCAGAGCGAATGGCCAGACTCGCCCCGCCTGCAATCGAATAGAACTTTCCGTTGACGAAGTCCTCATCGATCTCGATATCAAGCCTTGAATGCTCCTCGTCTATCGCGTCCAGTTCACGCATCACGTCGCACAGGAAACGCCGTGGCATAGGTGTGCCATCGGCCAGGCGGACATCACACTCAACAAAGTCGAACGCATGCGGATCCACGGATTTCATCACCTGCCACAGCCGTTCCGAGACGAGCCAGTAGCCGCTGAAGCCGCCCTCCAGATCACGTGGCTCAGGGCCCTTGAAAGCATCGAAGACGATGCGTGGCTTCTCGCGAAGCGCCGGGAAACCCCCATTGTCCGGGCGCAGAATGATGCGCGGTGGATCGAGCAACACCGACAGGTTCTCAACCTCGGCGCCCCGGAAAGGACGGCTGCTTTCCAGATCTGGTGAGAACAAGTAGAACTGGCCCGCTTGAGGGCCTTGGATGGGGCTTTGCTTCATCTCCTGCGTCCCTGGATTCGCTTCAATGACACCGCAGATGGAGCTTACCCCTCTTGGCATGGTCGTTTCGAGGCAGCGACAGGCTCACGGTTTCCGCTGATGCCGCCCAGTGATGACTGAGAGGCAGATTGTGCCCTCCATCGCATCCTCTGAGATGGAGGCAGACCATTCTCCCTCCCCCACTGGAGGATGCCCATGACCAAGATCGACCCCGCATGGCTGGAAGCCTTCGACAAGGAGCTCCTCCGCCTGTTCGCCATCGACCATCGCGATGCCGGCATGGATGAATACCTGCTGGGCTGCTACACAGACCTTCCGCCGCGTGAGGCTGCCCTGGCGTTCGGCAGCGACTACGACCTGGAGCGCGACGATGCACTGTGGCCACGGCCGGGCGTGGCGCTGCAAAGTTAAGCTGTGTCGCAATCGGCCCGCTGCACGTATCAGCTCGGCGGGCTAGGTGTCGCTTTTGGGATCCTACACGGCTGCAAACCGTACTTTTTGAAGCGCATTCGGGCGGTAGCTTAACAACGGCCCCAACCGCTGCACCGCAAGGGTTCTGTCGCGCGTGCGCCATGCAACAATGCCGTAAGCGTCAGCATTTGCGGCCTCTGCGGCCTACGGTTTCTTGGCATCTCGCAGCCATGCGAGTACACCTTGGCATGCCACCTCACACAGGGTGGCACGGGCGTCGAAAACCCGGTCAACAACCATGTGTTTGCGCTTGCCAGCCGGCGTCACGTTCGTGTGACGCCGGCTGGCAATCCGTTCGCGGTCCATGGCGGGCGGTGCGTGGGGGTCTTCGGACCCGCCGGATTGGTTGTTGACCGGTTTTCGAGCCTCGCATCGTCCGCCACTTTTATCGGTGGCGCTGCTGTCTGTCCTGTACGGAGCATTGCCATGAACACATCGGACTTCCGTTCCCTGCACGCGCAGTACGATCCGGACAACACCGAACCCGACCGCGAACGATCCATCGATCCCAACGCCTTCGTCGCCACGTTGCATCGCATCGGCACTGGTGCGGCTGCGGACGGCCAGCCTTGGCCGGAGCGGCATCAACTGCCTGGGCGTTGTCTTCAACTGGCGGATGCGGATTGCGCGCTGGCCGGGCTGCGCGTGGTGGCGGAGCTGATGTTGGCTGCGGAGCGGACTCGGCAGAACGGCGCGCCCGAGGAGTACCTCGGGGATCGGGTGATGGAAGGGTTGAAGATGGCGTGTGTGGCGTTGACCGCGCAAGTGGCTGAGCGGTTGCACGTGCGGGAGTAGCGCCCAAGGCTTGAACCTCAAAGCAATAGGCTGTGGGCTGTCGTCGCGGCCCCGTTGTCCGTTCGCCTCTGATCTGCAGGACTTCCAATGAAGTCTCTGACGTACGCAGTACTGTGCTTGGCAGCGCTGATTGGTTCAGCGCTCGCCCACTGCCACCTGCCCAAAGACGATTTGGAGCTGAAGATCTACCCCAAGCTCTCGGCTACCGAATTTGCTGTCATGCGCGAGGAGGCCCTAAGCCTAGCGGCTGAAGATGCAACGCTCGGCACCGGGCGCTTCGAAGCAAGGTACTTCGAGCTCACTTGCCGAGGCGAGCCCGCTCTGCTGGTGGACAACTCATCATCACAGTTGCTCATCCTAGGCTTCACAGGCCAAGCCAGTGAGACGCCTTGCGTTCAACCTCTACTCCAGCGCTGGAGTAGCCGACTACTTCCGGGCGATTAGGGCTTTGCAACTGAGCTCCACATACAAGACGCATCGAGGGGCCTGAACAGTCTGCGGTTTGCGCTGGCACACTACGCTCCTCCGCCTCAAGCCATTAGCGGCTCATTGTGTCGTTTACGGCATACTTTCCCCAGAACGCCACGTGCGGTCGCGGATAGGGGAAGGCTGTGAGTAGGTGGACTGAAGACGAATTGGCTGCTGCCGTTGAGGCGTATCGCCAAATGGAGGCCCGTCTTGCCAATGGATCAGCCCTTGAGAAGGCAAGGGTCTATCGGGAACTGGCCGCCCGCCACGGGCGTACGTCCAAGGCCTGGGAGTACCGCATGCAGAACATCTCCCACGTTCTGGATCAGGCAGGCAAGCCCTGGCTACCCGGGCTTCTTCCAGCATCGAACGTGGGTGCAAAGGTTGAGCCGAAACTTGCCAAGCTCCTCGGGCTTTCCGGTGAGACGCTCACGTCGGTCTCTGGTCCTACAAGAGGGCTGTTGCAGCAGGAGGCCAAAGCGGCAGAGGCATCTGGCAGTTTCTCCCCAACAGACGAGGTGGACGAGAGGCGGCGTGTGCTGGCAGCTATCGTTCGGCGCCGCGGGCAGCCTGCCTTCCGCAAGGCACTGCTGGACGCATACGGCGGTCGGTGTGCGATGACTGGGTGCGATGTGGTCGATGCGCTTGAGGCGGCCCACATCCGCCCCTATTCCGGCCAGTCGAGTAGCGTGGTCAGCAACGGTCTTCTGTTGCGCGCAGACGTTCATACCCTTTTTGACCTCTACCTTATCGCCGTGGACCCGACGTCCCTGCAGATGTCCCTGGCCCCTGCATTGCACCAATCAAGCTATAGCGACCTTGTCGGCAAGGAACTGGCGTCTCCAGTATCAGCGACACTTTCGGTCAGCCCTGACTCGCTAGCCTGGCACCGATCACAATGTGCCTGGGCGTAGGGCCCCCGCCTGGTTGTCTCAGCTCCTGAGACAGCAGAGGGAGATCCTTCCCGTCCGGATTTCACTTGCCTCACTTGACGTATAGATCAATAATTGAACCGTATCGAGTACGGAAGACGGGCGTGAAGACCCTCCAAGAACTAGGCTGTCAAGTAGCGGCTAGGCGTAAGCAGCTGGGCTTGAAGCAGATCGACGTAGCGAAGACCAGCGGCGTAACTGCTGAACTGCTTTCACGATTCGAAAGGGGTCGCCTTTCTGAGCTCGGCAGCAGAAAGCTGATTGCAGTGTTGTCGGCTTTGGGCATGGAAATCTCACTCAGCACGACGCCATCCTTCATTTCGGAAGAAGGATGATCGCGTCCAAGTCTATGTGGACCACTGGTCCAATCAAGAAAAATTCACTGGAGTATTGGAATGAGATCGGTTGAGCTTTTCGCAGGAGCCGGCGGTTTGGCCATGGGATGCGAAATTGCCGGTTTCGAGCACTTGGCCGTGGTCGAATGGGACAAGTGGGCATGTGACACGGTCCGCGAGAATCAACGGCGCGACTACCCCCTTGTTCGTGGATGGACCCTGCATGAAGGTGATGTCCGCTCGTTCGACTGGTCTTCCATCCCGCAGGACATTGAGCTTCTGGCTGGAGGACCACCCTGCCAGCCATTCTCCATTGGCGGCAAACACAAGGCGCATGAAGACGGACGGGATATGTTCCCGGCGACTGTCGAGATCATCAGGCAACTGCGACCGAAGGCCTTCATTGTTGAGAACGTGAAGGGGCTGACTCGCGCCAAGTTCGCGAACTACTTCCATTACATTCAACTGCAGTTGGAGTTCCCGGATGTCCCTCCCCGCAAGGACGAGGACTGGTCAGATCACCTGGCGCGCCTTCAGGTCGAGAAGACATCAGGCAAGCGGAAGGGGAAGGGCCACACTTACAATGTCATCCCTACGCTGGTAAATGCTGCGAACTTCGGTGTACCGCAGAAGCGTGAGCGTGTGTTCTTGGTGGGCTTCAGAGACGATCTTGGCGTGGAATGGTCGTTCCCGCATGAGACCCATAGCTATGACGCTCTTCTGCATGATCAATGGGTGACCGGGATCTACTGGAAACGTCACGGCATACGTCAACCCAAGATGCCCGCGAAGCTCGCAGCACGCGTTGCTAAGTTGCAGCAGTTCCGTACGATGCTGCCTACGCAAGCATGGCGGACGGTTCGAGACGCACTGCAAGGGCTTCCAGATCCGGAAGGTCGTGAGGCAAAGAAGTTTGCGAACCACATCCACCAGGCAGGTGCACGCTCCTACCCTGGACATACCGGTAGCCCTCTCGATCTGCCCGCAAAGACGCTCAAGGCCGGCGGTCATGGAGTGCCAGGCGGGGAGAACATGCTGGTGAAAGATGACGGCTCAGTGCGCTACTTCACGATCCGGGAGAGCGCTCGAATCCAGACGTTCCCCGATGGATTCCAGTTCCACGGGAGTTGGTCGGAAACCATGCGTCAGCTTGGGAATGCAGTCCCCGTGTTGCTGGGGCAGCGGGTCGCGGCAAGTGTTGCGGAGCAACTCGCGATTGCGGGACTGTCGCAAATCGCCAAGAATGAAGCAAACACCAAAAGAAAGCGCGCATGACGGCCAAAGTAATTCAATTCAATCCACTGGATAAGAAGAACCTCGGCGCGAGCGTTGCCGAGGCTCTGCTTACGAAGGAAGTGCATCCACTTGGCCAGCTTCCCCAGTTTGATGGTGCAGGCATTTATGCCATCTATTACACAGGCGACTTCGAAGCTTACGAGCAAATCGCCCGGCTCAACAACGATGGAAAGTTCATGCTACCCATCTACGTGGGGAAGGCTGTTCCAGCCGGCGCTCGTATGGGCGCAAGTACCGACGTTCCGCCTGGCAAGGTCCTCTTTAAGAGGCTTAAGGAGCACGGGGAAAGCATCAGGGCTGCGACGAACCTAAACATCGAGGACTTTTTTTGCCGATTCCTGGTTGTCGATGACATTTGGATCCCGCTCGGCGAGTCCCTCATCATCTCCCGTTTCACACCTGTGTGGAATTCACTGATTGATGGATTTGGAAACCATAACCCTGGGAAGGGCCGCCACGCCGGAATGCGGCCTAGGTGGGACGTCCTCCATCCCGGACGCGAATGGGCTCAGCGTCTTTCAGATCGGCCAGAGAGCCAGTCAAGAGTAGCGGAAGATGCTGCAACTTATTTAAAGGTTCTCCCAACCTGTCTATCAGACAAATTTATTGAGGCTAAAGGAGATTAATTTTTTCTCAATCGTAGAGTTAACTCATCGTGCAATAACTGCGATCACAGAAATCGCGCAACCAGGAAAAATATTGAATAATTGCAATCTCCACTCTTGGACCAGAGACCGGGCCGCTAGATAAATTTCCTTATCTTCTCAACCATGCGCGCGACCCGGGGATCCTCTCGACTCGAATTCACCTTTTCGACGCTTTCAGCCATCTGCTTGAGCGCAAGCGCTCTCCTCTCCAAATCGCCGGCTGGACGTCCTTTGCGACCTGGATGAAGCGAATCCCAAAGGGAGGCCACTTGCTCCTGTCGTCGTTTACCTACGACTTTACTTCCAAAGCCGATCCCATTCCATGCCGGCCTAAACGCTGCAATCAGCACAGACTCCGCCAAGTTAATATACGCATCGTCCAACACCAAGTATCGGCAGTGAAAGTCCTTCTCTCTGAGATCGAACTCGCCACAGCCAACAACCGACCTAATCGATTCCGCGTGATTTTTGAGGCGATTCCATATCCTGGCCTCAGTAGTTGGACTGGGATTAAACCCCTGCTTCGCGTTCTCCCTGGCCGCGCTTCCGATGTAAATGGGGTATCGGAGCCCACCTTCACCACCATCTCGACATACTATGCCTGCATACGCCGGATGCGGACCTGAGTAATAAATGGCGTAGACCCCAGCTCCAGGAAATTTAGCAGGGGGAAGCGGACAGATGTCCTGCTCCAGAAGCTCAACCGCCAGAGTTACGCCAATATTATTGACGTCCAACGGATTAAATGACTCTACCATCCCTCCCCCTGAATAAAATAATCATCTAAGGCGCTAGAGAAAACCTTCTCCCATACTAATATATGGCACCTTAGATTCGAATCAGCTCGACTCAACCTGAAAATTCCGAAACGAATTTCTGAAGAATATTGAACCTAGTTCGATAGGTATGCTCATCATTTGCGCTTCGTGAAGCCAGATTGTACGCCGCAACGTCTTTTCTATTCGGATTAGCTCGCCGAAATTTCTCGAAGTGATCAATGCAATCTCGGGCACTAAAGCCGCTCGCATTTTCCACACCACTTCGATAAATCCAGTAATAGACCGGCAGATTGCCAGACGATCGCAAGAGGCTGTCGCTTGCATAAAACTCGATCGACATTTGCCGCAGAACAGAACGCGCGCGTTTAAATGCCCGCTCAAAACTCTGCTCGGTAAGGATAGCTTCAGCCGCGAACCTATCGAGCGTGGCCTTCTTTGTATCTACGAAGTCCTCCCGATGCTCCAGGAGGAGTATCTTCGCGGCAACGTTCTCATGTTGCTTGCGAGAATTGCTAAATGATACGCATCGAGAGAAAAATTTGTGATCGGCTAGGCTCTTGATATAACCAGGGACCGCACCGAGCATCGCGCTACGGACTTCAGCGCCCGTAAGTGGCTTGCTTCTGTTTAGCCTCACAAACAGATCATTAATCCTGCTTTCTTGATCAGTGATCACCGACATAACCGAGAGAGGAAAGGCTTCAATTCTCGCTAGTATCCTTGGATGCTTTTCTCTCAGCTCCACGACATCAAGGCCGGCAAGCCTTACAGAAGGATCAGCAAAATACACAGAGTCCTTGCCCAGCCGAAATTTCCCATCCAAGAAGCCGAAGATTGCTTCCAGCCGCTGCCTACCATCAATCACTGCGTACGGTTTACCAGACTTGTTGAGCTTGCTCCCGGAGTAACTGAAATCAGCGATGTAGAACTTGGGAACGTCGTATCCGTTGATTATTGAATCAATCAGATAGGCTCGATCCGCAACACCCCATACTCCTGATTTCCTTTGGTACGCAGGAGAAAAATCAATCTGGTCCCGCTCTGCATACCACCACGATATGCTACTGGATGAGAATGGGCGGACAACAAAGACGTTTTCCATCACTGAAATCCAAATGTAGTTTTAATTTCGGTACCAAGTCCCGAGAGATCCGGATAGACCACAGAATGCGTGTACCCTATTCGCAACAAGTTTCCGTGCAGGAATTGCTTCCTTGCAGCGGGAACCTTCAAACAAACCAACGAGTCTTCTGCATAGGCCTTCTTTTCCATACTCTCTGTCGATCTGCAGAACATGACGAAGTTTCCTCGCTGGGCGGTGATTCGACTATTCGTGTGATTTCCGAGAATCGCGATTGGGTCAGATGGAGCAAAATCGCCTCCGGGATCCTTAAGAAACTCCGCAGCCTGAGGCATAGTCGGATCTGGGACACGGTCCAACCGCTCATTATTTAAGGCCCTTTTATTCCATGCAACAGGATCAAGCATCCAAACGCAAGCGTCTGCTTCTGGACGACTACTGGAAAGAGCAAAGTACAGTGCGATGTATGGGTTTTCAGTCCAATCCAGCAGCCGGGTAGGTACACCATAGTGCTGTTGAAGAAACAACCAATCGAAGTCAGTCGCCGGCGTTGACTTCAAAAATGGCGCACTTGTCTGCAGAAACCTGGACTTGAGTCGCAATTCGAACGTCAAGGCATTCGACGGATCTGCAACCACGTCCGGGTGTCTCATAAGGCTTGGAACCAGCTCGTAGACGGGGTGATTCCCTGATCCTCGGAACCATCGCGGTCCGGTGCTTTGCGCCAACCATTCTTCCACTGAGCTCATTAGCTCAGACAGAGAATTGATTTCTATCTCTTTCGCCGACATCCCGCTCCCCTGTGGTCCTTTTCCGTTGGACTCTCGCGGCCGCGACTCCGGCAGCAATGCTGCCGGAGTCGCATTTCCTCTAGGTAACGCTCTTAATCTCAATCAAACCCCAACGGGATTAGCCTTCTCCGGATCAATCTTGTACTGCTTGATCGCCCGGGCCACATCCTTTGCGGTCATCTTCCCTTCCTTCGCCAGCGCCGCAATCGCGGCATGCGCGATGTAGTAGCGGTCCACTTCAAAGAACCGACGCAGGTTCGCACGCGTATCCGAGCGACCAAACCCATCCGTACCCAGCACCGTATAAGACATCGGCACGAACGCGCGAATCTGGTCCGCATACGCACGCACGTAGTCGGTGGCGGCAATCGCCGGACCCTGGCGGCCTTCCAGCAGCTCGGTCACGTAGGCCTTGCGCTGCTCACCTTCCGGATGCAGGCGGTTGGCACGTTCCACGTCGAAACCATCGCGACGCAGTTCGTTGAAGCTCGGGCAGCTCCAGATATCGGCGGTCACGCCGAAGTCCTTGTCCAGCAGCTCGGCAGCAGCAATGGCTTCGCGCAGGATGGTGCCCGAACCCAGCAGCTGCACGCGCAGCTCGCCCTTCTTCGGCTTGCCGGCGTCGGTCAGCAGGTACATGCCCTTGACGATGCCTTCGGCCGCGCCTTCCGGCATTTCCGGGTGGGTGTAGTTCTCGTTCATCAGGGTGACGTAGTAGTACTCGTCCACCTGGTCTTCCATCATGCGCTTGGTGCCGTGCTGCAGGATCACCGTCACTTCGAAGCCGAAGGTCGGGTCGTAGCTGCGCACGTTCGGGATGCCACCGGCCACCAGATGGCTGAAGCCATCTTCGTGCTGCAGGCCTTCACCGTTCAGCGTGGTGCGGCCGGCGGTGCCACCGAGCAGGAAGCCGCGGGTACGCATGTCGGCGGCCTGCCAGGCGATGTCGCCCACGCGCTGGAAGCCGAACATCGAGTAGTAGATGTAGAACGGCAACATCGGCACATTGCTGACCGAGTAACTGGTACCGGCCGCCATCCACGAGCTGATCGCGCCCGGCTCGCTGATGCCCTGCTGCAGCACCTGGCCGCTCTGGTCTTCGCGGTAGAACATCAGCTGGTCGGCGTCGACCGGCTTGTACTTCTGGCCGAACGGCGCGTAGATGCCGATCTGGCGGAACAGGCCTTCCATGCCGAAGGTACGGGCTTCATCGGCCACGATCGGCACGATGTGCGGGCCCAGTTCCTTGTCGCGCAGGGTGATGTTCAGGCTCTGCACGAAGGCCATGGTGGTGGAGTAGCTGCGCTCGCCGCTGCTCTTCAGCAGGCGCTCGTAGGCTTCCAGCTTCGGCGCCACGAAGGTCTTGTCGGCCTTGCGGCGGCGCTGCGGCAGGTAACCGCCCAGCGCGGCACGGCGTTCCTGCAGGTACTGCACTTCCGGCGAATCCGGGCCGGGGTGGTAGAACGGCACCTGGCCGTCGGCCAGCTGCGCGTCGGTCACCGGAATGTTGAAGCGGTCGCGGAAGTGGCGCACCGCTTCGTCGTCCAGCTTCTTGGTCTGGTGGGTCGGGTTCAGTGCCTCACCGGCGCTGCCCATGCCGTAACCCTTCACGGTCTTGGCCAGGATGACGGTCGGCATGCCCTTGGTGTTCACGGCCTGGTGGTAGGCGGCGTACACCTTGTGCGGGTCGTGGCCACCACGGTTCAGGCGCCAGATGTCGTCGTCGGAAAGGCCGGCGACCATCGCGGCGGTTTCCGGGTACTTGCCGAAGAAATGCTCGCGGGTATACGCGCCGCCGAAGGCCTTGCAGTTCTGGTATTCGCCGTCGACGGTTTCCATCATCAGCTTCTTCAGGACGCCATTGGTGTCCTTGGCCAGCAGGGCATCCCAGTAACCGCCCCACAGCAGCTTGATCACGTTCCAGCCGCCGCCACGGAACACGCCTTCCAGTTCCTGGATGATCTTGCCGTTGCCGCGCACCGGGCCGTCCAGGCGCTGCAGGTTGCAGTTCACCACGAAGATCAGGTTGTCCAGGCCTTCACGGCCGGCCAGGGCGATGGCACCCAGGGTTTCCGGCTCGTCGCTCTCGCCGTCGCCGATGAAGCACCACACCTTGCGGTCGGACTTCTCGATCAGGCCACGGTTTTCCAGGTAGCGCATGAACTGCGCCTGGTAGATGGCGGCCAGCGGGCCCAGGCCCATCGACACGGTCGGGGTCTGCCAGTAGTCCGGCATCAGCCACGGGTGCGGGTACGAGGACAGGCCACCGCCGTCCACTTCCATGCGGAACTTGTCCAGCTGCTCTTCGCTGATGCGGCCTTCCAGGAAGGAACGCGCGTAGATGCCCGGGGCGCTGTGGCCCTGGATGAACAGCAGGTCGCCCGGGTGGTTTTCGCTCGGGGCGCGCCAGAAGTGGTTGAAGCCCACGTCGTACAGGGTGGCGCCGGAGGCGAACGAGGCGATGTGGCCGCCCAGGTCACCCGGCTTGCGGTTGGCGCGGACCACGGTGGCCATCGCGTTCCAGCGGATGATCGAACGGATGCGCCATTCCAGCTCGGCATTGCCCGGGCTCTTGGCCTCGAACTGCGGTTCGATGGTGTTGACGTATTCGGTGGTGGGAGAGAACGGCAGGTAGGCGCCCGAACGACGGGTCAGTTCCACCATGCCTTCCAGCAGCTGATGCGCGCGCTCGGAGCCCTCGACATCAATAACGGCCTTCAACGACTCGATCCACTCCTGGGTTTCCACAGGATTCGGGTCGTTGTTCAGCACCTCGTTCAACCAGTTCATTAGCGCTCCCATAACCGCACGCACGCGCGCGACTGTTGTATAGATTTCTAGACCGCAAAGTGTAGCGCACCAAGGGCTTTCGTCACTTGGCTACGCAGGCGTATGGATGCAACCGGCCAGTGTCCGCAAGGGGCTTGCCGGGCCCGCTGAAGGCCCTGCGGCGGGCCTTGGTGGCTGCACGGGCTGTCGCTTGCGGGCCGCTGCGCCCATGTGCAGGACGCAGTGTTACCGCTGCCGATGACGGTTGTAGGGCAGCGCCACGCCCACCTGTATCGGCTGCGCGTGCCGGCGCTGAACCGGCGACAACGTGTCGCACCTGCCTCTGGATCTGTGGGGGCAGCGGGCCCAGGGTGGGCCGTGAGTGATGGGCCTGACGGCCCTGCTCCCTTCCACGGTTTCGCCGGGGCGCCCTGCAAGGGGCGCCCCTTTTGCCGTGGGCACGCGGCCGGCCGTGGCCCAAAACAGAGCGGCTTGTGGCCGGATCGGTGATTGTCGTCTTCGATATATCGATATATCGTTTTCACACTCGTTTACCGATATATCGAAATGAGCCGCACCGCTTCTCCCAGAGCCCGTTCCACCCATTCGGAAGTGCCGCGCCGCAACGGCCAGCCGCGGGTGCTCAGCCGCGGCGACCTGCGCCTGCTGGTGCTGGCCCTGATCGGCGAGCAACCCCGCCATGGCTACGAGCTGATGCAGCTGATCAGCAACCAGTTCATGCAGGCCTACACGCCCAGCGCCGGCACCATGTACCCGCTGCTGGCCAGCTTCGAGCAGGCCGGTTGGATCGAGGCCGAGGAAGTGGACGGCAAGCGGATCTTCCGCATCACCGCCGCCGGCGAGTTCGAGCTGAAGGTGCAGCGCACCCAGGTGCGCCTGGCACAGCGGCGTGCCTTCGACCGCGCCCGCGAGATCACCAAGGCCTCGCTGCCGCCGCCGCTGGCCGGTGCCCTGCGCGAGTTCAAGCGGGCGCTGGTGCATCACCACGGCCGCTGGGCCGAGGGCGAAGCGGAAGAAGTGGCGACGCTGCTGACGCGGGCGTCTGCCCTGCTCAACGGTACGGCCGGTAGCGAGGCATCACCGCTTTCAACGACCCAGCCAGACTGAATCCAGCCAGGTCTCCCCTACGCCGCGCGCCCCCGCGCGACACCTTTACAGGTAACCCCATGACCGAACATAACAACACGCGCCTGCGCCTGGATGTGCGCTTCCGTGAACTGACCGTGCTGCGCACCGAAGAAGTCACCCCGCACATGCGCCGCGTGGTGCTGGGCGGCGACGCGCTGGCCGGCTTCGATTCGCCCGGCGCCGACGACCACATCAAGCTGTTCTTCCCCAACGCTGCGGGCGAGATGGTGCTGCCGGTGCTGACCGCCGAAGGCCGCAGCTACCCGGACGGCAAGGAGCCCTCGCCCGCCCGCGACTACACCCCGCGCTGGTGGGACCACGAGACCGGCGAGCTGGCCATCGACTTCGTGCTGCACGACCAGGGCATTGCCGGGCCGTGGGCCGAACGCGCGCAGCCGGGCGACGTGCTGGTAATCGGTGGCCCGCGCGGTTCGTTCGTGGTGGCCGACAGCTACGACGCCTATGTGCTGATCGGCGATGAAACCGCGCTGCCGGCCATCGCCCGCTGGCTGGACGTGCTGCCGGACGGTGCCGAGGTGCAGGCCTTCATTGAAGTGAGCGACGAGGCCGAACGCCAGGACCTGCCGCAGTACGAGAACGTGCGCATCCACTGGCTGGAGCGCAACGGCTTCCCGGCAGCAAGCAGCACGCTGCTGGAAGACATGCTGACCGACTTCGAGGCACCGGACGGCGATGTCTTCTACTGGATCGCCACCGAATCGCGCCGCGCCCGGATGATGCGCAAGTTCATCGAAGGCCATCTGGGCGTGCCGCGCGACTGGATCCGCTCGACCGGCTACTGGAAGGCGCACCCGGACGAAACCGACGGCGATTGACCGGGCAGCCGGTGGATGCGGACCCTGCTTGGTGGGTGCGGACCGTTGGTCCGCATGCCCTTGATTGTGTAGAGCCGAGCCCACGCTCGGCTGCTCTCCGCTCGGCCACCGATGGACCCATCGCGCTATGCGCGATGAGCCGAGCATGGGCTCGGCTCTACAGGAGTGACCGCGACCGGCGGCTTGGCCACCTGCCCCGCCCACCCGAACCGCTGCGCGGCCCAGATCTCCAGCGCCACCAGCAGCGCGATGATCAGCAGCGGCAACAGCAACCCGAAATACACGCCGGGCATCATGCCGTTGATCTGCGCCTTCACCAGCCGCAGCACGCCACGGGTGTGCAGCAGCTCATTCACATGCATGGTCAGCGCCTCACGCACCACCTTGGGCTCCAGGCCGACCGTGCCGGCCTTGTCCACCAGCGTGTCTTCCACCATGCCGCGCAGCAGGCCTTCGCGCACCTTGCCGATCACCCAACCGGTGCCGCGCGCCAACGGGCCGTTGCCAAGACGATCAAGACCGGGCAACGGATGTTCGCTGAGATAGGCCGAGGCGATGGTGTCGGCCACATCGCCCACCGTGCCCTCGCTGCGCAATGCCTCGCGCATGCGCGGGTCGTCCAGCGAGTCGGTGAAGCCTTCGCTCCAGCCTTCCACCAGGGTCTGCAGGTGCGGCTGGAAATGATCGAGCTGCTTGAACAGCGCGCGGTGCGCACCGGCGGTGAAGCCCAACTGCAGCCCGAAGAAGGCGGTGGCCAGCGGCAGCAGCACCACGTAGCTGGCCAGCAGCCAGTGATGCCAGCGCTTGCGCCGCTGCAACCAACCCCGGCGGTGCAGCCAGCGCCAGCCGAGGATGCCCAGCGCCAGGCCAAACAACGTGCCGAGCAGGCTGCCGCCCACTAGGTCGAGCAGGCTCAGGCCCGACCAGAATTCGTTCAACCAGTACTGCGCGTCCTGCATGGGTCTTCCTTCCGTGGATGAAAAGCGGGCCATTGTAGAGCCGAGCCCATGCTCGGCTGCTCTTCGTTCCGCGATCGGTGAACCCTCGCGCTGCGCGCGATGAGCCGAGCGTGGGCTCGGCTCTACAGGTATTCCGCCGCCCGGTTCAACGCGTCAGCCGCCAACCAATGCGACAATCGCGCTCCTTTCCTGCAGCAACGAGGCCCACATGGCCAAACTGACCCTGGCCAGCGTGGACGCGCTGCGTACCCGCTTTGCCGATGACGCCGCCTGCGATGCGGCACTGGCCGCCTTCGCCGACACCGCTGCGTTGCGCGCGCCGCTGCGTGAGCTGGTGGAGGCACAGCACCGCTACCTGCAGGCCGAATTCGAAGTGGCGCAGGTGGCCGATGTACTGCGCCGCGACCAGAAGTACGCGCCGGTGGGCCGGCCTTCGGTGCACATCGTGCAGCTGCGCAAGCAGCAGGCCGCGACCAAGCAGGCGGCGCTGATCGCACGCCAGGTGGTGGCGCAGGCCGCGCAGACCTTCGTGCGCGTGAGCGGCATGACGGTGAAGGCCAAGCAGAGCCCGAGCGAAGCATGCGTGGCATGGTTGGGCGCGTTGCGCTGAGCGCGCTGCGCACGATGTGATGGAACTGACCAGCGCGTGATGGAACCGACCAGCGCGTGACCGAACCGACCAGCGGTAGAGTCGACTGTTAGTCGACTATCGCGCGCAGCGCGGGGTTTCGGCATCCCGCGAAGAGCAGTCGACTAACAGTCGACTCTACCAAGGCAGGTTTTCCGCGCAGTGCGGAGTTCCCACGCGCCATCGACGCGGATTGCAATCCCAAAAAGAAGGCCCGCTTTTCAGCGGGCCTTCTGCCTTCTCACGACGAGTGAGTTGGATACATCAAGCCGCCGGCTTTTCGCCGGTGGCTTCGGTGGTGATGCGGATCTTCACTTCATCGCTGACGTTCGGGGCATAGGCGCCGACGCCGAAATCGCTGCGCTTCAGGGTGGCGGTGGCATCGAAGCCAGCCGCCGGAACCTTGGCCATCGGGTGCTCGCCGCCGCCGTTGACGGTGACGTCCAGGGTGACCGGCTTGGTGATGCCCTTGATGGTCAGGTCACCGGTGACGGTCAGCTTGTTGGTGCCGGCCGCTTCCACCTTGGTGCTCTTGAAGGTGGCATCGGCGAACTTGGCGGCGTCGAAGAAGTCGGCGCTCTTCAGGTGCTCGTCGAACTTGGCGGTGAAGCTGTTCAGGCCGCTCAGCGGCAGCTTCACTTCCACGGTGGACTTGGTCACGTCTTCGGCGTTGTACACCAGGGTGCCTTCGACGTTGCCGAAGTGCGCGCTGGGGTTGGAGAAGCCGAAGTGGCTCCACTGCGCCAGCACGTCGGTGTGGCTCGGGTCCAGCTTGTAGGTGCCCGAGGCGATCTTGATCGCTTCGGCGGCCGGCGCAGCAGCAGCGGCATCGGCGGCCGGGGTGGCAGCCTGCTCGGTGGTGGCCGGGGCCGCGGCATCGGCAGCCGGGGCAGCGGTGTCGGCCGGCTTGGAGCAGGCGGCGATGGCCAGGGTCAGGGCCAGCGGCAGCAGCAGTTTACGGGTGGCGCTCATCTCAGGAACTCTCCGGATCGTAGGGTGGGGACAACAGGGGCCGCCAAGGTGACGGCCCGAAACCGATACAGCGACTTACGCGATGCGCGCCGCTTCGTCGAACGACAGGCGCGGCAGACGCGGGAACAGGCCCGCCGGGTCACCGTAACCCAGGTTGACCAGGAAATTCGACTTGATGGAGGTGCCGGCGAAGAAGGCTTCGTCCACCTTGGCCGCATCGAAGCCCGACATCGGGCCGGCATCCAGGCCCAGCGCGCGCGCGGCCAGGATCAGGTAGGCGCCCTGCAGGCTGCCGTTGCGGAGGGCGGCTTCGTGGCGGCCTTCCTGCGGGCCATCGAACCAGGCCTTGGCATCGGTGTGCGGGAACAGGTACGGCAGCTTCTCGTGGAAGTCCAGGTCGAAGCCGATGATGGCGGTGACCGGGGCAGCCATGGTCTTGTCGTGGTTGCCTTCGGACAGGGCCGGGGCCAGCTTGGCCTTGGCTTCCTTCGAGGTGACGAAGACGAAGCGGGCCGGCGTGGTGTTGGCAGCCGTCGGGCCCCACTTCACCAGGTCGTACAGTTCCTGCAGCAAGCTGGCCGGGACCGGCTTGTCGAGGAAAGCGTTCTGGGTGCGGGCCGTACGGAACAGCTGGTCGAGGGCAGCAGCGTCGAGCGCGTGGGACATCGGTGGATCTCCAGGGCGGCGAAGGGAAGGTCAGTGCCCGCGGGCGGCGCGGGGCGAATCGACGAGCCGCAGTGTAGAGTGTCGCGACTGTTGCAACACCCAGCAGGGCTGAAACGAATTAATGCCACAGGTGAAACGATCGAGTGCGCCCTGGACGGTCACGGACGGCCGTGCGGGCAATGTCCGCCAGGCGGTCGCGCTGGCCTCTGCGCTGCGCCAGGGCACCCATCGGCCGCTGGTCCTGCAGCCCCGCGCACCCTGGCGCTGGCTGTCGCCGCGGCGGCTGCCCGCTGATGTGAACGGCTACGGCGAGGCCTTCACGACACTGGCGGCCGAGGCGCCGCCGCTGGCGATCGGCTGTGGCCGTCAGGCCGCTGGCGCGCTGCGTGTGCTGCGCGCGCGTGGCAGCCAGGTGGTGCAGATCCTCGACCCGCGCATCAACGCCCGCCACTGGGATGTGGTGGTGGTGCCCGAACACGATGCCCTGCGTGGCAGCAACGTGTTGACCCTGCTCGGCAGCCTCAACCCGGTGGACGATGACTGGCTGGCCTGGGGCCGCGCCGCGTTCGCAGGCTTCAGCACCCTGCCCGGCCCGCGCACCGCGCTGCTGGTGGGCGGGCCGACGCCGCTGGCGCCTTGGGATGAGACCGCGATGGTGGGCGTGTTCCGGGCACTGGCCGAGCAGATCCGCAGCGAGGGCGGCAGCCTGCTGGCCACCACCTCGCGACGCACGCCGCCGGCGCTGGCCGAGATTCTGCGAGCGACCTTCGCCGACCTGCCGCACGTGATCTGGGGCGATGGCGGCGACGGTACGAATCCTTACGGCGGCCTGCTCGGCTGGGCCAACCGCGTGGTGGTCTCGCCCGATTCGGTGAACCTGCTGTCCGAAGCCTGCGCCACGCGCATGCCGGTGATGGTGGCGCTGGCCGATACCGCGCAAGGCCGGTTGGCGCGCTTCCAGCAGCAGCTGCGCGAGCGCGGGCGGCTGCAGGCGCACTGGCTGGACTGGCAGTACGACCGCATCGAGCCATTGCGCGAGACCGCGCGGGTGGCGGCGGAACTGAAAGCGCGGCTTGGCTTTTCGCAAGAGCCCGGGAAAAGAGCGAAGGAGTTGTAGAGTCGACTGTTAGTCGACTACCGCGCGCAGCGCGGGGTTTTCAGCCATACCGCCAACGGCAGTCGACTAACAGTCGACTCTACCCCGCCGTGGCCCAAGCCCCTCCGCCGTGGCCCAGCGCCCAACATGGCCCAAGCCCCCCGCCGGGTCCGGCCCTCCGTTACCCCGATGCGCAGCGATTTCTGAACATTTCGATCCGCCCGCACCGTTAGAGTCCAGCCTCCCCCATCACGCTGAACGTCTTCATGCGCACCCTGCTCCTGCTGCCCCTGGCCCTGCTCGCTGCCTGCTCCACCTCGCCCACCGAGCTGGATCCGATTTCCTACCAGTGCCAGCAGCAGCTGGATGCATACCGCGAGCAGCCGGCGCTGCGAGATCCGAAGACGGGCGAACGCCCGCCGCTGCCGATCGCGCCGATCAGCGAAGCCTGCGACCGCGAGCTCAAGCGCAAGGGCGTGGACCGTCCGCTGCGCTGAGCAGCGTATGATCGGCGCGCGGGCCTGCCCGCCGCTGAAGGTACCGACATGGATCGTTTTTCCCGACTGCCCCGCGCCGTGCTGCTGATCGCCAGCCTGCTGGTGACTGCACCGGCCTGGGCCAACAGCACCGAATGCCGCGAGCGCTACCCGAGCGTGGCCGCGCAGGCGGCGATGCTGGACGTGGCCTGGACCACCGCCGAGCGTCTCGATGCGCTGCCCGATGTGGACGTGGTGGTGGCCGCACGCGGTGGCCAGGACCTGAGCCGCTACGGCCTGCGCCACAGCCACCTGGCGTTCCTGCTGCGCGAAGACGACGGCCGCTGGCGCGCGATGCACCTGCTCAACCGCTGCAAGACCGACAGCTCGCAGCTGTACCACGAAGGGCTGGGCAACTTCGTCGGCGAGAGCGGTGGCCATACCGACCTGCGCATCGGCGTGCCGTCGGCACCGTTGCGTGCGGCACTGCGGGCGATGCTGGTGTCACCCTCGATCCAGCCCAAGGCGCTGCACGAAACCAGGTACAACGTGGTTGCCTACCCGTTCGCAACCGACTACCAGAACTCCAACCAGTGGGTGCTGGAAGTATTGGCCGCGGCGATGGCGCAGACCGAAGGCGCGCCGGCCATCGTCAAGCGCGAACAGGCGCAGCAGTGGCTGCGCCAGCAGAAGTACCAGCCCAGCGTGCTGCATATCGGCCTCGGCAAGCGCGTGGGTGCGCGCCTGTTCGTGGCCAATGCCACCACCACCGACCATCCGGCCGGCGAACGCATCTCCGGCAACTATTCGGTGGTGACGGTGGAATCGGTGTTCGATTTCCTGCACCAGCGCAGCCAGCTGCAGCAGGAACTGGTGATCCCCCATGTGCCAGTGGCCGGTGCTGCTGCCGCCACGCCCTGAATCCCGCGAGGAGAACGACATGCGTCCGCTGCTACCTTCCCTAATGTCGATGGTGTTCGTCGCCAGCCTGTTCGCCGCGAATGCCGCCCATGCCGAACGCCGCATCGTGATCATCCATGACCCGGGTCCGCAGGGGCCAAGCCTCGAGATGTCCACGCAGATGGTCACCTCGGCACGTGCGGCTGCAGCGCAGGAAGCGCAGGATGCGGCCGATGCGGGTCGCCCGTTGGCCCGTCAGCAGCAGATCAAGCTGCCGCAGATGGAGGTGAGCGCCATCGCCACCACCGTCGACGGCCGCCGCGAAGTGCTGCTGCGTGATGCCAACAACCCGCAGAACACCGCCTCGATGCAGTACCCGCGCGGCATCGGCGATCCCGCCGTGCAGTTCACCGTGGGCCAGACCGTGAACTTCGAGCCCACTGGCAACGACCAGGGCTGGCAGCTGAAGGACAACCAGGGTCGCCCGCTGGAATACCTGCCCGAGGCCACCGGCCCGCGCGACATCTTCGATACCCGGCGCTGAGCCGCCGTCCCCATCCTGACCAGGAGGTCTCCATGTTCCGTTGCCTGTGCGTTCCCGCCACTGCCCTGCTGCTTTCGGCACTGGTGGTGCCCACCGTCCATGCCGGCGCCGCGCCGCAGTTGAACAGCAGCCAGGCCAGCGTGATCGTGACGTCGTTCGTGGTGCTGTCGTTGCCACTGGCGGCCTCGATGGGCCTGTCCGAACTGTCCAAAGCGCCGTTCAAGGCCAGCGAGCGCAACGGCCGGGCCGCGCGCACCAAGGCCGTGCCACTGCCACCGATGGAAGTGAAGAAGGTGGAGACCACGCAGGCGGGCGAGCGCCAGGTGCAGCTGCAGGTGCCGGACAAGGCCGACCAGACCGCCACCCTGCACTGGCCGGTAACACCGAAGGATGAAGATCCGACGGCTGCGTTCGTGGTCGGCCAGCAGGTGCGCTTCGAGCCGACCCCGGCCGGTGCCGGCTGGAACGTAAAGGGCGCCCAGGGGCAGACGTTGGCCTATGTGCCGACCGCCTACGCCGCCGGCGACGTGATGAGCGAAGCGCTGTAAAGCTGAACGACCGGTTTTGGCTTTGCCGCGGGCCGGGCGGATAATGGGCGATCCCCTTTGTCTCCCTGGCTCGCCATGTCCGTGCGCCCTGCCCCTGTGTTTGCCCCGCTGACCGCCCGCGCCCTGGTGCTGGCGGTACTGGCGATGGGCGCGGTGGTGCTGCTGTCCAACGTACTGGTGCAGTACCCGATCAACGATTGGCTGACCTGGGGTGCCTTCAGCTACCCGGTCGCGTTCCTGGTCAGCAACCTCATCAACCGCCGCTTCGGCCCGGGCCCCGCCCGCCGCGTGGCGTGGATCGGCTTCCTGGTGGCGGTGCTGCTGTCGGTATGGGTTGCCACGCCGCGCATCGCCATTGCTTCGTGTTCGGCCTTCATCGTGGCGCAGCTGCTGGACATCACCGTGTTCGACCGCCTGCGCCGTGGCAGCTGGTGGCGCGCGCCGATGGTGGCCACCACCTGCAGCGCGACGGTGGATACCACCATTTTCTGGTCGATCGCGTTTGCCGGTTCGGCGCTGCCGTGGGTGAGCTGGGCCGCAGGCGACCTGGCGGTGAAGCTGGCGATCGGCGTGTGCCTGCTGGCCCCGTTCCGCGCGTTGTTGTGGAAGATGGCGCCGCTGCGCGCGACCAGCTGACTGCACATGCTCTGGTAGCTGCCAACCTTGGTTGGCACGCTGTTGCCGGGGTCATGAACGCTGATGGATTGTGCCAACCAAGGTTGGCGCCCACCAACAGCAGGTCATCGCCAGGCCATAGCTCTGGTAGGTGCCAACCTTGGTTGGCACGCTGTGGCCGGGGTCATGAACGCTGACGGGTTGTGCCAACCAAGGTTGGCACCCACCAACAGCAGGTCATCACCAGGCCATAGCTCTGGTAGGTGCCAACCTTGGTTGGCACGCTGTTGCCGGGGTCATGAACGCTGATGGATTGTGCCAACCAAAGTTGGCACCTACCAACAGCAGGTCATCGCCAGGCCATAGCTCTGGTAGGTGCCAACCTTGGTTGGCACGCTGTTGCCGGGGTCATGAACGCTGACGGGTTGTGCCAACCAAGGTTGGCACCTACCAACAGCAGGCCAACGTTCAGATCATCGGTCCAGCGGGTCATCGCAGGGCCATTGCTCTGGCGGATGCAACCATTCAGGCGAACGGCAACGCTGCCGCTCTGCACGCTGCCGTAATCGCCGCACACGCCTCTTCAATCGCGGGCGTGGTCGGTGCCAGTCGCGGACGTCGGTCCAGCGTGCAAGCCAGGCCTACATCGAGCAGCGTCGCATGCGCGGTATGCAGTGCCTGCGCGGTGCCTTCCGGCAGAAAACCGGCAACTGCCAACGCATCGATCAACGACGGCGTATCGCGCGGCTGCAGCAGCGCCGCATGCTGCGCACTGCGCGCCAGCACGCCGGTCTGCAGCAGGAACTCCAGGTCCACTACGCCACCGGCGCCCTGCTTCAGGTCCAACCGTGCGGCGTCGCTGCGGTCCAGTTCGGTACGCATGCGGCCGCGCATCTTCAGCACATCGGCATACAGCGTGGCCGGATCGCGTTCACGACCCAGCGTCTGTGCACGCACCTGCTCGAAGTCGGCCAGCAGGCTGGCATCGCCGGCCACGCCGCGTGCGCGCACCAAGGCCTGGTGCTCCCAGGTCCATGCACGTTCGCGCTGGTACTCGGTGTAACTGGCCAGCGAAGACACCAGCGAACCCTTGCCGCCATCCGGGCGCAGGCGCACGTCAATGTCGTACAGGCGCCCGGCAGCGGTGACCGCAGCGAGCAGTGCCATCACCTTCTGTGCCAGGCGCGCGTACCAGCGCCCCGGCTCCAGCGGACGCGCGCCATCACTGGCGTCCACACCGGCCGGGTTGTCGTGTAGGAACACAAGGTCCAGATCGGAACCGAAACCCAACTCAAGACCTCCCAGGCTGCCGTAGCCAATGATCGCGAAGCGTCCACCGGGAATCTCGCCGTGCGCGGCGCGCATGTCCGCCTCGGCCATCGCCAGCACGGTGACCACCACCGCCTGCGCCAGTTCGGCCAGTTGCCGGGTGCTGTCCACCGCGCCCTGGCGGCCGTCCAGCGTGGCCATCGCCATGCGGAAGCTGAGTGCCAGCCGCGTCTCGTTGAGCCAGCGCAGCTGCGACTCGGGATCTTCCACCGGCAACACCTGCTGGCATTCGGCCAGCATGCCGGCGAAGTCGGGCATCGGGCCGGACACGCGTACATCCAGCAGTTCGTCCAACAGCAGCGGATACGCCGCCAGGCGCTCGGCCAGCAGCGCGCTGCGCGCCAGCACATCGACCAGCCGCGCCAGCGCACTCGGTTGTTCATCCAGCAGCGCGAGATAGCTGGTCCGGCGCAGCACCGCCTGCAGCAGGCCAAGCACGCGCTTGAGCGCTGCATCCGGCTGCGGTGAACGCGTGGCGGCATGCAGCAGCGCAGGCAGCACGCGATCCAGCCGCGCACGCGCGGCATCAGACAACGACTTCACGCCCGTGCCCTGGGCGAAATCGCGCAGCGACTGGTCGGCGCCATTGGCATCGAGGAAACCGGCTTCGGCCAGCAACGGCGCGTTGCTGCCTCCGGGCAGACTGCGCCAGTAGTTGGCCAGTGCATCGGGCGCGGCCTGGCCCTTGCGCGGCGCCAGCAGCGCGGCGAATTCGGTACTGACCCGCTGCTGCTGTTCGGCCAATACCGCGCGCAGCACCTCCCAGTCCGGATACCCCAGGCCGACGGCGATGCGTTCGCGGTCCAGCGCATCGCTGGGCAGCACATGCGTCTGTGCATCACGCAGCATCTGCAGGCGGTTTTCCAGGCGGCGCAGGAACAGGTAGGCCTCGCGCAGTGCACTGCCATCCTCGGGCGCGATCTGCCCAGCGGCGACCAGTGCGTCCAGCGCCACCAGCAGGCGACGCTCGCGCAGCGCGGGCTCGCGGCCACCGCGGATCAGCTGCAGTGCCTGGCACAGGAATTCGATTTCGCGGATGCCACCGGCGCCGCGCTTGATGTCTTCATGCAGTTCACGGCGCGCGACTTCGGCGGTGATCGCCGCCTTCATCTCGCGCAGGCCATCGAGCGCGGTGAAATCCAGGTAGCGGCGGTACACGAACGGGCGCAGGGTCTGCAGCCACGCCTCACCGGCCTCGATGTCGCCGGCCACCGCGCGCGCCTTCAGCCAGGCATAGCGTTCCCAGTCGCGGCCTTCGCGCTGGAAGTACTGGTCCATCGCCGCGAACGACAGCGCAACGCGGCCGGCGCTGCCGAACGGGCGCAGGCGCAGGTCGACGCGGTGGCTGAAACCATCGACGGTGGTTTCATCCAGCAGCTTGGCCAGGCGCTGGCCGAGACGGGCAAAATATTCTTCCGCCGCCAACGGGCGCGGTCCGTCCGATTCGCCGCCCTGCGAGTAGGAATAGACCAGATCCACATCGGAACTGAAGTTGAGCTCGCCACCGCCGAGCTTGCCGAGGCCGAACACGACCAGCTGCTGCGGCGCACCCTGTTCATCGGAGATGACGCCGTGGCGCTGGGCGAATTCCTGCTGCAGGGCATCCAGTGCCAGCCGCAGGCAGTCCTCGGCCAGGGCGGTGGCGCCGGCCAGGGTCTGCGCCACGTCGTCCAGACCGGTCAGGTCGCGCCAGATCAGCCGCGTGGACATCGCCGTGCGCCAGCGCCGCAGCTGCGCGGGCCAGTCGCTGGGCTGCAGCGGATCGAGCACCGGCGCCGGGATCGGCGGGCAGCCGGGCGCGGCCAGCTGTGCCAGCAGGCCCGGCTGGCGCACCAGGGTGTCCAGCGCGAAGTCACTGGTCACCGCCAGCCGGGTCAGCAACGGCAGCAGGTCGGCCGGAATGGGCTCGGGCAGGACCTGGGCCAGACGCGCCAGGGCGCGGTCGACAACAGGCTGCAGGGAGGCGGGCAGGTCAGCGGGGGCGAGGGTCATGGGCTGATTGTATCGACCCGGTAGTGCCGGCCGCTGGCCGGCAGATCCGACGACCCCGCCGTAGGTTACTGGGGTTGCCGGCCCGCGGCCGGCACTACCGATAATGGAGGCCGCGCATTCATACTGGGCGACAGGCAATAAAAAAGCCCGCTTGCAGCGAACTGCCAGCGGGCTCTGCTCCCTCCCCCACGTCGGGATGCAGGGCCATCGTGCGGGCTGCGAAAGCACTTTGCACGCTGCACTGCAAAACAAAACCGGCGGGTTTGGGTGAGCCCCCGGGGAAAAGCCATTCCACGAAGGTAGAACCCCCCGTACGGATGAGGATGGCCGATAATCGGGATTCCCCCCAGCAACACGTGTCGTCATGTCTGTTGATCGCATCGCCAACGCGCGTCTCCGTGACCGCGTGGTCTCCGCAGAGGCCGCAGCCGCGCTGATCCAGCCCGGTGAAACCGTGGCCATGAGCGGCTTTACCGGCTCCGGGTATCCCAAGGCCGTTCCCGTGGAACTGGCCCGCCGCATCGAAGCGGTGCATGCCCAGGGCCTGCCCTTCCAGATCAGCCTGATGACCGGCGCGTCCACCGCGCCGGAGCTCGATGGCGCGCTGGCCAAGGCCGATGGCATCGCCATGCGCATGCCGTTCCAGAGCGACCCGGATGCGCGCAACCGCATCAACGAGGGCAAGCTGGATTACATCGACATCCACCTCAGCCACGTTGCCCAGCACGTGTGGTTCGGCTTCTACGGCGAGATCGATACCGCCGTGATCGAGGTCTCGGCCATCCGCGAAGATGGCTCGCTGGTGCCCTCCACCTCGGTCGGCAACAACAAGACCTGGCTGGACCTGGCCAAGAAGGTGATCGTCGAGGTCAACGAATGGCAGCCGGCCGGCGTCGACGGCATGCATGACATCTACTACGGCACCGCGCTGCCGCCGCACCGCAAGCCGATTCCGCTGGTGAACGCCAACGACCGCATCGGCGACACCGCGCTGCGCTGCGACCCGGACAAGATCGTGGCCGTGGTGCGCACCAACGGCCCGGACCGCAACAGCCCGTTCAGCCCGATCGATGCGACCAGCGAACAGATCGCTTCGCACCTGATCGAGTTCCTCAAGCACGAAGTGAAGAAGGGCCGCCTGCCCCCGAACCTGCTGCCGCTGCAGTCGGGCGTGGGCAACATTCCGAATGCTGTGCTGGCGGGCCTGGCCAAGAGCGGTTTCCGCGACCTGGCCGCGTTCACCGAAGTGATCCAGGACGGCATGCTCGACCTGCTGCGCGACGGCGTGCTGAGCTATGCCTCGTGCACCGGCTTCGCGCTGAGCCCGCAGGCCAACGAGACGTTCAAGGAGAACATCGATTTCTACCGCGAGCGCATCATCATGCGCACGCAGGAAATCTCCAACCATCCGGAACTGGTGCGCCGCCTGGGCTGCATCGGCATGAACGGCATGATCGAGGTGGACATCTACGGCAACGTCAATTCGACGCACGTGATGGGCACACGCATCATGAACGGCATCGGCGGTTCGGGTGACTTTGCCCGCAACGGTTTCCTGTCAGCGTTCCTCAGCCCGTCCACCGCGAAGAACGGCACCATTTCGGCGATCGTGCCGATGGCCAGCCACGTGGACCACACCGAGCACGACGTGTCAGTGATCGTCACCGAACAGGGCCTGGCCGACCTGCG
This sequence comes from Stenotrophomonas africana, assembly GCF_013004645.1. Classification (GTDB taxonomy): domain Bacteria; phylum Pseudomonadota; class Gammaproteobacteria; order Xanthomonadales; family Xanthomonadaceae; genus Stenotrophomonas; species Stenotrophomonas africana. The sequence continues at coordinate 14,334 of NZ_JABEME010000004.1, read as the reverse complement.
TGGCCTGACCCCGCGCAAGCGCGCGCAGGTGCTGATCGACAACTGCGCGCATCCGGATTTCCGCCCGCAGCTGCAGGACTACTTCGACCGCGCCAGCCGCGAGAGCTACGGCAAGCACACCCCCCACCTGTTGCCGGAAGCGTTGTCGTGGCACCAGCGCTGGCTGGATACCGGCACGATGAAGGGCTGAAACCCGCTCTTGTAGAGTCGAGCCATGCTCGACTGCTTTCCTCGGCAGCCGAGCATGGCTCGGCTCTACAAAGAGCAGCTCCGCAGAATCAATGTAGAGCCGAGCCCACGCTCGGCTCCACGGCAAGCGGGTTACCCGCGCAGCGCCGTCAGCGATTCGGCCTGCAGCCGCTCGTAGATCTCGAACTCGTCATTCACCGCCACGCCCAGCGCCTGCTCGAAGGCCTCGCGGTTGGCATGGGCGGCGTAGGCGCGCTGTTCTTCACCGCCGAGGTTCGACTGGAAGATGCCCGCGGCACTGACCGGCAGGAAGTCCTCGTAGACGATCGGGTCGGCCGTGGCCAGCCCCGCAGCCACCAGCACTTCAGCCGGCAGATCGGCCACGCGCTCCGGCGCGGCACGGCCGGCATCGGTCAGCTGGTAGCGGTAATACCCCAAGCCTTCCTGGCGCAGCGTGTCGTGGTCATCCGGGAAGCTGGCGAACACCGCCTGCAGGCGCTGGCCGTAGTCGCCACCGGTGCTGCCTTCGCCACCGGCATCGCGGGCCTGCGACAACAGCTGGTCGTACAGCGCGCGCCCCTTCGGGGTCAGCGCAAGGCCGCGCTGTTCGATCTCGCCGAAGCGCGCGGTATGGGTGCCGGCATCACCACCGTCGCTGTCCGGGAAATGCACGGCTTCTTCCAACGCCTTGAAGCTGGTCTGGCGCAGCAGGATCGGGCAGGCACGGCGCGGCGGACCTTCAATGACCGCCTTGGCCGCCATGCCGTGTTCGATCATCGCGGCCTGCGCGGCGTCGATGTCCAGCGTGCGCGGCGTCAGATGGTTGATGTGCGGACCACGGAAACTGACCACGTCGGCCACCAGGCGGTGCGCGTTGTGCAGCGCGTGGTAGGTCGGCAGATCGACCGTGGCATCGCCGTGCCAGCGGAAGGTTTCCAGTGATTCGTCGACGAAGCGCTCGGCATCGGCCTGCGACAGGCCACCGTCACGCTCGGCCTGGTCGATCAGCGCCAGTGCGCCTTCGGTGAAGATACGGCGGCGTTCGAGGATGCGCGCGGACTCGGCACGCAGCGCTTCGTCTTCGATCAGCTCCAGGCGCAGCAGCGAGGTGAACACGCGGAACGGATTCTGCGCCAGCGCGGCGCCGGTCAGCGGGCGGAACGCGGTGGAGTGCACCGGCACGCCGGCCACCGACAGGTCGTAGTAGCCCACCGGGTACATGCCCATCACCGCGAACAGGCGGCGCAGCGTGGCCAGTTCCTGCACGGTGCCGACGCGGATCGCGCCGTGGCGCTCTTCATCCAGGCGCGCGCGCTCGTCGTTGCGCTGCAGCTGCGCGGCCAGCGCCGGGTCCTGGGCAAGCACCTGCGCGTTGATCCGCTCCACCAGTTCCACCAGCGTGCCGTACAGCGGCACTTCGGTGCGGTACATGCGGGACATGGCCTGTGCGAACAGGCGGCGGATCACATCAGGCGAAACGAAAGAGGCGCTCATCAGTCACTCGATTACGGGAACGGGGAACAGCTCGGACCCGTATTGTCGCCGGAGCGCACGGCGGCGGCGATATGCAGAGCAACATGACGCCTGTCCTGTTGCCAGGGGGACGACCTGTGAGCCGCTCTTGGTGGGTGCGAACCTGGGTTCGCACTGATCTGTCAGCGGCTGGTGCAGAAGCAGTGCGAACCAAGGTTCGCACCCACCAGACGCAGCCCAACATTACCGCTTGAGCTGGCGCTTCAGGGTGGCATCCAGGGTGATCGGCCGGTCCCAGTGCTGGTAGCTGGCCACGATGGCGTGGCGCACGGCACGGTAATGCAGGTTGTCCGGCTTGATGGGCATCCGCTTCACCACCGCCTCCCAGCCGCCCTCCGGGTCCTGGCTGAAGGCGCGCACGCTGTCGCGGCAGGTCTGGCCGCTGGCCTTGGCCCAGAAGCAGGCGAAGTAGATGTCCCCGGCCTGCCAGCCATGGGTGGTGAACAGCGCGCTGATGTAGCCGCGCGGCACGCCCGCATAGCGCGAGACTTCGTCGAGGAAGGCGTCGGGGTAGCGCTCGGCGTAGTGATTGATGTCCTGCAGCTGGGCATCGACCCAGCTGTCACCGGTTTCCACCTCGTAGGCCGCCGAACGCTCGGCGGTCTGCTGGGCCAGCACGGTGGCCGGCACCAGCAGCAGGGACAACAACAGCGCGCGCAGTCGGACGTTCATGCCCCGATTCTGCCGCAGCCGCCGGGCCCTGTCAGGCCGCCGCAGCGGCCTTGGCCTCGATCACCGCCAGTGCGGCCGGCCAATCGTGGGCGGTGTCGGCGGTGACCATGCGCGGTTCGTCGTCGGCCACGCCGTGCTGGGTCTCGTGGGCCCAGGTCACCGCGTAGGGGGTATGCACGCCCCAACCACCGAGGGTGACCACCGGCTCGATATCCGAACGCAGCGAGTTGCCGACCATCACGAACTGCTGCATCGGCAGATCGAATTCGGCCAGCACGCGGGCGTAGGTTTCCGGGTCCTTCTCCGAGACGATCTCGATGCGCGGGAACAGCTCGCCGAGGTTGGCGACCTTGATCTTGGCTTCCTGGTGGAACAGGTCGCCCTTGGTGATCAATACCACCGGGTAGTGCTCGGCGATGGCCGCCACGGCTTCGCGCACACCGTCGATCAGCTCGACCGGGTGGCGCAGGGTATCGTGGCCGATATCAAGGATGCGCTGGATATCCTTGGCCTCGATGCGCTGGCCGGTGATGTCGATGGCCGCTTCGATCATCGACAGGGTCATGCTCTTCACGCCGTAGCCGAAGGTGCCCAGGTGGCGCTGCTGCACTTCCAGCAGGTGGCGCGCAGTCTGGGTGTCGTGCACGTCGACGTAGCGCGACAGCAGGTCAAGGTAATCCTGCTCGGCCTTGCGGTAGTAGTCCTCGCTCTTCCACAGCGTGTCGTCACCGTCAAAACCGACCAGGCCGATGGCGCGCGACGGCGCAGGCGTGGAGGTGTTCATCGCGCAAGGATACAGGGGCCGTGGTGACGAAAAAAACCCGGGCGGCCGCAGCCGCCCGGGTCCCCATGCACCGGTCTTCCCGAATCAGGTGTAGATCAGCGGCCCTGGGCCGCGCCGGCACCTGCACCGGCCTGCTGCGCGGCCACATAGGCCTTGTACTCATCGGCGCTCAGCTCGCCGTCCTTGTTGGTATCGGCCTGGTCGAACACCTGGGCCAGGCCCGCGTTCACCTGTGCCTCGGTCTTGCTGATGGTGCCGTTGCCATCGGTATCGATGCTGGCCCAGGTCTGGCCACCGCCATTGGCCTGCGCCGATGCCGCTGCGGCTGCGTTGGTCGCCTGGTCGGCGGCCTGGCCAGCCTGCGCAGCCGCCTGCTGGGCCTGTGCGGCCTCGTTCTGCGCATGCGCCGCCTGCTGCTTGGCCGACTGCGCCATCGCCGGAATGGCCAGCACGCTGCCAGCGGCGACGATCAGGGCGATCAGGGGCTTGCGGTTGCGAATAGTCATCAGGGGTGTCTCCTGCCAATTGGGTGGTGTTGCGCGGCGTGTTGTCTCCGCACGGCACCTACCCTGCCACCGCGTTTCTGAATCGATTTTGCGTCGCGAGCGGCGTGCACACACACGATTAACCACTCGCCTCCACCCATGCATTAGCGCGGTGGTTAGCAGCAAGTGAGCAGCTCATAAGATGCGCATTCAGCGCCGCAGGATTTAACCGGCAACCAACGAAAAACCTGCGTCAGTCGACGGTTTTTTTCGATGACCGCGAACTGAACAACACCCAGCCGAGCGCAACACCAGCGAGCGCGCCGGCGATTTCCAGCACCACGCGACTGCCGAGTTCGTTCGGATCGTGGATGGTTGCCAGGAACAGGCGCGCATACAGCGGCGACTCCAGCCGCACGATGCCCATGTAGAACAGCTTCCATGCATCGATGCCGGCGGAGATGATCACCGCGATGACACAGGACCAGCCGATCGCGTGACCGACTGTCCAGTGCAGGAGCCGGCACAGCTGCGACCACAGGAAGTACACCAGCAGCCCGACCAGCAGGGCGATGGCGCCGGCTTCCAGGGTACCGAGCAGGCCGAAGTGCAAAGGAAGGTTCATCGGATGGGCAGGGATGAAGAGGCGGCCAGTGTAAGGGATCTGCCCCGGACCCAATCCGGCAGCCACGGTAGATCCACGCCATGCGTGGATGAATCTCCACCGAGATCGAGTATCTCGACGATTGAACGGAAAGCATCCACGCATGGTGTGGATCTACCGTGTCGACCAAGGTCGACACCTACCAAGAGCAGCGGGCTATTGTCGAGGGCGCAGCCCTGCCGATACCTCTACCGTACCGGGACGTCGTACGCGGTGCCGGGATCCGGTTCGGGCTGCAGGGTGTAGTGCCACCACTCCTGCGGATAGTTGACGAAGCCACGGCGCGCCATCGCCTGCACCAGCTGCTGGCGGTTCGCCTGCTGCACAGTGCTCAGCCCGCTCGTCCGGGTATGCGCGCGCGGGCCAAAGAAATCGAAGTCGGTGCCCATGTCCAGCGGCGTGCAGGCGCCAGTGCGGCAATCCAGCAGGCCCAGATCAACCGTGGCGCCACGACTATGGCCAGAGCGCTCGGCGATGTAGCCGTCGGCCAGCAACCGTGGCTTGTCCAGGTCCGGGTACTGCTGTGCCTTGCGCGAGAGCTCGCGCGGATCGTTCACCCAGGCCATGAAGGCCTGCACCGAGCGCACCGGCCGGTAGCAGTCGTAGAGGCGCAGGCCGAAGCCCCGCGCACGCAGGTCCTGTTCCACCTGTGCCAGCGCCTTCGCCACCGGCGCCAGCAGGTAGCATGACGGCGCCTCGTAGCCGGGTACGCGCGCGCCGGTGAAATTGTTGGCGCCGGCGTAGCGGATGTCCATGTCGATGCCCGGCGACAACGTGCGGATCTCCACCAGTCCGGCACTGGCCGCATCGGTGGCGGGTGAAACGCGCGGTGGCTCAGCGGCGTTGGCGGTCGCCGCCAGGGCAGTCGCCAGTACGAGTGAAATGCAGGTCCTGGAAGTCATAGCTGAAGTCGATGTCCGGGTCGATGGCACGCAGGTCCAGTGTGGGCGGCGCACCCTCACCTGGCTGCAACCAGGCCTGTGCGTCGTCGTCCAGCGTATCCCAGCGCAGCAGCCAGCGGCCCTGCAGCTGCAGCACGGCCGCCTGCAGCTTGGGCGACTTGTCCACGCTGAAACGCAGGCCGTCCTTGCCCGGGCACAGCGAAGCCGGGCCCAGCCAAGGATCGCGGTAACGGCCCTGCCAACGTGGCAGATCCGTGCGGCTCGTCTCCTGCGCCGCAACGGTGGGCGGCCGCGAATGGCCGGTCGCCGCCCGCGTTGCCTGGTCTGCCTTCAACTCGACCAGGTACTCCATCGCCGGCCGCGCATCGTCGGGTGCAGTGAAGCGCTTCAGCATCGCCTGCATCAGCGCTGTGCGCGCGTCCTCGCCGTCGCCATTGATCAGCATCACCACACCCACCTTGCGGTCGGGCAGCAGCGCCAGCGACGAGTACATGCCCGACAGCGTGCCGGTATGCGCCACCATCCACTGCCCGTCCATGTCGGACACGCGCCAGCCATACCCATAGCCGTAGAAGTGCGCATTGTCCCAGCGCCGCTGCCGCTCACCCAACGGCATCGGCATGTGCAGGGTCCACAGCGTGCGGCGCTGCTCAGCGCCCAGCCAGTCCGGCACCAGCGCGGGATCGAGCAGCACCTGCATCCAGCGCGTCATGTCGCGCAGTGAACAGCGGATGCCGCCGGCCGCCATCGAGGGCAGGTCCGGGCTGATCGCAGCATCGGCGTTCACCACCTCGTTGCGTTCACCACGCCAGGCATGCGGCTGTGCCACGTTGCCCACGCGCTTCACCGACCACGCACCCACCTGGCAGCGCGTCATGCCCAGTGGTTCGAACACCTGCTCGCGCATCAGCTGGTCATACGGCTTGCCACCCGCTGCCGCCGCCACTTCGCCGGCCACCACATACATCAGGTTGTCGTAGGCATAGTGGCTGCGGAAGCTGCTGACCGGCTTCAGGTGCGCCAGCCCGGCGATGATGTCGGCACGGGTGAACGCGTTCGGCTCCGGCCACAGCATCAGGTCACCGGCGCCCAGGCCAAGGCCACTGTTGTGGATCAGCAGGTCGCGCACCTGCATCTGCTCGCCCACCCAGGCGTCATGCATGCGGAAACCCGGCAGGTGCTGCTGCACCGGATCATCCCAGTGCAGCTTGCCCTGCTGCACCAGTCGCGCCAGAAGCGCGGCGGTCATCGCCTTGCTGTTGGAGGCGATCTTGAACAGCGTGTCCTCGTCGATGCGGCCGCCATCGCCGCGCGCGCCGGCCGCGTGGCGATAGACAACCTGCCCATTCTCGACCACCGCCATCGCCAGCCCGGGCAGGTGCTCGTGCCGGACCACGGCGGCGACATCGGTATCGATCGGGGCGGTCGCGGTGGTCTGCGCCGCCGCAACCGGGAGCACCGCCAACGCCGCCACACAGAAGCAGCGCTGAGCATGCTGGACGGGCTTCAGTAGGCCCATGTGACGGTCAGCTGCGCATAGCGCGGCGACTGGAACCCGGTGCCGTAGCGGTACAGCGGGTTCGGCGTACCGATACTGTCCTGCGGCTCGTAGTCCTGGTCCACGGTCACCACGCGCTGCTGGTTGAGCACGTTGTACACCGCCAGCTTCAGGCGCAGATCGGTGGGGACCGGCACCTTGTACGACACGCTCACGTCCAGGTCGTAGGTCCACGGCGTGCGGCCGTCGCCACCGCGCGGGGAATGCACGAACACGCGCTGGGACGGAACCGTCGCCTGGCAGTTGGACACGCACACGTAGTAGCTGTGGAAGTCGGTGTCATCGAACGGGTTGCCGGCGCCAAAGCGCGTGATCGGGCTGCCCGACTGCACGCCCAGCGTAGCGGCCACGCTCAGGTTTTCGGTCAATGCATAACTGCCTCGGAACTTGAACTGGTGGCGGCGGTCATTGGCCAGATAGCCGTAGCCGCGGTAGTTCACCCACGGATTGTCGAAGTTCTCGGTACGTCCGGCATCAGCGAAGTCGGTATCGGAGTTGACCGGGCCTTCTGCATTGCCGCGACCATATGCGAGGGTATAGGACGCATTGAAACCCCATTTGCCGTCCCAGGCGCGGTCGACCTGTAGTTCCAGCGCCTTGTAGTCGCGCTTGGGCTTCACCCAGCCGCGCTGGCCCACGTAGTTGCCATCATCGTCGTACAGCGCCCAGCCTTCCTTCGAGGTGTCGATGCTGATCCAGCCATCGTTGGCGCCATCACAGTTGGTGTCACCCCAGACAGTGTTGGTGCGGCCCGGGTTACCCATGATCCACACCCCGTCAATGGCACCGCATTGGCCGGTGGCGGTGATGTTCATGTCATCGATAGCGTTGTGCAGCCGGCGATAGGTCACGCTGGCACCCACCGACCAGGCTTCGTTGATCATCTGCTGGAAGCCGAGGATCGCTTCGTCCTGGTACACCGGGTCCATGTCCCGGTTCACTTCGGCACGCAGGTCCGGCACGCTGCCGTCGCCCTGCGAGTTGTCCACCGGGCCGATCTGCGCACCGAGGTTCGGGATGTTGTTGGCCGCTCCGCTATAGCCAAGGAATTCATACCAGGTGCGTTCGTCGAGGAAGCCACCGGCCTGCTTGATGTTGATGACGTTGGCCACCGGCAGGAAGTAGCGGCCCAGATTGCCGAACACCTTGGTGGTGCCATCGCCGCGCACGTCCCAGGAGAAGCCCAGGCGCGGGGCCAGCATGTCGTCGATCTTGATGTAGCTGCTGCCGTCGCCGCCCTTGTTGTCGAAGGCTTCCAGACGCAGGCCCATGTTCAGCAGCAGATTCGGCATCACCTGCCAGTTGTCTTCCAGGTAGTAGGCCGAGTTGATCGTCTCGAAGGCGCCTTCCACTTCATAGCGACGGGTGCGCGCCACCAGGCCGCTGGCGGGCACGACACCGCCGTTGAGCGAGCTACCGGGCGTACGGGCGTAGATGTCATAGCGCAAGCCGCCGGGACCGGGGTAGGCGCGGCTGTAGTCGGACGTGTTTTCCTCGTGATCCAGGCCGAAGCGCAGCAGGTGGTTGCCCAGCGTCCATTCAAAATCGGCGCGGGCGGCCTTGCGGGTGTCCAGTGCGGATTCCAGCTGCGAACTGCTGGTGCAGCTGCGGTCGCCCTGCAGCGACGGCGGCACGCCCTGGCTGGCGGTGCGGTTGTCGAACACGCGATTGCAGTTCTCGTCCATCAACGAGCTCTGCACACGGTTGCGCTTGTTCTCGCCGTACATCAGCTTCATGGTCAGGTCGTTGTTGACCTGCCAGCTATAGGTGCCGGACCAGTTCTTTCCGCCCACGGTGTTGTAGATCTGGTTACTGCGCTCACCCATTGCCTGGCCGCTGGCGTAGTCGTATGCATACACGTCGGTGAGCGTCTTGCTCTTGTCCGAGAAGCCGAACAGCGACAGCATCTGGTTGTCGGTGATCTGCCAGTCGATCTTGCCGCCCCAGAACGGATCATCGGCCTTGCCCTGGCTCAAGCGTGTACCGGCATCATTGGTCGAGGTCGGGCGGTAATCTCGTGCTTCGTACATGCCGAAGAAGAACAGCCGATCCTGCACCAGCGCACCGGAGGCGAACACGTTCAGCGCGCTGCGGCTGTAGTCGTCGCGGCTGGCGGTGATATAGCGGCTGCCGTCGCGGTCATAGCGGTCGCGCGCCTGCGATTGCCATGCCCGCGGCTCGAAGACCAGTTCGGCGCCGGCCTTGAAGTCGTTACTGCCCGAACGGGTCACCGCGTTGATGACACCACCGGTACTGCGCCCGAACTCCACCGAGTAGCCGCCGGTCTTGACCTGGAATTCCTGGTAGAACGAGAACGGTACCGACGAGAAGCCAACCCGGTTGTAGAAGTCGGTGACGTTCAGGCCATTGATGTAGACAGTGTTCTCGGCAACTGACGAACCACCGAAGGAAATGCCTTGGCCACCCAGCGAGCCCTTGCCCTTCACCGCACCCGGTGCCAGCAGCGCCACGGCGGTGATGTCACGGTCCACCGGCAGGCGCGAGAGCTCTTCGCGGGTGATGTTGGTGGCCGACTCGGTGGACTTCACGTCCACCATCGACACCACCTGTGGCGCCCGCACTTCGACCGTGCCCAGCGTGTTGACCGCACCCAGCGGCACGTTGACCGTGGTGGCACTGCCGAGGCTGACCGTCACCTGGCCGACACGGCTGGCGCCTCCAGCCGGCAGGCTCACCTCCATGTCATAGGTGCCGACGGGCAGCAGCGGAATGCGATAGCTGCCGTTGGCCTCGGCCTGCACGGAGCGAACGAAGCCCGTTGCCGGATTGCGTACGGTCACCGTGGCGCCGGCCGGCACCTGGCCGGCATCGCTGACCAGCCGGCCAACTACGGAACCATCCTGTGCGAATGCGCTGGGCGCGATCACGCCCAGACACGCCCCGAGGGCGACGCACAACGCCGCCCGCTTGATGCTGTAAGCCTTCATCCCCTGCTCTCTCCTGCAAGAATTGAATGGTGTGGAATGCGATGTGTCGCGCTAGCGTTGCCTGGCTGGCAGTACCCGCCACTGGAAGTCGTAGCTCCATTGGTCGAAGTACAGGTTGCCGCCTGCCCACTCGACCTCGCCGCGCTGCGAGTCGACCGTTTCCGAGCGGAAGTGCTGCTTGGCCGGCACGAAGGGCTGGCCGAAATCGTCGTTGAAAGCGATGCGGTAGCCGTCGAGGCCACCCAGATAGAAATCGCGCAGTGCAGGCACATCGCTGGCAAGCGCGCCGGTGGTCACGTCCATCGGCAGCCAGCCATACGGCGCCAGGTAGACCTGCCCCCAGTCATGCAGGTTGTTGTAGCCGCTGCCATCGTCGGAGAACACCATGCCCGACTGCCAGCGCGCGGGAATACCGTTCATGCGCAGCAGCGCGATCAGCAGCAGGGTCTGCTGTCCGCAGTCGGCATGGCCAGCATGCAGCGCGTAGTCGCTGATGTTGCTGAGCGTGGAGTATTCGCGCGCACCGGCCCAGGGAATGCGATCCACGGCAGCAAACAGCTTGCGCAGCACTTCATACGGACGTGTCTCGCCCTGCAGTACCTGGTCGGAGAACAGCTTCAGCGCCGGGGTGAAGCGCACATGCGGCAGCTGCTCGGCCAGGTAGGGCTTCAAGGCCGGATCAGCCGGGGCTGGTTGTACCTTGGCCGGGTCGATCCCGGCATGCCGGGCGAGGATCGTGACCGCGTAGCGGATCTCGAAGCGCGTCGGCTGCCCAGCCACTGCCTTGGCTTCCAGGTAGGCGGTGCGCTGCAGGGTACTGGCCGGTGCCACCCGCGCCTTGCCCGGAGCGCTGCCCAGCCACTGCACCTGTTCCTGCTGCCCGGGGATTTCGCGCGGGTACGGAATCCAGGCCCGTACAGTTTCGCCGGCCGGGACGGCGTCGGCCTTTACCGTGAGCGACTGGGTGAATTCGATGCGCTGTGGCAGTACCGATGCCTGGCCACTCTGTTCGGCCGCGGCAACCACACGCGCATGGTGTGCATTGAGCACCTCGTTCGGGCCCGGCGCTGGCATCGGTGCATCCGCGCGGCGGCGTGCGCGCGCTTCGTCGCTGAGCAGGAACAGGTTTGACGGTGCGCGCTTGAAATACCAACGCGTGCCATCGATGTCGAGATGCTCGATCAGGCCGAGCTGGTCCCAGCGTGCGAATTCCTCGTCGGTCAGGTCGGGAATCCAGCGCCGCACGGCGGCCTTGGCGGCGGTTTCGTCGAGGGAAAAATCCAGAAGGATGCGGCGCATGCGTTCTTCCTGGAACGCGATGTCGTCGAAACTGACGCCAGGCTCCGCCGCGTCGGCGGCCGACCAGGTGTTCAGTTCGCTGTGAGCCTCAAAGAACCGTCCCGCGTCGATCATCTGCACGACACGCGCAAACTGGATGGCTGAGGGTGGTGGCTCCGCCCCCGCCGACCACGCCCACAGCAGCAGCGCGGCACACAGGCCGGCGGCGGCAGGCAGACGCGGTTTGCGAACGGCAGACTCCACAGCGACACTTCCCCAGCGCGGGTGGTAACGGCTGTGTAACACGGGCCGGGATGCCGGTCAATAATTTATTCTTGATTTCGATGCCGAAAGGAATAAATATTCCAACAGGCATTCGAGGAGGGTGTGCACCGCATGAGCCTGGCTTCCCGCGAACCGCGCCGGCGTTGGCCGCGCCGGTTGACCCTGGCCCTGTGCCTGCTGGCCGCACCGGCCTTTGCACAGGCGGCACCACCGCCCGATCCGGGTGCGCCGCTGCCCTATGTGATCGGCCTGCACGAGGCCTATCTCACACCGCAGTACTGGGCCGCACGCCTGGACAACGCCGATGCGCCGATCCTGGATCGCGCGCAGATCGAGGCACAGAACGCACGGATGCGGGCACAGGACAGCCACATCCAGGACATCGCCGCACTGCCCGCCCGGCTTGATGCGGCGACGGTGCGTGCCAGCATCACCGCGCTGTCGAGCTGGCCCACGCGTGCCCTCTACAACGACAAGGGCCAGGTGATCGCGCCCGCGCTGCGCAGTACGATCGAAGCCAACCTCGGCCTCGATACGATCCCCGCCGAGGTGGCACCGGCCTACGGGCTGGTGGTGAAGCGCGCGGCACTGCGTACCTTCCCCACCCGCGAGCGCGTCTTCAGCACCGCCGGTGACACCGACATCGACCGCTTCCAGGAATCGGCGCTGTTCCCAGGCGACAAGGTCGCGGTGGTTCACCGCAGTGCCGACGGCCGCTGGCTGTTCGTGCACAGCGAGCGCTACAGCGCATGGATCGAGGCCGATGCCATCGCCAGCGGCGACAAGGCCACGGTGCTCGGCTACGGCGCGAAGGGGCCGTACCGCATCGTCACCGGCGCCACCGCACAGACCGTCTACACCCCGGAAGAACCGCGCGTCTCGCGCCTGCAGCTGGACATGGGCGTGCGCCTGCCGGTGCTGGCCGACTGGCCTGCGTCTGAGCCGGTGAACGGCCAGCAGGCGCACGCCTCGTGGGTGGTGCAGCTGCCGGTCCGCGAAACCGACGGCGGCCTGAAGCTGGTGCCGGCCCTGCTGCCGCGCTCGCAGGACACCGCCGCCGACTACCTGACGCTCACCCCGCGCCTGCTGCTGCAGCAGGCCTTCAAGTTCCTCGGCGAACGCTACGGCTGGGGCCACGACTACGACACCCGCGATTGCAGCGGGTTCGTATCCGAGATCTACCGCAGCTTCGGGGTGCTGCTGCCGCGCAATACCAGTGCACAGGCGGTCAGCCCGGCGCTGGACCGCCTGCCGTTCACCAGCAAGGACGGCAAGGCACTGCGCGACCGCGCCGTCACCGACCTGCAGGTGGGCGATCTGGTCTACATCCCCGGCCACGTGATGATGGCCATCGGCCACGTCGACGGCCGCACCTGGGTCATCCACGATACGGCGGGCGGCAGCTGGTTCGGTGCCGACGGCACGCGCGTACAGGCCCATCTCAATGGTGTTTCGGTCACGCCGCTGGAGCCGATGATGGCCAGCGATACCGTCCGCTACATCGACCGCATCACCAACATCCAGCGCCTGCGGGCCAAGACTCCTGAATGAAGATCACCGCCATCGAACTGGGCATGCTGCGCGTGCCGCTGAAGACGCCGTTCAAGACTGCCCTGCGCACGGTGGAAACCGTGGAAGACGTGGTGGTGCTGATCCGCACCGACACCGGCCACACCGGCTACGGCGAAGCCCCCGCCACCGCCGTGATCACCGGTGATACGCACGGCTCGATCATCGAAGCGATCCGCCACTTCATCGCCCCGCGCCTGATCGGCCAGGACGTGGTCAACCTCAACCATCTGTGCACGCTGGTGCAGACCGCGATGGAGCGCAACACCAGCGCCAAGGCGGCGGTGGAGATCGCGCTGTACGACCTGTGGGCGCAGCTGCACGGTGCGCCGCTGTACCAGATGCTCGGTGGTGGCGACCCGGTGATCACCACCGACATCACCATCAGCGTGGACTACATCGACAAGATGGTGGCCGACTCGCTGTCAGCGATCGAACGCGGCTTCGAGTCGCTGAAGATCAAGGTCGGGAAGGACATCGGCCTGGACATCGAACGGGTCAAGGCGATCCACGCCGCCGTGGAAGGCCGCGCCCTGCTGCGCCTGGACGCCAACCAGGGCTGGACCGCCAAGCAGGCGGTGCATGCGATGCGCGCGCTGGAAGACGCCGGCGTGGTGCTGGAACTGCTGGAACAGCCGGTGAAGGCCGCCGACATCAGCGGCCTGAAGTACGTCACCGACCGGGTCAACACGCCAGTGATGGCCGACGAAAGCGTGTTCAGCCCGAGCCAGGTGATGGACCTGATCCAGCAGCGCGCGGCCGACATCATCAACATCAAGCTGATGAAGACCGGCGGCCTGTCCAATGCGATCCGCATCGCCGACATCGCCGGCATCTACGGCGTACCGTGCATGATCGGCTGCATGATCGAGTCGAGCATCAGCGTGGCCGCCGCCGTGCATCTGGCGGTGGCCAAGAGCGATGTGATCACCAAGGTCGACCTCGACGGCCCGTCGCTGGGCCAGTTCGACCCGGTCAGCGGCGGCGTGCATTTCAACGAATCGGAGATCAGCATCAGCGACGTGCCGGGGCTGGGCATTACCGAAGTGCGCGGGCTGGAGATGCTGGGGTGATTTGCGCCTTGCGGCTGGCTTGGACCTCAACTGATCCTGGGTCGCGCGTTACTTTTCTTTGTGCGCAAAGAAAAGTAACCAAAAGAAACGCTCCGCCATCCGCGAGCCGACGTGCTCCGCACGTCGGTGCCCTGCGCTCCTCGGTCCGCCGAGGGACGGCGCGGAACTCGCTGCGCTCAGACACCCGCGCCTCTTCGCCCTCGCCGGACCTGCGGTGCTCGGCTCGCTTGAAGGCGGACTCAACGTCAAAGGCAACAACTGCATCCCGTGGATCCACGCCATGCGTGGATGCTTTTGCTCTTGCTTCTGCTCTACCCCGTATCCCCTTCGCGGCTGGCACGCGCGCGATCTGTCCGGGGTCGGGCGGGTGGGGCTTGCAGGGGTGTCCGCGCCA
>NZ_JABEME010000003.1 GCF_013004645.1 Stenotrophomonas africana | reverse complement strand
TGGAGGCAACAGCAACGGCGGGGTTCCTGTAGGTGGGCGGGGTGGGTCCGGTTGCGGGGGACGCCGTAAACCCCGCTCCGCGGTCCGGTCCAGCCGCTGGCGGCTGGGCGTTCGGGCGCTTGCGAAGCAATGCTTCGCAAGCAAAGCGCCCTCACCCATGTAGGCTCGGTCGCGGCATCCATGCCGTGGACACCCCCGCAACCGGACCCACCCCGCCTTCGACAGTTTCCTGCGGTCTGTTGGAACGGCTCTTGGGGTCAGATCCGTTTTCCGGAGGAAAACGGATCTGACCCCTGATTGATTTCGATATCTGACAGAAGTGTCAACCAAGGTCGACACCCACCGACAGCCGCAGGAATCTGTCAGAGGTGGGGCGGTGTCGGAGTGCGGGGTGTCCGCGGCATGGATGCCGCGGCCAAGCCCCCATGGAGGGGTTCACGGCGTCCCCGCACTCCGACACCGCCCCACCGTCCCAGGGAAAGCCCGCTTTTGCTGTTGAGTTTGCCGGCCCGCGGCCGGCACTACCGCGGGTGCAGGGCTGCAAGCCCTGCCGAACAACCCTTCAATCGTGACCGCTGTCGTCCAGGCTGATGATCCCGCGCCGCAGCGCCTGGGTCACCGCATGCGTGCGATCGCCCACGCCCAGCTTGTCCATCAGGCTCTTCATGTGCGCCTTCACCGTCTGCTCGGAAATCTGCATGCGCTCGCCGATGCGCTTGTTCGACAGGCCACCGGCCACGTGCCGCAGCACCTCGGTCTCGCGCGGCGACAACCGGTCTTCCACCACATGCGCGGCGATGCTGGCCGCCACCGCCGGCGGAATCGGTGCGCGCCGGCCGCCAGCGACCATGCGGATCGTATCGACCAGCTCGTGGCGCAGCATGTCCTTCAGCAGGTAGGCACTGGCGCCAGCCTGCAGCGCCCGCACCGCACGTACGTCACCGCGGTAGGTGGTCAGCACGATGATGCGCGCACGCGGATCCATCGCGCGGATCCGCACGATGGCTTCCACACCGTCCAGGCGTGGCATCTGCAGGTCCATCAGCACCACGTCCGGCTGCAGCTGCTGGTAGCGTGCGATGGCTTCCTCGCCATCGGCGGCTTCACCGAGCAGGCGCAGGTCGGAATGGGCGCCCAGCAGGGCAGCCAGGCCGTCACGCAGCAGCGGGTGGTCGTCGACCACCAGTACGCCGATCGGGGCAGGGGTTTCAGTCATGGCTTGTTCTACTCCAGGGCCAGCGCCAACGTGATGGGCGGCGTTGATACAGGCGCCGGGTGGGAACTGCCAGCGCGACTTCGGTTCCCAGCCCGGGGCGGGTCCACAGTTGCAGTTCCGCACCGAGGCGCTGCGCGCGCTCACGCATGCCCTGCAGGCCCCAATGGCCATGCCCGGCATTCTCGTTGGCGATGCCGACGCCATCATCGCGCACGTGCAGCAGGAAGCACCGCGCGCCATACGACAGCTCTACTTCAATGGCGCTGGCGTTGGCATGACGCAACGCGTTGCGTATCGCCTCACGCCCTATCAGGAACACTTCTTCGGCCGCATCGGCCTGCAGCAGTGGCGTCGCACCTTCCACGGTCAGGCGCAGCGGATTGGTGCCGTGCCCGGCGTATTCGGCGTGAACATCGGCCAGCGCCGAAGCGAGGTCGCGGCCCACGAAGGGTCCCTCACGCAGGGCATTGACCCGCTCGCGGCCCTCGGCAAGGTTGCGCTCGGCCAGTTGCATCGCCGCCTCCAGCTGGCCGCGTACCGGCGCCGGGGTCTGGGGTGACTGACTGATGGCGTGCAGGCGCAGGATCAGGCCCTGGCTGCCCTGGAGCAGGGTGTCGTGCAGGTCGCGTGCGATGCGTTCGCGTTCCCCATTGCGTTCCTGCAGGCGTGCGCGGAACAGCGCAGCCAGCTGCCCGCTGCGGATGCGCACCGCCATCATCAGCAGCGCGAGGATCGCGGCGGCGCACAGCAGCTTGAACCACACGGTCTGCATGAAGGTGGGCGCGATGCGGAAGCTGCGGCTGGCCGGGGAGGTGCTCCAGATGCCGTCTTCGTTGGCCGCTTCCACCTCGAACCGGTAATTGCCCGGTGCGAGGTTGGTGTAATACGCGCGGGTGCTGCTGCCGGCATCCTGCCAGCCGTCGTCGACGCCGGAGAGGCGATAGCGGTAGCGGTTGCGCTCCGGGCGCGCCAGTGACAACGCCACGTAGTCGATCTGCAGTTGGCTGGTACCGGCGGGAAGGCGCAGGCCATCGCGCAGCGGCTCGTGCTTGCTGCCATACAGCACCTCGCCGATGCGCACACTGGGGGCCATCGTATTGACGTGCGAATGGGTGGTGTCCAGCCAGGCCAGGCCCTGGTTGGTGGCCAGCCATAGCAGGCCGTCGTCGGCCAGCGTCGCGGTGGCGATCGGTCCACTCTGCAGGGCAATGCCAGGCATGCCGTCGATCGCGTCGAACAGGCGCGGCGTGACCGGCAGTCCGGTGCGCAGGGCACGGCGCAGCAGCCCGCTTTCCATCCGCACCAGGCCACGGCTGCCGTTGAGCCACAGGTGGCCATTGGCATCGGCGACCATGCCGGTGATGCCTTCCAGGACGCCGGCCATGTCGGTGCGCACCGGAACGAATCGTCCATTGCCCAGTCGCGCAGCCAGCCCGGCTTCGCCGGCGACCAGCAGAATGTCCTGGTGATGCAGCATCGCGGTGATCGGCCCCACCGACAGGCCCTGGCTGGCATCGAAGCTCTCGATGCGGTTCGCACTCATCCGGCGCAGGCGGCCGTCGGCATAGCCAAGCAGCAGCTGGCCATGGGCATCCAGCGCCAGCGATGAGCAGGCCTGCTCGGGCAGGCGAACCTCGCGCTGCCATTGCCCATGCAGGTAGTGCAGGACGCCACGCTCACCCGTACACACCCAGGCCTGCTCGTCGTCGGGGAACAGCAGCGCATGCAGCGGTTGCCCGGTGAACGGCGGCGGCAGCGGGATCAGCGAGACGTGGCCGGCTACCGTGCGCGCAAGATTGACCCAGTCGAACTGCCAGATCGGCGTGGGTGCCTGGCGCGCGGCGGCCTGCAGCTGCGTGGCGCTGCCATCCAGCAGGGTGCGCCGCAGATCGTAGGGCTTGAGGTCTTCGCCGTAGCCATACACGCGGCCATCGCTGGCCCGCACCAGCGAGCGGTAGGGATCGCTCGGGCCCACCGCCAGGGTGTGCACGCTGCGTGCGCGGAAGCGGTTGAGGCCGAGATTGGTGCCGACCCAGAGATTGCCTTCGCGATCGACGATGATTGGTACTGCCGAGGTGGCGGTCAGGCCGTGCGGTGAATCGAAGCGCTCCATGCGCACGGCACGGGTGCCGTCGAAGGTGATGCGGGCGACGCCGCCGTGCGGGCTCATCGTGGCCCACAGCGCACCATCGGCAGTGAACTGCAGACGCGCGGCGACCAGCTCCGGAAGACGCCGCGCTTCGCGTTCGCTGGCCGCCAACAGACCCTGCGCATTGGCCAGCGGCGAGGTGCCGCGCACCCGGTCGGCCAGCCACACTTCGCCCTGCGGACTTTCGGCCAGCGTCGCCATCTGCGAGACGGCGATGCCGGTGTCCTGGAAGGCGGTCTGGCCGGCTGCACGCATCCAGACCTTCAGGTCGGCCAGGACCCAGAAGGTGTCCCGGCTGTCGTGCAGCACCCACTGCACGCGGCGCTCCGGCAGCCCGGCACTGGCCGGCAGTGGCTGCCAGCGCTGTCCGTCAAAGCGGCGCAGCCCGCCGTTGATCGCCGCCCACAGCCGGCCCTCGCGATCCTGGCTGAAGTGCGGCACCACACCGACCGGTACTCCCTGTTCGCGGCCATAGCTGTGCAGCTGTCCTTGCGCGAACCGGCTGATGCCCGCCTGGAAATAGCCGATCCACAGGGCGCCATCGCGGCCCGGTGCCAGCGTGACCATGTTGGTGGACGGGAACTGGCTGCCGACGGGCGCCGCCTGCCGTTCGAAACGACGGCCATCGAAGCGGTACAGGCCCGAGCCCGTGGCCAGCCACAACAGACCGTCGCGGTCCTGGACAATGTCCCAGATGTCGCCGGGCGCACCCTGGCCGACGCGCCAGGCCGTGTGCTCGTAATCGGGCAGTCCGCCGCTCACCGGCGGGCGCTGCACGGCAAGGGCGGGCAGGGCGGTCAACAGCAGCAGGCACGTCAGCAGCGTCGGCAAGCGACACAGGAACGGGAAGGGGCGGCCACGCATGGCGCGCATTCTGGCAGGTGTGGGGCAACCCAGGGTGACCCGAACGGGGTAGGCGGCGTGCGCCGACGTCGGCTATCACGCCGGCATGTCCTCTGGAGCCCCGCCATGCAACGGCTGTTCGTGATGTTCCCTGATCGCGGTCCGGGCCTCGGTCTGCTGTGGCTGCGGCTGTGCCTGGCCACCGCGCTGTACACGCCTGGCACGCATGCGGGCGGATGGTCGGCGATGTGCCTGCTGGCAGTACCGATGCTCATGCTGGGCGTGTTGACGCCACTGGCGGCGCTGATGGCGGCCGTGGGCATGTTCGCGCAGCAGGCGCCGTGGTCGCAGGTGGTGCTGCCGTTGGCGCTGTTGATGCTGGGCCCTGGCGCCTATTCACTGGATGCACGCTTGTTTGGGCGGCGCCTGCTCGGCCGCCGGCCTCCCCCATTCGGGTAGGTACTGGCCTCGACCGACGGGGGTAGGGCATCGCGCAGGCGCCACGCACCATGGGCCACCCCCTCGCGGCGTCCCGCATGGCCACCATTTTTCCGCCTGATCCGCCCGCCGCATCACTGGCACCGCAGCAGGCCGCCGCGTTGCAGCGCGCCCTGCGCTATGTCGATGAGCACCTGTCGCAGCCGCTGCGGGTGACCGAGCTGGCAGCGGCCGCCTGCGTCAGCCGCTTCCATCTGGTGCGTCTGTTCCGTACCGGTACCGGTGCCAGCCCGTTGCGCTATGTGCGCCGGCGGCGCATCGAACGTGCACGCCAGCTGCTGCCAGACGCGCAGCTGCCGATGTCCCGCCTGGCACAGCAGCTGGGCTTCTTCGACCAGAGCCATTTCGTCCGCAGCTTCCGCGCGGAGACCGGCTGCAGCCCCGGCCAATACGTTGCCGGCGATGCCGCCCTGTTGCACCCCCTTGATCGTGTTTCCAACGGAGTCCACCCATGAGCCTTGCCACCGCCACTCCCGCCCCGGCGCTGCTGTCGCCGATCGACCACGCCCTGGTGCTGATCGACTTCCAGTCGCAGATGGCGTTTGCGACCCACACCATCGACATCTCCGCGCTGCGCAACAACGTGTCGCTGATCAGCAAGGGTGCCAAGGGCTTCAACGTGCCGGTGGTGCTGACCACGGTCGCCGAAACGTCGTTCTCCGGCCCGATGTTCCCGGAACTGCCGCAGATCTTCCCGGGCCAGACGGTGTTCGACCGCACCTCGATGAATACCTGGGAAGACCAGCCGGTGATCGATGAGATCAACCGCATCGGCAAGCGTCGCCTGGTTGTTGCGGGCTTGTGGACCAGCGTCTGCATTGTCGGGCCGGCGCTGTCGGCGTTGGCGCAGGGTTTCGAGGTCTACGTGATCACCGATGCCTGCGGCGATGTCAGCGAAGAAGCGCATGAGCGGGCGATCACCCGCATGGTTCAGGCCGGCGCGGTACCGATGACCAGCGTGCAGTACCTGCTCGAACTGCAGCGTGACTGGGCACGCGGGGAAACCTACGACCTGACCACCGGCATTGCCCGCGACCACGCCGGCGGCTACGGCATCGGCATCCAGTACGCCAAGCGCATGTTCGGCGCGCAGGAAGGCGGGCACTGAGCATGCTGGCTGGCCATGGCCTCGACCTGGCCCTGCTGATGCTGCGCGTGGCGGCAGGAGGCTTCCTGCTGCCGCACGCGCTGGGCAAGCTGTTCGGCTGGTTCGGTGGACCTGGGCTGTCCGGCTTCGCTACCGAGCTGCGTGCCTTCGGGCTGCCAGCAGCGGCACCGCTGCCGCTGTTGCTGGCCTTGCTGCAGGTGCTGTCCGGGCTGGCCGTGCTGCTGGGATGGCAGACCCGTATCGCTGCACTTGCGGCGGCCGCCTTCATCGGCTTCACCGTCCTGTTGGCCCTGCCCAAGGGCTGGTTCTGGATGCGCGGCGGCTGTGAGTACCCGTTGATGTGGACCACGGTACTGCTGGCCATCGCGCTGGCCGGGCCCGGCACCTGGGCACTGGACGTCCATCGCCTTCCGGGAAACCTCGCATGAGTCACGATCCCCTCGATCACGGCCGCCGCAACGTGGTGCTGGCCAGTGGTGCCGCTGTTGCGCTCGGCCTGGCCGGCCGCGCCGCTGCCGCACTCGATTCCACTTCCAAGGAACGTCGCATGAGCACGCTGGTCATCCGCAATGCCCGCATCACTACCCTCGATCCGCAGCAGCCGCATGCGCAGGCGTTGGCTGTGCAGGAGGGGCGCATCGTTGCCGTCGGCAGCGACGAGGAGATCATGCGCGGCTGGGGCAATGAAGCGACCCTGATCGACGCCCAGGGCAGGCGCCTGCTGCCCGGCCTCAACGACAGCCATACCCACCTGATCCGTGGTGGCCTGAACTACAACCTGGAGCTGCGATGGGACGGGCTGCGTTCGCTGGGCGACGCTCTGGACATGTTGAAGGCCCAGGTCGACCGCACGCCCGCACCGCAGTGGGTACGCGTGGTCGGTGGCTTCACTGCCGCGCAGTTCAACGAGAAGCGCCTGCCGACGCTGCAGGAGCTCAACGACATCGCGCCGGATACGCCGGTGTTCCTGCTGCACCTGTACGACCGCGCGCTGCTCAACCGTGCCGCGCTGCGCGCGTGCGGCTACAGCAAGGACACGCCGGATCCGCCGGGCGGGCAGATCGTGCGTGATTCGCTGGGCAACCCCACCGGGCTGCTGCTGGCCAAGCCCAATGCGCTGATCCTGTATGCCACGCTGGCCAAGGGCCCACGCCTGCCGATCGAGTACCAGGCCAACTCGACGCGCCACTTCATGCGCGAACTGAACCGGCTCGGCATCACCTCGGTGATCGACGCTGGCGGCGGCTTCCAGAACTACCCCGAGGACTACCAGGTCATCGAGCAGCTGCACCGCGATGACCAGCTGACAGTGCGCATCGCCTACAACCTGTTCACCCAGAACAAGGGCAAGGAGGTGGATGACTTCCGTGGCTGGAGCGAGATCCTGCAGCCGCGCCAGGGCGACGACCTGCTGCGCCACAACGGTGCCGGCGAGATGCTGGTGTTCTCGGCGGCCGATTTCGAGCTGTTCAACGAGCCACGTCCGGAGTTGCCGCCGGAGCTAGAGCCCGAACTGCATGATGTGGTGAAGCTGCTGGTGGAGAAGCGCTGGCCGTTTCGCATCCACGCAACGTATGACGAGAGCATCACCCGCATCCTCGATGTGTACGAACAGGTCAACCGCGAGGTGCCGTTCGATGGCCTGCACTGGTTCATCGACCACGCCGAAACCATCACCCCGCGCAACATCGAACGTATCCGCGCGCTGGGTGGTGGCATCGCCGTACAACACCGCATGGCCTACCAGGGCGAGGCTTTCGTCGAGCGCTATGGCGTGCAGGCCGCGCGGCATACGCCGCCGGTCAAACGCATGCTGGCCGAAGGCGTGCCGGTCGGTGCCGGTACCGATGCCACCCGCGTAGCCAGCTACAACCCCTGGGTGGCGTTGTCCTGGCTGGTGACCGGGCGCACCGTGGGCGGGCTGGCCCTGTATGGCGATGAGAACCTGCTCGAACGCGAGCAGGCGCTGCGCCTGTGGACCCAGGGCAGCGCCTGGTTCTCCGGCGACGAAGCGGTGAAGGGCACGCTGAAGGCCGGTCAGCTGGCCGACTTCATCCTGCTCTCGGCCGACTTCCTGCGTGTGGATGACGCGCAGATTGCCGACATCACCAGCCTGCTGACCGTCGTCGGCGGCCGCATCGTGCATGCCGACGGCGACTACGCCGGGCTGGCGCCGCAGCTGCCGCCGGCGATGCCGGACTGGTCGCCGGTCAACCGGTTCGGTGGCTACCACGTCGGCGGTGCCGCCACCGGGTTGGCCGCCGCCCATCGCCACCATCACGGCGTGGCCTGCAGTACGCACGGCGCTCACGGTCATGCCGCACGGCATGCGGCGCCCACCGATGACCTGACCGCCTTCTGGGGCGCGATGGGATGTTCGTGCTTCGCGTTCTGAGCCTGGCGCTGCTGGCCGCGCCATCGCTGGCGCTGGCCTGCGAGGGGGGCCGCTGCAGTGATGCTGGCAACGGCCAGCTGCAACTGGACGCCTCGCTGCGCCTGCGTGGCCTGTACTACGACCCGACCCGGTTCGGCATCGGCAGCAGTGAAGATGGCTACGGCCTGCTGCGCGCGCTGGCCTCGGCCACCTATGCGGAGGACAGCTGGCAGGCGAAGCTGCAGCTGGGCGTGCATGCCGAGAATGGCAAGGCAGGTGGAGCCGGCCGCACCGACCGCGGCGCGCTGGATGTGCAGCAGGCGTACTGGCGCTGGCAGCGCAGCGGCTTCCACCTGCAACTCGGTCGGCAGGAAGCCGGCTACGGAAGCTCGCGGCTGTTGTCGGTGCGCGATGGGCCGAACATCCGCCTGGCCTTCGACGGTGCGCGCCTGGGCTGGAAGGGCCGCCTCGGCACGTTGGATCTGATGGCACTGCGACCGGTGGAGAACCGGCCGGGTGCCTTTGATGATCGCGGCGAACACGGTGCCCACCTGTGGGGTGCCTATGCCGCCACCTCGGCACGCGGGCAGGGCGCGGGACAGTGGGATCTGTATCTGCTGGACTACCGCCGCGAAGGCGCACGCTTCGCGGCAGATTCCGGCACCGAGCGGCGGCAGACCGTGGGTGCACGCTGGTTCGGCCAGGCCGGTGCACTGGACTGGAACAGCGAGCTGGTGGCGCAGGGCGGTGAACTGCGAACGGCCGTCGGCACGCTCGATATCCGCGCCTGGACGCTGGCCACCGATACGGGGTGGCGCTGGACGGACCTGCCGTTGCAACCGCGGTTGGGGCTGAAGGGCGACATCGCCAGTGGCGATGGCAATCTGCATGACGGCCATCTGGGCACCTTCAATGCGCTGTTCCCCAAATCGGCCTACTTCAGCGAGGCCAGCCTGCTGGCCCCGGCCAACCTGATGGACCTCCAGCCAACCTTGACCCTGCGCCTGCACGACGCGGTGACGACGGAGCTGGGCGTACAGATGGCCTGGAAGCATCGGCGTGCCGATGCGGTCTACACCACGCCGGCACCGCTGGTGGCGTTGCCGGGCAGCGCCGGTGGCGCGCGCCGCATCGGTAATCAGTACAAATCCGAAACCCGCTGGCAGGCCAGCGAACACTGGCAATGGCAGCTGCAGCTGGCCTGGGTCGATGCGGGTCCTGCGCTGAAGCAGGCCGGCGGCCAGGACACGCTGTTCGCCTCGATCGTTGGAGCATGGCAATGGTGAACGCAACCGCGTCGCAACCCCCCGCACAGGCCGCAGGTGCCTGGTCCCCGCTGAAGATCCAGATGTTCCGTTCGATCTGGCTGGCAATCCTGGCCAGTAACATCGGCACCTGGGTCAATGACGTGGCCGCCGCCTGGGTGATGGCCGAACGTACCGGTTCGCCGTTGATGGTGGCCCTGGTGCAGTCGGCCACCACCATGCCGATCGTACTGCTGGCGCTGGCCGCCGGAACGCTGGCCGACATCGTCGATCGCCGCAGGTACCTGTTGGCGACCCAGGCCTGGATGCTGCTGGTCGCCGCCGTGATGGCGACGTTGACCGCGCTGGACATGCTGACCCCGCAGCTGCTGGTGCTGCTGACCTTCTGCATGGGTTGCGGTGCGGCGATGGCGATGCCGGCACAGGCCGCGATCGTGTCCGAACTGGTGCCGCAGCCGATGCTGGCCTCAGCGGTGGCGCTGAACTCGATCGGCATCAACATCGCGCGCTCGATCGGCCCGGCCATCGGCGGCGTGATCGTCGCCCAGCTCGGTGCGGTCTGGGCGTTCGGCTTCAACGCCATCACCTTTGCCGCAATGCTGTTCGTGGTGTGGGGTTGGAAGCGTGACCCGAAGCAGTCGAGTCTGCCGCCGGAGGGCTTCGGTGCTGGACTGAAAGCGGGCCTGCGCTACGCCAGCCGTGCGGGACGCCTGCAGGCGGTGCTGATCAAGTCGGTGGGCTTCTTCTTCTTTGCTGCGGCGATGAACGCGTTGCTGCCGGTGGTGGTGCGTGGGCAGATGCACGGCGGGGCGGGGCAGTACGGCATGCTGCTGGGCTGCATCGGTATCGGTGCAGTGGGCGGGGCCTTGCTGCTGCCGAAGCTGCGCGCACAGTTGGATCGCGACCTGCTGGTGCTGCTGGCCACGCTGTCACTGGCGCTGAGCCTGGTCGGGCTGGCACTGACCCGCAGCTGGTACGTGCTGCCATTGGTGATGCTGATCAACGGTTTTGCCTGGATCACCGTGCTGTCGTCGCTGCAGATCGCCGCGCAGACCGCGGTGCCGGCATGGGTACGCGCGCGTGCGCTGGCGTTGTACATCATGGTGTTCTCCGCTGGCATGGCGGCCGGTGGCCTGAGCTGGGGCGCGCTCGCACAGCGTACCTCGCCGGAACTGGCGCTGCTGGTGGCTGCCGCAGGTGCGGTGATCGGCGGGCTGCTGGTATGGCGCGTGCGCATCGCCGGTACCGAAGACCTGAACCTGAGCCCGGCCGGGCACTGGCCGGCGCCCGAGCTGTCGGTGCCGGTGTCGAACGATCGCGGCCCGGTACTGGTCACCCTCGAGTACCGCATCGATGATGCTGATCGCGCCGCGTTCCAGACGCAGATGCGCGCGCTGGGCGCGATCCGTCGCCGCGATGGCGCGGTGGTCTGGGGTGTGGTCGAGGATGTGGCCAGCCCCGGCATCCACCTGGAGTATTTCGTGACCCCGTCGTGGCTGGAGCACCTGCGCCAGCACGAGCGCATCACCGCCGATGACAGGGCGATCCAGGAAATACTGCGGGAACTGCATCGCGGTGAGCGCGCACCGGTTGTACGCCACTTCGTGGGTGGGCATGATCCGCTGCCGAAGACCGGGGTCCCGCACCACCACAGTGATATCTGAAAAAAAGGGGACGGAGGGGATTAAGTCGTTTGTGCACAAACGACTTAATCCCCTCCGTCCCCTTTCTGCGACCGAAGGAGCGGCGGCACCATTACGGTGCCGCCGCGGCACATCAACTGCGTGCGAACGCCAGCAGGTCGGCGTTGAACTGGTCGGCGTGGGTGATGGTCAGGCCGTGCGGCGCACCGGGGTACACCTTCAACTCGGCGTCCTTGATGATCTGCGAAGACAGCTTGGCCGAGGCATCGAACGGCACGATCTGGTCGTCATCACCGTGCACGACCAAAGCCGGCACATCGATCTTCTTCAGGTCCTCGGTGTAATCCACTTCCGAGAACTCGTGCACGCAGTCGTACTGACCCTTGACGCCACCGAGCATGCCCTGCAGCCAGAACGCATCACGCATGCCCTGGGTAACGGTGTTGCCGTCGCGGTTGGCACCGAAGAACGGCGTGGTCAGGTCCTTGAAGAACTGCGAACGATCGCCACCGGTGCCCTTGCGGATGCCATCGAAGACCTCCAAGGGGGTGCCGGCCGGGTTGGCATCGGTCTTCAGCATCAGCGGCGGCACGGCGCCGACCAGCACCACCTTGGCCACGCGCTGGCTGCCATGGCGACCAATGTAGTGGGCCACTTCGCCGCCACCGGTGGAATGGCCGACCAGGATCGCGTCCTTCAGGTCCAGCGTCTCGATCACCGCGGCCAGGTCATCGGCGTAGGTGTCCATGTTGTTGCCGTCCCAGGTCTGGCTGGAGCGGCCATGGCTGCGACGGTCGTGGGCGATTACGCGGAAGCCGTTCTGGCCCATGAACAGCATCTGCGGGTCCCAGGCATCGGACGACAGCGGCCAGCCGTGGGCGAACACGATCGGCTGGCCGGTACCCCAATCCTTGTAGAAGATGCGGGCGCCGTCGGCGACGGTGACGAAGTTGCTCATTGCAGGTTCCTTGGCGGAAGGGAGGGAAGGCGCTGGCAGTCATGCCGGTGCCTCCGGCAGTACAGCGCAGCGCCCGGCCGACGAATTGCACGGCTGTGCTGGATTGCACCGGATGTGACGCGTATCGCTCTGGTACCTAGCCGTTCCGGCATCGAGGATGGCGGCAGCCCTGTCGAGGAGCCTGTAATGTCGAATGCGTGTTGGCGCTTGTTGTGGTGCCTGCTGCTGGCCACGGGGGCGCATGCTCAGACCAACGTCTACAAATGCGTGGACGGGGCGCATCCGGTCTATCAGCAGACGCCGTGCCAGGGGCGTGCGGAATGGCGCTGGGAGGTGCCGGCGGAACCACCCTCAACAGGTGCGACGGCGGCCAAGGCGGCGAGCCCGACCCCAAGACGTGCGCGCGTGGTGCAGCAGGGGCGTGCGCGGGCTGCGCTGATACCCATCAGCACGGATCCCACCGCCTGTGAGCGTGCGCGGCAGCAACGCGGGAAGGTGCTCGCCAGGGCCAAGCGCCTGGACTTCGTACAGCGGCGGCAGCTGGATGACGCGGTGTACGACGCGTGCCGCTGAATCCAGGAGTGCCAGAAGCGACAACGGCGCCCAAGGGCGCCGTTGTCAGCAGATGCCAGGTGCTGGATCTCAGCGACCGTCGCTGGCCGACGCCGGTGCCGGCGAGGGCACGCTGTCCGGCTTGGGCAGGCTCAGCTCCGGGTTGCCCTGTTCGGCCTGCAGGATCTGGATGCGGCGCTGCAGGGAATCCAGCTGGCTGTTGGTGCTCTGCACATCGCTGCTCAGGCTGACCGCCTGCTGCTGGGCCTGCTGCAGGGCAGCACTGACCTGGGCCGACTGTGCCTGCTGCTGTTCCATTTCCTGCTGCAGGGTGCGCAGGCGTTCCTCGTTGTAGGCCACCAGGCGCTCGGTATAGCGCTTGCCGGCTTCCAGGCGCGTGGTGTCGATGTAGACCTGGGCCAACTGCTCGGACTGCTGCGCGAAGGTGCGGTAGACACGCTCGGCGTTGTCGACGGCGTCGGTCTTGATCACCCGCCAGAAGTTCTTCTCCTGGAACAGGGCGACGTAGTAGGTCAGGGTGTTGGCATTGAACAGCAGGCTGGCGCCGTAGTTGCCGTTGTAGGTGGTGCGCAGCTCGGTCAGCTGGCGCGCATCCATCAGCTGCTTGAGCTCATCAACGGTGTTGCGCACCACCGGTGCGGTGCGCGAGGCCGGCTCTGCGGCTGCTTCGCGATCGCCACGGGCAGCCATCGCCGCCGGTGCCACCAGCATCATGGCCACGGCCAGCAGTGCCGCGCCGCGCGCGTGCCGGGCGAAGACCGCGCCCCCTGAAGTTTCTCGCATGTCTAGACCATCCACGGATGAGTGTGGGTTGAGATGAAGGTGGTTCCCCGCCGGGAGTCTAGCATGCGCGCGGGCGCCGCCAAGGGCGCCGGTCACGGGTCAGTAGACCAGCTGCGCCGCGCTGCACTGGATCGACTGCACGTTGACATCGGTGCGGCCCAGCTCCAGGCCCAGCACGCTGGCCAGCAGGTTGGTCAGCAGGGTGCCGACGCTGTTGAGGACGGGCTTCAGCGCAGCGAGGATCGGATTCAACAGGGTACAGAGCAGGCCACTGCAGGTGGCGCTGCCATCGGGGTTGGTGACGCCCGTTCCCCCCGCACCATCGAGGAAGCCGGCCGGTGCGGTCTGGATGTACGACGCCAGGTTGTTGCGCACACAGCCGTTGTAGTCGATCAAGTTGCCGAGCAGGCTGTCGCAGCGGTTGATCAGCAGGCCGCCGACCAGCGATCCGAGCAGGCCGTCGAGCAAGCCCAGCCCCTGTCCGGTGACGGTCGTCCTGTAGCCGGTCCACACCGAACCGTCTTCCCAACAGGTGGTCAGGCCCAGCAGGCAGGGCTTGGGCACGCCATTCTTCACCGTCCAGTTGCCCAGCGGCGCGAGGTTCCGTGCCGGGTCACCATCACGTAGCAACGGGATGACCTGATCGACGTTGTAGCGCCCGCCACTGGGAAAGGCCGCCAGTAGATAACGGTCGGCCAGGGCCTTGGCCGTGTCGTTGGCGCTCATGCCCTGCTTGGGTGAACTGAGCATGCCTGACAGCACGCGCAGCAGTTCATTGACCAGATCCGACACCGCGTTGCCTACTGCCAGCGGGTTGATCCGGGTCGATGCGGTCTCGCCGGCGGCCAGCGTCAGGTTCTGCGAGCTGGTCAGGGCGGGCAGGGTGATCTTGTCATTGATCAAGGGTTGCCCGAGCAGTTTCAGCAACTGCTCGTTCTTCAGGGTGGCGTCGCAGACATTGTTCTTGGAGAAGCGTTGCGCCGGGTCGACATTGCCGACACACGCGCGCAGCACCGACGAATCGACCTGGATGGTGGCCTTGGGTGGACTGGCGCCGCACTGGATACCGGTCAGCGTACCCATCGCGTTGGCGACATCGACATGCAGCGGCAGATGCAGGCGCGTGCCGAGCAGATTCAGCAGCGGCCCAAGTGCGAACAGATTATTGCTGTCCACGTCCACCAGCAGGCGCACCTGGGCGTTGTACGCGCGCGTGCCGACGCCACCGATGGCGATCGAGGGCGGCTCCACCACGCCGGCCTGGATGTTGATCCCCAGCAGGTCCAGCCCCTTCACCGCAACGCCATTGCCGTCATTGGCGATGGAAATGGCGGTGCTGATCAGGTTGAGCACGTTGACCTTGGTTTCCAGTGCGCTGCCGACCGTGCCATCCGGCGAAACGACCTCGGCGAACAGACCGCCACCCCCGGACTGGCTGCCCAGCACGATGTTGAGCTTGTTGATGTCCAACTGGGTGGCGACCAGATCGGACAGGGCGCGCAGCTGCACGCCGACGGTGGTATCGCGACCGACCACGGTGGCGGTGGCATCGACCAGCTGTGCCAGTGAGATCTTGTTGACCGACAGCAGGCGGTTGAAGTCGGCCACGCTGAGATTGGCGGTGACCGGGATGTTGAGCGCCTTGAGCAGGCCTGACGGGGTGATGTTGGCCTGGGCCAGACCGTCATAGGAGAGCACGGTCGCATTGGTG
Organism: Stenotrophomonas africana; assembly: GCF_013004645.1. GTDB lineage: Bacteria > Pseudomonadota > Gammaproteobacteria > Xanthomonadales > Xanthomonadaceae > Stenotrophomonas > Stenotrophomonas africana. The sequence goes on along the minus strand of NZ_JABEME010000003.1, from coordinate 473,315 downwards.
ACATCCAGGCCGATCATGCGCAGTGTCGACAGCAGCACCGAGTTGCCGTTGGTGCGCAGCAGCTGCGAGCCCACCGCGAACACTGCCGTGGGCTCCGACCGGCGGGCAACAGCCTGTGCGCTGACGGTCGGCAGGCTGGTGTTCTGCCCGAAGAAGGGAAGCACGCTGCGCTCGGCGACAACCTGTACTGCATTGCGCGGGTTGGCGGCATCGACGGTGGTGACGAAGCGGTTCGCGGTGGCGCGTGTGGCGCTCCAGTTGCCGCAGTGGATCTGCAGGCTCCCCGCAAACCTGTTCTGGGTGAGTGCGCTCTGCCGGGCAGCACTGTTGTCGCTGTTGTCCGAGGTGCACAACTCCAGTCGCTGCGCGCCGGCCAGAGCGGCCAGGTCGGCAACCTTCTGCGCATCGCGCTTGGCCCAGAACAGATAGCCGATTTCAATCAGGCCCAGCATCGCCAGCAACGCCAGCATGACCAGCATCATGGTGACCGACATGCCGCCGCGTGCGCGGCTGAAACTGAACTGGCGTGGGCGTTTCATGGCCTACCTCAGCGTCCGGATGAGGATGTTCCCTTGGACTTGGCGACATCGGCTTCAAAGAAGTCCGGGATCTCGTGTTCGAAACTCTTGATGTAGCGGGCATAGCTCAACGTGGCCTGGTCGCCAAGGATCGGCAGGTGCTGCCCGGCCTGCTGCCCCGAAGCCTGCAGGCGGAACAGGCCACGGGTGGTATCGCCGATCTGGCTGCGTACAGGGCGGACCGCCGGTGCGGTGGCATCAGTGGCGGCGATCGCCGCCGGCATCGCGGCGGGTGCCGACGGTGCAGGCGTGGACAGATCCACGGTGGGCAGCGGCTCGGACTGCAACGGTCGTGAGGCCGGTGTGGGGCCGCTGCCGCCGAGCATCTGCCCGGTCAACGGCTGTTGCTGCGCCTGCGCGACGCCTGCAATCAACAGGCAGGCCAGCACAGGCAGCAGGCCTCGGGTCAGGGGCGTCGCGGTCATGGTGTGTTCCCGTTCGGATGATCGGAGGTGCTGAAGCGTTCCAGCATCGAAGGCGGCAGGCGCTGCGGGTCGCGCTCGTCGCGGGTCTCGCGACGCGGCTCGACGGCCAGCCGTGCAGCGCTGGCCGCGGGAGCAGCGACGGTGCGGGCAGGCGCGGGGGCGGCCACTGCTGCAGATGCCTGTCGTTGCTGCAGGCGGGTGCGGATCTGTGCGGCCTGCTGCTGGATGCTGCGAAGGGTGTCCTCGTTGAGGCTGGCCTGCTGCGCCAGGCGCTGGGCGGTGGCGGTGTCGCCGCGCAACACGGCCCACAGGGCGAGGTTGGCCATGGCCTTGGCGTTGCCCGGGGACAGCTCCAAGGCCTTGGCGAGCGGCTCACGTGCCTGATCGAACTGTCCGGCACGCAGGCGTGCGTAGCCGAGGTCGCCCAGATAGTCGGTATTCAAGGGCTGCAGCTGCGTGGCCCGCGCCAGTGCCTGTTCACTGCCTGCATCGTCATCACGACGTGCGGCGATCAGGCCCAGGCCGTGCGCGGCGGCCGCCGCCTGTGGGCCGCTGGAAAGATCACGGTACAGGGCGATGGCCGCATCGGCCTGCCCGGTCTCGCGCAGCGCGTCGGCCTGCAGCAGTCGCAGCGCCGGTGGATCGCCGTAGCGTTGGCGGAAGGCATCCACATGCGCCAGCGAGGCATACCAGGCACCCTGCAGCTGCATGCGCGCGATCAGCTCCAAGTAGGCATTGCGGCTGTCCTGCGGTGCCGGCTCGGGTGCGGCCAGGCTGGGCGCACGCAGGTACTTCGGCGTGGTTGATGCGCAGCCGCTGGCGACGGCGGCGAGGGCAAGCAGCAGGCAGGAGGTGCGCAGGGCAGGCATCAGGGCGATCCCATCTTGGACATGGTGGTGGCCAGCGCGACCAGCGCCGGGCCGGCAAGGACCAGCATCAGCGCTGGCAGCAGGGTCAGCATCATCACCACGGTCATCTTCACCGAGAGCTTGCCGACCTTTTCCTTCAGGGTGTTACGGCGCTGTTCGCGCAGCCGGATGCTGAACTGCCGTAGCGGTTCCTGCACCGCGCCGCCATGTGCATGCACCTGCAGGATCAACTGCATCAGGCTGGTCAGGTCATCGTAGGCATAGACTTCGCTCAAGCGCCGCAGCGACTGCGCGCGGGTGCGGCCGTGGGTGTAGGCGACGTTGGCCTCCTGCAGTTCGCCACCGAGGACCGGCAGTGCATCGCGCAGCTTGTCGCCCAGCGTCTGCAGGCTCTGGTCCATGCTGAAGCCCACGCCCTGCAGCAGGCGCAGCAGATCGATCAGCAGGGGCAATTCGTTCTCGACGGCGCGCCTGCGTCGCTTCACCCAGGCGGACAGGATGAACTTGGGCAGCAGCAGGCCGGCAGCCAGCGCGCCGATGATCACCATGATCCTGGCCAGCCCTGTGACGCTGCTGAATGTCAGCACCAGGGCCAGTACCAGCACGGCCAGCAGCAGGCGCAGGCCGAGGTAGATGGCTGTGCCGCGGCGGGTGTTCCAGCCGGCCAGGTCCAGCAGCAGCCGGTCTTCATTGGTCAGCAACGCGGCCTCGAGGCGACCGCCGCTGAGTGCCCGGCCGAAACGCTCCAGCCAGCCCAGAGAGTCGCGCTGCGGCGCTGTTTCGCTGTCACGGGCGTCCTCCCGCGGTTGCAGGGCCGTCTTCAATGTGGCTGACGTGCGGTGCTCACGATGGCTGCGTACCCAGCCGCCGATACCGAGCAGGGCGACACCGGCGGCCAGCACCAGCAGGGAGAGGGCGAACCACGCGCTGGCGCTCATCGGTCGTCTCCGCAGGGGCGGGGGTGGTTCATAGCGACTTGGCCAGGCGATACAGCAGGAAGCCACCGACAAGCTCCAGGCCCAGTGCAATCAGCAGGATCTTGTGGCCGAGCGGGTCATGCAGCACCGGCTGGAAGAAGTCCGGGCTGGCGATCGCCATCAGCACAGCGCAGGCCGGTGGCAGCAAGCCGAGGACCCAGGCCGACATGCGGGTCTCGGAGGTGGTCGCGGCCAGTTCCTGCTGGGCTTGTTCCAGGTCGCGCATGAAATCACCCATGCGCTGCAGGATCTGGTCGGAGCGGCCACCGATGCGCACGCTGACGCCGATCACCACCGACAGTACTTTCAGTACGTCCATCCGGTAGGGCTGTGCGGCCAGTGCCAGCGCCCTGTCCAGGTCCATCCCGCTGCGCGCGTAGCGTACCGTGGTATCCAGCAGCCCGCGCAGCGGCACGCTGGTCTGCATCGACGCGACCTGGAACGCCGCCTGCAGGCTGTTGCCCAGTGCGGTCAGCCGTACCAGGTTGTCCAGGAAGTCGGGAAGCATATGCAGCAGCTGGGCGCGCAGTTTCGAGGTGCGCCGCATCACCCACAGCCAGCAGCCCAGCAGATACAGCAGCAAGGTCAGCGGGAACATCCACGCGGTACCGAGCCGCAGCATCGCTACGACCGAAAGCACCAGTCCAGGCACCAGCAGCATGATCGGAAGCTTCCAGCCGGTCTGCAGGCCCGCACGCTGCAGCAGGCCATCCAGCGGCAGCACGCGGCGTGCACCGCTGGCCGTTCGCGCCGGATCGTTGGCAGCGGCGATGGATGACCCGGCAGGTGCGCCACTGCCTGCACTTCCACGTGCGAGCTGCTGCTCGGCATGCTGCAGCGATGCCTGACGTTGTTCGCGGCTGCTGGCCGTACCCCACAGCCAGACCGCCAGCGCCAGCAGCACCGAGATGATGCTCAACACGCCCAGCAGCAGGCCGGTGCCCATATTCAGAAGTCTCCGTACAGCGACTCGCGCAGCTGCTGGCGGAACGGCTCCAGCTTGTGCGAGTGCGGATGGAAGCCCAGCCCGATCCAGCGATCGGTCTCTTTGCCGTTGCCGTCGATCTGCAGCTCGTGGCGGAACATTTCCTGGGTGGTGATCAGGTTGTCGCTGACGCCGGTGATCTCGGTGATCGAAACCAATACACGACGGCCGCTGCCCAGTCGAGAGATCTGCACGATGAAATCGATGGCACTGGCGATCTGCCGGCGCAGGCTGTCTTCGCTGCCCTGGAAGCCGGCGAAGCCGGCCAGCATCTCGATGCGGTACAGGCAGTCGCGCGGCGAGTTGGCATGGATGGTGGCCATCGATCCGTCATGGCCGGTGTTCATCGCCTGCAGCATTTCCAGCACCTCGGCACCACGTACCTCGCCGACCACGATGCGGTCCGGGCGCATGCGCAGGCTGTTGCGGACCAGGTCGCGGATGCTGACCGCACCCTGGCCTTCGGCGCCGCCGATGCGGCTCTCAAGCCTCACCACGTGCGGATGGTTGAGCGACAGTTCGGCCGTGTCCTCGACGGTGATCACGCGCTCATTCGGGGGCACGTAGCTGGCCAGTGCATTGAGCAGAGAGGTTTTGCCGGAGCTGGTGCCGCCGGAGACCAGGATGTTGCAGCGGCCCAGCACCATCGCCTTCAGCAGTGCCTGCATCGGTGCGTCGAAGGTGCCCTTGGCCAGCAGCTCGTCAGGCGTGAACGGATCCTTGCGGAACTTGCGGATGGACACCATCGGTCCGTCCACCGCCAGCGGCGAGATGATCGCGTTGAGGCGGCCGCCGTTGGGCAGGCGCGCGTCAACCATCGGATTGGAGTCATCCAGGCGACGCCCGAGCGGGGCCAGGATGCGGCGCAGGATGCGCAGCAGGTGGGTATCGTCGGTGAAGCGTTGGGTGGCGCGCTTGAGCTGGCCGCCCTGCGAGACATGCACGTCCCTGAAGCCATTGATCAGGATGTCTTCGATGGACGGATCGTGCAGCAGGTCGTCGAGCGGGCCGAAGCCGGTCAGTTCCTTGACCAGACCTTCGGCAACCACCTGCATCTCCTCCTCGTTGATCGGGATTCGCCATTCCTGGATGAATCCCACGGTCTGCACCTGCACCCATCGGGCGATGGTGTCCGGTGCCCAGGAGTCGATGTCGATGCGCTCGTCCTCGATGCTGTTGAGCAAGTGCTCATGCGCCGCCGACAGCACCTTCTGGTACTGCTCGGTCTGCGCGAACGGCACGTGCGCCGGCGCGGTGTCGGGCAGCACCGGGCGGGTGGCGGCATGCGGGAACGGGGTTACCTTGTCTTCCATTGCGATCCACCCAGGGCAAGGGAGAGTCTTTCCCGCAGTCCCTGTGCCTGGACCGGGCAGGCGGCCGGATCCAGGCGCGAGACGAGCGGGGCGAGGGCACGCAGGTATGGGTCGCGCGGTGCATCCTGCAACAGAAGGTGGCCCTGGCTGGCGGCGAGGCGCACACGCGGACGTTCGGGCAGCGTGGCCAGCAGCGGTACTTCGAAGCGGCGTGCGATCTGTTCGGGGCTCATGCCGCTGCTGTCGTCGTGGCGGTTGATCACCAGCTGCAGGCGCTTCTCGCGCTCGCGTTGACCGGCCAGATGCTTCAGGGCCTGATCGAGCGACACCAGCGTGGCGATCGACGCGTCGATGACCAGCCAGATTTCGTCCGCCTGGTCCAGCAGCAGCGGTGGCAGCTGCCGCAACGGACAGCCACCGGCATCACACAGCACGCTGGCAAACACGCCGCGCAGGCGCTGCAGCAATGCGCCGGGATCGGACGGTGGCACCGCATCGCTGCCGCTGGCGCGGTCCAGCAGCACCAGCCCCGAATCGTGGCGTGCCATTGCGGTGCGGGCGAGGGTGGCATCGATGCGGCTGGCATTGCGCAGCGCGTCTTCGTAGTGGAAACGGCTGTCCAGGTTGAGGTACAGCGCCAGATCGCCGGAGGGCTGCGCCAGCTCCATCAGCAGGCCGTCCTGGTGCAGCGCTTCGCCCTGGGCGAGTGCGCGTGTCTGTTGTGCCAGCACCGACAGGTGTGCGGCCAGGGTACTGGTGCCGACGCCGGCGCGGACGCCCAGCAGTACGATCAAGCGTGCCTTGTGCGCATGTTGTGCGGCGGCGGCTGGCCGTGGCGACAGCGCCCGGCGCAGCGCTGCTTCGATGCCGGTATTGTCGCTGTCCAGGTCCAGCACATCACGCAGTCCCACGCGCAGGGCCATCACCACGCCTTCCACCTGGCCGGGACTGGTGGCGCCGACCGCAACCAGCATCAGATCCGGCTCGGTCTGCTGCAGCTGCTGTGCAAGCACGCTTGACGCGGCCGCATGCTCTGGGCGGAAATCGAGCAGCACCAGGCTCTGCGGTCCGCGTTGCAGGTCCTGCGCGGAGGTCGGCGCACTGCTGTCCTGCCAGTGCAGGGTGGTGGTCGGCGGCAGCTTGGCCGCCAGCCGGGGCAGCAGTTCGCGATCCATTCCGTACAGGACCAGGTTCATCGGTGGACCTTGCGGATGCAGCGGCTGAGCGGTGGCGTAGGGCATGGGCGTGGTATCGCAGGCATCATGGAGTCAGCGCGAGAAACCGGGTACCGGGTCCTGGCTGATCGGGCCAAGCAGCCACGCGCCCCATTCGGGGAGGTTCGGCTTGGCCTCGCGGTCGCCAGGCAGCGGCAGCTCGGTATTGCGTGCCAACGGCTGCACCAGCCGTGGCGTAACGATGATCACCAGCTCCTTGTCCTGGCGCTTGTAGTCGAAGTTGCGGAAGAATGAGCCGATGATCGGCAGGTCGCCCAGCAGGGGGATCTTGCCGACGTTGGAGACGACGTTCGAGCTGACCAGGCCACCGATCACGAAGCTCTCGCCGTCGCCGAGTTCGACCGTGGTGTCGGCGCGGCGGGTGGTGATCGAGGGAATCTGCACGCCGTTGAGCGCGATGGCATTGCTGTAGTCCAGATCGCTGGCTTCCGGCGCCACCTTCAGCGCGATGCGGTTGGGCGACAACACCGTCGGGGTCACGGTCAGGCCGATGCCGAATGGTTTGTAGGTAATGGTGGTGGTGCCAAGTCCCTGTGGCTCCAGGATGGGCAGCTCGCCACCGGCCAGGAAGCTGGCGCTCTGACCGGACAGTGCAACAAGGGTGGGTTCGGCCAGCACGCGGGCCATGCCGTTGCTCTGCAGCAGGTCCACGTCGGCGTTCCACAGTCCCTTGGTCGAGCCGAACACCAGGCGGAACGCAGACGAGATGGGCGACTCGGCTTCATTGCCGGAGTTGCCCTCCTTCATGCCTGGCAGGATGCCGGTATTGCCCGGCAGCTGGCCGCCAGGCCGCGCGAAACCATAGGCGAAGCTGCCATTTCGGTTCTGGAAGCTGATGCCGATCTGCTTCAGCGCGGTCTTGTTGAACTCGACCACCTTGACCTCGACCTGGACCACGCCGCCGCTGTTGACGGTGGAGGCATCGGCGAGCATGCCGTCCTTGCCCAGCGCCATGGCAGCGGGCTTCTGCTCCTGCATGTGCGACAGCACACTGTCGGTGCTCCCCTGCAGCAGGCCCTGGTTGTCCTGCTGGGTGAACACCAGCCCGTTCGCCCCTGCATCGGCGGCGCCCTGTACCGCACTCTGTACCCGTACCTGCAGGCGCTGTGGCTCGGTCTGCTTGCGATGCCAGAGCAGCAACGTGGTCGTGCCCGGAGCCTTGCCGACCAGCAGCGCCTGGCGCTGGCCGCGCAGCATCACGATATCGGCCACGCCCGGATCGGCAATGGCGACCCTCTCCAGATCGCCCGGCAGGGTCCAGGGGCGCTGCTCACGTGCCTGCAGTACCAGGTCGTCGGCAGCCACGCTCGTCGCCGGTGCCAGCAGCACCAGCAGCAGGGCCAGCCAGCGCTGGCGGGGGGACGGACGTGGACAGTGGCGACGTTCGGTCATGGATGCGCTCGATGCAGTCATAGGGAACCACGGGGAGCGGAGCCGTCACCGCGGATGATCTCGATACCCGGCGCGCGCGGAGCGCTGCGTCGCGGCGCCGGCGCGCGGGCGGGCGCTTCCGGGTAGTTGCGGGCGGGCGTGCTGCTGCGACCGGCCAGTGCATCGCCGTCGATGCCGGCGAACGCGTGATTTTCTGGCCGTTGCAGCGCAAGTTGCTGTTCTGCATCCAGGCCACGCAGCGGATCGATCACCCCGCGTGCCTGCGGGAACAGCGCCAGATCGGGCTGGCCGGAATCGGCAGGGTTGCGCAGCGCCAGGAACAGCTTGCCCTGCTGCGCACCCAGCAGCAGGCGGTTGGCATCGGCCACCGGTACCGCCAGTACCGCGCTGCGTGCGGGCTGGGTAGCCTCGCTGCCCGTGCTCTGGTTGCTGCTACCGGTGATATCGGCGGCGCGTGGATCGTTGCGGGTGTCGGCCTCACTGCTGGCTACCGCCGCATCGCTGGCTGGGGCAATGTCCTGCTGGCCATAGCTGAGCACTCTCAGGCGTGACAGCAGCAGGCGGGTCTGCGCGGCTTCGCCTGGGCTGTTGACGTTAGGCTGGGCATTGCGAAGGTTGAGGAACACGTCGACGAAGTCACCCGGCAGGATGCGGTTGCCGGCACCCACCAGCTCGTCGACCGGTACGGCCAGCGCACGTTCGCCCGCGCGCAGCTGCAGCGAGAAGCCCTGTGCGAGACTGCCGGCACTGATCGCCGTGCCTTCAGCGATATCCTGCACCGGCACCTTGCCGACGACCGCGGACATGCTGGTGGCGGCACCGGCAACCGGCGTGCTTCGCTGTGCAAGGCGCACACCATTGGCGCTGATCGGTTCGCCGGCCGGCAGGCGCGCCACGGCTTCGACCACGGTGATTGCCTGGGCTTCGCTGTGCGCAACAGGGGCAACCGAGGCAGGCGCTGCCGACCTGCGTCCGATCATCAAGGCAACCACGGCCAGCAGCACGGCCAGCCCGATCAGGGCGACGGCGGCGATGCGGGTCAACTTGAGCATGGAACCGTCTCCTTGAGTGTTCGTCAGTTGCCGCTGCCGAGGTCGAGCTGGGCGACGGCGACGCTGCGGATGGGAGCCTTCATCACCCACTTGTAGAGCGTGGCGGTGCCGGGCAGGAAGGGGTGGCTGGCATAGTCGTAGCTGACCGTCACGGTGATGCACTGGACCGTGGCGAGGCCGGCACAGGGCGCCTGCGCGGATACCGTGACGGCGTTGCTTCCCCCATTGCTGCAGTCGACGGGCTGACCCGAGAAGTTCAGCAGCCACTGCATCGAACCACGCGCGGCAACACAGGCCGCTGTACGGCGTTCATTGGCAGTGCCGTAGCGCAGCGATGCGCGAGCACCCTCGGCCGAGGCGGTTGCCAGCGTCTGCTGGGCCGCCATGATCATCACGCCGGAGAAAGTGAACAGCAGTAGTGGCAGCAGGCCCAGCATCAGCATCAGCGCGAATTCAATGCTGACCACGCCCCGTTGCAGCCTTGGACGATGGATCTTCATGTCAGGCCTCCGTACGTACTGAAGAGGATCCAACCGATGGCTGCCATTGCCAGGTAGGCCGCGTAGGGAATGCCTTGGCGTCCCTGGCGAGCGCTTTGCATCCCGCGCAGCGCCGGGTGTGAATGCCATTGCGAACTCGCCCGGATCATCTGGGCCTGCAGGCCAATGGGCAGTACTGGACCCAGCCGGCGCGACACCAGCACCACCGCTGCATGTACGCCCGCTGCGATGCTGGCCGCGATCCAGATCGGCAGCAGCGCCTGCCAGCCAAGCATCAAGCCCAGTGCCGAAAAAAATTTCACATCGCCGGCGCCCATCCAGCGCAGCGCATAGAAGGGCAGCAATGCGACCAGGCCGAGCGCCGCGCCGGCAACGTGGGAAATCCACGGCAGGCGCGGCGCACTGAACTGGCCTGCGATGAGCAGGACAACGGTGATCGCGCATGCAGACAGCAGCCAGGCATTGGGCACCCGACGGGCGTACAGATCGCTGATCGCGATCCGCAGGCACACACCGATGGCCAACAATCCCAGCAGTGTCATCACACACTCCATCGTCCGTCAGTGGACGGTCAGCAGTTGCTGTCCCTGATCCAACCTGGGACGCGGCTTACGCAGGCGTGGTGCCTGAGGCCTTGTTGGCAAGCTTGGTGAGATTCTCGAAGAGCGTGCTGAAGAACGTCTGGATCTGCGTGCTGCCCAGCGCGATCAGGACGCCGGCAATCACCGCGGCCAGCAACCCGTACTCAAGGGCGGTTACGCCGTCTTCTTCCTTCAGGAACTTGCGGATCGATGCGTTCATGACCTTTGTCTCCCTCAACCTGTCTGCTACAGGACACCTGTTGGGCGGTGGCCCGGCTCCGCCGGGATCGTCCGTGGGCCTCCGCGCATCCTGGCGGAGGAGGCACGGCGGGATGGACCCGCTGTGCTCAAGCAGGGTGATCGTTTCCAGGCGGGACGTCGTTCGCGCAATGACGACCCCGCAGCCAAGGGCCGGTGGTCGAAACATCGAGCGATACGTGCATGGTCATGCAGTCCCCCTGGGTGAGGCCATTGCTGGATGGCCTGATCACCGTGTTATCGACTTTGCCTGAATGGCGGCCAGCTGCAACCGGAACCTATATGCAAATTCGGCAGAAAGTCGTTGGGCCTTAAAACTTCAGTCCGTTTCTGTGACGAAAATCCGTTCCCTGGCAAAACGATTCATCGACGTGCAGATAATGTGATTCCAGATTCCTGCGCATGCGAAAACCGTGCCGCGGGCGACAACTTTACGTTCACGTCTGTATCCATCCTGTTCCGGGAGCGAGGGATGTTTATCCTCGTAAATTATCGGGCATACTCGCATTCAAGTATTCGTGTTTCTTTATGGGGCGAGCACGTTGTTGGCGGCATCGCTCGCCCCGGAGATGGAAGCAATTCCATGAGGGGTGCGTGCCCTGTCAGGCAGTGGGGGTCGCATCGCACGACGGATATAAACGGGGGGACGACACTGTCATGGTCGATGGTGGGGTAGGAGACAGCGACGAAAGCGGCCTGCGGTCGATCGACCTGGCGACGCTGAGCGGCGTACTTCGTGTGTGCGATGTCGAACTGCTTCTGCTCGATGGCAACGGGCCCCGGGCGGCCTTCGCTTCGCGCGTGCATGAAGAGGCTTTGTTCTGCAGCATCAGCTGTGGATTCCATTGTCGTGGCCGTTTCATGCTGCCGCCGGACTGGGCGATGCTGGGCTACCTGCATGCAACGGATGAAACGCTGAGTTGGTGCCACGGAGTACCGCTTACCCCCGGCATGGCGTTGACGGTGATGCCGGAAGGCATCAGCGAGTTCACGCTGAGTCCGGGTACGCACATGACGCTGATGCTGGTGCCGGTTGCGCGGGTGCAGCGAAAACTGACCGAGTTGAGCCTTCGCAGTACGCCGCCGGCAGGCCAGGCGTTGTCGTTGTTCAATCTCGCCAGCGAAACCACTCCTCTTGCACAGCATTACCAGCAACTGCACGTGCAACTGGGGCAGGGGGCGAGCCTGCAACCGGAAGAAACCGAGAAGCTGCTGCACGAGCACGTGCAGGCCCTGCTCGGTGCCGGTGCAGCCGATCGGCCTGGATGCAGTCGTGCACGGCGCACCCATTATCTGATCGCGCAGCGGGCAGAGAATTTCATGCGGCTCAATCTGCGCCGCAATATCTATATGAATGAGATCTGCGATGCGGCTGGCGTCAGTGAGCGTGGGCTGCGCTACGCCTTCGAGGATCTGTTCGGCACCTCGCCCAACCGTTACCTGTCCATGCTGCGCCTGTGCGCAGCCTGCCGGAGCCTGTCGATGGCCGATTCCAGTCGTCGCTCGGTCAAGGCCATTGCCCTCAGCTGTGGGTTGTGGGACCTGTCGCGTTTCGCCGACAACTACCGCAAGGTGTTCGGTGAACTCCCGCGCGACACGCTCATGCGCGCGCCTGCGCAGATCGGCCAGCCGGCCTGAACCAAGCACCACAAGGGTTTCCCGGTCGTTTCTGCCGGAATTGCATATCCGCTTGCCGATATGGTTGCCGCTTCTGCATAACCGGCTGCCGATTCCGACCGTGGATTTGCCGGAATGCGCGATTGCCGTGCCGGAATGAAGTGCGCAGCTGCCGTTGCAAACGCTGAAATGTCAGTCACCTGCCTAACGGCAAGTCCACTGACATTCAAGTTGTTCGCCTACGGGGGAAATGCTCATGAACCGCATCTACCGGCGTGTATGGAACCGCCAGCTCAATGCTCTGGTTGTGGCCTCGGAACTGGCCACCGGCGACAGCGGCGGCAGCGCTGCCCGTGATCCGCGCAGTGCCCTGCTGATGCCCACCGCCTTGGCCCTGGCCCTGCTGTGCGTGCTGGCCAGCGGGCATGCAGGAGCGTCCGAATCCAATCAGTCCCTGCGTGACCTGCAGGCGCTCGCGGCCAAGTACGCGCAGCCGATGCCGGTCAAGGTTGATGCTGAAGTGGCATTGGCGGCCGCCTCGCGTCAGGCGCAGAGCACAACGGCAATCAGCGCTGATGCGCGTGTCGGCCTGCAACTGAGTACGAACGCGCTGCCTGTGGTGCGCGACGTGCTGCCGGCGACGGTGCAGGTGAAGCTGGATGCGAACACCGCGCCGAAGCAGGTCGCCGTTCCGGCGCTGGCGGCCGATGTCCGGGCCAATGTCGGGCTGGGTCATGCAGCGTCCAATGTGGCGAAGATTGATGCATCGCTGGCGGCCAACGTTGCACCGTCTGCGCACGGGCCGCTTGGGGTGGCTGCGGATGCGCAGGCGAAGGCCAGGGTTGGCGTCACCGGTACCCAGGTGGCCTCGATCGATACCGGTGCCAAGGCGGCTGTCGCTGTTGCCGGCGCGTCCGCTGGCTCGCTGCCCGGCCTCAAGGCGTCGGTTGACGGCAAGGTGGATTCGCAGCTCAAGCTGGCGGGCCACCAGATCGACGGTCAGGGACAGGTCAAGGCGACGGCAGCGGTCACGCTGCCGGCCAAGGAGGAGCTGCCGGGCGAGACCCACGATCGTGCGATCACCGCAGCCTTCGATACCGGTGTTGCCGGCAAAGTGCGCGTGCAGGCGCCGGATGGCCAGGAAGTCGTGGCCGACCGCAATCTGAAGCTGGCCGGCCAAGCGACCGTGGCAGCGCAGAACAGCGCGCTGGGCGTCGGTGGCCTGGTGGGCGGCGTTGTCGGCGCGGCAGGTGGCGCCGTGGGTGGCGTGCTTGATGGCACCGTAGGCAACACGGTTGGTGCGGTCGGCGGCGCCTTGCACGGCACGGTTGGAACGGTAGGTGGCGCAGTGGGCAGCACGCTCAATGGCGCCGTGGGTACGGTTGGTGGAGCCGTAAGCGGTGCGCTCAACGGCACGGTCGGCTCGGTCGGCAGCGCAGTCGGCGGTACGCTCAACGGCGCGGTTGGCACGGTGGGCGCAGTCGGCGGCACCGTGGGTGGGGCGCTCAACGGCACGGTCGGTTCGGTCGGCAGCGCAGTCGGCGGCGCGCTCAACGGCGCGGTTGGCACGGTGGGCGCAGTCGGCGGTACCGTGGGTGGTGCGCTCAACGGCACGGTCGGCTCGGTCGGCAGCACAGTCGGCGGCGCGCTCAACGGTGCGGTCGGCACGGTGGGGGCAGTTGGCGGCACCGTGGGTGGTGCGCTCAACGGCACGGTCGGCTCGGTTGGCAGTGCAGTCGGCGGAGCACTTAACGGCGCGGTTGGCACGCTGGGTGCAGTCGGCGGCACCGTGGGCGGTGCGCTTAACGGCACGGTCGGCTCGGTCGGCAGTGCAGTCGGCGGGGCACTCAACGGCGCGGTTGGCACGGTGGGCGCAGTCGGCGGGACCGTGGGTGGGGCGCTCAACGGCACGGTCGGCTCGGTCGGCAGCGCAGTCGGCGGTACGCTCAACGGCGCGGTTGGCACGGTGGGCGCAGTTGGCGGCACCGTGGGTGGTGCGCTCAACGGCACGGTCGGTTCGGTCGGCAGCGCAGTCGGCGGCGCGCTCAACGGCGCGGTTGGCACGGTGGGCGCAGTTGGCGGTACCGTGGGTGGTGCACTGGACGGCACGGTCGGTTCGGTTGGTAGTGCTGTCGGCGGTACGCTCAACAATACCGTGGGTGCAGTGGGCAACACTGTCGGCGGTGTACTCAATGGCGCTACCGGAGGCAGCACGGGCGGCCTGGGTGGCCTGTTGGGCAACACGCTCGGCAGCGTCGGCAGTGCAGTGGGCAACCTGCTCAACGGCAACCTCAACGGTACCATCGGCAATCTGGGCAGCGCCGTGGGTGGCCTGGTCGGTGGCACACTGAGCGGCCTCGGCCTGACCAAGCCCTCGGCGATTCCGCCGACCAGCCCGAAGGCGCCGGCTCCGGCCGATCCGAATGCGGGGTTGATCATCGGCACTGGCGGCCTGGTCGGCAATGTCGGGCAGCTGATCGGCCCGACCACCACCAGCCTGTTCGGTGGCAACGGCTACCTGAGCAACGGTAACCTCAAGCTCAGCAACGCCAACGTGATGCAGACCTACTCGACGGTCAATGTGCTGGGCCTGCCGGTGGTCAACCTGTCGCCAGTCGGCAGCACCCTCAACGGGCTTGGCGGTGCCGCTACCGGTGGCAGCTCGCACCTGACCCTGATCGGTGGCGTCACCTCCGACAGCTACATCTACAACATCAACAACGGCAATCCGGGTGGCCTGCTGGGTCTGTTGCTGCCGAAGGACTCGCCGGCGTGGGCCGCCAAGTGCCTCGATATCGCCCTTGCAGACATCTCGTGCTGGGCGGTCAATGCCGCGCAGGACTACCAGGTGCTGATGGGGGACGGCGCCTTCGCCAACGGTTCGAAGGAAGTGGTGATCGGTGCCAATGCACGGCACGAACTGCCGAAGGTCGATGCCAACGTCGCCTTCCCGGGTGATGGGGTCAACGACCCGAGCAACCCGACCGGTGTACCGACCGCCGACTACGCTGCGCGCATGGGCCATTCGGTGATCGTCGGCGACAGTGCCGTCGGTACCGCAAACGGCCAGACCCTGCTCGGTGCTGAAGCCACCTCCAACCAGGCCAACTCGGTCGCACTGGGCTACCGCTCGGCCGCACTGCGCGGCGCGCAGGCCAGCTACAGTGCTTACGGCCTGACTGCACCGCAGGTCTCCGCCGGTGAAGTGTCGGTGGGCACCGCAGGTGGTGGCGAGCGCCAGATCACCAATGTTGCTGCCGGTAGTGCCAATACCGATGCAGTCAACGTGGTCCAGCTGAAGGGCGCGATCAGCCTCATCAACGATGTGGCGGCTGCAGCGGTGACCTACGACCTGGATGGTGCAGGTAATCCGAACTATCGTCGCGTCACGCTAGGCGCCGGCACCGGCACCACCACCATCGGCAACCTGGCCGGCGGCGCGGTCACCGCAGGCAGCCTGGAAGCGGTCAACGGTGGCCAGCTGGCTGCGACCAACGCCGCCATCGCCAGCTTCTTCGGTGGCCGCGCCGCGTTTGATCCGGCCAGTGGTGCCTTCACCGCGCCGCTGTTCGAGATCAGCACCATCTCCACCGGCGGCGCCATCGCCAAGGGCCTGTATGACAACGCTACCGATGCCTTCGCCGCGGTCGACGGCTCGCTGGTCAACCTCAACACGCAGATCACCGACATCCGTAACGGTGGCACCAAGTACCTGCGGGTGAACTCGACCGGTACCGAGGCGCTGGCCACTGGCACCGACTCGATTGCAGTCGGCACCAATGCCCGTGCCACCGCTGCCAACAGCATTGCGGTTGGTGCCGGCAGCCTGGCCGATCGTGCCAACAGCGTGTCCATCGGTGCCGCCGGTGCCGAGCGTCAGGTCACCAACATGGCCGCGGGTACGGCCGCCACCGATGCGGTCAACGTCGGCCAGCTGCAGGCATCGGAACAGGGTGCACTGCGCTATGACCTCAACGGCGATGGCAGCGTCAACTACGCCAGCGCCACGCTGGGCCAGACCGGCACCGCCACCACGCTGCGCAACCTGGGCCCGGGCCAGGTGAGTGCCACCAGCAGCGAGGCCATCAATGGTGCCCAGCTGTTCGCCGCCAACCAGGCAGTGGCCACCCATCTCGGCGGTGGCGCAGCAGTCAACGCCAGTGGCGTACTGACCGCACCGACCTACTCGATCAACAACGTTGCCGCCAACGGCACCGTCACCAAGGGCAGCTACAACGACGTCGGTACCGCCTTCGATGCCGTCAGCAACTCGCTGGCCAACGTCGCTGACCAGACCGGCGAGATCGACAAGCTGGCCGTGAAGTACGACGTCGATGGCAGCGGCAACGTGCTCAACAGCGTGACGCTGACGGGTACCGGCACCGGCGCGGTGAAGATCACCAACGTCGCCGCCGGCAGCATCCTGGCTGGCAGCAGTGATGCCATCACCGGCGACCAGCTGTTCAGTACGAACAGCACCATTGCCAACTACTTCGGTGGCACCACCGCCTACAACGGCACCACCAACGTGTGGACCGCGCCGAAGTTCAGCATCTCCAGCATCGCCACCGACGGCACCTTCACCAGCGGCGACTACAACAACGTCACCGCCGCCTTCACTGCCGTGGACGGCTCGCTGAAGGTCCTCAACCAGCGCATCACCAACGGTGGCGGTGGCAGTGCCTACCTGGCGGTGAACTCGACGGCGGCCGCAGCCACCGCGGCTGGTGCGGAAGCGGTGGCGGTCGGCCCGCAGGCAAGTGCAGCCGGTGCCAACAGTGTGGCTGTCGGCAACGGTGCCAGCAGCAGTGCCGGCAACAGCGTGGCACTGGGTGCCGGTTCGGTGGCCAGTGTCGGCGCACAGAGCGGCTATACCGGTGCCTATGGCCAGACCGGTGCCAGCAACTCGGCTGGTGAAGTCTCGGTCGGCAGCAGCGGCAGCGAGCGCAAGATCACCCACGTTGCCGATGGCTCGGACGACCACGATGCGACCAACGTCGGCCAGCTCAAGAACGGCGTGAACTACGCCATTGACCAGTCCAAGTCCTACACGGACCAGAAGATCCAGAACATCACCAACGTGGCGGGCAGCTTCCGCGCCAACAACACCAACAACCTGGCCGATCCGTCCGCCAGTGGTGCCAACTCGGCCGCCGGTGGTGCAGGCTCCACCGCAGCCGGTGCCAACTCGACCGCGCTGGGCAATGGTTCGCAGGCGCAGGCCGACAACTCGGTGGCGCTGGGTGCGGGTTCGGTGGCGAACCGGGCCAACACGGTGTCGGTCGGTGCCGCCGGTGCCGAACGCCAGGTGGTCAACGTGGCCGACGGCTCGCAGGCCACCGATGCGGTCAACGTGCGCCAGCTGCAGGCCTCGCAGCAGGGCACGATCCGCTATGACACCACCACCAATGGTGCCACCAACTACAACAGTGTCACCCTCGGCGGCACCGGCAGCGGTCCGACCACGGTGCGCAATGTCGCCGCCGGCACCGCCGGTACCGACGCAGTCAACGTGGACCAGTTGAAGTCGGGCATGGCGCAGACCCTGGACTGGTCCAAGGCCTACACCGACGAGCGCATGGGCGGCTTCGAGCGCGACCTGCGCAAGACCGACAACCGCGCCTCGGCCGGCATCGCTTCGGCGATGGCCACCGCAGCCCTGCCGCAGCCCAGCGAAGCGGGCCGCAGCATGGCCTCGGTCGCCGCCGGCAGCTACAACGGCGAGTCGGGCGTGGCGGTCGGCATCTCCGGCGTCTCAGAAGGTGGCCGCTGGATCTACAAGTTCAGCGGTTCGACCAACAGTCGTGGCGAGGCCGGTGTGGCCGTCGGTGCCGGTATCCAGTGGTGATCGCCGTCGCCGGGCCGCAACCGCGGCCCGGCAGCGCGGAAACGTCCATAGGGGGAATGACATGAAACAGCATCGCATCGCCCGTAGCGGCCAGATGGCCGCCATGTTGGGCCTGGTCCTGGGGATGGGACTGCTGGCCGCCTGCCGCAGCCATGCGCCGGCCGCCGAGGGTCCTGCCGAAGCCACCGCCGTGCACTTCCCGGAGGCCTCCAGGGCTTCGCTGAAGGAAGGCATCTATCCTGACGTCGCCGACCTGCGCCGCTTCGCGCCGGGCATGACCAAGCGCCAGCTGTACACGCTGCTGGGTACGCCGCATTTCAATGAAGGCATGTGGGGCGTGCGCGAGTGGAACTACCTGTTCAACTTCCGCACCGCACAGGGTGCGGAGTACTTCACCTGCCAGTTCCAGGTCCGCTTCGACAGCAAGGGCGTCGCCCAAGGGGGCTATTGGAAGCCGGAATCGTGCGCGGCGGTGATCGAACCGCCACGGCCACCGGCGCCACCGGCACCGGCACCGTTGCCGGAGCAGCCGCTGCGATTGTCCGCCGATGCGTTGTTCGGCTTCGACAGTGCGGTACTCAGCGCTGAAGGCCAGCAGGCGGTGCAGGGCATCCTGGCGCAGGTACGCGAGGCCGCGCAGGTGCAGTCGATCCGGGTGACCGGGTACACCGACCGTATCGGCAGTGCCAGCTACAACCAGACCCTGTCGCAGCGACGCGCCGAGGCCGTGCGCAGCGCGCTGGTGCAGGGCGGGGTGCCTGCGGCCAGCATCAGCGCCGAAGGGCGGGGCGCAGCGGAGCCGGTCGTGCAGTGCGAGCAGCGCAACCGTCGCGAGCTGATCGCCTGCCTGGCACCGAACCGGCGGGTGCAGATCGCCGGGGTGGCGCAGCCGCGCTGAGTTTCCTGCGCCGGGGCCATGCCCCGGCATCCCGAGTCCCCCCTGACCGTCGGCAGGACGTGGTTACGTCTCCCCCGTTGATCACGCCTGCCGGCGGCTCAGGTTTTCCATGGTGCACGCGATGAACGCCCAATTCCTGCCTCTTTCCATGAAGACGGAAACCACACTGAGTGTGTACGGTCAGCTCGGTAATCATGCGGTGGTACGCATTCCCGGGCGGCGCCTGCCGGGGCTGATCCTGCAGGCCGATACCGTGGCCGGGTTCCTGGCCCAGCTACAGGAAGCCCAGGCCTGCCTGCGCAGCGGCCGCGCGCAGCGCACCGATGCCGAGCTGGACATGCTGATCGACGTGCTGCAGCAGTGGTATGCGCTGATCGAATCGCGCCTGGCCGACGCTGGCGAGGCGCTGTAGAAGAAAAAGGGGACGGAGGGGATTAAGTCGTTTCCGGCACACTCGGGGCAAGAGCGACTTAATCCCCTCCGTCCCCTTTTCCTAGGCGCGGGCGCGCACCAGCCAGCAGGCGGCATCCACGCGTACGCGGTCGCCTTCGATGAATGGGTTGAATGCCGCCAACGCCGTGTTGCGGAGCGAGGTGGCCCGTTCTTCGGGCAGGTTGCGCAGCGCCAAGCCAAGTGGGCCCAGCTGTCCCACGTAGGTCGGCAGCGCATCGCGTGCGATCGAACACGGAAGGTCCACCGCAACCACCTCCACATCCTTCCAGCTGGCGGCCTGCAACAGGCGCTGCACGCGTTGGCCATCGGCGAAGGCGAACTGTCCCGGGGCACCGGGTACGCGCGGCGGAAGCTCCAGCGCATCCCCGATCGCGCGCTCGGCCGTGGTCATGAATGGATTCTCGTCAGCGCTGCGCCAGGCGATGAAGCGCAGGCCGGCACCGGGCCGCGCGGCGCGGTGCAGGTTGGCGAAGGCCGCACCGGTATCTTCGAAGAACATCACGCCCAGCCGCGACTGGATCCAGTCGAAGTGCGTGGAGGGAAGCGGATGCTGCTGCGCGTCGGCGACGATGAAGTCTGCGTCCAGTCCTGCCGCCTCGGCGCGCTGACGGGCCAGCGCCAGCATCGGCGCGGAGATGTCCAGGCCGGTGCAGTGCGCGGCAGGGCGAGCCGCTGCGGCGGCCAGCAGGCTGGCGCCGGTACCGCAGCCGATATCCAGCAGTTGCGTGACGGTCTGTGGAAGCTCGGCCACCAGCAGGTCGGCCATGGGTTGGAACAGGCCGTCGAGAATGGCCTGCTGCGCAACCCAGATCTGGCCGCCAGGGCCGTTCCACAGGGTGTTCTGATCAACGGGGGGGGTGCTGGTCATGGTCTTGCCTTGCGGGGAAGTCGCCCATAGGTTGGCGCTTGAAGGTCACTTGAGGTCAAGCCCGTGCGTGAACTGGATATCGGCGAGGTGGTCAAGCGCAGTGGCGTGCCGGCCTCGACCCTGCGTTACTACGAACAATTGGGCTTGTTGCAGGCCCTGGGCCGTCGCGGCCTGCGCCGGCAGTACGACGAGCAGGTGCTGGAACGGCTGGCGCTGATCGGTCTTGGCCAGGCGGCCGGGCTGTCACTGCAGCAGATCGGGGCATCGCTACCGCCGCAGCATGGATGCATCTCGCTGGACCGCAAGGCGCTGCTGGCACAGGCTGATGTGCTGCAGCGGCAGATCACCCAGCTGCAGCGGGTGCGCCGGCACCTGCAACGCGCGGCGGCCTGCCCGGAAGCGCAGGATGCGCGGCAGTGCGGTTCATTCCAGAAATTGTTGCGCGCGCAGCAGCGCAGGGCGGGTAGATGAGTCGCTGGTGCCCGTTCAATCGCGGGTACTGACTTCCCAGGTGGCATGCAGCACGCCCGGCACATGCTCCATCCGCGCCAGCACCACGTCCAGCTCATCGGCACTCACGGCGGTACTGACCAGCACCGCGATCACATCGGTGGGCGCATCGGCGTGCTCGACCAACTGCACATCGCCAACCGGATACTGCGCCGCTTCCAGCGCATCGACCAGGCGCTCGCGCACCCGCGGCACCGCTTCGGCATCCACGCTCAGACGCACTTCGTAGGTGGCTTCGGTCGCCGCCTCGTTGATCGGGATGCGGTTGATTGCATTCACCAGCGGCCGCAGCAGGGTATTGCCGGCGATGATCAGTACGGTCAGCAGCACGCCTTCGGCCAGCATGTCCGCGCCGGTGCAGCTGCCCACCGCTGCCGAGCACCACAGGGTGGCGGCGGTGTTCAGGCCGCGCACGTTCATGCCTTCCTTCATGATCACGCCGGCGCCGAGGAAGCCGACCCCGGAGACCACGTAGGAGATCACCCGCACTGCCTCGGCGCTGCCGGCGATGCGCATGCCCAGGTCGACGAAGGCAGCGGCACCGACTGCCACCAGCACGTTGGTGCGCAGGCCGGCCGTGCGTTGCCGGTACTGGCGCTCGGCGCCGATCAGCGTGCCCAGCACGAAGGCGGCCAGCAGGCTGACCACGGTGTCGGCGAAGGGGCCGGCCTGGAAGGTTTCAATGAAACGCATGGCAGGAGTCTATCGCGTCGAAGTGACAAGAGATCCACGCCATGCGTGAATTTCAAAAGTGTCAGAAACGACTTAATCCCCTCCGTCCCCTTTTTTCGGGGTCAGTCGGTGTCGTCGACGCGCTCGCCCATCAGTTCGCGCTGGCGCTTGTCCAGTTCCTCGGCGTAGCGCTTGCGTACGAAGGCTTCGGAAACCACACCCAGGACCTGGCCGTCGGCGGCGACCACGGCCAGTTCGTCGGCCTGGGTCTGGTCGAAGCGCTGCATCACGCTGACCACGTCCGCGGCTGGTGACAGCGACACGTCCCGGTTCTCGGCCAGCTCGCCGATCATGGTTTCCGGCTTCACGCCGTCGCCGTAGACGCGTGGAATCTGCACGATGCCGGCGTAGTGGCCCTCGCTGTCGATCAGGATCACCCGGCTGCCCGAGCCCAGCGGGAAGCGCTGGCGGAACGCGGCGGCATCGAGATCGGCCGGGGCGGTGGCCACGCCTTTGCGCATCAGCCGACCGGCGTTGAGGTTCTGCACCCAGCCCACGTCGCGGGCACTCTTGATGGTCTCGCCGCGCAGGTGCATGCGCCAGGTCGAGAACGAATAGCCGAACCACTGCCGTACCAGCGTGCTGGACACCAGCACCGCGCTCATCACCACGCTGGTCAGCAGGAAGTCATGGGTGCCTTCCAGCACCAGCATGGCCATGGTCATCGGCGCGCCGACCACTGCCGCGGCCAGCGCCGCCATGCCGGCCAGCGCGGCCGAGGTGGCGTCGATCACCGGCACGCCGGTGGCCATGGCCAGCAGGCCGGCGAACAACGCACCGACCAGGGTGCCCATGAACAGCGAGGCGAAGAACAGGCCGCCCCGGAAGCCGAAGCCCAATGAGATGCCCGAGGCCAGGCACTTCAGGGTCAGCAGGCCGCCGATCCAGATAAGCGGCAGATGCGTGGTCAGGTCCAGGTGCAGCGCGCCATGTCCGGACGACAGCACCTGTGGGCTGGCCAGGGCCAGCGGAATCAGCAGCAGGCCGCCCACCACCGGCCGTCCCCACAGCGGCAGCGGACTGCGCTTGACCGTGCCTTCGATGGAGGCGATCAAGCGCATGATGACAATACCGACCATCGCGCAGCAGCAGCCGAGCAGGCCGTAGATGGCGTAGTCCGCTGCGCGCACGTCGATGGTCGAGGCGGCAGGCAGCAGGTAGGCCTCGATGCCGGCCTGGTCGGCCACGAACGCGCCGGCCAGTGCGGCAACCGCCACCGGCGCCAGTGCGGCCGGGGTGTAGGCGCCAATGACGATTTCGAAGGCATAGAACGCACCAGCCAGGGGCGCACCGAAGGCGGCGGCGATTGCACCGGCGGCACCGGCGCCGACCAGGATGCGCACGTCATTGCGGCGCAGGCGCATCACCCGGCCCAGCTGCGAACCGCTGCCGGCGCCCATCTGCGTATAGGAAGCCTCCAGCCCGACCGAGGCGCCGCAACCATTGGACAGCAGGGTCTGTGTCAGAACGATAAGGTTGTCGCGCATCGACATACGGCCGCCATGCAGGGCATTGGCTTCCACCGCATCAAGCAGGGGGCGCTTGAGCCGGGTCGCGGCCAGGCTGACCAGCCCGACCAGCAGGCCACCCAGCGGCAGCACCAGCAACGCAGTCCAGGTCAGCGAGGGCAGGGAGCTCAGGCGCATGCCTTCATCCAGCCCGTACAGGGTGCCCTGTAGCCAGCGTGCGATGCCGGACTGCAGCAGGGTCAGGTAGCCGGCGATCAGGCCGACCAGCAGCGCAAGTGCGATGAACCAGAGGTCGCTGCCGCGCAGTCGCAGGCGCAGGCCCTGGAAGGCCAGATGCAGGCGCGATGGCAAAGCAGACGGTGACATGGTGGCGGCATGATACGCCGCCACCGTGATCGCCACCGTCACTGCATCGGGCGATTACCGCTTCAGAAGCGGTAGCGGCCCTGCACGTAGAACGTGCGCGGCGCGGCTGCCATGCGGCCGGCGTTGCCATCGACGTTGCGGGTATACCAGCGCTTGTCGGCCAGGTTGTTCACGCCCAGCGCGATCTCGCTGTCACCCAGCCCGGGCACCTGCCAGGCCACCTGCGCGTTCCACAGGCGCACGCCCGGCACGCGGCCCACGCGCGCATCGGCGGTTTCTTCCCAGGTGTTGGCGGCATCGGAGAACTGACCGCTCTGGTGGGTGCTGGAGACATTGAACGTCCAGCCGGCCAGGGCGTAGCGGGCGCCGACGCTGTCGGTGTCGCGCGAGTAGAAGGGCACGTCCAGGCCGCGGTTGTCACCGGACTGCTGGATCGCCTTGGTCCAGGTGTAGTTGGCGTACAGTTCCAGCCCGGCCAGTGCGCTGTCCTCGGCGAAGCGGTACTCCAGCGCGCTCTCCACACCCTTGTGGTCGGTGGCACCAATGTTCTGGAAGGTGGGCGGGGTGATACCCGGCACCTGCAGGATCTGGTTGTCGAAGCGCATCTTGAACACGGTCACTTCCGCGCGCAGTGCGCCGTCCTGCCAGCGCGCGCCCAGTTCGGCGGTCTTTGCCACTTCCGGATTGAGCGGATTGCTGGCGGTCTGCGAGTTCAGCTGGATATTCTGCACCGGCCCGAACGACGTGGTGTAGTTGCCGAACACGGTCAGCTGCGGCGTCAGCAGGTAGGCGACGTTGAGCGAGGGCAGGGCCTTGTCGTTGCGGCTGCTGAAGGTCGCCGTGCCCCCGGCCTGGCGGCGGTCCATATCGATCCACTCCATGCGCACGCCCGGAGTGATCCGCCATTGGCCGATCGCGATGCGGTCGTCGATGTAGAACGCATGGGCATCGGTGGCGTTGTCAAAGCGGGTGGTGGCACTGGCCACGCCGGTGCGGCGGGTGACGGTGTAGCTGCGGTCGTTGCCGCGCTCGCGCAGAAAGCGGTAGCCGGCGGTGATGTCGTGCACGCTGGCGCCCCAGTGCAGGCGCTGGGTGTAGCGCGGCTCGATGCCGAGCACGCGGTAGTCGCGCGGCTGCACGGTCAACTGGGTATTGGCGGCATTGATCAGCGAGCTGGCACGGTTGCTTTCGTTGTAATAGGCCAGCACCTCGAACTCGCTGTTGGCCGACAGCGTGTTGGTGTAGCCCAGGTCGATGCCGGTGCGGTGGCCCTTCCAGAAATCAGTGGGGCGGGTGTTCTGGAAAGGATCGGCCTCGTACTGCGCGCGGGTCAGGCCGCCCGGGGTCAGCGAGCGCACGTCGTAGTACGACAGTTTGGCGCGCAGCTCCTGCTGTTCGTCGATGGCGTAGGCGAACTTCAGAGCGAGATCGTTGAAACGGTCATCGCTGCCCTGTCGCCAGCCGCGGCCATCCTGGCCGGAGTAGAGCAGGGCGGCGCCCAGCCCGTTGTCGCCGGTACCGCCGAGGAAGGCGTTGTACTGGGTGCTGTCACCGCCGCCATGGTCGTAGGCGGTGTAGCGCACGCCCGCTTCGCCGTGCAGGCCTGCCTCGGTGGGAATGGCGCGGGTGCTGAAGTTGATGATGCCGCCCACGTTCTGCGGGCCGTAGCGCACCGCGCCGCCGCCGCGCACCACGTCGATCGATTCGATGTTGGACAGGCTGGTCGGCGCGAACGACAGCTGCGGCTGGCCATACGGCGCCACCGCCAGCGGTACGCCGTCCAGCAGTACGGTCGAGCGCGGCGAGTAGCGCCCGGTCAGGCCGCGCACGCCGATGTTCAGCGAGACCGAGCTGCCGGCCGTGCCGGAGTTGTCGGTGACCTGCACGCCGGGGATGCGGCGCATGGCATCGCCGATGCTGGCCGCGCCGCTGGCCTCGATGCGCTGGCGGTCGACCACCGTGCGCGCGCCGGCGAAGCTCTTGACGCTGTCATGCAGGCCGGTGCCCAGCCAGCTGCCGGACACCTGGATGCTGTCCAGCGTGGTGGCGCCGTCCTGGGCGAAGGCACGGGTGGCCGGGAGCAGGCACAGGGCGAGGGCGGCAGCCAGGGGCAGGCGGGCCGGTTGCAGGGCGTGGATGGGCATCGATGCAGATCGTGGAAGGTCGTAAATGAGAATTATTGCTGATTCCATTCGCTATTGGAATGCGCCTCCGGTTCATGCCGATGCCCCGGTGGTAGAGTGGGCGATTGCTTCCTGACCCGCTGAGATCCGCCATGTCCCAAGCTGCTTTCTACCCCGTCGGAACCCCTGGCCAGCCGTGGGGAGCGGCGGAGCGGGAGGCGTGGCGTGGCCGCCAGCAGCGCCTGCGTCGCTATGACGAAGAGGTGCTGCCGCGCATCGCGGCGCTGGCTTCGCGCTTTGACAAGGTGGCCTACGGCCAGCTCGACTACGCGGGCGAGGCCTACACCCTGTTCGCCCTGCGCAGCCGCGACTGGAACCCGGCGCTGCCGGCTGCTCTGGTCACCGGTGGCGTGCACGGCTATGAGACCAGCGGCGTGATGGGCGCGCTGGAGTTCCTCGAAAAGCACGCCGCCGACTATGCCGGCAAGGCCAACCTGCTGGTGGCGCCATGCGTGAATCCGTGGGGCTTCGAGCGCATCAACCGCTGGAACTTCGATGCGATCGACCCCAACCGCAACTTCCGCGCCGATGGCCCGGCCCACGAGTCGACCGCGCTGATCGAGCTGATCACACCGATCAAGGGCCAGTTCGTGCTGCACATCGACCTGCACGAGACCACCGACAGCGATGAAAGCGAGTTCCGCCCGGCGCTGGCCGCGCGTGACGGCAAACCGTTCGAGCCGGGCCTGATTCCCGATGGCTTCTACCTGGTGGACGACAGCGAAAACCCGCAGGCGGCCTTCCAGCAGGCGGTGATTGCTGCGGTGGAGAAGGTCACCCATATCGCACCGGCCGACGACAAGGGCGAGATCATCGGTTCGCCGGTGGTGGCCCATGGCGTGATCGAGTACCCGCTGGTGAAGCTGGGCCTGTGCGCCGGCATTACCGGCGCGAAGTACACCACCACCACCGAGGTCTACCCGGACAGCCCGCGGGCGACCCCGCAGCAGTGCAACGATGCACAGGTGGCAGCGGTGTGCTCGGCGCTGGATTACGCGCTCGCCCATCGTTGATGAAAAAGGGGACGGAGGGGATTAAGTCGTTTGTGCCACAAACGACTTAATCCCCTCCGTCCCCTTTTTCGGTTCATCCAAGCGCGTCGGCCCACCACAGTGCGGCCGGTCCCGGCGGCGTGTCGCGGCGCCACAGCAGGTCGCTGTGGATGCGCCGCGGCCAGCCGGGCAGCACCAGTTCCACCAGCCGCCCACGGTCGTAGCGCTGTACCAATGCACGGGGCAGTTCGGCCCAGCCGATGCCGTCCTCGGCCATCTCCATCACCATCAGATAGTCGGTGGCGGTCCAGGCCAGGCCGGTGACCAAGCGGAATTGATCGACTTCCGCACTCAACCGCACCTGCCGATGCCGCGCCAGTTGTGCGGCGGCGCGACGCCCGGCGCGGGCCAGCGGGTGTTCGCGAGCCACGTACACCGATAGTTCGCTGTGGTGGGCCAGCGGTCGGGCGACCAGCCCATCGGGATAGCGCTCCTGCCTGGGCAGCAGGCCCAGTCCGGCGCGACCACTGCCGACCAGCTCCAGTACGTCCTCGCCCTCGGCATCCAGCCATTCCAGTTCGATCTCCGGGAACGCCTCGGCGAAGCGCTGCAGGATCCGCTGCCCGGGATCGAGCTGGTAGACATCGGAAAACACCACGGTCAGGCGCGACTCGACCGGTGCGGCCAGGCGCACGCTCAACTGTTGCAGGCGCGCATCGGCGGCCAGGATCTCCTGCGCGTGGCCAAGTACCTGGCGCCCGGCCTCGGTCAGCTGCGGGTAGCGCCCACTGCGATCGAACAGGCTCACGCCCAGGTCGGCCTCCAGGTGGGCAATGGCGGTGCTGACCGTCGACTGCGTTTTGCGCAACCGCCGTGCCGCGGCCGAAAACGAGCCCAGCGCGGCGGCTTCCACGAAGGCCTGCAGGGATTCAGGGGAGTAGGGCATTGATCCATCGCTCCTGTCGATGGAATCCATTTTGATACCACCGTAAAAGGCGATGATACTGGTCGCCATCGCCCCTGTCTGCGGGGCGCTCCGGACCCTCCACGCATCGCGTGGATCTATTGAAAAGGCGGCGCGGTCCCCGCCCTGCAAGGAGCTTCACATGTCCCGTACTGTCCCCGCCCGTGGCGCGCTGGTCGCCTGGGCCTGCCTGACCGTGGCGATCGTCGCCGAAGTGGTCGGCACCTCGTTCATGGCCCATGCCGCCCGCGATGGCGGCTGGACCGGCTACCTGATCATGGCCGGCGCGTTGGCGCTGTCCTACTATTTCCTGGCGCAGTCGGTGCGCCGCATCGCCGTGGGCGTGGCCTACGCAGTGTGGGAAGGCCTGGGCCTGACCCTGCTGACCGTGGTCGGCCTCACCGTCTTCGGTGAGAGCCTGTCGCTGCAGCAGCTGGTCGGCCTGGTACTGGCGGTGGTCGGCATCGTCTGCGTCACTCTCGGGGAGGCGCACTGATGAATACCCTGGCCCTGTTTTTCGTGATCTGTTCGGCACTGATCGATGTCGCCGCCAACATGATGGTCGCCAAGTCGGAAGGCTTCCGCCGCTGGCGTTGGGGCGTCGGCGCGATTGTCCTGGTCTGGATCGCCTTCGCCCTGCTGGGCCAGGCCGTGCGATACATGGATCTGGCAACGGCCTATGCGATGTGGGGAGCGATCGGCGTGATCGGTACCGCCACCTGCGGCCGCCTGCTGTTCGGCAACCGCCTGCGTCCGATCGGCTGGGTCGGCATCGGTCTGGTCACTGTTGCGGTGCTGTTGCTGAGTACTGCGAAGTAACGCGTCGCTGTGCCAACCAAGGTTGGCACCTACCGGTGCTCAGTCGCTGTGCCAACCAAGGTTGGCACCTACCGGCGCTAAGCCAACCAGGGCTGGCACCTGCCAGAGCGTGAGCCGCCGCAGGCAAGCGCCCCGGGGAGGATCTCTCCGGGGCGCTGATGTTTCTGCAGCAGTTAGAAGCGTGCGGTGAAGTTCAGCCGCGTGGTGCGGCCCGGGCCCGGCATCAGGCTCATCGCCAGCGTGTCCATGTAGTAGGTGTTGCGCAGGTTGCTGACCACCAGTTCCACTTCGCTGCGCGGGGTGAACTGCCAGCGTGCATAGAAGTCGTAGATCGCGGTCGGCAGGTAGATGTTCTGCAGGCCGGTCGAGCCGGTGGTGTTCCAGGGCTTGTCGAGTTCATGGGTAGGGCCGCTGTTGTAGGTACGCCGGATACCGGTATCCAGGCGGCGATCGAACAGGCGGAAGCCCAGCGTGCTGTGGATCGAGTACTTCGGCGGGTTCTGCGCGTTGACGAACGAGGTGCCAAAGCCGCCGTCCACGCAGTCCGGCGTGGTGTCCAGCTTGCTCCACTTCGCATACGGGTCTTCGCGCAGGCGCTTGGCGGTGGCCGCGTCGCAGGTGCGTGCGCGCTGGTAGTAGCTGGCCGACAGGTCCAGGTAGGCGATGCCGGCGTCATAGCCGGACTGCAGCTCGTAGCCGGACACCGTGTAGTTGTCGACATTGTCGACGTAGAAGGCCCAGTTGCTGGAATCGAAGCGGCGGGTGATGGCGTTGTCGATATCGTTCTTGAACCAGGCCACCTTGAACGCCAGGCGATCACCGTCACGCCACAGGTCCTGCTTGAGCAGGCTGAAGCCGATGTCCCAGGAACGGTTCTTCTCCGGCTTCAGGTCGGCCACCGGGGCCGAGGTGCTGTTGCCCAGCGTCGACTCGAACAGGCTGGGCATCTTCCAGCCCTGCGCATACTTCACGTAGAAGAACATGTCCGCGTCGAGGTTGAAGCGCGCTTCTGCATAGGGCGCAACGCCGTGGCCCGAGCGACGGATCGCCGGCTTGTAGCCCCAGGCGGTGGGAATCTGCTTGGTGTAGAAGCCGTTGGCACCGCGCGGGTCACGGATGAAGCCGTCGAAGTCGTAGGTCTGGCCCAGCGTGCTGTCGCCATAGGGCGTGGCGCGCAGCGAGTCATACGTATAGTTGCCCCGTGCATCCGGGTACCACTCCTTGTACCAGCCTGGCAGCAGCTGGCCGCCCTTGCTCAGGCGCGCGAAGGTATAGCGCAGGTCGCGCGATTCACTGACGAAGGCCACGCGATTGCGGTCGCGGGTGCGGTAGTCGATGAAGCGGCCGCCGGCCGTCAGCGACAGCCAGTCCCACGGCTGCCATTGCAACGATGCCACCGCGCTGGCCTCGCGGCGCGTGCCCGAGCGCAGGTAACGGTTGTTGTTGTAGTCCACCGGCAGCACCGGCGAGTTCGGTGCGGTGTCTTCGTGCTGCAAGGACGCGCCATAGCGCAGCGTCCAGTCGCCCAGCGCATTGCTGAAACGCGTGGTGTTGCTGCTGTCCACGCCCCAGCGCCGGGTCTTCACGTCCGACTGCAGGCCGGGGCCGTAGGTCTCACCCAGCGTGTCGGGCATCTGGTCGTTGGGCACGTCCTTGAACAGCGGCGTGTTGGCGATGTTGCTGTTGAACATGCGGCTGGTGGCGGTGGTGAACCACAGCGTGCTGCTCAGGTCCAGCCACGGGTGCACCTCGGGGCGGTAACGATGGCGCAGCGAGGTAGCGTTGACCCGCATCTTGCCGGGCTCGAACTGGAACATGGTGTTGGCCTTGTCCACGTAGGTCACCCACTGGTTGGACTCGCCCACGCGGCCGATCGCCGACGGCATGATTTCGCCGAAGCTGGAATTGAAGTAGCGGTGGCTCAGCTCCAGGCGCTGGTCGGGGTTGGGTGCCCAGGTGAATTTCAGCAGCGCCGATTCGTTGTCGGTGTGCGTGTTCAGGACTTCATCGCCCGGGTGGTACAGCTTGGAAACGGCCTGGCTTGACATGCCGGTACCGCCGCTGGACAGATGCTGGTCGTCGTAGCGATGCGCGCCGTTGCTGCCGGCGAAGTAGTTGCCCTGACGGCGCCGTGCATAGGCCGCGACCAGCTGCCAGTCTTCGCCGCGCTGGGCGAAGGCCACGCTGCCGTTCCAGTCGCGCGGGTCGCGCAGGCTGTTGCGGTTGTCGCTGCCACGCGCGATCTGCTTGAAGGTGCGGGTGCGGTCGATGCTGTTGTCGGCCACACCGCCGCGCAGGCGCAGGCCCCAGTCCTGGCCGTCGTCGAGGATGTCATCGGCCTTCAGCGTTTCCATGTAGACCACGCCACCGATCGCGCTGGCGGCATTGGCGGCCAGGCTCGGCCCCTTCTCGATGCTGATCGCGCTGATCAGGTCCGGGTCGAGGTAGCTGCGTTGCTGTACGCCGGCATAGCCGCGATAGACATCGATGGCCTGCTGGCCGCCGTCGATGATCACCGGCACCCGGTTCTGGCCCTGCAGGCCGCGGATGTTGACGTCCAGCGCACCACCATTGCGTACATCTCCGGTGTGCACGCCGACTGCGCCGGCCAGCACATCGCCAATCGACTGGCCGCGGAAGCGTTCCAGCTGCTGGCGGTCCAGATGCACGCGCGAGCCGCTGTCACGGTAAACGGCATCGGCATCGGCCAGGCCCCACGGCGACGCACCGTCGCTGGCCTGGCCGGCCACACGCAGGGTGCCGATCTGGCGCACGCCGGCATCGGTGGCGGGGGCGGCCTGCAGCACCACGCCGCTGGCATCACGCTGGAACGCCAGGCCGGTGCCAGCGAGCAGCTGCGCCAGTGCGGCTTCGGTGTTGAGCGAGGCCTGCACGCCACCGCTGTGGCGGCCGCGGGTCAGGCGCGCATCGGCAGCGATGGACAGGCCAGACTGCTGGCCGAACGTGGTCAAGGCCTGGTCGAGCGGTCCGGCCGGGATCTGCCAGCGAACGGCAGCGGCAGCATCCTGTGCATGGGCGGCGGCCGGCAACAGGCACGACGTGGTCAGGGCCAGGCACAGCGCGATGGCCAGCGGGCGAGAGGAGGGGCAGGGGAGCTTCATAAGGGGGCGGCAACATCCGCAATGGGTTCCCTTGTAGTGCCCGCCGAGCGCGCAGAAAGGGAACCGCCATTTCAACGTGGACGCACAACGGTCCACCATGGCCAGCGTTGCTCGATGCGGATCGGCAGGGCGCGCGCCAGCAGTTTCAGGGCCTGCAGGCTGTCCAGGCGTGGCAGTACCGCAGTGACATTCAATGCGGACAGCGCCGGATCACAGCCCAGATAGCCACCATGGTGGCGGGCCAGTTCGTCGATCACCCGGATCAGCTGCGTGTCCTGCACCCGCAGTCGTCCGTCCTGCCAGTTGCCGCGCAGAGGATCGGCAGCCACCGATGTCAGTCCCCCCATCGGTCCGATCTGCAGCGCACTTCCCGCGGGCACATCCAGCGCCGCACCGAACATCGGCAGGCAGCGCACCACGCCTTCGAACACGTCCAATCGGCTGTCCTGCGCTTCGCGGCCGACCGCGAAGCGGGTGCCGATCGGCCGCAGACTCGCGCCAGGGACATGCACGGTCAGGGGCAGCCCGGAGAATGCGGGGTGATGTCCGGTCTGCAGCAGCAGTTCGCCGCGCAGCAGATGCAGGGCGCGGTGGCCGTTGCCGATGTCGATGGTCACTTCGCTGTTGGCGTTGAGCCACAACTGGCTGCCATCGGCCAGCGTCCAATGACCGGTGTGCCCGGCAGCGGTGCGTTGCGTTTGCAGGTGGCGCTGCGCCTGCAGCCCGTGCAGGCCGAGAATTGAGACCGCACCGATGCCGAGTGCGCCGCCGAGACTGCGAAGCGCGCGGCGGCGGCGATGGCCGGCGGCATCGAGCGCCGTTGCTGCCGCCGGTGCCGACAGCGGGGCGAACGATTGCCAGACCGCCTCGACCCGTCGCCAGGCATCGGCGTGACCAGCATCGGCCTGCAGCCAGACGTGCCAGCGCCGCTGGTCGCCGTCGTTCCAGCCCTGTTGGCGCAGCGCGAACCATTCGGCTGCCTGTTCCAGCGCCGGGCTGGCCAATGCCACACTCATGCCGCCGTGTCTCCGGACAGGCGCAGGCAGTGCAGCATGGCCTGCACCATGTACTTCTTGACCATGCGTTCGGACACGCCGAGCTGCACGCCGATCTCCGCATAGCCCAGGCCGGACAGCCGCGCCAGCAGGAAGGCACGCCGTGGCCGCTCGGCCAGGCCGGACAACATGTCGGCGATGGCATGCAGCAGCTGCAGCGCCTGCGTGCGCTCCTCTGCCGAGGGATGCACCGGCTCCGGTTGTGCGGCCAGCGCGGTCAGATAGGCGCGCTCCAGGTCCGCGCGCTGCCAGTGGTTGACCAGCAGCGCGTGCGCGATGGTGCTGAGATAGGCGCGCGGCAGGCGCAGTTCGGACGGATCGACGCGCCGGCTGAGCAGGCGCAGGAAGGTGTCCTGGGTCAGGTCGGCGGCGCAGTCGGCGTTGTGGGTGCGGCGGCGCAGCCAGCCCAGCAGCCAGCCATGGTGTTCGCGGTAGAACCCCGCCAGCGCGGTGCTGGAGGTGGCGGGCACGGCCATCGGTATCGGTCATTAATGATAATGATTCGCATTATAGGGTGATCGGGCGGCGCACGACAAATTCCTGGGCAGTTGGCAGCGGACACGGGCGGAGGATTTGCGATGCCTGCAGCGCTCGCCGACACTGCGCTCTTCTCACAAGGAGTGCCCGCATGTTCAGCCACATCACCGTTGGAACGAACGACATGGACGTCGCGCATCGCTTCTACGATGCGTTGTTCGGCGCCTTGGGCGCACGTCCGGGCGTCTTCGATGACAAGGGCCGGCTGGTGTACTTCAAGGATGGCCGCATGTTCATCGTCACCGCACCGATCGACGGTCAGCCCGCATGCCATGCCAACGGCGGCACGATTGGTTTCACCCTCGACAGCGCCGAGGCCGTGCGTGGCTGGCAGGACGCCGGTGTCGCCCACGGTGGCACCGCCATCGAAGATCCGGCCGGGATCCGCAGCATGGCCGGGCGCTGGCTGTTCCTGGCCTACCTGCGCGACCCGGACGGCAACAAGCTGTGCGCGGTGCATGTGATGTCGTGATTGGACAGTACGCGCGCGGCTGCGATCAACGTGGCCCGCGCGGTGCCGGCGGGCGGAGGCACGCAGCAGCGCGCGCGTGATAACACGGAATCGCGGGACGGGCCTGTGACCGCAGGCGGCAACTTCATGCTCTGTCCACTGCGGTTCAGTCAGAATCGGCCGGCTAACCCTTTGATCTACCGGAGAACGCCGCCCCATGGATGTACTGGAGCCGCAACAATCCCCGGTGCGCACCCTTCGGCCTGTGTTCGCCTTCGCGGCGATCGTTGTCGTGGCGTTCGCGCTGTTCGTCAGCCTGTTCCCGCTCGGTGCGGGGCGCCTTCTGGTCAAGGCGCAGGACTGGGCCGCACTGAATGTCGGCTGGTACTACCTGCTGGCGATGACCCTGTACCTGGTGTTCGTGGTCGGCGTGGCGCTGTCCAAATACGGTGGCATCAAGCTCGGCGCCGACCATGACGAGCCGGAGTTCAGCTACCTCTCCTGGGCCGGCATGCTGTTCGCCGCCGGCATCAGCATCACCCTGTTCTTCTTCTGCGTTTCCGAGCCGCTGACCCACTACCTGCAACCGCCGCAGGGCGATGCGGCCGCGGGCGAGGCTGGTGCGCGCCAGGCCATGCAGCTGCTGTTCCTGCATTGGGGCCTGCATGGTTGGGGCGTGTTCGCGCTGGCGGCGATGGCGATGGCCTACTTCGCCTACCGCCACAACCTGCCACTGGCCCTGCGCTCGGCGCTGTATCCGCTGATCGGAAAGCGCATCAACGGGCCGATCGGTTACACCGTGGACGCGCTGGGCATTGTCGCCACCGTGTTCGGCATCGGTGCCGACATGGGCTTCGGCGTGCTGCACCTCAACGCCGGCCTGTCGCACCTGTTCAACATCCCGCACTCCAACCTGGTGCAGATCATCCTGGTGGTCAGCATGATGGGCGCGGCGGTGGCCGTGGCTGTGTCCGGGGTGGAGAAGGGCGTGCGCTGGATGGCCAACATCAACATGCTGCTGGCGATCGCGCTGGTGCTGTTCATGCTGTGCGCCGGCCCCACCCAATACCTGCTCAGCACGCTGATGCAGAACCTGGGCGACTACCTGGGCAGCGTGGTCGGCAAGAGTTTCGATGTGTACGCCTATGGCGGCCGACCGGAATGGCTGGGTGGCTGGACGGTGTTCTACTGGGCCTGGTGGATCGGCTGGGCGCCGTTCGTTGGCCTGTTCATCGCGCGCATCTCGCGTGGCCGCACCATCCGCGAATTCGTGTTCGGCGTGCTGCTCATCCCGCTGGGCTTCACCCTGGCCTGGCTGTCGATCTTCGGCAACAGCGCGCTGGACCAGGTGCTGCACCACGGCCAGCAGCAACTGGCGCAGCTGGCGGTGGATGACCCACCGACGGTGCTGTATGCACTGCTCGATGGCTACCCGTGGAGCCGCACGGTGGTCGCGGTGACGGTGCTGGTCAGCTTCATCTTCTTCGTGACGTCGGCCGACTCGGGGGCGGTGGTGTTGTCCACGCTGTCCTCGCACGGCGGTGCGCCGGAGGATGATGGTCCGCGTTGGCTTCGCGTGTTCTGGGGCACGGTGATCGCGGTGCTGACCGCCGGGTTGCTGCTGGCCGGCAGCATCGATGCGCTCAAATCGGCGGTGGTGCTGGCGTCGCTGCCGTTCTCGGCGGTGCTGCTGCTGATGATGTGGGGGCTGACCCGCGCCTTCAGTGACGAATCGCACCGCAAGCGCGCGCTGCAGTACCGGCCATCGCCGCTGATCGGCGACGACCGCCACCACCAGGGCTGGCGCCAGCGCCTGAGCCAGGCGATGCATTTCCCGGTGCGCGACCAGGTCTACCGCTTCATGGACGACACGGTGAAGCCGGCGATGGAGGCGGTGGCCGAACAGCTGCGCGGCCAGGGCTGGGACGTGTCCACGCGCTTCGAGGCCGGCGACATGGAGCTGACGGTGAATCACGGCGAGCAGCAGGACTTCCTGTACAGGGTGATCCTGAGCGGCTACCTGACCCCGTCGTTCGCCGCACAGCAGTTGCGCAACCAGCGTTACTACCGCGCTGAAGTGCATCTGTTCGAAGGCAGCCAGGACTACGACCTGGTGGGCTACAGCCGCAAGCAGATCATCAATGACATCATCAGCCAGTACGAACGGCACCTGCAGTTCCTGCACCTGAGCCGGTGATGCCGGGATGCCTGGTTGGGTAGAGTCGACTGTCAGTCGACTGCTCCTGATTGCGGACATCGAAATGCCCGCGCTTTGCGCGCGAGTCGACTGACAGTCGACTCTACCGGGAACGGGGCGGCGCATCACCGCCGCCCCGTTGGCGCATCAGAACCGGTAGCGCGCACCCAGCGAGACGAACTGCCCGCGCAGGTTGTACTGGCTGATGTCGAAACCATTGGAGCCACCGGCCGGGTCGAACGGCGGGTCCTTGTCGGTCAGGTTCAGCACTGACAGCGACAGCGTGGTGTTGGGAATGCCTTCGTACGCCACGTACAGGTCCAGCTGGTGATACGGCTTGATGCGGTCACGCAGGCCGGGGTTGCTGGTCGCCGTCGCCACGCGCTGGTCGTAGCCGCTCACGTACTGCAGGCTCAGCGTGCTGCTCCAGTCGCCCACCGCCCAGTTCAGCGAGGTGGTGCCGCGGGTGCGCGGCAGTGCGCCGTGGCGGTTGTTGCCGGCCCCTTCATACGGTGCCTGACCGGCCACCAGCGGCTGCTTGAAGCTGAGCAGATGGGTCCAGCTGCCGGCCACGGTGAAGTTGCCCCAGCCGTCGGTGCGGAAGGTGCGGTTGGCTTCCAGGTCCAGACCCGAGGTGGTCAGCTCGCCCTGGTTGGCATACTGGTTGGTGATGAACTGGATGCGCCCCTGTGCATCACGTTGCACACGGCCGGGGAACAGCGTCGGGTTGTCGACGATGAACTGCGCGCTGTCCGGCTTGACCAGGTTGTCCTGCTCGATGCGGTACCAGTCCAGGCCGATGCTGGTATCGCCATCGGGCGACCACACCGCGCCCACGTTGAAGTTGCGCGAGCGTTCGGCCTTCAGGTCCGGGTTGCCGGTGCGGATGTTGGTGACACCGCGGCTGCCGCCGGGCTGCAGCGGATCCAGCGGATCGATTACCGAGCCATAGCTGACGGTCTGGCCGGGCGCGATCTCCGGCAGCGACGGTGCGCGGAACCCGCGCGAGAACGAACCACGCAGCAGCAGGCTGTCCAGCGGCTGCCAGCGCAGCGCTACCTTCGGCGAGAACGCCTTGCCGAAGTCGTCATAGTGGTCGCCACGACCGGCCACCTGCAGCTCCAGCGTGCGGTGCAGCGGCACGCTCAGTTCCGCATAGGCGGCGCTGACCTGGCGCTCGCCGTTGACCACGTTGATGGCCGGGCGCAGTTCGGTGCCCGACAGCACCTGCGCGCTGGTGCGCGCATCCAGTGATTCCTTGCGGAACTCCGCACCCCAGGCAAAGCCGACCGTACCGGCTGGCATCTCCCACAGCGAGGTCGAGGCCTTCAGGTTCAACGAGTGCAGCTTGTACCAGCCTGGCCGCTTGGTCTGCAGGCGCAGTGCATCCAGCGCGCCCGGCGTGGCGGACGGGTTGAGGAAGTTGTAACTGCCATCGCGCAGGATCTGTTCGAACGCGTAGCGGTTGACGAAATTGTCGACGTATTCTCGCTGCGCGCTCTGCGAAGTCAGCGCCGCCACTTCCCAGTCCCAGCGCTCGCCACTGCCGCGCACGCCGGCCAGGGCACGGTAGAACACCTGGGTGTTGTCCTTCAGGCGCGGGCCGATGTCGAAGAAGGTGTACTCGAACGGCAATGGCGTGCTGCCCGGGTTGTTCGGGTGGCCGACCGGCAGCACCGCCGGCACGTCGATCAGGGTGCCGGTGGCCGGGTTGTAGGCACGCAGGCCCGGGCCGACGGTCAGCGGCGCGCTGAAGATCTGGTCGGCCTTGTTGTGGCTGTACAGCACGTCGGCGAACGCTTCGACGCTGTCATTGAAACGGTAGGTCGCGCTCAACGACGCCTGCAGGCGCTCGGCGCCGGGCTGCAGGGTCTTGAACGGCTGCGCGTTGAAGGCGCAGGCCTGGCCGGGCAGGGTGCTGCCGAAATCGCTGTACGGGCGCAGCTGGCTGCCATCCGGGCAGTTGGCGAACGGTTGCGGCGCGCGCGGGTTGGACAGCCAGTTGCCACCGGCAGTGGACCAGCCGGCCAGGCGGCCACCGGGCTTGTCGCGGAAATCGCCGCTGCGGGTGTAGGCACGCTGGTCGGCGTCGAGGCGATCACGCTTGAGCAGGTCCAGCCCGAACAGCACGTTCCAGCCTTGCTGTTCGAGGTCACCGAAGCCGGCCAGCAGGCTGGCCTTGCGTTCGTCGAGACCGCCCCGGGTGGCGGTACCGAAGCCGCCGCCGACTTCCACGCCCTGGAAGTTCTTGCGCAGGATGATATTGATGACGCCGGCGATGGCGTCGGAACCGTACACCGCCGAGGCACCATCCTTCAGCACTTCGATGCGCTCGACCGCGCTGATCGGCAGCGCATTGAGGTCGACGAAGGTGTCCTGGGTGTTGAGCGCGAAGCCGAAGTTGGACACGCGGTAGCCATTGACCAGCACCAGCGTGTTCTTCGGCGACAGGCCACGCAGGCCGATCGAAGCCGAGCCCGCGGCAAAGCTGCCGGTGTACTGCTCGTCGAAGCTGTTGCCGGCATTGGCCGACAGGTTGCGCAGCACGTCGGTGAGCGTGGAGCGGCCGGTCTGCTCGATCTGTTCGCGGCTGACGATCTGCACCGGGTTCGGCCCGGCAGTGTCGCTGCGCTTGATGTTGGAGCCGGTCACCAGCACGGTGCCGAGGGTGGTGCTGTCCTTGCCGCTATCGGCCGATTCAGCGGCGCCGGCAGCGCCGGCGGTGAGGCCCAGCGCAATGGCGCCGGCAAGCAGGTTCAGGGTGGTGCGGTACATGGAAGCGACAACGCCGAACGGGGGAGGAGCCGTCAGTACCGCACGCAGGCACATGCGTCTTCCAATGACGAAAGCGCATTCAGTTATACATCACAGGTTCTTAACGAAAGTCGGTGCCTCCGTTTGAGCAGACCCACTCGGTGGGTGCGGACCGTTGGTCCGCACTCCCCTGTAGAGCCGAGCCTACGCTCCGCTCCACACACTGACCGGAAAGCAGCCGAGCATGGCTCGGCTCTACAGAAGGCAATGTCAGCCGATCAAGGCCGCAGCAGCACCTTGCCGTTACGGCCCGAACCGGCGCCGGCCTTCGCCGCCTGGGCGATGTCGTCCAGTGCGAAGATCTGCTCCACCGGCAGGGTCAGTTCGCCGCTCGCCGCACGCTTCAGCAGTTCGCCAACCAGCCGGCGCTTGTCTTCCACCGCCATCGCCTGGCTGACCTTGCTGCCCCAGAATCCCTTCACCGTGGCTTCCTTGTAGATCAGTCCACCGGCGGGGATGCGCATCGGTTCGCCGCTCATCACACCGAACGACACCAGGGTGCCGTGGTGGCCGAGCAGGTCGACCAGGTCACCGCTGGCGTCGCCGCCGATGGAATCCACTGCGGCCGCGGCCTGTGCTTCGCCGGTTGCCTCACGCACGCGATCCTTCCAGCCGTCCACCGACGTGTCGAACACATGATCGATGCCCAGCGCCTGCAACTGTGCGACCGCATCGGCATTGCGCACCAGGTTGGCCACGTGCACGCCACGCGCCCGCGCCAGCATCGCCAGTGACTTGCCCACCGCACCGTTGGCGGTGTTCTGCACGATCCACTGGCCCGCCTCGACGTGCAGGAACTCCAGCAGCATCAGCGCGCTCAGCGGCATCGCGATCAACTGCGCGGCCATCTCGTCCGGGATCGCCTCCGGCATCGGGATCACCATGCGTGCCGGCGCAATGAACGCTTCGGCCCAGGTGCCGTGCACCGAGGCGGCGGCGACCCGCTGGCCGATCTGCAGGCCGTCGACACCGGCGCCGAGTGCATCGACCACGCCCAGTGCTTCACTGCCACCGATCGCCGGCAGCGTCGGCTTGTAGCCGTACAGGCCACGCACGGTCAGCAGGTCGTGGTTATGGATCGAGGCCAGCACGGTGCGGATGCGCACCTCGCCGGGGCCGGGCTCGGGCAGCGGCGCATCGGCAATGGCAAGGACGTCGGCCGGGTCGCCGAAGGAGGGGTACTGGGCAGCGCGCATGGACGGTGTTCCGGGGAAAGTGGATGTTGTACCGAACTGGGGGCGCAGGCGTTGTCGACAAGGCGCCGCAGGTGCAACACGGCATCCTGCGACTGATCGTCGCGGCATGTAGTGATCACCGCATCTTGTGTTGACGGCTTCGAGTATCCCCACTATGTTGTGGCCGTCACTCCCGGTCAGCCGCCGCCGCCGGACATGCAGCAAACGTCCCGCGGCCCGCCCCTGAGGCTTGCCGTGTCGACGCGGCCGCCATCGCGCGGACCCAGATCGCCCCCACGGCCCGGATACCGGCCGCAGGCGCAGGCAATTGCCGACGACCTGGTGTTCCCGCGCTATGGCATCCCACCCCGACCGCCCCGTGCGCCGGTATCGCGTGCAGGGCCGCCACGGCATCGACCGCTACGCGCGTGCGAGCCTGGAGTTCCACCACCATGACCGACAGTACCTTCCGCGTGGCCGATCTGGCCGGCGCTGGCGACGCCTTGCGCGCCGGCGGCGAGCGTGTGCCGACCTGGATCACCAAGGAGGCCGGCAACCGCCGCCTGCCGTTCGAGGCCGAACGCCTGCAGCGCAGCATCGATGCCGTGCATGCCGAGTTCCCGCAGCTGGATGTGAGCGACTACCGCCGCGTGGTGCAGGCGATGGTCGAGCGCAAGCCGAGCATCAGCGCCGATGACCTGGTCGATCTGCTGATCCGCGAGGCCGAGTCGCGGGTGGACCTGGTCGCACCCGAGTGGGAGCAGTTTGCCGCACGCATCTACCTGCGCCGCCTGTACAAGCGCGCCAGCCGCAACCGCTTCTACGACGTCGGCCTGAAGTACGGCTCGTATGTGGGCCTGCAGGAAAGCCTGGCTGACCGTGGCATCTACAGCAACGACATCCTGCGCTGCTACTCGAAGGAAGAATTGCAGCAGGCCGGCGAGATGATCGATCCGGAACGCGATCGACTGTTCGCCTACAACGGCCTGTACCTGCTGGCCACGCGCTATCTGGCCAGCGACCGCAGCCGCGAGGTTTATGAACTGCCGCAGGAGCGCTGGCTGACCATCGCGCTGTACCTGATGCAGGAGGAAAAGCCGCGCGAGCGGCGCATGCAGCTGGTCGGCGAGGCGTACTGGGCGCTGTCCAACCTGTACATGACCGTCGCCACTCCGACCCTGGCCAATGCCGGCAAGGTAGGTGGGCAGCTGTCCAGCTGCTTCATCGACACGGTGGACGACAGCCTGCAGGGCATCTATGACTCCAACACCGATATCGCCCGTGTGTCCAAGCATGGCGGCGGCGTTGGCGCCTACCTGGGCTATGTGCGCAGCAGCGGCGCACCGATCCGGGGCGTGGCCAATTCCTCCGGTGGCGTGGTGCCGTGGATCAAGCAGCTCAACAACACCGCGGTGTCGGTCGACCAGCTCGGCCAGCGCAAGGGCGCGGTGGCGGTGTACCTGGACATCTGGCACCGCGACATCGAAGCCTTCATGGACCTGCGCCTGAACAATGGCGACCAGCGCCTGCGCGCGCACGATGTGTTCACCTCGGTATGCGTGCCCGACCTGTTCATGGAGGCGGTGGAGCGTCGCGCCGACTGGTACCTGTTCGATCCGCACGAGGTGAAGCAGGCCAAGGGCTGGTACCTGCAGGACTTCTATGACGAGACGCGCGGTGCGGGCAGCTTCCGCGACCGCTACGCCGAACTGGTGGCCGACGAGCGCATCAGCCGACGCACGGTGAAGGCCATCGATCTGTTCAAGCGGATCATGCTCAGCCAGCTGGAGACCGGCAATCCGTTCCTGTTCTACCGCGACGAGGTCAATCGCAGGAATCCGAACAAGCACGCGGGCATGATCTATTCCAGCAACCTGTGCACCGAGATCCTGCAGAACATGAGCCCGACGCGGATGATCCAGGAGATCGTCAGTGGCGACCAGATCGTCACCACACGCCGCGCCGGTGACTTCGTGGTCTGCAACCTGTCCTCGATCAACCTCGGCCGCGCGATCAGCGCGCCGGATGACCTGCTGGCCACCGATGTGCTGGAGCGCCTGATCCCGATCCAGGTGCGCATGCTCGACAACGTGATCGACCTCAACGCGCTGCCGGTGCCGCAGGCCACCATCACCAACCGCAAGTACCGCGCCATCGGCCTGGGCACGTTCGGTTGGCACCACCTGCTGGCGCAGCAGGCGATCCAGTGGGAATCACCGGATGCCGAAGAACTGGCCGACCGTCTCTACGAACGCATCAACTTCCTGACCATCCAGGCCAGCGCGCAGCTGGCGAAGGAGAAGGGCAGCTACCCGATGTTCGCGGGTAGTGACTGGCACAACGGGCGTTACTTCCGTGACCGCGACTACAGTGGCGCCGCATGGGACAGCCTGGCCCACGAGGTCGCCACGCACGGCCTGCGCAACGGCTGGCTGCTGGCCGTGGCACCGAACATGAGCACCGCGCAGATTGCCGGTTCCACCGCCTCCATCGACCCGATCTACAGCGCGTTCTACTACGAGGAAAAGAAGGACTTCCGGCGGCCGGTGGCAGCGCCGGGCCTGTCGCTGGAAACCTGGCCGTACTACGAGAAGGGTGCCTACAAGGTCGACCAGTTCGCCAGCGTGCGCCAGAACGCCCGCCGCCAGCGCCATGTCGACCAGTCGATCAGCTTCAACCTGTACGTGCCCAGCACCATCCGCGCGAGCACGCTGCTGGAACTGCACCTGAGCGCCTGGCGCGAAGGCCTGAAGACCACGTACTACGTGCGCTCCAACGACATCGACATCAGCGAATGCGAATGGTGCTCCAGCTGATCGCTGCGCCCCTTGTAGAACCGAGCCCGCGCTTGGCTCAGACGCGAAGAGCAGCCGAGCATGGGCTCGGCGCTACATCCGCAATGCACGTAATACGAAGGTAGACGACCATGGCAACCCCCCTCGACCGCATCAAGATCCTCGAACCGCGCCATCCCAACCGCAGCACCGGCATCATCAACGGCCGCACCAGTGGCATCCTCAACTGGAACGACATCCCGTACCCGTCGTTCTACCGGGCCTACAAGGAGCTGTCGACCAACTTCTGGATTCCCGACGAGGTCGACATGAAGCTGGACGCCCGCCAGTACGGCGAGCTCAACGCGCGCGAAAAGAACGCGTACGACTCGATCATCGGCCTGCTGGCCACGCTCGATTCACCGCAGACGCGCTTCATCTATAACGTGGCCGAGTACATCACCGACCCGGCCGCGCATGCCAACGCGGCGATCATCGGCCAGCAGGAAGTGATCCACAACGAGAGCTACAGCTACGTGCTGGCCTCGATCACCGATCTGCCAAACCAGAACCGCATCTTCGAGATCGCCCGTACCCACCCGACCATCATCAAGCGCAACGCGCCGATCATGGGGGCGTACGACGACTTCATGCGCGAGAAGACCGCCGAGACCCTGCT
Source organism: Stenotrophomonas africana (assembly GCF_013004645.1). Classification (GTDB taxonomy): domain Bacteria; phylum Pseudomonadota; class Gammaproteobacteria; order Xanthomonadales; family Xanthomonadaceae; genus Stenotrophomonas; species Stenotrophomonas africana. Next base: position 430,627 of record NZ_JABEME010000003.1, on the reverse strand, counting down.
CAAGTCGCTGATCCAGTCCTCGATCCTTGAAGGCATCAACTTCTACTCCGGATTTGCGTACTTCTACAACATGGTGCGGCAGAACCGCATGAACGGCACCGGCAAGATCATCAGCTTCATCAACCGCGACGAACTGGCGCATACCAAGTTCATCAGCGAGCTGATCCGCGCCATCATCGGCGAGAACCCGGAGTTGCAGACCAACGAGTTGACCACCTACGTGCACCAATCGTTCGAACACGCGATCGAGCTGGAGACGCAGTGGTCGTCGGAGGTGCTGGACGGCATCGACGGCATCGACGTGGACGAGATGGTGCGCTACGTGAAGTACCGCGCCAACAAGATGGCCGGCATGCTCGGCATCGAGCGCCTGTACAGCGACACCACCGACAACGTGATGCCGTGGATCAAGGCCTACGCCGACAACTTCACTGAAACCAAGACCGACTTCTTCGAGATGCGCAATGCAAGCTACAAGAAGACCAACGTCGACAACGGCTTCGACGATCTCTGAGCCCAGCGCCGGGCTGAGCATCCTGGTGGTGGTCGCCTCGTTGAGCGGCAACACCCGCGAACTCGGCCGACAGATCGCCGAGCGCTTTCGCGGTGCCGGCCATGCGGTGCACTGGCAGGAGGTCGACGACCTGCGCCAGGCGCCGCCACTGGCCGCCGGCGAGGCCGATCTGGTCCTGCTGGGCAGCTGGACCGACAACGCAGGCCGCACGCCGGCGGAGATGAAGGCGTGGGTGGCCGGCATCGCCGAACGCGGCGAGCGGCCACGGCAGCTGGCGGTGTTCGGCACCGGCGAAACGCAGTGGGGTCAGGAGTACTACTGCGGCGCCGTGCACCGGCTGATCCGCTATTTCCGCAGCGACTATCCGCCGTTGGAGATCGAGCAGATGCCGCATGGCGTTCGCCATGCCGAAGCCATTGACGCCTGGATCGATACGGTCCTGGCCCATTACTGGAGCAACAGCGATGCAGATCATCGACGCCACCACGCCTGAGCAGTTCCAGCAGCTGCTGGCCGAGCACCCGCGGGTGCTGGTGGATTTTCACAAGGACCAGTGCCCGGGCTGCCGGATGCTGGAGATGTCGTTGCACCGCGTGGCCAACAGCGTGGCGGGGCAGGGCACGACCCTTCTGCGCGTGCAGCTGGAAGTGCTGGGTGAGGCGTTCTTCCGCGAGTTGGGGCTGCGGCAGACGCCGACGCTCTCGCTGTTCCGTGATGGTGACGAACGTACGCGCCTGGCCGGGTTCCAGTCGCCGCAGCAGATCGAGGCCGCGATCGCGTTGCATTTGTAGAGCCGAGGCATGCTCGGCTGCTGTTCGTGCGGTGTGCGATGAGTCGAGCATGGCTCGACTCTACACAGGCGTCCCTGGCATTTCGCGCTATGCGCCGCTGAAGGTATCCACCAGCAGTTTCACGTTCAACACCACGATCACCAGCGCGATCACCCAGGCGATGCTGCCCAGCCAGCGCGGGGCCACCAGCGCGCCCATCGTCACCTTGTCGGTCACGATCCGCACCAGCGGGATGATGGCGAACGGCAGCTGCATCGACAGCACCACCTGGCTCAGCACCAGCAGCTTCACCGCGCCCTGGTCGCCGAAGAGCATGATCACCACCACCACTGGAATGATTGCCAGTGCGCGTGTGATCAGTCGACGCAGCCACGGCGGCAGGCGCAGGTGCAGGAAGCCTTCCATCACGATCTGCCCGGCCAGCGTCGCGGTCACCGTCGAATTCAGGCCGGAGGCCAGCAGGGCGACGGCAAACAGTGTCGCTGCGGCGCCCACGCCCAGCATCGGTGCCAGCAGCTGGTGCGCCTGTTCGATGTCTTCCACATCAAAGCGGCCATTGGCATGGAACACCGCCGCCGCCAGGATCAGGATGCTGGCGTTGATGAACAGTGCGAGGGTCAGCGCGAGGGTACTGTCGGTCACTGCCCAGCGCAGGGCACTGCGACGGCCCTCGTCGGTACGCGGATAGGCGCGGGTCTGCACGATGGACGAATGCAGATAGAGGTTGTGCGGCATCACCGTGGCACCAATGATGCCGATGGCGATGTACAGGGCGTGCGGATCAGTTACCACCTGAGTGCGCGGAATGAATCCGCCCAGCACGTCCATCACCGGCGGTGCGGCCAGCGCGATCTGCACCATGAAGCAGCCGAAGATCACCATCAGCAGCGCGATCACAAAGGCTTCCAGCGCACGGAAACCGCGGTTCATCAGCAGCAGCACCAGCAGGGTGTCCAGGGCGGTGATGACCGCGCCCCACAGCAGTGGCAGATCGAACAGCAGTTTCAGTGCGATCGCGGTGCCGATCACCTCGGCCAGGTCGCAGGCGATGATCGCCGCCTCGCACAGCGCCCACAGCGCCAGGTTTACCGGTTTCGGGTAGCGCGCTCGGCAGGCCTGGGCCAGGTCCATGCCGGTGGCGATGCCGAGCCGCGCCGACAGCGCCTGCAGGATCACCGCCATCAGGTTGGAGATGAGGATGACCGACAGCAGCAGGTAGCCGAAGCGCGAACCGCCGGCGAGGTCGGTGGCCCAGTTGCCCGGGTCCATGTAGCCGACCGAGATCATGTAGCCCGGGCCGAGGAAGGCCAGCAGGCGGAACCACCAGTGCCCCTTGTCGGGCACCGCGACCGAGGCGTTGAGCGCGCCCAGGCTGGCCGGAGTGGAGGCCGAAGGGTCGCGGGGTGCCAGGGTGTTCATGGGTCCGAATATAGCTCCTGCTATAGTCATTAGCAATGTGAAACAATCGTCTTTATCGCGTTACTGGTCCAGAATTCAGGTTCAACACCGGATTACACCGGAAGGACAGGCGCAGGCGTGGGCAAGACCGACGATTCGACATCGCTGAAAAGCACCCCCTTGATCGAGGCCGAGCGCCAGGTCGAGAGCTTCCGGCAAGTGCGCGAGGCGCACCGGATGGAGCTGGTGGAGGACTATGTCGAGCTGATCTCGGATCTGCTGGCCGACGGCGGCGAGGCCCGCCAGGTCGACATCGCGACCCGCCTGGGCGTGGCCCAGCCCACCGTGGCGAAGATGCTGCGGCGGCTGGCCCGTGATGGCTGGGTGGTGCAGCGACCGTACCGCGGCGTGTTCCTGACCCCGGAAGGCGAGGCGCTGGCGCATGCCAGCCGCCAGCGTCATCAGACCGTGGAGCGTTTCCTGCTGGCGCTCGGGGTGGATCCGGATACCGCACGGCGTGATGCCGAGGGCATCGAGCACCATGTGAGCGAGCAGACGCTGGCCTTGTTTGAAGCGTTCGTGCGCAAGGCCGAGGGCGGGGCGCCGTGACGGTAGCGCCGGGCCATGCCCGGCGGCATTTCGCGCGATCCCGATTTTTGTAGAGTCGAGCCATGCTCGACTGCTGTTCGCGCGGTGATGGAATGAGTCGAGCGTGGCTCGACTCTACAATTCGGGCGGGCAACGGGCCTGCTGCTGCGCGCACGCCCGTTTCGCCCATTCCTTCAACACCGGCTGCAGGCCTTCATAGCGCCGGCCGTGCCAACCATTGGCCAGCACCCTGCCGTCGGCATCGATCAGTACCAGATTCGGCGGTGCCAGCCCGGCCAATGCCTGCAGCGCCGGCATGCGCGCGGCGCGGCGTGGGTCCAGCACCGGCCACGGCATGTCCTGCGCGTGCATGTAGCGGCGCAGCGCGGCCTCGCTTTCATCCAGGCTGACGTACACCACTTCGGTATCGGCGCCGGCCTCGCGCAACGCGTCGCGCACGCTGCGCAGCGTGGGTACGAAGGCGTGGCACGGTGCACACCAGTCGGCACCGAAGTACAGCGCCACCAGTTTCGGCGGCGGCGTCCACTGCATCGGCCGCAGCGAACGCTGCTCCGGCCGCATCAGCGAGGCCGAGACCTGCGCGTGCAGGTCCGCAGCCATCGCCGGTGAGGCCGGCAGCACGGCACAGGCCAGCAACAGCGCTCGTAGTGGATCAGAACGCATAGCGCAGGTTGACGTACCACGAACGCGCGAAACGCGGCCCATAGACATAGTCGCTGTCACGCAGCGCGCCCACTTCCAGGTCCTTCTGGCGCTGATCGAACACGTTCTTGACGCCTGCGGCCACCGACACTTCCTGCTGCGCCTGCGCGCCCAGATGCCGGTGCCAGCGCGCACCGAGGTCGGTGACCAGGAACGAGCGCGTGCGGTGCAACGCGCCCAGCCGGTTGTTCAGCACCGACATCGGTCCGGTATGGCGCAGCGCGACGAAGGTTTCCCAGGGCTCGGCGGGCATCCAGCTGAGCTGGGCCAGACCAGTCCAGCGCGGGGTCTTCAGGTAGTCGCGGCTTTCGATCACGGTGTCGCCACCATCGCCGGTGTCGTCGAAGATGCGCTGCGGTTCGCGGAAGCGCGAGCGGTACCACGAGGCACCGGCGGTCAGGCGCCACTGCGGCGAGGGTTGCCAGCCGAGGTTGGTTTCCGCGCCCAGCACGTTGGAGCCGGAGGCGTTGTAGCGCAGTTGGCTCAGTTGTCCGTCATCGCCACGCTGGATCTCGCCCAGCGCGAAGGTGTCGCGGATGCGTGCATAGGAGGCGGTGGCATCCCAGCTCCACACCGGATTGGCCGGGTCCGATCGCCAGTCGAAGCCGAACAGGGTGGTCAACGCGCGCTCCTCCTTCAGGCCTTCGGTGTTGCGCACGCGCACCTGCTCGCCGCCGAGGGTATCGACGTGCACATCCTCGACGAAGATCTCCGGTGCACGGAAGCCGGTGGCAATGCCCGCCCGCCATTTCAGGTTCGGGTTGGCCTGCCAGGCCAGCGCGATGCGCGGCGAGAACACCGCATTGTCCAGCTCCGAGCTCTTGTCCACGCGTGCGCCCAGCACCAGGTCGACGTTGTCGCGCAGGCTCCATTCGTCCTGGATGAAGGCGCCCAGGTTGTGGAAGGTCGCATCCTCCAGCACGGCAAGACGCCGGCCGTCACCGGTGCGGTTGTCGTCCCGCAGCGCCTCGTGCTTGTACTGCACGCCGAAGGCCAGCGCGTGCGCGCCCAGCCGCCAGTTCAACTGGCTGTCGATGTAGTGCAGCGGGTTGTGGGTGCGGCCGTACTGGCGCCACGAACGCGAGGCCGCGCTGCCGGCCACGTTGCGGTCCAGCTGCGAGGGGGCATAGCCGGGCGCGGACGGATCGGTGACCACGTTGCCAAGGCCGCCATAGAAACTGTCGCGATCGATGTCGGCGAAGGCGTAGGCCAGGCGGAAATCGACGTCGGCGTTGACTTCCTGATCCCACGACACGCTGCCTCGGCGGTATTTCGTATCCAGCGATTCGGCGATGTTGGCCAGATACTCGGGCTGGTCCAGGCGGTTGCCGCCGCGGCGGGTTTCATCGGTCACCTGCAGGTCCAGGCGCAGCCGCGTGCCCGGCGTGGGCGCGTACCAGGCCTGCAGCCCGCCGACCTTGAGGTTCTTGCGGGTGATCTCGGTGTAGCCATCACCGTTGTAGTCGATGCCGCTGTTCCAGTTGCGCTGGGCAATCACCGACAGGCCGGCGTCTGCTTCCTTGGCCAGCAGGTCCAGCCGCACATCGGCGTTCTTCTGCGGCGTGCCTTTCAGGACATCCACGCCGGCCTGCACATGGCCACCGCTGCGCGCCGGCAGCGGCGGAACCAGGTTGATCACACCGGCAACCGCACCCGGGCCGTACAGCGCCGAGCCACCACCCTTGACCACTTCGATGCGATCGACGAACCCGGCCGGGATCTGTTCCAGGCCATACACGCTGCCCAGCGTGGACAGTAGCGGAATGCCATCGAACAACAGCTGGTTGTAGGCGCCGGGCAGTCCCAGCAGCTGTACTTCGCTGGTGTTGCAGTTCTGGCAGTTGCTCTCCACGCGCAGGCCGTTGATCAGCTCGGCTGCGCGCGAGAAGTCGGTGGCCGCGCGCAGCGCGATGTCTTCCTTGCGCAGCACTTCGGTGCGGATCGGCACGTCCGACAGCAGGCGTTCGCTGCGGGTGGCGGTGCTGACCTTCACCTGCACGCGGTCCAGCTCGGTCGGTTTCGGAGTGGCGGCCAGTGCGGGCAGCGGCAGGGTCAGGGCAATGGCGGCGGCCAGGGGCAGCCGACGGATGAGGGGTGTGGCAACGGGCATGAGGGCGTCGTCCTTGGGGGAAGAAAGGCGGCGAGGGCGACCTGGCTGACGCATATGAAAGCAGTGGCTTATCAATATAGCAAGTGCTATATAACGAAGCCGCATCAATTCCGAGTGGAGCGCCGGCCGAGTCAGATCATGGGAGTGTTATAACATTACATATAACGGCTGCGACCCTGCCGGTGGTCATATGCGGAGGATGGAATTGCCGTGTGGGGCAGGGAGACGGAGTCAGAGCCCTTTCCTTGGAAAGGGATCCGACCCCGGGTACCGATCGTCAGCCGCGGCGGAATGCGGCGGGGGTACGGGCGCCGACGATGATCATGCGGATCATCGTGGAGATCTGTTCGACCAGTTCCGGATCCTTCTCCGGTGGCAGATCCATGGCGGTGGCGCCCATCGCGAACACCAGCCGGGTGATGGCCTTGGCCACCAGTTCCGGGGCATGCAGTACGGCGCCATCCAGTGCCGCCAGGCGCACCAGGTCGTGCTGCAGCTCTTCCTCGAAATAGTGCAGCTCGCGTTCGACCGCGTGCTTGAAGTCGTCCGAGCCGACCGCGCCTTCTCGCAGCAGTACGTGCAGCAGCTTGTCGTCGGCGCGCAGCTGCTCCATGAAGGTCTCCACCGAGACCCGCACCACGCTGGTGGCGGTGGAGGTGGCGCGTTGGCGGGCCTCGCCGATGATGGTGCGCAGCGAGCGGCCGGCTGCATCGATCAGTGCCACGGCCAGTTCGTCCATGTCGCGGAACTGCCGGTAGAAGCTGTTCGGCGCGATGCCGGCCTCACGAGCCACTTCGCGCAGGCTGAGCGTGGACAGGCTGCGGTGCGGCCCGATCAGTTTCAGGGCGGCGGCCAGCAGATCCTCGCGGCTCACCGTACGGCGGGCCGGGCTGTTGGCATCTTCGGGCGTCGACAAGACGGTGGCGGCGGCCATGGGGGTTCCGGTGGGGCGAGGCTGAATCATACCCAATCCGGTTCAATATACACATGTATACACAGGTGTATGTGCGCCCGTATAGTTCACCCATGAACGCTGTCGTCCGTCCGTCCCTGTTCTCTCCGTACCGCTGGGTCTCGCCGTCGCTGTTCGATTTCTGGGCGGGCCAGCTCAATCCCCTGTGGACCCTGCGCGAGCCGGTGGCCCGCCTGGTCCGGCGTGAGCCGGCCGGCGAGGGCGCGGCGACCTTGGTCCTGCGCACCAACCGGCACTGGGCCGGCATGCGCGCTGGCCAGCACGTCACCCTGGGCGTCGAGATTGAAGGACGCTTGTGGCAGCGCAGCTACAGCCCCACCGCACTGGGTCGGCGTGAGCTGGCGATCACCATCAAGGCGATCGAGGGTGGCCGGGTCAGCCAGCATCTGGTCCACCATGCGCAGCCGGGCGAACTGTTCCGCCTCGATGCCGCCTTCGGCGAATTCCATATGCCTGCCGCCGCGCCGGTGTTGCTGCTGGCTGCCGGCAGTGGCATCACGCCGATGCGCAGCCTGTTGCGCGACGCCTGCCAGCGCCCGCTGGCAGCACCGGTGGACCTGTTCTATTGGGAGCGCACCGCCGCCCACCTGCAGTTTCGCGATGAACTGCAGGCGATGGCTGCGGCGCATCCGAACCTGCGCGTGCATCTGCTGACCACCCGTGAGGGTCAGGCGCCGGCCGCGCGCATCGATACCCATGATCTGCAGGTGGCCGGTGATGACACGCCGCTGGCGCAGCGCCATGTGCTGGCCTGCGGCCCAGACGGCTTCGTTGCCGCTGCGCGCGAACGTCTGGCGCACCAGGTGGCCGGCTTCCAGGCCGAAGCCTTCACCCCGCCGGCGCCGCTGCGCGATGCCAGCAGCGAAGGTGAGGTGTCGCTGACGCTTGCGCGCAGTGGCCGTCAGCTGAGCGTGCCGCGTGGCCGCTCGCTGCTGGAAAGCCTGGAAGCCCATGGCATCAAGCCCAAGCATGGCTGCCGCATGGGCATCTGCAACAGCTGCAGCTGTGACCGCGTCAGTGGCGCCACCCGCCACCTGCGCACCGGCGACCTGCAGTCCGAATCGGCACAGCCGGTGCGGATCTGCGTGAGCGCGCCGACTACCGACCTGACCCTGGATCTCTGAGGACGCCTGCCATGACCCGCGCTACCGACCGTGCCCTGAGTACAGCCGAGATGCATGCCTTCGGTGAGGAACTCGACGCGATCCGCGACCGTGTGATCGGCAGCCTCGGCGCCTCCGATACCCGCTACATCCGCCGGGTGGCTGCCGCCGTGCGCTGGTTCGGCGTGGGTGGCCGCGGCCTGCTGTTCCTGGCGGCATTCTCGCCGCTGTTCTGGATGCCACTGCTGTGGCCGGCCGCGATCACCGGCACGCTGCTGCTGGCGCTGTCGAAGATCCTGGAGAACATGGAGCTGGGCCACAATGTCATGCACGGCCAGTTCGACTGGACCGGCGACCCCAAACTCAATGGCAATACCTACGAATGGGATATCGTTGCCACCGCCGACAACTGGCGCAAGACCCACAATTTCCGCCACCACACCTACACCAACGTGCGTGGCATGGACGATGACATCGGCTACGGCCTGCTGCGCATCTTCCCGGAGCAGCGCTGGAAGCCGTTCTACCTGCTGCAGCCGATCATCGCGCCGATCTTCGCGCTGCTGTTCCAGTGGGGCGTGGCCGCGCAGGACCTGCGCCTGGGCCGTTGGCTGAAGGGCCGCATCAGCGGCCGTGCGATGTGGATGCAGACCCGCCCGGTGGCGCGGAAAATGGCCCGCCAGGTGCTGAAGGACTACGTGTTCTTCCCGCTGCTGGCCGGCCCGTTCTTCCTCACCGTGATGCTGGGCAACATGGTGGCCAACGGCCTGCGCAACATCTGGACCTACGTGATCATCTTCTGCGGCCACTTCACCGCCGAGTCGGAAACCTTCCCGAAGGAATGCCTGCGCAATGAATCGCGCGGCCACTGGTACCTGCGCCAGCTGCGCGGTTCGTCCAACATCAGCGGCGGCTTCCTGATCAACGTGCTGTCGGGCAACCTCAGCCACCAGATCGAGCATCACTTCTACCCGGACCTGCCGGCCAACCGCTATGCGGCCATTGCCAAGGAAGTGAAGGACATCTGCCGCCGTTACGGCCAGCACTACAACAACGGCTCGCTGCCGCGCCAGTTCGGCCAGGTGGTCTGGCGCATCCTGCGTCACGCGTTCCCGAGCAAGCCGCGCCGCCTGCCGATGTCGGACATCATGTCCACACCGGCATCGGCCAACGCGGGCTGATCGACTCAGCCCGCCTTCGCCAGGTCCGCCTGCTCGCGGTCCAGGCGTCGCAGGAACACCTGCATTTCCTTGCGTGCCTGCTGGTCGCCCTTGCTGCCGGCCACGCTCAAGCCGCGTTGCCATGCTTCGCGCGCCGCCTGCGGCTGGCCGCTGGCCAGCCAGGCTTTGCCCAGCAGCTTCCAGGCGGCCGAGTATTGCGGATCAAGCACCACGCAACGGCCCAGATGGGTGGCCGCGCGCACCGGGTTGCCGGCATCCAGCCAGCCCTTGCCCAGACCGAAGCGCAGCAGCGCGCCGTCCTTGCCGGCCGCAAGCATGCATTCCAGGGCTTCGATGTTCATCAGCGCACCTCCACCAGCAGTTCGGTGGGGCCGGGCTGGAAGCGGCCCCGATGGAACAGCAGCGGCGCGCCGCCGTTCTCGTGCACTTCGATGATGCGGCCGGCCAGCAGCAGGTGATCGCCCACCGGCCACTGTCCGTGGCGGGTACAGGTGAGATGGGCGACCGCACCGGCGATGCGTGGCGGGGCGTTCTCATCGTCATCCAGCAATGCCAGGCCGTCGAAGCGGTTGCGCACCTGTGGATCGGCAAAGCGCCGGGCCAGCGCCTCCTGGTCGGCCGCCAGCACGCTGATCGCAAAGCGGGTGGCGCGCTGGAAGGTGGACAGGCTCTGCGCATGCAACGCCAGGTTCCACAGCACCAGGGGCGGCTGCAATGACACCGGCACGAACGAATTGATGGTGAGGCCGATGGGTTTGCCCTGCGCATCGCGTGCGCAGACGATGGCCACGCCGGTAGGAAAGTGGCCGAGCAGCCGCCGCAGGGCACGCGGCGGCATCTCGACCGACGGCACCGGGGCGGGGGCGGGGAAGACCCCCGCCCACGGCCCGGCGTACGGCAGTGTCTCGCCGCTCATGAGGCCCGGGCCTGGCGGTAGCGCCGGCCGACCTCGGCCCAGTTGATGATGTTGAAGAACGCACCGATGTAGTCCGGGCGGCGGTTCTGGTAGTGCAGATAGTAGGCGTGTTCCCAGACATCCAGTGCGAGGATCGGGGTGTTGCCCGACAGGCCGACGGCTGCGCCCATCAGCGGGCTGTCCTGGTTGGCGCTGCTTTCCACCTGCAGGCGGCCATCGCGATCGCTGGTCAGCCAGGCCCAGCCGCTGCCGAAGCGGGTCTGCGCCGCCTTGGTGAAGGCGTCCTTGAAGGCATCGAAGCCGCCGAGATCGCGGTTGATGGCGGCGGCCAGTTCATCATAGGGTGCACCACCGTTGGTGCTGAGTACGGTCCAGAACAGGCTGTGGTTGGCGTGGCCACCGCCGTTGTTGCGGACCGCGCCACGCTGCGCCTCGGGCACGGCATCGAGGTTGGCGATCAGCGCCTCGACCGGCTGTGCGGCGATGCCGGCCTGATCGATGGCGGTGTTGAGGTTGTTGACGTAAGTCTGGTGGTGCTTGCTGTGGTGGATCTCCATCGTGCGCGCATCGAAATGCGGCTCGAGGGCGTCGTAGGCATAGGGCAGCGGGGGAAGCGAGTACGACATCGAAGCAATCTCCGTGGGGAAGGCCAGAAGGCTGGCCGTGGGGAGATTGTTATCGCACCTCAACATTGGTTGAGGTCAAGGGGCGGCATTGAAATGCGTGCGCGTTCGTCGCTTTGATTCCTTCCATCAATCTCTGCAGGACTGCTCCCTGCGGCGGCGCGGAGACGGAGTCAAAGGCAAGGGCAGGAGCGGCATGGTAGTGCCGGCCGCTGGCCGGCAGACAGGCAAGGTCGGGTTGCCGGCCAGCGGCCGGCACTACCAGAACCCGCTTTTCGAACCTCACCAGCGCGCTGATGTGTTGCCCGTGGGTTTACGGCGTGCCCCGGCCAGCCCCTTCCCCCGCCACAACCGATATCAACAAAAGCGCCGGCAGACGAACCCGCCGCCAGCGCCTTCATCAACTCAACTCAACCAATCCTTGCACGCACCATCCACCTGGTCGCCGCACGCCTGCTGCATCCGCTGCTGCAGCCGCGCCAGTGTCTCCGCACCCTGGTGCTTGCCGCTCCATGTCTTCAACTGCCCGGCCAGGCGCTCGAAGCGCTGACGGGTGCGCTGGTGGTAGCCCGAAGGCTGTGCTTCCAGTTCGGCGATCAGCGAGGCGGTGGCCTGCTCGATGCGTGGTGCGTCGTCCGGCGCCAGCTTCAGCAGGCCCTCTACGTACAGCACGCCCCACTGCACGCGGGTGGCCGGACCCTGCGCACCGTCGTAGGCACGCTTCAACCACTCCAGCGCCCCGGCGGTATCGCCGCGTTGCTCGGCCAGTTCGGCCAGCTCGGGCATGTAGTAGTACGGCTGTTCGCTGCGCTTCAGCTCGGCCAGCAACAGCGCCTCGGCACCGGCGTCGTCGCCAACCTCGCGCAGGGCATGGACAGCGCTGCTGATCGTAGCCTGGCGCGCATGCGCATCGGTGGCGGCGGCATCGGCAGCGGCCACGCGCTGCTTGACCCGATCAACCAGCGGCGCGGGCAGTGCACCCTCGGGCTGCTGCTGACGGGCCAGCGACACTTCGGTCAGCGCGCGCGACAACGCGTCGTCGGCGCGGTCGCCGCGATCGGCGTCTGCCCGCTCCAGTGCGACCAGCAGTTGCTGGCCCAGGGTGTTGGACGTGGCCGGGCCTGTGCTGGCCTGCTTCACCAGGTTGGCGCCGGCATAGCCCAGCAACTCGCGGTTGCGGCGTACTTCGGCGGGCTGCGCCAGCACCGCCTGCAGCAGTTCGCGCACTTCGGTGGGCGAGGCATCGGGCTTTTCGGCCGTCGCCAAGGCAAGCAGAGCGAAGCGGCGCTGCAGGGCGGCATCCGGTGCCGCCTTGGACAGCTGGCGCAGCACGTCCTGGCTCCTGCGCTCGCCGGCCAAGCGGTTGGCGTCCACTTCCCAGCCGTAGTCGCCCAGCACCTGCCAGTCTTCGGCAGCCAGCTTGCCCGGCGTCGCCAGCGCTGTGGCCAGGGTGGCGGCAACAGCACTGCGGCGGCCTGCGGCAACGGTCAGTGCCCGGGTCAGTTCGGCGGCGTCGTTGCCGCCGGCCACGCGGGTGATTTCGTTGCGCTGTGGGTCCAATACGATCAGGGTCGGATAGCCGCGTACGCCGAAGCGCTCGCCCCAAGCCTGCGCCCCTTCCTCGTCGCCATCCAGATAGACAGGAACGAATTTGCTGGTCAGCGCGATGAAGGCCGGATCCTTGAACAAGCCTGCTTTGAGCTGGTTGCACGGCGGGCACCAGACGGCACCCCAGTACAGCAGCACCGGCTTGCCGCTGTCGGCAGCCTCGGCGAAGGCATCGTCGACATCGCCCTGGCGCCAGGCGATTGCCTTGGCCGGCGCGGGCGCCTCGGCGGAGTTGGCGGTGGAAACCGGGGCCGGGGTGCAGGCGCTCAGCGCCGAAGCCAGCAGCAACACGGAAAGCGCGACGCGCATCGGCAGCATCTCGAAGGGCAGGGTGACAGGCCATTGTAGGAACCGCCGGGGAGCCCGCTGATTCAGTTTGCTTATGACGGGCGTGCCGCAGGGCATGACGCCCGCCGGGCATTGCCGGGCATGCCCGGCGGATGCCTTCAGGCCGCTGCCCGCACCATCTGTTGATACACCAGCCCATTGAACTCGCCGACGTCGCCGTCCAGCACGAAGCCATAGCGCAGGTAGGTCGGTACTGCATTGAGCGAGGCGCGCACGGTCAGGACCGGCGCGCGCACCTGTGGAAGCACCGCCCCGAACAAAGCATGACCGATGCCCTGGCCCTGGCAGGCGGGATCGACGAACAACATCGCAAGGTGCCGACCCTCCTTCAGTTCGATCACGCCGACGACACGGCCGTCCTGCTCGGCCACCAGGATGTGGTTGTCGCCGTGCAGGCGCGCGCCGAACGCTTCGGCTGCGGCGACACTGCCGAAGGTGGCGATGCCGGCCGCGCTGAGCGAAGGCGCGACCGCCGCAGTGAATGCAGCCAGGCACACCGCACTGATCGCGGGCAGGTCATCGACGTGGGCAGGGCGGATCATCGGCATGCAGTGTTCTTCCGGTAGTGGGTGGCGCGTCATCGTTGCCGCAGGCCTGCACGCTAAGCTGGCGGCATGAGTGATTTCAATCCTGCTTACGCTGCCTTGTTTCCGCAACAGGGCCTGAGCCTGGGCCTTATGACGCCTGTCGCCGCGCATGGACTGGCCGATCCGCATGAGGCGCGGCGCATTGCGCGACTGGCCGATGATCTGGGCTTTGCCGCATTGTGGACGCGTGATGTACCACTGATGGTGCCGCAGGGTCCGGACGCGATAGCCAGCGCGCTGGATGACCCGTTTCTGTGGCTGGGCATGCTGGCTGCCGCGACCGATCGCATCGTGATCGGTAGCGCGGCCATCGTGCTGCCATTGCGGCAGCCGCTGCAGGTGGCGAAGTCGGCCTTGAGCCTGGACCGGATCAGCGGCGGACGGTTCGTGCTGGGCCTGGGTTCGGGCGACCGCCCGGAAGAATTCGCCGCCTTCGGTGAGGATCTGGAGGGCAGGGCGGCGACGTTCCGTGAGCGCTGGATGTTGCTGCGCGCGGCGTTGTCAGCGGAGGCCGATGAGCGGAGCGCCGTACTGCAGGCCACGGGGGGCTTCGACGTGCTGCCGGCGCCGGCAGCGCGCATTCCGATGCTGGTGGTGGGTACCGCGCGGCAGAGCCTGCAGTGGATCGCGCGCGAGGCCGAAGGCTGGGCCACCTATCACCGCGAGGAGGTCGCGCAGGAAGGACGCATCGGCCTGTGGCAGCAGGCGCTGGCGCAGCGCGGCGGACCAGGCAAGCCGTTCGTGCAGTCGATGCTGCTGGATCTGCAGGCGGATCCGCAGGCGCCAGCCGAGCCGCTGCCGCTGGGCCTGAAGGTTGGCCGCGATGGCCTGCGTGACTACCTGCTGCGCGTGCATGCGCAGGGCGTGGCGCATGTGATGTTCAACCTGGTCGACAACGGGCGACCGATGGACGCGGTGCTGCGCGAGATCGGGGAGCAGGTTCTGCCGTACATGCTCCGGTAGGTGTCCACCTGGGTGGACACGTTCCAGCAGTCGAGCACGGCCCGACTCTACATGAGGTTCGCATCTGCGTATCATTCGCATTTGATACCCCGATGCCGGAGCTTCGCGTGACCCAACGTTCCCCCATGCACCCGACCGGACGTCTGTTCGCCGCGGTCGCTTTCATCGAGGCTGTGACCTGGGCCGGCCTGCTCATCGGCATGTGGATGAAGTACGGCCCAATGGCCAGCGTGGCGCTGGTGAAGCTGTTCGGGCCGCTGCACGGCGTGGCCTTCCTGGTCTATGTGGCAGTCACCCTGTTTGCGGCGGTTCGCCTGCGCTGGCCGTGGTGGGCCAGCGCCCTGGCGCTGCTGGCGGCGATCCCGCCGCTGGTGACGCTGCCGCTGGAGTGGTGGTTCAAGCGCCGTGGCCTGCTGGGCCTGCGTGCGATGCGCTGAACCCGCTGTTGCATGCCCATTCAAGAGAATGGGTATCAAATGCAAATACGAGCCGTTATCATTTAAAGGTGGTGTCTGGTCCCGAGCAGGGCCGGCGCCGGGCGGGGCGCGCAGGCGCGCCCGGCCATCCTTTCCTGTTACGGCTGGTGTTCCATGCACGCACGTCCCGTCGTTCCCGGCTTGCCGGCGCTGGTGTTGGCTGCCCTGATCGGCACCATGGCGATGATGTCCTTCGTCGCTGTGATCGGCCCGGTGGTCCGCATGCTCGGCCTGTCCGAGTGGCATGCCGGCCTGTCGGTCACTGCCGCAGGCGTGTTGTGGATGCTGGCCGCGCGCCCCTGGGGCCAGCTCAGCGACCGCATCGGCCGCAAGCGCGTGCTGATGCTGGCGATGAGTGCCTACACCGTGGTCTACATCGCGCTGGCGGTGTTCATCGACATTGCCTTGCAGGCGGTGCCGCCGGTACTGGTGTCAGTGCTGGTGCTGGTCGGCGCGCGTGGCCTGATCGGCCTGTTCTATGCGGCGGTGCCTCCTACCGCAGCCGCGCTCATCGCCGACAAGGCACCGACCGGCCAACGTGCGAAATTCCTCGCCCGCCTGGGCAGCGCCAACGCGCTGGGCATGGTGCTCGGCCCGGCCGCCGCGGGCTGGCTGGCCTATACCAACCTGTCGCTGGCGCTGTACGTGGCCGCGCTGCTGCCGTTGCTGGCACTGGCGTTGCTGGCCTGGCGGCTGCCGGCGACACCCCCGGCAGCGGCTGGCAACGCACAACGCCGCACGCCGATGAGTCGCCTCGACACGCGCCTGCGCCTGCCGCAGCTGGCGGCGTTCATCGCGATGGTCTCGGTGACCATCGCGCAGGTCACGGTCGGCTTCTTCGCGATTGATCGCCTGGGCCTGGATGCGGCGGCCGGTGCACGCATGGCCGGCATTGCACTCACAGCGGTCGGCGTCGGCCTGATCCTGGCGCAGGCGCTGGTGATGAAGCTGGAGGTACATCCACGCCGCTGGATCGTCCTTGGCGCCCTGATTTCCGGCATTGGCTTTGCCTCGGTGGCGGGCGTGCAGCAGGCCTGGCAGTTGCCGGCGGCGTATGCGCTGGCCGCGTTTGGCATGGGCTTCGTATTCCCCTCGTTCCAGGCGCTGGCCGCCGATGCGGTGGAGGCGCACGAGCAGGGCGCCGCCGCCGGCACCGTCGCTGCCGCGCAGGGGCTGGGCATGGTGGCCGGGCCGATGCTCGGCACGCTGTTGTATCGCGGCGGGCCAAGCCTGCCTTACCTGCTGGTCGGCGCGCTGCTGCTGTTGCTGTGCGCGCTGGCTGCAGCGCATCGGATGAAGGAGACCCCATGAACGATTCCCTGATGCAGGGCGCGTGGCCGGAGGCTGCGCCAGTGCCGCAGGAGAGCACCGACGACGCGTCGCTGTTCCTGTTGCAGCATGCGGGCCAGCACGTGCACGCACGCGGCTGTCGCGCCACGCTGCCGGCCGGTGCGCTGGCGACCTTGGCAGAGCGCGTTGCGGCGTTCTTTGCCCAGCAGCGTGGCGGCCCGGGCCTGCTGGTGGGGGCGGTGCCGTTCGAACCGCGTGCGGACGACGCGTTGTACCAGCCCGAGCGCCTGCTGCCGGGGCTGGCACTGCAGCCGCAGGCCGCACCGCCGCTGGACGGTTCCCTGAAGGCCGAGCCTGCGCCGCAGGACTATGCGTCAGCGGTTGCCGCGGCGGTGCAGGTACTGCGCGCGCCCGAACTGAACCTCCAGAAGGTGGTGCTGGCGCGCAGCCTGCTGGCGCGCACCCGCCAGGCGCTGTTCCCGGACGTGCTGCTGGCACGTCTGGGCGCGGATCCGTCGGTGGCGACCTACGCGGTGCCGTTGCCGGTGGAGCCAGGGCAGGCGCCAGCATGGCTGGTGGGGGCAACCCCGGAACTGCTGCTGCGCAAGCGCGGCGCCGAGCTGTTGTCGCATCCGCTGGCCGGTTCCGCGCGGCGCAGCGCCGATGCCGCCGAGGACGAGCGTGCGGCGCAGGCGCTGCTGGCCTCGACCAAGGACCACGACGAGCACCGCCACGTGGTCGAAGCCATCGTCGAGGGGCTGGCACCGTACTGCAGCCACATCGATGCGCAGCCGCGGCCGGTGCTGCATGCCACCGCCAGCATGTGGCATCTGGGCACCCGCATCCACGCCACCCTGAAGGATCCGCAGACGTCGGCCGCCGAACTGCTGGCGCAGCTGCACCCCACGCCGGCGGTCTGCGGTACGCCGCGGTTGGCGGCGCTGCAGCGCATCCGCGAACTGGAGCCGGTGCCGCGTGGCTTCTATGCCGGCGCCGTGGGCTGGTTGGACGCGCAGGGTGACGGTGACTGGTACGTGGCGATCCGCTGCGCGCGCCTGCAGGGCACGCAGCTGCGCCTGTATGCCGGTGCCGGCATCGTCGCCGAGTCGCAACCCGAGGCCGAGGTGGCCGAAACCGCAGCGAAGTTCGCTGCCCTGTTGAACGCGCTGGGTGTCCATGAATCCGCGCCCGCCATCGAGCCTGCCGCATGAGTACCTCCACTGACTTTTCCCGCCTGCCACTGCAGCAGGTGTGGCCGGATGACCTGATGGCGCGCTATCGCGAGGCCGGTCATTGGCGTGGCGAGACCTTCCCGACGTTCCTGCGCGAGCGGGCGGAACGCTATGCCGACGACATCGCGGTGGTCGCCGGTGATGTCCGCCTGAGTTACGCGCAGCTGTGGCACGAGGCAGGACGCATCGGCGCGGGCCTGCTGGCGCTCGGCCTGCAGCCGGGCGAACGGGTGCTGGTGCAGCTGGGTAACACGGCAGGCTTCATCACCACGGTCTGCGGCCTGTTCCGTGCCGGGCTGGTGCCGGTGTATGCGTTGCCGGCGCACCGCATCACCGAGCTGGTCCACTTCGCCAACAAGGCTGAAGCCAGTGCCTACATCACCACCGCACTGTACGATGGCTTCGATCATCGCGGGCTGGCGCGGGCGCTGCAGGCCGAAATACCGGCCGTGCGCCATGTGGTGATCGACGGCGATGCGGCGGAGTTCATCGCGCTGGAGGCACTGCAGGGCGATCGCAGCCAGCTGCCGGCCGATCCGGACCCGCAGTCGGTGGCGTTCCTGCAGATTTCCGGAGGCAGCACCGGGCTGTCCAAGCTGATTCCGCGTACCCACGACGATTACATCTACTCGTTCCGCGCCAGCAATGACCTCTGCGGTATCGACCGCGACAGCGTCTACCTGGTCGCGCTGCCGGCCGCGCACAATTTCCCGATGAGCTCGCCCGGTTTCTTCGGCGCGCTGTATGCGGGTGCCCGAGTGGTGCTCAGTCCCGGCCCCGGTCCGGACGCGGCCTTCCCGCTGATCGCCCGCGAGCAGGTGACCTGCTGTGGGCTGGTGCCGCCGCTGGCGTTGCTGTGGGCACAGGCCGCCGCCACCAGCAAGCATGACCTGTCCAGCCTGCAGGTACTGCAGGTAGGCGGCGCCAAACTGGTGCCGGAGGCGGCGCGGCGCGTAATCGACGGCTTGGGCTGCACACTGCAGCAGGTGTTCGGCATGGCCGAAGGCCTGGTCAACTACACCCGGCTGGATGATCCGGAGGAACTGATCGTGGCCTGCCAGGGCCGGCCGATCAGTCCGGACGATGAAGTGCGCGTGGTCGATGACCATGACCAGCCGGTGGCCGAAGGCGAGGTGGGGCATCTGCTCACCCGTGGCCCGTACACCATCCGCGGCTACCACAACGATGCGGTGGCCAATGCGCGTTCGTTCACCGACGATGGCTTCTATCGCACCGGCGACCGCGTGCAGCAGCTGCCCGGAGGCTACCTGGTGGTGCAGGGCCGCGCCGGTGACCACATCAACCGTGCCGGCGAAAAGATCTCCGCCGAGGAGATCGAAGACCACCTGCTGGCACATCCGGGTGTGTTCGATGCCGCCGTGGTCTCCATTCCCGATGAGTACCTGGGCGAGCGCAGCTGCGCCTTCGTGATTCCGCAGGGCGAACCGTTCAAGGCGCCGGCGCTGAAGTCCTGGATGCGCGGTCGTGGCCTGGCGGCGTTCAAGGTGCCCGATCAGGTCTTGTTCGTCGACAGTTTCGATACAACCGCGGTCGGCAAGATCAGCCGCCGCGAACTGCGCGCGCAGTTGCGTGCGCGTCATCTGCAACAGACAGGAGGAACGCGCTGATGGCGCTGCCCCGTATCACCGATTACCCCTTGCCGACCGCCGCCGAACTGCCGCAGGCGCGCGGCCCGTGGCGCCCGCAGCGCGATCGTGTCGCCTTGCTGGTGCACGACATGCAGCGCTACTTCCTGGCTGCATTCGACGCCGGCAACGCACCGCTGCGGCCGGCCGTGGACAACATCGCACGCCTGCTGACGCATTGCCGCGCGCACGGTATTCCGGTGTTCTACACCGCCCAGCATGGCGACCAGGATCGCCGTGACCGTGGCCTGCAGGCCGACCTGTGGGGGCCGGGCATGCGCCGTAGCGCCGACCATGAACCGATCATCGAGGCGCTGGCACCGCAGCCGGGCGAGCACGTGCTGGTCAAGCACCGCTACAGCGCGTTCCAGCGCAGCAACCTGGAGACGCTGATGCGGGTGCGTGGCCGCGACCAGTTGCTGGTGACCGGCGTGTACGCCCATATCGGCTGCACCGCGACCGTGGTCGAGGCCTTCCAGCGCGATATCGAGGCCTTCATCGCCGCCGATGCGGTGGCGGACTTCTCGCGTGCCGATCACGATCAGGCGCTGCACTGGATCGCGCGCACCAGCGGGGTGCCGATGACCACCGACCAGCTGCTGGAGGTGCTGTGATGGCTGCCACGGGTGAGGTGCTGGATCTGGAGCGGATGCGTGCCGACGTGGCGCGCGTTCTGGAGTGCGAGCCAGCAGAGATCGGTGACGACGACAACCTGATCGACCTGGACCTGGACTCGATGCGCATGCTTGGCCTGGTCCTGGCCTGGGGCAACACCGGCCTGCCGATTGAGTTCTCGCAGTTGGCCGAGCACACCACGCTGCGCCAGTGGTGGAGTGTGGTGCAGCAACTGCAGGCCGCGCAGAACGCATGAACGCCGCCGCGCTGGCCACGCCGGTGGCATTGACCGAGGCCCAGGCCGGACTGTGGTTCGCACAGCGGTTGGCACCGGACAACCCGTCATTCAATACCGCGCATGCGGTGTGGATCGACGGCCCGCTGGACGTGGCCGCGTTCGTTGCAGCGGCAGACCAGGCTGCGGGCGAGGCGCAGGCCTTCGCGCTGCGCTTTGCCGAAGGGGCCGATGGCCAGCCGCTGCAGTGGCATGACCCGGCACACGTGCCGCTGCTTTCGGTGCGTGATGTTTCCGCCGCGGCGGATCCCTCCGCAGCCGCACGCAGCCTGATGCACGCTGACCGGATGAGCCCGGTCGACCCCACCCGCGACCGGATCAGCCAGCAGGTGCTGCTTGAGCTGGGCGGGCAGCGCTGGGTCTGGTACCTGCGCGTGCATCATCTGGCCGCCGATGGATACGGCATGGCGCTGTTCACCGATCGCGTCTGCGCGTTGTACGCCGGCCGCATGGGTGAGCCACTGCCGGGGCTGGCGGGCGTGCTGGCCGATGATGCCGCTTATCGTGCCGACCCGCGCCGCACGCAGGCCGGGCAATGGTGGCGCGAGCACATGCAGGGCGCACCGGCAGGCGTGGGCCTGGCCGGCACGCTCGCGGCCAGTGACGACGCGCTGCGCCGGGTGCAGCCGCTCGATGCGGCCTTCCGTGAGCAGCTGCTGCAGGCCTCGGCACGTTGGCTGCAGCCATGGCCGGATGTGCTGGCCGCGTTGTCGGCCGAGTACCTGCGGCGGATGAGCGCGGCCGATGAAGTGGTGCTGGGCGTGCCCTACATGGGGCGGCTCGGCAACGCGTCAGCGCGGGTGCCGGCGATGGTGATGAATGTACTGCCGCTTCGCGTGGCGGCCGGCGAGGGCAGCGTCGAGGCCTTTACCCGTGGGCTGGGCCGGCAGCTCGGCCAGGGCCGCAAGCACGGCCGCTACCGCGGCGAGCAGCTGCGCCGGGACCTGGGCCTGGTCGGCGCGCAGCAGCGCCTGTACGGCCCGCTGGTGAATGTACAGCCGTTCTACAAGCCGTTGGCGCTGACCGGCGTGCAGGCCACGCTGGAGGTGCTGTGCACCGGGCCGGTGGATGACCTGACGCTGGGCTTCCGTGGCGACGGCCAGAGTCTGCTGGATCTGGAGATCGAGGCCAATCCCGCGCTGTACAGTCGCGAGGATGTCGAGGCGCATGCGGCGCGGTTGCTGCATTTCGTGTCCGCGGCAGTGCAGGCTGACGATATCGCAGCCGTGCCTCTGGCGACGCCCGTGGAGGCGCAGCAGGTGCTGCATGGTTTCAATGCCACCGCGCACGCGCTGCCGGAGACGACCCTGGTCGAGCTGCTGCAGCAGGGCATGGATCGGGACCCGCACGCGCCGGCGCTGGTGTTCGGCGACGCTGCTTTGGATTACGCAACGCTGGAAGCGCGCAGTTTCGCGCTGGCGGCACAGCTGCGGGCGATGGATGTCGGCCCGGGCAGCGTGGTGGCGGTGGCATTGCCGCGCTCGCTGGAGCTGGTGATCGCGCTGGTTGCGGTGCTGCGCGCAGGCGCGGCCTATCTTCCGCTGGACCTTGCCCATCCCGATGAGCGGCTGGCGCGTATCCTCGCCTCGGCACAGCCTGTGTGCGTACTGGCTGCTTCCGAGGTTTCGGCGCGCATGGCTGGCGTAGCGGTGCTCGCGCCGGACCAGTGGACCGCGCTGAGCTTCGCCGCGCCGTGGGCCGATCCTTCGCCCAGCGATGCAGCCTATGTGATCTACACCTCCGGTTCGACCGGCGAGCCCAAGGGCGTGGTCATCGAACACCGTGCCATCGTCAACCGCCTGCTGTGGATGCGCGAGCACTACGGCATCCGTGCCGACGACCGCGTGCTGCAGAAGACCCCGGCCACCTTCGATGTCTCGGTCTGGGAGTTCTTCCTGCCGCTGCTGTGCGGGGCCACCCTGGTGGTCGCCGGGCCGGACGCGCACCGCGATCCCACTGAACTGGCGCGCTTGATCCGTGGGCATGGCATCACCACGGCGCATTTCGTGCCGTCGATGCTCGATGCCTTCCTCGCTGCGCCGGCCTCGGCGGGGCTGCAGCTGCGCCGGGTGTTCACCAGCGGTGAGGCGCTGGACGCTTCATTGCGCGACCGTTTCCACACACGCGTGCACGCAGAGCTGCACAACCTGTACGGCCCGACCGAGGCGGCGGTGGATGTCAGCTACTGGCCGGCGTCGGCGCAGGATCGCTCGCGACCGGTGCCGATCGGGTTCCCGGTCTGGAATACCCGCCTGTACGTGCTGGACGCCCGGATGCAGCCGGTGCCGGTCGGTGTGGCCGGTGACCTTTACCTGGGCGGGGTGCAGCTGGCACGCGGCTATCTCGGTCGCGAAGATCTGACTGCCGAACGCTTCATCGCGGATCCGTTCCGGGCGGGCGAGCGTATCTACCGCACCGGCGACGTAGCCCGTTGGCGCCGCGATGGTGCGGTCGAGTATCTCGGCCGCAGTGACCATCAGGTAAAACTGCGCGGCCTGCGTATCGAGCTGGGCGAGATAGAGGCGGCACTGCGCGATCTGCCCGGCATGGAGCGGGTGGAAGTGCTGCTGCGCCAGGATGCCCCGGGAGACGCCCGGCTGGTGGCCTACGTGCCAACCGCGCTTGCCGACGCCGTGACGCTGCGCAGCCACCTGGCCGCGCGGGTGCCGGACTACATGGTGCCCTCGGCGTTTGTCGGCGTGGACCACTGGCCGGTAACCGCCAACGGCAAGCTCGACCGCAACGCGTTGCCGAAGCCACCGCAACTTGAAGTCGTCGGCTTGGCGCCGCGCACGCCGTTGGAACAGGAACTCGCGTTGCTGTTCGCACAGGCGCTTGGGCGTGAGGCGCCGGTGGCGGTGGATGCGGACTTCTTCAGTCTCGGCGGTGACTCGCTGTCGGCGGTGCACCTGCTGCTGGCGATCGAGCAGCGCTGGCGCCGCGATCTGGGTCTGGGTGTTTTGTTTGCGCAGCCCACCGTGGCCGCGCTGGCGGTTCGTATTGCCGAACCGCCCGTGCTGGCCGATCACGCACTGGGGCCGGTGATCGCATTGGCCGAGCCCGACGCCGCCGGTCCTTCGCCGCTGTTCGTGCTGCATCCGGCCGGGGGCATCGCCTGGAACTACCGCACCCTGGCCCGGGCACTGCAGCCGGCACGCCCGGTGTACGGCCTGCAGTCGCCGGCACTGGACGCGCGGCAGCCGCTGCCGAGCAGCATCGAGGCGATGGCCAACGACTACGTACAGCGCGTGGTCGCATTGCAGCCGAAGGGGCCGGTGCATCTGCTGGGCTGGTCGGTGGGTGGCATCCTCGCCCAGGCGATGGCGGTGCGCCTGCATGAGATCGGCCGCGACGTCGGCGAGCTGGTGCTGCTGGACGCTTATCCCAGCGAGTGCTGGCGGGCCGAGCCGGAACCCGATGCCATCGCCGCATTGCGGGCACTGCTGGCGATTGCCGGTCATGACCCGGATGCGCATCCGGAACTGGACAGCCGTGAACGCATTCTGGCGTTTCTGCGTCGTGGCGGCAGTGCACTCGGCAGCCTGCCGGATGTGGTGCTCGATGGCGTGGTGCGGGCCGTGACCGGCACCAATCGACTGATCCGCGAACACATCCATCAACCGTTTGACGGCACGCTGGTGCACGTCCGTGCGGGCCGGGATCACCAGGCGCGACCGCAGCTGCAGTCGGCGTTGTGGCGGACGCACGCGCGCAAGGTGCAGGCGCTGGAACTGCCGTTCCTGCATGCCGAATTGACCGGCCGCGATGCGGTGGCGCAGCTGGCACCGTGGTTGTCGGCGCGACTGCGCCAATGGGACGAGCAACAGGAGATCGCAGCATGCAGTTGACCGGTTTTGAAGGCCGCGTGGCGTTGGTGACCGGCGCTTCCGGCGGCATCGGAGAGGCACTGGTTCGGTTGCTGGCCGAGGCCGGCTGCACGGTGGTGGCGACTGATCGCGAGACGCCGCGCGTGGCCGATACCCGGGTGACGTCGCTCGCACTCGATGTAACCGACAGCGCCGCCGTGGACGCCTTGGTGGATCAGGTCGAGTCCAGCATCGGGCCGATCATGCTGGCCGCCAGCGTGGCCGGCGTACTGCATGTGGGCGGCGTCACCGGGACCACCGACGACGACTGGCGCCGGGTGTTTGCAGTCAATGCCGATGGCGTGTTCCATGTCGGAAGGGCGTTGGCGCGGGTGATGTCACCGCGTCGGCAGGGCGCGATCGTTACCGTCAGCTCGAACGCGGCCGGCGTGCCGCGGCACGGTATGGCTGCCTATGCGGCCTCCAAGGCTGCGGCCACCATGTTCACGCGTTGCCTTGGGTTGGAACTGGCGCCACTGGGCATCCGCTGCAACATCGTCGCCCCGGGTTCAACACTGACCCCGATGCAGACCGGCATGTGGCAGGACGAGCACGGTGCCGAGCGCGTGATCGCCGGCAACCTGGAGACCTACAAGGCCGGCATTCCACTGCGCAAACTCGCCACCCCGGAGGACATCGCGCACTCGGTGATGTTCCTGCTGTCCGAACAGGCCGGGCATGTGGCGATGAGCGACCTGTATGTGGACGGCGGCGCCACCCTGCGTGGGTGAGCTTCTGTAGAGCCGAGCCCATGCTCGGCTGTTCCTTCAGAGATACGGATGCCTGAAGGAAAAGCAGCCGAGCATGGGCTCGGCTTTACAGAGAGCGTGACATCGGTTTGCGGTCAAGGCAGGGTCAGGCGGTAGACCAGCACGCGGTTGTCGTTGTCGTACGGGCTGTCGCAGGCCTGGCCCTGCATGCGGCAATGGCGGGCGATGAAGTCGTTGTCGTTGCCGATCAGCAGCAGTACGTCGTTCGGGTGCTGCGGGTCCAGCGCCGGCAGCACGTCCATGGCTTCCCACTTCTCTGACAGCAGTCCGGCATGTGGGCCGCGCTTTGTGTCCAGGTCCAGCCCGGCACGGGCCAACTGCGGGCGGTCGAGCAGGTTCAGCAGCTCGTCGCTGCGTGCGGGCACGATGTCGGCCTTCAGCGCGGTACCCGCCGGGTCGGCCAGCACCGAGGCCGTACCGGACTCATGGTTGCTTCCCGCCAGGTTGCTGGCATCGCCCACATCCACCAGCAGCACCGACTTGTAGACGATCGGGTCGTCGCCGTCCTTGCCCAGCCCGTTGCCATCGCGGGCCAGCAGCAGGAAGCGGGTGGCATCCAGCGCACGCAGCTCGCTCTGCGCGGCGGTGCGGTCCAGCTTGCGCTTGCCATCGTGCGCGTAGGCGGGCAGGGCCATCACGTAATGGCCGATCGGCTGCTGTGGCGTTGGCGAGGCCGTCACGTCGTAGACCAGTACGCGGGTGTTGATGCGGCCCGCCGCGTTGCCCTGCGCGCTGTCCTGCAGCGTAGCGCTCTGCAGGGCGACGAACAGGCGGGTGCCGTCGGGTGACAGGCCCATGCCTTCCACGCCCTGGTTGTTGCGTCGGCCGGTCTGCGGTGGCGCCAGCGAACCGAACGCCGGCTTGCCGTCGCGCTGCGGACGGATCGCGGGCGGTGCCACGATCACACCCTGCAACTGGCCGTGCGCATCGAAGTAGTAGACGTTGGCGGTGTACTCGTCGCCGATATAGAAGTGGCCATCTGCGGTGAACTGCAGTGACTCAGCATCCAGCGAGACCTTGCCCGCACCGGCGCCGCTGGCCGGCGAAGGCAGCACCACCTGGCGCTGGGTGACCGTGTGGTCACCCGGGTCGGCACCGGTGAACGGCTGCCCGTTGAAATCCTTCAGTACCACGCCCTTGTCGGGCACCATCGTCAACGTGCCAAGCTCGGGCTTTCCCGGGGAAACGTCGATGCGCAGCTGCATGCGCTCGACGCGGCCGGTGTAGTCGTAGAACAGGCCTGCCTCGGGATCGTTGCGGCCGCGGTCGGGCAGGGTCCACAGCACGCCTTCGTAGCCGTTGGCAGTGCGCTTCCAGGTGCCGGGCTGCACCGCCAGCGACGAGAACGATCCCAGCGTGTCGCCCAGGAAGTCCACCGTGCCCGCCGGCAGCCGCCCGGCGGCGACCAGGCCTTTGTCCACATAGGTGCGACCGCCCAGCTGCAGGGTGCGCGGCGCTGCGCCCGTCGCCTCATGCGGAGCGGAGTATCCGCTGGCGGAGAGCGTGGCCAGCAGCAGGGCGGTCGTGAGCATCGGTGGACTCCGGGCGGTCAATCAGAAGCGAAGGTCGATCGTACCGAACACCTGGCGCGGTGCCGAGGCATGGAACACATACAGCTTGCCGGCAGGGTCGCTGGGCGCGAACACGCTCGAATCCAGGTTGCTGGCATAGCGCTTGTTGGTCAGGTTGGTCACGTTGAACGACAGGCGCGCGCCCTTGGCGAAGCCGACCTGGCCGAAGTCATAGCCACCGGCCAGATCGAACACGGTAAAGCCGCCGAAGCCCTGGTCGTTGGTGTAAGTGTAGAAGCGTTCGCCGGTGTACTTGCCGCGCAGGCTGGCAAACCAGCCGTTGTCGCGCCAGGTGATCTCGGTGGCCAGCAGCTGCTTGGGTGTATCGGTCTGGATCTTGCCCTTGATCTGCTGCTCGACGCCGGCCTGCACGTAGTTCGACGCATAGGTCGAGCGGTTCAGCGAGGCCGAGGTGTACCAGCTGAAGTGCTCGTTGGGGGTCCACAGCACGGTCAGCTCGGCACCACGGCTGTCGACGCCGCCCACGTTGTAGAAGCGGTTGCCGCAGGTCGGGCCGACCGGCTGCCGCGAGTCGCAGGGGTTGTACTGCAGCAGGCGGTTGTCGAAGCGCACGCTGTAGGCCGCGACCGAGGCCTGCAGGGTATTGGTGACGAAGCGGTAGCCGGCTTCGAGTGAGCGCGATTCCTCCGGCTTCAGGTTGCCCTGCGCATTCCAGGTGGCCTGGCTGACCGCCTGCGGGCCCAGCTTGAACCCGCCCTGGAACATGGCGATGTTCTCGGCGTAGCTGGCGAACACTTCATGGTGCTCGGCCAGGCGGAAATTGGCACCGATGCTGGGCAGGAAGTTTTTGCTGGCCTTCAACGAGCCGGTGGCGAACTGGTTGTTCGAGGCCGGCGGGATCGGCGTCTTCGCGTCACCGGGCAGGGCCTGTGCATCGGAGGTGGCATGTGGGCTCTTGGCGCCGAATTCCAGCGTCAGGCGATCATCAAGCAGGCGCCAGGTGTCTTTCAGGAAGAACTGATGGGTCTTCCAGCGCGTGCGCTGGGCGAACACGCCGACGTCGGAGGGCAGGGTGTTCATGCCACTCAGGTCGCGCGGGCCATCCACGGCGGTCTGGTAGCGCTCGGCGCTGCTGGTATTGCGCTCGTACCAGACGCCGCCTTCGATGCGATGTGCGCCCAGCTCCCAGTCGAACGACAGCGTGCCGCCATCGCGGTCGATGGTGTAGATGGTGTTGCGGAAGATGATCGGAATCTCCTGCGCCGTGCCCTTGTTCGACCACGCGCCACTGTTCCAGTTGTGGCCTTCGCCACGGTCATCGTGGTGGTAGGCCAGCGCCCGCAGGCTGAAGCCATCGGCCAGGAAGAAGTCGCCGGCCAGGTAGTACAGGTTGTCATCGCGCAGGATCTGCCCGGCGGTGAAGGCACCATCGGCATCCTTGTCCGGGCCGCTGTTGTCGCACTTCTTCGCGTTGAAGCTGGCAGTGTTGCAGTAGGCTTTGGCCACGGCCTTGTTCCAGTCCGGCGCGTAGCCGCCCCAGTCCCAGCCGAGGCCGCGCGACATCTCGTCCTTGGACAGGTAGAAGTAGTCAGCCTGCGTGGTCCGCGAGGTATCGACGAAACCGGTGATCTGGCCGCGGCCGAAGTTCCACACGCCCTTGGCATTGAACTGCTTGGTGGTGGATTTGTTGTAGGCGGTCTGGTCGTTCCACAGATCGGAGACGGCATTCATGCCGGAGACGTAGCCGGAGAAACCGTTGTACTCGCCGCTGTCCACGCGCACGAAAGTGCGACGATTGGCATCGCTGCCGAAGGTCTGCGCCACGCGGCCGCCGAGTTCCTGGGCCGGGCGGTCGGAGGTGTACGAGATGGTGCCACCGAGGTTGCTGGTGGACGGCGTGCCGAGGCTGCCGATGCCCACCGCCAGCTCGGCGCCGGCCATGTTCTCGCTGATCAGCGCACGGTTGATGGTCAGGCCGTTGTAGTTGTTGTACGCGCCATCGCCCAGCGGCACGCCGTCCAACGTGTAACCGAGACGGGTGGAGTTGAAGCCGCGCAGGCTGAGCGTCATCGACTGCTCGTTGGTGCCCAGCGCATCGGCCGACTGCGCGTTGACGCCCGGCAGCAGGTTCAGGGTCTTCTGCAGGCTGGTCCCCGGCGGCAGGATGTCGAGGTTCTCGCGGGTGATGCGCTGCACCTGGCGCGCTTCACCGCTGCCGATCACCGAGACCGCATCGAGGGTGGTGGCGGAGGGTGTGCTGGAGGTCGGGGCAGCATCCTGCGCCCAGGCGGCAGGAGCGAGCGCGATCGACAGCGCGGCGGCCAACAAAGTTTTCGTCATGTTACGGACACTCAGGCAGGCACGAGCCGCCGCGTGGGCGCGGAGCTCATGGCGTTTGAAGAGGGAGATAGCCGATGCGACCGGCAGGCACTGCAGGCGCCGTGGGTCAACGTGAAAATGGTGCGCTAGACAGATGACTGTCTGGTGACACCGCTACACGCGTGGCATGTCGACGCATGCATTGGTGGATGCCAACCTTGGTTGGCATGCGCGGCGTCGTTGGTGGAGCGCCAACCAAGGTTGGCGTCTACCAGAAGCGCGGATCAGGATTGTCGTATCCAGGAACGCCGAACGAGGTCGGCGTCAGTGTGCGATCAACCCGCGTTGCGCGGCTTGCGCGTGCGCTTCGGCTTTGCGTTGTCACCGCCGCTGGCGGCGCCATCCTGCAGCGCCTGCAGCCAGGACAACGTATCCACGTAATCGATGAAGTGGCGCAGGTAGCCGGGGCTGGTCGCCTGCATCGTGTCCAGCATGCGCTGCACCAGCACCGCCGAGTTCAGCGGGCCGCCGTCGGCCGGGGCTTCGGCGCGCAGTGAGCGACGCACCTGCAGTTCGCTGCGCAGCTCCGACCATTCACGCTGCACCTGCTGCAGCATCGGCACCTGCGGGTAATGCGGCAGCGAGCGCGACCCCGCATCGAGGTCGCGCACCAGTGCGCGCAGGCCTTCGAGCGCTGGCGGCTTACTTGGCATCCGGCGCCTTGGGCTTGGGAATCGGCGCGATCTCCACGCGGCGGTTGCGTGCGCGGCCTTCTTCATTGGCATTGGAACTGACCGGCTGCTCGCTGCCGAACGCGGCGGCGAACACGGCGTCGGCCGGTACGCCATCGGTGATCAGGGTGCGGGTCACGGTCAGCGACCGCTGCGCCGACAGCTCCCAGTTGTCGGCGAAACGCCGGTTGCCTTCGCGCACCGGCGCGTCATCGGTGAAGCCGCTGACCATCAGGATCTCTTCGCGGCTGCCCAGGTAGGCGGCCAGCGGTGCGGCCAGGCTGCGCAGCAGCTCCTGGCCTTCCGGCTGCAGCTGGTCGGAGTTCAGCGCGAACAGCACGCTGCCGCTGATGCCGATGCGGCCATCCACCAGCGTCACGCGACCGGCGGCCAGCGGGCCGGCCAGTGCCTGCTCCAGGGTCTGCAGGCGCTTGGCTTCGGCCTGGCGCTGCTTCACTTCCTGGTCCAGCCGCTGCGACAGTTCCAGCTGCACGGCAACCACGCCGACCAGGATCAGCACGAACGCGCCCAGCAGCACCGACATCAGGTCGCCAAAGGCGGCCCAGATCGGGGCATGCGAGCCGCCGTCGACTTCCAGCTCGTCGCTCATGCGCTACCGGCCTTGCCGCGGCGTGTGGCCAGCTGCTGCAGTTCTTCCATCACCTGCTTCTGCGACAGCAGGCTGAGGTCGACCACCTCGCGCGCCTGCGCCACGTAGTAGGCCAGCTGCTCATCGCTGCGGGCCAGCGAGGCATCCAGTGCACCACCAATCTGTTCCAGGCGGCCGGACAGCTCGGTGGAGGCGCTGCCGAACTGCGCGACCGCCTCACCAAAGGTGCTGGCCAACTGGCCCACTTCACCGGCGCTGACGTTGAGCGCTGCGGCGATGCCGTCCAGCTTCCCGGTCTCGGCGGCGATATGGTCGGTGAAGCGGTTGCCGACGCGCTCCAGCAGCTCGGCCGAACCACCGACCAGCGCGTCCACCGCGGTGCGCTGTTCGTGCGAAGCATGGTTGATCGCATCGAGCAGGGTCTGCACGGTGGCCAGCAGGCGTCCGCGCTCTTCCAGCATCGCGTTGTCACGCGCCAGGCTTTCAGAGAGCGTGCTGCGCAGCTCGTTGATGACGTCGACAGCAGCCTTCGGCGCGGCGGCGGCAGTCTGCAGCAGGGTCGACACTTCGGCCAGCGTTGCGCTGGCCTGTGCACGACCGTTCTCGCCGATCTGCTGAGCGGTGGCGGCCAGCGTGTCGCAGACCTGCTGCTGCTGCGCAGCCAGGCGCTCGCCATTGGCCTGCAGGCGCTCGGCCAGCTCGGCGGAAACGTGCTGCAAGGCATCGCTCCAGCGTTGCAGGCGCTGTTCGTCGCCGGCCTGCAGCTGCGCCTGCAGCGTGGCGTGGGCCTGCTGCAGCTCGGCGCTGACCGCGTCCCAGCGTGCCTGGCGTTGCTGTTCGCGGCTGTCCAGGCTGGCCTGCAGTTCGGCATGCGCGGTCGCGGCGGCGGCCTGCGCGGCCTGCCAATCCTGCGAGCGCTGCTGTTCGTGGTCCTGCAGCAGCGACTGGCTGGCGCTGTGCTGCTGCTCCAGTGCCTGCAGCAACGCCTGCGCGTGCTCCTCCAGCTGCTGACCGGCTGCGAGCAGCGCCTGCTGCTGGCGCTCGACCAGCGCGCTGTTCAGGGCCTGCTGCTGTTCGGCGGCGGCGCGCAAGGCCTCTGCATTGCCCTGTGCATCGGCCTGCAGGCGCTCGCCGATGCGCGCGACCAGCGCTTCGGCATGCGTGGCCTGGCCATCGCTGAAGGCCTGCAGGTGCTGGCGCAGATCACCCACCAGTGCCTGTTGTGCCTGGGTCTGTTCACTCACCACCTTGGCCCAGCTGGCCTCGGTGGCGACGCGGCTGCGCTCGAAACCGTCGCTCAGGCCGGCCAGCTGCTGCTGCACGGCCTGCTCGACGCGGGCGTGCAGTGCTTCGCCGTGACGGGCCAGGCCTGCCAGGGTGGTCTCGGCCATCGGCTGCAGCGCGCCACCGATGGCGGCGGCGCTGGCTTCAGCCCCTTCGCGCAGCGACTGCTGCAGCGAGACCGCCAGGCGCTCCTGCAGCGCCTGGCTCTGAGTCAGGAACTCGGCCTGGCCGGCCAGCAGGCGTTCATTGGCGGCCGAACTGTGCTGTTCAAAGGTGCTGGTCATTGCCTGCAGGCGGTCGACCAGCGCCGGCAGCGCCGCGGACTGTGCCTGCAGCAGGCGCAGCGATTCGGCGCGCTGCCAGGCCTGCGAGTACGGATGCAGGTCACCGGCAATGGCGCGGTCCAGCTGCTGCACGGCCTGCAGGCGGTCACGACGCAGCAGCGCTGCCAGCAAGCCGAGCATGGCCGAGCTGGCCACACCGGCGATCGAGGTACCGAAGGCCACCGCCAGGCCCTGCACCGGCGAGGCCAGCGAGCCGCGGATCGCGGCCATGTCGGTCGCGCTCTGCAGGGCCAGTCCGGTGCCACGCAGCGTGTCCATCATGCCCAGCAGGGTGCCGAGCATGCCCAGCAGCACCAGCAGGCCAACGAGGTACGGGGTCAGTACCGGTGCGGGCAGGGCAGTGCGCTCGCCTTCCACGCGCAGGCGCACGGCGTTGCGCAGGCCCACCGGCACGCGCTCCAGCCAGGGGGCGAGGCTTTCCTTCGCGCTGGACAGATCGTTCAGTGCGGCGCGCAGGCCGTTGCTGGCCTGGCGGTAGCGGTACAGCTCCACGCCACCGGCGATGTAGCAGGCCGCGATGATCGCCGCCACCGCTGCACCCAGCGGGTGCACCGAAACGTAGCCAATGCCGATCCAGCACACGGCCAGCAGGCCGACAAGGAAAACAACGACATGGAAAGCAGTTCTGGACATGGTGTTCCGGTCAGTGGGAGCGCAGGGCGTCTTGCAGCCCTTCGATCGGGTGGAAGCGCAGCTGCAGTTCGGCGAGCAGCAGCGTGCGCATGTCTTGGCGGAAGGCCGCGCGCCAACCGGGCTGGCCGTGCACGCGTTCAAAACGGGCGCCGAGCACCGCCGGCGCCGTGGCCAGCAGGCTGTGTTCGCGTGGGGTAAGGGTCTGTTCTATCACCGCATCGACCTCGGCCAGCCGCGCCAGCTCGGGCGAAACCTGCACCAGCTGGTCGCGCAGGCGGCCGCGCAGGCGCCCGGTGGCGGTCTGGATGGCCTGCTGCAGCACCCGGTAGCGCTGGCGCAGCGAGGCGAAGTTGGGTACAGCGGCGGCTTCGGCCAGGTCCAGCAGGCGCTCGGCTTCGGCATCCTCACTGATCGAGGCCAGCAGGCTGGCGTGCGCCTGCGCGCAGTCGGCCAGCACATCCTCGAGCGCTTCGGCGGCTTCACCGGGCTCGGGCAGGCGTCCGCCGAGCGCCCCGGACAGGGCCACGGCACGGCTCCAGTCCACCCACTGGCCGAGGCGATCGGTCAGGGCGGGACTGGTGGCCGGCATCGCGCCGTCGCTGAGACGGGCGAGCAGGCGGAGGAACTCCGGTCCGCCCAGGACCGGCTGCGCTGCGTTCGCCATCAAGGGGTTGGGGCCAAAAACCGTTGATTTTACAACCAGATGACCCGGCCTGGATGAAGGCGGGGGCCGGGCGGGGGCGCCCGCAGGCGCGACAAGGCTTAGAATGTCCGGCTGCACCCATCCGTTCGACCCCTGGAGTTCCCCAATGACCGTTGCGCAGTTCTACCCGATCGGCACCCCCGGACAGCCCTGGGGCGACGCGGAACGCGCACAGTGGCGGGCCCGCCAGCAGCGTCAGCGCAGTTACCACGATGACGTGGTGGCCGCCCTTGAGCGCCTGGACGACAGTTTCGACGTGATCCAGTACGGCCAGTTGGACTATGCGCCGGACCATTACCCGCTGTTTGCCGTGGTCAACCACGACTGGAACCCGGCACTGCCGACCGCGCTGATCACCGGTGGCGTGCATGGCTACGAGACCAGCGGCGTGCATGGCGCCCTGCAGTTCCTGGAACAGCAGGCCGAGCGTTACCTGGGCCGGCTGAACCTGATCGTGGCGCCGTGCGTCAGCCCGTGGGGCTACGAGCGCATCCAGCGCTGGAACCCGGATGCCATCGACCCCAACCGCAGCTTCCGTGACGGCGGCCAGATCGAGGAAGCGGCCGCGCTGATGGCCTGGGTGGCCGAGCGCAAGCCGAACCTGCTGGTGCACCTGGACTTGCACGAGACCACCGACAGCGATCTGCACGAGTTCGATCCGGCGCGCTGTGCCCGCGACGGCAAGCCGTTCGAGCGCGACACCATTCCGGACGGCTTCTACGTGATCGGCAACAGCGAAGATCCGCAGGCCGAGTTCCAGAAGGCCCTGATCGCCGCCGTCGCCCCGGTCACCCATATCGCCCCGGCCGACGCCGAGGGCAACCTGGTCGGCCTGCCGTTGCAGTCGCCGGGCGTGGTCTGGGGCGAATCGCGTTCGATTGGTGCCTGCGCCGGCTTCACCGATGCACGCTTTGCCACCACCACCGAGGTCTACCCGGACAGCCCGCGCACCAACCCGCAGGAATGCAACGACGCCCAGGTGGCGGCGGTGTGCGCGGGCCTGGATTTCGCCCTGGCGGCGCAGTAACGCGCCACGTTGCGGGCAGCGACCGGCATCAGCCGGCGCTGCCTTGCTGGCGAGGGGCCCACAGCCGGCGAAGCCGACGCGCGGCATCCGGCGAACACATCCAGATCGCCTTGGTACACGGTGCTGTTGACCCCGAACAGGCCCAGCAGCGAGTGGAAGACGTTGTCGTGGCTGTGCGCCCGGTGCAGGGCGTTCTCGCGCAGGCAGGCCAGGTCCACGCCCGCGTTGCGGCTGAATTCCGGTGGGAACCACATCACCATCGGCACCTGGGTCTGCTCGCGCGGTGCGATGAAGTAAGGCGTACCGTGCAGGTACATGCCCCGTTCGCCCAGCGACTCGCCATGGTCGGACACATAGATCAGTGCGACATCACGCTGGTCCGCATACCCCTGCAGCAGGTCAATGGTCTTGCCAAGCATGCGGTCGGTATGGACCAGGGTGTTGTCGTAGGTGTTGACCAGCGCCTCGTTGCTGCAACGCTGGATCTGGTTGCTGTCGCAGGTCGGACTGAATGCCCGCGACTGTGGGGGGTAGCGTTCGAAATAGGTCGGGCCGTGGCTGCCCAGCTGGTGCAGCACGACCAGGGCATCGCCGTGGATGGCGTCGATGCGTGCGCCAAGCTGATGCAGCAGCACCTCGTCGTAGCAGGTGCCGTCGGCGTTGACACACTGGCCGGCTACCTTCAGCGCGGGCATGTCCTCGGTCGGCACGCGTTCGCACACGCCCTTGCAACCGCCGTTGTTGTTGTTGCGCCAGAGCACGCGGATGCCGGTGCGCTGCAGGATGTCGAGCACGTTCTCCTCGGTCGCTGCGCGGACATCGTCGTACTGGCGGCGGGTCATCTGCGAGAACATGCACGGCACCGAGATCGCCGTTGCGGTTCCGCATGAGGAAACATCACTGAAGCTGATGACGCCTTCCTTGCGCGAGAGCCGGGGATTGGTCGCGCGTGGGTAGCCGTTGAGCTGGAAGTTCTGTGATCGCGCGGTCTCGCCGACGACCATGACTACCAGCTTCGGGCGCGGCCCCGGTACGCGCCGTGCGTCCATGCCGATCGGGCGCAAGGGTTGCTGGCGGGTGCTGTAGAGGCCTTTCAGATAACCGTGGGTATGGCGCACGATGTTCATCGGCAGCACCTGGTCACGGATGTAACGATTGTTTCGCAGCAGCGAGGAGTAGTCCTTGTAGAACGCGAAGCCGACTGCCAGCAGTACCAGCAATGACGCCAGAACGCTGGCCGGCCACACCAGCAGCGAACGTATCGAACCGGCCCCGCTGGTGGTGCGCACCAGGGCCAGCCCGGCAGCGGGCAGCACGCCCAGCACCAGCAGGGTCAACAGCAGTGGCAGCGAGAGATAGGCGTTCAGCTCGGCCTGGTTGGTCTCGAACACGTTCTGCACCATGCTGCGATCGATCAGCACGTTGTAGTGCAGCATGAAATAGCTGCAGGCGGCGCTGACGACAACGAGCAGCACCAGCAGCGGCCTGCGCAGGAACGGCAGTGCCAGCAGTGGCGTCAGCATCAGGTTGAACAGGCAGAACAGCACCACCGGCAAGCTGGCCAGGAACAGCACGCTGCGCAGGCTGTTGAGGTCGATCAGCCCCCACAGCGTCTTCCAGAGGGCGATGTTTCCAATCGTGGTGAAGAACAGTGCGGCGGCCCAGACCAGAACGATCGGATGGGGCCGTGGAAAACGGAGGCATTGACGCACGAGCAGATTCCGCGGAACGGGAGTGCGCGCAGTATCGAAACCGCTTTATCAGGAAGTTGTCAGGATTGGCGGCTTACCCCAGCAGGATCACGCCCCACACAGCGCCGACCATCAACAACGCGGTGGTCTGCGCGGCACTGCCCATGTCCTTGGCATTCTTGGACAGCGGATGCTGTTCCAGAGAGATGCGATCAACCACCGCCTCGATCGCCGAGTTGAGCAGTTCCACCAGCAGGCTGATGAAACAGACCGCCAGCACTATCGCGCGCTCGACCGCGCTGATGTCCAGCACGAACGCTGCAATGATCAGCAGCGCGTGCAGAAGCAGCAGCTGACGAAAGGCTGCCTCGCCGCGGAAGGTGGCGATGAAACCATCGCGCGAATGGATGAGGGTGTGGAAGATGCGGCTCAGGCCGGTCTTGCCGTGCGGGTACTTGCCGCTGTCCTTGGGGTGCTGCATGCGGGTTCCGCCGTGAAGTGAGCCATCCCAGCATGTGCACGCGCGCGTCAGGAAACCGTCAGAGGGGCCACTCCAGGCTGAACCGGCATCCCTGCTGCGAGGAATGCACCGTCATCCTCCAGCCCAGATGCTCGACGATGCGCTGCACGATCGACAGCCCTAGTCCCTCGCCACTGTGCGGGTTGCCGGGCAGGAAACGCTCGAACTGCTGTGGGTCGATACTGGAGGGCAGGCCGGGGCCCGTGTCGGCGACGATGAGTGCGGCGTCGTGGAGGGTGATCCGCACTTCGCCGCATTCGGTGTACTGGCAGGCGTTGCGCAGCAGGTTCCAGATCACGCTGTGCGCCAGATTCGCGTTGGTGTCCAGCACGGTGTCGTGCAGGGCATCAAACGCAACGTTCACCGGCTTGCCGGAAAGCCAGGGCTCGCAGCGCTCCATGCAGGATTCGATCAGCGGACGCAGGGCCACCGGGTTGCGCGGCACGGTACTGGGGGCGCGCGAGAGCAGCAGCAGGCAGGTCAGCTGGCGCTGCATCTCCTGGGTGGTGCGCAGGATACGCTCGGCACTGGGAACCAGGTGGCTGTCGGCCGGAAGCTGGCAGGCGAGCGTCTCTGCGGCGCCTCCGATGATGGCCAGCGGCGTGCGCAGCTCGTGGCTGGCATCGCCACTGAAGCACTGCTCGCGATGCAGGAACCGTTCGAGCTCGTCGCTGTGCCGGGCGAAGGCGCGGGCGAGTACACCAATCTCGTCGCGCGCGTCCTGATAGGGAAAGGGCTTCTGGCCGTCCTGCACCGCGTCCGCCAAGCGCGTGATGGGCGCGATGACGTGCGTCGCCACCTTGCGACCGATCAGGAAGGCGCCCAGCACGCAGATCGAGATGACCAGCGCCGCAAAGGCATTGATCAGGTGTTCCAGGTAGCCATAGGGGGCAGCGTCCTGCAGCAGGTAATAACGTTGGTCGCCACTGTCGAACACACGCAGGTGCCACTCGTTGGGTGCTGCTTCGCCGTGGTAGCCCGGACCGTACTGGCGCAGGACCATCGGCACGCTATGGCTGTCGTACAACTGGCTACCCGAGGGCAGGGCGGGGTGTTCGCCACGGGCCAGTGCTCCCTGCAGCTTCTGCACGGCACTATCCTGGGTCCGCGCGATGACGGCGGCCCTGACCTGGTCGTAGTCGACCTGTTCGGCCAGGACGATGAAACCCATTGCACCGGCCATCAACAGCACGAACGAGATCGTGATGCGGGTGCGCAGGCTCAGCCGGCGGTAGAGGGAAGCAGGGCTCACGCCAGCATGCGCCAGCCGACGCTGTGCACCGTGGTAATCAGCGCGGTGTCAAAGCTCCGGTCCACCTGCAGGCGCAGCTCATGGATGTGTGTTCGCAGCGCGCCGCTGTCCGGTGGCTCGTCGCCCCAGACCAGGTACTGCATCTCCTGCTTGCGCACCACCGCGGGAGCCGCACGCACCAGGCACA
The DNA here is from genome assembly GCF_013004645.1 of Stenotrophomonas africana. Classification (GTDB taxonomy): domain Bacteria; phylum Pseudomonadota; class Gammaproteobacteria; order Xanthomonadales; family Xanthomonadaceae; genus Stenotrophomonas; species Stenotrophomonas africana. The sequence goes on along the minus strand of NZ_JABEME010000003.1, from coordinate 393,178 downwards.
TCAGCAGCTTGTGCGACGTGGGCGTCAGCGTAATGCAGCGGCCTTGCCGCCAGGCCTGTGGCGAGCGCGTGTCCACCTGCAGATCCTTCCACGCCAGCACGCTCTGGACCTGACGACCCTGCGCCCGTCGCACCAGGGCCTTGATCCGCGCATCCAGTTCCGTCAGCGAGAACGGTTTGACCAGGTAGTCGTCCGCACCCAACGCAAGGCCCTGAACCCGGTCTTCGACCGGATCGCGCGCGGTCAGCATCAGGATCGGCACCGGGTTCTGGAACTCCTGGCGCAGCTTCTGGCACAGCGTCATGCCATCCAGGCGTGGCAGCATCAGGTCCAGCAGGATGGCGTCGTAGTCGTGCTGCGTGGCCCGGCGCAGGCCGCTGGCACCGTCGCGGGCGTCGTCCAGCACGTAGCCGAGAGGCTCGAAGAAGGCGTACAGGTTGGCTACGAGTTCGGGGTTGTCTTCGATGATCAGCAGGCGGGTCATGGCGTGCGTCCTTGCGCGTGGCCGAACTGTGCCCGATCCCTGACTGATTGCCAATGCGCAGGCTGAATGGATCGCGGCCCGGGTTCGGCCCCCTCAAGCGACGTTCAATCGGCCGGGCTGCGTGAATCGCGGACCGAGTAGATCACCGAGAAGATCTTCCAGCCCTGCTCGGTCCGGATCAGCTGCCACATTTCCCTGCCCCAGTTGGTCTTCACCCCATCGTCGTGGAAGCTGTAGTCGAACGACACCGAGGCCACATCGCCATCCGTCTCGATCTTGGTGTTGGAGAATGTCTCTTCTTTTGGCTTGGGCGAAGCCACCGCTCCGTCGATCAGCGCGATGAAGTTGTTGGTGGGAATCTGCCGAGCCTTGATCGCATCGGGCTTGGCCTTGCGGATGTCCTGCAGGCGCGCGTCCTCGGAGACGAACTGCCAGCCGATATCTTCCGGTTTGTCCGAAAAGAACAGGCCCATGTAGGTCGGCTTGTCCTTGTTGATCAGCGAGGTGCGGAACGATTCGACCACCTGTTCGATCGCTTTTACATCCGCCGCTGATGGGTGCTGGGTTGCGTGGGCCGGCTGGCCTGCGACGAGGAAGGCAGCGAGAAGCGCGCCTTTGAATCCGATGGTTCGCATCATTGACGTGGGTCGCAGCAGGGTAGGAGCGTCGCCGGGGCCACGGCTACAGGGCCCCGGCGCGCTCCACATTCAACGATGCAGCGCGTCAACAATCAAGCCAGTTGCGATCTCCACCAACAGGTACTCGTTGTCGGACTGGCGCACCCAACGCCGGTCACGGCCCGGCTCACGCAGGTGATAGCGCGCATAGTCGTCCACCCAGTATCGGCGATCCACTTCGGACCACGGCAGGCGATCACCGCGTCGCCAGGCCTTCTTCTGCCAGCCCGGCGGCGGCGCATCACGGTTATGGGGGCCGCCGGCATGCGGCGGCGGGCCGTTGCCGCGGGCGTGGTGCGGCGGATCCGCGAAGGCGGGAGCTGCGGCGAGTGCTGCGGCCGTACTCACGGCAAGGGCAAGCAGACGTATGGATGTCATCGGGATGCCTCCGTCATGGCCGCGGTATGCGGCGCTGTGAACGCGAATGTAGGGCAGGCCACGTGAATGAATACGGGTGTCGGCATGCCGTTCATGAACAGATCGGGTTGCGCCTGCTGCTGCGAAGATGATCTCAGCGTGTCGCACCATCGGCTGTGTCGCCCGCAGCCCAACCGCCGCCCAGTGACAGGAACAGTTCCATCTGACGGTCGACCCGCTCCGCGCGCGAGTTGGCCAATGCGGACTCCGCATCTGCCAGCGCGGCCTGGGCCGAAAGCACGTCGAGAAAATCGATCCTGCCGAAACGGTAGAGTTGCTGTGCCTGCCCGGCGGCCCGCGCTGCGTCCATCCGCGCCTGCGCCAGGCTGCGCTCGCGTTCAAGCTCCTGCGTGCAGGCAGAAAGCGCGGTCTCGGTCTGGCGCAGTGCCCGCAGCACGATGCCGTCAAACGAAGCGAGAGCAGTATCTGCATTGGCACCAGCCGCTGCGATGCGGGCCTTGGCTGCGCGGCGGTTGGGCCAGTGCCATGACAGCACGGGGCCGATGCTCGCACCGAAGCTGTCGGCTGACAGCAGATGCGCCGGTGTGCCAGCCACGCCCGAAGAGGCGCCCAGAGTGATCTGCGGATAGAGCCCCGCCGTCTCGACACCGATCATTGCAGTCGCGGCGGCCAGGCTGCGTTCGGCTGCGCGTACGTCAGGGCGCCGCTGGAGCAGCTGCCAGCCGTCACCGACCGGCAATGCTTGCGCCAGCTCAGGGGGCTGTGGGCACCCTTCCGCTTCCCTGGGATAGTCTGCCGGGAGCCTGCCCATCAGTGCGGCCAGTTCGAACAGTGAGGCCTGCCGTTCCGCCAGCAGGTGCGGTATCCCCGCCGCGCTGCGGTTGACGGCGGCACCGGCACGGCTGACATCGAAGTCCGTTCCGCGCCCGCCTGCAGCCAGGCGTCGGGTTGCCTCCAGCGTGGCGCGCTGTATCGCCAGCACTTGCCGGGTTGCGGCGAGCGTGTGATTGCGGGTGCACACCTGGAGATAGGCACGGGTGACGGCCGCAGCGACAACCACGCGGACCTGGTCCCGTGCCGCAGCAACCGCCTCCGCGTTCGCGTTGGCGGCTTCGATGCCGCGGCGGATGCCGCCTGCGAGGTCCAGCGGATAGGAGAGGTGCAGGCCCAGCGCATACGACTGCGACGCGGCCGACGCCTGGGTGTAGCCACCAGCATGGGTGAGCGTGCCCGATGCATTCACGTCCGCTTGCACGGCACCGCGCGCACGGTACTCCAGCACGGTAGCGCTGGCGCGCCGGAGGTTGGCATCGGCGGCGCGCAGGTCGGTATTGGCCGCCAGTGCTTCGCGTACGTAGGCGTCAAGCTGGGGGTCGCCATACAGTTGCCACCACCGATCCGGTGGCACATCGTGACTGAACGATGCGTCCTGGCCTGAGACGAACGCCCGCGCCGCCCGGGGGGAGGCTGCGACGGCATTCCCAGGCAGGTGATAGTCAGGGCCGGATACGCAGGCCGTCATCGGCAGCAGCAGGGCAAGCAGCCCACCACGTATGGTTCGCACGCTCACTTGCAGGCTCCCTGGGCCGAGGGCGTGATGGTCACGTTCGCAGTACGACCCACGATCAGACGCGTATCCGCCGGCGCATCATCGATGTGGATGCGTACCGGGATGCGCTGTGCCAGCCTCACCCAGGTGTAGGTCGGCGCCACGGCCGGCAGCAGGTTGTGCGTGCTCGAGCGCTGATCGTCGGCAATGCCGGCGGCAATGGTGTCCACGTGTCCGCGGACATCGCGGGTGTCGCCCATCAGCCGGGCCACGGCGGCATCACCCTCGGTGATGCAGCCCAGTTTGGTTTCCTCGAAGTAGCCTTCGATACGCAGGCTGCCGGTGTCGATCAGCGCCAGCGCCTGCGCACCGGGTTGCAGGTAGTCGCCCGCGTGCAGGTCCAGATTGGTGACGATGCCATCGGTAGTCGCGCGCACCTCGGTACGTCGCACGTTGAGCTGGGCTACGCGCTGTTCGGCTCGTGCCTGGGCAAGGGCGGCCAGCTCGGTATCGACCTTGGCGGCGTTGCGTTCGCGTGTTTCCGAGGCGACCAGGTTGCCAAGTGCGTTGTCGCGCGTCGATTCGCGGCGGGCCAGCGCCAGCGTCGCTCGTGCACTGCTGACCGCTGCGTCGGCCTTCTCAAGCGCGGCAGCGAAGCGCGGTTGATCCAGCACCAGCAGCAGCTGTCCGGCGCTGACCCGCTGGTTGTCGTGCACCAGCACCTGGGTGACCAGGCCTCCCATGTCCGACGCGACGCGCACCACATCGGCGCGCACCCGTCCATCACGCGTCCACGGGCGTGTTTCGTAACGATTCCAGAGGGACAGTGCAGCGACGACAGCAATCGCGAATACAACCAGCGTTGCGCTCCAGCGCCCGATGACAGCAAGCGTGTGTTTCATTTCATTTCTCGAACAGAGGCGCAAGCCGGATCATCAGCTCCGCCAGGATCACGAACAGGGAAAGGCCTACCAGCGGCCGTGCGGCGAACCAGCGGTACAGACCGAGGCTGGCGAGCAGACGTGAGGTCAGCATCGATAGCGCCAGCGCGGCGGCGGCCACGGCGAGCAGGCCAGGAATGAGCACGCCATCAATGGAAAGATCAGAAAACATGAGGTCAGTGCCGATGGGTGAGCGGGGGTGCCAGCAGGTCGCGGCGCAACCCGCAGAGCAGGTGCGACAGATGCTCCCGATCCGCGCTGCCGGCCACCGCTGCTTCTCGCATGCGGTCGAGCAGTTCCAGGAGATGGGCGTCGACACGGCGTGGCGCGTGGGCGCGGATCCTGAAATGTGCTGCGACGCGTTCGATCAGCGTCGCCTGAAGCTCTTGCATGCGCGGATCCTGCAGGCGCGTGTCCAGTGCGCGGAGTTGGTTGGATGCACGTGCCGCACGAACGTCCGCAAACAACGCTCGCAGGTCGTGTGCTGGGCTGGTACGGCCCTGCAACCTGGGAGCGAGCAGCCCGATGCGATCCAGCATGCGGCTGAGCCAGGCGCGGGTCACATCACCTCGTCCGGCGGCGTGCCGCGCGATGTCCCGACGGATCGAATGCTCCAACCGTGCGCGGTTGCGGCCCGCATCGATGGTCTGGAATAGCTGCATGCTGCACAGTGCCATTGCCGTACCGACGAACAACGCCACGCTGTTGTTGAGTGCACCGACGATGTTGACCGTATTGGTCGCGCCCAGGCCGGCGATGAGCGGAAACGTCAGCACCACGCCCAGGGCAGCCATGGTGAAGGGTGGCCGGGCCAGGAAGGATCCGCACAGCAGCAGCACCGGCGCGAGCGCGGCAATCAGGCCGACGAAATCGGAGAGCGCGGGGAAGATCAGTAGACCGTAGAGCAGGCCGACGGCAACGCCGATCAACGACCCCACCAGATAGCGCATGACATGCGGCGCAGGCGCTTCGATCGTGCCGAACAGCACGCACGCCGTGCCGATGATGGACACCGCCGTGGCGCCGTCCGACCAGCCGGTAACGATCCACAGAACGCAGCTCAGCAGGATGCCGACGAACGCGCCCAGCGCGCTGCGCAGGGCGAGCCGATGATCCCGGTGAAGTACCGCACCCTGTGCATGTCGCGCAAGGCGAGCAGGTACATGCAGGCGCCAGTCGGGGCGGGCAGCGCATAGTTGCGCCTGCAGTACGCGGCAGTCGGCGTGGGCGAGGTCGAGCTCGGCCTGTTGCGCGACCAGGCTGGCCTGCAGCAGATCGCGCCAGCCCGTTGCATCCATCGCGCCGGCCTGTGGTGAACGCAGCCGGGTGATGGAATCTTCCACCGCGCTGGACAGCAACAGTACGTCCAGCATCCGGTCATGCAGGGCGCGCAGGATCTGTACCTGGGCCACGCCGTGGGCACTGTCGAAGGGCAGGTGGATCGACAGCACATGCAGTTCGAGCAGGTCGGTTGCCACTTTCGAGCGGTCCGTCGCCAGCACCGTGTCCGATGCACTGGCGCGCAGGTCGCGTGTCCATCGTTCCGCATCTTCCAGCACGGCAGCAACCCGTGCGTGCACGCGCATCGAGACCCGGCGCGGCAACACCAACGCATGTACCAGCGTGGCGGCCAGGATGCCGATGGCGATTTCCTGCACCCGCGTGATGGCAATGGTGAACACGTCTCCCGGCACCATCACCGCAGGAAACCCGATCAGGCTGGTGGTATAGCCGGCCAGCAGGAACGCGTACGCACGTGGCGTGCGGTCGAGCATCGCCAGATACAGGCACAGGGCCATCCACGTGGCGAGCGCGGCGCTCAGCACCAGGGGTTCATTGGCGAAGCGTGGCACCAGCGCGACGGTGGCGACGGCCCCGCCCACGGTACCGAGCAGACGGAACAGTCCGCGGCTGAGCGTTGCGCCGGACAGCGGTTGCGACACCAGATAGACCGTGCCGACCACCCAGAACGGGCGGTTCAGGCCGATCCGCAGAGAGACATACAGCCCCAGCGAGGCGGCGAGCAGGCATTTGAGCGAGAACAGCACCGCCTCCTGGTCGGTCCGGAGGGCAGGGCTTTTCAACCGGGCAAATGCCTGGAACAGGTGGGGAAGGAAAGGTGTGGGGAGGTGCATGCGGGTCATGCTAGTGATCGGCCGCACTGGCGAATTTCGCTACAATGACAATCAATCGCTAAAACCGGTCAATGTGAGAATGGCTCGCATTTCGCTCCCCGGCTTTGACCTGGACCCGGACGAGACCGATCGCCCGGCGGTCGCCAGCCGCCTGCAGGTAGCCGAGCACGACGCGGAGATTCCCGTGCATGAGCACCGCAAGGGCCAGCTCATTCTTGCGTTGCACGGGGCGGTGACCTGCGAAGTGGCCAACGCGCTGTGGATCGTGCCGCCCCAGTGTGGTGTCTGGATTCCGGGCGGCATGCCGCACAGCAATCGCGCCACCGCCAACGCGCGCCTGTGCTACCTGTTCGTCGAGCCTGGCGTCGTCGAACTGCCTGCTCAGTGCGTGACGCTGGCGATCTCCCCGATGCTGCGCGAGATGATCCTGCACCTGGCCGATGCGCCGCTGGACTACCCGCATGGCAGCCACATCGATCGGCTCGCGCGGGTGCTGCTGGACGAACTGGTGCAGATGCCGGCCGAGCATCTGTCGTTGCCAGTCAGCGATCACCCGAAGGTGCGTGCATTGGCTGCGGCATTGTCGGCTGATCCGGCAGACCGCAGCACCATCCGCCAGTGGGCCGTGCGCCTGGCCCTGGGCGAGCGCACGTTGACCCGGCTGATTGAGCGAGAAACGGGTTTGTCCTTCGGGCGCTGGCGGCAGCAGCTGCATCTGCTCATCGCCATTCGTGAACTCGCCGGTGGTGCCCCAGTACAACGCGTTTCCGAGACGCTGGGCTATGAGTCGGTGACGGCCTTCATCACGATGTTCAAGAAGGCGCTTGGCCTTTCCCCGACGCGGTACTTTGCGGTGCGCCTGCGTGGGCAGTAGCAGGGAGCAACCCGGAAAGCCGTTGCCTGGAACGGCTACTTCAAGGTGCCGGAGACGGATTGAATCGCGGCCACCACCGCAGCGGGGTCCTCGCGCTGGAGGGTGTGGCCGGTTGCCAGGTAGCGATGCGAGCCACGCGTGAAGCCCGAGAAGAGCAGGGCGTGCTGCGCCTTCCAGAGTGCCTTGCCCGCTGCGGTTTCCTCGAAGAACAGCGGTTCGGCAGCCAGCTGGGTTGCAGTCAGCAGCACCACCGGCACGTCCGGCATCGTGCGCGGGGTCTCCGCACCGGGTGCATCCAGTTGTTCGGTCAGCACGGCGTAGTCGGCAGCCATGGCCGGCGGCAGCATTGCCCGCAGCTGGGCATCGTCTGCCTGCACGCGGGCACTGTCGGCCTGCTTGAACGCATGGCGCTGCCCCATCGTGGCCGGATCCACCAGTACCAGGCCCTGCAGGCGCTCCGGATGGCGGCGTGCAAACTCCGTGGCCAGCAGGCCGCCATAGGAATGACCCACCAGCACAACGCGGCGACCGGGTGCGAGCGTATCGATCACTGCCGTGAGGTCGGCCAGATGCGCATCGATGCGCTTGGGGTTACCGTCGCTGCCGGACTTGCCGAGTCCTGCACGGGCGTAGGTGATGCTGTGGTAGTCGCTCCCCAGACCCGCAACCACCTCATTCCAGGCGCCCGCGCCCTGCCCGAAACCGGATTCAAAGACCACGGTGATCGGGCCGGCCCCCGTCTCTTCGGCCTGCAGTGCGTAAGCGCCTCGTTGCACCTGGATTTCCCCTGCGTGCGCGGTGCCCACTGTGGCCATCATGGCGGCCAGCGCCCACAACGTCACTCGGCTGCTTTTCATTGCCATTCCCCTGGGCCGTGACGCGTGCCAGCCCTTCCGATGGGTCAGGTCTGCAGCGGAGTGCCACAGCCTGCCGACCTCGCGACAAGTCGTGCTGGTAATGTAGTTATGTATAACACCAATTCCCCGTGCAGGAAGTCATGCGACAGGGCGTAGTCCGCTGAACGGCGTTGGATGCTTGAATCTGTGATCGGTTACGCGACTCCACACTTGAATGTGCAAGCGTCCTCAACGATAAAGGCGGTATGTGGCACTGCCGCATTCCGGACCAGGGACGATCCGAAGCATGACGCGGGGCTCAGCTCCGCGTTCTCGTTCCCGCCGGCGCTGTGTTCGTCCAGGAAGGAGAACAGGGATGTTGGAACGACTGAAGACCATTTCGTGTGCCGTGCTGGCGATCGTTGCCGTTGGCTGCTTCGCCCCCGCAGTGGCACAGGCGCAGGAAAGCAGGATCACCTGGCGTATCTCGCAGCCCGGCGGCAATTCGACGCAGTACAAGACCCAGCAGCAGGCGGTGCAGGCGATCAAGAGCCTTCCCGCACCCAGCCCGTTCCCGCCGGAGTTCCAGTTCGGCTGGCAGTCTGTCGACAAGATCAAGTCGAAAGTCGTGGACTTGAACGGAAACACGTCGATTACCTACTGGATGGGAAAGACGCAGCCCACCGACCCGGACTGGTCCTACATAGGGCGTGACATATTCCCGACGGAAGAGGCGATGGTTGCCGATTTTCTCGCGGACCAACAGGCCAGCAATCCCGTGTGCCCTGGTGCGGCAGTCACTCCTTCAGGCGATTGGTTTGCGGCTTCGCCCGATCAGGAAGGTGTCATCGAGTCGCGCTACTACGATCTGACTTCAATGGCTGGCAACAATACGGCTGAATCACCCTGCACGCCGTACACCGGAACGGTGGCGGTCGCGCGTACCCGGCGCTTGAACTGCCCGATTCCGCTTACGCAGTGGTCCAACAAGCACAACGCCTGCGTCAGCGAAGAATTCGTTGCGACCATCACCTCGAAGTCGCAGAAGTGCGACAAGCACGGCGGCACCGGTAGCTGCCCCATGTCCCGCAACGATACAGCGGCGAACATGAGTCCGATTCCCGACAATGACCCGGCTTCCAACGGCGGTACCTGCGACGGCAATGTCGGCAACCCCTGCGATGTCAAGACCGGTGAAAAGTATGAGATCGCGCGGGACTTCGATCTTGGCTGGATCGCACTGACGCGTTTCTATCACTCCGGCATCTCCACGTCCTCCGGTGGCTTCGGTCATGGCTGGACCCATTCGCTGGGCGCCCAACTGGCACTGGATGGTGTTGACAGTGTTGGCATCATTGAAAGTACCGGTTTCCAAAGGGCATTCAAGAAAATCGGGCAAGCCTATGAGGCGGACGACGACAGTGGTGATCGTCTCGTCCAGAACGGCAACTGGACACTGTATTCGGCGGGCTCCATCTCGATCTTCGGCGCGGACGGGCGTCTGACCGCCAAGCGCTTCCCGGATGGCACGTCTCTGACCTACATCTACGACGACAGCGACCGCCTTGCGGCCGTCACCCACAGCAGTGGCCGCACACTGGAGTTCGTCTATCAGTCCAACGACTATGAGGCGCTGATCAGTTCGGTGCTGGTCGAAGGCATTCCGCTCGCCACCTATACCTACACGCCGCAGAACCAGGTTGCTACGGTGACCTATGCGGGTGGCGGCGTGCGCACGTATCACTATGAGAACCAGGATTTCCCCCAGCACCTGACCGGCATTACGGCGGAAGATGGGCGTCGCTACAGCACCTTTGTCTATGATTCCGACGGTCGTGTCATTTCCAGTCAACACGCTGGCGGTGCCGATGGTGTGACACTGGCCTACAGCCCCAATGGCGGTGCGGTGGTGACCGACGCGCTGGGGCGGCAGACCGACTACACCCTGACACCCGGCGGCGATAGCGCTCCGTCGCGCAAGGTGACCGGCCTGACGGATTCGCAGGGAACTGTCAGCCGAACCTACTACGACCAGAGTGTCGACTTCCGCCGGCGCCTGGATACCTACACCGATCGCCGCGGTATCCAGACCAAGCACACCTATGCGCAGGGCACCGATCCGGTGAGCAGTCGCGCCGTCAGCATCCATACCGTGACCGAAGCGGTCGGCCTGCCCGAACAGCGTGTGGTGACCACCGCGCGCGACATCGAAACCAATGCGGTACTGACCACCCGGATTGGCAGCCGCGAAACCCGCACGGCCTTCAATGCCCGGCGCCAGCCAACGACCAACACGGTAACCGACACCGCGTCCGGCCAGACGCGCATTACCAGCTATACCTACTGCGAAGCCGCGGACGTGGCTGCTGCAGGCAGCTGCCCCGTGGAAGGGTTGCTGAAGAGCGTGGATGGCCCGCGCACGGATGTGGCTGATGCCGTTACCTACGCCTACTACCCGGCGGATGATGCGGGATGCGCGGCCAATGGCGCCTGCAGCTATCGCAAGGGCGACCTGCGCAGCGTGACTAATGCGCTGGGCCAGACGGTCGAGACCTTGGCCTACGACGCGTTCGGGCGGCCGTTGTCGGTCAAGGACGCCAACGGCGTGGTCACCGACTACACCTACCATGCCCGCGGCTGGCCGACTTCGATCACCGTACGCGGTGCCAGCATGGCCGAGGACCGCGTTACCCAGCTGAGCTACTGGCCAACCGGCCAGGTGCAGAAAATCACCGAGCCGGATGGCAGTAGCGTTTCCTACGTCTACGATGCTGCCCTGCGCTTGACTGACATCGAGGACAACGTAGGCAACACGATTCACTACACGCTGGACAACGCCGGCAACCGCCTCAAGGAAGACACGCTGGATACCGGCGGCACCCTGCGTCGCACCCTGGCAAGGACGTTCAACACGCTCGGCCAGCTGACCGCGCTGAAGGACGCAGGCAATCACGCCACCGGCTTTGCGTACGATGCCAACGGCAACCCGCAGACCGTGATCGACGCCCTGCAGCGCGTGACCAGCCAGCAGTTCGATCCGCTGAACCGCCTGGCCCAGACCCTGCAGGACCTCGGCGGCGTGGCGGCGGAGATCCGCAGCCAGTACAACGCGCTGGACCAAGTCACCCAGATCACCGACCCGAAGGGACTGCACACCACCTACGCCTACAACGGTTTCGGTAATCTGATCGGGCAGGTCAGCCCGGACAGTGGCGCCAGCAGCTTCACCGTCGATGCGGCAGGCAACCGCAAGACAGCTACCGATGCACGCGGCGTCACCGCCACCTATCACTACGATGCACTCAACCGCCTGATCGGCATCGCTTATCCAGACCCAAATCTGGATGTGGGCTACAGCTATGACGTGGCGCCAGCAGCCTGCGCCGCAGACGAGCGCTTCGCCAAGGGGCGTCTGGGGCAGGTGCTGCACGCCAATGGCAGCACCCAGTACTGCCATGACCGCTTCGGGCAGGTCACCCGCAAGGTGCAGACCGTTAATGGTGTCGCCAGCACGCTGCGCTATGCCTACAGCAAGTCGGGTCGCCTGAGCGCGTTGACCTACCCCGACGGCACCGTGGCCGACTACGTGCGCGATATTCAGGGCCGCATCAGCCAGGTCGGCCTGACCCGAACCGGCCAGGCGCGCCAGATCGTGGTGAACAACGTGACCTACGCGGCCTTCGGCCCGGCCACTGGCTGGACCTACGGCAATGGCCGCCAGTTGCAGCGTCCGCTGGATCTGGACTATCGCCCGCAGGCGGTGCATGACCCGGCCGCAGGCGGCCTGTCGCTGGGCTATGGCTACGACCCGGTCGGTTCGATCACCGAACTGAAGAACGGCACAGGCTCGACGGTGCTGGCCAAGTACGCCTACGACACGCTGGGCCGCCTGACCCAGACCCAGGACGGTACGACCGGCACGCCGATCGAAACCTATGCCTACGACACCACGGGTAATCGCACTTCGCTGACCACTTCGGCGGGCACTGCCAGCTACACCTATCCAGCAACCAGCCATCGCCTGACTGCGGTGGATGGCGAAGCACGCAACCATGACGCAGCGGGCAACACCACCGGTATTGGCAGCAAGGCGTTCACCTACAACGATGCCAACCGCATGAACGCGGTGAAGCAGGGCAATGCCGTACTTGAAAGCTACGCCTACAACCATCGTGGGGAGCGCGTGCTGCGCACCCCGACCGGTGGAACTGCCCAGATCACGCTGTACGACGAAGCAGGGCAGTGGCTGGGCAACTACTCAGCCACTGGCCAGGCGCAGCAGCAGGCCATCTGGCTGGACAACTACCCGGTGGCGCTGATCAATGTGCCGAGTACCGGCGTGCCGGAGCTGGCCTACGTCCAGCCGGATCATCTGGGTACGCCACGTGTAGTGATTGATCCGGTGCGGGATGTCACGATGTGGGAGTGGAGCAACAAGAGCGAAGTATTCGGCAACCAGATTCCGAGTGCTGACCCGGATGGTGACGGTGTGGCGTTCGAGCTGGCGCTGCGCTTCGCCGGGCAGCAGGCGACGGATGCGAGTGGGCTGTTCTACAACTACCAGCGCGAGTATGACCCCGCAGTGGGGCGGTACTCGCAGAGCGACCCACTCGGGCTGAGCGCGGGGATGACGACTTACGCATACGTATCGTCGGGTCCGCTTGGTGCTGCTGATCCGTTTGGTCTGTGCGAGGATGATCACGTCTACCGCATTGATCGATTCAGTTTCTGCTCTCCGCAGTCCGCATTCAGAGCTGCGAGAGTGGTAAGTGCTCCAGGTGCGCCGCCGGCCCGAGAGGGGTTCACTCCGGACGTTGAGCTTGTCGGGAACGGTGGACGAAACCACATTACTCAGTGGGTGGACTCAAAGAACATGACGATCGTAAATTCAACCCGTCCGGGCCATCAGTTCCATCCGGGTACGGTATCGTGGAAGGTGGCGCCTGGGCCGCTGGGAATCGGCTCGCAGATCACAATCGTGGGCGAAGGATCCGGGCCCAATCCGATACTCAACGATGCGCTTGGTTTCCTGATTTTTGGTCCGGCGGCGACATTGGCCGCAACGCTTTGCATCGTTGGGCCACGTTGATGGTAAAGCTCCTGACAGTGGTACTTCTGATTGGAGTGGGATTTGGATTATCCGATGGCGCTTGCGCCATCGGAAAACGGCCCTTCAAGATGATCCAGTTCTGCGTGCACGACCAAGAGGGCTTGGATCTGTTCAAGCAGACCCTCAGCGCTATCGCCAAGGACGAAAGAATGCAGTTCTTTGATGGCAGTGCTGAATTGGATCGCCAGCTTGCCAGGTCAAAGGTGGACGTGAAGCGTCCTGTCGTCTACGTCGGAGTCAAGCGGGAAGATGGCTCCGGACTGGAGGCGGGGAACCTCGGATTGGATCGCTTCGAAATAGCCATCGGCTTCTCTGAAGGGAGGAAGCCTGCCGAGGCCCAGTCATTTTCTTCCCGTGTCGAACGCACCTTGGCCGAGCGCTGGAATGTACTCGCGATTCCACCGGACAAGGGCGCTACGCCGCTGGCATGTCGGGCGGGCAGGCAACAATCGCTCGCGCGATGAAAGAGCCTATGTCGGATGATGGAGGGAGCAGCCTGATCGTCCGCTGCCATTACGGATCAATCTGCAACCGCCCCACCGCCTGCGCGCACAACGACTGGCAGGCCATGACCAACCCCTCCATCACCCGGTCGCCCACGTACTCTTCCGGTTCGCCGTTCTGCCGGGTGCGTTCCGCCGCCAGCAGCATTTCCAGCACCACCCGCAACCCGTTCAGTGCGCAATCGGCATCGGCGAGGGCCAGGCAGCGGCCGGGTAGTTGATGCCGCTCCGGCCAGGGTTGTCCGTCGGCTGCTGCACCGGAGCCGATGCGGTTGAGATTGGCAATGAAGATGTTTCTGTCCACTGCAGGCGCAGCCTGTGGCGAACCGTCGTCGCGGGCGGTGCTGCGGTAGGCGTGCAGATGCGGGAAGTCCGATTCGTTCATGGCAAGGCTCCGTGCAGGGCAATCGGTAGCCGCCACCCGAAAGGTGGCGGGCGGTACGTGGTTCGAATCCGGGTTGGCTTCAAGCCGGCGGGCGCGAACGCCCCCAACGCACCGCCCGCCATAGCCGGCAGACGGATTGCCAGCCGGCGCCACGCATGGTGACGCCGGCTGGCAAGCGCACTTACTCAAAGCCAACACGGGATTCGAAGCCCGGCCACCCCTTTTCCGGTGGCACGCCCATCTGAGCCCCTGGCGCTGTGCAATGCCAATCAGAAGAGTTGCAAACATCACTCGATTGGAGACGCTTTTGGCATTCTCACATGCAGTTGAGCACCGCCAGCGCTGGCTGGCGTGGGGATCCGCCCGCATCGTGCAATCTGCGACAGGTGTCGAGGTTGCCACGGCGAACGGGACGGGCGGGGAGGGCCTATCGCGACAGGTGGCGCCAATTCAGGCTGCGTGCCTCCCGGGTTGACGCTTTCAACGCCCCAGCGCACTCTGCGGGCTGGGGTCGACAACCCGTTCAGGGGCAGGGCTGCAGGGTGGTACCAGGAGGCGGAACAGCCATGAGCCAACTCACCGACGGTTTCGGACGCAGCTTTCCGTACCTGCGCTTGTCGCTCACCGAAGCCTGCAACTTCCGGTGCAGCTACTGCCTGCCCGATGGTTACCAGGCCGATGGCCGCCCGCGCTTCCTGCAGGTGGATGAGATCGCGCGCCTGGTGCGTGCGTTTGCCGCGCTGGGCATGAGCAAGATCCGCCTGACCGGTGGCGAGCCCAGCCTGCGCAAGGACCTGGATGAGATCATCGCCACCGTGGCGGCGGTGCCGGGTATCCGCAAGGTGGCCATCACCACCAATGGCACGCTGCTGCCGCGGCGCCTGCCGGGCTGGCACCGGGCCGGCCTGACCGCGCTGAACGTGAGCATGGACAGCCTGCAACGCGAGCGTTTCCACACCATCACCGGGCACGACCGCCTGCCGGAGATCCAGCAGGGCCTGGCCCTGGCGAAGGCGTTGGGCCTGCCGGCGATCAAGCTCAACGCGGTGCTGCTGCGTGGCCTGAACGACGACGAGCTGCCGCAGTGGATGGACTACCTGCGTGACCGGCCCTTCAGCGTGCGCTTCATCGAACTGATGCGCACCGGCGACAACGAAGCCTATTTCCAGCGCCACCACCTGCGCGCCGACGTGGTGGTCGAGCAGCTGCTGGCCGCGGGCTGGCAAGAGCGTCCGCGCGCCGCCGATGCCGGTCCTGCACGCGAGTTCGGCCACCCCGACCATCGGGGCAGCATCGGCATCATCGCGCCGTATTCGCGTGACTTCTGCAAGGGCTGCAACCGCCTGCGGGTGACCGCCAAGGGCGACCTGCGGCTGTGCTTGTTCGGCGAGTTCGGCGTACCGCTGCGCCCGCTGCTGCAGCGCGACGAGGACCAAGACGCGCTGCTGGCACGCATCACCACCCAGCTTGGCCTGAAAGCGGCCGGGCATGGACTGCACCAGGGCCAGACCGGGCTGACCCCGCACCTGGCCTCCATTGGAGGATGAGCAACACGATGAGTGGGGAATTGAATGCGGCCTTCCACATGGCCGATGTCCGCGACAAGCGCATCACCCGCCGCCGTGCGGTGGCGGTGGGCGAGCTGCATGCCGGTCCTGTGGCCTATCCGCTGATCGTCGAGCGCCGCCTGCCCAAGGGCGACGCGCTGGTGATGGCCGAGATTGCCGGCCTGCAGGGCGCCAAGATGGCCTCGATGCTGATGCCGCTGTGCCACCCGCTGCCGCTGGAACTGGTGCAGGTGTTCTGCGCGCCGGTACCGGAACGGCAGGCGATCCGCGTGTGGTGCGAGTGCGCCAGCGAGGCGCGCACCGGCGTGGAGATGGAGGCGCTGGCCGGGGTCAACGCGGCGCTGCTGACCCTGTACGACCTGAGCAAGCCGGTGGAACCGGCCCTGCGCATCGAAGGCATCCGCCTGCTGTTCAAGGAAGGCGGCAAGCGCGGTGTCTGGCTGCACCCCGACGGCATGGACGATGCGGAGCGCGCGCGTTTCAAGCCGCGTGCGCCGAAGGGCCTGGAGGGCGCGGCCTGCGCGGTGATCACGCTGAGCGATCGCGCCAGCGAAGGCACCTATGAGGATATCTCTGGACCGACCCTGGTGACCGGGCTGAAGAAGCTGGGTGGCGAGGTGGTGGTCGCCGAGGTCTTGCCCGATGGCATCGAGCCATTGGCGGGCCGCCTGCTGGCCTTGGCAGCCGACGGCGTGCGCTTGTGCCTGTGTACCGGCGGTACCGGGCTGGGCCCGCGTGACCTGACCCCGGAGGCGCTGCGTTCGTTGAATGCGCGGCCGGTGCATGGCCTGGCGCAGATGGTGCGGGCACTGAGTGCACAGCACACGCCGATGGCCTGGTTGAGCCGCGCCGAGGTGGTGCAGCTGGGCAACATGCTGGTGTTCGCATTGCCCGGCAGCCCGAAGGCGGCGGCGCAGTGCCTCGATATTCTGGCGCCGGTGCTGGGCCACGCCCTGGCGATGGTCGATGGTGGTGGCCACTGATGATTGCCTACAGCGAAGCCCTGCAGCACCTGCTGGACGCGGCCACGCCGCTGCCGGCCGAGCGTCTGCCGCTGCATGAGGCCGGTGGCCGCACCCTGGCCGGTGACATCCACAGCGGGCAGTCGCTGCCGCCGTTCGACAATTCGGCAATGGACGGCTTCGCGCTGCGCGCCAACGGCGCGGCGTTCGAGGCCGGTACCGAATTCGCGGTACAGGGCTGGCAGGCGGCCGGCGATGCCGGCGCCGAGGGCGGCGAAGGGGCCTGGGAAATCATGACCGGTGCGCGCATGCCGGTTGGGCTGGATACGGTGGTACCGGTTGAGAACGTGGACATCCTCGCCAGCGAGGGCGGCCGCCCGATCCGCATCGCCCTGAAAGCATCGGTGAAGCCCGGCCAGAACGTGCGCTTGCGCGGCGAGGATGTGAGCGACGGCGAGCGTGTGCTGCAGGCCGGGCAGGTGCTGGACATCAACGCGCGCACCCTGCTGCATGCGATCGGCGTGGGCCAGGTGGCGGTGGTGGCGCGGCCGAGGGCCGCGGTGATCGCCACCGGTAAGGAACTTGTGACCGAGGCGGCGCAGACGCTGGAATCCGGCCAGATCCGTGACAGCAACCGGCCGTACCTGGTCGGCCGCCTGCAGGCCGCCGGTGCCGAGGTGGTCTGGCAGGGCACGGTGGGCGATGAGGTGGCCGCGTTCAACGCGGTACTGGATGAAGCGCTGGACGCGGGTGCGCAGCTGTTGATCAGCACTGGCGCGGTATCGGCCGGCCGCTACGATTTCATTCCCGACGCGCTGCGCGGCCGGGGGGCGCGCATCGTGTTCCACAAGGTGGCGATCCGCCCCGGCAAGCCGTTGCTGTTCGCGGTGCTGCCCAATGGCGCGCTGTATTTCGGCCTGCCGGGCAACCCGGTGTCGGCCGCCGTGGGCCAGCGTTTCTTCGTCGAGCCGGTGCTGCGCCGCCTGCTGGGGCTGGCACCCGAGCAGGTGTTGACGTTGCCCCTGCAGG
Source organism: Stenotrophomonas africana (assembly GCF_013004645.1). Lineage (GTDB taxonomy): Bacteria > Pseudomonadota > Gammaproteobacteria > Xanthomonadales > Xanthomonadaceae > Stenotrophomonas > Stenotrophomonas africana. Next base: position 375,747 of record NZ_JABEME010000003.1, on the reverse strand, counting down.
CCGACGTGCGCACGCCGCCGGGCCTGCGCTTCCATGCGCGGGCGCGGGTGGAAGTGGACGCGCAGGGCCGCCTGAGTGCGCGCGTGCTGGCCGGGCAGGAGTCGTTCCGTTTGATGTCCATGCTGCAGGCCAACGCCTGGGTGGTGCTGGAAGGCGAGGGCGGCGTGGTCGCTGCCGGCACGCCAGTGCGCGTGCAGGGCTGGGGTCATCAGAACCCCGTGCAGCTGGCGAGCCAGGAGTCGTGATGAGACAGGTGAATCTGCAGTTGTTCGGTGCGTTTTCCGATCTGGACGCCAGCCGCGAAATCGCGGTGGAAGTGGCTGGCGGCACTGTGGCCGATCTGCGCCAGGCGCTGCGTGAGCTGCTGCCGGTGCGGTGGCCGGGTTTCCGTGCCGGCTTGCTGGATTACTCGGCGTTCGCCGATCAGCAACGCGTGCTGCGCGACCATGACGCGCTGCCCGACGACGGCCGGGTGGCGATCCTGCCGCCGGTAAGTGGGGGCTGAGCGATGAGCGAGAAGATCATCGCCAAGGTCGTGGACCGCGCGCAGGCGGCGATCGATCCGGCCGAAGGCATCGCGGCGGTCTCCGATCCCGGCTTCGGCGGCATCGATGTGTTCATCGGCAAGGTGCGTGACGTCAATGTGGGCCGGCGGGTGACCGGGATCACCTACGATCTGTTCGAACCGCTGGTGCTGAACGAGTTCAAGCGGTTGGCGGCCGAGGTCGAGGCCACGTTCGGTCCGAAGCTGAAGCTGTACGTGGCGCATGCCAAGGGCCGGTTGGGCATTGGTGATGTGGCGGTGGTGGTGGCCGCCGGCAGCCCGCACCGTGACGAGGCGTTCCGGGCCTGCCGGCAGTTGATCGAGGTGGTCAAGCACCAGTGCCCGATCTGGAAGCAGGAGCATTACGAAGACGGCGACAGCCAGTGGAGCGAAGGTTGCAGCCTGTGCCATGCCGACGGCGAAGCTTCGCACTCCCATGAACACACACATGACCACGGGCATTGACCGCGCCCTTAGCAGGGCGCCGTGTCCAGTAGATCCACGCCATGCGTGGATGAGGCTCTCCCGATGAATCCGGTGGGCGCAGCCACGCATGGCGTGGCTCTACCATGAATGGAACCATCAACGGCATCGTGCTGGCCGGTGGCCTGTCCGCGCGCATGGGCCGCGACAAGGCACTGCTGCCCTGGCAGGGGCGCACATTGCTGGAACACATGCGCGGCCTGTTGAAGCAGGCGGGCGCGCGCGAGGTCTGGGTCAGCGGTGACTACCCGGCGTTTGGCGGGATCCCGGATCGGGTTGCGCGCTGCGGACCACTGGGCGGCCTCTATAGCGTGGCGATGCAGATGCCTGATGGCCCTGCCTGGGTAGTGCCGGTGGATACGCCACGGTTGAGCGCGGCACTGCTGCAGCGACTGCGCCTGGCGGAAGACACTGCCTGCGCGGTGTTCGCCGATGAACCATTGCCGATGCGGTTGCAGATCGATGATCATTGCCGCCGCGTGCTGCAGGCCTTGATCGATGACCCGACGGCGCGCCGTTCACTGCGCGCCCTGCAGGAACGCCTGGGCGTGACACGGTTGCCGCTGGCGCCGGAGGATCAGGCGTTGCTGCTCAACTGCAATACCCCGTCGGAATGGGAGTCCATCACAGCATGAAGGTCCAGCTGCAACAGCAATCGATGCGCCTGCGCGTGGGTGAAGAAGAACTGGCACGACTGCTGGCCGGTGAATCGGTGGAGAACCTGACGCGCTTTGGTGGCAGCGGTGGCTGGGGCGCAGCGCTGTCGCTGCATGCTGGCGATCAGGCGGTGCTGCTCGATGGCGGGACATTCTGCCGGTTGGTGCTGCCACGCCACGCCGTCGAGTCGCTGGCGGGGCGGCTGCCCTGCCGCGATGGCCTGGGCTTCGGTATCGCGTTGGACGATGACAGCATGCTGCAGCTGCAGTTCGACGTGGACGTGCGCGACAGCATGCGCCAGCGTGGCCCGCAGCGGCGTTCTGAACCTGCGCCAGAGTAGGCGCATGGTGCGCAGGGTGGGGCGCCCCGCTGTCGTATGATGACGGCTTTCGTTCCTGCGTTGCTGCAATGCCCCTGAACCCCTCCGCTCCCTCTGCGTCCCGACCGGCTACGCCCAATCCGGCAGCGGCCGATGACGGTGACGCGCTGCACTTCTGCAGTACCTGTGCGTTCTCCGACGCCTGCATGTCGCAGGGCTACGACAAGACCGCGCTGGGCGAGCTTCATGTGCTGGTCGACCACGTCGGCCCGTTCCAGGCCGGCGACTATCTTTTCCGTGCGGGCGATCCGTTCGATTCGATCGCAGCGGTCCGCGCGGGCATGGTCAAGACCTTTGTCGATGACAGCCAGGGCAACGAGCAGGTGCTGGGTTTCAGCCTGCCGGGCGAGGTGATCGGGCTCAATGCCATCCACGGCGCGCGCTTCCCGTGCAACGCCGTGGCGCTGGACACCGTCTACCTGTGCCGGATCTCGTTCCCGCGATTGAGCCTGCTGGCCACCCGCATGCCGGGGCTGCAGGCGCGGCTGTTCAGCCTGCTCAGCGCCGAGATCGGCAAGGTGGCCACGCTGGCCGCCAACCATCGCACCGAGGAGCGCATGGCGGCGTTCCTGCTGGATCTTTCCGAGCGCTATGCCCGGCGGGGCTTCTCGGCGACCCGATTCAACCTGAGCATGGCCCGCACCGAAATCGCCAACTACCTGCGGATGGCGCCGGAGACGGTGAGCCGCGTGCTGCGCCGTTTGAGCGAAGAGGGTGTGATTGCGGTGAACCAACGTGAGATGCTGTTGCTGGACCCGGACCGGCTGGCGGAACTGGCCGTAGCCCGGGAGGCCGGACTGGACTGATCAGGCAGAGGGCTGGGCATGAAGCGAGCGGCATTGTTGTTGCTGGGACTGCTGGCCACGGTGCCGGCCTGGGCGGCTGAGCTGACGGTGTCGGCGGCATCGAGCCTGACCGAGAGCTTCCGCGAACTCGGCGCGGCGTATGAGAAGGCGCACCCGGGAACCAGGGTCGATTTCAACTTCGCCGCCTCCGGCGTGCTGCTGCAGCAGATCAGCCGTGGCGCGCCGGTGGATGTGTTCGCCTCGGCCGATGAAACCACGATGGACCAGGCCCAGCGGCAGGATCTGCTGGCGGCCGGCAGCCGCGAGGTGTTTGCGGTGAATGCGCTGTGGGTGGTGGTGCCGCCGCAGGCCAAGGCCGCGCCGCGCACCCTGAAGGACCTGGCCGGTGCCGGTGTGCAGCGCGTTGCGCTGGGCAACCCGGACAGCGTGCCGGTCGGCCGCTATGCCAAGAGTGCGCTGGAAGCGGCAGGCCTGTGGCCGTCGGTGCAGGGCAAGACCATTACCACCCAGAACGTTCGTCAGTCGCTGGATTACGTGGCGCGCGGTGAAGTGGACGCCGGCTTCGTCTATGCCACCGATGCGCAGGCGATGCCCGACCGGGTGCGCCGCGCCTTTGCGGTGCCGGTGTCTGGGCGCATTGCCTATCCGCTGGCCGTGGTCAAGGCCAGCCCACAGCAGGCGGAAGCCAAGCGCTTCACCGCCTTCGTGCGTTCGGCACAGGGCCAGGCGATCCTGGCCAAACACGGGTTCGGCAAGCCCTGAGGCATGGATCTGGACTGGAGCGCATTGGGGTTGTCGCTGAAGGTGGCCGGCTGGGCCACCGCGATCAATCTGGTGCTGGGCGTGGCACTGGGCGCGCTGCTGGCGCGTCGGCGTTTTCCCGGCCGTGAGCTGCTGGATTCGTTGCTGACCTTGCCGATGGTGCTGCCGCCGACGGTGCTGGGGTACTACCTGCTGGTGCTGATCGGCCGCAACGGCCCGATCGGCGCGTGGCTGCAGTCCTGGTTCGGCATCAACCTCGTGTTCACCTGGCAGGCAGCGGTGATCGCCGCGGCAGTGGCTTCGCTGCCGCTGGTATTCAAGCCGGCACGCGCGGCGTTCGAGGAAGTGGACAGTCAGCTGGAGCAGGCCGCGCGCACGCTTGGAGTGTCCGAAGCAGCGGTGTTCTTCCGCATCACGTTGCCGCTGGCCTGGCGCGGCATTCTTGCCGGACTGTTGCTGGCGTTTGCACGCGCGATGGGCGAATTCGGCGCGACGCTGATGGTGGCCGGCAGCATTCCCGGCCGCACGCAGACGCTGTCGATCGCCATCTACGAGGCGGTGCAGGCCGGTCAGGATGGCAAGGCCAACGCGCTGGTGATCCTGACCTCGGTGGTCTGCATCGTGATCCTGTTGCTGGCTGCGCGGCTGGTGGGCGGACCTCGCCGGGAGCTGCGCGATGTGGCTTGACCTGCAGGTGCAGCGCCGCCTGCTGGCAGCAGGGCAGGAATTCGTGCTGGATGTCGCGCTGCAGTGCACGCAGCGCCAGGTGGTGCTGTTCGGGCCCTCGGGCGCGGGCAAGAGCCTGACCCTGAAGGCGGTGGCCGGGCTGCTGCGGCCGGGGCAGGGGCATGTACGGCTGCAGGGGCAGACCCTGTTCGATGCGGCCACCGGCGTTGATCTGCCGCCGCAGCGCCGCCGGTTGGGCTATGTCTTTCAGGACTACGCGTTGTTCCCGCACCTGAGCGTGCGCCAGAACGTGGCGTTCGGGCTGGAGCGCGGCTGGTTCAATCCATCGCGCAGCCGGCGCATCGATGCGGTGGAGCAGTGGTTGCACGCATTCCGCATCGACACGGTGGGCGATCTGCTGCCGTCGCAGGTATCGGGTGGCCAACGTCAGCGTACCGCCCTGGCGCGGGCTTTGGTGACGCAGCCACAGGCGCTGCTGCTGGATGAGCCGTTCTCCGCTCTGGACCACGACCTGCGCCAGCACCTGCGCCAGGAGCTGGAGGCGGTGCTGGACAAGACCGGGATCCCGTTGCTGTTGATCAGCCACGATCCACAGGATGTGGCGATGTTCGGCCAGCAGGTGGCGCGCGTGGTGGATGGTCGCATCGTCGGTGGTTGAGCTGCGGTTGTAGAGCCGAGCCCATGCTCGGCTCTACAGGATCAACAGATCAATACAACTCACAGTGCGTGCGACCTTCGCCCCGCAGCGCGTCCCAGTGCCCTTCGCCACCGATGGCATCGATGGCTTCGCGCACCGCGCTTTCCAGGTGGCGCTTGTTGCCGCACAGGTACAGATGCCCGCCGCGGGCCAGGACATCGCGCACTTCGCTGGCGCGCTGCTGCAGCACATGCTGCACATAGACCTTTTCCGCGCCGTCGCGCGAGAACGCAGTATGCAGGCCGGTCAGCACGCCACGCGTGTGCCAGTCCTGCAGTTGTTCGCGGTAGAGGTAGTCGTGCTTGCTGTGCTTCTCGCCGAATACCAGGTGCACCTCGCGCTCGTGGGCGTTGGCCTGCAGCTCCTGCATCAGGCCCATCAGCGGTGCAATGCCGGTACCGGTGCCGACCAGCAGCAGCGGTGCCTCGCCGGTATCGGGCAGGTGGAAGCCGGGGTTGGAGCGGCAGTACACACGGGCATGGTCGCCGCCATGCAGCAGGCTGCCGGTGGCAGTACCGAAGCGCTCGCGGCCGCGCAGGCTGTAGCGCACTTCGCGCACGCACAGGCTCAGCTGGTCGTCGCACGGGTGCGAGGCGATGGAATAGGCACGCGGCAGGCGCGGTGACAGCAGTTCGCGCAGCCGGGCCAGCGGCACGCTGTCCGGGGTGGCGTGGTCCTGCAGCACGTCCAGCAGGTCCAGGCCGTGCAGGTAGGCGTCCAGCTCGCGCTTCTGGCTGACCTTCAACAGGCCCTTCAGTACATCGCTGCCACTGAGCCTGGCCAGTTCGCGCAGCACGCCCTTGCTCAGCAGGCGCAGCTCCCGATCATGCAGGGCGGCCACGGCGGCGGTGTCACCATACCAAGCGGCCAATGCCTGCAGCAGGGCAGGGTCGTTCTCGGGCACCACGTGCAGGGTGTCGCCCGCGCGGTAGGCCATGCCGCTGCCGGCAATGTCCAACTGCAGGTGCCACGCCGCCGGGTCGCTGCTGTTCAAGCGGCGGCGTTCGAGAATAGGCGCGGCAAAGGCATTGTCTTCGCCATAAGCGGTGACCTGCAGGTGCAGATCCTGGCCAGCGTTGAGGTCGCCATCCAACACCTGGCCCAGCACCGGCTGCCATTGCTGGAAGAACTGCTCGTAGCCCAGGTCGGCATCCACGCGGCGCAGCAGTGGCTGCGCCTGGCGCTCGCGCAGGGCGGCATCCAGCGCCTTGGTAAAGCCGCAGAAGCTCGGGTAGCCGGTGTCACCGAGGCCGAACACCGCATAGCGCAGGCCACTCAGTGTCGGGGTCTGGCGCAGCGTTTCGAAGAACTGCTCGCCGTTGGCCGGCGGTTCGCCATCGCCGAACGAGCTGGAGATCGCCAGCAGCACATCGCCGTGGCCGAGACTGGCCACGTCGATGTCGTTGAACGGAAGCACCTGCGGCGCGTGCGGCTGCAGATCCGCGCCCAGGCGCTGGGCCAGGGCGCGGGCATTGCCCGACTCGGACGCGAAACCCACCAGCAGGCGGCTGAAGGGCGTACTGGTCGGGATGGCGTTCACGCGGCCTCGTAGAAGTCGTCGAACTTTTCCTTGCTGAACTCGACCAGGTCGTAGTTCTGCATCAGGTCGTTCACCACGCGGCGGATGCTGATGTACGAAGTGATGTTGCCATCGGCGTCGAACAGCGGCTGCACGGTCGTGTCGACCACGTAGAGCACGCCGCCTTTTCCAAGGTTGGGCACGATGCCGGTCCAGGTCTTGCCGGCCTTGATGGTGTCCCACATGTCCTTGTAGACGGCCTTGGGAACATCCGGATGGCGCACGATGCTGTGCGGCTGGCCGATCAGTTCCTCGCGGGCGAAGCCGGTGAGCGTGCAGAACAGGTCGTTGGCGTAGGTGATGTTGCCCTGCAGGTCGGTGGTGGAAATCACCATGACGTTCTGCATGGCGTTCAGCAGCTGGGCGTTGTCGGGGGTGTAGCTCATCGCAGGGTCCTTGTGGATGCCGGCCGCGCCGGCGTGTTCGGGTCCTGCATAGGAATACGCCCGCGCGGCGGCGGGCGGTTTGACATTGGTCAAGCCCGTGGCGCGAAGGCCTGCGACCGGGTGTCGCAGGGAGAATCTCTGTAGCGCCGAGTCCATGCTCGGCTCACGCGGCAAACGGGATTGCCAGCAGCCGAGCGTGGGCTCGGCTCTACATGAGAGACACGGGCAGGCGGCGGGCGCATGTCATGTACTGAGCTCATGACGTGTTGTCACAAAGAAATCGCCATGGCTTCACGGTTGATTGATCGCATGCAGGGCTATTGTCGTCCTGAGCCTCTCGCTGACGTCCCCCACGTCCTGCGTCGACTTCCTCCCCACCATCAGCGCCCATCAGGGCGCCGCTGGCGTCCGTCTGCCTGAAACACCCGAGAGACCCTCCCATGGCCAGCGCTGTCCAGTCCGCTTCATCTGTTGCGACCTCTTCCGGTTCGCTCGTGCCGATCGGCACCCGCCGTGGCCACTCGCAACCACTGCAGCTGCCGGAACTGGTACAGCGCGTGTTGTTCGTCGCCACCGAGATGGCCGACTTCATCAAGGCCGGAGGCCTGGGCGACGTGGCCGCAGCCCTGCCGCGTGCGGTACGCGGCGCCTGTGATTCGCGCGTGCTGCTGCCCGGCTACCCGGAGGTACTGCAGCGCCTGCCACAGCTGCAGCGGGTGGGGCAGGTCAGCTCGCGGGCCGGCTTGCCAGCGTGCACGATCGGCATGGCGGTGCAGGCAGACGGTCTTCCGATCTATGTGCTGCTTTCGCCTGAGCTGTACGAGCGTGAAGGATCGCCCTACGTCGACGGGCAGGGCCAGGAGTGGAAGGACAACGCGGTTCGCTTCGCCACGCTCTCACACGCGGCCGCGGAGATCGCGGCGGGGCGCGCCGGGCTGGACTGGTCGCCGCAGCTGCTGCACCTGAACGACTGGCCCGTGGCGCTGGCTGCGGCATACGTGCGCTGGGACCGGACAGCCGTGCCGACCCTGCTGACGATCCACAACCTGGCTTACCAGGGGCTGTTTCCGTACGCGCTTGCCCCTGCGCTGGGCGTACCGGCCGAACACCTGGATGAGCTTCACTTCCACGGGCAGATGTCGTTCCTGCAGGGCGGGATCACCAATGCCACGCGCCTGAACACGGTCAGCCTGCGCTACGCGCAGCAGATCACTGCCCCGGACGATGGTTGCGGGTTGCACGACCTGTTGGCGCGGCGAGCGGCTGGTGGCCACCTCAGCGGCATCGTCAACGGCATCGACGCCAGCTGGGACCCGCGTCGTGACATCCATCTCAAGGCCCACTTCGGCATTGGTGAGTGGACCGGGCGCGCCACCAATGCGCACGCGGTGCGCAGTGCATTCGGCCTGGCGCCCTCCGCTGGCCCGCTGTTCGCGGTGGTCTCCCGCCTGGTGCACCAGAAGGGCCTGGACATCACCTGCGACGTGGCGCCACAGATCGTGGCGGCCGGCGGCCAGCTGGTCATCATCGGAGGCGGCGAGCCGCAGGTGGAAGCACAGGTGCAGGCGCTGGCCCGGCGCTACCCTGGACGGGTGGGCGCATTCATCGGCTTCGAAGAGGCGCTGGCCCGCCAGATGTTTGCCGGCGCCGACTTCCTGCTGATGCCTTCGCGTTTCGAACCCTGCGGGCTGAGCCAGATGTACGCGCAGCGCTTCGGCTGCCTGCCCATCGCGCACGCGACCGGCGGCTTGGTGGATACCGTCGAGGATGGCGTGACCGGATTCCTGTTCCACGGCGCCAATGCTGATGGCCTGCGCCGTTGCGTGGAACGGGCGATGCGCACCTTCCGCCTGCCGGGCCTGCTGCAGGCCATGCGCCGCGCCGCCATGCTCCGGCCAGGTGGCTGGGATGCGGCGGGGCGTGCGTATCTGGCGCTGTACCAGCAGACTTGCCAGGTGGCCGCATGAGCCACGACAGCCTGCATCCGGCCAGCCTTGACGACCAAGCCATGGTGGGCGCCGGACTGGACGAGCGCGCGGCGCCGGCATTGGAAGACCTTGTCCATGCACGACCTGCCGATGCATTTGCCTGGCTCGGGCCGCATCAACAACCGGATGGCCAGCGACAGCTGCGCGTACTGGTTCCCCACGCGCATCGCGTGGAAGTGATTGCGGGCCCGGAGCGGCGCTGGGGTCTGCAGCCGGGCCCTTTGCCCGGGCTGTTCGAGGGGCCGGCTGGCGAAGCGCCTGTGCCGCTGCTCGCCCTGCATTTCGAGCAGGGTGTGGAGCAGGTGCACGATGTCTATTCCTTCGGCCCGCTGCTGGACGAGGCGCTTCTGCAGCGCTTTCATGCCGGTGATGCTGATGCAGCGCGGCAGCTGGGTGCGGTGCCGATGCAGGTGCAGGGCATTGCGGGCGTGCGCTTCGCGGTGTGGGCGCCCAATGCCCGGCGGGTCGCCGTGGTTGGCGATTTCAACGGGTGGGACGGCCGACGCCATCCGATGCGGCTGCGTCACACCGCCGGCGTGTGGGAGCTGTTCCTGCCGGGCGTGCAGGCCGGTGCCCGTTACAAATTCCGCATCGTCGGCGCCGACGGCCGGGTGATGCCCGACAAGTTCGATCCGATGGCGCGCTGGGCCGAACTACCACCGGCGACAGCATCGCGGGTGCCTTCGGCTGTGCCGATGCAGTGGCACGATGACGCATGGTTGGCGGCCCGCCGCCAGGCCGGAACCCGCGCACCGTTGTCGATCTACGAAGTGCATGCGGGCTCCTGGCAGCGCAGCGACGAGGGTGCGCCGCTGGACTGGGATGCCCTGGCCGAGCGGTTGATTCCGTACGTGGCCGGGCTGGGCTTCACCCATATCGAACTGTTGCCAGTCAGCGAGCATCCTTTCGGCGGTTCCTGGGGCTACCAGCCGCTGGGGATCTACGCGCCGACGGCGCGCCACGGCACCCCGCAGGCCTTCGCACGCTTCGTGGACCGCTGTCACCAGGCCGGCGTGGGAGTGATCGTGGACTGGGTGAGCGCGCACTTCCCCAACGATGCGCATGGCCTGGCCGGGTTCGATGGCACCGCGCTGTACGAGCATGCCGATCCGCGCGAAGGGGTGCACGCCGACTGGGACACGTTGATCTACAACTTTGGCCGCAACGAAGTGGCCGCCTACCTGATCGGCAGCGCATTGGAGTGGGTGGAGCGCTTCCACATCGACGGTCTGCGCGTGGATGCAGTGGCCTCGATGCTGTACCGGGATTACAGCCGTGCCGAGGGGGAGTGGATACCCAACGAGCAGGGCGGACGCGAGAACCTGCAGGCGGTCGCGTTCCTGCGGCGGATGAACCAGGCGCTGCGCGAGCGCTTTCCGGACGTGCTGGTGATCGCCGAGGAATCCACCGCATGGCCGGGGGTGACCGCGCCGGTGGAGGAGGGTGGGCTTGGCTTCACCCACAAATGGAACATGGGCTGGATGCACGATACCCTACAGTACCTGGGGCGCGACCCGGTCCATCGCCCGCATCACCACAGCGAGATCAGCTTCGGCCTGGTCTACGCCTTCTCCGAACGGTTCGTGCTGCCGCTGTCCCACGACGAGGTGGTGCACGGCAAGGGGGCGCTGCTCGCCAAGATGGCCGGCGAGCCGGCGCAGCGGCTGGCCCAGCTGCGCGCGTACTACGGTTTCATGTGGGCGCACCCGGGCAGCAAACTGCTGTTCATGGGCGGCGAGTTCGGCCAGGGCCATGAGTGGTCGCACGATGCGGCACTGGACTGGGCACAGGCGGCCAGCGGTGAGGGCCGGGGTCTGTCGCGTCTGGTGGGCGACCTCAATGCCGTGCTGCGCGCCGAACCCGCGCTGTATCGTGACGAGCGCGACGAACGCGGTTTCGCCTGGAGCGTGGCGGACGACAACCGCAACAGCGTCTATGCCTTCATCCGCCGGGATCCTGCCGGCAGCGGCCGCACCCTGCTGGTGGTGAGCAACTTCACCCCGGTGCAGCGCGACGGGTACCGGGTAGGTGTGCCGCAACCGGGGCGTTGGACCGAACGTCTGAACACCGACAGCGGGTATTACGGTGGCGACAATGTGGGAAACCTCGGCGCGGTGCTTACCGAGCCGAGTGCGATGCATGGTCACGCCCAGTCGCTGCGGCTGACCCTGCCGCCGCTGTCTACGCTGTACCTGCAGGTTGATGCATGACCACAGTGGCCCCGCGCCTGGGCGCATGGCCGGTGGCCGGCGAAGAGGTGGAGTTCCGCGTGTGGGCGCCGGACGTGGACACGGTGGCGCTGTGCCTGCAGGGCGCCCAGCGGCCGATGCAACGCGACCGGGATGGCTGCCACTGGCTGCGAACGCCAGCGTCGCATGGCGACCGGTACCGTTTCCGCCTGCCGTCCGGCCAGGACGTACCCGACCCGGCCTCGCGCTGGCAGCCGGACGGCATCGATGGCGACAGCGCGGTGGTGCTGGGCATGGATGGAGCACGGCCCACGTGGCAGGGGCGTGCCTGGCAGGACCTGGTGATCTGTGAAGTGCATGTCGAAGCGGGCGGCGGCTTCGCGGCGTTGACCGCGCAGCTGCCGATGCTGGCGGCCCTGGGCATCACCGCCATTGAACTGATGCCGGTCGCGCAGTTCCCCGGCCAGCGCAACTGGGGCTACGACGGCGTGTTTCCCTATGCGCCGGCGCATGCCTACGGCGGGCCGGCAGCCTTGAAGGCCTTTGTCGACGTCGCGCATGAGGCCGGGCTTTCCGTGCTGCTGGATGTGGTCTACAACCACTTCGGGCCGCAGGGCAACCGTCTGCGCGACTACGCACGGGGGTTCTTCCGTGACGACCGCACCACCCCTTGGGGCGAGGCCATCGACTTCCGCCAGCCATGGGTGCGGCGGTTCTTCGTCGACAATGCGTTGATGTGGTTGCGCGATTACGGCTTCGATGGCCTGCGCCTGGATGCGGTGCATGCCATTGACGACGACCGGTTCCTGCAGCAGCTGGCCGATGAGGTACGCGCGACGGTGCCGCAGGCGCACCTGGTGTTGGAGAACGAACGCAACCAGGCGCGGTGGCTGCGCGGCGCCTATCAGGGGCAGTGGAACGACGACTTCCACAACGCGCTGCATGTGATGCTGACCGGCGAGCAGGAAGGCTATTACGCGGCCTATGCCGGGCGCGCCGAAGCACTGCTGGCGCGCTGCCTGGCCGAAGGATTCGCCTGGCAGGGCGAACCGGATCTGCATGGCCATCCCCGCGGCGAACCGAGCGCCGACCTGTCGCCCGCGCGTTTCGTGGTGTTCGCGCAGAACCATGACCAGGTGGGCAACCGTGCCTTCGGCGAGCGCCTGTCGATGCTGGTCGATCCCGCGCCGCTGCGCGCGGCACTGGCCCTGACCCTGCTGACGCCGATGATCCCGCTGCTGTTCATGGGTGAACCCTGGCAGGCGCAATCGCCATTCCTGTTCTTCACCGACTACGCGCCGCCGCTGGACGAGGCAGTGCGCGAAGGACGTCGCCGCGAATTCGCGGGTTTCAGCGCCTTTGCCGATGTCGCCTCGCGCGAGCGCATTCCCGACCCGAACGACCCGGCGACCCTGCAGGCCTCGTACACGCTGCCACCCGGCGATGATCCCTGGTCGCAGCACTGGCTGCGCTGCACGGGTGAGTTCCTCGTCCTGCGCAGGCGCTATCTGCAGCCTGGCCTGCTGCAGGCGCGGTCGCTGGGTGCACAGGTGCTGGGCGAGGGCGCGGTGCAGGCGGGCTGGCAGCTGCCGTCAGGCCAGTGGTGGATTGCGATCAATGTGGGTCCATCGCCAGTGGCGCACGCGATGCCGGCCGGCGAGTGCGTCGTGGGGCCGGACGCGGCCGGGGTGCTGCCGGCAGGCGGCGGTGTGCTTGCCTGCTGGGTCGCCGCATGAATACGGATGCGACGGTGCGGGACGCGGCACGCCGTGCGGGCCTTCTGGTTCGCTGGACCGACGTAGCTGGTGCCGAGCGCGAGGTTGCGCCGGACATCCTGCGCGCCGTGCTGGCGGAGTTCGCGTGCGACGGTGCGCCGGTGGCCCACCCGTTGCTCACCGCTTGCTGTGGTCAGCTCCTGGCCCTGCCTGCGGCAACGGGAGCGGCGTGCTGGGTGGATGAGCAGGGCACAGAGTTGCCTGCACGTGCGGATGCGCAAGGGCGCTGGCGTGTGCCGGATCAACCAGGCTATTGGCAGTGGCGCCAGGGCGGTCAGCAACAGGCGGTTGCGGTGGCACCGCAGCGTGCCTGGTGGCCGCAGGGCATGCTGCGCGGCTGGGGCCTGTCGGCGCAGGTGTACAGCCTGCGCGCGCCCGGTGATGCCGGCATCGGTGACAGCGCCGGCTGTGCGCGATGGAGCGAGCTGCTGCACCGTCACGGGGGCGATGCACTGGCATTGAGTCCGCTGCACGCCGGCCTGCCACCGGGCCCGGGCTACAGTCCTTACTCGCCCAGCGACCGGCGCTGGCTCGATCCGCTGCAGGTGTCGCTGCCGCAGGTATTGCCGGACGCTGCCAGCAGCGTGTTGCGCGAGGACGAAGCACTGGCGACGGCCGTTGAAGCGGGTACCGCAGCACGCCGCATCGACTGGCCGAACTCGGCGGCAGTGAAGTGGCGCTGGCTGCGGCAGGTACACCAATGGCTTCGGCTGCAGGTGCCAGCGCAGTACGCGCAGATCGAAAGCTGGCGTGCCGCGCAGGGCGATCCGCTGCGGGACTATTGCCAGCATGCCGCCGACCGGTTCACCGGCGGCGCGGACGACCATGCGTTTGCGCAGTGGCTGGCACAGCAGGGCTGGGCACAGGTGCAGGCTGCGCTACGCAATGATGGCGCGTCGATCGGACTGATCGCGGATCTGGCGGTGGGCTGCGCGCCGCAGGGCGTCGAAGCCCGTACCGGCGGCGACCATCTGCTGCAGGGCCTTGAACTGGGCGCGCCGCCGGACGCATTCAATCCGCTGGGCCAGGCCTGGGGTATCACCAGCTGGTCACCTTCTGCGCTGCAGCGCGAGGGGTTTGAACCGTTCATCCGCGTGCTGCGCGCCGTGATGGCTGGCCGTGGCGGGCTGCGCATCGATCACGTCCTGGGCCTGCAGCGGCTGTGGGTGCTCCCCCGCGGTGCGGGCGCCGGGCAGGGCGTGTACCTGCGCTATCCGTTCGATGATCTGATCAACCTGCTGGTTCTGGAATCGTGGCGCCATCGCTGCGTGCTGATCGGTGAGGACCTTGGCGTGGTTCCTCCGGGTATCCGCCAGCGACTGGCCGCCCGTGGCGTGCTGGGGCTTGAGGTGCTCCCGTTCGCCCGCAACGGCGAGCGCTTCCTGCCGGCGCCACGTTGGCGCCGCGATGCGGTGGCCATGCCCTCCACCCATGATCTGCCACCGCTGGCCGGCTGGCTGCGCGGGCGCGACCTGCGCTGGCGTGCATGCCTGGGTGAGCTGACGGAGCTCCCCGCGGCGCTGCACGCGCGTGCCAGTGAAGTGCAGGCGCTGTCCGCAGTCGCCCGGGGCGAGGGCGCGACGCTGGAAGCGCGTGCGCTGTCACTGGTCGCGCACGCACCTTCACGGTTGGCGTTGCTGCCGCTGGAAGATGCGCTGGGCAGCCGCGCGCAGGTGAACCTGCCCGGTACCGTCAACGGCCACCCCAACTGGCGCCGTCGGTTGCCGCTGGCGTGGGACAAGGACGCGGCCGACGCGCGTATTGCCCGATTCAGCGCCACGCGGCGGAAGGTGAGGCGATGACCGGGTTGCGTGCCACCGCACGCCTGCAGCTGCATGCAGGCTTCAACTTCGAGGCCGCCTCGGCGCAGCTTCCGTACTACGCCGCGCTGGGCGTCAGTCACCTTTACCTGTCACCGATCGCTGCTGCGATGCCGGGGTCCACGCATGGCTACGATGGCATCGATCCGGCCAGCATCAATCCGGACCTCGGCGGCGAAGCGGGCTTCCTGCAGCTGGCGACAAGGGCGCGCTCGCATGGCATGGGCCTGATCCTGGACATCGTGCCCAACCACCTGGCGGCGTCCCCGCACACGCCGTGGTGGAGCGATGTGCTGCTGCACGGGCGTCGAAGCCCCCACGCAGGGTGGTTCGACATCGAATGGGAGGCGCCGGACTGCGAGGGTCGGCTCTGGCTGCCCGTACTGGACCGGCCATTGCACGACGCCGTGCGCGATGGGGTGGTACACGTGGTGGTGGACAACGCGCGGCCCGTGCTGCGCCACCATGGGCTGGCATTGCCCTTGTCGCCGCGCAGCCATCCGCTGGCACCCGCGCAGTGGCCAGCCTGGGCCGAGCGCTGCAACCGCAGCGTCGAACGGTTGCACGCGCTGCTGCAGCGGCAGCATTACCGGCTGGCCTGGTGGCGCACGGCGGGTGACCGGGTGAACTACCGGCGCTTCTTCGACATCAACGAGCTGGCCGCGTTGCGGGTGGAGCGCGACGATGTGTTCGAGGCGGTGCATGCACTGCCCCTGCGGTTGGTACGCGAGGGCTGGGTGGACGGCCTGCGCATTGACCATGTGGATGGCCTGTCGTCACCCGGTGCCTATCTGCAACGCCTGCGGGCGTCGCTCGACGCGGCCTGCGCGGCCGGCGGTCGTGACGCACAGGCAGTGAGCGTGCATGTGGAGAAGATACTGGCGGAGGACGAACAGCTGCCCGATGGCTGGGCCTGCGACGGCACGACCGGCTATGACTTCATGGACCAAGTCGGCGCGTGGCTGCATGATCCGGCAGCTGCCCCCGCGCTCTCCCGCGCCTGGCAAGCGGCGAGTGGCGACGCGCGCAGCTTTGACGACCTGCAGCAGGATGCCCGCGGCATGCTGCTGCGCACGTCGCTTCACGCCGACTTCCAGCGACTGCTGCGCAGCGCGCAGCAGGTGCTGCAGCCCCGGCTGGCCGAAGCCGATATCGGAGCCGCTGCGCTGGCCCGTGCATTGGCTGCGCTGCTGCGGCACTACCGTACCTACCGCCCCTATTCGCTGCAGGGTGCGGGTGAACGAAAGGCGCTGGTGGACGCCGCCGCGTCGGCACGCGAGGCACTGGACGGTGCGGCACGTGTGGCGCTGGATCTGCTGCTGCGGGCACTTCCGGGCGACGCGCTGGCCGATAGCGCGCTGCGCGTGCGCTTCGGTCAACTGACCGCGCCGTTGAATGCCAAGTCGGTGGAAGATACCGGGTTCTATCGCTATTTCAGGCTGCTGTCGCGCAACGAAGTCGGAAGTGATCCGCAGCGGTTGGGCATGGAGGGACGAGAGCTGCTGGAACACGCAGTGGGACGCCTGCAGCGCCATCCGCGGGCATTGCTTGCGCTGGCGACCCACGATCACAAGCGCGGGGCCGACAGCCGCGCGCGGCTGGCGGTGCTCAGCACCTGCACGACGGACTGGCGTGCCGCGGTACAGCGCTGGGGCCGGATGACCGCCAAGGCCGGGATGCCGATGCCGTTGCCGGGCGCGGAGGCATATGCGCTGTGGCAGGCGCTCGTTGCGGCGTGGCCGATGCACGGCGCCCCGGGCGCTGACTTCGCATCGAGGATGGAGCAGTGGCTGATCAAGGCGTTGCGTGAGGGCAAACGGGTCAGCAGCTGGTCCGATCCGGACGTGGCGGTGGAGGAGGCCGCCGCGCAGTGGCTGCACGCGCTTCTGGATGCAGCACCATTGCAGCCGGTGCGGCAGGCGCTGGCGACCTTCGTGGCGCGCATCGCGCCGGCAGGCGCCTGCAACGGATTGGCACAGCTGTGCCTGCAGCACTGCATGCCCGGTGTGCCCGACCTCTACCACGGCGGCGAGGGCTGGGACCTGAGCCTGGTGGATCCGGACAATCGGCATGCCGTGGATTACCCGGCGCAGCAGGCGTGGCTGCGCGACGCGCGCACGTGGCCCACGCTGCTGGAAGACTGGCGGGACGGTGGTATCAAGGCATTTCTGCTCCGGCAGTTGCTGGATTGCCGCCGCAGGCACCCGCAGCTGTTCCTGCGCGGCCAACTGCAGTCGCTGTCCCTGCCTGCGCGCTCGCCCTGGCTGGCGTTCACGCGCAGGCATGAGGCGCAGGTGCTGCTGGTGATCGTGCGGCGTGGTTCGCCCACCGCCATGCGCGGTCCCGGCCTGCACACGGCGCACGACGTCGGTACCGACGTGACGCTGCGCGGGCTGCCAGCAGGCCCCATGCGCAACCTGCTGGACGGGCGCATCGAGCATTTCAAGGCAACCGGGGACGCGGCACGGCTTCTGGCTGGCAGCCCGTTGGCGGTATGGATCAACGAGGAGACGGACAGGAATGGACAGCAGGGAACGACGGCAGCGGATTGAGGCATTGGCCCACCAGATATGGGAAGCGGAAGGGCGGCCGGACGACCAGCAGCAGCGGCATTGGCACATGGCCGAGCGCCTGGTGGAAGCCGAGATTGCCGCTGCGCGCGACGAGGAGGGAAGCGATGGCCAGCCGTAAGTGGACGCAGACCTCGCGGGTGCGCGAAGGCCGGCCGTTCCCGCTGGGGGCGACCTGGGACGGATTGGGTGTGAACTTCGCGCTGTACTCGCGGCACGCCACCCGGGTGGAACTCTGCCTGTTCGACGCGCGCAACCGTGAAGTCGAGCGTATCGCGCTGCCCGAGTACACCAACGAGATCTGGCACGGCTACCTGCCGGACGTGCGGCCCGGGCAACGTTATGGCTACCGGGTGCACGGCCCGTATGCCCCGGAAGAGGGCCATCGCTTCAATCCCAACAAGCTGCTGCTGGACCCCTACGCCAAGCAGATCGTCGGCGAACTGAAGTGGGCCCCACACCTGTTCGGCTACACCCTGGGTCACCGCGATGGCGATCTCAGTTTCGACCGCCGCGACAGCGCCGGTTACATGCCACGCTGTGCCGTGATCGATCCGGCTTTCAGCTGGGGCGTCGAGCGTGCACCTGCCACGCCCTGGGACCGGACCGTGATCTACGAAGCCCACGTGCGCGGACTGACCATGCAGCATCCCGACGTCCCGCAGGCCGAGCGCGGTACCTTCTCCGCGTTGCGGCACGATGCGGTGGTCGACCACCTCAGCCATCTGGGGGTGACCGCCATCGAGCTGCTGCCGGTGCATGCCTACGTGGATGACCAGCAGCTGCTCGAGCGCGGGCTGCGCAACTACTGGGGATACAACACCATCGGCTTCTTCGCGCCGCAGGCACGCTATCTGTCGCTGGGCACCGTGGCCGAGTTCAAGCAGATGGTCGCGCGCCTGCACAACGCGGGCATCGAGGTCATCCTGGACGTTGTGTATAACCACACGGCCGAAGGCAACGAGCTGGGCCCTACGCTGTCGTTCAAGGGCATCGACAACGCCAGCTACTACCGTTTGGCCGATGATCGCCGCTATTACATCAACGATACGGGTACCGGCAATACCTTCGACCTGACCAATGCCGGTGCGCTGCGCATGGTCATGGACTCCCTGCGCTACTGGGTGACCGAGATGCGGGTGGATGGGTTCCGCTTCGACCTGGCAACCATCCTCGGCCGCGAACGGCATGGCTTCGACGCCTCGGGCAGCTTCCTCGATGCGGTACGCCAGGACCCGATCCTGAGCCAGGTGAAACTGATTGCCGAGCCATGGGACATCGGCCCGGGCGGCTACCAGCTGGGCCAGTTTCCGCCGGGCTGGGCCGAGTGGAACGACCGCTTCCGCGACACGGTGCGCGCGCTGTGGCGTGGCGATGGCGGGCAGCTGGCGGAGTTTGCCACGCGCTTCACCGGCTCGGCCGACCTGTTCGAACACCACGGCAGGCGACCGTCGGCCAGCATCAATCTGGTGACGGCGCATGATGGATTCACCCTGCACGATCTGGTCAGCTACAACGATCGCCACAACGAGGCCAACGGCGAGGACAACCGTGACGGCCACTCACACAACCTTTCCAGCAACCACGGCGTGGAGGGAGACACCGATGATGCGGCGATCCTTTCGTTGCGTGCGCGGCAGATGCGCAACCTGCTGGCCACGCTGCTGCTGGCGCAGGGGACGCCGATGCTGCTGGCAGGCGATGAGTTCGGCCATTCGCAGCAGGGCAACAACAACGCCTACTGCCAGGACAATCCACTGAGCTGGATCGACTGGGAGCGCGCAGCATTGCCGGCTGCACAGGCGCAGGTGGCGTTCGTGCGGCGGGCGCTGTCGCTGCGCCGGCGCTACGGCCTGCTGCGCCGGAACCGGTTCCTGCGCGGCGAGTACGATGAGGCACTGGGCCTGCGCGATATCGACTGGCGGCATCCCGATGGTCGCGGCATGGAGGAAGCGGACTGGCATGACGCAGGGCTGCGTGCGCTGCTGATCGTGCTGGACGGTCGCAGCCCGGACAGTGGCCTGCGCGAGCCCGGGCGGCATGTCAGCCTTGCACTGCTGCTCAACGCCGGGGAGCAGCCGCAGCGATTCTGTGTGTCAGACGACGCCCTGTCGTTCCGGCGCGTACTGCTGCAGACCGACGAAGCGCCAGTGGAGCCGGATGAGGAAGGCGCCTGGACGCTGCCGCCGCGCAGCCTGTGCCTGCTGGCGGCGAGCAGCGGCGCGTGATTGCACTGCTGCGCCACTACGGTTCGCCGGGCGTTGCCCGGCGTACCGGTAGCTACCCCATCAGATAGCGCAACACACCCGCCGAGACCACGCCGATCAGCACGGTCGGCAGCATCGACAGCCGCGTGGCGGCCAGCAGGGTGATGGCCAGCGCGGCCAGGTCGGCCGGCTTGTCGGCGACGAAGTCCGGGGCGATCACCGAGATCAGCACGCAGCCCGGCGCGGCCTCCATCACCGTCACTGCGCGTTTGCTCAACGTGCGGTTGCGCAGCGCGAGGAAGCCGACGATGCGGGTCAGGTAGGTGGCGGCGGCCATCAGCACGATGGTCAGCACCGAGGTCCAGTGGATCAGTTCATTGAAGATCATGCTGCGTCCTCCGCCAGCAGCCAGGCGGCCGCCAGGCCGGCCAATGCGCCGCTGGCTACGTACCAGGCACCCGGAATCAGCAGGTAGGTGGCGGCGGCCACGACCAGGCTGACCAGCCACGGCCGCGCCGCCTTCATGCCCTGCCACATGCCGCGCAGCAGCACCAGGAACACGGCGGGGAAGGCCATGTCGAAACCGTAGGCGTGGATGTCGCCCAGCATCGGCCCGACGATCGCGCCCAGCGCGGTACAGGCCACCCAGACCGTGTACAGGCCTGCCGACACGCCAAGGTAGTAGGCCAGGCTGAAGCCGAGCGCACGGCGGCGCGCATCGGCCACGCCCATCGCCCAGCTTTCGTCGCACATGAAGAACAGCGCCGGCAGCACCCGGCGGCGTGGCAGGTGCTGCAGCAGCGGGGCCAGGCTGGCGCCCATCAGCAGGTGGCGGCTGTTGACCAGCGCGGTGATCGCCACGATCAGGGCGATGTGTGGCGGCGAGGTCCACAGTTCGACGGCGGCGAACTCCGAGCCGCCAGCGAAGTTGAGGCCGGTCATCAGCGGCACTTCCAGTGCGCTCAGGCCTTTCTGGGCCGCCTGCGCGCCGAGCACCAGGGCGAAGGGAATGAAGCCGATCATCACCGGCACGGCGGCGCGCAGGCCGCGCAGGAATTCGGCACGCGGCGCGGTGTCGCAGGCGTCGGGCAGGGGGAGGGTGGTACGGGCGTCCATGGAACGGCACAACGAGATGGGGGTGGCCCATGCTAGCGGTCCGATCGCGAAATCGGGTTGCGTTGATGCTACTGGATTCTGGATGATTGATATTCAATGCGGTCAGAAGTGACAAGGGCGAAATCCCATGCAGTATCAGCTCGACAACCTCGATCGGCGCATCCTCGACGCCCTGCAGCGCGACGGCCGCCTGCAGAACCTGGAGCTGGCCCGTCTGGTCGGGCTGTCACCGTCGGCCTGCCTGCGCCGGGTGCGGTTGCTGGAGGAGGGTGGCTACATCGACCGCTATGTGGCCTTGTTGAACGAGGCCAAGGTGGGCCGTGGCTTCACGGTGTTCGTGCGGGTCTGGCTGCGCGGGCAGGACGAGGACACCACCAACCACTTCATCAACAGCATCAAGTCATTCCCGGAAGTGCTTGAATGCCATCTGATGGCCGGTGACTGCGATTTCCTGCTGCGGGTGGCGGTGGCCGACCTGGATGCCTACCGGCAGTTCCAGATGCAGCACCTGAACCGGATCGCCGGGGTGCAGAACACCAAGACCGAGATTCCGATGCAGCGGATCAAGCAGACGACCCAGTTGCCGCTTTGAGGGATGGGTGGTTGCGGCCGGGTTGCACCCGGCACCTGCGGGTAGTGCCGGCCGCTGGCCGGCAACCTCAGGAGCAACAGCAACAGCAACAACGATTCTCCGTGGGGCGGCGGGACGGTATGGCCAGGCAGGACACGCCGAAACCCTTCCTTGGGGGCTCGATGGCGCCATCCATGGCGCCAACGGTCCTGCCTGGCCATACCGCCCCGCCGCCTGACAGCTTCCTGCGATCTGTCGGGGTCGGATCCCGTGCGCAGATGAATCTGCTCGGTTCATTGATTCCTGATGCATGACTGGCTCCACGGAGTCTGCCTCGGCGTCAGCCGTGGCGGCGGTCATCGCAATGACATCTGGCACCGGTACGGTTTGAGCCCGCTTGCGGGTCGCGCGCGGGCCGGGGTTCCGGTCGTGGCGCGCGTCCACTGCAGCTGCTGTCGCTGCCGAGGGTCATGTGTTCTACGTCAGGGGGCTGAATGGACACCACGCGGTCAGAACTTGGAAGGTGGCCATCGTCGCATGGCTGCTGCTGTCCTTTTCCACTGCCGCGCAGGACGCTGTTCATGCCTACGACATCCCCGCGCTGCCGCTGGAACAGGCGGTCGAGCGCTTCAGCGTCATCAGCGGGTGGTCGGTGATGTACCCGGGCGACCTGGCCTCAGGCCGCAGCAGCCATGCGCTGCGCGCCAGCCTGGCGCCGCTGCCTGCGTTACAGGTGCTGTTGCAGGACTCTGGCATCGAGGCCGAGGTGATCGGCGAGCAGCGTGTGGTGCTGCGCCGGAGCACGCGCTTGGCTGCCGAACCCGGTGTCGGCGCGGAACTTCCTGAGGCCGAACGTCGGCGTCGCTACGGCGGGCTGCAGCAGCGGCTGCGTGCGGCGTTCTGTGACGACCCCGAGATCGCGCCCGGCCGCTATGCCGCGACGCTGCGTTTCCATGTCGACAGCGAAGGCCAGGTGCATGCGCCCGAGCTGCTGTCAGGCAGTGGCAGCACACGCCGCGATGCACGCCTGCTGCAGGCGCTGCAGGGCCTGGTGCTGGCGGCGGAGGCCGCCGCACTGCCGCAGCCGGTAACGCTGCAGATCCGACCTTCCGGCACCGACCACGACTGCGGCCGGCGCGCGCCCCTTCCATGACTTCAAGGATTCGAACATGAGCAACGGTACGGCTGGGGCAGTTGACCTGATGGACCACCTTCTGGGTGCCTACGATGAGCTGAAGCGCCGGCTGGTGCGCAAGCTGGGCTCGGAAGAGTTGGCCGGCGACGCGCTGCAGGACACCTGGATGCGCCTGAGCGCGCGACGTGATCGCCTGGACGCCGTACAGAACCCCGCGGCCTACCTGCTGCGCATGGCGATGAATACCGTGATCGACCGCCAACGTGCAGACCACCGCCTGCTGAGCCTGGAGGAGGTGGATACGCTGATGGACATGGCCGACCCTGCACCCGGCCCGGCGCAGGCGGCCGAACTGGACTTCGCGTTGGAAGACATGGTCGGCCTCCTGCAGCGCATGCCCGAGCGCCGTCGCCGCATCCTGCTGGCGATCCGCGTCGATGGCCTGCAGCAGCGGGACGTCGCCGATCACCTTGGCGTGTCGCTGCGGCTGGTGCAGCGTGAGCTGAAGGCGGCCCAGGACTATCTGGCCGAGCGCAGCGGGCAGGGGCGCCAGGTGCGGTTCTGAACGGCGGCATCCGTCTACACTTTGACGCCGAGCAGAACCCCGCAGCGTGCGGGAGCGGCATGAGCCCCCATGGATCCTGACGATCGCCCGCAACGCCCGCTGGATGCCGTCGAGCGTCAGGCGCACGCGTGGGTGGTGCGGCTGACCTCGGGCGAGGCGACCGCCGCCGACGGGCGCAGGTTCCGTACCTGGTGTGAGGCTGACCCGCGCCATCGCGAAGCGTTTGGCCGTGCGCGCCGGCAATGGGAGCAGGTACGGCTGGCCGGCGAGCAGCTGCCCGCCGCCGCGCGCCAACCGGTGGCGCCGACGCCGGCCCAGCGCTGGAGCCGGCGCGCCTTCCTGGGCGCGGCGATTGCCGCCCCGGCCAGCCTGGTGGTGGTGGCGGCGATCCGCCCGCCGCTGGGATTGTGGCCCTCGGTGACGGCGATGACGGCCGATTTCCACACCGGCACCGGTGAACGGCTGCAGATCGCGCCCTTGCCGCAGCTGAAGATCGAACTGGATACGCAGAGCAGCCTGCGCCGCCGCGCGGACGCGCAGGGCGAAGGCTTCGAGCTGGTGCAGGGCCAGGCCGCGATCGAAACCGGGGCTGGCCTGCGCCTGGCGCTGTTCGCGGGCCCGGGTTGCGTGATTGCCGATGAAGGCGCGGTGCGCCTGGATGTGCGCAACACCCACGGCCAGGTACGGGTGACCTGCCTGCAGGGCAGCGCCCGCATCGAGCATCCGCAGGGCCGGCTGCGGCTACAGGCAGGTCAGCAGACCCAGTACGACGAGCGCCTCAGTGGCCTGGTGGCCGAAGCCGTGGCTTCTGAGGTGAGCGCCTGGACCGAAGGCATGCTGGTGTTCCGCCGCGCACCGCTGCGCGAGGTGGTGGACGAGATCAACCGCTACCGCCGCGGCAAGGTGCTGCTGGGAGAATCGGCGTTGGCGCGCGCGCCGGTCAGCGGTCGCTTCCGTATTGATGATCCAGACGCGGCACTGGAGCAGCTGCGACTGACGATGTCGCTGGATCTGCGTCGCTTTCCGGGTGGCATTGCCGTCCTTGGATAGGTGAAGACGCTGGCCCTGCGCGCCGCGCAGGGCTGTTGCAAGCGAGGAGAGGCCAAGGATGCGCAACGAGACCATCGGTGTGCTGGATCTGCGTCGCAATCTGTCGGCGCTGCTGGAAACCACGCAGCGACGGCCATTGATGGTGCATCGCTATGGCTCGCCGTGGGTGTGCGTGGTGTCCGATGCGCAGTGGCAGCAACAGGCGGTGCTGCTGGATTTCGATCCGCAGTCGCACCCGCTGGCGATGCTGCTGCGCCTGCAGCAGCAGGCGCTTCCGCTGTCTGAAGCCGGGGCGTTGTCACCCGCGGTCCTCGCGCGCGCTCTGCTGTTGACGGGGGTGCATGGCATTGACGATCTGGCGCAGCTGCACGAGCAGGTGCTGCACCATCGGCTGTGGCATTGGTTCGTGGCGGGTAGCCATGGCGTGATGGACGGCTGGCAGCTGCCCGCGTTGCGCATCGCGATGGCGTCATGGTGTGATGACGTGGACATGACCGACGCACTGGTCGCGTTCGCCGCGCGCAGCGACGTAGCGGTACTGGCACGTCGTTGTGGTGGTGAAGCACCGCGACTGGAGCGCGAAGCCTGCAGGCGAATGACGCTGCGATGACGTTGCTGATGAAGCGCCACGCAGCGCACAGAGCTGCATGCGCGCTGTCGCTTCACCTGCCGTGCTGACGTCTTCTCCAGAGTACGGCGCACCACGCGTCGCGGAACACGGGCGGCGCCGATGGCAGACAGTCGCAGGATCAGCATGCTGGAGCTGGATCGTCACCTGAGCCAGTCACTGGAGCAGGCACGACATGCGCCATTGAACGTGCAGCGCTATGGACACTCCTGGGTATGGGTACTGTCCAGTGACGCGTGGGCGGATGCGGCGCGTTGGGCGGCACTGGATGGTAGCGCGCACCCACTGATGGCGCTGCGAAGCGCCCTCGACCTGCAGCTGCGGCCCTGGCCCGAAACGGCCATGAGCCCGCTGCCGCTTGATGCAGGCGACGCGCGGCTGCTGCAGCGCGCGGCCCTGCTGCTGGTCGTGCGCGATCTGAGCAGTGCCCAGCGGGTGTACGACGACCTGCGCTATCACCAGGCCTATCGGATGTTCATCGGCCTCGATCATGGGACAGCGTGGTCGCCGATGCAGTGCGTGCGCCTGCTGCAGGCCTGCGCGCACCCGTTGCTGCGCGGCTGCATCGACGAAACGCTGGCAAGGGTGCCGCGGCACCTGTTCGAGGCGGCATGTGCACCGGCTGCACGCACGGCGCCAGCGCAGGCACACGCGCAGCGAATTGCCGGCGGATGTTTATCGTACTGACACATGCACCGCTGACCATGGTGCAGCGGTCTCTTCCAGGATGACGAGGGCGGAACAATGGCAAGGCAGGTTCGTGGTCGCAAAGCTCGGCAGCAGGGTTTCAGCCTGATCGAAATCATGGTGGTAGTCGTGATCATCGGCATCCTCGCCGCATTGATCGTGCCGCGTCTGATGGACCGTCCTGACCAGGCGCGCGTGGTCGCGGCACGCCAGGACATCGCTGCATTGATGCAGGCATTGAAACTGTTCAAGCTGGACAACGGTCGCTATCCCAGTGCCGAGCAGGGCCTGCAGGCGCTGGTGAAGCCGCCGCAGGGCAGCGGTGGATTGCCGGTGACGCCGTATCTGGATCGCCTGCCGAATGATCCGTGGGGCCATCCGTACCAGTACCAGGTACCCGGAACCCACGGCGACATTGATGTGTTCTCGCTGGGAGCGGACAGCAAGCCCGGTGGCGACGCCGGGAATGCGGATATCGGCTCCTGGCAGCTGTGAGGCGCGCTGATGGCAGCCCGGAGGCGTTCGGTCTCGTGCATCCGCCAGCGTGGCATGGCGGTGATCGTCGCGCTGTTGGTGGTGGCGTTGGTGGCTGTGATTGCCACCGCGCTGCTGACCCGGCAGTCGGCGCAGCTGCGTGCGCTGCGCGGCGACCAGCTGCGCGCGCAGGTACGCATGGCCGTGGACGCCACGCTGGAGCGTGCGGCGCAGCAGCTGCGTGAGGATGTAAAGGAACAGCTGACCACGGTGCGCAGCGGGCGCTGGGCGCGCCCGTTGGAACTGCAGGCACCGTTGCCGGTGCAGCTGCAGCTTGTGGATGCGCAGTCGATGTTCAACCTGCGCAATCTGCTGGCACATGGCAGGCCGGATCCTGTGGCACGGCACGCGTTCATCGCGCTGTGTGCCGGGCAGGGACTGGGCCAAGGTGCCTGCGCGTCGGCAGCGGACCACATCCAGGCGCGCCTGCGCGACGGCGACATCCAGGCCCAGGCACCGCTGCCGCGCGAATCACTGATCGAACAGGCGCTGCCGGGTGTCGATCCGGTGGCGTTGCAGGCGCTGGCGCGGCGCACCGTGGTTTTGCCGGCGCAGACCCTGGTCAATGCCAACACCAGCGACCTGAACGTTCTGCAGGCGGTGACGCCTGCGGTCGAGCCCGCACGGCTGCAGGCGTTGCTCGGTGAGCGCGACGCTGGCCATTGGTTGCTCAATCGCGGCGACATCGCCAACCGACTCCAACTGAGCAATGAACAGATGGCCGTGCTTCCCCTGGGTATCCATAGCGAGTGGTTCCTGGCCGTCGGCCAGGTGCAGGCTGACGGCAGCGCGGTTGATTTTCGCGCGCTGCTCTGGCGCGAGTACCGCGACGATGGCGTGCGTGTGCAGCGCGTATGGACGAGGATCGGCGCATGAACGTGCAGCTTCGCGTGCGCCTGCCGGCGCTTGAACGTCTGCGCGGCGACAGCGAGCTGGACTGGGCGCAGCTGCACAAGGGCGAGGTGCTGGCTCATGGCCGCGACAGGCTGGCGGCGCTGGGCCTGCGGCTTCCGCAGGCTGCGGTGCATGCCTGCCTCGATCCGAGCGACCTGATCCTGCTGGAACTGCAGCTGCCGCCGTTGTCCGGGCGCCGCCTGCAGTCGGCGTTGCAGGGCGAGGTGGAGGCGATGCTGCTGGATGACCTGCAGGAGGTGGCGCTGGCCCATGGCGCTCAGGCGGCGGACGGCACGGTTCCTGTGACCTGGCTGGGCCAGCAGGCGCTTCTGCAGGCGCAGCAGTTGCTGGCTTCGTGTGCACTGCGGCTGCAGGCACTGTATCCGACGCCGCTGCTGCTGCCCTGGCAGGACGGCCATGCCACGCTGCAGATCAGCGGCGAGCACCTCTTGGTACGCAGCGGGCGCGATCGGGGTTTCGTCCAATGGTGTGGCGGACGTGACGCCTGTGCGGTGATGCAGGCGCTGGCCGTGCGCTTGCAACAGGCCGGCGTGCAGGCCGTGCAATGGATCGACAGC
Source organism: Stenotrophomonas africana (assembly GCF_013004645.1). Taxonomy (GTDB): domain Bacteria; phylum Pseudomonadota; class Gammaproteobacteria; order Xanthomonadales; family Xanthomonadaceae; genus Stenotrophomonas; species Stenotrophomonas africana. The sequence continues at coordinate 348,460 of NZ_JABEME010000003.1, read as the reverse complement.
GTGCCGCCGGCGTGGCCGGACAGCCTGCCGGCCACCGCCGTCACGCATGAACGGCAGGTCTGTGGCCCCCTGCCAGGCTGGTCATTGCCGCTGCCCGGCACGGGCCAGAAAACGCCGCGGCTTGCGATCGGACTGGCATTGGCGGCAGTGCTGCTGGCTGCACTCGGCCTGCAGCTGCAGGTCTCGCGTTGGCGGATCGAGGGTGAAGCGCTGCAGCAGGACATGGCACGGCAGTTCAGCGCGCGCTTCCCGGAGATCACCGATGTGGTGGACCCGGTGTTGCAGGCAAGGCGAGCACTTGCAGTGCCACCGCCGGCGCCGCCGTTGCCGCCGCTGCAGCGTCAGGTGGCCGGCACGCTGCAGGCGGTTCCGGAGCTGGCGGGACAAGTGCGCAGCCTGCATTACCAACCCGGGCAACTGGACATGGAGCTGGATGCCGACGCCCAGGCATTGGCCGATGATCCACAGCGGCTTGAGCACTGGCAGCAGGCGCTGCAGGCGCAGGGCTTGCTGTTGGCGCGCGAAGCGGGTGGACGCCTGCGGGTTCGCGGAGCGGGACAGTGACGACCCGTACCTTGCGGCTGGGCGGGCAACTGGCGGGCCTGCAGCAGCGCTGGCAACGCCTGCCGCCGCGCGACCGGCTGATGCTGTGGGTGATGGTGGTGGCGCTGCTGGCGGCGGGCCTGTGGATGTTGTGGCTGGAGCCACTGCTGAAGCAGCGCACGCACTGGCAGGCCGAGCTGCCGCGGCTGCAGGCGCAGGCGCGTGTACTGGCACCCCTTCTGCACGCACGCGAGCGCCAGCAGCAGACCCAGGGGCAGCGCCCGACGACGGCCAGGCTGCGTAACGGAATCATGTCGGCCGGCCTCGCCGACGGACTGCACATCGAAGCGCGCGGCGGGCGTTGGCACCTGCAGGTGCAGGCGGTGCCCGCTGACGCGCTGTGGAACTGGCTGCTGCCCGTGCTGGCCGATCCGGCCATCGAACTGCAGCAGCTGCAACTGACACGCACAGGGGATGCGAACATGCCGGCGGCACGGATTTCCGGAAACATCGTGATGGCGCTCAACGCGGGTGCCCATCCATGAGGGCGACGCGCAACCTTGCCTGCAGTAGTGCGTTGGCCTTGATCGTGTGCATGGCCCACGTGCCGGCGCCGGTGATGGCGCAGGACGCCCGCGATGAGCCGGTGCAGTTGAACCTGGTGGATACCGATATCGGCGGCGTGCTGCGCATGGCGGCACGCTTCACCGGGCGCCAGTTCCTGGTCGATCCGCGGGTGAGCGGCAAGATGACCGTGGTTTCCGACGGCCCGGTCAGCCGGACCCAGGCCTACCAGTTGCTGCTCGGCGCACTGCGCATGCGTGGCTTCGCGGTGGTCGAGAACGGCGGCGTGAGCCGGGTGGTGCCGCAGGCCGATGCCAAGCTGCTCGGTGGCCGGGTCGGTAGCGGTGGTGCAGGGGGCGAGGTCGCCACGCGCACCTTCGCACTGCGCTACGAGAACGCGGCCGCGCTGGTAGCAGTGCTGCGGCCGATGATCAGTCCGGACAATCCGATCACCGCCAATCCTGGCAACAACACCCTGGTGATCACCGACTACGCCGACAACCTGGAGCGCATCGCGCAGGTGATCGCCAGCGTCGATACACCGGCTGGCATGGACACCGACGTGGTGAAGCTGCAGCAGGGCATTGCCGTTGACGTAGCGGCGATGGTCGCGCCGCTGCTGGATGCGCAGGGTGCCGAGCCCACCCAGAAGGTGGTGGTGATGGCCGACCCGCGCAGCAACAGCGTGCTGCTGCGTTCCAGCAGCCCCGGCCGCACCCGTCTGGCACGGCAGCTGGTGGAAAAGCTGGACCGTGCCCAGGACGAGTCCGGCAACCTGCATGTGGTCTACCTGCGCAATGCGCAGGCCAACCAGCTGGCCGGTGTGCTGCGTGGCGTGGTGGCCGGGCAGAGCGATGCACCCGCGATGGGCAGCAATGAAGGCATCACACCACTGCCGGGTGACGCCAACCGTTCCACGCCCGCGCAGCCGTCGCAACCGCAGCAGGCCAAGACCGGAGGCAATGCGCTGGAATCGCAGCGGCTCGACCCGAGCCGGCGTGACCCGATCGATGCGGGAAGCACCGGCTTCAGCCAGAACGGCATCTCCGTGCAGGCGGACGTGGCCACCAACACGCTGCTGATCTCGGCACCGGAGCCGGTGTACCGCAACCTGCGGCGTGTGATCGACCAGCTCGACCAACGCCGTGCGCAGGTGCTGGTGGAAAGCCTGATCGTGGAGGTCAACCAGACCGACGCGGCCGAGCTGGGCGTGCAATGGATGCTGGGCAATGGCCGCACCTTTGGCGGCACCCACTTTGGTGGCGCCACCGGCGGCAGCGGGCTCAACAACGGTGCGCGCACCACGCTGGACGTGCTGCCCAAGGATGGCCTGAAGATCGGCGTGATCGACGGCACCATCAACCTGCCCGGTGTCGGCCAGATCCTCAACATGAAAGCGCTGGCCAATGCGCTGCAGAGCAAGGGCGGCGCCAACATCCTGTCCACGCCGAACCTGATGACGCTGGACAACGAAGCGGCCAGCATCATGGTCGGCCAGACCGTGCCGTTCGTCAGCGGCCGCTACGTGACCGACGGTGGTGGCGGCAGCAACAACCCGTTCCAGACCATCGTGCGCGAGGACGTGGGCCTGAAGCTGCGGGTGCGCCCGCAGATTTCCGAGGGCGGCACGGTGAAGCTGGACATCTACCAGGAAGTCAGCAGCATCGACGCGCAGAGTGCCAGCAGCACGGCCGGCATCATCACCAACAAGCGTGCGCTGGATACCAGCGTGCTGCTGGACGATGGCCAGATCATGGTGCTCGGCGGCCTGCTGGAAGACAGCGTCAGTCATGGCCGTGATGCGGTGCCGGGGCTGGGCAGGATCCCGGTGCTGGGCGCATTGTTCCGCAGCGACACGCGCAAGCGCGCCAAGACCAACCTGATGGTCTTCCTGCGCCCGCACGTGGTGCGTGACCCGGCCGCCGGCCAGCGCCTGACCCGCGACCGCTACGACTACATGCGCAACGCGCAGGCCAGCGCGCAGCCGGTCCAGAGCTGGGCATTGCCGGCCCTGTCCGCACCGCAGCTGCCGCCGCAGGACCTGTCTGTACTCGGCCAGGGCAATGCGCGCGATGGCCAGGGCCAGCCACTGCAGAACACCAGCCTGGCGGCGTTGTATCCGGCCGGAGAGGGCGATGCCCAGCTGGTGCAGTTCGCACAGGGGCTGGACCCGGCGCGTGCAAGCCAGGGCGTGGCACAGGTGCGGGCACTGGGCCTGCAGGCCTATGCCGAAGCGACGCCGGGCGAGAACGGGCAGCGCCTGCGCGTGCGATTGCCGCGCGATCCGGCGACGCTGGACCCGGCGCTGCAGCAGCTGCGCGGACTGGGCTACACGCCGGAACTGGTGATCGGGCCGTGAGCGCCGCCGCGCCGCTGCCGTACGCCTGGGTGCGCAGCCATGGTGTGATGCTGTCCGAGGCGGGCGGCGAGCCCGTGTTGCTGGGCACCGCCGACACCGCGGCGTGGGCCGTGGCCGAACTGCGCCGCCGGCATGGTCCGCTGCCGTTCCAGGCGCTGGATGCGGCGACCTGGCAGCAGCGGTTGGGTGAGCAGTACCGTGATGGCGGTGATGCCGCTGCCGTGGTCGGTGCCGCTGAAAGCGAAGTCGATCTGGACCGGTTGATGCAGGACATGCCGGAAGTCACCGATCTGCTGGATGCGCAGGACGATGCGCCGGTGATCCGCATGATCAATGCGTTGCTGGCACAGGCTGCACGCGATGGCGCCAGCGATCTGCACATCGAACCGTTCGAGACCCATTCGGTGGTGCGCTACCGCGTGGACGGCACCCTGCGCGACATGGTGCAGCCACGGCGCGCACTGCACGCGGCGCTGGTGTCACGCATCAAGATCATGGCGCACCTGGATATTGCCGAAAAGCGCCTGCCACAGGACGGGCGCATCGCGATCCGCGTGGGCGGGCGTCCGCTGGATATCCGTGTCTCCACGGTGCCGACCGGGCATGGCGAACGCGCCGTGCTGCGATTGTTGGAAAAGGACGCCGGCCGGCTGCAGCTGCAGCGCCTCGGCATGGCCGATGACACCCTGGCCACGTTCACCGGATTGATCCGGCAGCCGCATGGCATCGTGCTGGTCACCGGCCCGACCGGCAGCGGCAAAACCACCTCGCTGTACGCCGCGCTGGGCCAGCTCGACAGCACCACCAGCAACATCCTCACCGTGGAAGACCCGGTGGAGTACGACTTCGCCGGCATCGGCCAGATCCAGGTCAACGCGCGCATCGGCATGAGCTTCGGCACGGCATTGCGCGCGATCCTGCGCCAGGACCCGGACACCATCATGATCGGTGAGATCCGCGACCTGGAAACCGCGCAGATCGCCGTGCAGTCGTCGCTGACCGGGCATGGCGTGCTGGCCTCGCTGCACACCAACGATGCGATCTCGGCGGTGACCCGCTTGGCCGATATGGGTGTGGAGCCTTTTCTGCTGGCGTCCTCGTTGCGCGGCGTGCTGGCGCAGCGTCTGGTGCGGCGGCTATGCACGCACTGCCGGCGCGCCGAGGTGGATGGCGAGGGCCGCACCGTATGGCGTGCGGTGGGCTGCGCGGCCTGCGCCCACAGCGGCTATCGCGGACGCACCGGCATCCATGAGCTGTTCGTGGTCGACGACCGCGTGCGCGCGTTGATCCATGAAGGGCGGGGTGAGCCCGCGCTGCGCGAGGCAGCACGGCGCGCCGGCATGCGGACGTTGCGGCAGGATGGCCAGCGCTGGGTCGACAGCGGGGTGACCACGCTGGAAGAGATCCTGCGCGTCACCGGCGACGATTGAGGCCTGCATGGCACTGTTCGACTACCAGGCTGCCAATGCGCAGGGCCGCATCGAGAAGGGCCAATTGGATGCCGACAGCCCGCGCGGTGCGCGCCAGTTGCTGCGCGGTCGTGGGCTGACACCGGTGCAGGTCAGTGCGGCGCGCACTGCGGGCAATGGCTGGGGCGCCCGCCGGCTGTCTGCCAGCGAGCTGGCCTGGGCTACTCGGCAGCTGGCCAGTCTGCTGGCCGCCAGCCTGCCGTTGGAAAGTGCATTGAGTGCGGTGATTGAACAGGCAGAACGTCCGCACGTGGCCCAGGCACTCACCGCGGTACGCGCCGACGTGCGCGCTGGCCAGCGCCTGACCGTGGCGCTGGCCGCGCGCCCGCGCGACTTTCCACCGATCTATCGGGCACTGGTGGGTGCAGGTGAAGACTCCGGTGACCTCGCACGGGTGATGGAACGCCTGGCGGACTACATCGAAGAGCGCAATGCGCTGCAGGCCAAGGTGCTGACCGCCTTCATCTATCCGGCGGCGATCAGCCTGGTGTCAGTGGCGATCGTGATCTTTCTGCTCAGCTACGTGGTGCCGCAGGTGGTGACCGCGTTCGTGCAGGCGCGGCAGACGCTACCGATGTTGACCAAGGTGATGCTGGCCGCCAGCGCGTTCGTGCGCAGCTGGGGCGTGTGGGTGGGGCTGGGCGTCACTGCTTTGGTGGTGGCTTGGCGGTTGGTTCTGCGCAGGCCCGAGCTGCGCCTGCGCTGGGACGCGATGCTGCTGCGGGTGCCGATGATCGGTCGTTTCGTGCTGGGTGTGAACAGTGCTCGCTTCGCCTCGACACTGGCGATCCTGCTGGATGCCGGCGTACCGCTGCTGCGTGCGCTTGAAGCTGCGCGGCAGACCCTGGGCAATGCGTTGCTGGCGCGCTGTGCCGATGACGTATCTGCGCGCGTGCGCGAAGGTGCCGCGCTTGGCTCTGCGCTGAAGGTGCAGAAGGTGTATCCGCCGATCCTGGTGCATCTGGTGGCCAGCGGCGAGAAGACCGGTTCGCTGGCACCGCTGCTGGATCGCGCCGCACAGACCATCTCGCGCGAGATCGAGCGTCGCGCAATGGCACTCACCGCGCTGCTGGAACCGACCATGATCCTGGTGATGGGCGGCGTGGTGCTGACGATCGTGCTGGCCGTGCTGATGCCGATCATGGAAATGAACCAGTTGGTGCAGTGATGCGCAACGCACATCACGGGCGGAATCGACTGTCAGTCGACTAGCGCGCGGAGCGCGTGCGGCTACTGCGTGTGATAAGCAGTCGACTAACAGTCGACTCTACCCAGTCGGTTCCATCCAGTCGATTCCATCCGGTCGATTCCACCCAGTCGATTTCACCAGTCGATCGAGCGGCGTCGTTGTAATGGGGCATGGGCCGATTCTCCACACAATCCTCCACACCTTTTTTCGATCTTCCACAGGTTTCTTAAGCGGCCTGTCATCGGCGCGGACCAGCATGGACACGTCGCCGCAGAGTGGGCTGGGAGGCCCTCGGCGGCAGCAGGCGTGTAGTGACCGTTCCTCCCTTGGTGTTTCCCTTCGCAGTAAACCCTTCAGGAGAAGATCATGAACAAGTACAAGACCCTGGCCGCGCTGGTTGCCACCGCGCTGCTGGCCACCGCCGGTGCCGCTTCGGCGCAGACTGCCGTCACCGGTGGCGGCGCCTCGCTGCCGGCCGACCTCTACAAGGGTTCGGCCGACAGCATCCTGCCGGCCAACTTCAGCTACGCCGTGACCGGCTCGGGTACCGGCAAGAAGGCCTTCCTGGAAAACAACTCGGCGTTGTTCTCCACCACCGGTACCGTGCACTTCGCCGGTAGCGATTCGGTGCTGAGCAGCACCGAGCTGAACACCTACAACAGCACCTACAACGTGTCCGGCGATGCAAACCGCTACGGCGCGCTGGTGCAGATCCCGTCGGTGGCCACCTCGGTCACGATTCCGTTCAACAAGGCCGGTTCGGCCGTTGACCTGTCGGTGACCCAGATCTGCGGCATCTTCTCCGGCAAGATCAACGACTGGAGCCAGCTGGCAGGCCTGGGCCGTACCGGTGCCATCCAGGTTGTCTACCGTGGCGAGAGCAGCGGCACCAGCGAACTGCTGACCCGCTTCCTGACCAGCGCCTGCCAGCCGGCTGACGTGTCGGGCACCAACCTGAAGCTGGCCAACGGGGTGCCGGCGTTCTCGGTGCAGTCGACCTTCGCCAACCTGTTCACCAGTGTGCCGTCGAACTTCGTCGCTGCCCCGGCCACCGGCGGCACCGCGCTGTACAACGCTGTCTATGCCGTTGACGGCCGCGTCGGCTACGTCGGCCCGGACGTCATCCCGAGCCTGACCGATGCCACCAAGGTCGCCAAGGTCAAGGGCTTCTCGCCGGATGAAGTGAGCGTGCAGGCCACGCTGGAAACCGCTGCGCCGCCGACCGGTGCCGCTGCCGAGAACCCGGCGAACTGGGTGCCGGTGTTCGGCAACCCGAGCGCGGGCTATCCGATCGCTGGCTACACCAACTTCGTGTTCGGCCAGTGCTACAAGAACGCCACCGTGGGCGCCAACGTGCGCGGCTTCCTGACCCGCCATTACGGCAGCACCGTGGTCAACGGTGTCGAGCAGGGCCCGAACGACGCCGCCATCCGCGCGCACAAGTTCATCCCGCTGACCAAGGCCTGGCGCGATGCGGTCCGTGCTCGCTTCGCCACCGCCACCAACGCTGGTGCGGTGAACAATCCGAGCACCTGCTCGGGCATCGGCCGTCCGCTGTAACTGCAATTGCTTCTGTAGTTGCAGGAGACGCACAAGGGCGCCGGCAGCAATGCCGGCGCCTTCTGCGTATGTCCGCTGCATGACAGTGATGCGCCTGTCGTCTTCACGCCGCCGCCACCGTCTATGAGGTGCAGGGCGTGCCTCGCGCAGGCCCATCCGTACACGCCGCCGCCAGCGCGGCCCATCAGGTTGACGAGGTCCCCGATGTCGCACCCGCATTCGCCCACCGCCCGCTTCCCTGCTGCCGTGTGGCGCAGCCACCCGATGGCCTGGGCCGTCGCAGTGGCCCTGGGCAGCGTGGTGGCGCCGGCCACTCAGGCCCAACAGGCGTTCAGCCCCGGCTGGTTCGCCGAGCGCGGTGCGGCACAGGGCGCGGCGGCACAGAGCGGGCGCATGCCCAATGGCGTGCCGATCCAGTTCCAGCTGCCCGCGCAGCAGCAGGATGCGGCACGGCAGAAGCTGCAGCAGTCGATCGACAACCTCGGTACGGCCGCGCAGGCCATCGCCCTGCAGCAGCGCCTGCAGGAGCAGGCACGGCAGGCGCGCCGCGAGGCGGGTTTCGTAGTGGCCGATGGCCTGGGCAAGGATGGCCTGAAGGTTGACGAGAATCCATTGACGCGTGGATGGATCAATGCGCGCGAAGCGATCCAGTCGCAGGCGGCCGACGGGCGGGTGCTGGTCAACATCGAGCAGACCGCCGACCAGGCGATCCTGAACTGGGAAACCTTCAACATAGGTGGCAACACCACGCTGAATTTCCTGCAGAACGCCGATTGGGCCGTGTTGAACCGGGTCAATGATCCCGCCGCACGGCCCAGCCAGATTCTTGGCCAGCTGAAGGCCAATGGCACGGTGTTCGTTGCCAACCGCAATGGCGTGGTGTTCGGCAACAACAGCCAGGTCAATGTCCGCAACCTGGTGGCGGCGGCAGCGCGCATCAGCGACGCGCAGTTCCGTGAGCAGGGTCTGTACAGTGCCGACGCGAACACCTCGGCGCTGACCGACGCCGTAGGCAAGGTCATGGTCGAACGCGGTGCGCGCATCACCACGCACGAGCCGACCACGGCAACGCGGGGCGGTGGTTACGTGCTGCTGGCTGGGCACAGCGTGGAGAACGCGGGCCAGATCGAGACGCGCAAAGGCCAGACCCAGCTTGCCGCCGGCGACAGTTTCGTGATCCGCCGTGGTGTGGGCACCGCCCAGAACACCGCGTCCACCACCCGAGGCAATGAGATTGCCCCGCGCTTCATCGCTGACAGCACGGCGGGCGGCGTTCGCAACAGTGGGCTGATCCAGGCGCGCGAGGGCGACATCACCCTGGCCGGCCGCACGGTCGAACAGGCCGGCGTTGCGGTTGCGTCCACCACGCTGAATCAGCGCGGCACCGTACACCTGCTGAACTCGGCGTCCGATGCGGCGGGCCGCGTGACCCTGGCTTCCGGTTCGACCACTGCAGTGCTGCTGGAAGACGATGGCAAGAGCACGGCGCTGGACAGCCAGCGCGATGCCCTCATCAGGGAATCCACCGAGCAGGACAAGCTGCGCGGTTCCAGCAACAGTGGCACCTTCGACAATCTTTCGCGCCTGCAGGACCGCCGCGAGCAATCGCGCATCGAAGTCGTCTCCGGCGGCGATGTGAACTTCCAGGCCGGCTCGCTGGCGGTGGCCACCGGCGGCCAGGTGATCGCCGACGCCGGCCGGCGCAGCTATCTGGATGATGGTGCACGCGTGGACGTCTCCGGTGCGGTGGGCGTGCAGGTGGCGATGGAAAGCAACAACGTCAAGGTGAAGGTGCAGGGCAATGAGTTGCGCGATTCGCCGGACAACCGTGACAGCGGCAAGCTGATCAGCAGCGAGGTGTGGATCGACCGCCGCCAGTTGACCGAAGTCGCCGCCGGTACCGGCGGCTATGAAGGTACGCGCTGGTATGCCGGCGGCGGCCTGCTGGAAGTGGGGGGCTACCTGGACAATCAGGGGCATTCGATCAGCGAATGGGCAGCGCAGGCCGGCACCGTCCAGCTGGCAGGCAAGGAAGTCGTCAGCCACGCCGGTTCGCGCATCAATCTGGCCGGTGGCAGCCTGGATGTGCAGTCCGGCGTGGTGCAGCAGAGCTGGCTGCGTGGCCGCGACGGGCAGTTGTATCGGCTTGATGATGCACCGGCCGAGATGCTGTACGACGGTCTGTACCAGGGCTATGAAGTGAAGCAGGAACGGTGGGGGGTGACCGAATCGTTCCGCAATCCACTGGTGGCACCCATCCAGCGGTTCGACAATGGCTATACCGTGGGACGCGATGCTGGCCGTCTGCTGATCTCGGCGCCCACGGCTGTCCTGCAGGGCCAGGTGGATACCGTGGCCTTTCAGGGCCTGCAGCAGACGCGCCGCCCCGACCAGGGGCAGGACGGGTACGCGCAGGCACAGACGGCGGCGGCCCGCAACGCACAGCTCTGGCTGGGGCGTTTCGACAACAACGGCCGAAGTGCAGTGTTCGATTCGCAGATCCGCATCGGAGCGCTGCAGGCCGACTCCCGGTCATGGACGTTGCAGGCTCCGATCGGGGAAACACAGCGCAATACCGTGTGGTTGGACAGTGAGGTCCTGAGCGCCCAGCGTTGGGGGCGGGTGGACCTCGCTTCGGCGGGCCGTATCGACCTGGATGGCACGCTCAGGTTGCAGGAGGGCGGCCGGCTTGGGCTCACTGCAAGCCGCGTCAGCTTCGGTGGAACGGTGCAGATTGCCGGCGGGCAGGTGGAGGCCGGCAACCTGCTTCCGGCGCTCGGCGGGCCCACGGCCCTGCTGAGGTCAGGACGCGGCGCGGTGGATGTTGCGGCGGGCGCACGGATCGATCTTGGCGGCAGTTGGAGCAACGCGCTTGCTGCGCCGGATGGCGACACCGCGCAGGCGTGGATCGACGGTGGACAGATGCGCTTCAACAGCAGCCACGACATCCGTGTGGGTGAAGGGGCAGCGATTCTTGTCGATGCCGGCGGGGCGATCGATGCCAGTGGCAAAGGGCGCGTAGGCAAGGGCGGCAGTGTCGGCCTGCTCGCGGCCAGCACCGAGGTTGCCACCGACGGCAGCGGGCGCATCCGTATCGGCGATGGCGCACGCTTCAGCGCGCTCGGCAATGGCAGCGGCAACTTCACGTTGGCAACTGGCGGTGCGGTGTCCATCGGCGCGCCTGGCACGGATGCATCGGCGGCGTCGTTGCGATTGCAGTCCGCACTGTTCAGGAGTGGCTTCGCCGGCTATGACATCGCTGGTCACAACGGTTTGATGGTTGAAGAAGGTACCCAGCTGCAGGTGGAACGACCGGCGCTGCGCCTGGCCGAGGGCGCACAGCAGGCACTGGCCCGCGAGCAGGGCGTTCAGGCCTGGACGCCGTCGCTGTATGAGGCGGATCCGGCCAGCGGGCGTGTATCGCAGCGCGGCGGCGCGAGCCTGGCACTGCGCGCAGGGCATCTGCTGTCCACGGCCGATCTGCGCGTTGGCAAGGGTGCAAGGATCGAGGTCGATGCCGGCCAGTCGATCGAACTGTTCAGCGCCGGCAACCTGGACGTGGCTGGCAGTCTGAAGGCGGCCGGCGGCCGCATCCGCCTGGACGAGGCATTCGACCCGACCGGTGTGCGCGGCGATGCACGCCGCGAGCGCCAGTGGACAATCGCTGATGGCGCACTGCTTGACGTGAGTGGCGATAGCATTTCCCTGCCCGACGCGCGCCGGACATTGCGCGGACAGGTGCGCAAGGGTGGAACGATCGAGATCGGGGGGGCGCTGGACTGGGAAGACCAGGACAACGTACGCCACCTGCCGCCCGATACCTTCGTGGTGGTGGAGCGCGGTGCGCGGCTGGACGCGTCCGGTGCTTCGGCGCTGCTGGACATTGATGGCAGCGGACGCACCCGGGTGGACAGCGACGGCGGCAGCATCGTACTGCGCGCGGGCAATGCGCTGTACCTGCACGGCGAACTGGACGCAGCAGCGGGCGGCGACGGCGCGCGCGGCGGCACCTTGGGGGTTGCCTTCGGTGGTGGCACCTACGGCAGAACGGCAGACGGCAAGGAGGTGCTGGCACCGCGGGTGATCTCGTTGAACCAGCACGCCGCGCAGACGGCGGACCTGCCTGCACGCCTTGAGTACGGCCATGCGGCACTGTCGGTGGGGCAGATCGAGGCCGGTGGTTTCGATCATCTGGCCCTGTTCGGCGACATCCGCGCCCAGGGAGATATCAATCTGCGCATGGACCAGAGCCTGCGCATCCAAGGCTTGAATGAGCGTTACCTCGGCCTCGTCCCGGGCAACAGCGAGGGCGGCCGCCTGCAACTGGACGCGCCGTATGTGCGCCTTGCGCAGGGGCGCTGGTGGCAGCCGGCCGGGGAAGGCACGTTGCGCCCACTGGAGGCAGCGTTCGACAGCGGCCGGCAGCATCGCCTGGACGTGAGCGCCGATCTGATCGACCTGCGAGACGTCACCTGGCTGGCGGGATTTGACCAGGTCGCGCTGCGCAGTCGCGGTGACATCCGCATGCTGGCCCCGGTCGCCAGCAGTTCACTCGTCTCCACGCTGGCAAGCCCGGGTTCGATCGATATCAGCGCCGCGCGTATGTATCCGGCGGCCCGGGCCAAGGGACGCATCGTCGCGGGCGTCCCCGACATCGGTCCTTCAGGCCTGTCCTGGCAGAACCCCGACGCCGTACTGCGCATCCATGGCATTGCAGGCGGCGCGCAACCGGCACCGGACTCTGCGTTCGGAAGCCTGGAGCTGGTGGCGGCGACGGTGGTGCAGGGCGGCAATGTGCAGGCGCCGTGGGGCCATGTACAGCTGGGTGGCAGGGAATTCAACGCCGATGCGGCCAGCCGCGTCGACCTGCTTGCAGGCAGCGTGACGTCGGTGAGCGGTGCCGGCCTGCAGCTGCCGTTTGGCGGTACCGTGGATGGTGTGGGCTGGCGCCGTAACGGTGCCGACTTCGATGTGCTGGGCCCCGGCTCGACCAACATCCCGATCGGTATCGACATCGTCGCCAACGCTTTCAATGGCGTGGCGGGCAGCGTGCTGGACGTCTCCGGCGGAGGCGAGCTGTCCGGTGCCGCATTCGTGGCGGGGCGCGGCGGCTCGGTGGACATCCTGCGGCACGCGCTGGCGGATGCGAACCCGCGCTACCGCTTCAGCGGCAGTGACAATGCGGTCTACGCGATCATGCCGGGACGCTCGGGCACGCAGGCGCCGCAGGCGGTCGCTGACGGCAGCGCCGATCCGCGCATCGGCCAGCAGATTGTCATTCCTGCCGGGGTTCCCGGCCTCCCGGCCGGAACCTACACGCTGCTGCCGGCCAGCTACGCACTGCAGAAGGGCGCATTCCGCGTCGAAGTCGGCGCCGAAAGCGCCGTCGGCAGCCGCCAGGCAGTGGCGACCGGCACGGGTTCCTGGCGCGTCAGTGGACACCAGGCGCAGAGCCTGGGCGGTGGAGTCTCATCGCTGCTCACCGATCTGGTGCTGACGCCGGCGGATGTGGTGCGCCGCCATGCCAGCTACAACGAGACCTCCTACAGCACTTTCGTACAAGGCGTGGCTGAGCGGCGTGGTGAAGCGCTGCGCTGGCGGCCAACCGACGCTGGCAACCTCAACCTGCTGTTGGGCGATGGCGCCGGACGTTCGAGCGTGCCGGCCGCGATCTTCCAGGGCGTGTCACGCTTCAACGCCGGCAGCAATGACGGACGCGGGGGCACGCTTTCAGTCAATCTGCTCGCCTCCAATGAGGCAACGCTGGAGATTGCCACCCAGGGCGGTAGTGCCGGCAGCGGCAGCGGCGCCACCCTCTTCGATTCGGCGCTCAATGCGTTCCGCCCGGAAACGATGCTGATCGGCGGCGTGCTGCGACGTGACGCGACGACTTATTCGTTGGAGGGCAGCGCGCAGCACATCGTGGTGCGCAACGGCGTCAACCTGACGGCGCAGGAAGTGCTGCTGTCGGCTGCGTTCGGGGGCAAGGGGATCCTGGTCGAGCAGGGCGCTTCGATCGATACCTTGGCCGGGGCCGATCCCTCGCGCGTGGCGCAGCCCACGGCACCCTACCTGGTGTCGGGCGGCCTGCTTGCCGTGTCCAACCAGCGCTTGACGGCGCTCAGTGCGCAGGGCGGTAGTGCCGGCGGTCCGGTGGCGATCGACATCGGCGGATGCGTGGTGGACTGCAATGGCCAGACCCGGTTGCTGTCGGCAGGCAGCATCAACGTGGTCACCGACGGCGCGCTGAGCATTGGCGACGCGGTGAGCTACGGCACGCGCCAGCTCGGCCTGGGCATGTCGGCGCTCAATCTCGGCAGCGCCGAAGCCATTGCGGCGGCAGCGGCAGCCGGCGGCCTGCCGGCGGGCATGACCATGAACCAGGAGGTCCTGCAGCGATTGCTGCGTGGAAACACCGCCACCGGCGCGCCGGCGCTGGAGGCGCTGAGCCTGACCGCGCGCGATGCCATCAATGTGTTCGGCAGCGTGGACCTGGATACGCGTGACAGTGCGACCGGCCGCAGCAGTCTACGCAGTCTGGTGCTGGGTGCCCCTGCCATTCATGGTTACGGCACTGCGACCGACCGCGCCCGCATCTTCGCCGATACGCTGATCTGGGACGGTACGCTGGCCGGCACCACGTTGCCCGGCGGTGAGCAGACCCAGCCGGCCGGCGAGGCCATGGTGGGTCGGCTTGGCCAAGGGCAGCTGGAAATCAATACGCGGGTGCTGGAACTGGGGCGTGCGCCCTTCACCCGGCCCAGTTCGTCGGTGGCCGCGGATCGCCAGGTGCTTGGCTTCGCCGGCGTTACCCTGGCAGCGTCGGATCGCATGTTGTTCTCCGGCAAGGGCAGCCTGGATGTCTTCCAGCGCCAGGGCGACTACGTGGCAGGCAGCGGCTGGCAGTTCAGCGGCGGCGCGCTGGATATCGTCACCCCGCTGCTTACTGGTAACGCGGGTGCGCAGCTGGCCATCCGCAATGGCGGAACGGTGCAGCTGCGTGGCGCCGCGGCGACTGCGGGCAGCGATGCGTTGGGTGCGGAGTTGTCCATCACGGCCGAGCGCGTTGTGATCGACAGCCGGGTGGCGCTGGCGTCCGGCCGCTTCGAAGCCAATGCCCGTCAGGACGTCGCGCTTGGCAGCAATGCGGTGCTGGATATGGCCGGCCGCAAGGTCAGCCTGTTCGACGTGGACAAGTACAGCTGGGGCGGTGACGTGGCGCTGTCGAGCCGCGAAGGTGACATCGTTGCCGATGCGGCGTCGCGCATCGATCTTTCCGCCCGCAACAACCGCGGCGGCCGCTTGACGGTCTCTGCGCAAGGCCCGCAGGGCGGCCGTGTGGATCTGTCGGGCACGCTGCTTGGCGGTGCCAGCGGCCGCTACGACGCCGGTGGCACCGTGGTGCCCTATGACGGTGGCGAAGTGGTGGTGCGCGCACGTCAGCTGCAGGACTTCTCCGGGCTCAATACACGGCTTACCGCCGGTGGCATTACCGGTGGCCGGACCTTCCAGTTGAGCGAAGGCGACCTGGTGATCGGCGATGAAGTCAAGGCACGCAACGTTGATATCAGCGTCGATGGCGGCAGCCTGCTCGTCAATGGCCGCATTGATGCCAGTGGCGAACAGGTCGGCAGCATCCGCCTGTCCGCCCGCGATCTGTTGCGTATCGATGGCACATTGGACGCGCATGGCAGCGCCTTGCGCGTCGACAGTTACGGCAAGATCATCGACAGCCCGAACCGGGCGATGATCGAACTGACCTCGGCCAGTGGCAGCCTGCAGCTGGGCGCGACCTCATCGATGGACCTGCGCGCCGGTACCTCGGTGGCCACGGGTAGCAGCCCTGGCCAGAACGATGGCCGCGCACGCGGCAGCGTCAAGCTCAACGTGCCACGCGTGGGCAGCAACGACGCTGCGATTGACGTGGCCAGCGGACTCCGCATCGCCGGTGCCGGCGATCTCCAGGTCAACGCCTTCCGCAGCTATGATTCGGCGTCGCTGGCCAGCGCTCCGGATGTGCATGGCCATCGTCCGCAGGTAATCAACCAACATTGGCTGGACACCGTGGTAGACCCGGACAACAGCCAGTGGATGAACGCCGCGCTGACCAATGCGGGCTTGCAGCAGCGCACTGCCGCATTGGGCAGCTTCCGCCTGCGCCCCGGCGTGCAGATCGTGGCGCGGACCAGCAGTGACAACCCGCGTGGCGATCTGGTCGTGGCCGGCGATATCGATCTGTCCGGCTACCGCTACGGACCACAGTCGAACCGCACCGATCCTGCGCGCCGTGGCTTCGGTGAATCGGCCGCGCTGATGCTGCGTGCCGAGGGTGATATCAACGTCTACGGCAGCATCAACGACGGCTTCGCGCCGCCGCCTGCCAACCCCGATGAGGACGGCTGGGTGCTGCTGGAAGGGCGCAGTGCCGGTACGCCCAACACGGCGTTCGGTGGCGACCTGATCGTGCCCGGCGAAGGTGTACAGCTGCAGCGCGGCACCGAATTCCGTACTGGCGCGACGCTGAACTATGCACTGCCCTTCGAGGCCGTGACCTTGCCAGCGGGAACCGTGCTGCCGGCGGAGATGGTGTTGTCCGGGCCGCTCCTGCTGCCCGCCGGTACCGTGCTGGGAGCGGTAGTGACCACAGACAGCGGGCAGGTGATGGCGGCCGGCACCGTGCTGGCACAGGCGCTGGCGTTGCAGTCCGGTGCCCGACTGGGTGCCGGTTTCCGCCTGCGCACGCCGGCGCCGGTGGCCGCACAGGTGTGGCCGGCCGGCGTCGCGCTGCCGATAGCGATGAAGCTGTCAGGCGCGCTGGACCTGCATGCCGGCGCGATCATCCCGTCGATGACCAAGGTGGAGCTGGCCGGCGATGCGCCGGTGAAACTGCGGCCTGCCGACGCCAGCGGGCGCCAGGGACGCAATTGGGCGCTGGCGGCGATGCTGCCCGAAGGCACCACCTCGTGGGATCTGACCGCGGTGGCGGGTGCGGATACGACGGCTGCAGATCCACGTACCCGCCGCTGGGGGAGTGACGGCAGCATCGTGCTGGCCGACAGCCACTACAGCACTATCGGCACAGTGACCACGACGACGGAATGGAAGGGTGATCGCGTGATCACCGTGGACGGCTCGTTGAATCTGTGGGGTGACGAATCGTGGGTCGGGAAGCCCGTGGCTGATCTGGCCCGGGAGCTGGGTTTGACCGAGAACGAAGTCTGTGACTCCGGACCCAATTGCGGCCCCGCCCCGCGACTGGTGGACAAGGAAGGCTCGCTGGCATGGTGGGGTGATGAATCCTGGGTCGGCCGCCCGGCTACGGAACTGGGTGCCGAGATGGGTATGTCGGAGGAAGAGATCTGCGCGGCAATGGGCTACTGCTACGGCGGCGGTACGCTTACCGAAGTCACCACCTACGGCAAGCGCCTGGGCTCGCCGGCTTGGAGCGTGCTGCGTACCGGCAAGGGTGATCTGGCACTGCTGGCCGCGCAGGACGTGCGCATGAAGTCCGGCTTCGGCGTGTACACCGCAGGTGCGCCGACGCTACTGGGCGATGGCAGCGACCCCCAGTTCAATCCGGTGCGTACGGCTGCGCCCTGGCACACCTCGCTGCTGGGCAGGAACCAGGTCTCGGGCAACTATGATGCGGCGCTGGCCAGTTACCATGCCTGGTATCCCGACCATGGCGGCGATCTCAGGGTTGAAGCCGGGCGCGACATCATTGGCGACGCCTGGACCGCCCGGTCTGAATCGGGTACGGCGCAGCGCGACCAGGCGGGGCATTCAAGCGCAGCCGTGGGCGGCTGGTTGTGGCGGCAGGGTTCGGGCACCACCGAAGGCGTCCAGGTGACACCGACGAGTTGGTGGATCAACTTCGGCACGTACAGCACCGTGGGCGCCGAAGCGGACGCAGCTCCCCGCATGGTCGGCTTCACCGGCTTCGGCACGCTGGGAGGCGGCAATCTGTCACTGGAAGCGGGCCGCCACGCGGGTGTGCTCGACGCGATGGGCAATGCCCTGGGTCTGCTGACCGCGCCTCATTCCAGCGCGATTGTTGCTGCGGTCGGGTCGACCGGGCGCGTCAGCAACGGTGAGCTGCATCTGACGGGGGGCGGCGACCTGACCCTGCGAAGCGGCGGAGCGCTCAACCCCGGCCTGCGCGCCAGCGCGCAGCAGCCCGAAGGGTTCCTGCAGGATCTGGATCTCAATGGCGCGGTGACCAACCTGCGCGGCAGCACCCTGCTGCAGGCGGCACGCATCGGTGGCCTCAGTACCATACAGAGCAGCTACGGAACGCTGGGCCTGAAGAATCCGTTCGTGGCCGACGCGCCGGTGGCGATGGCGGGGCCGGTGCTCATCCTGGGTGATTCCACCGCCCGCCTGCTGGCCCGTGGTGACATTGTTCTCGGTGGCGCCGCGGATGCGGGGCGCGTACCCACAGCCAACTACAACGACATGGTTCTGGGCGATGACCAGCATGCAGCTGGCACGACGTGGTTCTCGCTCTGGACCCGAGGCACGGCACTGGATCTGTTCTCGGCAGGCGGAAATCTCGCACCCAGCCTGGCCGGAAGTCTGCATGCAACCGGTAGCAACATGTTCGCTGAAGGCATCGCGCTGCGCGAGCAATCCGTTCCCGCCAGCATCAATTACTGGCTGTATCCGTCCAGGTTCAGCGCGGTGGCAGCGAGTGGTGACATCATCAGCGCCTCGCTTCGAGGTCTCGGACCGGGGGCGACTACGGGCGATGTGATCCTGCTCGCGCCTTCGGCCAGCGGCCAGCTCGATGTTCTGGCCGGAGGCTCGATCCATGCCGCGATCAACGCCACCGGCATTGCACGTTCCGGTAGCGACGCCCGCCTGCCTGGCCCGTTTGATCCTGCATTCATGGCCCAGCGGGGCGTCAGCCTGACCCGGGTTGGCCACAATCTCTCCGACGATGGGGTGCAGGGAGCGGATCCGTCGGCGATCCTGCCCTTGTTCGCGTTCGGCCCCAGTACCCCGACCACGGGTGCGCTGACGTCCCGGCCCACGTCGCCCAGCCGCTTCTATGCTGTTGCCGGTGACATCATCGGGTTGGGCAGCGGCGGCCGCCGGCAATTGAGGCGGAACATCGGCGAGGAGAGCAGGACACTGTTCGACTGGTACGAAGCGGGCTCGGCCGTACAGCTGCGCGCTGGTCGCGACGTGATCAATGCGAACGTCACCGCGCTCAACACCAGCGGTACCGATATCAGCGGGATCGAGGCGGGCCGGGACATCATCCGCAGCAACCTGACGGTGGCCGGCCCCGGCAACGTCGAAGTGAGTGCGGGCCGGCAGCTGCGCCAGGAAGAGGCCGGAAGCATCGTGAGCCTGGGTGGCGTCGTCCAGGGCGATGCCCGTCCCGGTGCCAGCATCGCAGTGACTGCCGGCAATCAGAGCATCGACTTCGATGCACTGCGCGCGCGTTACCTGGATCCGGCCAACCTGGCCGACCCGGCGCAGTCGCTGGCATCGCAGCCCGGCAAGGGGGTGAAGATCTATGACGAGGAGTTGAAGCAGTGGCTGCAGCAGCGCTTCGGTCTGGCCGCCGACGGCGCCGAGGCACTGGCTGCGTTCGACCGGTTGCCGAAGGAGCAGCAGCGGATCTTCCTGCGCCAGGTCTATTACGCTGAGCTGCGCGAAGGTGGCCGCGAGTACAACGATCGGAATGGGCCACGCGTTGGTTCTTACCTGCGCGGCCGCGAGGCCATCGCCACGCTGATGCCGGACAAGGATGCAGCGGGTGCGATGATCCAACGCACTGGCGATATCCTGATGTATGGCGGCTCCGGCGTGCGTACCGAAGCCGGCGGCAACATCGAGCTGATGGCACCGGGTGGGCAGATCGTGATCGGTGTGCAGGGCGTGGTGCCGCCGCCCAGTGCCGGACTGGTGACCCAGGGGCAAGGTGATATCCGGCTGTTCAGCCAGGACAGCGTGCTGCTGGGCCTGTCGCGGGTGATGACGACGTTCGGCGGTGACATCCTGGCCTGGTCGGAGCAGGGTGACATCAATGCTGGACGCGGTTCGCAGACTACGCTGCTGTACACGCCACCGCGCCGCGTCTATGACGGCTGGGGCAATGTGATCCTGTCGCCGCAGGCTCCCGCCAGTGGCGCAGGCATCGCGACGTTGAACCCCATTGCCGAAGTGCCCCCGGGCGACGTCGACCTGATCGCGCCGCTGGGCACCATCGACGCGGGCGAGGCTGGCATCCGTGTCTCGGGCAACATCAACCTGGCGGCGTTGCAGGTACTCAACGCCGCCAACATCCAGGTGCAGGGTGAGAGCAAGGGCCTGCCGGTACTGGCAACGGTCAACGTCAACGCGCTGGCCTCGGCCAGTGCGGCAGCGAACAGCGCCAGCCAGGCGGCACAGGACGTGATGCGCAAGAGCCAGGACGACGCACGGCGCAACCAGCCGTCGGTGATCAGCGTGCAGATTCTCGGCTTCGGCAGCGGCACCAGCAGCATCAACCCGCCGGCGCGTGGCAACACTGCCAACAGCGGTTATGACGCCAACAGTGCCTTCCAGTTCCCGCAGGCAAGTCGCGACGAGGGCACGCAGCGCCGCTAGGCATCACACGATCCCGGGAGGTGCCGACCTTGGTCGGCAGTAGATCCACGCCATGCGTGGATGTCGCTGGACTGCAGGAACAGACAGCATCGGGCCAGCCGCCACGGAACGGTGGCGGCCCCAGCCAGGACGGCACCGAGGGCAGGGAGCGGCCATCAGCGGTGAGGACCACCGACACGGCGCCGCCGGGTGCGGGAGAGCACCCGGCGGCAGGAGGGACGCGCGCATGTGTCACGGTGGATTCCGACCTTGGTCGGTAGATCCACGGCATGCGTCGATGGCTTGGCCAGCTTCAGTGCCGACCAAGGTCGGCACCCACCAGAGCAGGCGTGGCAGCAGGCGCCGCTCGGCAGTAGATCCACGCCATGCGTGGATGGCTGGGCCAGCTTCAGTGCCGACCAAGGTCGGCACCCACCAGAGCGGGCGGGGCAGTAGATCCACGCCATGCGTGGATGCTTTGCCTGGGAGGAATCCTAAAGCTCCAGCACCCGCCGGTAACTCAATGGCCCACGCCCATCGCGCAGGCCCAACCACAGTTCCAGCCCGGTGGCTGGCAGCACCTCGCCTTCGCTCGGCAGCATTGCCCACCCAGCGCCCGGCTGCCACGCCCGCACCTCGAACCGCTGCACATCGCGCGCAACCGCGATTCCCTTCGACAGATCCGGCGCCGGCAGCGGATACCGGTCCGTGGCCGCACCACTGGCCCGCCACAGCGTATTGCCTTGCCGCCACCAGCGCACACGTTGCCAGTGCAGCCCATCGCTGCCGACACTGCGGGTGACCTCCAGCGCGAAGCTCCCATCCGGATGCCGCTCGCTCACCAGCGAAGGAGGCAGCAGCCGCTGCGGTTGGTCGGCCGGGCGCACCGCGCCATTCATCAGCGCATCGTCCGCACGCATCTCGATATCGCGCTGGAACTGCTGCAGCACGCGCAGTGCCGTCGTGGTCTCGGCATCGGCCTGGCGCAGGCGCTGGTCGCTGCTGGCCACGCTGTCGAGCGCCCGCCAGCAGATCAGTGCCAGTACACCCATGATGGTGATCGCAATCATCACCTCGATCAGGGTGAAACCGCGCACGGAACGGTTCATTGCGCCGCCGTCCACGGCAACTGCATTCGCGCCAGCGACTGCCGCGGAGCATCCTCGGCAACCACACTCAGTTCCAGCTGCGGCTGGCCGTCGCTGCCCGTGCCCAGATGCTGAAGCACCAGGAAGCTGCCGCGCCCCTGCACGCAGCGCTGCCGGGCATCCCGCGGTTCCTGTCCGCTCAGGCGCAGTTCCTGCCAGCGGTCCTGCGCGCACATCAGTGCCAGGCGGCGATCCCGCAGCCGTGACTGATCGTCGGTCGCCACTGCCACCGAGCGCATCACCGCTGCCAGCGCAATCGATACGATCGCCAACGCAATCAGCACTTCGATGAGGGTGAATCCGCGCGCCGCCTGTTTCATTGCACGACCTGCAACTGTCCGCTGCCATCATCACGAAGACGCAGTCTGCGGCCATCCAGCGACAGTCCAAGCTCCCAGGCGATACCGATCCACTCCGGGCTCAGCTCAATGGGGTTGGCGGGCTGCACCGCGATGCCCGTCGCCTGCCACCTCTGCGGGCGCAGCAGATCATCGCGTTCAACGGTCACCCAGCGGCTGCCTTCGCGGCGGCTGAAACGATAGCCGTTGGCGTCGGCCTGCCAACGCAGCGGGCGGCCATCGATGCGCGCCTCATCGCGCGCCACCTGCAGGCGCTGCGCCAACCGCTCGGCTTCCTGTCGCAGCTGCCGGCCCGGGTCGAGCAGGCTGCCCAGGCCCAGCCCGATCCCGGCCGTGCAGATGCCGATGATCACCAGCACAACCATCAGTTCCAGCAGGGTGAAGCCACGCGGCACGCGCTGCATCGACGTTGCCTCCTGTCCGGGTCGATACCTGCCAGCGTAGGCCGGCATGATGAAACAAAAGCGTCAGCCGCAGCTGCTAGCGTAGGCGGACACGAACGTGGCGATGGTGCGGAACATGGATGGCAGGCGCTGGGATCGCAATCGAATGTTGACCCTGCTGGCGGCGGCGCTGCTGCTGGCCGTGGTGGCCTATTGGAGCGTCACCCTGTCTGCGGTGGCGCCAGCGGCTACGGCCAGCGAAGCGAAAGCCGAGGCGCCGGTGCGGCCGATGTTCGATGCAGTGGCCAGCCTGCCTCTGGTGCAGCTGCTGTCCCCCGGTGCGGTGCAGACCGAGGTGGTGGTGCTGGGCGTGCTGGCTGGTGACCACGCGCCTTTGGCCCTGCTTTCGGTGGATGGACGCCCGGCGGAAGCGTATGCGCCCGGCCAACGACTCGGACCCTGCACGGTGCTGACCAGCATCAGTGCCAGCGCGGTCGAATTGAACCAGGCCGGGCAATCGCGCAGCCTGCCGGTGCCTGAGCTGCCGCCGTTGCCAGGCGATGGCATCGTGCCGGCCGCTCGGCAGGGCGGCGCTCTGTAGAGCCGAGCCCGCGCTCGGCTGCCTTTGCATGGCTGTTGAAAGGTGTGCAGGAGCAGCCGAGCGTGGGCTCGGCTCTACAGAGGCATGGGCTCAGCGCGCCGGACGCTGCGGTACCACCGAACGACCAAAGGCATCGCCCATGCGCTGTCGTGTGCCTTCCAGGTTGTACTGCATCAGCTGGTTGCCGGGCTGCCGCATCAGCCGTTCGGCCTCGGGGAGCGCCGGTGATTTCGCCGCTTTCGATGCCGGCGCAAGTTTGCGCTGCAGGCAGTCCCACGCCGGAATGCGCTCGCCATTGACCTGTACTTCGATGCAGGGCGCGGCGTCTTCCTGCTTCTTCGTCTCGTCAGCGCGCGCCGGGGACAACACCAGCAGCGCAAGGGTGAGGGCAGCGCGCAGGCCCGCCATCAACGATTCACGCATCTCGGATCTCCCGCAGCAATCGACGTTCTGCAATGAAGACGTGTGGCGAAGGCGGGGTCCGCCAGCGAGCGTTCTGCCGCTTTCAAAAGATGACAGTGCTGTCACAAAACTGTTGGCGGCTTTGACGCGACGTACACGTCCTGTTGGTAGACCCACGCGCCGCTCCCTGTCCACTCCCTTCGATACGACGCGATGCCTTCGATGAATCCTGTTCCGTGCCGAGCCGTCCGTCTTCCCTTGCGCCTGCATCCACTGGTGCTGGCCCTGGCGGCGATGCCGCTGCCATTGTTAGCGCAGGAGGCGGCGCCTGCCCCCAGCGTGAACATCAATGAATACATCGTGCGCGGCAACACCGTGCTCGATCCGCGCCAGATCGAGCGCGCGGTGGAGCCGTTCCTCGGCCCGGCAAGGACTCTGGCCGATGTCGAGAAGGCACGCGACGCTGTCAATGCGCTGTACCAGCAGGCGGGCTACCAGTCGGTCTACGTGGAGCTGCCCGAGCAGCAGGTCAGTGGCGGCGTGGTGCTGCTGAAAGTGCAGCAGACGCCGATCGGCCAGCTGCGGGTTGTGGGGACCAAGCACGAATCGCCCGAGCGCATCCGCGAACGCGTGCCGGCGCTGGCGGAAGGCAAGGTGCCGGACTTCGACCAGGCGCAGAAGGAACTGACTGCGCTGAACGAGGGCGGGCGCCGCCAGGTGATGCCGCTGGTGCGCGAGGGCCAGGCGCCGGGCACGATGGATGTGGACCTGCAGGTCGAAGAGAAGTCGCCGTGGCGTGCCAGTGCGTCACTCAACAACGACCACAGCGCCGACACCGAGAAGCTGCGCCTGAGTGCGTCGCTGGCCTACGACAACCTGTGGAAGCGCGGGCACAGCGCCACCCTCAGCGTGTACATGGCGCCGGAAGATACAAAGCAGGCCAAGGTGTTCTCGGCCTCGTACACGATGCCGTTCGAAGGCACGCCGTGGAGCCTGGAAGCGTCCGGCTACACGTCCGACAGCCGCGTGTTGAATGCCGGCGGGCAGGTCGGTACCGGCACCGGTACCAATGTGATCGGGAACGGCCATTCGATCGGCCTCAAGCTCAACTACCGCCTTGCCGGCAGCAGCCAGTGGTGGCGCCAGCTCAGCCTCGGTGTGGATTTCAAGGACACCGAGGAAGACACGCAGATGGGCAAGGACAGCCTGAAGACACCGCTGAAGTACGCGCCGATCACCTTGGGGTTTGTCGGCGTGCGCCAGGGCGAGCAGGATCAGTTGAGCATCAACACCCAGCTGGTGGCCGGTACCCGCCGCCTGTTCGGCTATGGCAGCGATGCCTTGGGGTTCGGGCAGAAGCGCTACTGGGCGGACCCCAGCTTCGTCGCGTTCAAGGCGGACGTCGCCAACACGCATACCTTCGGCAGCGACTGGCAGTGGTATGCACGCGGGTCGTTGCAGGTGACCGATGCGCCGCTGGTGTCGGCCGAGCAGTTCGCCGCCGGTGGCATGTACACCGTGCGTGGCTACCTGTCGGCCGAAGCGATCGGTGATTACGGCGGCCTGGCCAGCCTGGAATGGCGTACCCCGGCATGGTCGCTGTGGAGCGGTACCGATCTGCGCGTCTACAGCTTTGCCGACGCGGCCTACCTGCGTCTGCGCCAGCCGCTGCCCGAACAGCGTGACAAGTACAACCTGGCCTCGGTCGGCCTGGGCGCACAGCTGCGCCTGGGCGAACACCTGCAACTGCGCCTGGACTATGCCTGGCCCTACGCCGATGGCCCGGTCACGCGCAAGGACGATCCGCGCCTGCATTTCAACATCAGCACCAGTTACTGACCCTTCCCTTGAACATGCGTTCTCCGGAGACCCTTCGCATGGACCGTTTGCTTTCCCGAGTGTTGCTGCTGCTGGCCGCGCTGGTTGCGTTGCCTGCTGCTGCGGCCGATGCCAATTGGTGGCAGGCCGAATGGAAGTACCGCAAGCCGATCACCGTCGACGCCGGCCCGCAGGGCGCGGGCCTTGCCGGTGACCCGGGGCGCACGCCGCTGCTGCTGCGCCTGCATACCGGCAACTTCGCTTTTGACGGCACCCAGGACGCGGGCAACGACCTGCGCTTTGTCTCGGGTGATGGGCGTACCGTGCTGGCCCACCAGATCGAACAGTTCGATCCCAAGCTGGGGCTGGCCCTGGTCTGGGTGGACGTGCCGGCAGTCAGCTCCGCCGCACCGCAGACGATCTGGATGTACTACGGCAACGAGAAGGCCCCGGCCAGCGGCAATGGCCAGCAGGTGTTCGACCCGGACTACACGCTGGTCTACCACTTTGCCGAGGCCAACGCGCCGGCACGCGACACCACCGCCTATGGCAACAACGCCGGTGCCGTGGCGCCGCCGTCCGAAGGCTCGGTGATCGGCCGCGGCGTTCAGCTGGGCGCAGGCCCGCTGCCGCTGCCGGCCAGCGCATCGCTCGCACAGGAGGGGGGCGCGCCGCTCACCGTTTCGGCCTGGATCAAGCCGGGCAGCAACAATGCGGCTCAGGCGATCTACGCCCGTCGCGACGGCGCGTCCGAGCTGGTGCTGGGCATCGAGAACCGTGTGCCGTTCGTGCAGCTCAATGGCCAGCGCAGCACGCCGGCGCAGCCGATTCCGGAAGGGCAGTGGGCCCACGTTGCGCTGACTGCGGAGAAGGGCGCTCTGCAGCTGTACCTCAATGGGCGCGTGGTCGCCCAGCTGAGCGGCGAGCTGCCGGCGCTGACCACCGCGCCGGTGGTGGGCGCCGATGCGCCGGGCGCGGTGCAGCCGCTGGCCAATTTCGAGGGCGCACTGGATGAGCTGCGTATCTCGCGCGTGGCACGGCCGGCGGCACTGCTGCTGGCCGATGCCACCGCACAGGGCGCCGATTCGCGCCTGATCAGCTACGGCGCCGACGAGCAGTCGGCCGGGCAGAGCCACTTCGCCTTCATCCTCAAGGCGATGCCGTTCGACGCCTGGGTGGTGGTCGCCATCCTCGGCCTGATGATGCTGCTGTCGTGGGCGATCATGATCGCCAAGGGGCGCCACTTCGGCCGTACCAGCAAGGCCAATGCGGTGTTCACCGAGAGCTTCGGCAAGCTGTCCGGCGTGCCGCTGCGCACCCTGTCCGACATGGACCGCCAGGGCAAGGCACCGACCGCGATGCATGAAGGTTCGCTGTGGCGCATCTACCAGGTGGCCATCGATGAAATGCAGCAGCGCCACCAGCGCGACGGCAACAGTGGTTACCTCAGTGGCGCCACCATTGCGGCGATCCGCGCCTCGATGGACGCGGTGATGGTGCGCGAGCAGGAGGCGATGGCGCGGCGCATGAACTGGCTGTCGACCACCATCGAAGGCGCGCCATACGTGGGCCTGTTCGGTACCGTGATCGGCATCATGCTGGTGTTCGTGGTGGCGGCGATGGCCGGCGCGGTGGACATCAATTCGGTGGCACCGGGCATGGCCGCGGCGCTGCTGTGTACCGCCGCCGGCCTTGGTGTCGCGATCCCGGCGCTGTTCGGCTACAACTACCTGGGCGCGCGTGCCGAGGCGATCGGCGCGGACATGGCGGTGTTCATCGACGAGTTCGCCGCACGCCTGGCCGAAGAGCAGGACGGGCGCGGCCCGGCCGCGGTCCAGGGCTGAGGGGCGCGCCATGGGCCAGAAGGCGAAGTTCGGCATCAAGAAGCGCGAGAAGGGCATCAACGTGACGCCTTTCGTCGACGTGCTGCTGGTGGTGCTGGTGATCTTCATCCTGACCAGCAACGCCTCCATACCCGGCATCGAGGTCAACCTGCCGAAGGCCAGCAACAGCGTCGCGCTGGAGAAGCCGAAGACCAAGGCGATCACCATCGACCCCAGTGGCCAGGTGTTCCTGGATGCCTACCCGGTGACGATGGCCGAGCTGGAAGACCGCCTGCGCACCGAGCGCGCGACCACGCCGGATTTCCCGGTGATCGTGCGCGGTGATGCGCAGGTGCAGTACGCCCGCGTGGTCGAGGTGCTGGACCTGCTGCGGCGGCTGGAGCTGGCCCAGGTCGGCTTGGTCACCGGCAAGGCGCAGGGCTGAGGCATGACGGCCCATCAACCCCCTCGGCCGGAGCCCGGCATGCGCGGTCGCCCGTTGCTGGTGACCGTCGCGCTGGTGCTGGCCGCGTTGCTGGTGCTCGGCATCGCCGTGTGGTGGATGCTGTTCAAGGACACCGCCAGCACCCGCCGGCCGGTGGTGCAGCCGCCGATGCTGGCGCTGCCACCGCCCCCTCCGCCGCCCCCGCCGCCACCGGAAAAGCCGCCGGAACCGGAAACGCCGCCGGAAGAGACCATTCCCGAGCCGGAGCCGCTGGATCAGCCGACGCCGGCAGAAGAGCCGACCCCGACCCCGGACAACGCCGACCCGGTAACGATGAACGCCGATGCGCAGGCCGGTGGTGACAACTTCGGCATCCAGTCCGGCAGTGGTGGCGGTTCGTCCGGCGTCGGCCGTGGCGGCGCCGGCAATGCCACCTATGGGCGCTACCTCGGCTATCTGATGCAGCAGGCGATCTCGCGCGACGACAAGGTCAAGCGCCTGGCGTTCCAGCTGCAGGTGAACGTGTGGCTGTCCAACGATGGCCGCCTGGAAAAGGTCGAGCTGGTGCGCGGCAGTGGCAACGAGGAGGCCGACGCGGCCGTGCTCGATGCGCTGCGACGCATCGGCAAGGTCGACCAGGCACCGCCGCCGTCGCTCGATTTCCCCGCCCGCGTGCTGATCCAGGGCCGCCGGCCCGGGGCCTGATTCCCGACCTCCGTGATTTCCCTTCTTTCGATGAGAACCGTGATGAACGACCACGTCCGCGCACGAACCGACTCCCGCCGCCCGCGGCCGGCCCGACGGGCGCTGCTGTGCTGCGCTGTGCTGCTCAGCCTGGCCGCCCCGGCCGGTGCGATGGCCGCAGAAACCACCATGGTCAAGCTGATCAAGGGCCTGATCGCCAGTGGCGCGCTGAAGCCCGAAGACGGCCAGGCATTGCTGGTGCAGGCCGAGGCTGAAGCAGCGGCCGCATCGCGCACCGCGACCACCGCACCTTCGGCCGCCAGTGGTGGCGTGGCCCTGGAAGCCGGCGACGTGCGCGTGCCCTACGTGCCGCAGAGCGTGCGCGACGGCATTCGTGACGAAGTGCGCCAGGATGTGATGGCGCAGGCCAGGTCCGAGGGCTGGGCGGCACCGAACGAAGTGGCTGAGTGGACCAAGCGCATCAAGGTCACCGGTGACATGCGCGTGCGCAGCGAGTCGCGCTTCTTCTCCGAACGCAACAGCGACATCGTGAGCACCTGGTCGTCGATCAATTCCGGCAACGGCTTCGACACCAACACCAACACCAACCTGCAGCTGCCGCCGCTGCTGAACTCCCGCCAGGACCGCCGCAACCTGTGGCGCATCCGCGCGCGCCTGGGTATCGAGGCCACCATCGGCCAGCACACCACGGCCGGCGTGCGCCTGGCCAGCGGCAGCAGCAATGGCCCGGTGTCGACCACCGAACAGCTGGGTGGCGGCCTGAGCAAGAAGGATGTATGGCTGGACCAGGCATGGCTGGCCTACAGCCCGGCCGACTGGGTGACGGTGCGTGGCGGCCGCTTCGGCAATCCGTTCTGGACCAGCGATACGCTGTTCTCCAATGACCTGAACTTCGACGGCCTGGCCACCAACCTGAAATACGACTTCAACGGGGGAGATCTCGACCTGTTCGGCAACCTTGCGGTGGTGCCGCTGGAGTACACCTCCGACAGCTCGCCGAGCCAGAGCAAGGTCAAGACTCCGAACGAGAACAAGTGGCTGTCCGGTGCCCAGGTGGGCGTGAACTGGCGCTTCAACGACGAGAATGCGTTGCGCGCTGCATTGGGCTACTACGACTTCAAGAACATCAGCGGCCGCCTGTCCTCGCCGTGCGCGCTGTATGCGGGCGCGGTGGGCTGCGACACCGACTGGTCGCGCCCGGCGTTCATGCAGAAGGGCAACACCCTGATGCTGATCCGCGACATCGCGCGCAACCCGCTGGATCCGGCCAATACGCCCACCCCGCAGTACGTCGGCCTGGCCTCGGCCTTCCGCCTGGCCACGCTGAACCTGCGCTGGGATACGCAGCTGGCACAGGGCATCGGCCTGCGCCTGGACGGCGACTACATCCGCAACCTGGCCTACGACAAGCAGGCCATGTTCAGCCGCGCCAACAACGGCATCGTCAACAACTACGGCGCCGGCGGCACCGCCAGCATCGATACCTTCCGCAGCGGTGACACGGCGTGGATGGTGCAGGCCACCTTCGGTGCCACCGAGCTGAAGGAGAAGGGCCAGTGGCAGGCGTTGCTGGGCTACAAGCACATCGAGGCCGATGCGCTGCCCGACGCCTACAACGATCCGAACTTCCACCTCGGCGGCACCAACGCCCGCGGCTACTACG
Source organism: Stenotrophomonas africana (assembly GCF_013004645.1). Taxonomy (GTDB): domain Bacteria; phylum Pseudomonadota; class Gammaproteobacteria; order Xanthomonadales; family Xanthomonadaceae; genus Stenotrophomonas; species Stenotrophomonas africana. The sequence continues at coordinate 318,850 of NZ_JABEME010000003.1, read as the reverse complement.
TGGGCGGTGCCTACGCGCTGGACGCGCGCAGCTGGATCAGCGGCAAGTGGATGGCGGCCAAGGAAGTGTCCGGCGCGCCGCTGTCGATCGACGTGTTCCAGCTGGAGTTCAATACCGGCTTCTGAGTGGCGGCGTGATGCGGATCACGTAGTGCGTGGCGGGGGCGCAGCGATGCGCCCGTCTAAGGAAAGGAGACCACGCGTTGTTCAAAAGGAGGAGTGGATGAGCCGTCGCAAGCTGTTCGAGAGTTCCGAACCGTCCAGCCAGATGCTGGGTGTTGGACCGGCCTATGTTTCCGTGGAGGGCCTGCGCCAGCACCTGGCCGAGTTCCTGCTGTATGCGGGCCGGCCGGTGGTGATCATGCGCGGGCGCAGCGAAGTGGGCTATTTCCTGCCGGCGCGCTGCTGGCGCCAGCGTGACGATGATCCGCTGGCGGCCGCCGCCGCCGACCAGCTGCTGGATGCGGCCGGGTTCCAGGCCGAAGACATCCAGCAGGTGGAGCAGGAATTCAATGCGATGCGCCAGCGCACCGTGCTGCATTCACGGCGCTGAAGCAGATCCACGCCACGCGTGGATGGGGTTACGCTGCGCCCCCACGCTCGCTGGTGATGCGTGCGCCTTCGCGCATCACCAGGGTCACCGGGGTCTTTTCCACCACCTCCAGCAACCGCTGCCACTGCGCATCGCTCAGCACGGCGCTGGCATGCAGTACGCGGTGCACATGGAAGCGACCATCCGCGTCACGTTCCGAGCGCAGCTCGGCATGGAACTCGCCCAGATCCCAGCCCTTGCGCTGCGCATACATGCGCAGGGTGATGGCGGTGCAGGCCGCCAGCGAGGCCAGGTACAGGTCGAACGGTGCGAAGCCCTTGCCCTGACCACCCAACGAGACGGGCTCGTCCGCGTCCACATCGAAGCTGCCATTGCTGATGTGGTGCAGGTAGTTGTCGGCGCTTGAAACAATGCGTGCGTAGGCCATCACGTTCTCCATCTGTCGGTAGAGTCGAGCCATGCTCGACTGCTGCAAAAGGCGGCGCCAGCCAGGACCGGCGCCGCCACCCAATCACTCGGTACGATCGTACGAGAACTGGATGCCCGCCGTACCACCGGTTTCAATGAAAAGGTTCATGAAATCCGGAACCGTTGCCGAGCGGGCCCAGTCGCGCTGCAGCTCACAGAAGAGCTGCGGCACGCTGATCAGCTGGCCACCGGCCTGTTCGATGCGGCGCAGCGCGGCATCGTGCGCGGCCAGCGAGGTGCCGCCGACGGCGTCGACCACCACATACACCTCATAGCCTTCCTTCAACGCATCCAGGGCCGGGAAAGTCAGGCACGCCTCGGTCCACAGCGCGGTCATGATCAGCTTGCGGCGGCCGGTGGCTTCCACCGCCCTGCGGAACTCGACGTCCTCCCAGGAGTTGATGGTAGTGCGGTCGTAGGTGGGGTAGTCACCCAGCACCTTGCGCAGCTGCGGGATCGGCGGCTTGTTCAGGCCGGTCTTGACGTTCACCGTCGAATGCACGATCGGCAGGCTGTAGGCGACGGCGGCTTTGGCCGTGCCGACGATGTTGTTGACCAGCAGCTGGCGGTCCATCGAGGCGATGGAGTTCACCTGCACCGGCTGGTAGTCGATGATGATGAAGGCGGAATTCTGCGGGGTCAGCAGATGATCGCTGGCCGGGTCGCGGATCGGTTCACTGGACATGGTGGGTCTCCTGTACGGGGGAGTGCCAAGGATCGGCTGTCAACCGGGGCAGCTCAGCTGCGCTGCGAATCCAGTTGTTCGTGGTTCTTCTGCACGTCCTGCGCCTTCAGGTAGCTTTCGATCAGCAGCTGGTAGTTCGGGAAGATCTTCGTGTAGACCTCGGCCCACTGCTGTGCATCGTCGCGGTTCCAGGTGCGCTGGATCTCCGAGGCCACCGCGGCGGTGTCCATCGGCACGACGCCGGCCTGCACCACGCGGGCCAGGGTGATCTCCTCGGCCATCTTCGAGTAGGTACCCGACGCGTCGATGACCGCGAACACCTGGTAGCCATCGGCAACGGCGGCGATCGACGGGAAGGCCATGCACACGCTGGTGATGGTGCCGGCAATGATCAGCTGCCTGCGGCCGGTGGCCTTCGCCGCGGCAACGAATTCCGGGTTGTCCCAGGCGTTGATCTCACCCTTGCGCGCCACGTACTGGGCGTGCGGGGCCGCGTCGTGGATCTCCGGGATCAGCGGGCCATTCGGGCCCTGCGGCACAGAGGCGGTGGTGATCACCGGCATCTTTGCCAGCGTGGCCATCTTCGCCAGCGCGGTGGCGTGGGCGCGCACACTGGTGAACGGCATGTCACCGATGGTCTGGAACAGGCCGCTCTGATGGTCGATCAGCAGCATCGCGGCGTTGTCCGGATCGATCACCGGGCGGGCACCGTTGAAGTTGGCGGGGGTACTCATGGTCAGTCTCCTGGAGAAGGTGGGCGATGGCCCGGAAGGTGCGGCGGGCCGGTGCCCGCCGCATTGAAACGATCAGTGCGCGATCTGGCCGAAGCGGCCGCTGTTGAAGTCGTTGACCGCCTGCGCGATCTCGGCCTGGCTGTTCATCACGAACGGGCCATAGCCCACCACCGGCTCGTCGATCGGCTCACCGCTGAGCAGCAGCAGGGTGGCGTCACTGTCGGCGTCGACGAACACGTCCTCGCCGCTGCGATCGAAGGTGACCAGCTGTGCCTCGCCGACCGGCTGGCCACCGTTGATCCGCACCGTGCCCTTCAGCACCACCAGCGCCAGCGTGCGGCCATCGGCCACCGCCAGTTCGGCGTGGTGCCCCTGCTGCAGGCGGATGTCCCAGACATCCATCGGCGTATGGGTGCGGGCCGGACCGGTGTGGCCGTCGAAACGGCCGGCGATGACACGCACGCGCCCAGCGCCATCGGGCAGATCCACCGAGGGAATCGCTGCGTCGAGCAGGGTCTGGTAGCCCGGTGCCCCCATCTTGTCGCGTGCCGGCAGGTTGACCCACAGCTGGACCATGTCCAGCGTGCCGCCGCGCTTGCTGAATTCCGGCGTGTGGAATTCCTCGTGGAGGATGCCGGAGGCAGCGGTCATCCACTGCACGTCACCCGGGCCGATGGTGCCGCCGGCCCCGGTCGAATCGCGGTGGGCCACCTCGCCCTCATAGACGATGGTGACGGTCTCGAAACCGCGATGCGGATGCTGGCCCACGCCACGCGGGGTATCGCTGGGGGCGAAGGTGTAGGGGCCGGCATAGTCCAGCAGCAGGAACGGACTCAGATGCTGGCCGTGGGTGTTGTAGGAAAACATCGAGCGGGCGGGGAATCCGTCGCCCACCCAGTGCGGGCGGGGGGCGCTGTAGGTACCGGTGACACGCTTCATGGCGATCTCCTGGCCGGGGCTGCCGGCCGCTGTTCTTCGTTGCGAAGACGATATCGCCGCGACAATGGGGCCGGTAGGCGCCAATATTTGCCGTCATAGTCCTATCTGGTGAACAATGGTCGCAGGCCATGGGCTGCAGGAGATCGCCCCGTGTTCATCGCAGATATCCGCCGTTGTGACCTCAACGACCTGTTCTACTTCGCCATGGTGGTCGAGCATGGCGGCTTCTCGCAGGCCGGTCGTGCGCTGGCCATGCCGAAGTCGAAACTGAGCCGGCGTATCGCGCTGCTGGAGGAACGGTTGGGCGTGCGCCTGATCCAGCGTTCGACCCGGCGCTTCTCGGTCACCGAGGTCGGCCAGGACTACTACCGCCATTGCAAGGCCATGCTGGTCGAGGCCGAAGCGGCCGAAGAAGCCATTGCAATGTCACGCGCCGAGCCGCGCGGCACGATCCGCCTGGCGTGCCCGATCGCGATCCTGCATGCACGCATCGGCACGATGCTGGCCGATTTCCTCGCCCTGCACCCGCAGGTGACGGTGCAGCTGGATGCCACCAACCGGCGCGTCGACGTGGTGGGTGAGGGTGTGGACGTGGCGATCCGCGTGCGACCGCCGCCGCTGGAGGACAGTGACCTGGTGGTACGCGTGCTGGCGCGCCGGGTCTGGTGCACCAGTGCCAGTCCGGCGCTGCTGCAGCGGCTGGGCGCGCCGCAGGTGCCGGCCGATCTGGCGATGATGCCGACCGTCGATCTGGCATCGCCCAGCCAGCAGCATGTCTGGGAATACACCGGGCCGGACGATGTGCTGGCCAGCGTGCACCATCGCCCGCGGCTGGTCAGCGATGACATGATCGCGCTGCGCACCGCTGCGGTGGCCGGGGTGGGCCTGCTGATGCTGCCGCAGATGATGATCAGCGGCGAACTGGCCAGCGGTGCGCTGGTGCCGGTACTGCCGGAGTGGGTGCCAAAGCATGGCATCGTGCACGCGGTGTTCCCGTCGCGACGTGGCTTGCTGCCCGCGGTGCGTGCGCTGATCGATTACCTCGCCGAGCGCTTCGAGGCGCTGGAGGAACCCTAGGTCTTCCATCCACACCATGCGTGGATGCTGTCGGGCTTCTGCTTGCCGCCTGCGGCCGCGCAGCCCACAATCCACGTCCGGACCGTCGCCATCACGCCCATCATTCCCCGGTCCGGCCTTGGCACCTATGTCTCCCAATGCCCTGGCGCTGGTCGAGCTGCTGATCCGCGAGCGCCGTGCGTTGTCTCGCTTCATCGCGCGCTATCTCGACCCGGCCAGTACCGAGGACACCCTGCAGAACCTGTACCTGAAGGCCAGCAGCGTGCCCGGCGACCCGCCCATCCTCGAGCCGCGCGGCTATCTGTACCGGATGGCCTACCACCACGCGCTCAACCGCAGCCAGTCCGACGCCCGCGAGCGGCGTGCGATGGCCGAGTACGCCCTCGACATGGCCGAGGCCAGCCGCGATGGCGAGGCGCAGGCGCTGGACCAAGCGCAGCTGCGCGAGATCACCCAGACCATCCTCGCGCTGCCGGCCCAGGTGCGTGAGTGCTTCGTGCTCAACCGCTACCTGGGCCTGAGCGAGCGCGAGATCGCCGCCCGGCTGGGTATTTCCAAGAGCCTGGTCGGCAAGCATGTGCTGCGCGCGGCGCTGTTGATCCAGCAGCATCAGCAGGGAGTGCATTGATGAGCTGCGATTGCCGTGGGCAGATCGCGCCCGCCGTTGTCACAACAGGAAGGCGCACCCGTTCGGGGTGCGGCAGGCCACAACCATGAACACGTCCGAACCCTCGCCGCGTCAGGCCAGGCAGGCGTTGCGCTGGGTGATCCGGTGCAGTGCAGGCCCGCTGCCGGAACGCCAACAACGAACCCTGCAGCGCTGGCTGCAGGCCGATCCCCGCCATGCGCTGGCATGGCGCCAGCAGCAGGCCTTCTGGCAGGGGCTGGATGCCGTTGGGCCGGAGGTGCTGGCCGCACTGCCCGGGCTGACGGCTGATCGCCAAGGGCTGCGTCCGATCGCACCGCGCCGCCGCCTGCCGTGGCTGTTGGCCAGTGCCGCCTCCGTGGTACTGGTGGTCGCGGCCGCACCGCAGGCGTTGCTGCTGGCACGCAGTGACCTGCACAGCAGCGATGCACCGCGCGTGGTGCAGCTGGAGGACGGCAGCACCGCCGTACTCGATGCGGGCACCGCATTGGCGGTTGAGTTCGATGGCCAGCGGCGGCGCCTGCACCTGCTGCGCGGCCAGGCCTGGTTCCAGGTGGTGCATGAACAGCGACCGTTCCAGGTCGAGGCCGGCGGTGGCCAGATCCGTGACATCGGCACCGCCTTCAGCGTGTCGATGCAGGACACCACGGTCGTGACTCAGGTCAGCGAGGGCGTGGTCGATGTGCGCCCCGGCGATGGCAGCGTGCAGCGCCTGCATGCCGGGCAGGCACGGGTGTTCCGTGACGGTCGCTGGCTGCGGCCGGTGCAACTGGAAGATCTCGAGACGATGGCGCCGTGGCGGCGTGGCGAGGTAGTGATCGACGATCAGCCGGCCGCGCAGGCCATCGCTGATCTCGCGCGCTACCGTCGTGCACCGGTCTGGGTACTGGGCGGGCAGGGCGCGGACGTACGGGTCAGTGGTCTGTTCCATCTGCAGCAACCGGAGGCCGCCATCGATGCGGTGGCCGCGCAGGCAGGGCTGCGTGTGCAGCGCTTGCCCGGCGGCGCGCTGGTGGTGTGGTGAGGCTCGCGCAATGCCCGGATGAACCGGTCGCATGAAAAAAACATGAAAAAACCGTGGGCAATCGCCACATCGCGCTGTCTATAGAGGTATAGCCAGAGCGAAACACCGTTTCTCCTCAAGCCAGACATGCCACCGGCACCGGATGTGCCCGTGGTCCCGCCACGCTTGAGGAGTTCCTGTCCATGCCGTCCACGGCATCCGCCTGTCATCGTCGCGTCACCGTTCTGGCCCTGGCCATCTCCACTGCATTGCTGCCGCTGGCCTGGGCGCCGGGCGTGCAGGCGCAACCGGCGGTCGTCGCGCCGTTGCGCCAGTACACGATTCCGGAACAGCCCCTGGCCGACGCTGTGCGTGCCTTTGGCCGCCAGGCCGATGTGCAGGTGGTGTTCCGCAGTGACCTGGTGGAGGGCCGCCGCTCCAGTGCGGTGAAAGGCGAGTACAGCCAGATGCAGGCGCTGCAGCAGCTGTTGCGCGGGAGTGGCGTGCGCGCACAGCGCGGCATGGACGGCACCTGGAGCCTGCGGGCCGCAGCGGAGGCGGGTGAAGGGGAAGGGGTGCGGCTGACCGAAACACTGGACGTGGCCGGTCGACTGCAGTCGGAAGGGGGCGAGGCGCGTGATCGGCGCGGCTACGATGATGTGTTCGCGCTGGACCTGACCACGGCGTATTCGGGGCGCGACCGGGTGGAGCGCTACCGCGGCTCCAACCCGGCCGACGTGGTCAAGGATCTGGTCGGTGTGTTCAGTGGCGATGCGCGCAACAGCGGCGCGCTGGACATCAACATCCGTGGCATCCAGGGGCCGGGGCGGGTGCCGGTCAGCATCGACGGTGGTGAGCAGGCGCTCACGGTCTGGCGCGGTTACAACGGCGTCAGCAACCGCAATTACATCGATCCCAACCTGATAGGTGGCATCCAGGTCATCAAGGGGCCAGGGCTGGTGCGCGATGTGCACAGCGGGATCGGTGGCGCGCTGGTGATCAAGACCATCGACGTCGATGACATCGTGGAAGCGGGTGAGCGCTTCGGCGGGGAGCTGAAGATCGAAGGCAGCAGCAATGCGGTGGCGCCGCGCCTGCCGCGGCTGCACACCGGCGAGGATTACCGTACCGTGCCGGGGTTCCCGCAGGGCTCGCCGAACTCACCCTACGACGACCGCACCCTGGTGGTGCCGGTGAAATCGCGTAGTGGCAACAACCCCTTCGATGGCGAGGACCAGGCCTGGCGCCTGGCGCTGGGCGTGCGTGGCAACAACGTCGACCTGATGGCCGCCTATGCCTGGCGCAAGCGCGGCAACTACTTCTCCGGGTCCAACGGTAGCGCCTACTACGACCAGGACCGGCGCGAGCAGTTCGAGTACCAGGGCATCGACTACATCACCACACTGGCGCGCTACTTCAAGCCAGGCGATGAAGTGCCCAATACTTCCAGCGAACAGGAATCCTGGCTGGTCAAGGGCAGCTGGCAGATCAACGATGACCAGCAGTTGAAGGTGACCTGGCGGCGCACGCTGTCGCACTACGGCGAGATCATGCCGTCGCGCATCCTGTCCGCGCCGGACTATGGGCGCATCCAGTGGCCGCTCAGCCGGGTTGCGTCCGATGCCTGGAACCTGGAGTACCGCTTCCAGCCGGCCGGCAGCCGTTGGCTGGACCTCTACGCCAACCTGTGGCGCACGGAGACGGACAGCGATACCTACACCGCAGGTGGCTTTCCGAACTTCGCCCCCGGCAATCCGGTATGGAACCCGGACGCCAGCCCGATCCTGCGCAACACCGCGTTGGCCAATGCGCGCAACGACCGCACCGGCCTGACCCTGAGCAACCGCTTCGCGTTGCATTCCACCCTCGACCTGACCGTGGGTGGCAACTGGCAATACGAAAAGCTCGGCTCGCGTGACCCGTACTTCGGCATCACCGATGGCTGGCGCATGTTCCCGCGTGCCGGGCGTCGCCAGGAGGGTGAAGGCTACCTCAGCCTGGAGTGGCGGCCGGTCGACTTCCTCACCCTCAATGCAGGGGTGCGCTACAGCCGCTACTGGGCCTTCGACGATTTCCTGCAGGCGCATCCGGAGCTGCTGACCAAGGGCGTGGGCAGCAAGGAGGCGACCTACCGGACGAATGAACTGCCCGAGCGGCCGGCCAGCCTGCAGGCGGAGATCGACGCACTGGAGGCCGAACGCGAGTTCTGGGACAGCATCGGCATGGGTTCGGTGGTTGACGATGCACTGCATGGCCTGCTGGCGTACTACGAGACGCCGCAGGCGGTGGAACATCGGCTTCCGTGGTTGCCCGATGCCAACGGCAACTATGCCCGTGCGACCAACCCCTGTCTCAACGGCCGGGTGGCGGCCATACCCGGTGTGCTGCCGGTCTACCCCGGCAGCGACCTGGTCTGCAACATCGGCAACACCATGCAGTCGCGGCCGGTGGACGGGCGCAATGGCCGCCGCCGCGATTACGCGTGGTTGCCCACTTTCTCGGCCACGGTGAACCTGTCCAAGGCCGCGCGCGTCTACCTGCGCTACAGCGAAGCAGTGCGCTTCCCCAGCATGTTCGAAAGCACCATCGCTTTCTCCAGCAGCCTCAACCCGCTGTACACGCTCAAGCCCGAGCATGCCTACAACTACGAGCTGGGCTACGTGCACAACCTGTCGGGCCTGTTCGGCAACACCGCCGATGCCGACGTCAAGCTGGCCTACTACGTGCACATGACCCGCAACGTGATCGAGCGCGACGCCTCCTTCCTGTTCGACAATATCGACAAGCAAACCATCCGCGGCATCGAGCTGCAGGCACGCTTCGACAACCGGCGCTTCTTCACTGATCTGGGCATCAGCCGCATCCTCGAAAACGAGGTGTGCGACGAAAGCACGGCCGTGCTGCTGGATGCCAACCGTGGCCTGGTGCCGAACTGCGTGCAGGACGGTTTCGTCAGTGGCTACCTGCTGACCCAGGCGATTCCGAAGTTGTCGGTGAACCTGTCGCTCGGTACGCGCCTGTTCGATGAGCGGTTGGAACTGGGCAGCCGCATCGTGCACTACCAGCGCCACGAAAACCCCGATCTACAGGCCTACCGCGACCGGTTGCTGGCCGGTGGCAGCAGCATGCTGTGGCAGAACGTGCCGTTCACCTGGGGCAACATCACCACCGTCGATGCATACGCGCGCTGGCGCTTCAACGAGCACGCCAGCGTCGAGCTGGTGGGCAGCAACCTCGGCAACCGCTACTACGTCGATCCGGCCACGCGCTCCACGCTGCCGGCGCCAGGCCGCACCCTCAAGCTCGGCATCACCGCGCGCTTCTGACCTTCCGCTTTCAAGCGTTGTACCCGTAGTTCCCACAACCCAAGGAGTAATACCATGAAGATGATCTCCCGTTCGGTGCTCGCCGTTGCTGCCACCTTTGCCCTGGCCGGCGCCGCGCATGCCGCTGACATCGTTGGTGCGGCCAGCCCGGTGACCAATGCCGAGTTGTACGTCGCCGTCGGCGAATCGCAGGTCAACGGTGGCCCGCACCAGGCAGGCAAGGCCGGTATCGGCGTCGGCACCGTCTCCAACGCCAAGCCCGTCGATTTCCAGGGCCTGAGCCTGTACTCGGGCACCACCACCGTCAATGGCACCGCGGTGCGCACGCTCGCCATGCCGATCACCGGCGCACCAGGCAGCCATGCCGGCATGGGCCACTTCAACTTCGTCAAGGTCGGCAGCGGCGATGTGTGGTTCGGTGAGTGGTCCAAGGATGGCGCCGCGGGTGGCTTCAACAACCGCCAGGTCTACTTCGTCGGTGACCGTGCCGGTACCACGCTGCCGGCCGGTGTGGCCACCTACAGCGTCGCGGGCCTGAACAAGTTCAACGGCAGCAACCTGCTGTCGGGCACCTTCCGTGCGGACTTCGGCAGCGGCAAGCTGCTCGGCGGCCTGACCGGTGGTGGCCTGGCGATCAACGTCAACGCCAACATCAACAGCGCCAACGCCTCGTTCGCGGGTACCGCCACCGCCAACGGCAGCGTTGCCGGCTCCACCCAGGGCCAGTTCTTCGGCGCCAACGCCGCCACCCTGGCCGGTATCGCCACGTTCACCGGCAACAGCCAGTACGACACCGCCTTCGGCGGCAGCAAGAACTGATCGCCACGCCCCTGACGGGGCAGGGCAGGGACAAGCCGCGATCCGCCAGTCCCTGCTTCGGCCCGCTGCATGCACCACCACGGATCGACCATGCGCCATTCCATCTTCCTTGTCGTACTGCTGTTGGCTGCCACCGAGGTGCGCGCCCAGCAGGACGATCTTCGACGCGCGCTTGAACAGGGCACTGAGCTGCGCCACCAGCAGCAGGACCAGCAGCGCCTGCAGCAGGCCGAGTCGGTTCGGCCGACCATCACCATCGACGGCCAGACGCTGCGCGTGGAGCGCACCGTCGATGATCTCGGCCAGGCTCTCTACCTGTCTCTGCAGCATCAGCAATGGCAGGCCGCCGCTGCGTTTCTCGACGAGTACATCGAACTGCCTGGGCATGATCCCCTGCTGCGCCACCATGCGCAGGGAGCGCTGGCACGGGTGGCCGGCAACCATCGTCGCGCGGCGAAGGAGTACGAAGCCCTGCTGGCTGCGCAGCCGGATTTTCTGCCAGCCCGCCTCGAGCTGGCGCGTGTCTATGCGGAAGACCAGCGCGATCGCGATGCGGTCGCGCTGTTCACGGCCATCGCTGCAGGCATCAATGCCGATGATCCGGCCACGGCCGGCGTCCGCGCGCGCGTGGACGGCTACCTGGGTGCCCTGCAGGCGCGCCAGCGCTGGAAAGGCGCGCTGTCCGCCGGCCCGGCATGGAGTGACAACATCAACCGCAGCTCGGCCAGCCGCACCTGCCTGTTCGGCGTGGGCGACGCCTGCATCATCGAACGGAAGCTGCCCGACGCCCAGCGCGCGGCGGGTCTTGACTACGACGCCAGCCTGGAACGGCGCTGGGTGCTCAGCGGGCATCATGGGCTGTACGTGCGCGGTCTCGCCTTTGGTCAGACCTGGCGCGGGCACAGTGCGTACAACGAGCTCAATGCCAACGTACAGGCGGGTTACAGCTGGCGCAGCGCGCGGCAGACCGTGCTGCTCGCCCCCAGCCATGACTACCAGGGCCTGGGCAACCGGGCGCTGCAGGGCGGCAGTGGCGTGCACGCGGAATGGCAGTACGCCTTGGACGCGCGCAGCCTGCTCAAGCTGGAGGCCGACTGGAAGCGCCAGCGCTATCGCCAGCAGGGCCTGGCCAGCAACTACGACGGCGAGCTGGCATCGGCGTATGCCACCTGGTTCCGCGCGCTCAACCCGCGCTGGACGGTCTTCGCCGGGCTGGATGTCACCGGCAGCAGCGCCGCCGACCCGGCCAACGGTTACCGCCAGCATGGCCTGCGCCTTGGGGCGGCGTGCCAGTGGACGGGCACCACCGCCACCGTGTTCGTGTCGCTGCGCCATCGCGACTACGACGCCTGGAGTCCGTTGCTGGAGGCGCGCAGGCAGGACGACGAACAGAACCTGATCGCCATCGTCCGCAGCGAGCGCCTGGCCGTGGCCGGGCTGGTACCCAGCCTGAGCCTGCGCTACGCGCGCATCGACAGCAACGTCGGCTGGCTGTACAGCCACGACCGCAGCCTGCTCAGCCTCAAGTGGGAGCGCGCGTTCTGACCTGATGGCCAGCTGATTTGGCTGGGCTGCCGGGGTACGGCCGCCCACCCAAGGCCTTCATCGATCGTCACGCGTTCTTGCAGGCCGGATCGCGCATTCTGACCGCGTTGCGACCGCAGGCAGGTCGCGTGCATCGAGGAGCGTAGGGCGTGCTGGAAGTGGGCAACAAGACGGAGGGCTTGAAGGGGCTGCGCGTACTGGTGGCAGAGGATGAATTCGCCATCGCGATGTTCCTGGTCGATTACCTCGAGCTGAAGGGCGCGCAGGTAGTGGGCCCTGCTGGCGACCTGCAGGCGCTGGGGCGGTTGGTCGATACCCATCCCATCGATGTGGCGTTGCTGGACATCAATCTGGGCGGCGAGCAGGTCTATCCGTTGGCCGACCGCCTGGCCGAGGCCGGCACCCCGTTCCTGCTGACCTCCGGCTACGACGACAACCTGCCAAGCCGCTTCGCCAGCGCGCCGCGCTGTACCAAGCCGTATCACATTGAAGCCCTGGTGCAGCAGCTGGCCGGGCTGGTGGCGACGCCGCAGGTCTCTGCGGGCATCGCCTGATCGCGCGGCATGTCGCGCCGTCCTGAAGGCATCCGCGCCACCGAGCTGCGTGGCGGCATGCCACCTGCAGCGCACCCGCACGGGCGCCACGATGGCATGGCTGCGCGCATCGCCCGCCATGACTGGTCATCCACGCCGCTGGGAGCGTACGAGCGGTGGCCGCCACACCTGCGCGCCACCGTCGACCTGATGCTGGCCCATGGTTTCCCGATGATCGTGCTGTGGGGCGAGCAGCTGGTGCAGCTCTACAACGATGGCTATGCCGAGATCCTGGCCGACAAGCATCCCGGCGGACTCGGCCAGCCGACCCGTGAATGCTGGCCCGAGGTGTGGCATATCAACGGGCCGATCTACCAGCGCGTCTGGCAGGGCGAAACCATCACCTACGAGGACAAACTCTATCCCCTGGCGCGACGCGGGCGGTTGGAGGATGTCTGGTTCACCATTGCCTACAGCCCGATCCGTGGCGAGGAAGGGCGCATCAACGGCGTGCTCGTGACCATGTTCGAGACCACAGCGGCGCATGTGGCCCAATCGGCACGCGAGCGCGAAGAGCAGAAGCGGCGGGAGGCGGACCGGCGCCTGGCATTGGCCTTCAAGGTGCTGCCGGTGGGCGTCTGCATTGTCGACACCGAAGGGCGCCTGCAGCTGTCCAACGACCAGATGCGTGCCTACCTGCCCAGCGGCAAGGTGCCCTCCACGGATGAGGTGAACCTGCATCGCTGGCGTGGCTGGCATGCGGACGGCAGCGCCATCGGGCCGGAGGATTTCGCCATCGCCCGTGCGATGCGCGGCGAGACCGTGGTGCCGGGGCTGGAGTTCCAGTATCTGCATGACGATGGGCGCGCGCGCTGGACCCGGGTCGCGGCCGCGCCCCTGCGCGATGGCGACGGTGAGGTCAGCGGCGTATTTGCCATCGCCGTGGACATCGACGATCTCAAGCGTGCCACCGAGCGCCAGTCTGTATTGCTGGCCGAACTGCAGCACCGGGTGCGCAACATCATGTCCACCATCCATGCCATTGCCTGGCGGACCCGCGAGTCGGTCAGCAGCGTGGATGAATACGCTGAACGGTTGTGCGGGCGACTGATGTCGCTGGCGCGCACGCAGAGCCTTCTGACCCGCGGCGCCAATGCCGGGGTCTGCCTGCGTGGCATGCTCGATGAGGAGATCTCGGCGCAGACGCCGGCAGCGGCGGCCTACCGCCTGCAGGGCGAGGATGTGCTGCTGCCGCCGAAGGCGGCCGAAGTACTGTCCCTGGCGATCCACGAGCTGGCGAGCAATGCCCTGCGGCATGGTGCGCTGACCCATGAGGATGGCCGGATCGACGTGTCCTGGCACCTGCAGGTGCAGGACGGACAGCCATGGCTGGGCCTGCACTGGTGTGAACGCCATGCCGCCGTGGAAGACTGGGAGCTGCCGCGCCAGCGCGGCCTGGGCCGTGCGCTGATCGAGCAGCGCGTGCCCTATGAACTGGCCGGCAGTGGTGAACTGCACTTCGACCCGCAGGGGCTGGATGCCTGGATCCGCTTCCCACTGCGCGAGCGTGACAGCCTGCTGCAGACCGATGCGCCACAGACCGGCTCCGGTGCGTGAAATGGCATTTATATCCAATTTGGCCAAATTGGGTATAGTGGCCATTATCCACTTCTGCCTGGAGCCGTGCCATGACCCTGCCACTGGATCTGCCTGGACTTGAGAAGGCGCCGGCCTCGTCTGTGAAGACCAAGGGCTGGCCGAGCCTGATGCGTACGGTGCGTGAGAAGCAGGCGCTGGTCATCACCAACCACAACCACCCCGAAGCGGTGATCGTGGATATCCGCACCTACCAGGAGCTGTTGGCCAAGGCCGCCGGCAGCGATGCCGGTGAGCGCAGTGAAGAACTGCTGCGCCTGCGCAGCGAATTCGACCAGACTCTGGCCGGCCTGCAGCGCGGTGAGGGGCTGGGCAAAGTGCTGGGCCAGCCGATTCGGCGCGGCCGCAAGGTCACCCTCGGCCGTCCGCTCTGACCGATGGGGCGGATCCTGGTGCTGGCCGGCGTCAACGGCGCCGGCAAGAGTTCGCTGCTGGGAACCTGGCTGGAAGCCGAGGGCCTGGGCTGGTTCAACCCCGATTCGTTCACCCGCCGCCTGGTGGAGGCTGGTTGGCCGCTGCCCGATGCGAATGCCGAGGCCTGGCAGGAAGGCACTCGCCGTCTGCGCCAGGCAATGGCCGATGGCACGGATTTCGCCTTCGAGACCACGCTGGGCGGCAATACCATCCCGCGCCTGCTGCGCGAGGCCTGCGAACACCATCACGTTGCGATCTGGTTCTGCGGCCTGGCCACGGTGGAGCTGCATATTGCCCGCGTTGCAGCGCGGGTGGCCGCCGGCGGCCATGACATTCCAGTGGAGAAGATCCACGCCCGCTTCGATTCGGCGCGGGAGAACCTGCTGGACCTGCTGCCACACCTGGCCGAGCTGCATGTCTACGACAACAGCGCTCCCGCCGACGCCGACGGCTGCGTCGAGCCGCTGCCGGTGCTGGCGATGGCGCATGGCCAGCTGCAGTACCCGGTCTCGGTGGCCGAGCTGCTGCATACGCCGGACTGGGCCAAACCCATCGTAATGCGTGCGATGGCGTTGGACACCCCGCGTGATTGAGGGCGCAGGGGTGTAGAGCCGAGCCCATGCTCGGCTGATCCCCGAAAGGCAGCCGAGCGCGGGCTCGGCTCTACAGCGCTGGTTGCACCCGGCCTCAGGCCGGCTTCACCTGCTCGGGCTCCGCAACGTCCGGCAGCGGCGGCAAGATCGGGTCCACCGTCACGGGTACATCGCTCTTCAGCAGCGCGGCAGCTTCCCTGTCGCTGCCGACCGCCGGCGGTGAACCGCGCAGCGGCAGGCCCGCGGTCTCCTTCACGAACAGCATGGTCACCAGGCCGATCACCGCCGCGCCCATCAGGTAGTAGGCCGGCACCAGCGGATCGCCGGTACGTTCCACCAGCCATGCGGTCACCAGCGGCGTGGTGCCACCGAACAGCGACACCGACACATTGAAGGCGATCGACAGCGCGCTGTAGCGCACCGGGGTATAGAACAGGGCTGGCAGTGTGGACGGCATCGAACTGGTGAAGCACACCAGTGCCAGGCCCAGCAGCATCAGGCCCAGGAAGATCATCCAGTCGTTGCCGCTGCCGACCAGCAGCAGGCAAGGCACCGCCAGCACCAGCAGCGCGATGCAGGCACCGATGATCATCGGGCGGCGCCCCAGTTTGTCACTGAACAACCCGCCGACGATGTTCAGCGGCATCATCACCAGCATCACGATGATGATCAGCAGCAGGCCCTTGCTCTCGGCGTAGCCCATGGTGACGCTGAGGTAGCTGGGCATGTAGGTCAGCAGCATGTAATCGGTGACGTTGAACACCAGCACCAGGCCCATGCACACCAGCAGCTGGCGGCCGTGTACCTGGAACAGTGCACCCAGCCCGGGGCGATCATGCTCGCGCTTCTCGGCTTCCTCGGCAAAGGCGCGGAACGCCGGCGTCTCTTCCAGTTTCATGCGCATGTACAGGCCGAGCAGGCCGAGTGGGCCGGCCACCAGGAACGGAATGCGCCAGCCCCAGTCCAGCATCTGCGCGTTGCTCAACAGCATGTGCAGTGCGGTGACCGTGCCCGCGCCGGCGATGTAGCCGCCCAGCGTGCCGAACTCCAGCCAGCTGCCCATCAGGCCGCGGTTGCGGTCGGTGGAATACTCGGCGATGAAGGTTGCCGCGCCGCCGTACTCGCCACCGGTGGAGAAGCCCTGCACCACGCGCGCCAGCAGCAACAGCACCGGTGCCCAGATGCCGATGCGCTCGTAGGAGGGAATCAGGCCGATCGAGAACGTACCCAGTGCCATCAGGATCATGGTGAACGCCAGCACTTTCTGGCGCCCATAGCGGTCGCCGAGAGGGCCGAACACAAGGCCGCCGAGCGGCCGCACCAGGAACGCCACGGTGAAGGTGGCGAAGGCCGCGATTACCTGTGCCGTAGGGTTGCTGGACGGGAAGAACACCTGGCCGATGGTGACGGCGAGATAGCCGTATACACCGAAGTCGAACCACTCCATGGCATTGCCGAGTGCGGCGGCGCCTACGGCGCGCTTCAGCATGGGCTTGTCGACGACGGTGATCTCATCGACCTTCAGGTGGCGGCGGCGTTTGAACCAGCCGAAATGGGCATGTGCCTCGGGCGTGTCCTGCATGGGGGCTCCCTTGTAGGTATGGAATAGGGGAATGGGCGGTGTGGTGTGTCCCGGAAATCGGAAACGGCGATGCGGGCGCAAGTGGCGCAGGGGCATCGATGGGTGGCGTGAGGGCCGGGGAATGTGTGCAGGCGGAGCGCCACGCGCACGGTAATGCACCGCCGCAGGGGCGGAAACGCAGCAACGGGATCACCGCGGCCGCGCAGTCAGCGGCCGGGTATCAGATCAGCGTAGGGGGCAGGCAGAAGGCCCGCGGGCGTCATCCGCCGGGATCCAGCGCAATGCGATGGAAATGCAGGGCGGGAGCATTCGTGGCAAACGAAGCGCCGGTCGGCAGTGCTTCCCACGTAACAGGTTCGCCCGTCACGTAGTGGGTAGTGTCGATCATTGATTCATCATAACGGCATCGGCGTGAGCGTGCAGCGAAGCGGGCTGATCTGCACGCTGTGTTCCACGCTGCCTGTTCAGAGGCCTCAGGCCGATTTCGCCATCAACCCGAATACGGTGCAGGCCATGGCCAGTGCGCCGGGCAGCGCCAGCCGGCGCGAGACCAGAGCAGCGCCGATCATCGTCAGTACGGAGAACATGATGGCCAATGCGAACAGCGGTCTGCCCAGCAGGAACTGATGGATGCAGCCTGCGCAGCCGGCGATCGCCAGGCTGGTGGCAAAGCAGACGTGGAACAGTGAGCCAGCGTACACAGAGGTTCCTCGCGATGATGGAGGCCATAGCGGCAGGCATCCGGACAAATTTAGCGCTGATTGCAGATTGCGATGACGGGATCACATCCTGTGCGCGCGCTGGTGACATCGGCGTGCATAAGGTGGAGCGCACACCCACTTTTCGGATTGATGGAGGATGCAATGGCGCGGACGATTCCCGAAGGAACCCTGATCGTGGTTGCCGACGGTGGTTCGGCACGGGTGTTCACCAACGTGGGCAGCAACCACCAATTGACCTTGAAGCAGGAAGGGGAACTGCGCCTGCAGGACATCAGCGAGCAGGGCGTGTCCGGGCAGGGGCCTGCGGGTGCAGTGCCGAAGGATATGTCGGTCTCGCAGCTCAATGAGGCCACGTTCGCCAAGCAGGTGGCGGAACAGCTCAATGAGGATGCGTTGAAGAACCGCTATGCACATCTGGTGTTGATCGCGGATCCGACCACGCTGGGTCGCATCCGGCCGCTGCTGCACAAGGAAACCCAGGCCCGCCTGCTGGGCGACATCGCCAAGGACCTGACCAACGCACCGCTGGCGGATATCCAGAAGGCGCTGGCGGCGTAGCGCGGATGCCTTTCATGCGCGATCACTTGTCGGCGGAGCCCGACCGCTCGGATGTGGAGGCGCAGGTCGGCTGGCAGCTTCTCGAGTTCGGTGCACCCTGGTGCGGCCATTGCCAGGCCGCGCAGGCTGCATTGCAGGCCTTTGTCGAAGCGAACGATCTGCCGCACTGGAAGATCGAGGATGGCAAGGGAAGGCCGTTGGGGCGAGCATTCAAGGTAAAGCTGTGGCCGACGGTGGTGCTGCTGCACGATGGAGAAGAGGTTGCGCGGGTGGTAAGGCCGCTGGATCGTGCGGACCTGACGTCGTTGCAGAGCGCGCTTCCCGATTGAAGATTGAACCGGGCATGGGAAGCCGGGCAGTCGCACTGCAGCATGCGGCGTGACAGGCCCGGTGCTAGGATCTGACTATCACCTGAATCGATCCAAATGCCGATGCCCACGCTGGACCGTCGTCTCCTGATCGCTGTCGCCGCCACGGCGATGCTCGCTTCCGGCCTGGCTTCGGCTGCGCCTGCCAGAACTGCCGCCGACAAGGCCTATGCCTCGGTCGACCCGTTCATCGGCACCGGTGGGGAAGGCCACACCTATCCGGGTGCAACGGTGCCGTTCGGCATGGTCCAGCTGAGCCCGGATACGCGTATCCAGCCACGCGAGAAAGCCTACGGTTGGGCGGCCGGCTACCGCTACGACGACAGCAGCATCGTCGGTTTCTCGCACACGCATTTCTCCGGCACCGGCCATTCCGATCTGGGCGACATCCTGCTGATGCCGTTCACCGGCAATCCTGGCCTGGAGCGGGGCGATCCGGAGAAGCCGCGCAGCGGTTATGCCTCACGGTTCCGCCACGCTGACGAGAAGGCCGAGCCGGGCTATTACGCGGTCACCCTGGACGACTACAAGGTGCGCGCTGAGCTGACCACCAGTACGCGCGTGGGCGTGCATCGCTACGCCTTCCCCAAGAGCGCCGACGCCAAGGTGCTGCTGGACATGCGCACCAGCATGTACGACTACCCGGGCAAGGTGCTGTGGTCGCGGGTACGGGTGCGTGCCGACGGCACGGTGACCGGCTTCCGCGAAACCCGCGGTTGGGCGCCGGGCCGCCAGCTGTACTTTGCGATGCGTTTCTCGCGCCCGCTGGCCGGGCATGAGCTGCACAACACCGAGCAGGATGTCGTCTACAAGGGTTTCCCGCCCCCGGGCGAGAAGGATCCGTCACAGCGCGCACAGATCGAAGGTCGGCAGCTGGTGGGTACCTTCGCATTCGGCAAGCTGGACGCACCGCTGGTGGTCAAGGTCGCAATCTCACCCGTCAGCGAGGCCGGCGCCATTGCCAACCTCGACGCGGAAGTGGCCGACTTCGATTTCGACCGTGTGCGTGCGCAGGCAAAACAGGAATGGACGCAGGCGCTGTCGGTGCTCGATATCGATGCACCGGAGCACGCGCGGCGAAGCGCCTATACCGCGCTGTACCACACGATGCTGGGACCGACGCTCTTCATGGATGCCGATGGCCAGTACCGCGGCTCGGACAATGCCGTGCACAAGGCTGATGGCTTCACGAACTATTCCACGTTCTCGCTGTGGGACACCTACCGCGCGCTGCATCCGTTGCTGACGCTGGTGCAGCCGGAGAAGCGCAACAGCGACTTCGTCAATTCGATGCTGGCGCACCATGAGCATAGTCCCTACGGCATGCTGCCGGTGTGGTCGTTCCATGGCCTGGAAGACTGGTGCATGATCGGCTACCACGCCGTGCCGGTGATTGCCGACGCCTACGTGAAGGGCATCCGCGGTTTCGACGCCGACAAGGCATTGAAGGCGATGGTCGAGACCGCCAACTACGGCCCCTATGACGGCATCGCGCAGTACCGCGAGCTGGGCTATGTGCCGATCGACGAGGAAGGTGAAGCGGCCAGCAAGACGCTGGAATACGCCTTCGATGATTGGACCATCGCACGCATGGCGCAGGCGATGGGCAAGGGCGATATCGCGGCGGCCTTCGACAAGCGTGCCGGCAACTGGCGCAACGCCTTCGACAAGGACACCGGCTTCATGCGCGCACGCAAGCGCGATGGCAGCTTCCGCACTCCGTTCGACCCCAGCGCCAGCGGTTATGGCACCGACTACACCGAGGGCAACGCCTGGCAGTATTCGTGGTACGTGCCGCAGGACGTCGCCGGCCTGGCGGCAGCGCACGGTGGCAGCGACAAGCTGCTCGCGCGGCTGGACGAGGTGTTCAACGCCAAGGTGGATCCGTCCATCTTCGAGCACATGGAAGACATCACCGGGCTGATCGGCTGGTATGCACATGGCAACGAACCCAGTCACCATGTGGCTTACCTGTACTCGTACGCCGGCCAGCCGTGGCGCACCCAGGCGCGCCTGAAGCAGATCATGGACACCCAGTACGCCGACCGTCCGGATGGCCTGGCCGGCAACGATGATGTCGGCCAGATGTCAGCGTGGTACGTGTTCACCGCGCTGGGCTTCTACCCGGTGGCACCGGGCTCGGGCGAGTACATCCTCGGCCGCCCGTTCCTGCCGAAGACCGCGATGCGCCTGCCGAACGGCAAGACGTTCACCATCGTGGCCGAGGGCCTGGATGACAAGCACACGTACGTTGGCAGCGTGAGCCTCAACGGCAAGCCGCTGCAGCGCACCTTCCTGCGCCATGATGAGATCCTGGCAGGTGGCGAGCTGCGTTTCACCATGCAGGCCGAGCCGAACAAGGATTGGCCGGGGCAGGGCGCTCAGGCGCCGTACTCGATGAGCCGGTGATGCGCACGTGGTAGGTGCCGACCTTGGTCGGCACGTTTCACGGGTGACCTGGAACCTGTAGAGCCGAGCCCATGCTCGGCTGCTTTTGGCACGGTGCCTGAGCCGAGCATGGGCTCGGCTCTACAAGGGCGATTCGACAAAGGTCAGCGAAACCGCAACCCCACCTGCGCGCCACCGATCGGGGCGGTATCAATCATCAGGGTCGCCCCATGCCGCTGCGCGATCTCGGCCACGATCGCCAGTCCCAGGCCGCAGCCATCGCCCTCGCTGCTGGCCCGGTAGAAGCGTTCCGTAGCCTCAACGGCAAGCCGCTGCAGCGCACCTTCCTGCGCCATGATGAGATCCTGGCAGGTGGCGAGCTGCGTTTCACCATGCAGGCCGAGCCGAACAAGGATTGGCCGGGGCAGGGCGCTCAGGCGCCGTACTCGATGAGCCGGTGATGCGCACGTTTCACGGCTGACCTTGAACCTATAGGGCCGAGCCCATGCTCGGCTGCTTTTGGCACGGTGCTTGAGCCGAGCATGGGCTCGGCTCTACAAGGGCAATTCGACAAAGGTCAGCGAAACCGCAACCCCACCCGCGCGCCGCCGATCGGGGCGGTATCAATCATCAGGGTCGCCCCATACCGCTGCGCGATCTCGGCCACGATCGCCAGTCCCAGGCCGCAGCCATCGCCCTCGCTGCTGGCCCGGTAGAAGCGTTCCGTGACGCGCGAGCGCTCGGCTTCGGCAATGCCGGCGCCGTTATCGTCCACCCACACCAATACGTATTCGACCTCCTGCCGAACGCCGAGGGTGATCACCCCGCGCGAGGCACCGTAGCGCAGCGCGTTGTCCAGCAGATTGCCCAACGCTTCGCGCAGCAGCTGCGGATCGCCCTCTATCGACACGCCGTCGTCGGGCCCCTCGTAGCCCAGGTCCACGCCCGCCTCCAACGAACGGTCGGCGTAGCGCTCCACCACGCCGCGTGCCAACGCCGCCAGGTCCACCGGTTGCAGTGGCAGTCCACTGCCATGCGGATCTTCCGATCGGCTGAGCATCAGCAGCTGGTTGACCAGGTGCTGCAGCCGCGCCAGCCCGGCCAGCGTGCCGGACAACGCCAGTTGCTGGGCCTGCGGATCGTGCTGGCGCAAGGAACTCTCCAGCTCCACCTGCATTGCCGCCAGCGGCGTGCGCAGTTGGTGCGCGGCATTGCTGACAAAGCGGCGTTGCGCGGCCTGCATGGCGTCCAGTCGCTGCAGTAGTGCGTTGTATGCCTCCACTGCCGGCCACAGCTCGCGCGGCGCCTCTTGTGTAGGATCCAACGGCGCCAGCGGGTCTGGGCGGGGGCTGGCCAAGCGCCGTGCGACCAGGTTGGCATGGCGTGCGGCAGCGCCTGTACCGGACCACGCCAGCCACGCCGCCAGTGCCAGGATCGCAGCCTGGAACGGAACGCTGGTCAGCAGCAGTTTGCGCTCCAGCCGGTGGCGTTTGCGCAGTGTCTCGGCCACGCGCAGCCGGATGTCATGGCCCGGCCCGGTGCTGACGACGACTTCGACCATGCGCACCGGCTGCCCGCGCAGGCGCGCGTCGTAGTAGACGGCATCGTCATCATTTCCGGCGGCGACTGCGGGGCGGGGCAGTGCTTCGGGCAGGTCGCCATACAGGCGCCCACCCGCGGCGTCGACAACCTCACCATGCACTTCGTCGGCGGTGTCCCAGGTGAACATGCGCGAGACCGCCGGGGTGATCTCGATCGAAGCGCGACCCTCCTGCACCGTCACCAGCTCGGACAACGACATCGCCGAGTCCAGCAGCCAGCGGTCGTAGACCTGGCCGGCATAGAACCGGGCCAGCGCAAATGAACCCACTGCGCTGCACAGCAGCAGTACCAGCAATGGCAGCCACAGGCGCCTAAGCAGCAGGCCACGCAGGCTGTGCACGCGCTCAGTCACCCACGGCCTCCAGCCGGTATCCAAGCCCACGCAGCATGCGGATGCCGACGCCGGCGTGCGCCTGTTCCAGCTTGCGGCGCAGGCGGCTGACATGCACTTCGATCACCGACAGGTTGGCCTCGTGATCCCAGCTGTACAGCGCGTCGAACAAGCGCTGCTTGGTAACCGTGCGGCCGGGATGCTGCATCAGTGCCTCGACCAGCGACAGCTCGCGCGCGGTCAGCTCGATGCGCTGGCCTTCAACCTGCACTTCATTGCGGATGCTGTCGAAGCACAACCGGCCCAGCCGTTTCTGCGCCGGTGCATCGCTGCGGCGGCGCGACAGTGCACGCAGGCGGGCTTCCAGCTCACCGAGTGCGAACGGCTTGGCCAGGTAATCATCGCCACCCCGGTCAAGACCGAGGATACGGTCCTCCACACCATCGCGCGCCGTGAGGATCAGCACCGGCAGGGTGGCGCCGTCGTTGCGCAGGCGCGAGAGCAGGTCCAGGCCATCGACGTCGGGCAATGAAAGGTCGAGCACCATTACGTCATACGGCGCGCTGGCCAGTGCAGCGGGTGCGTGCAGCCCGCGCGAAAGGTGGTCGCACAGATGGCCGGCACCCTGCAGGGCGCGTATCAGTCCATCGGCCAGAGCGGCGTCGTCTTCGATCAGCAGGATTCGCATTGCAAGCTTCGTGCAAGGTTGGGGCAAGTTTGGCGCAAGTGCGTCACCTTACCGTGACGTGCATGAATTTCTCCCCTCGTCTTGCGGCCGTGTTGGCCGCCCTCCTGTGCGCACCCGTAGCATCGGCGCTGTCCCTGCAGGATGCGCAGCGCGCGATGGAAGCACATAACCCGGACCTGCGCGCGGCGGCGCTGGAGTTGCGCGGGGTACAGGGCGATGCGCAGACAGCGGCGTTGCGCCCGGCCACCGAACTGTCGATCGGCACCAGCAAGATCAGCCCCAAGCATGGCATCGGCCCTGGGCGCTGGCAGGACAAGCGGGTGGACAGCACCGTGGGCCTGGGCTGGACCTGGGAGCGCGGTGGCAAGCGCGCGTTGCGCATCCGCCAGGCCGATGCGTTGCTGGAAGTGGCCGGGCTGGAGATGCTTGATGCGCGGCGCCGCCAGCAGGTGGCGCTGCATGAAACCTATTTCGGCCTGAAGGGCGCCCAGGAGCGGGCGCAGATCGCCGATGCCAACCGCCAGAGTTCGGCCGAGCAGATGGCGGCGGCGGACAAGCAGGTTGCGACAGGGGCGATGGCGCCGGTCGACCGCGCGCGGCTGGCGGTGGACGACCTGGCGGTGGCCGATGCGGCGCGCGAGGCGGCGCTGGATCTGCGCGATGCGCGGCATGCGCTGGGACTGCTGCTCGGCCGCGACGACAGCCATGACCTCAGCGCCGATGATCCGTGGCCAGACCCCGCGGGCAGGGCCGATGCGCGTGCGTTCGATCCGCAGCAGCGCGCCGATCTGCGCGCGGCACGTTCGCGCCTGGCCGCGGCCGACGCCGGTGTGGCACTGGCGCGCAGTGAGCGCCACCGCGACATCCAGTTGGGCGTGGAGGCCGAGCGCGAGCCCACCGACATCAGCGGCGTCACCTGGGGTGTGTCATTGACAATTCCGCTCGGCGGCCCGTTACGTGCACGCGGCGCGATCCAGCGTGCCGAGGCCGACCGTGACAATGCCGCGCTGGAGCTGCAGGTGCGGCAGCGCGAAGCACGCGTCGAACTGGACCAGCTGCAGGCCAGCGCGCAGTCCGCCGCGCAGCGCCGCAGCGACTACGAAGGGCTGCAGTCCGACGCTGCACGCAAGGCAGTGCAGGGCATCGAACTGGCCTACCGCCGCGGCGCCGCCAGCCTGACCGATCTGCTGGATGCGCGCCGCAGCTGGCGCGAGTTCGAGACCGCGCTGATCGATGCGCGTGCCGACCATGCCATTGCCCTGGCGCGCTGGGAAGCGGCCACATCCGTTGCTGAAGGAGAGTCCCGATGAAGTCCACCGTCGCCCATCGCCCGCGGGCGCGACACGCCGTGCTGCCGGCCTTGCTGGCGCTGGCCCTGCTGGGCGGCTGTGGCCGCGAGCCGGCGTCCTACACCGAGGATGCGCCGCAGATCAGTGCTGGCCAGATCCAGTTTCCTGCCGGCAGCCGGCAGTTGGACGTGCTGCGCAGCGAGGCGGTGGCCGCCGGCGCCAGCGCCAGCCTGCAGCTGCCGGGCCGGGTGGTCTGGGACGAGACGCGCTCCAGCGCGCTGCGCACGCCGCTGGCGGGGCAGGTGGCGCGCATCGAGGCGCAGCCGGGGCAGAAAGTGAAGGCTGGCCAGGTGATCGCCTGGATCACCTCGCCCGAATTCGGCCAGGCCCAGGCCGACGGCGTGCGCGGCCACGCCGAGCTGCAGCAGGCGCGAAAGGAGCTGGAGCGTACCCGCGAGCTGCATGCGGCGGGTGTGGCGTCGGGCCGCGAACTGGACGAGGCCGAGGCCAATTTCGCCGGCAGCCAGGCCGATCATGCGCGTGCAACCGCCTTCGCCAGGGCGTATGGCAATGGCCAGCACGTCGACCAGCGCCTGCCGCTCCGCGCGCCGATCGATGGCGTGCTGGTGGAGCGGCGGATGAGCCCGGGCATGGCAGTCAGCCCCGACAGCGAGCAGCCGTTGGCGGTGATTGGTGATCCGGACCGCTTGTGGCTGCTGCTGGATGTTCCCGAGAGCCTGGCTGGACGCTTGCAGGCGGGCATGCAGGTGAGCGTGCCCGGCGCCGATGGACAGCCGCTGCAGGCGACCCTGCAGCACGTGGATGATTTCGTCGACAGCGAACGCCGCGTGGTGCAGGCGCGCGCCGAGCTGGACAACCGCGCGCGCGGCTTCAAGGCAGGGCAGTACGTGCGCGCCCAGGTGGCGTTGCCGGCCGAGGGCGGTGTCTCGCTGCCGGATGCAGCCGTGTTGTTGATCGACGGCAAGCAGGTGGTGTTCGTGGAGGAGGGCAAGGGCCGCTTCGTGCGTCACGCCGTGCATGCCGAGGAACTGGGCGACGGCCGCCTGTGGGTGCGTGAGGGTCTGGCCGCAGGCGCCAGGGTGGTGGTCGAGGGCGGCCTGCTGCTGCAGCAGCTGGCGGACAGCGCGCCCGCCACCGCCAGCATCGGCACAGGGCACGCCGCCCCATGATCGATCGCCTGATTGCCTACTGCCTGCGCCAGCCGTTGATGGTGATGCTCGCACTGTTGCTGTTCATCGGCGCTGGCATTGCCGCGTTCCGCGTGCTGCCTGTGGAGGCCTTTCCGGATGTGTCCGATACCCAGGTGACAGTGGTATCGCTGCACCCTGGGCGCGCGGCCGAAGAGGTGGAGCGCGAGGTGACGATGCCGCTGGAAGTGGCGCTGTCCGGTATTCCGCATTCGGTGCGGGTGTTCTCGCATACGCAGTTCGGCCTGTCGATGATCATCCTGACCTTCGACGACAAGGCCGATGACTACTTCGCGCGCCAGCAGGTGCTGGAGCGCCTGCAGGGCGTGGAGCTGCCGGAAGGGGTATCGCCGGAACTGGAGGCGATGAGTTCGGCGGTAGGTGAGATCTACCGTTATGTGCTGAAAGGCCCGCACATGACGCCGACCCAGCTGCGCACCGTGCAGGAATGGACGATGGAGCGCAGCCTGCGCACCGTGCCGGGCGTGGCCGATGTGATCAGTTTCGGCGGCTTCGCGCGCACCTTCCAGGTCAAGCCGGACCTGGACAAGCTCCGCGACCGCGGCATCAGCCTGGGTGAGTTCGCCGAGGCGTTGGAGAAGGGCAGCTCGAATGCGGGTGGCGGTTATGTCGAACGCGGCCAGCAGCAGTTCCTGATCCGCGGCGTGGGCCTGATGCGCTCGCCGGCCGACATCGGCAATGTGGTGGTCGCACAGCGCGGGGGCACGCCGATCCTGGTGCGTGACCTGGCCGGCATCGCCGACACCGGCCTGCCCCGGCAGGGCCTGGTCGGCCAGGACGACAATGACGATGCGGTGTTCGGCATGGTGCTGA
Source organism: Stenotrophomonas africana (assembly GCF_013004645.1). Taxonomy (GTDB): domain Bacteria; phylum Pseudomonadota; class Gammaproteobacteria; order Xanthomonadales; family Xanthomonadaceae; genus Stenotrophomonas; species Stenotrophomonas africana. The sequence continues at coordinate 292,290 of NZ_JABEME010000003.1, read as the reverse complement.
TGCGCAAGGGCGAGAATCCGTCCGACGTGCTCGACGCCCTGCATGCGCGCATCGCGGAGATCGAAGCCAACCAGCTGCCGCATGGGGTCAGCATCGAGCCGTTCTACGACCGCTCGTGGCTGGTCTCGACCACGCTGCAAACCGTCTTCCGCAACCTGCTGGAAGGCGCGGTGCTGGTGTTCCTGGTGCTGTGGCTGTTCCTGTACAACGCCCGCGCCGCACTGATCGTGGCGGCGATGATGCCGCTTGCGCTGCTGTCGACCTTCCTCGGCCTGCATCTGTGGGGCGTACCGGCCAACCTGCTGTCGTTGGGTGCGATGGACTTCGGCATCATCATCGATGGCGCAGTGATCGTCACCGAGCACATCGTCTCGCGATTGTCGAAGCTGCCCCCTGCGGCCGACCGGAAGACACGGTTCTCGACCATTCTTTCAGCCGCATCGGAAGTGGGGCGGCCGACGTTCTTCTCGATGTTGATCATCATCGCCGCACACATCCCGATCTTCACCCTGCAGCGCCAGGAGGGCCGCATGTTCGCGCCGATGGCTTATTCGGTGACTTCGGCGTTGATCGGTGCATTGATCCTGGCGCTGACCGTGGTGCCGTTGTTCTGCTACTGGTGGCTGCGGCGCGACCGCATGCGCGACGGCAATCCGCTGATGGACCGCCTGACCGGCTGGTATCGGCCGGTACTGGAGCGCGCACTGGCTCGCCCGCGTGCGGTGGTGCTGACTGCGGTCGCGCTGCTGGTCGGCACGCTGGCACTGGGTACCCGCCTGGGTTCGGAGTTCCTGCCCGAGCTGGACGAAGGCTCGATCTGGTTGACCGCCACCCTCGACCCCAGCACCAGCCTGGCCGAGGCGCAGCAGCAGTCGCGGCGCATCCGTGAGCTGGTCGGCACCTTCCCGCAGGTGTCGACGGTGGTGGCCAAGCTGGGGCGCCCGGAAGACGGCTCCGATGCCAAGGGCGCCAACCAGATCGAGGCGCTGGTGGCGTTGAAGCCGGAGAAGGAGTGGCCGAAGGGGGTGGACAAGCGGCAGCTGGTGAGCGACCTGCAGCGCACGCTGGAGCAGCGCATTCCGGGGCCGGAGTTCTCGATCTCGCAGCCGGTGCGCGACAACATCCTGGAGAGCATCTCGCAGATCAAGGGCCAGGTGGTGATCAAGGTCAGTGGCTCGGATCTTGACGTGCTGAACCAGCAGGCACAGACGATTCTGGGCCAGGTACGTGGCGTGGAGGGCGTGGAGAGCGCCTTCATCGACCGCGACGGGTCGTTGCCGCAGCTGCAGATCGAGATCGACCGTGACCGTGCCGCACGCTATGGCCTGAACGTGCGCGACATCGACGAGGTGATCGAGACTGCGCTGGGCGGGCGCCAGGTCGGCGAGCTGTGGGAGGGCGACCGCAAGTTCCCGATCACGCTGCGCCTGGACGACGCCGACCGGGACCTGCAACGGCTGCGCACGGTGCCGGTCGGCATCGGTGACGGTCATGCCGTGACGCTGTCCGACGTAGCTGATTTCCGCATGGCCAGCGGCGCGATCAACATCTCGCGCGAGAACGCGCAGCGGGTGAAGGCGGTGAGCATCTTCATCGCCGGCCGCGACATGGGCAGCGTGGTGGCCGATATGCGCACGCGCGTGGATGCCAGCGTGCAGCTGCCGGAAGGCTACCGGCTGGAATGGTCCGGCGAGTTCGAGAACCAGCAACGTGCAATGAAGCGGCTGGGCTGGGTGATCCCGCTGTCGGTGCTGATCATCTTCGTGCTGCTGTTCGATGCCTTCAAGGACATAAGCAGCGCCGCGCTGATCCTGGCCAACGTGCCGCTGGCGATGATCGGCGGCATCCTCGCCCTGTGGTTGACCGGCATCCCGCTGTCGGTGTCGGCGGCGATCGGTTTCATTGCATTGTTCGGGCAAGCGGTGCTGAACGGGGTGGTCATGCTCAGTCGCTTCGCGCAGCTGCGACAGCAGGGCATGGATCTGCTGCAGTCGGTGGTACAGGGTTCGCTGCAGCGCCTGCGTACCGTGCTGATGACCGCACTGCTGGCGATGTTCGGCCTGCTGCCGATGGCCACCTCGCATGCGATCGGTGCCGAGACCCAGAAACCGCTGGCGGTGGTGGTGATCGGTGGCCTGCTGTCGGCAATGCTGCTGACCCTGCTGGTATTGCCCACGCTGTATTACTGGGTACACCGGCGCCGCGAGGCCCGCGCGGGCTGACGATAATGTAGAGCCGAGCCATGCTCGGCTGCTTCTGGCCTTTGCGCGGAGAGCAGCCGAGCATGGGCTCGGCTCTACCCCCCGCGACATGCGCAGATGCGATCCACGCCATGCGTGGAAGCCGGCCGCGCGATCTACACCATCCCGCCGTTGGCGCGCAGCACCTGGCCATTGATCCACCCGCCATCGGTGCCTGCCAGGAACGCAACCGCACCGGCGATGTCCTCCGGCGTACCCAGCCGCTCCAGGGGGTTCATCTTCGCCAGCCGCTCGATCAGTTCCGGTGACTTGCCGTCCAGGAACAGGTCGGTGGCGGTCGGGCCCGGCGCCACTGCGTTCACGGTGATGTTGCGCCCGCGCAGCTCCTTGCTGAGAATCGCGCCCATCGTCTCCACCGCTGCCTTGCTGGCGGCATACACGCTGTAGTTCTCCAGCTTGATACCGACCACGCTGGTGGACAGGATGATCAGCCGGCCACCATCGCGCACCCGTCGCGCGCTTTCGCGCAGCACGTTGAAGGCGCCCCTGAGGTTGATGCCGATCACCCGCTCGAACAGCGCGTCGTCGCTGTCGGCCAGCGGCGCCAGCTGCAATACGCCGGCGCTGTTGACCACCACGTCGATGCCGCCGAAACGGGCCTCGATGGCGTCGAACAGCTGGTTGACCGCCTGTGAATCGGCCACATCGGCCTGCAACGCGATGGCCTGCGCACCGGCCGCGTTGAGTTCGGCAGCCAAGGCTTCGGCGTCGTCGCGGCGCCCCGCATAGTTGATGGCGACCGCGTGGCCATAGGCAGCCAGGCGGCGGGAGATGGCCGCGCCGATGCCACGGGAACCGCCGGTGACCAGGGCGACAGAGCGGGCGGGGGGGAGGGTCATGGTGGCTTCCAGCAGGGCACGCCGGAGTGGCGCAGGGCCATCTTCGCGACATTGTCTTTTCGGATAATCCTGCATAATCCGTCAACATCATCCGGACAACCGAACAATGGACCGCTTCACGGCCATGCGCGCCTTCGTCCGTATCGTCGAGCGCCGCAGCTTCACCCGGGCCTCCGAGGACCTGGGCCTGCCGCGGGCCACGGTGACCGACGCGATCAAGGCGCTCGAACAGCGGCTGGGCGTGCGCCTGCTGCACCGGACCACGCGGCTGGTGGTGCCGACGCTGGAAGGCGAGGCCTTCTATGGCCGTTGCCTGCGCCTGATCGCCGACATGGACGATGCCGAGGCCGCGTTCCGTGACGCGCCGCCGCGCGGCCCGCTGCGTATCGACGTGCATGGCACGCTGGGCCGGCACCTGCTGTTCCCGCACCTGCCGGAATTCCTGCAGCACTACCCGGAGATCGAGCTGGAGGTCAGCGAAGGCGACCGCTATGTCGACCTGCTGCGCGAAGGCGTGGATGCGGCGTTGCGGGTGGGGACGCTGGCCGACAGCGATCTTGCGGCGCGCCGGTTGACGATGCTGCGCGAGGTCACGGTGGCCTCGCCGGGTTACCTGCAGGGCAAGGGCGTGCCAGGCAGCATCGAGTCCCTGCTGGACGGCCACGAAATGGTTGGCTATCGCTCCAGCGCCACCGGCCAGCTGATTCCGCTGGAGTTCCAGCAGGGCGGGCAGGTGCGCTACGTGCCGCTGCCGGCGCGGGTGCGAGTGTCCGGTGCGGACGCGTTCCTTGGTGCCGCGCTGGCGGGCCTTGGCATCATCCAGGCGCCGCGTTACCGGATGGACCCGTACATCGCGCGCGGGCAGTTGGTGGAGCTGTTGCCCGAGATGCCGCCGACGCCGAGCCCGTTGAGCCTGGTCTACCCGCGCAACCGCACGCCGTCGCCACGCTTGCGGGTGTTCATCGACTGGGTGGCCGGGGTGTTCGAGCAGACCGGGGTTGCCGGCCAGCGGCCGGCATTACCAAAGCGGCGCTCCTGAAACGCCACGACGGAATGGCTGTGTGGGGGGTAGTGCCGGCCGCTGGCCGGCAACTGCGATTCGCTTGGTGCACCGGTAGTGCCGGCCAGCGGCCGGCACTACCGGGCTGCGGCGTCCGGCAGCACCAGCTCGAACAGGGTGCCGGTGCCATCCGACACAACACTCACGCTGCCGCCGTGCGCCTGTGCAATCGCGCGGGTGATCGCCAGGCCCAGTCCGGCACCTTCGTGGCGGCCACGCTCGCCGCGGTAGAAACGATCGAACAGGCGCGGCAGCGCTTCGGCGGAAATCGGCGTGCCGACGTTGTGCACGCTGACCCTGCACACGCCATCGGCCTCGACCAGCCGCACCCGCACTTCGCTGCCCACGGCTGCGTGCTTCAACGCGTTGGACAGCAGGTTGGCAATCGCCCGGTGCAGCATCAAGCGGTTGCCTTCCACGCTCGCCACACCTTCGCGGCGCAGGGTCAACTGCCGGTCCTCGGCCAGCAGGTCGTAGAACTCCAGCAGTGAATCCACCACCTTATCCAGCGCCACCGGCTCGCGCGAAGGCAGTGCCCCCGGCGCTTCGGCCTGCGCCAGGTACAGCAGGTCGCCCACGGTCTGCGCCAGCTGCTGCAGTTCCTCGGCACACGACGCCAGCGTCTCGCGATAGGCCTCGTTGCTGCGCGGGTGGGCCAGCACCACCTGCACCTGGGTCAGCATGTTGGTGATCGGCGTGCGCAGCTCGTGGGCGAGATCACCAGAGAATTCGGTCAGCCGCGCGAAATCCTGCTGCAGCCGTGCCAGCATGCCGTTCAGGGTCTGCGCCAGCTGTTCCAGCTCGGCCGGGGCGCTGCGTGCGCTCAAGCGCCGCTGCAGGCGGCCGGCGGTGATCTGCCGGGCTTCATCGGCCAGCGTGCGCAGCGGTCGCAGCGTACGCCGCACCACATAACCGCCGAGCAGGCTGCTGGCCACGGCGGCGCCGATGATCGCGATCGCCAGCAGATGGCGGAAGCGCTGCAGGAAATCGGCATGGCGGTTGTCATCGATGGCCAGCAGGATGACCAGCTGGCTGCCGTCGGCCAGCGTCTGGCGCAGGTGCAGGGCATGCATGCAGCGGCCATCAGTGAGGATCCAGTCGTGCCGGCGTGGCGCGGCGTCGATCGGTTGGCCGCGTGCATGCTGGCGCAACAGTGTCGGTGCGGTGGAGAAGAGCACCGCGCCGCTCCCATCAACAATATGGAAGGCGATATCTGGATGGTGGCCCAGCGCCTCTGCCAATCGCTGCCCGCGCTCGGAAGCAGCTCCATTGCCGGCCAGGTCACGGATCAGCGCAACCTTGTTTTCCAGTTCAATGAAGTCCTGGGCCACCAGGTCGTGGCGGGCGCTGACATAGATCGCCACGCCCAATGCAGCCAGTACCAGCGTGGCCACGGTGGCGAACAGCAGTGTCAGCCGTACCGCGATGGAACGACGCAGGCTCATCCGCTGTGCACTGCGCCGTCGTCCGGCGCCTCGAGCACGTAGCCCATGCCGCGCACGGTGACGATCAGCTTGGCATCGAAGTCATCGTCGATCTTCGCGCGCAGGCGACGGATCGCCACGTCGATCACGTTGGTGTCGCTATCGAAGTTCATGTCCCACACCTGCGATGCGATCAGCGAGCGAGGCAGTACTTCACCACGTCGGCGCGCCAGCAGTTCCAGCAGGGTGTATTCCTTCTGGCTGAGGGGGATGCGCTGGCCGCTGCGTTCGACCCGCCGGCGCAGGGTGTCCACCACCAGGTCGGCGATGACGATGCGCTCGGCCTGCGGCAGTGCCTGGCCGCGACGCAGCAGGGTGCGCACGCGCGCCAGCAGCTCGGCGAAGGCGAATGGTTTGGCCAGGTAGTCATCCGCGCCCAGCTCCAGGCCCTGCACGCGGTCGGCGATGCTGCTGCGTGCGGTCAGGAACAGCACCGGCACCTGCCATCCGGCCTCGCGCAGCCGTGACAGCACGCTCCAGCCATCCAGGCCGGGCAGCATCACGTCGAGGATGACCAGCTGGTACTCGCCGCTGCCGGCCAGGTGCAGCCCGTCGACGCCGTTGCAGGCGAGATCGACCACGTAGCCGGCCTCGATCAGGCCCTGGCGCAGGTAGTTGCCGGTCTTGGGTTCGTCTTCGACGATCAGCAGTTTCATGATGCGCCCATCATCGCAGCTTGCACGTGGGCTGGCTGCGCAGGCTCACGCCAACGGGTCCAGCGTACCAAGCACCGCCACGCAGGCCAGCACCAGCAGCGCCAAGGCCGACTCGCAGGCCAGGCTGTGGCGCAGGGAGCGTAGTGGCCGCGGTTGCCAGCCTTCGCGGATGGAGGTGGCCAAGGCCGGTACCAATCGCCAGCGATGCAACGCTGCGAGCCCCAGCATGCCGCCCACCAGGGCCAGCTTGAGCAGCAGCCAGCGCCCGTGTGCGGTACCGGTCAGGGTCTGCACGGACCCTCCGAGATCGACATAGGTATAGGTGCCGGTCATCGCCAGGGTGGCGACGATGACCGTGCCGGGCAGGGCGAAGCTGTGGGCGGCCTGCCACAGTGCATGGGTGCGTTCGCGCAGGTGCAGGCCTTGTGGACGCAGCGCCAGCTGCAGAATGGCGGCGATCGCACCGACCCAGGCGCCGGCGGCCAGCAGGTGCACGATGCCGGCCAGCAGCCGCAGCGTGCCACCGAACCCATCCCCCGCAGCGGCATGGCCGTTCCAGGACAGGCTGGCCAACGCCGTGGCAGACAATGCGAGCAGGGCCACGCGGCGCAGGCTCTGCAGCGGCGTGGCGAATGCCAGCAGGGGCAGCATCGCCAGCACCGCCACGGTACGCAGCAGGCCGGCTTTACCCACCGGCGTACCGGTGAGGAACCAGTGCGCCGTTGCAGGGTCGATGTCGGCCGGCGCGATGCCGAGGACACCGGACAACCGGGTGATGGCATCGGTGACCACCAAGGCCAACGCGATCAGGGCGAGCCCCAGCGAGACGCCACGCGGCAGCCTCGGACGGACGAACAGCAGCCGCCCGAACAGCAGCATCAGCACCAGGTACAGCGCCAGCCGCAGCGCATACGGCGAGAGCTCGGCCACGACGGCAGTCTTACTTCACGGTGAAACGGTACGTGCCAGTGATCGGGTGGCTGTCCTGGCCGACCGCGCGCCACTGCAGTGCGTAGCTGCCTGCCGGCAGCGGCGTGGCGAAGCGCGCACGCAGGGTGTGGCCATCTTCGGAGAGCTCCTGCGCGGTGGTGGGCATGGCCATCTTCATGCGGCCATGGTCCATGCTCAGCTCGATGCGGGTGGCACGCGGCATCACCTTCTCGCTGAACTGCAGCGCGATCTCGCTCGCCGGGGCAATGGTGGCGTCGGCGGCCGGCGTCGAGCGCACCAGGCTGGGATGGGCCAGCGCCAGCGGCGCAGCCGCGAGGCCGGACAGGAGAAGAACAAGGGTGGTGGAGCGGAGCAGGGGGCGGGTCATGCGCGGGACACCTGTGGAAGACGTGGCCCACAGGGTGGAGGGCAGCGCCTTTCGCTGCCCTGACCCGCACATTACCGATCTGTAATGTTCGGCCCACCAACAAGGTAGTGCCGGCCGCTGGCCGGCATCACAGCGCTGCCAGCGGCCCTTGCATGCGATGGAAACTGCCATCGGTGGCGGTGAACCAGGCCAGCGAACGCCCACCCACGAAATCGTCGACATGCACGACCGTAGCGCCATCGGCTTCCTGCCACGAAATGGCATAGACCCCTTCGCTGATCCGCTGCCACTCACAGGCAGCTTCGCCCTGCGCACCGGCATAGGCGCCGGAGACGATGGCGTACTGCACGTGGCGGCCATCGGCGCTGTAGACATTGTCGGCGGCCAGCCCGTCATAGCTGACGCGGAAGCGGCGGCCGGCGAACACGGGAAGATCAGCGGCGGTGTTCATCGGATCGCCACCGGGTTGATATTGACCTGGGTCGAGCCGACGTACAGCGGCTGGCCAAGTACGAACAGGAATTCCCAGGCCTTGTCGCGCACCAGCGCGCGGCTGTCGATCAGCTCCAGGTTGTAGATGCCGCGCTTGGCCAGCATGTACTGGTTGATCGGGAACTCTTCGGCACCGTTCGGGTTCGGGTAGACCTCCGAGGCCCAGGTGTCGCCACCGAAGGCGACGATGCCCTGGTCGGCCAGCCACTTCGCGGCGTCCATGCCGATACCCGGTTCCACTTCCAGGAACTGTTTGTCGTCCTTTCCGATCAGTTCCAGCCAGCCGGTGTTGAACAGCACCACGTCGCCCTTGCGCAGGCTCAGGCCCTGCTTCTTCAGCACGGCCTGGATGTCGGCCACGGTGAACTCGGTGCCGCCGGGCACGATCGCCTTGCCGTAGTACGCGGTCATGTCCAGCACGACGCCGCGGGTGACCATTGGCGGCACCTTCTCGACGCCGAGCTTGCGTACGCCGTCCACGGTGACGAAGTCGGCGGCCTTGTTGCCGTTGTAGTAGACGTTGTCGATGCCGATATGGCTGATGCCGTTGAGCTGGGTGCCAACGCCGGTCCAGGCGTTCACCAGTTCATCGTTGAAGGTGAACTTGTTGGGGCCCAGCGACTTGCCGGCCTGCTGGCCGACCTGCACGTTGTACAGGCGGAAGCTGCGGTGGCGGAACGCGGGCAGGTTCTTGTCCACCGGCACCGCCAGCGGATAGGTCTTGCCGGTCCTGACCAGCGATACCGCGTGCTTGACCACGTCCGCGGTCAGCAGGTTGGCCGCGCCGATCTCGTCGTTGGCGCCGTAGGCAGAGGGGTACCAGTCCTCGGCAGTAGCCTGGAAGGACAGCGGCAGGGTGGCCAGCGCAAGCGCGGCCAGGGTCTTCATCTTCATGGCAAAGCTCCGGTAACTGTCAGGCCGTCGCGGCGGCGCCGGCATCGGCCGGGACGTGAGGCAGCACGTACTCGGCGATTTCGTGGAAGGTTTCGGCCAGCGGCCGTTCGTTGCGGCGGAACTGCAGGCCGATGTGGTCGACACCGGCCGCCTGCAGGGCGTGCAGTTCGGACAGCAGGGCGTTGCGGCCGCCGCGCAGGCCGAAGCGCCAGCGCTGCAGGGGGGCATCGGCATCGGCCACCAGGTCCAGGTGGATGAAGCTGGCATAGGGCTTGTTGCCGGCCACGGCGCGCCAGGCCGCCACGCGTTGCGCATGGTCCTGTGGCGTGCCCGGGTAAGCCAGGCAACCATCCATGTGCTGGCCGACCCACGCCGGCTGCTGCTGGGCCAGCCCGGCCACGAACAGCGGCAGGGCCGGGCCATCCGCGGGCAGCACGTCCAGGCCCTGCGGCAGATGCGAAGCGGCGCCTTCGCGCAGCAGTGCGATCTGCTCGCGGAAGCGGCTGCCGCGGGTGTCGAAGTCGCGGCCGAACAGCGGGTACTCCACCGGGCGGTCGCCACTGGCCACGCCCAGCAGCAGGCGGTCACCGCTGAGCCGCTGCACGCTGCGCGCCGACTTCAGGGTCAGCAGCGGCTCGCGGATCGGCAGCACCACCGCACCGGTGCCCAGCAGGATGTCCTCGGTGATGCCGGCCAGATAGCCGAGGTAACTGAATACCTCGAACACCTGCGCCGCATCGCCGAAGGCCGGGTCGTACACCGGCACGTCGCGCACCCACAGCGCACGGAAGCCGAGGCGGTCGGCCAACCGTGCCAGTTCTGCATGGCGCTGCAGGTCCGGTTCGCCGGGCAGGCGTCGCGCGGCGCGTCGTGCCTGTTCGCCCAGCGGCGTCCAGTCATTGTCCAGCGGTGCTTCGATGCCGATGCTGAAACCACCGGCCTGCAGCCGCGCCAACGCACTGCGCATGGCGAGGCTCCTCAGTCCCAGGCCGGGGCCAGGCCCGGCGGATCGACTTCGCGGCCGTTGCGGTCAAGCGCGGCGATTGCGGCCATGTCATCGGCATCCAGGTGCAGGTCCTGGGCGAGCAGGTTGCTGGCCAGGTTCTCGCGCTTGGTCGAGGACGGGATGACCGAGTAACCCCGCTGCAGTGCCCACGCCAGCGCAACCTGGGCCACAGTGGCCTGGTGCTTGTCGGCGATGGCGGCCAGCACCGGATCCTTCAGCACCTTGCCGTAGGCCAGGGTCATGTAGGAGGTCACGGTGATGCCCTGGTCCTGCAGGAAGGCAGTCAGTGCCGGGTTCTGCAGGTAGGGGCTCAGTTCGATCTGATTGGTGGCGATCTCGCTGGCGCCGACCACCTCGATGGCCTGCCGGGTCAGCTCGATGTTGAAGTTGGACACACCGATCTGTCGGGTCAGGCCCTGCGCCTTGGCGTCGGCCAGCGCGGTCATGTACTCGCGCAGTTCAACGCCATTGCCCGGCGCCGGCCAGTGGATCAGCAGCAGGTCCACGTAGTCGGTGCGCAGCTTGGCCAGGCTGTCGCGCAGGCTCGGGATCAGCTTGTCAGCGGCGTAGTTGTCCACCCAGATCTTGGTAGTCAGGAACAGCTGGTCGCGTGCTACGCCGGATTCGGCGATGGCCTGGCCGACTTCGGCTTCATTGCCGTAGATCTGCGCGGTATCGACCGCACGGTAGCCGACCTCGAGGGCGTTGCGCACCGAATCGATGACGGTCTGGCCGGTCAGGCGGAAGGTGCCGACGCCAAAGGAAGGAACGCTCATGATGGACTCCAGGGACTTCGTTGAGAGCCGGTGGGCTCGGGACAGGGCGAAGTGTGGGCGCTTTACATTTGTTGATTAAGCCGTGTATACGGGAAACGCTTTTGCGCTGAGGTAAAAAATGAAAACCACTCTGGATGAGCTGAAGGCCTTTGTGGCCGTGGTCGACAGTGGTTCCATCACGGCGGCGGCCGAGGCGCTGGAACTGACCATCTCGGCTACCAGCCGCACTCTGGCGCGGCTGGAGGACAAGCTGCAGACCACGCTGCTGCGGCGGACCACGCGGCGACTGGAACTGACCGAGGAAGGCGCGGCGTTCCTGGAGTACGCGCGCACGATCCTGGCCACGGTGGACGAGGCCGAAGAACAGATGGCCGCGCGGCGGCTGCAGCCGGTCGGGCGCCTGCGCGTGGATGCGGCCACACCCTTCATGCTGCACGTGATCGTGCCGCTGCTTGAAGGGTTCCGTGAGCGCTACCCGCAGGTGGAGCTGGAGCTGAATTCCAATGAAGGCATCACCGACCTGATCGAGAAGCGCACCGACGTAGCGTTCCGCATCGGCGTGCTGCGCGATTCCACCCTGCATGCGCGACCGATCGGCCATAGCCGCATCCGCGTGGTGGCAAGCCCCGAGTACCTGCGCCGGCACGGCACGCCCACGCGGGTGGAGCAGCTGCGCGAGCACGACCTGCTGGGCTTCACCCAGCCCAGTTCATTGAACGAATGGCCGCTGCAGGATGCCGATGGTGGGCCTTTCGTGATCGAGCCGGCGATCGCTTCGTCCAGTGGCGAGACGCTGCGGCAGATGGCGGTGGCCGGGCTGGGCATCGCCTGCCTGTCCGACTTCCTGACCCGCCAGGACCGGCGTGATGGCCGCCTGGTACAGCTGTTCGCCAAGCAGACGCAGGAAGTGCGGCAGCCGATCAACGCGGTCTACTACCGCAACACCGCGCTGGCCGCGCGCATCACCTGTTTCGTCGACCATGTGACGCAGACGCTGGGGCAGCGTCCGTTCGACGAATAGGGAGGGGTAGAGCCGGGCGCTGGCCGGCTGCCTGATCCTCGCGGTTGCCGGCCAGCGCCCGGCGCTACCGGGTGCGCAACGCCCGCCGATTGCCGATGTGCGCCGCCGCCAGCAACACGCCGCCGCACGCGGTGGCCACACCATGCCAGAGCAGCGATTCCTTCAGCGGCAGATACAGAGAGGCTGACAGCAGCAGGATGGCGCCAACGCAGGCCAATCTTGCAGGCCCCCAGCGCCCATGCCGGTGCACGCCGGCCGAGGTACTCGCCAAGGCCAACGAGGAGGCCAGCAGCGCGAACAGCCATTCCCAGCGCGACATCATCAGCAGCAATGTCATCGCGCCATGGCCGGGATGCTGGAACGAGCGCAGCGCCATCATCGCTGCCGGCACGAAGGCCAGCAGCAGGGGCAGGGCGATGCAGTGGGCGGCGCAGGCCAGGGACAGCCAGGCACCGGCAAGATCGAAGCGGGGGTGCCAGCGTGCCGATGTTGGCGGCTGGGCCAGGGCCCTTGCGGGGGTCGTGGGAATGTGGTCCATAATGTTACATAGTAACAATTGGAGTCTTTCCCATGAAGCTTCCCGCTGCTCTTTTCCTGCTGCTGGCTGCCAGCGCCGCGCAGGCCCATGACGTGCGCCAGCTGGGCGCACATGTGCACGGCCAGGCCACCGTCGATGTTGCGCTTGACCAGCAGTCCCTGGAATTCGCCCTTCAGGCCCCCGGCATAGGGATCCTCGACTACGAGCGACCGCCGGCCAATGCAGCCGAGCAGGCCGCGCTGGCACGTGCCACCGCCGTGCTGAAGAGCGGCAACTGGGTCACCTTGCCCACGGCGGCCCATTGTCGTCTGGTCAGTGGTGATGCCAAGGCCGAAGGCTTCGATGCGACGGCTGCCGCACCCATGGCCGGGCAGCATCGTCATGCCGGCTTCAGTGCGAACCTGCAATACCGCTGTGCGAATACGGCGGCGCTTCGCGCCCTGGTGATTCGCCTGCCCGTGCTGTTCCCGGGCCTGCACGAAGTCATCGTCAACAGCGCAACCACCAATGGCCAGGATCGCAGCGTGCTGACGCCCGATAATCTGCGCGTGGTGCTGGTACCGTGAGCACGTCGCCGGTGATCGCGCTGGAGAATGTGCAGTTCGGTTACGCAACACGCCTGGTGCTGGATATCCCACATCTTCTGATAGAGCAGGGCAGCAGCGTGCTGCTGCGCGGAATCAGCGGTGGCGGTAAAAGCACCCTGCTGGGGCTGCTGGCGGGTGTGCTGCTGCCCGGCAAGGGCCGTGTCGAGGTGGCCCGCCAGGCACTGCAGGACATGGGAGGTGCGGCGCGGGACCGTTTCCGTGCCGATCAGCTGGGCGTGATCTTCCAGCAGTTCAATCTGCTGCCGTTCCTCACCGTGCGCGACAACATCGCGCTGGGCCTGTGCTTCTCGCGCCTGCGCAGTGCGCGCATCAGTGGGCCACTGAATGCCGAGATAGCCCGTCTGCTGCAGGCCCTGCAGCTGGACCCGGCGCTGATGCAGCGGCGCGCGGGTACGCTGAGTGTTGGCCAGCAACAGCGCGTGGCGGCGGCACGCGCCCTGATCGGTCGCCCGGCGTTGCTGCTCGCCGATGAGCCCACCTCAGCGCTCGATCGCGATGCGGCGACCGCCTTCCTGCAGCTGATGTCCGCGCAGTGCCAGGCGGCCGGCACCACGGTGCTGGTGGTCAGCCATGACCACAGCCTGCAGCCGTTGTTCGACCGCACCATTTCACTGTCCGAGATCAACCAGGCAGGTGCCGGCCATGCTTGAGCTAGCCTGGGCCAGCCTGCGCAGCCGCGCGTTGAGTGTCGGCCTGACCGTGCTGGTCATCACCCTCAGCGTTCTGCTGCTGCTGGGCGTCGAGCGTGTGCGCACGCAGGCGCACGAGGGGTTCGCCAGCACCGTATCGGGCACCGACCTGATCGTCGGTGCGCGTTCGGGACCGGTGAACCTGCTGCTGTACTCGGTGTTCCATATCGGCGACCCGACCAACAACGTGTCCTGGCAGTCCTACCAGGAGCTGTCCGCGTTGCCACAGGTGAAGTGGGCGGTGCCGCTTTCGCTGGGCGATTCCTGGCGCGGCTACCGCGTGGTCGGCACCAGCGGTGGCTATTTCGAGCATTACCGCTACGGCGCCGGGCACGCGCTTGCGTTCGCGGACGGACGGCCGTTCGATGACCTGTATGACGTGGTGATCGGTGCCGAGGTGGCACAGGCACAGAGGGTAGGTCTCGGCGATGAGATCGTGCTGGCGCACGGCACCGGCGCGGTCACCCTGGCCACGCATGCCGACAAGCCGTTCCGTGTTGCCGGCATCCTGCAGCGCACCGGCACGCCGGTGGACTCGTCGCTGCTGGTCTCGCTGCCGGCCATCGAGGCGATCCATGTGGACTGGCGTTCGGGCGTTCAGCTACGCAGCCAGCGCGTCAGCGCCGAGCAGGCGCGCCACCTGGACCTGACCCCGGCCAGCATCACCGCCTTCATGCTCGGCCTGAATTCGCGCATCGCCACGTTCTCGGTACAGCGCAGGATCAACGAGTATCCGGACGAGGCGATGCTGGCGATCCTGCCCGGCGTGACCCTGCAGCAGCTGTGGCAGTCGCTGGGCACCGCCGAGCGGGCGCTGCAGCTGATCAGTGCGATGGTGGTGCTGCTGGGCATGGTCTCGCTGGTGGCGCTGCTGGTCTCGACCCTGCAGGAGCGGCGGCGTGAGATGGCCATCCTGCGTGCCACCGGCGCGCGGCCGGGTTACATCGCCGGCCTGCTCGTGGTGGAAGCGATGGCGACCAGTGCGGTGGCCTGCGTACTGGCCCTGTCGCTGCTGGTGGTCGCCAGCATGGCCGGGCGCGGCTGGGTACTGGCCACCTTCGGTCTGTCGATCACCCATGTCTGGCCGGACGGCCGCGAGCTGGCCTGGGTGGCAGGCGTGCTGGCGATCAGCGCGGTGGCCGGGCTGGTGCCGGCATTGCTGGCCTACCGGCGCACGCTGGCCGATGGCCTGTCGCCGGGAGTCTGAGCATGCGCTGGATGCTGTCGCTGTCGCTGTCGCTGTCGCTGTCGATGGTGCTGGCACTGGCCGCCTGCGAGCGGCCGGTGGATACCGGCGTGCAGGCCTTGCCACCCGCGCCGGTTGTTGACCGCGATGACCCTGCAGACGCTGCGGAGCAGGAGCTGGACTGGCTGCAGATGATGCCCAAGGACGAGCTGGCCGCGCTGGAGCGGGGCGAGGGCCCGGAGGTCGAACACAACGGCAATCGGCGCATGCCGCAGTTCGGCACCTTCCGCACGGTGGACACGGTACTGCAGCGGCCGGTGCGCCTGCCGGGCTACGTGGTGCCGCTGGCCAACGCGCAGGACGGCCGGCTGAGCGAATTCCTGTTCGTGCCGTACTACGGCGCCTGCATCCACGTGCCACCACCACCACCGAACCAGATCGTACACGTTGTGCTGCCACGCCCGATCGAGATGCCGGACATGTACTCGCCGTTCTTCCTGGTGGGCACCCTGCGCGCCGAACGGTTGGATGACGATCTGGCCGGTTCGGCCTACACCATGCGTGACGCACAGCTGAGGCCCTATGAACCGTAGTCACCTGTTGCTGGCGTTGGGCTGCCTGTGGTTGGCGGGCTGTGCGGCGCCGGGCGGCGACGCCGTAGTGGTCACGCCGCAGGACAAGCCGGTGCCCTCCGCCAGGGCCGAAGCCCCTATCGACCGTTGGGACGCCTTGCGGCCCGACGAAGTAACCTACCAGCGGCCGCCGCCGCAGATCGGCCTGTCACGCAATGGCATGGACGGCGTGGGTGGCCTGATTGACGACACTGGTTCGGGCACGCCACCGGGGCAGGAAATCGACCATTCCAGCCCCGACCGCGCCAAGCAGTTCGGCTCTTCGCGCGTGGTCGATGCTGTCGATGGTCGCACGGTGGATCTGGATGGGTACGTGGTACCGCTCGGTACCAACGATGCCGGCCTGGTCGATGAACTGCTGTTCGTGCCGTTCTACGGTGCCTGCATCCATGTGCCACCACCGCCGCCCAACCAGATCATCCACGTGACCCTGGCGACACCGATCGCGCTGGGCGATCTGTGGGATCCGCACCGGCTTGCCGGCCGCCTGCAGGTGAAGCGTTTCGACGCGGATATCGCCAGCGCGTCCTACGATGCCGCGGCAGCCACGCTGACGGCGATCCGCAACTGATGCGCAGGCGATGGATCATGGCTGCCGGGCTGCTCGTGGGCCCGGTGGTGCTGCTGGTGTGGTGGCAGCGGCAGCGCGCACCCACCGCGCCGCCCGCGGTCGCGTTTCCGGCACCTGCGTCCGGCGCCAGCCAGCGCATCGAACAGCGTCTGGGCAATGACCCCGCATTCCGCAACGACGTGCTGTTCCTGCTCGCGGCGACATTGCGCGACCGCTGCCAGCCGGCGCAGGCGGGACTGCTGGCGCGCATGGCCAATCGTGCATCGCTGCCGGTGCTGGCCGCGGTCAGCGCGGTGACCCAGCAGGACCCATCGCTGGACCGGCCGATCTACCAGTACATCCAGCACCGCGCCGATGCGACGCAGTGCGGGCAGCCGCTGAAGATGCCGCTGGCCGGTGGGCGCAGCATGGCCGTGGACATCGAACAGTACGCGCGGACGTTCCCGGACAGCTACTTCGACCCGCAACGCAGCAGTGAACCGCGGGATTTCGGTGGGCTGTCGCTGCAGCAGCGCGCCGGCAACGCCTGCAACAGCGTGGTGTATTCGGTGCTGCCGCTGGGTGGCACCGACTGGCGGTGCAGCAGCCTGCGCGCGAATGCGCGGGCGCGCGTGCGCGGGCTGTGCGAGGACGAATTGCGGCGCCAGCATGGGAGTACAGGTGGGGAGCTGGACACGGCCGTCGGGCAAGGCATGCAGGCGGCGGTGGTATCGGCGATCGCCGCGCTGCCGGAAGACTGCCGGTAGAGGTGCGCCAGTAGCGCCAGGCCATGCCAGTCCCGTTTCAGTAGAGCCAGGCCATGCCTGGCTGACCGTTCAGTCGAGCAAGCTCGCCTCTACAAAAGCTGAATCGGCTGATCCAGAACGCCATAACTATACAGGATATCCTGTATAGTTATGGCCGTACTCTACCCCCATCAGGTTCTCCCATGGCTTTGTCCCAGCCCTTGGCCGGTGCTCCGGCCCTGTCGCGTGCCCGTCGCTGGGCGCTGTTGTTCACCGTCGCCGCTGGCCTGCTGCTGGTCACGCTCGACAACTCCGTGCTCTACACCGCGCTGCCCACCCTTACCGAAGAACTCTCGGCCAGTGCCGGACAGGCGCTGTGGATCATCAACGCCTATCCGCTGGTGATGGCCGGCCTGCTGCTGGGTGCGGGCACGCTGGGCGACCGCATCGGCCATCGCCGCATGTTCCTGATCGGCCTGGTGGTGTTCGGCGTCGCCTCGCTGGCAGCGGCGTTCGCCGACACCGCAGCGCAGCTGATTGCCGCACGAGCCTTCCTCGCGGTCGGCGCGGCCGCGATGATGCCGGCCACGTTGGCGCTGATCGGCCTGAGCTTCCACGAAGAGCGCGAACGCAACATCGCCATCGCGATCTGGGGTTCGGTGGCCATCGTCGGTGCGGCGCTCGGCCCGATCATTGGCGGCTGGCTGCTGCAGCACTTCTGGTGGGGCTCGGTGTTCCTGATCAACGTGCCGGTGGTGGTGGTCGCGTTCGTGGCCACGCTGCTGCTGGCGCCGGAAGGACAGCGCGACACCTCGCGGCCATGGGACTTTGTGTCCTCGGTGCTGGCATTGGCTGCACTATCCGGCCTGGTGCTGGCGATCAAGTCGTTGATCGCTACGCCGCCGTCGTATGCGCTGGGCGCGGGCGCGCTGCTGCTGGCCGTCGTCAGCGGTGCGGCGTTCGCACGCCGCCAGCAGCAGCTGCCGTACCCGCTGCTGGATTTTGCGATCTTCCGCAACCCGGCGTTCCTGGCCGGCACGCTGTCGGCGGTGTTCACCCTGTTCGCGATGGCCGGCCTGCAACTGGTCACCACGCAGCGCTTCCAGCTGGTGGCGGGTTTCACGCCGCTGCAGGCGGGCCTGCTGGTATCAGTGGCGGCGCTGGGCAGCCTGCCCAGTGCGCTGCTGGGTGGCAGCATCCTGCACCGGGTGGGCCTGCGCCCGCTGATCTGCGGCGGCCTGGCGGCAGGTGCGCTGGGCGTCGGCGCGGTGGCGTTCGGTTTTCCGCATGGCCTCGGTTGGGTGGTGGCTGGCATGGCCATCACCGGCTTCGGCATGGGTTCGGCCATCTCGGTGGCGTCCACTGCCATCCTCAATAACGTGCCGGCGCACCGTGCGGGCATGGCGTCTTCGGTGGAAGAAGTGTCCTACGAGTTCGGCGGCCTGCTGGCGGTGGCGATGCTGGGCAGCCTGAGCGCCGCGATGTACAGCGCGTTCCTGCCGGTCTCGGCAGATATGCCCGCGCTTGCCCGTGAGGGTTTCACCCAGGCGCTGCATGCCGCGCGCGAGAGCGGGCAGGGCGAGTGGTTCGCACTGGCTGCGGCCGCGTATGACCGTGGCTACCAGATCGTGCTGCTGGTGATCACGGCGGTGCTGGCGATGGGCGCGACGATCCTGGCGCGCCTGTTGCGGGGCCGCGTTGGCAGCCGCGAGGGCGCGGCCGATCGCGTAAAATGAGGCAATGAGAACCAGCAAGCGCGACCGCATCCTCGACGCCGCCGTCAACGTGATCAATCGTGACGGCGTGCGTGCGGTGACCTTCGAGTCGGTGGCGGCCGAGGCCCAGCTGACCCGCGGTGGCCTGCTGTACCACTTCCCTTCGCGCGAGGCGCTGCTGCGCGGCATCGACGAGCACCTGGTGCAGGCCTGGGAAACGTCGATGGAAACGCTGCTCGGCAAGCGCGCGGATGAAGCGACGGCACTGGAGCGCTACCAGACCTTCGTGCGCGTATCGGCACAGAGTGCCACCCGTGCCGAACTGATGTTCATGCTCGAATCGGCCGACCCGGACGCCGAGCGTCCCTGGGGGCCGGCGGTACGTCGCTGGGCACCGCTGCCGCCGGAGGCAGGTGCAGCGGAAGACAGCGCCGCGCTCGACAATTTCGTGGCGCGGCTGGCCGCCGATGGCCTGTGGATCTACGAGGCAATGTACGAAGGCCAGCTGGACGACGGCGTACGTGCCCTGGTAGCCGAGCGCATCGCCGGGCTGCTGGCGAAGTCTGATGGGTCACCGCACTTGTAGAGTCGACTGTTAGTCGACTGCTCTTCGCTCAGACAACGAAACCCCGCGCTTCGCGCGATAGTCGACTGACAGCCGACTCCACTCCTTACCCGTTCACCCAACCTGCGCTGCGCTCGCGGCCAACCACGCCCGCGGCGATGCCCCCAGCCGCTTGCGGAACGCCTTCGACAGCGAGGCGGTATCGGCGAACCCCATCTCGATCGCCACCTGCTTGACCGCCACGCCGGCCCGCAGCTGCGCGCAGGCCAGGCTCAGCCGCCAGTCCAGCAGGTAGCTGGCTGGCGTTGCCTGCATCACGTCCTTGAACACGGCCGCGAACGCGCTCCGCGACATGCCGGCAGTCGCGGCCATGCGCGGCAGCGTCCATTCGTCCTGCGGCGCCTGGTGCATCGCCACCAGCGTGCGGGCCAGCCGCGCATCGGACAGGCCCCGCATGAGCCCATGACTGACGCCCGCTGCATCCGGGTGATCGACCACCCAGCGCAGGATCTGGATCAGCGCCACCTCGAACAGGCGGTTGGTCAGCAGCCGTGACCCGCAGCGCTGGCGATCGGCCTCGGCGAACAGCAGGTGCAGGGTGTCATCCAGTTCGCCGATTGCGGCCAGCGGCACCACCATCACCGGTGGCAGCGACTGCACGATCGGATTGCGCGCGCCGCCATCGAAATCCAGCGTGGCGCAGGTGAAATCCGGACCATCCAGCGGTGCATTGAAGAACACATGGTGCACCGGCTGCGGATACAGCAGCAGGCTGGGTGTGTCGATCTTCAACCGGGGCAGCGCGATATCGCCGTCGGGATGACGGACCTCCATTTCACCCTGGCGCAGGATGTGCAGGAAGGCACGACCGGGCTGCGGCTCGAAGACATGGTGGCCGCACAGCGGGCCGCTGTGAAACAGCGCGGCCTGCACCCGGAAGCGTTCCAACAGAGAGGAGAGACGGTCGGGTGCGGAAGTGTCGGTGGGTAGGCTCATGGATGAATGGACAACATGTGTGGCGAATTATGCCTGACGCGTCCACGGAGTCTACCTACGATGAGCGGGTCGTCCAATCCCGGGCGCTTTCCCAAGGAGATCCACCATGTCCCGTGTCCCCCTGATCGATGCCGCCAACACCACCGCCGACCGCCAGGCCCTGCTGGGTCAGGTCCACGCTGCCTTCGGCGCCACCCCGGCCATGTTCCGCGCCGTGGCCAACTCGCCAGCCGCCCTGCAGAGCATGTGGGGTTCGTTCGGCGCGCTGGGCGGCGGTCGCCTGTCGCCGCTGCTGGGTGAGCAGATCGCCGTCGCCATCGCCAACCGCAACGCCTGCGAATACTGCCTGGCCGCCCACACCGCGCTGGGCCGCAAGGCCGGTGCCAGCAGCGAGCAGATGGCCGCCGCGCAGATCGGCCAGTCCAGCGATCCGGCCACCTCGGCGGCATTGGACTTCGCGCTGAAGGTGGTCGAGCAGCGTGCGCAGATCGCCGACGGTGATGTGCAGGCGCTGCGTGCGGCTGGCTTCGATGACGAGCAGATCGTTGAGATCCTCGCCCACGTGGCGCTCAACCTGTTCACCAACTACGTCAACGTAGCGTTCGACGTACCGGTGGACTTCCCGAAGGTCGCGCTGCGCTGAGATGCGGTTCGGCCCGGGTGGCAGCGGGCCGCCCGGGCCGGTCTGAATGGAGCCGACCGGGTAGACTCGACTGTCAGTCGTCCATCGCGCGCAGCGTGGGGTTTTCGGGGGCTGAACGAAGAGCAGTCGACTGACAGTCGACTCTACTTGTCGTCCGCCTGCAGCCGCTCGGGATGGGTATACACATTGAACCCGCTCTCCCGTGCGAACCCGACCAGGCACAGGCCTGCACCGCGGGCCAGGTCGATCGCCAGCGCGGTCGGTGCCGAGACTGCGGCCAGCACGCTGGCACTGGCGCGCACCGCCTTGCTGACCATTTCGTAGCTGGCCCGGCTGGAAATCACCAGCAGGCCGCCTTCAATGGCGTGTTCGTTGTGGTGCAGCGCGCCGATCAGCTTGTCCAGCGCATTGTGGCGACCGACGTCCTCGCGCACCCAGCCGATCCGCCCGCTGGCATCGGCCCAGGCCGCGGCGTGGGTGGAGCCGCTTACCGCATTCATCGGCTGGTGCTGCGCCAAGGTGGCCAACGCCCGTTGCAGGGCAGCAGCGGAATAGCTGCGGCGCTCGCGGATCTGTGGCAGTGGGCGCAGCACCTCTTCCAGCTGGCGCGTGCCACACAGGCCACAGCCGCCACGGCCGGGCAGCAGGCGTCCATTGGCCGGGTCCAGGTTTGCGCCGGGCGCATCCTGGGCCACCGTCATCTGAAGCTCGATGCCTTCCAGCTGCGGGTGGACATCGATCGACAGCAGCTGCGCGGGCGCGTTGATCAGGCCTTCGCTGAGCGAAAAGCCGAGCGCGAAGTCCTCCAGGTCGCACGGCGTGGCCATCATCACTGCAAAGGCAGCATCGTTGTAGCGCAGCGCCACCGGCACTTCTTCGGCCACCACGTCGACCTGCTGCTGTTGCGTGCCGCCGCGCCAGTGCTGCAACGGACGCTGGGCCGTGCCGGCAGGCGGGGTGTGCGGTGGGGGCGAATCAGGCATGCAGCGCGTCCGGGCTAGGGAGATACGCAGGTGGTGGACCACCCACGGCATCGAGAATAGCGCAGTGGCCATGCGCTGACGCAGGTGTAACCGTTGTCATGGCAGGCTGCGCTGAAAACAGGGTGCAGCCACTGGCGAAGCCGTGCGGGCCGTGTTTGACTGTGGGGCTGGCCGTGCGATTGAAGGCGCCGCCGGACTGCGATGTGCCCATTGTTGCCGCGTTCCTCCCGTAAGGTTCCCGAACATGTCCGAGCAGAAGCCGCCGCGTTACAAGCCCTACAACCAGCCTGCCGGTGGCTGGGGTGCCGCCGGCGCCACGGCCAAGGTGCTGCTGCAGCAGAGCGTGATCGGCAAGGGGTCGAAGGCGTTGCTGGCGATGAACCAGCCCGGCGGCTTCAAGTGCCCCAGTTGCGCGTTCCCTGACGCTGACGAACGCAGGAAGCTGGAGTTCTGCGAGAACGGCGCGAAGGCACTGGCCTGGGAAGCCACCCAGTTCCGCGCCGGCCGCGAACTGTTCGCCCGGTATACCGTGACCGAACTGATGGCGCAGACCGACTACTGGCTGGAGATGCAGGGCCGGCTGACCGAGCCGATGCGCTACGACGCAGCCACCGACTACTATGTGCCGTGCAGCTGGGACGATGCCTTCGCGCTGATCGGCCGCCACCTGCAGGCGCTGGACAGCCCGCACCAGGCCGAGTTCTACACGTCCGGCCGCACGCCCAACGAAGCCGCGTTCCTGTATTCGATCTTCGTGCGCGAGTTCGGCACCAATAATTTCCCGGACTGCTCGAACATGTGCCACGAGCCGACCAGCCGTGGCCTGCCGCCAGCCATCGGGGTGGGCAAGGGCACCATCGTGCTGCAGGATTTCGAGCATGCCGAGGCGATCTTCGTGATCGGGCAGAACACCGGCACCAATTCACCGCGGATGATGAGCAACCTGGTCGACGCGCGCAAACGTGGCATTCCGATCGTGGCGGTCAACCCGATGCCCGAGCGCGCGCTGATCCGTTTCGCCGAACCGCAGGACATGGTGCAGATGGCCACGTTCGGTTCGACCGAAATCACCAGCGAGTTCGTGCACATCCGCATCGGCGGCGACCTGGCCCTGATCAAGGGCATGATGAAGGTGATGTTCGAGCGCGAGGCGCAGGGCGAGCGCGTGCTCGACCATGATTTCCTGTCAGAACACACGGTGGGCCTGGAGGGGCTGCGCGAAGACGTGATGGCGCAGGACTGGGATGAGATCGTGCAGGTGTCCGGCATTTCGCAGGCGCAGATCCGTCGCTGTGCGGAGATCTACATCCGCTCCAATGCCACCGTGATCTGCTACGGCATGGGGCTGACCCAGCACCAGTACGGCTCGCGCCTGCTGCAGCAGGTCGCCAACCTGCTGTTGCTGCGTGGCAATTTCGGCAAGCCCGGTGCTGGCATCGGGCCGATCCGGGGCCATTCCAATGTGCAGGGCGACCGCACCGTCGGCATCGACGAAAAGCCCAAGCAGGCCTATCTGGACCGCGTGCAGCAGGTGTTCGGCTTCGACCCGCCGCGCGAGCATGGCCACCATGTGGTCGAATCCATCGAGGCGATGCTGGATGGCAGTGCCAAGGTGTTCATCGGCCTGGGTGGCAACTTCATCCATGCGGTGCCCGATACCCCGCGTGCGTACGAAGCGATGCGCGGCCTCGACCTGACCGTGGGGATCGCCACCAAGCTCAATCGCGGTCATCTTGTTCATGGCCGCGATGCGCTGATCCTGCCGGTGGTGGCGCGCTCGGAGCGCATCGTCACGCCGGCCGGCGAGCAGTTCGTCACCATTGAAGACGCGATGTCCAACGTGACCGCCTCGCGCGGCGTGCTCGAGCCGGTCAGTGCCGATGTGTTGCCCGAGGTCGAGATCGTCTGCCGCATGGCGATGGCCGCGCTGCCACGCAGCAGGGTCGACTGGGCGGGTTGCATGCATGACTACGGACCCATCCGTGAGCTGATCGCGGCCGTGTACCCGGAGATCTACACTGGCTTCAACGAGCGCATCCAGCAGCCGCATGGCTTCCATCTGGACATCCCGCCGCGCCGCCGCGTCTGGCCCACGCCCAATGGCAAGGCCAACATCCTGGTGATGCCTGGCCTGGACGTGGACGATCCCGTACACGATCCGGACATGCTGCGGCTGGCCACCGTGCGCTCGCATGACCAGTACAACACCACCATCTACAGCTACAACGACCGCTATCGCGGCGTGTACAACGATCGCATGGTGCTGTTCATGAACATCGAAGACCGGCTGGCGCGCGGGCTGCACAAGGAAGCCTTGGTCAGCCTGGAGACGATCAGCGGCGATGGCGTGCAGCGGCGCATCGAGGGCCTGACCGTGCTGGACTACCCGATGCCGCGCGGTGCGCTGGCCGGCTACTACCCGGAACTGAACCCCTTGCTGCCGCTGGACTACTACGACCGCATCAGCGGCACGCCCGCAGCGAAGTCGATTCCGGTGCGGGTGCTGGCGATGGCGGCGGCGATTGCGTAGTGCGTGCATCGGCTATCATCGGCGTGTGAACCTGACTGATCTGCTGCTGCGTTGGATGTTGCTTGTCGCCCTGGTGCTGAATGCACCGGCACTGGCGCTCGCCGCGTCTTCGTACAGCGGCCCGGCCAGCCAGGCGCATTGCGCTGTACCGCATTCGGCCGCGATGGCGGCCGCGGGCTGCTGCGATGATGCGGCCCCGGCGGCCTGCCAGAGCGGTGAGTGCGAATGCCCGCCGGCCTGCCTCGGCATGCTGGCGACGTTGAACGGAACACCGGCCTCGCCCTGGCGCGAAGCGCCTGTTCCGGCCAACATCCAGCAACGCGCATCGCCTCCGATGCCGGATCCGTTGCGTCCCCCCATCGCGTGACTCCCCGCAGGCCTCAAGCGCCTGCCATGACTGCTCGACTTTCTCTCGACTCTGCCCGCGCCTTCGATGCGCGGGCGACGGGCAGCGTTGCCCGTCCTTGCAAAGGAATCACTCAATGAACCGTACTCTCTCCCTCGGCCTGCTGCTGGGCACCGTCTTGGCCACGACCGCCTGCGCTCGTGCCGCCGAAGAATCCGCTGCGGCGCCGGTCGCCAGCGATGCGCCGGCCCAGGCCAGCCCGGCCAAGGTCGATCCGGCCTTGCCGGTGGCCATCGTGCACAAGACCGCCAGCTGCGGTTGCTGCGGCATATGGGTCGACCACCTGAAGGCCGCCGGCTTCCAGGTCGACGTGCGCGACACCGATGACATGAATCCGATCAAGGTCCGGCTGGGTGTGCCGGTCGGCAAGGCGTCGTGCCATACCGCCGAGATTGGCGGGTATATGGTCGAGGGCCACATCCCGGCTGAGGACATCAAGCGCCTGCTGGCCGAACGTCCGGCGGCGCGTGGGCTGGTGCTGCCCGGCATGCCGGCCGGTTCGCCGGGCATGGAAATGCCGGATGGCTACGTGCAGCCATACACCGTCGAGCTGGTGCGGACCGACGGCAGCACCGAGTCGTTTGCACAGCACGGGCAGCGCGGCTGATAGACGGTGGGTGCCGGTCGTCCTGGCCGGCACCTTTCGACGCGCCTTGTGTAGAGCCGAGCCTATGCTCGGCTGTGTTCGGCCGGCAAGCCGAGCGTAGGCTCGGCTCTACAGGATTTGCAGAATCAGCGGTCCCCGGCCGTTTCCTTGGCCAGCTGCGCGTCGAATTTCTTCTCGGCCGCATCCGCGTAGGCGCTGCAGGTCAGTGCATTGGCGCTGGCCTTACTGCCGGCGGCATAGTTCCAGTTGCTGGCACCCGGATGCGGGGTCAGCAGCAGATCGCAGGGCAGACCGCGCACGGTGGTGAAGCTGCGCTTGTAGTCCTCGATCAGGCGCGGATAGCGGGGGTTGCCCTTCAGCTGATACCCCGGTGCACTCAGGCTGTCGGCGTAGGCGATGCGCACCGGCTTGCCATCGCGGGTGTCGGTCCAGGTCCAGGCGGTGCTGCCCGGGGTATGCCCTGGCATGAAGTGCGCGGTGAATGTGATGCCGCCCACCGTGACCGCTTCACCATCCATGATGATCCGGTCGGCGCTGGCCGGCGGATACGTTATGCCGTCGGCAAAGTGCAGGTCGTTGCTACCGCCGCGCGCCAGCAGCACCGCCGATTCGGCATTGGCCGCCACATGCGCGCCGGTTCGACGCTTGAGCTCGGCGACCGGGCCGGCGTGGTCGGCATGCGCATGGCTGAGCAGGATCAACCGCAGGTCCTGCGGGGCCACGCCGCGCACCTTCATGTTGCTGATGAGGTGGCTGGCCATCTGCGGCATGCCGCCATCCAGCAGTACTGCGCCCTCGGCGGTCTGCACCAGCAGCGCAGTCAGGTCCTCGGTGCCGATCTGCCAGGTGTGGTCGGCAATCTGCAGCGGCGCCATCGGCTGCAGCCAGGACGCATCCACGGTGTAGGCCCGCAGCTGTGGCAGCGGTGCCTCGGCGGCGCTGGCGTGGGCGGCCGGAAGAGCGACGGCCAGTGCGAAGGCGAGCAGGGTAAAACGCATGATTCACGTCCGCTTGAAGGAGGCCCAGAAACTAGCATGGGCCTCCTTCATCGCGTCTCGCATAGATTTCATGGCTCCCATAAGCACGCCATGGATCAGTACCGGTACTGCCACCCCAGCGTCAGCACCCGGCCGCGACCGGAGAAATAGCTCGGGTTCGACGGCGTGGTCTGCGAGTAGTAGCTGATGTACTGCTTGTCAGCCAGGTTCTGCACGCCCAGCGTGAAGGCATGCTTGTCCAGCGTGTAGCGCGCGACCAGATCCAAAGTGGTGTAACCCTTGAACTCGGCCACCCGCGCACCACGCAGGTCGAAGTCTCGGTCGAAGGCATGGCTGGCCTGCAGGCGGGTGCTGAGCTGCGGCGTCCAGCTCTGTTCCCAGAACGCAGTCAACCGGTTCGGTGCGATGTTCACACCAGCCAGGTCGCTGTCGAGGCGACCGTCGACGTCGGCGTCGTAGCGGCCGTTGGCGCGTGCATAGCCCAGGCCGAGGCGGCTGCTGCCCAACCGCAGGCGCAGGTTGCTTTCAAAGCCTTCCACGCGGGTGGCCTGGCGCTGCACCGCATAGGCATCGATGCCCGGATCGTAGATCAGTACCGAGCCGAGCTTGGATTCGGAGGTGTAGTAGGCAATGTCACCGCTGAAGCGGCCATCGTCGTACTCCAGTCCGATCTCGCGGTTGTCAGACACTACCGGTGACAGGTCGATGAGGCTGTCCACGCGCTGGCCGTCGCGGTTGATCGCGCGCAGCACACGGCCGACGTCGGCTACGGTGTAGCCTTCCGAGTACGAGGCATAGGCGTTCAGGCGGTCGTTGATGTACCAGACCGCGCCGAAGTTGGGCAGGGTCTCGCTCATCGTCGGCTTGCCACCGGCCACCTTGCGTGCGCCGTAACGGGGCAGGGTGGTGTAGTCACCCACTTCCAGCTCGCCCTTTTCGTAACGCAGGCCGCCGGACAGCATCAGGTGATCGGTCGGCCACCAGTGCAGCTGCAGCAGCGGTGACAGGCTCTGGTAGGTGGTCTGCGGCACCCAGTTCATGCCACTGGCCAGCAGCACCTGGTGGGTGCGGTCGCGCAGGCCGTCCAGGCCCAGGGTCACGTCCAGCGTGGTGTCGGCGATGCGGCTCCAGCTCTGGGTCAGCTTGAAGCCGCGCTTGTCCGATTCATTCTGGGTCTGGTCCCAGGCGGCATTGGCGCCGGTGTTGCCCCACGGATCCCACTGGCTGGCACCGTAGCGGCCTTCGAAATCCACCGCGAAGGCCTGCGCCTGGAAACGGCCACCGAGCAGGTCGGCGGCGCTGTAGTCCACCGTCAGCGAACGCGAGCGGTTCATCGGCGGATCGAGCGGCGTATCACCGGGAACCGAAATGGTCGGGCGACCAGTCCGGTAGTCACCGTTGATGGCCAGGTAGTTGTCCAGCCCGCGCAGTTCGTAGCGGTTGGCCATCACCTGCAGGCGGTGGCCCTCGGCGATGTTCCAGCCCAGCTTGGCAAACACGTTCGATGAGGTCGAGTCCATCAGCTCGCCCTGCGCGTTGGTGCCGATCGATCGGCCCGCGCCGTCGTGGTACAGGCCCTGCTTCTCATAGGCCAGGCCGGCGAGCAGGTCGAACTGCTCACCACGCACGCCTACCAGGGCCGAGCCGCGCTGGCCATTGTCATCGTGGCGGCTGGGCAGGGCAGCGCTGTAGCTGACGTTGGTGTCCAGCAGGAACGCGCCCGGCTCACTGGGCGCACTGCGGGTGATGATGTTGACGATGCCGCCGGTACCGCCGATGCCCTGCAGCGCATTGGCACCGTGGATGACCTCGATGCGCTCGATCATCGCCGGGTCGATGGTGTGCGAATCACGCGAGCCATCGCGCAGCGGCGTCGACTGCGGCACGCCGTCGACCATGTACAGGATGCCGCGGCCGCGCATGGTTTCGCCGTAGTTGGACATCTTCTCGCGCGCCGGGGCAAACGCCGGAATCTGTGACGACAGCACCCGCGACACATCCGAACCCAGCGCCAGCTGCTGGGCGATGTCCTCGCGGGTCAGCACCGTGATGGTATTGGGCATGGCCGTCTCGCCCTGCGGCATGCGCGCGGTCGAGGCCGAGACCGTGACGCGGGCCAGCGAGGTTGTCGTGGCAGATGACGGCGCTGATGACGCGGCCCGGGCCGGGGTGCGCGGCGTGGCCGGCGCGTGCGCTGGCGCGGCATTCACCACGAACACACCTGGCGAACGTTCCTGCATCGCCAGGCCCTGCCCGGCCAGCAGGCGCTGCAGGGCGTCGTGCGGGGTGTAACGGCCGTCGAGGGCGGGCGCATTGCGGCCGCTCACGCTGTCGGCTGCGAACAGCAGCTGGATGCCACTCCGCCGGGCAAGCGAGCTGAGCGAAGCCTGCAACGGGCCGGCCGGCAGATGCAGCTCGACGGGCGCGGACGCAGCGGTCTGCGCCGTGGCGGGCAGGGCGGCACACAGGCAGGCAGCGAGCAGGGTGGGGGCCAGCCGGCGCAGGGCGGCAGGCGGAACAGGGCGGGTCATGCGGGGGTCCTTCGGAAGGGTTCAAGCACTTGCCGGATGGGACGGCGCGCAACCCACCCTCGGTGTGGCATTCAATCGCGGGCGCGCAGATGCAGGCTGCCATCGGAAGCGGCGTGCACCTGCACCGGCAGGATCTCGGGCAGCAGCGTGAGTACGGTCTCTGCGTGGTCGGCATCGAACACGCCCGACACCTGCAGAGGCCCCAGCGTTGGGTCATCCAATACGATGGGACGGTCGTGATAGCGCTGCAGGATGCGCAGGACCTCGCTCAGTGGCATGCGGTCGAACTGCAGGCGTCCGGTGGTCCAGTCCGCCTGCTCTGGATCGATGGCCTCCGGAGGAGACAGCGATCCACGCTGGGCCAACAGGCGCTGTCCGGGCTTCAGCCGCTGTTCGCTGTTGCCCTCGTCGACGCGTACGCCAACCTCGCCGCGCCACAGTGTCACCTCGCTCAGTTCACCCTGGCGGTCGACGTCGAACACCGTACCGTAGTTGCGCACGTGGACCGGGCCGGCATCCACCTCGAAGCGCCGCCAGGTCGAGTGCTGTACCTCGAAGCGTGCCCGCCCTTGTTCCAGCAGTACCTGCCGGGAGCGTAGATGGCGGCGCACCTGTACGCGGGTGATCGCATCCAGCTGTACCCGACTGCCGTCGGCCAGGACGAGTTCGCGGCGTTCGCCTACGCCGGTCTGGTAGTCGCGGACCTGCCAGGCCGGGTCGGCCACGAACACGGCACCGGCCAGCACCAGCAACACGGGTAGTACCCGCTTCGCGCCGCCACCGCGGCGGCGCAGCATTTCCGGCTCCGGCAGCGGGAAGCGTTGCTTCAGGGCGTCCCGATGCTGGTCCAGGACCTGGTCGGTAGTGGGAACCTCGGGCGGCGGCGGTGGTGCAGGTGTATTGCTCATTGCAGTGCTCCCTGCTGGCGGCAATCGGCCATGGCCAGGCGCAGGTGGCGCTCAACCGCCTTCAGGCCGATGCCCATGCGCCGCGCGACGTCGGCCTGCGGCAGCTCATGGATCTTGTGCAGGATGAAGACCTGCTGGCGCCGGCAGGGCATGCGCTCGATGGTGGCGCTCAGGCGCTGCAAGGCCTGCTGTGCGTGCGCCTGCTGCTCGGGGCCTGGGCGTGGGCAGGCGTCATCGGGCAATTCGGCGCGCGCCTCCACCCAGTGCCGGCGCAGATCCTCGGCGCGGCAGCGGTCCACCGCCGCATCGTGGGCGATGCGCCGCAGCAGCGCGATGGGATGCCGTGCATCGTAGGCGACCGGGCGTTCGAGCAGCCGCACGCAGACATCGTGCACCACTTCACGGGCCAGCCCTGGCGAACGGAAACGGCAGCGCAGGTACTCCACCAGTTCCTCGTAGTGGCGCACCAGCGAGGACACCAGCGGCAGCGCAGGAGGGTGTGGGGAAGGCAGCTGGGACATCCGGACCGGAAGCAAGGGCAATGGGCGGGCACGGGGAGGGCATCCCTGCGCGATGACGCAATACTAATGGGAACCGTTCGCGTTTGCCATGTGGCGCGGAGATCGGGATTGTTCGGCGGGGCTGGAAAGTGAAACCACGATCATCGGCTGGAGCGCAGAATCGGGCGCGGCTAGCCTGCCAGCAGGCTCAGGGAGATGGACCATGCACGTGCTTCTGGTGATGGTGGGTGGGGTGCTGTTGTTGGGGGTGTTCCTGCTCTTCGGGCGGCTGTGGAGCGTAGGCCAGTCACAGCTGCCCACGGCCCTGATCGCGTTCATCGCCACCTGGCTGCTGGTGACGGTGGCCAACATGTGGGTGGGCGTGAGCAGGGCCGGCTACGCCGTGCGGGAGGAACTGCCGATCCTGCTGCTGGTATTCGCCGTGCCGGCCTTGCTGGCCGGTCTGCTGTACTGGCGCCTGGCGCGTTGAAGGACGGTCATGAGCACACAACAGAGACTGCCCGCCCTGCGCCAGCGCGATGGCCACCACGCCCGCGTGACCTACGGAGAGCTGTTCTTCGACCTCGTCTACGTATTTGCGGTTACCCAGCTCAGCCACCATCTGCTGCACCACCTGGACCTGGCCGGCGTCATGCAGACGCTGGTGCTGTGGTTCGCGGTCTGGCTGGGCTGGCAGTACGCCTGCTGGGTCAGCAACTGGTTCGATCCGGAGGCGCCACGCATCCGCAGCCTGCTGTTCGTCACCATGCTGCTGGCGCTGCTGATGTCCTCGTCCATTCCCGAGGCCTTCGCTGATCGCGCCTGGGTCTTCGCGGGGGCCTACGCCACCATGCAGGTCGGGCGCACGGTGTTCGTGCTGCTGGAGGTCGGGCGGCGCCACCCGCTGGCGCCCAATTTCCGCCGCATGCTGGCGTGGGTAAGCGTGTCGGCCTGCTTCTGGCTGGCCGGCGCTGCAGCCGAGGGCAATCTGCGGCTCGCACTGTGGGCGGTGGCGGTGGCCTGCGAATACGTCTCGCCGATGTTCGGCTTCGCGTTTCCGGGGTTGGGCCGTTCGCACACCCGCGAGTGGACCATCGAAGGCGGGCACCTGGCCGAGCGTTGCCAGCTGTTCGTCATCGTCGCACTGGGTGAGACGTTGCTGGCCACCGGCGGCGTGCTCAGCGAGGTCGAGCACTGGAGCGGCGATGTGGTCTCGGCGGTGCTGGCCACCTTCGCCGGCACCATCGCCATGTGGTGGTTGTATTTCGGCATCTCCAGCCGCGATGCCACCGTGGCGATCACCCATTCCGAGGACCCCGGGCGGATGGGGGCCAACTTCCACTACGTGCATGCGCTGCTGATCGCCGGCATCATCGCCACCGCGGTCGGCAATGATCTGGTCATGGACCATCCTGGTGCGGCGGTGACCCCGGTCTACGCTGCGGTGCTGGTTGCCGGACCGTTGATCTACCTGCTTGGCAGCGCCTTGTACAAGCGCATTGTGTACGGGCGCGCCCCGTATTCGCATCTGGTCGGTGCAGTGGCGTTGGTCGTGTTGGGCGTGGTTCTGCCGCACACCCATCTGCTGGCCGCTGGCTGGCTGACCAGCGCGGTGCTGCTGGCGGTGGGCTTGATGGATACGCAGTTGAAGCGTCGCCTGCAGCGCGCATGATCCGCACGCGCCGTTGCTGTACTTGCGTGGGCGGGCGATGAGAGTAGCGTTGTCGGCACCCCCCTTTGAACCGGGAGCAGCACTTCATGCAGAACCTGCCGCAATGGTTGTTGTGGGCCGGACTGTCTGCCGTGTTCGCAGCGTTGACCGCGCTGTTTGCCAGGATTGGCGTCAAGGGCGTCGACTCGGACCTGGCCATGGCGATCCGCACCCTGGTGGTGGCCGCGGTGATCCTGCCGCTGGTGGTGGTCACCGGTAAATGGTCCAATCCGTTGCTGCTGCCGGGCCGCACCCAGCTGTTCCTGGTGCTGTCGGCACTGGCCACCGGCGCTTCATGGCTGTTCTATTTCCGCGCGCTGCAGAGTGGTGAGCTGGCCAAGGTCGCAGTGGTCGACAAATTCAGTGTGGTGCTGGTGATCGTGCTGGCCTACCTGCTGCTGGGCGAACGTCCGACCCTGCGGGAGTGGAGCGGCATCGGCCTTGTGCTGGCCGGGGTGATCGTACTGGCGACGAAGAAGTAGCAGCGTTCAAACCCATCAACGAGGGGGGGCAGGATGCAGGGCGAAGCGCGCGGTACCCACGTGTAGAGTCGACTGTCAGTCGACTAATGCGCAAGGCGTGAGGTTTCCAGCATCCGGACGACCAGCAGTCACCTGACAGTCGACTCTACCGGCTCCGATGCGTTCACGCAGTACCTGCCTGCAGGCGGTCATACATCCGCACAAGGTCGACCAGGGTGCGCGCACCCATCTTGCGCATCACCTGCGCGCGGCGCACCTTCACCGTGATCTCGCTGACCCCGAGGTCGCCGGCGATCTGCTTGTTGAGGCGGCCGCGTACCACACCGTCGACCACCTCGCGCTCGCCGGCGTTGAGAGTGTCCCAGCGCAGTTGCAGCGCGCCGAGTGCCTCGCCGTCGCGGCGGCGCTGGCGGTCGATCTCGATGCCCTTGTGGATGGCATCCAGCAGCTCCTGGTCACGGAAGGGCTTGGTCAGGAACTCGATGGCACCGTCCTTGATCGCGTTGACGCCCATCGCAATGTCGCCGTGGCCGGTGATGAACACCACCGGCAGCTGCAGGCCGTGACTGCCCATCGTGCGATGGAACTCCAGCCCACTCTGGCCGGGCATGCGCACGTCCAGCACCAGGCAGGCCGGTGCATCTTCCAGTTCGTGTTCGAGGAAGGCCTGGGTGGAAGCGAACGCCCGCACCTGCAGGCCCATCGAGGCCAGCAGGTCTTCCAGTGCCGCGCGCACCGACGGGTCGTCGTCGATCACGTAGACGATGGGTGCTGGATCGATGGCTGGGGCAGCGGGCTTACGCATGTTGAACGTCCGTGGCGATGGGCAGGTCGAAGACGAAGCAGGCACCGCCGCCTGCTGGTCGTTCGGCGCGGATCTGGCCGTCGTTGGCCTCGATCATCGAACGGCTCAGGCTGAGGCCCAGGCCGAGCCCATGTGATTTGGTGGTCCAGAATGCATCGAATACGCGCTCGGGATGATCGGAGGGCAGGCCCACGCCCCGGTCGCGCACGCTGAGACTGACCCGCTGGCCGTCACGCCGGGTCAGCAGGGACAGCCGACGGTCGGCGGCGGGGACTGACTCCATCGCGTCCACCGCATTGAGGATCAGGTTGCCAATTACCTGCTGCACCTGCACGCGGTCGGCCTGCACCAGCGGCAGGTCGGCATCCAGCAGCAGGGCCACCGCCACGCCGTGCTGGTCCAGTTCACTGCGCGACAGCGCCAGCATCTCCTCCACCGCCTGGTTCAGGTCGAAGGCCCGTCGTTCGGGTGCCGCGCCCTGGGTCAGGCCGCGGATGCGGACGATCACGTCACCGGCGCGGTGCGCATCGGCCAGGATGCGGGCTACGGTCTGGCGTGCCTTGTCCACGTTCGGTGGGTCCTGGGCCAGCCAGCGTTGGCAGGCCTCGGCGCTGCTGGCGATGGCCGCCAGCGGCTGGTTCACTTCATGGGCGATGGAGGTGGTGAGCTCGCCCACGGTGGAGGCGCGCGCCACCCGCAGCAGACGGCCCTGCGCTTCCTGCACGGCGGCCTTGGCCGCTTCCATGTTCAGGGCGAGATAGGTGGTGATGCCGATCACCAGCATGCCGATCACCGAATTGACCAGGCCGATGCGGTAGGTGCCGAAGCGGGTCAGGAAGAAGCTCAGCCCGGTGAGTGCGATGCAGGCGACGGCCAGGGTGATCAGCCCGCGCGCGCTCAGTACGCGCGCTGCGGCGAGGATGACCGCCGCGTAGAAGCAGGCGGCGGCGACCGCGTAATCGGTGACGGTGTCGATCAGGAAGATCGCCGCCATCACGACGATCAGGGCCAGCAGCACCAGCGGGCGGCGGGGCGACAGCGATGGCATCGGGACGGCTCCCTGGCGTGGGCGGAAAGGATAGCAAAGCCATCGTCGGTCGATGCCGGCCCTGGTCGGCGTGCTCTTGTGCCCTGGGTGCCGGCTCCTGGTAGGTGCCGACCGTTGGTCGGCACAGCACTTGAACGGCGGGGCGATGAGGGTTTGTGCCGACCAACGGTCGGCACCCACCAAAGCGATGCATGCGGGCTGTTGGTAGATGCCGACCTTGGTCGGCAGGCTCTCGCAGGAGGCATGGCATCTGATAGTTCTGTGCCGACCAACGGTCGGCACCTACCAAAGCGGTGCACGGTGTTGTCGGCCAGCGGCCGGCACTATTCCTCCAGGCTGGCGTTCCAGAACCCCTGCAGCACGCCGGGCGTGGTCGCCAGCGTTGCCAGCACGGCATCGAGCTCACCGGCATCCACGGTGGTGGCATACAGCACCGCTTCGATCTCCACGTCGCGCTCGCCGAACGGGCGCTGGTCCACCGCGCGCACCGGGTACTGCGCCTGCTCGAGCAGCAGCAACAGCTGGTCCAGCACCTCGGCCTGCTGTTCGCGCTGGCAGACCACGTTGATCGCATAGGTCGCCTCGCTGAACGCTTCCGGCAGCGGCTGCCGCTGGATGCGGTTCACCACCGGTCGCAGCAGGGTGTTGGCGGCCAGCACGAATACAGCCGCCAGTACCGCCTCCGGCAGCAGCTTGATACCGGCACACGCACCCACCGCCGCCGATCCCCACAGAGTGGCGGCGGTGTTCAGGCCGGACACCTGGGCGCCGTCCTTCATGATCGCGCCGGCACCGAGGAAGCCGACGCCGGAGATCACATACGCAACCACATGCAGCGGTGACGGTGGGCCGCCGTACAGGTCATGGAAGCGCACCGCCAGATCGACGAACACTGCCGCACCCACCGCCACCAGCGTGTTGGTGCGCAGGCCGGCAGTGCGTTGCCGCAGTTGCCGCTCCAGGCCGATGACCGTGCCCAGCACGAACGCCACCGACAGGCTGATCAGCGAACTCAGGGTTGCGCCGGCGTTGAACGCCGGCAGGTTCGGATTGATGTCCATTGTGATTCTCCCTGGACAAGGCGGCGGGCGCCTACTGCCAGCCGTAGCGACGGATGTAGAACTTCTTCAGTGCGGTGGTCAGCACCGCATAGCCGAACAGGATCGCCACCAGGAACGGCCAGTAGCCGGCCGGCAGCGCCTGCAGCTTGAAGTAGCCGGCCAGCGGGCTCATCGGCAGGGCCACGCCGATTGCCATGATCAGGCCGGTCATCAGCAGCAGTGGCGGCGCGGCGATGCTCTGCAGGAACGGCACCTTCGGCGTGCGGATCATGTGCACGATCAGTGTCTGGGTCAGCAGGCCGACCACGAACCAGCCGGACTGGAACAGGCCCTGGTCGGCCGGCGTGCGCGCATCGAACACGTACCACATCAGCGCGAAACAGGTCAGGTCGAAGATCGAGCTGATCGGCCCGAAGAACACCATGAAGCGGCCGATGTCCGCCGGGTTCCACTTCAGCGGCTTGCGTACCAGCTCCTCGTCCACGTTGTCGAATGGAATGGCGATCTGCGAGATGTCGTACAGCAGGTTCTGTACCAGCAGCTGAAGCGGCAGCATCGGCAGGAACGGCAGGAAAGCCGAGGCCACCAGCACCGAGAACACGTTGCCGAAGTTGGAGCTGGCGGTCATGCGGATGTACTTCAGCATGTTGTTGAACGTGCGCCGGCCCTGGATGACGCCTTCCTCCAGCACCATCAGGTTCTTTTCCAGCAGGATGATGTCGGCCGCCTCCTTTGCGATGTCTACCGCGCTGTCCACGCTGATGCCGATATCGGCCGCGCGCACCGCGGGTGCATCGTTGATGCCGTCGCCGAGGAAGCCGACCACCTTGCCCTGTGCGCGCAGCTCGCGTACCAGGCGTTCCTTGTGCAGCGGGGTCAGGCGGGCAAACACGCGGTGATGGTGCAGCGCCCGTGACAGCGCGCCATCATCCATGCGCTCGATCTGCGGGCCGGTCAGGATGGTGTCCGCGTCCAGCCCCACCTGCGCGCAGACGCGGGCGGTCACCAGCTCGTTGTCGCCGGTGAAGACCTTCACTTCCACGCCATGCGCGGCCAGCGCCTGCAGCGCCTGTGCAGCCGATTCCTTCGGCGGGTCCAGGAAGGCCACGTAGCCGACCAGGGTCAGGCCGCGCTCGTCGGCCTGCGTGTACACAGTCTGGCTGGCAGCGGTCTCCTTCATCGCCACCGCCACCACGCGCAGGCCCTGTTCGTTCAGTTCCTCGGTGGTCTGCCGCACCCGCGCCAGGCGGTGCTCGTCCAGCGGCATGTCCTGGCCGTTCTCGCGCACGGTGCTGCATACCGCCAGCATCTCTTCCACCGCGCCCTTGCAGATCAGCTCGTGGTGGTCCTCGCGCTCGGACACCACCACCGACATGCGACGGCGCTCGAAATCGAACGGAATCTCGTCCACCTTGTGGTAGTCCTGGGACAGCCGCAGCGAACTCTGCAGCTCCACGTGTTCCAGTACCGCACGGTCCAGCAGATTGATCAGGCCAGTCTGGAAGTGGCTGTTGAGATAGGCGAACTTCAGCACGTCTTCCGAATCGTGACCGAACACATCGGTGTGACGTTCCAGCGCGATCCTGTCCTGGGTGAGCGTGCCGGTCTTGTCGGTGCACAGCACTTCCATCGCGCCGAAGTTCTGGATCGCATCCAGGCGCTTGACGATCACCTTGCGCCGCGACAGCAGCACCGCGCCCTTGGCCAGGGTGGAGGTGACGATCATCGGCAGCATTTCCGGGGTCAGGCCGACCGCCACCGACAGCGCGAACAGGAACGCCTCGGTCCAGTCGCCCTTGGTCCAGCCGTTGATCAGCAGCACGAACGGCACCATCACCAGCGCGAAGCGGATCAGCAGCCAGCTGACGCTGTTGACGCCGGCCTGGAACGCGGTCGGCGCGCGGTCGGTAGCGGTGCTGCGCTGGGCCAGCGTGCCGAAGTAGGTGCGGTTGCCGGT
This sequence comes from Stenotrophomonas africana, assembly GCF_013004645.1. Classification (GTDB taxonomy): domain Bacteria; phylum Pseudomonadota; class Gammaproteobacteria; order Xanthomonadales; family Xanthomonadaceae; genus Stenotrophomonas; species Stenotrophomonas africana. The sequence goes on along the minus strand of NZ_JABEME010000003.1, from coordinate 255,088 downwards.
GGCAAGCACGATGGCAGTGGCCGTACCGGAGACCACATTGGTGCCCATGAACAGCAGGTTGTGCTGTTCCAGCAGGCCGGCCAGCCCGTCGCCCGGGTGCGCGAATTTTTCTACCGGCAGTGATTCGCCGGTCATCGCTGCCTGCGCCACGAACAGGTCCTTGGCGGTCAACACGCGGCAATCGGCCGGAATCATGTCGCCGGCCGACAGCACGATGTGGTCGCCGGGCACCAGTTCGCGGATCGGCAGGTCCAGCAGGCGTGCCGGGCGCCGGCTGTGCAGGTGCGCGCCGAAGTACTGGTCGGCCACGTCCGCAGCTTCGGTGCCGGGATTGCGGCGCAGCACGCGGGCGGTGTTGCCGACCAGTGCCTTCAGCCGCTCGGCCGCGCGATTGGAGCGACCCTCCTGCACGAAGCGGATCAGCGTGGACAGCAGCACCATTGCACCGATCACCATGGTGGCCTTGATGTCCTCGGTCAGCCAGGACACCGCCGCCAGCACGGTCAGCAGCAGGTTGAACGGATTGCGGTAGCACTGCCAAAGGTGCCGCCACCACGGTAGCGGCTTTTCGTGATCCACCTCGTTGGGACCGAGCGTCGCCAGCCGCTCCTCGGCCTCATGCGGGCTGAGGCCATCGGCATGCGAATCCAGCGTGAGCAGCAGCTGGGTTTCATCCTGCTGGGCGAGGGTGACCAGGCCGGTGGTGAGCGCGAACGGCGCTGCTTCAGTGCTACCCGGGCCAAATCCGGCTTCGGGCATCGCACGGCGGCGGAACAGATTGCCTGCGCGACGGCTGCGCAGGAAGGCGTTGAACCAGGCGTTGAGCAGGCTCATGGGACGCTCCTCGAATGTCAGAGCCGGCCGCAGCCGGAACACGAACGGCATAGTTGGAAAGGTCAGGCGTGGCGCATCGCCAGCACCGCCGGCGACCACGGCTGCATGTGCAGGCGCTGGCTGCCACCGATGCACAGTGGCTTCATCGCATCGCGCAGGGGATAGGGCAGATGGCGCAGCACAGTGATGCGCTCGCTGATCGGCAGCAGCGACAGGGCGTCAGCCACCACGCGCGGCGAACCGAGCGACAGCGAACGGGCGAACATCACGGGGCCGTGCTGCAGCAGCTGGCTGCGCAGGGCGGCAACATCGCGCTCGCCAATCAGGCGGCGCAGGGTGATGTAGAGGATCTTGTAGGACATGGGGGCGATCTCCAGGCAGGCGGCGCCTGGCGGTCCCCCGTCACTCAGGCAGGCAGGGACCGGCGGGCAGGCGCCAGGAACAGGCAACAAGCGGTCATCCGGGGCGCGGTGCGCCCGGCAGGGTCGGGGTCCATCTGCGTCTCCATGAGGCGAGGGTGCCGGCCAGGATTGCCCTGGCCAGTGGCGCTATTGTCCGCCCCTGAATGGGGCAGGCCTAGAGGCTCGTGGGTTAGCCGGGCTATACCTTGGTATAGCCGGGCATGCGCAGCGCCAATCGAGGGTTCAGTGATGGATCATTGCGAAGCGCTGGTCTGCTTGCACACGTCGTACTCGCCGCGGGTCAACGTCTTGTCACGGTCGGTATCGCAGGCATGCAGGCGTTCGGCCCAGTCCGGCGCCACCGCATCCACCTCGGCCAGCGTGACAATGCCATCCTTGTCCTTGTCCAGCGTTTCGTAGGCAGGGATGAGCTTCACTTCGGTCACGTCCTCGGCGGCGGTGGGTCTGCTGGCCTCCTGGGGCTTGGAGCAGGCGCCCAGCAGCAGGCCGATGGTGATGATGAGGACAGCAGGAACGTAGCGAATACCGGTCATGACAGGCTCCAGAAGAGGGGACGTGGGCCATGGTTGTGGATGGCCACGGCCGGATCTTCGGCCCGGGTCTGTAAGCGAGCTGCGAAGAACCGACAGGGTCGCCAAGTGGCGGTGGGCCACCGTTCACCCGCACGCCCCATGCGTGCACAGGCGGCACCTGACGAAATTGTCAGGCAGGCGACAGCAAGGCGCCGGAGGCCAGCCGGGAGGATGGCATCAGGCCTGCGCAGCCCCCGCGCCGGCACCGGTATGGACCCCTGTCATGCGAATTCCCTTCCTGTCCCCGCGAATGCGTCGCCGCCACCTTGTCCTGGGCGTGTTGCTGCTGGTGGTGTTGTCGCTGGTGATGCTGTTCCAGGGTGTGTCGCGCAGCGACGCGCAACCGGCCAATGCGCCGCCGCCGGTACCGGTGGTGACCGGCCGTGTCGAGCAGCGTGATGTGGCGCATTGGCGCAGCGGCGTGGGCACGGTGCAGTCGTTGCAGAGCACCGTGCTGCGGCCGCAGGTCGATGGCGTGCTGTCCGAGGTGCTGTTCGAGGAGGGCCAGAAGGTGCGCAAGGGCCAGTTGCTGGCCCGTATCGATGATCGCGCGATCCGTGCCGATCTGGGTGGCGCACAGGCTGCGGTGGTTCGCGACCGGGCCACGCTGGATGCCGCGCGCTCGGACCTGGCGCGGCTGCAGCACCTGTCTATCGACCAGCTGGTTTCGCGGCAGATGCTGGAGCAGCAGGCGGCCACGGTGCAGCAGCTGCAGGCCACCGGGCGTGGCAACCAATCGGCGGTGGATGCCGCACAGGTGCAGCTGTCGTACACCCGTATCCTGGCGCCGATGGATGGCCGCATCGGCCTGCGCCAGGTGGACCCCGGCAACCTGGTGCGTGCCACCGACACGCAGGGGCTGGTGACAGTGCAGCAGACCGATCCGATCTCGGTGGTGTTCGCGCTGCCGCAGGACGCGCTGCCGCAGCTGCGGGAGGCACTGGCTGCGGGCGACGTGGCGGTGCAGGCGCTGGACCGCGATGGTGGCCAGCGCCTCGCCGAAGGCACGCTGCAGGTGATCGACAATCAGATCGACGAGACCTCCGGCACGGTGCGGTTGCGTGCCCGCTTCGCCAATGCCGACGACCGGCTGTGGCCCGGGCAGCTGGTCAGCGTGCGGGTACGCATCGGCCAGAGCACGGGCGCACTGGTGGTGGACGCTGCCGCAATCCAGCGTGGTGTCGAGGGCAGCTTCGTCTACCGCGTAGTGGCCGATGGGAGCGTCGAAGTGCTGCCGGTCACCGTCGGTGAAGCCGAGAACGGGTGGGTGGCCGTCCAGGGTGAATTGCGGGTGGGCGATGTGATCGTGCGCGATGGCCAGTCACGCCTGCGTCCGGGCGTGGTTGTTACCGAGGCTGGCGCACCGGCTGCCAAGGCCGGAGTCGCACCATGAGTCCCCGCGTTTCGCTGTCCAGCTGGTTTGTTCGGCATCCGGTGGCCACCACGCTGCTGACGCTGGCGGTGATACTGCTGGGTGTGGCCGCGTTGCCGCGGTTGCCCGTGGCGCCATTGCCGGAAGCGGAATTCCCGACCATCCGCGTCAATGCCAGCCTGCCCGGCGCCAGTGCCGAGACCATGGCATCGGCGGTGGCCACGCCGCTGGAAACGCAGCTGACCGGCGTGCCCGGCATCATCGAGATGACCTCCACCAGTGCGCTCGGCAGTACCTCGATCACGTTGCAGTTCGACCTGGAAAAGAACATCGATACTGCCGCCCAGGAAGTACAGGCGGCGATCAACGCCGCGGCCGGGCGCCTGCCCAGCGACCTGCCGAACCTGCCAACCTGGCGCAAGGTCAATCCGGCCGACAGCCCGATCCTGGTGCTCAGCGTGGTCTCGGCACAGATGTCGATGACCGAGTTGAGCGATCTGGCCGAGAGCCGCCTGGCGCGTTCAATCAGCCAGATCAGTGGCGTGTCCGAGGTCAACATCGTCGGCCAGCAGCGCCCGGCCATCCGCATCCAGGCGCAACCGGAGCGGCTGGCGGCAATGGGCATGACCCTGTCCGACCTGCGCGGCGTGGCCCGGAACGCCAGTCTCAACCAGGCCAAGGGCGCGCTGATGGGCGAACAGCGCACGTCCACCTTCGAGGCCAACGACCAGCTGTTCGATGCCCAGGACTACCGCCAGCTGGTGGTCGCCTATCGGCAGGGTTCACCGGTCACCCTGGGTGATGTCGCGCAGGTGGTCGACGGTGCCGAGAACGCCTATGTGCAGGCGTGGCCGAACGGGCAGCCGGGCGTGGGCCTGATCATCAGCCGGCAGCCGGGCGCGAATATCGTTCGCACCACCGATGCCGTGCTGGCCGCCTTGCCGGAGCTGCGCGCGAACCTGCCGGCCAGCGTCGACGTGGACGTGCTCAACGATCGCACGCGCACCATCCGCGCGTCGCTGCACGAGGTGGAGCTGACCCTGGTGCTGACCATCGTGCTGGTGGTGCTGGTGATGGGGCTGTTCCTGCGCCAGCTCTCGGCCACGCTCATCGTCGGTGCGGTGCTGGTCGTAGCGCTGGTCGCCACGTTCGCAGCGATGTATGTGGCTGGCTTCAGCCTCAACAACCTCACGCTGGTGGCGTTGGTGGTGGCGGTCGGCTTCGTGGTGGACGACGCCATCGTGGTGGTGGAGAACATCCACCGCCATCGCGAGGCTGGGCTGGGACCGGTGGAGGCGGCGCTGAAGGGTGCGGGCGAGATCGGCTTCACCGTGGTCTCGATCAGCCTGTCGCTGATCGCGGCGTTCATCCCGTTGCTGTTCATGGGTGGAGTGGTCGGGCGCCTGTTCGCCGAATTCGCGCTGACGATCACGGTCGCGATCCTGATCTCCATCGTCGCGTCGCTGACCCTGGCGCCGATGATGGCTGCGCACCTGATGAAGCGCATGCCGGCCCATCGCGACGGCCAGGACACGCTGGCCGGTCGCCTGCTGGCCGGCTACGACCGCAGCCTGCAGTGGGCGCTGGGCCAACAGCGGCTGGTGCTGCTCGGCTTCGGTGCGACGGTAGCGGTAGCGGTGGCCTCGTATGTGGTGATCCCCAAGGGCTTCTTCCCGCTGCAGGACACGGCCTTCGTGTTCGCCACCACCGAAGCGGCACAGGACATCGGCTTCGAGGAGATGGCCGCCAAGCACCAGCAGCTGGCGAAGATCGCCGCCGAGGATCCGGCGCTGCAGGCCTACAACCATGCGGTGGGCGCCACCGGTGGCAGCCAGACCCTCTCCAACGGCCGCTTCTGGTTCATCCTGAAGGACCGTGGCGACCGCGACGTGGATGTGCACGGCTTCATCGACCGGCTGCGCGCGAAGATGGCCAGCGTGCCGGGTATCACCGTGTACATGCGTGCCGCGCAGGACATCAACCTGGGCGCGGGGCCGGCGCGCACGCAGTACCAGTACGCACTGCGCGGCCAGGACAGCCGCGATCTGTCACGCTGGGCCGAGCAGCTGACCGAACGCCTGCGCGGGCTGCCGCAGCTGCGCGACGTGTCCAACGACCAGCAGGTGGGCGCCAGCGTTACCCGACTGCAGATCGATCGCACCGCTGCGGCCCGCTTCGGCCTGACCGCCAACGATATCGACCAGGTGCTCTACGATGCGTTCGGCCAGCGCCAGATCAACGAGTTCCAGACCGAGACCAACCAGTACCGGGTGATCCTGGAGATCGCGCCCGGCCTGCTTGGCGAGGTCGATGCGCTGTCCTACTTCCACCTGCGTTCGCCGCTGACCGGGCAGATGGTGCCGCTGTCGGCGGTGGCGCAGGTGCAGCCGCCCGGCAACGGGCCACTGTCGATCAGCCACAACGGCATGCTGCCGGCAGTGAACCTGTCGTTCAACCTGGCGCCGGGCGTCTCGCTGGGTGAGGCAGTCACCCTGGTTGAGCAGGCGCAGGCGCAGATCGGCATGCCCGACAGCATCAACGGGCGCTTCCAGGGCACCGCACAGGCGTTCCAGGAATCGCTGGCCAGTCAGCCGCTGCTGATCCTGGCCGCACTGCTCGCCGTCTACATCATCCTCGGCGTGCTGTACGAGAGCTTCGTGCACCCGCTCACCATCCTGTCCACGCTGCCGTCGGCCGGTATCGGTGCCGTGCTGATGCTGTGGCTGTGGGGGCTGGATTTCTCGATCATGGCGTTGATCGGCATCGTGCTGCTGATCGGCATCGTCAAGAAGAACGGCATCCTGATGGTCGACTTCGCGCTGGATGCCCAGCGCAGCCGCGGGCTGACCCCGCTGCAGGCCATCCATGAGGCCTGCCTGACCCGCTTCCGCCCGATCATGATGACCACGCTGGCGGCGCTGCTGGGTGCGATTCCGCTGATGATCGGCTTCGGCACCGGTTCGGAGCTGCGCCAGCCACTGGGCGTGGCGGTGGTCGGTGGCCTGCTGATCAGCCAGTTGCTGACCCTGTACAGTACCCCGGTGATCTACCTGGCCCTGGACCGGCTGTTCCTGCAGCGCCGACGCGAGCGCAGGGCGGCGGCCGGTGCCGCGCTGACGGAGCCCGGATGAAACTGCTGATCGTCGAGGATGAGAGCAAGACCGCCCACTACCTGCGCACCGGTCTGGGCGAACAGGGCTGGGCAGTGGACCTGGCCGCCGACGGCGTGACCGGCCTGCACCTTGCCCGCGAGTTCGACTACGACGTGATCGTGCTGGACGTGATGCTGCCCGGCATGGACGGCTTCAACGTGCTGCGCGAACTGCGCCGCAGCAAGCAGACCCCGGTGATCATGCTGACCGCGCGCGACCGCGTGGACGACCGTGTGCATGGGCTGGGGCAGGGTGCCGATGACTACCTGGTCAAGCCTTTCTCGTTCATCGAACTGCTGGCGCGCCTTCAGGCGCTGGTCCGGCGCGGTCGCCAGCAGGAGCCGACCGAACTGCAGGTGGGCGACCTGCAGGTCAACCTGCTGGCGCGCCGCGCCTATCGTGACGGCGCGCGACTGGACCTGACCGGCAAGGAATTTGCGTTGCTGGCCCTGCTCGCGCAACGGCGCGGGCAGATCCTGTCCAAGACGGTGATCGCCGCGCAGGTCTGGGACATCAATTTCGACAGCAACACCAACGTGGTGGAAGTGGCGATCAAGCGCCTGCGCGGCAAGCTCGATGGTCCGTACCCCAGCAAGCTGCTGCATACCGTGCGCGGCATGGGCTACGTGCTGGAGGTGCGCGAAGACGAGGGCGATGGCCGATGAGGTGGTCGATCGCCCAGCGCCTGTCGGCGATGTTCGCGCTGGCCGCGCTGCTGGTGTTCACCCTGCTGGGCATCGGCGTGTACGGCGTACTGGAACGGCAGGTAGTGCGTTACCAGCACGCCGAGCTGCAGACCAAGCTGCACGCGGTCAGCGGCAGTGTGGCGATGTGCGATACCCGCGAACGCTGGAACAAGGTCCGCGACAAGGTCGGCAACCTGATTTCCGGCGACCGCGACACGCTGGTCTGGGCCTGGAGTGAGGACCCGACCTTCCGCATCGGTGCCGAGCCCCCACGGGTGCAGCCACCCAATGGCCACGACAGCGGCATGGGCACGTTGCAGCGCGAGGGCCAGCATCCGCTGCGCACGCTGTATGAGCGCGTGCCCGGCAAAGGCGTGCGGCCGGCGGTGGACCTGTGGATCGGTATTGATTCCGAGCCCTACACCCATGCGTTGCAGCGTTTCGCCGTGGCGCTGTGGATCGCCGGCGTGCTGGGCGTGCTGCTGGTGGCCGGCCTCGGTTACTGGATCGCCCGCCTGGGACTGGCACCGTTGCGCGCGCTTTCGGACGAGGCGCGCTCGCTCAGCCCGCAGCGGCTGTCCCAGCGGCTCGGCACACAGGCGCTGCCGGCAGAGCTGGGGCACCTGACGCATGCCTTCAACGGTGCACTGGATCGCCTGGAGGCCGCCTACACGCGTCTGGATGGATTCAACGCAGATGTGGCCCATGAGCTGCGCACGCCGCTGGCCAACCTGATGGGACAGACCCAGGTGGCCCTGTCACGTCCGCGCGACAACGCGCAGTTGCAGGAGGTCATGCAGTCCAACCTCGAGGAGCTGGAGCGGCTGCGCGCCATCGTCAACGACATGCTGTTCCTGTCGCGGGCCGGGCAGGGCGATATCGCGATGGAGACCCGGCCGGTGGCCCTGGCCGACGAAGTGGCCGCCGCCGGGGACTTCCTGGAGTTCCTGTTCGAGGAAGCCGGGCTGACCCTGCGCATCGAAGGTGATGCGACTGCCAGCATCGATCCCTCGCTGTTCCGGCGCGCCCTGACCAACCTGCTGCACAACGCGGTACAGCATGCGCGGCCCGCAACCGAGGTGTGGGTACAGCTGCAGGCCAACGGCGAGGGCGCGCGCATCGCCGTGTTGAATGAAGGCGAGGGCGTTGCAGCCGAGCACCTGCCGCTGCTGTTCGAGCGCTTCTACCGGGTTGACGAGGCCCGCGAGTACCGGGGCGAACGCCATCACGGCCTGGGCCTGTCGATCGTCAAGGCCATCGCCGTGCTGCACGGCGGGGATGTGTTCGTGGCCAGCCGCGACGGGCTGACCACGGTGGGATTCACGGTGGCGTGCTGACGCTGCGGCTCAGGTGCCGTTGCCGAACCGGTCGGCAAACACATCCGTCGCCCGCACCAGAGCGTCGACCGTGGCCGGTTCGTTCGCGCTGTGGCCGGAGGTCACCATCTCAAGGCGCGCTTCCGGCCAGGCCTTGGCCAGGTCCCATGCGCTGCGCGGCGGGCAGATGATGTCGTAGCGCCCCTGCACGATCACGCCGGGCAGGTGGCGGATGCGATCGATGTCGCGCAGCAACTGGTCGTGTTCCAGGAAGATGCCGTTGCGGAAGTAGTGCGCTTCAATACGGGCCTTCGCCAGCGTATCCAGCGGATCATCGGTGGATTCGGCATCCACATCGTGCTGCAGGGTGGCGGCGTTGTCTTCCCAGCCCAGCCAGGCCTGCGCGGCTTCGATGCGGGTCGCCTCGTCCGGGCCATCCAAGCGCGCCCAGTAGGCCGCGATCATGTCGCTACGCTCGGCTTCCGGAATGTAGGCCTCATAGCGGTCCCAGCGCTCCGGGAAGATCCAGCGCGCACCACCGTTGGCCTCGGCAAACCAGCGGTTCTCGATCTCGCGACCGAGGAACACGCCACGCACGATCAGGCCGGTGGCGCGCTCGGGATGCGCCTGCGCGTAGGCCAGCGAGAGAGTTGAACCCCAGGAGCCGCCATAGACCAGCCAACGCTCGATGCCCAGGTGCTCGCGCACCTTCTCGATGTCGGCCACCAGGTCCTGCGTGGTGTTGTCGCGCAGCTCGCCGAACGGCGTGGAGTGGCCGCTGCCGCGCTGGTCGATCAGCACGATGCGGTAACGTGCCGGGTCGAAGAAGCGGCGATGGGTCGGCGAGATGCCAGCGCCCGGGCCGCCGTGCAGGTACACCACCGGGATGCCCTCCGGCGTGCCGCACTCTTCGATATGCAGGGTATGCAGATCGCTCACCGGCAGGGTGAACTCACGGTAGGGCTCGATGGCGGGGTACAGGGTACGCATGGCGGGGCCTCACAAGCAGGGGCGGCCAGCATACCCCCACCCGTGGCATCCGGCAGCGCTGGTTGCCTGCCCGGCGATGGAAATGCGCTTGCCGATGCGCATAAGCTTCGATGATGCAAGCAACCCCGACACGGATGTTCACCTTCGACCTCGGCCTCAGCAGCGGCGCGCGCGAGCTGTTGAAGTGGATCGCGCTGCTGGCCATGACCGGCGATCATGTGGCCAAGGTGGTCTTCGGCGGCTACGTGCCGGTGGTCAGCGAACTGGGGCGTATCGCGTTCCCGCTGTTCGCGCTGGTGATGGCCTGCAACCTGGCCCAGCCCGGAGCCGACCTGCGCAAATCGATACGCCGGCTCGCGCTATGGGGGCTGATCGCGCAGCCATTGCACGCACTCGCGTTCGGTTCCTGGCTTCCGCTCAACATCCTGCTCACCTTCACTGTGGCGGCGGTGGCCGTGCATGCGCTGGCGAACAATCGGCCGGTGCGGCTGTTGCTGGCTGCCGGCGTGCTGCCGATGTTCGTGGACTACCAGTGGGCCGGCGTTGGCTCCGTGCTGCTGGCCTGGATCGCGTTCCGGCATCGGGCGTGGTGGCCGCTGCTGGTCGCGCTTGCGGCGGTGTGCTGGGCCAACCACAACGGCTGGGCACTGCTGGCTGTTCCGGTGGTGCTGTTGGCCGCGCGGGTGCCGTGGCAGCTGCCGCGCTGGCGCTGGGCATTTTATGGGTACTACGTGGGGCATCTGGCGGTGTTGGCGTTGACCAGCCATGCCATCTATCGTCTGCTTCCGGAATGAAATACAGATCCACGTCATGCGTGAATGCTGTCGTTGGATCGACATGGCGCCAGCAGGCATGGCCTGGCTCTACTGACGAGGCGAGCCGAGCATGGCTCGGCTCTACACGTCACCGGCAAAGCGGGTCGAGCATGGCTCGACTCTACAGGCGATGCATGTCTGGCGCGGAGGCCGCCCGGCTCAGAAATCCATCGTCGCCGACACCAGCACCGTCCTCGGAGCACCCAGCGCCAGACTCGACAGCAACGGCATGCCCCAGTACGCCTTGTTGGTCACGTTGTTCACGCTGGCCCGCAGCGCAAGCGGTCGACCCGCCACGGTGGTGCTGTAGCGCGCCCCCACATCGAACAACGTGCGTCCCGGCACAGACAGGCTATTGTCAGCACTGATGTATTGCTTCGACATCGTCGTGGCATTGCCGGTCAGGGTGAGGCCCTGCAAGGTCGGCACATCCCATTCCACACCCAGCTTGGCCTGCCGTTGCGCTACGGCAGTGGCGATTCGCCCCTCATTCACACCGCCGGCCGTGCGGGTCAGCTTCGGCTGTACATAGGCCACGCCACCGAGCAGGCGCACACCATCCAGCGGCGCACCGAAGAAGCCCCATTCCACGCCGCGATTACGTTGCTCGCCGCCAAACGAGAAGATATTCGTGACCGGGTCGGTGTAGCTGCTCGGTCGCTTGATCTCGTACAGGCTGAAGGTGTGCGCGAAGCTGCCCAGGTCCAGCTTCAGGCCCAGCTCCTTCTGCTTGGTGCGGAACGGTGCGAACACTTCGCCTGCGTTGGCTGCGGTCATCGGCGCGGTGACGCCCTGACTGAGGCCTTCGATGTAGTTGGTGTAGAGGGAGATCGTGTCGGTGGCTTTCACCAGCAGGGCCGCTGCCGGCGTGGTGGCGCTCTCGACGTAGCGCGAGATGCGTGCACCCGTGGACACGTCGAAGGTCTCGCTGACCACCTCCTGGCGGCGCACGCCCAGCGTCAGCTGCACGCGGTCATCGGCGAAGGCGAGGGTGTCGGCGAAACCGAGGCTGTCCAGCTTCAGCTCGGTATGCGAGATGTGCGGTGCCACGAACGGCGCGGCCGGGCCCCACACCGGGTTGTACAGGTTGGTGGTCCAGTCCCAGCCCGGCACGCTGCGGCGGCCGTAGTCGTTCTGGGTGTGCTGGTAATGGGTCACGTCGGCAGCCCACTGGTGGCCGACAGCGCCGGTACGGAAGCTGCCACGCAGGCCAGCATCTGCGGATTGCTTCTTGATATCGAAGGCGAGCTGGCCGATCACCGTGCTGAAGTCGCCGGCTGGATTGAGGATCTGCGCGCTGATCGAACCGTTGTAGCGGTAGTCGGTCTTACTGGTGCCATACGCGAGGTAGGTCGTCAGGCTATCGTTGATGTCCAGCTCGCCGCGCAGCATCGCGCCCTTGTCCTGGCTGTCCACGTAGGCCCAGTCCGGGTTGATCAGCGTATCGCCACGCGGCGGGCGCGGAATGGCGACGCCCGGTGCCAGGCCGACGCCACGTGCAGGACCGTCAACACGGTCATCGGCGCTGTACAGATCGGCCGACAGCCGCGCACGTTCGCCGCGCCAGTCCAGCGCCAGTGCGCCGAGCTGTACCTTCTTGCGCTGCTTGCCGACCGCGCCATCGCCATCACGGTAGGCACCGTTGAAGCGGATGCCGAACTGCTTGTCGGCGCCCAGGCGACGGCCCATATCCACATGGGTGCCGAACTGCGCATCGGAGGCAAAGTTGGCGCTGACGCGCAGCAGCGGTTGATCGCCGGCACGCTTGGGGACCAGATTGACGCTGCCACCAACCGAACCGCCCGGCGGCATGCCGTTGAGCAGCGCGGAGGGGCCCTTCAGCACCTCGATGCGCTCGAACATTTCCGGCGAGGTGCGGTAGTACGGCGCCATGCCGCTCAGGCCATTGAAGGTGGTGTCGCTGGTGTTGGAGGCGAATCCGCGGATCGCGTAGTTCTCGCTCCACGAACCGGTGACGCCGTTGCTGAACACCGTAGGGTCGGTGGCGGCGATGACGTCGGTCAGGTCCTTGGCCTGGCGGTCGCGGATGAAGGACTCGGTGTAGCTGACCGTACTGAACGGCGTGTCCATGAAGTCCTTGTCGCCAAGCAGGCCGACGCGGCTGCCGGCAGCCACTTGCCCGCCCGCGTAGTCCGCAGTGACCCGGCGCTGTTCCTGCACCTGCACCGAGGGCAGGGTGGACGGTGCGGTGTCGGCCAGCGCGGCGAACGAGGCAAGCAGCCCCAGCGTGAGGGCTGACACCCGGTAGCGCAGGGGCATGCCCGGCGGATGCATCTGACCGGAGAAGGGGGCGGCAGCAGGATGCTGCGGAGAAGAGAAGTCGTACACGTTCATGCCAGATTCCTGTGAATCGCAGGCGCGAGCGCGCCTGGCGCGCTGCCGACGGCAAGCACGGGAAGAAGGCGCAGCGCAGGGTTGTTGGCTGGGTGGGGACCTGGCGGGAGGTGAGCCATGGGCTCGACTACGGGCAGCGTGCTGGACGCATTCCGAATTAGTTGAGTAAATTAAACTAAATCAATCGAAGCGGACAAGGGGGTCCCTTTACTGGCACCCTCAGCAGGGTATGAGCACGCACCCAGATCCAACGGCGCCGACCCGTGGCCGCCCACCGACCATCACCCCGGAGCGCCTGGCCGACATCGGCATCCGCCTGGGCCTGCCCAACCTGACCATGGCCAACGTGGCCGCCGAACTGGCGGTGACCCAGGCGGCGCTGTACAAGCGCGTGGCCAACCTGGAGGCATTGAAGCGCCTGGTGGCGGAGACGGTGTTCCAGCGCTGGCAGATTCCGCTTGCGTCGGTCGATGCACCGGGTGGGCTGGAGGCCTACCTGATGGGGTTCGTGGAGTCACTGTGCGAGGTGGTGAAGGCGCATCCCGGGTTGCCCCCATACCTCCTGCGGCGCACGGTGGCGACCGCGTCGATGCTGGAAAAGATCGCCTCGCACCAGGCGCACGTGGCTGATGTGTTCGGCCTGCCGGTGGACAAGGCGCGCTGGCTGCTGGCCACGATCGCCTTCTACTGCATCGCCGGCGCCGACACCATCTACGCGATTGCGGACGATGAAGAAGGGCAGGTGATCACCGAGTTCAAGCAGGGCATGCGGGCGTTGGTGATCGGCTCGTTGCAGCTAGTGGAGGCGGACGGCGCCCTGCAGGGTCGAGCCATGATCGACGGATCTTCCCGATGAATGCAGTCGAGCATGGCTCGACTCTACAATGCGGCCATGCCTGCCACGCCTACTCTCGATGATCTTCGCCGCCACGCGGTGGCGCGCACCCTGTTCAAGCCGACCACGCTGCTGACCGCGATACGACGGCTGGGCTTCGTGCAGGCCGACCCGATCCGTGCACCGGCACGCGCGCAGGACCTGACCCTTCGGCACCGGGTAAAGGACTACCGCGCGGGCGATCTTGAGCGGCGCTACACGCGTCTGCCGGTGGAAGAGGACTGCCTGGTGAACTACGGCTTCCTGCCGCGTGAACATCTGGCGCTGATGCACCCACGGGTTTCCAAGCGCGAGTGGGATGCCGAGACCCATCGCCGCGCCGCCGACGTGCTGGCCTTCGTGCGCGAGCGCGGCAGCGTGCACCCGCGTGAGGTCGACCAGGCGTTCGCGCATGGGCGGGTGACCAACTACTGGGGAGGCACCAGCAATGCCAGCACGCATCTACTGGACGGCATGCACTACCGTGGTCTGCTGCGGGTGCAGCGACGCGACAGCGGTACGCGCATCTACGCGGTGGCTGAGCATGCCGAGCCCGATTCCAGCGAACAGGCGCAGATCGAACGTGCTGCCGCCCTGATCGATCTGGTGGTGCGCAAGTACGCGCCGCTGCCCTCGGCGAGCCTGACCTATCTGGTGCGCCTGCTGGGCTATGGCGCACCGCACCTGTCCGAGCAGACCCGTCAGGCGTTGGCGTTGGCCAGGCAACAACTGGCCAGCTGCACGCTGGAGGGCACTACCTGGTACTGGCCGGCGGACGAGAACCCGCGCTCGCGCCGCCATGCGCCGGACGACCAGGTGCGCCTGCTGGCGCCGTTCGACCCCGTGGTGTGGGACCGCCGCCGCTTCGAGCTGCTGTGGGGCTGGGTGTACAAATTCGAGGCGTATACGCCTGCACCGAAGCGCCAGTACGGCTACTACGCGCTGCCAGTGTTGTGGCATGAGCAGGTGGTGGGCTGGGCCAACCTGAGCGTGCGCGAGGGTGAGTTGATGTCGAACGTGGGCTATGCCGGGAAGTCGCTGGCCCGCGACAAGGTATTTCGTGGCGCGCTCGAAGACGAGCTTCAGCGCATGGCGGATTTCCTGTAGCGCCGAGCCATGCTCGGCTGTTGTTTGCGCGGGCCCAGGTGCCGAAGCAACGCGCGTGGCGTCGTGATACCTGGCGCCCACCAAGATGGGCCGCTACCAGCGCAACGTTAGTGGCCGACGTTGGTTGGCGTTGCAATGTCAACGACGCGCATGCACCGGCCAGCGGATCTCGAACGCGCTGCCGCCGCGTTCGGTTGGACGGCACTGCGCTGTTCCGTGATGAGCCACTGCAATCGCCCGTACCACGGCCAAGCCGAGACCTGAGCCACCGCTCTGCCGTGAGCGCGACACATCGGTGCGCTGGAAGGCTTCGAAAATGCTGTCGCGCAGGTCGTCTGGCACGCCGGGGCCACCATCTTCAACGGTCACGGTGCAATGGCCTTCAGCCAGCGACACGTGTACTTGCAGCGGGCAGGGAATGGCATGTCGGCGTGCGTTTTCCAGCAGTGCCAGCACCGCCTGGCGGATGCGTGCCGGATCGCAGTCGGCAAGCGAGGGCCGTGCGTCCAACGTCACCGAGAAACCACTCTCGGTCAGCGCCTCGGACATCGCCTCCACCACCGCCGCGACCTGCACGCTGACGTCGCTGCGTTGCAGGCGCAGATCGAGGTGGCCACTCTCGGCCAGGCTGACCACGCGCAGGTCCTCGATGATGCGGGTCAGGCCCTCCAGCTGGGTGAGCATGCTGTTGAACTGCTCGGGGCCGGGCTCGAACACGCCCTCGGCGATACCCTGCAGGCGGCCACGCAGGATGGTCATCGGCGTGCGCAGCTCGTGTGCGATGGCCGCGTTCCAGAACACGCGGTTCTCAGACATCCGGCTCAATCGCTCGGCCATGGAGTTGAAGTCGCTGACCAGCGTGGCGGCCTCTGTCATCGAGGTGTCTCCGCCGCGCGCACGCGCCTCCAGGTCACCGCTGGCCACGCGACGCAGGCTTGCGGCCACCGAGTTCAGCGGGGTGATGATGCGCCGGGTCAGGCGCGAAGCGATCAACGTGGCCAGCGCCACCACCACGGTGGCGGTCAACCCGATCCACAGCCATTCCAGTCCGGACGGCATGATGGTTTCCGGCTCGTCGTACCACCGCGGATAGAACACCTCCATCAGGTAGTAGAACAGGTAGAAACCGCTGATCGACAGCACCGTTGAGCACAACGAGGCGACGGTGATGGACAGCGTGATCTGACGACCGATGCTCTTGCCCTTGGGATTCATCATTCAGTCCAGGAAGCGGTAGCCAACGCCACGGATGGTGGCAGGAATGCCAATGACACCTACCTCTTCCAGCTTGCGACGCAGCTTGCTGACATGGCTGTCCACGGTGCGTTCCTGCGCATCGCCCTCAGGCAGGCAGGTCTGCAACAGGTCCAGCCGGCTGTGCACCTGACGCGGTGCACGGGCCATATGCACCAGCAGGCGAAACTCGGTAAGCGTGAAGTTCAACGCGTGCACATGATCCCCGGTGCGCACGGCGACCTCGTGGCTGCGCAGGTCGATCTCGAATGGTCCCAGGCGGATCACCCCGTCCGGCTCCTCGGCGACAGGCTTCGCGCTTCGGCGCAGCACCGCCTGTATACGGGCGACGATCTCGGCCGGATTGAAGGGCTTGGCCACATAGTCATCGGCACCGACGCGCAGTCCGGTCAGCTTGTCCACGTCCTGGTCGAGCGCGGTGAGCATGATCACCGGCGTGTTGCCGCGCCGGCGCAGCTCGCTCAGCACCTGCCAGCCATCGAGTTTGGGCATCTGCACATCCAGCAGCACCAGGTCCGGGCGCAGTTGGCGGTGGCTGGCCAGGGCGGCCTCGCCATCGGCGGCGCGGGCGCTGCGCAACCCGGAGCGGGCCAGGTAGGCGCCGAGAATGTCTGCGATCTCACCCTCATCTTCGGCAATCAATACCAGAGGTGGTTGTCGGGTGCGGAGATCGTGTTTCATGGGGTGCTGCGGATTCGGAAAGAGAGTGGGCAGATGCGTCGGCAGGGGCAGCGTCATCGCCGGCGCTCCATGGCCTGTGCTTCCTCATTGGCGGCCCACGCCAGCGTTGCCAGCACCAGGGTGCGATGCAATGACGGTTGCATCGGGTCCTTGCTGAGCAGCTGCTGTACAGCGAGTGCGGATAAGGCGGCGGGCAGCTTGATCCAGCGCGCCGCCATCGTGGTTGCATCCACCCGCGCCTGCAGGCGCATTGCCATGTGCAGGACGGTGCGCAGACGGAGGGCCGCCAGGGCGATGACCAGTACGGCGGCAGCGGTGATCAGCAGATGCAGCGCAGTACCGCTTGCCGGGTGGGTCGCCCACCATGCCGCCAGGCCGATCAGGGCCAACGCAGCGGGCGACCCGAGGTGGTTCAATCGGCCGGGGCCATCGCTGTGGAACCACACCAGTGCGGCGGCGCCGAAGCCTGCCAGCAGGGACGGCAGCGCGTGCTGGCTGGCCAGCGTGCAGACGCCGGTTGAGGCCAGCACCAGCACGAGCAGCCACGGCGAAGGCGCGCAGCAGGCCAGATAGGCGCGACGCACGTCGATCGAGGGCATATCTGGATAGGGTCGGGTCACGGCGCGCAGGCAGTCGACAAGGGCGCCGAGGCTAGCCTCCATTGATGGAGACTCGGTCGAGATTGTGTCGAGATTGCGTGGACGCGGGGAGCGCGATTCAGCCGGCGGTGGCGCGCCTGAACGGCGGCCACGTCTCCATGCAATCTCCACAGTGGCTCCAAGAAACGTCCACTCCGGGCTCGCAGACTGCGGCCTCAGCGGTCGCACTGGGTGGCCGCCCGAAGCCGGGCGTTTCAATGAACAACCGCAGGACCTGGATCATTGCCGCGGCCGTAGCTGCCGTTGCAGGCACCGCCGGCTGGTGGGCATTCACAGTCGGCGATGATGCCGCGCTGATCACTGCGCCGGCAAGGGTTGCGGACCTGGAGAAGACCGTACAGGCGGTGGGCCGGGTCAACCCGAAAGAGTTGGTGGCGGTGGGCGCGCAGGTGTCCGGCCAGGTCAAGCGCCTGCATGTGGTGCTGGGCCAGCGTGTGCACGCTGGCGATCTGATTGCCGAAGTGGATTCGCAGCCGCAGCGCATCGCCTTGCGCAGCGCCGAAGCGGCTGCCAATGCGCTGCGTGCCCAGCATGCGGCCAGCCAGGCGCGCTACGCCCAGGCCATCCGCGTGCATGAGCGCCAGTCGCAGCTGGTGGCGTCGCGGCTGGTCTCGCAGGAAGGTTTCGAGTCCGCGCGGGTGGCGCGGGAAGCGGCGCGCTCTGACGTCGCAGCGCTCCAGGCCCAGATCGACCAGGCGGTGACCCAGGTGGAAACGGCGCGGATCAACCTGGGCTACACCCGCATCGTATCGCCTTCCGACGGCTACATCGTGGCTATCGTCACCAAGGCCGGGCAGACGCTGAACTCTATGCAGACCACGCCGACCATCGTAGTGCTGGCACAGATGGACACGATGACCGTACGCGCCGAGATCGCGGAGGCCGACGTGGAGTTGATCGCGCCTGGCCAACCCCTGTGGTTCTCCACGCTGGGACCGGGCGGGCGCCGCTACGAATCGCATCTGCAGCAGCTTGAACCCGCGCCGTCGTCGATTGCCGACGTGGCCACCGGCAACACCGGTGGATCGGCGCAGACGCCGAAGGCGGTGTACTACGCCGGGCTGTTTGACGTACCCAATCCGGGCCTGAAACTGAAGCCGTCGATGACGGTGAAGGTGACGATCCAGCTGGCGCGCGCCGCCAACGCGCTGCAGGTGCCGTTGACGGCAGTGTCCGAGAGCGATGACAGGGCGGGCAACCGCGCGACCGTGCAGGTGATCGATGCCAAGGGCCGTGCCCGCGAGCGCGCGGTGACGACCGGCCTGCGCACCGCTACTGCGGTGCAGATCCTGTCCGGCCTCAAGGCAGGCGAGAACGTGGTGGTCGGGCAGGCGCCCAGTGGCGCGGAAGCCGAGCCCACCAGCCTGCTGGGGATGTGAGCATGGCCGACGCGCTGCTTGAACTGCATGGCGTATCGCGCGCCTATCGCTCGGCCGCCGGCGAGGTGGCGGTGTTGAAAGACGTGTCGCTGCGCATCCTGGCGGGCGAGTTCATCGCCATCATCGGCCCGTCCGGTTCGGGCAAATCCACGCTGATGAACATCCTGGGCTGCCTGGACCGTCCAACCGAAGGCAGCTACCGCGTGCAGGGCGCACCAACCGAGCAGATGTCACCCGATGAACTGGCGCACCTGCGTCGCGAGCATTTCGGTTTCATCTTCCAGCGCTACAACCTGATGGAAAACCTGAGCGCTACCGAGAACGTGGCGCTGCCGGCGGTCTATGCCGGCGTGGATGCCGATGCGCGCACCACCCGTGCGCGCATGCTGCTGGAAACGCTGGGGCTGGGTGAGCGCACCACGAACCGGCCCAGTCAGCTGTCCGGCGGCCAGCAGCAGCGCGTCTCCATCGCGCGCTCGCTGATGAACGGCGGCGCGATCGTGCTGGCCGATGAGCCGACCGGTGCGCTGGACCATGCCAGTGGCCAGCAGGTGATGGCCGAACTCAAGCGCCTGCATGCGCAGGGCCATACCGTGATCCTGGTGACCCACGATGCGGCGATTGCCGCGCACGCTTCACGCGTGATCGAGATCGCAGACGGCCGGGTCGTATCCGACCGTGGTACGGGTGATCCCGCGGTTGCACGCCAAGCCGTCGCGCCCGAGCGCTGCACGGAACCGGGCGCCGAGCGCCGCGCGCGCCTGGATGCAATCAGGGAAGCTGCACGGATGGCGGTACGTTCGATGCTGGCCCATCGCCTGCGCACCTTGCTGACCATGCTGGGCATCATCATCGGCGTGGCCGCGGTGGTGACCGTGGTGGCGTTGGGCAAGGGCGCACAGGCGCAGGTCGAGTCACAGATCAACGAACTGGGCGCCAGTACGCTGGAGATCTTCCCGGGTACGGATTTCGGCGACCCGCGCTCGGCCGAGATTGAAACGCTGGTCGTGGACGATGCCGATCACCTGGCCGCATTGAGTTATGTCGACAGCGTAAGCCCCAACCTGAGCAGCTCGGTGGCCGCTCTGCAGGGCAACCGGCGCGCCAACACACAGGTCCTTGGCGTGGGTGCTGATCTACCTCGCGTGCGCGGGCTGCGCCTGAAGGCGGGCCGGTTCTTCACCGATGCCGAGGTGGCTGCGCATCGCGCGGTGGCCGTGCTCGACCAGAAGGCGGCCAAGACGTTGTTCAACGGCAATCCGATCGGCGGCACGGTGCTGCTGGGCGGCATGCCGGTGGACGTGATCGGTGTGGTGGGTGCCAGTGCATTCGCAGGCGGCGCGACGCCCAGCGTCTACGTGCCTTACACCTCGGCGGCCTCGCGCCTGCTTGGCAGCCAGCGGCTGGAGAGCATTACCGTGCGTGTGCGCGATGACGTTCCGACCCGTGCAGCGGAGGTCTCGCTGGGTGCGGAACTGCAGCGGCTGCATGGGCGTCGGGATTTTTTCATCTACAACTCGGACCAGATCCGCAAAGCGGTGATGAAGTCCAGCCAGACGCTGGCGGCACTGGTTTCGGCGATTGCGGCGGTGGCGCTGGTGGTCGGTGGCGTGGGCGTGATGAACATCATGCTGGTGTCGGTGAAAGAGCGCGTGCGCGAGATCGGCGTGCGGCTGGCGGTGGGTGCCCGGCAGGGCGACATCCTGCGTCAGTTCCTGATCGAGGCTGTATTGATCTGCCTGTTCGGCGGCGTGCTGGGCGTGTTGTTCGCGTTGGGTGCGGGCGCCCTGTCCAGCCTGCTGTCGCTGGGGGTGCCGTTCCTGTTCACGCCTGGACCGGTACTTGCCGCGCTGGCATGCTCGTCTGCCATCGGTCTCGGCTTCGGTTACTTCCCGGCGCGCAATGCCGCACAACTGGACCCTATCCAGGCATTGGCGGCGGAGTAGTGTCGACCGCCGTGGTACCTGTAGAGCCGAGCCCGCGCTTGGCTGCTCTCGGTGCAGACCGCAAGGCACCCTGCGCTGTGTGCAGCGAGCCGAGCTTGGGCTCGGCTCTACAGCGACTCAGCGCACCTTGCCTTTGATCGGCATGCTTCCTGGCAGTCGCGGATAGCCGCTGTCACCCCAGTGCCGGGTAATGCGCTGGAAGAACAACGAGTTAGGCACGCGCAGCAGGCAACCGCGCCCGCCTTCGCCACGATCACTCAGCGTGGTGTAGATCAGGTTGATGTCCACCACCTGACCGCACAGGCCCGGCTTGTCCACGCTTTCCAGCACTTCGATCGTGTCATTGATGCGGAACGGGCGTGTGGCGACGATCAGGAACGAACAGAACAGGTTGGACAACACGCTCCATGCGGCGAAGAACGCCACCGCACCGACCGCCATGAACCCGGTCAGCGCGGTCCACAGCACCGAGCGCGACACGCCCAGTCGCTCCAGTATCAGCAGCGCGGCCGCCAGATACAGCAGCAGGGCACCGCCGCGGCGCAGACCCACATGAAGCTCTGGAGCCAGCCTGCCGCGTTGCCGGGCCTGCACCAGCAGCCACGCCAGCGCACGCACCATCATCCATGCGACGCCGAGAATGGCCAGCACCTCCGCCACCGGCACAACCACGGTCAGCCAGTCCTCGATCCAGGCAGGCAATCCGGTCATGGAGGCTACAGCGTCGCCGCGCCGCCAGAAATGGTCAGCAGTGCACCAGAGGTATAACTGGCACTGTCCGAAGCCAGCATCACATAGGCCGATGCCAGTTCGGCTGGCTGCCCGGGGCGGCCGAACGGCGTCTGCGAGCCGAACTGCTCGACCTCCTCGGCG
The DNA here is from genome assembly GCF_013004645.1 of Stenotrophomonas africana. Classification (GTDB taxonomy): domain Bacteria; phylum Pseudomonadota; class Gammaproteobacteria; order Xanthomonadales; family Xanthomonadaceae; genus Stenotrophomonas; species Stenotrophomonas africana. Next base: position 233,801 of record NZ_JABEME010000003.1, on the reverse strand, counting down.
GCCATGCCTGCCGGAATGAACGGCGTCCAGATCGGGCCGGGCAGCACCGCATTGACGCGGATCTGGTGCTCGGCCAGCAGGCCCGCCAGCCCCAGTGTCAGGTTGGCCACGGCGCCCTTGGTCGCGGAGTACGGAAGGATGTTCGGAGTCGGTCGCTTGGAATTGACCGATGCGGTGTTGATGATCGTGCCGCCACCGCGCAAGTGCGGAACGCACAACCGGGTCAGATTGAACACCGCATGGACATTGGTATCGAACGTCCGCTTCCAGTCATCCAGGGTGATGTCGTCGAAGTGCTCGTAGTAGCGCTGGTAGGCCGCGTTGTTCACCAGGATGTCGAGACCGTCCAGCTCGCTGGCCACGCGGTCCACGAGCGAGCGCGCCTGTGCCGGGTCGCTGATGTCACAGGGCACTAGCACGGCCTTGCGCCCGGCCTGTTCGATCTGCTGCTGCACATGGCGGGCATCGTCCTGTTCACCATCGAGGAACGCGATGGCAACGTCGGCGCCTTCGCGCGCAAAGGCGATGGCCACGGCTGCGCCGATGCCGCTGTCACCGCCGGTGATCAGTGCCTTCTTGCCCTGCAGCAGGCCATGGCCGCGGTAGCTGTCTTCGCCGTGGTCCGGACGCGGTTGCATCTGCGTGGTCTTGCCGGGGAAGGATTGCTGTTGGGCGGGGAAGGGCGGGCGTGGGTAGTCGGGCAGGGCCATCGTCACTCTCCGTAAGGAAACCGGCGCCAGTCTCCCTCCATGCGGGTAAACGGCCAGAGGGCGCGGTGTCGTTGCAGCGTGGACGCCTGCGCTGGGGACTTCACAACGGATGGGCGATCGTGGTCATGATGCTGTTGGCCAGTTGCCGTGAATCCAGCCGCGTATGCTGGACGATGATCGGCTGGTCGGATTCAACGAGGGTGGCAAAGCCGGTGCCGCGCGGCACGGGCGCCGGATCCTGCAGGTCGTTGAAGCGCAGGTGACAGGTGCGTCGCGCCGCCACGGTGACCCGGTAGGGGCCCACCGGATCACGGTCTTCGAAGTAGAGGGTGAGCGTGACATGCGCAGGCTCGTCGCCGGCATTGAGTAGGCAGCAGGTTTCGTGACTCTGCATCTCCGGTGACGGGCCGTTGCTCCAGGCTGGAATGTAGCCTTCGGCGATAGCCCAGCGTCGATGCCCGATGCAGGAAGCGTTCGTTTCCATGACGCCGTTTTAGCTGGAGGGGTGTTGCCATCGTGTCCAGTCCCCGCACGGAATCCGTGATGACCATCGGCTACCACGCATCGCATGAGCAGTTCCCGCCAGCCACCTTGCTGGGCCTGGCGCTGCGCGCCGAACAGGCGGGATTCGACGCCGTGATGTGCTCGGACCATTTCCACCCATGGACAACTGCGCAAGGGCAGTCCGGCCACAGCTGGGTGTGGGCCGGTGCGCTGGCGGTGCAGAGCGCGTTGACCCTGGGCATGGTGACCTGCCCGATGCTGCGCCAGCACCCTGCATTGGTGGCGCAGGCAGCGGCGACGCTGGAGCAGTTGGCGCCGGGCCGGATCTGGCTGGCGCTGGGTACCGGCGAGGCCCTGAACGAGCGCATCACCGGCCAGCCGTGGCCAGCCAAGCGGGAGCGGCAGAAGGCACTGCGCGATGCGGCCGGGGTGATGCGGCGGCTGTGGGGTGGCGAGCAGGTCGACCACGACGGTGGCTTCCAGGTGCGCAAGGCACGCCTGTACAGCCGACCGGCGCTTCCCCTGCCGCTGCTGGGTGCAGCAGTCACGGAGGAGACCGCACGTTGGATGGGGGGCTGGGCCGATGGCCTGATCACCATCAGCCAACCGCTGGCACAGTTACAGCGTGTGGTGGCAGCGTTCGAGGCGGGCGGCGGCAGGGGCAAGCCGATGTACCTGCAGGCCAAGCTCTCCTACGCGCGCGCCGAACAGGCGGCGCTGGAAGGTGCGATGGAGCAGTGGAGCGCCAACGTGCTGCCGCCGGAACTGGCCGAAGGCCTGGACCAGCCCGAACAGTTCGAAACACACGCCCGGTCTGTCAGCGCTGAGGTGGTGCGCCAGCACGTGCATGTCTCGGCAGACCTGGGCCAGCATCGGGCTTGGCTGCAGGAACTGCAGGGACTGGGGTTCGATCGCATCTACCTGCACAACGTGAACCGCGAGCAGGAACGCTTCATCGATGATTTCGCCGAACACCTACTGCCTGCGCTGCGCACTCAGGCACCCTCGGCAGCCAGCCACGTATAGCCATGGCCCTGCAGGTAACAGCGGCGATCCTGCAGCTTGGCGCCGTGGCCCACCAACGTGTTCAACGGACCGCGCAGGGGCACGTCCACCTCAACCGGCTCGTCGCCGAAGTTGATCAGTGCCAGTGCCTGATGGGGTGCCTCACCGTAGCGGAGCATCAGCAGCGCAGGTGAGGGTGGGTCGAGCGTGTGAGGACCCTGCTGCAGCACGGGATGTGCAGTGCGCTGCTGCAGCAGCTCGCGCACCCGCAGCAGCAGTGAATCCGGCGTCGCGCGTTGCGCCTCGACATTCACCATCCGGTAACCATAGGGGCCGTCTGCCGGTGGCGCGCGCCAGGCATGCCGCGGTTGGTCGGTGAACCCAGCCCCTGGGCCGGCATGCCAGTGCATCGGCATGCGCACGGCATTGCGTTCGGGCAGCTCCAGGCAATCACCGAGGCCGATCTCTTCGCCATAGCGGATCACCGGCACCTGGCCCAGCGACAGCAGCGCCGCCCAGGCCATGGCCTGCCATGCGATGTCGCCCTCCAGCATCGGTGCCAGCCGGCGGCGGATGCCACGGCCATAGATGCGCATGCCACGCTCAGGGGCGAAGCGTTCCATCACCGCTTCGCGCTCCTCCGGTTCCAACTGCTCAAGGTCCAGTTCGTCATTGTTGCGCAGCCAGGCAATGCGTGTGTCCGGCTGCGCGTGCGGGCCGTACTCGGCCATGACCCGGGCCACTTCGCTGGCATCGCCGCGTGCCAGTGCCAGGAAGAAATGATTGTTGAGGTGGAAATCCAGCAGGTGCGAAAGCCGCCGCCCGTGGCACAGGAAGTCACCGTAGTGGGACGCGCGGACATCCGCTTCGCCGATCAGTGGCAAGCCTGGCTGCTGCGCGTCTGCCGTGGCGCGCATCGCCTCCAGCAGCCACAGCCCGCCGTCACGCGGGTCGGCGCGGCGGGCGCGCTCGACCATGTACGGAACGGCGTCCACGCGGAAGCCGGCCACGCCGCGCTGCAGCCAGAACGTCATTACCCGCAGCAGTTCCTCGCGTACCGGCGCATGGGCCAGGTCGAGGTCTGGCTCGTGCCGGTAGAACATGTGCCGGTTGAACGCGCCGGCCTCGGCATCCCATGTCCAGGCCGAGGCCTCGATCGGCGGGAACATCGGCTGCAGGCCGTCGTCAGGCATGTGGTCGCTCCACAGGTACCAGCGACGCCATGCCGGGTCGCCCTGCTGCGCGGCGACGAACCACGGGTGCGCGCTGGCGGTGTGCTGCATCACCAGTTCGACGATGATGCCGATGCCGCACGCGTCGGCCGCATCGACCAGGCGCTGGAAGGCGGTCTCGTCGCCCAAGCGTGGATCGATGCGGTAGTGATCGGTGACGTCGTAGCCGCCATCACGGCCGGCGTTGCAGTAGAACGGCAGCAGCCACACATGGCTGATGCCGAGCCACTGCAGGTAGTCCAGCTTTTCGGTGATGCCATCCAGGGTGCCCCAGCCGCGGCCTTGGCTGTCGCGGAACAGATACGGGTCGACCTGGTAGATCGCGCGCAGCGGACGCACGGCCATGGGGCTTCTCCGGCACATTTTACGGGTGACCAGCCTGCTGTGCGTCATGGCAGCGGTTCGTGAACCGAATGGCACCGCATCATGACGTGGTATCCACGGCCCGTGCATGTCCGGGCGCGCAGAGTGAATGCTCGTCCCGCTGCGCCGAGGAGCCATTATCCATGCCCCGCCGCAAAACGCTTCGTATTGCGACGTTCAACGTCAACGGCATCGGCACGCGCCTGCCACAGCTGCTGGACTGGCTGCACAGGGAGTCGCCGGACGTGGTTGCCCTGCAGGAACTGAAGGCGACCGACGCCGCGTTTCCGGCTGCGGCATTGGAAGAGGCTGGCTACGGCGCGCTCTGGCAGGGTGAGGCGCGGTGGAACGGGGTGGCTCTGCTTGCCCGAGGGACTACACCGGTCGAGAGCCGCCGCCGATTGCCGGGCGAGCCCAAGGACACCCAGAGCCGCTACCTGGAGGCGGCAGTGCACGGCGTCATCGTGGGTGCCCTTTACCTGCCCAACGGCAACCCGCAGCCTGGGCCCAAGTTCGACTACAAGCTGCGCTGGATGGAGCGCCTGACCCGGCATGCACGCAGCTTGGTTGAGCTGCCGCACCCGGCGCTGCTGCTGGGTGATTTCAACGTGATTCCCACAGATGCCGATGTCTATGATCCCAAGTCGTGGCGCCGCGATGCGCTGTTCCAGCCAGAGGTGCGCGAAGCCTTTGAACGACTGCTGGCGCAGGGCTGGACCGATGCGGTGCGGAAGGTGCACGGAGACGCCACGATCTATACCTTCTGGGACTATTTCCGCCAGCATGCCGAGCGCGACCGTGGGCTGCGCATCGATCATCTGCTGTTGAATCCGGTACTGGCGGAGCGACTGAAGGACGCCGGTGTCGACCGCTGGGTACGTCTGCAGGAAAAGGCCAGCGACCACGCGCCGGTCTGGGTGACCGTCAGAGCGTGATCAGCGTGCGGCCGGGTCTTCGCGTCGCTCGCGGCGCACCCGTGCGCGGGTGCGGTACAGGCGGCTGTCCGCTTTCTGGATGGTGTCGGCCACCGGCTCGCCGGGCGTGTTGATGGCCGCACCCATCGAGAACGCGCAGGGCGCGCGCGCGGCGTGGTCCTGGTACCAATGCTCCAGCTGGCTCAACCGGCCATGCGCGGGCGCGACCAGCACCACCATGAACTCGTCACCCCCCAGCCGTACCACAGTCTCGTCCTTGCCCAGGGGTGAACGCAGGAAGGTGGCGAACTCGACCAGGACAGCGTCGCCACGGCGGTGGCCCTGGGTGTCGTTGATGTGCTTGAAATGGTCCAGATCGAACATCACGCAGGCCCAGCGCTCGCCAATCAGTTCATCCAGCCGATGCAGGTAACGCCGGTTGTAGCACTGCGTGAGTGGGTCTTTGAAGGACATGTCGCGCAGCTGCTGTTCCTGCATCCGCAACGCGGTGACGTCCTGGGCATGTCCCAGCACATAGGGCGGAGTGGCCTCGTTGTCGAGCACGTTGTGGTATGCCCAGTAGTGACGCGTACCATCGGCGGCAATCAGCTCGATCACGCCAGCGTCGGTGTGGTTGGCCTGGATCCGGGCGAGGTAGGCCTTGAAACCCTCGCGTTTTTCCGGCGGCATCAAGTCACACAGACTGCGCCCGATCATCTGGCTTTCCTCGAAGCCCAGCGACTGCACCGCCGCCGGATTCACCGAGGTCAATGTGCCGTCCAGCGTATGTGTGCAGATCAGGCCGAGGCTGTAGTGGAACAGGCGGCGGTAGCGCGTCTCGCTGGCTTCCAGCGCATCCAGCGCGGCGCGCTCTTCGGTGATGTCCTGGATCGCCCCGACCAGCCGCGGGCGGCCATCGACCTGCTGCCGGCTGCCGACCACCCGGGTCCAGATCGCGCGCCCGTCGGCCGTGGTCATCGGTAGCTGAACTTCCCAGGATATCCCCTCGTCGATGCAACGCTGTACCGCCGCCTGGATGATGTTGCGGCTGTCCTCGCGATAGAACGAGAGTGCGGTCTCCAACGTGGGCTCGAAGTTGCTGCGCACGCCGTGCAGTTGCTTGGTTTCGCGGGTCCAGCGCACTTCGTTGGTGAGCAGGTCCATCTCCCAGCCGCCCACCCGCGCCGCGCGGTTTGTGCGCTCCAGAAAGTCTTCACTGCGTTTCAACTCGCGATGCAGTGCTTTGGCCTGGGCAACCTGCGCCATCAGGGTGCTGCGCTGTTCCAGCACCTGGGTGGTGACCCGTGCCAGGTGAACCATCAGTTCGCGCTGCGAGGGCGACAGCACACCGGGCATCGGGTCGAGCAGGCACAGCGTGCCAATGCGTGCACCATGGGCCGAACCCAGAGGGATACCGGCGTAGTGGCGGATGCGCGGCCCACCGGTGACCAGTGGATTGGTGGAAAATCGTGGGTCCTGACGCGCGTCGGGTATCTCGAACAGCTCGTCCTGGCGTATGGCATGAGTGCAGAATGAAATCTCGCGCGCCGTTTCGCTGACGCCCTCCAGGCCGATGTTGGCCTTGAACCATTGGCGGTCTTCGGCCACCACGGTAATCAGCCCCATGGTCAGGCCGGTCGCGGCGCGGGCCGCCGCGACGATGGCATCGAACACCGGCTCCGGGGGCGTATCCAGCAGATGCAGTCGTTCGATTTCGAGCAGTCGTTCGGCTTCGTCCATGGCGCTTTTCAGGGCTGGGTGGCGAGGGCGGTTGCGGCGGCTGTCTGGCGCTACGCTAGTGCGCGCGCCGTTATGTATCGCCACGGCGGGGTGATGCCGATGTGAGGTGGGCGCGCCGGCTCAGTGTTGTTGGAGCGATGCCTGCAAGGCGGCGGCCAGCGCAGCGTCTCCGGATACCAGGTCCTGCCAGCGTAGGATGATGCCCTTGCGTCGCCCCTTCTCAACCAGCTTGAGGCCTTCAGGGTCCACGGTGAGGGTATAGGGCAGGCCATCAATGTCCAGTTCGCGGCGCAGTGGTTTGTCGAGCGGGGTCATCATCGTTTCCTCGCGGGGGCGGAAGCGCGACGTGGCTGGATCGATACGTGACGGTGATCACGGATGTGCCACCGCCAGGGGAAATCAACAGCGCGGCTGATGCCGATGCGGGGCCCGACCACTGGATCCTCCGGGGGCTGCACGCCATCGCTGGCGATGACAATGCCGTGGCTGCCAGTCACCAGGTCGGCACCGTCGAAACTGCGGTCCAGCCCGAATGCCTGCGAGAGCTTGCCGGGGCCGCTGGCCAGATCGTGGTCCCGGCGCGCGGCGGGGCGCAGTTCGTGCATTCGCTCAAGGCCCGCCAGCGGCTCGACGGCCCGCAGCAGCACCGCCACCCCTTCACCGACCTCTCCGCAGACCACGTTGCTGCCCCAGTGCATGCCGTAGGTGAAGTAGACATACAGGTGCCCGGCCTCACCGAACATGCTGGCCGTGCGCGGCGTCTGCCCGCGATAGGAATGCGCCGCCGGATCGACGCTGCCCGCGTACGCTTCGACTTCAACGATGCGACCCGTTCGGCCATCGTCACGGACCAGAAGTTTGTTGAGCAGCTCGGGCGCAACCTCGACGGGCGGGCGCCGGTAGAAGCTGCGCGGGAGGATCTGAAGAGCGGCGGGCAACCAATCCGGCACGGTAGAGGCAGGCTCGGGCAAATGTTGGTGGCACTGTGGCATTGGGCTGGTGAAACGGGCGCAGACGCAGTGTCATTCCGGCGCGGGCGGTGCAGCCAGCGCGGCGCGCCGGGCGGCATAGACCTCGGGTGTCTGCGGTTTGATGAACAGTGCCACCAGTTCCGGATACTCGCGCTTCACCGCCGTTTCGATGCGGGTGATGCACGCCTCGATCTGGGGCGTCTTCCGGTCATCCTCGAACTCGGCGCTGAGCATGGCTACGACCTGTTCCGGTCCCATCTGCATGGTGGTCACGCCGTTCGCGCGGCGAAGGTCCGGATCAGTTTCCGCCACCGCCATGATCCGCTGGGCCACCGCCGGGTGGGCCGGCTCTCCAACCAGCAGGCCCTTGGTTTCACGGGCCAGGAGGAAGGCGGTTGCGGCCAGCACGCCGGCGATGCACAGCGACGCCACACCATCAAGCACCGGCATATCCAGCGCCTGCGCAGCCACCAGGCCGATCAACGCGAAGCCCAGCCCGAGCAACGCAGCGCTGTCTTCCAGCAGTACGGTGAAGGTGGAAGGATCCTTGCTGCGGCGGAAGGCTTCGAAGTAGCCAAGCTTGCCTTTGGTACGCCGGAACTCGCGCAGCGCCACCCACCAGGAGGCACCCTCGAACAGGATGGAGATGCCCAGCACGCTGTAGCTCAGTGCATGGTTGGTGGCCGGTTCCGGCCGGCGGATATGCTGGATGCCCTCGTAGGCCGAAACACCGGCGCCGGCGGCGAACACCAGCAGGGCGACGATGAAGCTCCAGAAGTACAGCTCGCGGCCGTAGCCGAATGGATGCAGGGAATCCGGCGCCTTGCCGGCACGGCGCAGCCCGTACAGCAGCAGGAGTTCATTCAATGTGTCGACCAGCGAATGCACACCCTCACTGAGCATGGCCGAGCTGCCGGAGATGCCGGCAGCGATGAACTTGGCGATGGCAATGGCCAGGTTGCCCGCGAGGGCGGCATAGATGACCAGACGGGAACCGGTGGGAGCGGACATGTCGGCGGCGGGGCGAGGCGGACGCCTGATCTTCCCGATCAGCGCGTGCCCATTGCGTGCACGGCGCGATCAGCGCCCTTTGGGATTGAGGTACAAACGCGCCCCATCCGATTCACGGTAGCCCGTCCAGCGCCCACCGCCTGACGCGCGGAAGCGCCCGAACACGGTGTTGCTGGTATCGGTGAGCAGCAGCTGGTTGCCCGACAATACCCAACGGTTGGCCGAGAAGAAGCCGTCCGGGCAGCCGGCGGGCACGTAGGCACTGTAGCCGCCGAACCACTCCATGTTCTTCAGCTCGATGGTGCAGGTATTGCCGTTCTCCTGGCCCAGCGTCCAGCTGCCGAACAGATCGCTGTCGCGCACATCGCGGCCGCCACGGTGGCGGTCATGGCTCCAGTCGTCGTTGTCGTCGTGGAAACCGAAGCCCACGTCGATCTCTTTGTTTTCGGTGCGTGATTCGGACTGCGAGCTGCCGCTGGTGGTGGTCTGGGTGGTCACCGCGCTACTGCTCTGGGTCTGGGTGCTGCTGGATTGCGTGGTCTGGTCGGTGCGGGTGGTCTGTTCGCCGAAGCCGAACGAGGCGTCCTGGGCCAGGGCAGGCAGGGCCAGGAAGCACAGCGCCGACAGGCAGCTACGGGCAAGCAGGGCAGCCATCGCAGGATCCTCGGAAGGGGGGATCGCGCGAGTATCGAACCGGTGGGGTGGGAGACGGTGTGAGGGTGCGCCCTGAGGCAGGCCAGTGAAGAGCTGACGGGTAGTGCCGGCCGCTGGCCGGCATTTCTTCGGTCTCTGGGCGTCAAAGGAGAGCCGGCCAGCGCCCGGCACCGCCCGCAGCCAGGCATGGCCTTGCTCTATTCTTCGGGCTTCACCCTTACCACCCGTTTCCGGTACTCATACACGTTGTCACCGCGGATGCGCTTCTCCTCGGTGCCGGTAACCCGGCCCACCTGCTGGTCCGAGCCGGTGACCGGCTTGGCCTCGATCGCGGTCTCGTGCTCGAAGGAATGCGATTTGTCGGTGTTGCGGTAATAGCGGTACAGCGCCCAGTACAGCGCGGTTGCGCCGGCTGGTCCTGCCGCCAACAGCCAGAGGCCACTGTCGTCGCTCATGTCGATGCCACCAGGAAGGCAATTGCGAGGGCTTCAATGACGGTGCCGGTGGCCAGTGCCGCCAGCAGCATCTTCCATTGCTGCACGGGCACACTGCCCATGGTTTCGCCGGTTCGGCCGTTCACCGCGATGTAGTGCAGCATGCCGCCGTTCTTGCCGGGCTGGTGGTACGAATACAACCACACCGGCAGGTACATCGACACCCAGCGGGTGCCGTGCACTTCCAGCTGTTCCTGCTCCCAGCGCACGCCGCGGTTGTAGCGCTTCACCGAGCCTTCCACCTGTGCACGGGCAATGGACAGCAGCTGGTCTTCCAGCCGTGGCCGCAGCTTTTCGACATCCAGGTTGCGCTTCTCCGAAGTGAAGCCGGCGAGGTACGAGGCGTTCCACTTCACGGCGTTCTTGGTATCGAACGGCAGGATGGTGTTGATGATGTTGTTCGTATTGGCGCGGGTATCGAGATTGCCGCGCTCGGCCGAGGATTCCAGGGGCAGGTCATCGACGGTGAAGTCGACCTGGCGTTCGACCTGGTAGACGTCTGCGTCATACAGGGTGCGCTTGTTCTTCTCGCTGCCCACCGTGTACTCACGCGTCTTGATCTCGCCCTTGCCGGCCACGGCCGCGCTGACATTGCTGTCGACGATCATGTAGGGCAGGAACACGCCCACCACGTTTTCCGGGGTGAACTGGTCCTTGAACGCCTTCAGCGCGAACATGCGGCGCTTGTCGACGAACTGGCGGATGCGCGCGACCGCATCGTCCTTCTTGATGTGGAAGGGCAGCACCGCATCGGGCACCGCGCCGTTGGCGATCTGCTCGTTGACGCCGAACACATGGCGGCACCAGTGGCAGCGCGCCGTCATCGTACTCTCGGTATTGACCGTGACTTCGGCGCCGCACCCGGTGCATTTGAACGTCATCAGTGCCGAGGTGTCGGCATCGATGTCACGCGCACCAGAGGCAATGACCGTACCGCGCAGCTGGTCGATGGCGTCGCCCAGTCCGAATTCCTCCTCGACCCGCGCACCGTGCCATTCGTGACGGCAGTACAGGCAGACGAGGATGTCGGTACCGGCCTTGGGCCGGATGTCGGTGGCGCCGCACTTCGGACAGCGGTTGAGGCCGTCCTTCAGCTCGCTGGCCGACGTATCGATGGCCACAGGATCGGGCGCTTCCACTTCATCGCGGATGGCCTGTGGCAGCTTCGAGGTGTCCAGCGGGAAGCTGCCGGGCAGGGGAGGGACGTCCTGCGGCGAACCGGGCCCATCCAACGACGCCGCCGGCAAGGGCGGCGGCGTCGCGGGCGCGGATCCGGGCAGCGGCGCTGGGCCGTTTCGGGGATCGGACATGTTGGGTGTGCGTCCTGCTGTTACAGGCCCAGTGCCTTGGCCTTGAGCGCGTCGTAATCGCTCTGGGTGATCAGGCCCAGATCGAGCATTTCCTTGGCCTTCTTCAGCTTGGCGACCGGATCGTCGGCAGCCGGGGTGGCCGGCTGCTGCATGCCGCCAACACCGAACATGCCCGAGGCCATGCCGACACCGACCAGACCCGCCGCACCGCCGTTCTCGCCGGCCGACTGGATGCCCTGGGCGACGCTGGCCTGCAGGTTGGAATTGCCGCGCGAACCGGACAGCGCGTCGGCGCGCTGCACGGTCTTCAGCAGTTCGCGGGTGTTGGCGTCGTACTCGATCGAAACGATGGCGGTCTTGACAATGGCCAGGCCGCGGTCGGACTTCCACTGGTAAGCCTGCTCGACGGCGGCCGACAGGCTCTGCGCGAAGCCCAGCGAGTCCTGCTGCAGCTTGGTGATGCGGTTGCCCTTGCCCGGATCGTTGGTATACAGGCTGAAGGCCGGGGCCAGCGAGCCGACCACTTCATTGAACAGCTGGCTGGCGGCGGCGTTGTCCAGATCCGTGAAGTCGAACACCTGGCCCGGCCGCAGATAGCTGGCCGGCACGAAGTTCTTCACGAACAGGATCGGGTCGACGATCTTCAGCGTGTACGAGCCGCGGGTGACCGCGCCGACCTGGGTATTGAGGAAACCATCGTCCCAGTAGATTTCCGACTGGGTGCCGAAGCGGTTGTCCGGCAGTTCCTTCAGCGAGACGAAATACGCGGCCTGCTGCGAGCCCGGCTGGCCGCCGAACTTGAAGCGTTCCCAGCTCTGCTTGATGAAGGTGCTGACCAGGCCGTCGCCGGCGAAGATCGACTGCGAGTTCAGATCGTCCGAACGCCATTCATAGCCACCCGGTTCGGCGACGAACGCAGTGATCGCGCCGTCCTGGAACAGCAGCAGGCCGTAGCCTTCCGGCACGATGATCTTCGAGCCGTTGGTGATGATGTTGGACGAGCCGCTGGTGTTGGAGCCGCGGCCGGCGTTGGTGCCCTGCGGCACCGCCGCGAAGAGGGCGGCCGTCGACGGCAGGCCCGCCGGCACGGTGTAGAAGTCCTTCCACTGGTCGGCCAGCACACCGCCTACCGCACCCTTCACCGCCTGTACCAGACCCATGACCAACTCCCTGTGATTCGAGGGCAGGCACCATGCCTGCCGAGCTGGACTGAATATAGCAGCGGGCAGGGACTGCTGTGGTGCCGGAAGATGAATCCGCGCCGTGCCCATGCCCATGCCCTGCGCAGCGCAGCGCCGGGCCGGGCCCGGCGCTGTCGCTACAACATGTACGGGATCTTGAAGGCGAGAGTGAAGTCCGGCGCGTCCGGGGTCAGCCCGATGCCCAGCAGCGTCACCAGCGTGGTGTGCTGGTTCAACGCGTAGGTCACGCCCAGGTTCAGTGACGCCGCATTGGCGTCACTGCCGATCACCTTCATCCATTTGCCGCCCTGGAAGCGGGTGGAGGCGCGGGCGCTGATGCGGTCACTGAAGGACAGGCTCAGGCTGGTCCGCTCGTTGAACGCAAAGGCCACGCCTGCGCCGAAGTACACCGAGCCGCCCAGCTTCACGTCGCCCGGATTGACCGTGTCGGGATTGCTGTCGATGTCGCTGAAGCCGCGCGGGATGGAGTGCACGTAACCGATGTTGGCAAACAGGATGGCCGGGTCGGCGGTCTTCACCATCGACAGGCCAAGGTTGGCCTGCCATACGCCATTGCCGGTGGGTTGCTCGCGTGGCACGGCGAAGCGGATGTAGTCATCGTCATCGCGCTCGATCACCTTCCAGTCCAGGCCGTAGGGTGCGCGCCCGGTGGGGGCGGTGACACCGGCCGTAAGCACGGTCTCCGGGCGCCAGCCGCGTTCGCCGAACAGCCGGTAGTTCGCGCTCAGGCCAATGTCGCCCAGGCCGTTGCCGTTGGTCTGCTCCTGCGCGATGGCGGCCGCTGCACCGCCGGCGCCGCCTTTCTGGTACACGGTGCGCCGCGCCAGATAAGGCACATCCAGATTGAGCGTCAGGTTCGGGCTGACGCCCCAGCGGGCCGCCACGTTGTAGGTCAGTGAGTCGGACTCCACGTTCTCGATGGCGATGTTGCCGAGGAAGATGGCGTCCAACGCGAGGAAGCCGTTGAGGGTGAGCTGCTTGCGGTCGTAACGGGCGTAGGTGAGGCTGTTCTCGATGGTGAAGCGACGGGAGAACAGGGCCGATTGCTGCTGCTTCACGTCGTCCACGCTGCGCCGCGACTCCTGCCTGGCCTGTTGTGCCTCGGCGGCGCTGCTGGCGTAACCTTCGCTGCCCGGCGACGTCTGTAGAGTCGAGCCATGCTCGACTGCCGTGCCCGTGCCGGTTGCCGCCGCCGTTGCCGGCCCAGTGGCGCCCGCACGCCCGCTCAACCGCGCCTGCATGGCCTGCACCTGCATGTCCAGCTCGCGCAACCGCCGCACTTCCTGCGCGTAGTTGGCCTTCAGCTGTTCCAGCTGGTTGGCCAGGGCCTGCACATCGGGGCCGTCGTCAGGCGTCGGCGGTGCAGCAAGGGCGGTGCCCGCCAGCGCCGCCAGCGCCAACGGGGTGATCCTCATCAAGGTGTGCATGTCCGTGTCCTGCGTTGTGGAACGCTTCCCCCAACGCCGTGCCGTGGTGCTACCGGCCCGGCCCCATGCCGCGGTTCATCGCAATCGCCTGGGCCACGTTCTGGCTCAACGGCAGGTTGCCGCCCGCGGTATCCCGCACCAGTTCCAGCCGCAGCTGGTTGCTGGCGATCTGGCCGTCACCGGCCAGGGCGATGCCCTGGCCGACGCTGCCGTTGCGTATCCATTGCTGGACCAGGCCCTGGCCATCCACCTGCAGCTGCAGGCGTGCCTGGTTGCCCTCCAGCACTGCGGAGGCCGAGACGCCTGCGCCCTGTGCACTGAGCGAATGGGCACCGTCACCTGACAGGGCCGGCACCGCGCCATTGCGTACCACCAGCGTGGTCGCATTGCGGGCGGCGTTGCCATCGCCGGCCACCTGCACGCTCTGCACCAGACCGCTGGCGTTGGCCAGGCCGCTGCTGTCGACGTGGCGACCCTGCGTGTCCGGCAGCGGCGCATCTGCGGCGGTCACGTGCACGCTGGGCTGGAAGCTCAGTTTCGGGCTGCCGCCACCGCGGAAGTCCATGCCCAAGGTCAACGCACCCTGCAGCACGCTTCCGTTGCTGGCCTGCCACTGCGAGACCATCGTCACCCCGAACCAGGCGACGGTATTGCCGCCCACGGTGTAGCGGCCACGCATCAGGTTCAGTTCGGGATCCGGAATCTCCTTCAGGCCGCGCCCGGGCGCGGCGTCCGCCGCCTGCAGGGGCAGGGTGGGGCAGGCCAGCAGCAGGACCATCAACAGACGGTGGCGGAACATGGCGGAACCTCCTTCAGAACAGGTCGGCGTGGCTGAAGCCGAAGTCGACCAGTTCGGCATCGGTGATCGGCCCCTGTCGCGCGTAGAGCGCGCGGGCACTGGGCCGTTCGCTGGGTTGCAGCAGGACCGTGTTGCGATCGAAATCACTGCCGATCACCACGAAGACCGCACGTGATGGCCAGGCCGCCAAGAATTCGGGCAGTGCCAGGCTGCGGTTGCCCAGGATCGGATCGGCCACCTCGACGACTCCCTGGCGGACCTGCTTGAGCACCACGAAGTGGCGGAAGCCGCGCACATCCATCAGCACCAGTCCTGGCACGCGCAGGGTGCGCAGTCGTGTCTCGTCGATGCGGTAGCCCCGGCCACGCATGCCCAGCGATTCCACGTAGCGCTTGATGTCGAGCAGGGAGAAGCCGCGCTCTGCCACCAGTGCTGGATCGGAGACCCCCATCATTCCTTCGATCACCGTCGCTTCGTCGGTCTGCAGGTGATAGGCATGGCGCAGGATGGTCGCCAGTGCGGCTGCCCCGCAGCTGTAATCGGTGTGCTGGCGCACCACGCTGCGGTAGCGCCGCTCCTGCATGCTCTCCACCTTCTGCTGCAGCAGCGCACCATTGGGCAGTACCCCACTGAAGCGCACGTCGCCCGCCCACGCGGAAACAGCGGCCAGCAGCAACAGGCAGGCGAGCAGGCACATCGAAAGACGGCAACGGATCATCACGTTCTCCGGCAGCAGGGGGAGCCCCTGTCCCAAGGGGGAGGAGGAACAGGGGCTCCCGGGAACCCGGCCATTGGCGGACGGCCGGGGTGTTGCGCTTACTCGCCGCTGCCACCACCACCGCCGGTGCTGGGCTGGGCGACTGCCAGGGCAAGGCTGTTGGCCTGCAGGTTGCCGGTGCCGGAAGCTACGTTCACGCCGATGTTGCCGGAGGCGCCGGAGAAGGCGCTGCCCGACAATGCCGAGGTGTTGGTCGCGTTGACGTTCACCCAGCGCGTGGTGCTGACCGTGCCGCTGAGGCTGGCATACAGGTCGGCCACGCCCAGTTCGACGAACTGGCTGGTGCCACTCTCACGCGTATCGAAGCCCAGGCCGCCCACCCCCGGCCGGTTGGGGTTCATCGTGGCGTTCTGGATCTGGTTGTCCAGGTCGATGTGGCCGGTGCTGTTGCCACCCGGGTGCGGCAGTTCGCCATTCCAGGTGTCCAGATAGTAGTTCGCCATCTGGTAGGCGTTGCCGGTGCCGCGGTAGGTGCCCGCGCCATAGGCCAGGGTCAGGCCGCTGACACCGCCACGCATGCCGACCTGCACGGTATCGGTGTAGGACTGCACGAAGCCGGCGTTGCTGACCGTGTTGCCGGTGGAGACCTGGTTCGAACTGATGCTCGACTGCGCCACCGCCGTGGTCGCTACCGAGGCCGCGAGCGCGTTCTTCTGCTCGTTGTTGTTGCCCGAAGCGATGTTCACGCCGATATTGCCGGACGCGCCGCCGAAGGCATTGCCGCCCAGGCCTGCGGCGTTGGTGACGCCGGAGTTCATGGTGGCATTGCCGAAGCCAGCCTGGTTGACGAACACCTCGGCGTCGGCCATGCCGAAGCTGAAGGACGCATCGGCAGCGGACAGCGACGCGGCATTGTCCTGCGCGTTGTTGTCGCCCGATACCACGTTGAAGCCGAGATTGCCCGATGCGCCGGCACCGACGCTGTCACCGATGGAGGCGCTGTTGGTGACCAGGCTGTTGCTGGTGGCGTTGTTGCTGATCGACTGGCGGTTGTCGATCACGGCGATGGCCGCCGAGTCGAGGTCGATGTCGCCGGTGATGTTCGGGTCGCCGGAGAAATTGATGTCGGTGCTCAGCCGCAGGTCCTTCTCCAGGTTCACGTCGACGCCGTGGTTGTTCTTTTCCTTGCGTTCGTCGGCCTGGATGTTGCTGTGCTTCTGCACATTGACGTTGACGTTGACGGTGCGGTTGCGCACGTCGTTGTCGGTGTGGTTGTGCGTGTCGTTGCGGGTTTCGCTGACGGTGTGGTTGTGGTTGATGTTCGCGTTGGCGTTCTGGTTGTCCCAGCCATTGGCCGCAGCGGCGGTCGAGGCAGTGGCAATCGCCATGGCGAGCATGGTCTGTTTGACGGTCGCTTTCATGGTGCCCTCTCTCTCTCATCAGGTGGTGCATCGGTTGGGTGGTTGTCACGGGCGGTCCTGCACGACCAGGCCCAGTACGTTGGCCGTGTCATTGCCGTTGCCCGCGATCTGATTGAGTTGCAGGACCCCGTCGAATCCCCGCAGCGCGGTGCTGGCTACACCGGCGCTGCGGATGCCCGTCGCGACGCCGCGACCGGTGTCGTCCCGCCCCCCTGCCAACGCGGAACCCTCGGCGGCCAAGGCCGTATCGTCGGTTTCGCGTATGCCCTGTCGGGCCAGCGTCGCGCTGACGACATTGAGCGTCGTGTTGGCGATGCCGCTGGCCTGGTTGATGGATGCGATGCCACTGGCACCGGCCAGTACGTCACCGCCAACGAATGCAGTGGCCTGCAGCGGCCCGGACAGCACGCGGTTGCCCTGCTGCAGTTGCCGCGTGTTGATTGCCACGTCGGCGCGATCGCCCTTGGCGATACCCCGCAGGTTGGCCTGCACGTTGAGGTCGCCGGCGGCCTGGTTCACGGCGATGGCGCCATTCGCCCCGGCCAGTGCGTGGCCGTCGATGCGGGCCACGTCGAGATAGGCGAGCATGCCGCTGTAGTCATCGGCCCGCGTCGCCCAGGGTGCAGCAGCGAGCAGCAGAAGCAACCCGTGCAGGGCCTTCATTTTCCACCTGCCGGGGCCGTGCCCTGCAGGGGGAACTGGGCCAGTGCGCCGCGCACGGTATCGGCGATACCGCGGGTGCTGCTGCCGACCGCACCGAGCGGACCGCTCATGGCGCCCCCCAGGTTGCTGCCGACCATGCCGTCGCCACCGCGGCCAAGCGTCCCGCCCAGGGCCTGCTGGGTGACGCGTTCAACGGTGGTTCCACCCGTCGCCGCGATGGACGCTGCCTGGCCGGCACCCATGCCGGCATAGTCCTCATCGCTCAACTCGTCCATGCCGGTCTTCGTGCCGCCGGCGCCCAATGCGGTGGCGATCTCGCGCTCTGGCTTCGGGTCGGCAATCAGCGCCATGCCCGGCGGTGCCATGCGATAGGCCGGCCGCGCCGAGACGTCCCTCAGCAGGACGATTTCGCCCGGTTGTGCCTTCACGCCCTGGCGGGCGCCCGATGCGGACGCGTCGGCGCCAACCGACAGCAGGGCCATTGCCAGCGCTGCGGCCAGGCCGCGAATCAGGGTGGTGCCGTCCATGCCGATCTCCCGCGATGGGTGCGGCGGAACCACGCATCAACCGTGCCAACTGCGAAGTGCCCACCCGCCAACGTGGGGACCATGCAGTGCCTGACCGGGCTGCTCCCACGCTGTTACAGGCACGTCGCGGAATTGTTGGGATTTCGAAGCCCCAGGCACCGCAGGGCAAGGGCGGCGGGCGACTGTCGCATCGGTGTTACAGGTGGCGTCGCCGTCTGCAACGGTGCCGCTTCAGCCTCGAATTCCTTGACGCACTGCTCATTGCGTCGCCGTTTAGGGAAGCGCTAGGATCCGCCCAACAAAGGCCGCCCAGGCGGCCGTAGAGGTCCCGGCGGGAGGGCGGCACGCCGGCGATTTGCCTGACAGTCCGCCGACGGTGTCCGGATGCTGGGGGAAGCATGGCAGCGGTCCCGGAGGCTTCTACGTCACGTTGCGTGCTCTGGTTTGGCGAGCCGTTGGCGAACGAACGCGGTGCGCTGGCGGCAGCGGGCTGGTATGTGCGCAGCATCCATCCCGATCCCGCCATGGCGATTGGCCTGCGTGGGCGCGATCGATTGCTCGCCGTACTCGATCTGCGCCATTTGGATTCAATGGCATTGCAGTTGCTCACCTCCTGGATGGAGCAGCATCTGCATCTACCCTGGTTGGCGGTGCTTCCACCCGGTGCAGGTGTTGTACCTCCGGTGTGGTTGCCGCTGCTGGCGCGCTGCCAGGGGAGGTTCACCCTGCCATTCGGGCTGCAGGAGCTGGTCTGCGCGATGCGCCAGCAGTTCGATGCGGATGATCCGTCGATCGATGAGGCCTGTGGTGGGCAGGGACCACGTGCCCTGATTGGAGAAAGTCCTGCGCTGCATGCGGTGCGCGCGGTGCTGCACAAGTTTGCGCCGGTGGAGCTTCCGGTGCTGGTCACCGGTGAAACCGGTACAGGCAAGGAGCTGGCCGCACACGCGCTGCATGCGCTGTCGGGGCGCGCCAGCAGGCCTTTCATTGCGGTTAACTGCGGTGCGATTCCGGCCAACCTGGTGCAGTCGGAGCTGTTCGGCCACGAACGTGGATCGTTCACCGGTGCCGACAAGCGGCAGATCGGTGTGTTCGAATCAGCCCATGGCGGAACGGTGTTTCTTGATGAAGTGGGCGATCTGCCGGCAGAAGCACAGACCAGTCTGCTGCGCGTGCTGCAGGAGGGAACCTTCGAGCGCGTGGGCAGCAGCCAGCCGCTGCGCGCAGACGTGCGGGTACTTGCCGCGACCCACGTCGAACTGGAACACGCGGTGGCGCAGGGGCGGTTCCGCAGCGATCTTTACTACCGTCTGAACGTGCTGCGCCTGCTGATGCCACCGTTGCGTGAGCGCGGTGCCGACGTGCAGCTGCTGGCCGAGCACTTCCTGCGCTGCTTCCGGCTGCGCCACAGCGTGCGCGCACGTGGTTTCTCGCCAGTGGCGCTGCAGGCGATGCGGCGCTTCGACTGGCCCGGCAACGTACGCGAACTGCTGAACCGTGTGCAGCGTGCAGCGATCATGGCCGAAGGCGAGCTGATCAGCGAGCGTGACCTGGAACTGGGCGCATCGGCGGCGGCCCTGCCCGCGGCGATGCTGCACGATGCACGGGGGCAGGCCGAGCGCGATGTGCTGCTGCAGACCCTGCGCCAGACCGGCTACAACGTCTCCGAGTGCGCGCGGCAGATGCAGATATCGCGGGTAACGGTGTATCGCCTGTGCCGCAAGCACCGGCTGGAGCTGCCTGCGCAGCGTTGATCAACCGGCCAGGTGCTTGAACAGGCGCAACGGCTTGCCCGCGACGCGCTCGATCACGCCCTTGGCTTCCAGGTCCAGCTGCACGGCCTTCAACCACCAGCCGGCGGTGGCACCTGCCGGGAACAGGGCGGCGGGAAGATGTGGCAGCAGTGCCTGTTTTGCCTGCGCAACGGTCAGGCCGGGCGGTTGCGCAGGCAGGGCCCGCAGCAAGGCATGGCGCATGGCGAGATACTTGGCACGATCCACGCGATGGATGTGCCCGGGCGTGGTGATGCTCTCGATCTCGATCCGCTCGGGCTCAGACATGGGTATCTCCCGCGACTTCGATGCGTGGGCTGCGGAAGCCCATGGCGACCCACGCCTTCATCAACCGGGCATAGAACCGCAGCGACCGGGTCTCCAGGTTCGGCACATCGTCGGGAAGGACAGACGCATCAGGAAGATCACTGACCATCGTCCGCATCTCCACGGCGGGTCTTGCCGATGCCGGCCACAACAGGCCATACAGGCTCAGCCAATGGCCGCCGCTGAACTCCAGGAAGAGTGGTGTATTGCAGCATCCCGCCACGACGCGGCGGCTGCCGCCCCTGCTGGACAACCGCAACGCGCGCAGCATGGCATGCCCGGCATCGATGCTGACGCGATCCTTGCGGTGCATTACGAAGAGCGTCTGGCCGTGCGGGCCCAGTACGGCCGGTGCCCGGGGCATCGACTGCAGCATGGCGCCGGCCTTGCGGCAGCTGTCGCAGCAGCATTCGACGGTGGCGATAGGACTGCCGGTGGTGGTCAGGCGCACCTGGCCGCAGGTACAGGCAAGGGATTGATGGGAGGCCATCTGCGTTTTCTCCTGGGGTTTCATCCTCTTGACGAACCGGGGCGCCGAATATCGACAACATCCGACTTCAAGGGCGCTGCATGCGGTAGCGGACGCGATACAGGTCCAGCCCTGCACCGTCCGCGCGCCGCGCCGAATAGGTCAAGGTGTCGGGTTGCGAGCCATCCAGCATCGCGCCGTAGCTGTCGCCGGAGGCCTCGTTCATGGGTGAGGGCAATGCATGGCCCGCGTCATAGCGGCCTCCACGCTCGTAAGCAATGAACTGGCGCACCGGTGCACTGCCGAAGTCCAGGGCGCGGGCAAACACCAGCGTCCGGCCGTCGCCCAGAAAGGTGGCATCGAACTCCTGCGCTGCGGTATTGAGGTCTCCCGGCAGCGGCCGTGCCGGCTGCGCCATGCCACGGACCATCGCTGCGACGTAGAGGTCATGGCCACCCGCACCGCCTGCGCGATCGCTGGAGAACAGCAGCGTGGCTGCGTCCGGCGAGAGCATCGGCGCGAATTCATCGGCCGCGCTGTTCACTGCCGGGCCAAGATTGACCGGCTCCCCGAATCGACCGTCGCTCCCCATGCTGACCCGATACAGATCGTCGCCGCCCTGGCCGCCTGCGCGATCCGAACAGAAATACACCACGCGGCCATCGGCGGAAAAGGCGGGATCGAAGTCGCGCCCCGGCGTGTTGAACGGCACCGGCGTCGCCGGCCGCCAGCGCTGCCCATCGTTGCGGGAGACCCAGATGTCATACCCGCCCGGACCGCCAGGCCGGTTGCGGCTGAACCACAGTGCGGTTTTCCCGTCCGGGCTCAAGGTCAGTCGAATCTCGTCGTATTGCGTGGATGCAACGCCCGGGGCAAAGCGCTCGGCGGGGCCGACGATCCGCAGCACCCTTGATGGAGACGCGGCAGGCGACGCAGCAACCAGCAGCATCACGGCCAGCAGTGCCTTCATGCCTGTCGCTCGAAGTCGCTGACCCAGTTGGTTTCCCAGCTGCGCCCACCATCAATCGAAGCCGCCTGTTCCCAGCGCGCCGAACGCGGGGTGATGCGTGACCAGATCACCCGCGTCTGGATCGCTCGTCCGTCGTGCTGGTCTTCGCCGAAGAAGCGGCCGACACCGGCCTCGAAACCACCGCGCAGTGGCGCGCCGATCCGTGTTGGCTCCCGGCCATCCAGCCACCAGCTCAGCCAGTGCCGCTCCGCCGCATTCCAGGCGCGGATGCCCATGCCGCGCAGCGGCGCTCCAGGCATGTCCATCAGGTTGTCACCCACGTTGCCGAATCCTCCCAGGACCGGCCAGTTGTGCAGGGTGCCGTTGAACGCGTCCCACGCATCGCTGCCTGCCAACCGAGCGCGCAGGCGACGATGGCGCACATTCCAATGGCCCACCAGGAAATCAAAATCGCCCGGCGCATCCGGCAGCTTCGGAAGCGGAGAGGGGAGCGCAGCAGTGCGGCGGAACCAGTTGCGCCAGTTCACTTCCCAGTGCGCACCGGCATCGTCGGAGAACGCCTGTTCCCACCACGGCTCCTCGCCGTGGATGTCATGCCAACGGAACCAGACCTCGATGGGGCGCCCGTCGATCCGGTCGGTGCCGCGGAAGCTGCCGGCATCGCCCTTGAAAGCGCCGCGCACAGGGGCTTCGATATGGGCAGGGTTGCGGCCATCGATCCACCAGATCGACCACGTGGAAGACACCGGATCGAATGCACGCACGCCCAGGCCCCTGTAGGGGCCCGAAGGCAGCGCCATGACGTTGTCATCGATGGTGCCGAGTCCTCCCAGGGTGAGCCAGACCGCGCTGGAACCAGTGAAGGACTCCCAGCGGGTATCGCCGACCAGGCGCTCCTTCAGGCGTCGGTGCCGGACCTGCCAGTTGCCCTGCAACCATTTCCAGTCTTCGCTGTGGCTGGGCAGGGCCCACCCGGAGGGCAGGGCAGTGGACGCCGCCGAGGCGGCCAGGGTGGCCAGGAACTGCCGTCGATCCATGTGCGTGATCCCCTGTCGAAGGTGCCTCCATCGTTGCGCGTACCAGGGGGATTGACCACGCAGATATCGGGGCTCAGGCTAAGTCACACTTATGGTCACCCAACGCCAGCTGCCATCGCTTGCCGCCATCCGTGCCTTCGAGGCGGCGGCGCGGCTGGGCAGCTTCGCGCGTGCCGCCGAGGAGCTCGACACCAGTGCGGCATCGGTGAGCTACCACGTGCGGCGGCTGGAGGCCCAGACCGGCACTTGCCTGTTCCTGCGCCACGCTCAGCACGTGGAACTGACGGTGGCGGGTGCCAGCGTCGCCCAGGAGGCCACCCGGGCATTCGATGCATTACGCGCCAGCTTCATGCGCGCCGCTGAGATGGATGCAACGCGACTGCGCCTGTCCGTGCTGCCGACGCTGGGCACCAGCTGGCTGACGCCGCGGCTGGGCACGTTCCGCGCCCGCCACCGGCAGTTCGTGCTGGAACTGGACCTGTCGGCAGCGCCGCAGGATCTGGCCGCCGGCCACTTCGATGCCGCCATCCGCAACGGGCATGGTGAGTGGCCTGGGCTGAAGGCCACGCCGTTGTTCCCCAGCATTTTTGCCCCGTTGTGCGCGCCAGCGCTGCTGCCGGCGGCGCGTGGGCTGGGCAGCACCGCGCTGGAGATTCCCCTGCTCGGGCGACCGGATTGGTGGTCCCTGTGGTTTGCCGCGCACGGGCACATTCCACCGCCGGCACCGGAGAGTTTCGTCACGCCCTTTGCCGTCGAGCATCTGGATGTCGGCGCCGCGATCGCCGGGCAAGGCATCGCCATGGGTTCGCCGATCCTGTTCCAGGCCGAGCTGGACAGCGGGCGGCTGGTGCAGGCGCATCCGGGGGTCGCCTGCGACGGTCGCAGCTTCTGGTTCGTGGCACCCACGGCGCGAAATGGCAGTGCCAAGGTCATTGCATTGCGTGACTGGCTGGTCGAGCAGGCCGCTGAGGCGCGGCATGCGGGCCGCCATTACCTGGCCCAGGCGGTGATGCCATGAACCAGAGCCCCGAACTGCTGCGGCGCCTGCTGCGCGCCAAGGATCGGATGGACCGCGCCAGCCACGAAGAGTGGCCAGTCGCGCGCCTGGCCGAGGTCAGTGCGGTGTCGCCGGCGCACTTCGCCCGCTCGTTCAAACAGGCCTTCGGGCTGCCACCGCACCGCTATCTCCTCAGCCGGCGCATCGAACGGGCCGTGGCGATGTTGCGTGACACCGACCTGCCGGTCACCGAAATCGCCGCGCAGACCGGGTGGAGCAGCCTGGGCACCTTTGGCCGTATCTTCCGTGACATCACCGGCGACAGCCCAGGCAATGTGCGTGAGCGTGAGCGTGCAGGCCAGGCGGCGTCGGCCTGCGTGCCGGAATGCCATGCACGCGCCGCGCAGCGCCCGGACCTGAACATCGCAGTTTTGGAGAAGCGCCGCCGCGAGGCGATTGCTAACGTGGCCCCCACCTGAGGGAGGTCCCATGACGAACACTGTGAACACGGTCGGCCTGTATGTGCGCGACCAGGATGAGGCGCTGGCGTTCTACGTCGGCAAGCTCGGCTTCGAAGTGCATACCGATGTACGCAATGGCAGCTACCGCTGGCTGACGGTACGCAGCCCGGGCCAGGACGGTTTCCAGCTGGGCCTGTTCGTGCCAGGCCCGCCCACCCACGATGCCGCTACCGCGCTTTCGCTGCAGCAGTTGGTGGCCAAAGGCGCAATGCCGCCCCTGGTGCTGGCCGTGGATGACTGCCAGGCGCGCTACACGCAATGGCTGGCACAGGGCGTGGAATTCACCCAGGAGCCGATCGAGCGCTATGGCGCCGTCGACGCCGGATTCCGTGACCCGTCAGGCAATGGTTGGAAAATGATCGAAGCCCGTTCCGAAACGAGGCGCCGGCAATGAGCCGCGGTGGCTGGGCACGGCCCGTGCATCGTTGGACCTCGATCGTGTTCACCCTGATCGTGTTCACCCTGGCGGTGATCGCCAACTTCGTGGCGCGCGGGCTGGGGCAGGGCGAGCCTGCGGCGTGGATCACCTATTCGCCGCTGCCGCCGCTGTTCCTGCAGCTGTTCACCGGCCTGTACCTGTTCGCGCTGTACTACGTCGGAAAGCGCCGCAGCGCCGCACTGGGCACTGCGGGCTGAGCAGGGTCAGGCGACGGCGTCCACCGCGTAGGCGGCAAGCAGCCCCGGCAGCTGGTCCATGCGCTGGAAAATCACCTTTGCACCGGCAGCGCGCAGGGCTTCGGGCGTACTGTGGTGCGGGCCACCCTCACTGAAGCCGAATACGGTGGCGCCTGCGGCAACGCCCGCAGTGGCGCCGGTGACGGTGTCCTCGATCACCGCGCACCGCGTCGGGTCCACGCCCAGCGCAGCAGCAGCGGCCAGATACACGTCCGGGTGCGGCTTGGTGCGCGGCATGTCCTGGCCACTGAACACATGGGGGCCGAAGGCATCGAGGATGCCGACCTTGCCCAGCTGCAGCTTCACCTTGAGCAGATCGGCGCCGGAGGCGCATGCGATCCGCCCGCCGGTGGCCGCAGCGATCGCACGCACGGCCTCGGGCGCCCCCTGGATCGCTTCAAGGTCACGTTCCAGTGCCCGGTTGCGCTGCTGGCGGAATTCTTCAAGCCATTCCTCGGTGAAGGGCTTGCCGGTGCGCTCTGCGATCAGGCCAGCCAGATGGGCCACGGACTGGCCGAGGAAGACTTCACCCGCCTGCGCAGGGGTCAGCGGCCAGCCGCGTGCGGTCAGCATTTCCGAGAGAACGCGGGCGACCAGCGGTTCGGAATCGACGAGTACGCCGTCGCAGTCGAACAGCACGGCATCGAAGGGGAAACGGGACATCTACAGCTCCAGGGGGCAATGCGGTGGCGCAATTGCCCGCCATTTTCCCACAGCCATACTTGCGTGGCACCCGGACCGGGTGCCACCCATTCCCGGCAGGCCGGTCAGCCCAGGTCACAGCCCGCCGGCTGCGGCCAGGTGCTGGCCGGCAGCATGTTCTTCAGCGAAGCCGGTGCGTTGATCGCGACGTAGCTCGCACCCAGCAGCTCCTCCAGATCGGCGATGGTCACCAGGTAGTTGTCCAGGCTGCCCAGATTCGCTTCGTTGGGAATGATCCAGCTGATCGCCTTGGCCGTGCCGGTGTTCGGGTCACGGGTGATGATGGTCTTCCAGAAGAACTCCGGTGTCGGGATGCCGTGGCTGGAAAGGAAGTAGTCGTTGGAGGCGTCGCCGTAGACCACGCCGCCATAGACATCCACTGGCGCGATGTCCCGGTAGCACTCGGCCACGTTCTCTGCCTTCACCCAGATGCCCTGGTTGAAGCTGGACACCTGCGGAACGATGTTGGTCATGTAGTTGGCGCGGCGGATGTAGGTCGCGTTGTAGTCCATGTGATTGGACGTGACCAGATGGCCACGGTCATAGCCGGACTTGATGCTGGCGTAGGAGGCGGTGCTGGTCTGGCCGAGGCATCCTGCCGGCAGGTCCGGATCCTTGTAGAAGCTGGACGGGCGCGCGGCCGTGCCGGTGTCGGCGGTGAGCGTGTACTCGTAGCGGGTGGCGCTGTGGATGCTGCAGTCGTAGGTGAGCACGAAGCCGCCCTTGTTGAGGGTGACGACCTGGGCCTGGGCAGCGCCAGCGAAGGCACTGAGGACGAATGCGAAGAAGAGGCTTGCAAGGCGCATTGCGGTTCTCCAGCAGAAGTTCAGGGCGCAGCCGTCCGCCACGACCGGGCCGAGGCGAAGTCATGGGGGACGTTGCGGAGACGGGTGCTACGGATTGCGGTGAGACGTGGCCGCGATGACAGGCCCGTGGAGGCCGTGCGGTGTCGTAAGCGTCACAAGCTGTCGTCTTTCGGTCAACGATGAAAAGACGAAGCTGTGACAGCGCGCAAGCACTGGAGATGTGTCAAATGGTGCAGGGCGTGTCTGAAACGCTCGCGTGCTAGAGCGTCGCGATGCCTGCGGGTGTTGTCAGGGGGGCGCCTTCAACACGTAATCGCCGTTGCGTGTTCCCGGCACCAGTAACCATCCTGGTTTCAGACTCAGCGACCACCCTGGACCCTGTAGCGGCGGGTCGGCAGTTGCGGGTGCCTGCACGAACACGGCCTTCCAGTCGCTCTGCATCAACGCTCCGTCGGTGACGTCCAGGCTGCCCCAGGTATCGGTCAGCCGCATCGTTGGATATACCGTTCCACGGCCCGGCAACGGCTGCATCGTGTTGGGATTGAACTGGATGCGCATGCTGCGCAGATCCAACCGCACGACCGGGCCCGTCACGAAGCGCGCATGGTTGTGTTCCAGCTGCGCAAGGCGCTGCTGTTCGCGCAGCGTTTCGGCGTCGCGCAGTGCCTGTCCGCCGTAGCGCGCCGCCGCGGATCGCAGCTCGGTCGCATTCCGCTGCATCGGGGTCCGGGACACTTCGGCCAGATGCGTGCCGAGGTCCCGGGCGGGGTGGGCGAGATCGTTGCGCCAACCGGGGGCCGCCTGGTCCAGCAGCAGGCCATAGGCCGGACCGGTGGCATAGGCGAAAGAGCGGACGAAACTGAGATCAGCAACGTGCGCGCGAAGGTCATGCAGCGCCGCCTGGGTACGTGTGGAGCGCGTTGGATTGCCCACGAACACGCCGGTGTACTCGGCCAGGCCCTCGTTCAATTCCAGCGCCGCTTCTTCCTGCGCTGCCGCAGGGAACTGGCGGTGGCGCTCGGCGCGGAATGCGAGTGCGTCGGTCACCGCAGTGTGCTGCGCCACTGCATCGGTGGCCGTGAGCGCATCCGCAAGCGCGCGCCATTCCAGCTGCAGCCAGTAGCGTCCTTCAAGCGTGTCGAGGTGTTCATTGCCGTCCTCTGCCGGCGCTGCGATCGACAGCGCGGGTTGCAGGCGGTGGAACATCTCGTGGGCCAGCAGCGTGCGTCGCCGGCTTTCGTCCTGTGGCAGCGGCCAGAGCAGCTGCGTCCAGCGGATGCCGGACCATTCGACGGCGGTGTTGGCGATGATCGCATCGGGCGGAAGCTGGCCCACGAACACCTCGCCACGCGCCTTCAACGCGCCGTGTACATCCGCATGCGAGGCGGTGACCTGCCGACTCTTCGGATCGACCAGCATCATCGGCCCGCACAGGGATTGCCCCCACAGCTGGCCGCCATCGACCTGGCACAGGTGCTGTGCTTCGATGAAGATTCCGCGCGCGTCGGCGTCTGCGATCGGTGATTCAGCGGACCATGCCTGTCCTGCTGCACAGGCAACACCGGCAATCAGTGCAGTGCGGAAAATATCCATGGCATCCGTGCGTTGATGGGCGCAGGCAGTCATAGCACTGGACACCGTTGTCCTTCAACGACGGGCAACGAACGCGTTGCCGCTTCGGCGGCCGGGTCCATGGCTACGCCATGCAGGCGCGCATCCATACTTTCGCGTACTGATCTCTGTCTTGCCGCTGTCACGAAAAACTGTGCGCCGCGTCAAATTTTGAGGTAGTGTCGATTCTGCTGCCGGGGCGCAGCGGGGTGCAAGGCGTCGGGGACTACGCGCCGCACCCGCAATTGAAGCACCAGACATCACAGCGCCGGCGTTGACGCCGGCGTGCATCTCGGGCTTTCAATGAAAAGGGGGTATTCGATGCGCAATGCATGGATCAAACGAAGCAAATGGGTTGCACTGACCCTGGTGGCGGGTGCCGCACTGGCCGCCGCTGCCGTGGGCATACGCAGTACCGGTGCCCAGTCAAAGACCGGCAATCCCTCGGTGGACGCGCGCGCCGGCAATCCGTCCGGGCCTGCGACACGCGGTCCGGGCAGCGGCTTCGCCGAGCTCTCCAACCGCTACATTGTGGTCTACCGCGAGGAGCCGCTGGCCACCTACAAGGGCGACATCCAGGGCCTCGCTGCACCGGAACGCATGCGCCCATCCGCCAGCGCCGCGCGTGCAGCGGCGGCCACCGGCAATGCGCCGACACCGCGCATCGCTGTAAGGGGTGCACGCTCGCAGGACTATGTGCGCTTCCTCGCTGACCGCCAGGCACAGCACGAGGCCCGCATCAATGCCGCGCTGGGCCGCAGCGTAAAGGTCGAACGGCGCATGCAGCATGCGATCAACGCATCGGTGCTGCAGATGAATCCGCAGGAAGCGGAGCGCGTGCGCGCACTTCCCGATGTGCAGCTGGTTGAAGAGTACAGGGAGTATGAGCAGGACACCGACGTCGGACCGGGGTTGATCGGCGCACCTGCGCTGTGGAACGGCACACCTGCGCCGTTCCGTGGCGAAGGTGTGGTGGTCGGCGTCATCGACTCGGGCATCAACTTCGGCAGCCCGGCCTTCACCGCCCGCGCCGAGGATGGTTACGAGCACGTCAATCCACTGGGCGCAGGCAACTACCTCGGTACCTGCGCGCCGGGCGGCATCGACGAAGGCAGGTGCAACAGCAAGCTGATCGGCGGCTACGACTTCGTCTGCGGTGCGCCGGGCAACCAGTGTGGCGTTGCGGACGTACGCGAGGAGCCTGGATTTGGTGACACCAACGGTCATGGCAGCCATACCGCTTCCACCGCCGCCGGCAACCCGCACACTGCGTCCTACCGCGGCAACCAGATCCACATTTCCGGTGTTGCGCCGCGCGCCAACATCATCGCCTACGACGCCTGCTACACCGAGGTCTCCACCGGGCGCGGCTTCTGCCCGAACACCTCGACGCTGGCAGCGGTCAACCAGGCCCTCGCCGATGGCGTGGTCGACGTCATCAATTACTCCATTGCCGGTGGCACCGCGCCGTGGGGAGAGGCGGTCTCGCTGGCGTTCCTCAACGCATCCGATGCCGGCATCTACGTGGCCACTTCGGCCGGCAACTCCGGCCCGGGTCCGAACACGATGGGCCATCTGGAACCCTGGACCGGCAGCACTGCGGCGGCCACGCACGGCCGCGGCGACATCGTGCTGTTCGCTGCGGTCAGCGGCCCCGGCAGCGTGCCGCCGGCGCTCACTGCCATCCTGCTGACCGAAGGCTCGGGCGGCGTGCCGTTCGCAACGCCGATTCCTGCAACCACGCCGCTGCGTGTCAGTGCAGGCATCGACAGTGCCAACGATGGGTGCGCGCCGTTCCCGGCCAATACCTTCCAGGGCGCCGTTGCGGTGATCCGCCGTGGCTCGTGCAACTTCAGCGACAAGGTCAACAACGCCGCTGCAGCGGGTGCGATCGCCGTGCTGATCGGCAACAACCAGCCGGCCCCCATCCTGCCCAACGTGGCCGGGGCGACCATTCCCGCCTTCGCCATCGACCAGTCGGACGCCAATGCACTGCGGACCTTTGCGTCGAGCGTTGGCAACAACGCAACCGCCGGCATTGCCTATCCGGCCAGCAAGATCAGCAATACGCCGGATGTGCTGGGCGACTTCAGTTCGCGCGGCCCGGCCGGGATCTTTGATCTGGTCAAGCCGGACGTGACCGCCCCGGGTGTGCGTGTGCTGGCCGTGATCGCGGG
The DNA here is from genome assembly GCF_013004645.1 of Stenotrophomonas africana. GTDB lineage: Bacteria > Pseudomonadota > Gammaproteobacteria > Xanthomonadales > Xanthomonadaceae > Stenotrophomonas > Stenotrophomonas africana. Next base: position 204,072 of record NZ_JABEME010000003.1, on the reverse strand, counting down.
CAATGAGGTGACCGGCTCGGAGAACGCCGTCGGCCTGATGGACGGCACCTCGATGGCATCACCGCATCACGCCGGTGCCGCCGCGCTCCTGCGCCAGGCGCGTCCTGACTGGACCGTGCAGGAGACACGCTCGGCGTTGATGATGACCGCGCGGCAGGAGGTGCTGAAGGAAGATGGCGTCACACCGGCCGACGCATTCGCGATGGGTGCCGGACGCATCCAGGTGGACCAGGCACTGCGCGCAGGGCTGGTGCTCAACGAGACCAAGACCAACTTCCTGGCCGCCAATCCGGGCAATGGGGGTGAAGTGTCGTCGCTCAACATCGCCAGCCTGGGCAAGCGCAGCTGCCCGGACAGCTGCAGCTTCACCCGCGTGTTCCGCAATGTGCTGCCGACCCGGCAGACGTGGACGGCGAAGGTGCAGGGCCTGACCGCGGTTGTCTCGCCATCGGTGTTTACCCTGGCGCCGGGTGAAAGCAAGTCGGTGCGGGTCATCGTCACCACCGGTTCGGTACCGAACGATGGCAGCTGGCGCTTTGCCAGGCTCACCCTCGCACCGCAGGGCGGTGATACCAGCCAGCCGCTGCTGCGCCTGCCGATCGCCGTGTCGGTGCCGCCGCCGCAGATCGCCGCCACGCCGCCGACGAACTCGCTGACCCTGCCGGCCGGTGGCAGCGGAACGGTGAACCTGCAGATCGCCAATACCGGCGGCTCACCGCTGGAATGGCAGATCGACAATTCCGGAGTGGGCACCCGCACGCTGGTAGCGCAGGCGCCAAACAACGCCAATGGCCGTCGCTCGACGCGCTTCACCGATGCGGCGACAGTGGGTGCACGTGCACAGCTTGGTGCCGATGACTTCACTCTGGGCGAGGCCACCGGCATTACCCGCATCGTGGCTGACGGTTTCGTCAACGGTGGCTCGCTGGCAACTTCGACCAACATCAACTGGTCGATCTACCGGGATGTTGGCGGCAATCCGGAGGGCAATCCGGAATCGAGCCCGCAGCTGGCGCTGTGGAGCTACACCTCCACCGTCAGCGGTCCGGGCGTAAGAACGTCGGCCACGCTGGCCACCATCAACCTTGACCTGGCCGCTGCTGGCCAGAACGTGAACCTGCCGGCAGGCCGCTACTGGCTGGTGGTCTCGGTGCGCGCGCCGCTGGCTACCAGCTGGTTCTGGTTCAACGCCACCAGCGGCGACAGCGTGTACCGCAGCGCGATCATCAATCCCGATGGCAGCGGTGCCTGGTCCGCCACCGCCGGCGCGCCTGGGCTGGCCTATGGGCTGGGCGGAAGCAATGCGTGCGGTGCCGGCTGGATCGGCACACCGACCCGTGCCCTGGGCCGCATCTCCGCAGGCGGCAGCCAGAGCACGCAGGTGCAGATCAATGCCAGCGGCCTCGCGCCGGGCAGCTATTCGGGCTTCGTCTGTGTCGGCAGCAATGACCCGAGCACGCCGAAGACTGCTGTCCGTGTCGCCTTGACCGTAACGCCGTAAGGCGCATGCAGCATCCGGGTCGCCCCTGTGCAGGGGCGGCCTGTTTCCCACCGTTCCCGGCGCCTGCCGGGAACCCTTCCTGATGGACCTCGGGGGTACCGTGAAGACGATGCACAAGCACATCCTTGCCGTGGCACTGGCCATGGCAACCGCACCGGCGTGGGCCGGTGATACCTGCCAGCTGGACGATGGCTTCGGCGGCGTGTCCAACGGTGGCGCCAGCGCCGGTGGTGCCGCCTCGCTGGCGTGCGGCAGTGGTGCCGATGCCAGCGGTGATCTATCGGCGGCCGTCGGAACCGGCGCCAGTGCCAGCGGCACCGGCAGTACGGCGATCGGCGCAGCCAGCAGCGCCTCCGGCGACCAGAGCGCCGCCGTGGGCGTGGGTGCGTCCGCCTCCGGCGCCAACAGTGCGGCGATCGGCGACAGCGCCACCGCCAGTGGTGACTTCAGCAGTGCCAGTGGCTCGGGCAGCTCCGCAACGGGCTCGTTCTCCACCGCATCAGGCGCTGGCAGCAACGCCACGGGCGAAAACAGCACCGCGCTCGGCAGCTTGTCCGAAGCCAGTGGCAACAACAGCAGTGCCGTGGGCAATGGTGCCATCGCTTCTGCAAACGACAGCGTTGCACTGGGCAACGGCTCCGTCGCCGACCGTGCCAACTCGGTATCGGTGGGCAGCGCCGGCAACGAGCGCCAGTTGACCAACGTGGCCGCCGCCACGCAGGGCACCGATGCGGTGAACCTCAATCAGATGAACACCGCCAACGCCAACACGCTGACTTCGGCCAACAGCTATGCCGATGCGCGGGCCACGGCGACCATCAACTCCGTCAACGCCTACACCGACGCGAGCAGCGCCGCGGCAGTGACGACCTCAAAGGCCTATACCGATGCCAGCAGCGCAACCACGCTCTCCTCGGCCAACTCCTATACCGATACGAAGTCCGCGCAGGCGGTGACGACGGCCAATGCCTACACCGACCAGCGCCTGGCGCAGTTCGCGCTGGACAACAACGGGCTGAAGCAGGAGATGGAACGCCGCCTGCGTCACCAGGACCAGCGCATCGATCGCATGGGTGCGATGAGCTCGGCGATGTTGAACATGGCCATCAACGCCGCCGGCTCACAGAGCCCGCGCGGTCGCATTGCGGTGGGTGCCGGCTTCCAGGGCGGCGAGCAGGCGCTGTCGATCGGATACGGTAAACGGATCGGCGAGCGTGCTTCGTTCTCGCTGGGTGGTGCCTTCAGCAATGGCGAGAGGTCTGCTGGCATGGGCTTCGGCGTAGACCTGTAACGCAGTGCAGGGCAGGGGGCGTGCAGCGCCCCCTGTTCAGCCAACAAGCGCTGCGAACGTGCAGCAAACGTCATGCTGCGTCGCAAGGTGCCACCCACCATTCGCACTGGTACGGTCCAACCCGTTGCACCACCACCGACGGGGAGAGACGACGATGCGCAAGGTATTGCTGCTGTTGATCCTGCTGACCGGCCTGGCGCCCACTGCCTGGGCCGCGACGGTCAAGACCACCCATCGCACCATTGCCGGCTGGGATGGAACGCCTCTCGGGGCCTTCGTCATCGAACCGCAGGATGCGGGCGGCGGGCGCTATCCGCTGCTGGTGATGCCCAGCAGCTGGGCGGTGCCCAGCGTGGAGTACGTGGGGGTAGCGCAGTCGCTGGCACAGCGCGGCTATGTGGTGATCAGCTACAGCTCGCGTGGCTTCTGGGAATCCGGCGGCAGCATCGACATCGCCGGGCCCTCCACGGTGGAGGATGTCAGCGCGCTGATCGACTGGGCGCTGGACAACACCCGCGCTGACCCGGACCGGATCGGCGTTTCGGGCATCTCCTACGGTGCGGGCACCAGCCTGCTGGCGGCGGCACGCGATCCGCGCATCAAGGCCGTGGCCGCGCTCAGTGGCTGGGCCGATCTGCAGGCCTCGCTGTACAGCAACGACACCCCGAGCGCGCAGGGCATCGCACTGCTGGTTGCCGCCGGCCTGGTGACCGGACGTCCCGGCGCGGAGCTGGCCACGATCAACCGCAATGTTCTGGCCGGCAACTACCAGGGCGCGGTGGATTCGCTGTTGCCGGTGGCGGCGCAGCGCAGTCCCGCGGCCAGCATCGACGAGATCAACGCCAACCAGCCGGCGGTGTTTCTGGCCAACGCCTTCAACGACAGCCTGTTCCCGCCGGGCCAGCTGGTTGATTTCTTCAACAGGCTGAAAGGCCCGAAGCAGCTGCAGCTGCGGCACGGTGACCACGCGCTCAACGAAGCGCTCGGTGCACTGGGCATTCCCAACGAAGTCTATGACCAGGTGGGTGACTGGTTCGATCACTATCTGAAGGCAGTGGCCAACGGCATCGACCGCCAGCCGGCGGTGCAGCTGAAGTCACAGGCCGGCAGCTGGAGCCGCTACCCGGACTGGCAGGCGACCAGCATGGGTGCGGTCAGCTACGGCCTGACCGCACCCTCTGGTTTGCTGCTGCCGACCGGCGGCCTGGCCGAGCACGGTGGCGGCACCGGCTGGAACTACCGCATCGGCAGCGGTTTGCTGACTGCGGCCAATTCCGGCGTGGCGATGGCCTCCGGCGCGCTGCAGATGATCAACCTGCCGCCGGGTGCCTACGTGCCGTTTGTTGGCCGCAGTGCCGCCGGTGTCTGGCAGGGGCCGATCCAGTGGAGCGCCAAACGCCTGGACGGTGCGCCGGAAGTGCGCCTGACGGTCACGCCCAGCCGTGCCAACACCACGCTGTACGCCTACCTGTACGCCGAGGATGTGCTGGGCAATGGTCAGTTGATCAGCCACAAGCCGTACACCTTGCGCGGTGCCACGCCAGGCCAGGCGAAAACGCTCGACCTGCGGCTGGAAGCGAGCAGCTGGAACCTTCCAGCCGGCAGCCGCCTGACCCTCGTGGTCGATACCGTGGACCTGCGCTATGCGGGCATCAGCCAGCTGGGTGGGGCGGTGACCTTCAGCTCGCCAGTCAATGCGCCGTCGGTGCTGAAGGTGCCGCTGCATTGATGTGCGGCCGCGCCCGTTGTGGCGGGCGCGGTACACCGGGCTGGAAAACTGCGAGACTCGTGCTTGTTCCGGGAAATGGATGAATCCATGGTCATTGCATGGCTGCTGCTCGGTGCGGTGCTCGCGGCACCCACCGCGAAAGGTGCGCCGAATGATTGGCCGGACACGCTGTTGAAGGATCTGGACGCTGCCGACGCCGCCCTGCGTGGCAGTCATCCGGGCGCGGTGGATCTGCGGAATCCCTGGTTCGGCGCGCAGCTCGACGAGGCCCAGGCGCTTGCACGCTCGCGCGCGAATCGGGTCACCAACTATCAGGGCTACTGGTGGGCGATGAAGGGCTATGCGGCGTTCTTCAACGACGGGCATGTCAGCCTCAACGCGCTTGCCGGCGCTCCCGATGTTCCAACGCAATGGCCCGGGTTCCTGACCGGCTTCGACGGCGATGCGCAGTTGGTCATGACCGTGGGCGGTGGTCCGGGCCATCCGCCGCTGGGGGCTCGATTGCTTTCCTGTGATGGCATCGATGCGCAGACGTTGGCCGCACGGCGGGTGGGTGACTTCAGCGGGCGCTGGAACCTGCTGGCCAGCCGCATCCACGGTGGTGGCGAAGTGCTGCTGGATCAGGGCAATCCGTTCGTGCCCACGCTGCGCACCTGCGTTTTCCAGGTGGATGGACGCAAGAAATCCTACGCACTGCAGTGGCAGCCACTGCAGGCGGCACAGCGCAAGGAGCGTCTGGCCGATACCCGGCGCAGCTTCCGCCCGGCCAACGGCTGGCACATCATGCCTGATGGCGGCTACTGGATCACCACCAGCAGCTTCAATGCCGACCCCACGGAGCAGAACTTCAAGGAACTGACCGCCCTGCTTGAGCAGCTTGCTCCGAAAGCCGAAGCACTGCAGCAGGCACCGTCGGTCGTGCTGGACGTGCGTGGCAACAGCGGCGGAGCTTCGCAATGGAGCATCGAACTGGCGCGATTGATCTGGGGCCGGGCCGCCGTGGACGTGCTGCCCGACCCCAGCTGGGTGGAGTGGCGGACCTCCGAGGCCAACATCGCCCAGTTGCGCAGCTTCCTGCAGAAGCTGGTGCAGGCGCCCGACGCGTCGCCAGAGCTGCGTCGCATGCTGGAGTCGGTGACGGTGGGCATGGCACAGGCACGCGGCCGGGGTGAGGCATTGTGGCGCGAGCCATCCGAGGCCAGCGCAAATACAGCACCAGCCTCAGGCCTGGCCGCACCGCTGCGCAAGGGCAGGGTGGTGATCGTGGCTGATGCCGCCTGTGGTTCGGCCTGCCTGGATGCGCTGGACCTGTGGAAGCGGTTGGGCGCGGTGCAGGTAGGCGTCGAGACATCGGCCGACAGTCTCTACATGGACGTGCGGCCAGAGCGGCTGCCAAGCGGGCTGGCCAGGATTTCGGTGCCGATGAAGGTGTTCCGGGGGCGGGTGCGTGGCTCGAACGAACCGCACGTGCCCGATCATCGCTATACCGGCGACATGCGGGACACCGCAGCACTTGAGGCGTGGATCTCCGGACGATGATCCGGTTCTGGTGGCGTGCCGGTGAAGCAGTTCCGGCGCATTAAAGCTTTTCACCGGCAGCTGCATCCAACCTGCAATGAGCCGGGCAACCGCTGCTGCAGCTCTACTGACCGAAGGAGCTCTCGGATGTGCGAACTGCCTCGTACTGCGCTTCCATGCGCGATGTTGATCATGCTGGTGCCTTTCGCAGCAGGTGCTGCGGTCACCGAAGTTCCCTTCGAGCTGGGCAAGGATCACCGGATCTACGTGGAGGGTACGATCAACGGCTCGCGACCACTGCGCTTTCTCGTCGATACAGGCGCGTCGGCCATGGCCGTTGCCAGGCACATCCAGCAGGACGCGAAGCTGGTCATTGACGACCAGAGTGAGAACACCGGTTCCGATGGCGTCACGCTTCTCGACTACAGCACGCACAACGCCGTGCAGATCGGCGGCGTGCAGCGACCGATGGGAGCCGTGGTGATCGACTACACGGGGCGCCCCTTCGATGCGGTACTGGGCTGGACCTTCTTCCAGGGCAAGGTGCTGGAGGTCGACTACGACCGCAGCCTGCTGCGTCTGCATGACGAGGTTCCCGACCTTGCCGGGTATGTCCGGGCCAACGTGCGCTGGATCGACAATATTCCGGCCATCCAGGTCACGCTCGGCAACGGCAGCAGCACTTTCGCCCCCTGGCTTACCCTGGACACCGGCAGCAACGGCAACATCGACCTGTCCTATGTCTTCGGCACCGCCCACCGCCTGCAGGAAGCGTTTCCGGAACGACTTGGAACATCACAGTTCAGTGGCAGCGCGGGCCGGAAGATCCGCGCGGTGGACGTGCGCGTGCCCGTGGCCAGCATCTCGACCCTGCAACTGAAGGGGCCGAAAGCCTCGATCACCGTCGATGACGATGGCTCCACGGACGGCGGGACGCTTGGCAGCGAAGTCCTGCAGCAGTTCAACATCCTGCTGGATGCCCGTTCCGGCAGCATCTATCTGCGTCCCAACCGTCGCTTCGTCGCCACCCCGGCGGGGTGACCACGCGCGTTCGGCATTCAGCGCTGGACATCCGCACCTCCATTGCCCAGCAGAGCCAGCACCTGCGCCTCAGCTACCGGGCTGAAGTCGCCGGGAATGGCGTGCTTCAACGCGCCCGCAGCCAGTCCGAAGCGCACGGTGCTTTCTGCGTCGAGCCCGGACAGCAATCCGTGCAGGATGCCGGCGGCAAAGGCATCGCCGCCCCCGATGCGATCAACGATACCGGGCAGCGGGCGCGGTGGTGCCTGCGCCCGCGTGCCGTCGCGGCCGAGCAGCAGCGCGCCCAGAATGTGATGGTCTGCACTCACCACATCGCGCTGGGTGCACGCCAGCCACTGCAGATGCGGGAATGCGGCAAAGGCGGCGGCCGCAGCGGCTTCGGTTCGGGCGACCGCATCGTCCTGCGGGAAGTGCAGCCCCAGCACCAGTTCGATGTCCCGATGATCGGCAAAGGCAATGTCGGCCTCGGCGAACAGCTCTCGCAGGATCGCCGCTGCGTCGCCATCCCAGCGTCGCCACAATGAGCGACGGTAATTGCCGTCGAAGGACACCTGCACACCGGCCGCGCGAGCCGCACGCGCGGCCCCCAGCACCGACTCGGCCACGTTGGCGCCCAGCGCCGGGCTGACGCCGGAGACATGCAGCAGGCGCGCGCCGGACAGCAGGGCGGGCCACGCATGGTCACTGGCATTGGTGTTCGCGAATGCAGAACCCGCCCGGTCATACACCACTTCACTGGCGCGCTGCACCGCACCGGTCGCCAGGAAGTACAGACCCATGCGGTCACCCTCCACTTCACGCACGCCGGCCACGCCCACGCCATGCCGCCGCAGCTCGGCCACGGCATGCCGGCCCAGCGCGTTGCCGGGTACCGTGCTGACCATCTGCACATTGTGGCCCAGGCAGGCCAGCGAGACCGCAACATTGGCCTCGGCGCCTCCCACATGGACCTGCAGCTGCGGCGTCTGCAGCAGCAGTTCACGACCGGGCGCACCCAGGCGCAGCAGCAACTCACCGAAACAAACGACGCGGCTCATCGGTTCTCTCTCACTCGGGGGTGGTGCAGCCCAGCATGCGCAGATCGATGGCATCGGCCATGCGCCGGTAGCCCTCGTCGTTGGGATGCAGATGGTCGCGGGTGATGTCATTGGGCAACGATTCCGCTGCCTTCGGGTCACGCAGCGCGGCATCGAAATCGATGATGCCATCGAACCCGGTCTTCCCACCGCGTGCCCACTGGTTGATCGTGGTGCGAGTGGCTGCGGAGACGGGCTCGTAGCGCTCGGAACCGCCGAATGGGGTCAACGTACCCAGCCAGGCGCGGATGCCGTGCGCATGCAGTCGTGCCGCAACCTGCTGATAGCCCAGCAGCATGTCCGCCGCATTGCGCCCGGGCAGCGGCTGCGCGCCCCCTCCGTGGCGGATGTCGTTGATGCCTTCGAACAGGATCACCTGATCGGCATCGGCCACCGCGATCACGTCGCGATCCAATCGTGACAGGGCGCTGTGGCTGCGGCCATGGTCAAGCAGCTTGTTGCCGCTGATGCCCTGGTTGAGCACCACGAACCGGTTCGGGCAGGCCTGCTGCAGGCGCTGCGCCAATCGCTCCGGCCACTGGTTGAAGGTGCCGCGACGGGCGGTGGCGCCTTCCGTGATGGAGTCACCCAGCGCCACGATCACCTGTGGACGATCTGCGCGCCGCACCATCACTGCCGAGAACACGTTCTGCTGGTAGCCCAGGCGCACGCTGTCGGCGACGGTTGTCTGCCTGCCGTCCGCTACCCGAAGCTCGGTGCGGCGCACGGCGGGGCGGGTGGGCTGCGGAAAATACGCACTCACGCTGATTTCCTGCAGCGCCACCAAGGGCATCGGCACCGGGTCGCTCAGCAGCGCGGCGCCCACCGGCACCTCGATGACCGCGCGCCCATCCACCGTTACCGGCAGTGGTGCAACCTTGCCGTTCTTCAAGCCTACGCGCAGGTCTTCGATCCGCAAGGGCGACGTGCCGAGCTCGTTGCTGATGCGCAGCCGCAGCGCATCACCACGGCTGCCGATACGCATGTCCTGGCGCACGGTCTGCGCCGCGAACTGTACGGGTGCCTCGGCGGTGCCATCCTTGCGATCCGGTGCCGGCGAGGCGGTCCAGGCAGTTACCCAGACCGGTGCAGCCTGGGTGGCGGGGGCGGCCACGGCAGCGCCGAAGGCCAGCGAAAGCAGGGTGATCCAGCGCTGCATGGCAGGTATCCGCTCAGGTCAGGAGAAGTAGGTGCCGCCGTTGACGTCCAGATTCGCACCGGTAATGAACGCCGCCGCATCCGAGGCCAGGAATACAGCGGCGTCAGCGGCTTCGTCCGGCGCACCCTGGCGGCGCAGCGGGGTGGCGCCGGCAACCGCTGTGCGCACTTCCGGCTTGGTGAATTCGTCGTGGAAGCGGGTGGCGATCATGCCGCAGCACAGCGCGTTCACCCGGATACCCTTCGGCCCCAGTTCCTTGGCCATGGCACGGGTGAAGGTCATCACCGCCGCCTTGGCGGTGGCGTAGATCGATGCGCCCGGGCCGCCACCATCACGCCCCGCCTGCGAAGCGAAGTTGACGATGGCCGCGCCTTCGCGCATGTGCGGAACCACCGCGTGCGTGGTCAGGTAGGTCGAGGTCAGGTTCAGGTCCATCACGGTGTGGAAGAACGCCGGGTCGATCTCGGCCAGCGGCCGACGCTGCACCATGCCACCGGCCACGTTCACCAGCAGGTCAATGCGCTCGCCGAACGCGGCCTGTGCCGAAGCGACCAGGCCGGCCACGGCAGCGGCATCGGTGACGTCGGCGCGATGCACGATGGCCTGGCCACCGGCCGCCTGGATCTGCGCCAGCGTTTCCTGGGCACTGGCTTCATCGTTGGCGTAGTTGATGCAGACACGTGCACCGGCGGCAGCCAGCTTGATCGAGACGGCGCGACCGATATCGCGGCCGCCGCCGGTGACAATGGCCACCTTGTCCTGGAACGACATGCGGAAAACTCCTTGGTTTGCGGGGGAATGAAAGAGAACTGCAGGCTCAATCGCCGCGGCGGTCGAGCTTCTGGATAGGTCCGGTCCACCACCACAGCGCGGCCAGCGACAGCGGCACCAGCGCGGCAACGAGGATGAAGATCGGGGCATAGGAGTGGCGGGTCAGCACCGGCACCAGCCAGGTGGTGATCAAGGTGCCGGCCACGGCGGCCAGGCCACCCAGGCCTGCCAGCGTGCCCACTGAGCTGCCGTCGAACAGGTCGCCCGGCAGGGTCTGGATGTTGCCGATGGCCACCTGGAAGCCAAACAGCACCGCGGCGATGGCCAGCACGGCAAGCAATGGCTGGTTGGCCAGCACCGCGCCCAGCAGGGCAGGGGCCATGATCACGCAGCCCAGCGTGATGGCCAGCTTGCGGGCGCGGTCCACGCTGTGCCCGGCGCGGATCATCCGCCCGGACAGCCAGCCACCACTGAGGCTGCCCAGCATGGCACCGACAAACGGCACCCAGGCGAACAGGCCGATCTGCTTGATGTCGAAGCCGAAGGTTTCAGCGAGATAGATCGGCAGCCAGGACACGAACAGCCACCAGATCGGGTCCAGCAGGAAGCGGCAGGCGAGCATGCCCCAGCTTTGCCGGTGGGCCAGCAGCGAACGCACGCTCACCTTGGGCGCGGTGGCGTCCTGCTGCCCAGCCCGGTCTTCCATGATCAAGCGGCGTTCGGCATCGCTCACCCAGGGGTGCTTGTCCGGGCCGGCGCGGTAGACGAACAGCCACGGCAGCAGCCACAGGAAGCCGATGGCACCGACCAGCACGAAGGTGCCGCGCCAGCCCAGCCACAGGTACAGGCCGGCGATGGCCGGTGCGGACACGATCGCGCCGATCGACGCGCCGGCATTGAACACGCCCTGCGCCAGTGCGCGTTCGCGTGCCGGGAACCACTCGGCATTGGCCTTCACCGCGCCCGGCCAGGCGCCGGCCTCGCTGATGCCGAGCATCGCCCGCACCAGGCTGAAGGACAGCATCGAATGGGTGATCGAGTGCAGGGCAATGGAGATCGACCACACGCTGATCGACAGGGCGAAACCCAGGCGCGTACCGATCATGTCGAACAGACGGCCGAACAGGAACTGGCCGGCCGCGTAGAACAGCATGAACACCGTCACCAGCAGCGCGTAGTCATCCTTTGTCGCGCCCACTTCCTTGGCGATTTCCGGCCACATCACCGCCAGTGCGTTGCGGTCAATGTAGTTGATCACCGTGGCCACAGCGATCAGGCCGACGATCAGCCAGCGTACGGCCGAACGTACCGGGACCTTGCGCAGCTGATCCACCACCGCAGGGCCGTTCATTTCGCGTCACCCTTGCTGCGGTCCATGCGCGCGTGGCTGCCGCTCCAGCGGTAGGCGTGACCATCGACGGTCACGCTGCGCTCGCCCTGGGCGCTGCTGTCATCGGCCACGCCGAGGGCGATGCGTGCACCGCTGGCCAGGCGCAGCTCGATTACCTCGGCATCGTGGCCGCGGGTACGCACAATCTCCTTGATGCGGCTGTCGGCGCCGTGCACGTACTCGGCAGTGCCGTTGTACTCGCCATGCGGCTCCAGCACGCTGAAGAAGGTCACCTCCTTCTGGCCTTCCACGCGCTGCAGCAGGGCCGGTTCGCGGCGCAGGTTGAATTCCGGATCGTTCGCACCGCTTTCCAACAGCAGCGCCTGTGCCGGCGCACTGCTGCCGAAGCGGTAGGTATAGAAGCGTCCATCCAGCAGCCAGGCCAGCGAACGCGGCTCGCTGCCGGGTTTGCTGCGTGCATCCAGCCACAGGTGCTGGTAGCCGTTGTCCTTGCCCAGCACCGGGCGCTGGGCGGGGAAGTGTTCGGCCTCGAAGCCGGTGGTGACGATGTGGCCGTTGAAGTGCAGCGGCAGGTCGTAGCGCGCGGCCTTGTCACCGTGCACCTGCAGCAGGTCCAGCACCACCGGCAGACCCAGGTCAGGGTGGCGCAGCAGCGCCTGGGTGCGGGTAAACACCACGCCGGGATAGGCATCGCGCATCGTTGCCGAGGCAATCTGGGTATCGGCATCGGCCTGGAAGAAGCGCACCTGCGGGGCATGCTCCTCACCGCGCTTCCAGTCGCCCTTGAAGTGGCTCTGCTCGTCCACCACCAGGGTGTTGTGGGCCACGGTCTGCTTGGCCCAGCTGCGGTTCTCGGCCAGGTAGATGCCCCCACGCTTGGCTTCCACATTGAGGAAGCGGGCGGCGCCGTAGTCGGTCACCACCGGGTTGCCGTTGTCGTAGAACAGCCAGTTGAGCTTGTCGAAGTGGCCGTGTCCCATGCCCTGCATCGTGTCCTTCTGCACCAGCGCCTGACCGCGTTCGCCGTTCATGCGCAGGATCGCCAGGCCGCCGCGATTGCCGTCAGGGCCATCGCGCAGCAGCATCGGCCGGTAGTCGAAGGGCTTGGCCTTGTTGGCGGCCAGTGCCTGTGCCACCTGCAGGCCTTCGGGCGACAACAGCAGGCGCTTCTGCTGCTGGGCCACCGACAACAGGCGGTCATCACCGGTGCGTGCGTAAGCAATGCCGATACCAGCCACCAGCTCTTCGGTGTCGATGCCCTTGTCCAGGATGGCGTCGTTGATCGGGAAGAACAGGCCGCCGTAGCTGGTCTGCACGAGCACATCCACGGCCTTCAACAGCACGCCGTCACGGCGCGCGAAGATCCTCCGCTGCGGCTCGTTGCGCTCGATGGCGTTGGCGAACAGCAGAAACGGCGCCAACGCATAGCGCTGGTAGTAGGGGCCTTCCTCGTAGTAGCCATCGGGCGAGAACAGCAGGTCGATCTGCCGCAGGAAGCCGAACGTGTCGTCCTTCCGGCTGCCGCGCAGGGATTTCTCCACCAGTTCCGGGTCATGCAACACGTAGCCGGTCATGCCGGTGGCGGCCACCGCCCAGGTAGCGTGGTTGTGGATCTGGTCGTAGTTCTTCGGTTCGCTCGCCAGGAACTCCGCCATTGGCCGGAACACTTTCGATTCGATGGTGTCGCGGTCCTCGGCGGACAGCACATCACGGATCGCGTCATAGCCCTGGATGGCGTTGACCAGCCACACCGAATCGTTGAGCACCTGCCAGAACACGCGGCCGGGAATCTGGCCGCGACCCTCCGGGTGCGGGCCCAGCGTCGGGTAGAGCTGGGCGTACTGCAGCAGCATGTCGCGCGAGTACGCGACATAGGCCTTGTCGCCGGTCAGCCGGTACAGGGTGCCGGCCGCCAGCAGCGCCTGGTAATTGCGCTTGTGCTGTTCATGCGTGCGCCCGCCGCCTTTGTCCCTGGGCACCGGCACGTCGATACCGGCCTTCATCATCTTCTTCAGCGTTGCCTCGGTGCGCGCCTGCTCCTTGGCGAACCACGGGTAGCGGCTGCCTTCACTGGCCATCTGCTGCCACTGTGCGGCGGTGACCAGCACAGGTGCCGCATCGGACTGTCGCGCGACGGTGGCCGGAGCCGCCAGCAGCGGGGCGGCCGGCATCAAGGCAACGGGACAGGCCAAGGCCAGGGAGACGAACAGCGGCTGCAACCTCATCGATCAACTCCATTGCGGGTGCGTGACAGGGCAACTTCGCCCACCTTGGGATACCAGGCGACGCCGGTCGCCTCGCGCGCGGTCATTGCCAGGGCAGGATCGGCGCCCACGGCGGGCAGGGCAGGCGTGGGCACCCATAGTCCGCTGTCAGCCTGCTGCAGGATGACGCTACGGCCCTCTACGCCTCCCGGAAACACGGTGCTGGCTGCCGGCGACTGCATGTTGCTACTGAAGTCGATGCCAGCCAGCGAACTGGCGGCATTGGGCGGGTTCCTGCTGCTGCGGTTGACGATCAGGTTGGCGCTGAAGCGACTGTTGCTGGCGGCGACCACGATGCCCTTGGCCTCATCGTGGCCCACGCCGAAACTGATCTTCGCCACGTCCACGAAGGTATTGCGGCTGATGGTGGCATTCACCACCGGCGCATAGCCGGACAGTGGCGGGCTGGCCTGCGCATCCATCACCGCCAGTGCCGAACGGTTGCTGGACCCGGCCAGCCGTTCGAAGTAGTTGTTGCTGACGATCTGGTCGGCGTTGATGATGCGTACGCCGCCTGTGCCGGCTTTGTCATCCCCCAGGAAGACGTTGTCAATTACGCGGTTGCTGTTGCCATGGCGCAGGGTCAATGCGCCGGCCGAACGGTAGAACACGTTGCCACGGTAGGTGTTGCCACCGGACTTGTTGCTGACGATTTCGGTTTCGCCGTCGCAGCCTTCGAACCAGTTGTTCTCCACCGTGCTGTTGGAATTGCTCAGCGAGGTGTCACTGGTGCCGACGCGGATCGTTTCACCGCCGTTGACGCCCAGCGCCGGACGCGGCCCGAACCAGTTGTGGTCGATGCGGTGCTGGTTGTCCAGGCCTTGGGTGGCATCGCGCACCACCACCACGGTCGGCCCGGCGTTGGTCTTGCCGCGCAGCTGGCTGTGGTCGAGGCGGTTGTGGCTGCCATAGAAGGAAACCCAGTAGTCCTGGTCACTGGCATCGGGGTTGGCGTAGTCGTCGATCACCAGGCCGGTGACCCGGCTGTGGCTGGCCACCGCTTTGCTGGATTCACGGAACGCCACCACCGCATCGCCCGGCGTATAGCCGTTGCGGAACACCAGGTTGGACACCTGCAGGTAGCTCCCTGCCAAGCGCAGGTCCGATCGGCCGCTGAGAATCACGTTGCCCGGGGTCTGAGCGCGCAGCGTGATTGGTGCTGCCGCTGTGCCTTGGCCCTTCAGCAGCAGCCGGGCATCGGCCCAGGTGCCGTCAGCCAGCACGATTTCATCGCCGGGCTGCAGCGCCGAAGCGGCGGTAGCGAACTCGGCGACATCATGGACGAGCCAGCTGGCTGCACTTGCTGCTGAAGTGGTCAGGCACAATGCTAAGCCAGTGGTCAGGCAAAAAAGCCATAGATTATTGGATCGGTGACACGCCAGCGGGTGAGTGCGCATGAAATCCTTCCAGGGACGGCCGGGCCGTCGTTTCAGGGTGGGCCTGCATACCACTTTCGGGACTGTTGTAAGCCAGCGTCCGCGCAAAGTCATGCTGCATGAGCACATTAAATTGCGGTCAACTGGTATGGATCAAAGGCATTTGAACAATTGCATACCAATTGGTTGACATTTTCATGTCGCCGTGCCGAAGCTGCGTCCCACGCCTGACATGCAGGCGATCCTTTGGGAGGAGGAAACCATGCGGCGACCCGCCGGAGCAGTGCACAGCATCTCGTTGTCCCCCACACCCCTGATCGTGGCGTTGCTCGCCGTGCTGGCGGGCCTGCCCACAGCCCAGGCGCAATCCAGCAGGGACGCGGCAGGGCAGGATCCCACCACGCTGGACCAGGTGCAGGTCACGGGCATCCGCGAATCGATGCAGAGTTCGATCAACAAGAAGCGCGACGACACCGTCATTGCCGACGTCCTCTCGGCCGATGACATCGGCGACCTGCCGGCGCCCTCGCTGGCCGATGCGATCGAGACCCTGACCGGCGCCGCCTCGACCCGAGACAAGACCGGTGCATCGGAGATATCGATCCGTGGCCTCGGCGCCTTCCTCAGCAGTACCAACTTCAATGGCCGCGAAATCACCAACGGCAGCGGCGACCGCTCGGTGAACTTCAACATGTTCCCCGCCGAGCTGATCAATACGGTGGCCATCTACAAGACCCAGCGCGCCGACATCATCGAAGGCGGTGTGGCTGGCACCATCGGCCTGGAAACAGTGCGCCCACTGGAGTACGGCAAGCGCTCGGCGCAGATCGATCTGCGTGGCAGCTGGGCCGAGTATGACAAGAAGTACCGCGACGACGACGGCATCGGCTACCGTGGCACCGCCAGCTACATCGACCAGTTCGAGTTCGGTAATGGTCAGAAGCTGGGCATCTCGCTGGGCTTCCAGCGCCTGGACGGTACCGATCCGGAAGAGAGCATCACCAGCGGTTCCACCTGGTATGCCTGCGATGGCACGCAGAACGTGGGCAATGCCAACTGCAATGAAGTGTCCGCGCAGGCCATCGCCAACGGCGCGCCGTACTACCTGGTGCCAAGCAGCCGCATCTACCGCCTCAAGCAGGAGCGCAACGACCGGCAGAGCGAGTTCGCCGCACTGCAGTGGCGGCCCAATGACGTGGTTGAAGTGAACCTCGACTTCGAACACACCCAGCGCAACTGGTACGAGAACCGCAGCGATCTGGGCCTGTCCAACGCCCGCCGCGGCATCACCCGGCGCGAGGTTGGCCAGGGCGGTATCGTGCGCCACCTGCATGGCAGCACCTCGATCGACTCTACTTCCAACCGCTACTGGCGCGGCGAGGAATACACCGGTGGCGGCCTGAACCTGATCCTGCGACCGACCCCGGCCTGGGAACTGTCCACCGATCTTTCGTACTCGCACACCAATCGCCTCGACAGCGAGCGCATGACCCGCCTGCGCGCCAACCAGCGCGACGTCAACAATGCCATCGTGCCGGGCATCAGCAGTGGTGCCACCGGCTACGTGGACTATGACTGGGACTGGCACGGCGAAGTGCCCAGTGTTGCCCTGGCGCCGAGCTTCGACCCCAACAACTGGGACGCCTACACCGGCGCGGCGCGCGTCACCTCCAGCGCAACGGAGAATGACCACAGGATCAAGGCCGGCCGCTTCGATGCCAGCTTCATGCCCGAGTCCGGTTTCTTCACCCGCATCAAGGGCGGCGTGCGCGCCAGCCAGGCCGACTATCGCCTGCGCGACAACACCCTGGTAACCGACTACGACCAGCGCGTGGCGGCCGACAAGGCGAAGATCATCGCCGCCAACCGGGCCTGCCGCGCGCCGTTCCCACAGGATGATTTCATGGATGCCGCCAGCGGCAACACGATCTCCTCGTGGGCGTACTTCGATCCGAACTGCCTGTACCAGTCGTTCCGCGGCAGCCTCGACAGTGGGCTGGATCCGGGTTTCCAGGATCCGAACAATGTCGATATCACCGAGAAGACGCGCGCCCTCTATCTGATGGGTGAGTTCAGCAGCAGCCTGTTCGGCTTGCCGGTGACCGGCAACCTCGGCCTGCGCTGGGTCAAGACCGATGTGCGTTCTGAGGGCGTGCGTACCGGGCTGCGTATCGAGGACAACGGTGACGGCACGATCCGCCTGCAACCCACCGGCGAGTACAGCACGCAGGTGTTCAAGGCGGGCAACGACAAGCTGCTGCCCAGCCTCAACGCGGCCTTCGAACTGCGCCCGGACGTGTTGCTGCGGGTCGGTGCATACCGCGCGATGTCACGGCCGGACATCGCCGCGCTGGGTGCCGGGCGCACCATCAACGTGAGCAGCGATGCCACCTACGGCAATCTGGCCGATGCGCTGGATGACATCAGCGCCAGTGGCAACCCCGCCGCGCAGCCGCTGATGTCCTGGAACGGCGACCTGTCACTGGAGTGGTACCCGAACCCGGACACGATGCTGGCCGGCGCGGTGTACTGGAAGCAGTTCAACGGCGGGACCTCCACCGCGCTGGTGCCGGAGACCTACACCATCGACGGCCAGAGCGTGACCGTGCCGGTACGCCAGCAGGTAACCACCGACGAGGACAGCACGCTGACCGGCTTCGAGCTGACCGCCACCCATCGACTGTCGTACCTGCCCAAGCCGTTCGACGGACTGGGCTTCAAGGTCAGTTACAACTACGCCGATGCCGACTACCGGACCCAGGACTCGCGACTGGGCGAGCAGCTGGCCAGTGATGGCACGATCATTCCGGCGATCGTGCCGCCGGCGGGTCTCAGTGGCTTCTCGCGGCACGTCCTGTCAGGTTCGATCTACTGGGACGTCGGACGTTTCAACATCCAGGCCATCGGCAAGTTCCGCTCGCACTACTACCAGGACTTCACCGGCAATACCGCGCAGCAGAACCGCTACTACGATGACAACACCAGCGTGGACCTGCGCCTGCGCTACCGGGTGAACAAGCAGTTGTCGCTGTCGCTGGAGATGATGAACCTGACCAACGAGCCGCGCGTGGCCTACCAGCCGCTTTATGGGAACTTCCGCGAAGTGGTGACCTACGGGCGGCGTGCGTATTTCGGTGTACGATACAAGTTCTGAACAAGGCGGCGTGGCCAGTGGTCGCGCCGTCGCTCCAACCGGACCCTTGCCGGCCGCGGTGGCAGGGCAGGGACCCGGAAGGAATCGCCAAGGGTCAGCCGCATGTCCGCCAACCGCCTTTACCAGACCATCGCTGCCAAGCTCCGCAAGCTGATCGAGGACGGCGAATTTCCGCCAGGCTCGCGGCTGCCGGGCGAGCGTGAACTGGCCGAACGGTTCGGTGTCAGCCGGGTCACCATCCGCGAAGCCGAGATTGCACTGGAAGCACAGGGCTGGATTGCGATCCGCATCGGATCGGGCGTGCATGTGAAGCCGCGCCCGACGCAGGCGTCCGGCGGGCTGCCGGATGTCAGCGCCTTCGACCTCACCGCTGCCCGCGCGGTATTCGAGGCCGAGGCCGCCGCTCTGGCGGCAAGCAATCTGGACGATGCCGGCATCGCCGAACTGCGGGTGCTGGCCGAAGCGCTGTGCCGTCGCGACCTGAGCGACGCGGAAGCAGGCGAGTACGATCGCCGTTTCCATCTGACCATTGCCCGCCTCTCAGGCAATCCGGTGGTGGAGTACTTCGTGCAGCAGATCTGGCGCATGCGCAGCGAACTGCCGCGGGTGACCGAGGTCTATTCGCGGGTCTGCCATGATGATGGCGCCAGCCGTGCCGACGAACACATGGCCATCTTCGAAGCACTGCGCGCACGCGATCCGGTGGCCGCGCGCAATGCCATGCGCCATCATTTCCAGCGTCTGTTCGAAGCGATGCTGCAGGCGACCGAAAGCCAGGCGCTGGAGGAGATCCGCCGCCGCACGCAGCAGGACCGCGAACGGTTCATGGCTACGACGCGGATCTGAGCGACCGTCCTGAGCGCAGCGCGTTTCAGTGCGCTTGCGGGCCGGTAGTGCCGGCCGCTGGCCGGCAATCGCACGGAAGCAGTGGACTCCAGCCTAGAACCTCTCGGTATTGGAAGGCGGGTCGGCATCCAGGTACTTCCGCCCTGCGTCGTCAGCGATGCAGAGCCCGTTGGACAGGAGCTTGATATATCGCTCACGCTCATCACCAAGCTTCAGCTCGGACAATCTTCGGAGCGAATTCAACAATCCATTGAGGTTCTGGATGATGCCGTTGGCAGACGCCGGATTAGCGACGTCCTTGGCGAATTCTCCCAGCCTGATCGCCTCATTTGAGTGCCGGGAAGTATCAACCCTGGCAAGCAGTCGGGACGCGTCCTGATTGAAGATGAAGGCTTCGTCATCGGCCAGGCGCTGCAGGCGGGTGCTTGCCATCCTGGTGAACGTCACTTCGAAGTCGATCGAATTCGCCCCGATCAAGGGGGCACAGCTGTTCACACATCCCTTTCCAAAGACTGCTTGGAACAGCGTCATGAGGTCGGCAAGTTTCTCGAAACTGTTCCACATATCATTGGGCACCCCCAACCAGAGACCGTCCTTGAAGCGGGCCCAGTGCATGTACCGCCCGGCTTCTCCGCCATCGTCTGCCTGGCTGGCGAAGTGTCCGCAGGCTTGCAGGAATCGGAGACAGTCTGCAGCGGGCATGAACACTGGAACTGCCTCAGCCTTCCCCAACCGGACGCGTTCGATTGGATCATCATCTTCTTCAGGATCAAGGTATTCGACCTGCAGATCTCCATTTCGCACATACGCATAGCTGATGGCTGTGAATTTGACGGGTATCACCACAGGGGCTGCTGGACCCACCGAGAAATTCACCTGTGCATACTTGCTCACCTGACCCGCCGCCGTCTTGAGCTGACTTGCGCGACGGACACCCAACGTTCCCTTTGCTTCCAGCAGGCCCCAGCTGCCATCGCTCAGCTCAATCAGGAAGTCGGGGTTCGCCGCGTTCGCGAAAGGGGGTGCTATGCCGCTGATCGTGATCGGTGCCGTCGCGCCCGTATGGAAGTGGAGGATGCGATTCACTTGGAGGGCGCCGGCCTGTAGAGATAGGGCCTTTTCCAATGCATATCGTGCATAGATCATGCCAAGAAAATAGCCGACGCTGCTCTTTTCGCTCTTCTCGAGTTGGGCCATGAATGGGAAGGTTGTTACGCAGGGCCCGGCTGGTGAAATCGCAGCGTCGAAGGCGCTTATCAGTAAATTTCTCTTGCTTTCCAAATACTTGGCTAGCTGCACCCAGTCGGCAACTCCGGCCAGATTCATTCCGGCAAAACCAAGTGCAGGAAGCGCAAGAACATTACCGTAGCCGCAGTCCATTGCTGCAAATCCAATGGCAGGTGCAATCGGATGTGGAAGCGCCGCCACATGTGGCGGGCCGAAAAAGGCCGCTACAGCGTTCTGAGTATATTGTCCTGGCCACTTCGGGACGCCAAGGGGCAGCAGGTGGAGCTTCAGTACACTTGCCATGTAGCATCCTTGCTTCTTCAAGTCCGGGCAATCTACCCGCCGTTTGAGGAAAGAAGCAAGCCGGAGGCCAAATCCATCAGTCGCTACCCAAAGCCACCGCCCCATCATGCAACCCGCGTAGCTTCTTCTTGTTGATCTTACCCACGCTGGTGCGCTCGATCGCATCCACGAAATTGACCCGCTCCGGAATCGCATAACGTGAGATATCCCCGGCGCGGCTGCGTGCTGCGACCAGTTCGATGATCTCCGCTTCGGCCACATGGCTTCCCGGCTTCCTGACCACCAGCGGCAATGGCCGCTCACCCCATTTCGTATCGGCGATACCGATCACCGCGACCTCGCTGACCGCCGGGTGCAGTGCGATGATGTCTTCCAGCGCGAGCGAGGAGATCCATTCGCCACCGGTCTTGATCACGTCCTTGATGCGATCGGTGACACGCAGGTAGCCGCCTTCGTCGATGTTGCCGATGTCTCCGGTGTGCAGGTAACCGCCCGCCCACAGCGTTGCCGAAGCCTCGGGATCGTGCAGGTAGCCCTGGGTCAGCCAAGGTGCACGCGCCACCACTTCGCCGGTGGCGACGCCATCGTGGACGACATCACCCATGTCCGGGTCGACGATGCGCAGGTCCACCAGCGGCACCGGTATGCCGGCCTTGGTGCGCAGTGACAGCACCTCATCGGCATCGGTCACGCTGTCCACGTCGATCTGGGCGATGGTCAGCAGAGGGCAGGTCTCGGACATGCCGTAGCCGCCGAAGATGTCGATGCCCCGTGCCAGTGCACGCTGCGCCAGGGCACGGGGCAGGGCGGCACCGCCGATGATCACCTTCCAGCCCTCCAGGTCGGTCTGCGCCGCGTCCGGGTGCGCCAGCAGCATGTGCAGGATGGTTGGCACGCAGTGCGAGAAGGTCACCTTTTCGCGTGCGATCAACGCCAGCAGCTTCGCAGGCAGGTAGCGCCCCGGATAGACCTGCCTGATGCCCATCGCGGTAGCCACGTAGGGCAGGCCCCACGCGTGCACATGGAACATCGGGGTGATGGGCATGTAGACATCGTCACGATGCAGGCGACCCTGGCGGGGTGCACCGCCGAGCGCGGCCATCGCCGCCAGCGAATGCAGCACCAGCTGCCGGTGGCTGAAATAGACCCCCTTGGGCAATCCGGTGGTTCCGGTGGTGTAGAACACCGTGGCACGGGCATTCTCGTCGAAGTCCGGGAAGCGGACGACCGGCGTGGCACCGCGCAACCCCGCTTCGTACTCGGTGGCGAAGCCTGGCGGTAGCGGGCCACCGGCATCGTCCAGCAGGATGCGCGTGCGCAGGTCCGGCAGCTGCTCGTCGATGGCGTCCAGCAGTGGCAGGAACTCGCGGTTGGCCAGGAGCACCCGCGCGCCGCTGTGGTTCAGCGTGTACGCAATCTGCTCGGGGGCCAGGCGCACGTTCACCATCATCAGCACCGCACCGATCATCGGCACCGCGAAGTAGGCCTCCAGATAGCGGTTGCTGTCCCAGTCCATCACCGCCACCGTGTCGCCGTGGCTGACGCCCATCGAGGTCAACAGGCCGGCCAGCTGGCCGATGCGTGCCTGCAGGGTGCGGTAATCGAATCGGACCTGGTCGCCGTAGACGATTTCCTGTCCAGGACTCACCGCCAGCGGCATCAGCAGCAGCTGCTTGATCAGCAGTGGATAGGCATGGGCATCGGGAGTGGGGGCGGATGACATGGCGTTTCCTCGTGGGCGGCGTTGCGGTCGCCGGCCTTCTCCGCACCACACTAGCAAGCCCTTCCTGCGGTGCCAGCGTACCTAGGTACCTGTTCCCGCCCGCACGCTATTTGATAATCTCGCCGGGACATGCCAACTCTGCTCATCGCCGACGATCACCCCTTGTTCCGCGCGGCACTGCATCGCGCGGCGGAAGAGGCGGTCGCCGATCTGCAGATCAGCGAGGCGGATTCGCTGGACAGCGTGCTGGAGGCGATCGAGAGCCAGTCGATCGACCTGATGCTGCTGGACCTGCACATGCCGGGCAACCACGGGCTGGCCGGGCTGGCCACGATCCGTGCGCTGCAGCCGGGCCTGGCGATCATCATCGTCTCCGCCAACGAGGAGCCGCAGGTGATCCGGCGCGCCATCGACCTCGGCGCCGCGGGCTACCTGCCCAAGAGCTCGGGTTTGAACGAGCTGCAGTCCGCGCTGCAGTCCGTGCTGGAGGGCGAACGCTGGATCCCGGCGCTGCTGCGCGAACCGGTGGCGCGGGTGGCGCCGTTCAGCAGGGATGCCGATCTCGCCGCGCGCCTGGCCAGCCTGTCGGCACATCAGTACAAGGTGCTGGGGCTGGTGGCCGAGGGCCTGCTCAACAAGCAGATTGCCGACCGGCTGGGCGTACAGCTGCGCACGGTCAAGGCGCACATGACACGCATCATGGAGCGCCTGGGCGTGCGCAACCGCGCGCAGGCCATCCGCGTGCTGCACGAAATGGGATTGGCCGATCCGTCCCGGCAGATCGAAGCGCTGCCCGAGCCCTGAACGGTCAGCGCGTGGCAGTGGCCGCCAGCAGGTGGTTGATCGCCCAGCGCAGCGCCAACGGCTTGAACGGCTTGTTGAGCAGGGACAGGCCAACGCCGCGCACCGCCTCGCGCGTATCGCTGCCGGTATCCGCACTGAGGATCACCGTCGGCCGCGGCCCATGCATGTCCGCCAGCCGCTGCCACAGCGCAACACCGGTATCGCCGTCATCCAGGTGATAGTCGAACAGCCACAGTGCCGCCTCGTGCGCTGAGGGCCCGATGTCATCGGTGCTGCCTGCCGCGATCACATCGCAGCCCCAGGAAAGCAGCAGTTGCCGCATCGCCTCCAGTGCGTCCGGGTCATTGTCCACTGCCAGTACGCGGATACCCTTGAGGGCGTTGCTGCCACCCGTCGGTGGCGAACTGCGCGGGGTCACAGGCGGTGCTGCGCGTTGCACGCTGATCGAGAAGGCCGAGCCGTGCCCGGGCACGCTGCGCAGGTACAAGGGTGCATGCAGCAGATCGGCGATGCGGTGGGCGATGGTCAAGCCCAGTCCCAGCCCCTGGCCGTTGCTGCGATCGACCCGGTGGAACTCCTCGAACACCACCGCCTGCTGCTCCGGAGCAATGCCGGGGCCTGTGTCATGCACGACGATCATCAGTGCCTGCCCCTGGCGGCGCACACCCAGCAACACACCGCCGTGGCGGGTGTAGCGAATGGCATTGGCCAGGAAGTTCTGCAGCACCCGGCGCAGCAGCAGGGGATCGCTATGCACCCAGGCCTGGCTCCGCACGTGGCGGAACTGCAGCCCGTGCGCCGCCGCCAGTACAGCAAACTCCTGCGCAAGCGGATCCAGTACGGTCGCTAGCGCCAAGGGACGCGGGTCGGCCACCAGTCCACCGGCTTCCAGCCGCGAGATGTCCAGCAGGCCGGACAGCAGGTCATCGGTGGAATCCAGTGCGCCGCGGATCTGCCGCAGGAAACTGTCGAGGAACTCGGATTCGATGTGCTGCGACATCGCCTCGGTCAGCAGCTGCGCCGCATGCAGTGGCTGGATCAGATCGTGGCCGACGGCGGTCAGGAAGCGGGTCTTGGCCACGTTCGCACGCTCGGCTTCGTGCACTGCCTGTTCCAGACGGGCGGTGCGGTCCTGCACTCGGCGTTCCAGGGTTTCATTGCTGCGCTTGAGCGCATCTTCCGTGCGGCGGAATGCAGTGACATCGGTGAAGGTGGCGACATAGCCACCGCCCGGCATCGGGTTGCCGCGTATCTCAACGATGGTGTCATCGGGGAAGATCCGTTCGGAAAGGTGGGGCGTGCCACGGCGCATATGCGCGACGCGGCGCTGCAATGCCTTGGTGGGCGTGTCGCCGGGGGCGTCGCCGATCTTCAGTTCCCCCAGGGCCCAAGCGGTGAGATTGACCACCGGCTGCCCCACCTGCAGCAGCTCCGGCGGAAACTTGAACAGCGCGGCGTAGCGACTGTTCCAGGCCACCAGCTGCAGCTGCGCGTCGACCACGCTGATGCCCTGGCTCATGTTCTCCAGCGCCGCCTCCAGCAGGCGCTGATTGAAGCGCAGCACCTGGGTCGCTTCGCCGACCGCGCGGGTCACTGCATCCAATGGCGCAGTGCCGCCCTCACGGGCGGCCTCCACCAGCAGCCGTGCCATGCCTGCGCCGACCACGGCCGTCAGCTCGCGCTCGACGGCGGTGACCCGGTCGTCATCCAGCATCTGCCCGGCGTGGCCCTCCAGCAGCTGGCGCGCACGCTCTTGGCCAAGGAAGCGTCCGGCGGTCCTGCGCAGGGACGCCGCAGCCACCGCATCCCGCCGCCGTGGCAATGACGGACGCACGGCCCGCGACACCAGGGCCACGGTCAGCAGGTTGACTGCCAGGCTGGCCCCCATGCTGATGGCGATATGGCCCGGCTGCACGCGCAGCGAGACCACCGACAACCAATGCAGCCCGTCGGCGCCGACCGACGGCGTCGCGGCCGGGATCACCATCGGCAGCAGTACCAGCCACAGCCAGGCCAATGAGCCCAGCACGATGCCGGCCATGATGGCCGGGGAGGGCGTACGTGGGCGATACACCGCCAGCAGCACCGCCGGTGCCAGCTGCGAGAGGGCGGTGAAGGACATCAGGCCGAAATCACTGAGTGCCTCGGTGTCGCTCATCGCCCTGCTGTACAGCCACGCCATCAGGAACACGGCGAGGATGCCGGCACGGCGGAACGCCAGCACGCGCGGTCGCAGGTCAGCGTTGGCCACGCCGCCCTCGATGCCGCCGAGCAGGCGCGAACCGAAGCCATGGTTGCCCAGCATGATCGACAGGGTCAGCCCGGACAGGATCATCATGCCGGTGGCAGCGCTCAGGCTGCCCAGATAGGCCAGCAGCGCCAGCAGATGATGGCCACCGGCCTGCGGCAGCGCCAAGACGTACAGGTCCGGCGATACCGAGACGGGCAGCTGCGCGGCACCGGCCAATGCCATCGGCACCGACGGCAGTCCGATCAGCAGCAGGTAGACCGGGAACATCCAGCGTGCCGTCTTCAGGTCCGAGGTCTGGCGAAGCTCGACCACGCCGACGTGGAACTGGTGCGGCAGGGTGAACGCGGAGATCGCCCCCAGCGCGACCATGGTGAGATAGTCCGGCACGATGGCCGGTGGCGGCAGCTGCGCCATCTTTTCCAGCAGCGGCGTGCCGGCCTTGTGCACGGAAAGCGCCGCATACAGGCCAATGGCCAGCAGTGCCACCAGTTTCAATACCGATTCCACGCCCAAGGCGACCACGATGCCGCGGTTGGGCTCGGTGGCCGAGGCCTTGCGTGCACCGAACAGCAGGGTGAACGCGGCCATCGTCAGCGCGAACCAGAACGACATGTCCAGCTGCGCACCGGCAGGCGCGAACCGATCACCGAGCAGGGCGCCCAGGCCCTGGCTGACGGCTTTCAGCTGCAGTGCGATGTAGGGAATGATGCCGAACAGCGCCACCAGGGTGATGGTGAAGCCGAGGCCGCGATCGGCCCGCAGTCGCGCGACAACCAGATCGGCGATGGTGGCACTGTTGTGCTGTTTGGCCAGCCGCCCCAGTCGGAGCAGGAACGGCAGGCCAAAGGTAAAGATCAGCGCCATGCCAGCCAGGGTCGGTGGAATCGGGAAGCCCCATTGCAGGCCTTGCGACGCGGCGCCGTAGTAGGTCCACGCGGTGCAGTGCACGGCCAGCGACAGTGCATAGATGAGCGGCCACACGTTCGAAAGCCGGTGCCCCCGGCGCTCGCCCCAGAGCGCCACGCCAAACAGCAGTGCGGTCCATGCAATGCAGGCGAAGAGGACGATGGAGGGCGTCAACATCGCTCCAGTGTAGGGAGAGAACCGGGCAGGGTGGTGCTAGGAGGCGCTCACGATCAGTGACAGCTGCTCAGCGACCAGTGCCAGCTCGCCATCGGCAACCCGCTCGACGGCCTTGCGCTGGGTCAGCAGCCACTGGCCGGGCAGGCGCGCATCCAGTGACACCAGCTGCGAGCGTACCCGCACCTCGGACCCGCTCGGCACCGGCGCCAGGAAGCGGACCTTGTTCAAGCCGTAGTTGAGCACGTGTGCGATGCCGGGGAAGCCGGCAAGGGCGGCCACATCGTCCTCCACCGTCAGCGAGAGCAACAGGAAGCCGTGTGCGATGGTATGCCCGCCCGGCATCTGTGCCTGCGCCCGCGTCGGATCGACATGGATCCAGTTGTGGTCGCCGGTAGCGTCGGCAAAGGCATCGATGCGTGACTGGCTCACGCGGGTCAGGCCACTCAGCCGCTCACTGGCCGCCCACTGCTGCAACGCCTGCAGCGCAGGAGGCAGCCCGCTGTCCGTACTCACGCCACCCGCTCCAGCAAGGCCAGGATCGCGTCACGTGCCTCAGGCTCGGACAGCATCGGTGCGTGCCCCACATCGGGCACTTCCACCAGGCGGGCGTTCTCCGAGGTGGCCGCCATCTGCCGGGCGACATCGGCCGGCAGAATGTCGGACAACGCACCGCGGACCACCAGCACCGGCACCCGTGCGGTCAGCCCGCGTACCGCACGCCACAGCACCGGCCGCAGCAACCACAGCAGCCAGGGACGGGTGGTACGGATCACCGCCGGGTCGTAGTCCAGTTCCAGCAGGCCATCGCTGCGTGGGCGGAAGGTGCGCACCGCCATCTGCCGCCAGTCGTCGGTGCTGAAGCGCGGGAACGCGGCCTTTCCGATGGATTCCACGTAAGCCGTGGCCTGTTCCAGATCCATCGGCGGCACCGGCTTGCCGGCGTACTTGCCGATTCGTGCCAGCGCCTCACGCGGCACCTTGGGGCCAGCATCATTGAGCACTGCCCCAGCAATCCGCTCAGGTGCACGCGAGGCGAGGGTAATGGTCACCAGAACACCCAGCGAGGTGCCGACGAACACTGCCTTGTCGATGTTCTGCGAGCGCAGCAGCGCGACCATGTCATCCGCGTAGGTGCGCGGGTTGTAGCTGGACGGATCATGCGCACGTTCTGAACCGGCGCGGCCACGCAGATCGACGGCGATCACGCGCCAGCCCTCGGCGGTGAGTGTTTCGGCCAGTGCATCGAAATCGGCACCATTGCGGGTCAGGCCGGGAATGCAGACCACGGTGCCGCGGGGCGCCTGCCGGGCGTCCGCTGCATGGTCGCGCGCGTGCAGGCGCAGGCCATCGTCGCTGTTCCAGTACAGGTCGTCGTAAGACTGCGTCATGCAGAAGCTTCCTGAAGATCGTAACGGATGCGCTAGAAATCGTAACGGACGCTGAGGCTATATTGGCGCGGCGGGCCATAGAAGCCAATCAGCGTGCCGACTGCAGGAATGTTGTAGCCAGTAGTGCGGTATTCCTTGTCGGCCAGGTTGGTGCCCTGCAGCGAGAAGGTCCACGCATCATCCAGGCGCCAGATGACGCCGGCATTGACCAGTCCGTAACCCTGCTGCCGGATCATCGGACTGAGGTCGGTGGT
This sequence comes from Stenotrophomonas africana, assembly GCF_013004645.1. Lineage (GTDB taxonomy): Bacteria > Pseudomonadota > Gammaproteobacteria > Xanthomonadales > Xanthomonadaceae > Stenotrophomonas > Stenotrophomonas africana. The sequence goes on along the minus strand of NZ_JABEME010000003.1, from coordinate 175,962 downwards.
CGGCCACACTTCGCTCTGGTAGCTGTAGCTCACACGGGCCGACAGATTGCTGCCGTTAGCCAGGTCGGTGCGGTATTCGACGTTGAACGCACCGGAGAATTCCGGCGCATTGGTGAATTTCATCTGTTTGGCAACATTGACGCCACGGTCCATGTACTCGTCGTACTGGGTATCCAGCCACGCCAGGTTGCCGGAAATCAGCCAGTGCTGGCTGGGCAGGTACTGATATTCGACCTCCAGGCCCTTGACGGTACCGGCGCCAGCATTGGTGAAATCACCGAAGAAGGAATCATCGATGCCATCGCCATTGGTATCCAGGCCGGTGAACACCGACAGCTGGATGTCCCTGTATTTGTTGTAGAACGCCGACAGATTGAGGAACAGGCGCTGGTCGAGGAAGGCCATCTTGCTGCCGACTTCGTAGCTGTCCACGGTCTCGTCGTCGAACGGCTCGGCCGAGCGCGGCACCGCCACGGCGTTGGCGCGGATGTTGTAGCCTCCGGACTTGAAGCCACGCGTGGCCAGCCCGTAGACCATGATGTCCGGTGTGATCTGGTAGTCCAGCGAGACCTTGGGCGAGACGTTCTTGAAGTTGGTCTTCTTGTCGAAGTCCGCGGTCACCGCCACCGGCCGGCTGAAGCCCGGGTCGGCGTACAGGCGGTTGAGCACGATCGCGCGCTTATCCTCGTCGGTGTAGCGGGCGCCGACATCGAGCTTCAGCTTGCTGGTCAGGTCGAAGGTCCAGTCCGCATACAGCGCGATGCTGTCGGTCAGCACCTTGCCCTGGTTGTCGGCGAACTGGGCACTGAAGTAGTTGTTCTGGATCTGGCCACCGGCCTCGCCACTGAACTGGTACAGGCCGACCACGCCGCGCACGCGGCCGCCGGCATCGTAATTCAACTGCACTTCGTTGCTGACCTGGTCGTCGTGATAGGTGCCGCCCACGTCGGCCAGCTTGATCGGCGTGGTATCGAAGTCGATGTTGGCTTCGCTGTCCGATTCACGCTTGGCCACCACGTACTTCACCGCGATATCCTCGTTCGGCCGCCAGTTCACCGTTGCCGAAGCGCCCTTGGTTTCCACGTTGTTGAGGTTGCGCATGCCCGAGCGGATGTCGTAGCGACTGTCCATCGGCGGGTAGGCGCGCAGGAATGGATTGGGCGCCAGCATCTTCGAGCCGCGCATGCCCGACTGGTCATCGATCCAGTCCAGCGCGAACTGCACGTCGAAGTCGTCGCCCGCGTATGCGCCCAGGTTCAGGCGTGCCGCGTTGATCTGCTTGTCGCTGACCGGCTGGCCGTTGAAGGTGTTCTCGCCAAACCCGTCGTGGTTCATGCTGGCCACCGCCACACGGGCGCGCAGGCCGCTGTCGGCGCCACCAATCGGGCCACCGATGGCCGCTTTCGCATCCATCTGGCTGTAGTTGCCCACGGTGATCTGGGCGAAGCCCTCGGTCTGGGTGGGCAGGCCGCGCGAGATGTACTTGATCGCACCGCCAATGGTGTTCTTGCCATAGAGAGTGCCCTGCGGGCCGCGCAGCACCTCGATGCGCGAGACATCGAACACGTCCAGCAGTGCGCCCTGCGGGCGTGCGATGTAGACATCATCCAGGTAGATGCCCACACCCGGGTCCGCGCCCCACGTAGGGTCGGACTGGCCAATGCCGCGGATGTAGGCGGTGACCGTGCTGCTGGCGCCGCGCGCCGCGTAGATCGTCAGGTTCGGCACCTGCGCGTCCAGGTCGCTGATGTCCTGGACATTCATCCTGTCCAGCGCCTCCGACGTGAAGGCGGTGACTGCCACCGGCACTTCCTGCAGGGTTTCCTCGCGCTTGCGCGCGGTGACCTTGATGCTGTCCAGGTTGGTCGGCGAAGCGGACCTGCCTGCCGTCGGTGCGTCCTGTGCCAGCACCGGCCCGGTGGCCAGCAGCGCGCCGATCATGAGACTCAAACAATTCCGTTTCATTCGGTTCTCCCCCAGGCATGAGCGTGCGGATGGCCCGTTGCCACCCCTGCAGCCAAGGCTAGCGGTGTCATCGGCCAGCAGCGAGTGGACCTAGGTCCAGTCGGCGGCGGCCCGTGGATGCGGATACTGGGCGCGCCCCCAGCCGGAAGCGGTCTCCGGCACTACTTCATCCACGACTCACGCATGAGGATCTGGCCATGAAATCCGGAATCGATTCGATCAAGGTGGTACTGCTGGTGTTGTGTGCCTGGCTGGCGACGGTGGGCAGCGCGGTTGCCGCCGGCCCGGCCGGGCATTGGGATATCGGCCTGTATGGCAATCTGTTCGGCGCCCGCGAGTACCAGGTGTGGGTGCCGGCCGGCTACGACGACACTCAGCCGTTGCCTTTGCTGCTGGTGTTGCACGGCTGCGTCAACGGGCCCAACCTGATGGGCGAGGCGTCGGGCTTCAACGATGTGGCCGATACCGAAGGGTTCATCGTGGTCTACCCCCGGCAGAACGTCACCTCCAATCCAGCCCGCTGCTGGAACTGGCAACTGCCGATCAACCAGGCGCGCGGCAGCGGCGAGGCCTCGATCCTGGCCGGTATCGTGGACAAGGTGAAGGCGGGTTACAGCGTTGATCCGCGTCGTGTGTACGTCACCGGTATTTCGGCGGGCGGTGCGATGACCTCGATCATGCTGGCCTGCTATTCGGATGTGTTCGCCGCCGGCGCCATCCATTCCGGTGGCATGTTCAAGGGCGCGACCACGATTTCGGGTAGCGCCTATGCGTTGCTGGCTGGCAGCATCTATTCGCCTGACAGCAATGGCCGGCTGGCGTGGCAGTGTTCGGGTTCGCCGTCGCCGCGACCGCTGCCGGTGCTGGTCTTCCATGGCAGCGCCGACCTGACCGTCAATCCGGTGAACGGCCAGCAGGCCGTGCGCCAGTTCCTGCAGACCAATGACATGGCCGACGACGGCCTGGACAACGATTCGGTGAAGTACGTGCCGACCAGCACCTATCACGGCCAGGTGCCGGCCGGCCGCGCGTATACCGTCGACACCTACGCCTACGGTGGCAGGACGGTGGTCCAGCACTATGTGGTGCAGGGCATGGGGCATGCCTGGAGCGGCAGCCAGTCGGGCCTGCCGTTCACCGACCCGGAGGGGCCGGATGCCACGCTGATCACCTGGTTGTTCCTGAAGGACTACCAGCGCTGAGGGGGGAGGAAGCTTCATGGCAGGACGCGACTGGAGGTGCCGGATGGCACCCTCAGCCGCTCATGGCAATCGATTATCGTGACCGCTCGTTCCCACGACCTTCAAGCGCCGACGCATGGAATCCACGTCCACGACTCCCCGAAACCGGCAATGGCTCAATGCCGTCGTGCTATCCGCAGTGCTCCTTGCCGTCGGCTGCGGGGGCGGGAAGACACCGCCGAACGATGTGGGGGCGGCGGTCGACGAGGTGGCCCAGGCCCTGATCGAACAGCCTTTGCTGCACTCGGCCTCCATCGGTGTGGTGTACCGGGGCAAGACCTTCATCCGACATCGCGGCGGGATGATAGCCGGCAAGCCCGATGTGCCGACCGACGCAACGCTGTATGAGATTGGCTCGCTGGGCAAGACCCTGGCCGGCACGCTGATGGCCCGTGCAGTGCTTGAGGGCAGGGTGGGCCTGGAGGATGACGTTCGCAGCTTCCTGCAGGGCGACTATCCGAACCTGCAGTACCAGGGCCAACCCATACGGGTCCGTCACCTGCTGCCGCACACCAGTGGCCTGCCGAACATGCTGCCGGAACGGGCGAACACCGTGTTGGAGGACTTCACCGATCACCGCGTGCCCGGTGAACTCAGTACCCTCTATGCGCAGTACGGCAAGCCGGATTTCCTGCGGGATCTGCACGCCGTGCGGATCCCACGGATGCCCGGGAAAGAGTACGCCTACTCCAGCGCCGGGACGGAGCTGACGGCCCACATCCTGGAAGGCGTCTACAAGACCGACTACGCGTCATTACTGCGTGGCTTCTTCAGCGACGCCGCAGCAATGACCAGCATCAGGATCAGGCTGGGGAGTGCGGAAAAAGACCGTCTTGCCATCGGCTACCACAGCGACAATCCGGTGCCGACCTCGCCGATGCCACAGTTGCCGTGGGGCGCTTCCGGCAACGTCAAGGCAACGGTGCCCGACATGGTGAAATACCTTCAGTTCCAGCTGGCCAACGGCCCGGTGGTGCAGGAATCGCATCGCACTCTGGCCAGATTCGACGATGAGTTCAGCATCGGCTATTTCTGGAACATCGTCGCCGGCGATCGCCAGAAGGGTGTCTATTACGCCCACCACGGTGGCGTGCCACGCTCGCAGTGCTACGTCTACGTCATGCCGGAGCACGATCTGGGCATCTTCGTGATCACCAACCAGAGTGGTGACCAGACCGCGCGTGCCATGGAGGCGGCGATCGATACCCTGGTCGGGAGAATCGTTGCGCGTTGAACCTCCCGTTGGCGTCTTGGCCCGCGCGGCCCGTTCCGTGCACAAAGTGGCTTCGCAGGACGACTTGGCGGACAGGCCTGGAACCGATCCGGACAGGCTGCCCGGCCCCAGCGGCTGACGCCCGCAGGGCTTTGCGCTCGAACTATTGGCATTCGTCGCTGCATGCTGTCGTTGGTTGTATGGTCTCCACAACGCGATTACCGGCGCGTATCGCGCTACATGGAGTGGATCGCAAGCATCGGCCGTGACACGTCACATTAATTGCTTTTCGTGAAGGCGTAGCAGTGCTGGGGGGGCGCTGCCCGGATCTCAGCCGGTGCGACGGGCGTTCGTATGCTTCCCATCATGGGCTCATCATTTCATCGTCCAGATTTCATGAATGTCACCCGGCCATCCGGCTGGGTGCAGAGTGGCGAGCGCTGGGATCTGTGGTGGAACGGCCGTTCGGTGGCCAGTATCGTGCCGCATGCCGTGCTCGGGTTCCGCCTGACACTGGACGCCCGAAGGATGTCACAGACCAAAGTCGTGTCCGCCGCCAGCGCCCGTCAGGCGAAGCGTTACGCCGAACGCTGGTGCGCAGCGCGGCTTTGCCCACAACTACCATTGCGCGACGCTGTCGCCCGACTGGTGGAGAATGCGCCCGAACCGAGCGCCGTGCCTTCGCCTGCACTGACCCGGACGCAGCGGCAGCAGGCCAGGCGCCTGGCCGAGGCCGGCGCAAGCGAGATGGGGCGGATCAAAGAAGCGCTGGCGCCACGGCCGCGCGTGATGCCGGTCAGGCCCGAAGTGCAGGGGCGAGGTGGAACCTGGTCTGTACCTGGCCAGGTTCCGTCCTTCCCGCACCAAGAAGGGTACACATCCTCAGCCAGGGCTACGCCGAAAGCTCCTCACGCACGATTTTCGCCCCGGCGCTGAGTGCACGCAGCTTGCCGCGCGCCACCTCGCGCGGCAGTGGTGCCATGCCGCAGTTGGTGCTCGGGTAGAGCTTGTCGGCATCCACGAACTGCAGCGCCTTGCGCAGGGTGTTGGCCACATCCTCCGGCGTTTCCACCGTATTGGAGGCCACGTCAATGGCGCCCACCATCACCTTCTTGCCGCGCACCAATTCGATCAGGTCGATCGGTACGTGCGAGTTCTGGCATTCCAACGAGATGATGTCGAGGCTGGAGGTCTGCAGCTTGGGGAACGATTCTTCATACTGTCGCCATTCCGAGCCCAGTGTCTGCTTCCAGTCGGTGTTGGCCTTGATGCCATAGCCGTAGCAGATGTGCACCGCCGTTTGGCACTTCAGGCCCTCCACCGCACGCTCCAGCGCGGCCACGCCCCAATCGTTCACTTCGTCAAAGAACACGTTGAAGGCGGGCTCGTCGAACTGGATGATGTCGACACCGGCGGCTTCCAGCTCCTTCGCTTCCTCGTTGAGGATCTTCGCGAATTCCCAGGCCAGCTTCTCACGGCTCTTGTAGTGGGCGTCATACAGCGTGTCGATCATGGTCATCGGGCCGGGCAGTGCCCATTTGATCGGCTGCGTGGTCTGCCGGCGCAGGAACTTCGCATCCTCGACGAACACTGGTTTCGGGCGGCTGACGGCGCCAACCACAGTCGGCACGCTTGCATCGTAGCGGTTGCGGATGCGGACCGTTTCGCGCTTCTCGAAATCGACACCGCTGAGGTGCTCGATGAAGGTGGTGACGAAATGCTGCCGGGTCTGCTCGCCGTCGCTGACGATATCGATGCCGGCGTGCTGCTGTTCCTGCAGGGACAGGCGCAGTGCATCCTGCTTGCCTTCAATCAGGCCGTCGTCCTGCAGCTTCCAGGGTGACCAGAGCTTCTCGGGCTCGGCCAGCCATGATGGCTTGGGCAAGCTGCCTGCGGTGGAGGTGGGAAGCAGTTTCTTCGTCGACATTGCGTCTTGTTTCCTGGGGGCGAATGGGAAATCGATGGATCAGCGGGCAGCCCACTGCTCAAGCACGGCGCGGTACGGCTTGATGAAGTGCTCTTCGGTGAACTTGCCCTGCTTGACCGCCAGCTGGCTGCGCTCTTCGCGGTCGTAGACGATGCGGGTGGACGAATAGTCCTGATGCTTCAGGCTGGGCTGGTAGACCTTGCCGGCCACGGAGTTGGCGTTGTAGATCTCCGGGCGATAGATCTTCTGGAAGGCTTCCATGGTGCTGATGGTGCCGATCAGTTCCAGGTTCGAGTAATCGCCCAGCAGATCGCCCTGGAAGTAGAACGCCAGCGGCGCTACGCTGCCCGGCGGCATGAAATAGCGCACCTGCAGGCCCATCTTGTCGAAGTACTGGTCAGTGGGTGAGAACTCGCCCTGGCGGTATTCCACGCCCAGGATCGGGTGATGGTTCTCGGTGCGGTGATAGGTCTTGCTGCTGGAAACGCTGATGCAGATTACCGGCCCCTTGCTGAAGTTGGCGCGGTAGGCGTCAGACTCCAGGAAATGCTTGAACAGCTTGCCGTGCAGGTCGCCAAATCCCTCCGGAATGCCGAAGGTGGCCTTGCCCTCGTTGCTGGCCGGCAGCACCACGCTGAAGTCATAGTCACGCACGTAGGACGAGAAATTGTTGCCGACGATGCCTTCGGTACGCGCACCGGTGCGGGTGTCGACGATGGTTGGCCGCAACACCTCGATCAGCGGGAACGGATCACTGCCATCGGCACCGTCGATGTGCATCTCCACCGAGATGATGTCCAGCTCGACCGCGTAGCGGTCCGCGCTGGGGTTGTCCCAGTGCGCCAGATCGTTGAAGCGATTGTTGATCATGCTGATCGTGTTGCGCAGGTTTTCCTGGCGCGCCGCGCCGCGGGCCAGGTTGGCGAAATTGGTGGTGATGCGCGTCCCATCGGCGGGCTGGTAATCCTCGTTGAAGGGGATGCGCGTGATGCTGAAGGTGAAGGTGTCGGTCGTCATGGGAGGCGTTCCGTAGTGCGGGGCGACATCCGGATGCGGGCGAAGGCATCCGGCATTCAAAGTGCTGCGGCGGCCTCAGGGGCTGCAGAGCGATGGCGGGGCAGGGCCAGCAGTGGCATGGCTCGCCGCACCGCCAGCCGTGCCCGCTCGATCAGGGCATCGTTGTGCACGCGGCCGTCGGCGAAATCGCGGTCGGTGGCGTAGACACCCAGCGGCAGGGTGCGCGCCTGGAAGAAGCTGAAGAGCGGGCGCAGCTGATGGTCGATCACCAGCGAATGGCGCTCGCTGCCCCCGGTGGCGGCCAGCAGGATGGGGGTGTCGACCAGTGCGTCCTGATGGACGAAGTCGAAGAAGTGCTTGAACAGCCCTGTGTACGAGCCGCGATAGACCGGCGTGCTCACCACCAGTACATCGGCCTGCTCGACGGCGGCCAACTGGCGTTCCACGATGTCGGGCAGCTGCGAACGCCAGAGCGCACCGGCCAGCTGCGGGGCCAGTTCGCCCAGTTCAACCAGGTGCTGCTCGCTATGGGTCTCCTCGCCGAGCAGGCCCAGTAGATGCTCGGCCAGGGTAGCGGCCCTGGAGGGGCGCTGCAGTCCGCCGGAAACGGCGACGATTCGAAGGGGGCGGGTAGGTGAAAGCATGACCCGATGCTAGCCACGCCTTTCCATGACGTAAAATGGTATTACTTCACCAATCCATGAATGAGATTCATCGTCATGCTGGAACGGATCCACCTCAGCATCGTGCAGCAGGTCGAGCAGCAGGGCTCGCTCACCGCTGCCGCCGGCGTGCTCAACCTGACCCAGTCAGCCTTGAGCCACAGCATGAAGAAGCTGGAGCAGCAGCTCGGCACCGATGTCTGGCTGCGCGAAGGCCGCAGCCTGCGCCTGACCCAGGCCGGGCAGTACCTGCTGGCGGTTGCCAACCGGGTGCTGCCACAGCTGGACCTGGCCGAGGAGCGGCTGGGCCAGTTCGCACAGGGCGAGCGTGGCGCCCTGCGCATCGGCATGGAGTGCCACCCCTGCTACCAGTGGCTGCTGAAGATCGTCTCGCCTTACCTGGCCGCGTGGCCGGACGTGGATGTGGACGTCAAACAGAAGTTCCAGTTCGGCGGCATCGGCGCGTTGTTCGGCTACGAAATCGACCTGCTGGTCACCCCCGATCCGTTGCTGAAGCCGGGCCTGAAGTTCATCCCGGTGTTCGACTACGAGCAGGTGCTCGTGGTGGCCAAGAGCCACGCTCTGGCCAAGGTGGATTACGTGAAGCCGCGCCAGCTCGGCCAGGAAGTGCTGATCAGCTACCCGGTGCCGTTCGAGCGCTTGGATATCTACAACCAGTTCCTGCTGCCGGCTGGCATCACGCCGCGCCGCCACAAGGCCATTGAAACCACCGACATCATGATGCAGATGGTGGCCAGCGGCCGCGGCGTGGCCGCCATGCCGCGCTGGCTGGTGGAGGAGTACGCCGCGCGCATGGACGTGGTGCCCGTGCGTCTGGGTGCCAAAGGCATCCCCAAGCAGATCTATCTGGGTGCACGCGAGGCGGATACCGGCATCGACTACCTGCAGTCCTTCATCGAACTGGCCCGCAACAGCTCGCCACTTGCCGCCAATGCAGGCGGAGCCCGTTGATGGCTGCACCTGGATCACTGCGGGCGGAAGCCTTCATCAACACCTATTCACTGGAAGTCAGCGCGAAGTCCATGCCCGCGCTGCGCGCCGAAGCGAGCCGCATACCGCGCGGCACGATCATCTCCATTCCCTGGCTGGCCAGCGAGGCCGACGATGCACGCCTGGCCGCCGCGCGCATGGTGCGCACGCTCGGCTTCGAACCGATGCCGCATCTGTCTGCGCGCCGTATCGGCTCGCGTGCGGTACTCGAGCGGTTCCTGGAGCGTGCTGCCAGCGAGGCCGGTGTCGAACAATGCCTGGTAATCGCCGGTGACCTCGCCACGCCTGCCGGGCCGTTTGCTGACAGTGCTTCGATCATCGAGACCGGACTTCTTGAGCGTTTCGGCATCAAAGTCGTGGGTATCGGCGGGCACCCGGAAGGCCATCCGGTGATGAGCAGTGACGGTCGCTGGCAGGCGCTTGAACGCAAGTGCCGGGCCATCGAAGCGCGCGGCATGGCGCCGTTGATCATCACCCAGTTCGCCTTCGATGCCGAGATCGTTCTGGCGTGGCTGGCTGTGCTGCGCGCCCGTGGCATCAACGTTCCGGTGCTGGTCGGTGTGCCGGGGCCGGCCAGCATCACCAGGTTGCTGCGCTACGCCGCGATGTGCGGCGTGGGTGCCAGTGCATCGATGCTGGCCAGGTACGGCATCTCGATCGGGAGGCTGTTGGGCACTGCGGGGCCGGAGGTGTTTGTCGACCGTCTCGTGCAGGGGCTGACCGACGCCCATGGCATGATCAGCCCGCACCTGTTCCCGTTCGGCGGCATCGCGCCGTCACTGGACTGGATCGAGCGGCACCGGGTGCGTGCTTCCACTGCCGGCAGCGTAATCGGCGATGGCTGACAGCTGTCACTGGCTGCAACCGGGGTGAAAGCCAATAGTGAGCGCCAAGGCGAGGTTACCTCGCCACCACTCATCAAGGGGACCGCTCATGAACATGCTCCAGCAACTCGCCTCGCAGACGCCGATCTGGGTCTGGCTGCTCCTGGCCTTCCTGGTCACCCGTGGCATCGCCGCCATGAAGCCGGGCGAGACCTCGCTGCAGAAGCTGGCGATCGTGCCCTTCCTGTTCGCCGTCTGGGGTGCGTGGTCGATCAGTCATCGATTCGGCACTTCGTTGACCGCCTGGAGCGAGTGGCTGGCCGGCATCGCCACGGGTGCCGCGCTTGCCTGGCTGCTGTTGAATCGGCTGAAGCTGACGCTGGACCGCAGCACCGGTAAGCTCTGGCGCAGCGCGGATTTCAGCGTGCTGCCGCTGCTGCTGATCACCTTCCTGGTGAAGTACGGGTTCGAAGTCGCATTCGCGGTGTCGCCTTCGCTGTCCGCCAGCGCCGGTTTCAGTGCCGCCTACCTGCTGCTGGCGGGTGGTTTCACCGGCATCTTCGTGGGCAAGTACTGCCGCTATCTGGCCTCGCTGCGGTTGGATGCGGCGGGCAAGGGGCTGAGAGCCGCACGCTGACTGCAGGGTAGTGCCGGCCGCGGGCCGGCTTCCCTGTGTAAGCGCGTCTGCCATGTCGCGGTGCATGGAGATCCAGGTACCGCCAGGTGCAACGCGCCTCAAGCCTCCCCGCGCCACTGGCTCATCAGCATCTGAAGGAACCGCTCGGCGGTGGGCGAGAGCAGGGCGCCCCGGCGGCGGACGATGCCGATCGTGCGCGATACCACCGGGTTGCCGATGGCACGTGTCACCAGGGTGGGATGATCCCCGTCCGGCGTGGCCATCTTCGGCAGCACCGACACGCCGATACCTGCCTCGACCATGCCCAGCGACGTGGACAGGTGGGTCACTTCGTAGTGCCAGCTCAGCTTGAGGTTCTCGCGCGCCAACGCGCCGTCCAGCAGCGTGCGGTTGCCACTGGTGCGATGCACCGTGATCAGCTGATGCTCGGCCAGGTCAGCCCATTCAACCTTGCGCTTGCGGGCCAGCGGATGATCGCGCCTGCACGCCAGCACAAACGGATCCTCGGCCAGCACGTCGAAGTCGAGATTCGGATCGTTGGCGCCCATGAAGTTGATGCCGAACTCGACTTCGCCGCGTTCCACCGCCTGTAGCCCCTCTGTGGCAGGAATATCCAGGATGCGGAAGCGCACGTTGGGATGCGCTTCGTGGAAACGTGCCATCACGCTGGGCAGGAAGTAGAACGCCGCCGTAGGCAGGCACGCGATGGTGACGGTGGCGCCGCGGGTGTCCTCCCGGCCACGCAGTGAGAACAGCGAACCATCGAACTCTTCCAGCATGCGGCGCACCAGCGGCAGCAGGTTCTCACCGACGGCGGTGGTGCTGACGCTGCGCGTGGTGCGCTCCAGCAGCGGCGAACCCACGGCCTGCTCCAGCTTCTGGATCCGCCGGCTGAGTGCAGGCTGGGACACATGCAGGATTTCAGCGGCGCGGTGGAAGCTGCGGGTCTCGGACACCAGCAGGAACGCGCGCAGATCCAGGATTTCACAATTGATGCTCATCAGGTATCAATCATCCAAAAATCAGCAATTCACAGATCAATTGGGGTCATGCCAGTATCGAATCACAGAGGGGCCATTCATCCCCTATACGCATCAATCTAGCACACGTATGTCCAACGATCTGCTCAGCATTCCCTGCGTGCTCATGCGCGGCGGCACCTCCAAGGGCCCGTTCTTCCTGGCCAGCGATCTGCCGGCGGACACCACCGAACGCGATCGCCTGCTGCTGGAAGTGATGGGCTCGGGCCATCCGCTGCAGATCGACGGCATCGGCGGTGGCAACGCGCTGACCAGCAAGGTGGCCATCATCGACCGCTCGAGTCGTCCGGACGCCGACGTGGACTACCTGTTCGCCCAGGTACGGGTGGAGCAGCAGGTGGTGGACACGTCGCCCAACTGCGGCAACATGCTGGCGGCGGTGGGGCCGTACGCCATCGAACGTGGGCTGGTGCCGGCACAGGATCCGCAGACCGAGGTGCGCATCCACAACGTCAACACCGGCAAACTGATCATTGCCACCGTGGAAACGCCGGGCGGCAATGTGGTCTACCGCGGCGATACGCGTATTGCCGGCACGCCGGGATCGGCCGCGCCGGTCAGGCTCTCCTTCCTTGATGCCGCAGGCGCCCGCACCGGCAAGCTGCTGCCCAGCGGCCACGCGCAGGAAACCATCAATGGCGTGCCCGTCAGCCTGGTGGACTGCGCCATGCCGATGATGCTGGTGCGTGCCGAAGACCTGGGCGTGAGCGGCGATGCGTTGCCCGCTGAGCTGAATGCGAACAGCGCCCTGCTGACGCGGCTCGAAGCGCTGCGTATCGAGGCGGGCGCCCGCATGGGCATCGCCGACGCTGGCAACAAGGTCATTCCCAAGCCGGTGCTGCTGTCGGCGCCGCAACATGGGGGCGATCTGCAGGTGCGCTATTTCATGCCGCACCAATGCCACACTGCACTGGCCATTACCGGCGCGGTCGGCCTGGCCACCGCCGCCGTCACGCCGGGCACGCTGGCCCACACTTTGGTCGGATGCCTGTCCGTTCCCGGCAGCATTACCCTCGAACATCCGAGCGGGGCCCTGGAGGTGGGCCTCAGTCGCAGTTCGGGCGATTCGCCGGTGATTGCCAGCGTGGTTCGCACTGCACGCCGCCTGTTCGAGGGGCGCGTATACGCGACATCGCCCGCGTCCGCCGCGGCCAGTGCCACCCAAGCCCGCCAATGGACGTCAGCGGCATGATCTGAAACCGGTCGGGTCGGCACAGGCGTGTCTGCCCACCACCACAACGTAGATGCTTCACTCCTGGGAGGGATGATGTACAAGCAGTTCCTGATGGTCGCGCTGTGCGCGGCCGGGCTGGCCGCGGCCGGATGCAGCAACAGCGGCCGCGCGGAAGGCGCGTCCACGGGCAGCGCTGACAACGCGCCGGTGCGCATCAGCGTCGGTTCCTACAACCTCAACAACCTTCCGTTCTTCATTGCCGACGCCAAGGGCTATTTCAAGGACGTCGGTCTCGAAGTAAAGACGGAGAACTTCGCGCAGGGCGGCTCCAAGGTGCTGCAGGCGCTGGTGGCCAACTCCACCGATGTGGCCGTTGGCTTCTACGACCACACCATCCAGATGCAGGCCAAGGGCAAGGATGTGGTCGCCTTCGTGCTGCTTTCGCGCAATTCGGGCCTGGTGATGGCCGGTCGCGAGGATGCCACCTTCGATCCGGCCCGCCCGGACACCATCAAGGGCCAGAAGGTCGGCATCACCGCACCGGGCTCATCGTCGGATTTCTTCGTCCGTCACTTCCTCGCCCAGCACGATATTCCGGCTGACAGCATCTCGCTGATCGGCGTCGGCTCGGGCGCCGCAGCGGTCGCGGCGCTGGAGCAGGGCAAGATCGACCTGCTGGTCAACTATGATCCTGCCGCCACCCTGATCACCGAACGCAAGGTCGGCAAGATCATCCTCGACGCGCGCAGCGACGACGGCGCCCGCCAGGTCTACGGCGGCCTGTACCCGACCTCAGTGATGTACGCCAACCAGAGTTTCCTGGACAAGCGCCCGGAGGCGGCCGAGAAAATCGCCCGTGCCGAGCAGATGGCATTGAAGTTCATCGCCGACAACAGTGCCGAGGAGATTGTTGCGGCGTTGCCGGACAGCTATGTCTCCGGCGACCGCACCACCTATGCCCGCGCGGTGGAGAACGCCCGCGCGATCTTCACCCGGGATGGCCGCTTCACGCCGGCCGACCTGGAGACGCCACTGAAGGTGCTGCGTGAATTCAATACGGATGTGGCCAAGGCCAACATCGACCTGTCCAGGACCTACACCAATGCCTTCGTCGAGCGTGCCAACGCTGCGGCGCCGGCCGCCCAACCGTAAGCGGAGGTAACCCCATGGCCCTCAATGCCACCGTGCGCCAGTTCAATGGCGCACCTCAGCTGGAGCCTGCACAGACCATGGTCGCCATCAACAAGGTGACCATGTCCTTCGGCGAATTCACCGCCGTCCGTGATGTCGACATCCAGGTGGGTGACGGCGAGTTCCTGGCCATCGTCGGGCCCACCGGCTGCGGCAAGAGCACCATCCTCAATTCCGTGGCGGGCCTGCTGAAGCCGTCTTCCGGCCAGGTCAGCATCGACGGCCGCGCCGTCAGTGGTGTGCAGGAATCGGTCGGCTACCTGTTCCAGCAGGACGCGCTGCTGCCGTGGAAGACGGCTTACCAGAACGTCGAACTCGGCCTGCGCTTCCGCGGCGTCCCCGAGGCCGAGCGCAAGGCCAAAGCCAATGCGTGGCTGGCCAAGGTCGGCCTGACCGGCTTCGAGCATCGTTACCCCCATCAGCTGTCCGGTGGCCAGCGCAAGCGCGTGCAGATGGCGCAGGCGCTGATCGTCGAGCCGAAGGTGATCCTGATGGATGAACCCTTCTCGGCGCTGGACATCCACACCCGCCACCTGATGCAGAACGAGCTGCTGCGGCTGTGGCAGGAAGACCGGCGCTCGGTGATCCTGATCACCCATGACCTGGAAGAAGCCATCGCCCTGGGGGATCGCGTGGTGGTGCTGTCCTCCGGCCCGGCCAGCCGTGTTGTGCGCAGTTTCGATGTGGATCTGGAACGGCCGCGCAACGTGGCCGAAATCAAGCTGGATGACCGTTTCACCGACCTGTACCGCGATATCTGGGCCTGCCTGCGCGGCGAAGTGGAGAAGAGCTATGCACGCCAAGACTGACAAGTTCATCCAGCTGGCCCTGGTGATCGCCGTGTTCGGTGGCTGGGAAGGCGGCATCGCGCTGGGCGTGATCGATCCGTTCTTCTTCCCCTCGCCAACGGCGATCGTGCAGCAGGCCTGGACCTGGCTGTCGGATACCTCGTTCTACCAGCATGTCTACATCACGCTGACCGAAACCGCGCTGGGGTACATCATCGGTACCGGCCTTGGCGTGGCCGGCGGAGTCTGGCTCGGCCTGAGCCGGCGCTCTGCGCGCATCCTGGATCCCTTCATCAAGGGCTTCAACGCGATTCCGCGCGTGGTTCTGGCGCCGATCTTCGTGCTGTGGCTGGGCCTGGGCCTGTGGTCGAAGGTGGCGTTGGCGGTCACGCTGGTGTTCTTCACCACGTTCTTCAACGCCATGCAGGGCGTGCGTGAGGTGAACCCGGTAGTGCTGGCCAATGCGCGCATCCTCGGGGCGAGCCGCAGCGACCTGCTGCGCCATGTCTACTTCCCGGCAGCGGCCAGCTGGATCCTGTCCTCGCTGCGCACCTCGGTCGGCTTTGCGGTGGTCGGCGCGATCATCGGTGAGTACCTCGGCGCCTCGGCGGGCCTGGGTTACCTGATCGCGCAGGCCGAGGGCAACTTCAATGCCGTGGGTGTGTTTGCCGGCATCATCATCCTGGCCGCCTTCGTGCTGGTCATCGACGCCCTGCTGGACGTGGTCGAGAACAAGCTGATCACCTGGCGCCCCAACGCCCAGGCACAGGCCACCAGCTGACCAGGCCGGGCTGAGCCCGCCTGACGCGCCGCCGGGCCGATCCGGCGGCGCGCGCTTCCTCCCCCGAACTTCCCCCGCACCACCGAAACAGGCCAGCGCCAGGCCAGGGGGCCGGCTGGCCGGAGAGAGCCCATGAACCCTCCCACCGTGTTGCCGATGGCAGCGCTGTCGGTCGCGCTCGGCCTGCTGTTGGCCAGTGGCCATGCCGACGCACAGTCCACGTCTTCGCTTCCTGCGCCGCTGAGCCAGGCCGAGCTGTCACGCCTGGTGCAGCAGCAGGCGCTGCAGATCCAGCAACTGGAGGCCCGCCTCCGCGCCGTAGAGGGCGGGCAGGGCACTGCGGCCGCACCGCCCGCGCACCCAGTGCCTGCGCTGGAGACGCGGGTGGCCGCACTGGAATCCGGACAGTCCAAGTTGCCCAAGGTCTCCTGGGCCAAGGGCGCACCGGAGTTCAGCAGCGCCGACGGCAGTACCGTTTTCCGTCCCCGTGGCCGCCTGTTCGTCGACGCCTCCAGCACTGACGGTTCCGCAGTCAGCGAACGCAACGTTTCTGGTACCGAGATCCGTTCGGTGCGCCTGGGGGCCGAAGGACGCTACGGCACCCTGGGCTGGGTGGTGGAGGGCGACTTCGCCGACAACGCGGTGGCCTGGAAGTCGGTCTACGCCACGCTGGACCACACGCTGTTCGGCCTGCCGGCCGATCTCACGATGGGCAACCGCTTGAACGACCGCGGTATCGATGGCTCCAGCAGCACCTCCAACACGCCGTTCCAGGAGCGCAACGTGGTCGGCACGTTGATGCTGCCGCAGCGCGGCCTGTTTGGTGTCGGGCTGACCGAGCGCGTGTATGGAAAGGGGTGGCATGCCAGCCTGTCGGTGGCCGGCAACGACCTCAACAACGGCGGCACCGACAACGACAGCCAGACCTGGGCCACCCGCGTCCATTGGAATCCGCTGGATACCGCTGCTGCCACGTTGCACCTGGGCGCATGGGCCTTCCACGAGAAGATTCCCGCTGGGGCCAGCGGCGTGGTGCGCAGTTCGGCCATCGCCGGGCATTTCAACGATCTGGTCAAGATCACGCCGGGCACGCTGCTGGGCGCCCAGCGCAGCACCGCCTATGGTGCGGAACTGGCCGGCTTCTTCGGCCCGGCGTGGGCAACCGGCGAGTGGGGTACGCGAAGCCTGCGCGGGGCCGATGCCAGCGGTCGCTACGATCGCGACCACCAGGCGTGGGCGATCTCGGCCGGCGGGTTCCTGGCGGGCGCGCTGCCGTCCTATTCGGGCAAGGCCGGCACCTGGGGCAAGGTGAAGGTCGCCGATCCGGTGACGCGCGGCGGCAGCGGCGCGTGGGAGCTGAAGGGCCGTTACGAGGACGTGGACTATGCCGAGCTGCCCAGTGGCGGTACCGGCCACGCGTGGACCCTGGGCGCGAACTGGTACCTCAACGATTTCAGTCGGGTGATGTTCGAAGCCGTGCGTTGGCAGACCCGCCACCGCAGCGGCAGTGCGGCGGGCAGGGATGAAGGCACCACCTTCAATACCCGCCTGCAGCTGGTCTTCTAGGGCCGTGGCGCCGCCTGCATTCTGGTCACAGCAGCAACAATGCAGCGATGAGTGCAGGCGGCATCACCAGCGCGCCCACGCGCAGGAAATCGAGCGCGCTGACATGCTCGCCTTCGCGACGCAACGCCATCAGCCACAGCATCGTGGCCAACGAGCCGGTCACTGACAGGTTCGGGCCCAGATCCACGCCGACCAGCAATGCGGCACGGGTCTGCGCCGGCAGGTCCGCCATCTGCCCCAACGAACCAGCCGCCAGGCCAACCGGCAGATTGTTGGCCACGTTGCTCAGCAGTGCCGCCACGCCACCGGCCAGCCAGCTGGCCTGGTGCGGTGACGTCTTCGCCAGCGCCTGCAGCGCGCTGGCCGCACTCTGGATGGCGCCGGTCTGGGCCACTGCTTCCACCAGTACGAACAGGCCGGCCACCAGCGGCAGTACGCCCCAGGACACGTGACGCAGCAGCGGAAGCGGGCTGCGTCGCTGGCGGATCGCTACCGCCGCCACGCTCAACGTACCCGCACAGAAGGTGGTCAGGCCCAGCGGCCCGTTCAAGGCGGACGTGACCAGCAGCACCGTGCCGGTGAACAGCACACCCAGCGCACTCAGGCGCCCGCCCACGGTCAGCGGGCGATGCTCTGGCGCGGTCACCAGCGGCTGTGCGATCTCGCGCCGGTGCACCCAGCGCAGCACAAGATAGGTCGCACCGATCGCCGCCAGCGAGGGCAGTGCGAACTGCGCCAGCCACTGCAGCAGCGGCGGCATGTGCTGGCCGTACACCACCAGGTTGGCCGGGTTGGAAATGGGCAGCACGAAGCTGGCCGCATTGGCGATGAAGGCACAGACGAACAGGTAGGGCAGGGGATTGGCGCGGGCCGCCTTGCAGGCGGCGTAGACCGCCGGCGTCAGCACCACGGCCGTGGCATCGTTGGACAGGAACACCGTCACCAGCGTGCCGACCAGGAACACCAGGTCGAACAGGCGTCGCCCCGATCCGCCGGCGTGGCGGACCGCATACAGCGCCAGCCAGTCGAACAGCCCTTCGCGGCGGGCGAGCTCGGCCAGCACCATCATGCCGACCAGGAACAGGTAAACGTCACGCCCTTCGGCGACTGCGTGCCAGGTAGTGCCGAACGACACGGTGCCGCTGAGCGGAAGCAACGCCGCCGCACCGAGCGCCCACACATACTCCGGGATGCGGAACGGACGGAACAGCAGGCCGACAGTGGCAACGGCCACCGCCATCCAGATGATGAGCGAAGAATGGGAAGCGAGCATGGAGTAGGGGCGTGCGCGGTGCCGTCCATCGACCCTGCCGCCGGTTCTCCGGTGCATTTGATCGGCGTGCAGGCGCCCGCTGCGATCAGTGCAAGTGCCGGGGTTGCGGCATCATACCGTGCCAGCCGCCCAGCGAATGCCCTGGCGCGGCGCGTTCCGTGACGGCCGCGCCAAGGCATTCAACACCGCGCCTACTGCGTCGCACACTCCACCTTGCGATCAAACTCGGTGCCCAGTACGACCGAGGTGATCGCAAGCGTTGTGCCCTTTCCGGCGCGCAGCGCAAACGGCACGTTCAAGCGGCTCATGTCTGCCCCGGCCTTGGCCAGGCACTTGAGGGGAACGCCCAGCCTGATCCACTCATTGCGCGGCGCCGCCGACAGCGCAGGGCCCAGCGCAACCTCGGCAGCACACGCCGCCCCGCAGGTGGTACCGAGTGTCACTGCGGATTCCGCCGGGAGCTGTTCGACACGCACGGTCGTTACCACGGAGAGCTCGCCGTTGGTCTCGCGCGACCAGTCCAGCGGAGTATTGGCCTGCAACGCCACCGTGGCCGGCGCCCGGAAACTGAACTGACGTGCGCCCTCCTGCACATCGGTATTGATCGCGACCATCGCCAGTGACTGGTCGGCAGTTGTTGCATTGGGATGCACGACATCGGTCGATTCGCCATTGGCGGCAGTCAGGCGAAGCATCAGGCCGGTGCCGGCCACACCACGATCGAACAGGGTACCGCTGCCCGCGGCGTCCGGATCAATGCCCGGGTCCTCGGAAAGAGCAGGCAGGTTTCCCTTGTCGCCATAGGTCAGGCCGTATCCGAAGGCGAACTGCGGGTCGTAGTCCTTCTGCCCCACGTTGTTCTGGTACTGGTTGGCGCGGCGTGGCCACGAGAAGCTCAACTTTCCGCGGAAATCGTGCTGCACCCGGCCATCGGCCCCGCGCAGAAGGACATCGGCCACGCCGGCACCTTCCGATCCGGGCAGCCAGGCGGCCACGAAGGCGTCGGCTACATTGATTTCGCGGTTGAGCCACAGCGGGCGCCCACCCAGGAAGACCGCGACAACCGGAATGCCGTCGGCCTTCAAGCGCTGCATCAGTTCCAGGTCGCCGGACTTGCCGTTCTTGAACATCAGATTCGGCAGGTCGCCCTGGAACTCGGCGTACGGCTCTTCGCCGAACACCACGATGGCCACATCGGGACGGTTGCGGTAACGACCATCGGCCACCAGCTCGGCCTGTCCGCCGCCCGATCTGACCTGTGCCTCCAGCCCTTCCCAGATCGTTTCAGCATTAGGGAAGTCCTCGCGTCGCGTGCCATCGCCCTGCCAGCTCAACGTCCAGCCGCCGGCTTGGCGGCCCATGTCGTTGGCGCCATTGCCGGCCACCAGCACGCGCTGCTTCGGCGACAGTGGCAGCAACTGGTTCTGGTTCTTCAGCAGCACCAGCGATTCGCGCACGGCCTGCCGCGCCACCTGGCGATGCGCCGGCGCCCCGAGCAGCTCGAACTTGCCGCCCAATGCGCGCTCGGACGGCCTGGGCTTGTCGAACAGGCCCATGCGCATCTTTACCCGCAGGATGCGGCGCACCGCGTCGTCCAACCGTGCCTCCGGCAGGCTGCCGTCCTTTACGTGGGCCAGCGTGCTTTCGTACATGCCTTTCCAGCTGTCCGGCGCCATCGCCATGTCCAGGCCGGCAACATAGGTCTTCGCGCAATCGGTGTTGGTGCAGCCCTTGATCTGGCCATGGCCGTTCCAGTCGCCGACCACGAAGCCGCCAAACGCCATCCGGCCCTTCAGCACATCGGTCAGCAATGGCTTGTGGCCGTGCATTTTCTCGCCATGGAAGCTGTTGAACGACGCCATCACCGATTGCGCACCGGCGTTGATCGCCGGCAGGTATCCGGCGGCATGGATGTCGCGCAATGCGGCCTCGCTGACCGTGGTGTTGCCCTGGTCCTTGCCGTTTTCGGTTCCGCCGTCACCGAGGAAATGCTTCACCGTTGTCATCACGTGGTGGTCATCAAGGAAGTCGGCCGCGCCGACCTTGCCCTGCAGGCCTTCGACGAATGGCCCCGCATAGCTCGCCACCAGCGCAGGGTCCTCGGAGTATCCTTCATAGGTACGACCCCAACGGTCATCCTGCGGAACCGCCACGGTCGGCGCGAACGTCCATTCCATGCCGGTCACGCGGGTTTCGGCTGCGGTGATCCTTGCGATCTCGCGCAGCAGTTCCGGGTTGCGCGCCGCGCCCAGGCCGATGTTGTGCGGAAACAGGGTGGCGCCAACCACATTGCTCTGGCCATGCATCGCGTCGATGCCCCATATGATCGGGATGGCCTTGCCACCATTGCGCGTGTCCATCGAGGCTTCCCAGAACGCATCAGCCAGCGCCAGCCACTCGGCGGGCCTGGCGTTGTAGCGGCCACCCGGGTCGGACGCGCCACCAGCAAGGATTGAGCCCAGTCGGTACTTGCGCACGTCATCAGGCGTGACGCTGGCGATATCGCCCTGCACGATCTGGCCGACCTTCTCCTCCAGCGTCATCGACGCGATCAGTGCGTCGATGCGTTTCTCCATTGCCGGATCATTGGCCAGCGGCCACTTCGCCTTCGGCCAGTTGGCGGCTGTGATCGTGCCTGCTTCGTGCTGCGGGGCAGGGGCCGCGCCAATAGCCGGTGCCAGCGCCAAGGCGAGCGCGGCGGTCAGCATCAGGTGGTGTAGACGGAAACCGGGGTTGCGCTTCGCACGATCGGAATGACGGAAGTTCATGGGAACGATCATCTCGGATGGTTGGCTTGAAGGGGGCGTGCAGACCAGAAAGCAACCTGACAGCGTTGTCAGTCGAATTCGAGCATACCCAGCCCTTGAGACGATTGCTTGCTGCACAGCGGCATCGGATTTGAGGATAAAGTTGCATCTGCATCCACATCCCGTGGTGCAGGGTTCCGGTACAGATGGTGAGGCTATGACGGGCAGAGGGCGGGGGATGCCGGGACCTGAACAGGTACCCGCAGGCAGGCCGGGACGCGTGCGCATCGAGGATGTCGCGGCAACGGCCGGGGTCTCCATGAAGACCGTATCGCGCGTGCTCAACAACGAGCCGAACGTCTCCAAGAGTACGCGTGCCCGTGTTGATGCTGCAGTGGAAAAGCTGCGCTACCGACCCTTGCCCTCGGCGCGTGTCCTCGCCGGCCGGCGTTCCTACCTGATCGCGATGCTGTTCGACAATCCGTCCTCGAACTATCTGATGGAGATCGAGATGGGGGTGCTCGATGCCTGCATGGAACAGCACTACAACCTGATGCTGGCGCCGCTGATCTACGACGCAGCCGATATCGTGGAGAAGGTCGAGTCGTTGATCATGCAGTCGCAGCTCGACGGCGTGGTGCTGACGCCACCACTGACCGACGACAGCGCCCTGCTGGAGCGCTTGGTCGACCTGGGCATCCCGTATTCCAGCATTTCGGCAAAGGAACAGAACCGGAACGTGGGCGTGGTGGTGGACGAGATCGGCGCGGTGGTCGCACTGATCGCACACCTGGCCTCGCTCGGCCATACCCGCATCGCCCATATCAAGGGGCACGCCGCGCACGGCGCAAGCATGTGGCGCCTGGCAGGCTACCGTGAAGGCCTGCGCAGGGCGGGGCTGCGCTACGACCCCAGCCTGGTGCTGGAGGGCGAGTTTTCATACGAATCAGGCTACAACGGTGCCAACGCGCTGCTTGATCGACCTGATCGGCCGACCGCCATCTTCGCCGCCAACGACGATATGGCGGCGGGGGTCATCTGCGCGGTGTTCGAGCACGGCCTTTCGGTGCCGGGCGACATCTCGGTCTGTGGTTTCGATGACACGCCGATTGCCCGCCAGATCTATCCGGCGTTGACCACCGTCTGCCAGCCCACCCGTGAGATGGGCCGGCGCGCGGCCATGGAGCTGATCAAGGAAGTGCGCGAGCTCGGTAGCGGTGGCGTGGTCGATATTGACTACGCCCTGCAGGTCCGGCGATCCACGGGACCGGTCCGTCACGATTGAAAGCGCTCCAGCGGCCGGCCGGCGCGATCCGCAGGCCGCGCTGGCAGGGCGGGGGCGCGCCTCAGTGGCCCCCTTCGGTCGCCAACCGCTCCAGGTCAACGCCCTGGCGACGCAGCGTACGGCCGGCCGCCCAGGCGTAGAAGGCGAGATAGCAGAAACACAGCACGCCGATGATGAAGCTGTAGTGCACACCGACCTTGTCGGCAAGTGCACCCTGCGCCCAACTGACGACGCCGCCGCCCATGATCATCATGATCAGCAGACTGCTTGCCTGATTGGTGTGGCGGCCCAGGCCGGAGATGGCCAGGGTAAAGATGCAGGGCCACATCGTGCTGCAGAACAGCCCGACACTGATGAAGGCGATCACACTGATCATTCCGGTGGTGAACATGCCGACCAGCTGCGCCGCAATGCCACACACGGCGAAGTACAGCAGCATGCGCGATGGACTGCCCTTGCTGGCCAGGGTGGCGATGATCATCAGGACGATCACCGGCGCGTAGTGGAAGAACTGTGCGGAGTTGTGGCCAGAGATCGCGTTGACGGCAAGGTAGATGGCGAATGCAATGAACGGCAACACCAGCATCAGGAGCTTCTGCGTGCCCGCGCGCACGTCGAACGCGCCGGCGGCACCACCCCAGCGGCCGATCATCAGGCTGGCCCAGTACAACGACACGAACGGGGCGATCACCGAGGTTTCCAGGCCCAGTCCGCCCTTGCTCAAGGGCTGTTCAAGGTAGGCCGGAAGATTGTCGATGGTCGATACCTCCACGCCGACGTAGAGGAAGATCGCGATCATGCCCATGACCAGCTGCGGGTAAGCAAGCGCAGATCTGCGGTCTGTCTGGTGATCTGCCCCGGTTACGCCTGCGGGGACCGTCGCGGACAGCTCGACATGATTGGGCACGCTCGAGAACCGCAGCAGCACGGCCACCAGTACGAAGGCGGCGCCCAGTACCAGGTACGGTATCTTTACGCTCTCGATGCTGGCCTCTGTATTGCCCGCTGACACACTGCCGAAGATGGCAATGCTCACCAGCAGTGGGCCTACTGTTGCCCCCAGGTTGTTGACGCCGCCGGCCATGGTCAGGCGCTGCGATCCGGTGGCCGGATCACCCATGATCACCGCCAGCGTATTGGCCGCGATCTGCTGGAGCGAGAAGCCCAGGCCCACGATGAACAGGCCGGACAGCATCAGTGCAAACGAGCCGGTGTTGGCTGCTGGATAGAAGAGCAGGGCGCCCAGTGCCGAGACCAGCAGGCCGATGCAGATGCCGTTGCGATAGCCCACCCGATGCAGCAGGTCGCTGCCGATGGCGCGGGAGACGGCGATGTAGATCAGTGAACCAGCGGTGTAGGCAACGTAGAAAGCCATCGCCACGTACATGCTCTGCGCCTGGCTGAGATGGAACGCCTTCTTGAACACCGGAATGAGGATGCCGTTGCTTGCGGCAACGAAGCCCCAGAAGAAGAAGACCGTGATGAGTACACCGAACTGCGACCAGCGGGTTGTGTGTTTCATGATTCTCATGTCATGTCGTACAGGACGACGCCCTGCGCGTTGACGCACAGGACGGGAACAGGTGGTTGCGTGGGGAGGGCCGGCGAACCCGGCCCTCCTTCATGGGGTTGTTGCTCAGAACTGGTAACGCAGGCGCAGGCCGTAGCTGCGCGGATCGTTCAGGAAGCGAACGTTGATGCCCGATCCGACCAGCGCCTTCTGCGAGACGTCGTTGCCGAGCAGGTTGTTGCCCCATGCTTCGACCCGCCAGTTGCCGCTCAGTGACGTAAACCCGATGCCGGCGTTCAAGGTGGTCTCGCCGCGCTGACGGTCCGGGAAGCCTGCGGCAGCAGCGCTCTGCGTGCGGTCATGAACCAGTTCGCCAGTGACCGGATCCTTGCGGATGAACTCCACGTCCCGGTTGTTGTACTGGGTCAGGAAGAAGGCCGAGCGGTACGAGGCCAGCAACTGCCAGTCGAAGGTACCGAAGCGCAGCTCGGTCGTGTGCTGCAGGCGCACGTTGAAGGTGAGCTTCGAGGCCAGCGGCAGTTCATTGCCGGACAGGTCGATCAACGAAGTGGCACCACCGGCGTCGTAGTTCTGGCTGCGGACATCGGCGACGGTGCCGCGCTTGATCTCACTATCCATCCAGAGTGCATTGATGTTGACCATGAAGTTGTGCGGGAAGCGCAGGCTGCTTTCCGCCTCCAGGCCATACACCGCCGACTTGCCGACATTGCGGTTGACCAGCGCATAGCCAGTGGCTTCGCCAGTGGTCGGGTTGGTGGCGATCACCGCCAGGTCCTGGAACACCTGGTCGCTGTAGTCGTAATAGAAGCCGCTGACGTTGAAGGTCGAGGTTCGGCCCAGCATCTGGAACGAGTTCTTGCTGCCGATTTCGTAGGCAATGATCGATTCGGGCTTGAACGTCTCCGGAATCTCCTTCGGATCGAACGTGTCGTTGAAGCCGCCCGCCTTGTGGCCGGTCGACACCAGGCCGTACAGCAGGCTGTCGTCGCTCACGTCGTACTCGAAACCCGCGCGCCAGTCGGTAAAGCTGAACTTGCTCTTGCCGAACTGCTGGGCAGGAATCGCGCTGACCTGGGCCCAGCTCTGGTACGGGCAGTCGACGGTGTCGCCGCCGATGTCGGGACGATCCACACACCCGAAGGGGCCGCCGTCGGGCACCGCACCGATCTGCTGCAGCAACGTATCATTGCGACCGTGGCGCAGCACGCCCTGCAGCAGGAAACGGGCCATCTCGGCTTGCGAGGTGATGTTGCTGACATCAAAATTCGGGCGGCTCATGAAGGCCGGCTCGAAGCCCGGCGTTCCCAATCGCGTGGCGAAGTCGCCGCCCTGGCCGGGCAGGCCCAGCGACCAGTTGCCACCGATGCCGTAACGCGACTTCTTCTCTTCGGAGTAGCGCAGGCCGCCCTTCAACCGCAGGCGATCTGTGACGTCGAAGGTGCCGTCGGCAAATATCGCCGAAGATTTGCCGTTGACCTTGGGCATGGTGAACTCGGTGCCCGAGTACCAGCGTCCCTTGTCGACCAGCGAGAGATAACCGACCCGCTGGTCCTCGTTGAAATGGAACAGGCCGGTGGTCCAGCGCAGCCGTTCGTCCTGATCCGACGTGAACCGCAGCTCATGCACCTGCGACTCCGACTCGGTCAGCCAATACTGCGTGGAGTAGTTGTCGTAGTCGATGCCACCCGGGTTGCTGGGCGATACCGGATCGATGTTGCGGCCCGGCCAGAGGATGCCTTCGCTCTGCGCATTGGTCTGGCGGTAGTCCACGTTGCGGTAGCTGCCGTTGTACTCCACCGCCACCTTGCCGAAGTCGTAGGAAATGCTGGTCTGCGCCCCCCAGTTGGTGCTGTCGAGCTTGCCCTGCGCGCCACGGTAGATGATCTTGCGCAGGTCGACATCGTCCGGCAGATAACCGGCCTTCGCGGCAGTGTAGACGTTGGCACCGGGATAGCCCGTGCCGCCTTCCTTGCCGATGTCGGCCATGGCGAAGATCGAGAGCTTGTCATCCGGCTGGTACAGGAACGACAGGCGTGCGCCGCGATCATCCTGCACGCCTGCCGGTTCCAGGTCCTGCGCGCGCCCCGCATTCTTGAACGGAGAGTCCTTCTCCACCTTGTAGCCGGCCACGCGGAAGGCCGCGCCACCGCCGATCGGCAGGTTCAGTGCGAACTCGCCACCCCGGTGGTCACGATTACCCACTTCGGCCTGTACATATCCGCCGAAGGCTTCCAGGTCGGGGCGCTTGGTGATGATGTTAAGCGTGCCGGCCAGTGCATTTCGACCGCGCAGCGTGCCCTGCGGGCCCTTGTTGATCTCCACGCGTTCGACATCGTAGAACATGCCGCCCAGACCGCGCGGTCGCGCAATGTAGGCCCCGTTGATGTGAGGCGCGGCGCCCGGATCACCCAGCTCGGTATTGTTCGAAGAGCCCACGCCGCGGATGAAGATCTCCAGGTTGCCTTCCTGGTTGGCCATGCTCATGCCCGGCACCAGGGCCTGGATGTTGCGCAGCTCATTGTTGATGCCCAGCGCACGCGTATCGTCCGCGGAAATTGCCTGGGCGGTACCTGCATATTTCTGCAGGTCCTGTTCCCGGCGTTCGACAGTGACGATGACGGCGTCCAGCGTTGAGGCCTCCCGTGCCTCGCTGGTGGTGGTGGAGCTGGTTTCCTTGGCTGTTTGCGCTGCGACCGGCAGCGCTGCAGTGGCGGTGACGATGGTGGCAAGTACTGCCTGTGCGAGTGTGCTCTTCCTGAAATGGCCGGTCATAGGGTCCCTCTCTCCCCATAAGTGATGTCTGGACGTTCCCGCGCCACGCGCCGGACGTGGGCTCTTGTAAGCGCCGCCTGACAACGCTGTCAATCAGAATGAACGATGGATGACCAGATGCTCGGGAAATCAGGCAGTTGAGCGATCAGCAGGGCTGCCTGGCACGCCGCATTTGCTGCAATGCGAAACGAAATCGAGCGGCGTTGCGCCCTGCCTGCGACTGCAACGGCCGGATCGGAACCATCAGAAAGCGGGCCGGCAGCAAGGGCCATCGGCTTCGCGTATCCGCTGGCGGGCTACGGGGCCATGCGGGTCGCGTGGTGCTGATGCTGCCACGTGGCCGGGCATGACTTCAGGCACTCGGCTGTGACTACAGTTGTAGTCAATGTGAGCAGGCATTCACCGGAAGAGCTGCCCATGAAAACTGCACGATGGTTGTCCGGCTTCGCGGCCTTGATGCTGGCCCTCCCTGCACTGGCCAGCACGACCACCACGGCCGACGCCGTCGCGATGATCGAACGCAACGCCCGTGCCGCGCATTCCGCCGCGGTGCTTGTCTGGAAGGATGGAAAAACACTGCTGGAGCTACAGCCCGAGACCGGCGAGGAGCCGGTTCACCTCATGTCGGCCACCAAGTCGGTGGTCGCGCTGGCCATCATGCTCCTGCTGGACGACGGAAAACTGGCCTCGGTCGACGAGCCGGTAAGCAACATATTCGCGGAGTGGAAGCAGGGGCGGAAAAGGGACATCACGGTACGTATGCTGCTGGACCATACCTCTGGCCTGCAGAACGTGGCCAACGCGGGGGAAGAGCTGGAAGCTGCGCCGGACCTGGTCAAGCTCGCGCTGGCTGCAGAGCTGAGCAGCGATCCAGGCGCCACGTTCTCCTACAACAACAAGGCTACCAATCTGCTGCCCGGCATTGTCGAGCGTCTGGCAGGGGAACCGATGGATGCCTACCTTGAGGCGCGCCTGTTCAAACCGCTGGGCATTGCCCGATATACCTGGTTGAAGGACGGTGCGGGCACGCCATTGGGCATGGCCGGATTGTCGCTGAGTGCCCGCGATCTGGCGAAGATCGGGCAGCTGCTGATTGATGGCGGCGTGACTCCGGCGGGTACGCGCGTGTTGAGCGAGCGGTCGGTGGCGCTGCTGACTGGAGCAAGTGCCCGCTCCCCGGATGTTGGTCTTCTGTGGTGGCGCATTCCAGCATGGGAGCGTTATGAGCTGAAAGGCCAGATGGCCGGCTTCCTGGCGCAGCATGGGGTCAGCGCTCCGGTCCAGCAGGCATTGCTGGCCACCGAGGGCAGGGTATTCGACAGCAAGAGTGCATTGATTGCGGACGTGGCCGAACGACTTGGGGCGGACTGGCCGCAGCACTATGGCAGCGAGATCACCGGTCGTGGACTCAAGCTGTCCGACATGTTCGACATCCAACGCGGCCCGACCGTTGCCTACGCCGCCAACGGTTACCTGGGCCAGCACCTGGTCATCGTTCCGCAACAGCGAATGGTTGCCGTGCGCCTCATCCACCGACGCGACAGCCATCGCGCTCCACTGGATGACTACGCGACATTCCCGGCGGATGTACTCAAGCTGGCCCAGGCGCTTCAGTGAACGGAGGAGCCGGGCCTGCGCCCGGATCCTCGTCCGCTACTTCGTGCTGCTGGCCGGCGTGGCAGATCTGGCAGGGCGCGCCACTACTTCGGCATCAGCACGGTATCGACAACGTGGATGACGCCGTTGGATTGGTTGACGTCGGCGATGCTGATGCCCGCTTTGCCACCCTTGGCGTCGATCACCCACAACGTGCCGTCGTGAAGCGCCACGGTAAGCGGCTCGCCTTGCACTGTCTTCAGCGTGGCTTTTCCACCGTGCTTCCTGGCATCGGCCAGGAGCTGGGCGGAACTGAAGCGTCCTGGGACCACGTGGTAGGTGAGGATCCGGGTGAGCTGCGCCTTGTTTTCAGGCTTCACCAGTGTGTCGACCGTACCTGCTGGAAGCTTGTTGAAGGCCGCATTGGTGGGCGCAAAGACGGTAAAGGGACCGGCGCCATTGAGGGTCTCGACCAGGCCTGCGGCCTTGACCGCTGCCACCAGAGTGGTGTGATCCCTGGAGTTCACGGCGTTCTCAACGATGGTCCTGGTCGGGTACATCTCGGCCCCGCCAACCATTACGGGATCTGCGGCGAAGCTGGCGGAAGCGGCTGAGACGAGTACGGCGAAGCTGACTGCGGCGGCGATGCGCTGAAGAGCGTTCACGGTGCGTTCCTCGATGGGATGCCCGCACAGCGCGGGCATCCTACATACGGCTGGCGGACGCGCTTGGATGCACCGATTGCAGGCCTGGTTAGCCAGGGGGAGAGCCTTGATGCGCATCGAATTTTTCCCGGCAGCGCCGGAATTCCTCGGCGTGTCCCACGACCCAGGTCCACATCGGGATCATAAGAACCAGCAGCTCCCTGCCCAGCGGAGTGATGGTGTACTCCACGCGCGGCGGAACCTCACGGAAATCCTGCCTATGGATCAGTCCGTCCCTTTCAAGCTGACGCAGGGTACGCGTCAGCATGCGCTGCGTGATTCCTTTCATCCGCCGCGCCACATCGGCGTGACGCAGTGTTCCGTAGACCCCCAGGGCGTGAATGATGCCCAGCGACCAGCGGCTGCCGGCATGCGCGAGCACCTCGCGGCGCAGACCGTCGTCGTCCGCGCTCATGCCGTCGCATATCGATTGTGAATGTCGCAGAAGCTCATCGGAGCTCATGAACGGCGCGGTCGGTATCATCGGTGTGCCTTCTTACGTGGCAACGAGGGAGGGGCGCAGAATCACCGCCATCGTACACACAGATGGTGGTTTCAATGTCTCCCCCGATTGTTTCCCGCTCAATCCTGGTGCTGGGCGCCGGCGAACTCGGAATGCCCGTCATCCGCAACCTGGCCCGGCTCGCGGTCGTGCATGACGCAAGCATCAGCGTCATGCTGAGGCCTGCGTCGATTGATTCCACGCTACCGGACAAGCGTACGGTCATTGACCAGATCCGCTCGCTGGGAGTGGCCCTCGTTCCTGGCGACCTGGTCACTGCCACGGTCGATGAGCTGGCTGATCTGTTTTCCGGTTATGACACGGTCATCGGCTGCACCGGCTACGCTGCCGGCCGCGACACTCCCATGAAGGTAGCGCGCGCCGCCGTGAAGTCGGGCATTCCCAGGTACTTCCCTTGGCAATTCGGGGTCGACTTTGACGCCATCGGACGCGGCGGGCCGCAGGATCTTTTCGACGCCCAGCTGGATGTACGCGACTATCTCCGCTCGCAGGCCGAAATGGACTGGGTGGTCATTTCCACCGGCATGTTCACCAGCTACCTCTTCGAGCCGGAGTTTGGCGTCATCGATCTTCCCGGCAGAAAGGTCAATGCACTTGGAACTGCCTCCAATGCAGTTACGCTGACCACACCGGAGGACATCGGTGCAATGACTGCACAGATCGTCTTCCACTCGCCCCCCCTTCGAAACGAGATCGTCTATCTTGCGGGAGACACGCTCCGTTACGAGGAGCTGCCCGCAATCCTTGAGGAACACTTCGGTGTTCCGTTCAAGCTGATCGTGTGGAGCGTTCCCCAGCTGATGGAGGAGCTTGCCGGTGACCCATCAAACATGATCAGGAAGTACCGTGCCGCCTTCGCCCAGGGCAGGGGCGTCTCCTGGAGCCTGGACGGGACGTTCAATGCCAGCGTCGGCGCGAAACTGGAGGGCGTCGACGACTGGCTGAAAGCCAACTCCGGGACCTGATGAGCCGTTGATCGATAATCGCGCGGACGAAAACGGACTCTCCTACAGACTCCAATCGACCCGCAGGCCGGCAATCAGCGCATTCGGCAGATCATGCTGGCGTGCGGGTTCGTTGAACTGGTCCGGATGTACGATGTAGTGCAGGTTCGGTGCAATCCGCAGCTGCGGGGTGACCTGGATCCCATAGCTCAACTCCATCATCACCTGGCTCCCGTGCGGGGTGCCGCTGCCACCCGCTGCGGCACGGGCAAGGCGCAGGTTTTCCAGCGCGATGCCGCTGTACTTCTGCTGGGTCACCACGAAGGCGATGCTGTCCTGCGGTCGGCTTGCGAACGTGCCTTTCTGCACCAGGCCGGCCTGCAGGAAGTGATCCTCGATCAACTGGCCGGAGGTGCCCTTGAGCGCCGCACCGAACAGGGTCAGGCCACGGCCGGCACCATCACTGGTGAGCTGCTGTTCGAAGCGGGCGAACGCGCCGGAGCGACCGTGACGTCCTGCGTACTCCTGGCCACTGAGCAGCGCGGGAATGCCGTTGGCATCGCGCAGCGGGTCGCGATAGGTCGAGTTGTCCTGCCAGCCACCGAGCTCGTACTTGGCTTTCAGGCGCGCCGACGCAGGGCTGCGCCAGCCGATCGTGTACGGCACGATCCACCCGGTGGCCTGGTTCGTACTCCATTTCAGGCCGTGCTGGCCGTCCTCGGCCTGGCTCGGGTCGACCTGGTACGCGCCGACGCGAACGTAGACATCCGGCGTCACCCAGACCGTGGCATCGGCCATCCAGCTCGATACCGGCCACCAGGTGAAACTGCTGGTGCGGAACACATAGGTCGGGTTGCCGCAGGCCGAGTTGCCCTGGAAGTACTGGCACAGCTCCGAACCGAGATGATGGATGTTGGCGACGCTGCGCCCGGCTTCCAGCACCAGTCGGTCGTTCAGCAGTTTCTGCTCGAGCGTCAGATTGGCCAGGCGCGTGCCCTGGCCGCCGTAGATTTCCTGCACCGAGGTGCTGTTGCCCGTGCTGCTGTTGGCGAGATTGGTGCCGTGGCGGTTGATGCCGTAGGCCTTGATCGTTGCACCTCGCCAGCCAAACGCAGCGTCCAGGTCCACATCGGCGCCGAACATCAACTGGCCGGCATACGCCGTGCCGCTGCGCTTGCCGCCGTCGAGCGTGGCAGCCGCTTCGCCGGTGTACGCCAGCTTTGGGATGAAGACCTCGCTCGCGTCGGTGGCTGCGGCCACAGTCGGCAGGGCCAGCAGGATCGTCACCGGCAACAGGCGGCGGGAAGGCGAGGTCATGGGCGAGATTCCTTTTACAGGGCGGGAGCCGTGACCGGCTTCTTGAGGACGCGCAGCGCAACCGCGGTGACAGCCACGCCGGCCACCAGCGCCAGCAGGTAGATGCCAAGGTGGGTGACCGCGTTCGGGATCGGCAGCACGAACACACCGCCGTGCGGTACCTTCAGCTCAACACCAGCTGCCATCGAAATCGCACCGGCCACCGCAGAACCAAGGATCAGCGCCGGAATGGTGCGCAGCGGATCGCGTGCGGCGTAAGGGATCGCACCTTCAGTGACAAAACTGAGGCCAAGCACGCCTGCGGCACCGGCGGTGCCGCGCTCCTCGGCGGTGAAGCGGTTGCTGAACAGCCATGTCGCCAGCGCGATACCCAGTGGCGGCGTCATGCCGCCGATCATCGTCGCCGCCATCGGCGTATAGACCTGGCTGGAGATCAATGCGGTGGAGAAGGCATAGGAAGCCTTGTTGACTGGCCCACCCATGTCCACTGCCATCATTCCACCCAACAACAGGCCGAGCAGGATCGCGCTGCTGCCCTGCATGCCGCGCAGCCAGTCGGTCAGCCACGCCAGCAGCCCGGCGACCGGCGTACCGATCACGTACATCATCAACAGGCCGACCAGCAGTGTGCCCAGCACTGGCAGGATCAGCACCGGCTTGAGGCCTTCCAGGCTGCGCGGCAGCCGCAGCGCACGGTTGATCCAATGCACGCCGTAGCCAGCGATGAAGCCGGCGAGGATGCCGCCGATGAAGCCTGCATCCATGTTGACCGCAACCAGTCCACCGATCATGCCGGGCGCGATGCCGGGCCGGTCGGCGATGGAGTAGGCGATGTAACCGGCCAGCGCCGGCACCATCAACATGAAGCCGGACTTGGCGCCGATCTGGAACAGCGACCACGCCAGCGTTCCCTTGTGCGCGTCATCGAAGGCATAGATGCCGCCGAGTGCGAACGCCAGTGCGATCAGCAGGCCACCGGCAGTGACGAACGGCAGCATGAACGACACGCCGGTCATCAGGTGCTTGTAGGGACCGGTGGCCCTGGTTTTCTCGGCCGTGCGGCCCGGAGTCGCGGTGCCCGCCTGCACGCCGGCCTCGGCCAGTGCCTTGCGGATCAGGTTCTGGCCGTCGTTGATCGCCGGCTTGGTGCCGCTCTTGAACAGGCGCTTGCCAGCGAAGCGCGACAGATCGACTTCACGATCGGCGGCAATCAGCACCAGATCGGCGGCCGCGATTTCCTCGTCGCTCAACGCGTCCTGCGCGCCCACCGAGCCTTGGGTTTCCACCCGGATCGCGTATCCCAACGCCTTGGCCGCCTGCTGCAGGCCTTCGGCCGCCATGAACGTGTGGGCGATGCCGGTCGGGCAGGAGGTGACGGCGACGATGTGCTTGCCGGTGCCTGCCGTGGTTGCGGCCGCCAACGGTGCCAGCGCTGCAAGTGGATCGTCCAGTACTTCGCCGAGGCTCGCGCGCACGATCTGGGCGTTGCCGAAGCGGGAGCTATCCGCCTCGCCGTCACCCACAAGCAGCAGCTGTGTCGCGGCGGAAGCATCTGCGGCGGGCAGCGCGCCGGTCACGCCCTGATCGCTGCGGATTTCGATCATCAGCTCGAGCCCGCGCTGGCGGGCGGCGCGGCGTAGCGCTTCGGCGGCGAGAACCGCTTCGATGCTGCGATCGCCTGCGGCGATGACTACGGTGGAAACTTGCATGGGAACTCCTGGAATGCTTCGGGTTCGTCCGTGCAGGAGGCACTGTGCGCTGCTCGAAGCCAGCAACAGCGCCTCCTGCAGTCTCTCAATCCAACCGCTCGATCAATACGTCGCCGGTCCACTGGCGCACCTGCGCCGGATCCAGCCGTCGCGCGTCATCGCTTTCCAGGCGGCTCATCGAGAACGCCGTGGCCAATCGCGCACAGCCGGCCAGATCGAAGGAGGGCTCCAGCAGTGCGGCAGCGATACCGGCTACCATGGCGTCGCCTGCACCGACCGTACTGCCCTGCGCCAAATGCGCTGGTCGCGCGACCAGCGCGCCGCCGCGATCAATGAACAGCGCGCCGTCGATGCCCATCGAGATCGCTACGAGCGCGATCCCGCGTTCGACCAGGGCCACGCCCGCCGCCTGCATGGCGTTTCGATCCGGCAACGGCGTGCCGGTCCAGGCCTCCAGTTCGTGGCGATTGGGCTTGACCGCGTAGGGCAGTGCGCCTTGTGCGCCGCTCAATGCAGCCACAAGTGCGTCGCCGCTGGTGTCCAGCAGCACGCGCGCACCGGCGGCGCCGGCCTGTGCCTGCAAGCGCGCCCATGCGTCGGCCGGCAGCCCGGACGGCAGGCTGCCGGACAGCACCACCGGCAGGTTCGGCTGCAGCAGGGCGGCGAGCCGGCGCGACACCGCGTCCAGGTCGGCGTTGCCGAGTGCCAGCCCGGGCAGGTTGATGTCGGTGGTCTCGCCGCCATCCTCTTCGACCAGCTTGATGTTGGTGCGGGTGCAGCCCGGAACACGCAGGCAACCGTCGGCGATGCCACGCGCCGAGAACAGCGCACGGAACACGCCGTCGTTGCCGTCGCCGAGCACGCCCAGAGCCGTTGTCAGCACCCCCCAGTCGGCCAGGCAGGCGGCAACGTTGATGCCCTTTCCACCCGCATCGTCGTGGCTGCTGCGGGCGCGGTGCACCTGGCCCGGGTGCAGGCGCGCCAGGCGCACGGTCTGGTCGATCGCCGGGTTGAGGGTGATGGTGACGGCGTTCATGCGCGGGCTCCGTCTAGGGCGCGCACCTGCTCAGCGGTTTCGCAGTCCAGCGCCGTCGCGGCCAGCGTTCGCAGATCGGCCAGCGCGTTGCCACGCAGCCGCGCCTTCACGGCCGGGATGTCGTTCGGGGTCATCGACAGTTCGTCCACGCCCAGGCCGGCCAGCAGCAGTGCGCCGAACGGATCGCCGGCCAGTCCGCCACAGACACCCACCCAGCGCCCATGCAGGCGTGCGCCATCGACCGTGGCGCGGATCGCGCGCAGCACCGCCGGGTGCAGGCTGTCGGCCTCCGCCGCTAGTTCCGGGTTCTGGCGGTCGATCGCCAGCACGTACTGGGTCAGGTCGTTGGTACCAATCGAGAAGAAGTCAGCGTGGCGGGCCAGTACATCGCTCTGCGCGGCAGCGGCCGGCACTTCGATCATGATGCCGATCGGAACGTCGGGTGCCTCGAGTTCGGCGCGCAGGCGCTCGCAGATGGCCCGCAGAGCGACCAGCTCGCTCACCGAGGTGATCATCGGGAACATGATGGACAGGCGTCCGCCGTCTTTCGCCGCGCGGTACAGCGCACGCAGCTGCGGCTCCAGCAGGTCCGGCCGGCGCAGCAGCAGGCGCGCGCCGCGCACCCCCAGGAACGGGTTTTCCTCATGCGGCAGCTCCAGGTGCGCCACCTGCTTGTCGCCGCCGATGTCGAGCGCGCGGACGATCAACGGACGGCCGTCGAGCGCCTTGGCCATGGCCAGATAGGTGGCGTACTGCTCATCTTCGCTGGGCGTGCTGCCACGCTCGAGGAACAGGAACTCGGTGCGCATCAGGCCAACACCTTCCGCACCCTGCTCAAGCGCCAGCGGCACCTGGTCGGGCAGGTTCACGTTGGCGCCGATGTCGATGCGATGGCCATCGGTGGTCTGCGCCGGCTGCGCGCGTTGAGCGGCTTCGCGTGCGCGGATCTTCTGCTGCTCGGCGATCCAGGCGCGTGCCGAAGCAAGATCGGCCTCGGAAGGGGACAGATAGAGCCGCCCGCTGCTGCCGTCGATGATCGCCTCGCGGCCGGCCTGGATCGCCAGCAGTTCGGCGCCACCGGCAACCAGCGCCGGCAGGCCGAGCGTGCGCGAAAGGATGGCGGTGTGCGAGGTCGGCCCGCCCTGCGCGGTGGCCAGGCCAATCACGCGGTTGGTATCCAGGTGGGCCGTGTCTGATGGCGACAGGTCGGCCGCGAGCAGGATGCACGGGTGCGCGGGCAGGTCGGACAGGCCATCACCGGCGGCAGCAGGATCCAGCAGCGACAGTACGCGGCGGCCAACGTCACGCAGGTCGGCAGCGCGGCCGGCCAGCACCGGGTTGCCCAGCGCCGCCAAGCCCGAGGCGATCTGTTCGATGGCCTGGTGCCAGGACCACGCGACGCCATGGCCTTCGACCATCAGCTGGCAGGTGCGGGTGATCAGGTCGGTGTCGTCCAGCAGGGCCGCGTGGGCCTTGAAGATCGCTGCATCCGAGGCGCCGAGCCGGCGCTGGGTGTCGTCCTGCAGCGCCGCCAGCTGTTGCCGGGTGCGGCTGAGTGCATCCTGCAGGCGTGCGCCGCCCTCGCCGAGCGGGGCGGGGCGATCGGCAACATCAGCCTGCGCGCTGGCCAGTACATGCACCGGACCGATGGCCAGCCCGGGGCTGGCGCCGATACCAACGATGGCAGCCTGTGCTTCGGGTGGATTCCAGCCCGCGACCGGCGCCGCCTTTCGCTGTGCTGCACGCTCCGCATCGGCCTTTTCCTGCGCCACCAGCCCGTCCATGGTCTTGCGTAGTGCAGCCAGCAATGCGGGGGCATCGGCGCCTTCGGCAGAAACACGCACGGCATCGCCCTCGCGAAGCCCGAGCTGCAGCAGCGCCACCAGACTCTTGGCATCGGCCGCCTGATCGCCCGCGCGCACCTGGGCCCGGGCCGTGAAACCCCGCGCCGTCTCAGCCCAGCGCGTGGCCGGGCGCGCGTGCAGTCCGCTGGGGTAAGCGATGGACCAGTCGAAGTGCTCGGCCAGGTCCGCCACCGCCACGTGAGCGACAGAGGCTGCGACATCACTGGCGAGCGCATTGACGATGTCGCTCGCATCGGGGGTGGTGAACAACCGCTGCAGCGCGGCCTCGTCCTGGATCAGACGGGTCAGCCTGCGCAGCAGGGTGATGTGGGTATCGGACTGGGCGGCAATGCCAACCACCAGGCGGGTGACCTGGCCCGGGTTCCATTCCACGCCTTCCGGCAACTGCAGCACCGCAATGCCGTCGCGGCGCACCAGGTGGCGGTCCTCGCCGAGCCCATGCGGGATCGCCACGCCATGGCCGAGGAAGGTGTTCGCCAGCGCTTCGCGGCGTCCCATGCTGGCCTCGTAGCCCGGCGCCACGCAGCCGGCAGCGACCAGCATCTGGGCCACCTGGGCGATGGCATCGGTCTTGTCCTGTGCCCGCGCGTCCAGGCGGATCAGTTCCCGGCTGACGGGGGAAGGGGAGGTCAGGGGCGACAAAGCGGGCTCCGGGAGAGATGGCTGGGGCATATTGGGAACGTTCCCACCGCACATTTCAATGTGCAGTGCACAAAAAGCCAATAGTGCTTTGGGGTTAGCATTGTCCTGTACAGCCATCCGGCCATGAACCGCGTACGTTTTCGGGAACGTTTCCAATGAGTATCAGCATCAATGACGTCGCACGCGTGGCGGGGGTATCCAAGTCCACGGTGTCGCGGGTGCTCGGAGGCGGCCCGGTCAGCGAAGAGGTTCGCGGCCGGGTCGAGGTGGCGATCCGCCAGACCGGCTATCGGCCGAACCTGCAGGCAAGACGGCTGCGCTCCCGCCACACCGGCATCATCGGGTTGATCGTGGCGGACATCCGCAACCCGTTCTTCACTGCGCTGATCCGTGCGGTGGAGGAGGTCGCCTATCGCGAAGGCCTGCGCGTCACGCTCTGCAACACCGATGAAGACCCTGAGCGCGAGGCGCTGTATCTGCAGTTGATGCACGAGGAGCGCATCAGTGGACTGATCTTTGCACCCACCCGGACCACGGTGGGGCGGCTGGAACGGCTCGCGCTGGATTTTCCGACGGTACTGGTGGACCGCGCCGCGCCCAGCGGGTCGATCGACAGCGTGGTGCTCGACAATCCCGCAGCGATGGGCGCCTTGGTAGAGCATCTGGTCGAGCGTGGTTATCGCCGCATCAGCGGCTTGTTCGGCAGCACCAGTACCACCGCGGCCGAGCGTCGTGACGGTTATCTCGCTGCGATGCGCACGCATGGGTTGGAGCCGGACTACCGTGAGGTTGAACCCACGGCCGAAGCCGCCATCGCGACCGTCGAGCAGTGGCTCGCTACACCATCACGCCCCGAAGCACTGGTCACCAGCAACAGCCTGCTGTTGATGGGAGCATTGAAAGCCGCCCGCGGTGCAGGGCTGGCGATTCCAGACGCATTGGCACTGGCCGGCTTTGACAACGAACGGTGGACCGAGCTGGTCGTGCCGGGCATCACCGTGGTCGAGCAGCCGGTTGAGGAGATGGGGCGGGCCGCGATGTCGCTGCTGCTTGAGCGCCTGCGCACGCCGGAGCTGCCGGTACGCCGACTTGTGATGACGGGCCGGTGCGTGGTCAGGGGGTCGACGGCTGCGAGATAGCTCGACGCCCGATCGCGGTGAACCCTGAGAACGCTGTTCGGGTGTTGGCGGGCCAACCGCGGTCTGTTACAAGCCGTCTGTACACGCAGACACAATGGATGATCGCCTTGTCAGAGCCTTATTCAGCGCTGCTTCGCCTGCAGTTGTGCCCCGAAGATCTCTCCAGATGGCTGGCCGCGCCCGTGCCCGCAGCATCCCGGTGGTCCGACTGGCGACGCATCGCCGGGCAGTGGTGCCTGGGTAACGGTCAATATCTGGCCTCATCAAGCGACGAGGCGTTGGATCAGCTGCTTGCGGACTGCCAGGCACTGCTGGCCCGCTACCCCGACAATCGCGCCGCATTGAAGGCCTTCCTTTCCTCCGCACAGGCGGAGAACATCCGGGTTGCCGCCTATGACCGCAGCGGCAGGCACTTTGTTGCAGGATCGCTGACATATTCGGAAAGCCTCTACGATCTCATCGCGTTTCTTGCTGTGGCACGGAGCGCCGCCGACTTCCTGAAGGCAGGCGACCCGGGTGTGGCGCTCATCCACGACTATCTCTGGGCCGAGCACGGTGAGCGGGAGACCGTTGCCGCGATTGCGCTGGTCGGCCAAGGGGAATCCAGCTTTCTGTCTGCCGCGGACCTGGATACTGCCACCGCGCCGTTCGAAACATTGGTGGAGGCCATGCTGGAAGCCCATGACGACCCGGAGTTTCATCCGCGCAACCAGCTTGATCGACTTTGACCGACCCCAGGACCCCGACATGAACGGACATCACGCCCGCCACGCGCGCCGCCGCATGCGTCGGCTCCTCGCATTGGGCCTCTGCGCCCTGGCTGGATCCGCCCCCGCCGGAACAACGCAACCGGCACGCACCTGGCTTGTCAGTGGAGCCGAACTCATCACCCTGCTGCAGGGCAAAGGCGCTGATGGGTTCTGCGACGGCGAGCAGTGCCGGAACCTGTCCAGCGCTCGCGCCAGCGCCTATATCCAGGGCGTTGCCGATGCCAGCCACGGCCAGTGGTGTGGCCAAGGCAGGATTCTTCCGCATGAGCTGGTCGACCGTGTGTCCTCCCATCTCCGGCAGTTGCCCCGCGAGCGATTGCAGCGGGATGCGTCTTCACTGGTTGCCGAAGGACTGCGGTCGGCATTTCCCTGTGGCGGCGGCGCATCACGTGGTAGCAGTGCCGAGCCCGGCAAAGACGAATGAAGCAGGCCGCGCCTACCTGGCGAAGGCGCGAACGTCCTACACCCTCGCGACACGGTGCATTCACAGCCGCCGGCATCTGCGCTTGCCACACTGCATGTTCCTTCCACAGCATGAGGTGCCCCATGGCTACCTGTGATGTCTGCGGCAACAACTACGACAAGAGCTTTACCCTGCAGCAGGGCGGGCGCAGCGGCACGTTCGATTCGTTCGAGTGCGCGATCCACGCGTTCGCACCGCGCTGCGCACACTGCGAATGCACGGTTATCGGGCACGGCGTTGAAGGAAATGGCCAGATCTTCTGCTGTGCACATTGCGCCGGTCACGCGGGTGTACAGGGCATAGCCGACCGGGCCTGAGCCGACTTCAGCTCCGTCCTGCCGGTTACCCAGAGAGAATTGAAGAAAGTCGAGTGATCCGGGCCGCGCCCGAACCGGCAAGCAGCGCCAGTGCGCGCCGCTTCTGGGAAGGCAGCCCCGCCACGACCTCGGGTGCCACCACGATGTCGAATTCCCTGGCGTTGGCATCCAGGGCGGTGGCCAGGACGCACGAATCGGCGGTCATGCCACTCAGGCAGAGGCGGCGCGCTCCCAGTTTGGCCAGCAGGATCGGCAAAGGGCTGGCCAGGAAAGCAGAGTGCTTGGGCTTGAGCACGAAGTAGTGACCAGGCAAAGGCGAGAGAAGGCTGGCGATTCGCCCCGCCGGGCCGCCGTCGTGCCGGCACTGCTCCACCTGCTGGCGGAAGTCGCGCTTCCAATCCGAGAAATTGTCATTGGCGTAGATGACTGGCCAACCGCGTTCGTCGAAGTGATCCCTCAGGCGCCGGATCTGCCGGGCCGCGCGCTCTGCCGCAGGCGCCAGCTTTTGAGCGCCAGGGAAGTCGAATCGGCTGAACATGTCGATGATCAGCAGGGCCGTCGATGGATCGTCTGCCATGGCTCAATCTCCTGTCTGGGCGTGCGGCGCCTCTACCGGTTTGGATTGCGGTGAATCCTTCTGGCGCAGGAAGATCGTCAGCACTACCAGGGAAAGCACGGCCAGGAATTCGCTCTGCCAGTTCTGCATCGATTCGAACCAGAATGTGCTGCTGCCCAGGTGCTCCAGGAAGCCGGGCGCCGGTAGGCCCTGCAACTGCTGCTCTGCCTGCTCGGCGCGCCAGCTTCCCAATGCGTGCAGCGTAAAGCTGAGCAGGAACAACAGCCCGAACGCAATCGCCAGCGAATGACCGTAAAGCGTCTTCCACAGGCCACCGAGCCTGACCGGCCAGGGCGTGGGACCCGGCTCGATGCGATTCTGCTCCTCCGCAGGGTTCAGGGGGCGAGATTCGGCCGAACCACGCTGGCGCAGGCTGACCGTCAGCAGAACATACATGCCCATCTGCAGGAATTCGCTCTCCCAGTTCTCGAACGTGGCGCTGACGAAGTGCCCGGTTGCAAGGTAGTGCCCGAGATCGATCGGCGCGCGCCCGTGCTGCATCAACTCCTCGTTGTGCACGTGATGCCCGGCAACTGCCTGCCCGGCAATGAACACCAACGTGAGCGCAAGCAGTACCAGCGAGAGACCGTTGCGTTTCCACATGCAACACCTCGTTCAACCTGTTCCAAAGACCGTGCATGCAGCTTGCGCGGGCGGAGGACCATGACTCGTGATTGCTGCGCATCCAGAATGTGAGGCGGACTCAACGCTTCCCTGTGGGATCGGGATCTGGGCGCTCGTAGTCCTCCGGCACGGCCTTGGGGCCGTCGCCGTCGTCGGGCATGTCGTGCTCCTTCCACTTGGCCGCATCGTTGCGCCGTTTGTCCGGCGTGTGCGCCTTCGACTGATCGTCCACGTCCGTGGTGGGATTGAAGGGAAGTTTGTCATTCATGGGCAGCTCCTGCGGCGGGAGATTGAAGCCTGCACCGGGCCGGGTTAACGCCACGACGCTGCAGAATGAACGCCGCGCACACCGGGATGTCACTGAAGCGGGATGGCGGCCTTGCGATGCTGGGGTTCCGATCTCCTGGAGAAGCACGATGCAGGCATTGACCTATCACGGCCGCAAGGATGTGCGTGTCGAGACCGTGCCGGACCCGGTGCTGGCGGCGGAGGATGATCTGATCCTCCGGGTGACCGCCACCGCCATCTGTGGATCGGACCTCCACCTGTA
The DNA here is from genome assembly GCF_013004645.1 of Stenotrophomonas africana. Lineage (GTDB taxonomy): Bacteria > Pseudomonadota > Gammaproteobacteria > Xanthomonadales > Xanthomonadaceae > Stenotrophomonas > Stenotrophomonas africana. Next base: position 134,502 of record NZ_JABEME010000003.1, on the reverse strand, counting down.
TCGCGGCAAGATTCCTGATCTGCACGATGGCGATGTGCTCGGTCATGAATTCATGGGCGTGGTGGAAGAGGTCGGTAGCGGCGTGACCCAGGTGAAGCCGGGCGATCGTGTAGTGATTCCCTTCGTGATCGCCTGTGGTGAGTGCTTCCACTGCCGGCTGGCCGAGTATGCCGCCTGCGAAACCACCAACCCCGGCAAGGGCGCCGCACTGAACCAGAAGGGCATACTGCCTCCGGCAGCGTTGTTCGGTTACAGCCATCTGTATGGCGGCGTGGCCGGTGGCCAGGCCGAATTCGTGCGGGTGCCAAAGGCCAACGTGGGTCCATTGCGTATCCCGGACGGCGTGGCCGATGAGCAGGTCCTGTTCCTTTCCGACATCCTGCCCACGGGCTACCAGGCCGCACTGAACGCAGGGGTGAAGGCAGGCTCGACAGTTGCGATCTTCGGCGCGGGCCCGGTAGGGCTGATGAGCGCCGCATGCTGCCGGTTGCTCGGGGCCGAGACCATATTCATGGTTGATCACCTGCGCTATCGCCTGGACTATGCGCGCCGTGCGTATGCCGTAACCCCGATCGACTTCAGCGAGATCGAGGACCCTGCCGACTACATCCTTGCCCAGACCAGTGGCCGGGGTGTGGATGCGTGCATCGAGGCCGTAGGCTTCGAGGCCGAGGGCAGTGCGCTGGAGTCAGCGTTGACCGCCGTGAAGCTGGAGGGAAGCAGCGGCGTTGCAATCCGGCAATGCATCGCGGCAGCACGCCGCGGCGGCGTGGTCAGCATCCCGGGGGTCTACGCCGGCTTCATCCATGGGTTTCTGTTGGGTGATGCGTTCGACAAGGGGCTCACGTTCAAGATGGGGCAGACCCACGTGCAGGGACTGATGCCGGAGCTTCTCGACGCAATCATGGAAGGAAAGCTGGACCCGGGTAACATCATCTCGCACCGGATGCGCCTGGCTGATGCAGCGCAGGGGTATGCGATGTTTGACGCCAAGGACGACGATTGCCGCAAGATCGTGTTGACACCGTGAGTACGCTGCCATGAGCGCGATTGTCATGTCCGGGGTGTACGCACTGTGGCTGGTGGCCGGTTCGCTGGACTTCCATTTTCATCGACGGACCAACCTGCCGCACACCTCGGGGATGGATGAAAGCGCATTGCACGGGGTCCAGCTTGTCCTGATCGGTAGCGGCGTACTGGCCTGGCTCCTGCTGGAAAACACGTGGTCGCTCGCCACGTTGCTGGCCGCGTTGGTCATCGCGCACGCAATCGCCGGCTACTTCGACACCGTCAGCGCGGACGGGCGACGCCGGATCAGCCCGGCCGAGCAGCACGTGCACAGCGTGCTCGACGCTGCCCCGTGGGTTCTGCTGGCCTGGGTCGCCTGGCACGCCCAGCCGCGTTGGTCGCTCACCGTAGCGCCCGCAGTGCCGGAGGTCTGGTGGCTCGTCCTGCTGCCGGCGCTGGGTGTGGTCGTACTGCCATGGTTGTGGGAGCTGCTGCAGTGCCTCCGCGCAGGACGGCAGCGCCGACAGGCGAGCGCGTGAGGATCATCACGCAGTGAATTCATGCGCCGGCTACGCGTCCAAGACAGCGATGTGACCGCGTGCCGCCTACGTTCGTCATGTCTCTCCATTGCAGGTCCCTTCATGCAGCATGTGGCGTCGCCCTCCCCGCTGGAAAACCGCGCTCGCCAGGTGGTGGTCCAGCTTCCCGACCTGCCGTTGCCGGGAAGCGGCCGCACGCTGCAGCGCTGGCAGGCGCTGGCCGCCTGGGGGGCGGACGATCTCTGCCTGGCCAAGGTGCTTGAAGCTCACTACGACGCCCAAGCGATCATTGCCGAACTGAACGCGCCGGTCGTTGCTGAAGGCCAGCTGCTGGCGGTGTGGGCCGCGGAAGGTCCAGCCAACACACTTCGCTTCGATGCTCACGGTCAGCTCCACGGCGACAAACCCTGGTGCTCCGGCAGCGCATGGGTAGATGCAGCACTGGTAACGGTCCGCAATGCGCAGGGCGTGTGGCTGTGCCAGGTTGGGGCAGAGCATTGGCGCACGCTTGCAGATGAGCCCTGGCCCGCCGTCGGCATGGCCGGCGTTCCGTCCACCATGGTGCGATTCGACGGTGCACCGATGACGCTGCTGGGAACGCGCGATGAGTACCTGCAGCGCCCCGGTTTCTGGCACGGCGGGGCAGGCATCGCGGCAGTCTGGTTTGGCGCGGCAGTCGCCCTGGCCGAGCGCATGCGTCCAACCTGCACCGAGGGAAATCGCGCGCGACTGTTGGGTGAAGTGGACCTCGCCCTGGGACCGGTGGCGGCGCTGCTTCGCGAACTGGCGACGCGCATCGACGCCGAGCCCGAATCGGCGCATCGCGAAGATGTGGTGCGCCTGCGCTGTGTGGTCGAGCGCGCGGCGACGCGTGTCCTGGATCTGGCGGGAAGGGCGCTGGGCCCGGCACCCATGTGCCTGGAAGATGCCCATGCCCGCCGCTGTGCGGACCTGACCGTGTTCCTTCGCCAGAACCACGCTGATCGCGATTGGGAATGGCTGGGTGGGCAGCGTGCAGCCCAGGAGTCGACATGGGCGCTGTAGCCAGGACACCCCTGCAGGGGGAAGGAACGCAGGAGCAGGCATGGCTGCGCTGCCACTGGCTCTGGCAGCAACCGGCCATATCGGCCACCGCCCTGTGCGCCGGTCATGACCGCATCGTGGTGGTCGCACCCCATCCGGACGACGAGATCCTCGGCTGTGGTGGACTGCTCCGTCACGCAGCAGGGCAGGGCATGGAGGTACGGGTCGTCGCAGTGACCGATGGCGAAGCGTGCTATCCGGACGAGCACTGGTGGACGCCGGAGCGCCTGCGATCGGCACGGCGCGCCGAGCTTGCCGCAGCACTGGGCGAACTCGGTATCCGGGCGGGATCAACGTTCCATCTCGGCATCGCCGACGGCGCGGTCAGCGCGCACGAACAGGGTCTGGAAGATTGGCTGCAGCAGTACCTGCAACCGCGCGATCTGGTGTTGGCACCCTGGCGCTTTGATGGGCATCCCGATCATGAGGCCGCAGGCCGTGCTGCCTGCCGTGCCGCGCGGGCAGTGGGCTGCCGACGCCTGGAGTACCCGGTGTGGGGCTGGCACTGGCTTGACCCCGCCTGCGCACATATGGCGTGGGAGGTTCCCAGGCTGATCGACATTTCCGCAGTAGCGGCCGCAAAACGAAGCGCCATCGCGCACTTCCGGACCCAGACCGGCGAGGTGCCGAAATTGAACAGCCCGCCGGTGCTGCCGGCGCATGTCTTGACCCGATTCTTCCGGAACTACGAGGTATTCCTGGCATGAGCGCGCAACCGTACTTCGATGAATTGCATGAGCAGGAGGATCCCTTCGGTTATCGCAGCCGATGGTATGAAGAACGCAAGCGTGCGCTGCTGCTGGCCAGCCTGAGCCAGCGCCAGTTCACTCGCGGCTGGGAGCTGGGATGCTCCAACGGCGTGCTGACCGAAGCCTTGGCCGCCCGCTGCGAGCGCCTGCTGGCCACCGACATCAGCCCGCGCGCAGTGTTCCGGGCCCGCCGCAACCTCGCCCATCTGCCGCATGTGCAGGTCCACTGCGCCAGCCATCCCGAGCAATGGCCGGCGGGCCGCTTCGACCTGATCGTCTGCGGGGAGATGGGCTACTACCTGGGGGTAAGCGCACTGCATGAACTACGCGCCGGTATCGATGAGGCCCTCCGCGACGACGGACTGCTGGTTGCCTGCCATTGGCTGCCTTCCTTCCAGGGGCGCGCAAGTCGCACCGAAGTCGTGCATCGATGCCTTGGACACGGCCTGCAGGAAGCCTTCCACTATCGTGACGCGGACTTCGTGCTGCAGGGCTGGACACGCGGCGCACTGTCGCTGGCCCGCGATGAGGGCCTGCGGTGATCGGCATCCTGGTTCCGGCCCACAACGAGGCAGCCAGCATCGAGCGCTGCCTGCAATCGATCCGAAGTGCAGCCCTGCATCCCGCTCTGGACGGCGAAGCAGTGCAGGTGGTGGTTGCGCTGGACAGCTGCTCTGATGCAACCGAGTCGATCTGCCGCCAGCAGTGGGTTGATACCGTGCGCCTGGAGGTACGCTGCGTCGGCGTTGCCAGGGCAGCGGCCGCTGCTGAGCTGATCGGACGCGGTGCGAGATGGCTGGCGAGCACCGACGCCGACAGTGAGGTGCCTCCCGAGTGGTTGGTTGCCCAGCTTGAGGGCCGGTGCGACGCCTTCTGCGGACTGGTGGACATAGCGACCACCTCTAGGACGGAAAGGCGCCTGCGACGCGCGTTCCAGAAACGGCAGCAGTGGGGCGACGGTCATGGACGCATCCACGGTGCCAATCTCGGCGTCTCCGCCCAGGCCTATCTGGCGGCCGGGGGATTTGCTCCCCTGCGCTGTGGAGAGGATGTTGCCCTGGTGAGGAGGCTGCAACGGCTCGGCGCCGACGTAAGGTGGGCCGGCGCTCCCGTCGTCATGACCAGTCCCCGCCTGGTAGGACGGGCCACCGGAGGATTCTCGGCCTACCTGGCCGGAATGGGTAAGGCGCGGCCCGCCGGCGAGGCAGATCGGCGGGCGGACGAAAGTGGAAGCGCCGTGAAAACCGCGGTGAATTGGGCATAGTGTGACGTCTACCCGGTTGATGTTTACAGTTCGGCCACGACGCCCGTCCTAGAGTGAAGGGCTGGGAGAGCAGGAGTGGCACCATGCCGAACAGAGCGATCGTCTACGTCAGCGAAGCCGTCAGTGGATTCTCGCCTGAGCGCCTGAAGGCGCTGATGGAAGATGCCGCCCGCTTCAATCGGGGCGCAGGCGTGACCGGGGTGCTGCTGTTCGACGGGGAACGCTTCCTGCAGTACATGGAAGGCCCCGCCGATGGACTGGATGTGGCCTTCTCGCGCGTGACCGGTGCCAGCAGTCACACCCGCCTGATCGAGCTTGCGCGGGGCCGTGTCGGCCAGCGGCGGCTGCCGTTCTGGCCCATGCGTTGCCTGTCCGTCAGCACCGATGAGCTGCGCATGATTGCCTGTGCCGACTGGACCAGTTTCATCCAGCGGGCAGCGACCGAACAGGCCGATGCCGCGGCGATGGACAAGCTGCTGCTGATCGTCGAGCCCTACGCGAAGGTTGCCTGAGCCCAGATGCCTGTTACCGCAGTGTGTTACCGGGGAGAGGATGGAGCGAGGCGGATCCTGAATCGCCTCATTCGTCCCTACAGCAAGGGCGGGATCATGGAAGGGCAGGAGACTCCCTGCGTCAGAAGGATTCAACGTGCCCCTCCGCGCAATCGCCTACGCAAGTGAGGCGATACCGGGGCTTTCCATGGACCATGTGGACGACCTCACCAGGGCCGCCGCCCGCTTCAACCTCGAAGCAGGCGTGACGGGTGTGCTTCTTTACGACGGGCACCGATTCCTCCAGTACATCGAGGGGCCGGAAGACAGCATCAACGTGGTCTACGGCCGCATCCTCGGTGCCCGCAGCCATTGCGAACTGCTGGAGCTGGGCCGGGGCAGGGTGTCCGGCCGGTTCTTCCCTACTGGTCGATGCGGCTGCTCTGGACTGAGCCTGCCGACATCCGCAACGTGGCCCGTGGCAACTGGAGTGGGCTCTCCCGCGGTGGCGCCCTGCGCCAGCTGAGCCAGGTGGTGGCCCCACACCTGGGGTGAAACGGAGGCGGGCCTCAATGCGCGGTCGGCGGTGCGCAGACGTCTCCCACCACCTGCTGGACCGCTTCCTGCAACCGGTGGATGTGGAACGGCTTGGCCACGAACGTCGCGCGTCGGTGGCGCAGCGGTACCAGCTGGTCGTAGACCGCAGAGACGAACAGGTAGGGAATGCCGAGTTCGGCCAGCCGGTCGGCGACCGGAAAGACCACGCCGTCACGAAGCTCCACATCCAGCACGGCACCATCGAACCGTTGCGTATCCAGCAGCCCCAGCGCATCGAACACGCTGTAGGCGTGGGTCACCCTGCCGCCGCCGTCTTCAAGTGCCTGCTCCATCAGTGCAGCCAGGTCGAGCTGGTCTTCAACCAGCAGCAGGTTGCACCTGCGCTGGCTCATTTCCGTCTGCATGCGCGCATGCCTGTGTTGCCTTGGGAACTGCAGTGTGTGCTGTGCCGCATCAACGGCGTGCGTGTGGCGTGTCAGCCCGGTGCGAAGCGGCCCGCCCTCAACTGTCAACGCTGTCGACGCAGCGTGGAAAGCGGTGCGGCGTTTGTTGACGGCGCCTTGGCGGCCGCTATGGATACTGCCGCCGTCCCCCGTACTGGAGCCACTGCCATGCCCCGATCCACAACCGATCCCGCCTCACCCAGCGCACTGCGCGTGGAGTGCATGTCCCTGGACTGCGGCGGCGCTGCAATCGTGGTGGAGCTGGACAGCACGCCCGAACGGGCATGGATGAAGTCGCTCAAGCGCGCCCTGCAGGACGATGACGTGCTGCAGGGCGCGCAAGCCAAGTTCGATGGCCGTTTCGTCTACGTCGTAGGCGTGGAAGGCGGCGCACACCGCGCGCAGCATCGCGTGATCCAGGCGCTGAAGGCTTCCGCGGGTACCCGTACGCGCGCTCCTGCGGCAATCCCCCGGCGCGACGCCGGCACCGCAGTCGTGTCCGGCGCGATGCCTGCCTGAGTGCGCAGTGGGCGTTGCCACGCAACAGCGGATGTTATGACGGCATCAGCAACAGGTGCAGCGAGCACGCCCAGCGGCTCACGCCCGCCGACGAGGCAGTGATCGCTGCCTCGCCACCATGGTCTCCGGAGGCATGTTGCCCCACTACCGGAGACCGTGATGGCAGACCCGAACACCGTCCGAAGCGAGCGCCTGCTTAAGTGGCTGCAGGACGCCTACGCCATGGAGCAGGAAGCGGAGACCATGATGAAGGCCATGGCTTCGCGCATCCAGAACTATCCTCATCTTGCCGCACGTATCGGCCAGCACGTGCAGGAGACGCAGCAGCAGGCCGCCTCCCTGCGCGAGTGCATTGAAGCACTTGGCGGAAGTGTGCCCACCGCCAAAGGGCTGTTCGCGAGCATGACCGCAGCCATCCACGCTGCCGGCAACGCCATGATGGAAGACGAGGTGGTCAAGAGCATCGGCATTTCCTTTGGCTTCGAAAACACCGAGATCGCCACCTACCGGGCGCTGGTGATCGCGGCCGAGCGTGCCGCCGCGCCGGATATCGCGGCCGTGTGCGGCCAGATCCTGCAGGAAGAGATCGCCATGGCGCGTTGGCTGGAAGAGCACCAGGACAGTCTGGTCGGCGCGTTCCTCAACCGTGACGAAACGCCCGGTGCCCAAGCCAAGCGCTGATCCCGATCCCGCCTGCCAGACACAGGAGACAGCCCCATGTTCTTCCACCACAAGAAGCTGATGTACACCGTGCGCGTGCGCGAATCCAACCCGCAGCTCGCCAGCCTCATGCTTGAACAGTTCGGCGGCCCGCAGGGCGAGCTTGCCGCCGCCATGCGCTACTTCACCCAGGGACTCGGCGAATGCGATCCAGGCCGCAAGGACCTGCTGATGGATATCGCCACCGAAGAGATCAGCCACCTGGAGATCATCGGCACCATCATCGCCATGCTCAACCGCGGGCCGAAGGCCATTCAGTCCGAAGGGCTTGCCGAGGCCGAGGATATGCGGCTGCTGGGGCAGAACAGCACCAGCCATACCGAGCAGATCCTGTACGGTGGCGGGCCGGCACTGGTCAATTCCAGCGGGGTGCCGTGGACAGCGGCCTACATCGACTCGATCGGGGAACCTACCGCCGATCTGCGCTCGAACATCGCTGCGGAAGCGCGCGCCAAGCTGGTGTATGAGCGCCTGATCAACGTCACCGACGACCCCGGCATCAAGGATGCGCTGCGTTTCCTGATGACGCGCGAGATCGCGCACATGAAGTCATTCGAGAAGGCGCTGCACAGCATCCAGCCCAACTTCCCGCCGGGCAAGCTGCCGGGGGACCCTGCGTTCACCGATCTGTACATGGACATGTCGCAGGGCGACGGCGCCGACGACCTGCAGGGCAGCTGGAACAGCGGCGAGCTATGGGAGCGGATCAGCGACCGCGAGGCACAGACCGCTGTGGATGGTGGCGACGGCGGCGGCACGGTGGACCTGGATGCGCGCGAACAAGCGGCGGTGCAGGCCATGACCCTGCGTACACTCTCCGACCCGGAAGCGCGGCCGACCACCGGGGCCGAGCTGGGGGCCGGCCCGGGCGCGGGAGCACTGGACCTGCCACCACGCGAGCCGTGAAAGAGCTGGGGCGCCCATCTGCGGCGCCCCAGTGGCGAAGGCCTTGATCAGCGTCAAGGCGTACGAAAGTGGGCGGACATCACGTCCGCCCACGAAGCGGTGCATCTGGCTTCAGGCGCGATCAGCGCTGCTGGCCACCGCGGTTGTTGCCGCCGCCGCGTTCCTGCTGTTGCTGCCCGCCGCCCCGGTTACCGCCCTGGTTTCCACCCCCGCGGCTGTTCTGGCCGCCTTCGCGGCCGATGTCCGCCATGTGCTGGCGATCCTGGCTCACCGCTTCGCCGCCCTTGCGGCCGGCTTCGCGTGCTTCTTCCGAGCTGAATTCATGGGCGTTGCCTGACTCGTGCGCGGCACGTCCACCCTTGGCGGCGATCTCGCGCTGCTTGTCCTCGTCCATCGAAGCGAAACCGCGGTTGCTGTTGCCCTGGTTCTGGTTCTGGTTGGCCATGGAAAGTCTCCCTGGGTTGAGCCGCCCGACTGGCGGCAGCGACCATCTTCCAGATCCACCGCTAGACGGCGGTGGCACCCCCGCCAACGTGGTGTCATGCGCAGGCACGTGCTTCCTCATGCGTTCTCCACGAAAGCAAATCCACCAGCGAGCGACGCGGCATACCGACCCTGGTGCTGGAGCCGGGTGTCAACGCAGCGCGGCGGGGGCACGTCCAGGTTCAACGCCGCCTCCACGCCGGTGTCACCGCGCGTTTGATCCGCGTCGCTAAGGTAGAGCCATCTGCAACAACCCGGTGCTGTCATGCCTCTTCGTGCCATTGCATATGTAAGTGAAGCCACCCGAAACCTGCCTGCGGAACGGCTGCAGCAGCTTGTTGCGGACGCGATGCTGTTCAACGCGTCCGTTGATGTGACCGGCGTGCTCCTGTTCGACGGCACTCGCTTCCTGCAATACATCGAAGGTCCAGAGGCCGGCGTCAGCGCGGCGTACACCCGCATTCTGGCGGCGGGCAGCCACAGCGGCCTGGTCGAACTCAACCGGGGCAGGGTGGGGCGGCGGCAGTTCCCGCACTGGCGCATGCACAGCGTGCGGGTGGATGAGCTCGCGCTGGGAAAGATCGCGATCTCCGACTGGACCGGCTTCGTGCGCAGCGCCTCCGCACTTGCCTCTGGCACCAGCGCGCTTGATCGACTGCAATCGGCGGCGCAGTCGCCTCCAGGCCCCGGCGAGGGCCGGTTGCTGGAACAGGACGGACCGGTGGCACGGTGAACGCAGCCGACTCCCAGGGCACGCCGGGCCAGGTGCGCGTCGGCTGCGCAGGCTGGTCGCTGTCACGGGCAGCGCAGGCGACATTCGGCGCAGGTGACAGCGTGCTGCAACGCTATGCCACTCGGCTGCACATGGTTGAGATCAATTCCTCGTTCTACCGCCCCCACCAGGCGGGTACCTACGCCCGGTGGGCGGCCAGCGTGCCTGAGGACTTCCGCTTCGCAGTGAAACTCCCGCGTGCGATCAGCCATGAGCGCCGGCTGCGCGATGCGATGCAACCGCTGGATCAGTTCCTCGGTGGCGTGATGGCCCTGGGTGACAGGGTGGGCCCGCTACTGCTTCAGCTGCCGCCCAGTCTTGCGTACGATCCGGCCACCGTGGCGGAATTCCTGCACGGCCTGCGCGCGCGCACCCCGCTTGATGTCGCCTGCGAACCGCGCCATCCCTCGTGGTTCACTGCGGACGTTGATGCCCTGCTGAGTGACCACGGTATCGCACGGGTCGCCGCTGACCCGGCCCGGGTACCCGCCGCCGCGCTTCCGGGCGGTGACCGCACGTGGAGCTACTGGCGCTGGCACGGGCAGCCTCAGATCTATCGCAGCGCCTACAGCGGGCAGACGCTGGCGGGGCTGGCCCAGCACCTGCAGCATGAAGCCGCCGCGCAACGCCGTGCCTGGTGCGTACTGGACAACACCTCGCTGGGCCACGCGACCAGCAACGCGCTGCATCTGCAGGCACTGCTGCAGGAGAACGCGCATGCCTGAGGGCCCGTCCATTGTCCTGCTGCGCGAAGCCGCGAGCCACTTCAAGGGTCACGTCGTACGCGGCGTCTCCGGCAACAGCCGCATGGACCTGTCGCCACTGCAGGGCCGCAGGGTCAAGGCGGTCCGCAGCTGGGGCAAGCACTTTCTGCTGGAGTTCAGTCACCACACGCTGCGCATCCATCTGATGATGTTCGGCAGCTGGCGCATCGACGAACGGAAGCCGGCCCCTGCCCGGGTGTCGCTGGCATTCGACAACGGAGAGTTGAACTTCTATGCGTGTGCGGTGCGGTTGATCGACGAGCCGTTGGACGACGTCTACGACTGGCGGGTGGACGTGATGAACGATGCCTGGGATGCGAAGCTGGCCCGCTGCAAGCTTAAAGCGCTGCCGGACACCCTGGTCTGTGACGCGCTTCTGGACCAGACCCTCTTCGCCGGCGTTGGCAATATCATCAAGAATGAAGTGCTGTTCCGGATCGGCGTGCATCCGGCCACGCAACTGGGCGACCTTCCGCCCCGCAAGCTCACCGCCCTGATCACCCAGGCCCGTGCCTACAGCTTCGACTTCCTGGAGTGGAAACGACGCTTCGAGTTGAAGAAGCACTGGCAGGTGCACACGCGCAAAGTGTGCCCGCTGTGTGGCGGGCCGATCAACAAGCTGTACATGGGTACGACCCGGCGGCGCACGTTCTTCTGCCCGAACGACCAGGTGCTGTACCAACCCTGACACCGCCTTCCGTGGCGGCCGGGTGTGTGCAATTCGGCTCAGGCGGCCTGCGCGGCCTTCGCATTGCCGCCGCCCTTGGCCAGCAGGGTCAGTTTCTCGTCGGTCGCCTTTTCTTCCTCCAGCGTCTCCAGCAGCAACGGCAGGGCATCCTTGTAGCCCAGCTGCTTGGCCAGCGCGGCGATGGTTCCATAGGAGGCAATTTCGTAATGCTCGACCTTCTGCGCGCCACCGATCAAGGCAGCATCACGCACCGGCCCCTTGTCGATGCTGTCGATCACCTCCTTGCCTTCCTCCACCAGGCCTTCCATCGCCGCGCACTTGATGCGCTTCAGCCGGATGCCAAGAGCCTCCACCACCTGGTCGATGCGCTCGATCTGGCCCTGGGTTTCTTCCAGGTGCGTTTCAAACGCGGTGGCAAGGTCAGGGTTCTCGGCCGCACGGGCCAGGCGCGGGAGGGCCTTGGTCAGCTGCTTTTCGGCGCTGTAGATATCCGAGAGTTCATGGATGAACAGGTCTTCCGCTGTTTTGATAGCCATGCTGGGCTCCGCTGTGAGTGGAGTGGCCAGAGTAGGTCTCGTCCGGTTGCAATCAGGCAGGGGCGAGGTGAAGGACGCATGTGAACGTCAACCCGAACCCTGCGCGCTGCCTTCACGAGGCGGTGTCTGTCGCCGTGTAGCCGCTTCCCGATGTTGCCAGGCCTTCGCCATGGCTTCACAGCGGCATCGCTTGGCGCCCATGGACCGGCCGGTACGGTCACCTCACGCCCGATCACACATGGAGACTCCCATGAGCGACGACAAGAAGAACACCGGCAGCCCGGATCGGGATCGCATCAACGTCAACGAAGAGTACGAGCTGCGGTACTGGACCACGACGCTGGGCGTGTCCGCCGAAGAACTTCGCGCGGCCGTCGCGGCGGTCGGGTGCACGGCCGTTGCTGTCCGCAAGCATCTGGGCAAATAGCGCGGAGCTGGCCATGTCCCTGGTCGAGTATCGCCGCAAGCGTCGTTTTGACCAGACGAAGGAACCCGAGCCGGGCAGGGCGCTGCCTAAAGGTCAGCGCGCCATTTTCGTGGTGCAGCTGCATCATGCCAGCCGCAGGCACTATGACTTCCGACTGCAGGTCGGCGATGCGCTGAAGAGCTGGGCCGTGCCCAAGGGTCCCAGTTACGACCCGAAGGTCAAACGCATGGCGGTGGAGGTGGAGGACCATCCTGTCGACTACGCGACCTTCGAAGGCGAGATTCCGAAAGGCCAGTATGGCGGCGGGCATGTTGCCCAGTTCGACCGCGGCGTGTGGGCCACGCAGGGCGACCCGGAAGCCCAGCTCGCCAAGGGTCATCTGCGCTTCGAGCTGTTCGGCACCAAGCTCAAGGGTGGATGGCATCTGGTTCGATCCCGCAAGCCAGCGCGCCAGCCACAGTGGCTGCTGTTCAAGGACGACGATGAATTTGCCAGCGACATCGAGGCAGACGACCTGCTGGCAGATGTCGCCGTAGCACCTCCGGAGGACCTGAAGCGTGCCGGGGCCGGAAAGACCGCGAAGAAGAAACTCACGGCGGTACCCACCAGGCGCACCCGACGAAAGAACTGGGCGAAGAGGGCACTGGCGCTCAGCAAGGCGAGAGAGGCCGCAGCGCCGTCCGGGCCGTTCGAGCCGCAGTTGGCCAAGCTGGGCGAAGCGCCGCCCCAGGGTGGGCAGTGGGTGCATGAGATCAAATGGGATGGGTACCGCATCCTTGCCACGGTGGCTGAGGGCAACGTGCAGCTATGGTCGCGGAATGCACTCGAATGGACTGACAAGCTCCCTGAAATACGTGACGCGATCGCGGCACTGGGTCTGACCTCGGCAGCACTGGACGGCGAACTGATCGCCGGCGCCGGCACCAAGGAGGACTTCAATCTCCTGCAGGCCACGCTCTCCGGCGAGAGGCAAGGCGTGCTGACGTACGCACTGTTCGATCTGCTGCATCTTGATGGCGTGGACGTCGCCGGTGCGCCGTTGCTGGAACGCAAGGCGTTGCTGCAGTCCCTGCTTGAAGGGCAGGGCAGCCCACTGGCGTTCAGTTCGCATGTACAGGGGGATGGCAACGAGGCCTATCGTCTGGCCGGTGAGCAACACTTCGAGGGCATCATTTCCAAGCGCGCCGATCGCAGCTACCACAGCGGCCGCAGCGGGGACTGGCGCAAGACGAAGCAGCTGGCCAGCGACGAGTTCGCCGTGGTGGGCTACACCGCACCCAAAGGCAGCCGCACCGGCTTTGGTTCGCTGCTGCTGGCCCGGCCAGACGCAACGCATGGCTGGCTCTACGCTGGTCGCGTCGGGTCTGGGTTCTCGGATGAACTGATTGGCGACATCAGCAAGCGCATCAAGGGCGGCGGCGGCCGCAAGCCGACCGCGTACGTGCCCACGCAGGACACCGATCTGCGCGCCGCGACCTGGTTCGAACCGCGTTTCGTGGTGGAGGTCTTCTACCGCGGAATCGGTGGGCAGCAACTGTTGCGCCAGGCGTCGCTGAAGGCGGTGCGGGCGGACAAGGACATCGCCGATCTCGCAGATTCCGATCGCGCTGGAAACGTCCCGGCTGCGGGTGGCACGCATGCACCCTCGCGACCCGGGCGCAGGGCGAAAAAGACGCCGGCAGCGGGCCGCGCGCCACCCGTGCTGTCCTCTCCGGGCAAGGTTCTGTTTCCCGGCGATGGGTTCACCAAGCAGGACGTGTGGGATTACTACACGGCAGTGATGGAGCAGCTGCTGCCCGAGGTAATTGATCGCCCGCTATCGGTCATCCGATGCCCCGGTGGCACCGCAAAACCGTGCTTCTTCCAGAAGCATCATACCGCCGGGCTGGAGCTGGTCGATTCGGTAAAGCTGAAGGAGGAAAGCGGCATCAACGCCCATTATCTGGTGGTGCGGGACGCAGCCAGTCTGCTTGAACTGGTGCAGTTCAACGCGTTGGAATTCCATCCCTGGGGCAGCCACGCCGAAGCGCCCGACCAGGCCGACCGGGTGGTGTTCGATCTGGATCCAGGACCAGACATACCCTTTGCCGAGGTCAAGAAAGCGGCAACCGACATCCGTAAACTGCTGGCGCAGCTGGAGCTGGAATCGTTCCTGCGTGTGTCCGGCGGTAAGGGCCTGCACGTGGTCGTGCCGCTCAACCCGGGGTGCGATTGGGACCTGACCAAGCGCTTTGCAAAGGGTTTCGCCGATGCGTTGGCACAGTCCGAACCGCAGCGGTTCCTGGCAACCGCCACCAAGAGCCTCCGCAACAGGCGAATCTTCGTAGACTATCTGCGCGACGGGCGCGGTGCGACGGCGGTGGCGTCCTACTCGCTGCGGGCGAGGCCGGGGGCACCGGCCGCGCTGCCGATCGCCTGGGACGATCTGGCGAAACTCAAGCGCGCAGACGCGTTCACGATCAAGGACGTACCCGCAAAGCTCAAACGGCGCCGCAACGACCCTTGGGCTGGCATCGCGAAAGTGAAGCAGAATCTCGCCAGATGGGCGCAGGCGGACCGGTAGTCCCCGCCCGCGCTACCTACCGTCTGTCAGACAGAACCCAACTGATTCACAAAATGCACGGGGCTGGAACGCTTCCTCGGTGTGGTTGGTCTATGCTTGCGCTACGGAATCTGGGGGGATTCGCTACAGGAGCAGCCAATGCCGATCAGGGCAGTCGCATACGTCAGCGAAGCGGGCCCAGCCGTTGCGGGTGACCCGTTGGGCCTGCGCAGCGGGAAGCTGGACGATCTGGTCGATGATGCCGCCCGCTTCAACCGAAACGCCGGCGTTACCGGAGTTCTGCTGTTCGATGGCGCCCGGTTCCTGCAGTACATGGAGGGGCCCGAGGACGGTTTGAGCGTGGCGTACTCACGAGTGGTAGGTGCTTCCAGCCACGCAGGGCTCATCGAGTTGCAGCGGGGCAGGGTGGGCAACCGGCGACTCCCGTTCTGGCCGATGCGTTGGCTGCCGACGCAACCCGAGCAGTTGAAAATTCTTGCCCGCGCGGACTGGTCTGGGTTCGCCCAGCACAGCGGTGACGGTGCGCCAACCGAGACGGCGATGGATGTCCTGGCCAGATTGGTGGAACCCTATGCCGTCGCGGCGTGATCCACCGGCCTAGCCGGCCCCATAGCGCGCCGCCCACGGGATCTCTCCGCTGCACACGTCGAGGTGCCCAGTGCGCATCACGCAGTACAGCCGGGCATCCGGGTCCGCGCTGGCGGCGATGTAGTCCAGTGCCTCAGCGAGCATGCGGATGAACTGCGGCTCGGGATAGAACGCTGCCCAGGTCGGCAGCAGCTCTTCAAGCTGCGCGATCATAAGATCGATTTCAAGATGCGTGCTCATAGCCTGATCCTCCGTGCAGACACGATAGCGACCATGCTGCAAGCAGGGAGTTGCGGTTCGCAGAGGCGACGCAGTCGCGTTGCCCACGCAACGCTCACCCGGTCTTGACCCTGGTCATGTCCCTGCCAAGCGCGTGAGCGCTATCTGCACGGCTACGCCACCGCCATTTCACCCGCGAGGGCGTATCAGAGAGGCCTCCCAGCTGAAGCTGCAAGGATCTCTTTCATGTCCGATCCGTTCCCGCGCGCCAGCTTATGGTCAGCTGACACCGAATCGCACAGCTTCCGTTCCCTTGCCGGCACGACGCGCGCGGACGTGCTGGTGGTGGGCGCAGGCATGACCGGGCTGCTGACAGCGGCCCGCTTGGCAGATAGCGGCCTGGATGTGCTGGTGGTCGATGCGGGGCCCATCGGCGGGCGTAATACGGTGATGTCCACGGGCAACCTTTACGCGCCCGTTTCCCGGCTGGCAGATCTGATCTCGCGTTGGGGCGGTGACACGGCCGGCCGTATCGTGCAGTGGCGGCAGCAGGCACTACGATCCATCGAAACACTGGTTCATCGCTACGATCTTCGCTGCGGCTTCCAACGCGTGGCCATGCAGTACGGAATGCAGGAGCGCACGCGCGAGGTCACAGCGCGATTCGAGCGTGAGCTTCAAGCCTATCAGCGCGTCGGCCTGCAGTGCGAACATCAGCAATCCGGGCTACCGTTCGCATTGGGCCACGCCTTCCGTGTTCCCGATCAGGCGCAGTTGGATCCTGCGGCCTTCTGCCGGGAGCTGGCGCGACATCTGGTGGGCCGGGTGCGCATCCACGACTGGACCCAGATCAACAGCATCGAGGCATCAGCAGGGATTGCGACAGCCCTTGGCGGCCGCATCCATGCCAGGCACTTCGTGCTGGCCACCCACTCGCCAGCAGGTTTCAATCTGGTGCAGGCCGAGATGGAGGTGTACCGCGAGTACGGCGTGGCGGTACCGGTTGCCAATTCACCAGCGGCAGGTATTCATTGGATCGCCGATCGGCACCGCTCGTTGCGCGGGGTGCACGGCACTGATGGCCGCGACTGGCTGGTGCTGGTCGGCGAGACGCATCGCACAGGCGAAACGCCGGCGATGGATCCAGCCCAGCATCTGGTCGCCGATGCACATCGCAACTTCACCGTGCAGGGCGAGCCGCTGTGCTGGTCGGCGCAGCAGTTCCGTGCAGCCGACCAGTTGCCCTACATCGGCAGCAGCGCGCACGACAATGTGTGGGTCGCCACCGGCTACGGTCCCGATGGCTTGACCTGGGCAGGCGTGGCCGCTCGTGCGATCACCGACGGAATCATGGGCACGGCCAGCGAGATCGAGCAGTTGCTCAGCCCCATGCGCTTCACCCCGGTGCGCTCGGCGGCCGGCTGGGCCCGTACCAATGCCACCGTTGCGCGGCATATGGTGGGAGATCGCCTTGGTGCTGCGCCATCGCACTCACCCGGCAAGCTGGCCCGTGGCTGCGGAGCACTGCTGCACGTGGATGGAAAGCGAACCGCAGTCTACCGCGACGAGCACGGCCAGCTGCACGCGATGTCCGCGCTTTGTCCGCACCTCAAGTGCGTTGTCCAATGGAATGGCCATGAGCGCACCTGGGACTGCCCATGCCACGGCAGCCGCTTCTCCGCCACCGGGGCGCTGCTGGAAGGCCCCGCCAAGCAGGGCCTCGCAACAGAACCGATGCAGGCGGAGCAGCCGTTGGAGCAGTGAACCTCATGCTTCGGCGGCCGCGTTCGCATCGCAGGGCATGCAGCGCTCCTTTTTCGACTTGATGTCTGCAGCGGTCTTCGCCAGTGCCTCGTAGCGCTGGCGTATCTCTTCAAGATGGGTAGGCTCCATCGCCTCCAGGTTCAACAGCTCCTGGTTGGCATCCTTGCTGACCCGGATCAGTTCATCCAGTTTGATGTGCAGCGCGGCCGTATCGGCGTTCTGCGTATGCTGGATCAGGAACACCATCAGGAACGTCACGATGGTCGTTCCCGTGTTCACCACAAGCTGCCAGGTGTCATTGAAGTGGAAGGCCGGCCCGCTGGCGGCCCAGGTGATGATCACACCGAGCGCCGCAACGAATGCGCCCAGGCTGCCGGACAGTCGCGCCGTTGCGGCCGCGACGCGGGCAAAGCCGCGCCGGATCATTGCTCACCTCCTGCGGCCTCCTCATCCGTTCGGCGGTCTGGCAGTTTGATCCGCTCCCCAAGGCGCTTGGCCTGCTCTTCCGGCGTTGGCGCAGCGACGAAGGGCGAGATCGGGTCACTGGCAGGGAAGGTTTCCTGCAGCGCTTCGTCATGATTGCGATGGTTATGCAGCTTAGCCTGCAGAGGAGTGACAGGATCGGTGTGCTGCGCTTCCGCATCCGGGTGGGGGAGGTCTTTCTGATCGCGTTGCATGGTGAATCTCCAGGTTGATCACCACCCCTCAGGTGGCGGACCCAGCATAGGTGTGCCTTGCGAGCGGGCCCATCAAGGGCAGGGCAACGTGGCGTCAAACCTTCAGGCAACACCCGTTAACAATCAACAGGGCGGGGGAGCTTGGCGACGACCGTGGCGCCGCCAGGCCATCACCTGGCCCACCACGGCCGTCAACAGCAGCATCGCATTGGTAACCACGAAGACGGTGCTGCCCAGCATTGCGCTGTAAACCGTAAAGAGCGCGGACGCGGTCATCTGACCCACGAACAGCCACTTCGATACCGCTTCCGGGTTCGGCGCCTGCCATTGCTTCACCATCTGCCGGATCAAGGTGGCCATCAGTACCGCCGTGGCGGCCCAGCCAAGTACATCAGGGTGCATGACGGCCTCCGGTCGTGTAGACGCCTCACGCTAGCCCGTGGTCGCGAAACGGCGTACGAAGGAAAAGTGAAGGCAGCATTCCGCCTAAGGTGCCCGCACACCATTCACTCCGCAGCAGCGAGAATGGGCTACCGGTCGTGCCACGCGCGACCCGCCCACCGAATCCAGGAATGCCGAGATGTCCAACACCCCCTTTGGTGAGTCGTCATGCGCAGCCGCAGCCGGCGGCTGCATCGAGATCCGCGGCGCACGCGAGCACAACCTGAAGAATGTCGACGTCTCCATTCCACGCAATGCGCTGGTGGTGTTTTCCGGCGTCTCGGGTTCGGGAAAGTCCTCGCTGGCTTTCGGTACCGTCTTCGCCGAGGCGCAGCGGCGCTACTTCGAGTCCGTTGCGCCCTATGCACGCCGCCTGATCGACCAGGCCGGCGTACCCGACGTCGATGCCATCGACGGGCTGCCACCAGCGGTGGCCCTGCAGCAGCAGCGCGGTGCCAGCAACGCGCGCTCAACGGTGGGCAGCGTGACCACGCTGTCCAGCCTGGTGCGCATGATGTACTCCCGCGCAGGCGCCTATCCGGCCAACCAGCCCATGCTGTATGCCGAGGACTTTTCGCCCAATACGCCACAGGGCGCCTGTAGTACCTGCCACGGCCTGGGGCATGTCTACGAGGTGACCGAAGCGCTGATGGTTCCGGACCCGTCGCTGAGCATCCGCGAGCGCGCCATCGCCTCCTGGCCACCGGCTTGGCATGGCCAGAACCTGCGCGACATCCTGGTCACGCTGGGCTACGACATCGACGTGCCGTGGAAGAAGCTGCCAAAGAAGGACCGGGACTGGATCCTGTTCACCGAGGAAGCGCCCAGCGTGCCGGTCTATGCCGGTTTTACCCCCGCCGAAACCCGTGCCGCGCTGAAGCGCAAGCAGGAGCCCAGCTACATGGGTACGTACACCGGCGCGCGCCGCTATGTGCTGCACACCTTTGCCAACACCCAGAGCGCATTGATGCGCAAGCGCGTTTCGCGATACATGGAAGGGCGGTTGTGCCCGGCGTGCCACGGAAAGCGCCTGAAGCCGGAGGCACTCTCGGTCCGCTTTGCCGGCGTGGATATCGGCGAGTTCATGCGGCTGCCACTGGATCAACTGGCGGAGCTTCTGGAGCCCATCGCGCAAGGCGACTTCGGCGCACACAGCAAGGGCGCACGTACCAGCAGGAATGCAACACCGCGCGATCGCGCCCGGCGGGCCGCAAGTGGCCGTGCGACCCACGAAGGCGCCCCCGACGTTCGGCTGACCTCGGCCCTGTCAGAAGAAAAGCGCCTCGCAGCGCAGCGACTGGCGGGTGGGGTCATGGCGCGGGTACGGCAGCTGCGCGGGCTGGGCCTGGGGTATCTCTCGCTGGATCGCGCCACGCCCACGCTGTCGGCAGGCGAACTGCAGCGCCTGCGGCTGGCCACCCAGCTCAGCTCGTTGCTGTTTGGCGTGCTGTACGTGCTCGACGAGCCCTCGGCCGGCCTGCACCCGGCTGACAGCCAGTCGCTGTACGACGCACTGGAACGGCTGCGCGATGGTGGCAACTCGGTGTTCGTGGTCGAACACGATCTGGAGCTGATGCGCCGCGCGCAGTGGCTGGTGGATGTGGGACCGCAGGCGGGTGAGCACGGCGGGCGGATTCTCTATAGTGGTGAGCCCGACGGGCTGCGCCAGATTCAGGATTCGCGCACGGCCCGGCACCTGTTCGACCAGGTGCCTGCGCCTGCCAGCCGGCAGCGCAGTGCCAGCAGCTGGCTGGAACTGGAGGGCATCCATCGCCACAACCTGCAGGGCGTGGACGCGCAGGTGCCGCTGGGGTTGCTGACGGCCGTGACCGGCATTTCGGGGTCGGGCAAGTCCAGCCTGATGGCGCAGGCACTGCCCGAGCTGGTGCTGCTGCACTTGGGGCATGAGCCCGTGGACGACAGCACCGACAGCGCGCCAACCGACGGACCCACCGTGATCGAAGCCACGCGCGGCCAGCTGGCCGGCGATGTGGACGCCATTCAACGCGTGGTGCAGGTGGACCAAAAGCCCATCGGCCGCACGCCACGCTCCAACCTGGCGACCTATACCGGCCTGTTCGATCACGTGCGCAAGCTGTTTGCCGCAACGTCCGATGCGCGCCGCCGCCGTTTCGACGCGGGCCGCTTCTCGTTCAATGTGGCCAAGGGCCGGTGCGAGACCTGCGAAGGCGAGGGTTTTGTCAGCGTCGAACTGCTGTTCATGCCCAGCGTCTATGCGCCATGCCCCACCTGTCACGGTGCGCGCTACAACGAGGCCACGCTGAAGGTGCTGTGGAACGGCCGCAACATCGCCGATGTCCTGCAGATGACGGTCGACCAGGCGCAGGCGTTCTTCGCCGAAGAAGAGGCCGTTGCCCGAACGCTGCAGTTGTTGCAGGAGATCGGCCTGGGCTACCTGCGGCTGGGCCAGCCGGCCACGGAACTGTCAGGCGGTGAGGCGCAACGCATCAAGCTGGCGACCGAGCTGCAGCGCAGCCAGCGTGGGCGCACGCTGTATGTGTTGGATGAACCGACTACCGGCCTGCATGCGTCGGACGCAGACCGGCTGCTGGTGCAGTTGCAGCGGCTGGTGGACGCGGGAAACACCGTGGTGATGATCGAGCACGATATGCGTTCTGTCGCACAGGCGGACTGGGTGATTGATGTCGGGCCCGGCGCGGGCGGGGCAGGTGGCACCATCGTGGCGAAGGGCACGCCGCAGCAGGTGGCGCGCGCCAAGGGCAGCAGGACAGCGCCGTTCCTTGCGAAGGAGCTTGGGCAGGGCCGGTAAAGCCATTGCGAGTCTATGGGCAATCAGGACATCCACTGCAGTGCAGGTTGTACTCAACTGGTTCGGCAGTGATTCCTGATGCGTCCTTCAGCGTGACCCGCTCCCTCCAGGTCAGAGGCGGCGGTGGGATGACCGGGGGCGGGTAGAGCACGATGGGATAGAAGCAGGTCCATGTGTAGTTGAGCGGGGAAGGCATCTTGTCCGGCAACATTTCCGTTGCCGGTTCGCAGGGCCCGCTCGGGCACACGGGGCGCTCCAGTGTCAACTCTATTGGGAACTTGGGAACTCCCTTGTACGCAACCGGAACGGAAAATGGCCTGAAATAATTCTCTGTGCGATCTGCGATGCCGGTAATTTTGAAGGCCTCCGTCAATACGGAAACGCCAAGCACTGAAACCCGCTCGATGGGCATGTAGAACAGGTCATTCTCAAATCCCGTGTCTTCACCACCCCGGCCGTGAATGACGCCGACGGCCGCATTGTGCGAAAAGACCGGGCCGCCGCTGTCACCTTCGACGCTGAGAGGGCTTGGGGACAGGTTGCGCGCACGAATGTACCTGCCTATGGCTCCATTATGATTGGACCTTGAGTTCATATCCTCAATGGTCCCGCATGCGTAGTGACCGTGAATGCCACTCTTGCAGATCACATCCCCCACATGCATCGAACTGGACGGGAGTGTGCTGGTTATTTCGAGCGTCTGCGACGGACCATTGATCAGGGTGATTTCATTCTTCTGCGCCTGGCGTGGGCCTCTGGACGGCTCCTTATGCCACTGGACATCGTAGTCGCCCTCGTTCTGCTCGCTCTGGAAAACGAGAGGCGCGGCAATGCCCTGATAGGTCAGCGCATTGTCACAGTGACCGGCCGTGACGACACCAAGCTCGCGATCTGCGTCGAAGACGTTGAAGCCAGTGGTGCAGTTGAAGGCAGTGCCGGTCAGCTTATGGCCGCCGGAGATCGCGGTAGTTACCGTAAAGCCTTTCACCTGCTTGATCGCCACGAAATCAACAGCGCCCAGCAGTGGCCGGAGTGCGCGCCTGGCGGCCGCCTCATCCTTCACGTAGAAGGTCACAATGGACTGCTTGATATCGACACCGGACTCGAACCCAACATTCTTTACCAGAAGCTGGGCCTCCGCCTCCGCCTGGGTCGCCAAGAGCATTTCGAGCGATTGAGCGGAAGTGCGACCGGTAAAAACAGGATCCTGCGTGTACTTTGCCAAGGTCTCTCTCGGCTTCTTCGTGAACAGCACTACGATCTTGAATTCTGGCCTATGCTCAACGTACATGCCGCCAAACGTGTCCGGCTCAGAGGTCTGAATCCTGGCTTCCAGCGCTGCCGCAGAGATCGATTTCATCGACCTGTATTTCGCTTCGGCCTCAGATACATTGAAGGTTCGCGAATAGGTGTATGCCGTGGGGTTGCCAGTTATCGGCTGGCCGTGCAGGGAGAATGTGAACGCACCGAGGGCGGACACTGCCAGGGCGCGCACGGATTTCGTGCGCAGATGGATCATGGCTGCTCCTTTGCCTGACGCATCAAGTGAATCGTCATGAGTGGGCCCGTGCAGCCCGCCGGGATGCTCGCAGCCAGACTCGAACGGAGCAGTTCGCCGCCATGCCCCCCTCCGAATGATGCAGCGATCCCGAATTCCACCATCCCGCCAGATCGTACGTCCTGCACCCCTATGGGTGCGCCTCCTTTCATGGCCAGCGTGTAGCCATGTGGCCATGCTGCAAGATATGCCGTGCCACCTGGGTCCACGAAGTAGACACAACCATTGATTGGTTTCAGCACCCCCTTGAGCAGTCCAGTTGCAAGGACCCCACTTTGGGCAGGCGAGAGCGTGACAAGTACCAGTGATCGGGCATCCTTGGCGCTTGCCGACGGGGTCGCGGATGCGCCGCAGGTGGTTATCAGAAAGAGTAGAGCCGCAAGCTTTGCTGAAGAGCTGCCAGAGACCATGCACATCCCCCACCTCCATGTCACAACCGATTGTTGGCCCGCCTGGAATTCAATCGCATTATCAGCAATTAGGTTGCAGTGGACTTGAAGGTATTGACTTTCCCCGCCATTAACCGTGACCACTTTCACGAACGCGCACTTTCAGATTGCCCCGCAATCCCTGTAACGCATGTTTATCATGCGAAGCAGGGGGCGGGGGATTGCCAGCAGCAGCCGAGGTTCTTCTATTGCCATTTTCAAGTCCTTGCAGCCGGATCTTGATGAAATCCCGCACCCGCTGAATCCGCGCAAGGCCGAGTCTGGCCGGGAAGGGGCACGCACCAGGGTAGAGACACTCTGGTATGGGACTGGCTCCGGCGCAGTGCCGGAGCCCCTGTTGCTCACTTTTCCTGCAGGAACGTCAGCAGGTCCTGGTTGACCTTGTCCTTGTGGGTATCGGTCAGGCCGTGCGGCGCGCCCGGGTAGACAATCAGCCTGGCGCCCTTGATGAGCTTTGCCGATTGGCGGCCGGAGATATCGATCGGCACGATCTGATCGTCATCACCGTGGATCACCAGGGTAGGCACATCGAACTTCTTCAGGTCGGCGCGGAAGTCGGTGGCCGAGAACGCGGCGATCGAATCGTAGGTGTTCTTGTGGCCGCCCTGCATGCCTTGCGCCCACCACGCATCGATCAGCGCCTGCGACACCTTCGCACCCGGGCGGTTGAAGCCATAGAACGGGCCGGACGGGATGTCCTTGTAAAGCTGGGCGCGGTTATCCAACTGCGCCTTGCGGATGCCATCGAACACTTCGATCGGCAGCCCGTTCGGGTTGTCGGCGGTCTTCAGCATGAACGGCGGCACCGAGCTGATCAGCACGGCCTTCTTCACCCGCCCGGTGCCATGCCGGCCGATGTAGCGCGCCACCTCGCCGCCGCCGGTGGAGAAGCCCACCAGGGTGACATCGTGCAGGTCCAGCGTATTGATCACCGTGGCCAGGTCATCGGCGTAGTGATCCATGTCGTTGCCCTCCCACGGCTGGCTGGAACGGCCGTGGCCGCGGCGGTCATGTGCGATCACGCGGTAGCCATGATTGGCCAGGAAGAGCATCTGCGATTCCCAGCTGTCCGAGTTCAACGGCCAGCCGTGGCTGAAGGTCACGACCGGGCCGTCCTTCGGGCCCCAGTCCTTGTAGTACAGCTGCACGCCATCGGCGGTGGTGATGTAGCTGGCGGTGCGCGCGATGGCGGTGACCGCCACCGGCTTGGCCGGTTCGGCGGCCTGCGCGGACAGGCCGGCCTGGACCGAGAGGGCGAGGGCGGCAGCGGCCAGTGAGCGGGCGAAGGTATTCATGCGGGAACTCTCATGGGTGGGTGGTGAGACGTACTTTGCGCCTGGAATCAGGCGTTCGGGTGATGAACTGTCCGGATTTCTTGATAGATCGTCTTGCACGGATGTGCGCGTACGAATCGCCCGCCGTCGCCTGTTGACGCGGGAGAATGATCGTTCTACCTTGTAGCCATGAGCAAGACCACCACCGATACCCAACAGAAGATCCTGGCCACGGCCGAGGCGCTGATCTACCAGAACGGGATCCACGCCACCGGCATGGACCTGTTGGTGAAGACCTCCGGCGTGGCGCGGAAGAGCATCTATCGCCATTTCGAGAACAAGGACGACGTGGCCGCTGCTGCGCTGAGGGCCCGCGATGTGCGTTGGCTGGCCTGGTTCCGGCAGGAGTGCGAGAAGGCGGACACTCCGGAAGCACGCATCCTCGGCCTGTTCACCGTGCTCAAGGATTGGTTCCAGTCCGAGGGCTATCGCGGGTGTGCGTTCATCAATACCGCGGGCGAGGTCGGCGACCCTGCCGATCCGGTCCGGCAGATCGCGCGTGATCACAAACAGAAGCTGCTCGATTACACGCTGGAACTTACCGAGCAACTGGATGTGGAGCAGCCGGCGGACCTGGCCCGTCAGCTGCTGATCCTGATGGAAGGCGCCATCACCCTGTCGCGCGTGATGGGTGATTACGGCGCCGCAGACACCGCGAAGGATGTCGCGAAGCTGTTGTTGGAACAGGCCAGGCGTTAGCGCCTGGGTACGCCAGATCCTTTGAAGCACTTCATGTATCCATCTCGATTGGAGGTCTCCCCGTGTCCGCAGAACAACCCCGTCCGCCGCTTCCTCCGTTCACCCTTGAATCGGCGACGCAGAAGGTGCGCCTTGCCGAGGATGGCTGGAACACCCGCGATGCCGACAAGGTGTCGCTTGCCTATTCGCTCGACACCCAGTGGCGTAACCGCGCCGAGTTCACCAACGGCCGGGAAGAAGCCCGCCAGTTTCTGGCACGCAAATGGAACAAGGAGCTTGAGTACCGCCTGATCAAGGAGCTCTGGGCCTTTACCGAAAACCGCATTGCTGTCCGCTACGCGTACGAATGGCACGACGACTCCGGCAACTGGTTCCGTTCCTATGGCAACGAGAACTGGGAGTTCGGAGAGGATGGCCTGATGCAGCGCCGCTTCTCGTGCATCAACGACCTGCCGATCAAGGAAAGCGACCGCAAGTTCCATTGGCCACTGGGGCGTCGCCCGGATGATCACCCGGGGTTGTCTGAGCTGGGTATGTGATTCCCCGCTGACGCGCCACCCGAAGCGCGCTCGGGTACGATGGGGCGGCCGGCATCCGCGTCGGCGGGCAGGGGGCGCAATGGACATGCAGGCAGGAGGCGGATTCGATCCGCCGGCAAAGACCGATTCGCAGGAACTGACGTTCCACTGGCTCTACCAGCGGGTGCAGGTGCTGGTTGAGCACAGCATCTACCCGAAGGCGGGCAGGGTGGAGACGTGGGCGTTTCGTGTTGCCATAGCGGCCGCAGTCATCGGCATTCTCTGCAGCCAACTTCCGGACCGGTGGCTGCCGCTGACCATGACGCTGTTGGTGGTCAGGATATGCCTGGCAGTGGAGATTGGTGGGTTCGTTATAGGCGTGCTCATTGGAGCCCACCGAGGAATCCGCCAATTCACTCAACCCCGGCTGTCACACTCGAAAGAAATGGATTTCGAGTTTTCCCGTTGGTACGCCGTGGTCACCGAACTGCGCAGTTTCCCCAGGATCGAGCGCGAGCGCCGCCTCAAGTATGTCAGCCACCTGCGCAACAGCATGATCGAGCGTATGGGCTTGATGTACGGCGGGTTGCAGCGCCTTGGACCGTTCCCGCTGCTGATTGCGCTATTCCTGCAGTTCCGCAAATGGAGATGGGGCGACTGGGCAGGAGCCTTCGATGTAGGCATGGCAGGCGCATTCCTGATCTACATGCTTGTGCTGCTCTACCTTGCGGGCTGGATGCTGATCAGCCTACGCACCCGGCTGGACACCTACGTTGCCTTGTTGGAGGGCTCGATCCACGAACCCGAACCCTCCCAGCCAACGCCTTTGTAGAGTCGAGGCATGCTCGACTACTGCGCGCCACACCGCGCCCCATCAGTCACCTCGCCAGCAACAGCCTGCAGCACCCGATCCATCAAAACAGGCTCCGGCACACCCGCCAACACTTGTTCCAGATAGTCCAACGGTTCCATCTGCCATTGAAGAAGTGCCCGGAACCGCACAACGTCGGGCGCCCGCTGCCGGGCGTCCAGTGAAACCTGCAGGAGCAGATAGTGCGAGCGCCTCTCCAGCCACAACACCGGAACGCCCCTGCAGTAGATCTGTAAAACGGCGCCTCCGCGCTTCTCAACGAACTCAAAGCCCTGCCGTGGCCGCGCTTCCACAAACTGCCTTGCCTGTCGGCGGAGCAGTGAAAAGCGATCGTCGGGGATGCTCTGGAACGCGAACTGCTCAGGCACCGGCGGCACCGGCCACTGAATCTGCGCCGCAACCACCGCTGCGAGGCAAAGCACCGTGGCGGCCCAGCGGCGCCGCGCCACTCAGCCCTCCGGATGCAGCCGCGTACTTGCGTGTGCGGTGAGGCCGAGTCCGGCCATGATCAGACCCTCCATCACCCGCGGGCCAACGTATTGCTCCAGCTCGCCGTTCTCGCGGGCGCGCTCCGCGGCCAGCAGAATCTCCAGCACCACGCGAAGGCCAGCCAGCGAGCAGTCGGTATCCGCCAGGGCGATGCGTCGACCGGGCATCTGATGGCGTTCCGGCCACGGCTGACCATCGGAAGCGGCGCCGGAGCCGATGCTGTGCAGCAGGGCGATGAGGGTGTTCGGATCCAGGTCGGGGCCGTTTGCGGGCGCGTCATTGATCGGGTGCGGGGCAGGGGAGTGGGGCTTGGTCATGGCTGGGCTCCTTGCGTGCATGCAGAAGCCGCCACCGATAAAGGTGGCGGACGGTGCGGGGCTCGAAATCCGGTGTGCAATCTTCCCGGCGGGCACAAGGCCCCCACGCACCGCCCGCCATAGCCGGCCGACGGATTGCCAGCCGGCACCACCGAGCGTGGTGCCGGCTGGCAAGCGCATACTTCTCTTGCACAACCGAGGATTTCGAGGCCTCGGCCACCCGTTTTCGGTGGCATGAACAGGAATACGCCTGGCTGTGCGCGATGCCAACGCAGTAGGGCTGATGCCGACACCACTTTCAACGTTTTCAGAATCGTTGCATGCGGCGCAATGAAGCTGGAGCCTTGCGCCGCAAGGCTATCGGCGATGTCGATGGTGCAGTCCTGCGCGCTGTCGGCATCCGCCCGGCGAGGCCGTGAGCGAGGCGGATGCGACAGGATTGCCAAAGGCTGCCAGGCGTCAGTAGCCCTTCAACGCGACCTTGGTCCGCTCCAACCATGCGGCATTGTGGCTGCGCGCGTGGCGCGACCAGTGCTGCGCATCGTCGATGATGCTGGCGAACAGGCTGCGGGCTTGCTCATGATCGTCGGGCTGCGGCTGCGCCATCAACCATTCGGCGTACAGGCAGCGAGCGGCCGCATCGTTTCCGCATTCCACGGCTCGCTCGAACGCGGCACGGGTGCCGGGCGCTCGGTCAGCCGCCAGTGCCTGCGCGTAAAGCAGGGTTTGTTCCGGCTTGCGGCGCACATCCGGATGGCGGGCGAACATGCCGTCCAGCATCTCCACCGCAAGCGCGGGCTGCCCGGACTCGAGGCGCGCACGTGCCAGGCCGGTCAGGATGTAGGGATCGTCGCCCAGTGGCGAGCTGGCGGCCTGCTCAAGCAGGGTTCTGGCTTCCTCGGCCTGGCCGGCATCCAGCAACGTCCTGCCCAGGCGAACCCGATTCTGCACGGTGGGCGTGCGCGCCAGTTCGGTACGGGCATTGCGAAGGTCCTGGCCCGGGTCCATGAGCTGCCTGGCGGAGCGGACGACCTGCCGGGCACCGCGCGAGTGACGGACTTCCGGAAAGTAGATCGCCAGGAAGTAGACGACGCTGCCGAGCAGCGGGAACGAGAAGAGCAGGATGAGCCAGTAGAGGCTCTGGCCTGAGCGGATGGCGTGCACCGCGAAGTAGATGGCTGCCAGTACGTGGAGTCCGATTCCGATATAGGGCATGCGCGCCGCCTCGTCCTTGTGAGGGGTGGAACTATAGTGGGGGAGGGGTGGGGCGCCAATGGGTGGGCGATTGGGCGTGACGCGTCACGTTAATTGGATTGCAATCTGCCATGTCACGAGGCAGAACGCTGAATGTGTTGGGGCTGTCTTGATGGAAGGGGATACATGGATATCTATCAGCTACGGGGCGCGCATATTGGGCCCCAGACGATCCTAGAGATCAGCCAAGATCGCCACGTTGCCTTGGCAAACGCACGGCATTGCCTCATTGACGCGGGATCCTTTGAGCGGCGCTACGAGCTACTTATGGGCAACTTCCTGGCGTTCGAGGAGTTTTGCGCCGTAGCACATCTGCGAAGTGAGCTACGCAAGGACTGGAGCTATGAGACTGGCGATGCCCTTCTAATGGAGGCCAATCGACACGTCATCAATCTATTTACCAGTGGCAAGACGTACATGGACCAAGTGGCACGTGACTTCAAATCATTCGGTGAAGAAGGCGAATTTGCCCGGCAAGCCAAGCATCTAGCAGCTGCCGCCTATGACAACTGCCTTGCCTACCGCCTGACCTGCCAACTGCGTGATCGATCCCAGCATCGCGCTCTCCCCGTGGACGGGCAAGAGGGCGGGAGGGGCGAGCACGGGCTGTATGCATCTAAGGACAGGATCGTGGCTGACCGAGGGAAGTTCAAAAAGTCCATCCTCGATGAAACTCCAGACAGGATCTATCTCAGAAGAATCCTGCGCGAGTACATGCGGGAGGTGAATGGAATTCACCTTTCGCTGCGCTCGCTGGTCAATGACCATGTTGAATCTAGTCGTCAGACTGTTGAGGCGGCTATCGCCGACTACGGACAGGCGCAGCAGTTCAAGGGTCATGCATCGGCGACAGGCATAGGCCTCGAATCATGCCATTACCATGACCACTCGGTAGTGGAGGCAGTTCCCCTCCTGCTGAACTGGGATGATCTGCGATTAGCACTGGCGAGGAAGAACAGCTTCAAGCTCAGATTCGATGATTAGTGAACTAATGCGGCGCTTACGCCGATGTAGAGCCAGGGTGACGCAGGCTCCTTCTGCCGGGCTGGTCGCCCCCCTCCCCGCGCGAAACTGCACGTCATGCAGATCAGGGGCGCTAAAGGTTGGTTCGTGTCGTTCGGGGTCCATACGTACCCCCCCCCCCAAGGCGTCCTTAGCGCATTCTAGTCTGTTCGAACCAGCGCGGGGAGCGGACCGCCGTTTATCATGCGAACAACTTGAGCGGGCAGGGGAAAGGACGGATGTCGATTCTTGACTACAGCAAGGAGATTGCTTCGATACTGGTTGGACTTTTCGGCTTGATTGGAAAGCTTGCGGCGAAGCCTAAGACTTCGATGGGGTGGGGACCAAGGGCTTCGATAAGTCACATCCTGCCGCCCTTCACAGATGCAGACGGAAATGTGACGGATCAAAGGCCGCATCTAACAGTTGGATCATTCTTCATCAGCAATACGGGCAAGGTGCCCCTGAGCGAAATCGAGATCGTTCTGAACTATTCTCCCCAGTCACTTAATCTCTGGCCGCCGCGACCGTTCTCCATCACTGAAATTGCACATGGCCGAATTGCGATATCTCTCCCCACGCTATCCCCGAAGGACGAGCTATGGTTTGAGATGGTCGCCGTGAACAATACCCTGCCGAATGTCCTTTCCGTCAGGAGTAAGGAAACCGTAGCCCGGCCAATCACGGTCGACTTGTTGCCTGTTGCACCACGGTGGCAGATTCGTGCCATCCAAATCCTGTCACTCTTCGGCCTCGTAGCTGCTGTGTACGCGACACTTTGGCTCTTGAGCGGCCTGCTAACAGACAATTGGGCATGGCTCAACGGCGGCTGCAGAGGGGCGTAGGGGCGGCGCCCCTACGAAAGCGCCTCACACGCACCGGTGAGGTCTCGGCCCCTGGTGTCTCGGCGTCAGGGCCAGCCATCGCCACCGCCGACCGCTGTTTGCGCCGACTCACCACATCCCGCAGATTGACGACAGTGGCCGGATGATTGCGAATGCCGGCGTCGCGATTGCGTGCATTTCTAGAACTGTCGATCGGCGGCGCCGAACGCGCAACTTCCTAAGGGCTAGTCTGGTCACCTCTTCGCCCGGCACAAATTCACAATTCCCAGCCAAACCCTACGGCGCACCCAGTCTACTGCGAGTCGGATTAGCCGAAAGGGGGGGAGGGGGAGGCGGGAGGGGGCTATACCCGTGCTGGGGCAGCAAGCACTTCATGGATAGGGTCACGAGAGACCGTGACTCGCGACCCATGCTCGAACCAGGGGCCAACTACCCCGGGGCTGCTGATTAGGTGCATACCTTGCTGTCGCCTAAGAGTCGTCATCAACGCTACCGGCACTGGCACCGAGCTAGAGATCAGAAGAATGCGTTAAAAAAGAACTCTTTAAGGCGCGAGTCCAGATGCGGCCTCAGGGAGATCTGACGCCGGACGGATCGGTGCAGTCGTTGATCGCCAGCTCAAGTATCAGGTCGATACAGCCGATATCGACCCGGCAGCAAAACCACACGCCGCCACGCCGCCGATCGATGTCAGAGCTCGAAGAGCGCCCAAGCCTCGGCCGACCGACAATTCAACCACCCCCATCTATGTACATAACACAGCGAACCGTTGACATGCTCCTGCTTCTGGCACCAATAGCCCTAGGCTTCCTCAGCACGTTTCTCGTGCGCCGACGCTATGGAGAGCTCGCTTGGGAGCCCGTTTTGGACCAGCGAGTGAACTGCTATAAATGGCTCGTCATCACCATCCTGGTTATTGCGTACATTGCGGCAGACAGGGCGTATAGCGCCTCGATGCCGGCGGGTTGCGATGGATTTGTGTGCACACAATTCTACCCGTCGAATGGGTATCGCATCTCCGTAAATGAGAAGCACCTATTCCTGTTTCTCACCACAGCGGGCGCAGGATACTTCTACGGACGGCTTTCGAAGTACTTCACGCCGATTCAAACCGGCACGCCCGGGTACTTGTTGAAAGTGGCCGCACATGGCAAGGGCGAGCACTCGCCACACCTAGAAATCTCTTGGCGCGTTCGCCGGCAACAGCTGAAGGCAGATCCTGATGTTCGACGAAAACTGGAGCTGGAGGGATTTCGCATTTGGATGCGATGCCTAGGCTCGTGGGTAAGCACTCTGGAGACTGGATCTACAGTGGAGTTTATCAGTCCCATACTGATTGGCAGGGATCCTTCAACACTAGCCAGATGGATTTCTCGAAGAAGATCCATTCACAGCGTAACTCCCATTACAGTAAGGGGCGGCTGGTGCGAGGGGTTTCTGTACAACATCAAGGTGAACCAGCGGATCTCATTTCGGCCCGTCGTACTCGAGGGAATTCGATTCAAGGTCGCTTAGTCGCAATCTCATCGAGCCAATAACCAAACTGGCACTCATTCACTGAGAGATCCAGAATGAACTAACATCAAGGGCAGGGGCTTCGGCACATCACATGAACCTCGTTCCTGACCAGCCATCCATTCAAGGAGGAGATGAAACATGGCACAGTACAAGTACGAAAAGTACCTGAATCAGAGCAACAATACGGCCTACGACAGCCTGCATAAGCCCGGCGAAAACTGCCCCAACTCGGGAATATATCGCTGCGAATCGTGCGGAGATGAGATTGCCTCAAACAAGGGAAACTCATTCCCTCCGCAGAATCATCACCAACATCCACTTGGCAACGGCGGCATTTAATGGAGACTCATTGTATTCGCCCAGCAGCTGAAGAACTGATGCCTGCCGAGTCTCAAGCCCTCGGGCATTGACGTACGGCGCTTCGCCACTACAGCCACTGAGAAGACGCCCGGCCCCTCCGATCAACCAAGAGGAGCCGGCGCGTGCACCAGTGTGCAGGTCGTTGAAATCTGAAGCACCCAAGGCGCCAAGAATCGCCAGATTTCGCGCTCATTGAACCAGAGAGCCGTTGAAGATGTGTCCTGAATCCACAGATCGCCCTTGGCCACTCAGGCATCAAAGTCTCGAGACGCTCAGACTTGGAGCGCCTTGTGCTCAAGAGGTGCTCAGGGAGGCGCTCAAGCAACCTGGCAGAATCTAGGCCTCCGCGTCTCCTTATCGGCTGGAATTTCAACCATGCGCCTTCCTAAGAGTGGAATTGTCTGCAGCGATTCACATCGCGCCCAGAATTTCTGCCTCCAAAGGTCAAATTCCAGGGTTGGGAGGG
The DNA here is from genome assembly GCF_013004645.1 of Stenotrophomonas africana. Classification (GTDB taxonomy): domain Bacteria; phylum Pseudomonadota; class Gammaproteobacteria; order Xanthomonadales; family Xanthomonadaceae; genus Stenotrophomonas; species Stenotrophomonas africana. The sequence goes on along the minus strand of NZ_JABEME010000003.1, from coordinate 101,829 downwards.
CGGAAAAGTCTGCGATGTCGATCAGCCATTGCCACGCGGACCCAACAAAGGCCCAGATTCGGCGGATACGTGATTTCGCATAATGTATACAGCGTGAGCGCTCTCAAATCCTGAGACGGCAGCTTGCGCCTTGTGGGGCAGGGCGAAGCCAACAGCCAGACACAAGGCCATTGCGGTGGCGGCGAGCTTGCGCCAGACCGCCTTTTCTTCCCGGCTGATAGCTCGCGCCTCGCCGATTACGCCTAGTACGCGGGCAAGCGGCACGCCCGTTAGGCCTGCCAGAGTTGCGCAAACCACGGCATCTGGGTGCGAAACGCCCTTTCGATAGTTGCTAATCGCAGACGGCCGCACGCCGAGGCGGGGCGCTAAGTCCTTGTCGTAGCTAACGCCACACGCCTCTTTCGCCTGGTCGAGCAGGGAATTGACGTCCATTTGATCCAAGGCCCTTGATTTTTGGAATTCAAGGGTATTGAATCACAGCCGCGATCCAAGGGCCTTGGATTGCGCCCGCCATCGGCACCCCAAGGCCGCTGGCGGGCTCCCTTGGGGGTTTGGGGCAGGGGTGATGTATCAATGGAGCACACCGATGTGACTACTTCCCGGCGCGCCAGTTCAGTCGCCAAGCAGCGCTCGATCTTCCTCCTCGATGCGCGCCCTCAGGCGCTCAATGAGGTCTCGAGCTGGAGCAGCATCCTTCTGAAGCTCATCCGGGATTCCAGTCAGCTCATTTGCCAGTCGATCCAGAAGGTCCTCGAACTCCCTTGCCAACACAATCAAATCAAACCCTCTCGAATCACCTTCGCTTTTGGATTCCTCAATGATGAGCGAAAGCAAGCTCCTGCACCGATCAGCGTAGTACGTGGCTGCGCCAAGTCGCTTGAGCCCATCGATTCCAATCGGCACCGAGATATTCCTGTCCCAAGTTATGTCAGAGAGGGCATCCTTCATCGGCGCGAGATAGAACGCTTCAAACCCGTACGGAAGTCGCCTTTCGTGCTGCCCAATCTCTATCGCGCGAGCCAACATATCGCGGAAGCTTCGGACCCTGCCTGCTACGGAAGTGGCGGTGTAGGAAATAGCGGCGTACTGAGCAAGTACCGAGGAAAGCTCTGCCATTCTCGCTTCGCGCCGCTCATGGATCTTGATCCCCAGCTCTCTCGCCGAGTACATGATCGCCCCAACTCCAATCATCCAGGTGCCAGCAGCAGCCCACCAATCGGCATCGCTTCCAGCCTCGTAGCATTTGTTAGGAATAGTACTGCCGACATACAGATAGGCGGACAAGGAAATCCCGAAAAGGAACGTCAGCAACGATACGATCGTTGCGGTCCCGACCGACACCATCTCCCTGAGTTGGAGTGCCATGCCTTTCCCATCTCCATCCATGCAATTGGGGGGATTCTGGCATGACCGAGCCCCTTCTTGCCTTTGCGCTGCTCGGCGCCATTTCGGCCATCTCCATCGGTGCCGCTCGCATCGTTTCGTGGTACCTCGACCGTCGCGGGGAGCCTGCCCGTCGTAGCGCACGCGAAGCGGCCTTTGAAGCCGAGGCACGCGCCGAACTGGCCGCCACAGGCTGGACCGCTGAGGAAGAAGCCGCGTTCCAGGCAGTGCGATCGCAGCAAGGCAAGCATTTGCGCGCACTTCGCCCGGAATTCCGGCAACTGATTGAGGAGACTCACCGTGCGTAAGTTCGATTGGTGGGGTCTTCCGTTCGTCCTCTTCATGGTCTGCGGGGCGGCGCTTGGCTTCTGGATTGGCACCGCGTTCGCTGCTGACTGGAACGCAGTCGCTGCCGAGCGCGGCGAAATTCGCAATGCCTGCATCGCCGGTAACGACCGCGCCTGCCGCATGTACGAGGTCGAATATGGCCGCTGATCAGGTCTGCGAGTTCTTCCGCGATCCCTTTGTTGTCGCCCTCATCGGCGGTGCGCTGCTTACCGGTCTGTATTGGTCGCTGGTGTTCGTACTGCGTGGAAAGGGGGCAGGCAATGGCCGTTGATCGCGCTCGTTTCAGGATGGCTGTAGAGGGCGGGGTAGGGGGCTTTTCCCCGCTTTCGCCCGGTGAAAAGGGGCAGCGGGCGGCGGCGGAGATTGGCCCGGGGAGTAACACGGGCCAAAAGGGTCAGCAGGACGCAATTATCGACTACCTGACCATTGTGGTCCCGCTCTCTGTCCTTGAGGAAGTGAACTGCAAGAAGCTCGACCTCTTGCTGTTCCGCATCTTCGGTTTCCGTGGCGAAGTTGTTGCCGGTGCGATTCGTGAGAAGAACTGGAACTTCTACGAGCAGTCGGCGGTGCTGATCGACCGGGAAAACGAGGTGGTTGGTCGTGTTGGCATCGGTGGCAAGAAAAGCACCGTATGCCTGAGCCTCACCGGGATGGGTTGCAAATGGATTCGTGACTGGGCGCGCGTCTACAAGCAGTGCTCCATGCTCGACGCCAAGATTACCCGTGTTGACTGCGCGCACGACGACTACGAAGGCGAACGCCTGGACGTGCATGCGCTCCGCGAGGTTGCCGCGCAAGGTGGCTTCACCGAAGGCGGCTGCCCGCCGCGTCATCGCTTCATCTCCGATGAAGGCCACAACACCGGCTGCACGCTGTACGTCGGCGGCAAAGGCCACAAGGAACTGTGCGTGTACGAGAAGGGCAAGGCCGAGGGCCTGCCGTCCTCGCGCTGGGTGCGCGCCGAAGTCCGCCTGTACGGCAAGCACATGGAAATCCCGCTGGATGTGCTGTTGAACCCGGGCGCGTACCTGCGCGGCTCGTACAGCGCATTGCATGACCTCATCAAGGGCGTGTGCACGCGACTGCGCACGATCCGCAAGCATGTCGAAGTATCTGCCGAGGCGATGGTGCTCTGGATGGAGCGTCAGGTAGGCCCGGCCCTCAGTGTTCTGCGCGGAGCGTTCGGAGATTCATGGTCCGACTTCTGCGAGGCCCGCATCGTCCGTGACGGTCACCCCGGACGTTTTCGCGGTATTGCCAAGGGTGACGCACTCCATCGTTTCGTGAGGGAAGAACTATGCCCATCTGCCGCGTGAAGTCCGCTGCCGTCGAAGAGCGGCACAACAGCAAGACCAACACCATCAATCGTTCGCAGACCGCTGGCCTCGACCTGGGCAACGGCTTCGAACTGCCGTTCCGCGTCGGCCTCGGCCAGCGTCCGCCGTACCCGGCTGGCGAGTACGACATTGATCCGCAGTCCTTCGGACTGAGCGACTACGGTGATCTGGTGCTGAAGCGCTACGTGGACTTGATCCCCATCGGGTTCAAGGCTGCGCCGGCCGCATCGAAGACCTAAGTCATGAGCCTCTGCGTTGCTTTAGGGGAGAACGGAACGCTGATCCCAACCGGTCAGCCCGTCGATCAGTGCACGGGGTATGTGCTGATGAGCAGCGCAGAGGCTTCCTCTGTCGCCATGTTCGCCGAGGCGTTCAAGGTGCCGGACAAAGACGTACTCGCAGGATGGGCATCGGGGCCGTTCATTCTGATCATGACCTTGTACTTGGCTGCGCACATCGGTGGCCGTGTTGCAGCTGTGTTCGACAAATCGTAGGCCGCCATCAACTCAATCAATGAAAGGGGATTTACATGGATTTCGAATCGATTCTGACCGGCCTGTCGGTCGCTGCCGCGCTGACCGCCATCGGTGGTGGTCTGGCCCTGATCGCCGTGGTCGGCTTCTCCCTGTGGGGTGGCCGCAAGGTGGCGGGTCTGTTCGGTAAGTCGTAAGCCGAGCAGTGATGGGGTAGGGGAGGCCATGCCTCCCCTTTCTATTTCAGGGGAGCGATATGGACTATCAGATGATCATCGGCGGCCTGCAGGTCGGCATGGTGGCTCTTGCAGTGTTGGGCGGCTGCGCCGTCATTGCGCAGTTGAAGTTCGGCCTGTGGGCGGGCCCGAAGGTGGCGCGACTGTTCCTAATGCGGGGCGGCAAATGATCCTTTGCCTATTCGCCGGATTCATCAGCGGGCTGTGCGGCATCGCTGTCGTGATGGGGATTCGCGGGTGATTCGTCGCCTCAGCCATTTCGGAGTTGCCGCATGCCTCCTGCTTGCGCCCGGCATCGCCCAGGCGGCGGCGTTTCAGGATCAAGGTGCGGCGTATACGAAGTGCATGGCCGATATCGCGACTGGGCCGAGCTACTGGCAACCCATGCGCTGCAATGAGTCCCCCAGCAACGACGGCTCCGGCTGGTACGACGCATGGGATCGTACCGGCCGCAGCGTGGGCTGGGGCCTCTACAGCTGGCCTAAGGCGACCAGCTGCAAGACGCGGGGAGATGAAATGGGCTGGCAGGGTGGCGAGACGGCTGCAACCGTCAACGTCTGTCACACCGGCTGCATGTACAGCAGCAGCCTTGATCCATCGAGCCCGTCGGGCTTCACGTATTACCCAACCGGTGGCTCTTGCACTGAAAGCGACGCCCCTGCGCCGACGCCCGCCGGTGATGGTGGCGATCCCGGTGGTGGTGATGGCGGCGGTACTGACCCGGGAGGTGGTGACGGTGGTGGCGACAACGGGGGCGGGGATGGCGGAGGCGGTACCGATCCCGGTGGCGGTGATGGTGGCGGCGGTACCGGGCCGGGGGATGGCGATGGTGGTGGCGACGACGGGGGAGGGGATGGTGGCGGTACTGGTCCCGGTCCGGGCCCAGGTCCCGGCGAAGGTGATGGCGATGGTCCGGGGCAACCCGGGGGCGACGGTGATGCGCTATATGAGTCGGAAGGCAAGACCGTCGAGAAGCTCTACGACGACTTCGCCGAGCGCGTCAGCAAGGCCCCGATCATTGACGCTACCAAGAGCTTTTTTGAGATCAGCGTCAGCGCCTCTTGCCCGATCTTCACTTTCCCGGCGACGGCATATTGGGACGCCATGACGTTCGACTTCCTGTGCAAGCCTGAGATCGTCGCCATCCTTCAGCTGCTGGGCTGGCTGCTGCTCGCGTTCGCCGCCTTCCACGCAATCAAGATCGCGCTCACATGATCAACCTAATCGCATTCGTGACGCTGCAAGCCGGGTGGCTCAACGATCTGACCGAGTACATCCGCAGGCAGGTGGAACGCCTGTGGACGGCCATCGTTGAGTTCTTCCGTGATCTTGTGCTGTACGCGATCGAACAAGTCCTGGACTTAGCCGCACATGCGCTGGAAAAGCTGCCCGTGCCTGAATTCATGACCGAGTACAAGCTTGGCACCCTGTTCGCAAACGCAGGGCCGACCATCGCGTGGTTCGTCAACATCTTCAAGATTCCCGAGTGCATGACCGTGGTATCGCTCGGGATCGTGTTCTTCATCACCCGTAAAATTCTGACCTTGGGGAAGTGGTGACATGCTAGTTTTCAACGAGGGCGTACCGCGCGCAGGCAAGAGCTACGATGCGGTCAAGAATCACATCCTGCCCACGCTAAAGAAGGGACGCCGGGTGTTCGCGCGCCTCAATGGCTTGCACCATGAGCGCATCGCCGAATACTTGAACATGCCCGTGGATGAGGTCCACAAGCTGCTGACGCTGGTAGAAACCAAGGACGTTGCAACGACGTTCGTCTGCTCCAGGCATCCGGAGACCGGTCAGTGGCGCATCCCCGATGAGTTCAAAGATGCACTGGTGGTGATTGATGAGGTGCACGAGTTCTACGTTGCACAGCGCAACCAGTTGCCGGAAGAAGTGGAGAACTTCTTTGCGCTGATCGGCCAGAACGGCGGCGACGTGCTGATCATGACGCAGTGGATCAACCGCGTGCATCAGGCGGTGAGGGCGCGTATCGAGCGCAAGAACGTCTTCCAGAAGCTCACCGCCGTAGGCCTGAAATCGCGCTACCGGGTCACGTATTACCACACCACCAGCCCGGGAAAATTCGAGGTCGTCGGTGGCAAGACGCTGAAGTACGATCCGGCCATCTATCCGCTGTATCACGGCTATGCGGTCGGCGCAGAGAATGCAGAGGTGTACGAGGAAGGCGGTACCAACATCTGGAAGCAGCTTGCGCCCAAGATCGCCATTGCTGCCGTGGGCCTTGTGGTTGGCATCTGGGCGTTCGGCGGCTACTTCATCAGGATGATGGGCGACGATGAGCCGGAAGCTGCTGTAGAAGCCCCGGCAGGCGCCAAGGCAACGCAGGGGCAGGGCGCCCATAAGCCCATCAGCACCGGTGCTGTGCCGGCCGCGGCCGTTGCAGTGCCCGCAGCCGATCCACTGGCCGGGATGACCGTCGAGCAGCGCTATGTGGCCGCCATGACGCAGGCGAATCGGATTCGGTTGGCCTTTACCGCCCAGTTCGGGGAGCGCTCGGTGGGAATGGTCGAATGGGTCGACGGCTCAGGGAACACCGTCGATCAGTTGACCTTTGATGCCCTCATTGCGATGGGCTACCGGCTGAGGGTTGCCGTATACGGGGTGCGCCTGACGGCGGGTTCGTTTGAAACGGTCGCAACAGCGTGGCCGAGGGAAGCACCCCGGCGCGAGGAAGAGCCAACGTTGTACCGCCTGGACAGTGACCGTGCTGCCGCTGATTCTGCGAGCGTAGCGAGTGGAAGCGGCGGCGGCGCGGGCGCGGTCATGGCGGCAAGAAGCGGGGGCACCATCGTGCGCGTAGGTGAGCGCCCCATGGGCACGTTCCCGGAATCCAAGCCCTACCCGCCGAGCTTCTGACGTGATGCGTCACGTTTATCGAGTACCATCCTCTATAGACAAGGGGGGAATATGGATATTCGACTTGGGGCGCTGTGCGTACTGTTGGCCGTTGCCACCTCAGCTTCAGCGCAGCAGATACATTCGGCGAGAGGCCCCGCGCCAAAGCCCATCCCAGCAGCCCCGAAGGCCGCGCACAATTCGATGGCAAAGACCACGACGCCATTCAACTGCGAGCAGTATCGTTGGCCGAATCATCCTCACCCAGGCATGAAGCTGTACTGCGACGGTATTGAGGCAAGCACTCTCCAGGACGAAGCACGTCGCGCCGGGCGCCCCGGGCCATCCGGTAGCGTCGTGTCGCTGCCTTCACTCGGGAGCGATGCCGCCAAGCGCTCGGGATTCGCCTGCATCGGCGGCCAAGCGTTTCGGAAGCTCCGAAATGGTTGGGAACAAGTCTCCGCGCCTGCCGGTGGCTGGCAACGTTGCCGCGAGCAGTGATTTCGGGGTGTAGGGGCAGCGCCCCTACGGAAGCGCCTCACACGCGCTGGCGGGGCCTTGGCCCACGACTCAGATAGACCACATTGGAGGGCTCGGCGTCGGAACCCGGTCCACATCCGGCCAGCCGCCGTTCTCGGCGAATTCTGAGGACTTCGGCAAGGTAGATCACGCCGGATTTCGCCGTCGCGGATCCCGTGGAGGCCGGAGCCGATCGTTCGGCCAAGTCTGTGCGAGCCTCGGCCATCATCAGCCGCCATTCCCGCGCAATGTTGCAGGTCAGAGACCACCAGGCCATATCGCAGGGTTCCAGCTGGTGACCTTCAGGGGTGAACATATGCCCAGCTTGGAAGCCGAAACCGGCCCAAGGGCCGGTTAGGTCAGTTCGGTCATACGGATCGATCTCGATCATGCTGCAAGCTCATCCTTGTCGGGGGAGCCAACAGGGAGGCAAGAGCCAAGCCAGAGGCGGAGCCATTGCCAAGCCGAGCCCACGAACCGGATCACGCCCGATACAGCATTTCGCATAATGTATATTATGTTACAAAGAGGTCTGCCTAGACGAACCCCAAGCAGTCCAGTCCTGGCCGTATGCTGCCCCCTTCAGTAACCCTCCCAACGCCCCCAGAACCAGGCTCCACGGCGCCAACCTTCTCACCCAGCATGCAGGCCCACCGGTGTAGGCTCGACGCACCACTTAAGGACGGGTTTGGCGATGCGCCTGGCTGATTTTATCGAACGGAATGCGCGGGAAATCCTGGAAGACGCGGTGGCATTCGCCGAAACGCAGGCGCCCGATACTGTCGAGTTCAGCGTAAAGCAACTTCGGAATCATCTTCCCCAGATTCTTCAGGCAGTTGTAGACGATCTCAGATCGCCGCAGACAGCCTCCCAGCAGATCGCAAAGTCCCACGGGCTTGCACCGTTGAAGCCCGGCCCCGAGTCCGCCGCGTCCTATCATGGCCGAACCCGCGCCATCGCCGGCTTTGGCCTCAACCAGATGGTGGCCGAGTATCGAGCACTCCGGGCTTCGGTACTTCGGCGATGGGCATCCGACCAGCAGCTGATCACTTCATCGATCGATGACATCCTTCGTTTCAATGAGGCCATCGATCAGGCGGTCGCCGAATCCCTTGCTCAGTTCTCTGCCGAGGTCGAGTCCTGGAGGCAGATCTTCCTGGCAGCGCTCGGGCATGATCTCCGAGGTCCTTTGGCAGCGGTCATGTTCTCGGCGGACACTCTGGCCAGTGGACTGCAGGATCCGGCATTGTCCAGGCAGGCCGAGCGGATCCTCAATGGCAGCATGCGCATGAACAAGCTGCTCGACGACCTGCTGGCTTACAGCCGCAGCAAGCTGGGCGATGGCATGGCCATTCATCCGGTGGACTGCGATCTTGCACAATCGCTTGGCGAAGAAGTCGAATTGCTTCGCGCTTCCCTGCCCCACGTCCCCATCAAGTATGAGGCTGAAGGCGATGCCCGCGGTTGCTTCGACGCCTCTTCGTTGCGCGAGGCGGTTCACAACCTCACGACCAACGCTGCAAAGTACGGCGAACACGGCACCGATGTGCGGATCAGCCTTGAGGGCCTCGTCGACCAGATCATGATCACGGTGAGCAACACCGGGACCGAACTATCGGACGAAGCGTTCAACAGTCTGTTCGATCCCTTGCGCAGAGGCTCGCACAACGCGTCACAAGGCGAACACGCGAGCTTGGGCCTCGGCCTGTTCCTGGTGCGGGAAATCTGCCACGCGCACCGCGGCACTGTCCATGGACGATGGCGGGATGGTCGCACTTCATTCGTCATCACGCTCCCAAAGAACGCTGATTGAGGCGACCGACCCGGCGACGGCACTACAGGAACCTGTGCATCACGAAGACATCGACCAACCCCAACTGACCGTGCCGGAACGCCTTCGGTAACGTCCCGACCACATCGAACCCCAGCTTCCGGTACAGCGCCACGGCCGGGCCGTTGGTACTGACTACGTAATTGAACTGCATGGCCAGGAATCCTTCCGCCCTCGCCCGCTCCAGGCTGTGTTCCACCAGCGCCCGGCCCACGCCTTGCCCTTGTTCCGGCGCATCCACCACATACGTGGCGCTGGCCACGTGCGCCCCCAGATCAGGGAAGTTCGGGCCCATCTTGTACATGCCCACCACCCGGCCCTCCAGCACAGCCACATGAGGTGCCTGGACCTGGAACCAATGCGCGCGAAACGTCTCGACGGCGAAAGAGCCGGCAAAGGGCAGCGCATCCTGCGTCGCAATGGCCGTCTTGAACATACCCCACATCACCTCGAAATCGCCTGCACGGGCGGGCCGGATCTCCATGCGTCTCCTGCAGATCTGTGGTCGTGACCAGGCCGGACACTACCAGAATCGAGCTTCGACCCCGTAGCTGCTTCACGCGCCACCGCCATCCGCTCCGTAATAGTTGAGGAAATTCCAACCTTTTGAGCAGTAAATGCCCCCTGTTTCCGCGCACATCCCGCACCGGCTTCGTCGATGGCGCGTTCCTGCCTACGTCCTGCTGGGCATCTACCTGCTGTACCTGCTGGCCGGCAACATCTTCCTCAACACACCCCTGTTCGACCAGGTCACCAACCGCAAGCCGCACAAGTTCGTAATGACCACTGGGCCGGCCATTACGCTGTTGCCCGGCCACGTGATCGCCTGGAACGTGCACATGCGCGGCCACGTGAACCACACCGTCTACGTGTTGCATGCAGACCGCGCCAGCGCCCGATTGGCGGTGCTGCCCCTGTTCCAGCGCGAGGTGCGGGTGCCAAGGCTGCAGGCCACCGGAGTTTCCGCCGAGATCAGCCGCGTCGAAGAGGCCATCCCTTCACCGCCGCGCAGCGACCAGGGCTGGACCCTGCGTTTCAACGCCATCCACAGCGACAGCATCCGCAGCGCACGCTTCGGCAAGCTGCTGATCATCGGCAAGGGCCAGGGTACCGTGGGGTTCCTGAAGCAGCTGCGCGGTGGGCCGTCGGAACTGTTTGAATCCGAGGTTGCGTTCAGCGATGCGGACACCAGCTTTGACGGTGTGCAGCTGCTGGGCGACATGGATCTCACTGCGCGCTTCAGCTATCCGCGCCACTATCGGGACCAGGCGCCAGGCCTGGCCAAGCTGAAACTGCTACATGCCCAGCTCGAGGTTGATGCCCGCAGCCAGGGCCTGCGGATGGACACTGATGTCGCCACGCCGAAGATTTCCAGTGCTCCGGTGCCTGGACGCCTCCAGCTGACGCTCCACATGATCGACGGTCAGCTCCAGCCCGGCGACCACGCGCTCTGGCAGGTGCCGCTCCACCTGGGCGATGGTGCCCCGGATCGCGGCCTGCTGGCCCTGCAGCTCAACGTGGCCAACGACCTGCGCCTGCAGGCGCGCCTGCCCATGCGTCGCGGCTCGGGTAGCGAAGTGGATGCGGATCTGCACATCAGCGGGCGCGACATCCCGTTCCAGGCGCCTGCCCGGCTGCTGGAACGCAGCTCGGGCACCGTGCGCGGCGAATGGTCATTCACCTCGCTCAACTGGATCCCTGCCCTGTTCGTGCGCAAGCCATGGCTGCAGCTGGATGGCGGCGGCACGCTGAAGGCGGACCTGCAGCTTCGCAACGGCGAGCTGATCGAAGGCAGCACCGTGGACATCCCCGCCGCCGAGGCCGTCGCCGAAGTCGCCGGCGTGCGCCTGGCGGGAACGGCCAGCGCCCATGGCGAGTTGAAGGCCGGCAGCCCCAATCAGGCACGGCTGGCCGTCCGCTTGCCGCGATTCACTGCGCGGCCAACCGATGCCAAGGACGTGCGCCTGTTCGACGGCCGTGATCTGGCCCTCGACCTGACCGGCGATGGCCGCCTGCAGGAACTGCGCAAAGGTGTCCGCGCCCAGCTGCGCTTCAAGGAAGCAACCATTCCTGATCTGACCGCCTACAACCGCTACCTTGGCTCGCCACAGGTTCGACTGCTCCGTGGCACTGGCACCCTGAGCGGTGACGCGACCCTCGACACCGACGGGCGCGTCGGCCATGGCACGGCCCGGCTGCTGGGACGCAACGCCAGTGCCAAGGTGGCGGGACTGGACATGGGCGGCGACGTCGACGTGAACGCAACCCTGCGCCGTGGTGACTTCAACCAGCGTCATTTCGATCTGTCCGGCACCACGGTCGAGCTGCGCAACGTGCAGGTGGCGGGCACGCAGGGCTCGACTGCATGGAAAGGCCGCGCGGTCTTCAAGCGTGGTCGTATCGATGCGCAGTCGCCGTTCCAGGTGGACGCCACCACGGATCTGGATCTCAGCGATGCACGACCGTTGCTGGCGCTGTTCGCAGAGCGCACCGACTACCCGCGCTGGACCCTGTCCCTGCTGGACTCCGGCCAGGTGCAGGCCCAGGCGACGCTGCGCTGGCGCCCTGGCCATCTGGTCATCGATGGGCTGCAGGCCGAGAACGATCGCCTGTCGGTACGCGCGCGGCTGGATCTGCTCGAACAGCGCAAACGCGGTGATCTCTATCTTCGGTGGGGACTGCTGGGTGCGGGGATCGAACTGGACGGTGACCAGCGCCAATGGCATCTGGCCAAGGCACGCGAGTGGTTTGATCAACGGCCTTCGCTGCTGCCAGCGAGCCAGGGAACGGGTACCGCCAGCTCTTCGGACTGAACGCCCGCAACCTGCATCCATTCGCGGCCTCTGTGCGTATACGCGAGCATGCGCATCACGGAGCTGCACGGTATGAAGCGGAGTTCACAGGTTTCCGGACTTCTGGGATGGGTGGCGATCACCTTCGTCGTGGCCGCCTTGGGCGCGTGGGCATCCACATCGGCCGCCAGCTTCTATGCCACCCTCGCCCTTCCCACCTGGGCGCCACCGGCCAGCGTGTTTGGTCCGGTGTGGACGCTGCTCTACGCCATGATGGCGCTTGCCGCGTGGCTGGCCTGGCGCGAACGTGGCTGGCGAGGCGCACGACCGGCATTGGTGCTCTATCTGCTGCAACTGGCCGTCAACGCGCTGTGGAGCTGGCTGTTCTTCGGCTGGAGGCTGGGCGCCCTCGCCTTCGCTGACATTCTTGTGTTGATTGTGCTGGTGTGCGCAACGATCGTCGCGTTTGCGCGCATCCGCCCGGTCGCGGCGGTGCTGCTGCTTCCCTACCTTGCCTGGATCTCGTTTGCTTCGGCACTCAACTTCGCGGTCTGGCGAGCCAATCCCGGGCTGCTGTAACAACGTGACAGGACTGTCTTCCGCTCAGGCCTGGGCAATGGCCTGCGGGCGCCATGACCGCAGCAGCGCCGGCTTGAATGCCTGCTGGCCGCAGCCGGTGGGGCATCGCACCACCCGCGCCGCGGTATGGCTGACCAGGCCCTGCCCTTCTTCTGCCTTGAAGACCGTCTCGCAGGACAGGCAGCGGGCGACCAGCGAGTACAGATGCAACAGGCGGCCACTGGCAGGATCCTGCAGTGCATCCACATCCAGCAGTTCAAACTGGCAGCTGTCAGGGAGCATGCGGTACGGGGTCGCGGGCACGGTCTGCAGGTTCACGGGCATGGCATCCAGGGAGAGTGGAGTCACCGTAGGGCAATCGTTGTCGAGCCGGCGTGCAGTTCAGATGTACCGACTGCGAAACCCCTGCCAGCCTTTACGCCCGAGTCTGCTAGGCTGCGCGCCGATGCCTACTCCCATCTTGCCAGCACAGCCTGATCACGTTGCGCTCAGCGTCGCGCTGAAGGAACACACGCGAACGGTCCATGCTCGCCTCGACCAGCATCTGTTGCACCAGCACATCTTCGCGTCGCGCCAGCGCTACCTCGGCTTCCTGCGCGTGCAGTGGCACTTCCACCACACCATTGCGCCGCTGTACCGGATGTGGGATCCGGGCACGGCCCGCTTGGCGCTGATCGAAGAGGACCTTCGTGATCTGGGCGCGATCGTGCCGGTACCCCACGCGTGGCGACCGCAGCCGCACGCGTTCTCGAAGGCGGCCGCGGTGGGCTGGCGCTATGTGGCGGAGGGCTCAACGCTCGGTGCCGCCGTGCTGTTGAAGATGGCCGCGGCGTTGCAGCTTCATGCCGGCTACGGAGCGCGTCACCTGCGCCCGTCCGAACTGGGCGTGGCGGAGTGCTGGAGACGCGAGCGCGACGGATTGGATGCGCTCGTTTTAAGTGCCGACGAGCGCGCGCAGGCCTGCGTAGCCGCGACAGACGCCTTCCAGTTCGTCCGCCGGTGCGTAGATGAAGAATTCAGGTTTGAATGAAATGCCTTTCACGTACACGTGGTGGTATGCGGATGCACACTTTTGCTTCACCATCCATGGATACCGGATGTATCACTGGGCTTTCCAGCCATCCACGAATCGTGAGTCTCGCCCTTGATGCCTTCTGCTGAGTCCGCGCACGACACTGCCCTGTCCGGCTGCGCGCGCGAACCGATCCACACCCCCGGCGCGATCCAGCCGTACGGCGTGCTTCTTGTCGTTGAGCCGCACTCCCTGCTGGTGCGCGAGCGCGCCATCAGCCACCCGGGGCTGCTGCAGCAGTTTGGCGAGCCATTGATGCAGCCTGTCAGCGAGGTGCTGGGCGGGGTGCTGGCCCCGTTCCAGGGGTTGTTCCAGCAGGCCATGGTCGGCAGCAGTGCCCACGTCGGTGCAGTGCATCTGGACGGCCACGGCCGGCATCAGTTGCTGGTGCACCGTTCGGTCACCGATCTGCTGGTCGAGCTGGAAGCACCGGTCCCGGGCCAGCCGGGCTCACTGGAAGAGTTGTATCCGGCCATCCGCGAACTGATGACCGGCATTGAATCGGCGGCGACGGTGGAAGACCTGTGCACGCTGGCGGCCGCGCACATGCGCCGGCTCACCGGCTTCGACCGCACCCTGGTCTATCAGTTCGATGCTGGCTGGAACGGTATGGTGGTGGCGGAGGATGGCAACGGCCTGTTGCCGTCCTACCTGGACCTGCGCTTCCCCGAGTCGGACATTCCCGCGCAGGCCCGCGAACTCTACCGCCGCAACAGGGTCCGCCTGATCGCGGACAACAACTACACCCCTGCCCCGCTGATGCGGGCCGAGGACCATCGCGACGCGCCGCCCACCGACCTGAGCCTGGCGGTGCTGCGCAGCGTCTCGCCGGTGCACCTGCACTACATGCGCAACATGGGTACCGGCGCGTCGATGTCGGTGTCGCTGGTGCATGAAGGTCGCTTGTGGGGCCTGGTGTCCTGCCACACCGTGCAGCCGCGCCGCCTGCCCTACCACGTGCGCACTGCCTGCGAGTTCATGGGCCAGATCCTGTCGCTGCAGATTGCGTTGAAGGAGCGTGCGCGTGCGATCGAAGAGCGCGTTGCCCGTCGCTCGATACTGGTCAAACTACTGGGTCGCATGGCCGGCGACGAAGAATTCATGGCGGCCCTGCGCCAGGACGAAGCCAGCCTGCTGTCGCTGACTGGCGCGGCCGGCGCAGCGATCGTGCACAAGGGCGAGTGCCTGCGTGTCGGCGAGTGCCCTTCCGCCAGCGACGTGCTGGCCCTGGCGAATTGGCTGGCCACGCAGCAGGCCGGCCAGGAAACCTACTGCACCGACCACCTGGCAGCCGACTGGCCGCCTGCCGCGCACTTGGCCGACGTAGCCAGCGGCCTGCTGGCGGTGTCCATTTCGCAGCTGCATGACAGTTACCTGATGTGGTTCCGCCCGGAAGTGGTCCGCACCGTGCGCTGGGGCGGCGACCCACGCAAGGCCGCGGCGCCCGGCGTGGCGCTGTCCCCGCGCAACTCGTTCGAGGCCTGGAAGGAGACCGTGCAGCAGCGCAGCCTGCCGTGGAGCGACGCTGACTGCGACGCGGCACACGAAATGCGCACGGCCATCGTCGATATCGTGCTGCGCAAGGCCGAGGAAATGGCCGAGCTGAACGAGCAGCTGCTCCGCAGCAACAAGGAACTGGAAGCCTTCTCCTACTCGGTCAGCCATGATCTGCGCGCACCGTTCCGCCACATCGTCGGCTATTCGGAACTGCTGGGCAGCTCGGCGGGCGAACGCCTGAACGATACCGAGCGCCGCTTCCTCGATACGATCGTTGAATCGGCCAAGTCCGCGGGGACTCTGGTGGATGACCTGCTCAGCTTCTCGCAGATGGGGCGCTCCACGCTGGGGCGTGTGCGGCTGGACATGACCGCGCTGGCCGAGGATGTGCGCCGCAGCCTGGCCCTGGACTACACCGGCCGCGACGTGCAGTGGACGCTCGCACCGCTGCCGGAGGTCGAAGCCGACCCAACGATGCTGCGCCTGGTCTGGCAGAACCTGCTGGCCAACGCAATCAAGTTCACCCGCGAGCGCGAACACGCGATGATCGAGGTTGGCCACGAGCGCAACGACGACGAAGACCACTTCTTCGTGCGCGACAACGGCTGCGGCTTCGATATGCGCTACGTGGACAAGCTGTTCGGCGTGTTCCAGCGCCTGCACCACGTCGAAGAGTTCGAAGGCACCGGCATCGGCCTGGCCAATGTCCGCCGTATCATCGGCCGCCATGGCGGCCGTACCTGGGCCGAGGGCGAGCCCGGCAAGGGCGCCACGATTCATTTCACCCTACCCCGTTCCACAGGAGATCACCCATGAGGGACCTGCGGCCGATCCTCCTGGTGGAGGACAGCCCCAAGGATGCCGAGCTGACGCTGGCCGCGTTGTCACGCTGCCAGTTGCTGAACGACGTCATCCATGTACGCGACGGCGCCGAGGCGCTGGATTACCTGCGCTGCGAAGGCAAGTTCGCCGGCGCCATGCACGGCGGCCCGGTGGTGGTGCTGCTGGACCTGAAGCTGCCCAAGGTCAATGGCCTTGAAGTACTGGAGCAGGTGCGTGGCGACCGGCAGCTGAGCAGCACCCCGGTGGTGATGCTGACCTCCTCGCGCGAGGAGCAGGACCTGGTTCGCAGCTACGAGCTGGGCGTGAATGCCTTCGTGGTCAAGCCGGTCGACTTCAAGGAGTTTTTCGACGCCATCCAGGGGCTGGGCATGTTCTGGGGCATCACCAACCAGCCACCGCCGCATCGGCCCAACGGCTCGGGGCAGCACAATGCGTGATGGATCGCGCCGCAGCGAGCGCCTGCGCATCCTCATGCTGGAGGACAGCGCGCTTGATGCGGAGCTGATCAGCGCCCAGCTGCAGCGTGCCGGCCTCGATTTCGAGGCTGAGCGCCTGTGGACCCGCAACGCCTTCATCGAGGCCATCGACAGCCGGCCGTTCGACGTGATCCTGGCCGATCATGTGCTGCCGGGATTCGACGGCGATGCCGCCCTCGCGCTGGCACGCGAGCGGGTTCCGGAGACCCCCTTCATCTTCGTCTCCGGCACGCTGACCGAAGAGCTGGCCGTGCAGGCGTTGACCCGCGGCGCGCGCGACTACGTTGTCAAGCAGCGCCTGCAGCGGCTGCCCGACGCGATCCGTCGTGCACGGCAGGAGGCCCATGAACGCACCCAGCTTGTGCGGGCCCAGGTTGCGCTGAACGACAGCCAGGCACAGCTGCAGCAGGTGACCGATGCGGTTCCGGCGCTGATTGCCCAGCTCGACAAGGCACATCGCTACCGCTTCGCCAACAAGGCATTCCTGGACTGGCACGGCGTCAGCCTGGCCGAACTGCTGGGTCGGGCGGCACGGGATGTCAGCGGTATTTCGGCCTTCGAACACGCCCTGCCCAGCCTGGAACGGGTACTGCAGGGAGAACGCACCAGCTTCCAGGTCGAGCTGGTCCATCGCAGCGGCGAGTCACGGTTCGTGCAGATGGACTGTGTTCCTGAGCATGCGGCCGATGGCAGCGTGGTCGGCTACATCTGCCTGGGCAGCGACATCTCGCAGCTGAAGCAGGCCGAGCTGGCCCTGCGCGAAGACAACCAACTGCTCGAGCAGCAGGTGCAGGCGCGCACTGCCGAGTTGCGCTCCAGCAAGCGACGCCTGCAGGCGATCTTCGAATCCAGCTTCCAGCATCAGGTTCTGCTGGATCTGTCCGGGCGCGTGGTTGATGCCAATGACGCGTCACTGGCCGCGGTGCTTGCAGACAAGAAGGACATTGTTGGCATGCGCTTCGGCGAATCGCTCTGGTTCGCCACAACCGATGGCATCAGCGCGCTGATCGATCAGGCCGTCGCCGCAGCCGTACAGGGCCGGAGTTCCCTGCATTCACTGGAGCTGGAGCTTCCGACCGGGCGGCGCAGTTTCGACTTCTCGTTCCGCCCGCTGCTGGATACCGAAGGCGTGGTCACCGCCCTGGTCTCCGAGGCGGTGGAAACCACCGCGCGGCTGCAGGCCGAACACGCGCTGCGCCAGTCACAGAAGATCGAAGCGGTCGGCCAGCTCACCGGCGGCATCGCGCATGATTTCAACAACATCCTGACGGTCATCTCCGGCAACGTCGAGCACGCCATGCTGCTCAACGAGCGCGCAGGCGAAGCCGGAGCAATGGTCAGCCGGGCGCTGGGCAACGCACTGAAGGGTGTCGGCCGTGCCGCCAGCCTGACCCAGCGCCTGCTGGCGTTTGCCCGTCGCCAGCCGCTGCACAGCCAGGCCGCCAACCTCCACGAGCGCCTGCTGGACATGCACGACATGCTGCAGCGTGCACTGGGTGAGCTGGTGCAGCTGGAGATCCGCAGCGCCGAGGACATCTGGTGCGTGGAAATCGACGTCAGCCAGCTGGAGGCCTCCGTGCTGAACCTGGCGGTCAATGCCCGCGATGCGATGCCGCATGGCGGCCGGCTGGTGATCGAGGTCGACAACAGCCACCTCGATCACGACTACGCCGCCCTGTTCCCGGATGCAACACCGGGCGAGTACGTGATGTTGCGGGTGCGGGACAACGGCCACGGCATGGATGCGGCGACCCTGGCCCGCGTGTTCGAACCGTTCTTCACGACCAAGCAGGTCGGCCGCGGCACCGGGCTGGGTCTGTCGATGGTGCATGGGTTCGTCAAGCAGTCCGGCGGCCACGTGCTGATCGATTCGGTGGAAGGCGGTGGCACCAGCATCACCATGATGTTTCCGCGCTCACCGCTGGCCCTGCCTTGCGAAGCACGCACCCCGCAGACCGGTCTGGCGGGTTACTCACCGCGAGAGGAAACCATTCTGGTGGCCGAGGACAACGACGATGTCCGCGCCCACACGGTGGATTCGCTGCGGCTGCTCGGCTATCGCGTGCTGGAAGCCCACGACGGCCCCTCCGCGCTGCGGCTGCTGGAACGCCCCGATACCAGGGTGAACCTGTTGTTCTCGGACGTGGTGATGCCCGGCATGTCGGGCTGGGAGCTGGTGCGTGAAGTCCGTGAACGCTGGCCGGAAGTTGCCGTGCTGTTCACCTCGGGCTATCCACGTGACCATGACCAGGCGGGCAGCCAGGGACGCGCGGTTGCGCTGCTGCCGAAGCCGTTTACCCGCAGTGACCTGGCGACCGCGGTGCGCACCGCGCTGGAGGCGGCGCCACACTGAGGTCAGGCCCCCGGATCGGGTACGCCAGCCGCGATCCGGTTGATGTCCGCGCACTCCACCGTTGCCGGCGGATGCTCTCTACCGGCCAGCGCAATCATCGCCTGACCGAGAGCCAGATTGCTGGTCATCAACGATGGCGAAATCGCGCCGGCCAGCTTCATCAACGGCGCGCCGCCCCAGTACAGGGGCTTCAGCAGGGCATGACGGGTGCCAGTGCCCGGGACCGGCCTGACGCCCCCCGGGCGCAGCATCACGGTACGCACCGGCAGGGCCTGCAATGCCACCTCGGTCTCGCCCTTCACCCTCAGCGGCATCAATCGACTCGTGGGATCCGCACCGGCACCTGATACATACAGGAAGCAGCCTTGCGGGTTCACGGCAGCCCACGCGCGGGCCACGGCCAGCGTGGTGTCCAGGGTCACGCGCCGATACTCGCCCTCGGCCGTGCCGACCGGCGGTGCTCCAGCACAGTAGAAGCAGGCATCGAACCCGGCCAGTTCATAAGGCCGTGCGTCGATACGCAGGAAGTCCGGGACGATCAGTTCGCTGCCGGGCCCGCTCAGACTGCCCGGGCGCCGCACCAGCGCGGTCAGTCCGGCGACCTCCGGCGAGCGCTGGCAGGCCAGCGCCACGCCCTGCCCCACCAGGCCGGCGGCGCCGGTCAACAGAATCCGTAGTGCACCCGTCCCGGCCATCGTCACACCCGCCCTAGAGCTTCACAAACCGTTGCACCTTCCGTGCCAGCCAACCACTGAACACCAGCGGCGCATCCAGCGCCGACACGCAGATGCACGGCACCCCTGGCGCGGTCACCGGTTGATGCTCCACATCTTCATCCAGGTCCGCAACATCGCCCGGCGCGAACAGCCCCAGCGCATCGTTGTATGAACCCCGCAGAATCTGGGTCAGTTCGCTGCGGCCATGGCTGTGCATGGGAAGGCACTTGCCCGGCGCGATCTTCAACATGATCAGCGAGGGCATCTGCTCGGCACGGATGCAATGCACACCCGGCGCCATCCAGCGCCAATGCAGTCCGCTGAGCGACGCACCGAAGTAGGGATGCAGCGAGGCCGGCAGATGATCCGGATCGGCCTCAGGCCGCTCCTTCGACACGGGGCGTACGACCCCAGCCATGGTCATCGGCGCTTCCGTGGCCAGTTGCATCAGCATCGCCTCGCGCAACTTTTCGCGCCGCGCGTCGGCGGCAGGCGGCTGTGTCTGCTCCAGCAGCACCGAGCCGATAGCCTCTGCCTCGCGCAGTCGCTGACGGCAATGCGGGCACTGCTCCAGGTGGGCACCGGCCACGATGCTCAACGGCGCCGGCAGCGCGCCTGCGGCATAGCTCATGAGGGTGGATTCGTGCAGGTGGTGGTGCGGGCTCACAGCGCACCTCCCACTTTGGCCTGCAGCTGCAGGAACGCACGCCGCAGGTGTGACTTCACCGTCCCCAACGGCATGCCGAGCGCCTCGGCAATCTCGCTGTGGCTCTTGGCTTCGAAATAGGACATCCGCACCAGCCGCGCCTGCACTGCGGGCAGCTCGTTGATGCGCTGGCGCAGCCGTGCCTGGTCTGCGAACTGCTCTGCGCTGCTGCGCTCGATCACGTCCAGTGTGGCGGCGTCCTCCACCGCTGACTGCACCTGCATCCAGCTTCGCTCGCGACGGATGCGATCGATATGCAGGTTCCGCGCAATCCGGTACAGCCACGTACTCAGCGCGCCCTGGGCCGCATCGTAGTCGGCCGCTCGCAGCCACAGGCGCAGCAGACATTCCTGCGCCAGTTCCTCGGCAACCGCATCCGGCGCACCCAGGCCGCGCAGGTACACGCACAACCGCGGCATGAAGTAGTCGTAGATCCGCATGAAACAGTCGCGGTCGCGCAGGCGCGCTACGCCGTCCATGTCTCCGGCCCAGTTCGTCGGCTCGCTGCTCGGCTGCTGGGAACTGGACACGGTGCGTGCGGTATCGAAGTTGAGGAGAGTGCTGGCGGCGTCAGGGTACATCGGCGTTCGCGGCGGGCGGGTGAAGGTCTGTCCTCTGTACGCGCGGGGGCAGCAATTGGATGCAGCCGGAACTGCGCATCCAACCAGCCGCCCCCGCCGTATCAACTGAGCCCTCCACCTCCGGATGAAGACCATGCGCACTGCCTGGCTGCTGCTGTGCCTGCCCCATGCCGCGCTGGCGGCCCCCTGGCTGCGTAGTGAGGGCGTGGCTACCTCCGCGCAGGGCGACATCCTCTACCGTGAAGTGCACTGGCGGCGAGAGGCAACGGAGGGTGCCGAGCGCTGGGTGCTGTACCAGTGCCCGGATGGCCAGCCCTTCGCCCGCAAGCATCTGCCCGCCAGTGCCCGCCCGCAGGCACGGGGTTACTCGCTGGAAGACCGCCGCAGCGGCCAGACCGCTGTAGTCGATGCCACTGGCGACTCGGTATCGATTGCCTGGAAGGAGGATGCCGCCAGCGAGCTGCGGCGTCGCCAGCTTGAACTGCCGCCGGACGCGGTGATCGATGCAGGGTTCGACGCCGCGGTGCGCGCGCACTGGCCGGCGCTGCTGCGCGGCGAACGCATCAGCCTGCCCTTCCTGGTGCCGGGACGGCAGCGCTATTTCCCGGTGCAGGTGCGGCGCATCGGTCCGGTACGTTGGCAGGGTATCGATGGCCAATCGATCGACGTCAGTCTGGACACCTGGTACGGCGGCGTCGCGCCCCGCCTGTCACTGGTCTATGCCAACGCCGACCGTCGATTGCTGGAGTTCCGAGGCACCAGCAACCTGCGTGATGCCCGCGGCAGCTACCCGCCGGTGACGGTGCGCTTCAGCTCGCCAGCTGCCGAGCGACCGGCAAGCGACTGGCAGCGGGTATGGACGCAGCCCTTGGTTGACCGCTGCACCGTGACGCCCGGGTGAAGGCTAAATTTTCCGTGTCGCGTCGCATCCACTGCACGCTCTGCTGCGTACAGATAGCCAAGACACCCGCCGAGATCCGCCATGGCCTCTGTAGCGCCCCTCCCCCGTCGACGCTGGCGCCTGCTGCGTACGCTCCAGAGCTGGTTCGATACCGGCAATGGCGTAGTGGCCACCGGTGAACGGCCCGGCCGCATCGACTGGTTGCGCGCGGTACCCTTCGCATTGATGCACCTGGCGTGCATCGCGGTGATCTGGGTAGGTGTGTCGTGGACGGCGGTCGCCGTGGCCATGGCGCTTTATGCGGTGCGCATGTTCGCCATCACCGCGTTCTATCACCGCTACTTCTCGCACCGCACCTTCCAGGCGTCACGAACGGTGCAGTTCGTGTTCGCTGTCATCGGCGCTTCCAGCGTGCAGCGCGGTCCGCTGTGGTGGGCTGCCCATCATCGCCACCACCATCGTCACGCCGACCAGCCATTGGATCCGCACTCGCCGCGCGAAGGCGGCTTCTGGCGCAGCCATATGGGCTGGTTCCTGACCCGAGAAGCCTTCGCCACGGATCTGTCGCGGGTACCCGACCTGGCGCGCTTCCCCGAGCTGCGCTGGCTCGACCGCTTCGATACCGCGGTGCCGGTCGTGCTGGCCGCAGCGCTGTACGCACTGGGCGCCGCCCTGGAGCGCTGGGCGCCTGGCCTGCACACCTCGGGACCGCAGTTGCTGGTCTGGGGCTTCTTCATTTCCACCATCGTGCTGTTCCATGCCACCGTCACCATCAACTCGCTGGCGCATCGTTTCGGTCGCCGCCGCTTCGAGACCCGCGACGACAGCCGCAACAATCTGTGGCTGGCGCTGCTCACCTTCGGCGAAGGCTGGCACAACAACCATCATTTCTTCCCCGGCACCGTGCGCCAGGGATTCCGCTGGTGGGAGGTGGACCTGACCTGGTACGGACTGCGCGCGATGTCGATGTTGGGCCTGGTCAAAGGGCTCAAGCCCATCCCCGGGTGGGTTCTGGCCAAGGCGAGGTACTGACGTGCGTATTGCGATCATCGGCTCGGGTATCGCGGGGCTGGCCAGTGCCTGGTGGCTGGATGGCCAGCACGACGTCACGCTGTTCGAGGCCAACGACTACCTCGGCGGCCACACCCACACCCACGACGTGCAGGTCGATGGCGCACGCCTGGCGGTGGATACCGGTTTCATTGTGTTCAACCCCCAGCACTATCCGCTGCTGACGGCGCTGTTCGACGAGCTGGGTGTAGCCTCGCAACCGACCACGATGAGCTTCTCCATGCACAGTGAGCGCAGCGGCGTGGAGTACAACGCCACCTCGCTCGATGGGCTGTTCTGCCAGCGCCGCAACCTGGTATCGCCACGTTTCTGGGGCATGCTGGCCGACCTTCGCCGGTTCTATCGTGACGCGCCGTTGCTGCTGGCCGAAGAAGACGGCCCCACGCTGGGCGAGTACCTGCGCAGCCAGCGCTATGGCGAGGCGTTCATCGACGAGCACCTGCTGCCGATGGCCTCGGCACTGTGGTCGTCACCGGCGGTCACCGTGCAGGACTTCCCGGCGCGCTACCTGGCCCAGTTCATGGCCAATCACCAGATGCTACAGATGACCGGCCGCCCGAGCTGGCGGGTAGTCAGCGGCGGATCGGCGCGCTACGTGGATGCGCTGCGCCGCCGCTGGCGCGTGCATGAGCGGCTGCAATGCCCCGTCAGCACCGTCGAACGCATGCCCTGGGGCGCACGCGTGCACAGCGCTGCTGGCGTGGAGGCCTTCGACGAAGTGATCCTGGCCTGCCACAGCGACCAGGCGCTGGCCCTGCTGGCCGATGCGGACGCCGGCGAGCGTGAGGTGCTGGGCGCCATCCGCTATCAATCCAATGAGGCGGTGCTGCATACCGATGCCTCGTTGCTGCCGCGCAACCGCAAGGCCTGGGCAGCGTGGAACGCGCACGTGCCGCAGGATCGCGCCGCGCCCTGCACCGTCAGCTACTGCATGAATCTGCTTCAGGGCCTGCCCGGCGACACCCCCCTGGTAGTGACGCTTAACCGCAGCGAGGCAATCGACCCCACCAAGGTGCTGCGAACCCTGCATTACGCGCACCCCGTACACGACCACGCCGCAGTGCGGGCGCAGCAGCGCTGGGCGGAACTGCAGGGTCGTCGCCACACCTGGTTTGCAGGCGCCTATTGGGGTTGGGGCTTCCACGAGGATGGTATCCGCAGTGCCCGACGCGTGGTCGACGCCCTGCAGGCCTGCGCGCCACACCAGCGGGCACAGGCTCCGGGCGAGGTGGCGGCATGAGCGCCAGTGCGCTCTATTTCGGGCAGGTGATGCATCGCCGGCATCATCCGCATCCGCATGCATTCCGTTACCCGATCGCGCAGCTGCTGCTCGATCTGGATGAACTCGATACGGTGTTCGCCGGGCGTTGGTTGTGGTCGGTCAATCGGCGCAATCTCGCCGAGTTCCGCCGCAGCGACTACTTCGGTGACCGGGCGCAGCCGCTGGCCGATGCGGTGCGCGACCATGCTGCAGCCACGCTCGGTTACAGGCCTACCGGCCCGGTACGACTGCTCACCCATCTTCGCTTCGCCGGGCATGTGTTCAATCCGGTCAGTTTCTACTATTGCTACCAGGCCGATGGCAGCACGCTGGACTGCATCGTCGCCGAGATCACCAACACGCCCTGGAAGGAACGGCACGCCTATGTGCTGCCGGTCGCTACCGCCACGCACCAAGGCAGTTCACTGCGTTGGCAGTTCGACAAGCGCTTCCATGTATCGCCGTTCATGCCGATGGACTGCCACTACGACTGGCGGTTCAACCGCCCGGGTCAGGACCTGCGCGTGCACATGCAGGTCTGGCGCGACGGCGTGCGCCAGTTCGATGCCACCCAGGCCATGCAGCGGCATGCCCTGGACGGTCGCGGGCTGGCCCGGGTCCTGGCCTGCTACCCACTGATGACCACCCAGGTGGTGGCCGCCATCCACTGGCACGCACTGCGGCTGTGGCTGAAGCGCAACCCCGTGCATGACCACCCTACCCTTGCCGAGAAACCGCGATGAATTCGATCACTCCTTCGGTCGCGCTGCCGCGCCCCGGCACACTGGATGCCTTCCTGCGCCGCCGCCTGCTGGCCCAGCTTGCGCCGCTGCGTGACGGCCGCCTGTGCGTGCGCGACGCGCTCGGCGAAGTCTGGCTGGGTGATGCCCGCGGCGAACTGCATGTCACCGTCACCATCGATGACCCCGCGTTCTATAGAAAGGTCGCGGCACAGGGCAGCGTCGGCGCAGGAGAAAGCTACATCCACGGCGAGTGGCACTGTGACGACCTGGTCGCACTGATACGCCTGCTGGTGCGCAATCGCGATCTGCTCGACGGCATGGAACGTGGCCCGGCCCGCGTGGGGGGCTGGCTGCTGCGCGGCTGGAACCGCCTGCGCCGCAACAGCCGTGAAGGCAGCCGCCGCAACATCGCCGCGCACTACGACCTCGGCAACGATTTCTTCGCGCTGTTCCTGTCGCCGGACCTGATGTATTCCTCGGCCCTGTTCGACACCGAAAGCGAGCCACTGGAGGCAGCGTCGCGGCGCAAGCTGGATCGGATCTGCCAACAGCTGGCGCTGAAGCCCGGCGACCGCGTGGTCGAGATCGGCACCGGCTGGGGCGGGTTTGCCGTGCATGCAGCGCAGCACTATGGCTGCCATGTCACCACCACCACCATCTCCGCAGAACAGCACGCACTGGCGGCCGAGCGTGTCCGCGCCGCCGGCCTGCAGGACCGGGTCACGCTGCTGATGCAGGACTACCGCGACCTGCAGGGCCAGTACGACAAACTGGTGTCGATCGAGATGATCGAAGCCATCGGCGCAGAGTACCTGGACACCTACATGGCCACGTTGCAGCGGCTGCTGAAACCGGATGGCGTTGCCCTGCTGCAGGCCATCACCATCGAGGACCATCGCTACGAGCAGGCCCGGCGCAGCGTCGACTACATCAAACGCTATGTATTCCCGGGCAGCTTCATTCCGTCGATCAACGCGATCATGGCCGCCAAGACCCGATCCAGCGACCTGCAGCTGATCGCGCAGCAGGACTTCGGGCATTCCTATGCACTGACGCTGCGTGCCTGGCGCCAGCGCTTCCTGGCGCAGCTGCCTACGGTACAGGCGCAGGGTTTCGACGCCGGCTTCTGCCGGATGTGGGAGTTCTACCTGGCCTACTGCGAGGGTGGGTTCCTCGAGCGTTCGATCGGCGTATCGCATCTGGTTCTCGCACGTCCCGGCCATCGGCCCGCCGTCCCGCCCGGCCAGGCCACCTGAGATGCGCCGGCCATGGGGCAATCTGCTTGGCAACCAGCTGGTCTGGCTCTGTGCCGTAGCCGGTGCCGGGCACGGCCTGCAATGGCCGGCGCTGCTGGCAGCGTTGCTTTACATCGGCAGCCAGCTGCTGACCTCGCCGCAGGTGCGGCTGGACGTCCGGCTGATGATGCTGGCGCTGGCCTGCGCATGGCTGGTCGACGCCAGTGCCGCCGCCAGCGGTACGGTGCGCTACGCGGCAGCCCCGTTGGGTTGGGTGCCGCCGCCCTGGATCATGGCGTTGTGGGCGGCGTTCGCGATGACGCTGACCAGGTCGATGCGTTTCCTGCAGCGGCACCTCGCCCTGCCGGCCCTGTTCGGCCTGCTGCTGGCACCGCTGGCCTATCTCTCCGCAGCGCGGGGATTCGATGCGGTCCGGTTCCATGCGCCGCTGTGGCAGGGGCCGCTGGTGCTGGGTGTGGGCTGGAGCATCGCGCTTTCGCTGCTGTGCCAGGTCGCCCGTCGCGGCTCCCGCATCACCCCTACGCCTTTGGCCGGAGCACCATCATGATCAATCTGTTGTGGGTCCTGCTGTATGCCGTACTGGTGATGAGCTGGGGCTGGGCCTGGCAGCGCCGCCGCCACAACATCGGCGTGGTCGATGTGCTCTGGGCCAAGGGCGTGGCCGCCTCCGCCCTGCTGCTGGCGCTGCTCGGCGATGGCGCGATGGTGCCGCGGGTTGCGTTGGGCGTACTCGGCGGCCTGTGGGGCAGCCGACTGGCCCTGCACCTGTGGCACCGGGTTCGCAGCGAACCGGAAGACGGGCGCTATCGCTATCTGCGCGAATACTGGCAGGGCCATCAGGGCAAGATCTTCGGCTTCTTCATGGCGCAGGCGCTGCTGATCGCCCTGTTCGCCCTGCCCTTCGTCGCGGTGGCCGCCAATCCCCGGGGCGACCTGACCCTGTGGGTGGTCGCCGCAGCGCTGGTCTGGCTGCTGAGCGTCGGCGGCGAAAGCCTGGCCGACCATCAGCTGGCCCGCTTCCGCGCCGATCCGGCGAACAAGGGCCACACCTGCCGCGAGGGGCTGTGGCGTTATTCCCGCCATCCCAACTACTTCTTCGAGTGGCTGCACTGGTTCAGCTACGTCCTGCTCGCGGTCGGCTCACCACTGTGGTGGCTGGCCTGGGCCGGCCCGCTGCTGATGTACGTGTTCCTGCGCTACCTCAGCGGCATTCCATTCACCGAGAAGCAGGCGCTGCGCAGCCGTGGCGATGACTACCGCGACTACCAGCGCAGCACGCCGATGTTCTTTCCCTGGTTTCCCCGTTCTTCCAAGGAGCATTCCGCATGAGCGCGATCCCGTCACTGAATCCAGCCGAAGATGCGGAAACCGGGCTGATCGCCTGGGCCGAACGCGGGCTGGTCCCCGATGCGGCGCTGCGCGCGGGTATCCGCCGCTTGTGCGCGCGACGCCTGCATGAGGAAAGCGAAGGTGGCATCGAAGGCCAATCCGCACGCTTCAGCCAGCGCATCGCCGAGCTGGCCGACAGTCCACTCGCGCTGCATACCGACGCGGCCAATCGCCAGCACTATGAAGTTCCTGCGGCATTCTTCCAGGCCTGCCTGGGCAAGCGACTGAAGTACAGCAGCTGCTACTACCCCACCGGGCGCGAAACGCTGGACCAGGCGGAGGACGCCATGCTGGAACTGTACGGCCAGCGCGCCGGACTGGCCGATGGCCAGCAGATTCTTGAGCTGGGCTGCGGCTGGGGCTCACTGACCCTGTGGATGGCCGAGCGCTATCCGCAGGCGCGTATCACCGCTGTGTCCAACTCGCACAGCCAACGCCAGCACATCATGGCGCAGTGCCAGGCGCGCGGCCTGGGCAACGTCGAGGTGCTGACGTGTGACGTCAACCAACTCGACCTGCCGACAGCGCGGTTCGACCGCTGCGTTTCAGTGGAGATGTTCGAGCACGTGCGCAACTACGAGCGCCTGCTGGCCGGCATCGCACGGTGGCTGAAACCGGATGGTGCGCTGTTCGTGCACATCTTCGCCCATCGCACGTTGATGTATCCGTTCGAGACCGACGGTGGTGACAATTGGATGGGCCGCTACTTTTTCACCGGCGGATTGATGCCTGCGGCCGACACGCTGCTGCATTTCCAGCGCGACCTGCGCCTGGACCAGCGCTGGCTACTGGACGGTACCCACTACCAGCGCACGGCCGACCACTGGCTGGCCAACCAGGATGCAGCCCGCGAGCAGGTGATGCCGGTATTGATCGCCACCTACGGCCAGGCTGCAGCGAAGATCTGGTGGCAGCGCTGGCGGATGTTCTGGATGGCATGCGCCGAGCTGTTCGGCTACGACGACGGCCAGCAGTGGCTGGTGGCCCACTATCTGTTCCGCCCCCGCTGAGGTCCCCCATGCGCATGTTTTCGCTGCTTCCCCTGATCGCGGTCGGCCTGTTCGGTTCCGGCTGCAGTTCCAGCGATACCCGCCCGCTGCCGCGTCCGCCGTCGGTGGATGTGCCGCGTTTCATGGGCGACTGGTACGTGATCGCGCATATCCCATCGCGCCCTGAACGCGAGGCCTTCGACGCCGTGGAGAGCTATGCACTGCGCCCCGATGGACGCATCCAGACCACCTTCACCTACCGCAAAGGCAGCTTCGATGCACCACAGAAGTCGATGCATCCCATCGGCCGTGTCGAGAAGGAAGGCAATGGTGCGATCTGGGGCATGCAGTTCATCTGGCCGATCCAGGCTGAGTACGTGATCGCCTGGCTCGACGAAAGCTACCGCCAGACCATCGTGGCGCGAAGCAAGCGCGATTACGTCTGGTACATGGCCCGCACCCCGCAGGTGTCGGACAGTGACTACCAGCAGGCGGTGCAGCGCATTGCCGCGATGGGCTATGACACCCGCAAGCTGCGACGCGTGCCGCAGTCGGTGCGATGATGCACTCGCCAGAAGCCCGCGAATGCAGGGACACTGCGCGCCGGCCCGACGCCGCGCACCCACGATGCCGGGTGCGTCCGCAGAGCGTCCTGAGCAACGGAAATCAGGCAGACCGGATGGCCTGCACGGGCATGATCGACGATGCCCTCAATGCAGGTGCAAGCACCGCCACCTGCCCCAGCAGCCACAACGCCAGCGCACTGATCGGCAGGTACGCCAAGGGGAGCCGTGGCAGTTCGTAGAACCGCATCAGACCAAGGTTGAATGCATAGGCGAGCAGCGCACCAGCGACGACACCCAGGCTCACGACCAGGAAGTTCTCCAGCTGGAAGTAACGCAGGATGTCGCGGCGGGTTGCACCCAGCGCACGGCGGATCCCGATCTGCCTGCGCCGCTGCTCTACCCAGTAGCTGGCAAGGCCGACAATGCCCAGCGCGGTGGCCCCCAGCAGCGCGACGATCACGCCCGCCAGCAGGGCCATCATCAACCGTCCTCCGTGAAAATAGTCCGCGCGCAGCTCGGCGACGGTGCGGCTGGCGGCCTGGTCGAACACCACGTCGGGGGCCACTGCCGCCACCGCCCGCTGTGCGTCGGCCATCACCCGGGGCAGCGCTCCGGGCGCGGCCCGCACCAGGTAGCGCCCCGCCAACTGCGGGCCCGGCTTGGCCGGCATCAGCACGGACCAGTCGTTACCCAGCGCCTCCCCTCCGCCGGGTTGTGATACGGCCAGGTGCTCGACCACGCCGATGACGGTGAAACGGCTGTCCATCGACCACAGGCTGTGCCCGACCGCCGGCTCACCGGGCCAGTAGCGCTCCGCAAGCTGCCGGGTTACCAGGATCGGCGCATTGGCGGGCACGTACTGCCCGATCGGCGCGTACTCGGCGGCATCCGGCAAGCGCCCGGCCAACAGCTTCAGATCCAGCGCCTGGATCGCCGCCGCGTCACCCAGGTAGAAGTCGAGGACCCCACCGAAGACCTTGCCACTCTCATCGGTATGAACGCCTGCGCGGACGCCCGGTTCACCGAACGGAACGGCGCTGATGATGCCGACCGACGTTACACCCGGAATCGCGTGCAGCGCGCCGGTCACACGGGCATTCAGATCGGCGGCCTGCGCGGCGTCGAATCCGGAGAGCTGCACGATGCCCAGTGACGACTCGGCGATGCCACTGTCCAGGTTCAGTGCACGCCCCTTCTGCGTGAGCATGAAGATGGCATTGCACAGCACGGCGCATGCCAGCGCGATCTCCACTGCGATCAACAGGGTGGCCAGCCGGTGCTTGCGCAGCGCTGCGATGATCAGTCCGGTTTGCATGATCGTTTCCTTTACAGCAGCTTGAGCTGCGCCACAGGCTGGATCGAACTGGCGCGATAGGCGGGAATCGCGCCAGCCACCAGGCTGGCCAACAGGGAAAGGCCAAAGAGGGTCATGAACATGGCCAGGTCCAGATGCATCAGGTCCGCGTAGGCAACCGGCTGGACACGGATCACCCACAGGCCCAGCAGGGTCAGCAGCAGCCCGCCCACCCCTCCGGCAACACCGATCAGCCCCGCTTCCAGCATGCATTGTGTGAACACCGCACGCCGGCTGGCACCCAGCGCGCGTCGCAGGCCGATTTCTCCACCGTGGCGCAGGAAGCGCGCCAGCAGCAGCCCGACGACATTGGCCAGGCAGACCACCAGGAACGCAAAGGACAGCACCGTCTGCATCTTCACGTCACTTGGCACCACCTGGTTGAAGTCCAGCCACTCCATCAACGAACGGAGCCGGGTGTTGTCCGCGTGCCGGATGCGCCCCAGACGCTGTTGTTCGCCCGCGTAGTTGGACAGATAGTGACGATAGCTGGCCACCTTCTCCGGGCTGCCGAGCTCCACCCAGACCGCGACCGCCACGCAGGGCGAGTTCTGCAGCACGCCCGGGGTCTCGGGCGTCGCCCAGCAGGTAAAAGGCTGGAAGTCGCCCTCGTTGATATCCAGGCTGGTCGACATCGGCAGATAGATGTCATCGGCCGCGGCGTAGAAGCTTGAGGTCTCTCCCCCCGAGAACCGCCCGCCCCTGATCTTGTAGAACAAGGGAGAGGGCCGCCAATGATCCAGCACGCCGATGACCTGCACATGGGTGTCCTTGACCCGAAGGGTCTGTCCGACACTGTCGCGGCCCCCGAACAGGCGCTGGTTCAACCGGGCCGAGATGACCGCGACGCGGCCGCGACGCTGGTCATCCTCGGCCGTCCAGGCACGGCCATACTGAAAGGGCACCTCGAACATGGGGAAGAAGTCCGCCGTGGTCGAGATCGAAGATCCCATCAGCGGCGCCATCCCGGCCAGATCCGAACGGAGCTTCAGCGGATTGACCACCACCATGGTCTGCCGGTCCGCCTGGCCGGATGACCAGAGATCATGCGCGGTCCGGTAGTCGAGCACGTCGTGCGGCTCGCGCCCTTTCGATCCGGGATCGACATCCACCTGCGGATAGAAGATCCGATCGCTGCGGCCGGGCAGCGGATCTCCAGAAAGCAGGTGGGTGACGGTCAGCGTGGTCATGCTGGCGCCGATTCCCACGGCAACCGCCAGCACCATCAATGCGGTCATGATTGTATTGCGCCTGGCGTTGTGCAGCGCCAGCTTCAGGTAATAGCCCATCATGGAAGGTGCATCCCCCTGCGTTCGCCATGCTCCATGCAGATACGATGCAGGGAGTTGTCAGAAAGGTTTAAACGGATGAGGCGGACGATGAGCGAACACCCCGGAAAGACAGACGCGCAGGCATGGGACGGCCTTGCGATTCGCCCCTTGCACCCCGCTGACCTGGATCTGATCTGTGCCCATCGCGAGGCGATGTTCCGCGAGAGTGGCCGCCCAGCGGACGTACTGGAGCAGATGGCCGGCCCTTTCCGCGCCTGGCTCGAGCCGCGCTTGGCCTCGGGCGACTATTTCGGAAGCGAGATGGCGCGTGCACTGCACGGAAATGGCAACTGTCCATGAGGTGCGCCGCCCGACATGACGCGTCACGCTGATACGCCTGACTTCCATGCGGAAGCCATCGGCTCGCATGGAACATGCGCCTCACCACGCAAGTACATTTCGTTGTGAGACAACGCACCCTTGTTTGCCTGCTCATCCAGAAGCAGGGCACCTACCTGCTGTCCGCGAATCGCTTGATGCCGGCCTGGCGATCCATCAGTTCAATCAATCGGTGCGAATCGATGGTCACAATCCATCGATTCTTAGGAATAATCGCAAAAAACCTGCAGATTCGATGATCAGCAGGGCGCCAGCGCCAGAATGATCGCCACGCCCCCGGGCGCCGATCACCTCCCTGCGCATGAAAGGACATCCCGCACCGCGCCGACTGCGCCTGGCGCTCCTGGACGACCATGAAATCGTCCGTCGTGGCACTGCCCTGCACCTGTCACAGGACGCCCGCTTCAGGATCATCGCCAGCCATGGGCACAGCGATGCCTTCATCCAGACGCTGCAAGAGACGCGGGTGGATGTCGCCGTCATCGATCTGACGCTGGCGCGTGGCGACCGCAGCAGCGCAGAACTGATCCCCCTGCTGCGCGCGGCATTCCCGGAGACGCCGCTGCTCGCCTTCGCCACCCTCTCCCCCTGCACTCGTCTCCACCACCTGCTCATGGCAGGCATCAGTGGCGTCGTCAGCAAAACCGAGCCCCTTCCCATGCTGTCCGAAGCAATCATTCGTGTTTCACAGGGGCTGGAGCGGCTGCCACCCGACTACTCCGTTCCGGCAGACTACGCTGAGCTCAGCCGCAACGAGCGTGAGGTACTGGACCTGCTGCTGACGGGCCTGACCGTCTCCGAGATCGCGCGGCACCGTCACCGCAGCGTCAAGACCGTCAGCACGCAGAAGGTCGCCGTCCTGCGCAAGCTCGGGCTGCGCAACGATGCCGAAATCTACGCCATGCGGCGCTCGCAGGACGCCCCGTGAAGCGGCGCGACCCTCCCCGCCGGCATGCCCGCTTCCTCCTGCTGCTGGCACTGCTTCTGCTGCCGGCTGCTTCGGCCGAGGACGCGCAGTCGCATCGATGGCCGCCCGGTCGCGAAGTCCGCGTCGCCACCACTCCCTCGCTGCGTCCATTGCCAGCAGGCCTGGCGGATACGGCATCGTTGCCCACCCTCGCGCACGGCTACGCCGATCTCGTGGCACGACACTCCGGATTGCAGTTCAAGGAGCACCCCTACCCCAGTACCGACGCATCACTGCACGCCGTATGCCGTGGCGACGCCGACCTCGTGCTGGTGGTCGGGGCGACCGGGCATCCGCGTCCGCCCTGCAACCACCTGGCGTCCTCTGCACCCTTCCGCGGCGGCCGGACCCTGCTGGCCGGGCGCACGGATGACCGATTGCCACACGACATCACGCAACTGCACGGCCGCACACTGGCGGTGGTCAACGGCGGGCCGTATGCCGAATGGCTGGCCGCCCATCACCCGCGGGTCCCGCTGCTGCACCTGCCTGACCGCCATGCCACCCTGTCCGCCGTGGAGGCCGGCATGGCCGATGTTGCGATCGGAGTGGAAACCACACTGCAACCGATGATCCGGCAACACTTCGCCAGCACGTTGCAGGTGCAGCCGTTCCAGATGGGATTCTCCACTGACATGCGCCTGCTGGTCCGCCGGGAGGACCAGCAATTGCTGGCGCGCATCGACCAGGCCCTGCACGACATCACACTGGAAGAGCATGCGGGCCTGCTGCAGCTCTGGGCCTTGCAGATGCTTCCGGCCCAGGCCGATGAGGTGATCGGCTGGATGCGCATGCCGCCCCAGGCCTGGCTGTTGGCCGCGCTTACCCTGCTGGCCGGACTTCCCGTGCTCTGGCTTTCGCGGCACCCGCAGCGGGACCGTGACCCGCGCAAGCAGGTGCGCGCAGCGGGTGTGATCAGCCACGAGATACGCAATTCGGCCCAGGTCGTGCTCGCCTCGATCGATCTACTCGGTCAATCGCCCGCGCCCACGCACCAGCGCGAACTACTTGCCGCCGCCAAGGCGGCTGGCCATGCGTTGCGCGGCATGTTGAATCGCTCGCTGGAATTCGCGCGTCTGGCCGAGGGCGGATTCATACCGCTCGCACAGCCCTGCGATGTGCTTCTGCTCTGCCGGCAGTCGCTGGACGCCATCCGCCCACAGGCGCTGCTGAAGGGGCTGGAGCTGCGCTTCGAGGCCATCCCAGAGCGGGCGCCCGCAGTCACCCTCGATCCCGAAGGCCTGCGGCAGATTGTCGACAACCTGCTGGCCAACGCGGTGAAGTTCACCGATATCGGCGGGATTGATCTGCGCGTACAGCTGCGGCTCGCTATCGATCCGCAGGAACTGCTGATTGATGTGATCGACAGCGGCATCGGCATCGATGCCAGGCAGGCTGCACGCTTGTTCCAGCCGTTCCAGCAGGGCAAGGATGGGCAGGTGCGCGGCGGCAGCGGCTTGGGCCTCGCTATCGCCCGGGAGCTGGCGCACGCCATGCGCGGCACACTGGCCCTGCACAGCGTGCCCGGTCGCGGCAGCCGGTTTACCCTGCGATTGCCGGCACGGATCGCGAAGACCGGCGTGCCTCCAGCGGAGCGGACCCCCTTCGGTCTGCCACTTTCCGGCCTGGAATTGTTGCTGGTCGAAGATCACGCAATGAACCGCCAGATCATCGCCGAGCAACTGCGTCGCCTCGGGGCCGGCGTGCATGCCTTGGCCGACGCTGCCGATGCGCTGGCCGAGCAGGCCCGGTACCCACGACGGATCGTGCTGGTGGACATCGGCCTGCAGGGTATGGATGGCTATACGCTGGCCCGGCAGCTGCGCAGACAGCCCGGCGCGTCGCCGCGACTGATTGCGCTGTCTGCCCGGACAGGCCGCAGGCATCGGGCCCGCTGCCGCAATGCAGGTTTCCATGCGGTCCTGGCCAAGCCCTTGCAGATCGGGCAGCTGCTGCAGGCACTCGAGCTGCCGCCAGCGGCCGGGGGAACGACTCTGGACACCGTGGCGCCACTGGATCAGGCGTATCTGGACGACATCAACGGCGAGCTGCTGAGCATCGCGCGGGCCACCGAAGAATGCGATGCGACGGCATTGCGCCATCATGCGCACCGCCTGCAGGGCACGCTGCAGTTCTGCGGTGCAACCGGTCAGGTCGGAATCGCGGCCGATCTATGGGAGCTCGGGAACGACGCCGCACCCGACTGGGCCGAGGTGCGGCGTCTGCTGCAGGTACTGCAGTGCTGGCATGGCTCCCGCAGTACGGAAGCCATGCCGTCTGACTGATCAGGCCGCCAGACGCTCGACCTGGCGACGGGTCAGATCGTTGAAACGGCCCAGCGACATCAGGTGCTGGTGGATCAGGGCCAGCCAGCCGCTGCGGTGCCACTCGATCACAGTCGCTTCCGGCAGTGCCACGAACTTCTCGACGTCCACGACCAGGAAGCCGTTGAGGTTGAACTCGCGGCCATCCGGGGTGCGCACGGTGGCATTGCGCTCGACCAGCAGGCCGTTGTCGATCAGGGCCTTGGAGAAGGCCTGGGTCTGTTCGTGCTCGCGGGTGTACTGGCCGCAGAACTCCAGCGCCTGCTGCACCATCTCGGTGGCCTTGCCGTCCACGAACAGCGGCTGGCCTTCGTCACCGCCCTTGACCACGCGCGAGCTCTCTGCGTCGATGCCCAGCAGGAAGTCGTTGTCCGCACCGGTGTCGATGAAGATGAAGGGATGGCGACGCAGGTAGGCCGGGATGTAGGCCTCGTCTTCCCACAGGCCGTCCTTGATGAACAGGTTCTGGTCGGAAACACCGACGGCGGCCATCGGCACGGCGGTCGGGCCAGCGAACAGGATCGGGAAGTGGTGCAGCGCCAGCGAGAACTCACCGAGCACCAGCGGAATGGCGTTGTTGCCAGCAGCAAACTCGAGCCTGCCCGGCAGGATGCGCAGATCGGCGTGCACATCGGCCTGCAGCGGCACCGGACGGGTGTAGAACAGGGGGGCGCCGCTCGGCGCCGCTTCGGTGGTGGTGTCGCTGGTGGTGGTCATCTTGGGAACCATTCGATCATGCGCGCCTGCCATCCCGGGCGCGCCAGCGGGAACAACCTGAATCCCGCATTATCAACAAGCTCGATGACAACGGCCACCCCACCGACGGCCTATTTCAGCTGCAGGGGGTAGCGCTGCCAGAGGACATGAACCAGGAATCCGGCCAGTTCGGTGTCGCGCGCGCTGACCGCAGCGCGGATCTTGTCCAGCAGCACCATGTCCGAACAGGAACGCACATCGGCATGGTTGGCCTGCCCTGCCCGGCGTGCGCGGTACCGCGCGGCCCGCTGCGCGTCACTCATGGCGTACCCGAACTTGGGCGGACGCCCGCGCTTTCGCGGCAGGGTCAGCTCCAGGGTTCCGGGGTCTTTGTCATCACGCATGAGAGGGGTGCGGGCGGCGGCGAGCAACGGGGGGTGCGCAATTTATCGTGAGGCATCACTTTAATCCAGCTTTTTCTGCTTTTTTGTTGCGATGCAGTGCAAAAAATCGCATCCCGAGGGCCGCATCCACGCCATGTGTGGATGTACGGCTCCGGCCACAGAAAAAGGAGCCCGCGAACGGGCTCCCCTCTCCTTCCCTCATGCAGCACGTACCGGCTCGTAGCCGTGCAGGTGCGCCTCGCTGCTCGCCCGCCCCTGGCTGAGCGAACGCAACGACGTGGTGTAACCCACCAGCTGCGCCAGCGGCGCAAAGCCACTGACCTCGGCGCGACCCTCCTGGTCGTCGATGCGGGCAATGCGACCATGGCGACGGTTGAGGTCGCCGACCACATCACCCACCGACGCCGACGGCGAGTGCACCGTCACCGCCATCACCGGCTCCAGCAACTGCGTGCCACCTTCGGCCAGCGCCGCCTTGATCGCCTCGGCACCCGCACGGTGGAACGCCATCTCCGACGAATCCTTGGCGTGGGTCTGGCCATCGACAAGACTGACCTCGATACCGACTACCGGATGACCCTGCGGCCCTTCCGACAGCGCAGCACGTACGCCCTTCTCCACCGCGGCGATGAAGCTGCGCGGCACCACGCCACCCACGATGCGGTCGTTGAACACCACCTGGTCGTCCTCGCGCGGCGATACATCCAGCACCACGTGCGCGAACTGACCCTGGCCGCCGGTCTGCTTGACCAGCCGCCCGACCACACCGGTCATCGCACGCATCGGCGTCTCCTGGTAGGCCACGCGCGGCGCACCCACGCCCACGTCCACCTTCCATTCACTGCGCAGGCGTTCGACCATCACCTCCAGGTGCAGCTCGCCCATGCCCCAGACCAGGGTCTCCGCCGTGTCGCGATCGGTTTCGACGCGGAACGAGGGATCTTCCTGGGCCAGGCTGGCCAGGCCCTGGGCCATCCGGATCAGGTCGGCCGCACGCGCTGGCTCCAATCGCCAGGCCAGCACCGGCGCCTGGGCCTGGATGTTCTCCAGGCGCAGCGGCTGCGCACGGCCGCTCAGCGTTTCGCCACTGACCGCATCTTTCCAGCCCAGTACCGCGACGATGTCACCGGCCACGGCCTGCTCGATGTCGTGGGTCTGGTCGGCCTGTACCCGCACCAGTCGGCTGACGCGCCGACCCTGCGGATGCTGCGAACTCGCCACCGCGTCGCCCACCTTCAAGGTGCCCGAGTACAGCCGCACGAAGCTCAGTGCGCCGTGCTGCTGGTGGGTGATCTTGAACAGCAGGCCGGCCAGCGGACCGTCCGGATCCGGCGGCAGCACCACCTCGCCCTCATCGCTTTCGGCACTGACGGCAGGACGATCCAGCGGCGACGGCAGGTAATCGACCACGGCGTCCAGCAGCGTCTCGATACCCTTGTCCTTGAACGCAGCACCGGCCAGCACGGGCACGCCCGCACCCGCCAGCGTCACCCGGCGGATCGCCGCACGCAGCATCCCGGCATCGATCACGCGACCTTCCAGCCAGGCATCGGCCAGTTGTTCGTCGTGATCGGCCACGGCCTCGACCAGCGCATCGCGTTGGGCTTGCCACTGGGCCCGCGCCGCGTCGTCCCACGGGGTAACCGTCGCTGCGGCGCCGTCCTGCCACTGCAGCACGCGCTCATCGACCAGATCGACCCAGCCGTTGAAGCCGCTTTCGCTGCCCAGCGGCACGCCCA
Source organism: Stenotrophomonas africana (assembly GCF_013004645.1). Lineage (GTDB taxonomy): Bacteria > Pseudomonadota > Gammaproteobacteria > Xanthomonadales > Xanthomonadaceae > Stenotrophomonas > Stenotrophomonas africana. Next base: position 63,898 of record NZ_JABEME010000003.1, on the reverse strand, counting down.
GCGCCCACGGCCGCGCCTGCAGTTTGTCCTGCAGCTGCTCCAGCACGCGCGCGAACGACGCGCCGACGCGGTCCATCTTGTTGACGAAGGCGATCAGCGGCACGCGATGGCGACGCGCCTGGCGCCACACCGTCTCGGACTGCGGCTGCACGCCGTCCACGGCCGAGAACACGGCCACCGCGCCGTCGAGCACGCGTAGTGAACGCTCGACTTCGATCGCGAAGTCGATGTGGCCGGGGGTGTCGATCAGGGTCAGCCGATGCGGCGGCAGGTCACGCGGCGCCCACTGCGCCTGAACCGCGGCCGCGCCGATGGTGATGCCGCGCTCGCGTTCGATCGCCGAGAAATCGGTGGTCGCATTGCCGTCGTGCACTTCGCCGACGCGGTGGATTTCGCCGCTTTTCCACAGCAGGCGTTCGGTCAGCGTGGTTTTGCCGGCGTCGATGTGGGCAATGATGCCAAGGTTGCGACGGCGGGAAAGGACTTGGGTGTTCATGAGAAAGGTTCCTGCAAAGCCAACTTCCGGGGCCGCACACCCCGGTTGGCGACAGGGTGCGCGGCTAGCGTTCGGTCTCGGCGATCTGGTGCATGGCACGTTCTCCTTTGCAGTGCTGGGTAGCGTCGAGTAGGTGGAGTCGACTGGGTAGAGTCGACTGTTAGTCGACTCACAAGAAACAAAAACGAAAAGAGCGCCCCGGAGGGCGCTCTGTCGAAGGTCCAGCGATGGCCGCTTCAACGGCCTCGTGGGGCTCCAGGCAGACACGCCCGTTCCGCGCTCGCGCGGGTCAGGGTGAAAAACTTCAGGAGCGGCATCCGGTTCATGGGGCGCATTCTAGACCTGTCAATCTGGCGCGCAAGTGAATATTGCACACAAAAATGGAACGATGAGGCCAGCCTGCGTCAGGTCAGATTCCTTTGCCACGGGCAAAGGGATCTGACAGCTGCAAGGCCTCACCTGCACTCATGCAACCTGCGAGCCTCGGCCACTGTCGTCGCCTGGTCGTCCTCCATCGGGATCCATCCCTTCAACGACATCGCCGGATCCACCTGCGCCTGACGCGGGCCACCGTGGATCACCACCTCGGTCCAGCTGCCGACCGGCGCCAACTCGGACAGACGGGCCGCCTGATCATCTTCGGTACTGAACATGTCATCCGGCGACGCAGGCTCGGCATTGTTCACGGTCGCGGTCTTGGCCGTCCGAACCCGCAGCGCGCCATCGGCCATGCGCTGGGTGGTGACGTCATAGCGCTCCACACCGTAGGCCCAGTTGCTCTCACCCACGCGACGGGTTTCACTGCCGTCGTCGGCTACCTCCACGGAATCGCCCGCCGCTTCGGCCACGGCTGCCAGCGACCCCATTCCGGACATCAGTGCCTGATAGGCAATCATCTGCCGCGTCTCGGGCGCCAACGCCCCGGCACCGGCCTTGCCCGCAGGAATCTCCAGGTACACCGCCTCTTTGCACAGCATCAATACCTGCTGGTCATCCCAGCTGATGAGCACTTCGTCATTGGCGAAATAGCGGGTCGTTACCGGAACCGCCGGCGCACCCTCGCCGGCCGAATGCCGGCTCTCGATCAGCGAAGCCCGGTCGGCGGCCTTGATCAGGGAGACCGAGGCGGCCGACGCCGTGTTGGCGGCGCACACGGAGGCGACCAATGCAGACAGAAGCGCGCAGCGTGTGAGGGTACGGATCATTGTGTCAGTCCATTGAAGAAAACGAACTGCACATGATACGTCGCCGCGCAGAACGACTGTGCCCTCAGGTCACCACCACCAACGGCACCCCACGACGCGGGTGCTCCAGCACCACCACATCCTGCTGGTAGACCCGCCGCAGGTTGTCTTCGGTCAGCACCTGCAGCGGCGTGCCATCGGCCGCCACCCTGCCCTGTTCCAGCAACACGATGCGGTCGGCATAGCCGGCGGCCAGATTGAGGTCGTGCAGCACCACGATCACGCACGCACCGGCTTCGGCACAGGCGCGCACACTGCGCAGCGTGCGCTCCTGATGGCGCAGATCCAGCGCGGCGGTCGGCTCATCCAGCAGCAGCAACGGCGTGTCCTGTGCCAGCACACGGGCGAACGTGGTGCGGGCGGACTCGCCACCGGACAGCTGCTGCACCTCGCGCAGGCGCAGCGCCTGCAGCTCGGCGGCATCGATTGCCGCTTCCACCTGGGCGTCGTCCACGGCTGGATCGGGCGGATGCGGCAGTCGACCCATCGCCACCACTTCTTCAACGCTGAAGGCAAAACGCACGCCGTGCTCCTGCGGCATCACCGCGCGCTCGCGTGCCAGCGGCCCCGCCTTGTAACTGGCCAACGGCTTGCCCAGCAGGCTCACCTCACCCACGTCGGCACGCAGGTCACCGGCGGCCACCGCCAGCAGCGTGGATTTTCCCGCGCCATTCGGGCCAACCAGCGCCGTCACCGTGCCGGGCTCGAACGCCAGCGAGATGCCATGCAGGATCTCGCGCTGCTGGCGGCGCACCACTACCTCGTGCAGCTTCAACAGCGCGCTCATGGCGCCGCCTTGCGGCGCTGCTGCAGCACCAGCCAGAGGAAGAACGGCGCGCCGAGCGCAGCGGAGAACAGGCCCAGCGGAATCTCCGCCGGCGGATCCAGCGTGCGCGCTGCGGTGTCGGCCACCACGATCAGCAGCGCGCCCAGCAGGCCGGACAACGGCAGCAACCAGCGATGACCCGGACCGACCAGCAGGCGCGCCACGTGCGGCACCACCAAGCCAACGAAGCTGATCGAGCCGGCAAAGGCCACCGCCGCGCCCACCAGCAGCGCACTGAACGCCACCAGACGGCGACGCGTGCGGGTGACATCCAGCCCGAGGTGCTGTGCCTGGCGTTCGCCCAGCGCCAGCATGTCCAGCGGCGTGGCCAACCGCTGCAACGCGAACACGCCAATCGCAAACAGCGGCACCACCGCGGCCACATCGGCCCAGTTGGCGCGCGCCAGCGAGCCCATCTGCCAGAACACCAGCGACTGCAGCTCGCTTTCGCTGGCAATGTAGGTGAGGAAACCAATCAGCGCCGAGCAGAACGCCGCCATCGCGATGCCGACCAGCAGCAGCGTGGCGTTGCCACTGCCTTTGCCGGGCCGCGCCAGCGCGTAGGTCAGGCCGATCGCCAGCGCGCCGCCGGCGAAGGCGGCCACCGGCACCAGCCAACCGGCTGCGCCCGCAGCGCCGAGAACAATGGCAGCCACCGCACCCAGCGCAGCACCCTGGCTGACACCGACGATACCGGGATCGGCCAGCGGGTTACCGAACAGGCCCTGCAGGCTGGCGCCGGCCATCGCCAATGACGCGCCGACCATCGCACCCAGCAGGGCACGCGGAATACGCAGCTGCCAGACCACCGCCAGATCACGGCTGCTGACCGCCTGCGGATCGAGCAGGCCCAGCTTCACCGCCAACGCCTGCATCACCTCCAGCGGCGGCAGCCGCAGCGGGCCCACGGCGAACGAGGCCAGCACCGCACCGAGCAGTGCCAGCAACGCCACCAGCAACATGGTCCGCCCGCGACGGCGGCGCCGATCCGCCGGACTCATGCCTTCGGCAACCCCGCCAGGGCCTTGGCCAGCGCCAGCGCGCCAGCACCGGAACCGACACTGGTGTACTTCAGCTGCACATCCGGCATCACCCAGACCCGGTTGGCTTGCCCGGCCGGGGTCTGCTTCAGCGTCGGGTACGCCTTCCACAGACCCTCGGCACCGCCGAACAGCTTCAGGTCATGCTCGGTCACCAGGATCACCTCCGGCGCCGCAGCAACCACGCCTTCATTGCTCAGCTGCGAGTAGTTCTTCACCCCCGCTTCGGTGCCGATGTTGATGCCGCCAGCCAATGCGATCAGCTGCGCCGACGCACTGTCGGCACCCGCCACGGTCGGTGAGCCACCCGCACCGGTAGCCGACACGTGGATCAGTCGTGGCGCATGGCCCAGCCCCTTGCCAATCGCTGCAGCCTCGTCGAGCTGGCGCTGCACCTGCGTGGCAAGTGCCTGCCCTGCCTCGGCCAGCCCTAGTGCGGCGGCGACCTTGCGCACCTTGTCCGGCGCCGGCTGCAGGTCATCGATGACCACGGCCGGCTCGCCCACTTCGCGCAGCTTCTTGGCCAGCTCGGTGTGGCGGCGCAGGCTGTTGCCGAGGAACAGCGAGCCCTGCAGGCTCAGCACGCCCTCCACGCCAGTGGTTCGGTTGAACAGGAACTGGTGCGGCGCAGCCAGGCCGGCCTGGGTGGTGGTATTGGTCGGCGCCGCGAACACCTGCTTGCCCAGGCCCAGCGCCTCGATCACCGCAATGACGTCGTCGCCCCCGGCGATGATCCGGCTGGTATCGGCCACTTCGATATCGGCGCCGTCGTCGGAATGCACCTTGGCCGGCAGCACCGCCTTCTGGTCATGCACCGCCGGCATCTCGGCACCGGCCACGCGCTGCCAGCCTGCCGGCAATGCGGTTTCCGCAACTGCCGTTGCGGCGGGCGGCTCGGCGGCCTTCTGGCCATCAGGCGGCGTCGACGAACCGCCACAGGCGGCCAGTGCCAGCGAAACGGCCAACGGAAGCGCACACAGGCGCAGACGGGACGCGATGTTCATGCTCGTTCTCCTTGCTGGCGGGGCAGCGCACACGCCGCCCCACCGTGTGACTTACTGCTTCGGGGTGATGCGGGTGATGCGGTCACCCTTCGGGTCTTCGGCGCCGCGCGACTTGTTCACCGCGAACACGTTGCCCTTGCCATCGGCGCGGACATGGTTCGGCAGCGTGCCGCCATCAAGATTGGCGACCACCTTGCCGTCACCATTCACCACGGTGACCGTGCCAGCGCCACGGTTGCTGACATAGGCCAGGCCGGAGGCATCATCGAAGGCAACGTTCAGCGCACCGGCGCCGACCGGCACGTCATGCAGCACCTTGCCGGCAGCCACGTCGACGATCAGCAGGTTGTCGGTGCCCTGCGAGGCCACGTACAGACGGTTGCGTGCCGCGTCGAAGGCCACGCCCGAGGCACTGATCGAATTGCCCAGGCCGATGACCTTCTCGACCTCGCCGCTGGCCACATCGATCACCGCCGCTTCCGGCGTGCCGATGCTGACGGTGAACAGCTTGCCGGCCTTCTCGTCCAGCACCAGGCTCATCGGGGTGAACTTGCCGTCATCCACGCCGGATTCCAGCGTCACTGCGGGCAGTTCCTTGAGGGTCCTGGCATCGAACACCGACAGGTGGTCTTCACCCGTGGCCGAGGCGAACACCTTGCCGTGGGTGCCATCGACCACCACGTCGCGCGCGTGCGGCACGGTGTCAACCGGGAACTGGTGGACCAGCGACAGGTCCTTCTGGCGGTAGACCGCGATCGAGTTCTGGCGGGTGTTGGTGACCCAGACATTGCCGTTGGTGTCATCCACGCCCACGCCGTAGACCGCATAGACCGCACCATTGGTGCTGCCCGGCACCTGCGCCGGGGTGATCGCCTTGGTCATCTTCAGCGACTTCGGGTCCAGCTTCAGCAGCTGCGACTGGGTCACCGGCGGGCGGCCCACCGCCGAGGTCACGAACACCGCATTGCTGGCGGCGCTGTAGGCCGACTGGTACAGGCCGGGCACCAGCTTGTTGGACTGGGTGGCGAACTGCGCCTGGCCGGACAGCGGAAGCTGCGGCGACACGCGCAGCTTCAGCACGGTGGCTGCAGCCGGCTGGCTGGCGCGCACCACCACCGGGTGGGTGCCCGGCACCGCGTCGGTCGGAATGCTCAGCTGGGTCTTGAAGTTGCCATCGGCATCGACCACCACCGGCTGGGCGTTGAGCACGCTGTCGCCACGCAGCAGGCTGACCTTCTGGCCCGGCACGAAGCCACGGCCGACCACGTCGGCGGTGCTGCCGGGAACCACGTTCTCACCGCGTGAGACAACCTCACCCTTGAAGGTGGCGTTGGCCGGCTGATCGAACACCGGCTGCGCGGTGGCGGTCACCGCCAGCAGCAGGCCGGCGGCGAGAGAGGTAAGACGGAAAGACGGACGGAACGACATGGCAGGCTCCTTGCACACGTAGGCCGCGCCACGTGGCGCGGGATTCATCGGTTGCCTGGGCCGCTGCACGTCGACAGCCTCGCCTGGGTAGTGGGGTCGCACGGCATCGCGTGCGAAGGGATTCACTCGGCGGCGTTGTCACCGCCATTGGGCGCGCCATCGCCGCCGCTGCGGTCGGTCACGCCGTACAACTCATGCAGCGCAGCGTGGAACGACGCCGGCAGCATCGGGCCGTGGCCGAGGCCGTCGAACTCGCGGTACTGCACGCTCAGGCCCGGCACCTTGCCCAGCCGCTCGGACAATTGCATCGCCGCATCCGGAGTGGCGCCGCCGATGCGGCGCAGGTGCGCGACCACGCGCGGGTTGTTCATGTCACGCTTGCCGCGATCACCGACACGCTCGGCACCGCCCAGCATCAGCCAGAGCCTTGCCGGCTGGCCGTGCACGTTCTGCACGAACTGCTGTTCCGGATCACCCAGTGCCGCACCCTGGCTCCACCACAGCGACGGGCTGGCGGCCAGATAGGACTGGAAGGCGGCGGGACGGGTGTACAGCGCATTGAGCACGAACAACCCGCCCAGCGAGTGCCCCCACAGCGCTTGCTGCTGCGTATCGATGCGTGCGCGACGCTCGACTTCCGGCTTGATGCGGCGTTCGATCACATCCAGGAAGGCTGCGGCGCCACCGCCGACTGCCTGGGTTGTGCCGCTCTCATCGTCGGCACGGTCGATCCACGCGGTGTAGTCGCGGGTGCGCGCCTTGGAATCGATGCGCAGGTCGTTGTCGTAGCCGATCAGCACCAGCACCGGCGCCGCCTTGCGCGCGGCCAGCTCGGTCAGCAACGGCTGATCCAGGGCCATGGCGACGGCGTTGCCGTCCAGCGCGTACAGCACCGGAGAGGGCGTCTTGCCGGCCTTGGCCGGGATCGCCAGGTTCACCCGCCAACGGCGCTGCCGGTCCGGACTGTCCACCACGAAATGCTCGAAACGATAGCTGGCCGCCGGCTCGTCGAGCACGGTATGGCCGATCTTCTGCAGCGGATTGCGCTGCTGTGCATGGGCATACGGGGTGGCCAGGAGCAGACCCATCATCAAGGCGGCCAGGCCGCGGGCCAGCGGACCACGGCGCGAAGGCGGGACGAAATGCTTCATCAGCGGCGGCAGAAGCGGCCCAGGGCCGCCGGTTCACAAGGGACCGCAGTCTACCTTAAACGCGAATGATTATCACATCGATCGAACGTCACGCTGTGTATCACGCGCGCGCATGCCCGGGTTGCGCAAGGGGCAGCAATTCCCCTATTTTGCCGCCCATCGGGGCATTGGACCGCCCCGCTTCCAGCGCAGCCATGGAGGGCGGGCACTTGCCGCCATCCGGGTCGCGTTCATCTGCACACAACCGCCATGGGATCGGATCCCATGATTGTGAGAACCCTTGAAGCACACCGCACTGATCGCCCTGTCCCTCGGCCTGCTCGCCCCGCTGGCCGCCCACGCCGCGCAGGATCTGCCGTCGCTCTACCAGGCCTTTGAAGAGGCCGGCAATTCGACGTTGAGCATGGACCAACTCAACCAGACGGTGACGTTCACCGCCGTGGCACTTAGCGTTTCCAGCAACCTGGCGGGCGAACCGCTGATCGAGGCCGGCGATGACCAAGGCAATGTCATGGCCCGACTGACCACGGACGATGAACAGCAGGCGGCCAAGCTGGGCGCACTGGAAGAAGGCGCAACCTTCACCGCCAGCTGCACGCTGCAGTTCAGCTCGGGCACCGATTACCTGTCCTTCGGCGATTGCACCATCAAGTGAAGATGAAGCCGGCAAGATGCCGGCTTCTTTTCTTTGCCTCTGTAGCGTCGAGCCATGCTCGACTCACGCATCGTCACGGCCCCGAAGGCACCGGACCATAAACGTTCTCCTGCGGCGTGCCCGGCAGCAGCGAGAAGATCATGATCACGATCCCGCCGCCTGGCACCAGCGCCAACAGGAACAGCCAGCCCGACTGGTTGCAGTCATGCAGGCGGCGTACGGTCACCGCGATCAGCGGCACGATCGTGACCAGCCACATCACACACAGCAGTACCACCATGCCGATCAGGATGCCGGCCAGCGCATCGGCACTGTTGCGCAGCAGGATCGCCAGCACACCGGCCAGCAGCATCACTGCCGTTGCGACCAGGAACAGGAACAGCTGGTACATCCAGTACTCGCGGCGGTTGGCGCGACCCTCGAACTGGGCGTAGCGCTTCAACGGCAGAATCATTTCCTGCACGGCATCGATCCTTGAAAAAGTAGCCGCGCAGTGTGCCAAAGACCGGCGCCGGGGACAATGTAGAGCCGAGCCATGCTCGGCTGTCGGGAGCCGTGAGGTGCTGCGAAAAGCAGTCGAGCATGGCTCGACTCTACAGAAGCCGGGTCAGCGGCCCTTCGCGGCCCTTGCAGCCTCACGCTCCGCACGCAGCCGATCCAGTTTTTCCTTCAATTTGATCTCCAGCCCGCGCGGCACCGGGTTGTAATACACCCGCTCACCCATCGCATCGGGGAAACCGGTCTGGTCCAGTGCGATACCGCCTTCAGCATCATGGTCGTACTGGTACTCGGCGCCATAGCCCAGCTCTTTCATCAGCTTGGTCGGCGCATTGCGCAGGTGCAGCGGCACTTCTTCGGTACCGCTCCCGCGCACGTCGGCCTTGGCCTGGTTGAAGGCCGCATAGCCGGCGTTCGACTTGGCGGTGCTGGCCAGGTAGAGCACCAGCTGGGCGAACGCGAGTTCGCCCTCCGGGCTGCCCAGCCGCTCGTAGATGTCCCAGGCTTCCAGCGCCATGCTCTGCGCGCGCGGATCGGCCAGGCCGATATCCTCAATCGCCATGCGGGTCAGTCGCCGTGCCAAGTAAGACGGATCGCAGCCACCATCGAGCATGCGGGTCAGCCAGTACAGCGCGGCATCCGGGTTGGAACTGCGTACCGACTTGTGCAGCGCCGAGATCTGGTCGTAGAACTGCTCGCCGCCCTTGTCGAAGCGACGGGTACGGTCGGCCAGCACCTGGGTCAGGGTCTGCGGGGTGATGCGACCGCCCTCCCCGCCCGCCAGCTCGGCGGCGATTTCCAACAGGGTCAGCGCACGACGCACGTCACCATCGGCGGCGGTGGCGATTTCCAGCAGCAGTTCGGGAGCGACCTCGATGCCCTCTTCGCCCAGGCCGCGCTCGCGATCACCCAGCGCACGCTCCAGCGCCTCGACGATGTCGGTCGGCGAAACGCCTTCCAGCACATGCACGCGGCAACGTGACAGCAGCGCCGAGTTCAGCTCGAAGGACGGGTTTTCGGTGGTGGCACCGACGAACAGGATCGTGCCGCGTTCAATGTGCGGCAGGAACGCATCCTGCTGCGCCTTGTTGAAGCGGTGCACCTCGTCCACGAACAGCACGGTGCGCCGGCCTTCGGCGAAGCGCTGCGCGGCTTCGGCCAGCACCTGGCGCACCTCCGGCAGACCGGACAGCACGGCCGAGATGGCACGGAATTCGGCGTCGGAATATTCGGCCAGCAGCAGCGCCAGCGTGGTCTTGCCGCAGCCCGGCGGCCCCCACAGGATCATCGAATGCACGCGACCGGATTCGACCGCGCGGCGTAGCGCGCTGTCGGGCGCCAGCAGGCGCTTCTGCCCGACCATTTCGTCGAGGGTTCGCGGGCGCATGCGCTCGGCCAGCGGGCGCAGATGTTCCCGATCGACGCTCAGCAGATCGGGGCCGGGGAAGGAAGTTGAACGATGTCTTGCCACCCGCTCATTGTACCGCGAGCGCGTGCCAACCAAGGTTGGCACCCACCAGCGCCGGGCCATGATCGGGTAGTGCCGGCCGCTGGCCGGCAGATCAAAAGCGTGTCAACCAAGATTGACACCCACCGGAGCAGAAGGTTGACACCCACCAGGGCGGTGCCGGTTGACACCCGCCAGAGCAGTTGACGCCGGGCCATGCCCGGCGACCGCCATCAATTACCGATAACGTCGGTACCCTTCGGCGGCGTAAAGCTGAAAGTGCCGGCAGCGAAGCCCGGGTTGCGCTTCCAGCCACTGAAGCTGATCACGGTGCGCTGGCCGACGGCGTCGGTGATTTCCATCTTGGCCAGGCCCTGGGCGTTGAAGCCCAACGCGGCGTACTGGAAGCTGGCTTCGGTCTCGCGCTTCGGCGAAAGCGACAGCCACTGCAGGCCGTCGCGCTGTGCGGCCTCTTCACTGACGTCGTACTGCTGCTCCAGCAGCGCCGGGTTGATCAGTGCGGTCAGCGGGCTGTTCTGCTCTTCCTTGCCCTGCTCGCGCACGGTGGCCTGTTCAAGGTCCGGCTCGTACATCCAGACCTTCTTGCCATCAGCCACGATCAGCTGTTCGTGCGGGCGCACGTACTCCCAGCGGAACAGGCGCGGCGCCGACAGCGCCACACGGCCACTGGTCGATTCCTTCACCTTGCCACGGCTGTCGAACACCTGCTGGCTGAACTGGCCATCCAGGCCCTTCAAGCCACTGGTGAAGGTCTTCAGGTCATCGCGGGCGCCAGCCCAGGCGCTGCCAGCGGCGGCGCAGGCCACGGCCAGGGTGGTGGTGGCAAGGAAACGGCGGAAGCGGAAGTTCATGCGGGAATCCTGTGGGCGCGGGCGCCAGGAAAGGTGGTTGCCAGTGTGCCCGGGGAAAGATGAATGGGCGATCAGGGCGACATTATGCCGCCCTGAACGTCCATCGGCGATTCAGCCGCCGGAGCCCGGCAGCTTGCCGTACAGCACCTGGCCGCGGAAACCACGCCGCACTTCGCGATACAGCGCGCGGAACGCCGGATAATCCTGCGGCTGGCACAGCGCCTCTGGGCCACGTACCGCGTTCTGCTGCAACCGGTGATGCACGATCACGTCCTGGCCCTCGCGGCTCCAGTCCACCCGGTACTCGCCGGCGGCATTGGCGAAACGCTGGCTGGCCGGGATAGCGATGATCGGTGCATTGGCGGGGAACTGCAGGCGATAGGTTTCCTCGCGCAGGCTGGCATTGCAGTAGAACGGCGTCTCGTTGGCCGGCGCCGAGGCCGTGGCGTACAGCCCACGCACCGACTCGCCGCCGGGCGGGTCCGGCACGGCCATGCCGCCGGCCACGCTGAAGTCGGCGTAGTCCTCGGCCTGGAACGCCATGCGGTAGCCGAACGGCCGGGTCAGGTCGACCGGCACGCCCTGGATCTGCAGCTGCCCTCGCCCGTCGAAACCGGACGCGGCCATGATCTGCTCTTCAGCGCGCGCACGGTTCTGCGCATTGAGCTGGGAGAACTGGGCGCGCATGCCGATCTCGGCGTTCTCGCCCAGCTTCGGGATCGTCTCGCCGCGCAGGTTGCCGTTGGCGTCGAAGGTGAAACGTACTTCCATCGAGGTGGCATTGCGCTCCGGCGTGTTGGCCGGGGTACGCGCCAGCGTGGCATCGCGGGTACGCATCACCGGGGCGCCCAGGTCACCTTCCGGCAACTGCCCGAAGCGCGCCCACGCAGTGGTCGAATCCAGGTACAGATCGAACTCGGGGATGTAGGTGATGGCGTGGTTAAAGCGGCCCAGCACCGGAATCTTCGGCAGCGTGGGGCCACCGCCGGCACCGATCAGCACCGGCGAGCTGGCGATGCCCTTGGCCGCCAGCAGCGCCTCGAGGATCGTCACATGGTCCTTGCAGTCGCCGTAGTGGTTGTCGAGGATGCTCTGCGCGCTGTTCGGCTCCAGGCCGCCATTGCCCAGGTACACCGCCACATAGCGGATGTTCTGCGCCACCCAGCGGTACAGCGCGTCAGCCTGCTCGCGACGGTCGCTGATGCCAGTCGTGATTTCGTCTGCCAACGCCTGCAGTTCCGGCGTGACCTGCGCGGCCGGGCCGGCCTTGAGCTGGTAGGCGCGCCCCATCTGCGACCAGTCACGATAGGTGCTGGCCATGATGTTCGGGCCGAACTCCCAGCCCGCCGCCGACCAGTTCTGTGCCGGCATGGCCTCGCGCCGCTGGTAGCGCCAGCGCCACTGCGCTTGGCCGTTCTTCACCGTGGGGCGATCGCTGCCCTGCACACCGCGGCTGTCGACGAACATCGGCAGGTTGGCCGGCGCACTCAGGGTGACCTCGGCGTCCTCGTACTCGGTGAACACATTGAAGGTCTCCCACAGGCCGAAATAACCCGGGAAGTACGGCGTGGCCTGGGTGCGGCGCACCTGGTAGTACAGGCGCGTGCCCGGGGCCAGGTTCGGGAACACGATCACCCGCACCTTGCGGTCGGCATACATTGCCGCCGAGGCGCTGGAGTAGCTCTCCTGGGTGTAGATGCGGTCGGCGGGCACATCGCGGCGCTGGCCATCGGCGGTGATGGTGTAGGCGCCAAGCACCTCCAGCGTCTCCATCTTCTCGCTGTAGCTCAGCCGCACCTGGCTGAACTGCTCGACCGAGGCCTTGGTCTTGAGCAGGACTTCGTAGGTTTCGGTCTGCACATTGCCCGCATCGGGCCGCACCTGGTAGTCGGCGCGGTAACGGACAATGCTGAAATTATTGCTGGCTTCGGTATCGCCGCTGGTGGAAGGCGGCGCCGTGGCGGGCGCGGAGGTGGCGGTTTCTGCCAGTGCCGGGCCGGCAGCCAGGAAGGCTGCCAGCGCCAGTGCCAGCGCGCTTGGTACGGGGTGAAGCATGCGTCGGTTCCTTGGACGTCGTGGGGGATACGTCGGGTCTTACTTCGGCGGCGGCGGTGCCAGCACCGTGCGGTCGCCGTTGTGCTCGGGCGAGCTGACCACGCCGGCCGCTTCCATGGCCTCGATCAGTCGCGCTGCACGGTTGTAGCCGATCTTCAGCCGGCGCTGCACGCCGGAAATCGAGGCGCGGCGGGTCTCGGTGACCACCCGCAGCGCTTCGTCGTACAACGGGTCGGACTCGTCGCCGGCAGAGCTGTTCTCCGGCAGGCCGGTGGCACCGACGACCACGCCGTCGCCCATGGTCTGCACTTCGTCCAGCACGCCGTCGACATAGTCGGCCGGGCCCATCGCCTTGAGATGTTCGACCACGCGATGTACTTCCTCGTCGGAGACGAAGGCGCCGTGCACGCGCTCGGGCATGGCGGTGCCCGGCGGCAGGTAGAGCATGTCGCCGTGACCCAGCAGGGTTTCCGCGCCGGACTGGTCGAGGATGGTGCGCGAGTCGATCTTGGAGCTGACCTGGAAGGCGATACGGGTCGGGATGTTGGCCTTGATCAGGCCGGTGATCACGTCCACCGACGGGCGCTGCGTGGCCAGGATCAGGTGGATGCCGGCCGCACGTGCCTTCTGTGCCAGGCGCGCGATCAGCTCTTCCACCTTCTTGCCGACGATCATCATCATGTCGGCGAATTCGTCGATGAAGATGACGATGAACGGCAGCGTCTCCAGCGGACGCGGCGCCTCGCCCAGTTCCGGGTTCGGCTTGAACAGCGGGTCCATCAGTGGCTGCCCGGCATCCTGGGCTTCCTTCACCTTCTTGTTGAAGCCGGCCAGGTTGCGCACGCCCACCGCGCTCATCAGCTTGTAGCGGCGCTCCATCTCGGCCACGCACCAGCGCAGGCCGTTGGCGGCCTCCTTCATGTCGGTGACCACCGGCGCCAGCAGGTGCGGAATGCCCTGGTAGACGCTCAGTTCGAGCATCTTCGGGTCGATCATCAGCATCCGCAGATCTTTCGGCGAGGCCTTGAACAGCAGGCTCAGCACCATCGCGTTGACCGCCACCGACTTGCCCGAACCGGTGGTACCGGCCACCAGCAGGTGCGGCATGCGCGCCAGGTCGGCCACGGTCGAGCGGCCAGCGATGTCCTTGCCCAGCGCCAGGGTCAGCACGCTGGCCGACTTGTCGTACTCCTTCGAACGCAGCAGCTCGGAGAGGTAGATCATCTCGCGGGTGACGTTGGGGATTTCCAGGCCGATCACCGACTTGCCCGGAATCACATCGACCACGCGCACCGACTTCACCGACAGGCCGCGCGCGATGTCCTTGTCCAGCGAACTGATTTGGCTGACCTTGATGCCCGGCGCGGGCTCGATCTCGAAGCGGGTGATGACCGGGCCGGGGTTGGCGCCGACCACCTGGGCGTCGATGCGGAAGTCCTTCAGCTTGAACTCGATCTGCCGCGACAGCGCGTCCAGGGTTTCCTTGTCGTAGCCCACCGGCTGCGGCTTGGGATCGTCCAGCAGCGCCAGCGGCGGCAGGTCCGATCCGTCGCCGTTGACGCCCCGGAACATCGGGATCTGCGTGTCGCGCTTGGCCCGGTCACTCTTCTCGATCACCGGCTCCGGACGCGGCTCGATCTTCACCGGCTCGCGCTTGGCGCGCACCTCGGCGTCGGCCTTGCGCACTTCCTGGCGCTCCTCGCGCATCACCCGGGTCTGCTTCCACTCGGTGACTTCTTCCTTCTTGCGCGCCAGCAACGGCGCCAGCGACATCACGCCGCGGCCGATCTTTTCCATCACCGTGAACCACGACAGCCCGGTGGCCAGGGTGATCGAGGCCAGCAGCAGCACCAGCACGAACAGGTTCGCGCCCAGCGCGCCGAAGCCCACCGTGAGCGAATTGCCGACCAGCTTGCCGAGGATGCCGCCGGCACTGGAAACATCACCACTGAACAGGCGCACGTGCAGGAAGCCGGTACCGGCGATGAGGAAGCCGACCAGACCGACCAGGCGCAGCGCCGGGTCCAGGTCGTTCTCGCCCTTGCTTTCGCGCTTGAGCCCGAACATGGCGATCCACGCCAGCGCGCCCAGCACCACGGGCAGCAGGAAGGCGATGTAGCCGAACAGCTGTAGCAGCACATCGGCGATCCAGGCCCCGGCGCGGCCGCCGAGGTTGTGCACCGGCGCGACCACGCTGCCGGTATGCGACCAGCCCGGGTCCGTCGCTGAATAGGTGAAAAGACTGGCCGCCAGGTACAGCAGGGCCGGCGCGATGGCGATCAGGCCAAGATCGCGCCAGAGGCGTTGGCGGCGTGGATTGTCGGTCGTCGCCGCCGCGGCCGTGCGACGTGACGCCTTGCTGTCGTCGGACTTGGAGCGTTCGGGGACCTGCTTCGCCACCTTAGACCATACCTTTGGAATGCGCTGTTAGTGATTGATAATAAATGAGACGGCGTCAGTTTTCAGTTATGCGACATCCGACAGGGCGTTCAGAGCGCCGGAACCATCGCCGGATGACGGCGTTCTGTTCATCGGCTTGAATCGCCCTGCCCCAGCCGCCACTCTATGACCTGCCACGGATGCTGCGCAAATATCGCCAGCGCCTTGTCCCATCTACCTTTTCGCGAGTTTACATGAGCACCAGCCTGCCCTCCCGCCACCAGCGCCTCGTCATCCTCGGTTCCGGCCCGGCCGGCTGGACCGCCGCCGTCTACGCCGCCCGCGCCAACCTGAAGCCGGTCGTCATCACCGGCCTGCAGCAGGGCGGCCAGCTGATGACCACCACCGAGGTGGACAACTGGCCGGGTGACGCCCACGGCCTGATGGGCCCGGACCTGATGGCGCGCATGCAGGCTCATGCCGAGCGCTTCGAGACCGAGGTCATCTTCGACCACATCCACACCGCCGACCTGTCGCAGCGCCCGTTCAAGCTGATCGGCGACAGCCACGAGTACACCTGTGACGCGCTGATCATCTCCACCGGCGCGACCGCCAAGTACCTGGGCATCCCGACCGAGGACGAGTTCAAGGGCCGCGGCGTGTCCGCCTGCGCCACCTGTGACGGCTTCTTCTACCGCGACCAGGACGTGGTTGTGGTGGGTGGCGGCAACACCGCCGTGGAAGAAGCCCTGTACCTGTCCAACATCGCCCGCAAGGTCTACCTGGTCCACCGCCGCGACACCCTGAAGGCGGAGAAGATCATGCAGGACAAGCTGTTCAAGAAGGTGGCCGAAGGCAAGATCGAGACCGTCTGGCACCACCAGGTGGAGGAAGTGCTGGGCAACGACGCCGGCGTGACCGGCGTGCGCGTGAAGTCCACGCTGGACGGCAGTACCCGCGACATCGACGCCCACGGCTTCTTCGTGGCCATCGGCCACCACCCGAACACCACCCTGTTCGACGGCCAGCTGGCAATGAACAACGGCTACCTGGAAATCCGCTCGGGCCTGGGCGGCAATGCCACCCAGACCTCGGTGGAAGGCGTGTTCGCCGCCGGCGACGTGGCCGACCAGCACTACCGCCAGGCGATCACTTCGGCCGGCTTCGGCTGCATGGCCGCGCTGGATGCCGAGCGCTACCTGGACGCGCAGGGCAAGGCCAGCTGAGAGGCTGACCCGCTTCTGTAGGGTCGAGCCACGCTCGACTCCGGATAGAAGGCCGACGCCAGTGCGTCGGCCTTTCTGTTTCATCTGCCCTATCCTTCCCTCATGCCCTCCCCCCGCTTCCTCGACTCCCTGCAGTCCATTGCCGCAACCGACTGGGACGCCTTGCACGACGGCTGCAATCCCTTCGTCAGCCATGCCTTCCTCTCGGGCCTGGAACAGCACGGTTGCCTGCGCGAGGACTGGGGCTGGCAGCCCCGGCATTTCACGCTATGGGAGGGCGACACGCTGGTCGGCGCCATTCCGGGCTACCTGAAGACCAATTCGCACGGCGAGTTCGTGTTCGACCATGCCTGGGCCAACGCGTATGCCCGTCATGGCCGCGACTACTATCCGAAGTGGCTGGGCGCGGTGCCGTACTCGCCGGTCACCGGCCCGCGGCTGCTGGCCCGTCACGATTCAGAGCGCGCCACCTTGCTGTCGGCATTGCGCGAGGCGCTGCCGGCGCTGGACGTGTCCTCGGCCCATATCAACTTTCACACCGCAGTGGACGAGGCGCTGTTCGGCGATGACTGGCTGCTGCGCGAGGATGTGCAGTTCCAGTGGCATAACCCCGGTGACTGGGCGACATTCGACCAGTTCCTCGGTGCGATGAACCACAAGCACCGCAAGAACATCCGCCAGGAACGGGCCAAGGTCACCCGCCAGGGCATCAGCTTCCGCGTGGTACACGGCGATGAAGCCAGCCGCGCGGACCTGCAGGCGATGTATCGCTTCTACCTGCAGACCTTCCTCGAGTACGGCAACGCTCCGGCGCTGACCGAGGCGTTCCTGCGCCATCTGGCCATTTCATTGGGCCGCGGGCTGGTGCTGTTCCTGGCCGAACAGGACGGCGAGCCGATTGCCGGCGCGCTGTGCCTGCGCGGTGGCGACACCCTGTACGGCCGCTACTGGGGCGGCGCCACCCTGCCCGGCCTGCACTTCGAGGCCTGCTACTACCAGGGCATCGAATACTGCCTGCGCGAAGGGCTGACCCGTTTCGAGCCGGGTGCACAGGGCGAGCACAAGCTGGCGCGCGGGTTCCTGCCGACGCGGGTGCGCAGCCGGCACTGGGTGGCTGATGTGGAGTTCGCAGAAGCACTGCAGGACTGGTGCCGGCAGGAGCGGCGCGATGTGCGGCGGTACCTGCAGGAGCTGCAGGGGCATGGGCCGTTCCGCGTAGAGTCGTAGAGTCGAGCTTGCTCGACTGGCGCGGTACCGAGAAGCGTGCCAACCAAGGTTGGCACCTACCAGAGCAATGAGGCCTGCCAATCAAGGTTGGCATCTACCAGAGCGCTGGCGAGGACGCTGTGCTCAGGTGCACTGCCAGAAGTGCCCACTCACCCGGCACGTCGCACACCAGAACGTGTAGAGCATGCCGCCACTGCCCCAGAGCAGTGCGCCTCCACCGGTGGTCGGCAGCGTCGAATCCAGCTGCATCACGAAGGGCATCTCCTCGCCGCAATCGATGCACGCCGGATACCAGGCACTCTGCACCCAGCTCGGTGCACCGCCCACGCGCGACAGGTTCTGCCGATGATTGGACTGCCCCCAGTCCTGCTGCTGCCAGCGCGCACTGTCCATGGCGGCCAGATCCACCTCGGCCTGCATCAGGTCACCGCTGTCGGTCGGCGTGGCCGGCACCTCCAGGCGCTGGCTGGGATGGCAGCTGGGCAGGCCGGCGGCATCGTGGCGATAGAATCGCACGGGCGGATCTTCCCAACCGCAGCAGTCCAGGCACAGGCCCAGCGTGATCTCGCCCGCCGCGCCCGGCTGCAGCGCGGCAGCATCGATTCGCAGCAGGCGCTGCAGCGGCGCATGGCAGCTGCCACACAGCGCTTCCAGCGGCCCTCCCATCTGCCCGGCGTGGTGCACCTGCCCACCATTCCAGGTTGGGTGCAGGCGCCAGATGCGCTTGCGCCAGCTCGGCTCTTCGGCCACCTGCGCGCGATGCTGCTCGCGGCCGAAGCGGATGTGCAGCGGCCGCTCCCCATGCAGGCGCCGCGGCTGCGGTCCGTCGGCGACGCCGGCCCAGTGCGCCCAGACCTCAGCATCCAGCGCGCCCCAGTCAGCGAGGTAGCCGCGAGCAACGGCGTAGCTCTCGGGCCGCGCCGCGAGCAGCAGCACCCTGGCCCGCGCCATTTCGCGATCGTCATCGGCCTCAGTCAGAATCTGTGCCCACTGTGCGGCGATGGCAGAGGGCAGGCTCCGCCATACCTGCGAAGCCAGCTGCAGCTCGTCTTGGGTGGCCAGCGCCAGCAAGGCCTCCCAGTCGTCCTGCAGCACCTGCGGCGCCTGGTAGCTGGTGAATTCGATCACGCTGGCCAGCAGCTCACCGCGCTCGCCATCACGATAGCGACGCCAGGCCTCGGCACAGACCGGCGCAACCGCTTCGTCGGGCAGCAGATCCAGCACCATGTCGAGAAAGGCCGAGCCGGGTGAGCGCCGGGCCAGGGCCAGCAGCATCAGCGCACCGAGCTGGCCCGGCTGCTCAGTCGCCAGCGCCAGCAGCATGCTCTGACTGTCGTTGCGCGTGCGCGGGGTGTCGTGCACATCGAGGATGGCGGTGATCGTGTCACTCAAGCGTAGGGCTCCTTGCCATTGGACGCTGATGGTGCCAGACATCAGCGATCACCACGACGAATACAATGGCGGCATGACCCGCCAGCTGCCCTGGCGCCTGGCCGATGCGCCGGACGCCCCCTTCCCTCCGGCCGAGACCGCCCTGCGGCAGCCCGACGGCCTGCTTGCGGTGGGCGGCGACCTGCATCCGGTGCGACTGCTCAATGCCTATGCCGGCGGCATCTTTCCGTGGTTCAGCGAGGGCGAGCCAATCCTGTGGTGGTCGCCGGACCCGCGCATGGTGTTCCGCACCGAGGGCGTGCATCTGTCCAGCCGCTTCCGCCGCCAGTTGCGCAGCAGCACGTGGGAGATCACCGCCGACACCGCCTTCAGCCGTGTGATGCGTGCCTGCGCTGCAGCGCCGCGGCCGGGCCAGGACGGCACGTGGATCAGCCCGGCGATGGTCGAGGCTTACAGCCAGCTGCACGATCTCGGCTTCGCCCATTCCTTCGAAGTCTGGGATCGGCAGACGCTGGTCGGCGGCATCTACGGCGTCGCGATCGGCGCCATGTTCTTCGGCGAGAGCATGTTCAGTGGCGCCAGCGGCGGCTCCAAGATCGCCCTGGCCGCCCTGGCATCCACGCTGCGTGGTTGGGGCTGGGAACTGATCGATGCCCAGGTGGAGAATCCGCACCTGCTGCGGATGGGCGCCGATCACCTGCCGCGCGCGGACTTTCTGGAGCACGTCCGCGAGGCCGTGCACCGTGACGGCCGTGAAGGCCCCTGGACACAAGCGGTAGGACGCTTGCCAGCACGGTGTTTGGCCGGGGGTTAACACAAACTTTGCAAGCCGGGCCCATCACGCGTAAAATACCGCGCCTTAGGCCCAGCGTGGCCGTTTTCTGAACCGCACAGGACTACATGTCGAAAGACGATTCCATCGAGTTCGAGGGCACCGTCAGCGAGACGCTGCCGAACACCACTTTCCGCGTTCGTCTGGAAAATGGGCACGAAATCATCGCCCACATCTCCGGCCGCATGCGCAAGAACTACATCCGCATCCTCACCGGTGACCGGGTCAAGGTTGAAATGACCCCGTACGATCTGACCAAGGGTCGTATCACCTACCGCATGAAGTAAGCGGTCGGCGCACTGCGCCACTCCGACAGGGCCGGCCTCGCTGCTGGCCTTTTGTCGTGCACGGAAGAAAGTTCCAGACTTCGCCCGCAGCGCATTTTCGTGCCTGTCCAACATCCAGCATCGCGATTGCACATTCCGCACGAAGCGGTCGCATTCGTCATCGAGGATGGCGGCGACCAGGGCCGCCAGCAGGGATTCCGTTCAATCGCGGCCTGATGCGCCAAAGGTCATCGTGACCGATCTCACCATGGCGTCGGTCAGCCCTGCTTGCGGCAGATTCGCATTTGCAGCGACAGCGGCATCGTGGGATCCGATCCAGTCCGGATCGCCACCCCCGCCCGATCATGAACGCCCTGCTCCCGCACGTCCTGCTGCCGGCAGTTCTGCTGGCCAGCCTCCCCCTGTCGGCGCGCGCCGGCGAACCCGCCAAACCCGCCAAACCCTCCACCCCGGCCGAGTGCATCGCCCTCGGCACCAGCCGCGACATCCGCCCCTCCAGTACGGAACGCGAAGTGCTGCTGCGCGACGGCAACAACTACTATCGGGTCCACCTGCAGAAGCGCTGCCTGGGCGCCGCGGCATCGGCCAGCTACGTCTTCTTCACACCCAACACGACCGAGCAGATCTGTGGCGATGCTCGCAGCACCCTGCAGACCGACAGCAACCACTGCACCGTGACCTGGATCGAGCCGGTCGATGCGGCAACCTTCAAGCGCCTGGCCCAGCAGGGACGTTGAAGGGCGGATACACAACAAGGGCGGCCGGAGCCGCCCTTGTTTTCCAACCGCACCCGGAATCGATCCGGCGCCGCCTTACTCCACCGTCACCGGCAGCAGGCGCTCTGGTTCGGCCTGGGTCTCGACCACCAGCTCGTCGTCGCGGACGTCGATGCTGACCTTGCCACCGTTGACCAGCTTGCCGAACAGCAGCTCGTCGGCCAGCGGACGCTTGATCTTGTCCTGGATCACGCGGGCCATCGGGCGGGCACCCATCAGCGGGTCGAAACCATGGTGGGCCAGCCAGTCGCGCGCGGTCGGCGTGGCCGACAGGCTGACGTGCTTGTCCTGCAGCAGCATCTCCAGCTCGATCAGGAACTTGTCGACCACGCGCAGGATGTGCTCGAAGCCCAGCGCCTGGAACTGCACGACCGCGTCGAGGCGGTTGCGGAATTCCGGGGTGAAGCTGCGACGGATGGTCTCCATTGCGTCGGTGGCATGGTCCTGCTTGGTGAAACCGATCGAACGCCGCGAGGCCTGCGCCGCGCCGGCATTGGTGGTCATCACCAGCACCACGTTCTTGAAGTTGGCTTCACGACCGTTGGTATCGGTCAGCACGCCGCGGTCCATCACCTGCAACAGGATGTTGAAGATGTCCGGGTGCGCCTTCTCGATCTCGTCCAGCAGCAGCACGCAATGCGGCGTCTTGACGATCTTCTCGGTCAGCAGGCCGCCCTGGTCGAAGCCGACGTAACCCGGAGGGGCACCGATCAGGCGACTGATCGAATGCGGCTCCATGTACTCGGACATGTCGAAGCGGACCAGCTCGATGCCCAGCTGTAGTGCCAGCTGCTTGGTCACCTCGGTCTTGCCGACACCGGTCGGACCGGCGAACAGGAAGTTACCGATCGGCTTTTCCGGATTGCCCAGGCCCGAACGGGCCAGCTTGATCGCCGAGGACAGCGTCTCGATGGCCGGGTCCTGGCCAAAGATCACCATCTTCAGGTTGCGCTCCAGGTGCTGCAGCACATCCTTGTCGGTGGCGCTGACCTGCTTGGTCGGAATGCGCGCCATCTTGGCGACGATCGCCTCCACTTCCTCGACGTCGATCAGCTCCTTGCGCTGGCCTTCCGGCAGCAGGCGCTGGCGGGCGCCGGCCTCATCGATCACGTCGATGGCCTTGTCCGGCAGCAGACGGTCGCCGATGTGCTTGACCGACAGGTCCACCGCAGCCTGCAGCGCCTCGTCCGAATAGGTCACGCCGTGGTGCAGCTCGTACTTGGACTTCAGGCCCTGCAGGATCTCGTAGGTCTCGCCGACGGTCGGCTCAACGATGTCGATCTTCTGGAAGCGACGGGCCAGCGCCCGGTCTTTCTCGAAGATGCCGCGGTATTCCTGGAAGGTGGTCGAGCCGATGCAGCGCAGCTCGCCGGACGCCAGCGCCGGCTTGATCAGGTTGGACGCATCCATGGTGCCGCCCGACGCCGAGCCGGCACCGATGATGGTGTGGATCTCGTCGATGAACAGCACCGCGTTGGGTACCTTCTTCAACGCGGTCAGCACGCTCTTCAGGCGCTTCTCAAAGTCGCCGCGGTACTTGGTGCCGGCCACCAGCGCGCCCAGGTCGAGCGAGTAGATCACCGCGTCGGCCAGTACCTCAGGCACCGAGCCCTCGACGATGCGGCGGGCCAGGCCCTCGGCGATGGCGGTCTTGCCCACGCCGGCCTCGCCCACGTAAAGCGGATTGTTCTTGCGGCGGCGGCACAGGACCTGGATGGTGCGCTCGATCTCGTCGGCACGACCGACCAGCGGGTCGATGCGACCGGCCCGGGCCTGTTCATTGAGGTTGCTGGCGAACTCGGTCAGGGCATCTCCCTTCGGCTCGCCCTCCCCGCCTTCGATGCGGCCTTCGCCCTCGGAGGACGAGGACGGCTGCTCGCCTTCCTCGCCCAGCTTGGCGATGCCATGGGACAGGTAATTGACCACGTCCAGCCGGGTGACGTCCTGCTGGTTGAGGTAATAGACGGCATGGGAGTCCTTTTCGCCGAAGATGGCGACCAGCACATTGGCGCCGGTGACTTCCTTCTTGCCCGAGGACTGCACGTGGTACACGGCCCGCTGCAGCACGCGCTGGAAGCCCAGGGTCGGCTGGGTATCGCGGCCGTCATCTTCGGCCAGGCGGGACACGGAGGCCTCGATGGCCTGCTCAAGCTCCTGGCGCAGGCGTTCGGCGTCTGCACCACAGGCTTTCAGTACGGCCTGGGCGGACGGGTTGTCGAGCAGTGCCAACAGCAGGTGTTCGACCGTCATGAACTCATGCCGGGCCTCACGGGCGCGCTTGTAGCACTGGCCGATGGTGTGTTCGAGGTCTTTGCTGAACATGGATTACTCCGGCGGCAGATAGGGACAATATGCGGCCTGACTACGCGATTTCCATCACCCTAGCGGATTGCTGCGTTCAGATGGCGTTAGCAGTGCGAATCGCTTGATCTTCATTCACCTCAGGACAGCCCACCCAGCATGAGCGAACCCTACCTGAGCCGCTGGCGATTGCGGCGTGATGGCGCGGCCATCGAAACGCCCCATGCCCAGCTCTGGCCGGTGCTGACCGCCGCCGGAGAGCCGGCCATGCTGAAGATCAGCAGCGAAACCGAAGAGCAGAACAGCCATCGCCTGCTGCGCTGGTGGGAAGGCGATGGCGCCGCCCGCCTGCTGGCCCACGAGGGGCCGGCGATCCTGATCGAACGTGCCGGTGGCGACTCGCTGCGGCAACGTTCGATAGGGGGCGACGATGACGCCTGCACCACGATCCTGTGCCAGGTCCTGCAGCGGCTGCACCGGCCACGGAGCGCGCCGCCAGCGGAACTGGTCTGCCTCCGTAGATGGTTCGCCGACCTGCTGCGGCCAAGGGCCGCGCTGCCGCCACTGCTGGAACAGTGCAGATCACTCGCGGAGGCGTTGCTGCAGGAAGAGCGCGAGATCCGGCCGCTGCATGGCGACCTGCACCACGACAACGTGCTCGATTTCGGCGCGCGCGGCTGGCTGGCGATCGACCCGAAGCGGCTGCTGGGTGATCGTGCCTTTGATTACACGACGATGTTCAGCAACCCGGATCTCTGCGGTCCCGGCATCCACGTTGCCACGCGGCCCGAACGGTTTGCCGCCCGGCTGGAACAGGTCAGTGTGCTGGCAGGCGTGGAGCGCACGCGCCTGCTGCGCTGGATCGCAGCCAGCGCGGGGCTGTCAGCGGTGTGGTTCCGGGACGACGGCGACCCCGCCGAGGTCCACGAGGCAGTGGCACGCATGGCGCTGGAGGCGTTGGCGGAGGCGTGACCTCCGCGCCTGGTGGGCGCACTCCATCCGGGATCATTGCGCCGGGACGAAAAGCAGCCGAGCATGAGCTCGGCTCTGCAGGTTTCTGCCTTGGTAGGTGCCCACCTTGGTGGGCACGCCGTGTCCGGAGTCGATGTACCCGGACGAGGATCGGCTGCCGGTCAGGCCTTTTCCATCGTGCACAGCAGCGGGTGCTGGTTCATCCGCGAATACTCGTTGACCTGGGCAACCTTGGTCTCGGCCACTTCGCGGGTGAACACCCCGCACACGCCACGGCCACGGGTATGGACGTGCAGCATCACCTGCGTGGCCTTGTCCAGGTCCATGCTGAAGAACTGCTGGAGCACGTCCACCACGAAATCCATCGGGGTGTAGTCGTCGTTGAGCAGCATCACCTGGTAGAACGGCGGCGGCGCCACTTCCGGGCGCGCGGGCTCCACGGCAACGCCGTGCTCGTGATGGGAATCGGGGGAAGACTCATGGGGCATCTGCCCATTATAGAGGCACGGGCAAGCCTGCGTCGGCCTGCCGCAGATTGGACGGCACGCACGCCCACCGTCACAATTGCACCTTCTCTCAACACTGTTTCACAGGATCTTCATGAAAAGGACCCTTCTCCCCGCCCTGCTGATCACCCTGGCTGCCGCCGGCTCCGCTGCCGCCGCAGACGCTGACAAGGCCGTGGCCCGCCACCTGGACAAGCTGGGCTACACCTACGAAGTCGACGAGGATGGCGACTACCGCATGGTGTTCGACGTCGAGGGTGACCGCACCCAGATGGTCTATGTACGCTCGTCGGTGGAAGATTTCGGCAGCCACAACATCCGCGAGATCTGGTCGCCGGCCTACAACGCCAAGACCAAGCAGTTCCCGGTGGCCGTGGCCAACCGCCTGCTGGAAGACTCGCAGGATGCCAAGATGGGCGGCTGGGTAAAGCAGGACACCACCGCCATGTTCGTGGTCAAGATCGACGCCGATGCCACTGCCGACCAGCTCAGCGACGCCATCGATGCGGCCATCCGCACCGCCGACGCCATGGAGCTGGAACTGACCAAGAAGGACGAGTTCTGAGTTGAACGCCACGCCGGACCCGCGCTGGGCACCGCACGCCACCGTTGCTACGGTGGTGGTCGACGGCGGCCGCGTGCTGCTGGTTGAAGAGACCATCGATGGCCGGCAGGTGCTGAACCAGCCGGCCGGCCACCTCGAGCCGGGCGAAAGCCTGGCCGAGGCAGCCCTGCGCGAGACCCGCGAGGAAACCGGCTGGACCGTGCAGCTGACCCACTTCATCGGCTGCTACCAGTGGACTGCCGGCGACGGCACCGCCTTTCTGCGCTTCTGCTACGCAGCCCGCCCGGTCTCGCACGACCCGGCGCAGCCGCTGGACACCGGCATCGACCGCGCGCTGTGGCTGACCCCGGCCGAACTGCAGGCCGCCGGTGAACGCCTGCGCAGCCCGCTCGTCTGGCAGGTGGTGGCCTATTACCTGGGTGGCCAGCGCCACCCACTTTCCCTGGTCCGGGAGGTCGCATGAGCACTCCGCGCGTGATGGTGGGCGTTTCCGGTGGCGTCGACTCCTCGGTCGCCGCCTGGCGCCTGGTACAGCAGGGCGAAGCCGTGGCCGGCCTGTTCATGCAGAACTGGGCCGACGACGGCAGTGGCGATTGCCGCGCCGAGGACGACCGCCGCGACGCGGTGGCCGTCTGCGGCCTGCTCGGCATCCCCTTCCACTTCCGCGATTTCTCCAGCGAATACTGGCAGGGCGTGTTCGAGCACTTCCTGGCCGAGTACGCGGCCGGGCGCACGCCGAACCCGGACGTGCTGTGCAACCGCGAAGTCAAGTTCAAGCACTTCCTGGACGCCGCCCGCGAGCTGGGCGCCGAGCGCATCGCCACCGGCCACTACGCGCGGGTGACCCAGCGCGGCCACCAGTGGCTGCTGCTGCGTGGCGCCGACCGCTCCAAGGACCAGAGCTACTTCCTGCACCAGCTGGGCCAGGAACAGCTGTCGGCGACCCTGTTCCCGATCGGCGACCTGGAAAAGACCGACCTGCGCCGGATCGCGCGTGACGTCAGCCTGCCGACCCACGCCAAGAAGGACTCCACCGGGATCTGCTTCATTGGTGAGCGCGACTTCCGTGAATTCCTCGGCCGCTACCTGCCGGCCAAGCCCGGCCAGATCCTCGACCCGGCCGACGGCAGCGTGATCGCCGAGCATCCGGGTGTGTTCTATTTCACCCTGGGCCAGCGCGAGGGCCTGAACATCGGCGGCGTGCGTGGCCGCCCGGCCGCGCCGTGGTACGTGGTTGGCAAGGACGTGGCCAGCAACGTGCTGTACGTGGACCAGGACCGTGACAGCAAGTGGATGCTGTCCGAGCGCCTGCGCTCGGAAACCGCGCACTGGATCGCCGGTTCGCCGCCGGCACGGCGCTTCGAATGCACCGCCCAGACCCGCTACCGCCAACCCGACGAGCCGTGTACGGTCGATGTGCTGGACGATGGCAGCGTGCTGGTCACCTTCGCGCGCCCGCAGCGCGCCGTTACCCCTGGTCAATCGCTGGTGCTGTATGACGGTGATGTGTGCCTGGGTGGCGCGGTGATCGCCGCCACCGATGCGCCGCTGGAACAGCGCCTGCGCACCACCCCTTCCCCTTTTGAGGTAATCGCTGCATGAGTTTCACTGTCGACGACCGCGTCCTGGCTTTGGCCGGCATTGCCCAGGCCCTGCAGCAGGTACGCCGTATCGCCGATACCGGCCATTCCGACGCCGCCGCCGTGCGCACCGCCGTGGACAGCGTGTTCCGCGTCGATGCGTCCTCGCCGCAGGAGGTGTTCGGTGATCGCCATGCACTGAAGTCCGGCCTGCGCCTGCTGCACAACTACTTCCGCAGCCAGGGCCAGGACCCGATCCTGCCCAAGCTGGCCCTGTCGGTGCTGCAGCTGGAGCGCCGCTTCGTTCAGGATGGCGCCACCGTGAACAAGGTCGCCTCGGGCATCGAGCGCGCCCAGCGCCAGGCCACCGAACTGGGCGACAGCGGCCACCCGGACGTGCTGGCCAATCTGGGCGGCCTGTACGCCGACACCATCAGCCACCTGAAACCGCGGGTCATGGTGCAGGGCAACCCGCACTACCTGGGCCAGGCCGGCGTGGTGGCCGAGATCCGCGCCCTGCTGCTGGCGGCGGTGCGCTCGGCGGTGCTGTGGCGCCAGCTGGGCGGCAGCTACTGGGACTTCCTGTTCAGCCGCAAGGCGATGATCGAAGCCGTGGACCGGCAGCTGGCCTGAGGGTGTGGGGTCAGAGCCCTTTTCCATGGAAAAGGGATCCGACCCCGTTGCTGTCTGCCCCAGGGGTCGGATCCCTTTCCGGCACGGAAAGGGCTCGGCCCCCGAAGCCGCCAAGGCGTCGGAAAACCGGCGCATTCAGAATGCACTTCGAGGCATTTCGACGTTAAAGAGAAAGGGGGTACGGCCGATACATCCTCCGTGCACCTCCCGAGAACGTCCATGTACTCACGCATTTTCATCCGTCTGGCCGCCCCCCTGGCTCTGACTCTGCTGCTCCCCTTCGCCATCGGTTTCGAATGGCCGGCCGCCCTGCGCTGGGCGATCCTGACCACGATGACGCTGAGCTGGCTTGGCTTTGCGTGGTGGACCACCCGCGCCCAGGCGCACCGCTCCCCCGAACACGCCCGTGTCCTGCGTGAGCAGGATCAGCTGCTGACCGAACTGCGCAACTTCGTCGGCAACGAAATCGACGGTTCGCGTGGCGAAGTGGAACGCGCCCGTGACCTGATCCGCCAGGCCGTCTCCAGCCTCGGCGGCAGCTTCGATGCAATGAACCGCAAGTCGCGCCAGCAGAGCCAGGCCTTGTCGCGCATCGTCGACCGCGCCGGCGATGAAGGCAGCGCCGGCCTCGACGTTGCCCGCTTTGCCCAGCATGCGAGCCACCGCATGGAACAGCTGGTGGAAGCACTGGAACAGGTGAGCGGCCAGAGCAGCACCACCGTGCAGCACATCGACCAGATGGCGCAGCACCTGGATGGCATCTTCGCGCTGCTGGAAGACGTCAAGTCGATCGCCGACCAGACCAACCTGCTGGCCCTGAACGCTGCAATCGAAGCGGCGCGTGCCGGTGAAGCCGGTCGTGGCTTCGCGGTGGTCGCCGACGAAGTGCGCAACCTGTCCGAGCGCTCGACCACCTTCAACGAGCAGATCCGCAAGCTGGCGCACAGCTCCAAGGACGCCATCGCCAAGGTGCGCGAGACAGTTTCGCACATGGCCTCGCGCGACATGGACCGCTCCCGCGAAGCCCGCCAGGAAGCGGCGGCGATGCTCGACAACGTCGCGCAGATCAACGCCTCGCTGGGCGACGGCATGCGCGAAGTGTCCGAGTGCGCCCGTTCGATCGATGGCAGCGTGGCCGAAGCGGTGCGCGCCCTGCAGTTCGAGGACATTGCCACCCAGGCGCTGGGCGGCGTGCACACCCACCTGGACCGCCTGACCGCGATCAACCGCGAAGCGGTGGCCCTGCAGGAACTGCTGCATCGCAACGGCGGCGTGTTCGACGAAGAGATCGCCACCGCCCTGCAGCGCACCGGCAACCGACTGCGCGAGCTGCGCAGCGAATGGGAACGCCCGCCGCACAAGCCTGTTGCCCAGCAGAGCATGGGCGCCGGCACCGTCGAGCTGTTCTGACCCTGATGTCCGCTGCCGTCGCCGGCAGCCCGCAAGGCCCCGGTTCGTCCGGGGCCTTTGCCTGTAACCCGACATTGGATGCATCCTGTACACGCACCATGACCCTGATCCGCGCCCTGCCCTCCCTCACCGACACCGAGCGCCCGCGCAACGCGAGCGTGCGCGAGCAGCTGCAGCAGCTGGAAGAGGTGGCGCGTGAGGAGATCCGCGAACTGCAGCAGCTGGCCGATGCGCGGCCTGGCCCGTCTCGCGCGGACGAGGAGCTGCTGGGACTGGCGTGGGACCTGGGGTTGGACGGGGAAGCGCTGAAGTAGATCCACGCCATGCGTGGATGGGCCGTCGCGCATGGCATGATCCGCCGGTCCCCTTCATGGAAGACCGATGGCCATCGCCCTGATCGCACTTCTGCTGATTGAGACCGTCCTTCTGATGGCCTGGGTGGCCGGCTATTTCAGCTGGGGCATCACCCTGTTCAACGAACGCATCGCAGCGTCGCCCGCCATGCAGGCCCGGCTCTCGCTGGGCAGCCTGGAACGTGACCTGCCGCAGGACAAATGGCTGCACCTGGCCTTCCATGCGCTACCCGACGGCAGCATGGCGTTCCGCGAGAGCTTCGCGCCGAGCTTCGGCCTGCGCTACTTCCCGGTAATGCGAGGACGCGTCGTGCTCAACGCGCGACGGCACGAGGTGCGGGTGATCGGCCTGTGCAGCTGGTTCGTGGCAATCCTGTCGCTGGTGCTCTTGCCGCTGGTGGCGATGCGCCCGATGGTGGCGCCGATGCTGCTGGTACTGCCGCTGTTCCTGGCCAGCTATCTGGTGCAGAGGCGGCGCTATGCGGCCATTGTCGAGGCCTTGCGCATGCAGTTGAAGTCGGAGTTTCCAAGGTAGATCCACGCCGTTCGTGGATGATCGCGCGTCCAGGCATCAGTGCCGACCAATGGTCGGCACCCACCAAAGCGGATTGCGGTAGACCCACGCCATGCGTGGATAGACACAGCAGCCAGGGTCAGTTCCAACCAGTGCAGCTGATCAGCGCGCCAGCACTGCTTCGCCGCTGGCGTCGGTGCGCATCGGCGCCGGGTGCTGCTGGCGCAGCCACTGCGCCAGGTCACGCGGGCTGAGCGGGCGCGAGTACAGGTAGCCCTGGATCTCGTCGCAGCCCTGGCGGCGCAGCATGTCTTCTTCCTGGTGGGTTTCCACGCCCTCGGCCACCACCTTCATGCCCAGCGCGTGGCCCAGGTGCACGATGGCCTGGGTTACTTCTGCCGTACCCGAATCATGCAGCATGCCCTGCACGAAACTGCGGTCGATCTTCAGGCGACCGACCGGGAAGCGGTTGAGATAATTGAGGTTGGAGAAGCCGGTACCGAAGTCATCCACCGCCAGCGGTACGCCGTGCCGTTCCAGCACATCGAAGCAATGGCGCAGGATGTCGGTGTCACGGATCAGCGCGGACTCAGTCAGCTCCAACTCCAGCCGTTGCGGCGGCCAGCCGTGGGCATGGCAGATCTCGATCACACGTTCGGCAAAGCCGCGGTCACGCAACTGCACCGCGGATACATTGACCGCGATGCGGTCGAAACGCAGCCCAGCCCGGTCCCAGGCCATCGCCTGACGGCAGGCTTCGTTCAACACCCAGTCACCGATCCGAACGATCTCACCGCACTTTTCGGCAATCGGAATGAACTCGGCCGGGCTGCAGTAGCCAATGCCGGGGCGGTGCCAGCGCAGCAGTGCCTCGATCGCCGGCGGCTCGCCGTGATGGGCGTCCAGCAGCGGCTGGTAGGCCAGACTGAACTCGTCGCGCTCGATGGCGCCGTGCAGCGCATGTTCGAGCTCGAGCCGGCGCTGGATGCGGGCCAACGCGTCCTGGCTGTAGTACTGGTAGGTGTTGCGCCCCGCTTCCTTGGCCGCATACATCGCGGCATCGGCCGCGCGCAGCAGCGAATCAAAATCGGTCTGAGCCTCACCGAGCATGGCGATGCCGACGCTGGCACCGACCTTCAGCGTGGTCTCACCCCGGCGCAGCGGCTCAGCCAGCGAAGCAATCAACTTGCGCGCGACGTGGCCGGCGTCTTCCGGCTCGGCCAGGTCGCGCAACACCACGATGAATTCGTCGCCACTGAAGCGACCAAACAGGTCGTTGTTGCGCAGGTTCTGGTGCAGGCGCGTGGCCGCAGCCTTCAGCAGCGCATCACCGGTGGCATGACCGAAGCTGTCGTTGATGGTCTTGAAGCCATCCAGGTCGATGAACAGCATCGCCAGCGAGGTGCCACGGTCGCGCGCTTCCTCGATGGCCTCGGCGGTCTGCTCGCCGAGCAGCACGCGATTGGGCAGGCCGGTGAGCAGATCGTAGTGCGCCAGCAGCTCGATGCGCTCATTGGCCTCGCGCTCGCGGGTGATGTCACGGAACAGCACCACGAAGCGCGGTGGCAGGCCGTCGCGGCGGTCCAGCTCGATCAGCACCTGCACCCAGACGCGCAGGCCGGACTGGCGGTAGAAGCACAGGTCCAGCTGCTCCGGCAGGCCGCCGTTGGCGATACGGGCGAGCGCCGCTTCGAAGGCGTTGCGTGAGTCCTCGGTGTACAACGCCAGCGCCTGGTCGAGGGTGATCGGTTCCTTGCGCAGGCCGTGGATGCGGTAGCACTCCTCGGTCCACTGCATGCTGCGGGTCAGCACTTCGATTTCGCAGCCGCCGATGCGGCCCAGCGCGGAAACCCGGTTCAGCAGTTCGGTGCGCCAGCGGATCAGTGCATCGGTCTGGTGCTGCTCGGTGATGTTCTGCACCTGGCCGAGCAGGCGCTTGGGCTGGCCATCCATGTCCAGCAGCGGTTGCATCCACAGGCGCAGATGCTGCGACGGTTCATTGCCCCGGGTCAGTTCCAGTTCGATGTTGGCGGCCCGGCCATCGCGCCACAGGCGCCGCCATGCTGCGCGCAACGCTCCCCGCGATCGCGGGTGCAGCTGCTTCAACCAGCGTCGCTGGCCGGGTGCACTGCCCTGCTCCAGCGCCAGCATCGAGCGCAGCTCCGGCGACCACCAGAATTGACCGCTGTTGGGGTCGAACGACCAGCTGCCCATGCTGGCGATGCGCTGGGCCTCGCTCAGGTGCAGCTGCTGTTCCTGAAGCAGCCCTTCCAGCTGCTTCTGCTGTTCGATATCGGTATGCGTGCCGACCATACGCAGCGGCTGGCCATCGGCGGTGCGGGCGACGACGCGACCGCGGTCCAGTACCCAACGCCATTGGCCATCGGCCTGGCGGAAACGGAACTGTGCGCTGTACTGCTCGCTCAGGCCACGCAGATGCTCGTCCAGTGCAAGCCGCGCCTGGGCGATGTCCTCGCTGTGCACGCGGGCCAGAATCCCGGGGGCGGTTTCATCACCCAGTGCCGGGGTACGCAGCACACGGTCGCTGGGAATGTCCCAGTCCCAGAGGCTGTGGCCGGCACTGTCCAGCGCCAGCTCCCAGCGCCCGCCGCCGCCGAGCGGCACCGGTTCGGGAATGCTCAGCGTAAAGGCCAGCAGATTGCCCGCGCCATCGTGCACGGCACGCAGGTGACCATCGTAGTGCCCGTGCGGGCCGCCCGGCAGCGTGCAGGCCACGATGCCGCCGTCGGCGGCCATCAGACGTAGATCTTCCAGCATCGGCGCGTACGCGGCCACGGTAGCCGGCAGGCCATGCTCGCGCGCAGCCGGATTGGCCGCCAGCGGGCGGCCCGTGCGGTCGACGATGACCAGCGCAGACGCAAGCGGGTGCTGCAGCAGGCTGGCGATGATCCCTTGGTCCACGCGATCTTGCTCCGGATGACACGCCCGTCAGCGGGGCACGCAGTGGTTAACGGCGCCTGCGGCGGATAATTGAGTGGTCAGGGCACACCCGCGCGGTAAGATGGCCGGCGCCCCTTTCTTCCGCCCTGTCCATGCCCGCAGAACCGACCGGCAACGCCCCAGTTCCCGACCCGCGGATGGCGCAGGCGCTGAGCCGCGACCGGCGCCGGGTGGTGCTGAGCTACCTGGCGATGGCACTGGCCTGGATGATCGCAACCGACGGCGCCATACGGGCGCTGGTGCCCGACCCGCAGCAGGCCGCGTTGTGGCAGAGCCTGAAGGGTTCGTTCTTCGCTGTGGCCAGCGCCGGCCTGCTGTACCTGCTGCTGCGTCCACTGGCCGAGCATGTGCTGCATACCCATGCGCGTCAGCAAACCTCAGAACTGCGCCTGCGGCAGATGTTCGAGGGCAATCCTGGCCCGATCCTGGTCTACGACCTGGACACGCTCGCGATCCTCGACGCGAACCCGGCGGCCTGTACCGCCTTCGGCTGGGACCGTGACGAACTGCTGGAACAGACCATCGACGCGCTGTGGCCGCCAGGCCAGGACCATGCGCTGCAGACCAAGCTGGAGGCGATCCGCGAGGCACCGGAAGAACTGTGCATCCTGCGTACTCCGCTGCAGCTGCGTGATGGCTCGCTGCGGCAGATGGAACTGCGCTCCAATGCCATCAGCTATGACGGCCACAACGCCCGCTTGTTGATTGCCATCGACCGCACCGCCGAGGATCTGGCCCAGCTGCGCCGCGACCAGGCGCTGGCCCGGGTGGAGGAAGCCCACGAGCTGGCCCGCATCGGCGCCTGGGAGCTGGACCCCTCCACCGGGCTCGGCCGCTACTCGAACCAGGTCTACCGCCTGCTCGGCCGCCGCCCGCCCGAGGCCCGGCGCTGGCATCGCTTCGACGAACTGCTGGTGCCGGCCGACCCTGCCACCGCGACCCAGACCGAACAGCTGTTGGCCGAGCTCTGCTCCGGCGAGCCGGTCCAGGTGGACGTGCTGCTGCCACTGCTGTCGATGGATGGCCGCGCATTGATGGTGCATCTGCGTGCTGCCAGCGGCATCGACGAGGCCGGCCGCAAGCGCGTGCTGGGCACGCTGCAGGACGTGACAGAGCGCGAGCAGTCGCGGCGCCTGCTGCGCGAACGCGAGGAACAGTTCCGCGAACTGGTTCGGGTACTGCCCGACGGCGTGGTGATCCTCTCCGACGAACACGTGCTGTACGCCAACGCCTGGGCCGCCAGCCTGTTCGGCTATGGCAGCCACACCCTGCTCGGCGAGCCCCTGTCGGCACTGGTGGACAGCGCCGATCTGGCCCGCGTGCGCAGCCAGCTGCGGGCAGGCCAGCCCCACCTGGGGCCCGGTCACAGCAGCGTGGTGGCAATGCAGCGCGCTGACGGCCGCAGCTTCCATGCCGGCCTGGCAGTGGGTGAAGTGCGTTATGGCGGACGCGACTGCAAGCTGCTGATCGTGCGCGACCTGAGCGATGCCGAGCGCACCCGCAGCGCACTGGAAACCAGCAACCGTGAACTGCAGGCGATGGCCGGCCGCCTGTTCTCGCTGCAGGAGGACGAACGCCGCGCGATATCGCGCGACCTGCACGACGACATCGGCCAGGCCATCACGGCGATCAAGCTGTCCGCCCATGCTGCGCAGGACGAGCATGATCCGCAGCGGCGCGCCGAGGATCTGGCACAGATCGTCAGCCTGGCCGACACCACCGTGGCCAAACTGCGCGACATCTCCACCCTGCTGCGCCCGCCGCAGCTGGACGCGCTGGGCCTGGAAGCAGCCCTGAGCTGGCAGGCACGGGTGCTGTTCCGTTCCTCGCCGGTGGAACTGCTGGCCGAGATCGAGCCCCTGCCGCACCGTCCTGACAACAGCATCGAGCAGGCCTGCTTCCGTATCGCGCAGGAGAGCCTGACCAATGCCCTGCGCCACGCCCGCGCCAGCCAGGTCCTGCTGCAGCTGCGCGATGTCGGCCAGCGCGGACTGCACCTGCAGATCCGTGATGATGGCGAGGGCTTCGACCCGGACGGTCCACGAGGCCTGGGCCTGATCGTGATGCGCGAACGTGCGCAGAGCGTCGGCGGCCACGTGCGGATCGAATCCGCGCACGGCGAAGGCACCCTGATCGACGTTCATCTCCCTTACCAGGCGGCCAGCATGGCTGCCGTCGAGTCACCGGAATACTGAGCCTATGTGGAATCCCAACCTGCCCCCGGTCAGCATCGATGATGCGCCCGACCGCCTCGGCGCCGGCAACCCCGAGCTGCAGGCGATGGTCGCCGAAGCGGCCTCGGGCGGCACCGCACTGATGCTGATGCATGTGGACATCGACCACTTCGCCTCGGTCAACGAGAACATGAGTGCCGAGGTGGGAGACCAGGCGCTGGTCCTGGTGGCGCAGCGGCTGCAGTCCTATCTGCGCGGGCGCGGCAAGCTGTGGCGCCATGGTAGTGACGAATTCCTGATCGCGGTGCCCCGCACTGCCGACGTGCCGCTGCCGGAAGACTTCGCCGAAGAGATCCGCCAGCAGATGGAACTGCCGCTGTCGGTGCTGCCGTACACGTTGTTCATGACCGGCAAACTGGGCGTGAGCCTGTGCCCGGAGCATGCCAGCGGCACGTCACGCCTGCTCGACCACGCCGAAGACGCGCTGTACCAGGCCGCGCGCGAAGGCGGCAACGCGGTGCGCATCCACGCGGTGGATACTCCGCCAAGCGCGCACAGCGAGAGCATCATCGCGCGGCAGATCGTCGACGCCATTCCCAATGGCGAATTGAAACTGCGCTACCAGCCGCTGGTCAGCGCTCGTGATGGCCACGTGGTCGGCATGGAAGCGCTGTTGCGCTGGCAGTCGCCGACGCTGGGCATGCTGGTACCGGAGCGCTTCATGCGCACCGCCGAGCGGCTGGGCATCATCGTGCAGATCGGCACCTGGGTGCTGGAAGGCGCACTGAAGCAGGCCCGCCTTTGGCGCGACCAAGGCTTCGACGACTTCACCATCGCCGTGAATGTCTCCACCCTGCAGCTGCTGCGGCCCAACTTCTTCGCCGAGGTCATGGGCCTGATCCAGGCCGCCGGCGTGCCGGCGCAGATGCTGACGCTGGAGATCAACGAAAGCGCGCTGACCAACAACGTCAACTTCGTGCACGAGACGCTGGCCAACCTGCGCAACGAAGGCATCAGCCTGAGCCTGGACAATTTCGGCACCGGCGACTCAAGCCTGAGTGCGCTGGTGCGCTATCCGGTGGACAAGCTGAAGATCGATCGCAGCTTCATCAAGAGCGCACCGGCCGGCAACCGTGAGGCGGCCATCGCCCGCGCGATCATCGCCATGGGCCACCAGCTGGGCATGACGGTGATCGCCAACGGCGTGGAGTCGCAGGCGCAGTTGGGCTTCCTGCGTCGCAACGATTGTGATGTATTCCAAGGCTACCTGTTCGGCGAACCGATGTCGGCCGATGCCGCCGGCATGACCCTGCGCCGCCGCTACCTGCGCCCGGAGGCCTTCGCCGAGACCCGCC
Organism: Stenotrophomonas africana; assembly: GCF_013004645.1. Lineage (GTDB taxonomy): Bacteria > Pseudomonadota > Gammaproteobacteria > Xanthomonadales > Xanthomonadaceae > Stenotrophomonas > Stenotrophomonas africana. Next base: position 27,739 of record NZ_JABEME010000003.1, on the reverse strand, counting down.
CGGATCGCACGCTGCTGTTGCTGGACGACGAAGAGAACGTGCTGCGTTCGCTGGTGCGCCTGTTCCGCCGTGACGGCTACCGCATCCTGGCGGCCGGCAACGTGCGCGATGCGTTCGACCTGCTGGCCATCAACGACGTGCAGGTGATCCTGTCCGACCAGCGCATGAGCGACATGAGCGGCACCGAGTTCCTGGGCCGGGTGAAGATGCTGTACCCGGATACGATCCGCCTGGTGCTGTCCGGCTACACCGATCTGAACACGGTGACCGATGCGATCAACCGCGGCGCGATCTACCGCTTCCTGACCAAGCCGTGGAACGATGACGAACTGCGCAAGCACATCCACCAGGCGTTCCGCACCTACGAGGAACAGCGCCGCAGCAACGCCGGTCCCGCACCGGTGGAGAGCGGAGACGGCGGTGAGGATCGCCCGTTGCGGTAACCGGCCATGTAGAGTCGAGCCATGCTCGACTCCACCTGGGACTCGACGAAGAGCAGTCGAGCATGGCTCGACTCTACAGAATCGCCTTAGCGCGGCTGCTTCACCGGCAGCACCACGCGGAAGCGCGAGCCTACGCCCGGGGTGCTGTCCAGGTCGATGCGGCCATGGTGCTTGTTGATGATGCTGTAGGAGATCGACAGGCCCAGGCCGGTGCCACTACCCACCGGCTTGGTGGTGAAGAACGGATCGAAGATGCGCTGGCGCAGTTCCGGCGAGATGCCGCCGCCGGTGTCTTCGAACTCGACCCACACGTGATCGCCATCAACGCCGGTACGCACCGTGATGGTGCCGCGCTCGGCAATGGCATGACCCGCGTTGAGCAGCAGGTTCATGTAGACCTGGTTCAACTCCGACGGCAGGCATTCCACCAACGGCAACTGGCCGAACTCGCGCACCAAGTGCACTTTGTACTTGAGTTCATTCCAGATGATGTTGATGGTCGATTCCAGGCCGGAATGCAGGTCCACCAGCTTCCATGACTCGTCGCGGCCGGAATACGAGAAGTCCTTCAGGTCGCGCACGATGCGGGTGACACGCTCGATGCCTTCTCGCGACTCGGCCATCAGCTGCGGCAGGTCGCGGCTGATGAAATCGATGTCCAGGCGATCACGAATGTCGTCGATTTCCGGGATCAGCGCCTTCGGATCCGGCGCCCGCAGCGCACGTTCGTAAGCCTCGATGACGGTGAACAGGCTGCGCAGGTACTCCTGCAGGCTGCCCAGGTTGGAGTGCACGTAGCCGATCGGATTGTTGATCTCGTGCGCGACGCCGGCAGCAAGCTGTCCGATCGAGGCCATCTTCTCCGACTGCAGCAGCTTTTCCTGGGTACCGTTCAGGCGCAGGTAGGCCTGGCGCAGCTCGGCATGGCGCTGCTGCAGTTCGCGTTCGTAGTCTTCCTGCCCTTCGATATGTCGGAACAGGGCCAGGAAGTGCCCCTGGCCGACCGGGCCGTGGTGGTAGAGGTGGGCGATGACCACGCCCTCGCCCAGCGGCAGGCTGCCATTCCAGTGGCCGTGCTGGCGCGCCTGTTCCAACGCATCGGGCGGCAACAGCTCGCGCAGACGCTGCGGCGGTGGCAGACCGCCGCCCTCACCACTGGCCAGCAGGTTCTGCGCGGCCGGATTGGCCAGGGCCACCTGCCCGTCTTCGGTGAACAGCAGCAGGCCTTCGCGCAGGCGCTCAAGCAACGCCTGCAGCACCGGCTGCGGCGGAAGGGGGGCGGTAACCAGGGCGTTGGCAGCGGACACGGCGACTCGGGGCATTCGAACAGGCGCCCAATATACGCGGTCACGCAGCGGGCTTCAGCCCGTGTGATGGGGTTGTGCGACCGCCGTCGCGTCAGGCGACGGCGAGTGGACGGCGCGCAGTGACAGTGTGCGCCTGGCCCTTGGCATCGTAGGCCGATGCATCTTCAGTGCGGCCGAGCTGGCGCAGCGCCCAGTTGACCTCGCGGCGGCGGCGCGACAGCAGCACGCCGTTGGCGCGGTTGCGCTCGGCCAGTTCCTGCAGCTGTTCGCCCTCGCCCACCGGCGGCGCGCCTTCCAGCGCACGCAGCGCTTCCAGCTTGGCCCCGGTGGCCCGGATCAGGGCGTGCACGTCGTGCTCGACCAGGGCCTGGCGTTCAACGTCCAGGGCCTGGGCAAGACGCTGCAGCGGCTCGCTCATCGCCACGGTCATCCGTGCAGCTGCTGGTCCAGCTCGAGCATGCGCGATGCGATCGCGTCCGGATTGATCTTGTAGGTGCCGTTCTGCAGCGATTCGCGCACGGCGGCCACGCGCTGGGCGTCGATCGCCGGGGCGGTGGTCAGCTCACGCTCGATGGCCTGCAGATTGGTGGCCTCGCCGGTCAGGCGCAGGCTGTCAGCCGCCTCGACCGGGCGGGTCGGCGCATCGGTGCTGACGCCGGGCTTGTTGGCCGGGGTCGTCACGCTGCGCAGTGCCTGGGGGACCTGCAGGTTGCCGTCGATTTTCTGGCTCATGGGGTGTCCTGGAGTTGCCGTTCACAAGGGATAACGGCCGCAGGGCCGTGATCTTTAGGGATATTTTGCGGTAATTCAACGCGCCACGATTACGTCACCTGCGGCATCGACCGTGCCCTGCACGATCCGCCGCGAGGACAGATTCTCCACCGAGACCCGCTCGTTCTCACCGGCATCACCCATCGCGCGGCCGGCAATACGGACCTCGACCGAGCCGCGACGCGAGACCAGGGCCACATTGTCTCCTCGCTTGATGAGACGCTGCACCACCAGATCGTTGTTCGACAGCAGGGCTCCGGCCTGCAACGGACGGCGGGCGATGCGGCCGATCGCTGCATTGGGGTCGGCCAGCACCGCACCGGCAATCCGGGCGGCATCACGTTGGGCAGTGGTGATATCGGCGGCGGTGAGGGTTTCTCCAGTGCCGATTCCACGGTTGAGCACCAGCACGGTCTGGTTGCGCCGCACCTTTACGGGCACGAACAGGCGCCAACCACCGGCATCGGGGCAGCTGACCTCAACCGTGGTGTTGGCAGTGGGCTGCACCTGCAGTGCGCCCTCACACTTCGGCAGGCGCAGCGCATCGGCCACCTGGGCCTCGCCCTCGCTGCCGGCCGGCAGCGTCGACAGCGCTGCGGTACGAATGCTGGCCACCGGCTGCCAGTCGGAGGCGGTCGCCCATGGCGAGGCCAGCGCCAACGCGATGGCGAATATGGATGTGACCCGGCGCATGGCGCCTCCTGTCGAAGGGATCTGGCCCAGGTGCGTGCAAGGGGTGTGCCAGAGGGGCTTGTGTAGAGTCGAGCTTGCTCGACTGCTTTCATGGCCAGTCGAGCAGCTCGACTCTACAGAGGCAGGGTCCGCATGGCGTGACGCCATAAAGGCGGTGTGGAGCGCGCGGGCGGCTGAGCGCCCTCAAGTTCGGCGCCTACCCCGCCGATACAGCAGCCATGTCCCATGACCTGCTCAACCGGATCGACCAGCGGACCCGTCTGGCCGGCCACAATCGCCTGGCGCTGCTGCTGTTCCGTCTCGGCGGACGTCAGCTTTTTGGCGTCAATGTCTTCAAGGTGCAGGAAGTCCTGCGGCGCCCGGAGCTGTTCCAGGTGCCCGGGCTGCCCAGCCAGTTCTCCGGCGTGGCCGACGTGCGTGGCCGCTCGGTGCCGGTGCTGGACCTGGGTCTGGCCATCGGCCACCCCGAGCGTGAGCCCGATGCGGACACCTCGCCCGGCTATCTGGTCGTCACCGAATTCAACCGTTCGATCCAGGGCTTCCTGGTCAGCGGCGTCGAGCGCATCGTCAACATCGCGGTGGAAGACATCCACCCGCCGCCGGAACTGGGCGCCGAATCGAGCTATCTGACCGCAGTCACCCGCTTCCAGGGCGAGCTGATCCAGGTGATCGACGTTGAAAGCGTGCTGGCCGATATCGCCCAGGTGCGCGGCGAGGCGGTGCTGGACCCGACCATGGCAATGCCGGCCGACGGCCCGCAGCTGCAGGTGCTGGTGGTGGACGATTCACGCGTCGCCCGCCAGCAGATCCGCAGCGTGCTGGACCAGCTGGGAGTGGGCGCCACCCTGCTTTCCGATGGCAAGCAGGCGTTGGACCACCTGCTGCAGATCCACGCCTCGGGCGAGAACCCGGCCGAGCGCTACGCCATGGTCATCTCGGACATCGAAATGCCGGCCATGGACGGCTACACGCTGACGACGGAAATCCGGCGCCACCCGGGCCTGGCCGGCCTGTACGTACTGCTGCACACCTCGCTGTCGGGCGTATTCAACAATGCGATGGTCGAGCGCGTCGGCGCCAACGCTTTCGTAGCCAAGTACTCGCCGCACGAGCTGGCCGACTTCGTGCTGGACCGCCTGCGCAAGGTCGCGATGGCGGCCTGACGGCCCTCTCCTGTAGAGCCGAGCCCATGCTCGGCCTGTGCGGCGCCTGAACGAAAGGCAGCCGAGCATGGCTCGGCTCTACAGGATCGCGCGCACTTTGGCACACCCCTTGCAGCTTCCCGGGCAACGTTCCCGTGGGAGTGCACCGTGCGCAACCTGATTACCGACTACTTGGGCGTCCACGCCCAGGCCATGCCGTTGCGCGAACAGCGGATGAAGCTGATCGCCAGCAACCTCGGCAATGCCGACACTCCCGGCTACAAGGCCCAGGACCTGGACTTCGATGCCGCCCTGCGCCACGCCCAGGGGCAGGATGCCAACGGCCTGATGACCACTACCAATGAGCAGCACTACGAAATCAGTAGTGGCCTGAACCCGTTCCAGATCGCGCGCGAAGGCGTGCAGCCCAGCCTGGACGGCAACACCGTCGATCCCGATGCCGAGCGTGCCGCCTATGGCCGCGCCGCACTCGAATACCGCGCGTCGCTCAGCTTCGTCGAGAGCAAGGTGCGTTCCATGCTGACCGCGATCACGGGGCAATAAGCCATGAGCAACCTGCCGATCTTCGATATCGCCGGCTCCGCACTGCAGGCGCAGTCGGTGCGCATGAGCACCATCGCCTCCAACCTTTCCAACGCCGACACCGTCGCTGGTTCCGCCGACGCCGTGTACAAGCCGCTGGAGCCGATCTTCCAGGCTGTAACCAGCAAGAACGATCCGAACATCACCTCGGTGAAGGTCAAGGAAATCACCCAGAGCGATGCGGCACCGATCAAGCGCTACGAGCCGGGCCATCCGCTGGCCGACGGCGATGGCTACATCTACCAGCCCGACGTCGATCCGGTGGCGCAGATGGTCAACCTGATCTCGACCTCGCGCAATTACCAGGCCGGCGTGGAAATGCTGACCACCGCCAAGGAACTGGCCCTGGCCACCCTGACCATGGGCCGCTGAGCCCCGCCGCACCGGATACCGCCATGACCACTTCCGTCAACAACCAGACCAGCCAGGACGTCTATTCCGCGCTGGGCCTGAACGCTCCGAACAGCAACGCCACCAAGAAGAAGAACACGCTGGACCAGGCCGATTTCCTGCGCCTGATGACCGAACAGCTGCAGCACCAGGATCCGCTGAAGCCGATGGACAACACGCAGATGGTCGCGCAGATGGCGCAGATGTCCACCGTGCAGGGCATCACCGATCTGAACAAGACGGTGAAGGGCTTCCAGGAGTCGATGGCCAGCGACCAGGTGCTGCGTGGTGCTGCGCTGGTCGGCCACCAGGTGCTGGTGCCATCGGAAAAGCTGGTACTGGAAAAGGAAGGCAGCGTCGAAGGCACGGTGGCCGCACCGTCGGCCGGCATCATCACTGTCGACATCACCGATGCCAACGGCGCCAAGGTCACCTCCCTCAGCGTTGAAGCCAAGGCGGCCGGCGAAACCGCCTTCCAGTGGGACGGCAAGGATGCGAACGGCAAGCGCATGGAGCCCGGCAAGTATTCCATCGTCGCCAACCATGTCGACACCGCCGGCAAGAGCACCAAGCTTTCCACCTACGTGCAGGCACCGGTGGAAAGCGTGACCGTCGGTTCCGACGGCCTGTACCTGAACCTCAAGGGCCTGGGCACGGCCCCGATCGACTACGTGCTCCGCGTCAGCTGAGCCGCACACCCCGCACTTACCAGGAGCATCCCATGGGCTTCAATGTCTCGCTGTCCGGCATCAATGCCGCCAACTCCGACCTGAGCGTCACTGCCAACAACGTCGCCAACGTCAATACCACCGGCTTCAAGGAATCGCGCGCCGAGTTCGCCGATCTGTTCTCGGCCACCGGCTACGGCCTGTCGAAGAATGCGGTGGGTTCCGGTGTGCGCGTCTCCAATGTCGCCCAGCAGTTCAAGCAGGGCCACAACGAACAGACCGGCCGCAGCCTGGATATGGCCATTTCCGGAGAAGGCTTCTTCACCATGAACATGAACGGCAGCCGCGTGTACTCGCGTGCCGGCAACTTCCAGACCGATGCATCCGGCTATGTGGTCAACCCACAGGGCGCGCGCCTGCAGGTGTTCGCGCCGAATGCCGATGGCACCAACTTCGATGCCGGGCGCATGGTCGACCTGCAGCTGCTGACCACCGACAGCCCGCCAAAGCAGACCAGCGAAGTGAAGGTCGGCTTCACCCTGCCGGCCAACGCCAAGCAGCCGACGGTCACCACCTTCGATCCGACCGATTCGAACAGCTACAACCACTCCAGCGGCGGCATCACCGTGTACGACTCGCTGGGCGTCAGCCACATCCAGGTCTCGTACTTCGTGAAGGGTGCCAACCCGAACGAGTGGACCGTGCGCAACTACGTGGATGGCCAGCCGGCGGGCAACCCGACCCCGGTCACCTTCGATAACAGCGGCAAGCTGACTGCACCCGCGGACGGCAAGGTCAGCCTCGGCACCTTCACCCCGACCACCGGTGCTGGCGTGCTGAACATGACGCTGGACATCAACGGCTCGACCCAGTACGGCGAGAAGTTCGCGCTGCGCAACACCCAGCAGGACGGCTACGCCGCCGGCAAGCTCAACGAAATCACCGTGTCGGAAACCGGCGTGGTCTACGCCCGTTACTCCAACGGGGCCGACAAGCCGCTGGGCCAGGTCGCGCTGACCACCTTCAACAATCCGCAGGGACTGGAGTCGAAGGGCAACAATCTGTGGGTGGACACCTTCAGCTCGGGCACGCCGCGCACCGGCATGCCGGACACCTCCAACCTCGGCAAGATCCAGGCCGGCTCGCTGGAAGCGTCCACCGTCGACCTCACCGAGCAGCTGGTCAACATGATTACCGCGCAGCGCAACTTCCAGGCCAACGCGCAGATGATCACCACCCAGGACCAGATTACCCAGACCGTCATCAACATCCGTTGATGACGCGCTGACCCTGTCACGGAACTCCCCGCATGGATAAAGCCCTTTACGTGGCCATGACCGGTGCCCGCGCCTCCCTGCAGGCGCAGGGTACGCTCAGCCACAACCTCGCCAACTCCGATACTCCCGGCTTCAAGGAAGCGCTGGCCAACACCGAAGCCTTCCCGATCCGTGGCCCGGGCTTTGCCTCGCGGGTGGATGCGCTGCATGTCGATGCCGGGTTCAACCGCACGCCCGGCTCGCAGCACATCACCGGCAAGCCGCTGGATCTGTCCCTGCAGACCGGCACCTGGCTGGCCGTGCAGTCCAGTGACGGCAGCGAGGCGTACACGCGCGGCGCGGCGCTGTCGGTCACGCCGAACGGCCAGCTGGTGACCTCCAGCGGCCGCACGGTGCTGGATGACAACAACAACCCGATCGCCATTCCGCCCTACCAGGCCATGGAGATCGGTGCCGACGGCACTATCTCGATCATCCCGCAGGGTGAAGGCCCGCAGACCATGGCGCAGATCGGTCGCATCAAAGTGGTGCAGGCCCCAGATGAGCGCCTGGAGCGTGGCCTGGATGGTCTGTTCCGCAACACCGACCCACGCCAGCCGTTCGCACCTGCGCAGGGCACGGCCGTGCACAGCGGCCAGCTGGAAGGCAGCAACGTGGACGCCGCTGGCGCGCTGGTGCAGATGATCCAGCTGCAGCGCCAGTACGAAATGCAGGTGCAGGTGATCAAGCACGGCGACGAAAACGCGCGCAGCGCCAACAGCATGCTGCGCCTGGGCAGCTGACGGAATTCCGGCGCCGGCTGATGCCTGCGCTGGCACACCGCTTGCACACCCGCATTCAAGGGCCGCACCACGCGGCCGGCTTCACCAGACAGGACACCGAAGATGAACCAGGCATTGTGGATCGCGAAAACCGGACTGGATGCGCAGCAGATGCGCATGTCGGTGGTTTCCAACAACCTCGCCAACACCAACACCACCGGCTTCAAGCAGGACCGTGCCAGTTTTGAAGACCTGCTGTACCAGCAGGTGCGCCAGCCCGGCGGCTCCTCCTCGGCGCAGACGCAGCTGCCCACCGGCCTGCAGCTGGGTACCGGTGTGCGTGTGGTTGCCACCGCCAAGAATTTCGAACAGGGCGGCCAGCAGCAGACCGGCCGCGCCCTGGACGTGATGGTCAACGGTCGCGGCTTCTTCGAGGTTCAGATGCCTGATGGCAGCTCGGCCTACACCCGTGACGGCTCGTTCAAGATCAACCAGGACAGCGAGCTGGTCACCAACAGCGGCTACCCGGTGCAGCCGGGCATCCAGATTCCCGAAGGCGCGCAGTCGGTGACCATCGGTACCGACGGCACCATCAGCGTGAAGATGGCCGACGGTGCGGCGTCTGTGGAAGTGGGTGCGCTGACCCTGACCGACTTCGTCAATCCGGCCGGCCTGCAGGCCCGCGGCGAGAACCTGTTCCTGGAGACCACCGCTTCTGGTCCGGCACAGAACGGCAACCCCGGGCTCAACGGCCTCGGCACCGTGGTGCAGGGCGCGCTCGAAGGCAGCAACGTCAACGTGGTGGAAGAGCTGGTGTCGATGATCGAAACCCAGCGCGCCTACGAGATGAACGCCAAGGCGATCTCCACCACCGATTCGATGCTCGGCTACCTCAACAACAAGCTCTGACCGGCCAAACCGGGAAACCGCCATGTCGCCCATTTCCAACTTCACCCGCACTGCCCTCGCCTGCGCCGTGGCCGCCCTGCTCGGTGGCTGCGTGATCGCGGGCGACGTGCGTCCCTACCCGACGATGGCGCCGATCCAGCCGATCATGCCGCCGCAGGCCCAGCCGACCGCCGGTGCCATCTACGCCGCCGGCCCGACCCTGCAGCTGTATTCGGACCGCCGCGCACGCGATGTTGGCGACCTGCTGACCATCACCCTGCTGGAAAACACCACCGCGCAGACCAGTGCGAATACCGCCACGAACAAGGAATCGAACCTGAGCCTGGGCACACCGTCCATTCTCGGCGCGCCGGTCACCCTTGGCGGCAAGGACATTCTCAGCGCATCGGCAGCAGGCAAGCGTGACTTCACCGGCAAGGGCAACAGCGCGCAGAGCAACCGCCTGCAGGGCAGCGTCACGGTCACCGTGGTGCAGCGCCTGCCCAACGGCAACCTGGTGGTGCAGGGGCAGAAGAACCTGCGGCTGAACCAGGGCGATGAACTGGTGCAGGTGCAGGGCATCGTCCGCCCCGGCGACATCAGCCAGGACAACACCATTCCATCCAGCCGCGTGGCCGAGGCCCGCATCGTCTACGGCGGTCGCGGCCCGGTCGCGCAATCCAACGCGATGGGCTGGCTGAGCCGCTTCTTCAACTCCGGCCTGACGCCGTTCTGAGTATGGCCATGAAACGCTTCCTCTCTTCTTCCTGGCAGCGCCGCGTGGCGTCGTTCGTGGCGCTGATGCTGCTGGTCGTGGCAGCCCCGGCCAGCGCCGAGCGCATCAAGGACCTGGCCCAGGTCGGCGGCGTGCGCGGCAATGCGCTGGTGGGTTATGGCCTGGTGGTCGGCCTGGATGGCAGCGGCGACCGCACCAGCCAGGCACCCTTCACTGTGCAGAGCCTGAAAAACCTGCTCGGCGAGCTGGGCGTCAACGTGCCGCCGAACGTCAACCCGCAGCTGAAGAACGTAGCGGCCGTAGCGATCCACGCCGAGCTGCCGCCGTTCGCCAAGCCGGGCCAGCCGATCGACATCACCGTGTCCTCGATCGGCAACGCGGTCTCGCTGCGTGGCGGTTCGTTGCTGATGGCACCGCTGCGCGGTGCCGACGGCCAGATCTACGCCATCGCCCAGGGCAACCTGATCGTCGGTGGCTTCGGTGCGCAGGGCAAGGATGGTTCCCGCGTCTCGGTGAACGTGCCCAGCGTCGGCCGTATTCCCAACGGTGCCACCGTTGAACGTGCCCTGCCCGACCCGCTGGCCAACGGCGGCGACATCACCCTGAACCTGCACAACAACGACTTCACCACGGTCTCGCGCATGGTCGCTGCGCTCAACAACGCATTCGGCGAAGGTGCAGCGCGTGCGGTCGACGGCGTGACTGTGGCCGTGACCGCGCCGACCGACCCGGGTGCACGCATCGGCCTGCTGGCGCGCATCGAAAACCTGGAACTGACCCCGGGCAGCGCCCCGGCCAAGGTAGTGGTCAATTCGCGCACCGGCACCGTGGTCATCGGCCAGCAGGTACGCGTGGGACCGGCCGCGATCTCGCATGGCTCGCTGACCGTGACCATCCAGGAAAACACCAACGTCAGCCAGCCCAACGCGCTGTCCGGCGGGCGTACCGTGGCCAGCCCGCAGTCGACCATCACCGCCACCAACGACGGCAGCCGCATGTTCAAGTTCAGCGGCGGCACCACCCTGGACGAGATCGTGCACGCGGTGAACGCGGTAGGCGCGGCACCGGGCGATCTCATCGCGATCCTGGAAGCCCTGAAGCAGGCCGGCGCATTGAGTGCCGAGCTCGAGGTGATCTGATATGCGTATCAATCCCGCATTCGATCTGCACCCGGCGCAACAGAACGATCCGGCCAGGATCGACAAGGTCGCGCGCCAGCTGGAAGGCCAGTTCGCGCAGATGCTGGTCAAGAGCATGCGTGACGCCAGCTTCGGCGACTCGCTGTTCCCCGGCGAAAACAAGATGTTCCGCGAGATGTACGACCAGAAGATTGCCGAGGCGATGACCCGCGGCAAGGGGCTGGGCCTGTCGGGCATGATCAGCCGGCAGCTGTCCGGCCAGGCCGCCGAGGGTCCGGCGCTGGATACCCGCGTGGACCCGGCCAAGGCCAGCCGTGCCTACCAGCTCAATGCGCCGGCCAGGCCGGCACCGTCGCTGCCACTGGAAGATGGCAGCCAGGCCGTTCGTTTGCTGCAGCAGATGGCCGCCGGTGCGCAGCAGGGGGCACAGGCGGCAGTCGCGCCGATGGAGCAGGCCCTGGACCTGATCGCCGGCCGTGAGAGCAGCAGCATGCACCGCTCGCTGGGCACCGAAGATCCGTACATCGGCAGCCTGCAGGGTGAAGACTGGGCCGCCCGCAGCGACCAGTGGTCGGCCACCGCCAGCAATCGCGGCACCGCGATCAACCCAACCGATGCGATGGCCACCCGCACCGCCGTCGCCCAACTGGGCGAGCACACCCCGGAAGGCTTCGTCGCCAGTATCTGGCAGCACGCGCAGAGTGCAGCCAAGGAGCTGGGCGTGGATGCCCGCGCCCTGGTGGCACAGGCGGCGCTGGAAACCGGCTGGGGCAAGCGCCACATCAAGCACGCCGATGGCAGCACTTCGCACAACCTGTTCGGCATCAAGGCCAACGGCTGGAACGGCCAGCGCGCCGTGGCCGGCACCCATGAATATGTCGACGGCGTACGCCGCAACGAGACTGCCAGCTTCCGCGCCTACAGTTCGCCGGCCGAGAGCTTCGCCGACTACGTGCGCCTGCTGAAGACCAGCCCGCGTTACCAGCAGGCCCTGCAGGCCGGCACCGACGTGCAGGGCTTTGCCCGCGGCCTGCAGCGCGCCGGCTATGCCACCGATCCGCGCTACGCGGCCAAGATCGCCGCGATCGCCGGTGGACCGACCATCGAGCGCGCGGTCAGCGCCGTCGCCGAGGCCGGCACGCGCCTTGGCCAGACCTTCGCCAGCACCGCAACCGCGGCGCTGGGTATCACTCGTCGTTGAGGAACCCCATGTCCAGCGTACTTTCCACCGGTACCGGTGCCCTGCTCGCCTTCCAGCGTGCGTTGGCGACCACCAGCCACAACGTGGCCAACCTCAATACCCCGGGCTACAGCCGGCAGAAGGTCAACTTCGCCACCGCTGATCCGCAGAACTACGGCTACGGCACGGTCGGCAACGGTACCCGCATCACCGACATCCGCCGCACCGCCGATCAGCTGGCCATCTCGCGCCTGCTCGACAGCAGCGGTGAGCTGGCGCGCCTGAAGCAGCTCTCCGGCATGGCCGACCGGGTCAACGCGCTGTTCTCCGACGCCGCCACCAACGTGGCCGGTGTGTGGTCGAACTTCTTCGACTCGGTCAGTGGCCTGTCCTCCAATGCGTCCGGCACCGCCGACCGCCAGAACATGCTCGACGGCGGCAAGGCGCTGGCCAATCGCTTCGTGCAGCTCAACACGCACCTGAACAACCTCAACAGCGAGGTCAACAACGGCCTGATGGCCGGTGCCACCGAGGTCAACCGCCTGGCGCAGGAGATCGCGCAGATCAACGGCGCGATCGGCACCAACCTCGCCACGGCAGCGCCTGACCTGCTTGATCGTCGCGACCAGCTGATCACCCAGCTGATCGGCTACACCGGCGGCACGGCGGTGATCCAGGACGGCGGCATCATGAATGTCTACACCGCCGGCGGCAACGCGCTGGTGGTGGGTACCACGGCGACCAAGGTCACCACCGTGGCCGACCCATACCAGCCCGAGCGCCTGCAGCTGGCGCTGGAGACCCAGGGCAACACGATCCGGCTTGATGCGAAGGCGGTCGGTGGCCAGATCGGTGGCCTGCTGGAGTTCCGCGACACCGTGCTGACCCCGGCCCAGGCGGAACTGGGCAAGCTCGCCGTGGGCCTGGCCGAAACGTTCAACCAGGCCCATCACCAGGGCGTGGACATGTATGGCCAGCTGGGTGGCGACTTCTTCAACATCGGCAACCCGCGCGTCACCGCCAACAACGCCAACGCCGGCACCGCGAGCCTGAGCGCCACCTATGGCGACCTCGGCAAGCTGGATGCACAGAACGTGGTGCTGCAGTTCGACGGCACCAACTGGAAGGCCAGCCGCGCCGACACCGGCGCCAGTGTTCCACTGACCGGCACTGGCACCGCTGCCGACCCGCTGGTGATCAACGGCGTCAAAATGGTGGTCGGCGGCACTCCGGCCGCCAACGATCGGTTCCTGCTCCAGCCCACCGCAGGTGTGGCCGGCAGCATGGAAGTGGCGATCACCGATCCCTCGCGCATCGCCGCTGCTGCTGCGGTGAAGGGCGCGGCCGCGACCTCCAACACCGGCACCGGCAAGCTCAGCGGGGTCACCGTCAGCGATTCGACCAACGCCAACCTGCGCAATCCGGCCGCGATCGTGTTCACCTCGGCCACCACCTACACCATCGATGGCGGCCCGCCGCAGACCTACACCCCCGGCCAGACCATCAGTGCCAACGGTTGGAGCTTCGTGCTGGACGGCGCTCCGAAGGTCGGCGACACCTTCAACATCACCCCGACCCCGGCCGGCTCCTCGGACAACAGCAATGCCGCCAAGCTGGCCAAGGTCGAGAGCGCCAAGGCGTTCAACGCTGGCACCGTGACGCTGAACGGCGCGCTGGGCGGCCTCACCACCCAGGTCGGCGCCGCAGCACGTTCGGCCGAGTACTCGCTGGACGCCCAGCTGGTGATCAATGACAAGGCGCAGGAAGCGCGCGATGAAGTGTCCGGCGTCAACCTGGACGAGGAAGCCGCCGACATGCTGCGCCTGCAGCAGGCCTACCAGGCGGCCTCGCAGCTGATCTCCACCGCCGACAGCATGTTCCAGACCATCCTGGGAGCCGTCCGCCGATGAGCAGCCGCATCTCCACCAGCATGATGTACAACCAGTCGGTGTCGCTGATGATGGCCAAGCAGGCCAAGCTCAGCCACCTGGAGCAGCAGATCGCCACCGGCAGCAAGATCGTCAGCGCGAAGGACGATCCGGTCGGCGCCGGTGCTGCCGTGGGCCTTGATCGCAGCCTGGCAGCCCTGGACCGGATGAAGCTCAATGCCGGCAACGTGCAGAACCGACTGGGCGTACAGGAAAACACCCTGGCCCAGGTCAACGATCTGATGGCGCGCGTCAACGACCTGACCATCCAGGCCAGCAATCCGGCACTGGGCGCCACCGACAAGAAAACGCTGATCACCGAACTGAACCAGATCCGCGAGGGCCTGCTGTCGCTGGCCAACGCCGAGGACGGCACCGGCCGCTACGTGTTCGGCGGCACCAACGATGGTGATCCGCCGTTCGCCAAGATCAATGGCAAGGTGGTCTACCGTGGCGACCAGACCCAGCGCCAGATTGAAGTCGGCCCCGATACCTATGTACGGGATGCCCTGCCCGGCAGCGAAATCTTCATGCGCATTCCTACCGGCGACGGCTTCGTCGATGGTGTTGCCGCGGCCGGCAATACCGGCAACGGCGTGCTGACCAACATCACCCGCGATGGCAGCGACAGCTGGAACGGCCAGTCCTTCAGCATCCGCTTCACCGCCGCCGACCAGTACCAGGTACTGGACGGTGCTGGCAACGTGACCGGCACCGGCACGTTCAAGGCCGGTGACAACGTCGAAGTCAACGGTGTACGCCTGCAGATCACCGGCGCACCCGCTGCCGGTGACAGCTTCAGTGTGAAGCCGGCAACCAGCCGCGACATCTTCGACACCATGGACAAGTTGATTGCCGCGCTTGATGCCGACACCGGCACCACCGCCAAGATGAGCGCGCAGCAGAACGAACTGCAGAGCGCCCTGCGCGATGTGGCCCGTGCGTCGGAGCGGATGATCGATTCGCGTGCGGCCGGCGGTGCGCAGCTGAAGGCACTGGACAATGCCGCCGACATGCGTGAAGCGAACAGCGTGACCCTGAAGACCACGCTGTCGCAGATGCGCGACCTGGACTACGCCGATGCACTGAGCCAGTACCAGCTGCAGAGCACCGCGCTGCAGGCGGCACAGACGATCTTCTCGCAGATGCAGTCGATGTCGTTGTTCAACAAGATCCGCTGACGCTTCCCCAGCGTCACCCCTGAAAGGCCGCGATGCCCTGCATCGCGGCCTTTTTCGTTTCTGCGGTCCGTTGCCGCGGAACACGCCGGCGCACCAGCCCGCCCTGCGCGCATTTTCCGTGATTGCCCATCAAGCCAGGCTGGCCCCCGCCGATACCTTCATCAGCGCTGGCTGGGCTTGCCCAGCCGCCCCTTCCGGGGGCACTTCCACGCCCTTCCAGGGTTGGAAAACCCCGGAAAAACAGCCTCCGGCAACGAATTGCGGCTTCAACGGAATTCACGGCTAAAGGTTGTTGACAAAGCGCCGTTATTCATTTGGCAACAGCGAAGCACACAGCCACACAAAAAAACAGGCGGCGCTTCGTTTCATTCACCAACGGGTTCCATATAAGAGGAGACGACCCCATGGCACAGGTAATCAACACCAATACGATGTCGCTCAACGCTCAGCGCAACCTGAGCACCAGCGGCAGCTCGCTCGCTACGACCATCCAGCGCCTCTCGTCTGGCCTGCGCATCAACAGCGCGAAGGACGACGCGGCCGGCCTGGCCATCAGCGAGCGCTTCACCACCCAGATCCGTGGTCTGGACGTGGCCATCCGCAACGCCAACGACGGCATCTCGCTGGCCCAGGTCGCCGAGGGTTCGCTGAACGAAGTCGGCAACAACCTGCAGCGCATCCGCGAACTGGGCGTGCAGGCCTCCAACGCCACCAACTCGGCCAGCGACCGCAAGGCGCTGCAGGCCGAAGTGACCCAGCTGGTCTCCGAAATCGACCGCGTGGCCAAGCAGGCCGACTTCAACGGCACCAAGCTGCTGGATGGCAGCTTCACCAGCCAGCTGTTCCAGGTCGGCGCCAACGCCGGCCAGGCCATCGCCATCAACAGCGTGGTCAACGCCAAGGCCGATTCACTGGGCGCGGCCACCTTTGCCAACGGCTACACCGGCACCAGCCTGGCCGCCGCCGACAAGGCCACCGCCGACACCACCTACTCGGGCCTGCAGGTCTCGGTCACTCCGCCGGGTGGCACCGCCACTACGGTCACCATCAGTGACTTCACCGTGAAGGCCGGCGAATCGATCACCTCGGCCACCGCTGCGGCGATCAACAACAAGCTGGGCGAAACCGGCGTGGTTGCTTCGGTCAATGCCGGTGTCATCAGCCTGGCGTCGGTCAAGGATGGCCAGACCTTCGCCCTGGGCGTCAGCGCCGCAACGCCGCCGACCGGCGTCACCGCCGCCACCCTCGCCGGCCTGGGCCTGACCGAGACCAGCACCAACGGCGGCACCCTGACCGGTGCAGCGGTCAGCTTCGTCAAGGACCTGAACGTCACCACCGCCGAGGGCGCGCAGAAGGCGATGTCGATCGTCGACAAGGCCCTGGAGTCGGTCAACAGCGTCCGCGCCGACCTCGGCGCCATCCAGAACCGCTTCACCTCGGTGGTGGCCAACCTGCAGACCTCCTCGGAGAACCTGTCGGCATCGCGCAGCCGCATCCGCGATACCGACTTCGCCAAGGAAACCGCCGAGCTGACCCGCACCCAGATCCTGCAGCAGGCCGGTACGGCCATGCTGGCCCAGGCCAACCAGGTACCGCAGAACGTGCTCAGCCTGTTGCAGCGCTGACATGAGCCGCCCCCGGGGCACGTCGGGGGCGTCTAACCCAACTCACGTGCAACCGCTCAAGGACCTCTCCTCATGGCACAAGTCATCAACACCAATACGATGTCGTTGAATGCTCAGCGTAACCTGAGCACCAGCGGCAGCTCGCTGGCCACCACCATCCAGCGCCTGTCCTCCGGTTCGCGCATCAACAGCGCCAAGGACGACGCCGCCGGCCTGGCGATCTCCGAGCGCTTCGGCACGCAGATCCGCGGTACCGACGTCGCCATCCGCAACGCCAACGACGGTATCTCGCTGGCCCAGGTCGCCGAAGGTTCGCTGACCGAAATCGGCAACAACCTGCAGCGCGTCCGCGAGCTGTCGGTGCAGGCCTCCAACGCCACCAACTCGGCCAGCGACCGCAAGGCCCTGCAGGCCGAAGTGACCCAGCTGGTCTCGGAAATCGACCGCGTGGCCAAGCAGTCGGACTTCAACGGCACCAAGCTGCTGGACGGTTCGTTCTCCAGCCAGCTGTTCCAGGTGGGCGCCAACGCCGGCCAGGCCATCGCCATCGACAAGACCATCGACGCCAAGGCCAACGCCCTGGGTGGTGCCCGCTTCGATACCAACGCGCTGGCCCTGGCCGATCCGGGCACCAACGCTGACTTCAGCACCACCGGCCTGTCCATCAATGGCGTGGCCATCGCTGACGTCTCGGTCAAGCAGGGCGCCGACGCCGCTGCCACCGGCAAGGCCTCGCGTGAAGCGCTGGTGACCGCGATCAACGCCAAGATCGGCGAGACCGGCGTCTACGCCGAAGTGAACGGCACCGCCGGCGTCACCCTGACCTCGGTCAAGGACAGCGCCAACGCTGATGGCTCGTTCAAGGCGATCACCGCGACCCCCGGCACCTGGGCAGGCAACACGCAGGCGACCTTCACGGCCACTGCCGATGCTGCGGCGCCGGCCGCCAAGTACGCCAGCAACCTGGACGTGAGCACCGTGAAGGGCGCCCAGCAGGCAATGGAAATCGTCGACAAGGCCCTGGGTGCGATCAACAGCACCCGCGCCGACCTCGGCGCGATCCAGAACCGCTTCACCTCGGTGGTGGCCAACCTGCAGACCTCGTCGGAAAACCTGTCCTCGTCGCGCAGCCGCATCAAGGACACCGACTTCGCCAAGGAAACCGCCGAGCTGACCCGCACCCAGATCCTGCAGCAGGCCGGTACGGCCATGCTGGCCCAGGCCAACCAGGTGCCGCAGGGCGTGCTCAGCCTGCTGCGCTGATCCGCTCTCTGCTCGACCTCCGGGCGCCGCATGAAGCGGCGCCCGGCTCCTGAAACACGTCCCACCTTCGCCAAAGGAAAAGCACCATGGCACAAGTCATCAACACCAACACGATGTCGCTGAATGCTCAGCGTAACCTGAGCACCAGCGGCAGCTCGCTGGCCACCACCATCCAGCGCCTGTCCTCCGGTTCGCGCATCAACAGCGCCAAGGACGACGCCGCCGGCCTGGCGATCTCCGAGCGCTTCGGCACGCAGATCCGCGGTACCGACGTCGCCATCCGCAACGCCAACGACGGCATCTCGCTGGCCCAGGTCGCCGAAGGTTCGCTGACCGAAATCGGCAACAACCTGCAGCGCGTCCGCGAGCTGTCGGTGCAGGCCTCCAACGCCACCAACTCGGCCAGTGACCGCAAGGCGCTGCAGGCCGAAGTGACCCAGCTGGTCTCGGAAATCGACCGCGTCGCCAAGCAGTCGGACTTCAACGGCACCAAGCTGCTGGACGGCTCGTTCTCCAGCCAGCTGTTCCAGGTCGGCGCCAACGCCGGCCAGTCGATCGCCATCGACAAGACCATCGACGCCAAGGCGGGCTCGCTGGGCACCTCGACCTTCGCGACCGGTGCAACCGCGGCCCTGACTGCCAGCACCGACGGTGCGCGCTTCTCGGGCACGGTGATGGGCGTGGATATCGGCACCGTCGAAGTGAAGGCCGGCGCCACCACGGCTGACGCATCCAAGGCCGTTGCAACCGCCATCAACGCCAAGATCGGCGAGGCCGGCATCTACGCCGAAGCCAACGCCGACGGCACCCTGAAGCTGAGCTCGGTGAAGGAAGGCAAGGCCGTTGCCACTGCCGACATCGCCCTGATGCGCAGCGACTACGACGCCACTGCCAAGACCTGGGGCACTGCGGCCGCCGCCGGTGCCTACACCGCCGGTGCTGACACTTCGGCCAACGTGCAGAAGCTGGACGTGAGCACCGTGCTCGGCGCGCAGCAGGCCCTGGAAGTGGTCGACAAGGCCCTGGGTGCGATCAACAGCACCCGCGCCGACCTCGGTGCGATCCAGAACCGCTTCACCTCGGTCGTGGCCAACCTGCAGACCTCGTCGGAAAACCTGTCCTCGTCGCGCAGCCGCATCAAGGACACCGACTTCGCCAAGGAAACCGCCGAACTGACCCGCACCCAGATCCTGCAGCAGGCCGGTACGGCCATGCTGGCCCAGGCCAACCAGGTGCCGCAGGGCGTGCTCAGCCTGCTGCGCTGATACACAGCAAGAAGGCGCCGCTGCCGTCGGGTCGAACCGACGGCAGCGGCAACCGGGAAGCCACGATGCACGAAGGCGCGGGCCATGCCCGGCCCGGGATCACTCCCGAACCGGCTTGGCATCGCCCGCTCCTGCGGACCTCTCTTTCAGCGCTGTACCTTTGACTGTACGTACCGGGCGGCTTCGTCTCCCCCCGATTGTCAGTAGCCTGATCCCTCCCCTGCATTGGGGGAGGGCTTTTTGCAGACTCCCGGCAGCCCGCGGTGAACCTACCCGCACCCTGCCCCAACCCTCCTGCAACCCGCGTGCCAGAACCCGCGCCGGAGCATTGGCACGGCACATGCATCAACGAAGTCCTCAAGACCCAGCGGCGCAGGCCGCTATTTTCGTTGACGACGGGCCACCGCACGGCGGCCAGGCCCGGATACCAGGAGAAACGACGTGGCAGACTTTGGATACGGTGGCATTGGCTCGGGACTCAATATCTCGGACATCGTCAACCAGCTGGTCGCAGCCGACCGCAAGCCCGCCGACAATGCGCTGAACCTGCAGCAGTCCAAGGCCAAGATGCAGCTGTCGTCGATCGGCACCGTCACGGCGGCCTTCGATAAGCTGAAGACCGCTCTGACTGCGCTCAAGGCCACGACGGCCTTCGACACCCGTACCGTCACCGCCACGGGCAAGGCCGGTCCGAACAATGCAGATGATGTGCTGACGGCATCGGTGGCGCTGTACGACGTGGGCACGACCAAGGCAGCGGCCTCCAACGGTACGCATCAAGTGGAGGTGAAATCCCTCGCCACGGCACACAAGCTGATTGCCGACACCTCGGTACCGAAGACCGACACCTTCGGCGCCGGAACCTTGACGCTGACCGTTGGCGTGGGCGACAAGGCGAAGACCATGAACGTGGCGGTGGAGGACGGCGACACCCTGACCACGATCCGCAACAAGATCGATGCCGCCGGGCGCAAGGAAGGCGTGCAGGCCACGCTGATCAGCTCGGGCGACAACCAGTATCTGTCGATCGCCCAGGAAAAGACCGGTGCCGCCAATGCGATCAAGCTGGAGTATGCCGGCAGCGACCCGAAGCTGGGTGCACTGGTCGGCAGTCTGAAACAGAACACCGCTGCAGCGGATGCCGAACTGACCATCGATGGCGTGAACGTGGTCAGTGCCAGCAACACGGTGACCGATGCGGTACCGGGCCTGACCCTGAACCTGAAAGTTCCCGGCAGGAGCACCGTGGTGATCAGCACCGACACTGCCGCCGCGACCAAGGTCATGCAGGAGTTCGTGACCGCCTATAACGCGGCGATCGCGGCGATCAACACTGAAACCAAGTACGACGCCAAGACCAAGGAAGCCGCCACCCTGACCGGCGACGCGCAGATGCGCGGCGCCTCCAGCCAGTTGCGTTCGATGATGTCGAGCGTACTGAAGGAGCTCTCCGCCGACGGCCTGGACCCGAAGGTGCTGGGCCTGCAGACCCGTGGCTATCCCAACGCCGACGGCAGCCTGGTGCTCGACACCACCAAGTTTGCCGCAGCACTGGCCAGCCAGCCTGAAAAGATCCGCTCGGCCATCACTGGTGACACCGGCGGTGCTGGCACGCTGTACACCATGGTTGACGGCTACGTCAGCACCACCGTCGGCAAGGAAGGCGCCTTCGTCGCCCGCACCAAGGGCCTGAACACCACGCTGGACAACATCGACAAGCGCCGCAAGGACCTCGACACGCGCATGAAGAACGTCGAGGAACGCTACAAGAAGCAGTTCCTGGCGCTCGACAGCCTGATGGGCAAACTGCAGCAGAGCAACTCCGCACTGCAGCAGCAGCTGGCACAGCTGAACCGCTAAAGGACTGCGTGCAACGCTCAAGTTTGGCGCGCAACGCACCGATAACGGACGCAACAGCAATCATCGCCGCGCCGTCGGTACCGATCCCACGATCAGCCGGCGGCACCCCGCGCAAGGAGAATCACGAATGTACGGTTCCAGCCGTCAATATGCCGAGCAGTACCGCCAGGTGGGAGTGACCAGTGCGGTCGCCGATGCCGATCCGCACAAGCTGGTGGCGATGCTGCTGGCCGGCGCGCTGGAGCGCGTACGGCGCGCGCTGGCCAGCCTTGAGCGCGGCGACCAGGCCGGCAAGGGCAAGGCGATCGGCGAGGTCTGTGCGATTGTCGGCCACCTCAACGGCTCGCTGGATCATGAAGCCGGCGGCGAGATCGCCGGGAATCTGTCGGCGCTGTACGACTACGTGCTGCAGCGCCTGACCGAGGCCAACCTGCACAACGATCGTGCCGCGCTGGATGAATCGCTTCAGCTGCTGGGCGAGATCGACAGCGCCTGGAATGCGATCCCGCAGGAACAGCGCCGCCCGGCCGCGGTGGCGCCATGAGCCTGCACGAACTGCACGCCCAGCTGGACGCCTTCGAGAAGGCCCTGGGCGACGAGTCCCTCGAGCAGGCCGACAGCCTGCTCGACGGTCACGACAGCACCCTGCATGCACTGCTCAGCCAGCCGCTGACCGCCGACGACCACGCACCGCTGACCGCGCTGTTCGAACGCCAGCAGAATCTGCTCGGCCTGCTGCGCCAGCGCCGTGATGCAGCAGCCGCACTGATGAACGACGGTCAGCGCTCCCTTCGCGCGGCACATGCCTACCTGCAGGCAGAATCGCTGGCATGACCCAACTGCCGACCACGTCGCTGCATCATCCGGCCGAAAGCGAGCTGTTCGACGAGACGCTCAGCTGCGAGCTGGCCCTGCCGGCCGAGTTCCAGGCAGGCAGCGCGGCCGGTCGCACCAGCAGCGCCGAAGGCCTGCTGCGCAGCCTGGCGCTGGTTGAAGACAGCCGCGTTGACGAACATGACGACCGCAATGAAGCCAGCCTGCAGTTGCAGCGGCTGGAGGCCAAGCTGGATCTGGCGATGGTGCTGCTCGGCCGTCTGGTACGCCAGCAGGGCCAGGAACTGACCCTGCGCCCCGTGCGCTGGTCGCGCCGCGGCATCCGCCTGCAGCTGGGCCCACGCAGTGGCGCCAGCCCTGGCCAGGCCGGCGTGGTGCGCCTGCAGCCCAGCGATTGGCTGCCCGACCACATCGACCTGCCGGTGGAAGTGATCGCCGAAGCGGCGGACGGTGGCGGCGGTCACTACCTGTGGCTGCGTTTCCAGCGTCTTGGCGATGGCCTTGAGATGGCAATGGAGCGGCACTTGTTCCGCCTGCACCGCCGCCAGGTGGCCGAGGCGCGCCGCGCCCGCTGAAACCTGCCACCATCACGCTTTGCGGGCAAGCCTTGGCGCGCCCGTTCAGCTAAGTTAAGGTGGACTCCCCTACACGGATCTGTTGCGTGCCTGTGCGAGTTCTCATCGTCGACGATCACACCCTCGTCCGCGCCGGCCTGGCGCGGCTGCTGCAGGGGTTTGCCGACGTGCAGCTTGTTGCCGAGGCCAGCAACGCCGAACAGGCACTGCAGCTGGCCCTGCAGCACGCACCGGATGTGGTGCTGATGGACCTCTCGCTGCCGGGCCGCACCGGCCTGGAAGCACTCAGCGACATCCGCCTGCGCGCGCCCGGTACCCGGGTGGTGATGATGACCATGCACGACGATGCCGCTCACGTGCGCGATGCGCTGGACCGCGGCGCGGTCGGGTTCGTGGTCAAGGATGCAGCACCGCAGGAGCTGGAACTGGCGCTGCGCGCCGCGCACGCCGGCCAGGTGTTCCTGAGCCCGCAGATCTCCGCCAAGATGCTGGCACCGATGCTCGGCCGCGAGAAGCCCACCGGCATCGCCGCGCTGTCGCCGCGTCAGCGCGAGATCCTGCGCCGCATCGGCAAGGGTGAGAGCAACAAGGAAATCGCCGCCGACCTCGGCATCAGCGTCAAGACGGTGGAGACCCACCGCGCACGCATGATGGAATCGCTCGGCTGCCGCCGCGCCAACGATCTGCTGCTGCTGGCCGCGCGCCACCAGCACGAGCTGGAATAAGCGCCAGCCTCAGCGGGACGAAGCGATGGCTGGGTAGAGTGGGCTGTTGGTAGAGTCGACTGTCAGGCGACTTGCGCGCGGAGCGCGGGACTTTTCCTTGGTCTGATCGGAGAGCAGTCGACTGACAGTCGACTCTACCGGTGATCGTCTCTATCGACAGCCGACGCAGCCAACCCGCACCCAGCGTCGAATTCCCGTCATCCCAACACTCCCCGACAGGAATCCGTACACGGCGCAGCCCGATCAATCCGGGCCCTGCACCGGAAATCAGCAACTTAGCAGCGATCATCGTCAACAATCCGCGTCGATGTAGGGAATACCCCTACACCCTGTCGGGACATTCACCAAGCCCCTCAGGAACCCCCTGATTCCGCCCCCGCCGGATCAAAAGCAAGATGTGTTCCACAAGGCGCCGGGGAGCGGTGCCGGGGAACCACGATGAAGGCTGCACTCTCGACCCAGCTGGGCCAACAACTTCACCTCACCCCGCAGTTGCTGCAGTCGATCCGGCTGCTGCAGCTCGATGGCCTGCACCTGGAGCAGGAAATCCAGCGCCTGCTGGACTCCAACCCGCTGCTGGAGATCGAAGAGGCCGAAGCGCCCGCCGCCGATGCCACCCAGGCCAGTGCCACCACGATGGACACCGCCGCCTTCGACGAACTGCCCGAGTCGTCGATGTGGGACGTGGCCGGCGCCAGCTGGCAGGACGGCGACGACGACCGCATGGCGCGCATCGCCGCCGGCGAATCGACCGACCCGCAGCTGCGGGTGCTGCAGCGCCTGTCGCTGGACATGGACGACCGCCAGCTGGCCGTCGCAGCATTCTGGCTCGATCACTGCGACGAGGCCGGCTACCTGCAGGCACCGCTGGACCAGCTGCAGCTGCTGGCCAGCGCCCAGTTCGATATCGCCGCCGACGGCGTCGAAGCCATCCGCCAGCAACTGCTGCACGGCGAGCCCGCCGGCATGGCCGCGCAGGACCTGCGCGAAGGCCTGCAGGCGCAGCTGCGCAGCCTCCACGGCGTAGTCCCCGCCCGCCACCTGGCCACCCGCATTCTCGATGGCGCACTCGACGCGCTGGCCGCGCATGACTACCCCGCCCTCGCCCGCCTGCACGACGCCGAGATCGACGACGTGCGCGAAGCCGTGCGCCTGATCCTCTCGCTGCAGCCGCGCCCGGGTGACAGCCTGCTGCCCGAACGCAATGCCGTGGTGGTGCCGGACGTGGTCGCCTGGCACGCCGACGACCAGTGGAAGGTCGCGCTGAACCCGGCCACCAGCCGCCGCGTCTCGATCAACAGCCAGTACGAACAGGCCCTGGCCGAGACCAGCGAGGCCGCACCGGCACTGCGCGAAATGCTGCAGGAAGCGCGCTGGTTCAGCCGCGGCCTGTCGATGCGCTACGACACCCTTCTGCGCACCGCGCGGGTGATCGTCGAGCGCCAGGCCGCGTTCCTGGTGCGAGGCGAGGAGGCCATGGCGCCGCTGACCCTGAAGGAAGTAGCCGAGGAAATCGGCATGCACGAGTCCACCGTCTCGCGCATCACCACCGGCAAGTTCCTGCAGACCCCCCGTGGCACCTTCGAGCTGAAGCACTTCTTCGCCGTTCGCCTGGAAGGTGCCAGCGTCTCCGGCCAGGCCGTGAAGGCCATGGTCCGCCGCCTGATCGACGCCGAACCGGCCGGCCGCCCGTTGGCCGACGAGGCCATCGCCGGCCTGCTGTCGCGTCAGGGGGTGAACATTGCCCGCCGAACCGTCGCAAAATACCGAGAACAACTGGACATCGCCCCGGCCCGTGAACGGCGCCGGCTTGGCGCCAGGCAACCGCAGCTGGCCCGGGTGGGCTGAAAAGGATGTTGGACATGAACAAGCTCACGGTCCTGTTGGTCGATGACCACGAGGGCTTCATCAATGCGGCGATGCGCCATTTCCGCAAGATCGACTGGCTGCAGATCGTCGGCAGCGCCGGCAACGGCCTGGAAGCGATCGAACGCTCGGAGACGCTGCGCCCGCAGGTGGTGCTGATGGACCTGGCCATGCCGGAAATGGGTGGCCTGCAGGCCACCCGCCTGATCAAGTCGCAGGACGATGCACCGTACATCGTGATCGCCAGCCACTTCGACGACGCCGAGCACCGCGAACACGCGCTGCGCGCCGGCGCCGACAATTTTGTCAGCAAGCTGTCCTACATCCAGGAAGTCATGCCGATCCTGGAAGGCCTCAGGGAGGATCGATCGTGAGCGAATCGCGCATCCTGGTGCTGGACAACGACGCCGTGCGCGCAGAGCGCACCGTTGCCCTGCTGGAGTTCATGGATTTCAACCCGCGCTGGGTTGCCGACGCGGCCGACTTCGACCTGGGCCGCCAGCGCCAGAACGACTGGATGGCCGTGATCGTCGGCAGCCTGGGCGACACCGCCGCCAGCACTGCGCTGTACCACTGGCTGGGCGGCAGCAGCCTGCCGCCGCCGGTGCTGCTGGCCGATGGTGATGCTGCAGCGTTTGCCCAGCAGCACGGTCTGCACGAAGCCAACATCTGGCCGCTGGAAACGCCGCTGCGCCATGCGCAGATGGAAGCCCTGCTGCGCCGTGCCAGCCTCAAGCGCCTGGACGCCGAGCACCAGGCCGGCGCCGCGCAGGATCAAGGCCCGACCGGCAACGGCCCGGCGGTGACTGCACTGCGTACCATGATCGAGCAGGTTGCCGCATTCGATACCACTGTACTGGTGCTGGGCGAATCCGGTACCGGCAAGGAAGTCGTGTCGCGTGCGATCCACCAGCGCTCGCCGCGCCGTGATGGTCCGTTCGTGGCGATCAACTGCGGCGCCATTCCGGCCGACCTGCTGGAAAGCGAACTGTTCGGCCACGAAAAGGGTGCCTTTACTGGCGCACTGACCGCGCGCAAGGGCCGTTTCGAAATGGCCGAGGGCGGCACTCTGCTGCTCGACGAAATCGGCGACATGAGCCTGCCCATGCAGGTGAAGCTGCTGCGCGTGCTGCAGGAACGCAGCTTTGAGCGCGTCGGTGGCAACCAGACCATCCGCTGCAACGTGCGCGTCGTGGCCGCGACCCACCGCGATCTGGAAACGCGCATCGCCGAAGGCAAGTTCCGCGAGGATCTGTTCTACCGCCTCAACGTGTTCCCGATCGACGTGCCCGCCCTGCGCGAGCGTCGCGAAGACCTGCCGGCGCTGGTGGAAACCATCGCCGCACAGCTGGCGCGCACCGGCCGTGGCGAAGTGCGCTTCACCCCGGAAGCCCTGCAGGCCCTGGCCGGCTATGACTGGCCGGGCAACGTGCGCGAGCTGACCAACCTGGTCGAACGCCTGGCGGTGCTGCATCCGGGCGGTTCGGTGCGCGTGCAGGACCTGCCGGCCCGCTATCGTGGCGATGCCGCGCTGGCCGCCCCCGCGCCGGCACCTGAGGTTCCGGTTGCCAGCGAAGAACGCCTGGACCTGCGCAGTTTCTCGTTCCATACCCCGGGCAGCGGCAGCCAACCGGCACTGGAGCACGGCATTGCCGTCAATCGCGCCGCCGCCCCGGCGGCACTGCCCGACGACGGTCTGGACCTGCGCAACCACATGGCCAACATCGAACTGGGCCTGATCAACGAAGCACTGGAACGCACCCAGGGCGTTGTCGCCCACGCCGCGCAGCTGCTCGGCCTGCGCCGTACCACGCTGGTGGAAAAGCTGCGCAAGTACGGCATCGAGCGCGAGCAGGCCGAACTGGCCGGCTGAAGCGCGCTACCAGCATGAAGGGGGCACGAACGCCTGGGCTTGCCCGGGCGTTGGTGTTTCTGCCCTCCTTTACACGTTTTCCTAAAGACAGCGGAGCCGAACTGCGGTGCATTGGAGGGACACCCCAAGGAGCTCCCACCATGCATCACCTGATACTGCTCGCCGTTCTGCTCTGCCCGGCCCTGGCCACCGCGGCCAGCTGCACCCTGCCCGCCACGCTCGACCAACGCCAGTTCACCAACCTCAGCGACCCGTTGTACGCACCGGACACCCCCAACGCCGGACGCATGGTGCAGCTCAGCTTTGACAACAACCAGTACGTGTTGGACATCCTCGGCACCGACCTCCGCATCGGCGGCAGCTACCGCTATCAACGCCTGGCCCCGCATATCGCGGAAATCCAGATGACCGAGGCCTACCCGGCCGGTCCCGCCCACTACACCCTGCTGCTGACCTGCCAGAGCGACCACCAGGGCCGCTTCATCTACACCCAGCACGACGGACCCATTGTCCCGCTCCAGCGCCAGAATTCCGGCCGCTGGACCCTGCAGCCGTAGGCCAGAAAACCGACGCCGGTTAAATGGCGCCTCCAATGGGGTCAGATCCCGTGCCGACCAAAGCGTGCCGACCAACGGTCGGCACCCACCCGATCAGCTGTAGCGCTGCTTCAGCATTGCCCACGCCGAACGCAGCGCCAGCGCTTCGCCACCGGCCGGACGGCCCGGGCGTTCACCGTCGTTCCAGGC
>NZ_JABEME010000029.1:2500-5339 GCF_013004645.1 Stenotrophomonas africana | reverse complement strand
TAAACCCTGGCGATGACCTACTCTCGCATGGCTTGAGCCACACTACCATCGGCGCAGCTGCGTTTCACTTCCGAGTTCGGGATGGGATCGGGTGGTTCCACAGCGCTAATTTCACCAGGGAGGCTTTTGGAGAGTCGCACTCGTCCCTCGGGGACAAGGCGCCAGCCTCGCATAGTTCTTGTGACGTAGCGTGCACTTGGATGCTCTTACGACGCTGTCGTAAAGCCAAGGCAACTTGAGGTTATATGGTCAAGCCTCTCGGATCATTAGTATCAGTTAGCTCAATACATTGCTGTACTTACACACCTGACCTATCAACCACGTAGTCTACATGGTTCCTTCAGGGGGCTTGTGCCCCGGGAGATCTCATCTTGAGGCGCGCTTCCCGCTTAGATGCTTTCAGCGGTTATCGCTTCCGAACATAGCTACCCGGCAATGCCACTGGCGTGACAACCGGAACACCAGAGGTTCGTCCACTCCGGTCCTCTCGTACTAGGAGCAGCCCCTCTCAAATCTCCAACGCCCATGGCAGATAGGGACCGAACTGTCTCACGACGTTCTGAACCCAGCTCGCGTACCACTTTAAATGGCGAACAGCCATACCCTTGGGACCGACTACAGCCCCAGGATGTGATGAGCCGACATCGAGGTGCCAAACACCGCCGTCGATATGAACTCTTGGGCGGTATCAGCCTGTTATCCCCGGAGTACCTTTTATCCGTTGAGCGATGGCCCTTCCATACAGAACCACCGGATCACTAAGTCCTAGTTTCCTACCTGCTTGATCCGTCGATCTTGCAGTCAAGCACGCTTATGCCTTTGCACACAGTGCGCGATGTCCGACCGCGCTGAGCGTACCTTCGAGCTCCTCCGTTACTCTTTAGGAGGAGACCGCCCCAGTCAAACTACCCACCATACACGGTCCCCGACCCAGATAATGGGCCCAGGTTAGAACGTCAAGCACGACAGGGTGGTATTTCAAGGATGGCTCCACTGCAGCTAGCGCCACAGTTTCATAGCCTCCCACCTATCCTACACAGACGAACTCAACGTTCAGTGTAAAGCTATAGTAAAGGTTCACGGGGTCTTTCCGTCTTGCCACGGGAACGCTGCATCTTCACAGCGATTTCAATTTCACTGAGTCTCGGGTGGAGACAGCGCCGCTGTCGTTACGCCATTCGTGCAGGTCGGAACTTACCCGACAAGGAATTTCGCTACCTTAGGACCGTTATAGTTACGGCCGCCGTTTACTGGGGCTTCGATCAAGAGCTTCGCCTTGCGGCTGACCCCATCAATTAACCTTCCAGCACCGGGCAGGCGTCACACCCTATACGTCCACTTTCGTGTTTGCAGAGTGCTGTGTTTTTGATAAACAGTCGCAGCGGCCTGGTTACTGCGACCCTCTTCAGCTATAGCTCGCACGAGCCACCAAAAAGGGTGCACCTTCTCCCGAAGTTACGGTGCCATGTTGCCTAGTTCCTTCACCCGAGTTCTCTCAAGCGCCTGAGAATTCTCATCCTACCCACCTGTGTCGGTTTACGGTACGGTCTGCGTAAGCTGAAGCTTAGGAGCTTTTCCTGGAAGCGTGGTATCAGTGACTTTGCCATAAAGGCTCGTCTCGGTGCTCGGTCTTAGAGGATCCCGGATTTGCCAAAGATCCAAACCTACCGCCTTTCCCCAGGACAACCAACGCCTGGTACACCTAACCTTCTCCGTCCCTCCATCGCACTTACGCGAGGTGCAGGAATATTAACCTGCTTCCCATCGACTACGACTTTCGTCCTCGCCTTAGGGGCCGACTCACCCTGCGCCGATTAACGTTGCGCAAGGAAACCTTGGGCTTTCGGCGTGCGGGTTTTTCACCCGCATTATCGTTACTCATGTCAGCATTCGCACTTCCGATACCTCCAGCAGACTTCTCAATCCACCTTCAACGGCTTACGGAACGCTCCTCTACCGCGCATAACAAAGTTATGCACCCCAAGCTTCGGTTCACTGCTTAGCCCCGTTAAATCTTCCCCGCAGACCGACTCGACCAGTGAGCTATTACGCTTTCTTTAAAGGGTGGCTGCTTCTAAGCCAACCTCCTGGCTGTCTGTGCCTTTCCACATGGTTTTCCACTTAGCAGTGAATTTGGGACCTTAGCTGTGGGTCTGGGTTGTTTCCCTTTTCACGACGGACGTTAGCACCCGCCGTGTGTCTCCCATACAGTCCGTCTCGGTATTCGGAGTTTGCAATGGTTTGGTAAGTCGCGATGACCCCCTAGCCATAACAGTGCTCTACCCCCGAGAGGATACATATGAGGCGCTACCTAAATAGCTTTCGAGGAGAACCAGCTATCTCCGGGTTCGATTAGCTTTTCACTCCTAATCACACCTCATCCCCTACCTTTGCAACGGGAGTGGGTTCGGGCCTCCAGTGCGTGTTACCGCACCTTCACCCTGGGCATGACTAGATCACCCGGTTTCGGGTCTACTGCCCGCGACTATGCGCCCTTATCAGACTCGGTTTCCCTTCGCCTCCCCTATACGGTTAAGCTTGCCACGAACAGTAAGTCGCTGACCCATTATACAAAAGGTACGCAGTCACTCCTTGCGGAGCTCCTACTGCTTGTACGCACACGGTTTCAGGTTCTATTTCACTCCCCTCTCCGGGGTTCTTTTCGCCTTTCCCTCACGGTACTGGTTCACTATCGGTCGGTCAGTAGTATTTAGCCTTGGAGGATGGTCCCCCCATGTTCAGACAGGGTTTCACGTGCCCCGCCCTACTCGTCTTCACTGAAATGGCCCTTTCAGATACAGGGCTATCACCTTCTATGGCCGCTCTTTCCAGAGCGTTT
>NZ_JABEME010000028.1 GCF_013004645.1 Stenotrophomonas africana | reverse complement strand
CCCCCCCCCCCCCCCCCCCCCCCCCCCCCCCCCGGCAGTACCCGTTACTGCAGGACGCTCATTCCTCCAGGAACAGGCTCACCACATCGTTGGTGAATCGGCGGCCCAGCTCGGTCGGCTGCACATGGCCATCCGTCACGTCCAGCCAGCCGCGCTGCACGGCCTCGGCCAGCGGTGCATCCAGCACGCTGCGCGGCAGCCCGGTACGCGACTCGAAATCGCGCAGGCCGAAGCCTTCGTGCAGGCGCAGCAGATTCAGCATGTACTCGAACGGCAGGCGCTCGGCTGCGATCACATCGTCACCGCCGAACGAGGCCGGGGTGCCCGCGCTGTCCAGATAAGCCTGCGGATGCTTCAGCTTCCAGCGTCGCAGCACGTGTTCCTCGGCACCCGAACTGATCTTGCCGTGCGCGCCGGCACCGATGCCCAGGTAATCTCCGAAGCGCCAGTAGTTCAGGTTGTGCGCGCTCTGTCGGCCGGGGCGCGCGTAGGCGCTGACTTCGTACTGGCCGAAACCGGCCTGCGCGAGCAGTGCCTGGCAGTGTTCCTGCATGTCCCAGGCATTGTCTTCATCGGGAATGCCCTGCGGCGGCCGCGCGAAGAACACCGTGTTCGGTTCCAGGGTCAGCTGGTAGTGCGAGATGTGCGCCGGCTGCAGCGCGAATGCACGTTCCAGGTCGGCCTCGGCGCCGGCCAGGGTCTGTTCCGGCAGCGCGTACATCAGGTCGATGTTGAAGTTGTCGTAGCCCGCATCCTGCGCCATCTTCACCGCGCGCTCGGCTTCGCCACTGTCGTGGATGCGGCCCAGGCGCTTGAGCATCGCATCGTCGAAACTCTGGATGCCGAAGCTGAGGCGGTTGACGCCGGCCGCGCGGTAGCGGTCGAAGCGGCCGTGTTCGGCGGTGCCCGGGTTGGTTTCCAGGGTGATTTCGGCGTTGGGGGCAATGCGCAGGCGCGCGCTGGCCTGCTGCAGGAAGCGGTCGATCGCCTCCGGCGGAAACAGGCTGGGCGTCCCGCCACCGAAGAACACGCTGTGCACCACCCGGCCCCAGACCAGTGGCAGGTCCTGGTCCAGATCGCGCAGCAGTGCATCGATGTAGGCGTCGAACGGCAGCTCGCCCTTGGCCTGGTGCGAGTTGAAATCGCAGTACGGGCATTTGCGCACGCACCAGGGCAGGTGCACGTACAACGACAGCGGTGGTGGCACCAGTCGCGGCGGGCTGTCGTGGTCAGCGGAGCAGGCTTCGCCGGGCAGGTGGTTGCAGTGGTCGTGGGCGTGCGGCATGGGCTTCTTCGGTAGTGCCGGCCGCTGGCCGGCTTCCCTGGTTCGATCGGGTGGCGTCAGTACAGCGTCGCCAGCTGCTGCTTGAGCTGCTGCAGGGCAATGGCGCGGTGGCTGATGGCGTTCTTCAATGCCGGCTCCATTTCCGCGGCGGTCAGGCCGTGGGTGGTGTCCAGGAACACCGGGTTGTAGCCAAAACCATTCGTGCCACGCAGTTCGCGGATGATCTGGCCTTCCCAGCGGCCTTCACAGATCAGCGGCTGCGGGTCGGTGGCGTGGCGCAGCAGCACGATCACCGCATAGAAGCGGGCGCTGCGCTGGCCATCGGGAATGTCGGCCATCGCGTCCAGCAGCTTGGCATTGTTGGCCGCAGCATTGGTCGGGTGGCCCGCATAGCGCGCGCTGTACAGGCCCGGCGCACCGCCGAGGGCATCGACGATCAGCCCCGAATCATCGGCCAGCGCCGGCAGGCCGGTCGCTTCGCAGGCCGCGCGCGCCTTCAGCAGCGCGTTCTCGACGAAGGTCAGGCCGGTCTCTTCCACGTCGCCCAGGCCCAGTTCGGCGGCCGAGGTGATCTGCAGCGGCAGGTCGGCGAGGATCTCCTGCATCTCCACCAGCTTGCCGGCGTTGTGGCTGGCCAGTACCAGTTTCTTCATTGACGGGGCTCCAGCAGGTCCCAGGTGTTGCCATACAGATCGCGGAACACCGCGACCGTTGCGTAGGGTTCTTCGCGTGGCGCTTCCAGGAACTCGACGCCGGCGGCCAGCATCGCCGCGTGGTCGCGATGGAAGTCGTTGGTGTTGAGGAAGAAGCCGACGCGGCCACCGGTCTGGTTGCCGATGCGGCTGCGCTGTTCCTCGTCGCTGGCGCGGGCCAGCAGCAGGGCGGCAGCGCTGCCGTCGGTCGGCCCCACCACCACCCAGCGCTTGTGGCCCTGGTCGATGTCTTCCAGCAGTGCGAAGCCAAGCTTGCCGGTGTACCAGGCGATGGCTTCGTCGTAGTCGGCCACTACCAGGGTGGTCAGGGCGATGCGGCGATTCATGCCGACAGCGCCGCCTGCTGTGCGGCCAGCAGTTCGCCCACGCCCTTCTCGGCCAGGCCCAGCAGCGCATCCAGTTCATCGCGGCGGAAGGCATGGCCTTCGGCGGTACCCTGCAGCTCGATGAAGCCGCCACCGTCGTTCATCACCACGTTCATGTCGGTGTCGCAGTCGCTGTCTTCGGCGTAGTCCAGGTCCAGCACCGGAGTGCCGCGGTAGACGCCCACCGACACGGCAGCCACTGCGCCCAGGATCGGGTTGCGCTTGATGTCGCCACGCTTCATCAGCACGTTCACCGCATCGACCAGGGCCACGTAGGCGCCGGTGATGGCGGCGGTGCGGGTGCCGCCGTCGGCCTGCAGCACGTCGCAGTCGAGGGTGATGGTGCGCTCGCCCAGCGCGTTGCGGTCCACACAGGCACGCAGGCTGCGGCCGATCAGGCGCTGGATCTCCAGCGTGCGGCCACCCTGCTTGCCACGGGCCGCTTCGCGGTCGCTGCGGGTGTGGGTGGCGCGCGGCAGCATGCCGTACTCGGCGGTCACCCAGCCTTCGCCCTTGCCACGCAGGAAGCCCGGCACGCGGTTCTCGACGCTGGCGGTGCACAGCACACGGGTTTCACCGAAGCACACCAGCACCGAACCTTCGGCATGGCGGGTGAAGCCGCGTTGGATGACGACCGGGCGGAGCTGGTCGGGCTGGCGGCCGCTGGGGCGGGAATCGGACATGGTGCGGGTTCCGTAATGGCGAGGGAGTACGCCGCCACGCCCGCGGCCTTCACGGGGCGGGCAAGGGGGCTCTGGTGAGGGCGCTAGGGTACCATTCCCCCTTTGCACGCACCGGACACAATCCATGATTCGAAGCATGACCGCCTATGCCGGCGGCGAGCGGGTCACCCCGTGGGGCACGCTGGGCTGCGAGCTGCGCTCGGTCAACCACCGTTTCCTGGAGGTCGGCACCCGCCTGCCCGAGGAACTGCGCGCGCTCGAACCGCAGTTGCGCGAGCGCATCGCCGCACGTCTGAGCCGCGGCAAGCTGGATCTGGTGATGCGCCTGCGCGCGCCGGAAGCGGCGGCCAACCTGCAGGTGGACGAGGCCCTGCTGGGCCAGCTGGGCCGCCTGGCCCACCGCCTGACCTCTGATTTCCCCAACCTGCAGGTCAGCTTCACCGACCTGCTGCAGCTGCCGGGCGTGACCCGTGGCGAGGCCACCGATGCCGCCGCCCTGCAGGTCGAGGCGTTGGCCCTGCTGGACCAGGTGCTGGACGGCTTCGTCGAGGCCCGTGAGCGCGAAGGCGGCAAGTTGTCTGCGGCCATCAGCGAGCGTGTGGACGGCATCGAGCGCATCGCCACCGAAGTGCGCACGCTGATTCCGGCCATTCGCGACGGCCAGCGCGCCAAGCTGGCCGCCCGTCTGGCTGACCTGCCGCACCCGGTCGACCCGGGCCGTGCGGAGCAGGAGCTGGTGCTGTGGCTGCAGAAGCTGGACGTGGATGAAGAGCTGGACCGGCTCGGCAGCCATATCGTCGAGATCCGCCGCGTGCTCAAGCAGCGCGAGCCGGTCGGCCGCCGCCTGGACTTCCTGCTGCAGGAGTTCAACCGCGAAGCCAACACGCTGGGCTCGAAGTCGGTGGACAGCCGTACGTCCAATGCCGCGGTGGAGCTGAAGGTGCTGATCGACCAGATCCGCGAACAGGTGCAGAACATCGAGTGATGTTCCGCGCAATTGCCTGGGAGGATCACAGTCCTTCCAGGTAGTCCCCGGCTATCGCGATGCAGTGGTCGAAGTCTGGCGTGTAGTCCAGCGTGTCGATGGCCTTGAACGCAATCTTCAATGTCGGATGGGGATTGCGGATCTGATCAAGAAACGTTGAT
The DNA here is from genome assembly GCF_013004645.1 of Stenotrophomonas africana. Taxonomy (GTDB): domain Bacteria; phylum Pseudomonadota; class Gammaproteobacteria; order Xanthomonadales; family Xanthomonadaceae; genus Stenotrophomonas; species Stenotrophomonas africana. The sequence continues at coordinate 6,953 of NZ_JABEME010000028.1, read as the reverse complement.
CGATGGCGGACCAGTGCGTCTGCGGCGGCCGCCAGCGCGTCCGGCTCGCGTTCGATGACCAGCGCAAGATCGAACAGGTCTCGGGCCGTTGTTCGATGCCCGCGATGGAACATTTTCTTGGCGATGATTTCCGCCGACGTTTCCACGCGTATGCGCTGCCCATCGATCGTCCATTCCTCCCAGGCATCATCGAGAAGATTGGCGCCGCGACGAAATCCACCTCGCCTTCCTCGAACTGCAGCTTTACCCAGGCGCTGGGATCTTCGCTGTAGTCGCCGGTAAGGCTCGCGGCCATATCGCTCAAGCGGGGAGTAACGAACCCCAGGTACTGGGGATTCGGCACGAAGATGTCGATGTCCTTGCTGAGCCGGTGCCGATGTCGAAACATCAGCGCCGTTCCGCCGCCCAAGGTCCAGAACGGATCGGTGATGCCGCCGTGGCGCTGGATCTCCCCGATGAGGACAAGCGCCCGAGGCAGCAGCGCCTGCCAGGCGCCGGCCGGCAATTCGCGGTTCACATCCACAGGTCCTTGCGATGGGCAGAAAGTGTGTTGGCCATCTTCGCCACGTTGCGCCAGATGCGCCGTGGTGGCATCTGCGCGCCGATTGCAGCTTCCTCGACCGCCATCACCATCATGGCGGGAGGGGCTTCATCCAGCAGGTGCGCCATCTGCGCCGCGTAGGTGGCAGGAACTTCCCCACTGACCAGCACGCGCGCCAGTTCGCCAGCCGTCAGTTCGCTTGCGTAGCTCACGTTGGCGGTGCGTGCGGCCATTTTCAGGCCTTGCTTGCGCAGCCGGCTTTCGGTGGTGGGTGCCGGTACATCCAGACCGAGCACGGCCATCACCTGTCCCACGCGATTGACACCCAGGTCACTCAGGGTGCCCCCTTCCAGGCCGACCACGGTTTGCCGGGAAAGGCCGCTGAGATGAGCCAGTTGGCCTTGCGACAGACCAAGCTGCTCACGGCGGGCGCGAACCGCCTTGCCGATGTCGATCAGGTTCATGGTCTGATTGTCCAATATTTTGGACACAATTCAAGTGCCCGGAAGCGGCACGTTGGCAAACCTTCACATCTCAAACCACGCTGATGCCCGGCGCTCCTTCGCCCAAACGCCCCACCACGGCTGCCTGGCCGAACCCCGCGTCGTGGAAGCAGGCCAGCACCGCATCCACCGCCTCCGGGGCGCAGGACACCAGCAGGCCGCCGCTGGTCTGCGGGTCGGTCAGCAGTGGCTGCCAGTGTGCCGGCAACCCATCGGCGAAGCGCACCTCGGCGCCATAGGAAGCCCAGTTTCGGTGGGAGGCGCCGGTCACGCAGCCACGCTGCAGCAGCTCCAGCGTCTGCGGCAGCAGCGGGATCTGCGCGCTGTCCACTTCGGCGGCAACGCCACTGGCGCGGCACACTTCCAGCAGGTGGCCGAGCAGGCCGAAGCCGGTGACATCGGTCATGGCGTGCACGCCGTCCAGCGCGGCCAGCGGCACGCCCACGGTGTTCAGGCGGGTGGTCGACGCGACCATCTGCCGGTAGCCCTCGGCATCCAGCACTTCTTTTTTCAGCGCTGACGAATACACGCCCACGCCCAATGGTTTGCCCAGCACCAGCGCGTCGCCGGCGCGGGCATCGGCATTGCGCTTGAGCCGCTGCGGATCGAGCACGCCGATCGCAGCCAGGCCGTAGATGGGTTCCACCGAATCGATGCTGTGGCCGCCGGCCACCACGATGCCGGCATCGGCGCAGGCGCGTTCGCCCCCCTGAAGGATGCCGCGGATGGTGTCCTGCGGCAGGGTGTTGATCGGCATGCCGACGATGGCCAGTGCGAACAGCGGGCGCGCGCCCATCGCATACAGGTCCGACAGCGCGTTGGTGGCGGCGATGCGGCCGAAGTCGAATGGATCGTCGACGATCGGCATGAAGAAATCAGTGGTGGCGACAATCGCCTGGCGGTCATCGAGGCGGTACACCGCCGCGTCGTCGCTGGTCTCGCGGCCGACCAGAAGTTCAGCCGGTGCCGGAAGCGCTGGAATGCCGCGCAGCAGTTCGGTCAGCACACCCGGCGCGATCTTGCAGCCGCAGCCACCACCATGTGCCAGCGAGGTCAGTCGTTGCGGGGCATCGGCCGTTGAAGGGGCGGGGGACTGCGCGTGCGTGGCCATGCCGACATCTCCTGCGGAAACACGAATGGCGGAAGGCAGCAGGAGTCGAACCTACCAGGGAACGATCGACGCCCCCTACTGGGTTTGAAGCCCAGCCGCATGCCCGGATGCGCATGCCTTCCGAAAGTACGGCGGTACCGGTGGGCTCAGTCGCGGGCTGCGTTCCACTGCAGGTCACCACGCGGCCGATGCTGGTCACCGACGCGTCGAGTGTAGCCAACGCGATTGAAGAACTCCAAGATCTGGATGCTCCGTTTGCGGCCCAGGCCGATGGCATCGCGGAAGGCGGCCGCATCCACCGTGCCGCTGGCCTGTGACAGCTGCGCGACGATGGCGGCGAGTTCCGAAATGCGCGCGGGTGCATAGAACAGGTCCGGCACCACTTGAAACAGTTCGCCACGCGCGGCGGCGCGGCGCAGGACGGCGCGGACCTCGTCTTCGGCCAGTCCGAAGTCGGCGGCCAGGGTACGCACCCACGGTGGATCGAAGCCGCCGGCGTGCAACTGAGGTAGCACGCGGTCCAGCAGCAAGCGTTCGCGTTCCGGTGGCGCATGGTCGTGGCCGGGCAGGCGCCACCACGCACCCGCGCGCTGCACGAGGCTGTCTTCAAGCAGGTCCTGCAGCAGGGCGTTCCACAGTCCTGCTGCCAATGCAGGAAGGGTGCTGCGCTGCAGGCGCCCGCTGTCGACACCCGGCTCGTCCGGGCGTCGCTCATGCCATCCACGCAGTGAGGTGATCACCTGCTCGCGCAATGCCTGCCAATGCGAGGCAAGGATGATCACCGTGTCTTCGCGGGTGGCGATGCGTCGCGTGTCTGCAGGAAGATCGATCCGGTCGGCCGCGCGCCGGCAGTACCGTTGCAGCGCGGCCATAGGTATGCCGAAGGGCGCCTGCTGCAACAGCGGGCCGATTCCCGCACCTGCGGCCAGGTGCTCCAGTGCTCCCAGCCAGGCGAGCCGTGCGGGGCTGCGCCGGCGCCGCTGCGGCGGATCCGGGTCGAGCACGACGCCACCACCCAGCGTATGGGCCGCAGCTGAATCGCGGGCAATGAAGCGATCGCCACACATCGCACAGACGGGTGCATCGAACACCAGTTGCACCAACTGCCCATTGCCGTGATCGTCGTCCTCCAGCAGCACCACATGGGCCTGCCGGTGCATCGTGCCCCAGTGGATATGCAGCGGCGCCCAGTCGCGCAACGGTGCGGACAACGCGGAAAGACGCAGGCGCACATCGACTCGGGTGGTCGCCAGCAGGGCGCGCGGGTCGGCGATCCAGTCGCCACGGTGGATGTCATCACGGGCGATGGCCGCCAGGTTCAGCGCGCAGCGCTGCCCGGCCATCGCGTGGTCGCTGGCCTGGTTCTGTGCGTGGATGCTGCGCACGCGTACGTCGGTGGCGGCGGGCATCAGCTGCAGGTGGTCGCCCACCATCGCGACGCCGCCATGCACTGCGCCGGTCACCAGCGTGCCGTGGCCGGCCAGCGAGAACACGCGGTCCACCGGCATGCGGAACAGTTCGCTGCGCAGTTCGGCCTGGCGCGTACTGGCGTCGTCCGCTGCCCACGCGTGCAGCTGGGTACGCAGTGCGCTGATGCCGGCATCGTCGGGTGCGGTGCTGTTGCAGGCGAACAGAGGGGAATCCTGCAACGGTGTCGCGGCCAGCAGCGCAGCGATCTCGATCTCGACCCGGGCGATGCGCGCCGCATCCACACGGTCGATCTTGGTCAGCGCCACAGCCCCCCGGTTCACGCCCAGCAGTTGCAGGATCGCCAGATGCTCGCGGGTCTGTGGCATCACGCCGTCGTCGGCAGCGATCACCAGCAGGGCGACATCGGTACCCGTGGCACCGGCCACCATCGTGTGCACGAAGCGCTCATGGCCCGGCACGTCGACAAAACCCAGCGTCGCGGCGGGGCCTTCGACGTCCGTGCTTTCCACCGGGACATAGGCGTAGCCCAGTTCGATCGATATGCCGCGCGTACGCTCTTCCTGCAGGCGATCGGTTTCGATGCCGGTCAGTGCGCGTACCAGGCTTGTCTTGCCATGGTCGATATGCCCGGCGGTGCCGACGATCATGCCTGCAGCATGCTCCATTGGGCGAGGAGGGCCGCTTCGTTCCCGGGGTCCAGGCAGCGCAGGTCCAGCCACAACGCGTCATCGGCGATGCGGCCCAGCACCGGGCGCGGTAGCTGGCGCAAGCGCTTGGCCAGGCGATCCAGCCCGCCACGGCGTGCGCTGGTGATGCGCAGTCCGGCGCTGGCCAGCTGTGCCTGTGGCTGCGCGCCGCTGCCGACCTGGCTGTGCATTGAGGCCTCTTCAAGGGTGTAGTCGTCTGCCAGCACGGACTGCATCGGCTCCAGCAGGCGATGGGCCTGCGCAGCAACGTCATCCTGCGTGCGCGACAGGGTGCGCAGGGTGGGCAGCCGCTGTGTCAGCAGCTCCGGCTCGCGGTACAGGGCCAGCACCGCTTCCAGCGCAGCCAGTCCCATCTTGTCCATGCGCAGTGCGCGCTTGAGCGGGTTGCGGTTGATCCGCGCGATCAGGTCGGCGCGGCCGGCGATGATGCCGGCCTGCGGACCCCCCAGCAGCTTGTCGCCGCTGAACGAAACCAGATCGGCGCCGGCCGCCAGCGTTTCCTGCACGGTGGGTTCGTGCGGCAGGCCGAACATGCCCAGATCGCACAGGCTGCCACTGCCCAGGTCCACCACCAGCGGCAGGCCATGCTCGTGCGCGATCGCGGCCATCGCCGCGGTGTCGACCTTGGCAGTAAATCCGGTGATCGCGTAGTTGCTGGCGTGCACCTCCATCAGCAATGCGGTGCGTGCGCCGATGGCGTTGGCGAAGTCGGCCGGATGGGTACGGTTGGTGGTGCCGACTTCCAGCAGCCGCGCGCCGGCACTGCGCATCACGTCGGGAATGCGGAAGGCGCCACCGATCTCCACCAGCTCGCCGCGAGACACCACCACGTCGCGGCGGTTGGCCAGGCTGTTTAGCAGCAGCAGGACCGCCGCCGCATTGTTGTTGACCACGGTGGCGGCTTCAGCGCCGGTCAGTTCGCAGATCAATGCCTGTACCCGTGCATCGCGGTCGCCGCGACGGCCACGTACGACGTCGAACTCCAGGTCCACCGGCGCGGTCATCGCGCGAGTGACTGCGTGTACGGCGGCATCGGGCAGCAATGCGCGGCCGAGATTGGTGTGCAGCACGGTGCCGGTCAGGTTGAACATCGGCTGCAGGTCCAACCGTGCATCGGCTGCGAGTGCGGCCTCGACCGTTGCGGCCAGCGCTGGGCCCTCAACCGCTTCCTGCAGCTGCGCGGTCGACAACTGGCCGGCGCTGATACGCTCACGCAGCACCTGCAGGTGCGAACGCAGCAGCTGGGTGATGCGGCTTCGACCGTGGCCTTCGATCAGTGGCGCCAGTGCAGGCAGGCGCAGCACCCGGTCCAGCGAGGGCAGGGCGGCGGCCGATGCCGGGGTGGGGGGCGTGGCGCTCATCGCCTCAATCGCCGTCGGATTGCCACAACAGCGGACTCTGGCTGGCACGTGCATAGCCTTCCTCGGCCAGCAGCAGATCCAGCGCCAGCGTGCCGAGGTCATCGGCAACCGGCTCCAGTGACGGGTCTTTCTCCAGATACAGGATCTTGCGGTAGCTGTGGCAGTGGTCGCAGGTCTCGGCACGCACCGCGCTCTCGCGCACGGCCTCGCCGCTGTCGCCGTCCACATCGGCCAGGGCGCGATAGGCGATGTCCTTGCCGGCGGCACCACACTGGCTGCACTGCACGCGCACGTAGTGCCACTGGCAGGCGCACAGCGAGCACGACAGGTAGCGGTAGGACGCATAGGGCGGCCGCGCCTGCACTACGCTGACCACCGGTAGCGAGCCGCACAACGGGCACAGGCCGGGTGCATCGGCCAACGGTTTCAGGTCGGTGGGGCGGAAGCTGTCCGTCAGCACCGACCAATAAGCCTGCAGTGCATTCATGACCAGCAGCGCAGCGACCGCATCTACCGACGGCGCGTCATCGCGCTCCAGCACGGCATGCGCCTGCGCATCCAGCCAGGCATCGTCGGCCGCGGCGACGCGCTGCAGCTCCTGGCGGGTTTCCACCGGAAGCCCGGCCTCGTCGGCACAGTGCTGGCACAGCGTGCGCAGCCAGTCGCGCCAGCGTCCATCCAGTTGAAGCGTGTTGGCCGGCCGCAACGGCATGCCGGCACCGGCCGCCGCACTCGACTGCTGTGCACGTGCGTGCGACTGCAGCGCCTCGCGTTGCTGCGGTGTCAGCTCGTCCAGCAGCGCCTGCTGTGCATCGGCCAGCGCCGCCAGCAGTTGCAGGTAGCCGCCGATGGCACTGCGCGCAGCCAGGCTGCGCAGGCGCGTCGCGCGCTCAGCAAACAGGGACGTGACATCGGGCAGGATGATGCGCGGGACATCGCGCGATGCGAGCGTCTCGATCTCACCGGGTTCAAGGATGCGTTGCGCCATGCAGGGGCGGCCAGAAGAACCAGGCTCCATCCTCGCCGTTGTCGGCGCTGGCGTCCAGCGTGCTGCCAGCCATCCGAAACGCCGGGGTCAGATCCGTTTTCCAGAAGAGGAACGGATCTGACCCCATCGGTTGTTGCCGTGTTCATCGTGTCGACCAAGGTCGACACCCACCAACAGCAACGCAGAACCCCGTCCCGACAGATCGCAGGAAACTGTCGAAGGCGGGGTGGGTCCGGTTGCGGGGGCGTGAGCCGCATGGATGCGGCGACCGAGCTTACATGGACGTACTTGCAGCGTCCCCCGCAACCGGA
>NZ_JABEME010000027.1 GCF_013004645.1 Stenotrophomonas africana | reverse complement strand
TTCCGATCTCATGGATGCGGCGACCGAGCTTACATGGACGTACTTGCAGCGTCCCCCGCAACCGGACCCACCCCGCCACCCCTCAGGAAGCCGGCTTTTGACGTTGACGTTGACGTTGACGTTGATTCTGCGGGTGCAGGGCCGCAGGCCCTGCCGCTACCCCTCTTCCCGCCGTCCGCGCAGGATGTCCCGGAACCATTGCCGGTGATGTTTGTACGCCCACCCATAGGTCACCTTGCCCTGGGTCATCGCCCGCACCGAGCCCTTGATCCAGAGCGCTGCGTAGATGTGCACCACGATCGCGCAGATCAGCACCCAGCCGAACAGCGCATGGGCAAGTACCGAGAAGCGGATCACCCCGATCGGGAAGAAGTGGCTGAAATACTGCCGCCAGATCACGAAGCCGGTCAGCAGCAGCGCCGACAGGCAGCCGATGATGGCCCAGAACAGCAGCTTCTGGCCCGCATTGAAACGGCCCACCGGCGGCAGCTTCTCATCTTCGTTGCGCAGCACATCGCGCATGCCGCGCATCCACGCGCGATCGTCAGCGGTCGGCAGATTGTCGCGCCACATGCGGAACGCCAGCAGTGCAAAGCCGACCACCATGGCCAAGCCGATGAACGGATGCAGGATGCGCGTCCACGGTCCACCGCCGAACAGCTGGGTCAGCGGAAACAGGGCAGGGTGGAACAGGGCCAACCCGGACAAGGCGGTCAGCACGAAGCAGATCGCCACGATCCAGTGGTTGATGCGGGTCGGCGCACGGTAGCGGATGATCTGGCGCGGGTGCGGGGCGTACTTCATGGCCGCTGCTCCTCTTCGATCTTCTTCGCCTCGTGTTCGGCTTCCTCTTCTTCCTCGTCATTGACCGTGTTGCGGCCGATGCCGATGTAATGCAGGAACCCGGCGAAGGCGGTGGCGGCGATCGCCAGCACGCCCAGCGGCTTGGCCACGCCCTTCCAGACTTCCACCATCGGGCTGATGCGCGGGTCCTTGGGCAGGTCGGCGTACAGCTCCGGCTTGTCCACGTGCTGCAGCACGTACATCACGTGGGTGCCACCCACGCCCTGCGGGTCGTACAGGCCGGCGTTCTCGTAGCCGCGCGATTTCAGGTCGTCCACGCGTCCGGCCGCGTGCTCGGTCATCGCCTGCTTGCTGCCGAAGGTGATCGCACCGGTCGGGCAGGTCTTCACGCAGGCCGGTTCCTGGCCCACCGCCACCCGGTCCGAGCACAGTGTGCACTTGTAGGCCTTGTGGTCCTTCTTGGAAATGCGCGGCACGTCGAACGGGCAACCGGTCACGCAGTAGCCGCAGCCGATGCAGTTCTCTTCCTGGAAGTCGACGATGCCGTTGGCGTACTGGATGATTGCGCCGGGCGACGGACAGGCCTTCAGACAGCCCGGATCGCTGCAGTGCATGCACCCTTCCTTGCGGATCAGCCATTCCAGCTTGCCCTTCTCGTCCTCGTACTCACGGAACTTCATCACCGTCCACGACTGGTCGCTCAGGTCGGGCGGGTTGTCATAGCTGCCAACGCAGCTGCCTACTTCGTCACGCAGGTCGTTCCACTCCATGCAGGCGACCTGGCAGGCCTTGCAGCCGATGCACTTGCTCACATCGATCAGCTTGGCGACCTGGCCGGTGTGCGCACCACGCGCCTCCGGCGAGGGCGTGGTGGTGGCCGAGCGGCGGATGATGTCCAGGGATTGCAGTGACATGGCGTGTCTCCTACACCTTCTCGACCTTGACCAGGATGCACTTCGATTCGGGCGTTTGCGAGTTGCCGTCACCGATGGCGTTGGTTAGCGTATTGGCGATGTACCCGGGCTTGGCCGCACCGAGGAAACCCCAGTGGATCGGCACGCCCACCTGGTGCACGGTCCGGCCATCGATCTGCAGGGCCTTGATGCGCTTGGTCACCATCGCAACGGCTTCGATATGGCCGCGCTTGGAACTGACGCGCACGCGGCTGCCGTTGTTGATGCCCAGCTCGTCGGCCAAGGCCGCGCCGATCTCGACGAACTGCTCGGGCTGGATGATGGCATTCAACTTGCCGTGCTTGGTCCAGAAGTGGAAATGCTCGGTCAGGCGGTAGGTGGTGGCCACATGCGGGAACTCGTCCGGCGAACCGATCTGTGCACGGTCGCTGGCGAACACGCGTGCTGCCGGATTGTTCAGCGTCAGTGCCTGGCCGGGGCTGAGCGGATTGCTGCGCAGCGGTGTATCGAAGGGTTCGTAGTGTTCCGGGAACGGGCCTTCGGCCATGCCGGCCTTGGCGAAGAAGCGGGCGATGCCCTCCGGGTTCATGATGAACGGGCCCATCCCACCGGCGGGATCTTCGTCGGCCTTGAAGTCCGGCACGTCCACGCTGCCCCAGTTCTTGCCGTTCCAGGCCAGCAGCGTGCGGCGGGGATCGAACGGCTGGCCGGCCACGTCGCACGAGGCGCGGTTGTACATCACCCGGCGGTTGGCCGGCCACGCCCAGGCCCAGCCCAGCGTGTTGCCGATGCCGGTGGGGTCGCTGTTGTCGCGCCGCGCCATCATGTTGCCGGTCGGGCCCCAGGCGCCGATATAGATCCAGCAGCCGGAGGCGGTGCTGCCGTCGTCGCGCAGGTCGCCGAATGCGGCCAGCTGCTCGCCGGCCTTGCGCACCAGCTTGGTCGGGTCCTTCGGATCGAACACGTCGGCCAGCGCCTTGCCGTTGTATTCCATCGCCAGTTCTTCCGGCGTCGGCAGCTCCGGATTGGAATACTTCCACGCCAGGTTGCGCACCGGCTCCCACCACGCACCGCCGTCCTTCTCGTACATCGCTTTGATGCGATGGAACAGCTCGGACATGATCTCGATGTCGCTGCGCGCTTCGCCCGGCGGATTGGCACCCTTCCAGTGCCACTGCAGCCAGCGCGAGGAGTTCACCACGGCGCCGTTTTCCTCGGCGAATGACGTGGTCGGCAGGCGGAACACCTCGGTCTGGATCGTGCTCGGGTCGACATCGTTCAACGCACCGTGGTTCTGCCAGAAGGCGATGGTCTCGGTTTCCAGCGGGTCCATGCTGACCATGAACTTCAGCTTGGAGAACGCGCTGATCAGCTTGCCCTTGTTCGGCGCCGAGGCCAGCGGATTGAAGCCCTGGCAGATGTAGCCATGGATCTTGCCTTCATTCATCAGCTCGTACGCCTGCAGCATGTCGTACGGCTTGTCGAGCTTGGGCAGGTAATCGAAACACCAGTTGTTGTCGGCGGTGGCGGCGTCGCCCCACCACGACTTCATCAGGCTGACGTGGAACTTCGGGTAGTTCTGCCAGAACGACATCTGGTTGGCGCGCAGCGGCTTCTGCGTGCGCTTGGCGATGTAGGCCTCGTAGTCCTGCTCGTCCTGTTTCGGCAGGGTCAGGTAGCCGGGCAGCAGGTCGGACATCAGGCCGATGTCGGTCAGGCCCTGGATGTTGGAATGCCCGCGCAGCGCGTTCATGCCACCACCGGCCACGCCGATGTTGCCCAGCAGCAGCTGCACCATGGTGCCGGCACGCACGTTCTGCGCACCGATCGAGTGCTGCGTCCAGCCCAGCGCGTACAGGATGGTCATCGCCTTGTCCTTGCCGGCGGTGGACGCGATCATGTCCCAGATCTGGCGGATGCTGTCGGCCGGCGTGCCGCAGATGCGTTCGACCATCTCCACCGTATAGCGCGCGTAGTGCTGCTTGAGCAGGTTGTAGACGCAGCGCGGGTCCTTCAGCGTCGGGTCGCTGCGCACGAAGCCATCGTCACCGTAGGCGTAGTCCCAGCTGGAGCGGTCGTAGCTGCGCTTCTCTTCGTTGTAGCCCGAATACAGGCCATCCTTGAAGGCGAACTCGTCCTTCACCAGGAACGACATGTCGGTGTAGTTCAGCACGTACTCGTGCTGGATGCGGTCCTCGGTCAACAGGTAGTTGATCAGCCCGCCCAGGAACACGATGTCGGTGCCGGTGCGGATCGGCGCGTACACGTCGGCCACCGCGGCCGAGCGGTTGAAGCGCGGATCGACCACGATCAGGCGGGCCTTGTTGTGTGCCTTGGCCTCGGTCACCCATTTGAACCCGCACGGGTGTGCCTCGGCAGCATTGCCACCCATGATCAGGATCAGGTCGGCATTCTTGATATCGACCCAGTGATTCGTCATCGCACCACGGCCTAGCGTCGGGGCAAGACCTGCCACCGTCGGGCCGTGTCAGACACGTGCCTGGTTGTCGAATGCCAGCATGCCAAGGGAGCGCACGACCTTGTGGGTCAGCACCGCGGTTTCATTGCTGGTGGCCGAGGCCGCCAGCATGCCGGTGGTCAGCCAGCGGTTGACCGTCTGCCCGGCTTCGTTCTTCTGCACGAAGTTGGCATCGCGGTCTTCCTTCATCAGCCGCGCGATGCGGTCCAGCGCATCGTCCCAGCTCAGCCGCTTCCACTCGTTCGAGCCCGGCGCGCGGTACTCGGGGTAGAGCAGGCGCGACTTGCTGTGGATGATGTCGGCCAGGCCAGCGCCCTTCGGGCACAGCGTGCCACGGTTCACCGGATGGTCCGGGTCGCCTTCGATATGGAAGATGCTCGGCTCGGCGTTCTTGGCACGATCGCCGAGGCTGTACATCAGGATGCCGCAGGCCACCGAACAGTAAGTACAGGTGTTGCGGGTCTCGGTCGCACGGGTCAGCTTGTACTGCCTGACCTCCGCGAGCGCGATGCCGGGCGCGAAGCCCATCAATGCCAGACTGGAGCCGACCAGGGTTGTCCCGGTCACTTTCAGGAACTGGCGGCGGCTCATCGATGGCATGCCGTTCTCCTGGGATGGCGGGGAGGCGCTGGCCTCCGGGCTGTCGTTGGGTACGGCCCGGTTATAGCACAGCCCCCCGCATGCCCATGTGGCACAAGGCCCGGCGCCTGCCGGGCGGGCGCGCAAAGGGGCCGCTCTGGTAAAGTTGCGTGCCCGCACCCCGGGGAAGCGTCTGCCGGGCCTGGTTCCAGGATGTTCCGCGCAGCCCCCGCCGTCCTGGCGCGATCCTCCGCGCCGGGTCTGGAACACCGAGGAAAAATTTTGCGAAATCAACCCGTTGGATCCCCCGCATGAGCGCCCCGTCGAAGCCGTCGGACGCCGTTGCGCGCGGCACGCTGTATATCGTTGCCGCCCCGTCCGGCGCCGGCAAGAGCAGCATCGTCAATGCCACCTTGGCGCGTGACCCGCAGATCGCCCTGTCGATCTCCTTCACCTCGCGCGCGATGCGTCCGGGTGAAGTGAACGGCCAGCACTACCATTTCGTCAGCGCCGAGAAGTTCGAGGAAATGATCGCCGCAGGCGACTTCTTCGAGCATGCCTGGGTGCACGGCGACTGGAAGGGCACCGCCCGCCAGTCTGTGGAACCGCAGCTGGCCGCGGGGCAGGACGTGCTGCTGGAAATCGACTGGCAGGGCGCGCAGCAGGTGCGCCAACTGGTGCCGGGCACGGTCACCGTGTTCATCCTGCCGCCGTCCAGGCAGGCCCTGCAGGACCGCATGCGCAAGCGCGGCCAGGACAGCGAGGCGGTCATCGCCCAGCGCCTGGGCGCGGCCCGTGACGAGATGCTGCACTTCAACGAGTTCGACTACGTCATCGTCAACGAGGTGTTCGACACCGCCGTGGACGAGCTGTGCGCCATCTTCACCGCCAGCCGACTGCGCCGGGAGGCCCAGAAGGTCCGCCACGCCGGCCTGATCCAGGCCCTGTTGACCCCTGATCCGGGCGCAACTGACTGATTCCAAAAGAATCGGGTGGGGGTTGGCTTGATTTTGTCCAGCCCCTGCCAGTACACTCCGTCCCCTTTCCCTCATTCGACTGAGCGGCCGACCGGTCGCCGGGAGCCCGTATGGCCCGCATCACCGTAGAAGATTGCCTGGAAGTCGTTAACAACCGTTTCGAACTGGTCATGATGGCTTCCAAGCGTGCCCGCCAGCTCGCCAACGGCGTGCAGGCCACGCTGGACAACAGCGAGACCGAGGACAAGCCGACCGTGCTGGCGCTGCGCGAAATCGCCGCCCGCAAGATCGACAACGCGCTGATCGACGAAGTCGAGAAGGCCGAGCGTGAGCGCGCCGAGCGTGAAGCGCTGGAGTGGGCTGCCGCGGAAGTGGTCGCCGACGAAGACATGTCCAAGAACGACGATTGATCGCATCGATCAACGTAATCGTTGGATGTGCCGAACAGCCCGCCCCGTGCGGGCTGTTTCGCATTCAGGATTTGCCGTAAACGTCGCGCTGGAATAGGCTTCGGGCATGAACCCAGGCCCCACTGCCAAGGTCGCCGCAGCCCCCGCTGCCGCCGTACCCGACTACGTCCTCCAGCTTGAACGCGCCGCCCATTACCTGCCGCCGGAACAGCTACCGCTGTTGCGCCGCGCCTGGGAAGTCGGAGCCGCCGCGCACGCCGGGCAGACGCGCAAGTCGGGCGAGCCCTATATCACCCATCCGGTGGCCGTGGCCCAGGTGCTGGCCGAGCTGGGCCTGGACGTGGAAGCGCTGATCGCGGCGATCCTGCACGACACCATCGAAGACACCCCGCTGACCCGTGAGGCGCTGGCCGCCGAGTTCGGCGAAGCCGTGGCCGAACTGGTCGACGGCGTGACCAAGCTGGACAAGCTGAAGTTCCGAGACCGCCAGGAAGCGGCCGCCGAGAGCTTCCGCAAGATGCTGCTGGCGATGTCGCGCGACCTGCGCGTGATCATGATCAAGCTGGCTGACCGCCTGCACAACATGCGCACGCTGGGCGCGCAGAGCCGCGAAGCACGTGGCCGCATCGCCCGCGAGACGCTGGAGATCTACGCGCCCATCGCCCAGCGCCTGGGCATGAGCCTGGTCAAGAGCGAGCTGCAGAACCTGGGCTTCAAGGCGCTGTACCCGTGGCGCCACGCCATCATCGAAAAACACATCCGCAGCCAGCCGGTGGTACGCCGCGAAGCGATGGCGCAGGTGGAAGTGCAGCTGTCGCAGCGGCTGGCGAAAGAGGGCATCGAGCACCGCCTGGTCAGCCGCATCAAGACCCCGTGGAGCATCTACAACAAGATGCGCGACGAGAACAAATCCTTCGACCAGGTGATGGACGTGTTCGGCTTCCGCCTGGTCGTGCGCAGCGTGCCCAGCTGTTACCACGCGCTGGGTTCGGTGCACGCCACGTTCAAACCCCTGGATGGCCGCTTCCGCGATTTCATCGCCATTCCAAAGGCCAACGGTTACCAGTCGCTGCACACCGTGCTGTTCGGGCCCTACGGCTCGCCGATCGAAGTGCAGATCCGTACCGAGGAAATGGACCTGATCGCCGAACGCGGCGTGGCCGCGCACTGGACCTACAAGTTCGGTGGCGATTCGCCCAACAGCGCGCAGAGCCGCGCCCACGCCTGGATCGTCGAACTGATCGACTCGCAGCGCGCTGCCGGTTCGTCGCTGGAGTTCCTCGACAACGTCAAGGTCGACCTGTTCCCGGACGAGGTCTATCTGTTCACGCCGAAGGGCAAGATCCTGGCCCTGCCGCGCAATTCCACCGCGCTCGATTTCGCCTACGCCGTGCATACCGATGTCGGCAACATGGCGGTGGCCTCGCGCGTGGACAAGAAACTGGTGCCACTGCGCACCAAGCTGGTGTCGGGGCAGTCGGTGGAGATCATCACCGCACGCTCGGCCACGCCGAAACCGCAGTGGCTGGAATTCGTGGTCACCAGCAAGGCGCGCACCGCCATCCGCCACCAGCTCAAGCAGCTGGAGCACGAAGACGCCGTGCAGCTGGGCCACCGCATGCTCGACCGTGCGCTGGAAGCGATGGATTCGTCGCTGGAGCGGCTGCCGAAGGGGCGCCTGGATGCGTTCCTCACCGAGCATCGCTTCCCGCGTCTGGAAGCCCTGCTGGCCGAGGTCGCACTGGGCAACTGGATGCCGACCCAGGCCGCGCAGGCACTGATGGCCTACGCCGAACTGCGGGGCGGCCCGCATTCGCGCCACCATTCGCAGGAAAAGATCCTGATCAACGGCAGCGAGCGCGGCGTGGTCACCTTCGCCGGCTGCTGCCAGCCGATTCCCGGCGACGAGATCATGGGCTACCACACCGCCGGCAAGGGCATCGTGGTGCACCGCATGGACTGCCCGAACCTGGCCGAGCTGCGCAAGTCGCCCGAGCGCTGGGTGCCGATCGGCTGGGATACCACCGTCTCCGGCGACTACGACACCTCGCTGGTGGTGGAAGTGGAGAACGGCACCGGCGTGCTGGCGCAGCTGGCCGCTGCCATTGCGCAGAGCCATTCCAACATCGAGCGCGTGGACTACCTGGACCGCGACTTCAACGCCGCTGTGCTGGCGTTCAACATCCAGGTGCGCGACCGCAATCACCTGGCCGAGGTGATGCGCCGCCTGCGCCGCCTGTCGGTCGTGCAAGCGGTGCGCCGGCAATAACCCCACCCCATGCGTGGATGGTTTTTGTAGAGCCGAGCCCATGCTCGGCTGCTCTTGCCTGAAGCAGCCGAGCATGGGCTCGGCTCTACAGGCGGCGCATCACATGCCCGGACTGCGGTAGATCCACGCCATGCGTGGATGCGCCCCCACCCGGTACAATCACCGCTCTGTTTTCCCCCAAGCATCGGAGCGACCCATGTCCCGCCAGATCATCAACACCGAAAAGGCTCCCGCCGCCATCGGCCCGTACTCGCAGGCCGTGCGCGCCGGCAACACCGTGTACTTCTCCGGCCAGATCCCGCTCGACCCGACCACCGGCGACATCGTCGGCGCCGGTGACGTCGAAGCGCAGGCCCGCCGCGCCTTTGACAACCTCAAGGCTGTGGCTGAAGCCGCTGGCGGCTCGCTGGACAAGGTCGTGCGCCTCGGCCTGTACCTGACCGATCTGGGCGAGTTCGCCAAGGTCAATGCGGTCATGCAGGACTACTTCCAGGCCCCGTACCCGGCCCGTTCCACCATCGAAGTCTCCGGCCTGCCGAAGGGCGCCAACTTCGAGGTCGACGCGGTGATGGTCATCGACTGACCGCCACGTGGCACGCAAGGCGGCGGTCACCCCGGTCCTGTCACCGTCCGGCGAAGCATCCCTGGCGATGCTCGCGGGCGTGGGTCCGGCCGTGGCCGCCAAACTGCAGGCGCGTGGCCTGGCCACCCTGCAGGATCTCTGGCTTCACCTGCCGCTGCGTTATGAAGACCGGACCCGGCTGACCCGCATCGAAGACCTGCGCAACGGCGTGCCGGCACAGGTGGAAGGGCGGGTGGTCGCGGTCGAGCGCGGCATGCGTTACCGGCCGATGCTGAAAGTGGCTGTGGAAGACGAAGGGCGGGGCACCCTGGTGCTGCGCTTCTTCCACTTCCGCCAGCAGCAGGTCGGCCAGTTCGCGGTCGGCAACCGGCTGCGCTGCTTCGGCACGCCCAAACCGGGCCAGCTCGGCCTGGAAATCGTCCATCCCAGCTACCAGGTGCTGGGCCGCAATGACGATCCCGAACTCGGCGACCGCCTCGACCCGGTGTATCCCACCGTCGAAGGCGTCGGCCCGATGACCATGCGCAAGCTGATCGGCCAGGCGCTGGACCGCCTGCCCGAGGAAAGCGCGCTGGAACTGCTACCCAGCGGCTGGCTCGACGGCCTTGGCCTGCCGTCACTGCGCAGCGCGCTGCTGACCGTACACCGGCCGCCACCGGATGCCGACCTGGCCGCGTTGGCCGCCGGCACCCACCCGGCGCAGCGCCGCCTGGCGATGGAAGAACTGCTGGCCCACCACCTCAGCCTGCGCCGCCAGCGCATTGCCCTCCAGGCGCACCACGCACCGCCGCTGGCCGGTCCCGGCAAGCTGGCCAAGGCGCTGCTGAAGCAGCTGCCGTTCGCGCTGACCGGCGCGCAGGCGCGCGTGTTCAAGCAGATCCGCGAAGACCTGTCGCGGCCCAGCCCGATGTTGCGGCTGGTGCAGGGCGACGTCGGTTCCGGCAAGACCGTGGTCGCCGCGCTGGCCGCGATGCTGGCGGTGGAGCAGGGCAAGCAGGTCGCGTTGGCTGCCCCCACCGAGCTGCTGGCCGAACAGCACCTCAACAACCTGCGCGGGTGGCTGGAGCCGCTCGGCGTGCGTATCGCGTGGCTGGCCGGCAAGGTCACCGGCAAGGCGCGCGCCAGGGTGATGGAACAGGTCGCCAACGGCGAAGCACAGGTGGTGGTCGGTACCCACGCACTGATGCAGGAGGCGGTGGTGTTCCAGGATCTGGCCCTGGCCATTGTCGACGAGCAGCACCGCTTCGGCGTGCACCAGCGGTTGGCGCTGCGCGACAAGGGCGCAGGCGGCAACAGCGTGCCGCACCAGCTGGTGATGACCGCCACACCGATTCCGCGCACGCTGGCAATGTCCGAGTACGCCGACCTGGATGTGTCGGCCATCGACGAACTGCCGCCGGGCCGCACGCCGGTGCAGACCGTCGCACTCAACAATGATCGTCGCCCGGAATTGATCGAGCGCATCGCACTGGCCTGCGAGGAAGGGCGGCAGGTGTACTGGGTGTGCACGCTCATCGAGGAAAGCGAAGAACTGGATGCCACGCCCGCGCAGGCGACCTACGAATCGCTGCAGGCGCTGCTGCCGGGCGTGCGCGTGGGGCTGGTGCATGGCCGCCTGAAGGCCGCTGAAAAGCTGGCGACGATGGTGGCGTTCAAGGCCGGCGACATCGACCTGCTGGTGGCGACCACCGTGATCGAAGTCGGCGTGGACGTGCCCAACGCCTCACTGATGGTGATCGAGAATGCCGAGCGTCTGGGTCTGGCCCAGCTGCACCAGCTGCGCGGTCGCGTGGGGCGTGGTTCGGCGGTGTCGCGCTGCGTGCTGCTGTACCAGGCGCCGCTCTCGCAGATGGCACGCGAGCGCCTGCAGACCATGCGCGAAACCAATGATGGTTTCGTCATCGCCGAAAAGGATCTGGAGCTGCGCGGTCCCGGCGAACTGCTGGGTACCCGGCAGACCGGCCTGGCCGGTTTCCGCATTGCCGACCTGGCCCGCGATGCCGGCCTGCTGCCCGGCGTGCACGACCTGGCCGAGCGCCTGCTGGACCAGCAACCCACACTGGCCGATCGTGTGGTGCAACGCTGGATCGGCACCGCCGTGCGTTACGCCTCGGCGTAGCGCCACCTTGATGGGTGTGGACCTTGGTCCGCACATCCACGCATGGCGTGGATCTACTCCATGTTCATCCACGCACTGCATGGATGTGTCGACCAAGGTCGACACCCACCAACAGCCGCGGAAATCTGTCGAAGGCGGGGTGGGTCCGGTTGCGGGGGCGTGAGCCGCATGGATGCGGCGACCGAGCTTACATGGACGTACTTGCAGCGTCCCCCGCAACCGGACCCACC
>NZ_JABEME010000026.1 GCF_013004645.1 Stenotrophomonas africana | reverse complement strand
CATTCGATGTCTGACAGATGTGCCGACCAACGGTCGGCACCCACCAACAGCCGCGTGAACCTGTCGAAGGCGGGGCACTGTGGGTTTGCGGGGTGTGAGCCGCATGGATGCGGCGACCAAGCCTCCATGGACGGATTCACGGCGTCCCCCGCCATCCGACCCACCCCGCCAGCCCGCAGCAATCCTGCCGTTGCTGTTGCTGTCGACTCTGCAGGTGCAGGGCTGCAAGCCCTGCAAAGCAACTACGTCACCCAGCCTGCAATCACCAGCAGGGCGAGGATCGCCAGCCACAGCAGCAGCATCCGCCACACCAGGCTCATCGCATCGCGCAGGTCCGGCAGGCGCTGCCACACCGGCAGCAATCCGGCCTCGGTGTAATCGTGTGCGTCCTCGCGCAGCTCGGCGTTGACGCTGGCCCGCGCCACCGCGCCGAGAAAACCGATGCCACCGGCCAGGCGTTCGCCATGGGCCTGGCGCCAGGCCTTCCACGCTGTATCGAAATTGCCCACCAGCGCCATCGAAAACGCCATCAGCTGCGCCACCGGCCACTCGATCCAGCCCAGCAGGCGCTGTGCCAGCGCAAGCGGCTCCACCGGCACGCGTGCGCGCATGGGGCTTTCCGCCATCAATGCCAACAGGCGATAGCCCAGCGCACCGGCCGGGCCCAGCAGCAGGAACCAGAACAGCACCGCGAACCAGCGCCGCAGCGCGTTGAGCACGGTTGCCTCGACCAGTGACGGAATGTCCTCGCGCAGGCTGCCACCGGCCGCCTGCAGATTGCGCACCGCGGCCTGGCGCGTCGCCGCGTCATCGGCATCGATGATGGCCTCGATATCGCGGTCCAGATCGCGCGGGCCCCAGCACCACGCCAGCACCGCCACGCCCAGCAGCAGCGACGGCAGGCCGAACAGCACCCCACGCAGCAGCCACGCCAGCAGCGCCATCAGCAGCAGCGGCGGCAGCAGCGCCAGCGCCACGCCTGCCGGCCCCTGCCAGGCCTTGCCACCGCGCGCGTCCAACCATCCCAGCCAGCGCCGGAAGCCGTCGAAACGGCGCAGCGAGGCGGCAGCGACCGGGGCAACATGGCCCAGGGCCAATGCAACCAGCACGGCGGCCAGAGTGGTGAACATGGCAGGTCTCCCTACGAAACAGAACGCTCGGCGTCGCTACCTTACCTGTCGCAGCGACGCCCTCCGCGGTGACCGGCACTGTAACCCGGGCCGTGTTCAGGTGGCGGCAATACAGGCGCCGCCGCCGGCCAGGCTCAGCCCTTCTGCTGCCGGTACCAGTGTTCGATCAGGCCGCGCGAAATCGAGATCGGCGGCGACAGGCGGATGCCCTGGCCATCGTCCTCGACATCGCGGGCCAGCGCCGCGCCAACCTCGTCGGCACTGAACCAGCGCGCGTCTTCCAGCTCACCATCCACGGTCGGCAGGTCGTCCTGCGCCTGGGCACGGAAGCCGACCATCAGCGCGCCCGGGAACGGCCACGGCTGCGAGCCGAGGTACTGGCAGGCGGTCACGCGTACCTTGCTCTCCTCATGCACTTCGCGCACCACGGTCTGCTCGAAGGTCTCGCCGGGTTCGACGAAACCGGCCAGCACCGAGTAACGACGCGGTGCCCAGTTCGACTGCCGGCCCAGCAGCAGCCGGCCCTGGTTTTCCACGGCGACGATCACGGCGGGATCGACCCGCGGGTAGTGCTCGGTGGAACACTGCGCGCAACGGCCGACGAAGCCGCCACGGGCAAATGCCACAGCACCACCGCACACGCCGCAGAAGCGGGTGCGCGAATGCCAGTAGGACATGCCGCGGGCATAGCTGAAGGCGGTCGCATCGGCCATCGACCACAGCAGGGCGGCCTGGCGCAGGTCGAGGCGGCGCGGAGCGGTGACGGTGACATTGGTGGCTTCGACCGAGAACCAGGCCTGCTCGCCACGCAGGCCGAGGAAGATCGCGGCCCCCGGGCCACCACCGATGTCGGCGCCGGTCAGCGCCAGCGGCTGGTCGTCATCGCCAGTGAAGGCGCTGCCGTCCTGATCGAGCACGAGAATGCGCGCGCCCGGCCACAGGCGCGCCAGTGCATCGGCATCTTCGCGCAGGGCATCGGCGCGCTCCAACGGTTCACCAACGAAGGCGAAACCGGAAAGCGGCGAAGGAGTATTGGGCATCCGCCAAGCGTGCCGCCAATCGATGCGGGTGGCAAGGTCGGCGCTGTGCGCAATCTGCTGTTGTGGGCACGCAGGCACAGAGCATCCACGCATGGCGTGGATCTACTGATCCGCTCTGGTAGGTGCCAACCGTGGTTGGCACATCCTGGCCACAGGGCTCTTACATGCTGAAGCTGCTGCCGCAGCCGCAGGTGGTCTTCGCGTTCGGGTTGCGGATCACGAACTGGGCACCGGTCAGGCTCTCGGTGTAGTCCACCTCGGCGCCCATCAGGTATTGCAGGCTCAGCGGGTCGACCAGCAGGGTCACCCCGCTGGTCTGTACCGCCAGGTCATCCTCGGCACGGTTCTCGTCGAACTCGAACCCGTACTGGAAGCCCGAACAGCCACCGCCTTCGATATACACGCGCAGGGCCAGGTCGGGGTTGCCCTCTTCCTGGATCAGGGATTTGACTTTGGCGGCCGCCGACTCGGTGAAGTTCAGCGGGCGCTCCAGCGACTGGTAATCGGGCGCGGCAACCGGGGTGGCGCCGGGCAGGGAGACTAGCGTGCTCATGCCGTCAGCATGGGGGTGCCGACGATGGCTTTCAAGCCATCGCCTCGGCCAGCTTGCGGCGTGCGGCGGTGTCACCCTTGCTGCCATTGGCCTCATCGCCTTCCGGGGCCGGCAGGGCAGCCATCGGGGCGCTGGCATGGATCAGGCGGCCGTTCAGCTGGGCGCCCGCATTCATCTCCACCACCTGGTAATGGACGTTGCCATTGACCCGTGCGCTCGGGGTCAGCTCGACCTTCTCGGTGGCGTGCACGTCGCCGTCCAGGCGGCCGCTGATGACCACCACCTGGGCGCGGATCTCGCCTTCGATGACGCCATGCTCGGCGACCGTCAGGGTCGCGCCACTGGCGCCTTCGGCGGCAATCACCTTGCCGTGGATGCGACCTTCCACATACAGGCCCCCACTGAATTCCACATCACCCCGGATCACCACCTGGTTGCCGATCAGGGCATCCACCACCAGCTGGCCTTCACGGTTGGATTTGCTGCTTCCGAACATCTGCCTACTCCCCTTTGGCGGCCGGCGCACCGGCCTGTTTCCAGTCGAATACCTGGGTGGTACCCCCCGTACCACTCCCCAATGTCACCCGCACGCGTTGCGGGGTGAAGTCAGCCGGCAGCATCACGCTGCCGGTGAGCTGCTGGAAGTACCGGAACGAGTAATCCTGTCCAGGTACCTTGCTGCGCTGGTGCAGATCATCCCAACTGATCGTGGCCAGCTTGCCGTTCTTGACGCCTTCCACGGTGAAACGCATCTGCCCCTGGCTGATGGCGCCGCGGTTGAGGTTCTGGGTCAGCACG
Source organism: Stenotrophomonas africana (assembly GCF_013004645.1). Lineage (GTDB taxonomy): Bacteria > Pseudomonadota > Gammaproteobacteria > Xanthomonadales > Xanthomonadaceae > Stenotrophomonas > Stenotrophomonas africana. Next base: position 7,844 of record NZ_JABEME010000026.1, on the reverse strand, counting down.
GCGGTGTACTGCCAGGTGCCGGCCGTTTCCGGGCTGAACTCGATCGAGTGGGTATTCAGGCCCTTGCGCTGGCTGGTGGAGCCCACCAGTCGCTCATAGAAGGCGACGTCGGCGCGCAGGCCGGCGATCTCTTCATCGCGCTCGGCCAGCGAGGATTGCACCTCGGTGTTGGCGGCGCGGCTGATGCGGTCGGAGGCCTCCAGCGTGGCCTGTTTCTGGCGCAGTTCGGTCAGCTGCGCCTGCAGCGTCTCGGCGCGCTTCTCGGCGGCCTGCAGGCGCTGGCCCTGGGCGTCGCGCGGCGTGGCCATCCAACAGCCACCCAGAACCGCCAGCACCAGGCTGAGCAGCCAGATGCCGCCGATCACCAGCAGGCGGCGACGGTCGGCCGGCGGTTGCGGCGCGCCGGGCAGGCGGACCTGCACGCGCATGGGAGGACGGTTGGTCATGGGTGGATTCCGGGGCATCGCGAGGGCGACACCGATACGGCCCCTGTGGCAAACGACGGGCTAGTGTATGACAGGACGGGTGGGTTTCCTGCGCAATGGCGAGCCACCGTCTGTGGCGTTCAGGCACGCCATCGTCGATAGTGTGGCCCCCTGCACAGTTCCGTCGCCGGAGCATCGCCATGACCGAAGCCCATCTGTTCGTGATCGGCATCCTGCTGGCCTGGCTGGCCGGCATCCGCGTCTACCTCACCGTGTTCGGCGTCGGCCTGGCCGGCCTGCTCGGCTGGGTCGACCTGCCGCCGGCCCTGCAGGCCACTGAATCGTGGTGGGTGCTGGGCACTTCGGCGGCGCTGGCCGTGACCGAGTTCTTTGCCGACAAGATCCCCGGTGTGGACTCGGTCTGGGATCTGGTACAGACACTCGCGCGCGTGCCTGCCGGCGCCTTCCTTGCCGCTGCCACGCTGTCGCCGGACGGCCAGCTGGGCACCGGTGCGCTTGCCGCCGGCGCCGGTGTCGCGCTGGCCAGTCATGGCCTGAAGGCCGGCACCCGCGCCCTGCTGAACACCTCGCCGGAACCGGCCAGCAACTGGGTCGCGTCCGCTGCCGAAGACACCGTGGTGATCGGCGGCCTGGCACTGGCGCTGGCGCACCCGTGGATCGCGCTGATCGTGGTGCTGGCCTGCAGCCTGGCCGGCGCGCTGCTGGTGTGGCTGGTCTGGCGCACTTTGTGGAAAGGCGTGCGCTGGCTGGCGCGCGGCGCATCGGCAGCACCGCCGGGGCACACCGGTACCGGTTGAGCACCGGGCTTGTCGCATAATGGACGCGAACACCAGGAGCACCGATGGCCGCAAACGAATCCCCCGCGGGCGCCCGCCCGGGACGCGCTGAAACCCCTCCGGCCGATCATTGGCAACGCTGGAGCGCCGAGACGGCCAGCAGCGCTCCGGCCGCACCCGCAGCGGTCACGCCACAGGGTGCCGCCGCCGATGCCCCGGCCATCCACAGCGCACCACCGCCGCTTCCCGGCCCGGTGGTGCTGGCCGAGGCCGGCAACAACGACCAGGCGCCGCCGCCGTCCGATTCACCGTATCGCGTGCTGATCGTCGAGGACGACCGCGCGCAGGCCCTGTTCGCACAGAGCGTGCTGCACGGCGCCGGCATGCAGGCGATCGTGCACAGCGATGCCGACGGTGCGCTGCAGGCGATCAAGGAGCATCGCCCTGACCTGATCCTGATGGACCTGCACCTGCCCGGCCTGGACGGCATGCGCCTGACCGCGCTGATCCGCCAGCAGCCCGGCCTGCAGCTGCTGCCGATCGTGTTCCTCAGCGGGGACCCGGACCCGGAACGCCAGTTCGAGGTGCTCGACAGTGGCGCCGATGACTACCTGAGCAAGCCGATCCGTCCGCGCCACCTGATCGCCGCCGTGGCCAACCGCATCCGCCGCGCACGTGCGCAGGCCGCGACCCTGCCCGGTGCCACCGGCGCACCGGCCACCAGCAACCCGGAAACGGGGTTGCCGACGCGTCATCACGTGCTGCAGCAGCTCAACGCCGCACTCGCCCACCGCGACCGGGGCGGTGTGCTGTTCGTGGAGGTGTCCAGCGCGCTGGGACTGCGCGAGCGCTATGGCTATGCAGCCTTCGAGCGCCTGATGGTGCAGGCGGGGCAGCGCCTGGCGGAAGCCGGCCACCCGCACCTGCTGGCACGCCTGAATGACAACAGTTTCCTGCTGCTCGTACGCAATACCGACGAGGACAGCCTGGAAGGCATCGCCGCAACGCTGCGCGAGCAGTTGTCGGCGCGCGCCTTCGTGATCCGCGACGACGAATCCGTGCACCTGCGCGGCGTGGTCGGCTACGCGCCGCTGTCGTCCGGCTTCGAGGATGCCAACAGTGCGCTGGAGGCCGTCGAACGCACCACGCTGCAGGCACGCCTGCTCAGCGCCGGCGTGGCAGGCCACGTGCACCGCGACGTGATCAGTGAGCAGGAGCACCTGGCGTTGTTGGAAGGCCAGCTGGAACTGGCCTACCAGCCGATCGTCGCTGTGGCCGGTGGCAACACCGCGCAGTACCAGCTGCTGCTTCGCCTGCGCCAGGCCGACGGCACGGTGCTGGCAGCCGGCCAGGTGATCCCGGCCGCGGAAGCCGCCGGGCGCATCGCCGACCTTGACCAGCAGGTGATGGATCATGCGCTGGGCCTGCTGGACCTGTACCGGCACGCGACGCAACCGCTGAACCTGTTCGTTTCGCAGTCACTGCGCACCCTGCAACGCGATGCGTTCGCGGATTGGCTGCTGGAATCGCTGCAGCAGCGCGACCTGCCCGGCAGCGCGCTGGTAATCGACGTGCGCCTGCCCGACGCGCTGATCCATGCCGTGCCGCTACAGCAGTTCTGCCAGCGCATGGCCGGCGCCGGCGTGCGCTTCTGCCTGAGCCAGTTCGAGCCCGGGGGCGAGGCTGACGCGTTGCTGGGCCAGCTGCCGTTGTCGTTCGTGCGCATGGCCGCACGCTTCTCCAGCAGCCATGCCAACCCCGCCACACGCGAAGAACTGCGCAAGGCGATCGAACGGGCACATGCAGAAGGGTTGCAGATCATCGGCCAGCAGATCGAGGATCCGCAGGCTGCAGCCGCGATGTGGGTCGGCGGGGTCGATTACATCCAGGGCAACATGGTGCAGTCGGCCGGCAGCGACCTGAACTTCGACTTCCACAACGCGGTGCTCTGACATGCCGCTGTGGGGCGCGCTGCTGGTTGCCCTTGCTGCGGCCGCCATGGCGCTGCTGTTGGGCCTGCGGCTGCGCACGCGCAGCCGCGCACTGGCCCAACTGCGGCGCGAGCACAGCGCGCTGGCCGCCGAGCGTGACCAGCTGCGCCACACCACCGAACGCCAGGGCCAGCTGGAACAACAGCTGCTGCAGGCCAAGCAGGCCGCCGAAGCGGCGGTGCTGGCCAAGGGCGAGTTCCTGGCCACGATGAGCCACGAGATCCGCACGCCGCTCAACGGCATCCTGCCAATGCTGGAGCTGATCGCGCGTGGGCCGCTGGGCGAGGACCAGCGGCAGATGCTGGCTACCGCCTCGGCCAGCTCGCAACAGTTGCTGCGCATCGTCGACGACATCCTCGATTACTCACGGCTGGAAGCGCAGGCACTGGAACTGGAGATCACCAGTTTCAATCTACGTGACCTGCTTGATGGCGTCGTGCAGCTGATGCAGCGCGCGGCCGATTCCAAGGGCCTGTCGCTCGGCCTGCAGCTGGATCCCTCCGTGCGCCTGCCGGTGCGCGGCGACCCGGTGCGCCTGCGCCAGGTGCTGAGCAACCTGCTGGCCAACGCGATCAAGTTCACCGCGCGCGGCCAGGTGCAGCTGCGCGTGCAGCGGCTGGGCGAAGGTCCTGCACAGCATCAGCTGCGCCTCGAGATCATCGACACCGGCATCGGCATCGAAGAGGCCCTGCAGGCTCGTCTGTTCCAGTCCTTCAGCCAGGCCGATGCCTCGACCACGCGCATCTACGGTGGCACCGGCCTGGGCCTGGCCATCTGCAAGCGCATCATCGACCTGATGCACGGGCGCATCGGCGTGCAGTCCACGCCGGGCCACGGTGCGACGTTCTGGTTCGAGATCCCGCTGTTGAAGGTGCCCGGCGACCTGCCGGCGATGGCGCGCACGCCGGCCCCGCTGCTGCTGTTCAGTACCGATGCGGTCCTGCAGGCGCGCATCGAGCGCATCGCGGCCCATCATGGACTGCAGGTGCACGCGCTGGCGCAGGCCGACGGCGTGGTCGAGCGCCTGCGCGCGGCCCCACGACCCGCGCAGCCGGCACCGGCCTGGCTGCTGGTCGATGCACGCGCGCGTCGCATTGGCGAAGTGGCCTTGCAGCAGGCGTTGGCCGAGCGTGGCGAGGACGACGCGCTGCAGGTGCTGTGGCTGCAGGACGATGTTCTTCCTGTCCCCCCGCGCCAACGTCAGCTACCCGCGCACTTTGATGACGCCGCACTGCATGCGCTGCTGGCTGCACCGGCCGCGCCTGCGCGCCCAGCCGCGTTGCTGGCCAATGTCGAAGAGGGGCAGCCCACGCCCCCGCTGCCGCCCTTGCACCTGCGCGTGCTGCTGGTGGAAGACAACACCGTCAACCGGATGGTGGCCGAGCATCTGCTGCGCGTGTTCCAGTGCGAGGTGCGCAACGCCACCGATGGCGAGCAGGCGCTGACCGCCCTTCGCGAAGGCGGCGTGGACGTGGTGCTGATGGATTGCCAGATGCCGGTGCTGGACGGTTACGCCGCCACGCGCCACTGGCGTGCGGAAGAAGCAGAAACCGGGCGCGCGCGGCTGCCGATCATCGCGATGACCGCCAATGCCATGGCCGGGGATCGCGAGCGCTGCCTGCAGGCCGGCATGGACGACTACCTGTCCAAGCCAATCGCACGTGCAACGCTGCATGCGCTGTTGCAGCGCTGGGGGCAGCGATCACGCGACGTCGTAGCGTCGAGCTTGCTCGACGGCGATGCATCCGGGGCCAGTCGAATCCCGCCAGCCGTGCATGGCCCGGCTCTACAAGAGACGAAAAGCCAAGCGGTGACGCAACTGGTGCTGGACCGTGATGTGCTGGACGAACTGCACGCGGTGATCGGCGATACCGCCCTCCAGATCGTCTCGGTGTTCCTGGACGATGCCCCGGCGATGGTGCAGCAGCTGCAGCAGGCTGCGCAGTGCGGCGACGGACCACGCCTGAAGGCGGTCGCGCACAGCCTGAAATCATCGAGTGCGAACGTGGGGGCCTTGTCGCTGTCGGCAATCGCGCAGCGGATCGAGCACGAGGCCCACAGCGGAAGCCTGCAGCGCCCCGCGGTGGCGGTGGCGCTGCTGGTGGCCGAATTCGCCCGTGCGCGCGTGGCACTGACGGGCTACCTGGCACAGCATCGGTAGAGTCGAGCCTGCTCGACTATCGCCATGCTGATCACAGTCGAGCAAGCTCGACGCTACATCACTCTTCCAGCTTGCTCAGCAGGTACTTCGGCTCGCCGATACGCTCGATCAGGTCGAGCTGGGTCTCCAGCCAGTCGATGTGCTCTTCTTCCGAATCCAGAATCTTCACGAACAGCTGACGGCTGACGTAGTCGCCGACCGAATCGGAATAGGCCACGGCCTCGCGCAGGGTCACCACGCCGTCGCGTTCCAGCGACAGGTCGCACTGCAGGATCTCGGTCGGGTTCTCGCCAATGCGCAGCTTGCCCAGCGCCTGGAAGTTCGGCAGGCCTTCGAGGAACAGGATCCGGTCGGCGAGCATGTCGGCATGCTTCATCTCGTCGATCGATTCCTTGTACTCGTGTTCGGCCAGTTCCTTGATGCCCCAGTTCTTCAGCATCTTGGCGTGCAGGAAGTACTGGTTGATCGCGGTCAGCTCGTTGTAGAGGACCTTGTTGAGGAATTCGATGACCTTGGTGTCGCCCTTCATGGGGGTGCTCCTGCACGCTGAAAACGCAGGCACTTTAACGCCTTGCGTGCGGGCTTGAAGGAACGCGAATCGTGCGCATTGGCCTGTGCGGCCGCACGTGAAGAATGCGAAAACGCGCCGTCAACGCGGCACGAAAGAGACGATCAGGCGACCTGGGCCAGACCGAGGACCGGCAACGGCAGATCGTGGGTGGCACGCGCCTTGGCCAGCAGATCGCCAGCCATGTCCAGGCAGGAACCGCAGGTAGCGCCACATCCGGTACGCATGGTCAGTTCGGCCACCGTGCTGACGCCATGGCTGGCGGCTTCGCGGATCTGGTGGTCGGTGACTCCGTTGCAGATGCAGACGTACACAGGCGTGAACCGGGCTGACAGGCCAGGAGTGGCCTGTTGGCTATTCCAATGGAAACGAGAATGGTTGTCAATCAGAGACCTGAACCATTCTCGATACCGTTCAGAGTACGACTGCACATACCAGCGCCAGCACCGACGTGCTGAAAAAAATGATCAGCCAGTGCAGGCCGCCGCCTGCCGCCCTCATGCATAGCAGGTAGTCCGCGAGGTACAGGGCAGCGGCACAATTCGCAATGGTGAGGACCACACCCAGCTCAAGCGGAATCGTTGCGCTGCTACCGAACATCACCACGCCCATCGTCATCCAGGGCAGGCTGACCAGTCGGACAGCCAGGTTATGCTGGACATAGTCAGTGGGGATGCGTTTCAACGGATCGGCCCGTGGTCTGCGCGGCGCCCCCATCAAACCGCCCCCGGCTCACCCTTGGCCTTGCGCGGCCAGTAGCCACCGCGCTTGGGCGTGCGCTTGCGGGGCCTGTCGTGGCCGGCCGCGTGGCCCGGCATCCAGGCCTCGGCAGCGCTCTTGGGCATCGCGCTGACGCCCTGCCCGGCCACCCCGCGCGCCAACGGCGCCAGGTGTCGCAGGGCGCGCGCATAGACGCCACGCTTGAACATCACCACGTGCTCCACCGGGTACCAGAAGTCCACCCAGCGCCAGTGGTCGAACTCGGGCGAATCGGTATGGTCGAGCTGCACATGCGATTCATCGCCGGTCAGGCGCAGCAGGAACCAGACCTGCTTCTGGCCGATGCAGACCTGCCGCTCGTTGCGGCGGATGGCCCGCGCCGGCAGCTTGTAGCGCAGCCAGCCGGGTGTCGCCCCGAGCACTTCCACATGCTCAGGCAGCAGGCCGGTCTCTTCCTGCAGTTCACGATACATGGCCTCGACAGGCGTCTCGTCGGTATTCATGCCACCCTGCGGGAACTGCCAACCGTCCCGGCGCACGCGTCGTGCCCAGAACACCTGGCCGTCTTGCCGCATCAGCACGATGCCGACGTTCGGTCGATAGCCGTCCGGATCGATCACGATGCGGACTCCTAAAAAAATCTACTGGTCAGGACTATCCCATGCCCTCTGTCGGCCCACAAGCACGACACAAAAGTGTTGACAGGGGCGATACACATCCGCAGAATAGCGGGCTCACCAAGGCTATGTAGCTCAGCCGGTTAGAGCACAGCACTCATAATGCTGGGGTCGGTGGTTCGAGTCCACCCATAGCCACCACACTGAAAATCAAGTTGTTTTCCAGTGTGAAAAGTGAGAAAATAGTTGCACGTTTTGCCCCGTCGCCAAGCGGTAAGGCACCTGACTCTGACTCAGGCATTCGGTGGTTCGAATCCATCCGGGGCAGCCAAATTAAACGCAAAAGGCCAGATCGAAAGATCTGGCCTTTTGCGTTTAATTTGGTCGCGCATTCCACCTTACCCCCGCGCCTGTCGGCGCACCCCCTTGAACATCAAGGGGGCTCTCCTCCAGAGAGAGGCCCGGGGTCGGATCCTTTTCCAAAGGAAAGGGCTCTGACCCCACCCCTTCCGAGATGCGAAACCATGGGTAGTGCCGGCCGCTGGCCGGCAACCCGGAAATGCCC
>NZ_JABEME010000025.1 GCF_013004645.1 Stenotrophomonas africana | reverse complement strand
GAGCAAGCGGCGACCGAGCTTACATGGGTGAGGGCGCTTTGCTTGCGAAGCACTGCTTCGCAAGCGCCCGAACGCACAGCCGCCAGCGGCTGGGCCGGACCCCGGAGGGGGACTTGCAGCGCCCCCCTCAACCGGACCCACCCCGCCTCCCCACGGATAGCCAGCTTCTGCCGTTGACGTTGATTCTGCAGGTGCAGGGCTGCAAGCCCTGCCGAACACCCCCTACCTGCGGGGTGCGAGCTGCTCGAGCATTTCCCAGGACTTCAGCCCGCGCGGCCCGAGGTGATGGGCCAGCACCCGCCGCATCGGCAGACGCAGGCTGGCCAGGTCGGCCGCACCGGGCTCTTCGTCCGCCGCCAGCGCCAGCAGCGCCGAGCCAGTGGCGGCCGCCCGGCGTTCCCCTCCGCGCTCGCTCAGCAGGCGTTGCGCGCCTTCCTGCGGGTCCAGTTCATAGCGCGCGGCCGGGTCGATCGGCTGTCCGTCGCTCGCACTGTCCAGATCGAAACCCAGGCCCAGCGCGGACAGCAGCTCGCGTTCGAAGCGACGCAGGGTCCAGGCCAGGCCGGCGCCCACGGCCAGCCGCGCACGTGCTTCGCCGTAGGCCAGGTACAACTCGGGCAACGGGTCCTGGCGCGGGGCCAGGCGCAGGGTCAGTTCACTCAGGTAGAAGCCGGCCAGCATCGCCTGGCCGACCAGGCGTGGGGCCGCGTCCAGCGCTTCCGCGCCGCGCAGCTGGGCCAGTTCCCCCCGCTGCAGGGCACTGAAGCGGATCCACTGCAGCGGCTGCAGGGCCGCGCGCAGCACCTGGCCCTTGGCCGTGGACACGCCACGCGCGAGCAGGCCGATGCGGCCATGCTGCGCGCTCAACACTTCGACCAGCAGGCTGGTCTCGCGGTAGGCCCGTGCGTGCAGCACGAAACCGGTGTCGTCCTCGATCATCATCGAAGCGACCGCGACGGCTTACTCGTAACCGAAGGCCTTCAGCGCGGCCTCGTCGTCAGACCAGCCTTCACGCACGCGCACCCAGGTCTCCAGGAACACCTTGGCCCCGAACAGACGTTCCATCTGCAGGCGGGACTTGGCACCGATCTCCTTCAGCCGGGTGCCGCCCTTGCCGATCACGATCGCCTTCTGGCCCTCGCGCTCGACCCAGATCACCGCACCGATGCGCAGCAGGTTGCCATCTTCGGTGAAGCGCTCGATTTCCACGGTGGTGGCGTACGGCAGTTCCTCGCCAAGCTGGCGCATCAGCTGCTCACGCACCAGTTCGCCGGCCAGGAAACGCTGGCTGCGGTCGGTGATCTCGTCTTCGCCGAACATCGGCGGCGCTTCCGGCAACAGCGCCAGTACGTCACGTACCAGTGCTTCCAGGCCGTTGCGCTTCTGCGCCGAGATTGGATGCACGGACGAGAAATCGCGGCCGGCCGTGACTTCCTGCAGGAACGGCAGCAGCGCGCCCTTGTCCTTCAGCCGGTCGATCTTGTTGACCACCAGCACCACCGGGATACCGGCGTCGCGCAGTACATTGAAGGCCAGGCTGTCTTCTTCGTCCCAGCGACCGGCTTCGATCACCAGCAGGCCAGCATCGACGCCTTCCAGCGAGCCGCGCGCGGCGCGGTTCATCACCCGGTTCATCGCCCGCTTCTGCACCTTGTGCAGGCCGGGGGTGTCGACCAGCACCAGCTGGCCTTCCGGATAGGTGGCGATGCCCAGCAGGCGATGGCGCGTGGTCTGCGGTCGGTTGGAAACGATGCTGACCTTGGCGCCGACCAGGGCATTGGTCAGGGTCGATTTGCCCACGTTCGGGCGGCCGATGACGGCCACGCTGCCGCAATGATGGGAAGTTTGTTCGCTCACTTGGAATCCAGTTGTTCTAGGACGGCCGCAGCCGCCTGTTGTTCGGCAAGCCGCCGCGAGGCGCCTTCGCCCTCGGTGCTGGCGGCCGGGTCGGCTACGTTGCAGCGTACCCGGAAGTGCTTGGCGTGGTCGTCACCGGATTCTGACACCAGTTCATACTGCGGCAACGCCTTCTGTCGGGCCTGCAGCCATTCCTGCAGGCGGGTCTTGGGATCCTTCTCGGGCCGGCCGGAGGCCGGCAGTGCCTCGATCGACGCGCTGAACCAGGGCAGTACCACCGCCCGGCAGGCCTCGAAGCCGGCATCCAGGTAGATCGCGGCCACCACGGCTTCCACCGCGTCGGCCAGGATCGAGTCGCGGCGATGACCGCCGGACTTCATTTCGCCCGGGCCCAGGGTCAGCCGCTCGCCCAGTTCCAGGGTGCGCCCGATCACCGCCAGCGCGCCTTCTCGCACCAGCTCGGCACGGGCGCGGGTCATCGCGCCTTCGTCAGCCTTGGGCCAGCGTCGGTACAACGCCTCGGCCGCCATCATGTTGACGATGCTGTCACCGAGGAACTCCAGGCGCTCGTTATGCGGCGCACCGGCACTGCGATGCGTCAGCGCCTGCTTGAGCAGGGCCGGGTCGCTGAAGGCATGACCGATCAGGTCGCCACGTTGGATGAATTTACTGGGCACCGCTTCGTGTCAGGTCCTGGGAGGAATCGAATTTGCCAACCACATCGAGGTTGCCGATCAGCTGACGGCGCACTTCATAGTTGACCTTGAGCGTCCAGCCATTGTCGCGACGGTCGAACTTCACGTTGGCCGGCTTCACGTTGTCCGAATAGTTGATGTACAGGCGCTTGAAGAACAGGTCCTGGATCCGCGCCGGCTCCATGCTGCCCACACCCGGCTCGTTGGCCAGGCTCTTCATTGCCGAGCGCACCGCGTAGTACTCCTGGTACATCGGGAACAGCTTCATGCCGATGTAGAGGAAGAAACCAACCACGATCAGGACCGTCAGGAACGAGGTCAGGGTCATGCCACGCTGCGTGTTCATCGTCTTCATTGCGTTCTCCCCAGATACGCGTTGGATGTGAAATTACCCGGTTGATGCCCGATCAGTTGATGCTCGAGCCGATCCGCGACGGCTCGAAGCCATCCTTGCAGAACCAGCCCTGGCAGTTCAGCCAGATCAGGAAGGCCTTGCCGCGCAGGTTCTCTTCCGGCAGCAGGCCCCAGAAACGGCCATCGTCGCTGTTGTCACGGTTGTCGCCCATCACCAGGTACTTGCCGGCCGGCACGGTCCACTGGCCCTGGCCACGCGGGTAGTCGGTCTCAAGCACGGTGTGGGTACGGCCCGGCAGGTGCTCGACCAGCAGGTTGGCGCCCTCGCCCTGGCCCTTGTGGCCGGCGTAGATGCCCTTGTTGTCGTACTTCAGCGGTTCGCCGTTGAGGATCATGCCGTCGCCTTCGAAGACCACGGTGTCGCCCGGCACGCCGATCACGCGCTTGATGAAGTTCTCGCCCTTTGCCGGGTCGTTGTCGCTATGGCCGGGGAAGTGGAACACCACCACATCGCCACGCGACGGCTCGCCAAACGGCACGATCTTGGTGTTGCTGATCGGCAGGCGCAGGCCGTAGGAGAACTTGTTGACCAGGATGAAATCACCGATCAACAGGTTCGGCATCATCGAGCTGGACGGAATCTTGTACGGCTCGGCGATGAAACTGCGCACGATCAGCACGATCGCCAGCACCGGGAAGAACGCACGCGAGTAGTCCACCAGCACCGGCTCGGAATCGAGCAGGCCCGCGCGCTGGGCGCGACGCTTGGCGAAGTACAGCTTCTCGCCAAGCAGGATCAGGCCCGAGGCCAGGGTCAGCACGACCAGGAGGATCTCAAACAGTTTCATTCAGGGTCCTTTGCAACGTCACCAGACGACCGGCCCCGCAGGGCCGGTGCGGGCTTACTTGTTGTCCATCTGCAGTACGGCCAGGAACGCTTCCTGCGGGATCTCCACACGGCCGACCTGCTTCATGCGCTTCTTGCCTTCCTTCTGCTTTTCCAGAAGCTTCTTCTTGCGCGAAACGTCGCCACCATAGCACTTGGCCAGCACGTTCTTGCGCATCGCCTTGACCGTGGTGCGGGCGATGATCTGCGAGCCGACGGCGGCCTGGATGGCCACGTCGAACATCTGGCGCGGGATCAGGTCCTTCATCTTCTCGCACAGCTCGCGGCCGCGGCGGTCGGCATGGCTGCGGTGCACGATCAGCGACAGCGCATCGACCTTGTCGCCGTTGATCAGCACGTCCACGCGCACGAACGGACCGGCGTCGAAGCGCACGAAGTGGTAGTCCAGCGAGGCATAGCCACGGCTGACCGACTTCAGCTTGTCGAAGAAGTCCAGCACCACCTCGGCCATCGGCAGTTCGTAGCTGATCTGCACCTGGCTGCCCAGGTAGTTGATGCCGATCTGGCTGCCGCGCTTTTCTTCGCACAGCTTGATGATGTTGCCGATGTACTCCTCGGGAGTGAGCACGTTGGCACGGATGATCGGCTCGCGGATCTCCTCGACCTGGTTTACCGGCGGCAGCTTGGCCGGGTTGTCCATGTTGATGATCGAGCCATCGGTCTTCAGGACTTCATACACCACCGTCGGCGCGGTGCTGATCAGGTCCAGGTTGTATTCGCGCTCCAGGCGCTCCTGCACGATTTCCATGTGCAGCATGCCGAGGAAGCCGCAGCGGAAACCGAAGCCCATCGCCTCGGAGCTTTCCGGCTCGAAACGCAGCGCGGCATCGTTCAGGCGCAGTTTGTCCAGTGCTTCGCGCAGGTCCGGGTAGTCCTCGGCATCAACCGGGAACAGGCCGGCGAACACGCGCGGCTGCATTTCCTGGAAACCCGGCAGCGGCTTCGGCGCCGGGTCGCCGGCCAGGGTCAGGGTGTCGCCGACCGGCGCACCGTGCACGTCCTTGATGCTGGCGGTGACCCAGCCCACTTCGCCAGCCTTCAGTGCCGGCAGCACCTTGCGCTTCGGGGTGAACACACCGACGTTGTCGACCTGGTGGTTGCGGCCGGTGGACATCACCTGCAGCTTGTCGCCGGCCTTGATCTCGCCCTGCATCACGCGCACCAGCGAGACCACGCCCAGGTAGTTGTCGAACCAGGAGTCGATGATCAGCGCCTGCAGCTTCTCGGTGTCGCGCGGCTTCGGCGGCGGGATGCGATGCACGATCGCTTCCAGCACGTCCTGCACGTTCAGCCCGGTCTTGGCGCTGACCGGTACGGCGGCGGCGGCATCGATGCCGATCACGGCCTCGATCTCGGCCTTGGCGCGCTCGATGTCGGCGGTGGGCAGGTCGATCTTGTTGATCACCGGCACCACTTCCAGGCCCTGCTCCACGGCGGTGTAGCAGTTGGCCACCGACTGCGCTTCCACGCCCTGGGCCGCATCGACCACCAGCAGCGCGCCTTCGCAGGCGGCCAGCGAGCGGCTGACTTCATAGGAGAAGTCGACGTGGCCCGGGGTGTCGATGAAGTTCAGATGGTAGGTCTGCCCGTCCTTGGCCAGGTACGGCAGCGACACCGACTGCGCCTTGATCGTGATGCCACGCTCGCGCTCGATCGGGTTGGAGTCGAGCACCTGCGCTTCCATCTCGCGGGCCTGCAGGCCACCACAGAGCTGGATGATGCGGTCGGCCAGCGTGGACTTGCCGTGGTCGACATGGGCGATGATGGAGAAGTTGCGGATGTTCCGCATCGAATCAGAAGACATAGGTGGCGGCGGCGCGCGGCGTCGTCAGGGTAACGGTCGATTATCGCACGCCCGGCGCCCCGCCGCGAAAACGGCCTCATCGAGCCGGGCCCGGAATGGCCGAAGCCCCGCCGGGGCGGGGCTTCGGGGTGATCGGCGGGGCCGCCGGACCGGCCCGGGCAGGCTTTACTGGCCGGCCTTCACAGCCACGAACGCGCTGTTGCCATTGCCGGTACGCACCAGCAGCATCACCACGTCGTCCTTCTTGTAACCGGACAGCGCGCGGTTCAGGCCATCCACACTGCCGACCGGAGTGCGGCCGACCTGCAGGATCACCATGCCCGGCGACAGGCCGGCATCACGCGCCGCCTGGCCCTTGACCCCGGTGATGCGCACGCCCTCGTTGCCGTCAAGGCCGAACTGCTTGCGCTGCGGTGCGGTCAGGTCGCTGACGTCCAGGCCCAGCAGGGCATTGGCGCCGGCCTGCGGTGCCGCATCGGGCTTGGCCGTGGCCGCCGCGCGAGCGTTGCCCTGGCCGTCGTCGCTCAGTGCGGTCAGCGTGGCGCTGAGGTCACGGGGCTTGCCGTCGCGGATCACACCCAGGGTGACCCGGCTGCCCGGCGCCATCGCGCCGATCAGCGGCGGCAGGTCGGACCAGCTGTTGACCGGGCTGCCATTGACCGAGCGCACCACGTCGCCGATCTGCACGCCGGCCTTCTCGGCCGCACTGCCGGGCACGATCTGGTTGACCAGCGCGCCACGGCTGTCCGGCAGCCCCAGGCCCTGTGCCTTCAGCGAATCGATCGGTTCAACCACCGCGCCGAGCTGGCCACGGGTGACCTTGCCGCTCTTCTTGATCTGCTCGACCGCGCTCATCGCCAGGTCGATCGGGATCGCGAAGCTGATGCCCATGTAGCCGCCGGAGGCGGAGAAGATCTGCGAGTTGATGCCGACCACTTCGCCACGGGTGTTCAGCAGCGGACCGCCGGAGTTGCCCTGGTTGATCGCCACGTCAGTCTGGATGAACGGCACATAGCGCTGGTCAGCACCACCGGTGCTGCGGCCCAGTGCGCTGACGATGCCGGCGGTGACCGAATGATCGAGACCGAACGGCGAGCCGATTGCGACGACCCACTGGCCGGGCTTCAGCGTGTTGGAATCTCCCACGCGCACGGTCGGCAGGTTCTTGCCTTCGATCTTCAGCAGGGCCACGTCGTATTGCTGGTCGCTGCCCACCACCTTCGCCTTGAACTCGCGGCTGTCGCCCAGCTTGACCTTCACCTCGCTGGCATCGGCCACCACGTGGTAGTTGGTCAGCACATAGCCGTCGGGCGAAATGATGAAGCCCGAGCCCATGCCGCGGCCCTTGATGCTGGGACCACCGTCCTGGCCACCCGGACCCTGCCCCGGCATCGGGAAGTCCGGGCCGAAGAAGCGGCGGAAGAACTCCGGCATGTCATCGTCGCCCATCGGGCCGCGCGCGGCCTGGCGGTTGTTGCGGACGATGGTGGTGTCGACGTTGACCACGCCCGGGCCAACCTGTTCGACCAAGTTGGTGAAGTCGGGCAGGCCACTGACCAGCGGCTGTGCCGGCGCCCGCGCTGCTGCGGCTGGCGCAGGCTGGGTCTGCGCGACAGGCGCGGGGGCCTGTGCGCAGGCCACCAGGGGAAGGGTCAGGGCCAGCAGACCCATGGCCTGCGTGCGGAGTCGGGGAGTCATCGGACGGCAACCTCCGGATCGGGTGGAAAGAGGAATACGGGCCCCGCCGACGGCGGGGCGTGAAAGCGCCCGGCTCAGTCGCGCGGGCGCGGCGGCACCGGCAGGTCATCCTGCAGGCGCGGCTCGAACGGGTAGAACGCGGCCCCCCCGGCATGGGCCGGGAAGCTGGCATTGAGCGCGCCGCCCGCAGCGGGCGCCAGGCTGGAGCGCGGCCACGGCCGGGCCTGCAGTCCGCCCACCTCGCCGAACGGCAGGTTGCGGCTGGCGTTGGCCGGCACGGTCGGGGTCAACGGCGCCGGCGCTGCGGCGATGGCCCGTTGCGGGGCCTCATCGCGCTGCGCGGCACGCCCGGCCTGCTGGGTGCGCGTAGCGCTGGCACGGCGGGCGTCCTGGCGGCGGCTGGAGGCAGCCATCGCCACGGCCGGCGCCGCTGCCACAGCCATTGCCGCGGTATCCACCGACGCTTCGGTGACCGTCGCCGGGGTGGCCGGTGCCGGCGCCAGTTCCGCCTGGCTGGCGATCACCTGCGTCCCCAGCGGTTCACCCGGCGTGGACTCCTTCAGTTTCTCGCCGCCGATGAACAGCGCGACGGCGGCAACCGACGCGGCCAGGGCGGCACCACCGCCCCACGCTCGCCAGCCCGTACGACGTACCTGGCGGCGCGGCTCGGCCTGTGGTGCGGGTTCGGCCGCGATGGCGGCAGCCACGGCAGCACTGAATCCTGCCGGTGCCAGCGCCGGGGCCTGCCCGCGCATCACATCGCCCAGCAGCTGCCAACGTTCCTGACAACCCGACAGTTCGGGATCGTGTTCCATGCGACGCAGCAGGAAGCGCGCCTCATCGGCACCCAGCTCGCCATCGACCAGGGCCGACAGCTGTTCGCGGTGGCGCTGGTCCAGGCGCTGCCCGGCGGGCGATTGGTGGTTCTGCGATTCGTTGAACGGATTACTGGTCATACGCGGCTCTTCTCACGGGTGGCGCTGCCGATGTCCAACAGCGGCCGGAGTTCGGTGTCGATCGCCTCGCGCGCCCGGAAGATCCGTGAACGCACGGTGCCGATCGGGCACCCCATTTTCTGCGCGATATCCTCGTAACTCAGGCCTTCCACCTCGCGCAGGGTGATCGCCAACCGGAGCTCTTCCGGCAGCGCGTTGACGGCCTTCATCACCGTCTGTTCCAGTTCCTGGCGCATCAACTCGCGTTCGGGCGTATCGGTGTCGCGCAGGCGCGTCCCGCTGTCGAACTGTTCGGCATCACCGATGTCGATGTCATCGGTCGGCGGTCGGCGATTGTGTGAAGCCAGGTAGTTTTTGGCGGTATTCACGGCGATTCGATGCAACCAGGTTGAGAACTGGGCATCGCCACGGAAACTTCCGATCGCGCGGTAGGCACGGATGAAAGTGTCCTGGGCGACGTCCTGACATTCGCTCCAGTCGGCGATGTAGCGACCGACCAGGGCCACCACGCGATGCTGGTACTTGCGCACCAGGACATCGAACGCGGCACTCTCGCCGTGCTGCACGCGCCGGACCAGTTCCAGATCCAGCTCCTGAGGTGTATCAACATCGGCCATGAGGGGCCGCACTCCTGTCAGCCCAACCGACGTCGGGCAATGAGACTGCCAATCCCGGGAAAAGTTCAGTCGCCGATCACCTGGCGCCGCACCAGCTTTTAACCACCGTTCCGTTAGCGTTCCGGTCCACGGCCATGGATCCGGGGTCGCCACTCCCCTGCTATTGGGATTTGACGCGGGGGAAACAACCTCTGGATCATAGCCGCTTCTCCATACACAACCGGATGGAACGTCCATGCTCTCAGGCTTCGATGGTCTCCGCTTCAGCCACTGGCACCCCGAGATCCGCGACGACGGCGTGGTGGTTCTCTCCCTGGATCGTCAGGACAGCAGCGTCAATGCCATGTCGCAGGATGTGCTGCTGGAACTGGGCGACCTGCTCGAGCGCATTGCATTGGACCCGCCCAAGGGCGTGGTGATCCAGTCGCTGAAAAAGGCCGGCTTCATTGCCGGTGCGGACCTGAAGGAGTTTCAGGAGTTCGACCGCCGCGGCACCGTCAACGACGCCATCCGTCGTGGCCAGGCCACTTACCAGAAGCTGGCCGAGCTGCCCTGCCCGACCGTGGCGGCCATCCACGGCCACTGCCTGGGCGGCGGCACCGAGCTGGCGCTGGCCTGCCGCTACCGCGTGGCCTCCAACGACAGCAGCACCCGCATCGGCCTGCCGGAGACCCAGCTGGGCATCTTCCCGGGCTGGGGCGGCAGTGCGCGACTGCCGCAACTGGTGGGCGCACCAGCGGCGATGGACATGATGCTGACTGGCCGCACCCTGTCGGCCTCGGCCGCGCGCGGCATCGGCCTGGTCGACAAGGTGGTGGCGCCGGCGGTGGTGCTCGACACCGCCGTGGCGCTGGCCCTGTCCGGCACCACGCGCCCGTTCAAGCAGCGCGCGACGGCCTGGGCCACCAACACCTGGCTGGCACGCACGCTGCTGGCGCCGCAGATGGTCAAGCAGGTCGCACGCAAGGCCAAGAAGGACCAGTATCCGGCGCCGTACGCGCTGATCAGCACCTGGCAGCGCAGCGGCGGCAAGCCGATCCAGGCCCGCCTCGACGCCGAACGGCGCGCGGTGGTGAAGCTGGCCAGTACACCGACCGCGCGCAACCTGATCCGCATCTTCTTCCTGACCGAGCGCCTGAAGGGCCTCGGTGGCGGCGATTCCGGCATCCGCCATGTGCACGTGGTCGGCGCCGGCGTGATGGGCGGCGACATCGCCGCGTGGGCCGCCTACAAGGGCTTTGAAGTGACCCTGCAGGACCGTGAGCAGCGCTTCATCGACCCGGCCATGGAACGCGCGCAGGCACTGTTCGCCAAAAAGGTGCGCGACGAGAGCAAGCGCCCCGCCGTGGCCGCGCGCCTGCGTGCCGATCTGGAAGGCAACGGCGTGGCCGAGGCCGACCTGGTGATCGAAGCGATCATCGAGAACCCGGAAGCCAAGCGTGCGCTGTACCAGACGCTGGAACCGAAGATGAAGCAGGACGCGCTGCTGACCACCAATACTTCGTCGATTCCGCTGGTGGAACTGCGCGACCATATCCAGCGCCCGGCACAGTTCGCTGGCCTGCATTACTTCAACCCGGTCGCGCAGATGCCGCTGGTGGAAATCATCCACCACGACAGCATGGCGCCGGAGACCGAGCGCCGTCTGGCCGCGTTCTGCAAGGCGCTGGGCAAGTTCCCGGTGCCGGTGGCCGGCAGCCCGGGCTTCCTGGTCAACCGCGTGCTGTTCCCGTACATGCTGGAAGCCGCCACCGCGTATGCCGAGGGCATTCCGGGCCCGATGATCGACAAGGCCGCAGTGAAATTCGGCATGCCGATGGGCCCGATCGAACTGATCGACACCGTGGGCCTGGACGTGGCCGCCGGCGTCGGCCGCGAACTGGCGCCGTTCCTGGGCCTGCAGATTCCGGCCGCGCTGCAGACGGTGGAACCGGACAAGCGTGGCAAGAAGGATGGCCAGGGCATCTACACCTGGGAAAACGGCAAGCCGAAGAAGCCGGACGTGGCCAGCGATTATCAGGCCCCGGCCGATCTGGAGGACCGCCTGATCCTGCCGCTGTTGAACGAAGCGGTGGCCTGCCTGCACGAAGGCGTGGTGGCCGACGCGGACCTGCTGGATGCCGGCGTGATCTTCGGTACCGGTTTCGCACCATTCCGCGGTGGTCCGATCCAGCACATCCGTGCGGTCGGTGCCGATGCGATCGTCGAGCGGTTGAAGGCATTGCAGCAGCGCCATGGCGACCGTTTCGCCCCGCGCCCCGGCTGGGACAACCCCGCCCTGCGCGAACCAGTGGTTTGAGTTTATCGGCCGGGCCTGCGGCCCGGCGCCCGCAGAGGCAACCGCCGAAGCAAAAGCCAGAGCCAGAGCCAAAGCGGCTCTGGCTTTTCTGTTTGTTGGGTGGGGCGGATCATTACGAACTGGTGGGTGTCGACCTTGGTCGACACCAGGAGCGAAGCGACCGGCGTTTGATTTTGATTTTCTTTTTTCTTCTCCGTGGCTGGACAGCACACGGAAACTGTCAGGGGCCGGGCGGGGTGGGTTCGCGGGACCGTTGGCGCCATGGATGGCGCCATCGAGCCCCCAGGGACGG
>NZ_JABEME010000024.1 GCF_013004645.1 Stenotrophomonas africana | reverse complement strand
GGTGTGGGGCTGCAGGACCGTTGGCGCCATGGATGGCGCCATCGAGCCCCCATGGACGGGTTTACGGCGTGTCCTGCAGCCCCACACCGCCCCGCCAGACCATCAACAATCCAGAGCCGCATTGGCTTTGGCTTTGGCTTTGGCTATGGCCTTTGCTTGCGCGGTGGCCTCTGCAGGTGCAGGGCGCAGCCCTGCCGAAACCCACCCTCAGGAACTGCAGGACAGCATCGAGCAGCCGGCGCGGTTGTCGGCCCACGCCGGGCGCTTGCCGGCGAAGCGTTCCAGGCCGGCACGCTCGGTATATGGATCGCGCAGTACGTCCTGCAACGCATGAATACCGCCGAGGTCGCCCTGTTCGGCGCGGTCGATCGCCTCCTGTGCCAGCCAGTTGCGCAGCACGTACAGCGGGTTGGCCGCTGCCATCTTCGCCAGGCGTTCGCTGGCCGACAGCGGATCGCTGCGCAGGCGCGCCGCGTAGTCCTGCAGCCACTGCTGCAACGGTGCCTGCACCGCCTGCTGGCGCGCCTCGTCGTAGTACACCGCGTCCAGCACGCCCGCATCGGGCGCCACCGGATCGATCCGCATCAGCGCGCGCCAGGCCAGGGTCATGTCCATGCCGCCGTCCTGCATCAGCTGCTGCCAGCGCAGGTAGAGCTGCAGGTCGTCATCGTCGGCCGCGGCCAGGCCGAGCTTGGCTGCGGCGTCGCGGCGCGTGCAGGCCGCGAAGGTGGACTGGTAAGCCGCCAGACCGGCCTGCAGCGGTGCGACATCGGCGAACAGCGGCGACAGTGCCTGCGCCAACCGGCTCAGGTTCCAGTACGCGACCTGCGGCTGGGTACCGAAGCGGTAGCGGCGACCCTGCGCGTCGGTGGTGTTCGGCGTCCAGTCCGGATCGAAATCCTCGACCCAGCCGTAGGGACCGTAGTCGAGCGTGAGGCCGAGCACGGACAGGTTGTCGGTATTCATCACGCCATGCACGAAGCCGACGCGCATCCAGTGCGCGATCATCTCGGCGGTGCGCACCGCGATCTGCGCGAACCAGTCGCCGTACAGCGCCTCGCCCCGCCCTTGCAGTCCAGGGAAATCACGCGCGATGCAGGCATCGACCAGCTGCTGCAGCAGGGCGGTTTCCCCGCGCGACGCCGGCAGTTCGAAGGAACCAAAGCGCAGGAACGACGGCGACACCCGGCATACGATGGCGCCGGGTTCTGCACGCGGATGGCCATCGTAGAACATGTCGCGCACCACGTCGTCGCCGGTACCCACCAGCGACAATGCGCGCGTGGTCGGCACGCCCAGGTGGTGCATGGCCTCGCTGCAGAGGAATTCACGGATGGATGAGCGCAGCACTGCGCGCCCATCGGCGCCGCGGGAATAAGGCGTGGGGCCGGCCCCCTTCAGCTGCAGCTCCCAGTGGCGGCCATCCGGCGCGATCAGTTCACCCAGCGAGATCGCACGGCCATCGCCGAGCTGGCCAGCCCAATGGCCAAACTGATGGCCGCCGTAGTTGGCGGCCCATGGCTGCATGCCGGCGTACAGTGCATTGCCGCCAAACACCTGCGCGAAGCCTTCGCTCTCGACCTCAGCGGTATCGAAACCAAGCATCGCGGCGACGTCCGGTGCCCAGGCCAGCAGCGTGGGCGCCGTCACCGGGGTCGGCATCACCGGCGACCAGGCCGCGCCCAGCACTTCGCGCCGGCGCGGGCCGGATTCGGGGTCGCCCGGCAGGGTCTGCAGCAGGCGGTTGTCGAAACGGGGGCTGTCGGTATCCATGGTGCTGAAGATGGGGGCGACGGCCGCCCGCCTCAATTGCCGCTGAGCGCCTGCAGGTGGCCGCCGTGGGCCTCGGCACGCTGATAGGCCGGCCGCTCGCTGATGCGCTTGAGAAAGCCTCGCAGTGCCGGCTTGTCGTCGAGGCCACCGCCGCGCGCGGCGGCAGCCTGGATCGGGAAGCTCATCTGGATGTCGGCCGCACTGAAGCGCTCGCCGGCGAACCATGGGCTTTCGGCCAGGCGCCGCTCCATCCAGTCCAGGTGCAGGCGCCGCTGTGGGCCGATGAAGCCACGTTCGGCCTTGTCGGCGATGCTGCGCGCGATCGGGCGCGCGAAGAACGGCATCGGCGCGTTGCGGATGCGGCCCATCACCAGGGTCAGCAGCAGCGGCGGCATCGCCGAGCCTTCGGCGTAGTGCAGCCAATAGCGGTAGGCGATGCGCTCGGCACCATCGGCCGGCATCGGCGACGGCGACAGCTGGCGCTGCGTGTCGTAGCGGTCCGCGAGGTAGTCGAGGATCGCGCCGGACTCGGCCAGTACCAGTTCGCCATCCTGCAGTACCGGCGACTTGCCCAGCGGATGCACGTTGCGCAGTTCCGGCGGCGCCAGCAGCGTCTTCGGATCACGCGGATAACGGCGCAGTTCGTAGTCCAGCCCCAGCTCCTCCAGCATCCACAGCACGCGCAGGGAACGGGAGTTTTCCAGGTGATGGACGATGCGCATGGGGATGATCCTTGGGGAGGAATTTCATCCTACCGCGCAGAGTGCATGCCGCTTGTAGAGTCGAGCTTGCTCGACTGATTTCCAGAGACAGTCGAGCAAGCTCGACTCTACAAAGCAGCGGGCAATAAAAAACGCCGGAAGCTTTCGCTTCCGGCGTTCTGGCTACCAAACGGTAGCAGACGGATTAGACCGCCTGCACCTGGTCAGCCTGCATACCCTTCTGACCCTGGACGGCGATGAAGGTAACCTTCTGGCCTTCCTGCAGGGTCTTGAAGCCGGTGCCCTGGATGGCACGGAAGTGCACAAACAGGTCCGGGCCGCTTTCCGGGGTGATGAAGCCGAAGCCCTTGGCGTCGTTGAACCACTTGACGGTGCCGGTCTGACGATCAGACATTTGACTAACTCCTGAAACACATGTTGAAAAAATCGCAGCCACCGGGTATCGGGGCCGAGACTGAGTTGCAGGCGTTGGTAAAGCGGATCGATGAGCGGATCGTGAGATCAACTGCACCAGGCCACGATTCACGGTGACCCTAGCAAACACAGTGGGACGAACGATACGCGTGTTTTCTGCAAAAAGCGATAGCCCGGACGTTCATGGGCTTGCCCCGCCCGCTAGACGTGACAAGGGCTGGCAGCCGATCGAGGCTAACCCCGAGTCCCCATTCAGGATTTTCCTACCCTACACTGGGTAAATGACTGAAGCTGAAACCCAAGCTGAACCCGCCCTCCCCCGCATCTGGGTGGACGCGGACGCCTGCCCCACCGTCATTCGCGACATCCTGTTCCGTGCCGCTGAACGCGTTGGCATCGAGCTGACCCTGGTCGCCAACCAGTGGATCCGGACCCCGCCCTCACGCTGGCTGCGCTCGATCCAGGTGCCCCAGGGCCTGGACGTGGCCGACAGCGCCATCGTCGAGCGGGTCGCCGCCGGAGACCTGGTCGTCACCCAGGACATCCCACTGGCCGCGCTGGTGCTGGAGAAGAAGGCCGTGGCTCTGAACCCGCGCGGCCAGCTGTACACCCCGAACAACATGGCCGAGCGGCTGTCGATGCGCAATTTCATGGAAGAGCTGCGCGGCGCCGGAGTGCAGACCGGGGGCCCTCCGCCGCTGGGCCCGCGCGACCGGCAGCTGTTCGCCGCCGAGCTGGATCGCTGGCTGGCCCGACGCCCGGTTCGCTGAACGGCCCTACCCGCTCTGGCCGGGCAGGCACAGGCGCCGCTGGCTGCTGAACCGCCGTGGCTCCCCGCTCAATGGGTCATCGAAGGCCAGCCCCTGCGCCAGCAGCTGCAGGGGCGACTCGAACGTGTCATCCCGGCGCGGCCTCAACTGCGGATACAGGTCATCGCCCTCGATGGGTGCGCCCAGCATCGCCATATGCACGCGCAGCTGGTGCTTGCGGCCGGTTTCCGGCCGCAGCCGGTAGCGCCAGACCGGCCCTTCGTCCTCGATCAGCTCGATCCGGCTGCGCGCATTGGGCTCGCCCGGCACTTCGGCCATGCGGAAGAACGGCTCCCCCGACACCAGGCGGCTGTCGCGCTGCAGCGGAAACTCCAGCCCGGGTAGCGCCGGTGCCAGCGCCTCATAGGTCTTCTCGATGCGCCGCTCGCGGAACAGCCGCTGATAGGCATCACGCGTGGCTGCCTGGGTCGAGAACAGCACCAGGCCGGCGGTCAGCCGGTCCAAGCGGTGCAACGGCGCCAGTTCGGTGTTTCCGGTACGTGCGACCAGGCGCGCCAGCAGGGTTTCGCGTACATAGCCACCGGCCGGCGTCACTGGCAGGAAGTGCGGCTTGTCGGCCAACAGCAGGTGCGCATCCAGATGCAGGATGGTCTCGGCGAAGGGAATCACCGGCTCGTCGGCCACTTCGCGGAAGTACTGGATTTCCAGCCCCACCTGCCAAGGCATGTCCGGCGCCAGCGCCCTGCCCCACGCATCCTGTACACGGCCTCGGGCGAAACGGTCCTGCCATTGCGCGCGGTCGATGCGCGGGAAACGCACGCACAGGCCATCGAGCAGGCTGGGCCAGTGGCCGGGCGGCAGCTGCAGGCGGCTGGGCAAGGTCATGGCGTCCACTCTGGCCACGGGAAAGAGCGCAAGAGTGCCACCGTTGACGCTGCGCAGACAGACCGGCAACGGACACCCCTGGAGCAAACCTCTATCATTGTCGTCTTTAGTCCACGGACCCCCCATGGCTCTCACCGCCACCATCCGCAAGGCCGAACTGCAGATCAGCGACATGGATCGCGGCTACTACGTGACCCACAACCTGACCCTGGCCCAGCACCCGTCCGAGACCGACGATCGCCTGATGGTGCGCCTGCTCGCCTTCGCCCTCAATGCCAGCGATCGCCTCGAATTCGGCCGCGGCCTGAGCACCGATGACGAGCCGGATCTGTGGGAACACGACTACACCGGCGACATCCTGCAGTGGATCGACCTGGGCCATCCGGACGAATCGCGCATCCGCAAAGCCAGCAACCGCAGCCGCCAGGTGCAGGTGATCAACTACGGCGGCAACGCCTCGGACATCTGGTGGAGCAAGCAGAGCAAGGGCCTGGCGCGCTTCGACAACCTTTCGGTGGTCGACCTCGACGGTGCCTTCGTCGAACTGTGGGGCCAGCAGATCCAGCGCGCCATGCGTTGGAGCGTGTTGATCCAGGACGGTGAAGTGCAGCTGCTCAACGACCAGATCCAGCTCGACGTGATCCCGAACTGGCGCAAGCGCGCCAAGGCATGAGCACGATCCGTTGCGATGTAGTGGTCATCGGCGCCGGCGCGGCCGGGCTGATGACCGCGATCACGGCTGGCCAGCGCGGCCGCCAGGTGCAGGTGATCGACCATGCCAACAAGGTCGGCAAGAAGATCCTGATGTCCGGCGGTGGCCGTTGCAACTTCACCAACACCGGCACCACCCCGGCCAACTTCCTGTCGGCCAACCCGCACTTCTGCAAGTCGGCGCTGGCGCGCTACACGCCCTGGCACTTCATCGAGCTGGTGCACAAGCACGGCATCGCGTATCACGAAAAAGAGCTGGGCCAGCTGTTCTGTGATGTCTCGTCCAAGCAGATCGTGAAGATGCTGGTGGACGAATGCCAGGCGGCAGGCGTGCAGGTCCGTACCGACTGCAGCGTGCAGCGCATCGAGCACGGCAGCGATGGCTTCCGTGTGCACACCACCCATGGCCTGTTCCATTGCGCCTCGCTGGTGGTTGCCACCGGCGGCCTGTCCATTCCCAGCATGGGTGCTACCGGCTTCGGTTATGAGGTGGCCCGACAGTTCGGCCACCAGGTGCTGCCGACCCGCGCAGGCCTGGTGCCACTGACGCTCAGCGGCAAGCACCAGGAACGGCTGGCCGATCTCAGCGGCGTCGCTCTCCCCATCGAGGCGCGCTGCAACGGAAAGAGCTTCCAGAACTTCATGCTGCTGACCCATCGCGGCGTGAGTGGCCCGGCGATCCTGCAGATCTCCTCGTTCTGGCAACCCGGCGACGCGCTGGAGCTGGACCTGCTGCCCGGCCAGGATGCCGGCGAGTGGCTGCGCCAGATGAAGCGCGAACGACCCGCCGCCGAGCTGCGCACGGTGCTGGGCGAGGTACTGCCGAAGCGGCTGGCACAGCGGCTGTGCGAACACTGGCTGCCGGACCGGCCCGTCCGGCAGCTGGACGAGCCCGTGCTGCGCCAGGCCGGACAGCTGCTGGGCGCGTTCCCGCTGGTGGCCAGCGGCACCGAAGGCTACCGTACCGCTGAGGTCACCCTGGGCGGCGTGGACACCGCCGACGTCTCGTCTTCGACGATGGAATCCAAGCGCGTGCCCGGCCTGCATTTCGTTGGCGAGGTGCTGGATGTGACCGGCTGGCTGGGTGGCTACAACTTCCAGTGGGCCTGGGCCAGCGGCCACGCGGCCGGTGGCGTGGTGTGAACCACATCGCCGTTCGATGCGTGCAAGGGGTGCGCGCATGGACGGTTCGGCGCGCATCGTGTATCTAGATTTGCAGATTGGGGAGCAGTGCATGCAGAACGCGAACGACATCACCATCCGCCTGCTGATCGTCGATGACAGCGGCGAAAATGCCGAGGCCATCGTCAGCACCCTGCGCAACAGCGGCATCGCGGTACGCCCGTGGCGTCCGCAGGATGCAGCCGAGCTGGCCCAGGTGCTGGCCAGCCAGGCCATCGACCTGGTGCTGGCTTCGCCCTCCCAGGGCATTCCGCTGCCACTGGTGGCCCAGCATATTGCTGCCAGCGGCAAGGACATTCCGTTGGTACTGCTGGCCGAGCGCATCGACGAAGACGAACTGGTGCAGGCCAGCAGCCACGGTATCCGTGCCCTCGCCCTGCGCCAGCGTTCCGAGCACCTGCTCGCTGTGGTCCGTGACCAGTGGGTGGACCTGCAGGCACGTCGTGGCCTGCGCCGCATCGAGGCACAGATGCGCGAGACCGAGCGCCGCTGCGATGCCCTGATCGCCTCCTCGCGCGACCCCATCGCCTACGTGCATGAAGGCATGCACATCCGCGCCAACGATGCCTATCTGGAAATGTTTGGTTACGAGCATTTCGACGACATCGAAGGCATCTCGCTGCTGGACATGGTCGCCGCCCAGCATGTGGAAGGCTTCAAGCAGCTGCTGAAGGGCCTCAGCCGTGGCGAGGCGCCGCCGCCGCAGTACCAGCTTGATGCCCGTCACGAGGATGGCAGCGCGTTCCCGGCGACGATGGAATTCACCGCCGCCACCTACGAGGGCGAATCCTGCCTGCAGGTGGTGCTCCGCCGCCGCATGGAGTTCGATCCGGAGCTGGCGCGCGAGGTCGAGGACCTGCGCCAGCGCGACCAGGTCACCGGCCTGCTCAATCGCCCGACCTTCATGCTTCAGCTGGAGAGCGCGGTGGCGCAGGCCGGGCGCAGCGAGGGCCAGTTCGGCCTGCTGCTGATCGAGCCGGACCACTACGCGCGCCTGCTGCCGGACATCGGCCTGGCGTCGGCCGACACCCTGATCGGCGCCCTCGCCGGCCTGCTGGCCGAGGTGGTTGGCGAGGACGCGCAGCTGGCCCGCTTTGGCGAACACAATTTTGCCGTGCTGCAGGCCGGGCCCTACGCGCAGACCGTGGCACTGGCCGAGCGCATCCGCGAAGCCTACGCCGCACACGTCTTCAGCATCGGCGCGCGTTCGGCCACAGTAACGGTCAGCATCGGTGGCGTGCAGGTGGGCGAGAAGATCGCCAGCATTGGCCAGGTGCTGGCACGCGCCAGCGAATGCACGCAGGCCGCCGCCGAACTGGGCAACACCTGCCGCATCTTCGACCCGGCCGCCGCCGACCGCGTGGAGGAAGAGCGCGTGCTGCGCTGGGTCGCCCGTATCCGTGAAGCGCTGGCCGGTGATGGCTTCCAGCTGCACTACCAGCCGGTGCTGAACCTGCAGGGCGAGTCGCTGGAGCTGTATGAGGCCTACCTGCGCCTTGAGCACAACGGCGAGCTGCTGAGCCCGACTGCGTTCCTCGGCATCGCAGAGGAACACGGCCTGCTGGCCGACATCAACCGCTGGGTGGTGTCACAGGCCATCGCAGTGCTGGGCCAACGTGCACGCGAAGGCCATGCCACGCAGATGCTGGTGAAGGTGACGCCGGAATCGTTCGACGACCCGCAGATGATCGCCACGCTGCGACGCGAGCTGCAGGCACAAGGCGTGCCCGGCGAACGGCTGTGGCTGCATGCGCCGGAAGCGAAAGTGTTCACCCACCTGCGCAGTGCGCAGCAGTTCCTGGCCGAAGTGGCGCCCCTGGGCTGCCGCATCGGCCTGGAGCAGTTCGGTTCGGGGCTGGACTCGTTCCAGCTGCTGGCCCACTTCCAGCCGCAGTTCCTGAAGCTGGACCGCGGTTTCACCAGCGATCTGGCGGCCACCCGCGAGAACATCGACCGCATCAGCCAGATCACCGCGCGCGCGCAGGGAGCCGGCATCCGCACCATCGCCGAGTTCGTCAGCGACGCCAATTCGATGACCCTGCTGTTCAGTGCCGGCGTGGACTACGTGCAGGGCGACTTCGTTGGCCCGGCGCTGCCGGAGATGGGCTTCGAGTTCGGTTGATCCCTACCTGTAGAGCCGAGCCATGCTCGGCTGCCGGACTCAAGCGAAGCGCAGCCGAGCATGGCTCGGCTCTACACAAGCGAAAAGGCCGGCTTTCGCCGGCCATTCATTGATCAGGTCATGTCGACCAGATTTTCGATCTTCACGTCCGGATTGACGTCGGCTTCGTAGTCAACGCCCTCCACGCCGAAACCGAACAGGCGCAGGAAGTCGGCCTTGTAGCCGGCCAGATCGCTGATCTCGTAGAGGTTTTCGTTGGTCACCTGCGGCCACAGCGCAACCACCTTGCCCTGCACGTCCGCAGCCATTTCCTTGTAATCGGCACGCAGGCGGCCTTCGTCATCGACCAGCGCAACGGTGTGGCCATCGCCATCGACCAGGTCGTGGCGCAGGCGATCGATCGCCACGCCGTCGGCCTTGCCGCCGTAGAGAATGTCGTACAGCACGTCGAGCTGCTCGATGCAGCCTTCGTGCGTGCCCTTCTCCTTCATCACCTTGAACAGCAGCGACAGGTACAGCGGCATGGTCGGAATGGCCGAGCTGGCCTGGGTGACCACGGCCTTCAGCACCGACACGCGCGCATCGCCGCCGATCTTGGCCAGCTTCTCGCGCAGGCCCAGCACCTTGGTGTCCAGGTCCTTCTTGGCGGCGCCGATCGAGCCGTTCCAGTAGATCGCCTGGGTGATCTCTTCGCCCACATAGGTGAAGGCGGTGGTGGTGCAGCCGTTGGCCAGCACGCCGGCGTCGGCCAGCGCGTCGATCCACATCTGCCAGTCCTCGCCGCCCATCACTGCGACGGTACCGGCGATCTCTTCCGGGGTAGCCGGCTGCAGATGGGTCTCGGTCAGCACTTCCTTGTCGGTATCCAGGCCACGCAGCGTGATCGGCTCGCCGATCGGCTTCAGCGTGGAGCTGATGATTTCACCGGTCTTCGGGTGCTTGCGGCGCGGCGCGGCCAGGCTGTAGACGACCTGATCGACCTGACCGAGATCGGCCTTGATCATCTCGATGGTCCTGGCCTTCACTTCATCGGAGAAGGCGTCACCGTTGATGCTCTTGGCGTACAGGCCGGCTTCGTCGGCGTACTTGTGGAACGCGGCCGAGTTGTACCACCCCGCCGTGCCCGGCTTGGTTTCGCTGCCCGGGCGTTCGAAGAAGATGCCCAGGGTGGCGGCGCCACTGCCGAAGGCAGCGGTGATGCGCGCAGCCAGGCCGTAGCCGGTCGAGGCGCCGATCACCAGCACGCGCTTGGGGCCGTTCTGGATTGGCGGGCGCGCGCGGATGTAGTCGATCTGCTGCTTGACTGCGGCTTCGCAGCCGGTCGGGTGGGTGGTGACGCAGATGAAGCCGCGGACGCGCGGTTTGATGACCATGGATACCTCGGGTTGGCAGATGCGGCGCGCGGGGCGCTCAGCAGGAATACGGGTGCGCGCCTGCGCGCGCGAACCGCAGGATCGTAGTGCGCGGGGGAAGATTGCACAACCGACGCTGGCGTAGGGTGGGGTTTCTCTTTGCAGGGCTGCGCCCTGCACCCGCTAAAAGCCAGTGCCGAAGCAACAGCAAAAGCTGGTTTCCTGCGGGTCGGCGGGGTGGATCCGGTTGCGGGGGACGCTGCAAGTACGTCCATGTAAGCTCGGTCGCCGCATCCATGCGGCTCACGCCCCCTCAACCGGACCCACCCCGCCTTCGACAGTTGGCCGCGAGCTGTCGGAACGGCATTCTGCTCTGGTGGGTGTCGACCTTGGTCGACACAGTAAATCTGATCCGAGTTTGATTATCGATATCTCACAGAAGTGTCGACCAAGGTCGACACCTACCGACAGCCACAGGTGTCTGTCAGAGGTGGGGCGGTGTCGGAGTGCGGGGTGTCAGCCGCATGGATGCGGCTGCCAAGCCTGCAGGGACGTACTTGCGGCGCCCCCGCACTCCGACACCGCCCCACCAATCCACGGAGTGCCCGCTGTTGCTGTTGCTGTTGCCTCTGCAGGTGCAGGGCTGCAAGCCCTGCCAACAAAAAACCCCGCTTGCGCGGGGTTCTCTGCGTGTTGCGTGCAGCGCGAACGCTTACGGGCGACGGGCCAGGGCCTCGACGTCCTTCGCCTTCGGCAGCAGGTCCTGCTTGCTGACGCGCAGGAAACCGATCGTCAGCATCGGCACCGCCACCAGGATCGAGGAGAGCACCACGATCACCGCACCGATCATGTGCGTCTCGGCCAGGCCTTCCATCGAGCTGCCGCCGTACATGTACAGGGCCAGCGCCGACAGGAAGAACATCACCGCAGTGATCACCGTACGCGACAGCGTCTGGTTGATCGAACGGTTCAGCACTTCCATCGAGTCCACGCGCAGGCTGCGGAAGTTCTCGCGGACACGGTCGAAGACCACGATCAGATCGTTGATCGCAAAACCCATCACCGACAGCAGGCCGGCCAGCACGGTCAGGTCGAACTCACGGCCCAGCAGGGACACGTAAGCCACCGTCACGATCAGGTCGAACATCGCCACGATGCTGGCGGTGACCGCGAACTTCCATTCGAAGCGCACCGCGATGTAGATCAGGAAGCCGGCCAGCATGAAGATGGTGGCGTACAGGCCATTCATCGCCAGGTCCTTGCCGATCTGCGGACCCACGAACTCGTTGCGGAGCACGGTGGCCTGGTTGTCGGCGGTGGACAGGGCCTTCACCACGGCCGCGGCGGTGGCCTTGTCTTCGTGCGCGGCGTCGCCGGTACCGGCAGCGTGCTCACCGTGCGGGGCCAGGCGGATCAGCAGATCGGTGTTGCCACCGACACTCTGCACCTGGGCACCGTCGAAGCCACTTTCCTCAAGCTTGGTACGGACCTGCTCGACGTCCACGGCCTTGTCGAAGCGGGCTTCGATCAGAGTGCCGCCGGTGAAGTCCAGCGCGTAGTTGAAGCCCTTGATGCCGATGATGGCGACCGAGGCCAGGAACACGATGACCGTGACGACCATCGCGACATGGCGCCAGCGCATGAAGTCGATCTTGGTGTCGTTCGGGAGGATGTGCAGCGGAAACAGTTTCATGTGCGTGTCGTCCCGTCAGATGGCCACGTTCTGGAGCTTCTTGCGGCGGCCGTAGATCAGCGTCGCCAGCGCACGCGATACGGTGATCGCGGTGAACATGGAGGCGAAAATACCGATGATCATGGTCAGCGCGAAGCCCTTCAGCGGACCGGTACCGAATGCGAACAGCGCCACACCGACGATCAGGCCGGTCAGGTTGGCGTCGAGGATGGTGCCGGAAGCACGCTCGTAACCGGTCACGATCGCGGTCTTGCCCGGCACGCCGGCACGCAGCTCTTCACGGATACGCTCGTTGATCAGCACGTTGGCGTCCACCGACAGGCCGACCGACAACGCCAGACCAGCGAAGCCCGGCAGGGTCATGGTCGCGCCGAACAGCGACATCACCGCCACCACGATCAACAGGTTGAACAGCATCGCGATCGAGGTGATCACGCCGAACATGCGGTAGTAGACGCTGAAGAACACCAGGGTGAACAGGAAGGCGAACACCACCGCGCGCATGCCGTTCTTGACGTTCTCGGCACCCAGGCTCGGGCCGACCACGCGCTCTTCGACGAAGTCCATCGGCGCGGCCAGCGAGCCGGACTTCAGCAGCTTGGCCAGGTCCTCGGCTTCCTTCTTCTGCAGACCGGTGGTCTGGAAGTTCTTGCCGAACACGCCGTTGATGTTGGCCACCGAGATCACTTCCTCGTTGACCTTGAAGCCACGCACTTCCTGGCCGTCGACGACGGTCACGGTCGGCACGCGTTCGGTGTAGACCACCGCCATCGGCTTGTTCACGTTGGCGCTGGTGAAGTCGAAC
This sequence comes from Stenotrophomonas africana, assembly GCF_013004645.1. Taxonomy (GTDB): domain Bacteria; phylum Pseudomonadota; class Gammaproteobacteria; order Xanthomonadales; family Xanthomonadaceae; genus Stenotrophomonas; species Stenotrophomonas africana. The sequence goes on along the minus strand of NZ_JABEME010000024.1, from coordinate 16,187 downwards.
ATGCGCTGGCCACCGACATTGTTCAGCGTCACGCTGACCGCCGGGGAGCCGCTGTTCGAATCAGTCACGGCCTGCGCGCCGACCATCTGGTCACCGGTGACGATCACGCGCTTGTTCAGCAGGATCGGGCCGCGGCCGTCACGCTGCTGGTAGACCTTCGCTTCCGGCGGGATGCGGCCGGCGGCGATGGCATCCTGCGCGTTGCCTTCAACCACCGCACGGTACTCCAGGGTAGCGGTGGCGCCGATCATGCGCTTGGCTTCGGCGGTGTCCTGCACGCCCGGCAGCTGCACGACCACGCGGTCGGCACCCTGGCGCTGGATGATCGGCTCGGCCACACCCAGCTGGTTCACACGGTTGCGCAGGGTGTTGATGTTCTGCTCGATGGCACCGTTGGCGATCTGTGCGATCTCCGCGTCCGGCACGGTAACCGTGATGCGGTTGCCGCTGACGTCGTAGCCAAGGGTCGGCTGCGCCTTGACCAGCGCGGCGCGGGCACGCTGCGCGGCATCGTCACCCGCCGACGGGCTCAGGTTGGCCACGATGCTGTTGTCAGCACGGCGTTCCACCGACTGGTAAGGAATACGCGCGTCACGCAGGGTGCTGCGCACGTCTTCGGTATAGGCGTCCAGACGCTTGTCCAGAGCCGCCTTCTGGTCGACCTGCAGCACGAAGTGCACGCCGCCCTGCAGGTCCAGGCCCAGCACCATCGGGCGGCCACCGAGTTTTGCCAGCCAGTCCGGCACGGTCGAGGCCAGGTTCAGGGCCACGGTGTACTTCTCGCCGACGGTGTCACGCAGGGCGTCGCTGGCAGCGGACTGCGCCTTCAGGTCCGGCAGGCGGACAATCAGGCTTTCCCCTTCCTTCTCGACACCGACGGGGGTGACACCGGCCGTCTTCAGGTCGGCCAGCACACGGTCGCGCAGCGCATCGTCGATCTGCCCGCCACGGTTGGCGGTGATCTGGAGGGCCGGGTCCTTCTGGTAGATGTTGGGCAGCGCGTACAGCGCACTGAGCGCCAGTACGATCAGGATGACGACGTACTTCCAGCGTGGAAATTCGAGCATTGCTTGGGTCCCGCGCGGCGCCATCCCCGGCGCCGCGGTTGTGCATCGGAAAGGGAGTGGCTTACTGGGCCGACTTCAGGGTACCGGCCGGCAGCACGTTGCCGACAGCGCCCTTCTGCACGCGGATGCGCACGTTGTCAGCCACTTCAATGGTGATGAAGTTGTCGCCGATGTCGGTGACGATGCCGGCGATGCCGCCGTTGGTCAGCACTTCATCGCCACGCTTGATCTTCTCCAGCATGGCCTTGTGCTCCTTCTGCCGCTTCATCTGCGGGCGGATCATCAGGAAGTACATGATGGCGATCAGGATGACCGGGAACAGCAGCGTGGTCAGGCCCATGCCCTGCGGTTGGCCGCCGGCGGCCTGGGCGTGGGCGGCGGGAATCAGGAAGGCAAGCAGGTTCATCGTTGGTCCTTTGGTTGGGCGGCGCTTCGGCCGTTTCACGGGCACGAGGTGTCGACCGCGGATCTGGGTCAGCCTTGAAGTATGCCACGGCCCCGGGCGTTCGTCCTTGGGCCGTTTGGCAGGGGGCGTTCGGGTTAGAGGGGCGGGGCCACCGCCCCGCGTGCCGCGTAGAAAGACTCACGGAAGGCCAGGAAGGTTCCCGCCTCGATGGCCGCACGGATGTCGGCCATGAGCTTTTCGTAATAGAACAGGTTGTGCAGGGTGCCCAGCATCGGCGCCAGCATCTCGTTGCAGCGCTCCAGGTGGCGCAGGTAGGAACGGGTGTAGCCACCGGTGCAGGCCACGCAGCCGCAGCCCGGCTCGATCGGGTCCATGTCGCGCGCGTACTGGGAGTTGCGGATGCGGACGGTGCCGAACGAGGTGAAATAGTGGCCGTTGCGCGCATTGCGGGTCGGCATCACGCAGTCGAACATGTCCACGCCACGTGCGACACCCTCGACCAGGTCCTCCGGCCGGCCCACACCCATCAGGTAGCGCGGACGGTCGCCCGGCAGCTCCGGGTCCAGGTGGTCGAGCATGGCGTTGCGCTCGTGCTCCGGCTCGCCCACGGCCAGGCCGCCGATGGCGTAGCCGTCAAAGCCGATCGCCTGCAGGGCCTCGGCCGAACGGCTGCGCAGGTCGGTGTGCACGCCCCCCTGGACGATGCCGAACAGGGCCGCGTCGTTGCCGAGCTCGTCATGCGCGTTGCGGCTGCGCTGGGCCCAGCGCAGGCTCAGCTCCATCGAGCGGCGCGCCACATCCTCGGTGGCCGGGTAAGGGGTGCACTCGTCGAAGATCATCACCACGTCCGAATCGAGCACCTTCTGGATCTTCATGCTCTCTTCCGGGCCCAGAAACACGCGGGCACCGTCGGTGGGCGAGGCAAAGGTCACGCCCTGCTCGGTGATCTTGCGGCGGTGGGCCAGCGAGAACACCTGGAAGCCGCCGGAGTCGGTCAGGATCGGGCCATCCCAGCGGCAGAAGCCGTGCAGGCCGCCGTGGTCGGCGATGATGTCCAGGCCCGGGCGCAGGTACAGGTGGAAAGTGTTGCCGAGGATGATCTCGGCGCCCAGCGCACGCACCTGGTCCGGCAGGATGCCCTTGACCGAGCCATAGGTCCCCACCGGCATGAAGGCCGGCGTTTCCACCGTGCCACGCGGGAAGGTCAGGCGGCCACGGCGGGCACGGCCGTCGCGGGTCTGGAGCTGGAACTGCAATCGGGACATGGAGCGGTCATTCGGGCAAATAGTTGCCCATTGTCTCCCAAGAAGGCCTGCGCACCAAGGTGCGCGCCTACAGGGGTCTCCGCCCTCCCAGAGCCTCCAGCCTCTTCAGTCGGCCTGCGGGAACAGCAGCATCGCGTCGCCGTAGCTGAAGAAGCGGTAGCGCTGCTCGATCGCGTGCCGGTAGGCCTCGAACACGCGTTCCTTGCCGGCAAACGCGGAAATCATCATCAGCAGGGTGCTTTCCGGCAGGTGGAAGTTGGTCACCATCGCGTCGACGCTGCGGATGCGGTAGCCCGGGGTGATGAAGATCTGCGTTTCACCGGCAAACGGCAGCAGTTCGCCATCACGCATCGCGCTTTCCAGCGCGCGCACCACGGTGGTGCCGACGCCGATCACCCGGCCGCCGGCGGCGCGCGTGCGCCGCACCTGCTGCACCAGCTCAGCGCCGACGTTCAGCCACTCGCGGTGCATCACGTGGTCCTTCAGGTCATCGGCGCGCACCGGCTGGAAGGTGCCCGCTCCCACGTGCAGGGTGACGTGGCCGAAGTCCACGCCCTTGTCCTTCAGCGCGGCCAGCAGCGGTTCGTCGAAATGCAGGCCGGCGGTCGGCGCCGCCACCGCGCCCACTTCGCGCGCGAACACGGTCTGGTAGCGCTCGCGGTCGTCCACGCCCGGCTCGCGCTGGATGTAGGGTGGCAGCGGCAGGCGACCGGCGTGCAGCAGCCACTGTTCCAGCGATTCCGGCACATGGAACTGCAGCACGTAGAACTCGCCATCGCGGCCCAGCACCTCGGCTTCACCACCGGCATCCAGCGCGATGCGGCTGCCGGCCTTCGGCGACTTGCTCGCGCCCACCTGGGCACGTGCCTGCTGGCCGCCGAGCAGGCGCTCGATCAGGATCTCGACACGGCCGCCGCTGGCCTTCTGCCCGAACAGGCGCGCCGGGATCACCCGAGTGTCGTTGAACACCAGCAGGTCGCCCGGCTGCAGCAGCGACGGCAGGTCGCGCACCTGCAGATCGGTGAAAGCATCGGGCGCCGGCGGTACCAGCAGCAGGCGGCTTGCGGAACGTTCGGCCAGGGGCGCCTGCGCGATCAGTTCAGCCGGCAGGTCGTAGTGGAAATCGGACTTCTTCAAGGCAGTGGGCGGCAACAGGTCGACAATGGCGCGCATTGTACGTCCAGCGTCTGCGAGCCGGCGCACTTCGCGGCGAACGTCGCGCAAAATGCTGCTATGCAGCAGGCTTTTGCGGGGTTATCGCGCAAAAAAACAAGTGCTAGCATCGAGCCGGAAGTCCGCTGCACGAGCCTGCCCCAAGCGCGCGTGATGACGCGCGTTTTGCTTTTGAAGACCCGTGCGACCCATTGTTTCAGGAGATCTGCAATGAGCTTCATCGAACGCCTCGCCCCCCTGCGCAACCAGCCCGGCACCCGCCTCACCTCCGGCCTGGACGACGCCACGCTGACCGCCCTGTCCGCCAACCACCCGCAGCTGATCGCCGCGGTGGACGCCGCCGCCGAGGAATTCGCGCGCGTGCAGGCCGACCTGGGGCCGCTGCTGGCACAGGACGAACAGGCGCAGATCGACGCGATGCAGGACGGTTTCGTCAATTTCTACGCCGATGACGCGGTGACCCCTTACGTGGCACTGGCTGCGCGCGGCCCGTGGGTGGTCACCCTGAAGGGCGCCGTGCTGTACGACGCTGGCGGCTACGGCATGCTCGGCTTCGGGCACACCCCGGACGCCGTGCTGGAGGCAATGGCCCGCCCGCAGGTGATGGCCAACATCATGACCCCCAGCCTGTCGCAGCAGCGCTTCATCACCGCCCTGCGCGCCGAGATCGGCCACCGCCGTGGCGGCTGCCCGTTCGCCCGTTTCATGTGCCTGAATTCCGGCTCCGAAGCGGTCGGCCTGGCCGCGCGCATCGCCGACGTCAACGCCAAGCTGCAGACCGACCCGGGTGCGCGCCACGCTGGCGCTGCGATCAAGCGCGTGGTGGTCAAGGGCAGCTTCCATGGCCGTACCGACCGCCCTGCCCTGTATTCCGATTCCAGCCGCAAGAGCTACATGCAGCACCTGGCCAGCTACCGTGGCGAGGATTCGGTGATCACCGTGGCGCCGTACGATGAGGCTGGCCTGCGCAAGGTGTTCGAGGACGCCGCACGCAACCAGTGGTTCATCGAGGCGGTGTTCCTGGAGCCGGTGATGGGCGAAGGCGACCCGGGCCGCTCGGTGCCGCCGTCGTTCTACGCCCTGGCCCGCGAACTGACCCGTGCGCATGGCAGCCTGCTGCTGCTCGACTCGATCCAGGCCGGCCTGCGTGCGCATGGCGTGCTCTCGGTGGTCGATTACCCGGGCTTCGAAGGCCTGGACCCGCCGGACATGGAAACCTATTCGAAGGCGCTGAACGCCGCGCAGTACCCGCTGTCGGTGCTGGCGGTGACCGAGCATGCCGCGCAGCTGTACCGCAAGGGCATCTATGGCAACACCATGACCAGCAACCCGCGTGCACTGGACGTGGCCTGTGCCACCCTGGCCCAGCTGACCCCACAGGTGCGCGCCAACATCGCCGAGCGCGGTGCCGAGGCGGTGCGCAAGCTGGAGCAGCTCAAGAGCGAACTGGGCGGCCTGATCACCAAGGTGCAGGGGACCGGCCTGCTGTTCTCCTGCGAGCTGGCCCCGCAGTTCAAGTGCTACGGCGCCAATTCCACCGAGGAATGGCTGCGCCAGCACGGCATCAACGTGATCCACGGTGGCGAGAACTCGCTGCGCTTCACCCCGCACTTCGGCATGGACAGCGAGGAGCTGGACCTGCTGGTGGGCATGGTCGGCCGCGCGCTGCGTGAAGGCCCGCGCCGCGAACAGGCCGCCGCGGCGTAAGCCTCGTTCTTTGTAGAGTCGAGCTTGCTCGACTGCACTTCGTTCAGGCAACGCGATAGTCGAGCGAGCTCGACTCTACTGAACGAAGAGCAGCCGAGCATGGCTCGGCTCTACAGAAGGGCTCATAATCCAAGGACACCCCGTCCCTGACCGCTCTGCGGTCGGCGACGGGGCGTTTTCGTTTCCGGCCAAGAGACAGGAAGATCCATGAAATCGATCTGTGTGTACTGTGGTTCCAACGCCGGCAGCAAGCCGGCCTATACCGAACGCGCCATTGCACTGGGCGACCGCATCGCCCGTGACGGCCTGCGCCTGGTGTACGGCGGTGGCAACGTCGGCCTGATGGGAACCGTGGCCAATGCCGTGCTCGCCGCCGGCGGCGAGGTGACCGGCGTGATTCCGCGCCAGCTGGCTGACTGGGAAGTGGCCCACCGGGGCCTGACCGAACTGGAAATTGTCGGTTCGATGCATGAGCGCAAGTCGCGCATGTTCGACCTCGCCGATGGCTTCGTCACCCTGCCCGGCGGCTTCGGCACCATGGAAGAGATCTTCGAGATGCTGACCTGGCGGCAGCTGGGCATCGGCAACAAGCCGTGCGCATTCCTCGACGTGGAAGGCTTCTATGCCCCGCTGATCGGCATGATCGACCGCATGGTGGAAGAGCGCTTCCTGCACCCGGACCAGCGCCAGGACCTGTGGTACGGCTCGGACATCGAAGAGATGCTGGAGTGGATGAAGAACTACCAGCCGGCCCAAGCCTCGAAGTGGATCGACGAGAAACGTCGCGCCGCCCTGCGCTGATGCCTTCCTGCGCGGCGGCTCAGACCGCCGCGCAGCTCCATGGTGCGGGCCGCCCCAGCAGATAGCCCTGGCCGTAGTCGCAGCCGAGCTCGCGCAGTGTCTGCTGCTGTGCCTCGGTTTCGATGCCCTCACCGATGGTCTCGATGCCCAGCGTACGCGCCAACGACAGCACGCCCTCGACCAGCGCACGCGTGCTCTGCACTTCCGGCCCATGCAGGCCGGCGATGAAGCTCTGGTCGATCTTCAGCGTGCTGATCGGGAAGCGGTGCAGGTAGGACAGTGCCGAGAAGCCGGTACCGAAATCGTCCAGCTGCACCTGGATGCCACGTTCGCGCAGGCCCTGCAGGATGCGCAGGGTGTGCGGACCATCATCCAGCAGCGCGACCTCGGTGATCTCCAGCCGCAGCCGCTGCGGATCGGCGCCGTACTCGTCCAGCAGGCCGAACAGTCGGCCGCTGAACTCCGCGGAGCGGAAATGACGCGGCGATACGTTCACCGATACGTAGCTGTGCCCGCCTTTGGCCAGGCCGGCGATGACCTGTTCGTAGATCAGCCAGTCGACCTGTTCGATCAGGCCGCTCTCCTCGCCCAGCTCCAGGAACGCGCCTGGCAGCAGCAGGCCACGGCGCTCGTGCTGCCAGCGCAGCAACGCCTCGTGACCCACCACCTCGCCGTCGGACAGACGCACGATCGGCTGGTAGAACGGCACGAAATCGTGGTTGTTGATCGCACGCCGCAGGTCGGCTTCCAGATCAAGGCTGCGCATGGCCTGCTCGCGCATGTCCTCGTCGAAGATCGCGCAACGATCATGCCCCTGCGCCTTGGCGCGGTACATCGCCGCATCGGCGTCTCGCAGCAGCTCCTCACCGGTCCGGTAGCGCGGGTTCCACAAGGCAATGCCGAGGCTGCCGGACGGGAACAGCTCGCGTCCGGCGATCCACATCGATTCCTGCAGGGCCAGCAGCAGGCGCTGGCCGAAATCCAACGCCTGCGCCAGGCCCTGCGGGCACTGCAGCAGCACCGCGAATTCATCACCGCCCAGGCGGGCCACCACGTCCTCGGTGCCGGCCATCGAAACGATGCGCTTGGCCACTTCCACCAGCATGCGGTCGCCGGCGGCATGGCCGATGCTGTCGTTGACCAGCTTGAAGCGGTCCAGATCGAGGAACAGTACGGCGAACACCGGGCCGCCCTCACGCTTGGCCAGTGCCAGCGCATCCTGCAGGCGGTCCAGCAGGTGCAGGCGGTTGGGCAGGCCGGTCAGCGCATCGTGCATGGCCTGGTGGGTCAGGCGCTGTTCGGCGCGCAGGCGCTCGCCGATCTGGCCGAGCAGCTTTTCGTTGACCTCGGCCAGTTCGCGCGTGCGCTCCTCCACGCGTTTCTCCAGCTCGGCATGCGCCGAGCGCAGGCGTTGCTGGTCGCGCTGACGCGCCAGGCCGGTACCAATGTTCTGCGCGACGAAGGTCAACAGGCGCTGGTCATGCACGCTGAAAATGCTGTTCTCGCTGTAGCTCTGCACCACGATCGCACCAACCACTTCGTCATCGCGCAACAGCGGTACGCCCAGCCAGCAATGCGAACGCGCACCGGATTCACGCACTTCGCCACTGGCCAGCAACGCATCGATCTGTGCGCGTGACGCCAGCAGTGGCCGCCGGTTGCGCACCACGTATTCGGTCAGGCCCCGGCTGAAGGGCCGTGGCGCGCGGCTGGCGTTGTGCTCGTCCACCGAATACACGAAGTCCAGGCCGTTGCCGGCCGGGTTGACCAGGGCAATGTAGAAATTGCGTGCGTCGAGCAGGCGCCCGACCACCCCATGCACCTGCCCATAGAACTGGGCCAGGCTGTCGGCCGACATTGCCATCTCGGCGATGTTGTACAGGGCGGTCTGCAGCTGTTCGGCGCGGCGACGCTCGGCCACCTCGTCCTGCAGGCTGTGGTTGGCGCGCTGCAGTTCCTGGGTGCGCCGCTCCACCTGCTGCTCCAGCCGCACCTGCGCCTGGCGCCGGTCCATCGCGGTCTGCACGTGCTGGGCAACGAATCCCAGCAGGGCCCGCTCTGCTTCGCCATAGCGCGCGGCATGCTCATAGCTCTGCACCACGATGGCACCGCAGACGCGGCCATCGCGCAGCATCGGCACGCCCAGCCAGTCCAGGCTTTCGGGACCACGCTGCGGGTCATGCTCCTGTTCCATCACCTGCGCCAGCAGTTTGCGCGAAGGGCCACTGAGCGGCTTGCCATGGCGCAGCAGCGCCACGGTCAGGCTGCGCGGCATCTCGCTGGCGTCATGGCTCTGCGTGGGATCGGCGACGAAGTCATCGACCTGATCGGCAAAGTACAGGAACCGGATCTGGTCGCGCACATCGTCGTATTCCACGATGTAGCAGTTCTCGGCATACATCAGCGTGCCCAGCACACCATGCACGTGGCGCAGCATCTCGGGCATTTCCAGATCGGCACCGGCCAGATCGGCAATCTGGAACAGGGCCTGCTGCAGCCGCTCGGCCTCTTCCAGTGCCTTGATCTGGCCGGCTTGGCGGCCGCGCTGCAGCGCCAGCTCCATCGCCTGCCGGGCAACCCCCCACCATGCCGACGAAGGCGCCGCCCCGGCTACCGACAACAGCAACCGCGCACCGTCGTATTCCCAGCCATGCTGACCCTCGCCGATTCCCGGCTCCGCGGCCCCCTGGCCGGCAACCGCTGGCGACGGCCAGCCGCCCTGGCCACGACCGAGCTGCGGGTCGTCCCAGCCAACGCGAACCACGGCCGTTTCCGGCAAAAGCGCATGCAACGCGCGCACCAGCGCCGTGCTCAGCACGGCCTCGTGTGGTGACTCTTCCGCCGGTTCAGCATGCGTGGACAAATGACAATCTCTTGGCGCCGTCTGTGCGTCGCCTCCCCTGAGCCGCCGAGCATAGCGCGCCACCCGGGGGGCAATGGAAGCCCGTAAACCCCGAATCGTGCACCCGTACGTTTTTCCTGCTGTCCGTAGCCCCATCCGAGCCATGACCCCCGCCCTGCCCGCCCCCGCCACCGGCTATGCGCCATCGCCCGCAGGCCTTACCCTGTACGCCGTGGAAGCCAGCGCACTGCCAACCGATGAAGCCTTGATGCTGGCCTGGGCCGGTGGCGACCTGCGCGCCTTCGAAAGCCTGTATGCGCGCCACCGCAAGCGCCTGTTCGGCTTCCTGCTGCGGCAACTGCGCGACAACGCGCTGGCCGAGGAGATCTTCCAGGACGTCTGGCAGCGGGTGATCAGCGCCCGCGCCGGCTGGCAGCCCGAGGCAGCGTTCAGCACCTGGCTGTTCCGCATCGCCCACAACCGCCTGAATGACCATTGGCGTGCCGCCCGTCATCGCCCCGCCGCGCCGGCCGACGCCGATCTGCGCCTGGCCGCGATCGAGGATGGGCAGACTCCGGAAGGCGAGCTATCCGAATTCGAACAACGTCGCCGCATCCAGCTGGCGATGGAGCAACTGCCGCCGGAGCAGCGCGAAGTGCTGCAGCTGCGGCTGGATCAGGAACTGAGCCTGGAAGAGATCGGCCAGATCACCGGCGTAGGCCGGGAAACCGTGAAATCGCGGCTGCGCTATGCGATGGACAAGCTGCGTGCGGGATTGAACGCATGAACCGAGACGAACCACTGACGCCGGAAGAACGCGAGCTGTCCCGCCTGCTTGGTCGTCGCGCCGAACAGGCACCGCCGGCTGCACTGGACACCGCCATTCTGGCCGCGGCCCGTGCCGCCGTGGATGCTCCGGCCGCCGATGCCACCGCCTTGCCGGACGCGCCCCGCGTGCGGCGCACCCGTCCGCGCTGGCCTGCGGTGTTCGGCATCGCCGCCTCGATGGTGTTCGCCATCGGCATCGCCTGGCAGCTGCGCCCGGAACCGCCCCCGATTCCTGCCGGTGAGACCGCGGTTGCCCCGGCACCGGCCAACGCCGAAATTGCCGCCGCCGACCAGAGTGCTGAAAGCCGTGCGGCCGACAGCGCGACTGCAGCTGCAGAACCGGCCGCAACGCCGGCAGCGCCGCCTGCAGCCCCAGAAGCGGCTGCGCCGCCGGGCGCCGATACCCCTGCACCTGCCATCGCGCGCGCGCGCCAACCTGCACCGATGGAAGCGCCTCAACCACCGGCACCGGCTGCACGGTCGATGGCTGCAGAGGCCGCCACCGATACTTCGTTCGCAGCGCTGCCGCCGTCCCCGGCCGCGGCCCCTCCTGCGCCACCCGCTCCTGTGGCGTACTCGGCACCGACACCGACGTTCGCTCCGGCTCCGGCAGCCGCGTTGAAGCCGCGTACGGCAGCCGCGCCGGTCGCCAATGCTGCCGACGGCGAATCCGCGGTGATGCAGGACCGGGTCGAAATCACCTCGATGAAGCGCGAGGCGCCCCGCCGTTCTGCGCCCGGCGTCATGCAGCGCAGCAGCGATGCGGGCCTGAGCGCGGATGCGGTGCAGGCTGAAGTGAGCGCCGATGCGCGCCTGCCGCGCCGGCAATGGCTGGAAAAGATCCGCGAACGCCGCGATGAGGGCCAGCGCGACCTCGCCCGCGCCAGCCTGGAACGCTACATCCAGCAGTACCCGGAATCGCGCCTGCCGCGCGACCTGCGCCCGCTGCTGGACGACTGAGTGCCACGGAAATCGGGAGCAACACCGTAGAATGGTGGCAATGCCCGATACCCTCGCCCAGCCGGTCAGCCATACGCTGGAAGTCAAGCACAGCCGTTTCATCGCCCATGCCACGCCGATCGACGGGGGTGTGGCGGCGATGGCGTTCCTGCAGCAGGTTGCAGTGGCCGATGCCACGCACAACTGCTGGGCATACCGGCACGGGCAGGATTACCGCTCCAGCGACGATGGCGAACCGGCGGGCACCGCCGGGCGACCGATCCTGGCTGCCATTGATGGCCAGGGCTTCGACCGGGTGATGGTGGTGGTGACGCGCTGGTTCGGCGGCATCAAGCTCGGCGCCGGCGGACTGGTGCGCGCCTATGGCGGCGCCGCAGCCGAGTGCCTGCGTACGGCGCCACGCCTGCCGCTGATCGCCATGTCCCGCCTGCAGCTGCTGGCTGGCTTCGAGGACCTGGGCACCCTGCATGCCGCCCTGCCCGCCTTCGGCGCCGAGAAGCGCGATGAACAGTTCGATGCCAATGGCGTGTGCCTGCGGATCGAATTGCCTGCCGATCAGGTCGATGCATTGAAAATCCGCCTGCGCGACGCCACCCGTGACCGTATCCGCATAGAAGACGACATCCAGGATGACTGACAAGGACGACGCCCCCGCTTCGACCCCGCCGCTGCGCCGCCTCGGCAGCCTGCGCACGCTGTGGCCGTTCGTGCGCCGCCACAGCGGCCTGTTCACCGCCTGGCTGCTGGCCCTGGCGGTGTCTTCGGCGGCGACGCTGAGCCTGCCGCCGGCCGTGAAGCAGATGATCGATCACGGTTTCAGCAGCGGCGGCCAGATCAACCGTGCCTTCGCCCTGCTGATGCTGGTGGCGGTGGTGATGGCGCTGGGGACCGCCGCGCGCTTTTACTTTGTATCGCTGCTGGGCGAAAAGGTCGTCGCCGACCTGCGCAGCCAGCTGTATGCCCACCTGATCCAACTGGGCGCCGGCTTCCACGACCGCAGCCGCAGCGGAGAGCTGGTCTCGCGCCTGACTGCGGACACTGAACTTCTGCGCAGCGTGGTCGGCTCGACCATGTCGGTGGCCCTGCGCAGCACGGTCACTGTCATCGGCAGTCTGGCGATGCTGTTCGTCACCAGCCCGCGGCTGGCCGCATGGTCGCTGCTCGGCATTCCGCTGGCGGTGCTGCCGATCATCATCGGCGCACGCAAGCTGCGCACGGTTGCACGCAACAGCCAGGACCGCATCGCCGATGCCAACAGCCTGGCCAGCGAGACACTGGGCGCGGTACGCACGGTGCAGGCGCATGCACGCGAGCCGTACGAGCGCGGGCGCTTCGACAAAGCACTCGGTGATGCCATCGGCGCCGCCCGCCGCCGCATCGGCGCGCAGTCGCTGGTCACCGCCAGCGCCATCCTGCTGGTGTTCGGCGCCATCGTCGGTGTGCTGTGGCTGGGCGCGCACGATGTCATTGACGGCCGCCTCAGTGCCGGTACGCTGGGCCAGTTCGTGCTGTATGCCTTGATCGGCGGCGGCTCGGTGGGCGCGCTGGCCGAAGTATGGAACGAGCTGCAGCGCGCGGCCGGCGGCATGGGCCGCATCGGCGAACTGCTGCAGGAAGACATCGAGATCCGCGCGCCGGCCCAGCCGCACGCGCTGCCGCAGCCGCTGCGTGGCGAAATCCAGTTCAACGACGTGGTGTTCCACTACCCGCAGCGACCCGACCAGGCCGCCCTGGACCACTTCAACCTGCACGTGCGCCCCGGCGAGACCGTGGCGCTGGTGGGTCCGTCGGGGGCAGGCAAGAGCACGGTGCTGTCGATGCTGCTGCGCTTCCATGATCCAGCCAGCGGCCGCATCGACGTGGACGGCATCGACGTGCGCCAGGTCGACCCGGCCGAACTGCGTGCGCAGCTGGCGCTGGTGCCACAGCAGCCCACCCTGTTCGCGGCCAGTGCGCGCGACAACATCCGCTATGGCCGCCTGCAGGCCAGCGATGCCGAGGTCGAGGATGCCGCACGAGCGGCCGAGGCCGACGGTTTCCTGCGCGCCTTGCCGCAGGGCTATGACAGCGAGCTGGGAGAGCGCGGTGCCCGCCTGTCCGGTGGCCAGCAGCAGCGTGTGGCGATTGCCCGTGCGCTGCTGAAGGACGCACCGATCCTGCTGCTGGATGAAGCCACCAGCGCGCTGGATGCGCAGAGCGAGCACAGCGTGCAGCAGGCGCTGGAGCGGCTCATGGCGGGCCGCACCACGCTGGTCATCGCCCATCGCCTGGCCACCGTACTCAAGGCCGACCGCATCGTGGTGATGGACCAGGGCCGCATCGTCGCCGAGGGCACGCATGCACAGCTGCTGGCCGAAGGTGGTCTGTACGCTGAACTCGCACGCCTGCAGTTCATCGATTGATGACGTCCGGCTAACATCGGCGCGGCCAAGCTGGCCGCGCAACAGCAGCATCCGCTGAAGGAGGTGCACGATGTCGTTCCGTCAGTTCCCCGCCGTCGACAGCAATGGCGAAAGCCACATCATCATCGAATTCAAGCCCGAGGCCAATGGCAGTGGGCACCATTCCGAAGCCACGCCGCGCTACGAGCTGGATGACGGGCGGCCGCTGGTGCGCGATGGCCGCGAGTTCACCACCAGCGGCGGTGAGCTGAGGCTGACGATCTGAGGTTCGCCGGGCATGGCCCGGCGCTACCGCATTTCGTGCCGCCCCGCTCTGGTGGGTGTCGACCTTGATCGACACGCCTTTTGCTTCTGGTAGGTGTCGACCTTGGTCGACACGCTTTGCGCCAAAGGCGGTCGAGCATGGCTCGACGCTACAAAAAAGCATGGTCAATTTTTCGCCAAGCATCTTGACAGCCTTTGTTGCCAAGGGCTGCGTGCGGTTATCCACATGTTTGCTCAGAATCCATCCACACCACCTGTGGATGAATGTGCTCAGCCCAGCACCCGTCCGATGCCGCTGGCGTCCACCTCGGCCGCCGCCTGACGGATCGCCGTCGGATCACTGCCGGCCACGAATCCGATACGGAAATGCACCTCGCCCCCGGGCGTGCGTGAGGAATGGATCGAGGCCAGGCTGATGCGGTGCTGCTCGAACACGTTCAGCAGTTCACGCAGCGAGCCCGGCCGGTCCTCCGGCAAATGCACCGACAGCGCGTTGCGCTCGGTCAGGTCCGCCAACAGGTAACCCACGCGTTCGAACGTGTAGTTGCCGTCAGCCAGTGCCTGCTCGCCGAAGGCATTGCGATTGGCCAACAACAGCTGCTCACGGAATGCACCGCGCGCACTGTCGTCGCCCTGCCCGACCTGCGCCTGCAGAGTCTGCAGCTGACCGATCAAGCGCCCCAGCATCGGCGCCACGTACGGGTTGCCGAACTGGATGTCCTCGTAGATCGCCGGGTTGAGCGAGAGGATGCGCGAGATGATCGCGGTATCCAGCTCGAACGATGCCGAGCGGTACGGCATCATCGCGGCCAGATCACCCAGCTGCGGCTGGTACTTGCGCAGCACACCGGCCTGGGCCAGGTGGGTGGCATGCACCATCGCCTGCACCAGCGCCATCATCTGGTCGTGATGCTGCGGCGTGGCGCGCACGCACTCAGCCTGCAACGCCGTGCACAGCGTATCAACCCACGGTTGCCAGTGCCGCAGCCGCGCTTCGCAGACCACCATCACCCGGCCCTTCAGGGTCGGCGCCTTGGGCGGCGCGGTCATCGGGTGCAGGCCGACCACCTCGGCTTGAGAGGCCAACATCGCCTGCACCGGCGCTTCTTTTACCGAGGTCACGTCCAGCCACAGCCGGTCCTGCTCGCGGCCGGCCGACTGCTGCACGTACGCGGCAATCAGAGCCGGCGTATGCCGGATCGGTGCCGAGAACACCAGCACGTCAGCCTGCACCAGCAGCTGTTCCGGCGTATGCGAGTCCGGATCGGCCGGATCGTGGCCGATCACCTGCAGCTGCATGTGCTGCTGGAAGAAGCGGGTCAGCCAGCGCCCGTAGGCGCCGGCACTGCCGATGATGCCGACCGTGTGCGGCGTGCGTGGGTCCAGGCCGCTCATGCCACGCGTTCGGCGCGGAAGCGCGTTCCTTCGGCCAGCGCCGCCGGCGCTGCAGCAATCACGTCGAACTCTTCGAAGCCGTTGTCGAGGGTCGCCTCCAGCGCCGCATGGGTGCCGGCAATCGCGCGCGAGATCGCCTGCTGCATCGATTCGCCGCGCAGCAGGAACGACACCACCAGTGACATCAGCACGTCGCCGGTACCGGCCACATCCACCGGCAGCAGGGGCGAGGTCCAGCGCCAAGTCTCCTCGCGGCCGACCGCCAGGGTCACCAGTTCACCCGGGTTGCCGCCCACGCTGTGCGCGATCACCCAGTGCGGGCCGCGGTCCAGCAGCGTGCGCGCGGCGGCGATGGCATCGGCCTCGGCCAGCGCCGGCAAGCCGGTCAGGCGGTTCAGTTCGAAAGCGTTCGGCGTCACCAGCCAGGCATGCGGCAGCAGGCGCTCGGCGAAGATCGCTTCCAGTCCCGGTTCCACGTAGGGCCCGGTGTGGGTATCACCGATCACCGGATCCAGGCAGTAACGCAGCTGCGGGCAGGCCGGCAGGATGTCGTCCAGCCAGTCTGCGAAGGCGGCACCGTTGGCGGTGCTGCCGAAGTAGCCGGAGACGAGCATCTTCGCCCGCTGCGGCAGGCCACGTTCGTGGGTGCCCAGGAGCAGATCGGCGAACCAGTCGGCCGGCAGCACGCGGCCACGCGTGGTGTCGTAGAAAGGCGCGTTGCTGAGCAGCACGGTTGGAATTTCGGCTACACGCACGCCCAGCGCGCGCATCGGCGGTACGGCGGCGCTGTTGCCGGCATGGCCGTAGACAAGTTGCGACTGGACCGAGATGACATCGATCGGCGACGGGCCGTCGGGCCGCTGGCGGCGGCCGTGGACCAGGTGGTTATCAAGGGATTCGCTCATGGCCGCATTCTACGCCCAAGGGGGTTTTCGGCAGGGCTTGCAGCCCTGCACCTGCCGAAGCTGCAAGCAACGGCAAAGGCAAAAGCGAACTATCCGTGGGGTGGCGGGGCGGTGTCGGATTGCGGGGACGCCGCAAGTACGTCCCTGTAGGCTTGGCAGCCGCATCCATGCG
>NZ_JABEME010000023.1 GCF_013004645.1 Stenotrophomonas africana | reverse complement strand
GGCGGGGACGCCGCAAGTACGTCCGTGTAGGCTTAGCCGCGCCATCCATGGCGCGGATACCCCGCCCGGCCCCACCCCTCCGGCCTCTGACAGATCTCTGTGGCGTCCACCCACGCAAGAGAAGAAAGAAGAGCAGGAGCAAGCAAAAGCAAAAGCGGCCCTTCGGCCGCTTTTTTCATGCGCGCGGAGCCCACGAGCGCAGCGACCCGCTGTTGCTCTTGATCTTCTTTTTCTTCTCCGTGGGCTGGCCGCGCACGGAAACTATCAGAGGCCGGGCGGGTTGGGTTCGCGGGGGTGTCCGCGGCATGGATGCCGCGGCCAAGCCTACACGGACGTACTTGCGGCGTCCCCCGCGAACCCAACCCGCCCGGCCAACACCATGAGAAGCTCTACGCGACCAACCCACGAGGGGCTGCGCCGTTGGCTGGAAACTACGCCAGCGCGCGCAACACCAACGCCAGGATCGCCGGCACCGCCTGGATCATGAAAATGCGCCGGCTCACGCTGTACGCGCCATAGCACCCCGCCACCACCACACAGGCCAACGAGAAGGTCGCCAGCACCGGCTGGTCGATCACCAGACCCACCCCGATGCCCGCCGCCAGGAAGCCGTTGTAGAGGCCCTGGTTGGCCGCCAGAACGCGGGTGGTCTCGGCCTTCTCCGGCGTGTTGCGGAACGTCTTCAGGCCCAGCGGGCGGGTCCACAGGAACATCTCCAGCACCAGGAAGTAGACGTGAAGCAGTGCGACCAGCAAGGTCAGGGCGAGTGCGATCCAGTACATGGGCGGTTCCTTGGACAGGGAAGAAGAATCGGGTCAGATCCCTTTCCCCATGGGAAAGGAATCTGACCCCGGAAAATCAGCGGTCGCGCGGCAGCTTCTTTTCTTCGCGCAGTACACCGAATGCGGCGGCGGTCATGCACGCGGCAACCACCACGCCGCCGATGAACACCACGTGTGAACCAAACAGCGACAAGCCCTTGTGCACCCACGCAAAGCTCAGGTCCGCGCCGCGGTACACCACCGTGTCGATCGCTGCGCCGGCCTTGTAGCGCCACTGCCGGTCCACGCGCGTGTAGATGGTCTCGCGCGCCGGCTTGGCCAATGCGAACTCGCTGGCCCGGGTCATCACCTGTACCACTGCCACCATCAACGGCATGGGTGAAGCGGCAAGCACCGAGAAGCCGATCAGGATCGCAAATCCAGGGATCAACAGGGCCGGTGCAATGCCGTGGCGTGACAGCAGCCAGCGGGTCAGGGCCAGCTGCATCAACAGCGCCAGCGCGTTCACCGCCAGGTCGATGCGCGAGAAGAAGGCCGTGGCGGCGCCTGCATCGTTGAACGCCGCACGCACGATGCTGGCCTGCTGGTTGTACAGCAGGGTGCCCACGCCCACACCGAACACCACCATGATCGCCAGCCAGCGCAGCAACGGCTCACGCGCGATCAGTTTCAGACCGTCCAGCACGCTGCCGCCCATTGGCTGTTCGCCGGACACCAGCTGCTGCTCATGCTCTCGCAGCACCGCCCAGTGCCGCAGCCGCCAGATGCTCAACAGGCAGATGGCGAGAAAACCGGCCGAGACCAGCATCAGGTTAGCGATACCCACGCGCTGCACCAGCGCACTGGTGATGATCGGACCGAGGAAGGCACCGATGGTGCCAGCTGCGCCGATGTAACCGTAGAAGGCACGTGCCTGTGCGTTGGAAAACACATCGGCCATGAAGCTCCAGAACACCGCCACCGCGAACAGGTTGAAGACGGTGATCCAGAAAAAGAAGGCCATGCCACGGCCTGGCACACCGCTATCGAACAGTACGTAGAAGCCCAGCAGCGTGACGATGAAGAACCCGTACACCACCGGCAGGAACACCCGCCGCGGGAAGCGGCTGACCAGCCAGCCATACACCGGCTGCAGCACCAGCATGATCACGAACACGCAGGAGAACAGGAACTGCAGGACGAAGTCCTTCAACGCGATGCCATGGCTGGCGAACCAGGCAATCAGCATCGGCGGAAACACACTCTCCAGGTCGGCCGAAGCGGCCATCGCCTCACGCACCGGGCGCAGCACGTAGTAGCCGCTGAGCAGGCAGAAGAAATACAGGAACGACCACCACAGCGCCGGAGATTCACGCAGTGCCGCCGTCAGCCCACGCAACGGCCCGTTGCCCCTCACCGCGCTCACGCGGCGTCCCTCGCCAGAAGACGGCGGTTGGACAGCGGCATGGCAGGCTCCGGGGGCGGTGAAGCGCGTACGTTAGCCAATGCACTGCAACATCGCCAGCAGGAGGCCGTCTGAAGGCCGCAATGGACAGTCATGACCGGGCCCGGATGACACGTTCCGATACACGCTTTCAAGGCGTCAAAATTCCAACTTTTTCAACGAGATGCGCATTCATCTTCGCTTTGTTTGTGCACAGGGGAAAAGCGGCGCTAGAATCGCCATCAGCAGTCGCGCACGGGTCCAACCGATGAAAAAGAACAGCCTGCGTCGTCCGATCCGTTCGGCGGCCACCGGTTTGCTGGGCATGTTGATGCCCGTTGCCTTGTCCACCACCGCGCAGACCCCGCCGCCATTGCCGCCGATGCCGGCCAACATCGAATCCGCTGCCGGCGCTGCTGTGGCTCACACCCAGCCCGCGGCCTACCGCACCGGCCTGGTGCCGCAGGTGCAGGCCCCGGCCGCCGGCTTCAACGTCGCCAACATTGAGTCGATGGCGCAGCAGCTGACCTATGGCGAGCGCGTGCCGGGCATGGCCGTGGCCATCGTGCAGGGTGGACGCGTGCTCAGCGCGCGCGGCTATGGCGTTACCGACGTCAACAACCCGTTGCCGGTCGATGCCCACACCGTGTTCCGCTTGGCGTCACTGTCCAAGGCGTTCGCCGGCACCATGGCCGGCCTGCTGGTCAACGACGGCACCCTGCGCTGGGACAGCAAGGTCACCGACTATGTGCCGGGCTTCCGCCTGAACTCGCCGGAAGCCACCGACCGCCTGACCGTGGCCGACGTGCTCAGCCATCGCGTCGGCCTGCCGTACAACGCCTACGACCGCGACATCGAAGGCAACGCCGAGTACTACGCACTTACCCAGAAGCTGGCCAACACCAGCCTGAAGTGCCTGCCGGGCGACTGCTACGCCTACCAGAACGTGGCCTTCAGCCTGATCGGCGACGTCGTCTATGCCGCCTCCGGCAGCTTCTACGAGCAGTCGGTCGAGCGACGCATCTTCAAGCCGCTGGGCATGAACGATGCCAGCCTCGGCCTGGCCGGCATCCAGGCCAGTTCGCGCTGGGCACGTCCGCACGTGCGCAGCCGCAATGGCTGGGTCTCGCTGACGCCGAAGCCGACCTACTACCGCGTTGCTCCGGCGGCCGGCGTCAACGCCAGCGCCAGCGACATGGCACAGTGGCTGCTGGCCCACACCGGCCATCGCCCCGACGTGCTGCCGGCCCCGTTGCTGGCCACCCTGCATTCGAGCCTGATCAACACCCCCGGGGAGATGCGTTCGGGCTGGCGCCGCGAGCGCCTGCACTCGGCCGGCTACGCACTGGGCTGGCGCACCTTCGACTACGCCGGCCACGACGTGGTGTTCCATGCCGGCGCCGTGCAGGGCTACCGCGGCCTGGTCGCGCTGGTACCGGAACGCGATCTCGGCATCGCCATCATGTGGAACGGCGAAAGCGGCCTTCCCAGCGGCCTGCTGCCGACCGTGCTCGATGCCGCACTGGGCTTGCCGGCGCAGCGCTGGCTGGACGTTGACACCGACTTCGGCAGCGACAACCTGATGGCCGAGGGCGCCGGCCCGGCGCAGCAGGACAAGCGCAAGGGCAAAGGTGCTTCGAGCAACCGTGCGGTGGCATCGCCGCGCTGATCTGGCGGGCTCGACCGTGGATGGGAGGGGCGGCCTGAGGGTCGCCCTTTTTATTGGCTCTTGTAGAGTCGAGCCATGCTCGACTCCGCTGGGCATGTAGAGCCGGGCCATGCGCGGCTGACCGGACTCGTGGCGAAAAACAGTCGAGCATGGCTCGCCTCTACAAATGGCTCGCCTCCACAAAAGGAGGGCTAGTGCGCGAAGTAGTGCATGCCGCCGTCCACCGGAATCACCGCGCCGGTGATGTAGCCGGCCAAGGGCGAGGCCAGAAAGGCCACCAGCGGCGCCACCTCCTCCGGATCACCAAAACGCCCGATCGGAATGTTGCGGGCAATGAACTCGCGTCGGCTCTCCTCGGTGGGATGCAGGCGGCCGAGGATCTGTGCGCTGTTGATCCGTCCCGGCGCAATTGCATTCACCGTGATGCCCTGCCCGGCCACTTCGGAGGCCAGCCCCTTGCCCCACAGGTGCAGCGCCGCCTTCGCGGCGGTAGCCGCGTTCACTGCGCGCGGCTCCATCGAGCCACTGAAATTGATCACCCGCCCCCAGCCCTGCGCCTGCATCGCCGGCAGCAGCGCCTGGGTCAGGCGCCGGGCTGCAGAGAAGTTCAGCGCGACCGCCTCCTCCCAGACATCGTCACCGGCATCCACCGGGGTTGGTCGCGATCCCCCCGCCGCGTTGACCAGGATGTCGACGCGCTGCAGCGCCGCCAAGGCTGCATCCGCGATGCGGCGTACATCCTCCGCATCAGTGACGTCGCCGAGCAGGATGATCGGTGCCGGCGCACCCGTGGCCTCAATCCCTTCAGCCAGCGCCTGCAGCGGTTCCGCACGTCGTGCGCTGATCGCAATGCGTACGCCCTGGGCCGCCAGCAGCCGGGCAACACCGGCACCGATGCCACTGCCTGCGCCAGTGACCAAGGCGGTGCGCCCTTCGAGGTTCAAATCCATGGTGATCTCCTGTGAGCATGGCCGGTACATCCGGCCCGTGCAATGCATGCTGTTCGATCACCGCTGATTGATAAACTCGACGCAGGTTTCAGCATTCAACACCCGGGGTGTCAGATGAACCTGCTGGAGAGCATGCAGGTCTACGTGCTGATCGTGGACAAGGGCAGCCTCAGCGCTGCGGCAGCGGCGATAGCTATCTCGCCGACGATGGCCGGCAAGCACCTGCGTGCACTGGAAGCTCGCCTGGGCATGCAGCTGCTGAGCCGCACCACGCGGCGCCAGCACATGACGCCCTTCGGCGAGGACTACTACGCCCGCTGCAGGGAGATCTTGCGGCTGGTGGATGAAACCGATGCACAGGCCCAACACCAGCAGCTGGCACCGGCAGGCACGCTGCGCATCAGCGCACCGGTGATCTTCGGCACGCATGCGCTGGTGCCTGCGCTGGCCGACTATATGGCGCGCTATCCTGGCGTGCGTGTCGAGGCGACGCTGAGCGACCGCGTCGTCGACCTCGTCGAAGAAGGATTCGAAGCGGCACTGCGCATCGGTACGCTGGCCGACAGCAGCACACTGGTCGCGCGCGCACTGACGCCGTACCGGTTGATGATGTGTGCCTCGCCCGCGTACCTCGCCCGGCATGGCACGCCTACCGATCTGCAGGCACTTGCCCGGCACGAGTGCCTCTCCCTCGAACCGACGGCACTCGCGCAGTGGCTGCAGGCCGACGCTGGCGAACTCGACCGTGCGCCCGACGGTCGGCTCCAGATCAACAACGGCGAAGCGCTGCGTACGGCGGCGCTGCATGGGCTGGGCATCGTGCTGCAGTCGGCACTGCTGCTGGCTGCCGACGTCGACGCCAGGCGCCTGGTACAGCTGTTCCCGGAGCAGGGCCAGACCGGTCGGCCGATGCACGTGGTCTACGCCCATGATCGCTACCACTCGACGCGCCTGCGCAGCTTCCTGGACTTCCTGGTGGAGCGCTTTCCACCGGCGGCGCACCGCTAGCCCCGACGCTCAGAAGAACAGTCGATCATGGCTCGACGCTACAAACGGCCCATAAAAAAACCCCCTCCCCGCTGGGCAGCCGGGGAAGGGGGTTTCAGGATGCGGCTATCGGGAAGTACTTAGATCAGCGGCGCCGGGGTTGCCGGCAGAGCGACCGGAGCGGCCTTCTTCTTGCGGGCGGCCGGCTTGCGCTTGGCAACCTTCTTCGCTGCCTTCTTCGGGGCAGCCTTCTTGGTGGCCTTCTTCGCGGTCTTCTTTACTGCCTTCTTGGCGGTCTTCTTGACGGCCTTCTTGGCAGTGGCCTTCTTCGCGACCTTCTTGGCCGGCTTGCGGGCCGTTGCCTTCTTGGCAGTCTTCTTGGTGGCCTTCTTGGCTACCTTCTTGACGGCCTTCTTCGCGGTCTTCTTGACGGCCTTCTTGGCAGTGGACTTCTTGGCTACCTTCTTCGCCGCCTTCTTCACTGCCTTCTTCGCAGTGGCCTTCTTGGCGACCTTCTTCGCAGCCTTCTTCACTGCCTTCTTGGCGGTCGCCTTCTTCGCGACCTTCTTCACTGCCTTCTTGGCAGCGGCCTTCTTCGCGACCTTCTTCACCGCTTTCTTGGCGGCGGGCTTCTTCTTCGCAGCTTTCTTGGTTGCCATGGGATGGCTCCTCGTCAGTGATAGGGAGTTGAAACGCCCAGGTGGATCAAACCCGCTGATGCTGCGTGCGGGGACCGCCGGCGCGTCAGGCGCGCCGTTACGGATGCGGCGATGCCCGCCTCGATCGGCGGAGCGGGCATCGGAACGGGAGGTGCCTTGCATTTCTCCGGGGGAAGCGGGGCCATGTCCACCGTCATCTGGGTCGCGGTGGTCTTGAAGGGGCTGCTTCGCATCGGACGATTGATTCTGCGCACTCGGTTTGGCAGGCAAGGTCTGCTGAGGCGAAACCTAATCACGGTTTTTTTTACTGTCAACAACCCCCGCGAAAAATTTTCACATCCGCACCTTTCCGGACGCCGCCTGCGCCACCACCCTGCACGGCCTGCAACGACGGCGGAAGCGGCGCGCATGCGCGTTGTCTGCATCGATGTCGATGCAGGCGATGATCAAAAAACACTTGAAATAAGCACTCCGCGCAGATAGGCGCGGGTGAGGCGCAACAGCGCGAGCGCATCGTCGCTGGTCACCGGCACCGCCGCCAACGCCAGCACAACGGCACCGCAACGGGAGGCGAAAAGTTTTCACATCCGAGTGCGTCGGCGCGGGGTGGAAACGCGGATTTGCGCAAAACTGCGCACGCCCGTCGGCACCGTTCGTCTGTCGACTGATGCCACGCCGAGGGTGCGCAGCGAACCCCGCGTCATGAGTCCGACGCGGCCGCCAAAACAAAAACGGCCACCCGAAGGTGGCCGTTCCAGAGACCGGAAGTGACGACTCAGTGGTCGTCGTTTTCCAGGACTTCGGCGTACGCGTCCGGGTCCAGCAGCTCGTTGACCTCTTCGGCGTTGGTCAGTTCGACCACGAACATCCAGCCTTCGCCGTAGGCATCTTCGTTGATGGTCTCCGGCTTGTCGGACAGGGCCGAGTTGACCTCGACCACCTTGCCGCTGATCGGGCTGTAGACGTCCGAGGCGGCCTTCACCGACTCGACAACGGCGATCTGTTCACCAGCCTTGGCGTCGGCGCCGACTTCCGGCAGTTCGACGTAGACCAGGTCACCCAGCAGGCCCTGGGCGTGGTCGGAAATACCGACGGTGACACGGCCATTGCCTTCGACACGGGCCCACTCATGGGACTTGAGGAACTTGAGGTCGCCGGGGATCTCGCTCATGGGACTGCTCCAGAGATATGCAGGGGTGGAAAAAACGGGGCTAGTGTAACCAACCGGCCGCCACTGCTGTCAGTGACGACCGGCATGTTCGGATCAGGCGTCGGCGAGCACACCGGGCTGGGCCTGGCCTTCGCGCACGAACGGGAACTTGACCACGCGCACCGGCACCTGCCGGCCGCGGATGTCGACGGTGACTTCGCCGAGCTCACCGGCCGGTACGCGGGCGAAGGCGATCCCCTTGGCCAGGGTCGGCGAGAAGGTGCCGGACAGGATCTCGCCCTGGCCACCGGCGGTGGTCACCGCCTGGCCGTGGCGCAGCACGCCCTTCTCGTCCATCACCAGCCCGATCATCTGCCGCGCGGTACCGGCAGCCTTCTGCGCTTCCAGCACGTCGCGGCCGATGAAGTCGCGGCCTTCGTCCAGCGACACGGTCCAGGCCAGCGCCGCTTCATATGGACTGATCTCTTCGTCCATGTCCTGGCCATACAGGTTCATGCCGGCTTCCAGGCGCAGGGTGTCGCGCGCGCCAAGACCGGCCGGCTTCACGCCCGCCGCCAGCAGGCGGTTCCAGAACGCGACCACGGCGTCCTGCGGCAGCAGGATCTCGAAACCGTCTTCACCGGTGTAGCCGGTGCGGGCGACAAACAGCTCGACGCCGTCATCCGACTGCACCTGCAGGGCGGCGAAGCGGCCCAGCTTGGCCAGCGCTGCGCGGTCGCTTTCGCGGACCAGGCCGATGACGATGTCGCGCGCCTGCGGACCCTGCACGGCGAGGATGGCCAGGTCCGGGCGCTGCTCGACGGAAACGCCGAACGGTGCGGCCTGCTCGCGCAGCCAGGCCAGATCCTTTTCGCGGGTGGAGGCATTGACCACCATGCGGAAGAAGTCGTCGCCCAGGTAATAGACGATCAGGTCGTCGATGACGCCGCCGCGCGGATTCAGCATGCACGAGTACAGCGCCTTGCCGGTCACCTTCAGCTTGTCGACCGAGTTGGCCAGCAGGCGGCGCAGGAACGGCTTGACCTGGTCACCGCGCAGGTCGACCACGGTCATGTGGCTGACGTCGAACACACCGGACTGGCGACGCACCAGGTGGTGCTCGTCGAGCTGCGAGCCGTAGTGGATGGGCATGTCCCAACCCCCGAAATCGACCATCTTGGCGCCAAGGGCGCGGTGGGTATCGTTGAGCAGCGTCTTCTGGGTCATGACCGGGTCCGGCAGCAGAGGAAACAAGAATCCCCATTATCCCAGATCGGTCGCCCGCAGGCGTGCCGCAGCGCAGCGCCGGAGCTGTAGAGCCGAGCCCATGCTCGGCGGCTCTTCGTGTGGGCGCCGAGCGTGGGCTCGGCTCTACAGGGGGCGGTCTGCAGCCTCGACCCGTAGCGTGCTGCCCTGCACCGCCACCACCCGCACCAGGCTGCCGGCCTGCAGTTCCGGACCACTGACCTGCCAGTACGCATCATCGATGCTGACCCGGCCCTGCCCGCCGATGATGCCCTGCTGCAAGGGCACCACCCGACCGACCAGCTGTTCGGCGCGGCGGTTGAGCAACGGTGCATCGCTGGGCCGCGCCCTTGCCTTGCCCCAGCGCCGGTAGCACTGGATCGAAACCACGCTCAGCACGACGAAGGCAACGACCTGCCACAGCAACGGAATGCCGCTGAACACCGCAACCAATACGAACACGGCCGCTGCGCCAATGCCGATCCACAGCATGAACGCGCCAGGTGCCAACGCCTCTGCCGCGAACAGCAGCAGCGCCAACGCACCCCAACCGACGACTTCCCAGCGCATGTCAGCCTCCGAGCGGCGGCGGCCGCTTGCCGGCGGCCTTGTTGTCCTGGCTGGCCAGCGCCTGCTTCGCCAGTTCGGCCACGCCCGCAATCGAACCGATCACGCCACTGGCCTCCATCGGCATCAGCACCAGCTTCTGGTTCGGCGAACTGGCCAGTTCCTTGAACGCTTCCACGTACTTCTGCGCGACAAAGTAGTTGATCGCCTGCACGTCCCCCTCGGCAATCGCGGCCGACACCACCTTGGTCGCCATCGCTTCGGCCTCGGCCAGGCGTTCGCGCGCCTCGGCATCGCGGAACGCGGCTTCGCGACGGCCTTCAGCCTCCAGCACGGTAGCCTGCTTTTCGCCATCGGCGCGCAGGATCTCCGACTGCCGTGAACCTTCCGCTTCGAGGATCTGCGCGCGCTTTTCGCGCTCGGCCTTCATCTGCCGCGCCATCGCATCCAGCAGATCGCGCGGCGGTTGGATGTCGCGGATCTCGATGCGGTTGACCTTCACGCCCCAGGGATTGGTGGCATGGTCGACCACGCTCAGCAGCTGGGCATTGATCACCTCGCGCTGGCTCAACGACTCGTCCAGGTCCATCGAGCCGATCACGGTACGGATGTTGGTTTGCACCAGGGCAATCATCGCCACTTCCAGGTTGGCCACCTCATAGGCGGCCTTGGCCGCATCCAGGACCTGGAAGAAGACCACGCCATCCACACGCACGGCGGCATTGTCCTTGGTGATCACTTCCTGGCTGGGTACGTCCAGCACCTGCTCCATCATGTTCACCTTGCGCCCGACGCCGTAGACGATCGGGATCAGGAAGTGCAGGCCCGGTGTCATGGTGTGGGTGTAGCGGCCGAAGCGCTCAACGGTCCATTCATACCCCTGCGGGACCATCCGCACCGCCTTGAACAGGATCACCACGGCCACAAAGGCCAGTACCACGGTAAAGAACATGGTCGGGAACATCGCGCTTTCCTTATCTATGTCGCCCAGGCCCCAGCATAGCGCGTGAGGGCGGTGGGCACAGCGGAGCTACCAGAGCACCCGCCCGCGCAGGATATCGGCGAACATCACCCAGTCGCCCATGAATGAATACAGCGGATGCCGGAAGGTCGCCGGACGGTTCTTCTCGAAGAAGAAATGGCCGACCCAGGCGAAAGCGTAGCCGCACAGCAGCGCCGCCAGCAGCAGCATCGGCTGCCCGCGCAGGAGGGCTGCCACGATCAGCAGCAGCACCCCACAGCTACCGATGAAATGCAGGCGCCGCGAGACCGGGTGGCGGTGCTCGCTGAGATAGAACGGATAGAACTCGCGGAAGCTGGCGAAGCGGGACATGCGCATGCTCCGGGAACCAGGGGCGCCCCCATCATGCACCATCGCTGACCTTGTAGAGCCGAGCCATGCTCGGCTTTCGCGCGCCAGCGCGGTCGGAAGGAGAGCGGCCGAGCCTGGCTCGACGCTACACCGATGAGGTGCGCGGGCCGAACATGATCACCGCCATGCCAGCCAGGCACAGCGCGGCACCGAGCAGGTCCCAGCGGCTGGGACGGATGCCATCGACCAGCCACAGCCAGAACAGCGCGGTGCCGATGTAGACGCCACCGTAGGCGGCATAGACCCGACCACTGGCGGTCGGGTGCAGGGTCAACAGCCAGGCGAACAGGGCCAGGCTGGCGGCCGCCGGCAGCAGAAGCCAGATGCTGCCTTCCTTGCGCAGCCACAACCAGGGCAGATAGCAGCCCACGATCTCGGCCAGCGCGGTCAGCAGGAACAGCCCGAGCGTCTTCACGCCTTCTCCGCCGCCTTCGCGTGCTGCCACAGCGCTTCCTGCGCATCCAGATCCAGTGTCGCCAACGCGCTGCCCTGCGCTTCGGCCTGCGCTTCCATCGCACGGAAGCGGCGTTCGAACTTGTGGTTGGCCCCGCGCAGTGCCGCGCCCAGATCGATGTCGGCATGGCGCGCCAGGTTGGCGCAGACGAACAGCAGATCG
Organism: Stenotrophomonas africana; assembly: GCF_013004645.1. Taxonomy (GTDB): domain Bacteria; phylum Pseudomonadota; class Gammaproteobacteria; order Xanthomonadales; family Xanthomonadaceae; genus Stenotrophomonas; species Stenotrophomonas africana. The sequence continues at coordinate 21,894 of NZ_JABEME010000023.1, read as the reverse complement.
CCCAGTTCTTCCTGCAGGCGCCCCTTGTTGGCGGCGGTGCCGTCGCGCTCGAATTCCTCGCGCAGCTCCTGCAGCTCCTCGGCGGCCTTGTCGAGCACCGGTAGCGGGCCAGGCCAGTCGAAGCCGACCTTGGCCGCGCGCGACTGCAGCTTCACTGCACGCTGCCATTCCGGCAGGCCGCGCGAGATGCCGGCCAGCGCGGAGGTATCCTGCTCGCCCTTGGCCGCGCGCTCGGCACGCTTGATCGCCTCCCAGTTACGCGTCACGCCGTCGGCATCGTCGACGCTGACATCGGCGAACACGTGCGGGTGACGGCGCTGCATCTTGTCGCTGATCGCGCGTGCGACCTCGGCGAAGGCGAAGGCGCCCTGCTCCTCGGCCATGCGCGCATGGAACACCACCTGCAGCAGCAGGTCCCCGAGTTCGTCGCAGAGATCATCCAGGTCGCCGCGGTCGATCGCATCGGCCACCTCGTAGGCTTCCTCGATGGTGTACGGCGCGATGGTCGCGAAGTTCTGTTCCAGGTCCCAGGGGCAGCCGCCCTGCGGATCGCGCAGGCGCGCCATGATCGCCAGCAGGCGCTCCAGTTCGTTGCTGGCTGCACTGCCGGTGGTGGGGGTCTCGTGCGCGCTCATGCGGCCTCCAGGGTCAGTCGGACAACCAGTCGCGCCACGGCAGGCTGGTATCACCAAGGGCAATGAAATCGCCATTCAACAGGGTCTCACGGCGGTTGTAGCGGAACGGCTTGCCGGTCGCCGCCGACAGCACCGCTCCGCCGGCGGCGTGCAGTACGCACTGGCCGGCGGCCGTATCCCATTCGGAGGTCGGGCCCAGTCGTGGGTAGACATCCAGGCCACCTTCAGCGATCCGGCAGAATTTCAGCGACGAGCCCTGCGCGATGGTCTCGATGCGCCCCATCCTCGCCAGCAGCGCTTCGGTTTCCGGTGAGCGGTGCGAGCGGCTGGCGGCAACGCGCAGCGGCGCGGTGGCCGGTGTGCGCGTACGCAGCACGGTGTCATGCAGGCCCTGCCGGCGATAGGCCAGCTCGCCACGCATGGCATGCCAGACGATGCCGGTCACCGGAGCCAGCACCACGCCGAAGGCCGGCGCCCCCTGGTAGATCAGCGCAATGTTGACGCTGAACTCGCCATTGCGCTTGATGAACTCGCGGGTACCGTCAAGCGGGTCGACGAGCCAGTACGCGCCCCAATGGCGGCGCTGCTCCCACGTGACCTGGGCCGACTCCTCGGACAGGATCGGCAGATCCGGGGTCAGCTGCTGCAGGCCCTGCTCGATGACCTGGTTGGCCGCCAGGTCGGCACTGGTGAGCGGGCTGTCGTCATCCTTGATCTGCACGTCGAAGCCATCGGAATAGACCTGCATGATGGCCTGTCCGGCTTGCTGGGCGATGGCGATGGCGGTCTCGCGCAGGTCCGTGGTCAGTTTGATCATCGCGTTCCCTGCAGCCACTGGCGGGCGATGAACAGCGCCGCCAGCGAGCGTCCCTCTGAGAAGTCTTCGCGCAGCATCAGCTGATCCAGCTCGGCCAGCTTCCAGGGCACCACTTCCAGTTCTTCCGGCTCGTCGCCGGCCAGCTTTTCCGGGTACAGGTCCCGCGCCACCACCAGCCACGACTGGTGGCTCATGTAGGTCGGGGCCAGGGTCATCGCGCGCAGCACATCGACCCGGCGCGCGCCGTAACCGGCCTCCTCCTTCAGTTCGCGATCGGCGGCCTGCTCGGGGGTCTCGCCGGCATCGATCCGGCCCTTGACCAGCCCCAGTTCGTAGCGGTGCATGCCGGCTGCGTATTCACGTACCAGCAGCACCGTCTCGTCGTCGAGCATCGGCACCACCACCACTGCACCATGGCCCCGGCTGACCAGACGCTCGAAGCGGCGGCGCTCGCCGTTGGAGAACTCCAGGTCCAGGTGCTGTCGCTGGAAGGGGCCGTTCTCCTCATCGGTGATCCGATGGATGATCGGCAAGCGACGGCCGGCACGGTCATCGTTCATGCGGAATCTCCGCGGCGGCCGGCGCCTGCGCCGGGGCCGATAGAATGTGCAGGCAGCAACATGTTCATGAGCCCGAAATGCTAGCAGACCCAACCCCCTCTCCGCTGGCCCAGCACTGGCGGCAACGCGACCTGCAGGTGCTGTGGCACCCGTGCACGCAGATGCGCGAACACCCGCACACCCTGCCCCTGGTGCCGATCGCCCGTGGCGATGGTGCATGGCTGATCGACCACGATGGCAACCGCTACCTGGATGCGGTCAGCAGTTGGTGGACCAACCTGTTCGGCCATGCCGAACCGCGCATCGGGGGGGCCATCGCCGCCCAGGCCACGCAGCTGGAACAGGTGATGCTGGCCGGGTTCGGCCATGAGCCGGCCATCACCCTGGCTGAACGCCTGCTGGCACTGGCCCCGCGCCAGCCTGGCCGCGAACCGCTGGCCAAGGTGTTCTACGCCGACAACGGCTCCGCCGGCGTGGAAGTGGCGCTGAAGATGGCCTTCCAGTATTTCCAGAACCGTGGGGAACCGCGGCGCACGCGTTTCATCGCACTGGAGAACGGTTACCACGGCGAGACCCTTGGCGCGCTGGCAATGGCGGACATCCCGCTGTACCGCCGCGTCTACGCGCCGCTGCTGGCCGAAGGCCTGTTCGCGCCCTCGCCCGACGCTTACCTGGCCGAGCCCGGCCAGAGTGCAGCGGATCGCGCGCGCCAGGCCGCCGATGGCCTGGCCACGCTGTTCGACCAGCATCCGGGCGAGATCTGTGCGGTGATCCTGGAGCCACGCCTGCAGTGCGCGGGCGGCATGCGCATGCATGACCCGGTGTACCTGCAGCGGGTGCGCGAACTGTGCGATGCGCACGGTGCATTCATGATCGCCGACGAGATCGCCACCGGTTTCGGCCGCACTGGCACCCTGTTCGCCTGCGAACAGGCCGGGGTGATGCCGGACCTGATGTGCCTCTCGAAAGGCCTGACCGGCGGCTTCCTGCCACTGGCCGCCGTGCTGGCGACGCAGGCGCTGTACGACGCCTTCCTCGACGACTCGCGCGAGCGCGCGTTCCTGCACTCGCACAGCTACACCGGCAACCCGCTGGCCTGCGCGGCCGCGCTGGCGACACTGGACATCTTCCGCGACGACGATGTGATCGCCCGCAACCGCGGCATCGCTTCGGTGATGGGTACGCTGGCGGCACCGTTCAACGACCATCCGCACGTGGCAGACGTGCGCCAGGCCGGCATGGTGGTGGCGTTCGAGCTGTCGCGCGACGGCAACAAACGCACGCCGTTCGACCCGGCACTGCGGCTGGGCCTGCACGCCTACAAGGCCGCGCTGAAACGTGGCGTGGTGCTGCGTCCGCTGGGCGACGTGTTGTACTGGATGCCACCCTACTGCGTGGATGACGAACAACTGGAGCTGCTGGCACATACCACGCTGGCAGCGATTGACGAGGCGATTGCATGCGCGTGACCCGCTGCCCCATCGACCTGGCGCTGCACAGCGGCCAGACCGTGACCCTACCGGAAGAGACGGCCAACCACCTGGTACGGGTGATGCGCCTGCGCGAGGGCGATACCTGCGTGCTGTTCAACGGCGATGGCAACGACTACAGCGCGACGCTGACGGTGGCCGGCAAACGCGAGGTGCAGGTCCGCATCGACGCCGTGCAGGCCATCGCCAATGAATCGCCGCTGGCGATCACCCTGCTGCAGGGCATCGCCCGTGGCGAGAAGATGGACCTGATCCTGCAGAAGGCCACCGAACTGGGCGTGGCGGCGATCATTCCGGTCAACGCCGAGCGCACCGAGGTGAAGCTTGATGCAGCTCGCGCGGAGAAGCGCGTGGCGCACTGGAACAATGTTGTGACCTCGGCCTGTGGCCAGTCCGGGCGCGCGCGCATCCCGCAGGTGGGCTCGCCTCTGTCGCTGGCGCAGGCGACGGCAGCACTACCGGTGGATACGCTGCGGTTGACCCTGGATCCGCAGGGCGCGCATCGGCTGTCGACGCTGGACGCCGCACCTGCCGCGGGTATCGTGATTGCAATCGGTCCGGAAGGAGGGTGGTCGCCGCGCGACCGTGATCAACTGGAAGCCGCTGGCTTCCAGGGTCTGCAGCTGGGCCCGCGCATTCTGCGCACGGAAACCGCCGGCCTGGCCGCGATTGCAGCATTGCAGGCGCGGTTGGGCGATCTGGGATAAGGCAGATTCGTGGTGGTGCCGGCCGCTGGTCGGCATCTACGGGATCATGAGGTTGCCGGCCAGCGGCCGGCACTACCGGGAATCCGACCGGCGGATTGCCGATCAGGCCGCCAGCGAATCCAGTGCGGCTTCCAGTGCGTCCAGGTTCGGCAGCAACGCGCTCTGCTCACCCAGCAGCACGCGCATGTGCACGATCTGCGGCAGGGTTTCCTCCGAAGCGTCGGCCAGCAGGCCATCGCGCGGCACCGAGATCAGCTGCGGGAAATTCTGCGTCAGCAGTGCATAGTAGGGGCGCTGCGCGTTGCCGCTCAGGGCCTTCAGCACCACCACCTTGTTGTGGCCGGCCACCGCCTCCTCGCCCAGTCCCGAAAGGCGTGCGAACGATACCAGCGGCACCTGCCAGCCATGCCAGCCGATTTCGCCAACCAGCCAGTGCGGGGCATCGGAGACCGGCTGCACCGGCACGCGCGACATCATTTCGGCCACCGTGGCATTGGGCAGCAGCACACGCTCATTGCCGGCCTGGATCAGGACGCCGCGGATTTCATCATTGCTGGCGTAGCTCATGGTGCTTCTCCGTTATCGTCCTGCTCACCCCAGCGCGCGGCGATGGCCTGCGCCAGCTCCTGCGGTTCACCGGCCACCATGCCGGCAGCAACCACGGCAGTGGCCGCCGCCGGGTCATAGCAGCCCTCACCCACCTGCCCGGCCACCCAGGCACCGGCGGCCGCCAGGTCCAGCGCCGGTCCGACATGGGCCAGATCGGCACCGCTGAGGAGCACCAGCGCGGTATGTTCTGCCGGCAGCCCGGCGATGGCGATGCCGTTGGCGTCGCTGAGGAAATGCAGGCCGTCGGGCGCCGCACGTACGCCGATGTCATCGGCCAGCACATGCACCTCGCCCGGGATGGCGCGCTGACCGGCCTCGGCCAGCTGGACCGGCAATGGTGAGACACGTGCCATCTGCTTGACCAGGTTGCCGTAGCGACCGCCGTCCAGGCGCATGTGCACCAGCACCGGCACGCTCAACGAAGACGGCAGCGCGCCGAGCAGGCGGCGCAGCGCATCCGGGCCACCGATACCGGCCAGCACCAGCAGCGATCCGGCGCGCGCGCCCACCGGAGCAGCAGCATCCAGATCGACCAGGCTCAAATGATCGGTATCGAAGGAGGGCTGCGGCGCGGCGACCGGTGCTGCCACTTCTGCCGGTACCGGCGCTTCGATCGATTCCTCGACCAGCGACCAGGCGGTGTGATCGAAGGAGATCGGCGGTACCGAAGGCGCCGCCGGTTCGGCCAGCGCTTGCGGCGGAGAAGGCAGATCCAGTGGCTCGGGCACGACCGGCTGCAACGCCGCCAGTGCCTGTTCCAGTGCAATCGGTTCGTGCAGATGCGCAGGCGGCGAGTACAGGCTGTCAGCGGGGACCTCGTCGGCCCAGCTCAACGCCTGGTCCAGGTGCGGCTGCAGCGCTTCTTCCTGTGGCGCCGGTGCCGGTGCCGGATGGCCAGGCTCCAGCTGCAGGCTGGGTTCATCCTCGGCACCCGGCGGCAACACCTGCTGGTGTCCGTGCAGCTTGGCAGCCAGGTGGCGGCCCCAGCGCTGGGCCTCCCAACCATCACGGCGCGCGGCCAGTTCAGCCTCGTCGAACACCAGGGTCAGGCCTGGTGCGGACAGTACGCTTTCCAGGCGCTCAAGTGCATCCTCGATAGCCGCCTCCAGGGCGATCACCACGATCTGCGGGCGCGCCTCCTGCAGCAGCTGCGGCTCCAGGCTGTTCGGGTCGTCTTCCAGCACCAGCTGCACATCCGCATGCGACAGCGCCTCGCGCAGGCGCTCACGCGCCGCGCCGGGGCGGGCCAGCAGGGCAACGGCCGGAGCCATCTGGGTTTCACTCACGGACACGGGCGATCCCCAGCAGGTCGTACACGTTACGCATCAGGTCCAGTTCCTGGTACGGCTTGCCCAGGTAGCGCTGGACACCAATCTCGAAGGCGCGCTGGCGGTGCTTGTCGCCGCTGCGCGAGGTGATCATCACGATCGGCACATCCTTGTACCGCGGGTCGGCACGCATCGCAGTGGCCAGCTCGTAGCCATCCATGCGCGGCATCTCGATATCCAGCAGCATCAGGTCCGGCACGCGCTCTTCCAGGCGTTCCAGCGCTTCCACGCCATCGCGGGCGACGCTGACCTCGAAGTTGTGGCGCTCGAGGATGCGGCCGGTGACCTTGCGCATGGTGAGCGAGTCGTCGACCACCATCACCAGCGGCACCTGGCGCTCCTGGCGCGGTGCGTTGGCCAGTACCGGCAGCGTCGGGTTGGCGAGGAAGCGGCGCACCAGCGGCGCCACGTCCAGGATCACCACCACGCGGCCATCGCCGGTGATGGTTGCGCCATAGATGCCCGGCACCGAAGCGATCTGCAGGCCGACCGGCTTGACCACGATTTCGCGGTTGCCCAGCACCTGGTCGATCGCCACGGCGGCCCGCAGGTCACCGGCGCGGACCAGCAGCAGCGGCACCTGGTCCTGGCCATCGGCACGGGCCGGGGCCTGCCCGACCAGGCTGCCGAGGTCGTACAGCGGATAGTCCTCGCCGCTGTAGCGGTAGCTGCTGTCGGCGGCTTCGAAGCGCTCGCGCGACAGGCGGCCGATACCACTGACCGAGGCGACCGGCACCGCAAAGGTGGTCTCGCCGATCTGCACGAACACCGCCTGGGTGACCGCCAGCGTCTGCGGCAGGCGCAGGGTGAAGCGCACGCCCTGGCCACGCACCGACTGGATGTCGACCGAACCACCCAGCTGGCGCACTTCGTTGCGCACCACGTCCATGCCCACGCCACGGCCTGCCAGCTGGCTGACCTGGTCGGCGGTGGTGAAGCCTGAGGCGAAGATCAGGTTGTCCAGCTCCTGCTCGCTCGGCTGCGCATCGGCAGCCAGCAGGCCACGGTCGATGGCACGGCGACGGATCGCCTCGCGGTCCAGACCGGCACCGTCATCGGCCACTTCCAGCACGATTTCCGAGCCCTCGCGGTGCAGGCGGATGGCAATCTCGCCTTCATCCGGCTTGCCGGCGGCACGACGCTGTTCCGGTGCCTCCAGGCCATGGGCCACGGAGTTGCGCAGCATGTGTTCCAGCGGCGCGACCATGCGGTCGAGGACGTTGCGGTCCAGTTCGCCGTGGGTACCTTCCAGGGTGAGGTGGACCTGCTTGCCGGTATCCATGCCCGACTGGCGGACCACGCGACGCAGGCGCGGCACCAGACCATCGAACGGCACCATGCGCGCGCGCATCAGCCCATCCTGCAGTTCCGAACTGACCCGCGACTGCTGCTGCAGCAGCGAATCGTACTGGCGCGAAAGATCGTCGAGCACGCCCTGCAGGCCACCCAGGTCGGCCGCCGATTCGTTCAGCGCACGGCTGAGCTGCTGCAGGGTGGAGAAGCGGTCCAGTTCCAGTGGATCGAACTTCTGGTCGGCCTGGTCCTGTTCGCGCTGGTAGCGCGCGACGATCTGTGCCTCGGTTTCCAGGTCGAGGCGGCGCAGCTGGTCACGCAGACGCGCATTGGTGCGCTCCAGTTCGCCCATGGCGCCACGGAAGGCACCGAGCTGCTGTTCAAGCCGCGAGCGGTAGATCGCCACTTCACCGGCATGGTTGACCAGGCGGTCGAGCAGGTCGGCGCGCACGCGCACCTGCTCCTGCTGCGGACGCGCCAGCGGATCGTCATCGACCGCACCTTCTGCCGGCAGCGGTGCCGACAACGGCGCATCGATCAGTGCTGGAGCCGGGCTGGCGACCGCTGCCGCGGCGGTTTCTGCGACGCTCGCCACATTGGCCGCCGCTGCCGCAGCGATATCGGTGGTGGTACGCACTTCGAACGCGTCGACCAGGTCCTGCGCCGGTTCCACCACGCGATGATCACCGGTGCGGGTCAGCAGCTGGTGCAGGCGATCGAAGCCACGCTCCAGCAGCTGCACATCGCGGCGCTCGATCTCGGTGCGGCCGGCGGCGACGGCTTCCAGCAGCGATTCGATGCTGTGGCCGAGATCGCCGATGGCGTTGATGCCGGCCATGCGTGCACCACCCTTCAGGGTATGCAGGTCACGCTGCAGGCCGGCCAGCACCTCGCGGTCCTGCGGCGCATCACGCAGCTCGCTGATCAGACCGTCGCAGTGGTCGAGCAGGTCCTTGCCTTCCTCGACGAAGATGTCGACCAGCTCGCGGTCATACACGCTGAAGTCGAGCGCATCGATGCCATCCGCGTTGTCTTCCAGAGGGGAGGCTTCATCGTGGGCCGGCGCATTGACTGCAACGACTGCGACTTCCGGCTGGACAGGTTCGGCATCGTCATGGACCGTGCCCTGACCCGGTGCTTCTTCGAGTTCGAAGAAGCGCACCGGCTCTTCGGAGGCCTGCGGTGCTTTGGCAGCGACCTCCTCATTCACCGTCGCCGGGGACGGCTGATCGGCGCTCTCTCCTTCACCGACCGCCGCCTCCCCGCCGACGTCCGCATCCTCGGCAAAGGCTTCCGCCTCGCCCGGCGCGAGTTCGCTGGCCTGGAGGCCGAGCACGGGCCATTGCCCGTCGTCGTCCAGGGTCTGCTCTTCGTCGATCACGTGCAGGCCGGCCTCGAGCGCGGCTGCCAGCGTGACCGGTTCTGCAAAACCCGGCGCAGCCATTTCATCCTGCAGGCTCGACAGCTCGCTGTCGAGTGGCAGTGCAGCAGCGTCGTCAAAGGCGTTGCCGTCGGCTTCCTCCAGATCGGAGGGCTGCAGCGTATTCAGGTCGATCGCGTCAATTTCCGCAGACGCAGGCAGTTCGTCCGCGTCGCGGTCATCGATCGGCAGCGCGCTGGCGTCGAGGTACGGCGACAGGTCGTCTGCGGCAGTCAGATCGGCTTCAGCGGCCGGCGCCGGTGCAGCCTCCGCCTCGGCCGGCGCAGCAACCGACTCACTTTCAACCGGCTGGATCGATTCAATCGATCCGATATCCACGGTGGCGGCTTCGCCCTCTCCCGGCACCGACGGCCATCCGGCATCGAAGTACCGCGACAGATCATCGCCGCTGGTCAGTTCACCGACCTCCAGACCTGCATCGATCACGTCCGTGGCTTCCGGCGCCTGCGCGCCGGCTGCAATCGGTTCCAGCACCGGCTCGGCAGGCACGATCCCGGACTCGGTTGCCTCGAACGCGGCGGCATCCGGCGTCTCGACAACGGCATCGAACTCCAGGTCGGCCTCCAACGCCAGATCGTCGTCCTCGTCCTCCAGCCCGGCCATCGGCCAGCGCGCTTCCGGCAACTCGCCGGCCAACGCCTGCAGGCGCTGCACCAGCGCGCCCTGCGGCGCAATCCGCGGCTGCTCGGCCTGCAGCGCTTCCATGGTCGCAGTGATCGCCTGTGCGGTCGCATCCAGCGCGGCTACGCCTTCGTCGCCAGGCACCACGTCGGCGGCGAGCGCGCGCTTGATGTAGGACTCGGCGCCACCGGTGACGGCGGTGATTTCCGGCACTTCGGTCATCGCGAAAGCGCCGTTCATGGTGTGCACCGCGCGCAGCAGCGCGTCGCTGACCGGCTGCGGCGCCTGCTGCGCCGAACGCAGCCAGTCCTGCAGGGTGGCCTGGTGGACTTCCACTTCGGCTTCGAGGATCTCGCGCAGCACGCTGTCGATGTTGGCTGGCGTGCCCACGGCATCCGGCACCGGCTCGGCTTCGTCCTGCACCGACGCGATGGCTTCGGCCGCCAGGATGCGGCTGATCTCGTCCTCGCCTTCGGTCTCGGCCTCGGCCACCGGTGCCACAGGCGCGGCCGCTACCGGCAGCGGCACGTAATAGGTTTCCTCACCGGCGCCGACACGGTCGGCGATGGCCTGCATCGCCTGCAGGTCCACGCTGATGCGCTGGCCGTGGCGCAGCGCGGCGTTCAGCTGCGGCAGCGCGGCGTGCGCGTTGTCGACCATGGCCAGCACAGCCGGCGAGGCCGGACGGCTGCCGTCCAGCACGCGGTTGAGCATGCCCTCGATCTTCCACGCGAACTCACCCAGGGTGCGGGCACCGACCAGGCGGCCACTGCCCTTGAGGGTGTGGAAGATGCGGCGGATCGGCCGCAGCCGGTCCATGTTGTCCGGCTGCATGCGCCATGCCGGCAGCAAGCTGCCGAGATTGGCCAGTTCGTCATCGAACTCTTCCAGGAACACCTCACGGATGTCCTCGTCGATGTTCTCCGCGTCATCATCGAAGCCCGCTTCGAAGCCCGCCTCGGCATCCGCCGTGACTGGCGCTTCGGCCACGGTGGGCGCGGCCGTTGCCTGCGGATTGAAGTCCGCAGCGGCCGCGCTCAGCTCGGCGAAGAATTGTGCGTCGGCTTCGCTGAAATCGATCGGCGCGATGGTGTCGATGTCGATCACCGACACCGCAGGCGCCTCCGCCACAGGCGAAGGCGCGTCGACACCAGATGCCGGCGCGTCAATCGGTGCATCCGCAGCAGCGGCACCCGTTTCGACGGCAACAGGATTTTCGTCCTCCATCGTTGGCACACCGGCATCGGCGATCTCCAGCGACGGATGCAGCGCGGCATCGTCGTCCAGCGACAGCGTCTCCATCGCATGCAGCGACAGCACATCGTCAGCGTTGTCCAGCGCGTCGGCATCGAAGTGGAACACCACGTCGTCACCGGCGGCAGCAGCCTCGTGCTCAGCGGCCACCGGATCGAACACCGGCGCGGCAAAGACAGCGGTGTCGAAGGGCACCGACGCGTCGACGTTGTCCTCGATATCCATCACGGCCACATCGGCCACTGCCGGCGGCGTTGCCTCCGAAAGCGTCCACTGCGGTGCCGGTTCCACTCTGGTTTCGGCCTGTTCGAAACTGACCGGATCGAAGCTGGCAAAGGTCGGGCTGCGCTCGTCGTCGGCACTCGCGGCCGGATCGGCCTCCGGATGGAACGGTGCGAGATCCCATTGCGGAACCTCGGGCGCAGGCGCGCTCGAAGCCGCGAACACCAGCGGTGCATCTGCGTCGTCATGCAGCGACAGCGATGCGGATGCAACGGTTCCCAGCGCACCGAACATCAGGGTGTTGTCCACCACCTCCGGTGCAGGCGTGGCCGGTGGCGGATCAAAGGTAAAGTCCGGCAGTGGCGCCGGCACAGTGCCAGCGGCGGGCGCGGCCGGCTGTACAGCAATCTCGATGCGCTCCGGCTGCAGCGACTCGGCCTGCAGCGCGACCGGCTCGCGATCCACCAGCAGCGATGCAAACGGAATCGGCGCAGCGGCAACCGGTGCCACCGCATTGCGGTCCGGCAACGGCCAATAGCGCAGCGCTTCAAGGCTGCTGCGGGTGATGTCGAGAATGTCCTCGCGGCCCGGACGGCGGTCGCGCAGGGCTTCGAGGTAGTACTCCAGGCTGGCCATGGCGTCGGCCAGGGTGTCCAGCTGACGGCCACTGGGCACGCGCTGGCGACCGATCAGCTCGGCTTCGATGTACTGCTGCACACCGCGCAGGTAATCGGCCGCCGTGCCCAGATCCAGCATGCGCAGCGCGCCGGAGACATCACCCAGCAGGCGCGGCACGTCCTGCAGCTCGGCATGGTTCCAGCTGGTTTCAATGAAAGCAACGAAGTGCTCGCGGGCGGCGGCGAAGTTGGCGATGGCCTCATGCGCCAGCACCTCTACCGTGCGCCGGTTCTCCACCGCGCTCGGATCGTCCTCGCCACTGCCGCCGGCGCCCAGATGGGCGACCTGGTCGTCCAGCGAGGCATCCACGTAGAGCAGCGCACCGGCGATATCCAGCAGCAGGTTCTCGTCGATCTGCTGGCGCCCTTCGACCACGCCACGCAATGCGTCACGCTGCTGCACCACCACGCCGCGGGCAACGCCCAGGCCCATCATGCCCAGCGTATCGGCCACCGCCCCGAGTTCGTTGGCCTGGGTCTGCAGCTGCTCCGGCGCACCGCCGGTGCGCAGGTGCAGGTCCAGCGCATCCTTGATGCGCAGCAGTTCTTCCTTCACCGCACTGCCGACGGTGTCGAGCAGTTCGCGGTTGCGCCCGCTCAGGCTGCCGCGGGCATGGTCCAGTTCGGCCTCGGTGGCGGTGACGCTGTCCGGCGCGAATGCCAGCAGCACGCTGTCATGCACCCCTTCTTCGCCACGCGCGGCACGGATTTCGTTGAGCAGCGGCATCAGCACGATCGGAATATCGCGATGCCCGTTCTGCAGGCGCTCCAGGTAGTCGGGCAGCAGCACGCTGCCACGCATCAGGGTCGCGCAGGCTTCATCCCGATCTGCCACACCACCGGCGCCGATGGCATTGGCCAGCTGTTCAAGCTCCTCGGCCACCATCGCCGGGGCGTACAACTCGACCATGCGCAGGGTGCCCTGCACCTGGTGCAGGTAGCCAGCGCAGATGCGCATGCGGCTGGCATCGGTCGGGTCTTCCGCGTAGTACTCGACCTCGTTGCGCACCTGGCGCAGGGTCTCGTCCAGCTCGGGCTTGACCCAGCCCAGCGCTGCGTGGCTCATCGCATCGCGCAGACTGCTCATGGACGCGCTCCGTTCGCCGCCGCGCGGAAGCCGCGCGAGTTCTGGCGTGGGGAATGGAAATGCTTCATCGACTGGTTCCTTGCTCGCCGCCCTGCCCGCGTCACGCCGGCAGCTTGAAGTCGGCGACCGAACGACGCAGGTCCGCCGCCAGCTGCGCGAGGTGGCCAATCGATTCGGCGGTCTGCCCGGCACCCTGCGAGGTCTGGCCGGTGATCTGCCGGATCACGCCCATGGTGCGGGTGATGTCCGAGGCCGCAGCCGACTGCTGCTGGGCGGCGATGGAGATGTTCTTGATGAGGGTGTTCAATGCATTGGACACGCGCTCGATTTCGGTCAGCGCGGTGCCGGCATCCTCGGCCAGGCGTGCACCGGACACCACTTCGGCTGTGGTCTGCTCCATCGAGGTGACCGCTTCGTTGGTGTCGGCCTGAATGGCCTGGACCAGGTTTTCGATGCGTCGGGTCGCACCCGAGGTGCGTTCTGCCAGGCGCTGCACTTCGTCGGCCACGACCGCGAAACCGCGGCCCGCTTCACCCGCCGACGCGGCCTGCACCGCTGCGTTCAACGCCAGGATGTTGGTCTGCTCGGAAATGTCGTTGATCAGTTCCACGATCGAGCCGATTTCCTGCGACGATTCGCCCAGGCGCTTGATGCGCTTGGAGGTCTCCTGGATCTGGTCACGGATCTGGTCCATGCCCTGGATGGTCTCGCGCACCACGCCGGCACCTTCGGCGGCGATCACCACCGAGCGTTGTGCCACGTCGGCCGACTCGGCCGAGTTGCGCGACACCTGTTCGATGCTCGCCGCGATCTCGCCGATGCGGTCCGAGGCCGAGGTGATCTGGTTGGCCTGGTGGCCCGCCGCTTCCGCCAGCTGCATGGCGGTGGCCTGGGTTTCCTGGGTGGACAGCGCGACCTTGGCCGAGGTGTCGTTGATGGTGGTCACCAGGTGTCGCAGCTCGTCGACGGCGTAGTTGATCGCGTCGGCGATGGCGCCGGTCATGTCCTCGGTCACCGAGGCCTTCACCGTCAGGTCGCCCTCACCCAGCGAGGAAATTTCGTCCAGCAGCCGCATGATCGCCTGCTGGTTTCGGCTGTTGAACTCCACCTGGGTCTGGTAGCGCAGTTCCTGCTCGCGCGAGCGGCTGCGCACGTTGGTGGAGACGAAGCCGATGATCGCGATCAGCGACAGTGCGCCGGACACCACGCCGATCCAGAAGTTCGGGAACAGGCGGGTATCGGACACCGAGCCGAACGAGGAGAACGCGTCGAACAGCTTGCGGCTGTCGTCCAGCATGTGCGCCGAGCCCTGGCCCAGCGCGGTGGCTGCGGACTGCGCGGCGAACAGCTGGCGCGAGCTGGCCAGGATCGCGTCGGCGTCCTGCTTCATCGCTTCCCACTTCTGCTGCGACTGCTCCAGCGCGGCCACGGCGGCAGCACCGCGCACGGCAGTGATACCCAGTTCCTCGTTGCCGTTGCGCAGGCCGTCGAGCACCTGCGAGAACACGGTGATGTCGCGGGCCAGCGCATCGCCGGCTGTAGCAGCACCGCTGCCACCGGCACGCATTTCGGTCACGCGGCGGGCCATCGAGCCGGCCACCACCACCTGCTGCAGCGCGCTGTACACCTGCGCCGACGGCGCACCGGAGGCGGACATCGCACGCACCAGCTCGTTCAGCTGTGCCTGCAGGCCCGGTACTGCACCGCTGAAGTTGTTGGCGTTGCCAGCCAGGGCCAGCACCGCCGGCTCACTGGCGACCAGCTGGCCGGCCTGCTTGCCCAGCGGCGCCCAGGTTTCACCCAGCGTGGCGATCGCGCCGGAGACCCCAGGCTCCTTGCCGTAGCGCCCCTGCAGCGTCGACACATTCTGTTCGATCGCGTTGCGGGTGGCCTTGAAGGCGGTGAACGCCTGCGCGTTGCCGCCCACCGCGTCACGGCCCTGGTTGGCCAGCTGCTGTGACAGCACCTGCAGGTCGGCTGCCTTGGAACCGGCATCGGCCAGGCGACTGCCCTGCCAGGTGGCGACACCGGTGTTGACGCCGAACAGGATCATCGATGCCAGCAGCAGGAACAGCCAGAGGTTGCTGCCGCCCAGCCGCAGCTTGCCGGTCTTGGTGGCGTCCGAAGCAGTACTCATCGTTCAACCTCGTTCTTCAATGCAGGGGGCAGCGCCCGGCCTCAGGCCGCGGCTTGCCGGAATTCAGGGGTGCGCGACAGCAGCGAGAGCGAGAACACGCCCCAGTCCTGGCCGTCGGCGTGGAAGGCGCGGTCGACGAAGTGGGCATAACGCCCATCGGCCAGCGCACCAGCATCGATCTGCTGGGCCAGCTCGAAGCTGCGCTGGCCGAACAGTTCATCGATGGTCAGTGCCACGTCGCCACCGGCCTGGCGCATGATCAGCACCCGCTGGCCTTCCTGCTGCACGGTACGCGTGCCCTCCAGGAAGTACTTCAGGTCGACCACCGGGAACAGGTTGCCGCGCAGGTTGCCCACGCCCAGCAACCACGGCTGCGCGCACGGCACCGGCGTCACCGGCGGCATCGGCACGATTTCCACCACTTCGCGGAAATCGGACACGAGCCGGCGCTGGCCGACGCGATAACCCACGCCACGCCAGAGGTCCTGGGCGAACTGCCGCTCGGGCAGCTGCACCGCATGAGCCAGGCTGCGCCGTTCGTAGGCTTCGAGAATGTCGAAGGGCGAGCGCATCAGGCCACCAGTTCGTTGATCCGCGCGATCAGTTCATCCTCGCGCGGCGGCTTGACGATGTAATCGGCCGCGCCCTGGCGCAGGCCCCATGCCTTGTCGGTTTCCATCGCCTTGGTGCTGACGATGATCACCGGGATGTGCTTGATCGCCGCATCACGGGCCATCGCGCGGGTGGCCTGAAAGCCGCTCATGCCGGGCAGGACCACGTCCATCAGCACCAGCTGCGGCACCTGGTCGCGGACCAGCTGCAGTCCATCCTCGGCGTTGTCCGCTTCCAGCACCTCGTGGCCGGCACGGCGCAGCCACTGGGTGAACACCGCGCGGTCGGTCGGTGAATCCTCGATCAGAACGATACGAGCCATTGTGCCTTTCCCCCCTGGTCAGGCGTTGACGTATGTGCGGATGGCACCCAGCAGTTCTTCACGCGTGAAAGGCTTCGTCAGGTATTGCTCCGAGCCGACGATGCGTCCCCGCGCCTTGTCGAACAGGCCATCCTTGGACGAGAGCATGATGACCGGGGTCGCCTTGAACAGCTGGTTGCCCTTGATCAGCGCACAGGTCTGGTACCCGTCCAGGCGCGGCATCATGATGTCGACGAAGATGATCTGCGGTTGCTGGTCTGCGATCTTCGCAAGCGCTTCAAAGCCGTCGGTGGCGGTGACCACCTCGCAGCCTTCGCGCTTGAGCAGCGTTTCCGCAGTCCTGCGGATGGTCTTCGAATCATCGATGACCATCACCCGGAGTCCTGCGAGTTCCCCGCCCGCAGTCGTGTTTTCAGTCATTGCCTATCCCCAAGCGCACGGCCCGATCTCTGGCGGGGGCCGCTACGAAAGCGTATCTATATCGCACTTACTGCGCCCGCTTCAAGGCCGCCCCACGGCGCGGGGCGTGGCACCCTCCTGAACGTGACGGGTTTCGCAATGAGTGCGCGACCGCCGGGCGGACGCTGCGTTGCAGTACGGCGGGGAGGCGCGCGACCGGCGTTGCCGCTACCATCAACGCCTTGCCTGACAGGTGCGCCCATGCCGTTGAACGTCATCGTGGTGATGGATCCCATCGCCCACATCAAGATCGCCAAGGACACCACCTTCGCCATGCTGCTGGAAGCCCAGCGCCGCGGCCATGCCCTGCACTATGTGCGCCCGGGTGGCCTGGCCCTGGAGGGTGGCGTAGCGGTGGCCCAGACCGCGCCGCTGCAGGTGCGCGACGACCCGGCCGGCTGGTATGAGCTGGGCGCATTCAGCCGCACCGAGTTCGGCCCCGGCCAGATCGTGCTGATGCGCAAGGACCCGCCGGTCGACGCCGAATACATCTACGACACCCAGGTGCTGGACGTGGCCGCAGCGGCCGGCGCCTGCGTGGTCAACAACCCGCAGGGCCTGCGCGACTACAACGAGAAGCTGGCCGCGCTGCTGTTCCCGCAGTGCTGCCCGCCGACTCTGGTCAGCCGCGACGCCAAGGCCTTGAAGGCCTTTGCGCTGGAGCACGGCCAGGCCGTACTGAAGCCGCTGGATGGCATGGGCGGCCGCTCCATCTTCCGCAGCGGCCAGGGCGACCCGAACCTGAACGTGATTCTGGAAACGCTGACCGACGGCGGCCACCGCATGGCGCTGGCGCAGAAGTTCATTCCCGACATCACCGCCGGCGACAAGCGCATCCTGCTGGTCGATGGCGAACCGGTCGACTACTGCCTGGCACGCATCCCGCAGGGCGATGAGTTCCGCGGCAACCTTGCCGCCGGCGGCCGCGGCGAAGGCCGCCCGCTGAGCGAGCGCGACCGCTGGATCGCCGCCCAGGTGGGCCCGGAGATGAAGCGTCGTGGCATGCGCTTCGTCGGCCTGGACGTGATCGGGGATTATCTGACCGAGGTCAACGTGACCAGTCCGACCTGCGTGCGCGAACTGGACGCACAGTACGGACTGAACATTGCCGGCACGCTGTTCGACGCGCTCGAGGCCGGCCTGCGCTGATGCCGTCCGCACCTGCCGTCCTGCCCCCGCCACCGCGCGAAGCGCAACGGCTGGGGGCGACCATCGCGCTGTCTGTGCTGGTCCACGCCCTGCTGATCCTGGGCGTGGGCTTCGCCGTGAAGGGCGATGCCCCGCTGGTGCCGACGCTGGAAGTGATCTTCAGCCAGACCCGCACCGCGCTGACGCCGAAGCAGGCTGATTTCCTGGCCGCAGCCAACCAGGAAGGCGGTGGCGAGCACGACCGCGCACAGCGTCCGCGCGACAACCAGGCCGGTATCGTGCCGCAGGCCCAGTCCGGGCTGAGCCCGGTGCCGCAGCAGCAGCAATCGGCCGCACCGGTTCCGCCGCCGCAGGCACGGGTGGTCAGCAGCCGCAATGGCCAAGAGGTGGTGGCGCAGGCGCAGTCCCGCCCCACACCGGATCAGCCCGAACCGGACGCACCGCTGAGCGCACGCGAGCAGCGCGATGTGGAAATGGCCCGACTGGCCGCTGAAGTGCATCTGCGCTCGGCGCAGTACGCCAAGCGCCCGAACCGCAAGTTCGTGTCGGCCAGCACGCGTGAATATGCCTATGCCAATTACCTGCGTGCCTGGGTCGACCGCGCCGAGCGCGTTGGCAACCTGAATTACCCGGACGAGGCGCGGCAGCGCCGCCTTGGCGGCCAGGTGGTGATCAGCGTGGGCGTGCGCCGCGATGGCAGCGTGGAGAGCAGCCGGATCCTGCGTTCGAGCGGAACGCCGCTGCTGGATGAGGCGGCCCTGCGGGTGGTGAAGCTGGCGCAGCCGTTCCCGCCGTTGCCGAAGACCGAAGATGAGATCGACATCCTGCAGGTCACCCGCACGTGGGTGTTCCTGCCGGGCGGCACCCTGCACGACGACCGGTAGGGGTTTGTTGCCCGGGCCTGCGGCCCGGGAC
Source organism: Stenotrophomonas africana (assembly GCF_013004645.1). Lineage (GTDB taxonomy): Bacteria > Pseudomonadota > Gammaproteobacteria > Xanthomonadales > Xanthomonadaceae > Stenotrophomonas > Stenotrophomonas africana. The sequence goes on along the minus strand of NZ_JABEME010000023.1, from coordinate 3,559 downwards.
CCGCAGAGGCGACGGCCACAGCCAAAGCAACAGCAGAAGCGGCGGCCGGTGTACTGACGCTTGGCGGGGCGGTGTCGGGTGGCGGGGACGCCGCAAGTACGTCCCTGTAGGCTTAGCCGCGGCATCCATGCCGCGGATACCCCGCAACCCGACACCGCCCCGCCTCTGACAGATCGCGGCGCACCATTGCTTTGGTAGGTGTCGACCTTGGTCGACACACATCCACGCTATGCGTGGATGCGAGCGAAGCGACCCGCTTTTGACTTTGATTTTCTTTTGATTTTCCGTGGCGGACGCACACGGAAACTGTCAGAGGTCGGGCGGGGTGGGTTCGCGGGGGTATCCGAGCCATGGATGGCGCGGCTAAGCCCCCAGGGACGGGTTCACGGCGTCCCCCGCGAACCCACCCCGCCCGGCCAAGCGCGGCTGTTGCAGTCGACTAACAGTCGACTCTACCGATCCTCGGCCACGAGGGGCTCAGCCGTTGGCCTTCGCCTTCGCCTCGCGCGCGGCCTGCTGCTCGACCAGGGTCAGTGCCACGTTGTCGCGCAGGTACGCCGGCTCGACCTTCTCCGGTGCAATGGCTTCGCCGCGCGCGAACGCCGGCACCGCCAGTGCGAGCACGTCCGACGCACGCGGCAATGCCGTGGCGTCGAATCCGCGCAGGCCGTTGCCCAGCTGGGTCACCAGTGCCCCATCGGCTGCACCGAAACCGGTGCCGACACCGTAGGCCGACAGCCCTTCCGGCAGCGCCACCGCAGCGGGTGCGCACACGCGTTCGGCATCACGCGCCACCGGCAGGCCGTCCACACGTTCAAAGCGCGCGACATACAGCTCGCCCATTCGTGCATCGATCGCCGACAGGATCTGCGCTTCTTCCGCCGGTGCGCGCAGCGCCAACACCTGCAGCGTCGAGACCGGCAGCAGCGGCCGGTCCAGCGCCAGTGCGATGCCCTGGGCGATGGCAATCGCCAGGCGCACGCCCGTGAACGCACCGGGGCCGCGGCTGAGCGCGATGCCGTCCAGCTGGCGACGGCTGATGCCGGCGTCGGCCAGCAGCGCCTCGGCCCACGGCAGGCTCAGTTCAGCGTGCCGGCGCGGGGCGATCTCGAAGCGTTCCAGCACCTGCCCATCGACATGCAGGGCAACGGAACAGGCTTCGGTGGCGGTTTCAAAAGCGAGCAGTTTCATCGGATCGGGTCAGAACAGGGGGAACGTGGCACCGGGCGCCGGCTCGGGGCCGGTCGCAACAGCGACCGGGGCAGTCGCATCATCGGCCACGGGCGCCCATTGTGGCGTAAAGAAGGCCTGCACATCGGCCAGGCTGCGGGTTCGGCGGAACGGCGGCAGTGAATCGAGGAAGACCCGACCATAGCCACGGTTGAGCAGGCGTGGGTCGCACAACACCAACACACCACGGTCGCCCTCGCTGCGGATCAGGCGGCCAACGCCCTGTTTCAGTGCAATCACCGCCTGCGGCAGCTGCTCATCGCGGAACGGATTGCCGCCCTGGCCGCGGATCGCCTCCAACCGCGCCTCGTACACCGGATCGTCCGGTGCCGCGAACGGCAGCTTGTCGATCATCACCACGCTCAGCGCCTCGCCCACCACGTCCACGCCCTCGCGGAAACTGGCCGAGCCCAGCAGCACGCCATTGCCCGATTCGCGGAAGCGTTGCAGCAGCGTCGCGCGCGGTGCCTCGCCCTGCACGAACAACGGCCAAGGCCCATCACGCAGTGCCTCGGCGGCCTCGCGCAATGCACGGTGCGAGGCGAACAACAGGAATGCCCTGCCCTGCGAAGCCTGCAACACGGGCCGCAGGGTCTGGATCAGCGCGGTGCCGAAGCCGCGCGCGGCCGGATCGGGCAGGCCTTCGGGCAGGTAGCACAATGCCTGCTCCGGCCAATTGAACGGGCTTGGCTGGACCAGCGTATGTGGGTCGTCCAGGCCCAGGCGGGTGGCGATGTGATCGAAGCCACCGCCCACGGTCAACGTCGCCGAGGTGAAGATCCATGCCGCGCGACTGCGCTCACGATGCTCGCGCAACGGGCCGGACACATCCATCGGCGTGCGTTGGCAGCGGAAGCCACGTGGCGTGAGCTCGTACCAGAGCACATCAGCGGCATTGGCTGTGTCTGCCGGATCGGTATCGAAGTCGAGGCTGGGCTCATCATCGCCCAGCCAGCGGCTGAGTCGCGAGACCGCCTCGCGCGCCCGCGCATGGCAGGCATCCAGGCCCGCCGCCGCTTCGCGCAGCGGCTGCAGTGCCTGCTCCAGGGTCACCAATCCCGCCATCACGGTATCGAATCCGTCGCGCACCTGTGGCATTGCCAGCGCGCGCCATTGCGTGCCACGCGACGGCAAGCCCTCCATCGCCGAACGCAGCGCCAGCAGCGCCTGCTGCAACTGGTCAACCGGTTCCTGCAGTGCCGACTGTGCGCCCCCTACACCGCGCGCTTCGGCCAGGCAGTCGCGGCCCAGTTCCTGCCACGGACGCATGCCAAAACCTTCGCCGAAGAACTGCGCGGCCAGTTCGGGCAGCTGGTGTGCCTCGTCGATGACAAAGGCCTGCGCCCCCGGCAGCAACTCACCGAAGCCATCCTGTTTCAGTGCCAGATCGGCCAGCAGCAGGTGATGGTTGACCACCACCACGTCAGCGGCCTGCGCGCGTTGCCGCGCGCGCACCACGAAGCAGTCGTCCCAGAACGGGCAATCGGTTCCCAGGCAATTGTCGACGGTGGAGGTGACCATCGGCAGCAGCGGCGAGTCATCGGCCTGGCCTTCCAGTTCGGCGATGTCACCGAACTCCGAACGACCGGACCAGGCCAGGATCCGCTGGAACTGCGCGGCCTGTTCGGGGCTGGAAAAACGCGGCTCGCCCCGTGCCTGCTGCAGGCGATAGCGGCACAGGTAGTTCGCGCGCCCCTTCAGCAGCGCACTGCGCAGGCCGACACCGAGTGCCTGGCGCACCCGCGGCAGATCGCGGTGGTAGAGCTGGTCCTGCAGCGCGCGGGTTCCGGTGGAAATGATGGTACGCAGCCCGGACAGCAGCACCGGCACCAGATAGGCAAAGGTCTTGCCAGTGCCGGTACCGGCCTCGGCCAGCAGCAGGTCCCGCTGCTGCAGCGCGTCGGCGATGGCTTCGGTCAGGTGCAGCTGTGCCGGACGCGGGACGAAGGCATCCAGGTGCGAGGCGAGCGCGCCGCCGTCGCTGAGGGCTTCGCGGCTGGCATGGACAAGGTCGGACATCAGAGGGAAAGGATACCCGGCCGGGCGCTGCCCGGCACCCGTTTCAAGCCAGAGCGCAGGCAAAGGCAACAGCAACAGCGTGGTTCATGGCTCTGGGTTGCTGCGTGTTTGGCGGGGCGGGAGGGGCAGGCAGGACACGCCGTAAACCCGTCCATGGGGGCTCGATGGCGCCATCCATGGCGCCAACGGTCCTGCCTGCCCCTCCCGCCCCGCCTTCGACAGTTTCCCGGTGACGGATGGACGTGCTTCGTGGCGTCGCGCTTGCTCGACTGGATTCAGAAGCGGTGGGTCGAACGGAAACAAGAAGGGG
>NZ_JABEME010000022.1 GCF_013004645.1 Stenotrophomonas africana | reverse complement strand
GGGTGGGTCCGGTGGCGGGAGTGTCCGCGGCATGGATGCCGCGGCCAAGCCCCCAGGGACGGGTTTACGGCGTCTCCCGCCACCGGACCCACCCCGCCATCCCACAGGAAGCCAGCTTTTGCTTCGGCTGTTGCTTCAGCTGTTGCCGTTGCGTGTAGCGGGTGCAGGGCCGCAGGCCCTGCCGAACCCCTACCTGCCCATCACCCGGGCGATTGCTTCCACCAGCAGCTCACCGGTCACCGGTTTGCGCAGGAAGCCACCGATGCCTGCCGCTTCCACCTGCTGCTGCAGGTCCGGATCGGTCCGCGCGGTCACTGCCAGCAGCGGCAGCATGTAGCCCTGGTTGCGCAGGTGCTGGGCCAGTTCGAAACCGCTCAGGCCGGGCAGGTCCAGGTCCAGCAGGCCGACGTCGAAATCGCCGGCACTGATTTCACGCAGCGCCGCCAGCGCATGGCCCGCATGCACCACCTCATGCCCACGCGCACTCAGCAGGCCGCGCACCACGTCGGCCACGGTCGCGTCATCCTCGACCAGCAGCACCCGCAGTGGCGGCATGTTGGCCGCGTCCTCGCGGTGCGTTTCGCCATCCGCTTCGGCATTGGCATCGACCACCAGCGGCAACGGCAGCGTCACGCCGAAGCAGGTGCCTCGGCCCAGCTGGCTCTCCACCTGGATACGCCCCTGCATTGCCTGCGCCAGTTCGCGGCAGATCGCCAGGCCCAGGCCGCTGCCGCCGTACTGCGCGGCAGTGCGGGCGCCGTCGGCCTGCTCGAAACGGCGGAACAGACGCTGCTGCTGTTCCTGACTGATGCCCGGACCGGTGTCACGCACTTCGAAATGCAGCGCGCGCAGCTCAGCGTCGCTGCGCGCATGCAGGGTGATGGTGCCGCGGCTGGTGAACTTCACCGCGTTCGAGAGCAGGTTGAGCAGGATCTGCCGCACCCGCATCGAGTCCCCCGTGGCCTGCAGGCCAGGCGGCAGCTGGTTGTCGAGGGTGAAGCGCAGGCCCTTCTGTGCGGCCAGCGGCCCCATCAGCGCCGCCAGATCCTGCAGCAGGCAGCTCAGCGCGAACGGCTTGGACTGCAGTTCCAGTCGCCCGGACTCGATACGTGCCAGGTCCAGCGCATCGTTGACCAGGTGCAGCAGATGTTCGCCAGCGTGACGGATCGACTGCGTGTACCCGCGCTGCTGTGGATCCAGCGGCGAGGCCAACAGCAGTTCGCTCATGCCGAGCACACCGGTCATCGGCGTACGTATCTCGTGGCCAAGATTGGCGAGGAAACGGGTCTTGGCCGCCGATGCCTGCTCGGCCAGTTCCTGCTTGTGCAATGCCAGTTGATAGGCGTGGCGACGCTGCAGGCGGCGGCGGTACAGCCAGGCAAACCAACTGGTCAGCAGCAGTGCGATGGAAGCCAGTACCAGCAACCCGGACAGGCTGCGCCACCACGGCGGCTGCACGCGGAACTCCAGGCTCTGCACCCGCGACCAGACGTGGTCGGCCGAGCGCGCCTGGACTTCCAGACGATAGCTGCCCGGGGCCAGACGCGAGAAAAGACGCTCGCCGGCGGGCCCCACTTCCACCCAATCGGGGTCATAGCCGGCCAGCCGGTAGCGGTAGCTGTTGGAGGCAGAATCGGCGAACGACAGCAGCCGCGCGACGATGCGCAGGTCACGGTCGCCATCGGCGATCTGCAACGGCGTGTCATGGGTCAGGTCCAGCACCTGCTCGTTGCGGCGGACTTCGACCCGTTCGATCACCAGCGGCGCCCGCCGTACCGAGGGCCGCACCTGTTCCGGGTCGAACACCACCACGCCAGCCGGCGTGCCGGCTACCAGATGGCCGTCCCCCGACATCACCAGCGTGTGCTCGCGGAACTCCTGGCTGGGCAGGCCATCGTGCACACCATACAGGCGCACGCTCTGGCCATCGGCACCGACCCGCACCAGGCCGCGCGCGCTGGTCGCCCAGGCCACGCCCTGCGCATCGACCACCAGCCCGGACGCCGAGATCGCCGGGTAGCCCTGCTCGGCGCCGACCACGGTCTGCCGTTCCAGCCGCCCCTGGCTCCAGCGATAGCGCGACAGGCGCCCATCTTCGGACAGCCAGACCTGGCCATCACGACCGACGTGCAAGGCATGGATCGCGGTCGCCGGAGCCCCCGGCACCGGCTGGAAGCGCTCGCTTTCCGGCAACCACTGCAGCAGGCCGCGGCTGCTGGCCAGCCACACATGGTCCTGCGGCCCGCATTCCACATCAAGATTGAGCTGCCCCTGCTGCAATCCGCGCTGGCCATTGTTGAGCTGGCGACGCAGGCGCCCATCGAGGTCGCGCTGCTGCAGGCCCGACGACAGCATCAGCCAGAGGCTGTCGCCGTCACAGGTCGTCATCGATTCGATGACGCCTTCCATGGTTGCGTCGGCACCGGCATCACGGCCCCAGCGTCGCAGATCGCGCCGCTTCGGGTCGTAACGCAGCAGGGCGTCATTCGAGCCGATCCAGACCTGTCCGCGTCGGTCCTCGCGCACCGACGTCAGCCAGTGCATTCCGTTCACCCAGGTACGGTGCTGCTCGACCTTGCCGGTGTTCGGGTCGAAGCGGTCCAGCGCACCATGGCTGCCTACCGTCCAGATGCCGCCATTGCTGGATGGGCTGGTGCCCAGAACGAAAGCGTTGCGCAGCGAGCGGGGGTCGTCCTCCAGCCGCGACAGCACCGAGAACTGCCACCAGCGGGGCAGCAGATGCCACAGCCCGGCGTTGGTGCTGGCCAACCAGATGCCGCCTTCACGGTCCTCGTAGGCGCCAGTCCAGTTCGGTCGCACCGGGCCGCGTGCCACCGCGCTGTACAACGGGACGGTCTGGTACTGGCCGTCGACTGCACGGCCGAGGCCTGTGCGGGTGTCCAGCCAGTACCCGGCCTGTTCATCGCGCAGCATCATGCCCAGCACCTGCTCGCCCTCGGGCAGCTTCCATGGCGGCGCTTCGAAGCGACCATCGGGGCGGCGCACGATGGCTCCGGCCATCGTACTGATCCACAGACTGCCATCGGGCTCGGCAGTCAGGCCATTGATCAGGAGGCTGGGGATGAGGTCGGTGCCGATGCGCTCAAAATCGGTGCCGGTCCAGCGCGCAACGCCGTGCTTGGTTCCAACCCACAGACTGCCGTCAGCCAGTGTCGCCAGATACGGAACCGATGCCGCCGGCAGACTGCGCGGATTGTTGGCTTCCGGCAGGAAACGCTGCAGGCGGTCCTGGTTGTCCAGGCGATACAACCCGCCCTCGTGGGTGCCGAACCAGATCGAACCGTCCGGCGTGGTCGCCAGGCTCCAGACCGTGTTGGTGCCCATCAACGGCTGGCTGCTGCGATCGTAGAAATGCAGTTGGCGGCGATCGGCCGACATCCGCACCAGGCCTGCATTCTCTGTACCGATCCAGAGCTGGTTGCGCGCATCGACCAGTACCGTCCAGATGCGGTTGTCGCGCAGGCCGTCCTCCGAACGCCAGATCCGGTAGTTGCGCCCGTCGTAGCGGGCCAGGCCATCGTTGGTAGCGATCCACAGGTAGCCGTAGCGATCTTCGGCCATCCGATTGACAGTGTTGGACGGCAGGCCGTCGAACACCGTCACCTGGCGCGGGCTTGGCGGCACCGGCTGCGCGGCAGCGGGTGACAGGCAGCACAGCAGGACCAGCAGCAGCATCGCCGCCCGCAGATACACCACCGATTGCCTCCTCACGCTGCCCTGATGATTCCCGCGCTGCGGGCGTCGGCATGGTAAACCGAAAGTAGCGCCATTCACGCCAGGCGCCGACGCTTTCACGTTGCCGTCTGTCGCTTTGCACGGGCCTGGGCGATTGCCGCTACCAGCATGTCGCCGGTAACCGGTTTGCGCAGGAAGCCATCGAAGCCGGCAGCCAGAACCTGCGATTCGGCATAGGCATCGGAACGGGCAGTCACCGCGACCAACGGCAGCTCGTACCCCAGGGCACGCAGTTGGCGGGCAATGGCGGTACCGTCCAGCGCCGGCAGATCGAGATCGAGCAGGCCCACATCGAAGCCATCGGTGGCGATCTCCGACAGCGCGCCCAGGCCATGCAGAACGTGTACCACGTCATGACCGCGGCCGCGCAACAGGCCCGCGATGACCTCGGCCACGGTGACATCGTCCTCGACCAGCAGGATGCGCAGCGGCGGCAGGTTCGGCTGCGCCGGAACATCGCCCGCTGCGACGGCGGGCTGCCGCGTCCAGGGCAGCGGCAACCGTACCCGGAAGCGCGCGCCCTTGCCCGGTTGGCTGTCCACTTCGATGCGCCCGCCCATCGCCACGGCCAGCTCCTGGCAGATCGCCAGGCCCAGCCCGCTGCCGCCGTAGCGCGATGCCGTACGAGGGCCATCGGCCTGTTCGAAGCGGTGGAACAGGCGATCCTGCTGCTCGGCATTGATGCCGGGGCCACTGTCATGCACCTCGAAGCAAAGGCCACCGCCGTTCTCCTCCAGGCGCACTGCCAGGCCAACATGGCCGCGCTCGGTGAACTTGATCGCGTTGCCCAGCAGATTGAGCAGGATCTGCCGCACGCGCATCTCATCACCGCTGACACTGATCGGTCCAGGCGGATCTTCGCCACGCTGGAACTCCAGCTTGCGCTGCGTCGCCATCGGCTGCATCAGTGCCTGTACCTGGTCAAGCAGGCCCACCAGGTCGAACGGGTGCAGGTCCAGCTCCAATCGACCGGCCTCGATGCGTGCGAGGTCCAGTGCATCGTTCACCAGGCGCAGCAGATGGCTGCCGGCCTGCTGGATCGAACCGGCGTAGCTGCGCTGCACCGGGTCCAGCGGCGTGGCCAGCAGCAGCTCGCTCATGCCAAGTACGCCGGTCATCGGCGTGCGCACCTCATGGCCCAGCGTGGCAAGGAACCGGCTCTTGGCCTGCGAGGCCTGTTCGGCCAATTCCTGCTTGTGCACGGTCAACTGCCATTGCTGGCGGCGACGCAGGCGCGCCCGGGTCGACCACACCAGGGTGAGCAGCAGCAGCGAGCCGATCAGGAGGTAGCCGAAGATCGCCATGCCGCTGCGCCACCAGGGCGGAAGCACTTTCACCTGCAGTTGCTGCGAAGGCGTCCATGCGCCACTGGAGGTGGCTGCCTGCACTTCGATGACATAGCTGCCGGTGGGCAACCGGGAAAGCGTGCGCTGGCCGTCACCGCCCTGCTCCACCCAGTTCTGGTCGTAACCGCGTACCTGGAAGCGGTAGCGGTTGCCCTGCGGGTTGGCGTACGACAGGAGTCGGGCGTCGATCTGCAGATCACGATCATCCGGTCCCAGCAGCAACGTGCCGGTGTTCGGCAACGGCTGCCAGCCACGCGCATCGTCGCGGCGCACGCGGACCTCGGCGATCACCAGTGATGATTCCGGCAACACAACGTCGGAGGCATTCACGTCGAAGGCCACCAGACCGGTCTGGGCAACCGCAAGCACACGTCCATCGGCATTCACCGCCGGTGGTCGGCTGGTGAATTCGGCATCGGAAAGGCCATCGCGTTCATTGAACAACTGCAGGCGTCGTGCCTTGGGATCCCAGCGCAGCAGGCCGCGCGGCGTGGTCGCCCACAGGCGGCCGTTGTCGGCCAGCGCCAGGCCACCCATGCTGACCGGCGGCACGCCGGCGCTTCCATCGACGCGCTGGATCAGGCGCAGGCTCATGCCATCCCACTGGTAGCGCTCGAGCGCGCCCTGGCGGGCCAGCCACAGTTGTTGCGGATCAATCCACACCAGATCGTAGATCAGACCACGGGAGACCCCCGGCACCGGCTCGAAACGTCCGGCCTGTTCGCGCCAGAGACCCATGTCGCCCATCACCCAGACCTTGCCCTGGGCGTCGAAACGGATCTGCTCGATAGGCGAATCGGCCGACTTGCGGAAATCGTCCAGCGGATAGCTGCGCAGCACACGGCCGTCGGCACTGCGCTGCTGCAGGCCCAGGTTCATCACCGAAAGCCAGATCGTTCCGTCGGGTGCCTGGCGCATCAGGTCGATGCGCTGGCGCAGGTCGGCTCCCCCCTCGATGTGCCAGTCATGCAGCGCGCGTGTCGCTGGGTCATACACGCTGATACGGCCGGCACGCCCCAGCCACAGGCGCCCCCCCGGCCGCGGCAACACCGACCACACTGCCCCGCTGCCGATCTCGCGATCGCTGGCCAGCAACTTCAGTGCTCCCTGCGCGTCCAGCTGGTACACGCCATGTGCCGAGCCGACGTAGTAATTCTGGCCATCGCTGGCTGCACTCAGCAGGTACTGGCTGTCCAGCGGCTTGCCGTCAAGCTGGTTCCAGATCGAAAACCGACGCCAGTCCGGCGGCAGGTAGGCCAGGCCTTGGGTCAGCAGCGCCACCCACAATCCGCCCTCGTGGTCCTGCAGCAGATCAAGCACGCCGCTCTGGGCAGTGAGGAAGCCGCTGCCGCGGTCGCCCTCGAGCCGCCGCAGTGCGCTGGCGTCGCCGCGCAGCAGGCCGTCGGACGTGCCCGCCCAGTAGCCTCCCTGGCGATCGGCCAGCACCAGCGCCGAACGCAGGCGGGCGCTGTCGCTCCAGCGCGGACGGCTGACCCGGTCCTGTGCATCGATGCGGTACAGCCCGTCGTTCTGGCTGCCGATCCAGATCGAGCCATCCGGATCACGGCTCATCCGCAGCACGCTCAACGCGCCCAGCTCACGCGCTGCCACGGACTCGAACCCGCGGCCGTTCCAGCGCGCCACCCCGCTCTCGGTGCCGATCCACAGCCGCCCCTGCGCGTCAACCAGGCTGCTGTAGATGGTGTTGCTGGGCAGGCCGTCCAGGCGGGTCGGGTCGTGCTTGAAGAAGCGCAGGCTACCGTCCTCTCCGAACCGGCAGACGCCCTGGCTGCTGGTGCCGATCCAAAGCGCATCCTCGGCGTAGGCCAGCGTCCAGAACTGGCTCATGCAGGGGCCGTTGACCGCATCGAAGGTCTTGAAGCGTTCGCGGTCGGCATCCAACCGGGCCACGCCCTTGCCATTGATGCCGACCCAGACGCGATCCAGGGGATCGACCAGCAAGGTCTCGATCTCATTGCCGGGCAGCGAGCCCGGCTGCTCGGGGTCGTGTTCCCAGACCCGCAGGGCGCCCCCGTCATAGCGCACCAGGCCGCCGTCGGTGGCCGCCCAGATATGCCCCTGGCGATCCTCGGCCAACGCCAGCACCATGCGCGAGGGCATGCCTTCGGCGGCACCGAAACGGCGCAGGCGCGGTGTTTCTGCCATGTCCGGGGCCGCAGCTGCAGTGGCCAACGCCATCAGCAACAGCCCCATGCCCACGATGCCTCGACACCACAGGCGCCAGCTGCTCGTCATCCTGAACCCCCTGTCCTGGTCCGATTGTCACACAGGGCTGGGTTCATGACTGCAACAGCCTGTTTCCACCGGTAGACCCACCACGAACTGTTGCAGCCATGCACGCATCGTTGGCAGGGGCCTGTGCGTATGATCACAGCGTCCCCCTTCCGGAGCCCGCCATCGATGCGTCCCAGCCTGGCCCTGCTGCCGATGCTGCTTGCCACCGCGCCCGCCTGGGCGGATGCAGATACCTATCGCCTCGATCCGGTGCATACCCGTGTGCTGTTCACCATCGACCACGCGGGTTACTCGCAGGCGATGGGCACGGTCTCCGGCAGTGAAGGACGCCTGCAGTTCGATCCCGACAACTGGCGCGAAGCCACACTGGACGTCGAGGTTCCCGTGTCGCGATTGGACCTTGGTGATGCCAAATGGAACCAGGCCACGCTGGCGCGCAGCCTGCTGGATGGTGAGCGTTTCCCGAAGGCACACTTCGTCTCCAGCCGGGTCGAACCGATCGATGCCAGACGCGCCCACGTGATCGGCACCCTGACCCTGCGCGGGGTCAGCCAGGAGATCACGCTGGACGTGACCCTCAACGCCATCAAGCGCTACCCCCTCCCCCCGTTCCGACGCACCGCCGGTTTTTCCGCCAGCACCACGCTGAGCCGGCGCGCGTTCGGCATCACCGCCTGGCCGGGCGTCATCGGTGATGCAGTACAGCTGAGGATCGAGGCTGAAGCCACCCTCGACCGCAGCGACGCCCCGGGAACTCCCGCTCCCGTTCCACACTCCCACCCCAAGACGGCCCCCTAGAGGACCCTTCATGACCGCCAAGAACACCCCCGCCGCCTGGGGGAGTGTCAGCCAGATCCTGCATTGGTTGATCGCATTGCTGATCCTCGCCCTGGGCGTGGTCGGCCTGACCATGGGCGAACTGCCCAAGACCCCCAAGTACTTCTGGGTCTACACCGCACACAAGTCGATCGGCATCACCGTGCTGGCGCTGGTGCTGTTCCGCCTGGGCTGGCGCCTGTATGCCGGTGCACCGAAGCCGGTACCGGGCGTGCCCAGCTGGCAGGAACGCATCGCCAGTGCCACCCACGTGCTGTTGTATGTGCTGATGTTCGCCATCCCGCTGTCGGGCTGGCTGTACGACTCGGCCAGCGGCCTGCGCCCGTTCCGCTGGTTCGGCCTGGTTGATGTTCCCAAGCTGAGCGGCCCGGACCCGCAGGTCGTTGCGGTCTCCCACGCGATCCACGAATACGGCTTCTGGCTGTTGATCGCGGTGGTGCTGGCTCATGCCGGTGCCGCCTTCTACCACCACCTGTTCCAGCGCGATGCGACCTTGTCCCGCATGTTGCCGCGTGGCTGGCTCGCCTCTCCTCACAAGGACTGACCGATGAACCTGAAACTGACCACCCCGGCCGCCGTGGCCGCCGCCCTGGCCGGCATGCTGGCCACCGCTCCGGCGTTCGCCGCCGACTATGCGCAGGCGCCCGGCGCCGGCTCGATCCTGGTGTTCGCCACCAAGTACGACGGTGAAGTGTTCACCGGCAGCTTCCCGGGCTTTGCCACCAAGCTCAGCTTCGACCCGGCCAACCCGGCCGCGGGCTCGCTGGACGTGGTGATCCCGCTGGCCAGTGCCAAGAGTGGCAACAGCGACCGCGATTCGACCCTGCAGACCGCCGACTTCTTCAACGTCGGCAAGTTCGCCACCGCGCGCTACACCGCCAAGGGCTTCCGCGCGGTGGGCAATGACCAGTTCGCTGCGGACGGCACGCTGGAACTGCGCGGCGTCAGCAAGCCGGTCACACTCACCTTCACCTGGAAGCCGGGCACCCAGCCGGTGTTGACCGGCAAGGCCACGGTCAAGCGCCTGGACTTCGGCGTCGGCAGCGGTGACTGGGCCGACACCAAGACCATCCCGGATGAGACCGCGATCAGCACGATCGTGAAGTTCGACGCGAAATAAACCGCGTCTGGTAGTGCCGGCCGCTGGCCGGCATCACCGGGCACGGCGGGGTTGCCGGCCAGCGGCCGGCACTACCGATCGACGGCCAGCCAGGCCTGAACCGTGGCGGCGTCGAACGGCCAATCCAGCTCGCGGTCGCCGCGCTCGTCTCGCAGCACCGGCACCCGCGCGCCGTAGCGCGATTCCAGCGCCGGCTGGTCATCCAGGAACACCGATTCGAACTCCGGCGCCCTGGCCTTGGCCAGCTCGGCCAGGGCCATGTCGCACAGGTGGCAGTCGTCACGCTGGAACAGAGTCAACACCGGATGGATCCCCCTGGCGGAAATGCTGCGCCGCAGCCATGGAAGTGCGGCGTGAACCGCTAGAATAGCCGTCTCTTCCGGTACCCGCAGTACGGCAACCATGGCTGTCAGCACGTTCGACGTTTTCAAGATCGGCATTGGCCCGAGCTCCTCACACACCGTCGGGCCGATGAAGGCTGCCGAGCGATTCATCCACCGCTGGCTGCTCGATCCGGGCCGTCTGCACGAGGTCGCACGCATCCGTGCCGATGTCTACGGCTCGCTGGCGCTGACCGGCCGCGGCCACGGCACCGACAAGGCGATCCTGCTGGGTCTGGAAGGCCAGCGGCCGAACCTGATCGACCCGGACATCATTCCGGCCACGCTGGAGCGCATCCGCAGCAGCAAGCGCATCCAGCTGATGGGCCAGCACGAGATCGCCTTCGACGAGAAGCGCGACCTCGGCATGAACAAGCGCCAGAAGCTGCCGTACCACACCAACGGCATGCGCTTCACCGCGTACAACGCCGAGGACGAAGTGATCGCCACCCGCGATTACTACTCCGTCGGCGGCGGCTTCGTGGTCAACCAGGACGACGCGGCCGATGACCGCATCGTGCCCGACGAAACCCCGCTGCCCTACCCGTTCAAGAGCGGCGACGAGCTGCTGGCGCAGACCGCGCGCAGCGGCCTGAGCATTGCCCAGCTGATGTTCGAGAACGAGAAGTGCTGGCGCAGCGAAGACGAGATCCGCGCCAACCTGCGCGAGATCTGGAGTGCCATGCAGTCGTGCGTGGCGCGTGGCATCCGCGAGGAAGGCGTGCTGCCGGGTGGCCTGAAGGTTGGCCGCCGTGCACCGGCGCTGTACCGCGAGCTGTCGTCGAAGCCGGAAGCGGCAATGCGCGACCCACTGACCACGCTGGACTGGGTCAACCTGTACGCGCTGGCGGTGAACGAAGAGAACGCCGCCGGTGGCCGCGTGGTGACCGCGCCGACCAATGGTGCCGCCGGCGTATTGCCGGCGGTGCTGCATTACTTCGACCGCTTCTGCCCCGGCGCCAACGAGCAGCGTGTGTTCGACTTCCTGCTGACCTCGGCAGCGATCGGCATCCTGTACAAGGAAAACGCCTCGATCTCCGGAGCCGAAGTCGGCTGCCAGGGCGAAGTGGGCGTGGCCTGCTCGATGGCGGCGGGCGGCCTGGTCGCGGCGCTGGGTGGCAATCCCAGCCAGATCGAGAATGCCGCGGAAATCGGCATGGAACACAACCTCGGCCTGACCTGTGACCCGATCGGTGGCCTGGTGCAGATCCCCTGCATCGAACGCAATGCGATGGGCGCAGTGAAGGCGATCAATGCTTCGCGCATGGCGATGCGTGGCGACGGCAAGCACAAGGTATCGCTGGACAAGGTGATCAAGACCATGCGCGATACCGGCCGCGACATGCAGGACAAGTACAAGGAAACCAGTCGCGGTGGGCTGGCGGTGAACGTCATCGAGTGTTGAGTTTGACCGGGCCCGGCGCGATGGCGTCGGGTCGCAGGTCGAATCTGCCCGGTCGGACGACACCATCACTGCGTTGCGGTTAGGCTCGGGGCTCCCCCTGCCCAGGACCGCCCCATGCGTGTGATCGCCGCCGCCCTGCTTGCCTGCCTGCCGCTGCCTGCCCTGGCCGCGCCCACTTACGGGCCGCGGCTGGAGGGTTTCGACTACGGCTATCCGGTGAAGACCTTCGCGCTGGAGTCGCAGCGGCAGCCGCTGGAGATGGCCTACCTGGACATCGCGCCGAAGAAGGCGCCCATCGGCGTGGTGGTGCTGCTGCACGGCAAGAACTTCTGTGCCGCCACCTGGAAGGAATCGATCAAGCCGCTGGTTGCCGCCGGTTACCGGGTAATTGCCCCGGACCAGGTGGGTTTCTGCAAATCCAGCAAGCCCGAGCGCTACCAGTACAGCTTCGCGCAGCTGGCGGCCAACACCCATGCCCTGCTGCAACAGCTGCAACTGGGTGATGTACCGGTGCACCTGGTCGGTCATTCGATGGGCGGCATGCTGGCGGTGCGCTACGCGCTGATGTTCCCGCAGGACCTGCGCAGCCTGTCGCTGGTCAATCCGATCGGGCTGGAGGACTGGAAGGCGCTGGGTATTCCCTGGCGCAGCGTGGACGCGTGGTACGCCGGCGAAATGAACATCAGCTATGACAGCATCCGCCGCTACCAGCTGGAGGTGTACTACGACGGCCAATGGAAGCCGGCGTATGAACCGTGGGCGCGGATGCAATCGGGCATGTACGAAGGTCCGGGCAAGCAGGCCGTTGCATGGAGCCAGGCGCTGGCCTCGGACATGGTGTTCAACCAGCCGGTGGTCTACGAACTGAAGAACCTGCAGGTGCCGACCACGCTGTTCATCGGCCAGAAGGACCGCACCGCGATCGGTCGTGACCTGGCGCCGCCTGCGGTCAAAGCGACGCTGGGCAATTATCCGGTGCTTGGCAAGGCAGCGGCTGCGGCGATTCCCGGCGCGACGCTGGTCGAGTTCGCCGAACTGGGGCATTCGCCGCAGGTGCAGGACCCGAAGCAGTTCAACAGCGCGTTTTTGAAGGCATTGAAGGCACATTGAGCCGCCCCCCCCCTGTAGAGCCGAGCCCATGCTCGGCTTATCCAGCAGGAGGGGATCCCGCCCGTAGGAGCCGAGCATGGGCTCGGCTCTACACAAGCGATGCGATCAACTTACGATGCGCAGCACGTCATCCAGCAGCGCAGCGGCGGTGACTTCCGCGCCCGCGCCCGGGCCCTGGATCAACAAGGGTTGGCGATGGTAGCGATCGCTGTGGATGGCCACGCGGTTGTCGGTGCCGGCCCCCTGCGCCAGCGGATGATCGGCCGGCAATTCACGCAGGCCCACCTGCGCACCCTTGCCGTCAACACGGCCAACGAAACGCAACACACGGCCGTTGTCGCGTGCCTGCTGCCAACGCGCCTGCAGTGGCGCATCCAACTGCTCCAGTGCAGCCACTGCGTGCTCCAGCGGCAACGCTGCCAGCGCTTCAGGCACCAGTGAATCCACCTGCACCTGCGAGGCATCCAGCGCCAGCCCGCTGCTGCGCGCCAGGATCAGCAGCTTGCGGCGCACGTCCTCGCCGGACAGGTCCAGACGCGGGTCCGGTTCGGTATAACCGGCCGCCAGTGCCTCGCGCACCGCCGCCGAGAACGGCGACTGGCCGTCATAGCGATGGAACAGCCACGCCAGCGAACCGGACAGCACGCCCTCGATGGCATGGATGTGGTCGCCTCCGGCCACCAGCGCACGCAGGCTGCTCAACAGCGGCAGGCCGGCGCCCACCGTCGCGCTGTCGCCATAACGCGCGCCGCTGTCGGCACAGCTTTCCGCAATGGCCTGCGCACGAGCCAGCTGCGCACCACGGCCCAGCTTGTTGGCGGTCACCACGTGCACGCCGCGCGCCAGCCACTGCACATGGCGCGCGGCGACGTCTTCGCTGGCAGTTGCGTCGACCACCACATCACCACGCTCCAGTCCTTCGGCGCTGGCCCACGGCGGCGAGCTGAGGCCGTCACGCGGTGCGCGCCGTGCCAGCTCCAGCGGCAACGCCAGATCGCGGTCGATCGCCAGCGCGGTGCGCGAATTGGCCAGCCACTGCACACTGGGCAGTTCCAGCCCACGCGCCTGCAACGCCTGGTAGCGCTGCACGAAGGCCGACCCTACCGTGCCGGTGCCAAGCAGCGCCAGTCGTCCCACACCAAGCGCGGGAATTTCAGCGGCGAGCGCGCTCATGCGTCCACCACCTGTTTGCGGCGCGCGGCTGCATCGATCACGGCTTCGGCGCGCTGCAATGCGGCACCGAGATCGGCCAGCAGGTCACGCTCGGCCTCGATGCCGACCGACAGGCGCAGCAGCCCTTCGCTGATGCCGGCGGCGGAACGCGCTTCGGCGGTCATCGCCGCATGGGTCATGGTGGCCGGATGCGCGATCAGGCTTTCGACGCCGCCCAGCGATTCGGCCAGGGTGAAACAGCGCAGGCCATCGACGAAGGCACGCACTGCGGCATGCGGATCATCACCTTCGCACGCGGCCAGTTCGAACGACAGCATCGCGCCGAAACCACTCTGCTGGCGGGCGGCGATGGCGTGGCCCGGGTGGTCGGCCAGGCCAGGATAATAGACGCGGCCGACCGCCGGATGCTGGTCCAGCAGGGCAACGATCGACGTGGTGTTCTCCTGGTGCACGCGCAGGCGCGCATCCAGCGTGCGCAGGCCGCGCAGGGTCAGGAAGGCGTCGAACGGGGAACCGGTCAGGCCCAGCGCGTTGCCCCACCACACCAGCTGATCGTGCAATGCCGGATCGCGCGCGACCACCGCACCGCCCACCACATCGCTGTGGCCATTGATGTACTTGGTGGTGGAATGCAGCACAAGGTCCGCACCGAACGACAGCGGCTGCTGCAGGGCCGGCGAGAGGAAGGTGTTGTCGACCACCACGAGCGCACCGGCCTTGTGCGCGGCATCGATGACGAAGCGCAGGTCGGTGATGCGCAGCAGCGGGTTGGACGGCGTTTCCACCAGCACCAGCTTCGGCTGGGTGGCCAGCGCCTGCGCCAGTGCACGCGGATCGGTCAGGTCGGCGGTGACCAGCTCGAAGTGGCCCTTCTTCGCCAGCGCATTGAACAGGCGCCAGCTGCCACCGTACGCATCGTGCGGCACGACCAGAGTATCGCCCGGCTGCAGCAGCGCGTTGAGCACCAGGTTGATCGCGCCCATGCCGGTCGCAGTGATGACGCCACCGGCGCCGCCCTCCAGTTCCGCCAGCGCTTCACCCAGCAGGTCACGCGTGGGGTTGCCGCTGCGCGTGTAGTCATACTGCCGCTTGTTGCCGAAGCCTTCGAAGCTGAAATTCGACGACAGCACGATCGGCGGCGTGACCGCCCCATGCGCGGTGTCACGATCGATGCCGGCGCGGACGGCGGCGGTGGTGCGACTACAGGACGGCTCGTTGGCGTGCAGGCTCATGCGGACTCTCCAGAAGTGCGGAAGGCGGTGGCGAGGATCGCGTCGATGCGATCGGTTTCTTTGAGGAAGGCGTCGTGGCCGTAGGGCGAGCGCAGTACGCGCAGGCTGCCGCGCGGGCCCAGCCCTTCGACCAGGCCGACCAGGTCGGCCAGCGGCACCAGGCGGTCGCCCTCCACGGCTACCACCACGGTGGGCGGCAGGATCGCGGCAGGGTCGACGCGATGCAGATCGATCGATTCGGACAGGCGCAGGTAGGCGGTCACCGGCGTGCGCGCGACATACTGCGCGCCGGCAGCGTCAAGATAGTCTTCGGCGGCGACGCGCACGCGGCCATTGATCACTTCCGGTGCGGCGTCGAAGCGCTCGCCAAACTCTTCCGGCGTGCGGTAGCTGAGCATGGCGAACTGCCGGGCCAGGGCCAGGCCGTGGTCTTCGCCGCACTGCAGCTGGCCCAGCGCGACCGCGCGGCGCTGCAATGCGCGCCAGGCGGCGGCATATGGGTGTGGGCGGTGCGCACCACTGGCCAGCACCAGCTGGCGCACGCGGGCGCGATGCCGGATCGCGAACTGCTGGCCGACCAGCGCGCCATACGAATAGCCAACGAAGGCCTTCAGCGTGCGGATGCCGAGATGGTCCAGCAGCAGCGCCAAGGCATCGGCCTGGTCGGCGGTATCGATCAGCACATCCAGTGCACCGTCGGCGCCGATGAAGTCGAAGGCCAGCACGCGCAGCTGCTGCGGATCCAGCGCGCGGCCGCTGCCCACCAGGTCTTCGGCCCAGCCCTTCTCGCTGAACTGCGTGTTGGACGCCACGTGGCGATGGGCAGAAATGCCGCCGGCCAGCACCACCACCGGTGCAGTGGCCGGACCGACCCACTCATAGCGCAGGCGCACCGGGCTGGGGCCGGCGTGGCGCATCGACAGCACCGCGGCGAACTCACCGCGCTCGGCATGCACGCGGTCTTCGACCGGCACGCTGACGGGGACAAAGGGTTCGGGGCGAAGGGCGGTACTGGCGGCGAAGCTCATGGCGGGATCCGGTTGGGGAATCGGCCATCGAGCCTTCGCGGGCCCGCGTTCGAGATGCACGTGCGGTGCATGGTTCGAACCATCTTTCGGTGGACGCCACGGGTCCCCGCAGGATTTGGCACCTACGCAGACGCTTTCGCATCCGCGGGCTGCCCCGGCTTCAAAGGGCCTGTCCCTCTGCCGGTCTCGATGGTGGGGCCACGATGCCAGCCCTTTCGGGCAGTGTCAATCCCTTCATGCGGATAAAGCGATGAATATTTTCCAACTCCACTCTGCGAGCGCCGTCGCGCCCGTCCCGTTCAGGATCAAGTACAGTCCCGGCGGTCCTTTTCACTGGAAACGCCGATGCCGCGCCTGCCCCTGTCCTGCCTGCTGTTGGCTCTGCTGACGAGCGCGACTGCACACGCCGGCGACTGGCGCCAGGGCTGGGGACTGATTCCCCCCTCCGGCCCAGCCACCCGCGCAGGCAGTGTCGAGGGCGCCACCCCCATGGCCCAGCTGCGCCTGCAGCCGGTCGGCACGCAATGGCAGGCCCGGATCGACAATGGGCTGGCAGGACCGCTGCAGATCCAGCTGCGCGCTGCACCCGGACACCAGGTCGAAGGCCTCCCGGTCGAGTCGCTGATCCAGGGCGACAGCAGCCTGGTGGTCGGTCACCTGCCCGCCCCGCTCAATGGCCGCGCGCTGGACCTGCGCCTGCATTCGGTGCCGGGCAATCCAGCCGCACAGGCCGAGGATGTCGCCTACCGCCTGCCGTTCGATGCGACCCGTCCGCGCGTGGACCAGGCGCCACAGGGGCGGTTCAGCCACGATGACGAGGAGAACCGCGACGCGGTCGACTTCGCGCTGCCGGAGGGCACGCTGGTACTGGCCGCGCGCGAGGGCACGGTGATGCAGATCCAGGATGGCTTCCGTGGCAACGGCCAGGACCGCGAACGCGATGCTGGCCGCGCCAACTTCATCCGCGTGCTGCACAGCGACGGCAGCATGGCGCTGTACGGCCACCTGCAGGCCGGTGGCATGCGCGTGCGTCGCGGCCAGGCAGTGGGCGCCGGGCAGCCGATCGGCCTGTCCGGCAACAGTGGCTACAGCAGCGCGCCGCACCTCCACTTCGTGGTGCAGGTCAACCGCGGCATGGGCCTGCGCTCGGTGCCGGCACGCATCTTCACCGAGCAGGGCCAGCTGCAGTTCGCCCGCCAGGGCGAGGCCGAGGGCGGCATCGGGCGCTGACCGGCCCCGGCCGGTATAATCGGGCGCTTATCTCTTTGAAAAGCGCCCCGGGCGGGCGCCACTGCCATGTCCGAAGTCGCCAACGAAGCGTCGCGTCGCCGCACCTTCGCCATCATTTCCCACCCTGACGCCGGCAAGACCACGCTGACCGAAAAGCTGCTGCTGTTCGGAGGCGCGATCCAGATGGCCGGTTCGGTGAAGGGCCGCAAGGCTGCCCGCCACGCTACCTCCGACTGGATGGCGCTGGAAAAGGAGCGCGGCATCTCCGTCACCTCCTCGGTGATGCAGTTCCCGTACGAAGGCAAGATCGTCAACCTGCTCGACACCCCCGGCCACGCCGACTTCGGCGAGGACACCTACCGCGTGCTGACCGCGGTGGACTCGGCGCTGATGGTGATCGACGTGGCCAAGGGCGTGGAAGAGCGCACCATCAAGCTGATGGAAGTCTGCCGCCTGCGCGACACCCCCATCATGACCTTCATCAACAAGCTCGACCGCGAGGGCAAGGACCCGATCGAACTGCTGGATGAAGTGGAAACCGTGCTGGGCATCCAGTGCGCGCCGGTCACCTGGCCGATCGGCATGGGGCAGCGCCTGAAGGGCGTGGTCCACCTGCTGACCGGCGAAGTGCACCTGTACGAGCCGGGCCGCAACTTCACCCGCCAGGATTCGACCATCTTCCCGTCCATCGATGCCCCCGGCCTGGCCGAGAAGATCGGTGCACAGATGCTGGCCGACCTGCGCGACGAACTGGAACTGGTGCAGGGCGCCAGCCATCCGTTCGACCTGGACGCCTACCGCGCCGGCAAGCAGACCCCGGTGTTCTTCGGCTCGGGCGTGAACAACTTCGGCGTGCAACCGCTGCTGGACTTCTTCGTCGAGCATGCGCCGTCCCCGCAGGCACGCTCCACCACCGGCCGCGAGATCGCCCCGGAAGAGAACAAGCTGACCGGCTTCGTGTTCAAGATCCAGGCCAACATGGACCCGCAACACCGTGACCGCGTCGCGTTCATGCGCGTCTGCTCGGGCCGTTTCAGCGCCGGCATGAAGACCTTCCACGTACGCACCGGCAAGGAAATGAAGCTGGCCAACGCGCTGACCTTCATGGCCAGCGACCGCGAGATTGCCGCCGAAGCCTGGCCGGGCGATGTGATCGGCATCCACAACCACGGCACCATTTCCATCGGCGATACCTTCACCGAAGGCGAAGCGGTCACCTTCACCGGCATCCCCAACTTCGCGCCGGAACTGTTCCGGCGCGCACGCCTGCGTGATCCGCTCAAGCTCAAGCAGCTGCAGAAGGGCCTGGCCCAGCTGTCCGAGGAAGGCGCGACCCAGTTCTTCCGCCCGCTCACCAGCAACGACCTGATCCTGGGTGCGGTGGGTGTGCTGCAGTTCGACGTCGCCGCCTACCGACTGAAGGACGAGTACGGCGTGGAAGCCACCTTCGAGCCGGTCAGCGTGACCACCGCGCGTTGGGTCCACTGCAGCAACGAGAAGAAGCTTGAAGAGTTCCGCGAGAAGAACGCGCTGAACCTGGCACTGGATGCGGCCGGACACCTGGTCTACCTGGCACCGACCCGGGTCAACCTGCAGCTGGCGCAGGAACGCTCGCCGGATGTGCGCTTCTCGGCCACCCGCGAAGCGGCGCATACGGTTTCGGTGGGCTGATGCCAAGGGGTCGGATCCCTTTCCGCAGGAAAGGGCTCTGACCCAGCCGTCGCGGGCGGTTCATCCACGCATCGCGTGGATCTACCGATCACGGGTTCATCGGCGCAATGCAGGGATTCACCCACCATACGGTGACGGGCGTGCACATGTCGCCCATCGCGGCGATGATAGGGGGACGCGGGTCCCCCTCCCCGTGACCGATGCCCACGCCCATGTCCACGACGTCCATTGCTTCGATCCGTGAAGAAATCGCCAGCGCCCTGACCCATGGTCTGGGCGCGGTGTTCGCCCTGGCCGCCAGCGCGGTGTTGATCACCCTGGCTGCGATCTACGGCGACGGCTGGCAGCTGGCCAGCGCGATCGTCTTCGGTATCGCGCTGTTGCTGCTGTACACCGCCTCCACCCTGTACCACGCCATCCAGCATCCGGTCGCCAAGGGCCGGTTGAAGGTGTTCGACCACTGCGCGATCTATGTGCTGATCGCGGGCACCTACACCCCGTTCACCCTGATCGGCCTGCGCGGCCCGTGGGGCTGGGGCCTGTTCACCGCGATCTGGGCGCTGGCGCTGGGCGGCGTGGTGTTCAAGCTGTTCTACACCGGCCGCTTCAAGGTGCTCTCCACGGTGATCTACATCGCCATGGGCTGGCTGGTGGTGGTGGCGATCAAGCCGATGTGGGCCTCGATCGACGGCGGCACCCTCACCTGGCTGTTCGCCGGCGGCCTGTCGTACACGCTGGGGACCTACTTCTACCACCGTGAATCGATCCCGTACTCGCACGCGATCTGGCACCTGTTCGTGATCGGTGGCAGTGTCTGCCACTTCGTCGCGGTCACCATGCAGGTGCTGTAAACGGCCGCGCGCGGGCCGCGTGTGCACACCATGCACATGGACGCTTCGCGCCCTGTCCACGAAGAGGAGGCAACCATGGCAGCGTGAATGCTGCCGCCTCCCCTGCCGCAAAGCGCACGACCCGCTGGCGCCTCCGCCGCCCCGGCCCACGAGGCCGGCGCTGGCTTACGATCCTGATCTTCCTGCTGGCAGCGATCCTGCTCCTGATCGCGTTGTGGGACTGGAACTGGTTCAAGGGACCGGTGGAGCGCGCGGTGCAGGCCCGCACCGGCCGTGTGCTGCACATCGGGAACCTTGATGTCGACCTCGGCCGCACCAGTACCATCCGCGCCGATGCGATCACCTTCGCCAATGCAAGCTGGGCAAAGCAGCCTGACATGGCCAGCGCCGACCGCGTCGAGATCGACGTGCGGGTCTGGCCCCTGCTGCGCGGCAGCGTGCAGCTGCCCGAAGTGCGCCTGACCCGGCCGGACGTGCTGCTGGAAACCGCTCCGCGCAAGGGCGACCCGGGCAACTGGGATTTCCTCGGTGGCAGCACCGGCGGGACCAGTCCGCAGCTCAAACGGCTGCGCATCGACGATGGGCGCCTGCAGTTCCTCGATGCGCTCGGCCGCACTGATATCCGCGTGGACATGCGCAGCGGCCAGCCGAAACAGGCCGACGCTGCGCCACCGCTGCTGGTACAGGGCAAGGGACACTGGCAGGGCAATCCATTCATCCTGCGTGGTGGCACCGAATCACCGCTTGAGCTGACCGACAGCGACCACCCGTTCCGCATCCATCTTGATGGCCGGGCAGGCGCCACCCACGCGGTGGCCAGTGGCACGCTGACCAATCCCTTCCAGCTGCGGGTGTTCGATCTGCAGTTCGCGCTCAGCGGCCAGGACCTGGCCGACCTCTACCCGCTGCTCGGCATTGCCATTCCGCCGTCGCCCCCTTATGCGTTGAACGGCCGGCTCAAGCGTGACCACAACATCTGGCGCTACAACGCCTTCACCGGCAAGGTCGGCGACAGTGATCTCGGCGGCAACCTGCAGTTCGAAGTGGGCGGCACGCGCCCGAAGCTGACGGCCACGCTGGAATCCAAACGGCTGGATTTCGATGACCTCGCCGGCTTCGTCGGTGCCCCACCAAAGACCGGCGGCGGCGAAACCGCCAACGCAGAACAGAAGGCCGAGGCCGCACGGGTGGCTGCCCGTGCACGCGTGCTGCCCGACACGCCCTACAACCTCGGCAAACTGCGCGCGATGGATGCCGACGTGCGCTGGAAGGCCCATCGCATCAACGCGCCGTCATTGCCGCTGGACGACATGGACGCGCACCTGTTGCTGGATGACGGCGTGCTGCGGCTGGACCCGCTGAACTTCGGCGTCGCCGGTGGCGACATCCGCAGCACCATTCGCATGGACGCGCGTCGTCCGCAGATCAGCACCGCGCTGAAGGCCAGCGTGCGCGGCGTGCAGCTGGGCCAGTTGTTCCCGGACGCGAAACTGGCTGAACAGGCCAAAGGCGGCATCGGCGGCGAAGTGGACCTGAGCGGCCGCGGCAACTCGATCGCCGCCATGCTCGGCAGCAGCAATGGCAAGGTCGGCCTGGCGATGGGCCGTGGCCATGTCGGCAATTTGGTAATGGAACTGGCCGGCCTGGACATCACCGAGTCGCTGAAATTCCTGGTGACCGGCGACAAGCAGATTCCCCTGCGCTGCGCCTTCGCCGACTTCGGCGTGCGCGAAGGCCTGATGACCAGCCAGGCGCTGGCGGTGGACACCACCGATACGATCCTCATCGGCGAAGGCACGGTCAGCCTGCGCGACGAGACCCTGGACCTGCTGCTGAAACCGCGCCCCAAGGACAAGAGCATCCTGGTACTGCGCTCACCGTTGCACATCGCCGGCACCTTCAAGGATCCGTCATTCCGCCCGGACTTCAAGGCGTTGGGTATTCGTGGCGCCGTGGCATTGGCGCTGGGCAGCATTGCCCCGCCGGCGGCATTGCTGGCAACGATCGAGCTGGGGCCGGGGAAGGATGCTGACTGCGGTGGGCAGTATGCGAAGTAGGGTTACAGCGTTGTTCGCGGCGCCTCTTTTTCCGCGCATAGAGCCGGAGCAAGGCGACAGGCAGGACACGCCGTAAATACGTCCCTGTAGGCTCGGTCGGCGCATCCATGCGCCTCACGGTCCTGCCTGCCGCCTTGCTCCGGCTCCGGACAGTCTCCCGCGCGCGCGGAACGAGAGCGGAAATTCAAAGTCAAAAGAAAAAAGCACAGTCAAAAGCTGTTACCAACCAAGGTTGGCAGCTACCAAGGGCGAGGCACCGCGCATGTACGCACCGCGCTCGCAGAAATGTGTCCAGAGGCGGAGGGTGCGGCTGGGCAGGACCGTTGGCGCCATGGATGGCGCCATCGAGCCCCCATGGATGGGTTTACGGCGTGTCCTGCCCAGCCGCACCCTTCGCCTCCCAACGTATCAGGAAGGCGCTGCTCTCAGCTCTGGCTCTGGCTTCAAAAAGCGGGCCGGCGGGCCGCAGGCCCGCCAGCGAACACCTCACCCCGCCACGATGTACTGCTGCAGCTGGTCCAGCTCGCGCCGCTGCGCATCGATCACCGACTTCACCAGGTCGCCGATGGAAATCACCCCCAGCACCTGCGCGCCCTCCACCACCGGCAGATGGCGGATGCGGTAGTCGGTCACCAGCTGCAGGCAATGCTCCACCTGTTCGCCCGGCGAGACCGTCACCACCTTCGCCGTCATGATCTCGGCCACCGCCGTATCCCGCGACGAACGATCACGCAGCACGATCTTGCGTGCGTAATCGCGCTCGGACAGGATGCCGACCAACCGCGGCCCGTCCATCACCAGCACCGCACCGATGCCCTTCTCCGCCATCAACCGGATCGCATCGATCACCGCCGCCTCCGGCGCGACCGCATGTACTTCAGGAGACTTGCCGTCCAACAGTTGCCGTACCGTCGTCATCTGCCTGCCCTCCGAGGGTGGGTTGCAGTGCCGAGTCTGCCACGGCGGATGCTAGCCACGCGTCAACCAGGTACAGCGGCCGCTGCTTGGACTCTTCGTACAGCCGTCCCAGGTACTCACCGATCAGGCCCAGCGCAATCAACTGCACCCCGCCCAGGAACAGGATCACCGCCATCATCGTCGGCCAGCCCGCCACCCGGTCGCCATACAGCGCCGCCTTCACGATCACCCATACGCCGAAGACGAAGGCCACCGCTGCCGTTGCCAGTCCCAGGTAGGTCGCCGCCCGCAGCGGCACGGTGGAAAAGCCGGTAATGCCCTCCAGCGCGAAGTTCCACAGCCGCCACAGACTGAACTTGCTGGTGCCGGCCACTCGCGCGTGACGGTGATAGGGCACCGCGATCCGCTTGAAACCGACCCAGCTGAAAAGCCCCTTCATGAAACGGTGGCGCTCGCGCATCTCGCGCAGCGCACTCAACGCACGCGGCGACAGCAGGCGGAAATCACCGGTATCGGCCGGGATCGGCGTGCGCGACAGGCGCCCCATCACCCGGTAGAACACCGCCGCCGTGGCACGCTTGATCCAGGCCTCACCATCGCGGGCCATGCGCGTGCCGTAGACGTTGTCAAGGCCCTCGCGCCAGCGCGCGACGAATTCCGGTACCAGCTCCGGCGGATCCTGGCCGTCGGCGTCAAGGATCATCGCCGCTCCGTCGCGCACCAGGTCCAAGCCGGCGGTCAGCGCGGCTTCCTTGCCGAAGTTGCGCGAGAGCTTCAGCGCGGACACCCGCGCATCGGACTGGGCCAGGCGGGCGATCACTTCCCAGGTGCTGTCATGGCTGCCGTCATCCACATAGAGGATGTGGCCTTCGATATCGGGCATGCCGTCCAGCACGGCACACAACCGCGGATGCAGCAACGGCAGTGCCAGGGCCTCGTTGTAGGCGGCGATGACAAAGGTAAGCCGTTCGCGGGTCATGCCCCGATTGTACGTTGCCGCCGCCCGCAGATCAGGCGTCGTGGGCCCTCATTCTTCCGACAGGTACGCGGCCCCGCCCAGCTGCCGTGCCTGCCGCTGGATCCACGCCGCGCGCCGCTGTACGTACGGCCCTGGTTTTGCCGCGTTGTAGCGCCGCGGTGCCGGCAGCACCGCCGCCAGCCGCGCGCTCTCGGCCGGGCTCAAGCGCGCCGCGTCCTTGCCCCAGAACGTCTGCGCCGCTGCTTGCGCCCCGTACACGCCATCACCGAACTCGGCGATGTTGGCGTACATCTCAAGGATGCGCTCCTTCGGCCACAGCGCTTCGATCAGCACCGTGTACCAGACCTCCAGGCCCTTGCGGATCCAGCTGCGGCCCTGCCAGAGGAACAGGTTCTTGGCCACCTGCTGGCTGATCGTGCTGGCGCCACGCAGGCGCCCGCCCTTGGCATTGTGGTCGCGGGCCTTTTCGATGGCCTGCAGGTCGAAGCCGTTGTGTTCGGGGAAGCGCTGGTCTTCGGCCGCCACCAGCGAGATCGGCAGGCTCGGGGCCATCTGGTCCAGGTCGCGCCACTGGTAATGCAGGCGATACGACCAGTCAGCCTCGCCCAGCGCCTCGCCATAGCGCCACAGCATGACCGTGGACACCGGAGGATCGATGAACCGCAGCACCAGCACCTGCAGGCAGCTGAAGGCCGCCAGCAGCACCGGCAGCCACAGCAGCTGTTTCCAGCGCCAGCGCCTGCGGCGCGGGACGTCCGCCCCGGCCTCCACCTTGTGCTGCTCTCCCCCTGCCCCCATTACTGGTGCATCCTTCTTCTGTCTGGTTGTCGGCGCATTATCCGGCAACCGCCCTCGTTTACGCGCGATATGAGCCGATGACCGCCAACTCCGATTCCCTGATCCGCTTCCTGCTCCCCGACGCTGGCGTCCGTGGTGTCCATGTGCGCCTGCAGGCCACCTGGCAGGAAATCCTGTCCCACGCCGCGTACCCGGATACGGCCGCCGAACTGCTCGGCGAGGCCTGCGTGGCCTCGGCGCTGTTCACCGGCCACACCAAGATCGATGGCCGCCTCTCGATCCAGCTGCGCAGCAGCACCGCCCTGCGCACCCTGTTCGCTGAATGCACCGCCGCAGGCACCCTGCGCGGTATTGCCCAGCTCAGCGAAGGCGCCGACGCGCCGCGCGACCTGTCCAGCCTGGGCGACGACGCCCTGCTCGCGATCACCATCGAAAACCCTGGCCTGGACCCGCGCGAGCCGCAGCGCTACCAGAGCCTGGTCGCGCTGACAGCGCCGGAGCTGGACGAAGCCTTCGAGGATTACTTCCGCCAGTCCGAGCAGCTGCCGACCCGCCTGCTGCTCGCGGCCGACCGCAACGGGGCCGCCGGCCTGCTGCTGCAGAAGCTGCCGGGCGACGAGGGCGACGAAGATGGTTGGGCGCGCGCCAGCGCTTTGTTCGAAACCCTGGGCAAGGCCGAGCTGCTGGCCACCCCGGCCGAGCAGCTGCTGCACCGCCTGTTCCACGAGGAGAAGCCGGCGCTGATGGGCGAGAAGCCGCTGTCCTTCGCCTGCTCCTGCTCCCGTGAACGGGTCGCGTCGATGCTGCAGTCGCTGGGCGAGGACGAGGCGCGTGCCGCGGCCGCGGACACCGGCGCCGTCGAGGTCCGTTGCGAATTCTGCGGGCGCGAGTATCACTTTCCTTTGACGGAGTTCGGCATACTGTTCCACGGTGCCGAGGGGACTGTACCGGCGCCTGAGCGGCTTCAGTAAACGGCTTGTCTTGCATCTGGGGGGATCAAGGCTTGTTAAGAATTCATAAACACCCTAGGATCAAGTTCCCGTATCTTCGGGAACTTCCGTTGTTCGTCCCTGTCTGAACTGGTCCGATGCGTACCTTCCTGCGTCTACCGCTGGCTCTGATGATCGCCCTTGGCGCGATCACGGGCGTGCATGCGCAGAGCAAGGACACCCGGACCGTGCTGCCGGTGTGGAACAAGGGCAGCGGCAAGGTCGAAGCCCTGCTGTACCTGGAGCCCACCGGCGAACAGGCGGCTGGCGCTCGCTGGCACTTCGGCCGTAATTCGCTGGATGCGGCCTTCGGCCTGTCGTCGGGCGATTCGCTGGGCCTGCTCTGCAACAGCAGCAGTGGAACCAGCATGAGCGGCCTGGCCAGTCACTGCATGCTGGCCAGCCTCGGCGACGAAGATGACCTCAACAGCCGCCGCTTCAGCGGCACCGCCGCGCTGAACCGCGGCAACAGTCGTCTGGGCATCACGGCCGGTAGCGGCCGTGAAACCCTGCCGGCATGGCTGGCAGGCCCCAACAAGACGCCGTCATTGCGCGCCGAGCAGAATGATCTGACCGTGTTCGCGCAGAAGAACATCGGCCGCGAAGGCTTCGTTTCCATCGCTGGTACCTATGCCAAGGCCCGCCTGGTTCCGCTGGCCGACGCTTCGCCGGCCCTGGTCGACCGCTGGGACAGCAAGAGCCTGAGCATCGGTGCCGGCTACGGCAACTTCACCGGCAGCATCATCGGTCGCGTCGTCGACGTACCGGGCAAGCCTGGCAAGTGGGAAGGCCTGGGAATCGGCCTGACCTGGCGTACCCCTTGGTCCGGCCAGCTCACCGTGGGCGCGGAGAACGTGATCAGCCGCGGCAAGAATCCGTTCTCGCCGCGCAATGAAAGCAATGACGACGGCACTGTGCCGTATGTGCGTTACGAACAGGATCTCTGATCCCACCGCACGGTTCTTCCTGCAGTGACTTCTCACGGGCGCCGAAAGGCGCCCGTTGCGTATGCGTGATCGCGATACACGCATCGCGCTTTTCGGCGAGTCGGATACCGTGCAGTTCAGTTCGACATGCTGCGATACACGCCAGCGAGCACATTTTTTCATCACTCTGCGCTAACAAACGAGACGAAACTGGCTCGAATGCAACTCAAGTCTTTGATTTTGCGAATTAATTTCAATTTTCACCAAAATCATAGATTTGATTAACACAGCTTTAATTCTTGGCGAACGCCCGCTACTATCGGTTCAGCCCTCGCGATTTGGGAGCGCTTTTCGCTCCCCCGCCGGGCACTAACCCAGCCAAGATTTCTTGGAGAGAGAGAGCCAATGAATTTCCAGTCCAACAAGCTGCGCGACGCCGTTCTGGTCGCGCTCGTTGCCGGTGTGGCATCCACTGCCACCGCCCAGGCCCAGGAAGCGACCAACCTTGACCGCATCTCGGTCACCGGTTCGCGCATCAAGAGCACCGACATCGAAACCTCGCAGCCGGTGCTCAGCCTGACCCGCGCCGACATCGAAAAGCAGGGCGTGACCTCGGTCGCCGACATCCTGCAGCGCGTCGCCGCCAACGGTGCCGCCCTGAACCGTACGTTCAACAACGGCGGTGACGGTTCGGCCGGCGTCAGCCTGCGCAACCTCGGCGCCGAGCGCACCCTGGTGCTGGTCAACGGCCGCCGCTGGACCACTGGTCTGGACGGCAGCGTCGACCTGAACACCATTCCGACTGCGATGATCGAGCGCATCGACATCCTGAAGGACGGCGCCTCGACCATCTACGGTTCGGACGCCATCGCCGGCGTGGTGAACATCATCACCAAGCAGAACTTCGACGGTGCTGAAGTCAACGCCTACAAGGGTCAGTACAGCGCCGGCGACGGCCAGCGTGAAGCATATGACTTCACCCTGGGTACCGTGACCGACCGCGCCTCGATCACCGTCGGCGCGTCCTACGTCAACGAAAAGTCCGTGATGGCCGGCGATCGCAAGATCTCCGCCGGTGGCCCGCCGTTCTTCAGTGGCCAGAGCGCAACCGGCATCCCGGGCAGCTATGTGCGCAACGGCAACCAGTACGTCATCATCAATGGCGTTGAAACCCCGTTCGATGCCAACGTCCACGGCTACAACACTGCACCGGACAACTACCTGCTGACCCCGAACGAGCGCACCTCGCTGTTCGTGCTGGGTTCGTACAACGTGACTGACAACATCACCTTCCGTACCGAGGCGATGTACAACGAGCGCAAGTCCGAGCAGCTGTTGGCATCCATGCCGGTGACCGGCCAGCGTCTGAGCGCGGGCAGCATGTACAACCCGTATGGCGTCGACCTGACGGGCGTCAATCGTCGCTTCAATGAATCCGGTGGTCGTTCGTTCAACCAGAACGTCAAGAACTGGCACTTCTACGGTGGCTTCGAAGGCTTCTTCGAATTTGCCGATCGCAACTTCGACTGGGACGTTGGCTATCGCTACGACAAGACCGACCAGAACGACCTGACCTACGGCCTGTTCAACAGGCAGCGTCTGGCCGAGGCCTATGGCCCGTCGGCTCTGCGCGACGGCAAGCCGGTCTGCTTGAATTCGGCGGGCGCCGTCATTGCCGGCTGTGTGCCGATCAATCCGCTGGGTGGACTGGGCTCCATCTCGCAGGAAGCTCTGGACTACACCTCGTTCACCGCTCACGATTCGGCGAGCCTGGTGTCGAAGGGCTACTACGCCAACATCTCCGGTGAGATCGTGCAGCTGCCGGCCGGTGCGCTGGGCTTCGCTGCCGGTTACGAGTACCGCAAGGAAACCGGTCAGTTTGATCCGGACGCCTTCATTGCCTCGGGTCTGAGCACCGGCAACGGTGCGGCACCGACCAAGGGCGGCTACGATCTGAACGAGTTCTTCGTGGAACTGTCGATCCCGGTGCTGGCGGACCTGCCGGGCGCCAAGCTGCTGGACTTCAGCGTGGCATCGCGCTACTCCGACTACAGCAACTTCGGCAACACCACCAACAACAAGTTCGGCTTCCGCTGGAAGCCGATCGACGACCTGATGATCCGCGGTAACTACTCCGAGGGCTTCCGCGCGCCGAGCATCAACAACCTGTATCGCGGCGATACAGACTCCTTCGAGACCTACATCGATCCCTGCTCGTCCAACGCTGGCCTCCGTACCGGTGCGGTTGCCGCCCAGTGTGCCGCACAGGGCGTTCCGGCCAACTTCGTTCAGCCGGGCGCCGGTGCAGGCCGCAAGCAGACGGTTGTGCCGTTCACCTGGCAGGCCAACCCGAACCTGAAGCCCGAAACCTCGACCAGCAAGACGCTGGGCCTGGTGTGGAGCCCGAGCTTCGTCACCGGCCTGAACGTCACTCTGGACTGGTGGCAGATCAAGGTGGAAGACGCCATCACCCGTCCGGCGATCCAGGACATCATGAGCTACTGCTACGGCGGCACCCCGCAGCAGCAGGCAGCCTACTGCGGCCTGATCACGCGTGATCCGAACTACGGCACCGTCAACCAGCGCTACACCATCACCAACGTCAACATGCCGCTGCAGAACCTGGCATCGTACAAGGTGGAAGGTTGGGATCTGGGCCTGGCCTACCGCCTGCCGGAGACCTCGTTCGGTCAGTTCACCATCAGCTGGGACAGCACCTATCTGTCCAAGTGGGACACCAAGTCGACCCAGGACTCGCCGGTTGAAGGCCGTCAGGGCCGTTACCGCGACCAGGATCCGTACTGGCGCATCCGCTCCAACCTGTATGTGGATTGGAGCTACGGTGATTTCGGTGTGAACTGGGGCCTGCGCTACAAGTCCGGCATGCGTGAAGAGTGCCCGTTCGATCCGGCCCAGGATCCGGAGACCTTCCCGTTCTGCTCCGACGGTGCGAAGGGCGAGAACCACATCGCGTCGACCACTTACCACGACATCCAGGTCCGCTACAACACCCCGTGGAAGGGCACCATCATGCTGGGTCTGAACAACGCGTTCGACAAGGATCCGCCGGTGTCCTACTCGGTCCGTGCCAACATGTTCGACCCGCAGTACGACCTGCCGGGCCGCTACATGTACATGCAGTACAAGCAGAAGTTCTGATCGATCCACTGATCGGCTGACGCAGCAACGGCCCCGCAAGGGGCCGTTGTTTTTTGTGCCTTCCAGGCGGCGGCAGCACCAACGGAAAAGGCCGCGGCATTGCCGCGGCCTTTCTGTACTCAACACAGCAACAACGCTCAACCGTTCGGAATCAGCGTCTCGATCAGGTGCTCGACGTAGGCTTCGAAATCCTCGCGCGCCTGCTTGGGTTGCTGCAACTGCAGCGACAACTGCAGGAAGCCGACATAGGCGGCGTAGGCGAGGCGTGCACGGTGGCGCGCATCGGTCGAGCTGAGCCCGGCCTGGCGGAACGAGGCGATCAGATAGTCGAGGCGGCGCTGCGACACCCGGTCGATCACCGGGCGCACCATCGGGTGGTCCAGCGCCTTCAGCAGCTCGCTGTAGATGATGTGCGGCTGCACTTCATGCGCCACCATCTGGAACAGCTGGCGCAGCCGCACACGCGGGTCCGGTACGTCTTCCAGACTGCCGAACACCTGTTCCTGTTCGAACAGTTCCCAGCGTTCCAGTGCGGCCTGCAGCAAGGCGTCACGCGAGGGGAAATGCCAATAGAAACTGCCCTTGGTCACGCCGAGTCGCCGCGCCAGCGGTTCCACCGCAACGGCGCCTACGCCTTGTTCAGCAATCAGGTCGAGGGCCGCCTGGGCCCAGTCTTCGGCACTCAGGCGGCTGTTGCGGCCGGCGCGCGGTTCGCCGGCGGAAGCGTCAGGTTGATTCATGGGCTGATTTAACCATACGCCGGGGTTCGTTGCAGTACGCCGTTGCGGGCGAAACCGTCAAAGGGCTCTCCTGCAGGCCTGTCGCACTGCACCATACGATGCAGTATTGACTTCCCACCCAAGCGATCCATACTAGCAAGTATGGTTACGTCCCCTACTCCCGCTGCGTTCCATGATCTGCGCCTGGAGGCTGCCCATGGCGCGCGCCTTGCAGCGACCGCCAGCGACCATGGCCGGCGCGGCCGGGTGCTTTTCGCGCATGGCTTCGGCCAGACCCGTCATGCCTGGATCGCCACCGCCCGCGCGTTGTCCGCGGCGGGTCTGCAGACCCTGGCCTACGACGCGCGCGGCCACGGCGACTCGGACTGGAATGCCGCCGACCTGCCGTATCACGGCGAACAGTTCGCCGATGACCTGATCGTACTGGCCGGCGAGCAACCGCGCCCGCCGATGCTGGTCGCGGCCTCGATGGGCGGCCTGTTCGGCCTGCTGGCCGAATCGCGCTGGCCTGGCCTGTTCTCGGCAATGGTGCTGGTCGACATCACCCCGCGCTGGGATACCGCCGGTGTCGAACGCATCCTGGCCTTCATGACCGCCCATCCTGACGGCTTCGCCTCGCTGACCCAGGCCGCCGATGTGATCTCGGCCTACATGCCGCACCGTCCGCGCAAATCCGAGCAGTCGCTGCGCGCACTGCTGCGCGAGGACGGCCACGGCCGCTGGCGTTGGCACTGGGACCCGCGTCTGGTGGCCGAACTGGCCCGCGACAGCGAGCAGCACCAGGATGCGCTGGCCGAGGCCGCACGCCAGGTGAAGTGCCCGCTGCTGCTGGTCAGCGGCGGCCGCAGCGACCTGGTCACGCCACAGACCGTGGCCGAATTCCTGGCGTTGGCGCCGCACGCGCGCCATGTACAGCTGCCGCAGGCCACGCACATGGTCGCCGGCGATGACAACGACGCCTTTACCGCTACTGTGTTGGACTATCTGGACGTGTTGCCCGCAGCGGATGCTGCAGCTTCGTCCGCCACAAACGAGCACGTCACCGGAGCACGCTCATGAGCATCGTTCTTCCCTTCCTCGCCCTGCTGCTGGCAGGCGCGTTCGTCGCCTACCACCGCATGCGGCTGGTTACCTGGACGCTGATCAGCGTGGCGCTGCTGGCCGCCTGCTGGTTCATCCCCTACGTCAACCAGACCGCCACGATCGTTGCGGCCGCTGTGTTGGCCGTCATCGCCGTGCCGCTGCTGCTGCCGTTCATCCGCAAGCCGCTGCTGACCGGCCCGATGATGAAGGTGTTCCGCAAGGTGCTGCCGCCGCTGTCGCAGACCGAGCGCATCGCGCTGGAAACCGGCTCGGTTGGCTTCGAGGGCGAACTGTTCACCGGTGATCCGGACTGGAACATCCTGCTCAACTACCCCAAGCCGCAGCTGACCGCCGAAGAACAGGCCTTCCTCGATGGCCCGGTCGAAGAGCTGTGCACGATGGTCAACGACTGGGAAATCACCCACGTCCATGCGGACCTGCCGCCGGAACTGTGGGCCTTCATCAAGAAGAACAAGTTCTTCGGCATGATCATCCCGAAGGAATATGGCGGCCTGGGCTTCTCTGCGCTGGCCCACCACAAGGTGATCCAGAAGCTGGCCTCGGTGTCCTCGGTGGTCAGCTCGACCGTCGGCGTGCCCAACTCGCTGGGCCCGGGTGAACTGCTGGTGCATTACGGCACCCAGGAACAGAAGGATCAGTACCTGCCGCGCCTGGCCGATGGCCGCGAAGTGCCCTGCTTCGGCCTGACGGGTCCGTTCGCCGGTTCCGACGCCACCTCCATTCCGGACTACGGCATCGTCTGCAAGGGCGAGTGGAACGGCGAGCAGGTGCTCGGCGTCAAGCTGACCTTCGACAAGCGCTACATCACCCTGGCCCCGGTCGCTTCACTGATCGGCCTGGCCTTCCGCATGTACGACCCGGATGGCCTGATCGGCGATACCCGCGACATCGGCATCACCCTGGGCCTGCTGCCGCGCGACACCGCCGGTGTTGAAATCGGCCGTCGCCACTTCCCGCTGAACTCGACCTTCCAGAACGGTCCGATCCGCGGCAAGGACGTGTTCATTCCGCTGACCCAGCTGATCGGTGGCGCGGCCATGGCCGGCAAGGGCTGGAACATGCTCAACGAGTGCCTGGCCGTGGGCCGCTCGATCACCCTGCCGTCCACCGCCAGTGGCGGTGCCAAGGCCGGTGCCGCCGTGACCGGTGCCTATGCACGCATCCGCAAGCAGTTCGGCCTGTCGGTCGGCCGCTTCGAAGGCGTGGAGGAAGCGCTGGCCCGCATCGGTGGCAAGGCCTACAAGATCAGCGCACTTTCGCAGGCCACCGCTGCTGCGGTGGACCGCGGTGACGTGCCGTCGGTGCCGTCCGCCATTGCCAAGTACCACTGCACCAACATGAGCCGTGAAGTGATCTCGGACATGATGGACGTGATCGGCGGCAAGGGCATCATCCTGGGCCCGCGCAACTTCGCCGGTCGTAGCTGGCAGGCTGCACCGATCGCGATCACCGTGGAAGGCGCCAACATCATGACCCGCAGCCTGCTGATCTTCGGCCAGGGTGCGATCCTCTGCCACCCCTGGGTGCTGAAGGAAATGAAGGCCGCGCAGGATCCGGACACCCGTGCCGGCCTGCAGGACTTCGACCGCAGCCTGTTCGGCCACATCCGCTACGGCATCTCCAATGCCGTGCGTTCGTTCTGGTTCGGCCTGACCGGTGCGCGCTTCGGTGCCGCCCCGGGCGACGCCTATACCCGCCGCTACTTCCGCAAGCTGGACCGTTACTCGGCCAACCTGGCGCTGATGGCCGACATCTCGATGATGACCCTCGGCGGCAAGCTGAAGTTCAAGGAGTCGCTGTCCGGCCGCCTGGGCGACGTGCTGAGCCATGTCTACATGACCAGCGCCATGCTCAAGCGCTATCACGACGAAGGCGCACCGCAGGCCGACCAGCCGCTGCTGGCCTGGGCCTTCCATGACAGCGTGCACAAGATCGAAGAGTCGCTGTCGGCCGCACTGCGCAACTTCCCGATCCGCCCGATCGGCTGGCTGATGTGGGCGCTGATCTTCCCGCTGGGCCGTCGTGCCGAGGCCCCGGGCGACCGCCTGAGCCGCCGCGTCGCCGCCCTGCTGATGGCGCCGAATGAAGCCCGCGACCGCCTGGCCAGCGGCGTGTTCCTGACCCCGTGCGAGAACAACCCGGGTGGCCGCATCAACAGCTACCTGAGCAAGGCGATCATGGCCGAGCCGGTGGAGCGCAAGTTCCTGAAGGCACTGAAGAGCAAGGGCATTGAAGCGCTGGACTTCAACAGCCAGTTGGACGAAGCCGTGGCCGAAGGCGTGATTACCCAGGACGAGCGCAGCCTGCTGGAAGAGCTGCGTACGCTGACGCTGGATACCATCACCGTGGACGACTTCGACACCCACGAACTGCGCGCGGCCAGCTACTACGACCGCCAGCACAAGGACCCGCATTCGCAGGCGGCCTGATCGCCCGCGACACGCGTTGCCTCGACGGCGGGCCTCGGCCCGCCGTCGCTTTATCCGCCGACCGGAATCCTCCTCATGTCCACGCCCCTGCTCTCGCTCTACAACCGCCTGCAGCGCTGGCCCGCCGGCACTTGGCTGTTCTCACGCGCGGTGTGTTTCAAGGCGCCCTACTTCGCCAGCATCGCGCCATGCATCACCCGCCTGGAACACGGCCGCTGCGAAGGCACGCTGGCCGACCGCCGCAAGGTGCGCAACCACATCGGTACGGTGCACGCGATCGCGATGTGCAACCTGGCCGAACTGACCGCCGGGCTGATGGTCGATGCATCACTGCCGAAGGGAATGCGCTGGATTCCGAAGGGGATGCAGGTGCAGTACCTGGCTAAGGCGCGTGGCACGCTGCAGGCGGTGGCGCTGCCGGCGCAGCCGATCGTGGTCGCGGCCGAGGGCTATGCGCTGCCGGTGACGGTGAGTGTGCGCGACCGCGCGGGGACGGAGGTGTTCAGCGCGGTGATCGACATGTGGATGTCGCCGGCGAAGTAGTGTTCCCGCGAACGGCGCAGCCCCTCGTGGGTGCGTCGCGAAACGCGGTTTATCGGCTGGGCCGGAGGGGTGGGGCCGGGCGGGGACGCCGCAAGTACGTCCGTGTAGGCTTAGCCGCGCCATCCATGGCGA